>NZ_JAIVMC010000006.1 GCF_020177265.1 Pseudooceanicola marinus
CTACGCCGGCAACGCCGTGCAGACGGTCAAGTCGCTGGATCCGAAGAAGGTGATCACCTTCCGCACCTCGACCTTCGACGCCGCCGGTGACGGCGGATCCGCCGCGGTCGAGGCCACCGAGACGGCCGACGATCCGGCCCTGTCGTCCTGGGTCGAGGACAAGCTGGCCGAAAGCGACCGCCCCGAGCTGACCTCGGCCGGCATCGTCGTCTCGGGTGGCCGTGGCGTCGGTTCGGAAGAGAACTTCGAGCTGATCGAGAAGCTGGCCGACAAGCTGGGCGCCGCCGTGGGCGCGTCGCGCGCGGCCGTCGACTCGGGCTTTGCGCCGAACGACTGGCAGGTCGGCCAGACCGGCAAGGTCGTGGCGCCCGAGCTTTACGTGGCCGTCGGCATCTCCGGGGCGATCCAGCACCTTGCGGGGATGAAGGACTCGAAGGTCATCGTGGCGATCAACAAGGACGAAGAGGCGCCGATCTTCCAGGTCGCCGACTACGGCCTGGTCGCCGACCTCTTCGACGCCGTCCCCGAGCTTCTGGAAAAGCTCTGAGCGACGGGCGGGGCTCTCTCCCGCCGCGCAACATCGGAAAGGCCCGCCTCGGCGGGCCTTTTTCGTGGGCGCCCGGATGTGGGGCCCGGTGCTGCTGCCCTCCCCTAAAAGCTGCGCGCGGGACGGGCGGAGCGCCGGGGGCGCGCAGAGCCCCCCGCCGCCGAGGCGCCTCGATGGCGCCGAGGGGGCCCCGCCGATGCTAGCGCATGTCCCAGACCAGGGGCACGCCGGAGGCTTTCGACATGGCGCGGGTGTAGGCCTCCACTTCCGCGGGGAACTCCAGCCCGTCGACGATGGTCAGCGAGCGCAGCACCGGGAAGATGTGGATGTCGTCGCTGGAGGGATGCGCGGCATCCGGCAGGACCGAGACCAGGTCGCGCAGGCCGTCCGTCATGTCGGCGATGTATTCATCCGTCCGGGCGCGCAGTTGGTCGAAATCACCGAGGGAGGCGGTCTTCTTCGCGGTGAAATAGGCCCGGGCGCTTTCGGTGGCGAACTCGGGGAAGACCGGATCGGGGGCGCAGGGGATCACCAGGGTGCTGACCCGCTCGGCCCAGTTGCGCATCCAGGTCAGCAACTCGTCCTGCGGCGGGGCGTCGAACATCCGCTCGCCCGAGAGCCCGTCCAGCTTCGCCACGATGTCGAGGCTTTCGGCCATGTGGCCGTCGGCATCCTCCAGGATCGGCACCATCTTCGCGCCGATCATCCCGATCGGCGTCTCTTCGTCGTCATTGGCCAGGTAGACCTCCTCGGCGGAGATGGATTTCAGACCCAGCGGCATGCGCACACGGGTGCAGAAGGGGCAATGGTCGTAGAGGTAGAGTTTCATCGGGGAGATCGTCCTTTGTCTTGGCCCTCCCCGATGTAGCACGGGGCGCTGCGCCGGACAGGGCGTGCCGCCTGCCCGGGCGCACAGAGAGCGCCGGCCCCTTGCCTTTGCCCGAAGAATGCGCGGGTTGGCGCCTGAACGCAAAACACCCGGACCTGTCGGCCTGCCGGCCCGGGTGTCGGATCTTTCGCGGTGTGCGCCCGAAGGCGCCCGTATCACTCCTGCGGGATGACCCGCAGGTTCAGTTCCATCAGCTGTTCGGCCGTCGGCTCGGAGGGGGCGTCCATCATCAGGTCCTCGGCGCGCTGGTTCATCGGGAAGAGGATGACCTCGCGGATATTGCTTTCCTCGGCCAGCAGCATGACGATCCGGTCGATGCCCGCCGCGCAGCCACCGTGCGGCGGCGCGCCGTACTGGAAGGCGTTGACCATGCCGCCGAAGCGTTTCAGCACTTCTTCCTTCGGGTAGCCCGCGATCTCGAAGGCCTTGAACATGATCTCCGGCTTGTGGTTCCGGATCGCGCCCGAGACCAGCTCGTAGCCGTTGCAGGCCAGGTCGTACTGGTAGCCGCGCACGTCCAGCGGGTCGCCCTCCAGCGCCTCCATGCCGCCCTGGGGCATGGAGAAGGGGTTGTGCTCGAAGTCGAGCTTGCCGGTTTCCTCGTCCTTCTCGTAGATCGGGAAATCGACGATCCAGGCGAAGGCAAAACGGTTCTGGTCGGTCAGGCCCAGTTCTTCGCCGATGACGTTACGGGCGCGGCCCGCGACGGCCTCGAAGGACTTCGGCTTGCCACCCAGGAAGAAGGCCGCGTCGCCGACGCCCAGGCCCAGTTGCTGGCGGATCGCCTCGGTCCGCTCGGGGCCGATGTTCTTGGCCAGGGGGCCGGCCGCTTCCATCTCGCCGTCCTTGTCGCGCCAGAAGATGTAGCCCATGCCGGGCAGACCTTCCTTCTGCGCGAAGGCGTTCATCCGGTCGCAGAACTTGCGCGAGCCACCCGTGGGCGCGGGGATGGCGCGGATCTCGGTGCCCTCCTGCTCCAGCAGCTTGGCGAAGATCGCGAAGCCGGAGCCGGCGAAATGCTCGGACACGACCTGCATCTCGATCGGGTTGCGCAGATCGGGCTTGTCGGAGCCGTATTTCAGCGCCGCATCCTTGTAGGAGATCTGCGGCCAGGTCGCCGGGTCATCCACGGTCTTGTCGCCGCCGAACTCCTCGAAGATCCCCGCCAGAACGGGGCTGATCGTGTCGAAGACGTCCTGCTGGGTGACGAAGGACATCTCCATGTCCAGCTGGTAGAAGTCGGTGGGCGAGCGGTCGGCGCGCGGGTCCTCGTCGCGGAAGCAGGGCGCGATCTGGAAATACTTGTCGAAGCCCGACACCATCAGCAGCTGCTTGAACTGCTGCGGGGCCTGGGGCAGCGCGTAGAACTTGCCCGGATGCAGACGCGAGGGCACCAGGAAGTCGCGCGCGCCTTCGGGGCTGGACGCGGTGATGATCGGCGTCTGGAATTCCTTGAACTTCAGGTCCCACATGCGGCGACGGATCGAGCTGACCACGTCGGAGCGCAGCACCATGTTCTTCTGCATCTGCTCGCGGCGCAGATCCAGGTAGCGATAGCGCAGGCGGGTTTCCTCGGGGTATTCCTGATCGCCGAAGACCATCAGCGGCAGTTCTTTCGAGGCGCCCAGCACCTCGATGTCGCGCACGAAGACCTCGATCTCACCGGTCGGCAGCTTCGGATTCACCAGCTCGGGGTCGCGGGCCTTCACCTCGCCGTCAATGCGGATGCACCATTCGGACCGGACCTTCTCGACCTCGGCGAAGGCCGCGCTGTCGGGGTCGCACAGGACCTGGGTGGTGCCGTAGTGGTCGCGCAGGTCGATGAAGAGGATCCCGCCGTGATCTCGCACCCGGTGCACCCAGCCGGACAGGCGAACGGTGTCGCCCACGTTGGCCTTGGTCAGGTCGGCGCAGGTGTGGCTGCGATAGGAATGCATCTCGTGTCCTCTTCGTCTCTCGGGCTGGATGGGGCGCGGCATGCCCCGCATCTTGGGCCAGCGCCGGTTCACACGGAAGCGCGCGGAAAGTCAAGTCGGACAGGCGTGCAAAGGCGCCCCGCGCCCCTGATGACAGGCTCATTGCGGGCCATGTGACCTCAGTCTTCGAGCGACCGTGCCGGACCGCCCAAGCAGGTCGTGCGGGACGGATCTGCCGGGCTCGTCGCGCCCCGGCGCGCCGCAAGATCGGCCGCTGGAGGACCCGGCCTGTCGCCGCAGGCAGAGCGTCGGGGGTGCTGCGGATTTCGGGCCAACACCCTGCCCTGGCCGGGTTTTCGCCCTCGCGGGCGATAGCTCTGCGCAGGAATGCAGCAACCCCGCGCCCAGCCCAATCGTTTGTGCAGTCATACACAATTCATCCGCATTCATGACATTTACATCTATTGTGAATTCCTGCCAATGTTCAGGGGTAAGCGAACGGTCCGGGCCCTGGCCCCGATTGCAGTTTCCTGAGCGCGTCCCGCACTCTGGCTGTCGTGACCCAATCCTTTGTGACCGCCGCGCTGATTGGACCCTTCCGAGGGAGAGAAAGACATGTGGGAAAATCTACTCAAGGCATACCTCGCCCGGGCGATCCGAAAGGGTCGCCTGACCGTGACCTTTGCCGACGGCACGACGGAAAGCTACGGCACCGGCGTCGACGGGCCCGAGGTGGCCGTCAAGATCAACGACCCAGCCCTGGCGCGCAAGATGATCTCGGACATCGAGCTGGGCTTCAGCGAGGCCTACATGGACGGCCGGCTGGAGATCGAGAACGAGGACATCTATGGCATCGTCGTGCTGGCCATGCTGAACCTGCGCAGCGAAGGCGCCCATCGGGGCACCGTTCACAAGCTGGTGGCAGGCAGCCGCAAGCTGCTGCGCCGGATGGCGCAGTTCAACCCGGTCGGCAAGGCGCAGGAAAACGTGGCGCACCACTATGACCTGTCGGGCGAGCTCTACGACCTGTTCCTCGACGAGGACCGTCAGTATTCCTGCGGCTACTGGCCCCGCCTGGACATGACGCTGGAAGAGGCCCAGGAGGCCAAGAAACAGCACATCGCCGGCAAGCTGCTACTGAAGCCGGGGATGCGGGTTCTGGACATCGGCTGTGGCTGGGGCGGCATGGCGCTGACCCTGGCGAAGGATTATGGCGTGCAGGTCGTCGGCGTGACCCTGTCGAAGGAACAGCACGGCATCGCGGTAAAGCGCGCCAAGGACGCCGGCCTGGAAGGTCAGGTCGAATTCCGCCTGCAGGATTACCGCCATGTGGAAGAGACCTTCGACCGGATCGTCTCGGTCGGCATGTTCGAACACGTCGGCGTGCCGCATTACCGCGAGTATTTCCGCCATGTGAAGAAGCTGCTGGCGCCGGACGGCGTGGCCCTGATCCACACCATCGGCCGGTCCGACCCGCCAGGCACCACTGCGGCCTTCATCACCAAGTACATCTTCCCCGGTGGCTACGTCCCCGCCCTGTCCGAGGCCAGCGCGGCCATCGAGAAGGAACGCCTGGTGACCACCGATGTCGAGGTGTGGCGTCTGCACTACGCCGAGACGCTGAAGCACTGGTATGACCGGTTCATGGAAAACGTCGACAAGGCCGAGGCCCTGTATGATGCGCAGTTCGTGCGCATGTGGCGCCTCTACCTGATCGCCTGCGAGATGACCTTCCGCATGAACGACCAGGTGGTGTTCCAGTTCCAGCTGGCCCGCGACCAGGAAGCCGTGCCGCTGACGCGCGACTACCTCTACACCCCCGACCGTCCCGACGTGTTGAAGGCCCCGCTGGAAGAGACCGGTCGGAGCGACAGCGCCCCGGTGCGCGCGGCCGAATGATCCCGCGCGTTCCGGGCACGGCCCGGGACGCCTCCCTCGCGCCTGGCGCGCTCCACACTCCCCCCTGCCCCGTTGCGCCATAGCGGACGCAGACCGCCCCTGCCGCCGCGCGTCGGGCGTCCCGTCGGGCCTGCCCGCGTCGGCCCGCTATTCCCCGCGGTCAACAGGATGGCGATGAGGGGTTGAACCCCAACGCGCGCTGACTATAACGCAGACAATTTTGCGCGGGGCTGTTTGCCCTTCCCTGTCCGCTGTCACGAGGTCCCTCCCATGCCAAAAAGAACCGATATCAACTCCATCATGATCATCGGCGCGGGGCCCATCATCATCGGCCAGGCCTGCGAGTTCGACTACTCGGGCGCCCAGGCCTGCAAGGCGCTGCGCGAAGAGGGCTACCGGGTGATCCTGGTGAACTCGAACCCCGCCACGATCATGACCGATCCCAACATGGCCGATGCTACCTACATCGAGCCGATCACCCCCGAAGTCGTCGCCAAGATCATCGAGAAGGAGCGCCCCGACGCGCTGCTGCCGACGATGGGCGGCCAGACCGGCCTGAACACCGCGCTGGCCCTCGACGACCAAGGCGTGCTGGAGAAATTCGGGGTCGAGCTGATCGGCGCCAACCGCGATGCCATTGAAATGGCCGAAGATCGCAAGCTGTTCCGCGACGCGATGGACCGCATCGGCCTGGAAAACCCCAAGGCCACCATCGTGACCTCGCCCAAGATGGACAACGGCAAGCGCGACATCGCCGCCGGCATGAAGGACGCCATGGAGGCGCTCGAACATATCGGCCTTCCGGCGATCATCCGCCCCGCCTTCACCCTGGGCGGCACCGGCGGCGGCGTTGCCTACAACCGCGACGATTACGAATACTACTGCCGCTCCGGCATGGAAGCCTCGCCCGTCGGCCAGATCCTGGTCGACGAGTCGCTCCTGGGCTGGAAGGAATACGAGATGGAGGTCGTGCGCGACCGCGCCGACAACGCCATCATCGTCTGCTCGATCGAGAACGTGGACCCGATGGGCGTGCACACCGGCGATTCGATCACCGTGGCGCCCGCGCTGACGCTGACCGACAAGGAATACCAGGCGATGCGCGCCGCCTCGATCGCCGTGCTGCGCGAGATCGGCGTGGAGACCGGCGGGTCGAACGTGCAGTGGGCCATCAACCCCGAGGACGGCCGCATGGTCGTGATCGAGATGAACCCGCGCGTCAGCCGCTCCTCCGCGCTGGCCTCCAAGGCCACCGGCT
Source organism: Pseudooceanicola marinus (assembly GCF_020177265.1). Taxonomy (GTDB): domain Bacteria; phylum Pseudomonadota; class Alphaproteobacteria; order Rhodobacterales; family Rhodobacteraceae; genus Pseudooceanicola; species Pseudooceanicola marinus_A. The sequence goes on from NZ_JAIVMC010000006.1 coordinate 6,510, forward strand.
TCCCGATTGCCAAGATCGCCGCGAAGCTGGCCGTGGGCTACACCCTGGATGAGCTGGACAACGACATCACCAAGGTCACGCCCGCCTCCTTCGAGCCGACCATCGACTATGTCGTCACCAAGATCCCGCGCTTCGCCTTCGAGAAGTTCCAGGGCTCCGAGCCGCTGCTGACCACCGCGATGAAATCCGTGGGCGAGGTCATGGCCATCGGCCGGACCTTCCACGAATCGCTGCAGAAGGCCCTGGCCTCGATGGAAACCGGCCTCAGCGGCCTGGACGAGATCGAGATCCCCGGCGCCGACGGCGACACCCCCGACAAGGCCGCCATCGTGAAGGCGCTGTCGGTGCAGACCCCCGACCGGATCCGCGTCATCGCCCAGGCCATGCGCCACGGGCTGACCAATGACGAGATCCAGGGCGTCACCGCCTTCGACCCGTGGTTCCTGGCCCGCATCCGCGAGATCATCGACGCCGAGGCCGAGGTCTCTGCCAAGGGTCTTCCGGTGACCGAGGAAGGCCTGCGCAATCTGAAGATGATGGGCTTCTCCGACGCCCGCCTGGCCATGCTGTCGGCCCGGGACGAGGATCAGGTACGCCGCGCCCGGCACAACCTGGGCGTCACGGCCGTGTTCAAGCGGATCGACACCTGCGCCGCCGAGTTCGAGGCTCAAACCCCCTACATGTACTCCACCTACGAGGCCCCGATGATGGGCGAGGTGGAATGCGAGGCGCGTCCCAGCGACCGCAAGAAGGTCGTCATCCTCGGCGGCGGTCCCAACCGGATCGGCCAGGGGATCGAGTTCGACTACTGCTGCTGCCACGCCTGTTTCAGCCTGACCGACGCGGGCTATGAAACCGTCATGGTCAACTGCAACCCCGAGACGGTCTCGACCGACTACGACACCTCGGACCGTCTGTATTTCGAGCCGCTGACCTTTGAACACGTGATGGAAATCCTGCGCGTGGAACAGTCCAACGGCACCCTGCACGGCGTGATCGTGCAGTTCGGCGGCCAGACGCCGCTGAAGCTGGCCAATGCGCTGGAAGAGGCCGGGATCCCGATCCTGGGCACCACGCCGGACGCCATCGACCTGGCCGAGGACCGCGAACGCTTCCAGGATCTGGTGAACCGCCTGGACCTGAAGCAGCCGAAGAACGCCATCGCCCATTCCGACGAGGAAGCCCTGGCCCTGGCCGAGGAAATCGGCTTCCCGCTGGTCATCCGCCCCTCCTACGTGCTGGGTGGCCGCGCGATGGAAATCGTGCGCGAGATGGAAGGGCTGAAACGCTACATCCGCGACGCCGTCGTGGTGTCGGGCGACAGCCCTGTGCTGCTGGACAGCTACCTGGCGGGCGCGACCGAGATCGACGTGGACGCGCTCTGCGACGGTGAGGACGTGCACGTGGCGGGCATCATGCAGCACATCGAGGAGGCCGGTGTGCACTCCGGTGACAGCGCCTGCTCGCTGCCCCCCTACTCCCTGTCGGATGAGGTCATGGCCGAGCTGAAGCGCCAGTCCCGCGCGTTGGCGCTGGAGCTGGGCGTGGTCGGCCTGATGAACGTGCAGTTCGCCGTGAAGGTCGAGGACGGCAAGGAAGTCATCTACCTGATCGAGGTGAACCCGCGCGCCTCGCGCACCGTGCCCTTCGTGGCCAAGGCCGTGGGCAGCCCGATCGCGTCGATCGCCGCGCGCGTCATGGCCGGCGAGAAGCTGTCGTCCTTCGACCTCGTCGATCCGCAGATCGAGGGCTTCGCCGTGAAAGAGGCCGTGCTGCCCTTCGCCCGCTTCCCCGGCGTCGACACCCTGCTGGGGCCGGAGATGCGCTCCACCGGCGAGGTGATGGGCTATGACACCACCTTCCCCCGCGCCTTCCTGAAAGCCCAGCTGGGCGCCGGCACCGTGCTGCCGACCGAGGGCCGCGTCTTCATCTCGATCCGCGATCTGGACAAGACGCCGGAGATGCTGGAAGCGGCGCAGATCCTGGCCGACCTGGGCTTCGGCCTGGTGGCGACGCGCGGCACGGCCAACTGGCTGACCGAGGCGGGCCTGGCCTGCGAGACGGTGAACAAGGTCTACGAGGGCCGTCCGAACATCGTCGACATGCTGAAGGACGGGGGCATTTCGCTGGTGCTGAACACCACCGAGGGCGCCCAGTCGGTCGAGGACAGCCGCGAGATCCGCTCGGTCGCGCTCTACGACAAGATCCCCTACTTCACCACCGCCGCCGGCGCCCAGGCTGCCGCCCAGGCGATGAAGTCGCGGATCGAGGGCGAGATCGCGGTCACGGCGCTGCAGGAATGACCCGCGTGCTGGCCCGCCTCGCGGCAGGCGCGGCGCTTCTGGCCCTTGCGGCCTGCGGCGGTGTGCCCCTGGTGCCGCTGATCTGACGCGACAGGCATCACAGCCCCTCATGAACAGCCCCCGCCGAGCGATCGGCGGGGGTTTTTCGTGGCCCCTCACGCGGTCTGTCCCGCCCGCTCGCCTCCCTCATCTGCGCGCCTTTCCGCGCGGGTGCAGGGGCGGCTGCAGACGGCACGGAACATCTGCGCGCATCAGGTCGTTGGTTCGGCAACTCCAGACGCAAGGGAGACATCCTATGAAAGACCTTCACAGCGAAACCGCAGAGAAATTCTTCGACCGCATGGGCGACGTGACCGCCGGCATGCTGATGACCGGCGACGACCATCACATTCCCATGAGCCACTACGCCGACGCCGAGGAAGGCGTGATCTGGTTCATCACCGCCAAGGGCACTGCCGCCGACCAGGCCGGGATCGAGAAGCGGAACGTGAACTACCTGATCGCGGAAAGCGGTGCCAAGCTTTACGCCGATGTGCGCGGCACGCTGCATGAGGTGAACAAGCCCGGCAAGCTGGACGAGCTGTGGAGCCGCGCGGCGGGTGCCTGGTTCGAGGAGGGCCGCGACGACCCCGACGTGCGCCTGCTGTGCCTGCGCCCCTCCCATGCCGAGGTCTGGATGACCGACGGCGGGGCGAAGTTCGTCTACGAGATCGCCCGTGCCCACACCAGCGGCAAGACCCCCGACCTGGGCGAGCATGAGGTCATCACCTTCTGATCCGATCGCCGCGAAGCGAAGCAGCATGGCGGGCGCCCCTTGGGGCGCCCGTCGTGTTTCGCCCCTCCGTGCAGGCAGGCCGCAGCGGGGCGGTTTACCACCTTGCCCCCCGGCCCGCGCCCGGCCTATCTAGCGCCATGGCCAAGCTCTATTTCCACTACTCCACCATGAACGCGGGCAAGTCGACGATCCTGCTGCAAGCCTCGCACAACTACCGCGAACGCGGCATGGACACCTACCTGCTGACGGCGCAGTTCGACAATCGCGCCGGCGAAGGCCGTATCGGGTCGCGCATCGGCATCGGGGACGAGGCCGACACCTTCGCCGAAGGGGATGACCTCTTTGCCCGGATCGAGGCACGTCGCGCCGCCGCGCCCTTCGCCTGCGTCTTCATCGACGAGGCACAGTTCCTGACCCGCGCCCAGGTCTGGCAGCTGGCCCGGGTGGTGGATGACCTGCGAATACCGGTGATGTGCTACGGCCTGCGCGTCGATTTCCGCGGCGAGCTGTTCCCCGGCTCCGCCGCCTTGCTGGCCCTGGCCGACGAGATGCGCGAGGTGCGCACCATCTGCCATTGCGGCAAGAAGGCCACCATGGTGGTGCGGCGCGGGGCCGACGGCACGGCGCTGCACGAGGGCGCCCAGATCCAGATCGGCGGGAATGAAACCTATGTCTCGCTCTGCCGCCGCCACTGGCGCGAGGAGATGGGCGAAGCCGCGCCCTGAGGGACGCCCCGCCTGCCCCATGGGGACCTCGACCGCGGTTGACCCGGGCCGGCGGAGGTGCTTTCTCGACCTCAGGCTTTTCGACAGAAGGCAGGCTGCCCGTGCTCCGATCCGTCCTCCTGCTGGTCCTGGCGGGTCTGCTGCTGAGCGGCTGTTCGGCCCGGCCGGACCCCGCCGTGCTGATCCCCCATCCCGAGGTCGCCGGGGCCGCCGATCCCGATCGCGTGATCCGCGTCTACGCGGCCAGCAACCGCGCCGCCGTCAACGGCTATGAGAACCTGCCGGCCTTCGCCACCACCTACCGCTACTACGACATCGCCGTACCGGACGAGGCGCCGGGGGCCCAGATCGCCTACCCCGAGGGCGACAGGCCGGATCCCGCCCGCAGCTATGTGGTGCTGGACAGCGGCGTGCTGACCCGTCCCGCCTTCCTCGCCGCCACCCGGGGCGCCGGCACGGGCCCGGAGGGAGAGGCCGGGCTTTACATCCACGGTTACAACACCCGCTTCCAGGAGGCGCTGTTTCGCCTGGCGCAGATCGCGGTGGAGGCCGACGCGGGCGTGGCGCCGGTGCTCTTCTCCTGGCCCTCGACCAGCCGACCGCTGGAATACGAGGCCGACCGCCAGGCGGCGCTGTTCTCCCGGCAGGAGCTGGCCGACCTGATCACCGACCTGACCGCCGGCAACCGGCGGCTGATGGTCTTCGGGCATTCCATGGGGGCCTTCCTGACGATGGAAAGCCTGCGCACGCTGAAACTGACGGGCCAGGAGGCCGTGCTGGCGCGGCTCGACGTGGTGCTGGCGGCGCCTGACATCGATGTCTTCACCTTCATCCGGCTGATGCAGGAGGTGGGGCCGCTGTCCGCCCCCATGGTGGTCCTGTCGTCCCCCGACGACCGGGCCCTGGCCCTGTCCTCGCGCCTTGCGGGGGGCCGCCCGCGCCTCGGTGCCCTGCCCGCCAACTCGCCGCTGGTGGCCGAAGCCGCACGGCGCGCCAATATCCAGATCATCGACATATCGGAGCTGGAAGCAGACCCGATGCGCCACCTGCGCTACATCCGCATGGCGGAGCTTTACACACGCCAGCTGGAGGCCCCGCCGGAACTGCGCCTGCCCGGTGCCTTCATCTTCGATGCGCTGTCGCGCTCTCTGGTGGCCCCTTAAACGCAGCCGGACGAGCCAGACGCCCCCTCCACGGTCGGAGCCGGCCACTGACGGGGTCTGGGGGGCGCTGCCCCCGTCCGCCTGCGGCGGCCTCCCCCGGAGTATTTCCGGCCTGCGTATGGGAAAATGGGGCCGCGCCCGGAGGGAAGGTCAGTTCACCCGGTTCGGGCAGTCCTCACCGGCGAAGAAGGCGCGCAGGTTTTCCACCGCCATGGCGCCCATGTCCTCGCGCACCTCAAGACAGGCGGTGCCGAGGTGGGGCAGCAGCACGGCGTTCTCGTGGATCAGCAGCGCCTCGGGCACCTCCGGTTCGTACTCGTAGACGTCCAGACCCACGCCGCCGATCTCGCCCGCCTCCAGAGCGGCAATCAGCGCCGTCTCGTCCACGATGTCGCCGCGGGCGATGTTGATCAGCCGGGCATGGGGCTGCATCGCCTTGAAGACCGGGCGGCCTACCAGGTGATGGGTCTCGGGGCTGGCCGGGGTGGCGACCACGACGATATCGGCCCAGGCCGCCAGTTCCTCCAGCGTGTCGTAGCGGGTGGCGGGAATCTCCGTCTCCTTTTCGGAGCGGTTGAAATAGCCCACCTCCATGCCGAAGCCGTAGTGGCAACGCCGGGCGATGGCCTGGCCGATGCGGCCCATGCCGATCACGCCCAGCTTGGCGCCGGTGACATGCTGGCCCAGCATCTGGGTCGGGTGCCACCCTTCCCACTGGCCCGCGCGCACCAGCCGTTCGGCCTCGCCCGCGCGGCGCGAGGCCATCAGGATCAGGGTCATGGCCACGTCGGCGGTGGCATCCGTCACCGCGCCTGGCGTGTTGGTCACCGTCACCCCGTGAGAGCGGCAGGCTTCGGTATCAATATGATTATAGCCAACGCCGAAGTTCGCCAGGATCTTGCAGCGCGGGCGGCCGAAATCCTGCAGGACCTCCGCCGTGACCTGGTCGCCCAGGGTCACCATCATCCCGTCGTAGACCGCCAGCCCGGCGCGCAGCTCGGCGGCGGACATGGGCCGGGTGCTGTCGCGTACCTCGACGTCGAACAGCGCCGAGGCGGCCTCGATCGTGCCGGGGGGCATCGGGCGGGACAGCAGGATCCGCTTGCTCATCAGTGCATCCTCTGGCCGGGGGTCACGTCCTGGTCGGGGGTGACCAGCACCACGCCGCCCGCCTCATCAGAAACGCCCAGGGTAAGCACTTCCGACCGCACCGGTCCGATCTGGCGCGGCGGGAAGTTCACCACCGCCATGACCATCTTCCCCACCAGGGCCTCCGGCGTGTAATGCGCCGTGATCTGGGCCGAGGTCTTCTTCTCCCCGATCTCGGGGCCGAAATCGATCCACAGCTTCAGCGCCGGCTTGCGCGCCTCCGGGAAAGGTTCGGCGCGCACCACGCGCCCGGCGCGAATGTCGACCTTCAGGAAGTCGTCGAAGGTGATCTCGTCAGCCATTGGCCAGCTCCCGCCCCCGGTCCGCGGCGGCCTTCACCGCGCGTTTCAGCAGCGGCGGGAAGCCCGTCTGCTCATCCATCAGCACCTCAAGCGCGGCCTGGGTGGTGCCGTTCGGGCTGGTCACATTGACCCGCAGCTGCGCCGGTTCTTCCTCGGCCTCCTCGGCGAGGGCGCCGGCCCCGGCCACGGTGGCCTTGGCCAGTTGCATCGCCAGCTCGGGCGCCAGGCCCTGAGCCTCGCCCGCCGCCGCCAGCGTCTCGATCAGGTGGAAGACATAGGCGGGGCCGGAACCCGATACGCCGGTGACCGCGTCGATCTGGCTTTCATCATCAAGCCGCACCACCTGGCCCACGGCCGACAGCAGCTCGTCCGCCAGATCCAGGTCGGCCTCGCTGGTGTGGGGATTGCCGATGATGGCGGTGATGCCCCGGCCCACGGCAGCGGGCGTGTTGGGCATGGCGCGGATCACCGGGCTTTGGGCGCCGAAGGCCGCCTCGAAGGCCGAAATCGGCGTGCCGGCGGCGACCGACAGGAACAGGGTCGACCCGTTGCCAAGCGCCGCGAGCCCCGGCAGGGCGTCGCCCATCATCTGCGGCTTCACCGCGATCAGCGCCACGGCGGGCGCCTCGGGCAGGCCATCGTTCAGATGCACGCCGGTCGACTGCAGCCAGTCGGAGGGTTTCGGGTCCAGCACCCAGACAGATGTAGCGGGCAGACCGCGTTTCAGCCAGCCCGCCAGCATGGCGGATCCCATCTTGCCGCATCCCAGCAGCACCAGGCCGCGTTCGGCCACCTTGTCCAAGGACATGTGTTCCCCTTCAGCTAATCTCGCGTCGGGGGCCAGTGTTACGCGCGGCCGTAGGCCTCTGCAATGGCGACCTCCAGCGCGGCGCGCGGGGACTTGCCACCGTAGACGTTCAGCTGGAACGCCGGGTAATAGCGTTCGGCCGAGAGCACGGCGGCGGAGATCAGGGTGGAGATCTGGTCGGCGCTGGCCATCTGTTCGCCGGTCAGCAGCAGGCCGTAGCGGTAGACCATCAGCTGATGCTCAGCCCAGTAGGTGAAGGCCCCGGCCCAGCACTGGTCGTTGACGTGGTTCAGCAGCTCGTACAGCCCCGGCAGCGCCTCGGCGGGCGGCTCCATCTCGAAGGTGCAGACCAGCCGCAGCGTTTCGTCGTAGGCCGACCAGGCCAGGGTGATGGAATAGGTGCGCCATTGCCCCTCGACCGCCATGGCGATCTGGTCGTCGCCGATCCGGTCGAAATCCCAGGCGTGGTGCTCGGCCAGGGTTTCGACGATGTCGATCGGGTGCAGTTCTTCGGAAATGAAGGATTCGGACAATGCCATGACGCCACCTCATTTTATGGTAGCGCGAGGGGCTGGCAGCGCCCCAAGCGCTAGGTGCCTGCTCTAGAAGCGGGGCGATTTCCGCCGCTCCTTACAAGATATGGTGTGGCCGGGGCGACCCTCTGTAAAGCCTAAACTTGGGGACAACTACGATTTGTTGTGGAAAGCTCTGGGGAAACCCCAAAAAGTGGACCGAAGCCCAGGTGCCCGGGATTTGCCCGCGACGCCCCCGTGGTGGTCGGCCTGGAAACGCGTGCCAAGCACGCCCAATGCCCAGACGGCCCGCGAACGAGCCGCAGGTCCGGCGCGGTCACTACCCTAGAGAGCGCGCCGCTCTTCTCTTTGCCGAAATTATACAGGGGGGAGTGGCGGCACCGCCGCGACGGGGGGCAGCGCCCCTACCACCACCGTCGTTGGCACGTTCGTCGGAAGAAAGGGGTCGATGTCGCACATGACAGACCGATCGCGCGTCAGGCGCACTGCAACCAGCGGCTGGTCCACACCCATGTTCACAGCAGGGACTGGCGGCTCAGGAGAAATCCATCGGCAGGGTGAAGGTATAGCTCGACTGGGTCAGCCCGTTCGGTGCCGAGGGCAGGCGCCCGGCCCGCTGCACCGCCTGCACCGCTGCCTGGTCGAAGGCCGCCTGGCCCGACGACCGCGCGATGGAGGCGCCCAGGATCGTCCCGTCGCGCCCCACGGTGATGCGCATCACCACGCGCCCGGTCTGGCCCCGCATCCCGTTGGGGAAACGTTTGCGGCGCTCGATGCGCGAGCGGATCTTGGCGCCCCAGACCGCCTGCAGCTTGGCTTCCTGCTGGGCGTTGCCGGTACGCACCTGGGCGTTGCCGGCGTTGCCGGCCTGCGAGGCCCCGCCGGACCCGGCCGCGCGCTGTGTCACGCCGCCCGCGCCGCCCTGGCGGGCCTGCTGGGTGCGATCGGCGGGACGCGCCTCGGGCGTCGGTTCGGGGGCGGGTTGCGGCTCCGGCGGGGGCGGCGGGGCCGCCTCGACCTGGGGCGCGGCGCGTTCGGGGCGGGTCATCGGGCGCAGGCTGGCCACGGGGGCCAGCGCCGGCGCCTCATCCTCGACCACCTCGGGTTGCTCCTCGGCCGGGGTGGGCTCCGGCTCAGGCTGCATCTCGGGGACCTCCTGCGGCACCTCCTCGGGGGGCTGCGGGGGCGGGGGCACCTCGGTGTCGAAGCTGGGCACGCTGACGGTGTCGGTGCTGGCCTCGGCCACATCGAGGCTGGGCATGCTGGGCGGCGGGGTCTCCTCGATCACCGGGCGGGCGATCTCCTCCACCGGCTCGGGCTCCACCGGCTCCGGCGCCTCGGGGTCCACCTCCGCCTCGGGCGGGGTCTCCCAGGCGCGGATCATCTCCTCCATCCCTTCGGGCGCGCCCTGCAGGGTGACCATGGCCTCGCCCCCGGAACCACCGGATTCGCTGCCCGACGCGGGCACGCGGATCGCCAGGGCCAGATGCAGACCCACGGCCAGGGCCACGAAGGCCAGGGCTTCGGCAAGACGTTTCATTGCGGCGCCACCACAAGCGAGACCTCCGACAGGCCCGCCTCCGTCAGCGCCTTCAGCACGCGGGCGACCTCGGCGGCCTCCGTCTGCGCATCGGCGCGCAGCTGCGGCGCCTCACCGCCCGGCGCGGCCTGCGCCCGGGTGGCGAAGGCCGCGATGGCCGCCTCGCCCCGCGCCTCCTCGAAGCCCGCCTCGCCCTCGGGCGAGAGGTAGAGAACGGGGGCTTCGACGGCCTCGGCGCCCTCCTCGGCGCGCGGCGGTTCCACCTCGAAGGGTTCCGGCGGCGCCAGGCGCGAAGTCATCAGGAAGAAGATCAGCAGCAGGAAGACCACGTTGATCATCGGCACGATGCTTTCGCCCTTCGGCCGACGCGGCGGCGGGGTGAAGCTCATGGTCATGGGCGACTTTGCCATCGGATCACTCCACCAGCACGAGGTTGGTAAAGCCCGCGGCGCGCAGGGCGCTGGCCACGTCCACGACCCGTTGCAGGGGCGCGCCGTCACGCCCACGCAGGATGATCGTGTCCGAGGGCCGCTCGGTCAGTGCGCGCAGGCGTTCGGCCAGGGCCTCCGCCGTCGTCTCGCGGCCGTTCAGGGTCAGGCCCTCCGGCCCCACGTCCAGCAGGCGCGGCGGCCCGGCGTAGGCGCTGCCCCCCTGAGACGAGGCGAGCGGCAAGGGCAGCACCTCGTCGGCGCCAAAGCGCGAGGCCAGCATGAAGAAGACCAGCAGCAGGAAGACCACGTCGATCATCGGGGTGAGCGAGGGCTTCCGGCGCGGGCGCGGGGTATGGTCGAGGAAGGACATCGGGATTTCCCGGCGCGGGGCTTACTGCGCGGCCAGCTTGGTGATGTTCTCGCCCATGCCGTCACCGGGCAGATCGGCCACGAAGATCCGGGCGGAGATATCCTCCAGGTCGGCGCGCAGGTTGTCCAGCACCGCCTCGAACCAGGTCAGCGCGGCGGAGGCCGGGATCGCCACGGCCATACCGGCGGCGGTGGTCAGCAGCGCTTCCCAGATGCCGCCCGCCAGCATCGACGGATCGGCCCGGCTGCCCGCTTCCTGCAGGGCCTGGAAGGCGGAGATCATGCCCATCACCGTGCCCAGCAGACCCAGCAGGGGCGCGATGGTCGAGATCAGTTCCAGCGCGCGCAGAGCAGACCCCTGCCCGGCCAGCAGGCGGCGGGCGACGCGGCTGGTCTCCTCGCGGGCGGCCTCGTCCGACAGGGTCAGGCGGGCGCGCATGGCGGCGCGGGTCAGGCGCGAGCGGACGCCCTTGCGGCCCTCGATGGTGTCCATGGCGATGCCGGCCTCGCCGTTTTCCCAGGCCTCGACGGCCTTGCGGGAAGTGCGGCGCGACCAGGCGCCGGCCAGGACAAGGCGCCAGATCTTCCACAGGATCAGTGCGACGGTGACGACCGACAGAGCGGCGATGGCCCAGATCGCCGGGCCGCCGTTGACCAGAAAGTCCTGGGTGCGGGCCCAGGCTCCGGCCAGGCCGGCCTCGGGGGCCGGCGCAGGGGCGGCGGCGTCCAGATCGGGCGCCAGTTCTTCTGCGGCGGTTTCAGCCAGGGTCGTGGCACCGTCGGTGGCCGGGCTGGCCTCCGTCGTGGTGGTGGTCTCGGGGGCGGTGGTGGTCTCGGGGGCAGCGTCGGTTGCGGGAGCGGCCGTGCCGGTCTCCGCCGTCTGCTCCGTCCCCTCGGCAGTCGTACTCTCGGCGGTCGTTTCGGGGGCGTTTGGCGCCGGGGCGGTGGTCGTCTCGGCGGGGGCGCTGTCCGTGGTGGGCACCGTCGGTGCCTCGTCCGTCGCGGCGCTGCCGGCCTCGGGGCTGCCCATGGTGGGGGCCATGTCGCCCGAGACCTGCGGGGCGTTGTCCGCTGCGGGGGCCGCCGGGGCCTCCTGCGCGATCGCCGGTGCGGCGGAGAGCAGAGCGGCCATCGCCGCCGAGAGGATCAGGGCCTGTCGTGCCTGCCGAATTGCCATTGCAATGCTCCCTTTCAAGCTCCGGGCGTTTGCGATCGGGCCCCTTGCCCATACCCGTTGCCCCGCAGCCGGGGCAAATGTTTCGCGCGCCACCCGACCCTGCGGGGGACTGAGAACCCCTCGGGTGGTGGCGCGCCATCTTGGCTGGCAAAGCGGCCATGTGTCGCGCGATTGCTGGCGTTGCGCCGGAAGTAGGATAACCGACAATTACTGTCAACATTCCCTGTCACGTCGGGGAAGGCAAGGCCCCTGCCCGTCCGATGCCGCCTCGGGCGGGTTTCGCCCCGGGCCGGGCCTGCGGATGCCTGCCGGATCAGCAGGATCAGACCAGAACCACGGGCCGTCCGTCCTGGTGGGAGATCTCGGCATCGGTGCCGAAGACATTGGTCAGCAGGTCCTGGGTCACAATCTCGTGCGGGGCGCCCATGGCGGCCACGCGGCCCTCGTGCAGGGCGATGATCCGGTCGGCAAAACGGGCGGCGTAGTTGATGTCGTGCAGGACGATGACGATGGTCTTGCCGTCCTCGTCGGCCATCTGCCGCAGCAGGCGCATCAGGCTGCGGGCGCCCGCGATGTCGAGATTGTTCAGGGGCTCGTCCAGCAGCAGGTAGTCGGTGTCCTGGGCGAAGGCCATGGCGACGAAGGCGCGCTGGCGCTGACCGCCGGAGATCTCGTCGAGGAAGCGATGCCGCATGGCGCCCAGACCGAAGCGCGCGATGGCGCTTTCGACGATGGCGTGATCCTCGGGGCCGGGGCGCCCGCGGTGCCAGGGATAGCGGCCGAAGCCCACCAGTTCCTCCACCCGCAGCCGGGCGGAGACATGGGTCGACTGGGCCATGATCGCCAGATGCCGGGCCAGCTCGCGGTCGCTGACCTGGCCGATCTGCAGGCCGTCGACCTCGATCTTTCCCGTCTTCAGGGACGACAGCCGGGCGATCAGCGACAGCAGCGTCGACTTGCCCGCCCCATTGGGACCGATCAGCGCGGTGATGCCGCCCTTGGGGATCTCGACCGAGATGTCGTGCAGGATCGGCGCTGCGCCGATGGAATGGCTCACGTTGCTTACGCGGATCATGCGCGTTTCCTCTTCAGCAGGAGGGCCAGGAACAGCGCCCCGCCCAGGGCTTCGATCACCACGGCAATGGGGGTGGTCAGGGCCAAGACCCGTTCCAGCACGGTCTGGCCGCCAACCAGCACCACGCAGCCCGTCAGCGCCGCCGAGGGCAGCAGGATGGCATGGCGTTCGGTGGGGGTGACGGTATGGGCCAGGGCCGAGACGATCAGGCCGAAGAAGGCCGCCATGGGCCCGACCAGCGCCGTCGCGGCGGCCACCAGCACGCAGATCAGCACCAGCACGATGGACTGGCCCCGGCGCGGCGGCTCCCCCAGGCTCAGCGCGACGGTATCGCCCAGGCCCAGCACATCCAGCCGGTGGCGCATCCGCCAGGCCAGCCACAGAACCGGCAGGGTGACCGCGGCGGTCAGCGGCAGCAACACCGGGTCCACCGTGTTGAACCGCGCGTAGCTGACCGAGGTGACGACCGAGAACTCCGCCGGGTCGATCAGCCGCTGCACGAATTCCGTGGCCGAGCGCAGGAAGACGCCGAAGATGATGCCCGTCAGGACCAGCCGCATCATCTCCCCCCGCGCGCCCCGTCGCAGGACGACGAACAGGCCCAGCCCCAGCAGTGACATCATCGCGGTGTTCAGCGCAAACAGCAGCCCGGTCGGCAGGGCGATGTAGCCGGTGGCCCCGAAGAGATGCACCAGCAGCGCCAGGATCATCACGTAAAGCGCATCGAACCCAAGAAGCGAGGGCGTCAGGATGCGGTTGCCGGTGATGGTCTGGAACAGGATCGTCGCCACCGACAGGCAGCTAGCCACCAGCAGCATCGCCGCCAGTTTCTGCCCCCGGAAGGGCAGGATGAACCCCCAGGAGCCCTTGGCGCCGTAGACCATGTAGACGGCGGAGGCCACGGCGACCGCCAAGGCCAGCCAGATCACCCGGCGCCCCATGGCGGGCGGCGGCGCGGCCTGCGCGCCCTCCGCCCCAGCCTGCGCGCGCGGCGCGGTGGTATCGCCGGTCAGCTCAGCCATGACGCGGCTCGTTGTAAAGAAGGTAGAGGAAGACACCGGCCCCCACGACGCCCACCAGCGTGGCCACCGGGATCTCGTAGGGCGCGCGCAGCACGCGGCCCAGGATATCGGCGGCCAGCACCAGGGCGGCGCCGGTAAAGGCGGAGACGGGAATGGCGCGGCGCAGGTTGTCGCCCATGCGACGGGCGATGATGTTGGGCACGATCAGCCCGACGAAGGGGATGGCACCCAGGGTGACGACGACCATGGCCGTGGTCACCGACAGCGCGGCCAGACCGGCGGCGGTAATCGCCTGCACGTTCAGACCCAGCCCGCGCGCCGCATCCGTGCCCAGGGCCAGTACCGTCAGCCGGTCGGCGATCAGCCAGGTGGCGGCAGCGGCGGCACCGGCGATCCACAGCAGCTCGTACCGACCCGCCAGCACGCCCGATAGCTCGCCAGTCAGCCAGACACCGATGAATTGCAGCATGTCGCCCTGATAGGCGATGAATGTGACGACGGCCCCAATCAGCCCGCCGTAGATCAGCGCCACCAGAGGCACCAGCAGGGGCTGGGTTGGCGGCAGCGGCCGCAGGATCAGCAGCAGCCCCGCCGAGCCGACCAGCGTGGTCAGCGCGGCGATGGACATCTTCGCCCAGATGGCGGTGGCGGGAAACAGCATGGCGGCAATCAGCACGCCCAGGGCCGCGGACTGGCCCGCACCGGCCGTCATCGGCTCGACGAAGCGGTTCCGGGCCAGGATCTGCATGATCTGCCCGCTGACGGCCAGGGCGGCTCCGGCCAGCATCGCGGCGAAGGTGCGCGGAAGGCGCGAGATCAGGAGCAGCCGCTGGCTGTCCGGATCATGCAGGAAATCCCCCAGGCTCACCGGCACGGCACCGATGAACAGGGACAGGATGGCGAGAGGCCCCAGCACTGCCAGGGCCTGCATGGCTAGCGGCAGTTTCAGGACGCGGTCTCCGCCAGGCCCTCGGTGATGGCGTCCAGCACGGTCATCAGCGACTGCACCCCGCCCGAGGAGATGTACATCTCCGCCGCCGGCACGAAGAGGACGCGATCCTCCTTCCAGGCGGTGGTGGAATGGACCAACTCGTTGTCCAGCGTGGTCAGCCCGCTTTGCGTATCGGCCTGGATGGCCGCGCCGCGATCGACGACGATCAGCGTGTCGGGGTTCATCTCGGCGATATACTCGAAGGAAATCGCCTCGCCATGGGTGGTGGCGTCGATCTGGTCGGCGGCGGCGGGCCAGTTCAGCTGGCTGTGGATCCAGCCGAAGCGCGAGCCTTCGCCATAGGCCGACACCTTGGGACCGTTGGTCAGCACGATCAGGGCGTTGCCCCCCAGCTCGGCCACGGCGTCCCGCGCGGCGGCCAGTTTCTCCTCGACCTGGGCGGCCAGCTCGTCGGCCTTCTCCTCTTCGCCCAGCAGGGCGCCGAAGGCCTCCAGGCGGGCCAGGCCGTCGGTGACGGCATCAGGTCCCACGGACATGTCGGCCACCGGCGCGATCCGCTCCAGCGCGTCCTTCTGTTTCAGCGAGCGCAGGCCGACGACGATCAGGTCGGGCTGCATGGCGGCCACGGCCTCAAAATCGGGTTCGAAGAGCGTGCCGACGACCTCCGCATCCGCGGCCTGCTCGGCGATATGCGGCACGTAGATCGGGCCCGGCACACCGGCGGGCACATGGCCCAGGGCGGCCAGGGTGTCGACCGAGGCCAGCTCATAGGCGACGATGGTCTCGGGCACCGCGGGCAGCTCCATCGCGCCCTCGGCGGTCTCGAAGGTGACGGGCTGGGCCTGGGCGGCGCCGGCCATCAGGGCAGCGGCGGCACAGAGGGCGGCAGGGCGCGGAAGATGCGCGGCAACACGCTCGAAAAGGGTCATGCATAACTCCTGGGGCTCGGGGTCCCGCCGATTGGCTGGCCCCCGATGCGCGTGGATACGCGCGACGGGAGTGGGCTGACGGCATCGGCTTCGGGCTATCCCGTTGTCCGCAAGCGGTCAAGAACATACCTTAGCGAAAGAATCAGAGAAGGTTTGCCCCATGCCCGCTGCCCAGGCCCGCTACACCACCGCCCACGGTTCGAAATATCTTCAGCAGCTGTGCAAGCACTTCGCCCACAAGGTCGAAGTGGACTTCACCCCGACCGAGGGTCAGGCCGCCCTGCCCCCGGGTCCGGCGACCCTGCGCGCGGATGCCGACGGGCTTCACATGCATGTGAGCGCCGAAGATGACACCGGTCTGGCGCAGGCCAAGCACATCGTCGAGATCCACCTGGTGAAGTTCGCCTTCCGCGAGAACCTGGAACGCCTCGACTGGCAGCCGGCCTGAACGGCGCCCCTCCCCGCACGCCCCGCCCTCGCATGCAAAAGGCGGCCCCGCCGGGACCGCCCATTTCATCACATCTGGCTGCTGTCTCAGAACGCCTTGAAGGTCAGCGTTGTCAGGGTCCGTTCGATCCCCTCGATCCCCTTGAAGCATTCATCGACGAAGAGGCCCACGTCCGCATCCTCGGGCGGGTAGACCTTCAGCAGCAGGTCGAACTCGCCGGAGGTGGAATAAAGCTCGGAATGGAACTCCCGCAGGACGATCTGGCCCGCGACATCATAGGTGGTGCCGGGGCGGCAGCGGATCTGGATGATCAGGGGGGTGCTCATGAACTGTCCTTTCGGTCTCCTCGGACGGCAAGATGCGCCGGGCGGCGCCCGGGTGCAAGAGAGCGCGACGCCCAGGCCCCCGGCGCGCCCCGTCGCCACCCCGCGCCGCGCCCCTGTTATCCGACAGCTAAAAATACTCCGGGGGTCCGGGGGCAGCGCCCCCGGCGGTTGAGACATCTGAAGCGAAGTGCCCCGACCTGAGACGCCGGGCAGGCGCTCCGTCCCTCACACGTGCAGCCAGCGTTCCTTCACCCCGCCCACATCGGCCAGCAGGTCGGCGTTGCTGCCCGTCCAGACCACCTGGCCCTTCTCCAGCACGTAATGGCGATCGGCAAAACGGCTCAGCGCATCGGCGTTCTTGTCGATCACAAAAATCGCGGCGCCCTCGGCGCGGATGCGCGCGAGGCAGGCCCAGATTTCCTCCCGGACCAGCGGCGCCAGCCCTTCGGTGGCCTCGTCCAGCACCACCAACCGGGGGTTGGTCATCAGCGCGCGGGCCACGGCCAGCATCTGCTGTTCCCCGCCCGATAGCTGGTCGCCCATGTTGCGCCGCCGCTCCTTCAACCGGGGGAACAGATCCCAGACCGCCTGCAAGGACCAGGGACCGCGGCCGCGCGCGGTGGCCACCAGGTTTTCCTCCACCGTCAGGTTCGGAAAGACCTGCCGCCCCTCGGGCACAAGGCCCAGCCCGGCCCGCGCCACCCTATGCGGCCCCGCGCCGGTCATGTCCTGGCCGTCGATGCTCACCACGCCGCCGCGCGCAGGCAGCAGGCCGAAAAGGGTCGTGACCGTCGTGGTCTTGCCCATGCCGTTGCGGCCCATCAGGGTGACCACCTCGCCCGCACCGACGCTGAGGTCCACGCCGTGCAGCACCTGCGCCTCACCATAGCCCGCCTGCAACCCCTCGATCCGCAGCATCACGCGCCCTCCTCTTCGCCGAGATAGGCCGCCCGCACCGCCGGGTCGGCGCGCACCGCCTCGGGCGTGCCGGAGGCGACGATGCGCCCGTAGACCAGCACCGAGATCCGGTCGGCCAGCTGGAACACCGCGTCCATGTCATGTTCGATCAGCACCAACGTCAGCCGCTTCTTCAGCCGCTGCATCAGCGCGATCAGCCGCTCCGCCTCGGCCCCGCCGGTGCCCGCCAGCGGCTCGTCCAGCAGCAGCAGGCGCGGCTTCGTGGCCAGCGCCACGGCCAGCTCCAGCTGCCGCTGCTCGCCATGGGAAAGCGCGGAGGCCAGCGCGCCCGCGCGATCGGCCAGCCCGACCTCGTCCAGCGCCATGCGGGCCTGGGCGTTGGTGATTTCCTCCGCCCCGGCATCGCGCCAGAACCGGAAGGAGGAGCCCGAACGGGCCTGCACCGCCAGCGCAACATTTTCCAGCACCGTCATGCCCGGAAGCAGCGCGGTGATCTGGAAGGACCGCGCCAGCCCCGCCTCGACCCGGGCGGCCATGTCGGCGCGGGTGATGTCCTGCCCCGCATAGATCACCTGGCCACTGTCGGGCGCCAGTTGCCCCGACAGCTGCGCGATCAGCGTCGTCTTGCCCGCGCCATTGGGGCCGATGACGGCGTGCAGCTCGCCCTCCGCCACGCTCATGTCGACGCCATCGGTCACCGCCAGCGCGCCGAAATTCTTGCGCAGATCGCGCACCTGCAGGAGGTCAGTCATCGCCGCGCCCCTCCCCATCGTTGCGCAGGCCGGGCGCTCGCAGCCCGAGGCGCTGCATCAATCCGGTCAGCCCGTCGGGCGAGAACAGCACCACCAGCACCAGGATCAGGCCGAAGCCCAGGCGCCAGTGCTCGGAAAAGACCGCCAGCAGCTCTTCCAGCCCCACGGCCACCAGCGCCCCCGCCACGGCCCCGGTCAGCGTGCCGATGCCACCGAAGACCAGCATCACGATCAACTCGCCCGAGCGGTGCCAGCTCATGTAGGCCGGCGAGACATATTCGGTCAGGTTCGCCAGCAGCACCCCCGCAACGGAACACAGGCAGGCGGCGATGACATAGGCCACCAGTTGATAGCGGAAGGGGCGATAGCCGATGGCCTGCATGCGCAGCGCGTTTTCCCGCGTGCCCTTCAGCACCCGGCCAAAGCGCGACAGGGTCAGCCGGTAGAGCCCCGCATAGATCGCCACCAGCGCGCCGAGGATGGTATAGTAAAGCGTCTGATCGCCCTCCAGCGGCAGGCCCAGCAGGGTGGACCGCGCCTGCAGGGCCACTCCGTCGTCGCCCCCCAGCGAGGACTGGGCCACGAAGAAGAAATAGGCCATCTGCGCGAAGGCCAGGGTGATCATGATGAAATAGACGCCGCGCGTGCGCAGGCTGATCGCGCCGGTCACGGTGGCAAAGGCGGCAGACATCCCCATGCCCAGCAGGATCTGTGCCAGGAGGTCGGTCACCCCCCAGCGGGCGCCAAGGGCCACGGCATAGGCCCCGATGCCAAGGTAGGCGGCGTGGCCGAAGCTGACCATGGCGCCGTAGCCCAGGATCAGGTCCAGCGACAGGGCGGCGATGGCAAAGACCAGCATCCGACTGGCGATGACCATCAGGAACGGGTCGTCCACGGCCAGCGCCAGGGGCGGCACGGCGGCCATGACGACGAAGATCGCCAGAGCAGCGCTCAGGCGCGGGGCCAGGGTACGGGTGGCAGAGGTGCTCATTTCGCCCCCTTGCGGCCGAAGAGGCCCGTGGGCGACCAGAAGAGGACAGCGGCCATCAGCAGGTAGACCAGCATCGGCGCCACCATGCGGCCTGTCTGCGAGGCTGCCGCCGGGTCCATCACCATGCGCAGCCAGATCGGCCCGAAGGTGCGGCCCACGGTATCGACGACGCCCACCAGGATCGCGGCCAGGAAGGCGCCCCGGATGGATCCGACGCCGCCGATGACGATCACCACAAAGGTCAGGATCAGAATGCTTTCGCCCATGCCCGGGTCCACCGACAGGATCGGTGCCACGATGGCGCCCGCAAACCCCGCCAGCATCGCGCCGCCTGCGAAGACCAGCATGAAGAGGCGCGAGATGTCGACGCCAAGCGCCGCCACCATGGGTCGGTTCGACGCCCCCGCGCGCAGCAGCATCCCGGCCCGCGTGTGGTTGATCAGGGCCCAGAGGCCGACCGCACTGGCCAGGCCGGCGGCGATCACGGCAATCCGATAGACCGGGTACTGCAGCGGTCCCGCCAGCGGCACGGACCCCGACAGCAGCGCCGGCATATCCACGTTCAGCGGCGCGGAGCCCCAGAGGATCTTCACCCCTTCCGACAGCATCAGGATCAGCCCGAAGGTGGCCAGCACCTGGTCCAGATGGCTGCGATCATAGAGCCTTCGGAACACCAGGAACTCCAGCACCAGCCCGAAGACCAGCGTGGCGGGCAGCGCCAGCAACAGCCCGAACCAGTAGCTGCCGGTCATCCCCGCAAAGGTCGCCATCAGGTAGGCGCCCACCATGTAAAGGACGCCATGGGCCAGGTTGATGAAGTCCATGATCCCGAAGACCAGCGTCAGCCCGGCGGCGACGAGGAACAGCAGGATGCCGAACTGCGCCCCGTTCAGAAGCTGCAGCAGGAAAAGATTGAACACGGGATGGCGCCTCCGGCAGGCAGGGGGATGGCAGCGAAAGGGGCCGGGTTCCCCCGGCCCCTCGGTTCAGCCCGTCAGGGGCGTCTTACATCTTGCACTGGTCGACATAGGTGTCGGCGTAGTCTTCCCAGACCGTCTCGACGATCTGGGTGGCGTATTTGCCATCCTCACGCTGCACCGCCTCGGCCAGGTAGAAGTTCTGGATGGGGAAGTGGTTGGGCGAGAAGCTGAACTTGCCGCGCACGGAGGGGAAGTCGGCCTCTTCCAGGGCCGCGCGCAGGGCGTCCATGTCGTCGAGGCGACCCACCTTCTTCACCGCGCTGTCGATCAGCATCATCGCGTCATAGCCGCCTGCGGCGTAAAGGGCGGGAACGTAGTCGTACTTGGCCTCAAACGCCTCGACGAAGGCCTGGCTTTCCGGCACCTCCAGCGAGGGCGACCAGTTGGTGCCCGACAGCATCCCCAGGGCCGCGTCCTGTTCGGCGGGCAGCGTGGTTTCATCCACGGTGAAGGCGGTCATCAGCGGGATGCTTTTCAGCCCCGCCTGATCGTATTGCTTGACGAAGTTCACGCCCATGCCGCCCGGCAGGAAGGCATAGACGGCCGAGGGCTGCATCGCGGCGATCTGCGCCAGTTCGGCCTGATAGTCCAGCTGACCCAGCTGCACGTAAAGTTCGGAGGTGACGGTGCCCTCGAAGACCGACTTGAAGCCGTTCAGGCTGTCCTTCCCGGCCTGGTAGTTGGGCGCCAGGATGAAGGCATCGCCGATGCCCTCGTCGTTCATGTGCTTGGCGATCACCGTGGGCATCTGGTCGTTCTGGTAGGCCACGACGAAGAGGTTCGGATCGCAGCCCTCACCGGCGAAGACCGAGGGCCCGGCGTTCGGGCTGAGCAGGAAGGCGCTTTCGGTGACGGGGCCCGCGATGGCGCCCATGACGTTGGAAAAGATCGGGCCGATGACGAAATCGACCTCGTCACGCTCCACCAGTTCCCGCGCCTTCTGGGCCGCCACGTCGGGTTTGCCCTCGGCGTCGACCACCAGGATCTCGGTCTCCATGCCGCCGACCATGCCAAGCTGTTCTGCGGCCAGCAGGGCACCGTCGCGGGCGTGTTCGCCCAGAACCGCCGGCGGGCCGGAGGTGGTGGTCAGGATCCCGATCTTCAGGGTCTCTGCGGCGCCCATGGCGGGGGCCATGGCGACAGACAGCATCAGGGCGGCGCCCAGCTTGGTGCGGTTCATTCTCACTCTCCCGTTGGTGGGGCCGCTGCGGCCCCGTCGCGGGGTGGATCCCCGCTGTCAGGGGCGATCAAACCGGGCCGGGCGACGCAGTGCAAGGCAAAACTCGGGTCAGTCAGCGCGCCCGGGCGGGGCGACCTCAGTCGCGCCCCAGAAAGGCCTCGCCAAGCGGCGATCCGGGCACGAAGAGGCCATCGACCACGTCGAAATGATGGCGCCCGTTCTCGATCACCCGGCGCAGGCGGGCGACGCGGCCCTGCCAGGCCTCGGCCATCAGGGCGGTCTGGCGCAGGAACTCCGGCCGCTCCTCGCCACCGACCCAGAGGATCGCATCGGTGTCGGGGCGCGGCGCCAGCAGCGCGGGGCTTTCGGCGGTGGCTTCCTCCGCGTCGATTCCAAGGGTGTCGTTCATCGGGCTGCGGCGCAGCGGGCGCAGGTCATGCAGACCGGAGATCGAGACGACCCGCGCGATGCGCCGGGCCACGGCGGGTGCCAGCGGCGCATCCTCGCAGGCCAGGCGCAGGGCCAGGTGGCCGCCGGCGGAATGGCCTGCCACCCGGATCGGCCCGTCGACGCGCCGCGCCGCCGCCGTCACCGCGCGCGCGGCCTCGCGCACCATGTCCGACAACCGCGCCTCGGGCGCCAGCGTGTAGGAGGGGATCGCCATGGCCCAGCCCCGGGCCAGCGCGCCGGCGGCCATGTGCGACCAGTCGTCCTTCGACAGCTTGTGCCAGTAGCCCCCATGCAGGAAGACGGCCAGGCCGCGGGGCGCACAACTGGGCCAGTAGAGGTCCATCACCTGCCGGCGCCCCTCGCCATAGGGCACGTCAAACTCAGCATTGGAGACGGATTCGCGAAAGGCGACGGCCTCTTCGCTGCCGCTTTTCAGCAGCTCTGCGGCGCCGGGCACATGGCCCCGGTTGTCAAAGGCCTCCGCCCAGTCGATTCCCGTCGCGGAGAGCGAGGAAGCCTCACCCTCAGGCGAATTTTCTTCAGTATTTTCAATATATTCCACCGCCGCGCGCGCCTTGCTCGCCATGCCTGCTCGTCCTCTGATGCCGGAACTTTCCGGGCAGAGTGCCGGGCGCGCGCGGGGAAGTAAACCTGACCTTCCGGTCAGTCGGGCCTATTCGGCGGGCAGGCCCTGCGGGGCCACCGCACGGGCCGCGCCGGCCTGGGCCTGGTCCTCCGCGGGCGCCCCGGTCCAGCGGCCATGGATTTCGCGCCAGCGGGTGATGACGGGGGCAGGATCGCCCTCTTCCGGGCTGCGGAACAGCCAGTTGTCCAACGGCAGGGAACTGGCCCAGATCAACAGCGGGGCCAGCAGCATCGGCCCGCCCACGGGCAACAGCCAGAGCGTCAGTTCCGGCGCGACCCAGGCCACCAGGCCGAGGCCCACGGCGCCGATGACGCTGATCCAGGCGCCGGCCGCCAGGCTTTCGCCGAAGGTCAGCCGCCCCTCGCCGCGCTGGTTCGCGGGCCAGCCACCATCGGCGCCCGACAGGACCTGCAGCACCGCACGGGTCTGGTAGGCCAGATGCAGCGGCGCCAGCATCGACGACAGCAGCAGCTCGGCCAGCATCGAGGGGGCTGCGCGCCAGCCGCCGAAGCCTTGCCGAGCCCGACCGGAGATCAGCGCCCCGGCCAGGATCGCCAGTTTCGGCAGCACCAGCAGCCCCAGCACACCGATGCCAAGCGCCAGGATCTGACGCGTGCGGTCACTGGGGAAGACCGGGAAGAGCTGATGTGGATCGGGGAAGTAATCCGGCAGCGGCGCCCAGATCGCGGCGGTGATCGAGGTGACCAGGAACAGCCCCCAGACCAGCGACACCAGGTAGCTGAAGATGCCCTGCAGGAAGGTGAAGCGCGACCAGGGGTGCAGCCCCGGCGTGGTCAGCAGGCGGATGTGCTGCAGGTTGCCCTGGCACCAGCGGCGGTCGCGGCGGGCGAAGGACAGGATGTTGTCGGGGCCTTCCTCGTAGGAGCCGGGGATCGTTTCGTCCAGCGTCACACGCCAGCCGGCGCGGGCCAGCAGCGCGGCTTCGACGTAGTCATGGCTTAGGATCGGGCCGCCGAAGGGCGGGCGCCCACGCAGCGGCGGCAGGGCGCAGCTTTCGGCGAAGGCGCGGATGCGGATCATCGCGTTGTGGCCCCAGAAGGGACCGGTGCGGCCCTGCATGCGGGCCAGCCCGCGCGAGAAGACGGGGGAGAAGAAGGCGGCGGAAAACTGCAGCGCGCGACCGAAGACAGAGCGCGCGGAATGCAGGTTCGGCAGGGTCTGCAACAGGCCGAGGTCGGGTTCTGCCCGCATCCGGTCCAGCATCTGCGCGACGGCACGACCCTCCATCAGGCTGTCGGCGTCCAGCACCAGAGCATAATCCCAGGCCCCACCGGAACGGCGGATGAAATCCTCGACGTTGCCAGCCTTGCGGCCCCAGTTGTCCTGACGGCGACGATAGAACATGCGTCCGCCCGCCCCGGTTTCGGCCAGCAGCCGGGCGAAGGCATCGCGTTCTGCGCGGGCCGCCTCCTCGTCGCGGGTGTCCGACAGCACCGCGAAATCGGCAGAGACGCCGGCCTCGTGCAGCGAGGCATCCATGGCCGCGATGCGCGAGAAGGTGGCGACTGGATCCTCGTTGCAGATCGGCACCAGCAGGACCAGTTCCCGGTCTGCCGTGTCACTGGCCGCAGACTGCGGAACATCACTACCCGCGGCCTGTTCCACCGCGTCTTGCCGCGCTGCGCGACGCCGGGGCGCCAGCCCCGCCATCGCCTGTACGGCGCCCCAGGCCAGCCAAGCCGTGGTCACGCAGACCAGAGCCGAGCGCAGCACGTCGAGCCAGTCGAATCCGTCGGCCAGCGCCGCATCGGCCATAAAGCCGGTGGCGGTCAGCGCCGCTGCGGCTGCGAGGGTCAGCGCCACCGCCCGGGTGACGCGGGTGGCAGTGTCGGCACGCGCCCAGCGTCTCTCACCCATGGGGAACCTCAGGCCCACTGCGAGGGCTGAAGCAGCCGGGCCAGAAGGCCCTGCCCTGCGCCCTGCGCCTCGGCCCCGTCACGTTCCAGCACCTGGCGCGGCATGGCCAGCGGCGCCTCCGGCGGCGCCCAGTGCGGCCCTTCGACAGCCTCGGCGCTGGTCATGTCGACGGTATTCCCGTTCCCGAAGATATTGTCCTGTTTCATGCGTCTCTCATCCATTGATAGGCCCAGGTTTCACTAAGAACCTGGCCGTAGCCCTCCAGATGGGCCGTCACTTCCGCGATTTCGTCGCCATTGGCGGCGACCTCGGCCACGAGGCGCCAGATGTCGCGGCCCTCCACCGGGCTCAGCACCACCTCGCGCAATTCACCCCCCGTGACCTGCACTACTGGCGAAACCTCCGCCTCGGCCGGAAGTTCCCGCAAAAGCGCCCCTTCGAAATCGACAACGAATTTTCGGCGATCCGTCGCCGGTTCGGTGCCCGAAACGCCGCCATGGCCGGCAAGGCTTCGCCGAACCCCGGCGACGCGGGCGGGCCTTTCGCCCGGGCCGAGGCCCCAGTCCATGTCGTAGGCCAGGTGGATTTCACGGCCCGGGGTGAAATCTCCATCGGGCACCCAGAAGGCGACGATGTTGTCGTTGGTTTCCAGTTCGGTCGGGATCTCGACCAGCCGCAGCCGGCCCTTGCCCCAGTCCCCGCGCGGGCGGATCATCAGCGAGGGGCGCAGATCGTAACGCGCGCCGGCGTCGAGGTAATGTTCGAACCCGCGGCGACGCTGCACCAGGCCGAAAGCCCGCGGGTTGTCGGCCTCGAAGTAGGAATTCGCCAGCCGGCCGGGGTTCTTCAGCGGTCGCCAGATCCGCTGGCCGCCCACCTCCAGCAGCAGCGCCTCGCTGTCATGCACCGCGGGGCGGTAGTCGTCGAAATCGCCCTGATCCACCGGCCCGTAGAGGAACATCGAGGTCAGGGGCGCCATGCCCAGCTGTTCGACCTCCTGCCGCAGGAAGAGGTGGCAATCGACCTCCATCCGCGTGGGATCGCCCGGGGTGACGATGAAACGGTAGGCGCCGGTGACGCTTTCGCTATTGAGCGCGGCATAAACGGTCACGCTTTGCGCGCCCTCGGCCGGGCGTTCCATCCAGAAACTCTCGAAGCGGGGGAATTCCTCCCCGGGGGCCAGGCCGGTGTTCACCGCCAGACCGCGCGCCGACAGCCCGTAGCGGCAGCCCTGGCCGAGAGCACGGAAGTAGGACGCCCCGAGGAAGGCCAGCACCTCGTCGTAAAGGTCGGCCCGGTTCATCGGCGCGGCCAGCCGGAAGCCCGCCACGCCAGGCATCTCGCGATGCTCGGGCACCTCGATGCCCAGCGGTTCGTGGTAGATGAAATCGTCGGTGGAGAAGCTCATGGGCCGCGACTGGCCGTCGGTAACCTCGTAGAGACCCACCGCCTCGGAGAAAAGCCAGCCCAGATGGAAGGCATGAAGGCGGAAGAGCCCCCCGTCGTTCCACCTGGCCTGCTTGGGGTCGTACTGGATGCGCTGGTAACCGTCGTAGCTCAGCTCGGTGAAGAAGCCCTCGGCCTTCGGAGGGGCCTGCCAGTCCTCGCCCGCGCGCTGGCGCATCGTCTCGATCAGGGCCTCATAGCTGAACGGCTGGGCCTCGGGCGCAGTCGACGCATCGGGCGCCTGCGCGTCGGACGCGCCATCCTGCTCCTGAGCCCGCGCTGCCCCGGCCAGACCGGCGCCCACCAGCGCCGTGCTACCGGCCAGCAGGCCCAATATCTGGCGACGACGGAGTGCGCCGGGTCCGGTGTCGGCCCGGGCGGCCAGCGTGGCGACAGAGGTCTTCGAGGAAGGGGTGTCCGCCTTGGGGCGGGCAGAGGAGATGTTCGGCAGCATGCAATATCCCTTGATGAAACCATTTTCCCGTTGGGTCACCGAAAGCTCCCGCGCGGCGGCCGCGAAGGCAATCCCGTGCCCGGATCCCGGCAGCGGTCTGCCGGAACGTTCCTTCCGCAACGCGGCAAAGCCGCCGATGGTTCACGGACAATTTCGCAAGAGCCTGTCTTTCTTGGGCGCAGCAGGATTAATGCCGCGACTCCGGGTGGTTACGGCTCGGCAGAATACTGCCAACGGCATGTGCTGCGCCAGATGAGTCGTGTTGGGCGTCCCATGCCATGGGCGAAAAGGCGCCAGTGGTTGCCGCAGTGCGGCGGTACGGGCCGGCCGATGCGCATGTCGTTGCCACAGCTCCGGCGGCAGGCCGCGCAAGGCCCCTGACCGCCACGTCCGCCAAGCGGCAGGCCCGGCCTGCCGCACGCCCGCCGGACAGATCCGGACCTGTCCGTCTCACGAAAAACGCGGGCCCCCGAAGGGACCCGCGCGCTGTCATTTTCCAATGACCGGACCGTGTCAGACCAGGCCTTCGGCCTTGCACCAGTCCAGCGTGCGATCCAGCGCCCGGCCCATGCGGGTGATGATCTCGGCAATGTCCTCCTCGGTGACGATCAGCGGCGGGCAAAGCGCCATCGTGTCCCCCACCGCGCGGCTGATCAGCCCTTCCTCCGCGGCGATGTCGGCACATTTCGCACCCACCTTCTTCTTCGGATCGAAGGCCGAGCCGACGGTCTTGGCCGCCACCAGCTCGATCCCCGCGATCAGGCCGGTGCCGCGCACCTCGCCCACCAGCGGGTGATCGGCGAAGGCCTTGCGCAGCCCCTGCTGGAAGGTCTCTTCCAGGGCGGCGGCATTGGCGACCAGGCCCTTCTCCTCGATGATCGCCAGGTTCTCCAGGCCGACAGCGGTAGCGACGGGGTGACCCGAGCCGGTGAATCCGTGACCGAAGGTGCCCAGCTTGGCGGTGTTGTCGGCGATGGCGTTGTAGACGGCATCCGACACCATGATCGCGGCCAGCGGCATGTAGGAGGAGCTGATCTGCTTCGACAGCACCAGGATGTCCGGCTGGAAGCCGTATTTTTCGCAGGCGAAGGTGGTGCCGCAGCGCCCGAAGCCGCAGATCACCTCGTCCGCCACGACCAGGATGTCGTTCTTGCGGCAGATATCGGACACACCTTCCCAATAGCCCGCGGGCGGCACCATGACGCCGCCGGCGCCCATGACCGGCTCGCCGATGAAGGCGGCGATGTTGTCGGCGCCCTCGGCCTCGATCGTGTCTTCCAGCTCCTTCAGCAGACGGGCGCAGAACGCGGCCTCATCCTCGCCCTCATTGGCGAAGCGCCAGTGGTGCGGGGTGGTCAGGTGGGTGACGGGGATCGCGGGCAGGTCGAAATCGCCGTGGTTCGCCGGCAGGCCGGTCAGCGAGCCCGACGCGATGGTGATGCCGTGATAGCCCTTGTTGCGCGCCAGGAACTTCTTCTTGTTCGGGCGACCCAGGGCGTTGTTCATGAACCAGACCATCTTCACGACGGTATCGTTGGCCTCGGACCCGGAGTTGGTGAAAAAGCAGTGATTCAGATCACCCGGGGTCATCTCCGCCAGCTTCTCGGCCAGACGGATCGAGGGTTCATGCGCCTTGTGGGCGAAGGTGTGGTAATAGGGCAGAAGCTCCATCTGCTTCATCGCCGCATCCTTCAGCCGGCTCTCGGAGAAGCCCACGGCGACGGACCACAGGCCGGCCATGCCCTCGATGTATTCCTTGCCCTTGTCGTCGAAGACACGGATGCCCTCGCCGCGCGCGATCACCATGGGGCCTTGCTCCTCATGGGCGCGCATGTTGGTGTAGGGGTGCATGGAATGGGCGATGTCGGCCGCGACCAGCGAGTTGGAGATCTCGTTCATGGGGCTGTTCCTGTAGGCTTGGGGTGAAGAGGCCGGGCGAACCCGCGCGAATATGCGCTCATTATATTGAGCAAGACCCCACTTGAGAACCCCCTTTCCGGACGACATTCGAAGAAGAGGCCCGCTCGGGCGATCCCGTGGCGCGCGACTTCAGCCGGCCTTCATTGCCGCGACGCGGTCGTGACAGTGGCAGCCGACGATATGGTCGTTGACCAGGCCGCAGGCCTCCATGAAGGCATAGACGATGGTCGGGCCGACGAACCGGAAACCCGCCTTGCGCAGATCCTTGGACACCTGTTCCGACAGGGGCGTCGAGGGGGGCACCTCGGCCTGGGTGGCGAAGCGGGGCTGCAGGGCCACCCCGTCGACGTAGCGCCACAGGAACTGGTCGAAGCCCTCGCGTTCCTCGATCGCGATCCAGGCGCGGGCATTGCCGATGGTCGCCTCGATCTTGCCGCGGTGACGGATGATGCCCGGATCGCCCAGCAGGGCCTGCACCTCCGCCTCGCCCCAACCGGCGATGACATGGGGATCGAACCCGTTGAAGGCGTTGCGGAAATTGTCACGCTTCTTGAGGATGGTGATCCAGCTCAGCCCAGCCTGGAAACCGTCCAGCACCAGCTTTTCCCAAAGCGCGCGACTGTCCCGTTCGGGCACGCCCCATTCCTCGTCGTGATAGGCCTGGTAGATCGGATCGGACCCGACCCAGTTGCAGCGTTGCAGTTCCTGTTGCGCCATGGACTTAACCCCCTGTTGACCTCTGCCCTGCTATCACCCGCGCGGTCAGGAGGCATCAAGTGATGGCGGGATACAAGTCGAACTGGACAGAGGTTCCCCAGGGCTGGGAGGACCCGCTGAATTACGCCGTCACCACGCGCGACGCCAACCTGCTGGAAACCGTCGCCCATGCCGCCGAGGCACGGGAGGTTGCGCTGGCCTATCAGCCGATCCTGCGGGCCGACACCGGGCAGGTCGCCTTCTACGAAGGGCTGCTGCGCATCTTCGACCCCGCCGGCCGCATCATTCCTGCCCGCGAATTCATCAACCAGACCGAGGGGCTGGAGCTGGGCCGCATCCTGGATTGCCTGTCGCTGGAAATCGGGCTGGCGGCGCTGAGGGACACGCCCGGCTTGCGCCTGTCGGTCAACATGTCCGCCCGGTCCATCGGCTACCCCAACTGGATGCTGACCCTGCAGCGCGGCCTGCAGGCGGATCCCACGGTGGGAGAGCGGCTGATCCTGGAAATCAGCGAACGGTCCGCCATGCATGTGCCGGAACTGGTCACCTATTTCATGCGCGACCTGCAGGCGCGCGGTGTCTCCTTCGCGCTGGATGATTTCGGGTCCGGCTACACCTCCTTCCGCTACCTGAAGGATTTCTATTTCGACATCCTGAAGATCGACGACAGCTTTTCCCGCGGGATCGCCGAGACCCCGGACAATCAGGTGCTGGTGAAGGCGCTGCTGGTCATCGCGCATCAACTGGACATGTTCACCGTCGCCGAAGGGGTGGAGCGGGAGGAGGATGCCGCCTGGATGGCCGAGAACGGCATCGAGTATCTGCAGGGGTTCTACTTCGCCGCTCCCACGCTCTACCCGTCCTGGGCCAAGAGCAACAGCTGACCCCGCCCGACCGGCCTCGGCGTGCCCGGGCGGCCCCTTCCCGGCTGGGCCGGCCCCTGCCGGCGTCGCTGCGCCGCAGTATGGACCATTGAGGCAACGCGTCAGATGTTCTATCCACAAGGCAAGGGCCTGGGGACAGCCTCGGCCCATCAGGTGGAGGACCTACATGACCAATGTCGTAATCGTATCCGCGGCCCGGACGCCCGTCGGATCCTTCCTCGGTTCTTTCGCGACCACGCCCGCCCATGATCTGGGCGCCGCCGTGCTGAGCGAAATCGTCGCCCGCGCCGGCATCGACAAGTCCGAGGTTTCCGAGACCATCCTGGGCCAGGTCCTGACCGCGGGCCAGGGCCAGAACCCCGCCCGCCAGGCCCATATCAACGCCGGCCTGCCGATCGAATCGGCCGCCTGGGGCATCAACCAGGTCTGTGGCTCGGGCCTGCGCGCCGTGGCCCTGGGCGCCCAGCACGTCATGCTGGGGGATGCCGCCATTGTCGCCGCCGGCGGCCAGGAGAACATGTCTCTGGCCCCTCATGTCGCGCACCTGCGCACCGGCACCAAGATGGGTGACGTCTCCTACATCGACTCGATGATCCGCGACGGCTTGTGGGACGCCTTCAACGGCTACCACATGGGCCAGACCGCCGAGAACGTGGCCAACCAGTGGCAGATCTCCCGCGACATGCAGGACGAGTTCGCCGTCGCCTCTCAGAACAAGGCCGAGGCCGCCCAGGCCGCCGGCAAGTTCAAGGATGAGATCCTTCCCTTCACCGTGAAGACCCGCAAGGGCGAGACCGTGGTCGACCAGGATGAATACATCCGTCACGGCGCCACGATGGAAGCGATGCAGAAGCTGCGCCCCGCCTTCACCAAGGACGGCTCGGTCACCGCGGCCAACGCCTCCGGCATCAACGACGGCGCCGCCGCCGTGCTGCTGATGTCCGCAGAGGAAGCCGAGAAGCGCGGCCTGGAACCGCTGGCCCGCATCGCCTCCTACGCCACCGCCGGTCTCGACCCGTCGATCATGGGCACCGGCCCGATCCCCGCGTCGCGCAAGGCACTGGAAAAGGCCGGCTGGGCCGCCTCTGACCTGGATCTGGTCGAAGCGAACGAGGCCTTCGCCGCCCAGGCCTGCGCCGTGAACAAGGACATGGGCTGGGACCCGTCGATCGTGAACGTGAACGGCGGCGCCATCGCCATCGGCCACCCGATCGGCGCCTCGGGGTGCCGAATCCTCAACACGCTTCTGTTCGAGATGAAGCGCCGCGAGGCGAAAAAGGGCCTCGCCACGCTCTGCATTGGTGGCGGCATGGGCGTTGCCATGTGCCTCGAACGCCCCTGACCTGCGACAGAAAGGCGCCCCACGGGGCGCCTTTCTTGTTTCTGTGATCTTCATCGTCTCAGATACGTGAAAACACGTAGCATGGCGCCTGGCAGACCCAAATCGACTAAGAAATTTTATTGCCCCAATGAATAGTGTTTTGTAACGGTATTACTGAGCGAATTTTTTAAGTGGGAGGAAAACATGGCTCGTACAGCTCTGGTCACCGGCGGCACGCGCGGCATCGGCGCGGCAATTTCCAAGGCGCTGAAGGGGGCGGGCTATCAGGTGGCCGCAACCTTCGCCGGCAATGAGGCCGCCGCGGCCGCCTTTACCGAGGAAACCGGCATTCACACCTACAAGTGGGATGTCTCGTCCTACGAGGACAGCAAGGCCGGCCTCGAAAAGGTCGAGGCGGACCTGGGTCCGATCGACGTGGTGGTGGCCAACGCAGGCATCACCCGCGACGCGCCCTTCCACAAGATGACGCCCGACCAGTGGTCGGAGGTGGTCAACACCAACCTCACCGGCGTCTTCAACACCGTGCACCCCGTCTGGCCCGGCATGCGCGAACGCAAGTTCGGCCGCGTCATCGTGATCTCCTCGATCAACGGCCAGAAGGGGCAGTTCGGTCAGGTGAACTACGCCGCCACGAAGGCGGGCGATCTGGGCATCGTGAAATCCCTGGCCCAGGAAGGCGCGCGTTTCGGCATCACCGCCAACGCCATCTGCCCCGGCTACATCGCGACCGAGATGGTCATGGCCGTGCCGGAGAAGGTGCGCGAGTCGATCATCGCGCAGATCCCCACCGGCCGCCTGGGCGAACCGGAGGAGATCGCCCGCTGCGTGCTCTTCCTGGCCGACGATGACGCAACCTTCATCAATGGCTCGACCATCACCGCCAACGGCGGCCAGTTCTTCGTCTGAGCCCGCACGCACAGCGGACCCCCTTCAAAGGCGCCGGCCCCCGGCGCCTTTTTGCATCTCCCCCTGTCACGCCGGTGCCCCCCGACACCGCGCCCCCTCGGCCATCCGCATGGTCCCGCAAATGAAAGGGCGGCGAAGCCTGATGCTCGCCGCCCTGGGTCTTGGGGGGATTTTAGGAAGGTGTTCGGTCTTGGCACCCTGGCCGAAGCCGGTCAGAGTGATCGTCACACCCGGGTCACGCTCAGTGCGCGGGGGCCAGGCGGGTAATCTCTTCCTTCAGGCGAAGCTTCTGCTTCTTCATTGCGGTGATCTCGGAGGACGAGACGCCGGGCGACCGTTGGGCTTCATCCACGGCCGCCGAGAGGTGGGCATGTTTCTTCTTCAGTTCCTCAACATGGGAAGACAGGCTCATTGGGGACACTCCTCTCTGTGGTGAACATCTTCAGTGCAGCACATTTTCATAATTCTGTCACGCGCCACGGTGAAGCATCCTTCCCAAGCGCTTAAACCGGCGTAAATGTGCGGGTTTGGGCAGGGAAAAGGCGCAAATCGCCCGCATCTTTTCGCCTAGACGGCGAACTCCAGCGGGGCGGCAGCCCGCATGATGCGACTCGCCTCATCCGTGTAATCGCTGCCCAGCTCCGAATGCGCCTCCCCCTCGTGCAGCAGAAGGCCGGCGTGCAGGCGGAAGGCGGCGCGCCCGCCCTTGCGCCCGCGCAGCAGCACCAGCTGGCTTTCGCGCCCCGCGCGCGGCACCAGCGGTTTCAGCTCCAGCGAGCCCAGCCGGGCGGCGAAGGCGGTCATCAGGTCGGGCAGACGTTCGGCCCGGTGGATGAAGGTCACCGTGCCCCCGGGGCGGCAGCGCCGCGCGGCGGCATCGACCCAGAGGGCCAGCGGGGTTTCCTCGCCCAGGGCGCCCTCGCGGTCGTCGGCCCGGGCGCGGACAGAGGCGTCACGGCGGAAGTAGGGGGGATTGGCGATGACATGGTGGAACTGCTGCTGGCGCAGCGCCTCGGGCATCACCGACAGGTCGCCGCAGGTCACCGTCATCTCCAGCCCGTTCTCGCGGGCATTACGCCGAGCCAACTCGGCATAGGCGGGCTGACGTTCCAGCCCCGCCAGGCGCAGCCCCGGCACCCGCGATCCGGCACAGAGCGCCGCCGTGCCCGCGCCGCAGCCCAGGTCCAGAAGGCTTTCGCCCGGCCGGGCCAGCACCGCGGCCGCCAGCAGCACCGGATCGGCCCCGGCGCGATAGCCCTTGCGGGGCTGGCGCAACACCAGCCGCCCGCCCAGGAACTTGTCGGCACTCAGTTCGGCCTCGGACCAGCCCCCAGCGACGGCCTCCGGCGCGCTCACGACGTGACCGGCAGGCCGTTGTCCCGCATCACCTCTGCAGCGGCGTCGAAATCGCCGTCGCGCACCATAAGGCGGCGCGGCAAAATGCCGAGCGAGCCATCCAGAACGCTCATGTTTACGTCCATTTCAAAGCAGTCTATATCCTCCCCCTGAAGCAGGGCCTGGGCGAATGCCATTTGTGTCGGATCGGTGCTGCGCAGAAGCTCTTTCATGCGCCCAGCCCTACAGAAGCCCTGCGCCGAACGCCAGTTTCTTGACGGGCCAGCCGCCCCACCGGGGCCATGAAATGACGGGAGAGCCTGGGTGAGCCAAGCCGAGATGAAACCCAACGACGTCCTGGCCGCCGCCCTGTCGGATGAGCTGGACGCGGTGAACGCCCTCATCAAGGAGCGCATGGCGTCGAAGCACGCCCCCCGCATTCCGGAGGTCACCGCCCACCTGATCGAGGCCGGCGGCAAGCGCCTGCGCCCGATGCTGGTTCTGGCCGCGGCCAAGATGTGCGGCTACACCGGCCCCTTCCACATCCACCTGGCCACCACGGTGGAATTCATCCACACCGCCACCCTGCTGCACGACGACGTGGTCGACGAAAGCCAGCAGCGGCGCGGCCGGCCCACGGCCAACCTGCTGTGGGACAACCAGTCCTCGGTGCTGGTCGGTGACTACCTCTTTGCCCGTGCCTTCCAGATGATGGTCGAGCCCGGCAACCTGCGCGTCCTCGACATCCTGTCGTCGGCGGCGGCGGTCATCACCGAGGGCGAGGTGCTGCAGCTTTCCGTGGCGCAGGATCTGACCACCAGCGAGGACACCTACGTGACGGTGGTGCGCGGCAAAACCGCCGCGCTGTTCTCGGCGGCGACGCAATCGGGCGCCGTCCTGGCCGAGGCCCCGGAAGAGCATATCGAGGCGCTTTATACCTATGGCGACGCCCTGGGCATCGCCTTCCAGATGGCGGACGACCTGCTGGATTACCTGGGCGACAGCGGCCAGACCGGCAAGAACGTCGGCGACGACTTCCGCGAGCGCAAGATGACCCTGCCGGTGATCCGCGCCATCGCGGCGGCGGATGAGGAGGAAATGGCCTTCTGGACCCGCACCATCGCCCGCGGCAAGCAGGTCGAGGGCGACCTGGATCAGGCCATGGCGCTGTTCGAAAAGCATGGCACGCTGGAAAGCACCCGCCAGACCGCGCTGGACTGGTCCGAGACAGCCCGCAGCGCCCTGCAGGTCCTGCCGCAGAGCGAGCTGCGAGACACCCTTTCGGATCTCGCCGCCTACGTGGTCGCCCGGCTGAACTGAGCCGGCGAACGATCCGTCCCCAGGATGCGAAAAAGGCGCGCCGGTTAGCCCGGACGCGCCTTGTTCATGTCTCCTGCAAGCGGGATCAGTCGAAGATCCCCGCCACCCGTCCCAGCAGCATGAAGGCGCGGGCGGTGCGGGTGTCGGCCAGATCCTGGATGTCCTGGTCGCTGCCGGTCTTCTCGAATTCCACGAACATCTTGTCGAAGCGGCGCAGGAAATGATGCGCCGCGTCGCGGAAGATCGGATCCTGTTTCATCCGGCCCGCCGCCAGCGCCAGCGAGCTGCGGTCGCGGATGCCACCCAGGGCCGCGATCTGGCGGCCCCGCTCCCCGGCCGCGAAGCGACGCCAGATTTCCGACCGCGCGGTGTCGGGGCGCAGGTCATCCATGTAGATGCCGTCCTGGCTGAGCAGGGTCAGAACGTCCTGCGCCGCCTGGATCAGCAGGGCGGTCTGCCGATCCCTCAGCGCCTTGCGCAGCGCGGCGAATCCCTCCTCGTCCTCCGCCGTCTCGGGGAAGTTCAGGGCACGGACGAAATCGTCCTTCACCACCGGCACCTGCGGCGCCTCTTCCGGCGTGCCCAGGGGCAGCGGCGCCTGGTCCGCATCCTGCGGCCTGGGCGCGGGGGTCGCCAGCGCCGGCTGCGGCGCGGCATCGGCCGGGGCGGAATGATCGCGGATCGAGGAGAAGGTCAGCAACGCCGTCTCGGTCTTGCGCTGCGCCATGGCGATCTCGTCGAGCTTGCGCGCGATCGAGGCGTCGCCCCCCTTCTGGTTCTGGCTGACATAGGCCTGGCGGATCGCGTCGATGGCGGTGCGCAGCCGCAGGCTCTCCTCGCGCATGACCCGGGCCGAACGCGCGGCCATCGCCGCCACCCAGATCATCGCCACCGGCATCAGCACGGCAAAGACCGTCAGCACCAGTTGCAGCGACCGCAGGCGTTCACCGTCGCCCGCATCCGCGTCGTAGAGAAAGAGGAAATAGACCGCCGCGCCCAGGGCCCAGGCCAGGCTGGCCAGCACTGCGACCGCTTCGGCCACTGACAGTCCCGGGCGGTGCTTGCTTTCATAGGCACCGACAAGGGTCGGCTTGCTTGTCTGGCTCTCGCTCATTCCGGCCCTCTGCAGACCACTGGGACCCGGAGACCGGGCCTCCGCGGCCCCGTCCCCAAGCTGCTTCTTCGTGCCGAACCGGGTCTGCGCAAGACCGCGGCGCCTCTCCGGCGCCGTCTCTGCTGGTCCGCCCTGCAGCTGCGCGGGGCTATCGCCGCCTGGCTTGGTCAAGGCAGATGTCCGTTTCGTCCGCGTTCGTCTTATTGATAGCTGATCTTCAGCACTTCGTAGGATTTTTCACCACCCGGCGTGCGGACCTCGACGGAATCGCCCTCTTCCTTGCCGATCAGCGCCCGGGCAATGGGCGAGCGGATGTTCAGCAGGCCCTTCTCGATATTGGCCTCCTGCTCGCCCACGATCTGCCAGGTCTTCTCCTCGTCCGTATCCTCGTCGACCAGGGTGACGGTGGCCCCGAACTTGATGCTGCCCGACAGGGTCTTGGGGTCGATCACCTCGGCCAGGCCCAGCAGGCCCTCGATTTCCTTGATCCGGCCCTCGATGAAGCTCTGCTTCTCGCGGGCGGAATGGTACTCGGCGTTTTCCGAAAGGTCGCCGTGCTCCCGTGCCTCGGAAATCGCGCGGATGATCTCGGGACGTTCCACCGATTTCAACTGTTTCAACTCGGCTTCAAGCTTCTGGAAGCCAGTGCGGGTCATCGGTACTTTTTCCATTCGGCCCTCCATGGCACGGAGAAAGGGGCCTGCGAGGGCCCCTCTCTCAAAATCTCGTCGTTCGGTTACCTGACCCAAAGCAGGGCGCCTTTGCAAGCGAATTGCGGGCGCTGCCGACGTGGCGCGCCTGCGCGTGGGCGGTGGCACGCTACCCCTGCCGCGCCGCCACTTCCCATTCGATTCCATCGTGGTCGAGGAAACAGAAGCGGCGGCGCGCGCCGGCCTCGCGATGGTTGATCGGCTCGAACCCGGCGTTGGCCACCCGTGCCTCCACCGCGCCGATGTCCTCCTCCGTCAGCACCGACAGCTGGTTCAGCATGCCCTGTGTCCGGTACCGCGCCGGACGCGGCGCATTCGGCCCGCCGAAGGTGAAAAGCGCGATATAGCTGTCGTCCGTGCCCACATGGACCGTCCGACCGACCTCGATGCCCGACCCGCGCCACAGCACCTGCCAGCCAAAGACATTGCACAGCCAGTCGGCGGTCGCGTCGGGGTCGTCCACGGTGATGTTGGCGTGGTCCAGTCGGATCATCTCTTCGGTGTCCTGTCTTGCGCTGAATTTCGACTTTTCCAATCCTGACAGCTAAAGTAAACTTCAGGGCAAGGGGAAAGAAATGCGACAATCCAATGACATACGCAGAACTGCACGTCGCGACGGCCTGCCCATCGGCGCCATGGCCACGCGCACGGGCCTGTCTGTCTCGGCGATCCGCTACTATGAAAGCGAGGGATTGATCGCGCCCTGGCGCAACGAGGCGGGCCAACGCCGCTACGACCGGGCCGACATCCGCCGCCTGTCCTTCGTGCTGATCGCCCAGGGTCTGGGCGCCTCGATCGCCGAGATCCGCGCCCAGCTGACCACCCTGCCCCGGGGCCGTACGCCGACGGCCGCCGACTGGCGCCGCCTGTCTGCCCATTACCGCGCCGACCTGGACCGCCGCATCGCCCAGCTGACCAAACTGCGCGACGATCTGGACGGCTGCATCGGCTGCGGCTGCCTCTCTCTTGAGCGTTGCGCGCTCTACAACCCGGGGGACCGGGCCGCTCGCCTTGGCCCCGGACCGCGCTACCTGCTGGGCGACGACACAGCAGAAACGCCGGAAAACGCGAGCGATAACAGCAGTTCATGACGCATCGTTGCAATTGACCAGCGCGCCGCGAAGCGGCTAACGATGCGAAAGAAAATTTCGAAGCCCATAACAAAGCCACGCCGACAGGGAAGCCAACATGTCCGAGACACAACGCGAAACGATGGAATATGACGTGGTGATCGTCGGGGCCGGCCCCGCCGGTCTGTCCGCCGCCATCCGCCTGAAACAGCTCGATTCCGACCTGGAGGTCGTGGTGCTGGAGAAGGGCTCGGAAGTGGGCGCGCACAT
This sequence comes from Pseudooceanicola marinus, assembly GCF_020177265.1. Lineage (GTDB taxonomy): Bacteria > Pseudomonadota > Alphaproteobacteria > Rhodobacterales > Rhodobacteraceae > Pseudooceanicola > Pseudooceanicola marinus_A. The sequence continues at coordinate 43,820 of NZ_JAIVMC010000006.1, forward strand.
CCTGTCGGGTGCCGTGCTGGATCCCTGCGGCCTGGACGCGTTGATCCCCGACTGGAAGGAAAAGGGCGCGCCGCTGAACACGCCGGTTAAGGACGACAACTTCTACATGCTGGGCGAAGCGGGCCAGATCCGTGTGCCCAACTTCCCCATGCCGCCGCTGATGAACAACCACGGCAACTACATCGTGTCGATGGGCAACGTCTGCCGCTGGATGGCCGAACAGGCCGAGGAGCTGGGAGTGGAAATCTTCCCCGGCATGGCCTGTTCCGAGCTGGTCTATGACGGCGACGTGGTGAAGGGCGTCGTGGCCGGCGAGTTCGGCCGCAACCCGGATGGCACCGAGGGCCCGGGCTACGAGCCGGGGATGGAACTGCACGGCAAGTATGTCTTCATCTCCGAGGGCGTGCGCGGCTCGCTCGCCAAGGAGCTGATCAACAAATACGAGCTGTCGCAGGGCCATGAGCCGCAGAAGTTCGGCCTCGGCATGAAGGAAATCTGGGAGATCGACCCGGCCAAGCACAAGGAAGGGTCCGTGACCCACACCATGGGCTGGCCCCTAGGCAAGAACGCCGGCGGCGGGTCCTTCATCTATCACCTGGAGAACAACCAGGTCTACGTGGGCTTCGTGGTGCACCTGAACTACAAGAACCCGCACCTCTTCCCCTACATGGAATTCCAGCGGTTCAAGCATCACCCGATCGTCAAGGACCTGCTGGAAGGCGGCAAGCGCGTCGCCTATGGCGCCCGCGCCATCTCCGAGGGCGGTTATCAGTCGATGCCGAAGATGACCGTGCCGGGCGCCGCCCTGCTGGGCTGTTCGGTCGGCATGGTCAACGTGCCCCGCATCAAGGGCAACCATAACGCCATGCTGTCCGGCAAGGCCGCCGCCGAAGCCGCCTATGAGGCGCTGCAGGCGGGCCGCAGTTCGGATGAGCTGACCGCCTACGAAGACGAGGTGCGTTCGGGCGCCATCGGCAAGGACCTGAAGAAGGTCCGCAACGTGAAGCCGCTGTGGTCCAAGTACGGCCTGACCGCCAGCCTGGCGCTTGGCGGCATGGACATGTGGACCAACACCTTCGGCTTCTCCCTGCTGGGCACCCTGGGCCACGGCAAGACCGACGCCGAGGCCACCGAAGAGGCATCGAAACACAAGCCGATCGACTATCCCAAGCCCGACGGCAAGATCAGCTTCGACCGGCTGACCAACGTCTCCTTCGCGGCGACGAACCACGAGGAAAGCCAGCCCTGTCACCTGAAGCTGGCCGATCCCGAGCTGCCCGTGCGGGAGAACCTGCCGAAATTCGATGGCCCCTCGGCGCGCTACTGCCCGGCAGGGGTCTACGAATTCATCGGCGAAGGGGACGACAAGCGGTTCCAGATCAACTTCCAGAACTGTGTCCACTGCAAGACCTGCGACATCAAGGACCCGGCCCAGAACATCAACTGGACCACACCCCAGGGCGGCGACGGGCCGAACTATCCCAATATGTAAACTTCGCAGGAACAATTCCGCGAGCGGGGGCGTCCATCGGGCGCCCCTCATTGCTTTCGCGACCGCCCGCTTCTAGTCTCGCCTGACCAGAAGTATCGAGGGGTCCGGCATGACAGGAATGAAGCTCTCCGCATCGCTTACGGCGCTAACCTGCACCGTCCTGCTGCCGTTGCCCGTGGCGGCGGCGGATCTGGCCGGCAACTACCTTGCCGCGCGCCAGGCCCGGCTGACCTCCGACTATGATGCGGCGATCCACTATTACATGCGTGCGCTTGGCGATCAGCCGCGCGAACCGCTGCTGCTGGACGGGCTGATCATGGCACAGGTCTCCGCCGGGGCGGTGGATGCCGCCGTCAGCCCGGCGCAGCGGCTGGACGAGATGAACATCGACAGCCAGGTCGGCCATATGGCCCTGATCGTCGATGCGGTGAAACGCGAGGACTACGCCTCGGTCCTGACCCGCATCGAGCAGAGCCGCGCAATCGGCCCGCTGGTCGACGGGCTGCTGGCTGCCTGGATGGAACTGGGTCAGGGCAACATGAGCGCCGCACTGGCGCGGTTCGACAGCGTCGCCGGTGAACCCGGCCTGGCCCGCTTCGCCCGCTATCACAAGGCGCTGGCCCTGTCCTACGTGGGGGATTACGAGGGCGCCGAGGCGCTCTATGCCTCCGACGGCGAAAACCCGGTGCAGATGACCCGCCGCAGCGTGCTGGCCCGGGTCGAGGCCCTGTCGCAGCTCGATCGCAACGAGGATGCGCTGACCCTGCTGGGCAACATCTTCGGCTCCGACCCGGGGATGGAGATTCAGGACCTGCGCGAACGGCTGGCCGCTGGGGAAACCCTGCCCAACAGCCATGTCACCTCCGTCGCCGATGGGGTGGCCGAGGTGTTCTATTCCGTGGCCGCCGCGCTGGAACAGGAAACCGCCGAGGCCTACACCCTGCTTTACGCCCGCATCGCCACTGCGCTGCGCCCCGACCATGTGGATGCCATCCTGCTGTCGGGCGAACTGCTGGAGGACCTGGAGCGCCCCGAGCTGGCGACCCGCGCCTACCGCGCCGTGCCGCGCGACAACCCGAATTTCTACCTGGCCGAACTGGGCCGCGCCACGGCCCTGCGCCGCGCCGGCCGCGAGGATGCGGCGATCGAGGTGCTGGACCAGCTGGCCGCCACCTACCCCACCCTGCCCAAGATCCAGGCCTCGCGCGGGGATCACTACCGCTGGCAGGGCCGCCACATGGACGCCGTTCAGGCCTATGACGCGGCGCTGGATCTCTACAGTGGCGACGACCCGTCGAAATGGTTCGTCTACTACGCCCGCGGCATGAGCCAGGAACGCCTGGAAAACTGGGAAGACGCCAAGACCGATTTCCGCGCCGCCCTGGCGATCAACCCCGATCAGCCCAACCTGCTGAACTATCTCGGCTACGCCATGGTCGAGAAGGGGGAGAACCTGGACGAGGCGCTGACGATGATCGAGCGCGCGGTCGAGCTGGACAACTCCTCGGGCTACATCGTCGACAGCCTGGGCTGGGCCTTCTACCAGCTGGGCCGCTACGAGGACGCGGTCGTGCAGATGGAACGCGCGGCAGAGCTGATGCCCGTTGATCCGGTGATCAACGACCACCTGGGCGATGTCTACTGGAAGGTGGGCCGCATCCGCGAGGCGCAGTTCCAATGGACCCGCGCCCTGTCCTTCGATCCCGAAGAGGAGGAGGCCGACCGCATCCGGCGCAAGCTGGCCGCGGGGCTGGACGCCGTGCTGGCGGAAGAGCAGAAAGGCACGGAACAGGTCGCCGCCGACGGCGGCTGATCCGCCCCTTCAAGGCTGCCCGAGGTTCCGATGACCCAGACCGACATGCCCACCGGGCCCGCGCTGCTGGCGCCGGCCAAGGTGAACCTGGCCCTGCACGTCACCGGCCAGCGCGCCGACGGCTATCACCTGCTTGATTCGCTCGTGGTCTTCGCGGACCTGGGCGATCGCCTCTCCGTCACCCCGGCCGAGGATTATTCCCTGACCGTCACCGGCCCCTGTAGCGCCGGTGTGCCCGTGGACGACGGCAATCTGTGCCTCAAGGCCGCGCGCCTTGCCGGGCACCCCGTCGCCATCGCGCTGGAGAAGCATCTGCCGAACCAGGCGGGCATCGGGGGTGGGTCTTCGGACGCCGCCGCCGTGCTGCGCGGGCTGGCCGATCTGGGCACGCCCCTGCCCGACCACCCGGAGGTGCTGGGCGCCGATGTGCCCGTCTGTCTGACGGCCCGTGCCGCGCGGATGCAGGGGTTGGGAGAGGTGGTGACGCCCCTCGAAGGCCTGCCGCCCCTGCCCGCCGTGCTGGTGAACCCCGGCCGCCCGGTCGCCACGCCTGCCGTCTTCAAGCGGCTGGAAAAACGCGACAATCCCGGGATGGGCGAGATCCCCGAAGATCTGGCCACGCCCGCCGACCTTGCCGCCTGGCTTGCCACCACCCGCAACGACCTGGAGGCCCCGGCCCTGGCGCTGGAGCCTGCCATCGGCGCCGTGCTGAGCGCGCTGGCCAGCCTGCCGGGCTGCCTGCTCGCGCGCATGTCCGGCTCCGGCGCGAGCTGTTTCGCGCTCTTCCCCGATGGCGCGGCGGCGGCGGAGGCGGCGCGGATGCTGCGCGCCGCGCAGCCTGACTGGTGGGTCGTCGATACGCGTCTCAGCTAGGCAAAAAAGGGCTCTCGCCCGGCTGCGTTGCGCAACCCTCCGCCTATCGCGCCCCGTTGCGCTTTGCGATTTCGCCCCCCTGCCGTAAGCCCTTGGTAACCGAGTTTACCGGAGCCTGGCCGATGCGCCCCCTCACCACCCTGACCCTGGTTTTCGCCTGCCTTCTGCCCCTTGCCGCCTGCAGCACGCCCGATCCCGAACAGCCCTCCATGGCCTTCCGCGATACGGCGCCGCTCTACCCCAACGAGACGCCCGAACTTCGTGGGCTGATCGAGCAATATGCGGCGGAATACGAAGTGCCGGTGACCCTGGTCCAACGGGTGGTGATCCGCGAAAGCACCCATCGGCCCGGCGCCCGCAACGGCCCCTACTACGGGCTGATGCAGATCCTGCCGGCCACCGCCCGCTCCATGGGCTTTGCCGGCCAGCCGCGGGACCTGCTGGATGCGGAAACCAACCTGAAATACGCGGTGAAATACCTGCGCGGCGCCTGGCTGCTGTCCGACGGGGACGAGGCGACGGCGGTGAAATGGTACGCCCGCGGCTACTACTTCGAGGCCAAGCGCCAGGACATGCTGGTCGAGACCGGCCTGCGCAGCGAGTAAGGCTCTCAGCCGTCCATCAGCACCTGCGCCCGGGCCAGATCCTCGGGCGTGTTGATGTTGAAGAAGGGGTCGAGGCCGGGCGCGGCGAACTCCACCGCCCGGGCGCCCCGACTTTCCGCCCAACCCATCATCCGACGCTGCCCGGCCTGAAGCGCGCTGCGCAGGTCCTCGGCCAGCGCCACGGGCCAGAGCGCACAGGTCGGATGCAGGCGCATCTCTCCGTCCGCGTCGCGGCTTTGCGCCAGAACCGGGCCGTCGTGGTCCTCGGCGGCCATCAGCAGGCGCGGCACGAAATCCCCGGGCAGGAAGGGCTGATCGCCCGCCAGGGTGAAGACCCGCTCGGCGCCCAGCCCCGCCGCCCAGTCCATCGCCGCCAGCACGCCAGCCAGCGGGCCGGGACGCTCCGGCACCCCCTCGGGCAGGTGATCGGGCACGATCAGCAGGCCGAAGCGTTCCAGCCGTGCGGGATCGCCATTGGCGTTCAGCGCCAGGTGCGACAGCTGCGGCTCCGCCCGGTCGATGACATGGGACAGCAGCGGACGCCCCGCCAGTGGCAGCAGCGCCTTCTCGCGCCCCTCCATGCGGCGCGACAACCCGCCGGCCAGGATCATGCCGGGCCGCATCATGCGCGGCCCCCGTCACGCCGATTATCGGCCCTGCGTCCGTCCATACCGGAAGATGCGGAATATGCGTTGTGCATGTATCTCGGATTGCCTCTGGCCGGGTTGCCGGGTAGCGATACGCCTCATGACAGCCTACGCCGAAACCCCCTCCCCCGCCAGCGCCCGCGCGACCTTCCTCCGAGGCATGCGCGATGGCGCGCCCTTCCTGCTGGTCGTCGGCCCCTTCGCCATGCTCTTCGGCGTGGTCGCCTCCGAGGCCGGGCTGAAGGTCTACGAGGCGCTGGTCTATTCCATCGCCGTGATCGCCGGCGCGTCACAGTTCGCCTCGCTGCAACTGCTGCGCGACGGGGCGCCGGTGGCGGTGGCGCTGGTCTCGGCCCTGGCGGTGAACCTGCGGATGGCGATGTATTCCGCCTCGCTGACCCCGCATATCGGCGGCGCGCCCCTGTGGCAGCGGGCGTTGGCGGCCTATTTCCTGGTGGATCAAAGCTATGCCTGTTCCGTCATGGCCTTTGAAAAGCACCGTGACTGGTCGTTGTCGCAGAAGGTGGGGTATTTCTTCGGGGTGATCATCCCGATCTGTCCCTTCTGGTACGTCTTCACCGTGATCGGGGCCATGGTCGGATCCACCATCCCGCCGGAGCTGGCGCTGGACTTCGCCCTGCCGATCACCTTCATCGCCATGGTCGCGCCGATGCTGCGCTCGGTCGCGCACCTCGCGGCCTGCGGCGTGGCCATCGCGCTGGCGCTGATCTTTGCCGGGCTGCCCTACAACCTCGGCCTGCTGATCGCCGCCCTGGCGGGCATGATGACCGGCGCCGCAATCGAGAAACGCAGCACCACGGAGGCCAGCGCATGAACGGGACCAACCTCGCCACCGGTGCGGCCATCGACCGCGTCGACCTGTGGATCGTCATCATCGGGCTGGGCCTGGGCAGTTTCGCCCTGCGCTTTGCCTTCCTCGGTCTGATCGGCAACCGGCAGATGCCGGAATGGCTGCTGCGCCACCTGCGCTACACGCCGGTCGCCGTGCTGCCGGCGCTGGTGGCGCCGCTCGTCGTCTGGCCCGGCGCCACGGGGGGCGAACTGGACCCGCCGCGCCTGACCGCCGCGCTGGTCACCCTGGCCCTGGGGGTGATGTTCCGGCGCACCCTGCTGGCCATCGTCTGCGGCCTGGGCACCCTCTACCTGATGCTGTGGTTGATGGGCTGACGCCGCAAAAGCCGCGCCCTGCCCCTTCCGGACAGAGAAAAGGCCGGCCCGTCACCGGGCCGGCCTTTTTCATGTCCATCGCATCCGGGCCTGTCAGCCCTCGGCGCGGGCGACCGTGGTCCGGTCGACACCCAGGATCGCGCCCTCGGGCACCGGGCTGTAATCCTCGTAGTAGGAGGTCGGCTCGACGCCCGTCACCTCCTCGAAGGACTCCTGCAGCTGGTTGGGCCACCAGGTCTGACGGATGCCGCCGAAGCCCGGCAGCTTCGACAGCAGCCCCGAGGTCGACAGCGCGCATTGCGCCCCCGCCACGCCGCCACGGGCATAAGCCAGGCGCAGGGCCTGTTCAGCCACTTCAGGAGAGACCGTCACGGTCTGGGTATCGAAATGGTGCGTGTCGCGCGCGTGCATCGACCGGTAGCCTTCCCAGAAGGCCGGGCTGATGCCCACCAGGACGTCGCCTTCGCGGCGGATCTGCGGATGATGGAAGGACCCGGCGGGATCGAAGATCACCCGTTCCGACCCGTTGATCAGCAGCGCGGTATGCGCACCCTTGCCGGTGTCATTGGAGCGGATGGTGATCAGCGTCAGCGACGGCGGACCGGGGTGGCGGTAGGAATCCTCCGCCATCTCGGGCGCCGGCTGTTCATAGCCGGCATTTTTCGCAGCGCAGCCGGCAAGCACGCCGATGGCGGCCAGGGCAAGGATCAGGCGTTTCATGGAATTCTCCGTCGATCGGCCCTGCCGGGCTTGCCCGCCGACGCGGTAGGCGCGGGATCAGCTGTTGAACAGGGCGAGGAAGACCAGCACGCCGATAGAAATGCCGCAGACCCACATCGCAGCCTTGATGAAGCCCTCGAAGGTCTTTTCCTGCGGTTCAATGTCCATTTCGCCATGCTTGTGCTCGGCCATCGTCTATCCTCCCGGTGGTCGTTACAGGGCCGGGAATACTGCAAAGATCGGTCCCTGTCACCTGTTTCGGTCGCTCAACTGGCGGTGTTTTCCAGATCCCGGCGCAGGCGGAAGCCGATGCGGGCAGGTTCCGCCACCTCGGGGCGTTTCGGCATCGCCCGCAGGATCACTGACAGCTGGCTGACATGCTGCACCAGCTGGGTTTTCGCCCCCTGGGCATCGGTGCCGGTGAAGGTCACGATGTCGGGGTCGAAATAGCCCATCCCCTCGATCCGCAGGACGCCCGCGTCACCGCCGGCGAAGCCCATGGCGACCTCCTCGTCGCCGTTCAGGCTTTCCTCGAACTGCTGGATGTAGAGGATCAGCCGCTCATAGGCCCAGGCAGCGGCGCTCTTCTTCTCCACCGGCTTGTCGATCACGTTCTCGGGCAAGGGCCCCTGCGGCGTGCGGCCATCGGAATGCACCTCGTGCCGGCAGGGCTGCACCGCGTCCTCGGCCATCTCGGCGCTGGTCGATACCATGGTTTCGCGCATCTCGGTCCTCTCTCCTGCCCGCGTGGGACGCGGAGGCGACCGGTCAGTGGCTCTGCCACTCCCAGGCGCCATCCGCGCGCAGCCGCCGGGTAATCTCACCCCGCCTGTGGAGATAGTTAAGGTGCGCGAGGGATTCGGCCATGGCCAGCCCGTAATTTCCCTCGTCGATGCGGCGCATGAACAGTTGCGGGAAACAGTCGACCACGGTGCGCGGGGTGGCGAGGAAGCCCTTCAGCCGCTCCAGTCCCGAGACGTGGTTGTCGATCATTTGCCGCAGCCGCATCGGCAGCCCGGTATAGGGCAGCTTGTGACCGCCCAGCACCAGCTGGTCCTCGCGGGCATGGGCGGCCAGACGGCGGCTGGCCTCCAGGAACTCGGCCAAGGGGTCGGCCTCGGGCTCGGTCACATGGACGCCGATGTTGGGGCTGATCGACGACAGGAGCTGGTCGCCCCCCAGCACCAGGTTGTCGTCCCGAGACCACAGCGTGACATGCTCGGGCGCGTGGCCGTTGCCCATGCGTATGTCCCAGTCGCGGCCGCCCGCGCGGATCACCTCGCCTTCCTGCAGGCGGGTGTAACCGGGCGGCAGACGATGGACCACGTCGACGAAGTTGAAGGGCCGGTCCCCCTCGCGCTTGGCGCGCAGGTCCGGATCCATCCCGGCGCGGGTCCAGAAGGTCACCGCCTGCTCGGTCGGGCGCGTTTCCTCGTCGAGGATCAGCATCCGCGCCATCAGCCAGGAGGTGCGCGAGGTCAGAAGCTCGGCCCCGTGGTGCTTCATGAACCAGCCGGCCATGCCAATGTGATCGGGGTGGTGATGGGTGATCAGAACGCGGGTGACGGGCTTGCCCGCCAGGGGACCCGCCAGCAGGTCCTGCCACAGCGCCTTCGCCTCACGCGTATGGACCCCGGTATCCACCAGGGTCCAGCCGTCGCCATCGTCCAGCGCGTAGATGTTCACGTGGTTCAGGGCCATGGGCAGCGGCAGGCGGATCCACAGCACGCCCTCGGCGATCTCCACCACCTCCCCCGGGGCCGGCGCCTCTTCCCAGGGGAAACGGATGGCGCCCGCGACGGTCACGCCGACAGGTCCTCGATGCTCAGCGCATAGAGGTCCGCAGCCCCCACGGTGGCATGGGCCAGCAGGCCCGCATGTTCCGGCAGCAGCCGCTTCAGGTAGAAGGCGGCCAGGCGCGAACGGGGCCCCTCACCGCCCTCGGCCAGCGCGGCCTTCAGGTGGTAGTAGCCGCCCAACACCCGGGCGAAGCCCATCAGGTAGGGCACGCAGCCGGCGAACCGTTCGTTCAGGTCGCCCTGCGCCAGCATCCACTCGGTCGCCTCGCGCAGGGTCTCGATGGCCTGCCACAGCGGTTCGGCCAGGGTGTCGCAGCTGGCGCGCGCCGTTTCGGTGAAGGCCTGCATCTCGTCGATCAGGGCAAAGGCCGTCTCGCCCTTGTCCATCATCTTGCGCGCCACCAGGTCCATCGCCTGGATGCCGTTGGTGCCCTCGTAGATGGCGGTCACGCGGACATCGCGGTAGAACTGCGCCGCACCGGTTTCCTCGATGAAGCCCATGCCGCCGTGCACCTGCATCCCCATCTCGGAGACGCGCATGCCGGTTTCGGTGCCGAAGGCCTTGGCAATGGGGGTCAGGAAGGCGGCGCGCGCCTTCCACTCCGCCTCGCCGGTGGCATGGCCCATGTCGATGGCCACGGCACAGGCCAGCGCGATCGACCGTGCGGTGAAGATATCGGCGCGCATCTCGCCCAGCATCCGGCGGACGTCGGCGAAATCGGCGATGGCGCCGGTGCCACCCTTGCCCTCCAGCGGGGTGCGGCCCTGCTTGCGCTCCAGCGCGAACTCCAGCGCCTTCTGGTAGGCCCCTTCGGCGGCGCCCAGCCCCTGGATGCCGACGCCGAGGCGTGCGTTGTTCATCATGGTGAACATCGCGGCCATGCCCTTGTGCTCCTCACCGACCAGCCAGCCGGTGGCGCCGTCGTATTCCATCACCGCGGTCGGGCTGCCGTGCAGGCCCATCTTGTGCTCCAGGCTGACCACGCGCAGGCTGTTGGCCTCGCCCAACGAGCCGTCCTCGTTGGGAATGTACTTGGGCACCATGAAGAGGCTGATGCCCTTGGTGCCCGGCACCCCGTCGGGCAGTCGCGCCAGCACCAGGTGGCAGACGTTGCCGCCGAAATCGTGATCGCCCCAGGAGATGTAGACCTTCTGCCCCGAGATCGCATAGGTGCCATCGCCGTTCGGCACGGCCTTTGAACGCAGCGCGCCGACGTCCGACCCGGCCTGCGGCTCGGTCAGGTTCATCGTGCCGGTCCATTCGCCCGAGATCAGCTTGGGCAGGTACATCGCCTTCAGCGCGTCGCTGGCGTGGTTTTCCAGCGCCTCGATCTGGCCCTGGGTCAGCAGCGGGTTCAGACCCAGCGACAGGCAGGAGGCCGACAGCATGTCGTTCATCGCCGAGGTCAGCGCCAGCGGCAGCCCCATGCCGCCGCTGTCTTCCGCCGCCGACAGGCCCAGCCAGCCGCCCTCGGCCAGGGCACCGAAGGCCTCCTTGAAGCCCTTGGAGGTGCGCACCACGCCGTTTTCCAGCATCGCCGGATCGGTGTCGCCATCGCGGTTGATCGGCGCCCAGACCTCTTCGGACAGGCGGGCCAGCTCGCCCAGGATCGCGTCGACCGTGTCGGAGGAGGCTTCGGCAAAGCGATCGGTTGCGGCGACCTTGTCGAAATCGACGACATTGTCGAAGATGAACCGGACGTCATCGACGGGGGCGCGGAATGGCATGTGGGTCTCCTCCCTCAGCATCTTGGCAAGCTGCGGCACCGGCTGTAGGACAGCCCGGCCCGGGTTCGATATCTAACCGCGACCCGGTGGGCATCAAAGTCAAACGCGGCGTCACAACTCCCGCATCGCGGAAGGCCGGAGCCGGGCCAGAGGCATACGTATCAGCATGGTAAAGACCGAGATCCTGGGCACCGATGCCACCGCGCTGACCCGCGCGGCGGATCTGCTGCGGGCCGGATCGCTGGTGGCGATGCCCACGGAAACGGTCTACGGGCTGGCCGGGGACGCAGGCTCCGACGCGGCGGTGGCCGCGATCTATGCCGCCAAGGGCCGCCCCTCGTTCAACCCGCTGATCGCCCATGTCGCCGACATGGAGATGGCACAGCGCCTGGCCGACTTCCCGCCCGAGGCCCTGGCGCTGGCCCGCGCCTTCTGGCCCGGCCCGCTGACCCTGGTGCTGCCCCTGTGCGCCGGGGCTGCCGTCGCGCCGCGGGTCACCGCGGGCCTGCCCACGCTGGCGATCCGCATGCCCGCCCACCCGGCGGCGCGTGCCCTGCTGCGCGAATTCGGCGGCCCGCTGGCCGCCCCCTCGGCCAACCCCTCGGGCCGGATCAGCCCGACAGAACCGGCCCATGTGATCGACGGCCTCGGCGGGCGCATCGCGGCGGTGATCGACGGCGGCCCCTGCGACGTGGGCGTCGAATCGACCATCCTGTCGGTCGCCCCCGACGGCGCCCTGCGCCTGCTGCGCCCCGGCGGTATCGGCGCGGAGAAAATCCTGGAGCACACCGGCCTGACTCTGCCCGCCCCCGAGGCGCAGGCCGAGAAGATCGAGGCGCCAGGCCAGATGCTGTCGCACTACGCGCCACGCGGGCAGGTCCGGTTGAACGTCACCGATCCGCGCCCGGACGAGGTGCTGCTGGCCTTTGGCCCCTCCGACAGCCGCTATTCGCTGTCCCAAACTGGCGACCTGGCCGAGGCCGCGGCCAATCTCTTCCGCCGCTTGCATGAAATGGACCGCGACGGGATCGAGCGCATCGCCGTGGCGCCCGTCCCCGAGACGGGCATTGGCCGCGCGATCAACGACCGGCTGCGCCGGGCTGCGGCGCCACGGGACTGATCCCGACACGCGGATTTCTCGAAAATCGGAACGACGAAAGGCGGCCTGCCCCGGTCAGGCGCGGCCCGCGACGGCCGAGAGGCTCAGCGGGTCGATTCCCAGGCCGGACATGGCCAAGTCCCACTTGCGATCATCCTCGGCCTCGAAGACCAGGCCGCCGGTCGGATCGCCGACCAGCCAGCCGTTCTGCGCGATCTCGTCTTCCAGCTGTCCAGGCGCCCAGCCGCAATAGCCCAGGGCGACCATTGCCAGCATCGGACCCTGCCCGGCGGCGATATCTTCCAGCACGTCGAGGGTCGCGGTCATGGCGAACTGCTCGTTCACCTGCAGCGTCGACATCTCGGTATCGTAGTCAGGGGAATGCAGGACGAAGCCGCGCTCCATCTCCACCGGGCCGCCGGCATAGACCGACCGGCCCGACAGGTCGGCGCGGCGCGGGATCTCCAGCTGGTCGAGAAGGGACGGCAGGGACACATGGTCCGCGGGCTTGTTCACCACGAGGCCCATTGCACCTTCGTCCGAATGTGCGCATAGAACGATCACCGTGTTGGCGAACCGTTCGTCAGACAGGCCTGGCATCGCGATGAGGATCTTGCCAGTGAGATCGAATAGTCCAGGCAATTGCTCTGCCCCCAAGACTTGTACTTAACCCCACCTCCACTCTTTTGACGCGCTCTCGCATCATTTGCAACCATTAAGGCGCTATTCAGCACCCAAACCTGAATCCACCCCGCGCCTGTCTCTGCTTTGTGAGTTGGCAATTGCCCCGTCTGTCGCCATGTCTATGGCCATGATCCGACGTATTACCCGCCTTATCCCCCTGTTCTCGCTGCTGATGGCCGCCCTGCCGCTGCCCGCGGCGGCGAATCCCTATGCCGAGTACCTGACCGCCCGCATCCTGCCCGGCTGGCGCGAGGCCGACGGGACCCATGTGGCGGGCCTGGAACTGACCCTGGCCGACGGGTGGAAGACCTACTGGCGCCAGCCCGGCAGCGCGGGCATCCCGCCCAGCTTCAACTGGTCGGGGTCCGACAACCTGCAGCGGGTCGAGGTGATCTGGCCGCGACCGGAGGTCTTCGAGCTGTCGGGGATGCGCTCCATCGGCTACCACGATCACGTGGTCCTGCCGCTGCGTATCGCGCCCACGCGCGACGGAGCCCCGGTGGAGCTGCGCGGCGACATCTTCCTCGGCATCTGCGAGAATGTCTGCGTGCCGCTGGACATCAGCGTGGCCGGCACCCTGCCCGCCGGCGGGAATCGCACGCCGGCCATCGCCGCCGCGCTGGCCGGCCGGCCCTACAGCGAGCAGGAGGCGCGGGTCAGCTCCGTCACCTGTGCCGTGCGCCCCAAGGACAAGGGCCTGCTGATCGAGGCGCGCATCCGCATGCCCTCCGCCGGGGGCACCGAGGTGACTGTCTTCGAGCCGCATGTGCCCGGTGCGGTCGTGTCGGATTCGGTCAGTCGCCGGGAGGGCGATACGTTGGTGTCCAAGGCGATCCTGAGCCCCGGCGCCACCGGCCTGCACCTGGATCGCTCGCGCCTGAAGATTACCGTACTGGGCCACAACTACGCGGTCGAGATCGAGGGCTGCCCGGCCCGCTGAGGCGGGAGCCCCCTGCTCCTGCCGTCCTCCGGAGCTGTCCGCAGCTGACGTCACCGCGCCGTCTGGCGTGAGGCACCCAGTGTCAGGATCGCCGTGTCAGGCTCACCTTGTCAGGCCGTGCCTCCGGCCTGCCCGCGCAGGGTCAGACCCGCCACCGCGAAGAGCGCCAGCACGATCACCGCCGCCCCGGCGAGATAGAGCAGCAGCGCCGACGCCAGCCCCCCGCCACCGGGCACCAGCCCCGCCAGGACCGACGGCAGCGCCCCCTGCCACAGGACATGGCCCAGGGTGGCCGCGAACCACGCCAGCACCAGCGCCAGGCCCAGCCCCATCAGGCCGCGCAACCCGCTCGCACGGCGCGTGCGCAGCGCCCGGCGCAGCCCGGCCCGCATCCGTCCCACGTCGTCCTGCATCGCCATCAGCGCCGGCACCACCAGCAGCACCAGCACCATGCCGAAGCCCAGCCCGTAGACCAGGGTGATGACCGTGGGCATCAGGAACTGTGCCTGGCTGGATTTCTCGTAAAGCAGCGGCGCCAGCCCCATCACCGTGGTCAGCGTGGTCAGCATCACGGGCCGCAGCCGGTCGGCGGCGGCGTCGATGATCGCCGGGCGCAGGCCCCGCCCTTCGGCATATTCATCAACCGTGGTCACCAGCACGATGGAATCGTTGATGATGATCCCGGTCATCCCCAGCAGGCCCACCACCGTGAACATCGACAGCGGCACCCCCCAGAGGGCATGGCCCCAGAAGGCCCCGACCAGGCCAAAGGGAATGATCGCCATTACGACCAGCGGCCGCGTCCAGCTGGCAAAGACCCAGGACAGCACGAGGTAGATCCCCGTCAGCACCATCACCAGCCCGAAGAGCGCATCGTTGAGGAAATCATCCTCCTGCTCCGCCAGGCCCGACAGGCGGAACTCCACCTGCCGTTCGGCGGCGATGCGCGGCAGGATCTCGGTTTCCAGCGTGCGCAGGATCTCCTCGGCCCGCGCCGGGTCGTCATCGGAAATCTCACCGTTCACCGACAGCAGGCGCAAGCCGTTCTCGCGCCGCACGGTGGAGAAGCCGGAGCGGCGGTCGACCGTCACGAGATCCGCCAGCGGCACGTAGACGCCCTCGGGGCTGCGCAGCATCATCCGTTCCAGGAAATCCGCCGACAGCTCCTCCTCCGGCAGCTCCACCCGGATCTCGGCCGAGCGCGGCCCCACCGGGTAGGTCGCCGCCTCGATCCCGTTCAGCCGGTTGCGCAGGACCCGGCCCAGTTCATCCACCGAGAACCCCAGGGCCTCGCCCTGCGGGGTCAGCTCCAGGATCATCTCTTCCTTGTCGTAGGACAGGTTGTCCTCCACCGCAGAAACCTCGGGGTAGCGCAGCACGGCTTGCTGCAGGTCCTGGCTGGCGGCCTTCAGGGTGTCGGGATCGGCACCCGAGAACTGCACGTCAAGCGAGTCGCCCGCCGGGCCGGAGCCCCAGCCGCGGAAGCTGACCACCTCGGCCAGCGGGTGCTGCTGCACCTCCTCCTGCAGGGCGCTGACGAAGGCAGAGCTGGAATAGGGGCGGAAGTCGGGGTCGATCAGCTCGATGGTGATCGAACCCAGCTGATCCGGCTCCTTGCTGTCCGATCCCGACAGGGGCCGACCCGAGTTGCCGCCGATCTCGGCAATGGCATAATCGACCGGGTTCACCCCGTATTCGGCCTCATACCGCGCGCCCAGGGCCTCGGTCGCGCGCTGCATCTCGCGCATCATCGCCAGCGTGTCGTCGCGGGTCGCACCCGGGGCCATCATGAAGTTGCCGGTGACCGACCCGCGTTCCGGCGAGCTGAAGAAGCGCCATTGCAGGTCGCCGCGAATGAAGTTCGACATCTGCCCGGCGAAGATCACCAGCACCAGCGCCAGCACCGGGTAGCGCAGGCGGATCACCAGCCCCATGGCCGGGCGGAACAGCCGGTCGCGCACCCAGCCGAAGCCACGGTTCACCTGGCGCGACGGCCAGTCGTACCAGCGTTCCTCGCCGGAATGGGCCAGGGCATGGGACATGTGGTTGGGCAGAATCAGGAAGCATTCCACCAGCGAGGCCATCAGCACCACGATCACGGTGAAGGGGATGTCGGCGATCATCTCGCCGAAGCGGCCCTCGATCACGGTCAGGCCGAAGAAGGCGATCACGGTGGTCAGCGTGGCCGAGAATACCGGCATGGCCATGCGCTTCGCCGCGCCTTCGGCGGCCTCCACCGGGCCTTCGCCCCGGCGGCGCACGCGGGCATCGGCGTATTCTGCGACCACGATCGCGTCATCCACCACGATGCCAAGCGTGATGATCAGCGCGAAAAGCGAGATCATGTTCAGAGTCAGACCGAAGGCATACATCAGCGCGATGGCCGTCAGCATGGACACCGGGATCCCGGCGGCCACCCAGAAGGCCGAGCGCGCGTTGAGAAACAGGAACAGCAGGCACAGCACCAGGCCCAGACCCATGGCGCCGTTCTCGATCAGGATGTCGAGGCGACCGGTGATCTGTTCGGACCGGGTGCGGATCAGGTCGATCGAGGTGCCCTCCGGCAGGGTCGGCAGCATCTCGGCCGCGACCTTCTCCACGCTGTCCTGGATGGCGATGGCATCGCCCGTGTCGGACCGGTCGACGCGGACGGAAATCGCCGGATCGTCGCCGACGAAATAGGTGCGCTCGCGGTCCGTGCCCTCGCCCCGCACGCGGGCCACGTCGCCCACGGTCAGCGCCGCACCATCCTCGCCCCGGCGCAGCACCAGCGCCTCGATCTCCTCGGCGGAGCGTTTCTCGCGTCCCGTCCGGACCCGCGCATTGGCCCCGGTCACGTCGCCCGCGGGGGAGGCATCGACCTCCGCTCCGATGGCCTGGGCGATCTCGGCCATGGTCACGTCATGGGCAATGAGATTCAGCGAGGGCACCTCGACGATCACCTGAGGCGCCGAGAGGCCGCGGATCGTGGTGCGCGTCACGCCCTCGGCAAAGAGCCGGGTGACGAATTCATCGGCGAAGCGCGCGATCTGGTCCACCCCCACGGGGCCGGTGATGACCACGTCGGTGACCCGGTCGCGCCAGGCGGATCGGCTGACCTCCGGCTCCTCGGCCTCCTCGGGCAGGTTCGACACCCCGTCGACGGCGCTTTGCACGTCATCGGCGGCGCGGGCCATGTCCCAGCCCGGCTCGAACTCCAGACTGATGCGCGCGGACCCTTCGGTGGAGCGCGCCTCGGAGGACATCACCCCCTCGACCGTCATCAGTTCCGGGTCCAGCAGCTGAACGATGGCGCGGTCCACGTCTTCGGCGCCCGCGCCATCCCAGCGGACAGAGACGCTGATCGTGTCGACGATGATGTCGGGGAAATACTGCGCCCGCATCCGCGGCAGGGACGCGACGCCAGCGGCCAGCATGACCAGCAGCAGCAGGTTGGCGACCGTGCGGTGGCGGGTGAAATAGCTCAGCAGGCCGGTGGCGCGTCGAGGGGCGGGGCGCATCGGCTCAGCCTCCGCGCCGCTGTTCGAGGCGTTCGATCACCTGCGCCGGCACCTGCGGCTGGTCGAGCTGCGCCAGCAGACGCGCGCGCACCTCCTGCGGCAGGCGGTCGTTGCCCTCGACCATGGCCACCAGTTCGGCGCGGCGCTCGGGCGTCAGGGGAATCATCTGCGCGGCCTCGGCGGGGCCCGCGGCCCCCTCCGCGCCCGCGTCGGTCGCGGCCTCCGGCCCGCCCAGCGGGCGCACCAGGATCCCCTGCCCCAGAAGCGGCGTGCGTTCGGCCACGATCAGGCGGCCTTCCAGCGCGGGCGCGCGCACCAGGATGTCGTCGCCCTGGCGGCGCACCAGCTCGGCGGGCTGTTCCTCCAACCGGCTGTCGTCATTGATCGCCAGCACCAGCCCGTCGGCGGACAGCGCCGTGGCCGGCAGGCGGATCAGATCTTCCAGCGGGCGTTCCTGCACGCGGACGGTGACGAAATCGCCGGGCTTCAGCCCCGGCGCCGGGCCCAGTTCGGCCAGCAGCATCCGGCCCGTCTGCCCCTCGCCCACGGCGGCGCTGTCGCGGCGGATCTCGCCCTCGGCCGAAAGGGTCGTGCCGAAGACCTCCAGCGCGGCCTCGACCGGCAGCGGCGGCAGGCGGCCCGCGTCATCCAGCAGGCGCACGTATTGCGGGGTGGAGACGCGGAAGGCGACGTTCAGCGCATCCGGGTCGATCAGCTCCGCCAGGGCCTCGCTGGCCGAGACACGGCGGCCCTCCACCAGGTCCACACCCGACAGCGTCCCGTCAAAACCCGCGCGGATCACCGTGTCGGTCAGGTCGCGTTCGGCCTCGTCGCGGTCCAGCTCCGCCCGGCGCAGGGCGGTGGCGGCGCTGTCGACCCGCGCCTCGGCCACGGCCAGGGCGTTGCGCGCCGACAGCACGGACTGCCGTGCGGCGGAGGCGGCCAGTTCGGCGTCCTCCTCGGCGGCGGCGGATCCGACACCGCGTTCGATCAGGGTCTGCTGCCGTTCCAGCGCGCGCTGACGCAGCGCCGCCTGGTCCTCGGCAGCAACAAGGGTATCGCGGGCGATCTCCAGCGCGCGGGTCGCGTCGCGCTGCTCGGCCCGGGCATCGGCCAGGTCCGCCTCGGCGCGATCCCGCGCGGTCTCGGCCTGCGCCGGGTCCAGCCGCAACAGGACCTGGCCCGCGCTGACCTGACCGCCCTCGACGAAATCTTCCGACAGCTCCACAACCTCGCCGCCGACGGCGGCGCGGATTTCCAAGATGCGGCGGCTTTCCACCTCGCCGAAGACCGTCAGCACCGGGGCCACGGTGCCCGCGCGCGCCTCCACCACGTTGACCGCGAACTCCCGCTCGCGCCCGCGCGGCATGAAGGGTTCGCGCGCCATGCGCACCTGCACCGCGTCATAGACCAAGCTGCCCGCGTAGGTCAGCAGGCCCAGGGTCAGGGAAAGGAGGAACAGCCCCAAGAGGCTGCGGCTGAGAAATCTCATGCGGTTCGGTCCCGTCAGATCGGCGCGGCAAGGGTCATGGCGACCAGCCTGCACCACGCCCGGTCAGTCTCCAACAAACAATACGGTTATGACGATCTACACGATCACTTGGAACGTCTTACGCAGAGGTTCACGGTTTCCGTCGCAGATGTTCATCCAGTCGGGGCATAATTTCGACGAAATTGCAGGGCGCGTGGCGATAATCCAGCTGCTTGACCAGGATTTCGTCCCAGGCATCCTTGCAGGCGCCGGGGCTGCCGGGCAGCGCGAAGAGGTAGGTGCCCCCCGCGACCCCGCCCGTGGCGCGGCTTTGTACCGCGCTGGTGCCGATCTTGTTCATCGAGACGATGGTGAAAACCGTGGCGAAGGCCTCAATCTCCTTCTCGTAGATGTCACGATGCGCCTCGACAGTCACGTCGCGCCCCGTCAGCCCGGTACCCCCGGTGGAGATCACCACGTCGATACCCGGATCACCCACCCAGGCGGCCAGCTGATCGCGGATCTGCGGGCGGTCGTCGGGCAGGATGTGGCGCGCGGCCAGGATATGGCCCGCCGCCTCGATCCGCGCCGCCAGCGTGTCGCCCGACCGATCCTCGGCCAGGGTCCTGCTGTCGGACACGGTCAGCACGGCGATGCGCACCGGGATGAAGTCTTTCTCGCTCATCGGATCTCCTCCTCGGGGCGCACCGGGTCCGGGCCAGGCGTCAGCCCCGGTCCTCCAGCCGCGCCTTCAGCGACAGCAGATCCGCCCAGGCCTCGCGCTTGGCATGGGGCTGGCGCAGCAGGTAGGCGGGGTGGGTCATCGGCAGCGCGGGCAGGCCGAAGGCCTCGGCCCAGGTGCCGCGCAGTTTCAGGATACCACGTTTTTTCAGCGCCGCCTGGCAGGAAATATTGCCCATCAGGATCAGCACATCGGGGTTCGCCAGTGCCACGTGCTTCTGCACGAAAGGCAGCATCATGGCGATTTCCTCGGGTTTCGGGTCGCGGTTTTGCGGCGGCCGCCAGGGCAGCACGTTGGTGATGTAGACCGCTTCCTCCGGCTCCTCGGCGTCACGCGCCAGGCCGATGGCGGCCAGCATCCGGTCCAGCAGCTGGCCCGCCCGGCCGACGAAGGGACGCCCCTCGCGGTCCTCGTCGCGACCCGGCGCCTCGCCCAGGATCATCACCTTCGCCGCCGGGTTGCCGTCGGAGAAGACCAGGCTGCGGGCGCCGCGCTTCAGCTCGCAATGTTCGTAGGCGGCCAGGGCCTCGCGCAGGCCCTCCAGGCTGGCGGCGCCCTCCGCGGCTTGGCGGGCGACCTCCACCGCGTCGATCTCCTGACGCGGCTGCACCGGGGTTTCGGGGGCGTGGGCCTGCCCCGGCGCGCGCGCCGGCGCCTTCGGGCGCTCGGCCTCCACGGCGAAGCGATCGACCGGTGCCTCGGCCATGCATTCGTCGACGCCCATCTCGATCTGCCATTCCAGAAGGGCACGCGCCAGGTGCCAGTCCATCTGGCCGGCGGGCATCTCTGCGATCATGTCGAGGGGGGGCTGCGATTCCATGGCGCCACCCTATCCTGCCGTCCGCGCGGGGAAAAGCGCGGGCGCGCCGCCCCCGGCAGACGTCCCGGCGATCAGAGCGGCGGGAACTGCCCCGCGTAGCGCTTCCAGTCGGCCCCCGGCATCGGGGCCCCGTATCCACCGCTGTAGGCGCCGCCGTAGCTGCCGCCATAGCCCGACCGGACCTGTCCCGCCGTTGCCGAGGCGCCGGTGCAGCCCTGTTCATGCATGGCCTTCACCAAGGCATCGTAGTGACCGCGCGCAGAAGACAGCTGGGCTTGCTGATCCACCGTCAGGGGCAACGCGAAGAGGGCCGGCCATACGATCAACGTGCCGACGAAGACGGCGGCGAAATCCGCTTGCGCCGCGTGGCGCTGTGCCAAGGTGACATGCTGCACATAGGCGTAGAGCGCGCGCTGTTCCTGGTGCAGTTCACCACAGCTGGCCCCACGGTAGACCAGGCTGGGAATATAGGTGGCGGGCACGTTGCGCGCCTGTTCCGCGCAGCCCGACAGCGCCAGCACCACCCCTACGGCGGCGCCGGATAGACCTCTGAAAAATTTCATGATTATCCCGTTAGTTCCAATTGTGCCCCACATCCGTACCCTAGATATGGACGCCAAAGCGCGTCAAGCGCCAAGGAAAGTATTTTTGCCTTCCCGAGGCCGACGTGCCGTCCCTGCCACCCCGGGGACATTCCCACGCGCCCCGCTTGCCGCGCGCCCCCGCCCGCGCCTATAAGGCCCCAAACGAGCGGGAGACAGCAGATGAGCTTCAGGCAACAGCACCTTCTGGGCATCGAACGGCTGGCCCCGGATGAGATCACGACCCTTCTCGACCTGGCGGAGGATTACGTCGCGCTGAACCGCTCGGACGACAAGCATTCCGAAGCGCTGGCGGGTCTTACCCAGATCAACATGTTCTTCGAGAATTCCACCCGCACCCAGGCCAGTTTCGAACTGGCGGGCAAACGGCTGGGCGCCGACGTGATGAACATGGCGATGCAGGCCAGCTCGGTGAAGAAGGGCGAGACCCTGATCGACACCGCACTGACGCTGAACGCCATGCACCCGGACCTGCTGGTGGTGCGTCACCCGAACTCGGGCGCCGTCGACCTGCTGTCGGAAAAGGTGAACTGCGCCGTGCTGAACGCCGGGGACGGGCGGCACGAGCACCCCACCCAGGCGCTGCTGGATGCGCTGACCATCCGCCGTGCCAAGGGGCGGCTGCACCGGCTGAACATCGCGATCTGCGGCGACGTCGCGCATTCCCGCGTGGCGCGGTCGAACCTGCTGCTGCTGCACAAGATGGAAAACCGCATCCGCCTGGTCGGCCCACCGACCCTGGTGCCCGGCGCCTTCGCCGAGCTGGGCTGCGAGGTCTACGACAGCATGGAAGAAGGTCTGAAGGACGTGGACGTGGTGATGATGCTGCGCCTGCAGAAGGAACGCATGGACGGCGGTTTCATCCCCTCGGAACGCGAGTATTACCACCGCTATGGCCTGGATGCCGAAAAGCTGGCCCATGCCGCGCCCGATGCCATCGTCATGCATCCCGGCCCGATGAACCGCGGCGTGGAGATCGACGGCACCATCGCCGACGACATCAACCGCAGCGTGATCCGCGACCAGGTGGAAATGGGCGTGGCCGTGCGCATGGCGGCGATGGACCTTCTGGCCCGCAACCTGCGCGAGCGCCGCGCGGCAGAGGCCGCCGCATAGCCGCGCGCGCCCCGTCGGTCGCCTTCGCCAAAAAGCGGCATCTGATGAAACGCGGAACCCAGACCCCGAAGCTCGGGTTTGAATGTATAGCAGACGGTCAGAAGGTCTTTCCCTGATCGAGGGGATCCGCGACTGACAGACCGCCTGAGCATAGTCGCAATACGAGGCCCGCCATGTCGCCGTCAGACCCCGTCATTCCCGCCAGCGCCGAGGTGCTGACCCTGACGCCCGCCGATCGCAGCGCCGTCTACCTGCTGGCCGTCGACCCGGAGGCACCGCAGATGGCCGCCCTGCTGGCGCCGCGCCGGTTGAACGGTGAGACCGGCGCCAC
This sequence comes from Pseudooceanicola marinus, assembly GCF_020177265.1. Lineage (GTDB taxonomy): Bacteria > Pseudomonadota > Alphaproteobacteria > Rhodobacterales > Rhodobacteraceae > Pseudooceanicola > Pseudooceanicola marinus_A. Next base: position 65,990 of record NZ_JAIVMC010000006.1, read on the forward strand.
CCTTGCCGCCCTGCTGGGCCTGCCGCCCGAGGCCGAAGATGAGCTGGAGCTGGTGAACCCCGCCGACCTGGAGGGCGTGGGGCTGTCGGGCTACCTGACCGAAGGGCTGGGCCTGGATCCGGAGGAGGTCACGCCCGACCGCGCCCGGCTGGACGCGGTGACCGCGCCGGTGGTCCTGCTGCGCGGGCGGCTGACGGGGCTGGAGGACCGGGTGCTGCCGCTGCCGCGCGGGCTGTCCCTGCTGGGACGGTATGATGCCGACTACACCCCCATCGGGCTGGGCCAGATCCCCACGCGCACGGCCACCGCCGGCACCCTGCCGCCGCCCCAGGGCCCCCTGCCCGGCCCCTTCCGCCTGTCGCGGCCCTGGCAGATCACGCTGATCCTCACCGGGATCGTCGCCCTGGGCCTGCTGTTGTGGTTCGCCCTGGCGCTGATCTGACGGCGCGGGGCCATCGGCGGCGGGGCCACGGGGCCTGACCCAGACCGGACGGGGCCATTTCCCCCCTCCCCCCTCGCCCCCCGATGGCGTATAGCGGGCGCAACGACGCAGACGACAGGCAGGCGCGCCCATGACCACGACCCTTCTCACCAATGCGATCCTGATCGACCCCGAGGCGGGCACCGAGGCCCCCGGCAGCCTGTTGATCGGCGAGGGCCGGATCCTGGCCACCGGCGCCGAGGCGGAGGCCCATGGCGCCACCGAGGTCGTGAACTGCGGCGGCAGGTACCTGGCGCCGGGGATCGTCGACATCGGCGTGAAAGTCTGCGAACCGGGCGAGCGACACAAGGAAAGCTTCGGCACCGCCGGACGCTCTGCAGCCGCCGGCGGCGTCACCACCATCGTCACCCGTCCCGACACCGATCCGTCGATCGACAACCCCGAGACACTGGAATTCGTCACCCGCCGCGCGCGCGAGGCCGCGCCGGTGCGCGTCCTGCCCATGGCCGCGCTCACCAAGGGCCGGCAGGGGCGCGAGATGACCGAGATCGGCTTCCTGATGGATGCCGGCGCCGTGGCCTTCACCGATTGCGACCACGTGGTCACCGACACCAAGGTTCTGCAACGCGCCCTGACCTATGCCCGCGCCCGCGGCGCGCTGGTGCTGGGCCATATCCAGGAACCGGGCCTCTCGGCAGGCGCCTGCGCCACCTCAGGCAAGTTCGCGGCGCTGAAGGGCCTCTCGGCCGTCTCGCCCATGGCCGAACGGATGGGCATCGACCGTGATGTCTCGCTGCTGGAGATGACCGGCGCGCGCTACCACTTCGACCAGGTGACCACTGCCCGCGCCCTGCCCGCGCTGGAACGGGCCAAGCGCAACGGCCTGGACGTGACCGCCGGCGTCTCGATCCATCACCTGACCCTGAACGAATATGACGTCAGCGACTATCGCACCTTCTTCAAGGTAAAGCCGCCCCTGCGCGCCGAGGAGGACCGCCAGGCAGTGGTCGAGGCCGTGGCCTCGGGGCTGATCGACATCATCAGCTCGATGCACACGCCCCAGGACGAGGAAAGCAAGCGCCTGCCCTTCGAGGAGGCGGCGTCGGGCGCAGTGGCGCTGGAAACCCTGCTGCCCGCCGCGATGCGGCTGGTGCATGCGGGCGATCTGACCCTGCCGGTCCTGTTCCGCGCCCTGTCGCTGAACCCGTCGAAACGGCTGGGGCTGGAAACCGGGCGGCTGGCCACCGGCGCCCCCGCCGACCTGGTTCTGTTCGATCCGCATGCACCCTTCGTGCTCGACCGGTTCAAGCTGCTGTCGAAATCGAAGAACACCCCCTTCGACTCCGCCCGGATGCAGGGTCGCGTCCGCGCGACCTGGGTGGGTGGCGCGCTGATCTTCGGCGAGGTGTCCTATGTGGCTGCCTGAGCTGACCTCCCCCGCGCTGACCCTGCTGCTGGCGGGCGGTCTGGGTTACCTGCTGGGGTCGATCCCCTTCGGCATCGTCATCGCCCGCGCCTTCGGGCTGGGCGACCTGCGCCAGATCGGGTCGGGCAACATCGGGGCGACCAACGTTCTGCGCACCGGCAACAAGCTGGCGGCGCTGCTGACCCTGATCTGCGACAGCGGCAAGGGCGCGGCGGCGGTGCTGATCGCCCGGGCGCTGGCCGATGCGGATGCGGTGCAGCTGGCGGGCTTCGCGGCTTTCCTCGGCCATTGCTTCCCGGTCTGGCTGGGTTTCAGGGGCGGCAAGGGCGTGGCGACCTACCTCGGCACGCTGCTGGCGCTGTTCTTCCCCGTGGGGCTGGCGGCCTGTGCCACCTGGGCCTTCACGGCGCTGGTCTTCCGCATCTCGTCGCTGTCGGCGCTGGTGGCGGCAGCGGCGGTGCCGGTCTGGCTCTGGGCCTTCGACAGATCCGAAATGATCGTCCTGGCCATCGCCCTGGCGGTGCTGATCTACATTCGCCATGCGCCCAATATCCAGCGTCTGCTGGCCGGAGAAGAGCCCAGGATCGGGAAAAAATAGGCAAAGGCCACGCTGCGGGCCGCCTGCGGTTTGGAAAAGACCGGACCCGTGCTACGTCTGCGTGCAGCACACGCCAGACGGAGAACCGATCACATGGCCGAACTGACCCCGGCGATGCAGGCCATGATCCTGCATTGGGGTGAAATGGGCAGCAAGTGGGGCCTGAACCGATCTGCCGCGCAGATGCTGATCCTGCTGCACCTGTCGCCCGATCCGCTCAGCGCCGGAGAGATCAGCGAGACCCTGGGTCTGGCGCGATCCAACGTGTCGGCAGGCCTGAAGGAGCTGCACGGCTGGCAGGTGATCGAGGGCAGCCGCCAGCTGGGCGACCGCAAGGAATATTACACCGCCCCCCGGGACCTGACCGTCCTGGCCCGCGCCGTGATCGCCGCCCGTCACGAACGCGAGATCGCCCCCTACCGTGCCGCGCTGGACACCCAGATGGCCGCCGCCACCCGCGACGGCACCCCCGCGCCGGTCCTGGCGCGCCTGCGCGAAACGGCCCGGGTCATGGATGCGCTCGACAGCAGCGCGCGCCAGGCCCTGGACGACACGCTGACCGCACTTGCCGCCGACGCCGAAAGCGCAAGCCCGGACGGCACGACCAAGCCGAAGAAGAAAAAGAAGAAGAGCGGCTGACGCGAAGGGGCCCCTCGCTGCTGACGCCGCGGCAGCGCCCTGCGCCCCCGGCTCACTCGGTGGGCGTGGCCTCGATCAGCTTCACCAGGCGGGTCATGCGGCGGTAGATCCCGGTCAGGGTCAGGGCCGCGCCGCTCAGCAGGATGATCGACAGGTAACCCGCCAGCAGGACCGCCCCGGCGCTGAGCCAGACCGCCAGCGCACTGTCCTGCACGGCATCGGGCAGCGGCTCACCCGTGAGCTCCGCTGCCATCCGCTGCGCCTGCAGCTCCGTGCCCACGCCCAGCATCGACAGCGGCCCGTCCAACTCGGCCAGGGTCACCTGGCCCATGACCATGCCGGCGGCGGCCAGGGTCACGCCCAGGGCGGCCAGCAAGCTGAAGGCCAGGATGACGGCCTCGAAGGCCCGGATCATGAAATTGCGCATCGTTGTCCCTCCGATGGGTCCGCCAGAGCAGGCAAAGGCCCGACACCCGGGCGGCTCACAAGATACCAACGTCGCCAGGGGCGGGCCGGTTTCCCGGCCCCGCCCCGATGCGGCTGTTCTGGCGCCGCCGCAACGCGGCGCTCAGGCCGCCTCAGTAGGAGTATTCACCGAAAACGCGGGAGATGTCGCCACCCCATTCGCCGTTGTACTTGTCCAGCAGTTCGTCGGCCAGCACCTTGCCGCTGTCGACGCTTTCCTTCAGCGCGTTCAGGAAATGGGTCTCATCGGGGATCAGGCCGCCGGCCCCGGGACGCGCCCGCGCCTTCAGCCCGTTTTCGGCGATTGCCAGGACCTCGCGCGCAATGTCGTGCATGTCGATGCCGTCGACCTTGGCCTGCAGCCCCTGATCGGCGGCGGCGACGCGCAGCGCCTCGCGTTGCGGCGCGGTCCAGCCCTTCACCAGGTCCCAGGCCGCATCCAGCGCGCCCTGGTCATAGGTCAGCCCGACCCAGAAGGCCGGCAGGGCGCAAAGACGGCGCCAGGGACCACCATCGGCGCCGCGCATCTCGATGAACTTCTTCAGCCGCGCCTCGGGGAAGATCGTGGTCAGGTGATCGGCCCAGTCCGACAGCGTCGGCTTCTCACCCGGCAGCGCCGGCAGTTCGCCCTTCAGGAAATCGCGGAAGGACTGACCCAGGGCGTCGATGTATTCGCCATCGCGGTAGACGAAGTACATCGGCACGTCGAGGGCGTATTCGACATAGGCGTCAAAGCCGAAGCCCTCGTCGAAGACAAAGGGCAGCATGCCGGTGCGCGCCGCATCCATGTGGCGCCAGACCCAGCTGCGATAGCTCTTCATCCCGTTGGGCTTGTTCTCGAAGAAGGGGGAATTGGCGAAAAGCGCGGTGGCCACGGGTTGCAGGGCCAAGGCCACGCGCATCTTCTGCACCATGTCCGCCTCGGACCCGAAGTCGAGGTTCACCTGCACCGTGCAGGTGCGGCGCATCATGGTGGTGCCGGTGGTGCCCACGGTGTTCTGGTAGGCATCCATCAGCTTGTACCGCCCCTTGGGCATCAGCGGCATCTCGTCATGGGTCCAGGTGGGCGCCGCGCCGAGCCCGATGAAGCCCACGCCGATATGGTCGGCGATGCTCTTCACTTCCTTCAGGTGTTCGTTCACCTCGTCACAGGTCTGGTGGATCGTCTCCAGCGGGGCCCCCGACAGTTCCAGCGCGCCGCCCGGTTCCAGGCTGACGTTGGCGCCGTCCTTCTGCAGACCGATCAGCTTGCCGCCCTCCTCCACGGGCGCCCAGCCGTAGCGGTCACGCAGGCCCGAAAGCACCGCAAAGATCGACCGCTCGCCCTCGTAGGGCAGCGGTTTCAGGCTGTCGGTGCAAAAGCCGAACTTCTCGTGCTCGGTGCCGATACGCCAGTCTTCCTTGGGCTTGCAGCCTTCGGCGAGGTATTCGGCCATCTGCTCGTGCCGCTCGATGGGGCCGCCGCCCGATTGGGGAATGGACATGGGGAGGATCTCCGTCGGGGTATCTGTGCCCGGTCAAGGGGCGTCGGGGTCCATTACCTCAGCCGAATTCCGCCGGGTGTCAATGCAGGCGCAGCCTTGCCCGTTCCCAGATCACGACCGATTGAGCCCCGGATCCGCCCCCCTGCCCGCTCGCCGCGCGCTGCACCTCGGCCACCAGGCGCGAGGTGCGGATGTCCGGCAGGGCGGCGAAGACATCGAAAAGCGCCTCGGCGCCTTCGGCGTTCAACGGGATCTCCAACGGCGGCTGGCCGGACTGACTGAGGCGCCAGCAGGGCGGTGTGCGGCCCGCGTCCAGTTCCAGTTTCGAGATGTCCGACAGCGCCACCACGCCGCCGGTGAAGGGGCCGAAGTAGCCCACCTGGCCCTCGGTCACCTGAACCACGCCCGGGCCGCCCGCGCCGGTGCGGAAGCGGCCGCGCTGCACGCCGGTCACCGCCAGCGCCAGGCCGATCAGCGCCATGACGCCGCCGATCCAGGGAATGTAGCCATGCGCCGTCAGCGCCCACCACAGCCCCCAGGCCAGCAGGGCCGCGCCGATCAGCGCCTCGCGCCAGCGCATAAGGGCGGTTTTCACCTCGGGTCGGATCATGCGGGCCCCTCCCCGGGAATGGTCAGCAGACGGTCGGCAAGCGCCACGCGGTAGTCGCCGACGCGGACGAAGCCCAGGGCCTCATAGGCGCGGGCGGCGGCCGCATTGTTGGCAAAGAGGACGGCCAGGCGGGCGCCCGCCTGCGCCTCCTCCTGCAAGAGCGCGCGGGTAACGCGCCGACCCAGCCCTCGGTTGCGCGTCTCCGGCGGCACGAAGACGCCACCGACCTGCACCACGTCCCCCACCCGGGCGTTGATGCCTGCCATGGCCACGGGCTGGCCGTCGTCCAGCATCAGCCGCATGGGAAAGCCCGCGATGGCGGCCCGGGCCCGCGACAGGGCATCGGCGCGCGCCTGCGCCGCGTCGGCATGTGCCGTGCCGATCTCGGCCTCGTAGGTCGCGAACCAGTCGGTCAGCAGCGCCTCGTCCCCGGGTTGGGCGGGGCGGATCACCTCGTCACCCGCCGGCAGGTCGCGCAGGGGCAGACGGTACAGCGGCTCGACATTGTCATGCGCCACCGCACCCGCCAGCCCCAGGGCCGACAGCAGCCGCGCGGCCATTTCCGCCTCGCCGGTCAGTGCGCGCAGCCCCTGCCCGGCCCAGGCGCGCGCGGCGCCGGCAAAGGCCTCCGGCTCCAGCCCCGGGCATTGCACCAGGGTGTAGCCGCCCGAGGTCCGGCCGAAGACGGCACGGATCGGCCCTTCGGCGGGGAAAATCAGAAACTCGGTGGCATGGGGATGATCGCCCGAACCCACGCCATGGGCCGCCAGGTTGCTGCGCAGGAACATCGAGGTTTCGGGGTAACGGGACAGAAAGGCCTCCAGCGTCGCCGCATCCTCGGGCTCGGCGCGCCGCAGGGTGTCGGGCGCGGTCATCACCAATCCCCCAGGGTCGCCTGCCACAAGGTCAGCGCGGCCACGGCGGCGGTATCGGCACGCAGGATGCGCGGGCCAAGCTGCACCGGCCACACGAAGGGCTGGCTGTGCAGCCGACGCCGTTCGGCGGGGGAAAAGCCGCCCTCGGGGCCGATCAGCACCGCCCAGGCCCCCCTTGGCGCATCGGCCAGAGGCCGCGGGGCGCCGTCGGGCGTGCCGTAGCTGGCATCGGCGAAGGCCTCGTCGCAGACCATCAGCTGCCGGTCTTCCGGCCAGTCGGCCAGCAGGCGGTCCAGCTTCACCAAATCCTCCACCTCGGCCACGTGGGTGGCGCCGCATTGCTCGGCCGCCTCCACCGCATGGGCCTGCAGCCGGTCGCGGCGGATACGTTCGGCATTGGTGAACTCGGTCTGCACCGGCTGGATCTTCGCCGCGCCCATCTCAGCCGCCTTTTCGACGATGAAGTCGGTGCGCGCCTTCTTGATCGGGGCAAAAAGCAGCCAGAGGTCGGGCGGATGGGACTGCGGCCGCGACTGGCTGCGACAGACGAGTTCGCCGCCGCGCTTGCCGGCCTGCGTCACCTCCGCCTGCCATTCGCCATCGCGCCCGTTGAACAGCGCCACCATGGTCCCTTCGCCCTGGCGCATCACGCCAAAGAGGTAATGCGCCTGGTCGCGGTCGAGCGGAACGGTTTGCCCTTGCCCCAGCGGGTGCTCTACACAGAGCCTGATCTTCGCCATATCCATGAGGCCTACATATGACCAGCGGACCCACGACGCCAGAGCAACGCACCCTCGCCGGTCAGGTCTCTGATGCGGTCAGCGGCAACTGGGTCGACACGCTCGCCCCTGCCTGGACCCGTCCCTACCTGCGCCTCAGCCGCGCGGACCGGCCGATCGGCACCTGGCTGCTGCTGCTGCCCTGCTGGTGGGGTCTGTTCCTGGCCATGGCGGCGGGCGGCGACCCGCGCTGGCAGGATTTGTGGATCTTCCTGGGCTGCGGCGCCGGCGCCTGGCTGATGCGCGGCGCGGGCTGCACCTGGAACGACATCACCGACCGCAAGTTCGACGGCATGGTCGAGCGCACCAAGTCGCGGCCCATCCCCTCGGGCCAGGTGACCACGCAACAGGCAGTGGCCTGGATGGTGATTCAGGCGCTTGTGGCCTTCTGCATCCTGCTGACCTTCCCCCTGCCCGCCATCGTGCTGGGAATCATCGCGCTCGGCCCGGTCTGCATCTACCCCTTTGCCAAGCGGTTCACCTGGTGGCCGCAGGTCTTCCTCGGCCTGGCGTTCAACTGGGGCGCCCTGCTGGCCTGGACGGCGCATAGCGGCTCGCTCGGCTGGCCGGCCGTCGTCCTTTACGTGGCGGGCATCGCCTGGACGCTGTTCTACGACACCATCTATGCCCACCAGGACAAGGAAGACGACGCGCTGATCGGGGTGAAATCCACCGCGCGGCTGTTCATGGACCGCACGCCGGCCTGGCTGGCCCGCTTCCTGGTGGCCGCCGTGTCGCTGATGGGTCTGGCGGTGATCCTCGCCGTCATGCCGCGCCAGGACCCGTCGGCGCTGATCCTCGCCCTGCTGGGCCCCTGGGCCATGGGGTTCCACCTGCTGTGGCAGCTGAAAACCTTCGACAGCGAGAACATGGACGGGCTGCTGATGCTTTTCCGGTCTAACCGCAATGCCGGCCTCCTGCCCTTGCCGTTTTTCGCCGTTGCCTTTCTGCTGTGATTGCAACCCCTCCCCCGCACCTTTAGAGAAAGCGTGACTTCAACGACGCAAGACCGCCCATGCGACTTTCCGCCATCGCCATCCTTTCCGGTGCCTTCGCGACCGCAGCCGCCGGCAGCCTGGTCGCCGCCGGCTTCACGGTCCGCTTGGTCGAGAACAACTCCGAGATCACGGTCCGCAATTCCCTCGACATGAACGACCTCGGCTGGGCCGAGGTGAAGGCCGACGGATTGCAGGTGATCCTGTCGGGCGTGGCGCCCACCGAGGCGCGCCGTTTCTCGGCGAAATCGGTCGCCAGCTCGGTCGTCGATGCCTCGCGGGTGATCGACGAGATGGACGTCGAATCGCGGACCGGCATCGCCCCGCCGCGGTTCTCGGTCGAAATCCTGCGGAATGGCGCGGAGCTGTCGCTGATCGGGCTGATCCCGATGCAGTACGACCGCGACGCCCTGGTTGAACGCGCCGGTCGCCTGAGCGGCGTCGACGAGGTGTCGGACCTGCTGCAGACCGCCGATTACCCCGTGCCCGAGGGCTGGGGGGATACCATCGACTATGCGCTTGAGGCCCTGCGCGAGCTGCCGCAGTCCAAAATCTCACTCTCCGCCGGCGAGGTGTCGATCACCGCGATGAGCCGCAGCGCCGATGAAAAGCGCGAGATGCAGGCCGCGCTGACCCGCGCCGCGGGCACCGACATCGACCTGACGATGGACATCTCCGCGCCGCGCCCGATCATCGCGCCCTATACCCTGCGTTTCGTGCTGGACGACGAGGGCGCGCGTTTCGACGCCTGTTCCGCCGACACCGAAGCGGCGCGCGACCGCATCCTTTCTGCCGCCCGCTCCTGGGGGGCGCCCGACACGGCGGGCTGCGTGATCGGCCTGGGCGTGCCGTCCTCGGACTGGTCGCAGGCCGCGTCGATGTCGATCCGCGCCGTGGGCGAACTTGGGGGCGGCACCGTCACCTTCTCGGACGCCGACATTTCGCTGATCGCGGCCCAGGGCACCGCCTCCGGTCTTTTCGATCGCGTCGTCGGCGAGCTGGAGAACAGCCTGCCTGAGGTCTATTCCCTGGCCGCCGTACTGCCCGAAGCCCCCGACGAGGAAGCCGAGGGTCCGCCGGAATTCACCGCCACGCTCAGCCCCGAAGGCCTGATGCAGATCCGCGGGCGCCTGGGGGACGAGATCACCCGCCGCGCCGCCGAATCGCTGGCGCAGGCGCGCTTCGGCTCTGAAAACGTCTATGCCGCCGCGCGTCTGGACGAGACGCTGCCGGAGACCTGGCCCCTGCGGGTGCTGACGGCGCTGGACGCGCTGTCGCAGCTGTCCAACGGGTCTGTCACCGTCACGCCCGACGCCATCGAGATCCGCGGCAACACCGGCAATGCCGAGGCCAGCGATGCCATCGCGCGCCTGCTGGGCGAGAAGCTGGGCGCCTCGGGCACCTACGACATCGCCGTCACCTACCAGGAAGAGCTGGATCCGGTCGCCTCGATCCCGACGCCGGAGGAATGCCTGGCGGATCTGCAGGCCATCCAGACCGCCGATCAGAAGATCAATTTCGAACCCGGCTCGACGAATGTGGATGCCGCCAGCCTCGATCTGCTTGACCGCATGGCCGAGGTGCTGAAGGAATGCCCCAACCTGCCGCTGCAGATCGCCGGTCACACGGACAGCCAGGGCCGCGAGGAAATGAACCTCAGCCTGTCGCAGCAACGCGCCCAGGCCGTGCTGAACGAGCTGCGCCTGCGTCGCGTGCTGACCCGCACCTTCGAGGCGGAAGGCTATGGTGAGACGACGCCGATCGCCGATAACGGAACCGAAGCGGGCCGCGAGGCGAATCGCCGGATCGAGTTCAGCCTGATCGACACCGCCGACGAAACGGCGGAAGATGAGGCGGAAGAGACGGGCGAGACCGCAGAGGACTCGGCACAGGATACGGCGGACACCGCAGACGGCCCTGACGACGCGGCGGCAGAGGATGGCGCCGGCGACGAGGACACAGAGGCCGGCTCGGGCGACGAGTAAGAGATATTCCGGCCGGGCGCCCGCCCGGCCATGACGACGAGGACCCACCGGGTGAACAGGACCGAATTCATCATCGCCACGGCCATCATTCTGTTCGTGGCCTTCTGCCTCGGCTGGTTCGCCTACTGGCTGATCCATCGCTTCACCCGGGTGGCCAGCGCCGACATCGGCGAGCTGGAACGCATGGCGCAGGAGTTGCACGAGGCCGAGGAAACGCGCGACCAGGCGATCACCTACCTGCAGCAGCGCGAGGCGGAGCTGACCAACCAGCTGTCGCAGACCGAGGCCGAGCTGTCGGCAGCGATGGACGGCCTGCGCGAGGCGCGCTCCGAGGCGGAGGAACTGCGCGCCTATATCGAGCGCGTCCACCAGCCCGGCTGAGGCGCCCCGACAGGCCGCGGCAGGGGGCTCTGCCCCCGTCTCCGGTCCGGAGACTCCCCCGGAGCATTGTCGACGAAGTGAAGACAGGGGCGTGACGCCCCGCAGGCCAAGGTGTCAGCCCGGACGGCCGCCGTGGCCTTTCGCGCCGCCCCTCAGGCTTCACCTTGTCTGAAATACTCCCGCCGGAGGCATCGGCCGCAGGCCGACCGGGGCGGCGTGTCAGCCCTGCCGCCAGCGGTCCAGGGCGGCTTCATCCTCGGCCTTGGCCGCCACCCAGCTGTCGCCCGCCTCCGTCGTTTCCTTCTTCCAGAAGGGCGCGCGGCTTTTCAGGTAGTCCATCAGGAAATCCGCCGCCGCGAAGGCCGCCGCGCGATGCGCCGAGGCCGTGGCGACCATCATGATCGGCTCTTCGGGGCGCATCAGGCCGTAGCGGTGCAGGATCAGGACGGGGCCCAGATCCCAGCGGCCCGCGGCCTCCTCGGCGATGGCGGTCAGCGCCTTCTCGGTCATGCCGGGATAATGCTCGATCTCCATCGCGTGCAACCCGCCACCCGGCAGGTCCCGGACCAGCCCGGTGAAGGTGACCACGGCGCCGGCGCCGGACCGGGCGGCGAGCTGGTCAAAATCACTGAGCAGGGCGCCGGGATCGAAGGCCGCCTCCTGCACGCGGATCTGCAGGTCGCCCATCTCAGCCCCCGGTCATCGGGGGGAAGAAGGCCACCTCGCGCACGCCGGCCAGCGACGCGTCGAACTCCGCCAGTTCCTGGTCCAACGCCACGCGCACCGCCGAGAGGTCGGCGAAGGCCAGGGCATAACGATCCTCGCGCGCCGCCAGTTCGGCGACCAGTTCCGCCGGGGTTTCGGCCTTTGTCTCCCAGGTTTCGCGCGGCAGGCCGATGCGTTCGCGCAGCCAGGCGAAATAGACGATCTGCAGGGATTGCATGGTTACCTCCGTCGCGTGTCGGGGGCGCGTCACTCGTCGCGCAGATGCGGGCGGGCCTTGAGGAAGTAGTCCGCCCCGGTGATCACCGTCAGAACCGCCGCGATCCAGACCAGGGCGAGCCCGGCCCAGGTGGCAAGGTCGTTGAGCAGGAAGAGCGGACGCAGGCCCATCTCGTCCGGCGCCTCGCCATCGAGGATAGCCGTGACATGGCCGTTGTCGAGGCCGAAGACCGCCTCACCCAGGGTGTGTTCGGCGATCCCCTGCGCCAGCAGCACGGCAATGGCAACCATCTGCGCCGTGGTCTTCCACTTCGCCAGCTTGGTCACCTTCAGCAGCCCGGCCGTGTCGCCCAGGTATTCGCGCAAGCCAGAGACGAAGACCTCGCGGAAGAGTATCAACGCGGCGGGCAGGATCAGCAGCGCCGAGAGGGTGGAGAAATGCGCCAGCACCATCAGCGCAATCACCACCATCGCCTTGTCGGCGATCGGGTCCAGCATGGTGCCCAGTTTCGACACCTGCTGCCATTTGCGGGCCAGGTAGCCGTCGGCATAATCGGTCAGCGAGGCGACGACGAACAGGACCAGCGCGCAGGCGTCGGCAAAGGGCCGGGGCAGCGCCAGGAAACAGATCGCGATGCCGGGCGCGGCGGCCAGGCGCAGGAGGGTCAGCAGGTTGGGCAGGGTCAGTTGCATGGCCCCCTCCTACTCCGCCGCGCGCGCCGGGGAAAGATCCTTCGCGCAGGCGTGAGCCGCCGAATGTTTTTTCCGCCTTTGCCCCGGGATTGCCCCTGGCCATCTTGCCTGCCGCAAGCCCCCGCCTTACATCCTCCTCATGGCAGTTCGGAACCCCTTCAAGAAACGCGGCCCCACCGTCGCGGTCGTCAGGCTGAGCGGCATGATCGCCACCGGCGCACGTGCCTCTCTCAACGATGAGGCGCTAGCCCCGGTGATCGAGCGCGCCTTCAAGCGCGGCAAGCCCGCCGCCGTGGCCCTGGTCATCAATTCACCCGGCGGCTCGCCGGTGCAAAGTTCGCTGATCGCCGCGCGCATCCGGCGGCTCGCCGAGGAAAAGAAGATCCCGGTGCTGGCCTTCGTCGAAGACGTGGCGGCCTCGGGTGGCTACTGGCTGGCCTGCGCCGGGGATGAGATCATCGCCGACGAAAGCTCGATGCTGGGCTCCATCGGGGTGATCTCCTCGAGCTTCGGCGCCCATGTCTTCCTCGCCCGTCAGGGGATCGAGCGCCGCGTCTATACCGCCGGCGAAAGCAAGAGCATGCTGGACCCGTTCCAGCCCGAGAAGGAAGAGGACGTGGCCCGGCTGAAGGACCTGCTGGGCGATATCCATGGCCATTTCATCGCCCATGTGAAGAAACGCCGCGCCGACCGGCTGAAATCCGATCCCGATCTCTTCACCGGGCGCGTCTGGCTGGGCCAGGCGGCGGTCGATCTGGGCCTGGCCGATTCCATCGGTCACCTGGTGCCGGTGCTGAAGGAACGCTACGGCAAGGACGTGAAGCTGCGCCATTACGGGCGCAAGCGCGGCTGGATGCAGCGCCTGGGCGCCTCGGTGCTGGGCGAGGCGCTGGTGACGGTCGAGGAACGCGCGGCCTACGCGCGGTTCGGCCTGTGATCGCAGCCCTGCTGCCCTTCGCGATCAGCCACCCGGCCGTTTCGGCCGCCGGGGTGCCGCGCCCCCGTGCTGACAAGGCACGGAACAGGGCACAGGCAGCAGGACCGGCCCCTTCATGCTGCTGAAGATCGTCTTTCTCTTTCTCGTCGGCATGGCCGTGCTGGCCATGTTCGGCAAGCTGTCGCTGCTGCGCAAGCTGGGCAGCGATGTCCTGAAACCCGCACGCCGCGTCTCTGCGACCTGCCCCGACTGCGGGCGGCACCGGATCGGCAAGGGCCCCTGCCCCTGCAAGACCGGCACAGAAAACCGTAAGGGGAGTTAATCCGCGAATGCTCGTCTGGCTCATGGCCGTTCTCGGCCTCGTCATCCTGCTTCTGGCCGGCGACATGCTGGTGCGGGGCGCCGTCAACTTGGCGCTGCGCATCGGCATCCCGGCGCTGCTGGTCAGCCTGACCATCGTCGCCTTCGGCACCTCGGCGCCGGAACTCCTGATCTCGCTGAAGGCCGCCGCGCAGGAAAAGCCCGGCCTGGCCCTGGGCAACGTGGTGGGATCGAACACCGCCAACGTCCTGCTGGTGCTGGGCCTGCCCGCAATCCTGGCCACCATGTGCACCGCCGGCCACGACACCCGCAAGAGCTATGTCGTGATGCTGGGGTCGTCCTTCATCTTCGTTCTGCTGGCCTTCCGCGGCTTCACCCATCTCGACGGGCTGATCCTGCTGACCATGCTGGCGCTGATCCTGTTTGACCAGGGCCGCGAGGCGATGCGCCACCGCAGCGAGGCCAATGGCGCTGCCATAGACGAAGAAGACCTCGAAGGTGCGGATCCGAAGATGCCGGGCTGGAAGATCGGGCTCTACCTCCTGCTGGGCCTTGTGGGCCTGCCCCTGGGCGCCTCGCTGCTGGTCGACAGCGCCTCCGAGATCGCCCGCGCCTACGGCATCAGCGAGACGGTGATCGGGCTGACCCTGGTGGCGCTTGGCACCTCGCTGCCGGAACTGGCGACCACCGTGATGGCCGCGCTGCGCCGCCAGGCCGACGTGGCCCTGGGCAACGTCATCGGGTCCAACCTGTTCAACCTGCTGGCCATCATCGGCATCACCACGATCTTCGCCCCGATCCCCGTCGACATGCCCGAGCTGGCCTTCGACTTTGCCGTCATGCTGGGGGCCTCGCTGCTGCTGATCCCCTTCGTCTTCTTCGCCCGCGACATCGGGCGGCTCTGGGGGATCGTGCTGACCGCGCTATATGGCCTCTACATCGTACTTGTCCTGACCTGATCCCAACCTGAGGAGAGCCTCATGCCCCGCGCCCTCGTCACCGGAGCCGCCAAACGCCTTGGCCGTGCCATGGCCCTGACCCTGGCCGAGGACGGCCATGACGTCGCGGTGCATTATAACGGCTCCGCCGAGGCCGCCGAGGAGGTCGTGGCCGAGATCCGTGCCATGGGGCGCCAGGCGGTGGCGCTTCAGGCGGACATGACGCAGGAAGCTGAGGTGGCCCCCTTGGTGGATCGCGCCGCCGAGGCCCTAGGCGGGCCGCTGACCTGCCTGGTCAACAACGCGTCGGTCTTCGACTACGACAACATCGAGACTGCCGACCGCGCCAGCTGGGACCGCCACATGGAGGTGAACCTGCGCGCGCCCTTCCTGCTGACGCAGCTCTTCGCGGAGCAGGCCCCCGCGGCCGCGACCGACGATCACGGCGAGCCCGTGGCCCAGGCGCTGGTGATCCAGATGCTGGATCAGAGGGTGCACAAGCTGACCCCGGAATTCATGTCCTACACGATTTCCAAGATGGGTCTGTGGGCCTTCACCCAGACCGCCGCCCGCGCCCTGGCGCCCGCGGTGCGCGTCAACGCCATCGGCCCCGGCCCGACCCTGCGCGGCGCCCGGCAAAGCCAGGCGCATTTCGACAGCCAGCGGCAGAACACCGTGCTGGAACGCGGTTCCGACCCGGAGGATATCTGCGGCGCGCTGCGCTATTTCCTGGGGGCGAAAGGGGTCACCGGACAGCTGATCTGCACCGACGGCGGACAGCACCTGGCCTGGCAGACACCGGACGTTCAGGGCGTCGAATGACGGGTCACGGACAGAGTTTTGCACCTGTCACGACGCCTTTACAAATCCGTTACCAAAACCTCAATGTTTTCAGTTGGTTGCCCTTGGTAATAAAATTTCCCCAACGAAAACAACCAGTTGAAAATCCGCATAAAATTTAGTCAACTCAAGGAAAGCGCCGCGAAACAAGGGTTTTTTTCGGATGTCTAAATCCTATCCCCGGACTTATCCACAGAATGCGGGGAAAGCTTTGCTCTTGTCTCCACACGCGGAAATTTGCAGCCCTTCCGAGAATCGAGACGGAATCGCATGACCGACGGAATCGACAGCACGACCGAGACGGAGACCGGCGAAAACCGGCCCCGCGGTCGTGCCGTGATCCAGTCCTACCTCGCTACGCTGGACAGCTCTCCCGGCGTCTACCGGATGCTCGATAGCGAGAGCCGGGTGCTGTATGTCGGCAAGGCGCGGAACCTGAAGGCCCGCGTATCCAGCTATGCGCGGCCCACCGGTCATTCCGAACGGATCGCCAGGATGATCCGCCAGACCGCCTCGATGATGTTCCTGACCACGCGCACGGAAACCGAGGCGCTGCTGCTGGAACAGAACCTCATCAAGCAGCTGAAACCGCGCTACAACGTGCTGCTGCGCGACGACAAGTCCTTCCCGAATATCCTTGTGGCCAAGGACACCCCCTTTCCGCAGATCCGCAAGCATCGCGGCGCGAAGAAGGACAAGGGCGCCTATTACGGCCCCTTCGCCAGCGCGGGCGCGGTGAACCGCACGCTGAACCAGCTGCAAAGGGTATTCCTGCTGCGCAACTGTTCGGATTCGATGTTCGACAGCCGCACGCGTCCCTGCCTGCTCTACCAGATCAAGCGCTGCAGCGCGCCCTGCGTGGGTTATATCTCCGAATTCGACTACGCCGCCACCGTGGCCGATGCGGAACGCTTCCTTCAGGGCCGGTCCACGGATGTGCAGGAGAAGCTGGCCGCAGAGATGCAGGCCGCCTCCGAGGAGATGGAGTTCGAACGCGCCGCCGCCCTGCGCGACCGGATCAAGGCCCTGACCCAGGTGCAGTCGACCCAGGGCATCAACCCGCGCTCCACCGCCGAGGCGGATGTGGTGGCCCTGCACATGGAACACGGACAGGCCTGCGTGCAGGTCTTCTTCATCCGCGCGCACCAGAACTGGGGCAACCAGGATTTCTATCCCCGCGCCGGCACCGATGTCAGCGAGGCGGAGGTCATGCAGGCCTTCCTGGGCCAGTTCTACGACCAGAAGGAACCGCCCCGGCAGATCCTGCTGTCCCATGACATCGAGGACACTGACCTGATGCAGGAGGTGCTGTCGGAAAAGGCGGGCCGCAAGGTCGAGATCCTGGTGCCGCAACGGGGCGAGAAGATGGAGCTGATCGCGGGCGCCGCCCGCAACGCCCGCGAAAGCCTGGGCCGCCGCATGTCGGAAAGCGCGACGCAACAGAAGCTGCTGAAGGGGCTGGCCGAGGCCTTTAGCCTGGAAAAGGTGCCCGAGCGGATCGAGGTCTACGACAACTCCCACATCCAGGGCACCAATGCCGTCGGCGGCATGATCGTCGCCGGGCCCGAGGGGTTCCTGAAATCGCAGTACCGCAAGTTCAACATCCGCGGCGACGAACTGACCCCCGGCGATGACTTCGGCATGATGAAGGAGGTGCTGAAGCGCCGCCTGAAACGGTTGCTGAAGGAAGATCCCGACCACGGCAAGGGCATGTGGCCCGACCTGCTGCTGATCGACGGCGGCGCGGGTCAGGTTTCGGCGGTGCAGGAGATCCTGGAGGAGATGGGCGTGCCCGACCTGCCCATGGTGGGCGTCGCCAAGGGCGTCGACCGCGACCACGGCAAGGAAGAGTTCCACCGCCCCGGCCAGCGCCCCTTCGCCCTGAAGATGAACGATCCGGTCCTCTACTTCGTGCAGCGCATGCGCGACGAGGCGCACCGCTTTGCCATCGGCACCCACCGGGCCAAGCGCGCGAAGTCGAACATGGCCAACCCGCTGGACGAGGTGCCGGGCGTCGGCGCGGCGCGCAAACGGGCGCTGCTGGCGCATTTCGGCTCGGCCAAGGCGGTCAGCCGGGCGAACCTGGCGGATCTGAAGGCGGTCGATGGAGTCTCCGGCAGCCTGGCCGAGAAGATCTACGATCACTTCCATTCCGGCGGCTGAGGGCGCAGGCCCGAGGCCCCACGCCTCACGAACGCGCGAGGCGTAGGAATTTCGCGCCCCCGCGTCCCGGCGGCTCTTGCGATTGGACGCCGTGCCGCGTCTAAAGCCGGGAAACCGCCATGGAGAGTGACGCATGAGAACGCCGCCCACCGAACGAGAGATCCAGGCCCAGTCGGATCCGAACCACCCGCCGCACGACGACCCGATCGAGCCGATCAAGCCGTGGAAACTTGTGGCGCTGATCCTCGGCCCCGTTGCCACGCTGATCCTGTCACTGCTGCCCGCCCCCGAAGGCATGTCGCCCGAGGCCTGGCGCCTGGTGGCCCTGACCGTCTGGATGGTCATCTGGTGGCTATCGGAGGCGGTGCCCCTGCCCGCCACGGCCCTGCTGCCCATTCCGATGATGCCGCTTCTGGGCATTCAGGAGGTGCCGGCGATCACGGTGAACTACGGCAACCACCTGATCTTCCTCTTCCTCGGCGGCTTTATCCTGGCAGGCGCCATGCAACGCTGGGGCCTGCACCGGCGCATCGCCCTGACCATCGTGCGCGCCATCGGCTCGACGCCCACGCGGATCGTGCTGGGCTTCATGCTGGCCACGGCCTTCCTGTCCATGTGGATCTCCAACACCGCCACCGCCGTCATGATGTATGCCGTCGGCATCTCGGTGATCGAGTTCGTCGCCGCCAAGGTCGAGGACCGCGCCCTGGTGCGCAACTTCGGCGTGGCGCTGATGCTGTCGATCGCCTTCTCCGCCTCCATCGGCGGGGTCGGGACGCTGATCGGCACGCCGCCGAACGCGCTGCTGGCCGGCCTTCTGGGGGAAACCTACGGGATCGAGATCGGCTTCATGCAATGGATGCTGATCGGGGTGCCCGTGGTGCTGGTGATGCTGCCAGTGGCCTATCTGCTGCTGACCCGCGTGGTCTTCCCGATGAAGGGGCTGGATCTGGGCGGCGTCAACGCGGTGATCGACGAGGAATACCAGCGGCTGGGTCGCATGGACCGGGGCGAGATCATCGTCGCCGTGGTCTTCGGTGCCGCCGCCTTCTTCTGGATCACCCGCAGCTTCCTCGGCTTGCCGCTGAACGACGCGGGCATCGGCATGGCCGCCGCGCTGCTGCTCTTCGCGATCCCGGTGGGACGCGATCAGGGCTTCGTGCTGGACTGGTCCATCGCCCGCAGCCTGCCCTGGGGCGTTCTGATGCTGTTTGGCGGGGGCCTGGCCCTGGCGGGCGCCTTCAACGCCACCGGGCTGGCCGGATGGATCGGCGACGGCGTGGCCGGCCTGCAGGGCATCAACCTGTGGCTGCTGGTGCTGATCGTTGCCGTGGTGATCGTCTACCTGACCGAGATCACCTCGAACACCGCCTCCACCGCCACGTTCCTGCCGATCTTGGGCGCGGTGGCCGTCGGCCTGGGTGTCTCGCCCGAACTGCTGATGGTGCCGGTGGCGCTTGGCGCCTCGATGGCCTTCATGATGCCGGTGGCGACGCCGCCCAATGCCATCGTCTTCTCCTACGAGGAGATGCACCTGGGCGACATGGTGAAGGCGGGCTTCCTGCTGAACATCGTGTCGATCGCGGTGGTTTTCGCGGCCATGTACCTGCTGGCGGGGCCGGTCTTCGGGTTGTGAGCCACGGGACAGAACGACGCAAAGGGGGCCATTGGCCCCCTTTTTCATGTCTGCCAGATGTTTCGTAGGCCCGCCCCAAAGGCACCGCCCGACCGACCTTCTTGAGCTGAAACCCCGGCGCAGAGTTCGGCAGAGAGGATGTGCAATGTCCGCTATGCGGGACGAAGCGGTCGATCTGGAGCGTTCCTAAGCGACGCTCTGATCCTCACATGGGGATGACACCTCATGCCAGAGCGTGGCAGCGAAGCTTGATCTCATATCAGTCTCTCGAATGGGGAAAAAAATCATAGTTGACCCAAGCAAATCCAAGCGCGGCGATGCCCCATAGCGCGGCAAGGCCCAACCAGTTGATGTCGTTCTCAAACCCTTGTCTTCTGGAGACAAAGAAAACAGTGGTTCCGATTATCGTTGAGCTAAGGATTACACCGAATACCACAGCGTGACCGAGTTTCCTCTGGTCCTTTGTCATGTCGAGTTCCCTCCCACTGGTCGCAACGAAAACATGAGGTATCAGCGATGGCAATATCGGCTTTGGGCTCAAAGCGGCCATTGCCCGCAATTCACCTGTGGACACCGTGTGCGGCCCGCCTCCACGAAAAAGGGGGCCGAACGGCCCCCCTTCGTTGTGTCCCGCAAATCGCCTCAGTCGCGGATGCGCCAGCCGGTCTGGAAGATCCGCGCCACCAGCCCGAGGCAGATGGTGAAGAAGACGGCGACGGCCAGCAGGCTCCACCCCACGGCGACGTCCGCCACCCCGAAGAAGGCCCAGCGGAAGCCGGAGATCAGGTAGAACACCGGGTTGAAATGGGTGATCGTCTGCCAGACCGGCGGCAGCATATCGGTCGAATAGAAGGACCCGCCGAGGAAGACCAGCGGGGTCACGACCAAGAGCGGCACCAGTTGCAGCTGCTCGAAGTTCTTCGCCCAGATGCCGATGATGAAGCCCAGAAGGGCGAAGGCCAGGCAGGTCAGCACCAGGAACAGCACCATGGCCACCGGATGCAGGATCGTCAGGTCAATGAATACCGAAGCGGTCCCGAGGATCACCATCCCGATGAACAGCGCCTTGGTGGCCGCCGCCCCCACGAAACCGATGACGATCTCCAGGAAGTTGATCGGCGCCGACAGCAGCTCGAACACCGTGCCGGTGAACTTGGGGAAATAGATCCCGAAGCTGGCGTTGGAAATCGACTGCATGATCACCGACAGCATGATCAGGCCGGGCACGATGAAGGCACCGTAAGACACGCCCTCGACCGTTTCGATGCGCGAGCCGATGGCGGCCCCGAAGACCACGAAGTAGAGCGAGGTCGAAATGACCGGCGAGACGAAGCTTTGCAGGATGGTGCGGAAGAACCGCTGCATCTCGTTCATGTAGATGGCCTGGACGGCACGGAGGTTCATTGCGCCTCTCCTTCTCCTTCGACGAGACCGACGAAGATCTCTTCCAGCGAGCTTTGACTGGTGTGCAGGTCACGCAGGATGATACCGGCCTCGGAAAAGGCCCGCATCAGCCCGGCGATGCCGGTGCGGTCGGCCTGGGTGTCATAGCGGTAGGTCAGCGACAGACCGTCCGCGGCAAGCTCCAGATCGTAGTCCGACAGGGGGGCGGGGATCTCGGCCAGCGGCTCGCGCAGCTCGACCGTCAGTTCCTTGCAGCCCAGGCGGCGCATCAGGTCGGCGGTTTTCTCCACCATCAGGATCTCGCCGCCCCGGATGACCGCGACGCGGTCGGCCATGGCCTCGGCTTCCTCGATGTAATGGGTGGTCAGGATGATGGTGACGCCCTGCTCTTTCAGCTCGGCCACCACGTCCCACATTTCCTTGCGCAGGCCCACGTCGACGCCCGCCGTGGGTTCGTCGAGGAACAGCACGCGCGGTTCATGCGCCAGGGCCTTGCCGATCAGCACGCGGCGTTTCATGCCGCCCGACAGTTCGCGGACGCGGTTGGCGCGCTTTTCCCACAGGGCCAGCTTGCGCAGCACATCCTCGACCTTGGCGTTGTCCCGCGGCTTGCCGAAGATCCCGCGCGAGAAATGCAGGTTCGTCTCCACGTAGGAGAAGGGTTCGAGGTTGATCTCCTGCGGGACCAGGCCGATCAGCTTGCGCGCCTCGCGGTACTGGGTCTTGATGTCGTAGCCCGCCACGGTCGCCGTCCCCGAGGTGGGTTCAGTGATGCCGCAGAGGGTCGAGATCAGCGTGGTCTTGCCCGCCCCGTTGGGGCCGAGCAGGGCCAGGATCTCCCCCTCCTCGATGTCGAGCGTGACGCCCTTCAGCGCCTCGAACCCGCCGTCGTAGACTTTCCGCAGATCGCGGATTTCCAGGATCGCTGCCATGCGTCCCTCCGGTTGATGTCGGTTGCACGGTCCGCGCAGGCCGCGCGGCCGGAAAGGCAAACGGGCCCATGGGGCCCGTCAGTCGCGCATCAGGTAGCCCGGGGCGTGCCGGGTTTCACTGTGCCATTTCACACAATGGGTTCGCATCTTTGCGCCGGGCCTCCCCTCCCGTCGCCGCTGCGCCTGCGCGCGGCCCTAGTTGCCGCGCCAGCGCGACAGCCAGCCCTTCTTCTCGGCCTCCGACACCGGGGCCTCGTCGCCCTCGGCTTCCTCGCCCTCTGCCGGACCTTCCAGAACCTCCTGGAAGCGGGTGAAGAACTGATCCGCCATCTTCTTGGCAAAACCATCGACCACGCGGGAGCCGAGCTGCGCCAGCTTGCCACCCACCTTGGCGTCGACGTCGTAGGACAGCTCGGTGCCCTCCTCGACCTCCGCCAGGCGCACACGGGCGCCGCCCTTGGCGAAACCGGCCGCGCCGCCCTTGCCTTCGCCGGTCAGGGTCAGGGCCTCGTTCTCGACGATGTCCGACACCGTGACCTCGCCCTTGAAGGTGGCCTTCACCGGCCCGACCTTCTGCGCGACGACGGCGTGGAACCCCTCTTCGGGGGTGCCGGTCACCTCCTTGGCGCCGGGAACGCATTCCTGCAGCACCTCCGGCGAAAGCAGCGCCGCGAAAACCTTTTCCTTGTCCGCGCGGATCACGCGGCTGTCGCTCATTTCCATGGGGCGCGCCTCCTGTCGTTCCTGTCGCGACAGGCTAGAGGATGTGCGGGCGCTTGAAAAGTCAGTGAGGGTCGGAGGCGGGCACAAGCTGTCCGGACCGGCGGTGGGACGTCCGCCGGTCCGGTCCCCGGGCAGCGCTGTGGGCGGCGCGGGATAAAACGCCCGGGAAGCTTGTGAGTCAGGCCGGACCATTTGGTGTGTGTGTGTCAGCTGGGCCGACCTGACTCGCTATCATTGGCAGGAGGGGCGTGCGTGTGTGTGTGTCGCGCCGCCGCCTGTCCGGTGTCCGGAGGCCGCAGGCGCAGAGCCCTCTTGCCGCGGCCCCGACCTCGCCCCGGCATGATGTGCCGGGTGTCTACCGCCAGGCGGCGCCGCACCTGTGTACATGCCCGAGATCTGCATGAATTTCAGCGGCTCAATCGTGTCACAGGGCACGCCGAGGGATAGCCGGATTATCCGAACGGATAGGTGCGGCGCGCGCGCTGTCGCTTCGTGCAGGCCAGACCGATATGAGAGCGCCCCGGTGCCGCCTGGCAGGGGCGCCCTCCGTCAGATGGCGGGGCGGAAGACGCCCGCCAGGAACTCCGACAGGGCCGCCACGTCTGTCAGCGGCAGCACATGGGCCACGTGCTGATCGGGGCGCACCAGCACCATCGCCCCCTGCGCCCGGTCGATGCCGCGCGCGTCGAAGATGTCGGGGCCGTGCTTCAGGTCCGGGCAGAAGACCTTCTCCTGGTCGATCAACCCGTAGCGCCCCTTCGCCGGGCGCAGAAGCGGGTGCATCTGCGGCAGGGACAGGTCGCGGTGGCCCTGCTGGACGACCGCCCGCAGGTCGAGGACCGAGTCGATGTCGTCGCCCTGCGGCGTGATCCGCCGCAGGGGCGAGGCCGGGTCGGTGCCAAGCGCCTCGCACAGCTGCCAAAGAGCGCTGTCGGGCGTGGTCGGGTCGCTGTCATCGGCAAAGGCAAAGAGTCGCCAGCGTCCGTCGGCACGCACCACATGGCCCAGCTGCAGGGGTTTGGCATCCGCCAGCCGGATCACCGGGGCGGAATGGAACCGCATGCCGATGTCGAAGCCGCGCGCTAGGCCCTGGTGCGTCTCCCGCCCGATCAGCCGCGAGGGCGCATAGCGGATCGCCGTGCCGGCGGTGAAACGGCCATGCTGTTGGAAATAGTCCTGGAAGACTGCGGGATCGACACCCTCGCCATCCTCCTCGCCAGCCTTCGGGCGGGCGCTGAACATCGCCGCGAATTCCCGGTCGAAGTCGATCAGCATCTGCGCCACGCCCTGGCGTTCCGCGCTGTAGCTGCCCAGAAGATCGGGGTCACTGCGCCCCCGCAGCACGGCGGCCAGCTTCCAGCCAAGGTTGAAGCCGTCGCGCATCGACACGTTCATCCCCTGCCCCGCCTTGGGGCTGTGGGTATGGCAGGCGTCGCCCGCGATGAAGACATGCGGCGCGCGTCCCTCCGCCCCGTCGTCGTAGCGATCACACAGGCGCTGGCCGATCTCATAGACCGACCACCAGGCGACCTCCTTCACGTCCAGACTGTAGGGGTGCAGGATCCGCTGCGCTGCCGCGATCAGGTGATCGACCTTCAGGTTTTTGTCGCGGATGCGTTCCTCGGGCGAGAGCTTGTCCAGCTCGATATAGAGCCGGACCATGTAGCCTCCCTCCCGCGGGATCACCAGGAGGCTGCCCTGGTCTTGCGAATGCACCGTAGCCTTCAGGCGGATGTCGGGGAAGTCGGTGACCGCCAGCACGTCCATCACGCCCCAGGCCTGGTTGGCGGCATCCCCCTTCAGCTCCTGCCCGATGCTGGCGCGCACCCGGCTGCGGGCGCCGTCGCAGCCCACGACGTAACGCGCGCGCAGCTCCTCGACCTCGCCGCCGCGGTCGGGGTCGGTGCTTTCGACGCGCACCAGCAGCGGATGCTCCGCGTCGTCATCGCGGATCAGTTCGACCAGGCGGCGGTTGTAGTCAGGCACGATCCCCGCCGGGCCGTCGCGCATCAGGTCAAGGAAATGGTCATGCACCCGCGCCTGATTGAGGATGACATGGGGAAACTCCGACAGCCCGTCCTCGGTGTCCTGGATACGGCCCGAGCGGGCGATGCGCGACGGATCCGCCGGGTCCGGCTTCCAGAAGGCGGTTTCATTGACCCAATAGGCCTCTTCCTCGATCCGGCGGGCGAAACCGAAGGCCTCGAACATCTCCATCGATCGGCAGGCGATGCCGTCGGCCTGGCCCACCATCAGGCGGCCCGGTTTCTGTTCGATGATCCGCGTGGTGATCCCCTCGAAGGCCGCCAGCTGCGCGGCCAGCACCAGCCCCGTGGGCCCGGCGCCGACGATCAGCACATCGACCTGGGCGGGCAGCGGACGGTGGGGCGGGGTCTCTTTCACCGGATGGGCGATGGCCGGATTGCCGGGCCGGAACCCGTTCAGATGAAACTGCATGTCTCCTCCCAGAGCGCTCTCTCAAATTTAGTAAGTCAACTTACGATAAGCATACATCTTATCTACGGTCAAGAAATTGATGTGCCTACTTACCAACTGCGCTAAACTGGCCCGCGACATCCGGACGGCGAAGGAGAGAGCATTGGAGATCACGGGCATGGCCGGGCATCTGATCCGGCGGCTGAACCAGCATTCGACCCATGTCTTCCAGCAGCGGACGAAGGCGGCCGGGCTGGACCTGACCCCGGTGCAGTTCGCCGCCATGGGCGCGGTGCGCGACAATCCCGGCATCGACCAGGCCGGGGTCGCCGGGCTGATCGCCTATGACCGCGCAACCATCGGCGGGGTGATCGAACGGCTGGTGCAGAAGGGCCACCTGCGGCGCGAGGTCAGCGCCACCGACCGCCGCGCCCGGGCCGTCTACCTGACGGAGGGCGGTGCGGCCCTGCTGGCCCAGGCCCTGCCCGTGGTGGCCGAGTTGCAGGCGGAGATCCTGACGGGGCTGACGGCGGAGGAAAGCGCGCAGTTCCACGCCCTCGCCGGCAAGGTGCTGGCGCGCCTCGACGCGCCCGACGCGGCGCCCGCCCCTGCGTCACAAGGTGGCGACGCGGGGTGAAGGGCTTCCCCGACCGCCCGCAACCGGCTAGGAACGGGGCATGAGACCCGCGATCGGACGCATTTTCCTGGCGCTGTGGCTCACGCTGTTGCTGGCGTGGGGGTCTGTGCTGTCCGCCGCCCACATGACGCCCACGGCCGATGACATCGCCCGCGAACGCAGCGTGCTGGTGCTGGAGGCGGGATACGATTCCCTCTGCGCCGAAGAGGGTGGCGCGGGCCATCATTGCCCCTTCTGCCATGCCCTGCCGAAGGCCGCCGCGCCGCAGGCCCCCGAGGCCCCGGCGCGGCTGATCCTCGCCCTGGCGCACGCCCCCGCGGCCCATCTGATCTCCGGCGCCCGCCCCGGCCAGCGCCACGCGCCCCGCGCCCCTCCGGCCCCGATCCTCTGAGCGGACTGCCCCGACCGGGCGCCGCATCCCTGATCGAAAGAGACATGGCACCGCCCGCGCGGTGCCTCGGAGGAGACGCGCAGGACGGCCGAGAGCCGCCGCGCGAGACCGGAGACAGCAGATGAAGACTCTCACCCTTTCCGCCCGCACCCTGACCGCCGCCGCCCTGGCCCTGGCCCTGACCGCCGGCAGCGCCGCCGCCACCGTCGCCCTGCCCGGCGCCGCGTCGCCCGCCACCGGCCTGAGCCAGCGTGCCGAGCCCAACGACACCTGCGCCCTGCCGGTGTCGGACATGGTGGTCAGCCATGACCACGTCATGGCCGGGCCGCTGAAACTCTCGGGCGGTTTTTCCCGCGCGACCCTGCCCAATGCTCCCGTCGGCGGCGGCTTCCTGACCATCACCAACACCGGGGATAGCGACGACCGCCTGGTCGGTGCCGAAAGCCCGCTAGCCGGTCACATGGAAGTCCACGAGATGGCCATGGAAGGCGACGTGATGCGGATGCGCGAACTGGCCGACGGGCTGGTCATCCCCGCCGGCGAAACCGTTGAGCTGAAGCCCGGCGGCTACCATCTGATGCTGATGGACCTGCAGGCGCCCCTGGTCGAGGGGGAGACCGCCACCATCACGCTGATCTTCGAGAACGCCGGCCGCGTCGAGGTGCCGCTGGCGATCGGCGCGCCCAATGCCCGCGGTCCCGCCGGCCACGGCATGTCGCACTGACCCCTCCCCCATGCGCCGCCGCGCCCTGCGCGTGGCGGCCGGGCGCCCCGCCCCTGACCGGCGCCCGGCCCGACTGACAGAAAGGAACCCGCCATGACCTCCAAGAAAGCGGCCATCATCGGCCTTTGGGTGATCGCCGGCGTCGCCGTGATCCTCTTCGCCGCCTTCCGCATCCTGCAGCCGATGCTGAACCGCACCCTGGCCGATGAGCTGGGCCGGGGCGACTACGTGCTGACCACCACCACCGGGGAGACCTTCACCGAGGACAGCCTGCGCGGCGCGCCGACGGCGGTCTTCTTCGGCTTCACCCATTGCCCCGAGGTCTGCCCGACCACCCTGGGCGACATCGCCACCTGGCAGGAGGAGCTGGCGACGACCGACCAGTCGATACGCAGCTATTTCGTTACCGTCGACCCGGAGCGGGACCAGGTGGACCAGTTGCGCGACTACGTGTCCTGGGTGCCGGGGGTCGAAGGCGTGTCGGGCGACCCGGAGGAGATCGAGAAGGCGATCAAGGCCTTCCGCATCTACGCCCGCAAGGTCGATCTGGAGGATGGCGACTACACCATGGACCATTCCGCCTCGGTCCTGCTCTTCGACGACCGTGGTCGCTTCTTCGAGCCGATCGGCTACCAGGAGGACTACGACCGCGCGGTGGCCAAGATCCGGCGGTTGCTGGACAGCTGATCCGACGCCTGCGGGTCACGACAGTTACATGGGGGCGTCCACCAGGCGCCCCTTTTTGATTTGTCCTCGGCGCCCCCCCTGTGGCGTGAAAGCCCCTCTCCCGGCGGCTGTCACATTGCGCCCCCTTGCCGAAACCGGGTCCCTGCACTAGCAAGATCCTGCTTCGGTCCGGCCCTTCCGGGGGCCGGTGAATAGGGAATGCGGTGCGGAGGATCTCCTCCCAGGCCGCGACTGCCCCCGCAACTGTAGGCGGAGAGCGACACCGGACCATGTCACTGCGGCGCGCCAGCGTCGTGGGAAGACCCGGTGAAGCCGTGACCCGCGAGTCAGGAGACCTGCCGAGGCCGATCACCCTGTCCGGGCGCGGGGCGCGCACGAGGCAACGGACCTTTCCGTCGTGGTGGCATGCAAGCAACCGCCGCGGCAGGGTCTTTCCCTTCCAAGGCTTCTCCACAGGCTCAGCCCGGGGTCCCCCCGGGTCCGAAGGGACAGCACATGACACGAACCCAGGCCGCGCTTTCGCGCACGACCGCCCTCACCTCCGCCGCCCTGCTGGTGGCCGTCGCCCCCCCCGGCCAGGCGCAGGAGGCCTTCGACCTCGACGCGATCACCGTCACCGCCAATGCCGAGGCCACCGCGGTCGAGCGCTCCGGCTCCACCGTCGAGGTGGTCGAGGAAGAAGAGATTCGCGCCGCCGGCGAGGTCCGCCTGTCGGAATTCCTGAACCGCCTGCCGGGCGTTTCGGTCTCCAACAACGGCCCGGCCGGGGGCACATCCACCCTGCGCATCCGCGGCGCGGGCGGCGCCTACATCGGCGTCTTCGTCGACGGCATCAACGTCAGCGACACCGCCAGCACCCAGATGGCCTTCAACTGGGCCAACATGATGACCTCGGACATCTGCCGGGTCGAAGTGCTGAAGGGCGCGCAATCCGCTCTCTACGGATCCGAAGCGGTGGCCGGTGTCATCAACATCACCACCAACCGCGCGACCGAACCGGGGCTGAGCAACCGCTACGCCGTCGAGCCGGGCAGCTACGACACCGTCAAGCTGGGCTTCAACTCGAGCTACGTGACCGACAACGGCAGCGTCTCCGCCTCGCTGACCCACATCCGCACCGACGGCTTCTCTTCCGCGGATGAGAACCTGGGCAACACCGAGGCCGACGGGTTCGAGGCGACCCGCCTGTCCTTTGCCGGCGAATATGATGTCAGCGACACGATGACCATCGGCGGCGCGGGCTTCTACCAGACGAGCGAGGGCGAATACGACACCAGCGCGGGGGATGCCGACAATACCAGCGACACCGAGGAATACGGCCTGCGCGCCTTTGCCCGTTTCGAGACCGGCGCGGTCGAGAACGAGGTCGCCCTACAATACTACGCCATCGACCGCCGCTACCAGGAAGGCAGCGCCTCGCGCTACCTGGGCGAACGCTATGGCCTGTCCTACAGCGGTTCGGTCCAGCTCGCTCCGACCTTCGACCTGTCCTTCGGCGGTGACTACACCCGCGAAGAGTTCAAGAGCGACGCCTTCGGCACCGCAAATGACGGCACCTACAAGACCAGCGGCGTCTTCGTCGAAGGTGCCTGGGCCCCGTCCGAGGCGCTGGACGTCGTGCTGACCCTGCGCCAGGACGACCATTCCGAGTTCGGCGGCGCCACGACCGGTCGCGTCTCGGTCGCCTATCGCCCGCAGGACGACCTGATCCTGCGCGCCGCTGTCGGCACCGGCTTCCGCGCGCCTTCGCTCTATGAACTCTACTCCAACTTCGGCAACCCGAACCTCGATCCCGAGACCTCGGTCAGCTACGAGATGGGTGTCGAGAAACGCTTCGGCCCCGACGCCTTCCTGCGCGCCACGCTGTTCCGCATGGAAATCACCGACCTGATCGATTTCGCCGGCAGCAGCTACAATCAGGTGCCGGGCACCAGCACCATGCAGGGGCTGGAACTGTCGGGCGGCGTGCCCCTGAGCGAGACGCTGCATCTTTCGGCCGCCTATACCTACACCGACACCGAGGATGCCGATGGCGACCGTCTGGTGCGCGTACCCGAGCATGAGTTCAACGTCAGCCTGGATGCCGAGCTGACCGAGGAGCTGAACGGCAGCCTGACCCTGCGCCAGGTCTACGACACGCTGGACAATGTCCCCTGGCCTGGCTCCGGCACCCTTGCGCTGGAGGATTACACGCTGGTCGACCTCAGCCTGGGCTACCGCCTGAACGACAGCGCGGAGGCCTACATGCGCGTCGAGAACGTGCTGGATGAGGAATACCAGACCGTCTACGGCTACGGCACCTCCGACCGCGCCGTCTACTTCGGCCTGCGCGGGCGCTTCTGATGCTGCGACGCGCCGCCCTTGCGCTGGCCCTCTGCGCGGCAGGCCTATCCGCCGTGGCGGAGGAGGCCCCGCGGCGCGTCGTGTCGATCAACCTGTGCACCGATCAGATCGCCATGCAGCTGGCCGCCCCCGGCCAGTTGCACTCCGTCTCCTGGATCGCGCGCGATCCGCGCAGTTCCGCCATGGCGCAAGAGGCGCTGGACTATCCCGCCAACCATGGCCGCGCCGAGGAGATCTGGCTGATGAAGCCGGACCTGGTGCTGGCCGGCACCTTCACCTCCCGCGCCGCGGTCGAGATGCTGAAGCGGCTGGGCACCCCCGTGGTGGAGGTCGCCCCGGCCTACAACCTGGATGACATCCCCGACCGCATCCGCAGCATCGGCACCGCCCTGGGGCGGGAGCCGCAGGCGGAGGAAATGATCGCCACCTTCGAGGGGCGCCTGGCCGCCCTGCGCGCCCAGGTCGGTGAGCGTCCCTCGGCCGCGCTCTACTATGCCAACGGCTATACCACCGGCGACCGGACCCTTGCGGGTGAGATCCTGATCACCGCCGGCTTCGACAATATAGCTGGCGACACCATGGGCGGGCACCTGCCGCTGGAAACGCTGGCCATGGCCGATCCCGACGCCATCATCACCGGAACACCCTACCCCGGCGCCTCCCGCTCGGAGGAGATCCTGGAACATCCGGTGGTCGAGGCGATCCGCGACCGGGCGGCCTCGCGCGCCGTCAGTGACAGTGACTGGATCTGTGGCACCCCCTATGTTCTGAAGGCGATCGACGATCTCGCCGCCTTCCGGAAAGGACTGGAATGACCCGTCTCTTCGTGGTCCTCGCGACCCTGGTGATCCTGCTGGCGCTGGCCGCGCTGATGGTGGGGCCCGCCGATGCCGGCGTTGCCGCCTCGCTCCGCGCCCTGCTGGGCGAAGGCGGCCCGCTGGTGCTGGTCATGCAGGAGATCCGCTTGCCCCGGATGATGCTGGGCCTGATGATCGGCGCCTCGCTGGGCCTGTCGGGCGCCGCACTTCAGGGCTATCTGCGCAACCCGCTGGCTGAACCGGGGCTGATCGGCATCTCCTCCTCGGCTGCCCTGGGCGCGGTGATCGCCATCCAGACCGGGCTGGCCGCAGCCTTTGCCCTGGCGCTGCCGCTGATGGCGCTGGCCTTCGCGCTGCTGGCGGTGGTGATCCTGCTGGCACTGTCAGGCACGCGGCGGGGCGACACGCTGACCCTGATCTTGGCGGGCATCGCCATTTCGGCCACCTCGGGCGCGCTGACCCAGCTGGTGCTGAACCTCTCGCCCAACCCCTTCGCCACCTCGGAAATCGTCTTCTGGCTGATGGGATCGCTGGCCGACCGATCCATGACCCACGTGGCGCTTGCCGCGCCCTTCATGGGTCTCGGCTTCCTGCTGATGGCGGGCCTTGGCCGGTCGCTGGACGCGCTGACCCTGGGGGAGGACGCCGCCGAATCCATGGGCGTGAACCTGTCCCGGCTGCGCCTGCGGGTTGTGATCGGCACCGCCTGCGTGGTGGGCGCAGGCACCGCCGTTGCGGGCGCCATCGGCTTCATCGGGCTGGTCGTGCCGCACCTGCTGCGGCCCTTTACCGGGCACCGGCCCGGTCCGCTGCTCTGGGCCTCGGCGCTTGGCGGTGCCGCCATGCTGCTGGCCGCCGACGTGGCGGTGCGCGTCACCCTGCCCGACCGGGATCTGAAACTGGGCGTGCTGACCGCGCTGGTCGGGGCGCCGTTCTTCCTGCACCTGATCTGGCGCAACCGGAGGGCCCGCGCATGACCCTGCTGAGCGTCGACAGCCTGTCGGTGTCCCTGCGCGGGCGCGAGATCTTCCGCGATGTCAGCTTCGACATCGCCCCCGGCGAACTCGTCGGCCTGATCGGCCCCAATGGCGCGGGCAAGACCACGCTGATGCGCGCTGCCCTGGGCCTGATCGGCGCGGCGGGACAAAGCTCCCTCGCCGCGCTTTCGGCCACCGACCGCGCCCGCCAGGCCGCCTGGATGCCCCAAGCCCGCGAAATCGCCTGGCCTGTGACGGTGGAGGCACTGGTGGCCCTGGGCCGGCTGCCCCATGGCGGCGGCGGGCCGGCCGATCACGCTGCCATCGTGGCCGCGATCGAGCGTATGGCCCTGACCGAGTTGCAACAGCGCACCGCCACGCGGCTGTCGGGCGGCGAACAGGCCCGCGCCCTGATCGCCCGCGCCCTTGCGCAGGAAACGCCGCTGCTGATGGCCGATGAACCGACCGCCGGTCTCGACCCCGCACATCAGATCTCGACGATGGAGGTCTTCGCGGATCTGGCCGCCGCCGGTCAGGGGGTGCTGCTGTCGCTGCATGATCTGGGCCTCGCCGCGCGCCACTGCACCCGCCTGCTGCTGCTGGCCGAGGGACGCCTGCTGGCCGATGGCCCGCCCGAGGCGGTGCTGACCCCCGACCTGCTGGCCCGCGCCTTCCACATCACCGCCCATCACGCCCAGACGCCCGACGGCCCGGTCTTCCAACCGCTGAGCGTGATCCGATGAGCCTGACCCTCTCCCCGCCCTGGCTGTGTTTCGACCTGGGCGCGCGACATCGCGTGCTTAGCTGGGCGCCCTACCGCCCCGGTTTCGTCAGCGCCGAGCAGATCCTGTGGCGCGAGGTGCGCAACGCCGACCTGCCCGAGGATCTGGATGCCCACGCCTGGCTGGCCGGCGAGGTGGCGGCGCTGGAAGGCCCCGAGGCGGTCTGCTTCCTGACCTCACGCGACATCCGCGCCCATCATCACCGGCGCATCCGGGTCGGCGGCGCGGAGGCCGAGGTGGTGGCCACCGTCGGCCTGTCGAACGCCGAACGCGTGGGCACACGGCTGGACCGCAGCGGCACCGACTGGGGCACGATCAACGTGGCCGTCCGGCTGGGCGGCGCCTTTTCCGACGTGGCCCTGCTGGAGGCCATGTCCATCGCCACCCAGGCCCGCACCGCCGCCGTGATGGATCACGGCGCGAAGCTGCCCACGGGCATCGCCACGGGCACCGGAACCGATTGCGTGGCCGTCGCCGCCCGGCCCGGCGAGAATGCCGATGCCGGGGCCTATGCCGGGCTGCACACCGAGGTCGGCGAGGCCGTGGGCCGCGCCACCTATGACGCCGTGCTGGCGGGCGCCGCCGAATGGCAGGCCTACTGGCAGGCGCACGGGCGCGGGTTCTTCTGAGGCCCCGCGCCGAGGCGGCTCAGACCTTCACCCGCTCTGACTTGGGGTCGTAGAAGGGCCGCAGGCTGACCTCTGCCGCCACGCGACGGCCCGCGATGTCGACCTCATAACGGCTGCCCAGCACCTCTTCGACCGACTGGCCGGCGCAGGGCACATAGGCCATGCCCATGGCCGCCCCCAGGTGGTGCCCATAGGCGCCCGAGGTCAGATGCGACACCACCTGCCCATCGCGCAACAGCGGCTCGGCGTGGTAGAGAAGCAGCTCTGGCTCGGTCAGCTTCAGCTGCACCAGCCGCATCGCCAGCCCCGCCTCGCGCTTGCGCAGCACCGCGTCGCGGCCGATGAAATCGGGCTTGTCGGTCTTCACCGCGAAGCCCAGCCCCGCCTCCAGCACATGATCCTCGCAGGTGATGTCATGGCCGAAGTGGCGAAACCCCTTCTCGATCCGCAGGGTGTCCATGGCGTGAAGCCCGACCAGCCGGGCGCCCTGTTCCAGACCCGCGCGGTGCAGCTCCTCGAAGACATGGGCGGCCATGTCGGTGGAGACGTAGATCTCCCACCCCAGCTCGCCCACGTAGGTGACTCGGTGCGCCCGGGCCAGGGCCATGCCGATCTCGATCTCGCGCGCGGTGCCGAAGGGGTGCGCGGCGTTGGAGAAGTCGTCAGGCGACACGGCCTGTAGCAGCGCCCGCGCCTGGGGCCCCATGACGGCGATGACGGCCTCGGCGGCGGTCATGTCGGTCAGGGTCACGCGGGCCGTACCCAGATGGCGGCGCAGATGCGCCATGTCGGCGGGTAGTGTGGCGGCGGGTGTGACCACCAGATAGGCGGTTTCGGACAGGCGAGTGACCGTCACATCGGCCTCGATCCCTCCGCGCGTGTTCAGGAACTGGGTATAGACGATCTTGCCCGGCGCCACGTCCATCTGCCCCCCCGCCACGCGATTGAGGAAGGCGCAGGCATCCGCCCCCTCGACCCGGATCTTGCCGAAGGAGGTCATGTCGTAGATCCCCACCCCCTCGCGCACCGCGCGGTGCTCAGTGGCGACATTGTCGAACCAGCCGGGGCGCTGCCAGGAATAGTCGTAGGCCGCCGTCTGATCGGGCCTTGCGTACCAGTTGGCGCGTTCCCAACCCGCCAGCTCGCCAAAGACCGCGCCTTCGGCCTTCAGATGCCCATGCAGCGGCGAGCGGCGGATACCCCGCGCCGTGGCTTTCTGGCGGAAGGGGAAGTGGTCGGCGTAAAGCAGGCCCAGGGTTTCCTTGGCGCGGTCTACCAGATAGCTGCGGTTGCCCTGAAAGGGCTGCATCCGCGCGATGTCCACATCGCCCAGATCGAAGGGTTTCTCGCCCGCCTCCATCCATTCCGACAGGGCCTTGCCCGCGCCGCCGGCCGACTGGATCCCGATGGAGTTGAACCCGGCCGCGACCCAGACATTATCCATCTCGGGCGCCTGGCCCAGGTGGTAGGCGTCATCGGGGGTAAAGCTTTCAGGCCCGTTGAAGAAGGTGTGGATCCCCGCCTCTGCCAGCATCGGCACCCGCTGCACGGCGGCCTCCAGGATCGGCTCGAAGTGCTCGAAATCCTCGGGCAGCTGGTCAAACTCGAAACTGTCGGGGATGCCCGCCATGCCCCAGGGTTTCGCCACCGGCTCGAACGCGCCCAGAAGGATCTTGCCCGCGTCCTCTTTGTAATAGGCGCATTCGTCGGGCACCCGCAGGGTGGGCAGCCGGTCAAGGCCGGGGATATCCTCGGTCACCAGGTAGAAATGCTCGCAGGCTTGCAGGGGGACGTTGGTGCCCAGCATCCGGCCCACCTCGCGGCCCCACATGCCGGCACAGTTGACGACATGCTCGCAGGTCGTGCTACCCGTGGCGCCCTCTTCGGTGGTCCACTCCACGCCGGTCACACGGCGGCCCGCGCGGGCGACGCCGGTGACCTTCACCCGTTCCAGCACCTGGGTGCCGCGCATCTTTGCGCCCTTGGCCAGGGCCAGGGCGATGTTCGCCGGATCCCCCTGCCCGTCCTTCGGCAGCCAGACGCCCGCCTTGACGTCGCCCACCTCCACATGCGGATAGCGCGCCCGGACGTCCTCCGGCCCGATCTCCTCGGCCTCGACGCCGAAGGCGCGGGCCATGGCGGCCTGGCGCAGGATCTCCTCGCGCCGCGATTCGGTCAGGGCCACGGTGATGGACCCGTTGCGGCGGAACCCGGTAGCGACGCCCGTCTCGGCCTCCAGCTCGCCGTAGAGCTCCTGCGAATATTTCGCCAGCCGGGTCATGTTCTTCGACGAGCGCAACTGCGCGATCAGCCCCGCCGCGTGCCAGGTGGTGCCCGAGGTCAGTTGCTTACGCTCCAGCAGGACCACGTCGCGCCAGCCCAGCTGGGTCAGGTGATAAGCCACGGAACAGCCGATGACGCCGCCACCGATGATGACGACGCGGGCGGAAGACGGGGGGAGAGACATGGGAGGCGATCCTTCGGAACGGGAGATCAGGGGGCGGCGGGGGCCGCCTAGTAGACCGGGGGCGAGATGACCCAGACGGCCACGGCGGGCGCGTCATAGGGATTGGCCCAGCGGAAGGTCTGCTTGCGGATGCGGAAACTGTCGCCTTCGGTGATGGTGAAGGCCTCGTCGTTCAGCCAGATGTCGAGGCGCCCGGAGACCAGATAGGCCACCTCCTGCGTCGGGCGGCGGATCAGTTCGTCGCCAGTCTTGTGCGGCTGGAACAGCGAATGGATGACCTCGAAACTGTCGGTGAGATCGGGCGAGATCAGCTCCTCCACCAGCCCCTGTTCCGGGTCGCCCATCTTGCGCCGGGCACCGGCGCGCACGATGCGGCCCCGCTCCGCCTCGGGCGCATCGGCGGAACCGAAAAGCAGCGACAGCGGCACCTCGAAGATATCGGCCAGCTTGCGCAGGTCGGACATGCGGGGGGTCGACAGGTCACGTTCCACCTGGCTGAGCCAGCCGACAGAACGGCCGACGCGAAAGGCCAGCTCTTCCAGCGTCAGACCACGCGCGGTGCGCAGGGCGCGAATGTCCTGTCCAAGGGTGTCGGGGCGGGTCATGGAGGCCTCGGAATGAAAAATTCATTCAATTCTTCACTTCAGACCCGTGAAGAAATCAATGAAATTTTCACTTCCCAACGCGCACAGTCTGAAATTTCCCCTCCCGAGGGGAAATTCCGCAGCTCGTGATGCATGGAATTTCAGCGCTCAGACAGCTCGGCGATGGCGCGGCCGATCAGCTCGACCCCCTGCGGGATGCGGTTGGTCGCGATGGAGGAATAGGCCAGCCGGTAGAACTGCTGATTCTGCTCCTCCGGCTTGAAGAAGGCCTGTCCCGGTTCGATCACCACGGAATCCTCGCGCAGGCGCATCGCCAGGTCGGTGGTGCTGACATGGGCAGGCGCGCGCAGCCAGAAGGAAGACCCGCCGGTCAGCCCCGGGGTGGCCAGGTCCAACCCCACGTCCTCGATGGCCTTTTCCATCACCGCGCGGCGGCGGCTGAAGGCATCGCCCATGCGCGCCAGTTGCGCATCGAAATGGCCCAGCGACAGGAAATAGGCCATGGTCCGCTGCACATGGCCCGGCGGGTGGCGCATGATGTAGGCGCGCATCGACCGGGCCTGCCGGATGAAGGGTTCGGGCGCCACCATGTAGCCCATGCGCAACCCGGGAAAGAGCGTCTTGGAGAACGACCCGATATAGATCACATGCCCCGTCCGGTCCTGCGCCTTCAGCGCCGGGGTGGGCGCGCGCAAGGACGGCAGCTCGAACTCGTAGTCATCCTCGACCACGACGAAGTTCTCCTCCCGCGCGCGGGTCAGCAGGTCGCGGCGGCGAGCCTGGGGCATGGTGACATTGGTCGGGCAATGGTGGCTGGCGGTGGTGAAGACTGCGTCGATGCCGCGGGGGATGTCCTCGGGCGGCAGGCCGTCCTCGTCGATGTCGACGAAATGCGTCCGGCAGCGCGACTGGCGCAACAGGTCGCGCAGACCCGCATAGCCCGGGTTCTCCATCGCCGCCGTGCGCTCTGACGACAGCAGCAGCTGGGTGGCGATCCACAGGGCGTTCTGCGCGCCCATGG
Source organism: Pseudooceanicola marinus (assembly GCF_020177265.1). Lineage (GTDB taxonomy): Bacteria > Pseudomonadota > Alphaproteobacteria > Rhodobacterales > Rhodobacteraceae > Pseudooceanicola > Pseudooceanicola marinus_A. The sequence goes on from NZ_JAIVMC010000006.1 coordinate 102,715, forward strand.
TCAGCAGGATCTCCTGCGGTTGGGCGGAGATGCCGCGCCGCGGCAGCAACTGGCGCCGCAGGTATTCGATCAGCACTGGGTCGTCGCGTTCGTAGTAGTCGGTGGTCAGCGCCTCGAAATCCTTCCGCCCCAGGGCGTTGATCGCGCAGAGCCGCCAGTTCTGATGATCGAAGAGGCGCGGATCGCTTTGGCCGTAGATGAAGGGAAAGTGATAGCTGCGCCAGTCCGGCGGGCGCACCAGCTCCGAGGGCGGGCGCTGTGGGTTGGCGATGGCCGCCTGCCAGTCCATCGCGCCGTCGGGGTCGGCGGCGGGCGCGGTGAACTGCGGCCGCCGCGGCGCGGTGTCGGCGACGAAATAGCCCGAGCGGTCGCGCGAGACGAGGAAACCGTTGGCCACCAGCTCGTTATAGGCCAGCGAGACGGTGATCCGCGCCACCTTCAGATGCCTGGCGAAGGCCCGGGTGGAGGGCATCTTCTCCCCCGGCTGGAACCGGCCCGACAGGATGCTGTCGGCCACCAGTTGCTGGATCTGCTGTTGCAGGGTCCGTTCGCTCTCGGGGTCGAGGAAAAGGGTTTCGGTGGGGATCGCCATGCTGTGCCTTCGTTTCTCCCGACCCTAGGCGCAAAGCCCGGGGACGGGGAAGCCTCAGCCGGCCACGGCGGTCAGCGCCTCATCCAGGGTGCCGGTGATCTGGTCGATCTCCGCCTCGGTGGCGATCAGCGCGGGCGCCAGGCAAAGCGTATTGTTCATCCCCGGCAGGGCGCGGGCGGTCTTGCCAATGATCAGGCCGCGCGCGCGGGCCTCGGCCACCACCTGCTGCACCGCGGCCTCTGCCAAGGGCGCGCGGCTGGCGCGATCGGCCACCAGTTCGACGCCGCAGAGCAGACCCTTGCCGCGCACCTCGCCGATGACCGCGTGGCGGTCTGCCAGGTCCCGCAGGTTCGCCATCAGCCGCGCGCCCATGGCGCGGGTGTTGGCCAACAGCCCCTCGTCCTCGATGATCCGCATGTTTTCCAGCGCCGCCGCCGGCCCACCGGTGCAGCCCGCGTAGGTGGAGATGTCGCGGAAATGGCTCATCTCGTCTTCGGGCGCTTCCTTGAAGGTATCGAAAACCTCCTCGGTGGTCACCAGGCAGGCGATGGCGGCATAGCCCGAGGCCACGCCCTTGGCCATGGTGACGAAATCGGGGCGCAGCCCGTAGTGCTGATAGCCGAACCAGTCGCCGGTGCGACCCAGCCCGCAGACGACCTCATCCAGATGCAACAGGATGTCGTATTTCGCGCAAATCTCCTGCACCCGGGGCCAGTAGGTTTCGGGCGGCACGATCACCCCGCCGCCCGCCGTGATCGGCTCCAGGCACAGGGCGCCCACGGTATCGGGGCCCTCGCGCAGGATGACCTCTTCGATGGCATCGGCGGCGGCCAGGCCGTAGTCCTGCGCGTCCGGGTACTGGCCGCGATAGGCCAGGCAATGGGGCACCTCGACGAAGCCGGGCGTGAAGGGGCCGTAGTCGCGCACCCGCTCCGCCTGGCCGCAGGCCGCCAGGGCTGTGACGGAAGAGCCGTGGTAGTCGCGCTGACGATAGAGGATCTTCGACTTGCGCCCGCCGTGCCGCAGGGCGGCGATCTGGCGGACCATCTTCCAGGCCTTCTCGTTCACCTCAGTCCCCGAGCTGCCGTAGTAGACCCGGGACATCCCCGGCATCTTCTCGATCAGTTTTTCGGCAAAACGTGCCCCCGGCACCGATCCGGTGGTCTGGGCAAAGAAGTTCATCTCGACCAGCGCCTCCTTCACCGCCTCGGCGATCGAGAGCCGCCCGTAGCCCACGTTCACCGTCCAGACCCCGCCCGAGACCGCATCCAGAAACTCCGCCCCGTCGGCATCCCAGACGCGCATCCCCCGCCCCTTCACCAGAAGGCCCGGATCGCTTGTTTCAAAGGGTTTGTGCTGGGTCAGGTGATGCCAGACATGGGCACGGTCGGCGCGCACGGCGTCACTGAAACGGGTCCGGGGCTGGTCGAGGGTCATGGCGGTTTCCTTTGGCCGGGAGGGGAGATTTCTGCGGCGCGGCGAGGCCGGTGCCCAAATGAAATGCACGGAAAACGACCGCCCGTTAGAGCCAGATGCGCGGTTGCAATGATTCCAGTTGAGGTCGAAGATTGTCAGCGGGAGGCACGCTCGTAACGCTCTCCCCGATAGACCGGCCGACCGCCCGCACCGGGCCCAGACAAGGCCGGAGATCGCAGCAACATGGAGATGGACCAGATGAAACGAACCAAACTTCTGTCGGGGGCCGCGGTCCTTGGCGCGCTGATGTCGGCCAACGCGGCCTTCGCGCAGGAAGAGATCACCGTGGGCTACTTCCTCGAATGGCCGATGCCGTTCGAGTACGCCAAGGCCACCGGCATGTACGAAGAGGCGCTCGGCATGACCGTCAACTGGGTGTCCTTCGACGCCGGCACCGCCATGTCGGCGGCCATGGCCTCGGGCGATGTGCAGATCTCGGTCAGCCAGGGCGTGCCGCCCTTCGTCGTCGCCGCCTCCGCCGGGCAGAACCTGGTCGCCGCAGACGTGGCCGTCTCCTACGCCGAGAACGACAACTGCGTCGTGGCCGAGATGCTGGAGATCGACAAGGACAGCGCGATGGAGCTGGAAGGCAAGAAGGTCGGCGTGCCGATCGGCACCGCCGCCCACTACGGCTTCCTCAAGCAGATGGACCACTTCGGCGTCGACATCACCACCATGGACATCGTCGACATGGCCCCCGCCGATGGCGCCGCGGCCTTCGCACAAGGCTCGCTCGACATGGTTTGTGGCTGGGGCGGTGCCCTGCGCCGCATGAAGGAGCATGGCAACGTCCTGCTGACCGGCGCCGAGAAGGAAGAGCTGGGCATCCTGGTCTTCGACGTGACCTCGACCACCGCCGATTTCGCCGCCGAATCCGGTGACGTGCTGACCCAGTTCCTCGCCGTCACCGCCGAAGCCAACGCCATGTGGGCCTCGGGCGAGCACACCGAGGAGATGCTGCCGGTCATCGCCCAGGACGCCGGCATGGACGAAGATGCCACCGCCGAAACGCTGGCCACCTTCGAGTTCCCCACCGTCGAGGATCAGCTGACCGAGAAGTGGCTGGGCGGCGGCATCCAGGAGTTCATGCTGGGCGTGGCCCAGGTGTTCAAGGATGCCGGTTCCATCCCCAGCTCGCTGGACAGCTACGAAGGCAACGTCGACACCAGCTTCCTCGAAGCCGCCAACGAGATGTAAGCGGCGGTCCCGCGGGACCGGACCGGGGGCGCCAGAGGCGCGCCCCCGGCTTCCAGATAATCATAACAAACGCATAGGGGACGGTGCCGGCCATGGGAGATGGGCTACACATTGAAAAGCTGTCGATGCGGTTCGACCTGCCGAACGGGTCCAGCGTCCAGGCGCTGAAGAACGTATCGCTTGATATCAAGGCGGGGGAGATGGTGTCGGTGCTGGGCCCGTCGGGCTGCGGCAAGACCACCCTGCTGAACATCTGTGCGGGGTTCCTGGCGCAGACCGAGGGCAAGGTGCGGATGAACGGCCACGAGGTCGCCGGCCCCGGCCCGGAACGCGGCATGGTGTTCCAGAAAGGCGCCCTGTTCGAATGGATGTCGGTGCGCAAGAACGTGGAATTCGGCCCCCGGATGAAGGGCATGCCCAAGGCCGAACGCGACGCCATCACCGATCACCTGCTGGGAATCGTCGGCCTGCAGGATTTCAAGGAAAAGGCCGTCTACGAGTTGTCGGGCGGCATGCAACAGCGCGTCGCCCTGGCGCGCTGCCTGGCCAACGAGCCGGACGTTATCCTGATGGATGAACCGCTGGGCGCGCTGGATGCGCTGACCCGCGAGAAGATGCAGGGCCTGGTGCTGAAACTGTGGAAGGAGACCGGCAAGACGGTGATCCTGATCACCCACTCGGTCGAGGAGGCACTTCTGCTGGGCGAGCGGCTGATCGTCATGGCCCCGCGCCCCGGGCGCATCCACAAGGAATACCGCCTGCCCTTCGCCGAACGCGGCGTGAATGCCGACCTGCGGCAGGTGAAGAAAAGCGAGGGCTTTGCCGAGACGCGGGATGAGATCCTGTCGATGATCTGGGAGATGGAAGAGGAAATCATGGGCAGATCGGAGAGCGCGGCATGACCGGTTGGATCGTTCTTCTTGCCTATATCGCGCTGTTTACCGCCGGGTATTTCATCGTCCTCCTGGCCAAGTGGCTGGGCCGTCCGAACCGTGATTTCACCTCGCTGAAAACCGTCACCTTCGGCGATGAAAGCGCGATCCGGCCCGACCGGGCGGCGTCCTTCCTGTCGGTTCTGGTGGTCTTCCTGATCTGGGGCGCCTTCACCGGCTCGAACTGGGTGCCCTTCCACGTGCCCGGCCCCTTCGTGGGCGACGCGCAATTCACCTACACCGCCGAAAACGCCGCCGGTGACAGCGATGACGGCACCGTCACCGTGCGGGTCCATCCGGTGGGCGAGGATGCCGAGGACCCGGAGGTCGATCCCGGCACGGGCTTTGCGCTTAATGACGTGGACACCGTGGGCGCCTGGCGCTCCACCCTGATCCGCGCCACCTCGAACGACGAGGGCGAGGATCTGACCGTGACGGCCGTGGACGGCCAGCCGATCGCGCCGGGCGAGACGGTGAAGGTGGCCGACGGCGAGGTGACGATGACGCCCAAGGGCTCGCTGAACTTCCAGCCCGCCAAGGGCCTGCAGATGGAGCCGATCTGGATGCCGCCGCCCGAGGACGTGCTGCACCGCTTCATCGAGATCGCGACCGAAGGCTACCAGAACTTCACCCTGTGGCAGCACCTGGGGTCGTCGCTGATGCGGGTGCTGGCGGGCTTCTTCCTGGGCTCCCTGGTGGGGATCCCGCTGGGCTATGCCATGGGGCTGTCGGGCTGGTTCCGAGGCTGGTTCGACCCGATCGTCGAATTCATGCGCCCCGTGCCGCCGCTGGCGCTGATCCCGCTGGTCATCATCTGGTTCGGCATCTGGGAGACGGGCAAGATCGTCCTGCTGTTCCTGGCCGCGCTCTGGGTCATGACCATCGCGGCGCGCGCCGGCGTGTCGGGCGTCGCCATCTCGAAGGTGCACGCGGCCTATTCGCTGGGTGCGTCGAAGCGGCAGGTGCTGATGCACGTGATCCTGCCCAACTCCCTGCCGGAGATCTTCACCGGCGCGCGGGTCGCCATGGGCGTCTGCTGGGGCACCGTGGTCGCCGCCGAACTGGTGGCGGCGCAGAAAGGCGCGGGCATGATGATCATCGCCGCGTCGAAGTTCCAGCTGACCGACATCGTCCTGATGGGGATCATCCTGATCGGCATCATCGGCTATGGCATCGACATCGCCATGCGCTTTGCCGAGCGGGTGCTGGTGCCCTGGAAGGGCAAGATCTGACGCCAGTCACGCAGACAGACAGCAAAAGGGCCCGGTCAACGCCGGGCCCTTTTCCGTTCAGGTCACGCGCGGCTCAGGCCGCGAGGTAGACCGACTTGATGTTCACGAACTCCTTCATGCCGAAGCCACCGTGTTCGCGGCCATAGCCCGAATCCTTCACGCCACCGAAGGGCATGTTCGGAATGGCGATGTTGAACCCGTTGACCGAGATCATGCCGGTGTCGAAATGCTTCGTCGCCAGCTCGCGCGCCCGCTTTTCGTCCTTGGAGAACAGGCCGCCGCCGAGGCCATAGCGGCTGTCGTTGGCGATGCGCATGGCGTCATCCTCGTCCTTGGCCTTGATGATCGAGGCGACGGGGCCGAACAGCTCATCGTCATAGGCGGGCTGACCGGGGGCCACGTCGACCAGCACTGTCGCGGGATACCAGGCGCCCTTGCCTTCGGGGATCTCGCCGCCCACCAGGACGCGGGCGCCCTTCTTGACGCTTTCCTGGACCTGCTCGTGCAGCTCGTCGCGCAGATCCACCTTGGACATCGGGCCAAGCTTGGTGTTCTCGTCGGTGGGATCACCGGCCTGGATCGCCTTCACCTTCTCGACGTAACGGTCGACGAAGGCGTCGTAGTTCTTCTCGGTCACCACGAACCGCTTGGCGTTCACGCAGGTCTGGCCGTTGTTGTAGATGCGGCCGGCCACGCAGGCCTCCACGGCCACGTCCAGGTCGGCATCGTCCAGCACCACGTAGGCATCGTTCGAGCCCAGCTCCAGCACCGATTTCTTCAGCTGCTCTGCCGCCTTGGCCGCGATCACCCGGCCGCCCTTGTCGCTGCCGGTCATGGTCACGCCGCGCACCAGCTTGTGGGCGATGATCTCATCCGAGGTATCGTGGTCGATGACCAGCACGGTGAACAGGTTCTTGGGCAGGCCCGCGCGTTCCATCACGTCGCGCAGCATCAGGCCGCTGCCGGTGCAGTTGGCGGCATGTTTCAGCAGGACGCCATTGCCGGCCATCAGGTTTGCCACGGCATAGCGCACGGCCTGGTAACAGGGGAAGTTCCAGGGCTGGATGCCGTAGATCACGCCGACGGGGGCATAGCTGACCACGCCAGTGCCGCCGGGAATGTCGCGTTCCTCATCCGCCAGCTCGGAGGGGCCGTTCTCGGCGGTGAAATCGCAGATCGACGCGCAGAGGTCGATCTCGTCCCGGCTGTCGCCGATCAGCTTGCCGACCTCGCGGGTCATCAGCTGAGCGAACTCTTCCTTGTTCTTTCGCAGTTCCTCACCGATGGCGCGGATCACCTTGGCGCGCTCCTCGGGGGCCTTCAGGCGCCAGGCATCAAAGGCGTCGTGACAGACCTCGACAGCCTCGAAGGCCTGGGTGCGGTCCATCAGCTCGTAGGAGCTGATCGGGCTTTCATCGACGGGGTTCACGGTCTGGATCTGGTTGGACATGGGGCCGTCCTTTCGTCCTTGAAGTGTTTCCCGATCAACGCCCCCTACCGCGCCCCGGTTCCGGCGTCGCGACCTGACGCCGGGACACCGACGCCTTACCGCGCACCGGTGGCATCGTGATCCCCGGGCGCCACGATCGGGAGTTTTACCGGGCCGTTTTACGGGCTGAGGGACCTTGAGCGCGCAGAGCCAGCTCCTGCCCGGTCAGCATCCGCTGCGGCGTGACGAAGCGCCCCCACCCTCTTTTGGGTGCGAAATAGGTGCCGAAAAAAAACGCACGGCGGACGCGGCAGCGAAGCCCCTGAAAAACGGGCGCTTCCGCCCGGCTCCATCCCATGTCGTATCTCCCGAAGGCCGCTTTTGCGGAAACCATATATTGACAGTTTTTGCCGAAAGGCACACAAGATCGGGTAGCTATTCGGTTGTCCGGCCCTGTCGGACATCAAGAGGGAACCCGGTGCAAATCCGGGGCTGCCCCCGCAACTGTAAGCGGACAGCACGGCCGGACGCGCCACTGGGGGACAAGCCCCGGGAAGGTCGGCCACGCGTCTACCCGCGAGCCAGGAGACCTGCCGATAGCGACTTTGGATGAGCCGAACGGAGGGTTCGGGATACGTCTTTGCGGCGCAGGCCATCGGCCCGCGTGGCCTGACGTCTTCTGCCCTTCGCGACAAGAGATTGAGGATGCAGATGACCGTCACCGTCTACTCGAAGCCCGCCTGCGTGCAATGCACCGCTACCACCCGCGCCCTGGAGGCCAAGGGCATCGACTATGCTCTGGTCGACCTGACCGAGGACGCCGAGGCGATGACCCGCGTGACCGAGCTGGGCTACCGCCAGGCGCCTGTCGTCATCGCCGGTGACGACCACTGGTCCGGCTTCCGTCCCGACCTGATCGGCCGTCTGGTCTGATCGCCACCCGCTGACATCCAGGAGGGGCGGATCATGCCCGGTCTCGTCTATTTCAGCTCTGCTTCCGGCAACACGGCGCGGTTCATCGGCCAGCTCGGCCTGGCCGCCGCCCGCATCCCCGTGTCGCCCAAGGAGGCGCTGCCAGAGCTGCCGGACGACTACGTGCTGATCTGCCCCACTTATGCCGATGGCGAAGGCCGGGGAGCGGTGCCGAAACAGGTGATCCGTTTCCTAAACGCGCCGGAACACCGCGCCCGCCTGCGCGGCGTCATCGCCACCGGCAACCGTAATTTCGGCCGTTTCTACGGGATGGCCGGTGACGTGATCGCGGCCAAGTGCAACGTGCCGCTGATGTACAAGTTCGAACTGGCCGGGACCACGGCCGACCTGGCCCGGGTTCGTGAGGGGCTGAGCAAGTTCTGGGGGACCGAATGCTTGATGACCGCGTGAGCGAAACGCTCGACTACCATGCGCTGAACGCGATGCTGAACCTCTACGATGCAGAGGGCAACATCCGCTTCGACGCCGACCGCAAGGCCGCGCGGCAGTACTTCCTGCAGCACGTGAACCAGAACACCGTCTTCTTCCACTCGCTGGACGAGAAGCTGGGCTACCTGGTCGATGAAGGCTATTACGAGCGCGAAGTGCTGGAGGCCTACCCGGCCGACTTCCTGGCGAAGATCTGGGACGCCGCCTACAAGAAGAAGTTCCGCTTCCCCACCTTCCTCGGCGCCTTCAAGTACTACACCAGCTACACGCTGAAGACCCGCGACGGGAAACGCTACCTCGAACGCTACGAGGACCGCGTGGTGATGTGCGCCCTGGCGCTGGCACGCGGCGACGAGGCGCTGGCCATGTCCTTCATGGACGAGATCCTGTCGGGCCGCTTCCAGCCTGCCACGCCCACCTTCCTCAACGCCGGCAAGAAGAGCCGGGGTGAGCTGATCTCCTGCTTCCTGCTGCGGCTGGAAGACAACATGGAAAGCATCGGCCGCGGCATCAACTCGGCCCTGCAGCTGTCGAAGCGCGGTGGCGGCGTGGCCCTGATGCTGACCAACATCCGAGAGCATGGCGCGCCCATCAAGGGGATCGAGAACCAGTCCTCGGGCGTCATTCCGATCATGAAGCTCCTGGAGGACTCCTTCTCCTACGCCAACCAGCTGGGCGCCCGTCAGGGGGCCGGCGCGGTCTACCTGAACGCGCACCACCCCGACATCCTGCGTTTTCTCGACACCAAGCGGGAGAACGCGGATGAGAAGATCCGCATCAAGACGCTGTCCCTGGGCGTGGTGATCCCCGACATCACCTTCGAGCTGGCGAAGCGCAACGAGCCGATGTACCTCTTCTCGCCCCATGACGTCGAAAAGGTCTACGGCGTCCCCTACTCGGAAATCTCGGTCACCGAGAAATATGAGGAGATGGTCGAGGACAAGCGCATCCGCAAGAAGAAGATCAACGCGCGCGACTTCTTCCAGACTCTGGCGGAGATCCAGTTCGAGTCGGGCTATCCCTACATCATGTTCGAGGACACGGTGAACAAGGCGAACCCGATCGAGGGGCGCATCACCATGTCGAACCTCTGCTCGGAAATCCTGCAGGTGGCCGAGGCCTCCACCTTTCGCGAGGATCTGGGCTACGATCACCTGGGCACCGACATTTCCTGCAACCTCGGCTCGCTGAACATCGCCAAGACGATGGATGGTGGCGACCTGGGCCGCAGCGTCGGCACGGCGATCCGGGCGCTGACGGCGGTGTCGGAAATGTCCGCCATCGACAGCGTCCCCTCGATCCGCCGCGGCAATGACGAAAGCCACGCCATCGGCCTCGGCCAGATGAACCTGCACGGCTTCCTGGCGCGCGAGCACATCCACTACGGCAGCCCGGAAGGGATCGAGTTCACCTCGGCCTATTTCGCCGCCGTGGCCTATCACGCAATCCGCGCCTCCAACGCGCTGGCCCGCGAGAAGGGCGAAAGCTTCAAGGGCTTCGAAAACTCCGACTATGCCGACGGGTCGTTCTTCGAGAAATACGTCACCCGCGACTGGCTGCCCGAAAGCGAGACCGTGCGGGCGCTGTTCAAGCGTTTCGGCCACGAACTGCCCACCCGGGACGACTGGGCCGCGCTGCGCGAGGCGGTGATGAAGGACGGGCTCTACAACCGGAACCTGCAGGCGGTGCCGCCGACGGGCTCGATCTCCTACATCAACAATTCGACCTCCTCGATCCACCCGATCGTGTCGAAGATCGAGATCCGCAAGGAAGGCAAGATCGGCCGCGTCTACTACCCGGCCGCCTTCATGAACAACGAGAACCTGGAGTATTATCGCGACGCCTACGAGATTGGCCCGGAAAAGCTGATCGACACCTATGCCGCGGCCACGGAACACGTGGACCAGGGCCTGTCGCTGACGCTGTTCTTCCCCGCCGAGGCGACCACCCGCGACATCAACCGCGCCCAGATCTACGCCTGGAAGAAGGGCATCAAGACGATCTACTACGTCCGCCTGCGCCAGGCCGCGCTGGAAGGCACCGAGGTCGAGGGCTGCGTGAGCTGCACGCTCTGAGCCGGCGGGGCTCTGCCCCGCACCCCGGAGTATTTCAGGCTGTCGGATGAGCAGGGGCACCGCGCCCATTTCATCCGGCAGCAGAAAATACTCCGGGGGAGTCTCCGGTACGGAGACGGGGGCAGCGCCCCCTCCCCCGCCTGGGCGCGCCTTGCGCCGGGCCTGAATTTCCCGGGCGGCCCCCGCGCCGCCACCGCCGAGAGGATGGGCGAGATGAAAGACGACGCACAGCGCATCGCGATTCCGCGCGCGATCAACTGGAACCGGTTGCAGGACGACAAGGACCTTGAGGTCTGGAACCGTCTGACGGTGAACTTCTGGCTGCCCGAGAAGGTGCCGCTGTCCAACGACGTGCAATCCTGGGCCACGCTGACCCCCGAGGAACAGACGCTGACGATCCGCGTCTTCACCGGGCTGACCCTGCTGGACACGATCCAGAACGCCGTGGGCGCCCCCGCGATGATGGCCGACGCGATCACCCCCCATGAAGAGGCGGTGCTGTCCAACGTGGCCTTCATGGAGGCCGTGCACGCGCGCAGCTACTCCTCGATCTTCTCCACGCTGTGTTCGACCAAGGAGGTCGACGAAGCCTTCCGCTGGTCCGAGGAAAACCCGCATCTTCAGGCCAAGGCCCGCGCCGTGCTGGAGACCTACGCGCCCGGCGCCGACCCGCTGAAGCGCAAGATCGCCTCCGTCTTCTTGGAAAGCTTCCTGTTCTACTCGGGCTTCTATCTGCCGATGTACTGGTCCAGCCGCGCCAAGCTGACCAATACCGCCGACCTGATCCGCCTGATCATCCGCGACGAGGCGGTGCACGGCTATTACATCGGCTACAAGTTCCAGCGCGGGATGGAGACCCAGACCGAGGCCCGCCGGCAGGAGCTGAAGGACTATGCCTTCAACCTGCTGTTCGAGCTCTATGACATCGAGAGCCGCTATACCGAAGAGCTCTACGATGACATCGGCCTGACCGAAGAGGTGAAGGTCTTCCTGCATTACAACGCCAACAAGGCGCTGCAGAACCTGGGCTTCGAGGCGCTGTTCCCGCCCGAGGCGGCGGAGGTGAACCCGGCGATCCTGGCGGCGCTGAGCCCCGACAGCGAGAACCACGACTTCTTCTCCGGCTCCGGCTCCTCCTACGTCATCGGCCGCGCCGTGGCGACCGAGGACGAGGACTGGGATTTCTGATCCCACCTGCCAGTCAGACAGCAAGAAGGGGCCCACGCGGCCCCTTTTTCATACGCAGACCCAGCGGGGTCAGAACATCCCCATCACCTGCCACCACAGGTAGTTCAGCGGGATCAGCGCCACCACCGTGACCAGTGTCAGTGCCAGGGTCATGCGCAGCAGGTGCGACAGGCTTTCCCCCGCCAGCCCCATGGCCACGATCAGCGGCCCTGCCTGGTAGGGGAAGATCACCGTCGAGAAGCCAACCACCTGGGTCATCACCACCGCGTCCAGCGTCAGGCCCGTCGCCTCCGACAGCTCGCCCGCCAGCGAGGTCAGCACCGCCGGCACGCCGGGGATCGTGGTGAAGACGCCGGTGACCATCGAAAGCCCCGACAGCGACAGGTAGTTCAGGAAGTCCTGCCCTTCGGCCAGCGGCAGCAGGCGCACGGCGGCATGGGCGATCACCTCGCCCAGCCCGCTGTCCTTCACCACCGCGCCCAGGCCGAGCGCGCCCGAGACGAAGAGCAGCGTCGCGAAATCACTGGAGCGGCGGAAGTCCGGCGGCGAGAGGAAGCCCACGCGCGGCAGCAGCAGCACGATGGAAGCCGCCATGCCGATCCAGGCCGGGCTGATGCCGTGCAGCGTATCGGTCATCCAGAAGCCCAGGGTCGCCAGTAGCACCGCCAGCAGCCAGATCTGGCGCGCGGAGCTCTCCTCGGACGTGTTGTCGTCGCTGGCCTCCCCCAGCTCGGCCACCCGCGCGGGGTAGAGCCGCGCCACCAGCCAGGTGATGACCAGCCCCTTCAGCAGACCCAGCACTGGGTAGTGCAGCGACAACCACTCCGCATAGCCCAGGCGCAGCCCGTAGATCCGTTCGACAGACCCCGCCAGCACCACGTTGGGGATGTTCGACGGCAGCACCCCGTAGCCCGCCATGTGAGAGCCGAAGGCGATGATCAGAGCGATGCCGATCCGCCCGTTCGATCCCTTGTCGAAGCCCAGCCGTTCGGCCAGCGCCATGCCCACGGGCATCAGCACCACCGCGCGGCCCAGCGACGAGGGCATGAGGAAGCCCAGCACCATCGCCAACCCCATCAGCCCAAGCAGAAGCACGCCGTAGCTGCGGCTGAGGTGCGGGCCGATGGCGAAGGCCAGCCGGTGACCAAGGCCCGAGCTGCGGATCGCCTCGCCGATGACGAAGCCCGACACGATCAACCACATGGCTTGCGAGGTAAAACCGGAGAAGGCCGCCTCGGGCGGGGCCAGCTCCAGGATCACCACGCCGGTCAGGAAGGTCAGGCTGGCCAGGTAGCCCGGCACCACTCCCGTGCCCCAGAGCGACAGGGTGAACAGCACCAGGCCCAGGGTGCGGGCCTGTACCGCTGGCAGGCCCATCGGGTTGGCCAGCGCCAGGGTCAGGGCGAGGAGGGCGATCAGCGCCACCAGGGCATTCTTGAACAGCGTCATCAGGGCGGCACCTCGTGTCGGGATCGGCAGCCCCCCGGTTCTAGACTGGCCCGGATGGATGATCTATCAATACATCATGTCCAAGGATGTAGAGTTTCGGCCACTCTTGCGCGGTGACAGCCCCGGGGCGCTGGTGGATCCGGCGCGCCCTGTCACCGCCCATGGCCGGCCGATCGAGGCCGGGCGCCGGGTGATGCCCCATGCCCACCCTCGCGCGCAGCTGATCATGATCCTGTCGGGCGTCATGCGGCTGGAGGCGGGCAGCGACACGTGGATCGTCCCTTCGGGCCATTGCGCCTGGGTGCCCGGCGGGCTGGACCATGCGCTGAGCAGCGAAACCGACATGGAGACCTGCAACGCCTTCATCGACCCGGCCCATGCCGGGGCCGCGCGGGCTGAAACGGCCTGCCGCGTCCTGCGCCTGACGCCCCTGCTGCGCGAGATGGCGGCGCGGCTGTCGGAGGCCGGGCGCAACGGCTCCGCCGGCCCGGAATGGCAACGGCTGGGGCTGGCGCTGATCGACGAGATCGCCCGGCTGGAGGTCAGTGATCTGGGCCTGCCGGGGGGCCGCGACCCACGGCTCGTCCGGCTGACCCGGCACCTGAACCGCACCCCGGCCGAACCGCGCGGTCTGGGCGAGCTGGCCCGCGAGGTGGCCGGCAGCAGCGAACGCAGCCTGGCGCGGCTCTTTCGCGAGGAAACCGGGCTGAGCTACCGGCAATGGCGCACGCGACAGCGGATGCTGGTGGCCATGCAGGCGCTGGACCAGGGGCAGAGCAGCGCCGAGGTGGCGGCGACGCTGGGATATGGCTCGTCCTCGGCCTTCATCGCCGCCTTCCGCCGGACCCTGGGCGCACCACCGCAACAGGCGCGGCGCCGGATGACCGGCGCAGGTCAGGCAGTGCGTCGGTCCGGGCCGCCATCGGGGATCGGCAACGCCTGAAGCGCCCGCGCCGTGCGGGCCATCAGCGCGCCCGTTTCACCACCCAGACGGCGGGCCAGCCGGTCATAGGCTCCCGCCACCCGCTCGGGTCGCTGGACCAGCGCCCGGCTGCGCGCCAGCGCCAGCGAGACCGCGCGGCGGGCGCCGGGGTCCAGCCCTTCGTCCGCCATCAGACGGTGGCACAGGGTGACGGCCCGGCCCAGCTCCATCAGCGCCTCGGCGCTGGCCAGCGCCTCTGCCCGCAGGGGGGCGGAATGCTGGGTCAGGCGCAGCAGCCGCAGCAGGCGATGGTACATCCGCGCCCGCCAGTGCAGCGGCCGGGCAACGGCGCCAGGGGCGGCGGCAATGGCCGCGATGTCCTCCAGCATGGCGCGGATCAGGGCGGCGCTGCGCCGGCGGGCCGAAGCGGGGAAGACCCAGCGATAGGCGCCGAAGGCCGCCAGAGGCGCCGCCACCACAGCCGCACCGGAGGCCAGCGAGGCACCGAAGCTGCCCGTCAGCGGCAGACCGGGGTGCAGCAACAGCAACATCACCATGTTGTAGTCGAAGGCCACCGCGACCGTGCGCCGGTGCCCCACCAGAAGCGGCCCCAGCAGGATGAAGGGCAGCACCATCAGCACCTGCTGCAATTCCGTCCCGGCCCAGGGCCAGACAAGCCAGCGGATCACCAGCGCGCCCAGCACCCCGAGGCACTGACCCAGGAAGACGAAGCGCATCATCCCTGCCGGGTTCTCGAAGGTGGAGAAGAGCGAGGTCATCACCGACAATCCCAGAAGCATGTAGCCAAGCGCCGTCCAGCCCGTCAGCATCCACAGCAGACCGAAGAGCAGCAGCGTGCCGCCCGCGCGCAGGCCCGCCTGGGTCGCGCCGGGGCGGTCGCGATGCGGGATCACCGGATAGCCGGCGGCGGCGTCACCATCGGGCACGGCGGCGTCGGGCGCTGTCGCCCAGCCAGACAGGGCGGCCTGCAGCGCGGTGAGGTTGGCATGGGCCTCCGCCTCGGGTGGCAGGGCCTGCAGCCCCGGGGTGAGGGCCTGTGCCGCCCGGCCCGCATTGCCGTGGCGAAGGGCCTGCGCCGCCTTCGACAGGGCCGCAGCGGTCGCCGGTCGCGGCACGGCAGGCCCGGTGAACAGCAACGACATCGCCGACAGCAGCAGCGAACGCGCCGCCCGGGTCCGGGCCCGGGCGCGGGGATGGCCCGCGCCATGGGGCTCCAGAGCGTCATCCAGGGCCGCGATCCGCGCCAGCAGCGCGGCATCGGCCTCACTCGCGCCATGGGCCGCGCGCCGCCCCTGGGCCACATGCTCCAGCAGGTCGGCCAGCAGTTCCGCGATGGTGGCACGCAGGTCGGCACCGTTGGCCGCCGGCGTCCACAGCAGGCCGACGAGGGAGGCGGTCAGCACCCCGGTCAGCACCGTCGCCAGCCGGTCCGCCCCAAGCGCCAGCACCTGGTCGGGGTGCCCGGTGTCCAAAAGCGCCACCATGGCGGCAGTGTAGCCCGCCAGCACCGTGGCATAGGCCACGAAACCGCGTTGCAAGTTGCCGATGGCCGTGCAGGCGCCCACCCAGGCCGCCAGGCCCGCCACCAGGATCGCCGGATGCACCTGCATCCCCAGCACCAGCAGAATGCCCACGGCGGTGCCGCTGATCGTGCCCAGCAGGCGGAACAGGCTCTTCTCCAACAGCTGGCCGCGCAAGGGTTGGGCCGCGGCCCAAACGGTCATGCCGGCCCATTGCGGATGCTCCAGCCCCAGCCCCCAGGCCAGCAGGAAGGCGATGCAGACCGCCACGGCGGTCCGGGCGGAAAACAGGGTGCGGGGGGCGTCGAAGCCCAGGCGGGTCAGAAGGTCATGCATGATGCGGCGG
Source organism: Pseudooceanicola marinus (assembly GCF_020177265.1). Lineage (GTDB taxonomy): Bacteria > Pseudomonadota > Alphaproteobacteria > Rhodobacterales > Rhodobacteraceae > Pseudooceanicola > Pseudooceanicola marinus_A. The sequence goes on from NZ_JAIVMC010000006.1 coordinate 118,516, forward strand.
TCAGTCGGTTGCGGAAGAGACGGAGCCGGGCGCGGCGAGGACGGCGGAGAGGCGGCTCTCGATCCGCTCCATACCGTCACACATCCGCTCCAGCGTGGCATCGTCGAGGTCGGCCAGAAGGACCTCTTCCAGCTCGCCCACCCGGGTGCGGATGCGGGCAACCTCGGCCCGGCCCGCGGCGGTCAACAATAGGCGGCGCGCACGGCGGTCCCGGGGATCGGGGGCGCGTTCCACCAGCCCGCGCCCTTCGAGGATGTCGATCAGTCGCACGAGGGTGGAGGCGTCCAGCCCCACGCGGCGGGCCAGGTCGACCTGGCTGATGCCGTCGCCGCTTTCGGCGAGGTGGATCAGCGGCGTCCAGGTGGCATCGGTCAGCCCGGCCTCGGCCAGTTGCTGTTCGACCGCGCGCCGCCAGGCGCGGGCCAGGGTGACGAAGCGAAAGCCGAAGCGATCGCGCACTGGGCGGGCATCATGGCGGGGCGCATCGGGTCGGGGCGCGTCAGGAGACGAGGGATCTGTGCTCATGCCCCACTCCTTGCGCCACAAATGATTTGGACTGCAAATCATATTGACGCATACGACCCTTGCCCTGGGCGCAAACCGCCGCCCCGCAGCGCCCGGCCCCCGCCGGACGCGCAGAAGCGCGGCAAATGGCATTGCGTCGATCAAACAAGCGGCAGCGCGGCAAAATATGTGACTTTTCACCGAGCCGCACGCTACCCGCCGCCCGCCGCCCCGCCTAGGATCACCGGATCAAGCCGGAGTGAGCCCATGCGCGACGCCATCGCTGCCCAGGAATTCGCCCATGTCGAGGCCTTTCGTGCCGGGATCAAGTCGATCTGCGGCGCCTATCACGTCGAACCCTGCCCCCGGGGCTCTGGCTTTGCGGCCCGCGCCGGCCTTGCCCGTGTCGGCGGGCTGGAGATTGCCCGAGTCGCCCTGACCGCCCGCGAGGTGCGCCGCGATGCCCGCGCCATCCGCCGCGACGAGGCCGATCATTTCGTTCTGACCCTGCAGCGCCGGGGCGAGGCGCAGATGCTGCAGGGGGAACGCCAGACGACGCTGCGGGCGGGCGACATGTTCTTGTCCGACGCAGCCCTGCCCTCGCTGTTCGATTTCGGAGGCGCGGCGGCGGAACAGCTGTCGGTGCACCTGCCACGGGCCGAGATGACCAGCCGCTTCGGCGCGCTTGCGCGCGGCGGGCTGTCGATCCGGCGCGAGGACAGCCTGGCGGTAGCGATGACGGCCCTGCTGCAGCGCGCGCAGGAGGAAACCCCGCCGCAGATTGACGAGGCCTTCCTGTCGCTCGTGGGGGCCTGGCTGCAGGATACCGCGCGGGGCGAGACCCGGCGCGATGCCCGCGCCGACGGGTTGCTGGGCCAGGCGCTGACGCTGATCAACCTGCATTACCGTGACCCCGATTTTGGCCCCGGCGCCCTGGCCGAACTGCTGGACGTGGCACCGCGCCGGTTGCAGCGCGCCTTCGCCCCCCTGGGCGAGACGCCGCGCGACCGCATCCTGGCGACCCGGCTGGACCAGGCGCGGCATCAGCTGGAACACCGCGGCGGGCGCAACGTCTCGGACGTGGCCTGGGACATGGGCTTTGGCGATCTGTCGCATTTCTACCATGTCTTCCGCGCCCGCTTCGGCCATGCGCCGGGCGCCACCGTCGCGCCGGGTGACGCATAGGGCCAAAGCCCGCGACGCCTGCGCCCAAGACCCCTGCCCCGCGCAGCCCCTAGCCTGCTGGTCAACAACGCCCCGCAGGACAGAGGACTACACAAATGGCACTGGATCAGGACGCCCCCGGCCCCTACCCGATGATCATCGGCGGCAAGCCGGTCACGACCGAGGACACCTTCGCGGTCACCAACCCCGCCACCGGCGCCGTGGTCGGCCACGCGCCCCAGGGCACCGCCGCGCACTTGGAGGATGCCGTGGCTGCCGCCCGCGCCGCTTTCCCCGGCTGGGCCGCGACGCCCGACGCGGACCGTGCCGCCGCCTGCCATGCCATCGCCGCCAAGATGGAAGAGCACGCCGAGGAACTGGCCCGCCTGATCACCCTGGAGCAGGGCAAGCCCCTGGGCGGCGTCGGGTCGCGGTTCGAAATGGGTGGCGTCAGCGCTTGGAGCCACTACACCGGCACCCTGTCGGCGCCGATGCAGGTGCTGGTGGACAGCGACAAGGAACGGGTCGAAATGCACCGCCCGCCGCTCGGTGTCGTGGGCTCGATCACACCGTGGAACTGGCCCGTGCTGATCGCCACCTGGCACATCCTGCCCGCCATCCGCACCGGCAACACGGTGGTCGCCAAACCCTCGCCCTATACGCCGCTGTCGACGCTGCGCTTCGTCGCCCTGATGAACGAGGTCCTGCCCGCAGGCGTGGTCAACGTCGTCTGCTCGGACGAAACCGCCGACAACCTGGGCGCCCTGATCTCGGGGCACAGCGGCATCGACAAGATCGTCTTCACCGGCTCCACCGCCACGGGCTGCAAGGTGGCGGCCTCGGCCGCGCCCAACATGACGCGGATGACGCTTGAACTGGGCGGCAACGACGCGGGCATCGTCCTGCCCGACGTGGACCCTGCGGCAATCGCCGAAGGTCTGTTCTGGTCGGCCTTCATCAACATGGGCCAGACCTGCGCCGCGCTGAAACGCCTTTACTTGCATGAAGACGTGCATGATGCCGTCTGCGAGGCCTTTGCCGCCTATGTGAAAAACATCCCCCTGGGCGACGGGTTGGACGAGGGTTCTGTGATGGGACCCATCGCCAACCAGATGCAGTTCGACAAGGTCGCTCGGCTGGTGGCGGATGCGGCGCAGAAGGGCACCGTGCTGACCGGCGGCGCCCCGGGCGAGGGGCTGTTCTTCCCGCTGACGCTGATCTCCGGCCTCGACAACGGCGATGCCCTGGTCGACGAGGAACAGTTCGGCCCCGCCCTGCCGATCATCAAGTACCGCGACCTGGACGAGGTGATCGCCAAGGCCAACGCCGGGCCCACCGGGCTGGGCGGCTCGGTCTGGTCGGCGGATGTCGAGGCGGCCAAGGCGATCGCCAAGCGGCTGGATTGCGGCACGGTCTGGATCAACCAGCACGGCATGATCCGCCCCGATGCCCCCTTCGGCGGGCGCAAGATGTCGGGCGTCGGCGTGGAATTCGGCCAAGAGGGCCTGAACGCCTACACCGACATCCAGACGATCATCGCCTGACGCCTTTCCCTTTACAGACCGGCCCGACACGTCGCGGGCCGGCAGACCAACAGGATCCGAAAATGACCAAGATGGACAAGACCCAGAACGGCATGACCCGGCGCAGCTTCATCGGCCACATGGCCGTGGCCACGGGCGTCATCACCACCGCCGCCGGCACGCTTGGCGCCTCGCTGAACCCGGCCCATGCGCAGGACGGCACCTTCGACTACGTGATCGTGGGGGCGGGCAGCGCGGGCTGCGTGCTGGCCAACCGGCTGACCGAGGAAGGCAAGACGGTGCTGCTGCTGGAGGCCGGCGGGCCGGATGACACCGACATGATCTGGACGCCGATGCGGGTGATCGAGCTGTGGAATTCGCCCTATGACTGGGCCTATTGGACCGTGCCCCAGGCCCATGCGCAGGACCGCGAGCTGTTCTGGCCGCGCGGCAAGACCCTGGGCGGGTCCTCTTCGCTGAACGGCATGATCTACGTGCGTGGCTCTGCCACCGACTATGATGGTTGGGCGGCCCAGGGCAACGCGGGCTGGAGCTGGGACGAAGTGCTGCCCTACTTCCTGAAATCCGAGGACTATTCGGGCGACCCGTCGCCCATGCACGCCAAGGGCGGGCTGCTGCATGTCACGGCGGAAATCCAGCCGCATGAGATCAACAAGGCCATGGTCGAGGCCGCCGTGCAGGCCGGGCACGCCTACAACCCCGACTGCAACTCCGGCGACCAGATGGGCGTGGGCTTCTGCGATCTGAACACCCGCGACGGCAAGCGCCAGTCGACCGCCGTGGCCTTCCTGCAACCGGCGCTGGAGCGGCCGAACCTGACGCTGATGACCAATGCCCGCGTGCATCGGGTGGAGATCGAGGACGGCCGCGCCACCGGCGTGACCTACATGCAGGCGGGCGAGATGCACACCGTGTCGGCCGCATCCGAGGTGATCGTCTGCGGCGGCGCCATCGAAAGCCCGCGCATCCTGATGCTGTCGGGCGTGGGCCCGGTCGACCACCTGGGCGAGATGGGCATCGAGGTGAAACACGCCCTGCCCGGCGTCGGCCAGAACCTGCACGATCACACCCTGCTGCCCGTCACCTGGGAGGCCGAGGGCCAGGTGCCCCCGCCCCCGCATATGGGCATGACGCCGCTGCACACGCATCTCTTCGCCAAGTCCTCGCCGGATCTGCCGGAACCCGACATGCAGCCCCTGGGCCTCTTCGGCCCCTATTACGCCCCCGAGCAGGACGCCAGCGTGGCCAATGCCTTCACCTTCAACGCGGGCGGCGTGAAGCCCACCTCGCGCGGCGAGGTGCGTCTGTCCTCCGCCGATCCCGAAGACCGCGTGCTGCTGGATCCCAACGTGCTGGCTACCCAGTATGATGTCGACACCCTGGTCGCCTGCGTGAAGATGATCCGCGAGATCGCTAAACAGCCCGCCCTGTCGAAATGGATCAAGCGGGAGATCTACCCCGGCCCCGAGGCGCAGAGCGACGCAGAACTGGCCGACTATGCCCGTTCGGCAGTGATGAGCTATCACCACCAGTGCGGCACCTGCAAAATGGGCAGCGACGACATGGCCGTGGTCGATGCGGAGCTGAAGGTGCATGGGGTCGCGGGGCTGCGCGTGGTCGATGCCTCGATCATGCCCTTCGTCACCACCGGCAACACAAACGCCCCGGTCATCATGATCGCAGAAAAGGCCGCCGACATGATCAAGGGCGCCTGAGGCGCCGCATCAACAGAAACGAGGGGCCGGGCGCGGGATGCGGCCCGGCCACTTCGTTTGCCCGGACTTCCCCAGCCCGGTTCAGGAGGCGCGGGCGGCTTGCTGCCCGGCGCAGTCGTCCTCGCCCCGGGCGGCGGCCAGGATCATTGCGGCGGCGCGTTCGGCGATCATGATCGTGGGGGCGTTGGTATTGCCCGAAGTGAGCGTCGGCATGACGCTGGCATCCACCACCCGCAGCCCCTGCAGCCCATGCACCCGCAGTTGCGGGTCGACCACCGCGCCCTCGTCCACGCCCATGCGGCAGGTGCCCACGGGGTGATAGATCGTGTCGGCCCGGGCGCGGATGTGCTGTTCCCACTCGGCATCGCTCATGTCGTCGTGCATCCCGTGCAGTTCGCGCTCGCGATAGGGGGCCAGGGGCGCGCCCAGCATCAGCTGCCGCGCCTGGCGGGCGCCCGCGATCAACAGGTCCAGATCGCGGCGGTCCGACAGATAGGCCGGGTCGATCAGCGGATCGGCCAGCGGATCGCCCGAGGCCAGGCGGACCTGCCCGCGCGAATGGGGACGCAGCACGCAGACGTGGCAGGAATAGCCATGGCCGAGATGCAGCCGCCGGACATGATCGTCGACCATGGCGATGACGAAATGCAGTTGCAGATCGGGCCGGTCCACCTGCGGGCTCGACCGGAAGAAGGCCGCGCCTTCGGCAAAGGGCGTGGCGGCCATGGACCGCCCGTCGCGGCGCCAGCGCGCCAGGTGGCGCAACAGCCGGGCACCGGCGCGCAGCCCGATGCCGAAATTATCGGTGTCGCGGCTTTTCCAGGCCAGGATGAAATCCAGATGGTCTTGCAGGTTCTGCCCCACCCCCGGCAGTTCGTGCCGCATCTCGATGCCGTGCGGGGTGATGTCCTCGGGCCGCCCGATGCCCGACAGTTGCAGAAGCTGGGGCGAGCCGAAGGCGCCGCCCGCCACGATCACCTCGCGCCGGGCGCGGATCTGCTGCACCCGCCGCCCGCGCCGGATCTCGACCCCCGTCGCCCGGCGCCCCTGCAGCAGGATCCGCTGAGCCCGGGCGCCGGTCAGCACCGTCAGATTGGCGCGCTGCCCCATGACCGGGTGCAGATAGGCCGCCGCCGCCGAACAGCGCTCGCCATTGCGGGCGGGGTCGTGGAACTGGGTCACCTGGAACAGCCCGATCCCCTCGTTGTCGCCGGTGTTGAAATCGGCCCGCTCGCGCAGCTGCAATTCCTGCCCCGCCGCGATGAAGGCCCGGGTGATCGGGCGCGGCGCCTTCTGGTGCGACACCTGCAAGGGCCCGTCACCGCCGTGAAAGGCATCGGCCCCGTCCTCATGCCCCTCGGCGCGGCGGAACCAGGGCAGCACGCTGTCCCAGTCCCAGCCCTCGCAGCCCAGATCGGCCCAGCCGTCGTAATCCTGCCGCTGGCCGCGCACGTAAAGCATGGCGTTGATCGCCGAGGATCCGCCCAAACCGCGCCCCCGCGGCTGGTAGCCGCGCCGCCCGTTCAGTCCGGGCTGGGGCACGGTGTGAAAGGCCCAGTTGTTGATCTTGCCATAGCCCGGAAGCATGGCCACCGCCCCGGCGGGCATCCGCACCAGAATCCCGTCGCCGCGCCCACCGGCCTCGATCAGGCAGACGCTCAGTTCCGGGTCCTCGGACAGGCGCGCAGCCAGGGTCGCCCCGGCGGAGCCGCCGCCGACGATGACGTAGTCGAAGTCCATCTTTCCCTCCCACAGCGGCCCCCTCCCCCGGGCGCCTCTGCGGGCGATAGTGGCGCGGGGCACGCCATCCGTCGACATCCGTATGGGATTGGGCCGCCACCGGGACGCAACGTCGGCCAGACTGCCCCCTGACATATTAGGGATCCCAAGGGCCGTGGGAAACGCTCGGCCCGTCGGACCGTGCGCGATCAGATCAGCGGGCGGGTGGTGATGGGGCGGTCCTCCTCCATCTCGGCCAGTTCGCAGAGGCCGGAATAATCGAGGATCTTCATCGCCCCGCTGCGCCAGTCGGCCAGGCCGCGTTCGCGCATGGATTTCAGCGTCTTGTTGGTGTGCACCAGCGACAGGCCCAGGGCATCCGCCAGGTCCTGCTGGCGGTAGGGCAGCGGCATCTCGCGGTTCTTCACCATCCCCAGGGCGGTGCCGCGATCCTGCAGGCGCAGGAAGGCGCGGGCGATCCGCTGTTCGGCGCTCATATGTCCCAGCATGGCCAGGCTTTCCCCCAGGAAGCGTTCCTCGACAGCCGAAAGCCAGGTCAGGTCATAGGCCCGTTCGGGCTGTTCCTCGAAGAGCGACCATAGCGCGGCCCGGTTGAAGACGCACAGGCGCATGCGCGTTGTGGCCTCCACCGTGTGGTACATCACGTTCATCACCCCGGCCTGAAGGCCGATGAAATCGCCCGGCAGGACGAAGTTGATGACCTGCCGTTCCCCGGTCTCCAGGGTCTTGTAACGAAGGCCCTGACCCTCAAGCGCGGTATACAGGTGCGGGGCGTTCGCGCCCTCCATCATCAGCTGCGCGCCGGCCTCGACCTCCAGCTCTCCGGTCTTGAAGTTACGCATGAAGGCCAGTTCGGATTCTGACATGTCATCGAACAGCGGGCGGGGGCGCAGCGGGCAGTTACGGCAATCGGTCGCCAAGGCATTAATCCTCTTCAGACTTGTCACAGTTTAATGCGCCGGAAGCCAAGTTGTTCCAGACGGGGGGATAACGAAAGGAGAATCATGACCTATTCCCCCGACCGGGCCGGCGCTGCCGACCTTCCGGTCTACCTCGTGTTGGAGGGCGATCTGCTGATCGCGACGGACATTGCCGATGCGCTGAGCGCCCATGGGCCCTGCCGTGTCCTGCACGTCACCTCTCCCGAAGAGATCGCCGCGGCGATCGAGGCCGAACCCGCGCTGGCGGCCGCCTTCCTGGAGATGCGCCTGGCCCAGTTGCAGGACATCGGGCTGGCCGAAACCCTTCACGCGCGCGGTGCGCGCATGATCCTGACCGCCGGTGAGGCGGACATGGACGCGGTGCTGGACCTTGGCTGGTTCATGCTGCTGCGCCCCTTCAGCGACGAGATGATCCGCGCCGTCCTGCCGGTGCCGCAAAGCGCCTGAGGCGCCTCCCCTGACAAAGCGCCGCCGGAGGAAGCCCCGGACGGTTCGCTTCGCCCATTCTTTCGAAAATCTGCGCTTTCGCATTTCACCCGTCGCGGCAGGCGGTTACTCTGTCGTGACAGCAAGGGAGGCCCGCGATGGCGTCTGAAAACCTGACCGAACGCCAGCCTGACCAGACCCTGGGGCAGCTCGCCTATGACAGCATCCGCTCGGACATCCTGAAGGGCCATTTCGCCCCCGGCAGCCCGCTGCGCCTGCAGGCGCTGAAGGAACGCTACGGGTTCAGTTTCTCTCCCCTGCGGGAGGCGCTGAACCGGCTGCAGAGCGAACAGCTGGTGGTCTCCTACGCCGCGCGCGGCTTCCGTGTGACGGAGATCTCGCTGGAGGAGATGTGGGATGCGATCGACACCCGCATCCTGATCGACTGCGAGGCCTTCCGCCGCTCGATCCGCCGGGGCGACGACGACTGGGAGGGCCGCGTGATGGGCGCCTTCCATGCCCTGTCGCGGGCCTTTGAACGCAACCTGGAACTGGGCGCGGAGGTGACCGAGGACCAGGTGCACCAGCTGGAGGACCGCCACCGCGCCTTCCACCATGCGCTGGTCAGCGAAAGCGGGTCGAACTGGATGAAGGTCTTTTCCACCCAGCTCTACAATCAGACGCAACGCTACCGCTGGCCCTATTTCAGCACCAGGGGCGGCAATGTCTTCCTGAAGAAATCCTACCTGGCGGAGCATCGCGAGATCGCCGAACGGGCCGTGGCCCGGGACGAAGAGGCCGCCGTGGCGCTGATGGCCAAGGGGTTCCGGCGCACCGGCGAGATCATCGAGAGCCTGCTGAAGGGCGAGGATGAGACCGACCGTGGGACCTGATCGGGACGCCTGACCGGCGCCCCACCCCATGCAAAAGGCCCGCGCTGTTGGCGCGGGCCTTTGTCGTTTCCGGCGGGCCGGCTGCCGCGCTAGCGGATCATGCCGGGCAGCCAGGTAGCCAGCCCGGGCCAAATCACAAGGGCCAGGATCAGCAGGATCGAACAGGCCAGGTAGGGCAGCACGGCGCGTGCGATCTGGCCCAGCGTCGTGCCCTTGGGCGCCACCCCCGCCATGACGAACAGCAGCAGGCCGAAGGGCGGCGTTGCCAGGCTCATCTCCAGTGCCAGCAGCATGGCGACGCCGAACCACACCGGGTCGATCCCGTACATCTGGGTCAGCGGGATGAAGATCGGCAGGGTCAGCATCATGATCGACAGCTGGTCCATGAACATGCCCAGCACGATGAGCACCGCCAGCATCGCAGCCAGCATCCCGTAGTGGCCCAGATCGAACCCCGTGGCGAAGGAGATCATGCCCGAGGACGCCCCCGAAAAGGCCAGCAGCTGCGAGAAGGTGGTGGAGCCGATGATGATCATCAGCATCATGCCCGAGACCTTCAGCGTTCCCATCATCGCTTTCATCAGCACCTCGACCGACAGCTTGCCATAGCACAGCGCCAGCACGCCCACCGACACCGCGCCGAAGGCCGCGGATTCCGTGGGCGTCGCCCAGCCCAGCAGGATCAGCCCGATCACCGAGAAGACCACGAGGCTCATCGGCAGCACATTGACCGCCAGGGTGCGCAGGACGGTTGCCAGCGGCGGGCGATCGACGTCGTAGGAGGGCGCGGCGTCGGGGTCCAGCGCGATGGAAATGCGGATCACGGCGACGTACAGTGCCATCAGGATCAGCCCGGGGATCAGCCCCGCGATCAGCAACCCGCCCACGTCGATCCGTGCCAGCGAGCCCAGCAGAACCGCCAGCGAGGACGGCGGGATGATCATCGCGACGCCCCCGGTGGCGATGATCGGCCCCATGATGAGGTGCGGCTTGTAGCCCCGGCGCAGCATGTCGGGCATCAGGGTCGAACCCAGCATCGCCGTGTTCGCCATCGACGAGCCCGAGAGCGTCGCGAACAGCGTGCCGCCCCCCACGGTCATGTAGCTAAGCCGCCCGCGCAGGCGGCCGAAACACATGTCCAGCGCGTCGAAGACCCGCACCGCCAGGCCGGTGTGGAACAGCAGCTCCCCCATGATGGTGAACAGTGGCACCGGCACCAGCGAGAAGGTGGTGATCGAGTCGGTGGCGTTCGACACCAGCTGGTCGATGCCGCCGAAGCCACCCATGAAGACCAGCACGCCCAGGGTATTGATCGCCAGGAAGGCCACGGCCACGGGCATGCCGAGGAACATCAGAAACAGCAGGCCGCCCAGCAGGAGGGCGGTGGCGGAATACCACTCCATCATGCGCCCCCCGCCGAGCCGGTGTAGACCCGGCCGCGCAGCGCAAGGCGCAGGAACTCGACGGCGGTCAGCGCCAGGCCCATCGACAGCCAGGCGTAGAGCAGCCAGCCCGGCAGGGTGACAGACCGCATGTCCATGTTGCCGGCGGCATAACGATCCCAGCCCACGGCGCCCGCGCGCCAGGCCAGCACGGCCAGCACCAGCACCGACAGGATCTGCACCGCCATCGACACGGCGAAACACAGCCGCGTCGGCATCATCGAGGTGAAGGCGGTGATCGCCACATGCCCGTTCTCGCGCACCAGCCAGGGGGCGGCGCAGAGGGTCGAGTAGAGCATGGCATATTCCGAAAGCGCGCTGGTCGACTGGAAGGGACGAAAGCCGGTGTTGCGCAGCACCACGTCCACCACGATCATCAACGTGATCCCGAGGAGACTGAGCGCCCCGGTGGCGGCCAGCAGCGTGATGGCGCGGTCGTATAGCCTGGCCATGGGTCTTGATGTCCTGTTGTCTTGAAAGAGAACGGGGGCGCTGCCTGGGCGCACCCCCGTCAGGGTCAGCTCAAAAACCGACGATCATTCCTGGTAGAAGGCATCGCGCAGGGCGTCGTAATGCGCGCTGTCCGAGGCCTGCAGACGGTCCCAGGCGGAGCCATAGGCGCCGTCGAGGTAAGCCTGGGCCGCCTCGCCCTCCAGGGTGATGACCTCGATGCCGCCCTCCTGCACTGCCGCGTCGGTCTCCGCCGTCACGCTGGCCAGGCGATCGCGCGAGGTCAGCTCGTAGTTCAGGGCGGCGGCGTCGATGATCTCGCGCGCCTCCTCGCTGAGGCCCTCATAGCTTTCGGGGTTCATGAAGATCACCAGGTCGGTGTTGAAGAAGCCCGGATCAATGCGATATTTCAGGTACTTATCCCAGGACATATCGGTCACGCCGGCGATCGGCCAGCCGATGCCGTCGAAAGTGCCACGTTCCAGCCCGGTGTAGACCTCCGGCACGGGGGCGGAAACGGGCACGGCGCCAAGGCTCTCGAAGAAGGCCTGGTAGATCGGCTGCGAGCGCAGGCGTGCGCCGTTCATGTCGACGCTGCCATCCTCGCCCACGGTGGGTTCGTCCACCGACCAGATGTGGAACTGCAGGCCGGACTGGCCAAGGGCCATCAGTCGCACGCCCAGACGCTCCAGCAGGATGTCCTGCATCAGGTCGAAGCCGCCGCTTTCGCGCGCCACTTCCGGCGTCACGTTGGAGCCGACCAGCGCGTCGATCTCGGGCGCCGAGCCCAGGTGATAGGTCGAGGGGCCGTACTGGATGTCGACGATGCCACGTTCCACCGCATCGACCTGCTGGGTCGGCGGGAAGACCTCGGGGCCGCCCATCATCTGGATCTGGACGACGCCTTCGCCGGTCTCGTTCACCTCGTCGACGAAGTTCAGGAAATCCTGGGTCCAGAACATCGGCACGGGGAAGGCGCTGACGGCTTTCAGCACTTCCTGGGCCTGGGCAGCACCGGCCTGCAGGCCGAGGGCCGCGAGGGCGGCCAGGGCGAAACGGCCTGCGGGGCGGGCCGGACGTCTGGGACGGCTTTCGTGGGTCATGGGTCTCTCTTTCCTGTTGGGTAAGACGCCGGTTGTCCGGCTTGTTGCCCCTGCCTCGCTCAGGCGGGACGGGGCCTTGGGATAGGTCGATGATCCTGCCGCCCGGGCGAGGGAGTCAAAACCTATTTTGCACAATTGAGATTTCTTTCGAAAATCTCACCGAGTGCTGTCGCACGCGGCCCAATTTCTCAGCCCGCGCGCAGAAGGGACTCAACCGTCAGGCGACGGGCGGGCGCATCAGATCCTCGGCCTTCAGCCGTTCGGCCAGGGCCCGCAGCTTCGCCTCGCGGTAGGCGGCCACGTCCATGCCCTCGTAGTTGAGGAAGCCCTGGCGGGTCTTCAGGCCGATATGGCCCGCATCCATGTTGTCGCGGATGACCTGCGGCGCCTCGTAGCGGGGGTTGTCCAGCGCCTTCGACAGGTATTCGGAAGCGTAATAGAGGATGTCGCCCCCGCCCCAGTCGATGAACTCCAACAGCCCCAGCACGGAGAAGCGGAAGGAGAAGCCATAGCGGATCGCCTTTTCCAGGTCTTCGGCGCTGGCGACGCCTTCCTCGACCATGCGGGCGGCCTCGTTCATCGCGACCTGCTGGATGCGCGGGATCATGTAGCCCGGCGCCGCGGCGCAGGTTACGGGCACCTTGCCGGTCGCCTCCAGCAGGGCCGACAACTGGGCAGTGACCTCGGGCGCGGTGGCCTTGCCCGGCGACAGTTCCACCAGCGGCACCAAGAAGGCCGGGTTCAGCCAGTGGGCGTTGAGGAACTGTTCCGGCCGCGCCAGGGCGGGCGACAGGTCATCCACCAGGATGGTGGAGGTGGTCGAGGCCAGGATGGCATCGGGTTTCATCAGCGCCTCGGCGCGGGCCAGAGCCTCGCGCTTCAGCTCGGGCACCTCGGGGAAGCCTTCGAAGACCACGTCGGCCGCACCCAGGGCCTCGGGCGCCGCGGCCTCGGGCACCACGGCCACCCGGGCGGCAATGGTCGGCACCAAGGCTGCATCGAACATGCCGAAGCGGGACATCATGGTCAGGGTCTCGGTGATCTCGGCCCGGGCCTCGGCCCCCAGCCGGTCGAAATCAGCCGCCTCGCGCGGCTTGAAATCGACCAGGGAGACCGGGTGACCGGCATAGGCGAAGACCAGGGCGATCCCCCGCCCCATCCGGCCCGCGCCGAGACAGGCGATGGTCTGGGTCATGCCGAGGGTCCTTCCGCCTTGGCCTTCAACTCGTCCATCGACAGGCCGCCCAGGCCCACGGCGGACAGCGGCCGACCGGTCTGCATGAAGTCCTGATGGTTGATCACCCCGCCCAGGGTCATCAGGGCGCGGGCCACGGGCACGTCGATGCCCGCCACCTCGGCCATGGAACAGATCAGCGACAGGCCCAGGCGGGTGTCTTCCATCATGTAGCGATGCGCGTGCAGGTCGATCTTCTCGCGCCAGTCGCCACTGTCGGTCAGGTTGGCGCGGGCCTCGCGGTCATACATCCACATCTCGCTGTCATCGCGGTAGTAGTCGGCCAGCGGGAAGTGCGGCGCGCCATAGCCGAAGGCCTCGCGCACGGCGATGCGTTCCGCGTCCAGCTGGTCGGTGACGGTGCGCACGCAGGGCTGGGTGCCCTCGTTGTGAATGTCCCAGGCCTCGAAGTGCTCCAGCGGCGCCGCATTCATCATGATCAGCGGCGAGTGGATGATGGCGCCGGCGTTCATCAGCGCGGCGGACAGAACGTCCTCGCAGCGCTCGATCACGCCGGGGAAGGCCGTGTCGATCACCTTCAGCGCGCGATCCGTGTCGGCCACCGGGTAGACGCCCGTGGGCAGGCGTACGGCACGGGTGGAGATCACGACCTCGGAGAAGTCATGCTTGCGCACCAGCCAGGGCAGCGTGCCGGTCTCGGCGAAGGCGACGCCCTCCAACGTGCCGGCCTCGCGCGCGGCATTGGCCAGGATCATCGTGCCCAGCGTGCCCGGCGGCAGGTAGATCACCATGCCCGGTTTCAGGTGCGGGGCGATGACGGTGGCCAGGTCGGCATGGGCCGGGGCCGGGATCGGGCAGAGGATCAGTTCCGCCCCCTCCAGCGCCTCGGCGATGTCGCTGGTGACCAGCGCCAGCTTGCCCTCGTGGGTGCCCTTGCCGTCGCGCACGGTGATGGTGTCGCCGCGCTTGGCGTGTTCGGCCACATCCTCGGGGTTGCGCCGCCACAGGTGCACGTCGTGCCCTGCCAGTGCGAAATCCCCTGCCCCGGCGAGCGAGCCGTTGCCTCCACCCAGAATTGCGATCTTCATCTTGTCCTCGCTGTCGTTCCGAGGCGGCCTGTTGCGGCCGCCCTCTCGTCTCTGTCCCCGCCAGCAAGCCCCGGGGGCTGCACCTCCGTCAACAATTTTTTATAAAATCCTATTTTTGTATAAAATATTTCGCGCGCGCGCCCAGCATCACGGCAGATTGGCCGCCGCCAGAACGGCAGAACCGCCCGCGGCGGAGGCCGGGGCGGCGGTAAACAAATTCGCATGAGGCATGAGGCGCGCAGGGAATCGTCCGGTCGGGCAGACACACCGGGCAGCGCAGGCCCGGCAGACGGGCCGATGCGCCACCCGGTGGCACGGCCCCCAGGGGACTGCGAAACGCACCGGGGACGATGAAGGTCCGCCCACAGCCCTGTCCGTGCATGCCGCCGGTTCTGCCCGCACCGAGGGGCCATGACCATCCCCCGGATCAGGTGGGGTGCGACCGGCCTCGCAGCGTCACGGCCTCGCAGATCAGCCGCGCGGACGCGGCTGGCGCCCCAGCCACAGCGCCATCAGCTCGGACCGGCTGGAGACGCCGTACTTGCGAAAGATCCGCTTCACGTGGTCATGGGTCGTATGGGGGCTTTGCCCGTTCGCATGGGCGATGTTGGCCTCGCTGATCCCCTGCAGCAGACCCGCCAGCACCCGATGCTCGGTTGGCGTCAGCCGGGCCGAGGCGATGCCGATCCCGTCGCTGACCATCTGCTGGCGATAGAACCACGCCAAGCCCCGCAGACAGAAGCTGGCCAGCCGCAGATCGGCCCGCGTGAAGGGCTCCTGGTCGAACCCGCGGTGCAGGCCGATGAACAGCTCTGCCTCGGCGTTCACCGGAATCGCCGCCCAGATGGAATCGCGCCGGTCGATCGCCGCGTACCATTCCCGGTAGGCCGGGCCGTTGAACCAACCGTCGGGGGCCAGGTCGCTGAGCAGCAGCACGCGGTAGCTGCCGGCCAGCTCCGCATTGCGGGTCGTGGTGACATCCGGGTGGCCCACGTCCATACGCTCGAAGGCCTCGGCGATCCGGCGCTTGATCTCCTTGTCGGGGTTCAGCACCGTCAGGCTGTAGGGGCGCCAGCCAAAAAGCGGATCATCCGCCGGCCCGTCGGGCAGGCGCACGCAGCCGATCCAGTCGGCATTCTTCGCCCCGGTCAGCGCGCAGAGCCGCTGCAACAGGTGCAGCTTCGACTCACTCGCCTGGCCGGCGTCGAAACCCGACAGCTCATCCCAGAGGCGAAAGACCTCCGCGGCCTTTTCCGCCGGGATGTCACCAAGGATTTCGGAGGGATCCTCCACCTCGAGAGGCGGGTAGAGCCGTGCCCCACCGGAATTCGCATTCACGTCGATCTGCCCCTACGTCATCGTCTTTTCCGATGTCGGGAATTACTGAAATTACGAACTGGTGCAATACTTGCGGCGGTGAAGACGGCCCTTTTGGTCGCGAATTTCAAACAGCTGTTGCAAATTACCCCGTCACCAGGTGTCGGCCATGCTGTCGCGCAGCCGTGGCGCGGCGTAGTCGACGAAGGCGCGCAGCTTCTGCGGCACCACGCCACCGCGATAGAGCAAATGCACCGGCCAGCGCGGCGGCTCGAAGTCCTCCAGCAGGATGCGCAGGGTTCCGGCCTTCACCAGCGGCGCCACCTGGTAGGACAGGACCCGCGTGATCCCCAGCCCGGCCTCGGCGGCCAGGATGGCGGTGTCGGCGGCGTTCATCGACAGGCGGGACCGGACCCGCACGTGGCGTTCGGCCTCCCCGTCGGTGAAGGTCCAGCGGTCCGACCGCATGATGGACTCAAACGACAGGCAGTCGTGCCCGGCCAGATCTTCGGGCGTTTCAGGCACACCGCGAGCCTCCAGGTAGTCGGGGCTGGCGACGACCACCTTGCGCACTTCCCCCAGGCGGCGGGCGCGCAGGGCACTGTCGGTCAGGTTGCCGATGCGTACCGCCGCGTCGATGTGTTCCTCGCCCAGGTTGATCGGCCGGTCCGTCTGTTCCAGCCGCACATCGACCGCCGGATGATCGCGCAGGAACTCTGTCACCACGTTCAGAACGTGGATCCGACCGAAACAGATCGGCGCGGTGACGTTCAGCAGGCCCTTGGGTTCGCGGAATTCGCCCGCCACCATCCGCTCTGCCTCGCTGATCTGTTCCAGGATGCTGCGGCAGGCGGCCAGGTAGGTCTCCCCCGGTTCGGTCAGGCTCAGCCCGCGCGGCGAGCGCAGCACAATCTGCGTGCCCAGCTCCTGCTCCAACTCGGCCACCCGGCGGCTGACCGTGGCCAGCGGCATGCCGGCCCTGCGGGCGGCGGCAGAGAGGCTGCCGGCATCCACGGCGGCAACGAGCAGGGACATGGCGGCGAGGCGATCAGACATGCTTCCACTTTCCGAGAGGCTACTTCCCGACAATGCTGCCTACTGCCGCAATCCGGAACCCGTATATCCCTCTCACAACATCACAGTTGAAGGATCAGACGATGTCCCGCCTTTCCATTCCCGCCACGATCGACGCCGCCCCCGAAGCCTCGCGCCCGCTGCTGGAAGGGGTCAAGAAACAGCTCGGCAGCGCGCCGAACCTGTTCCGCCTGGCCGCGCAAAGCCCCTCGGCGCTGGAAGGCTACCTCGGCCTCTACGCCGCCGTCGGCAAGGACAGCCTGGGCCTGGCCACCCGCGAACGCATCGCCCTGGCCGTCGCCCAGTACAACGGATGCGGCTACTGCCTGTCGGCGCACAGCTACGTCGGCGCCAACCTGGCGAAGCTCTCGCCGGAGGAGATCGCCGAGAACCGCAAGGGCCGGTCCACCGATGCCCGCGCCGATGCTGCCGTGACCTTCGCCCTGAAAGTCGCCGAAAGCCGGGGCCATGTGTCCGGTGCCGACCTGACCGCCGTGCGCGACGCGGGCTACGCCGAGGCGCAGATCATCGAGATCGTGCTGAACGTCGCCCTCAGTGTCTGGACCAACTACCTCAACGAGGTGGCGCAGACCGACATCGATTTCCCCCTGGCCGAAGGCGTCAGTGCCTGAGGCCCGCGGGCGGCCGCGCCCGTCCCGCGGCCGCCCACCCGTTTCCGACGCCCCCGTCCCTCCCAAGACACCGCCCGCAGGAGCCCCGTCATGCCCCGTCCCCCGCAGCCCCCCTTCACCGCCGAGACCGCCGCCCAGAAGGTGCGCCTGGCCGAGGACGCCTGGAACAGCCGCGACCCCCAGTCGGTGTCGCTGGCCTATACGCCCGACAGCCGCTGGCGGAACCGCGATACCTTCCTGACCGGCCAGGCCGAGATCGTCGCTTTCCTGACCGAGAAATGGCGCCGCGAGACCGCCTATCGCCTGGTGAAGGAGCTCTGGGCCTTCACCGAGACCCGCATCGCCGTGCGCTTCGCCTACGAATGGCGCGACGCGGGCGGGCAATGGTATCGCTCCCACGGGAACGAGAACTGGATGTTCGACGACACCGGGCTGATGGCCGAACGCCACGCCTCGATCAACGACGAGAAGATCGCCTCGCTCGACCGGCTGTTCTACTGGCCGCAGGGGCGCCGCCCCGACGATCACCCCTCGCTCAGCGAGATGGGGCTGTGACCATGACCAACCCCATGGACGTGGCCTTCAGCCCCGCCGTGCGCGCGATGCAGCGCGCCCGGGGATCGCGCGAGGCCTATCAGCGGATGGAGGACCGGCGCCCCTGGCCCGCCCGGTTGACGCCCGAGATCGCCGGCTTCGTCGCCCGCCAGACCTCGGTCTTCCTGGGCACCGCCAATGCCGCCGGTCAGCCCTACATCCAGCACCGTGGCGGCCCCGCAGGGTTCCTGAAGGCGCTGGACGACAGCACCCTGGGCTTCGCCGACCTCGAAGGGAACCGCCAGTACATCACCCTGGGCAACCTCTACGAGAACCCGCGCGCCGTGCTCTTCCTGATCGACTACGAGGTGCCGCGCCGGGTGAAGATCTGGGGCCGGGCCCAGGTGGTCGAGGATGATCCCGCCCTGCTGGCGCAGCTGGCCACCGAAGGCCAGCCCGCAGGGGCCGACCGGGCCATCGTCTTCGACATCGAGGCCTGGGATCTGAACTGTCCGCAGCATATCCCCCGCCGCTTCGGCATGGGGCGCATCGCGACGCTGCTGGCCGAACGGGACGCGCGCATCGCCGCGCTGGAGGCCGAACTGGCCGCCGCCCGCATGGGCCAAGACAGCGACTCGGGCAGCTAGGCTCGGAGCGCCCGAAGACGAGGACCGAAGGACCAATTCCGGGGACGCCACCCCGCTGCCACCGGCCGGACGCCTGTCCGCCCGCCAGAACACCCTGTGCGACACGCCTGCCAGTCCGAAAGGAGACGAGCCATGCCCGCGCCGATACATCCCGGAGAGATCCTGCCCGAGCCGCCGATCCTGCGGCCCACGCCGGGCACCCCCGATCCCTTCGCCCCGGGCCGGTGGCGTGACGGGTCAGGCCACGGCGGCACTGCGATAGGCGCCCGGGGTCTGGCCCGACCAGCGCTTGAAGGCGCGGGTGAAGGCGCTTTGTTCCGAAAATCCGGTCAGGAAGGCAATCTCCGACAGGGAGTAGCGCGTGCCAGAGACCAGCTGATGCGCCAGTTGGCGGCGCGCCTCGTCCACCAGCGACTGATAGGTACAGCCCCGTTGCGACAGGCGCCGCTGCAGGGTGCGCGCCCCCATGCCCAGCGACTGGGCCACCTCCGACAACTGCGGGACGCCGCCACTCAGCAGCTTGGCGATTTCCTCCACCACCCGCACCTCCAGCGGCACCTCCGCGCCGGCCTCGGCCGCTGCATCGGGCAGCACGCTGTCCAGATGGTCGGTGAAGAAGGCCCAGATCGCGGGGTCGCCTTTCAGCGTCGGGCGGTCGATATCCTCCAGCGCGAACTGCATCCCGTCGATCTCGGCGCCGAAAACCGGCTCCACCCCGAAATGTGCGGTCAGCGCGTCGATCGAGCCGCGCCGTTCATGGGCGAACTGCACCCGCACCGGCGAGATGTCCGCATCCGCCGTCTCGCGGCACAGGGTCAGGGTCGTGCCAAGGGCGGCCTCGTTCGACAGGATACCGCCCAGACCTTCCTTGCGGGGTTTTTCGTGGGTCCAGCAGAACACGCCCTCTTCGGGCCGGTCCACGGTCGCAAACAGGGAGACCTGGTTGTGCAGACGGGTATAGCGCCCCATGCGGGTGAAGGCCTGACGCAGGGTCGGCGCCGACTTGAAGGCCAGACCGAAAGCGCCCAGCTCTTCGCAGCGCATCGAGGCGCAGACGCGCATGTGAAAGGTCAGATCCGGCCATTCACTGTCGGCGATGGCGTCCAGCAGGGCGTAGTAGCGTTCAGCGGGCAGCATGGTAGCGGGGTCCTGCAGGTCGTCCGGGGACAGCCCCACGATTTCGTACAGGCGGGACCGGTCCGGGACATGCACCGCATGGTCGATCTGCTTGCGCGCGTAGAACGCCGATACCATCCCGTTTGTCACCCGATCCCCCCAAGCTGCGGCGCAGCCCCCCGGCCGCAGGCGCCCGCCCCGTCACGCGATCCAGCCCCCGCCGGACCCGTTTGCGCGGACGTGAGTGTTTTCACCCGCATTGGCACATCGGGTCAAGGATTTGACATGCCGGGTCAAGACCGAGGCGTTCAGCGGCACCTAAGGTCAGGTCATTCGAGGGGCATATGGCGCAAGAAACCCGCTGAGCACTGCGACCGCGCCGCTCTCTCGACCGTCCCGGCCCGCAAGGGCCATGCCTCCGATCCGGGCCCCGGGGCCCGGATCACCTGAACACCGAAGAATGACCCGCGGGGAGGTCCCGCTGCCCGGTCCGAGGCCCTCTGACCGCCCCGATGCCCCACGCCTGCGCCCTCCCCGCGCCGCAGGCCAGCCTGAAAGGAGATCCGCCATGTCCGCCCCCACGCCGCTCATCGTGCTGCCCCCGCTGCGCCCCACCGATCACCCCCCTCGCCCCCGCTGGGCGCGCAACCGGCGCCGCAACCGGGCAGCCCTGACCTGGGGCCTGCGTGTCGCGCTCTGCCTCGGGCTGGCGAGCCTGGGGGCCGGGCTGGCGCTGGCCGCGGGCGCCCTGCCGCCCGCGCCCGGCGGCACGGCCGGAACGATCGCGGCCTGCGCCCTCGACATCGGCGCACCCGACGCGCCCGCGGAGGACATGCGCCCCGATGGCGCTCTCATGACGGTGCCCGGCCCACTCATCCGGGGTTGAGCACCGCCTCGGCTGGCGGCCGCCCCCGCTCCCCGGCGGCGCGTCAGCCCCCTGTCCGGTCCCCTCCCCGTTGCTGCCTCACGGGGGCGCGGGGCCGGACAGCCGAAACACCCATACGCCCCGGCTGGTCCCCAAGCGGCCCGGGCGTCCCGGCCCGCGGTGTTGCCTGCACCGGGGCCCTCCAGAGCCCCGGGATGCGCCTCTGCCTGTCTCGTGTCCCGGGGACCCCACCCGCTCCGACGTTTCGACGTGGGAGACCCGCGCGCGGCCTTCGGCCCGCAAACCGCCAGAAATGGCCCAAGTCAAGGAAAGACCATGAACGTTAAATCCACCCTCACCCCGCTGCTGACCGCCGCTGTCACCCTGGCCGCCCTGGCCACCGCCCCGGCCTTTGCCGCCGATGAATACAACGTCATCAACGGCCTGGGCACCGAGGGCAATCCGATCGGCATGCACGCCATGGACCCTGTCGCCCTGACCACCCTGGGCGCCGTCACCGCCGGGGACCCGGGCCATGCGGTCACCCATGATGGTGTCAGCTACTACTTCGCCTCCTCGATCTCGGCGGAAAAGTTCAAGGCCGACCCCGAGGCCTTCCTGCCCCAGTACGGCGGCTTCTGCGCCTTCGCCATCGGACTGGGCCTGAAGCTGGACGGCGATCCGCGCTATGCCGACATCCGCGACGGCAAGCTGTATCTCTTCGTCAGCGAGGGCGCGATGCGCAAGTACCTGGAAGACCCCGAAGGCATCCTGGCCAAGTCCGACGCCCTGTGGGGCGACATCCGGCACACCGCGATTGCCGACCTGCAATCGTAAGCGCCCTGCCCCGGACCGCAGCGCCCCGGCGCCTGCGGTCCGGTCATTTCGCCCAGCCCGGGACGCCACCTGCCCCACCCCGAGCCGCCTGCGGATGACAGCCCGCCACCCGCGTCGTATGACGGGTCATGACCGAGGCGAAAGGCGCAGGACCGCATGACACCGATCACCGTCACCCGTGACCTGGCCCTGCCCGATCCGCTGCGCGTCGCCCGGGCGGAAAACAGCCCGCACCTCGGGCCGCGCGTGCTGGTCTTCAGCGGTGGCAGTGCGCTGAACGGGATCTCGCGGCAACTGAAACGCTACACCTTCAACTCACTCCACCTGATCACGCCCTTCGACAGCGGCGGCAGTTCGCAGGAGCTGCGCCGGGCCTTCGACATGCCCGCCGTGGGCGACCTGCGCTCGCGCCTGATGGCGCTGGCGGATGAAACCGTGCTGGGCCAGCCCGACATCTACGCGCTTTTCTCCCACCGGCTGGACCGGCAGGGGGCGCAGCCCGCGCTGCGGGCCGAGGTCGCGGCGATGCGCGTCGGGAACCATCCGCTGATGACCGCCATCGCAGAGCCGATGCGGCGGCTGATCCAGGGGCACCTGGGCCAGTTCCTCGACGCCGCGCCTCCGACCTTCGACTATCGCAACGCCAGCATCGGCAACCTTATCCTGGCAGGCGGCTACCTGGCCAATGACCGCGCGCTGGAGCCGGTGCTGTTCCTGATGTCGAAGATGGTCGACGTGCGCGGCACCCTGCGCGCGGTGGTCGACGAGACGCTGCACCTGGGCGCAGAGCTGTCGGACGGGCGCCAAGTCATCGGCCAGCGGGAGATCAGCGGCAAGGAGGTGGCGCCGCTGAGCGCGCCGATCCGGCGCTGCTTCCTCAGCGACGGCACACAGGAGATGGCGCACGGGGCCGTCCGCCTGCCCGCCCGCAACCGCCGCCTGATCGAGGAGGCCGAGGTGATCTGCTATCCTCCCGGCAGCCTCTATTCCAGCGTCGTCGCCAACCTGCTGCCGCAGGGGGTGGGCCGCACCCTGGCGGCGCGGCGGGTGCCCAAGGTCTACCTGCCCTCGCTGGGCACGGACCCGGAGGCCCTGGGCCACGACCTGTCGGACCAGGTGGCGGCCCTGCTGACACCGCTGCTGGCCGACGCCGGGCCGGAGGCGACGCCGCGGGACCTGATGACCCATGTGATCTGCGACCGGGATACGGCTGCGACGGAGTGCGACAAGGTCACGGCCCGCCACGGCATCCCCTGCCACCGCCTGCCCCTGGCCGGGGCAGAGCCGGGCAAGTACGACGCGGGCGAAGTGGCCCGTCTGCTGGTCTCGCTGGCCTGACGGCGACCCGCTATCGTGGCCCCACGAAGAAGGCCGGGCGCAGCACCCGCAGGGTGATCGCGCCAACGCCCGCCAGCACCAGCGCCAGGATGAACAGCCAGCCCAGCAGCGGGATCAGTCCGATCAGCCCGGCGACCAGCGCGCCCAGCCCGGCCGCCGCCGCACGGGCACCGATGCTTTGCGGCTCATCCCGGCCCGCGGCCAGGAACAGGCCCACGCCGAAGGCATAGGTGGCCACCACGTAGCCCGCGAACCCACCCGCAAGCGCCAGCACCATCATCGCAGGGGTCAGCAGCAGCCCGATGATCGTCAGCGCGAAGAGCACGCCGGCGCCGATCACCGCCGACTGGGTCAGGAAGCCCAGCCAGAGCGTGTGGAAGGGCCGCGCCAGCACCTCGCGGCGCATTTCGGCCAGGCGGTCGGGCACTACGGCGGCGATCAACGCGCCCAGGGCGGCGACCACGACGACGCCCTTGAGGAACTGCAACGCCAGGTAGCCCCAGCCCGGAGGTGTCGGCCCCTCCCATTCCTCGGCCTGGCGCCGTTCGATCCGGGCCTGGGGCGCCACCGTGTCGGGCACCTCCAGGGTGCCGGGTGTTTCCTCGTAGAGGGTCAGCGTGCCGCCGACCCGGGCGCCCTCGCCCCAGGTGACCTGCCCGGCGGCCAGACCCAGATCGCCCTCGACAACCCCGTCGAAGGTGATCTCCTCCCCAGCCATAAGGGTGTAGCCCGAAACGGTGCCGCGCAGCGCCACGGTCGCGCCGGCGATGCGCAGGTCGCCGCCCACATCACCGACGGTCAGCTGCCGGCCCGAGACGGTGGCGTCCCCCGCGACCGCCCCCTGCAGGGTGACCTGATCGCCCACGGCATAGACATCGCCGCCGATCTCCGCCGTAGCCGTCACCGCGCGCCCGGCCAGATGGGCCGTGCCAGTGATCGGGGCCGAGACGGTCACCCGCTCGCCCGCCATGAAAAGATCGTCCGTTCCAGGCGCGTCCAGCGTCACCGCCCGCCCCGCGCGGAAGCTGTCACCGCCGATGGCGAAGGCTTCCGTTTCGTCATCCTGCGCCAACGCAGGCAGGGCCGCCAGGCAGGCGGCCAGAATCAGAAATCGTCGCAGCATGGTCTGTCTCCCAGCATCGAATCCCGTCGATACTGAAGCGTACAGGCCCACGCCGCCTTGCGACAAATCAACTGCCGCAGCAGAAGCGGCCCCGGGCGCACCGGCCCGGGGCCCGGGCGATCACTTCGCCCACTCGCCCTTGCGGAAGACCGGGACGCGGGTGCCGTCGGCGCGGACGCCGTCAATGTCGGTTTCCGGCCCGCCGATCATCCAGTCGACGTGGATCATCGAGCTGTTGCCGCCCTGCGCCGCGATCTGCTCGGCCGTCAGGTTGGCGCCATCGAGGAAGCACTTGGAATAGCACTGGCCCATGGCGATGTGGCAGGCGGCGTTTTCATCGAAGAGCGTGTTGTAGAACAGCATCCCCGTCTGGGAGATCGGCGAGCTGTAGGGCACCAGGGCCACCTCGCCCAGGCGCCGGGCGCCCTC
Organism: Pseudooceanicola marinus; assembly: GCF_020177265.1. Classification (GTDB taxonomy): domain Bacteria; phylum Pseudomonadota; class Alphaproteobacteria; order Rhodobacterales; family Rhodobacteraceae; genus Pseudooceanicola; species Pseudooceanicola marinus_A. The sequence goes on from NZ_JAIVMC010000006.1 coordinate 142,633, forward strand.
GTCGCTGTCCAGCATCTGCTGCAGCACCCGCTCGCCCGAGCTCGAGCGCGCCTCGACCGCACGACCGCCCTCGAAGCGCATCTCGATCTCCTCGATCAGGTTGCCGTTGTGCGCAAGCGGCTTGGTGGCGCGCACCGTGCCGTCGACCCGCTGGGCGTGGGGCGTGGTGAAGACCTCTTCGGTGGGGATGTTGGGGTTGCAGACCACGCCGTTCTGCGCGGTGGAGGCGCCGCCGTGCCATTCGTGGCCTTCGGCCAGGCCCACCATCAGGTCGGTGCCCGGCCCGGTGAAATGCAGCGCATCGAAGCGTTCCTCGTTCAGCCAGGACGAGCGGGTCTTCAGCGCGGCGTTATGCGCGGCCCAGGCCGCCACCGGGTCGTCACCATCGACGCGGGAGGCGGCGAAGATCGCATCGGCCAGCTTGGCCACCGCCTGATCCTCGGGCAGGTCGGGGAAGACCTGGCGCGCCCAGCCCGCCGTGGGGAAGGCGGCGATGGACCAGTTGATGGTGAAGGTCGACACCCGTTCCAACGCGGGCTTCGAGGCCATGGAGTTGGCCTTGTTGGCCCGCGCCACCTTGTCGGGATCCTCCGCCGCCAGGGCCATCGGATCGGCCCCGGCGATCGCCATGCGCGCGGCGCCCTGATCGAAGGCATTGGCCATGCCCTTGTAGAGCCAGTCGGCGGCACGGTCGAAGCTGTCATCATGCGCATTGCGGAACCGTGCGCGGGCCACCTCGTCGTCCGACAAGAGCGGCGTGACCACGCCCGCGCCCGCGCGATAGGCGCTGGCGGCCACGGCCCGCACCAGCGGCAGGGCCTCGGCGGGGGCGGTCAGCACCAGGTCCTGCCCGGGCTGCAGGTTCAGCCCGACGTTCACCGCGACATCGGCGAGACGGGCAAGGCGGGCGGGGTCGATGACGGGGTCGGTCATGAAAGCTCCTTCACTGGGGGCCCCTGGGCGGGCCGGTCCCCGTCAACCTGCCGATACGCGCGCGAAGTTCAAGGCCCGGCCCCGTCACGCCCCCGCGATGCAAAAGAGCCTCCCCCGCAGGGAAGGCCCGAAAGCGACCCCGTGTCGGGGTCGGCTGCAGGGGCCGGAGGAGCGGCCCCGACAGGGAGGGATCTGAAGGGAGGATGGATCAGGGGGCGGGGAACATGACCTCCAGCCGCTCCTGCCAGAGCTTGCCGGAGATCCAGTCCGACAGGCCCGCCTCCGACACCTCGTTCCAGGCTGTCTTCTGCACGGCCGCCCAGACCAGGGCCACGTTGCACGACACCGAGGGCAGCAGCCCCTCGGCATGGCCGGTGATCATCGGATGCAGCGTCGCCATGCCGGTGCCCAGCATCAGCACCGCATCGGCCCCGCTTTCCGCCGACAGCCGCCGGTAGGAAGCCAGCACCCCCGGACCGGTCATGGCGTAGATCGGGTGGAAGGCCGCGGTCTCCAGCTCCGGCCCCGCCTTGGCGACCACCTCGAAGCCGAAGCTTTCCCAGTAGGGCGTCGATTTCTCGTTCAGGCTTTCGGGATAGGGCGTCAGCAGGGCGATCTTCTTCGCCCCCATGACCCGCAGTGCCGAGACGGAGGCCAGCGCCGCCGTCAGGAAGGGCAGGTTGTGGGTCGCCTGCACCTCCTCCACCAGCGCCGCCTCGGCGTCCTGGCCGATCAGGTAGGAGGCCCCGGTGCAGGCCGCCGTCAGCACGTCGGTGGGGGCATTGGCGAATTGTTCCGCGGTGACGTTGAACTTGGTGGTGTAATCCACCAGCCGCTTCTCGATCGTGTCCTTGTCCGAGGTCAGCCGCGCGTTCAGCATCGACCAATGCGCCGGCAGCAGTGCCCAGAGCTCGGGTTCCACCGTGGTATTGGCCTGGGGGGTGAGCACCCCCATGGTGCCGGCGTTACCGTATTCCTTCAAAGCCATCCGAGTACTCCTGGCAGCCAGAGGCTGAGCGGCGGGAAGAGGATCAGGATGACCAGTCGCACCACGTCAGCGATGAGGAAGGGGACGACGCCCCGGAAGATCGTCGACAGCGGCAGGTCGCGGGCCATGCCGTGCAGGACGAAGACGTTGATCCCGATGGGGGGCGTGATCATGCCCAGCTCGATCACCACGATGTTGACGACGCCCCACCAGACCGGGTCGTAGCCCATGCCGATGATCAGCGGGTAGACGAAGGGCAGCGTCAGGACCATGGCCGCGATGGTGTCGAAGATCGCTCCCAGCACCAGGTAGAAAAGCATCAGCATGCACAGCACCAGCAGCGGCGGCAGGCCCAGGCCCTGGATCCAGTCGACGGTCGCCATCGGCAGGCCCGACAGCGTGGCGAAGTAGGAAAAGACCGAGGCGCCGATGATCATGACGAAGATCATGCCGGTGTTGGCCGCCGTGTCGCCGAGCGCCGACAGGAACTTCTTCACCGTCAGGCGGCGGCGGAAAAGACCCAGCAGCAGCGCCACGGTGGCGCCCACCGATGCCGCTTCGGAGACGGTGAAGATGCCGGTGTAGATGCCGCCCGACACGACGACCGCCAGCAGCACCACGGCCCAGCTCTGCCCCGTGACCTTGCGGCGTTCGGCCCAGCTGGCCTTCGGCCCCACGGGGGCGGCGTCGGGGTTGGCGCGCACGGCGAAGTAGACGGCGACGAAGTAGACCAGCACCGCCAGGATGCCGGGCACGATGGCCGCCAGGAACAGCGCGATGATCGAGTTCTCGGTCAGGATCGCATAGAGGATCATGACCACCGAAGGCGGCACGATCATCCCCAGTGTGCCGCCCGCGGCGATGGAGCCGGCGGCCAGCGATTTCGCGTAGCCGCGTTCCAGCATCTCGGGCAGCGAGATCCGGGCCATGGTGGCCGCCGTGGCCACGGACGACCCGCAGATCGCGCCGAAGCCCGCGCAGGCGCCGATGGTGGCGAAGATCAGCCCGCCGCGCTTGTGGCCGAGGTAGACATGGGCCACGCGATAAAGCTCGCGCGACAGCCCGCCCACATGGGCGAGGTTGCCCATCAGCAGGAACATGGCGACCACGGCCAGGCTTTCGGAGGCCATGGACGACGACGGTTCGGTGGCCAGCAGGGTCAGCGAGGGGCCGAAGCCGATGATCAGGCCGCAGCCGACCACGCCCACGATGCCCATGGCGATGCCCACGGGCACCTGCAGCAGGATCAGGGCGAACATCGCCAGAAGGCCCAGCAGGCCCGTGGTGAAGGGATCAGTCATCATGGGTCAGCCTTCCAGCTCCATCAGGTCGTCGGCCTCGTCTCGCAGACGGGCAATGTCGGGCGTGCCACCACGCAGGGTGGCCAGCAGCCAGGACCAGGTCACGTAGACCTGGACGGGCACGCAGACCGCCATGATGGCGGTGGTGACGTACCACCAGGGCGCCAGCGGGATGCCGATGGTGCGGGTGGTGCGGCCGCCGTCGACGAACTGGCCGGTCAGGCGGATGAACTGCCAGGTCAGCAGGGTGAAGAAGGCCAGGGTCACGATGGCCCCCAGCAGTTCCAGCGCCGCATGCAGGCGCGGCCCACCGAAACTGCCCAGCACCCGCACGGTCACGTTGGTCTGCCGCAGCAGACCGGCCGGGAAGCAGCTGGCAATGACGATGGGAAAGACGACTTCCCCGAAATCGGAGAAGCCGGTGATCCGGGGCAGCCACAGATAGCGGGCCGCCCCGTCCCAGGTGATCAGCAGCGCCATGACCACCAGCCCGGTGAAGCCGAAAAGGGCGGCTGTCCGGGTGATACGGTCTAGTCTCTTGGCGGTGGTCATGGCGCGGGTCTCCTTTCAGCCGGCTCAGCTTTCGCCGCGGTATTCTGCCAGCAGCGCCACGGCGGCGTCATAGACGGCCTGCCCGTTGGGCGTGGCGGCAATCCAGGCCTCGTGGATGGGCTGCGCGGCTTCCTGATAGGCGGCCAGCTGTTCATCGGAGAAGTTCAGCACCTCGATGCGGCCCTCGGCGTCGATGTCGGCGCGGATCTCCTCACCGGCGGAGGCATAGGCCTCGCCCCCGGCCTGGGCGAAGGCTTCGCCGCCGTGCTTCATGACGATCTCCTGCACCTCGGGCGAGAGGCTGTTCCACTTGCGCTCGTTCATCAGCAGCAGGAAGGGCATGGCGCCGACGGGCACTTCGATCGCCTGGTCGACCAGCGGGAAGGACTTGAAGGTCTTCATGCCGGTCCAGCCCTGGATGGCGCCGTCGACGGTACCGCGCGAGAGGCCCTCATTGAACTCGGCCGAGGACAGGGTCTGCGGCGCCGCGCCGAAGCTTTCCAGCCAGTTGGCCGAGATCGACCCGGCGGAGCGGACCTTCTGGTTGGCCAGCCCGTCGAGGTCTTCCAGCACCGGCTTCATGAACAGCGCGTTCTGTTCGGAGGTGAAGAAGCCCACGACATGCACGCCGTCGAAGCCGGTCATCAGCCCCTGTTCCATCAGGCCCCAGCCCACGGCGGAGGCTTCCTGCGCGGTGGTGAACAGGAAGGGCAGCTCGAAGATGCCCATCTCGGGAAACTGGCCGGCGGTGTAGATCGGCAGCACCCAGGTCACATCGGCCACGCCGTTCTGCACCAGGTCGAACTGCTTGTAGGGATCCTTGCCCAGGGTGCCGCCCCAGAAGGCCTGCATGCGAACGGCATCGCCGGCCTCTTCCTGCACGGCTTCCAGCCAGGGTTTGATGACATGGGCGACGCCGGTGGATTGCTCGGGCACGAAGGTGCCGACCTTGATGTTTTCCTGCGCAAGCGCCGGGGTGGCAACCGCGGCGGCCAGCGCCAGCGCGGCGGAACGGGCGAAATTGGTGATGTAGGACATGTGCGTTTCCTGTTTCCCTGTTGGTGGAAGATGTCGGTTTCTTGGTCTTGTTATCGGTCTTGCGATCCCGGCCGGAGGCGCCCGCCCGGGACAGGCCGGTCAGGCGCCGAAGCGGCGCAGCACCGGCGGGGTCGTCGGAATGGTCGTGGTCTTTTCCTCGGTGTAGAACGCCTCGCAGGCGGCACCGCCCTCGCGGCCCACGCCCGAGGTCTTGAAGCCGCCGAAGGGCGCGCGCAGTTCGCGCATCATCGGCGTGTTCACCCAGACCACGCCGGAGCGCAGGCGGGGCGTCGTGGCCATGACCGTCGGCATGTGATCCGACCAGACATAGCTGACCAGCCCGAAGGCCGTGTCATTGGCGATGGCCACCGCCTCCTCCACGCCGTCGAAGGGCAGGAAGGTGGCGAAGGGGCCGAAGATCTCATTCTGGGCACAGCGGTCAGCGTTGGAGGTCGCCAGCACCGCCGTCGGATTGATGAAATAGCCCTGGCCCAGGTCCTCGCGACGGGTGCCCCCGACCAGCACGCGGCCGCCGTCCTCGCGGGCCTTGTCGGCAAAGCCCAGCACGCGGTTCATATGCGCCTCAGAGGCCAGCGGCCCGACCTCGGTGTCATCGGCCAGCGGATCCCCCACGCGGACCTTGGCGGCGCGTTCGCGGAACCGCTCGACGAAATCGTCGAAGATCGGGCGCTCCACCAGGATGCGCGAACCCGCCAGGCATTGCTGCCCGTTGTTGGAGAAGATCCCCTGCAACGCCCCGTCCAGCGCGCGTTCGTAGTCGGCGGAGGCGAAGATGATATTGGCCGACTTGCCGCCCAGCTCCATCGTCGAGGGCACCAGGTTCTGCCCTGCCGCCGACATGATGGACCGCCCCGTGTCTGTGCCGCCGGTGAAGCTGATGAGGTCGACGCCCGGATGCGCCACCAGGGCCGCCCCGGTGACCTGGCCACGGCCGTTGACGATGTTCAGAACGCCCTCGGGCAGGACCTCCTGCAACAGCGCCACCAGACGCGCCAGCGCCAGCGGGGTCTGTTCCGACGGCTTCAGAACGGCGGTGTTGCCGAAGGACAGCGCCGCGGCGATCTTCATCGTCGCCAGGGCCACCGGCGCGTTCCAGGGCGCGATCAGCGCGGCCACACCCACAGGTTCGCGGGTGACATAGGTCATGTAGCCTTCGGTCTGGGTATAGCTCTGCCCCGCCGCCTGGCTGATGTATTCGGCGAAGAAGCGGAAGTTGCCGGCGGCGCGCACCATATGGCGGGCGCGCAGCTCCTTCAGCACCAGGCCCGTGGCGGCGCATTCCAGGCGAGCCAGCTCGTCCACGTTGTCGAGGATCACCTGGCGGCAGGCCTCCAGCACCTCGATCCGCCTGGCCACCGACAGCCCCGGCCAGGGTCCCCGGTCGAAGGCGGCGCGGGCCGCCTGCACGGCGGCGTCCACGGCCGCCGCGTCATCCTCGGTCAGGGTGGAGATCTGCGCCCCGGTGCCCGGGTAGAAGACCGGCATGTCGATGCCGCCGCCCAGCGAGGGCTTGCCGGCGACAAGACCGGTGACGCGGTCGGGCGGGGTGATGGGAAGGTCGAAACTCATATCAGCGGGTCTTTCATGGCATGTAGGCGCCGCCGTTGACGTGCAGGATCTGGCCCGTCACGTAGGCGGCTGCGGCGGATAGCAGGAACAGGATGGGGCCGGTCACGTCGCCCGGTCTGGCGATGCGGCCCATGGGGTTGAAGGCGCCGTAGGCGTCGATGTCGAAGCGCGGCGGCGCGTCCTCGTCCGAACGGCCGGTGCCGCCAGTCAGGAAGGCGGTGTCGACCGCCGAGGGGGCGACGCAGTTGACCCGGATGTCGGGCGCCAGTTCCAGCGCCAGCTGCCTGGTCAGCATGGCGATCCCGGCCTTGGAAATCGCGTAGGGCCCATAGCCGGGCCGCGCGAAATGCCCCAGGCCCGAGCCCGTCATCACCAGCGCCCCGCCCCGGGAAATGCGCGGCGCCAGGGCGCGGGCGGCGAAGAATGCGGAGTTGAGGTTGCCGTCGATGGCCGAGGTCCAGGCCTCGGGCGTCTGCTCCAGCGCGGGCTGCGCCTCGGTCGCATAGCCGCAGAGGTTCACCAGGCCGGCCAGCTCGGGCAGGTCGGCAGCGACGGCCTCCAACGCGACCGCATCGGTGGCGTCCACGCCGATGCAGGTCACCCCGGGCTGCGGATGCGCCGCGATGGAGCGCGGCAGGTCCAGCACGATGGGCCGGTAGCCCGCGGCCTGGGCATCGCACACCAGCTGGCGCCCGATGCCGCCGCAGCCGCCCAGGATGGCCAGGGCGCCGAGGGGAGCGGCGCCGGTCATGCCAGCTCCTCGGTGCGGCGCAGGCCGGTGATCATCGAGGAGCGCAGCAGGAACTCGCGCGCCTTGGCGGGATCGGCGGCGATGGATTGCAGCCGGTGCAGATGCGCCAGGCGTTCCTCTTCGTCGGTGGTGTTCATGCGGCGGCGGTTCTCATCCGCCTGGGCCAGGATGTCGTCGCGGGCGATCGGGCGGCGTTGCGCCTCATAGGCATCCAGCCGCGCGGGATCGGCGCCACCCGCCACCTCGGCCAGCTTTTCCGCCAGGTTGAAGGCGTCATGCACGCCGCCGTTCAACCCCATGCCGCCCTTCGGGCTGTTGAGGTGCGCCGCATCCCCGCAGAGGAACAGCATCCCCTTGCGATAGGTCGAGGCAACGCGGCGATGCACCCGGTAGATCCGCTTCTCCTCGATGTCGATGTCGCCGGCCTCGGGCACGACGGAGCGGGTCTGCGTGCGGATCGAGGCATCGGTCAGCGCCTCCTCCGGGTCCTGCCCCGGCTCCGGGTGCAGCGAGATGCGCCACAGGTCAGGCAGGCGCAGCAGGGAATAGGTGCCGCCGGGTTTCCAGATGTAATTGACGCCCGACAGCCCCTCCAGGTGATCCTCGAAGGGGAAATGGGTGGTCACCAGGATGGTGCTTTCGGGATAGGTCGTGCCCTCGAACTCGGCGCCGACCGCCTTGCGGACCAGGCTGCGCGCCCCGTCGCAGCCGACCAGCGCCCAGCCGCGGTAGGCCTGCCCGTTCGCGGTCAGGCTGACGCCGCTCGCGTCCTGATCCACCGCCGTGACCTCGGCGCCGAACTGCACCGTGCCCTCGGGCAGCAGCTCCAGCAGGGCGCGGCTGAGGTTGGCCTGGCGACATTGGAGGCGATAGGGATGTTTCGTGTCATCCTTCAGCACGCCCAGGTCGAACTCCGCCTTTTCGCCGGTGGTGTGCATGCGGATCTGCCAGGTGGGCGTGATCTGCCCCGCCGCGATCAGCTTGTCGGTGATGCCCACGGCGTCGAACATGTCCAGCGTCGGCGGATGGAAGGTCGAGGCGCGCAGCTGGTCGGAGATCTCCTCATCCGACTCGAAGACCTTCACGTCGAACCCGGCGCCGACCAGACGCCAGGCCAGGGTCAACCCGACCGGGCCCGCGCCCACGATAAGTATTGTCCTGTCCGCCACGTCGGTCTTTCCTTCCCTGCAACAGCGTGGGAGGAGGATCCGCATGCTGTTGGCATATTGTTATATCAATAGACCATTTCATTTGGCATATAGATATATCAATGAGTCAATGATTAAGATCGGAAGACCCCTTCCCGGACGAGAGGCGGATTTGTGACAGCCCAAAATAGTGCCACACTGGACCCGGCTTCGCCGGTGCCGCTCTACCAGCAGCTGTTCCTGCTGCTGCGCGACCAGATCAACGGCGGCGCCCTGCGCCCGGGGCAGAAGATCATGGGAGAAGCGGACCTGTGCCTGGCCTATGATGTCTCGCGGATCACCGCGAAACGCGCGCTGAATGAACTGGCCGATACCGGGCTGGTGGTGCGCCAGCGCGGGCGCGGCACGCGGGTCTCCGACCGGCTGCCGCCCAGACCGATGAAATCCAGTATTGACGGGCTGTTAGAGACCGTGGGCCAGATGGGCCGCGACACATCGGTGAAGGTGCTGTTCACCGGATTGCGCCCAGTGCCGGCGGATGTGGCCGCACAGCTTGACCTCAAACCAGGGGAGGAGGCGCTGCAGACCCAGCGGGTGCGCGCCCTGGGCGATCAGCCGGTTTCCTACCTCGACGCCTGGGTGCCCAGCGACATCGGCGCCCGGATCATGGGGCAGGAACCGTCGCAGGTGCCGGTGCTGATCCAGCTGGAACAGGCGGGCGTTGCCGTCTCCTCGGCCACCCAGACGATCAGCGCGACCCTGGCCGATGCCACCTCTGCCCAGGCCCTGGGCGTGCCCATGGGTGCCCCCCTGATCGATTCGCGCCGGGTCGTCTTCGACGCCGAGGACCGCCCCGTGGAGGTCATCCGCGTGCTCTATCGCCCGGAAATGTATCAATACGAAATTTCGATGCGCCGGGTGCAGGGCGACAACGGTCGCGCCTGGATCCCCGGCACGCCAGCGGCCGTGCCGCAGGGCTAACCCCCTGCCCCGGCCCCGCGCCCGCCTCTCTCCCCACTCGAAAGGACCCAAGATGAGCCATGCCTTCGATCCCGCGCGCAGCGCGCTGCTGACCATCGACCTGCAGAACGACTTCCTCGACCCCAAGGGCGCCTATGGCCGCGCCGGCCAGACCGCCGCCGAGATCCTGGAGCTGCCCAGCCGCATCCGCCCCGTCGCCGACGCGCTGCGCGCCAAGGGGGGCAGCTATGTCTCCGCCCAGTTCACCCTGGTGCCGCACGAGGGGCGCGAGCCGCTGATCGCGCCGCACCTGAAGGAGCTGCGCCCCTTCCTGGGCAAGGGCGATTTCGAGCCTGGCGCCTGGGGGCACCAGCTGGTCGACAGCCTGGCGCCGGCGGATTTCACCGTGGAGAAGATCAACTATTCGGCCTTCTACCAGACCCGGCTGGAATACATCCTGCGCTATATCGGGGTCGACACGCTGATCGTCGGCGGCATCGTCACCAATGGCGGCGTGGCCAGTACCCTGCGCGACGCGCACCTGCGCGGCATCCATACCATCATGCTGTCCGACGGCTGTGCCGCCTTCAAGCAGGAGGTGCATGACGCCACCCTCGTCTCGCTGGGCTCGGTGACCGAGATCATGACCTGCGCCGAGGCCGCCGCGATGATCGGCTGAGACGCCAGCCAGCACAGACACGGAAAAGGGGCGGCCCAGCGGACCGCCCCTTTCTCACTCCAGCCCCGGCATCCCGGGCGCGGTCACTCGTATTTCGCGCCGTGCGCCAGCATCTCCGGCAGGCCGATCACGCCGTTCAGTTCATCGAAATCGGCCATGCGTTCCTTGAAGGGCGCGTTGGAGCCGTTTTCCTTCAGCGAGGCATAATAGGCCTGGCCCTGGCGCAGCATGGCGCGGGCGATGCCGCCGGGGAAAATCACCACGCGGAAGCCGCGCTCGTGCAGCTCGGTGGCCGAACCCATGGGGGTCATGCCGCCCTCGACCATGTTCGCCAGCAGCGGCAAGCGCGCGCTGAACCTCTCGGCAATCTGGCCCATCTGCTCCAGCGAGCGGGGCGCCTCGATGAAGAGCACGTCGGCGCCAGCCTCCACGTACATCTCCGCCCGTTCCAGCGCCGCGTCAAACCCCTCGACCGCGATGGCATCGGTGCGGGCGATGATCTGGAAGTCGTCCGAGCGACGGGCATCAACGGCGGCGTGGATCTTGCCCACCATCTCGGCCGCTGGGATCAGCTTCTTGCCCGCCAGGTGTCCACAGCGTTTCGGGAAGGACTGATCCTCCATCTGGATCGCCTGGGCGCCGGCGCGTTCAAACCCGCGCACCGTGCGCTGCACGTTCAGCGCGTTGCCGAAGCCCGTGTCGCCATCGACGATCATCGGCAGGCCGACACGATCGGTGATCAGCTCGATCGTGGAAATCACCTCGGAGACGGAGACCAGGCCGATGTCGGGACGCCCCAGCCGGGTGTAGGCGATCGAAGCGCCGGAAAGATAGAGCGCATCGAAGCCCGCCTGCTCGGCCAGCAGCGCCGTGAAGGCGTCATAGACCCCGGGGGCCACGAGGCCACGGGCGGGGTCGGCCAGAAGGGTCTTCAGTTTGGTCATGTATCGGCTCCGGTCGTGGTGTCTTTCGTCGTCCAGATGTCCGCCGCGGGGGTCCGGCTGCGGTGATAATCCATCTGGTGTTCATAGGTGTCGGGGCGGTAGAGGCCGGTGATGTATTCCACCACCTGTCCCTGCTCGTCCTCGACCTGGCGGCGCACCGACAGCAGGGCCTCGCCCGGCTCGATGCGCAGCAGCTGCGCCACCTCGGGGGTGGCCAGTTTCGCGGTGATCGCCTGGCTGGCGCTGGCGATGCGGTGGCCGGCGCGTTCGATCAGGCGCAGCAGCGGCGTGCGCTGCAGCTCCTCGGCGGTGAAGCTGCGGCCGATCTGCTCGGGCAGCCAGGTCGTCAGGTGGCTGAAGGGCACGCCCTCGTGGCTGCGCACGCGCACGGCGCGCTGCATGACGGTGCCCGGGGCCACGCCCATGGCGGCACAGACCTGCGCCGGCGCAGCGGCATAGGTCAGCTCGATCAGCGCCACGTCGGTCTGCAGGCCCATGGCCACCAGGTTCTCGATATTGCCCGACAGGCTGGCGCCCACGGGCGACGGCGTGCCGCGCCCGCGCACGAAGGTGCCCCGGCCGCGCTGCCGTTCGACCCAGCCTTCCTGGGTCAGCCGGTCCATCGCCTTGCGGATGGTGATGCGCGACACGTCGAACCGTTCGGCCAGCGACATCTCCCCCGCCATCGGCGCGTCGTCGGTATAGACCCCGTCCTCGATCTCCTGCCGGAGGATCAGGTAGACGCGGTGATGCTTGGGCAAGAGGCCATCGTCCTTCCGGGCCTCGCCCTGGGCATCTGGGCCCGCGCGTCCGGGCCGCGACATTTCTGCCATGGGCTGTTCCTCTGTCTCCTCCTGATTGAACAAAGTGTTACCCGCATTCCGTGTCAAACCCAAGCCTAAATGTTATATTGACATGACATTAAGACTTGATAGCTTTCGGCACAGGCGGACATGCCTGTCCGCAGAGCATTTGGGAGGAAACCATGTTCACTATGACCGGGGCCCCGCGCCGCCGCTTTCTTGCCGTCGCAGCCGCCACGCTGGTCGTGGCCGGCCTGTCGCTGACCGCGGGCCAGGCCACGGCCCAGACCGACTGGCCCGAAGATCCGATCACCATCGTCGTGCCCTTCAACGCCGGCGGCTCCGCCGACCGCATGGCGCGCACCCTGACCGATCCGCTGTCCGAGGAACTGGGCGTGCCCGTGGTGGTCGAGAACCGCCCAGGCGGCGCCGGTGGCCTGGGCGCCACCTATGTCGCGCGCCAGTCCGATCCGGACGGCAACACCCTGCTGCTGATGCAGGCCACCCCCTACCTGGCGAACGCCATCCTGGTCGGCGGCGCCCCGGTGCAATGGGAGGACTTCCGCTTCCTCAACGCGCAGTGGAACGACTACGCCATCGTCGCCGTGCACCAGGACAGCCCCTATGAGACCTTCGACCAGCTGGTCGAGGCGATGAAGGAACCGGGCGCCGTGTCCTCGGGCATCATCTATGGCAACGGTGGCCACCTGCAGACCCTGGTCGCCATGGACGCGCTGGAGATCCCGCAGGACAACGTGCGTTTCGTCACCTATGACGGCGGCGCTCCGCTGCGCACCGCGCTGGCCGGCAACCAGGTCGATTTCGAGATCCTGGCCGCGCGCGGTGCCGCCTCGATCATGGACAGCCTGCGCGTCCTGGCCGTGGTCAACGACAGCAACCCCGACGAGATGGACGCGCCGCTGCTGAACGACGCCCTGGAAGAGCTGGGCGCCGAGCGTCAGCCGATCATCGGCGGCAACGTGACCGGCCTGCTGGTGCCCGCCGCCTTCGAGAGCGACTACCCCGAGCGCTATTCCAAGCTGGTCGCGGCCTATGAAGCCGTGGTCACCTCGGAGGACTACAAGGCCGCCGCCGCCGAAGCGGGCGTGGGCGCCGACTGGGTCGGCCCCGAGGCCAGCCAGCAGCTGGTCGACGACGCCTTCTCCGCCCTGTCGGAGCTGTCGGACGTGGTGAACTGATCCCGCGCGCAGCATCGCAGCCCCCGGGCCGGTCCTCGAGCCGGCCCGGAGCACCCAAAGCCCGCCCGCCGCGCATCCCGTGCGGCGGGCGGGCCTTCCGGCTCCGGGCCGGACGCCGCACGGGCGGCATCACGCAGGACATGAGGGAGGGGCCGCAGGATGGCCGATGACATGCAGATGAGCGCCGCGCAGCCGGAGGAGACGCCGACGCGCCGACGCTGGGGCGCCCTGGTCTTTGCCCTCGTGCTGGCCGGCGCCATGGTCTTCTACGCCTGGTCGGTGATGGACATCGCCCGCAACCTGACAGACTACCTGCTGATCCTGCCCGCCGCCGTGATCGGCGTGGCCGCCGCCCTCTGGGCCGGGCTGGCCGACCTGCGCCCCGCGAAGGGACTGGCCGCCCTGACCCGGCGCAGCCTGCGCGAGGAGGTGAAACCGATCGCGCTGCTGGTGCTGACGGTGCTCTACGCCTGTTCCGCCCCCTTCCTGGGCTTCGACATCGCCACCGCGCTGTTCATCGCCCTGGCCCTGCTGCTGCAGGGGGAACGCAGCTGGTGGAAGATCGCCGTCGCGGCCCTGCCCGGCGCGGCGCTGATCACCTGGGTCTTCGTCGACCTGCTGGCGGTGCGCATGCCCGTCACCCTGTTCTGATCCCCCGCCCCAGACATTCGCACCCGGCGCCCGGCGCCGGGTCCGGCCAAAGACAACCCTTCGGGACCTGACCCCATGATCGACTTCACTGCACTTTCGGACGCCCTGTCGCTTCTCGGCAGCGACCCGCTGGCCTGGCTGGTGGTGATCCCCGGCCTCTTCATCGGGCTGATCTTCGGCGCGATCCCCGGCCTGTCGATCTCCATCGCCATGGCGGTCTTTTTGCCTGCCACGCTCTACATGGACTTCCTGCCGGCGATCCTGTTCCTCACCGCGATCTTCACCGGCGGTGGTTTCGGCGGCGCGGTGCCGGCGATCCTGATGAACATCCCCGGCACCTCCTCGGCCGTGGCGACCTCCTTCGACGGCTACCCGATGTCGAAGAAGGGCCAGCACGGCGAGGCCCTGGGCGCGGGGCTGATCGCCTCGGCCGTGGGCACGCTGTTCGGCTACATCATCCTGATGTTCCTGGTGGGGCCGGTGTCGCAATGGGTGCTGATGCTGGGCCCGACCGAGATGCTGGTGGTGGCGATCTGGGGCCTGCTGCTGATCGCGGTGCTGAACGACAGCTCGGTCGCCAAGGGCCTGGCGGCGGGTATCCTCGGCATCCTGATCTCGACCATCGGCTATTCCAACACCGGGCTGATGCGCGGCACCTTCGGGTCGATGTACCTGCTGGACGGCATCCCCGCGATCCCGGCGCTGATCGGCCTCTTCGCCGCCTCGGAACTGATCGGCATGACGGGGCGCGACTACCTGATCTCCGACAGTGCGCTGCGCCGGGTGCGGCTGAAACCGATCCTGGCGGGCGCCGGGGCCACCCTGCGCGGCTGGCCGCGGGTGCTGCGCGGCTCGGCCATCGGCACGGCCATCGGCATCATCCCGGGCGTCGGCGCCTCGGTCGCCAACCTGGCCTCCTACGCGGCGGCCAAGAACCTCTCCGGCGCGCCCGAAAGCTTCGGCCGCGGCAACCCCGAGGGCGTCGTCGCCTCTGAGGCCGCGAACTCCTCCTCCGAGGGGGGCGGCATGGTGACCCTGCTGGCCCTCGGCCTGCCGGGCGGGGCGGGCACGGCAATCCTGCTGGGCGCCTTCGCCATGCACAACGTCACCGGCGGCCCGCGCTTCATCTCCGACAACACCGACATCGTCTACGCGCTGATCCTGGGCAATATCGTCCAGTCGATCCTGCTGATCGCCGTCGGCATGGTCTTCGTCTTCCTGGCCAGCTCCATCGTGAAGATCCGGCTGAGCTACCTGATCCCCTTCGTATTGGCGATCTCGATGATGGGCACCTACGCGATCACCGGGTCCATGGTGGGGCCGCTGACCGTGGCGGGCGCAGGGGCGCTTGGCTGGGTGATGCGGCGCTACGGCTATCCGGTGACGGCGACCGTGGTGGGCCTGCTGATCGGCCCGATGGCCGAGGGCGAGCTGACCCGCAGCTGGCAGATCTCGGCCGGGGACCCGGCCTTCCTGCTGGGCCGCCCGATCACCCTGGTCATGCTGGCCGCGCTGGTGCTGGTCATGGCCGCCCTGCTGATCACCCGCGCCTACGGTCGCGCCCACAGCCCCGCCCGCTGACGCCAGGCTCTAGGAGACAGAGATGACCCAGACGCCCCGCAACACCGTCGAGAAGATCCGCGACGCGCATCGTGTCCTGTCCGAGGACGGCAGCGACCTGCTCTACATCGACCGGCATTTCCTGCACGAGGGATCGCACCACGCCTTCGCCCGCATGCGCGAGGCGGGCCGCCAGCTGCGCCACCCGGAGCTGACCTTCGGCGTGGCCGACCACTATGCGCCGTCGTCGGAGGCGCGGGCCACGGATGTGACGGCCACGATGATCTCGCGCCTGCGCCGGAACGCGGCGGATTTCGGCATCGACAGCTTCGACATCGGCGACCCGCGGCGCGGTATCGTCCATGTGGCCATGCCCGAACAGGGGCTGACCCTGCCCGGCGTGACCATCGTCTGCGGCGACAGCCACACCGCCACCCACGGCGCCTTCGGGGCCTTCGCCTTTGGTATCGGCGCCTCGGAAGTGGCGCATGTGATGGCGACGCAATGCCTGTGGCAGAAACCCGTCCCCGTCATGCGGATCGAGGTGACGGGCCGCCTGCCCGCCGGCACCACCGCCAAGGACCTGGCGCTGGCGATCATCGGCCGCATCGGCACCGGCGGGGCGACGGGCCACGCGGTGGAATACGGCGGCACCGCCATCGCCGCCCTGTCGATGGAAGAGCGGATGACGCTGTGCAACATGACCATCGAGATGGGCGCGCGGTCGGGCCTGGTGCCCCCCGATGACACGACCTTCGCCTGGCTGAAGGGCCGACCCCTGGCCCCCGAGGGCACCGACTGGGACGCCGCCGTCGAAAGCTGGCGCGCCCTGGCCCCGGACGCGGGCGCCACATATGACCGCAGTTTCACCATGGACGGGGCCGAGGTCGCGCCCATGGTCACCTGGGGCACCAGCCCCGAGCATGTCGCCCCCGTGGACGGCACGGTGCCCGGCGACGCCGAGGCGGGCACGCTGGACTACATGGGGCTGGAAGCCGGGGCGCCGGTCGCCGGCACGCCCGTCGATCGCGCCTTCATCGGGTCCTGCACCAATGGCCGGCTGATCGACCTGCAGGCCGCCGCGCGCGTGCTGAAGGGCCGCCGTGTCACCGTGCCGCTGCTGGTCTCCCCCGGCTCCGACGCCGTGGCGCGCGCAGCCGAGGCGGATGGCACCGCCGAGGTCTTCCGCGCCGCCGGGGCGGAATGGGGCGCCAGCGGCTGCTCGCTCTGCGTCGGGATGAACGGCGACCAGGTGGCGCCCGGCGAACGCTGCGCCTCCACCTCGAACCGCAACTTCCGGGGCCGCCAGGGCCCGGGCGCCCGCACCCACCTGATGAGCCCCGAGATGGTCGCCGCCGCCGCCGTGACGGGGCGCATCACCGACGCCCGCACCCTGTTGGCAGAGGAGACGCCCGCATGAAGCCGATCACCCGCATCACCGGCCCCGCCGCCGCCCTGCCCCTGGCCAATGTCGACACCGACCAGATCATCCCGGCCCGGTTCATGAGCCGCTCGCGCAGCGAGGGCTACGGCGATCAGTGCTTCCACGATCTGCGCTTCGACGAAAACGGCGGCCCCGCCCTCGACTTCCCGCTGAACGCGCTGGACATGCCGCCCTCAGTGCTGGTCGCCGGCGACAACTTCGGCTGCGGCTCCTCGCGCGAAGCGGCGGTCTATGCGCTGGTCGACTACGGGGTGGAGGCGGTGATCTCGACCTCCTTCGCGGACATCTTCCGCAACAACGCGGGCAAGAACGGGCTGCTGACGATCCCCCTGCCCGAGGCGGAGGTGACGGCCCTTCTGGCCCAGCTGAAGGAGGCGCCGGGCACGCCCGCCCAGGTCGACCTGCCCGCCCAGACCGTGACCATCGGCAACCACACCCTGCCCTTCGAGATCGACGAGCGGCTGAAGCACCGGCTGCTGAACGGTCTCGATGACCTGTCGGCGACGCTGCAGGACGAGGACCGCATTGCTGCCTTCGAGGCCCGGCATTTCGCCGATGCCCCCTGGCTGCGCCCGGCGCCCCGCGCCTGACCATCTGAACCGCGACGCGTCAGGCGCGGTCCCATGCCCCGCCTCGGGTGCAGGCGTCCCGCAACCATCGCAAAAGAGTGCGTTCGCCGCTGGAGACGCCAGCGGCGAACTCGCTTTGACACCACCGAGCACTGGCACTCCGGAATGTTCATGACACTTGCGTCACTCAAAGCCCGACGTTCAAACTCAGCGACAGGGCGAACTCGCTGCGCGTTTCACTGGGGGCTTGCCACCACAACCGCCCTGCATTCAGCGACAGCGTTGCGCGCCCCGCAATATCGGTCGTGATACCGGCGCCAAGACCGACCGCCAGTCGCGTCTTCCGCAGGCCATCCGAGATATTCCCGGCCCAGCGAACGGCGGCGACATCCCCCATCAGCTGCGGCGTGACGCGCCAGCTGCCGACGGTCCAGTCGGACAGGGTCAGGGTGTTTTGCACCGCGACACCGTGATCTCCGTAGACAGACACATCCCCCAACCTCACCGAGTTGCTGGACACCGCATTGAATTGCTGAGACTGCAACAGCTCGCCCGTCGCAATCTGTCCACGCACGGACATCGACCAGGTGCCAACAGCCGGCAGCGCCATTGCCTGCGAGAAGTGCGGCCGCAGGATGGCATAGTCAGCCGTGGCCCCGGACCTCGCGGCATCGAAACGGGCGTCGGAATTTCCGCCGCTCAGACCACCCGGGCTCAGCAGCAGATCCACCCCGTAGCTGCGCTGCCCTTGCTCCAGCCGCCGCGCGCGGCTCCAACCGGCCTTGAGGTAGACCAGATCCACATCGGTGCGCGACACCGGAATACCCGCGAATTGAAGCTCGTATTCCTCTCTGGCGACCTCTACGCCGACATACCAGTCCTGCCGTTCTCCGGCTGTCGTGCGGGGGCGTGGCGCGTGATAGGTCAGGCCAAATCGCGACGTCGACTGAACCTGTCGGAAGACTCCGGCGAACTCATTCCTCGGCTCCGTATAGTAGGCCGATGCCTGAAGCCGTCGCCCGCCCCGCATGAAATGATCGAATGTCAGGGTATGAGAGACCGAGGTCGAATTGTCCGGATCTGCCCCCAGATCGTAGCGCAGCACGTCCCCTGTCCCCAGCACATTTCCGAAGACCGCGCTGCCGTTCAGGATTGTGCTCGTCTCACCATCGAAAACGTCCGTAGTGACCCCCAGCGTGAACTCATAGGGCCGCTGCTCTTGCGTCACCAGGGTCAGCGCCGTGGTGGCGGGCTCCGGGCCCGGCGACGAGACAAGCCGCACATCGCGATAGGGGTTGGCATTCAGCAACGCGACATCCGCTTCCAGGGTTTCGGCGTTGATGGTCTGTCCGGGCTGCACGCGTATGGCGCGGCGATACGCATCAACCTTGAAATACTCGGCACCATCCACCGCCGGGGCCTGTGCCAACCGTGAGGGCTGAACCAGGATCGCCACCGTACCGTGGGTGATGTCCTGCGCGGGCAGCGTCACCAGGGTGAAGGGGTAGCCCGTGTCACGGAAGTGATCGCGCACCGCTGCAACCAGGCGATTTAGGCTTTCCAGGGAGGCGGGCTGCCCAAGGGATTGCCGCAGCCGGGCGGCAAGCCGTTCCTCCTCGGGCGCCTGCAGGCGCGGGGCGATCTCCACCCCGGTCTGACGGCTCGCGGTGCTGCCCGGCGCCACGGCCACCAGCCGCAGGCCGTTGAGCACCGGCAATAGCTTCTCTTCCCCGGAAAGGGCGGCCAGTTGGGCCACCCCGGGCTGCTGCGCAGACAGGGGGGCGGCCGGGACGAGCGCCAGGAGGCCGGCACAGAGCAGGGCCGGAAGCCGGCGGTTCATGGTGTTCTCCATAGACTTCAGTTCCCGCCCAGGTTGGCGCCAGTGGCCAGTTCGCTCATGATCAGGGAGTGCAGTGCCGGAGGCACGTTGGCCGGGTCGAAACTCGATGGATTCAGCCGCGCCATGAAGCTTTCCAGTTCCGCCTCGCGGTTGGCCGCCGTTGCCTGCGCGATACCGCTCTGCACACCGATGACGGCCGCGGTCAGGAAGACCCCACCGGCCACGCCCGCCGCCGAGGATGAAATGCCGCCACCTAGGATCGCGGACATCTTGTTCAGGGCGACATGGGCTGCGGCGACGGCCGCCTCGGTCGAAGCCTTGTTCAGGATGATCGCGCCCAGGGGCGCTGCCTGCGCCGCCGTGTTCGCGACGAAGGCGATCGGGACGGCCGTCGTGCCCCCGGCGAAGGCGGCCGCGCCGGCCCCGCCCGAGATCGCGAGCAGCTGGTCGCCCAGATCACGTGAGTAGTCGCCCAGCACACCGTCCAGCACGTACCCGGCCGGCGCCCTGGCGACCATGCCCCCCAGCGTGGCATCCGCGGAGGCGCGGCGGGCATCGTCCTCCGCCTTGGCGACAACCAGGTCCCAGTACATCCTTTCCGCCATGCGGCGTGCGCGATATTCGTAGCGCCCGCGCAGCAAGGTCTCGGCCTCTGTCAGATCGGCGGGATCGGCGTTCACCAGGGCCTGCACGTAGCCGTCGATGGCATCCGTCATGACCATGGCCGCCTCCGGATCAGCAAGCGCCCGGCCCATGAAGGTGGCCGCGTCGATCCGCCCGTTCTTCAGGTCGTCCAGCAGGTAGATCATGTCGGTGTCGACCGCACCGGAACTAATGGCCGAAGCCAGGTAAGCCGAGAACACCTCGACCAGCGTATCCGAAGGCTCGGACGTCAGATCCTCCATCAGCCCCGCCGTCAGCGGAGACACCACGTCGGGCGCCTTGTTCACCTCGATCTCGTTGCTGCCCATGTCGCAGATTCCATCGACCATGGTCTTGCCCAGATTCTCGCAGACCTCGGCATCCACGATGTTGCCCTCGGCATCGGTGAATATCTTGGTATCCATGGTATAGGTGGTCGTGGTGCTTTCGATCTCGCCGCCGCCCACGTCGATGGGCTGGATCACCTGGGTGTCCCTGGTGATCACGTCCCCCAGTTCGCCGACGACCGAGATGTCGTACTTGCGGTCCGCATCCGGGTCCACTCTGCCGTCCAGGGCGACCGCCACCTCCAGCACGTCCTCGGCCGTCTGACCCGGGACGAGGGAGCGAAAGTCACCGTTATAGACCAGGCCCAGAGCATTGCCGTTCACCAGTTGTCCGTCCAGAAGGGTGCCGCCTGCGTAGACCAGGCCGGGGTAAAGCTCTTCCCGCTGCCAGTCGCCCTGCAGCTCGCGCAGGATATCCTGCGCGGCGATGATGATCTCCCGCCGCACGACTTCCATCGAGCCGCCGATGATGGACAGGCTGTAGTTCGACAGCGGCATCCAGCCATCGGGGGAGACCTGGGGCACGTAGTCGGCCCAGACCATGTTCTCCTTCACTCCGTCCGGCAGTTCGAGGGAGCTCATCCGGTAGTCCGGCGTGATGCCCTGGAAGATGTTGATCTGCTGGTCGCCGTTCCTCAGCCCCTCCAGCGTGTAGCTGGCCTCGGGCGTGCCACCATAGGCGACGGTCACGTCGCTCATGCGGATCGTCAGGGGTGCGGGCTGCACGACCACGTCGCCCAGCACCTGGGTCTGAACCTCGTAGTTGGGGTTGTAGAAACCGCCCGTCACCTCGTAGGTGCCGACATTGGCAGTGGGATCGGCGCCGTCACTGTGGAAGCCACCACCGTTCAACACATCGGCCAGGTCATGACCCGGCGCCATGTTGCCGATCTCGATCTGCAGGGCATCGGTGTCGCCGTAGGTCCGGAACTGCCGCGGCACCACCACCGTGATCAGGCGCGGCAGGATCGTCATCGTCCCCTGCGCCGGGGACACCAGCTCGTAGTTGTCGTCCTGGATCGTGCCGGTGACGGTATACTCCCCGACATCGGTCAGGGCGACGTCATGAAGGCCATCGAAGCTGAACCCGTCGATATCGTCCTGGGTGTCGCCGTTGACCAGCCCCAGGACCAGCAGATTGGGGGTCCGCGTCGCACCGAAGTAGCGTTCGAAGGAATTGATCACCCCCTGCACCTGTCGCCGGGTGACCGTGGCCGTCCCCTGGCTGACGCTTCCGAGGCGGTAGTTGGTCACACCTGCGCCAAGGGCCGCATCGATGGCCCGTGTCTCGCCCGCATCGAGGAAACGGTCGGAAATGTCAGAGGTATAGACCAGCCCGAGGTCTGCCAGGCTGTCCCAGGCCATCAACCCGTCGGCCGTGGTCCCCGTTACAGTGAAGGCGCTGTCGCCATAGGCCCGGCTGGCATCGCCGACGCTCAGGTCCAGCGTGGCCGGGGTCACATCCAGCGTCGGCATGTTGGCCGAGGCAATGACGTAGTTGCCATTGCTCACCCCGGTGATGCGCACCGCGTAGCCATCGGGCACCACGTCTGCCCGCGCCCCGAACCCGTCCGAGTTGGCCTGAAACGGCCCGAGATCCGCGACCGTGTCCGACAGCTTCAACCCGGTGACGTCGACGTCCAGCCAGCTGCCATCCGCCGTTTCGCCGTAGACCTTGGTCAGGTCGTCGGCGGTGACGATCAGGGGCGCCGGCGTGACTGTCAGCGCGGCGCTGCTCTGCGAGGTTTCAATCGTGTAGTTCCGTGCCGTTCCACTGACCGAGACCGCGTAGGTCCCAACGTCCGATCCCACCCCGGCCGTGGTCGAGAAACTCAGGCTGACATCCGAGACATCATCGCCGTTCAACCAGGTCGTCCCCCCGGTGGGGGTCACCGTGAAGTCCGGGTTGGCGTCCCCGTAGAAACGGCTGGTCGCATCGACGGAGAACCGCAGGGGCGCCGGCGTGATGGTCAGCGTCGAGGGGATGACGGTAACGTCGTAGTTCGCCGCACTCTCGCCGGTGCCAGCGACGGTGCCGGAAATTGCGTAGCTGCCGACGTCGCTTCCCAGCGTTGCGACAGAGGTCTGCGTGACGGCAAAGTCATCTTCGTGCGAGGCGCGCACCAGGCCGTCGAAATCCGCGGGCAGGAAGTTGCGGCTTGCGCCGTAGGTTCGTGTCCGATCGCGCAGCCGCACCGTCAGCGCACGGGGGTCGATGACCAGTTCACCGGTCGCCCCGTTGTCCACGATCCTGTAGTTGCCGACCGTCTGTTCCCCGAACACCGCGTCGTACTGCCCCACATCGGGCAGCTCCCCCAGTCCGGGCACATCGGCCTGTGCCGAATCCAGCCCCAGGCCCGCCGCCGTATCGCCATTGCGGAACCCGGTGAAGGTGACCGGAACACCGTCGATGCTGTCGCCATAGGTCAGCCGGGTCTCGACCGGGCTTGCGATCAGCTCTGCCGGAGTGACCAGGAGGGTTCCCGGCACGAAGGTGAAACCGGTGTAGGTGTCCGTTTCCAGCGACAGGTCGCCCTGGCTGATCGAGATCTGATAGGAGCCGACATTGCTGTCCACGCCAGCATCGACCGAAAGCGACGGCATGCCGGAGGTCACGCCACCGAAGGTGTCGCCGGTCGCCAGCCCGTCGACCGAGAAGGTCAGGCGCGGGGCGCTGTCGCCATAGGCCCGGCTCAGGTCGTCTGCCGTCAGGGTCAGCTCTCCCAGACCGGACAGGTAGAAGACCCGGCTGATGCCGTCCTCGGGCAGGCCCGACGGCGGGGCGCTGGAATAATCCGCTCGCGTGACCTCCGTCAGGGGCAGATCGGTCGTCAGGCGGGTCTCCGCCTTGTTGATCGAATAGGCCAGCAGGCGCTGGTTGGCACTGGCGTCCAGCCCCGAGAAGGCGCTTGAGGGCGCCTCGCTCAGAATATTGCCGCCGGTCGAGGCCAGCACCAGGTCCAACGCGCCGGTGGTCAGCGGATCCGAAAGGTCGAAGTCCGACCCGAGGGACAGGTCGCCGTCGGTGACGATGGACAGGCCGGTCAGGGAGGTGCCGGCCAGGCTGCCGTTGACGCTCAGCCCCCCGCCCTCATTGACGATGTTCAAAGCGCCAGAGAACCCGCCAGCCTGGGCGTTCAGCAGGTTGACCTGGCCGATCGCATTCGCGGCGTTGCCAAGGCTCACGTCACCGGAAATGGAGGCGCCGAAATCAAGGTCGATCACCTGTGCGGAGAAGGCAACGCCGTCCAGATCGACAGCCCCAAGCCCCGCAGAGCCGGAGGACCCGATGGAAATCCTGTTGGCCGTGATTGCCCCGGTGCCGGAGGACGGGAACTCGGGAAAGTACTCGGCCCCTTGGATGCGCCCCTGCGCCAGAAGCGACAAGTCCCCGCCCTGAAGGTCGATCAAACTCTGGAGGTATATATCTTCGCCAGCTGTCAGTGTCAGGTTGTTGGTGCTGCCAGTGGCCGACACGACTGGGGCCATGCCGTAGATGCTGCCGCTGGCCTGCAGAACCACGTTGGTCGTCGCAAGAAGCCCCTCGACGGTCTCCGCCAAGATCTCGGACCCGCGCCGGTCAGGGTCCCATTCGCCCGACTCAGGCGCCGGGGTGACGGTGCCGCTGCCCGCATCGACGTCGGCGTCAGCACCCTGTGTCCGGACGTCCACGATCAACAGATCGTCCGGGTCCAGCAGCAAGGTCCCCACGCTGCCGGCTTGGGCGCTGAGATCGACCAGGGCGGGGCTGAACGCAAGCTGCTGCTGTCCGGAGACCTCGGCAAACCCGCCGTCCCCACCAGAGGCTCCACCGGTTGCCGTGATGCTGCCCTCGAACGAGGTCAGGCCGTCAGACCACAGGATGACCCTGCCACCGTCAGCCTCCCCGACGCTGGCCGAGGCCTCGAAGACGGCCGTCTCCGTCACTGTCAGCGTCTCGGCATTCGCGATCGCGGCATCCTGCCCCTGGAACCCGCCACCGGCGTAGATCTCCCCTCCGGAGCCATCCTGATTGCGGGCCTCCTGCGTGCCCGACACCTTTACGGAGCCGCCGCCCGAACTCAGCAGGATACGCCCGTTCTTGCGCTCGACGCCTGTTGCGCGAACGGTTCCGCTCTGATTGATCGCAAGGTCATAGACCGATCCACCAGCGGCCTTCAGCTCTGCCTGCGCGCTTTCGATCAGGCCCTGGTTGTCGACACCACGGCCGCCGACCCGAAGGCCCATGTCAATGTGCAGAAGCTGGTCGTCGGCAGGCCGCAGCCACGCCGAAGTCCCTGCGCCCAGGGCCACTGTCCCGGCCTCGGCTTTCAGGGTGCCAAAGTTGCCGATCCGCGGCGCCACGAGAACCACATCCCCCGCCGCGCTTTCGATCACACCCCGATTGATGACGGCGCCGGTGTCATCGCCGCTGAGGCGCAGGTCCCCCCCCAGCATGAACGCCGTGTCCTCGATATCCAGAGAGGAAGCCACGAAGCCCCCGCGCGACGCGATCCGGCCCGTTTCCCCGATGACCACGCCATCCGGGTTGAGCACGAAGACCTGTCCGTTTGCCGAAAGACTGCCGTCGATCTGCGACGCCCCTGCCCCGCCGGTCACCCGGTTCAGGATGGCGGCATTCTGACCCGGCTGAAGGTAGGAAATGGCCTCCTGCGTTCCAACGTCAAAACTCTGCCAATCAATGACGGCGCGATTGCTGCTTTGTCGGATCGTCGTGACCGCACCGCTTGAAGAAATCTGCGCACTACCCGAGCTGACCGCCCCGCCTTCTGGGCCGGCCAGAGCCTGTGTCCCCGTCATCGCACACAGCATGACGATCATGGCCGCATGCGATGCGTAGTTCCTCAGATAGAAAGCATTCGTCATAAATCCGCTCAGGCAAAACTCAAAACTGACCAAGTTTTTAGTTTTGCCCGGAATTTCCAACAATTCCCATTTGGGGACCCTGCTGGAATTTAACCGACCAGCGCCTCCGCCAGCGGCCCGCGGCGATCTGCGGCGGGAATGTCATAGTCCGCCCCCGCTGCGGCTGCCAACAACCAGTCCCATTCGGCCTTGATCATCGAGTGGCCCATGCCTTCGAGGATGTGCAGCGTCGCTCGCGGCGCTTTCTCGGCCAGGGCGACCGCGCCTTCGACCGAGTTCATCCGGTCGCAGTCCCCCTGAAACAGATGCAGCGGCACATCCAGATCGGCCAGATCGAACCCGAGGTCGCGCCCGATATGTCGATGTTCCTGGATGACCCCCTCGAAGCCCGACGCCGTGCGCTCTTCCAGCATCAGCTGCACGCTCCTGAGCAAGCTCGGCGAGCTGAGGATCGCCTTCTCATGATCGCAGGTCGCTTCGTCGATGGCCTTCTGCGCGAACTTGCCGGGGTCCTGGATCACCGACTTGCACAGGAACGGTATCAACCAGCGCAAGACCAACGGAGAGCGGCGCCCGATCACTGCAGAAATCTTGTGCAGGTAATTCCCCGTGGCACTGCGCTCCGCCCCACGGTCGGGGTTGTGAACCGATGCCAGAACCACCCGGTCACATCTATCCTGAAACGCGGCGGCGACATGCAGCGCGCTGATGGCACCAAAGGAATTGCTGATAAGCGCGAAACGATCAATGCCAAGGGCAGCCGACAACAGGCCCACATCCTGCGCATCGCCAGCGGCCGACTTCCGCCGTATGAAGGTCGATCGGAACGTCCCCGGCCGACAGGGAACAATCAGCCGCGCCCCGAGACGGTTCAGGATCGGCTCGAAAGCCTCCGGGAACCGCAGCACATCCAGGCCCACGCCAGAAAGGGCATCGTAGTGAATGATCGGGTAGCCATCCGGGGTCCCAAGCGCGAAATACTCAATCACCCCGCCCTCGGGACGTTCGATCTGGTGCCGCACCGACGCTCCATCCGACCGGGAAAAATCCGCATTCAAGACCGAGAGCGGGCTATGCAAGGCGGCGCGGATCAGCTCGGTCTGCCCCGACAGACCGATCGTCTGACATATATCCTTGAGGTAGGTGCGCGCGCTTTCATAGCTCAGATCAACGGCGGTTGAGGTCTTGCGAAGATCAGCATGTTCAAGAAAGGCGCCCAGGAACTTTCGGCGGCCCGGCGAGAGCCCGTAGGTCGCCCCGAGGTTTGCGGCGATACGCTGGGGATCCCGCGTCAAACGCAGTCGTACCCAGACCACGCGCGCAGGCAGCCCGAGCTTTTGCACCAGATTGGGACCCAGCAATATTTCTTCCGCCGCCCCCTCCTCGTCCGCGGTAAGGCGCATGGGCTGCTGCATTGTCGCGTACTGGCGGCGCAGCGCCTGCGGAAGCCCGTCGCGGGGGCGGCGCTCCCCGTCGTGCCCACCTGCAAATGTCTCAGCCGTGGCCTGGGACGACATGAGCTCGGGCGACAGCTCCTGACCATCGCTGTCAAAGAGCTGAAAAGACACCGACAGGCTGACCAACAGCTTGCGGCCAAGCTCGCCCTCATCCCGTCCCGCACTCAGACGGTCCGATATTTCCATGGCACGCTCGACGTGCCGACGCAGATCTTCCAGGCCCTGAGTGCTCTCGACACTGGCGATATCCCCCGCATCAATGAGCGCCTCGATCCGGCCGACCATTTCCGCCCAGCGCGAATTGTCGAGCGCGAGATCGTAAATCAAATGCGAGAGCTGCGCGAAGTGGGCTGGCGAAAGACGTTGGGAAGACTCGCTGGCGTTCTCGGGACTATTGACTGCGTTATCGTTCACGAGATCTCCCAAACACTGCTTTCCCGTCGCTACGGACTTTCGAACTTTCATACATGACGCCAGATTTCATCCTAGCAGCGGCCCGTTCCGAATAGCCACAAGTCTGCAATTAAAACGAAGAGCCCCGCATTCTCAGACGCCTTCCTGTCTCAACTTATGCTGCCACTTGAAGCCGACGGGCCACGGCACTGCGTCCCGGCCTGCTTGCGCCTTGGGGTTCCGAACATCTTTCCAGTCGAACACATCCCGCCTAAAGCCGCCGCAGAACCTCCTCAAGCACGCGTTCGGTGGCGCGCGGCAGTTGCTGACCCCGGTTGGCGAGGACGAAATAGGGGGAGACGGTGATGCGTTCGGCCATGTCCAGTGCGACGAGGCTCGCGCCCAGGCTGTCTCCCGCAAGGATCTCGGCGACCTCCTCGGACTGCGGGGCGATGACATCGGAATGGGCCAGAAGGGACAGCACCACCAGCAGCGACGAGGAGTTCGAGATATTGCCCGGCACCGCCGTTCCCGATTGCAGGAAGGCCGCCTCGACCGCCTGGCGGATCGGCGAGCCCCGTTCCTGCATCACCCATTCATAGCCCGTCACCGCGTCCAACGGCAGGGCGCGGTGATCGGCCAGCGGATGACTTTCGCGCACCATCAGCGCCACGTTTTCGGACCGGGCGGGGTAAACGTGAAACTCGTGGCTGTCCTGGTCCGGCATCAGGCGGGCAATGATGAAATCGAACCGACCTTCGCGCAGACCGCGCACCAGCTCGACCGAGGGGCCCACCTCGATGGTCGCCTCGATGTCGGGACTTTCGGCCTTCACCTGGCGCAGGGCGGGCATCAGGAACCCCATGGCCGGCCCGGTCACCGCGCCGACCCGGATCTCGCCCGCCTGCCCTTCGGCAAGGTTGCCGACCTCGGACTGCAGCGTTTCCAGCTCCCTCAGAATCACCCGGATGTGCCGCAGGAAGGTCTCCCCCACGGGGGTAGGCTCCATCCAGCGGGGATGGCGAACGAAGAGCGGCGCGCCCAGTTCGGCCTCGACATCGGCCAACATGCGGCTGGCCGCAGGCTGCGACATCGCCAGCGCCTCCGCCGCAAGCTGCAGCTTCTGGCGCCGGGCGATCTGATCCACGAGCC
The DNA here is from genome assembly GCF_020177265.1 of Pseudooceanicola marinus. Taxonomy (GTDB): domain Bacteria; phylum Pseudomonadota; class Alphaproteobacteria; order Rhodobacterales; family Rhodobacteraceae; genus Pseudooceanicola; species Pseudooceanicola marinus_A. The sequence goes on from NZ_JAIVMC010000006.1 coordinate 170,440, forward strand.
TGAAATGTATGGGTTTGAGGCGTTTTATGAGGTCCATGGCGCCTGCATAGCATGGAACATAACAATCCAGATATGGAAATCGCCAGAAATAGAATTTTACAGATATGATCCGAAAGGGCTACCCAAGGCGCGGTTGAGGAGACCAAACAGATAATGCGGCCCCGGGGGGAAAGCCCGGCAAACCGGCCGTGAAAGTGGAGGAGATCATGACTTTCAAGACACTCGCGGCCAGCACGGCCGCCGCTCTCGTGTTCGCAACCGGCGCCTATGCCGACGGTCTGATCGGCATCGCCATGCCGACCAAGTCCTCGGCGCGCTGGATTTCGGACGGCAACTCCATGCAGGAGCAACTGCAGGAGGCTGGCTTTGAAACCATCCTGCAATACGCGGAAGACGACATTCCGAACCAGGTTGCGCAGATCGAGAACATGATCACCCGCGGCGTGGACGTGCTGGTGATTGCCGCCATCGACGGCACCACCCTGTCGAACGCGCTTGAAAACGCCTACTACGCGGACATCCCGGTCATTTCATATGACCGCCTGATCCGCGACAGTGAATACGTCAGCTACTACGCCACCTTCGACAACTTCCAGGTCGGCGTGCAGCAGGCCACCTCGCTGGTGGACGGGCTGGAAGAACGCTTCGGCGACGGGCCCTACAACGTCGAACTGTTCGGCGGCTCCCCGGACGACAACAACGCCTACTTCTTCTACAACGGCGCCATGTCGGTCCTGGACCCGCTGATCGAGGACGGCACCATCAACATCGTGTCGGGCCAGATGGGCATGGACACCGTGGGCACCCTGCGTTGGGACGGGGCCGTCGCCCAGGCCCGCATGGATAACCTGCTGTCCGCCTACTACACCGACGAGATGGTGCATGGCGTGCTGTCGCCCTACGACGGGCTGTCCATCGGCATCCTGTCCTCGCTCAAGGGCGTGGGCTACGGCTCCGGCGACATGGAAATGCCGATCGTCACCGGCCAGGACGCCGAACTGCCCTCGGTGAAGTCGATCATTGCCGGTGAGCAGTATTCGACCGTCTTCAAGGACACCCGCGAACTGGCCGGCGTCGCCGTCGACATGGTCGAGGCGCTGGTCGAGGGATCGGAGCCCGAGATCAACGACACCGAGACCTACGACAACGGCGTGAAGGTCGTCCCCTCCTACCTGCTGGAACCGGTCCTCGTGGACAGTTCCAACTGGAAGGAAATCGTGGTCGACAGCGGTTATCACCCCGCCGACGCCTTCGAGTAAGATCGGCCCCCCGATCGCCCGCGGCCGGTTTCCGGACCGGCCGCCACGGCCCTCAGGTGCGCCATGCTGCGCCCTGGGCGCGCCCTCCCCTCAAAGACTGCAGAAGGCAAAGCCATGACTTCTTTGCTTGAAATGCGCGCCATCACCAAGGAATTCCCCGGTGTGAAGGCCCTGGACAACGTCAACCTGACGGTGGCGACGGGCGAGATTCACGCCATTTGCGGCGAGAACGGCGCCGGGAAATCCACGCTGATGAAAGTGCTCTCCGGCGTCTATCCCGCCGGCACCTACGACGGTGAAATCCACTACGACGGCAAGCTGGCCCAGTTTACGGACATCAATGACAGCGAAGAGGTGGGCGTGATCATCATCCACCAGGAACTGGCCCTGGTGCCGCTGCTGTCCATTGCCGAAAATATCTTCCTCGGCAACGAGCGCGCGAAGAACGGCGTGATGGACTGGCGAGAGACCTTCCGCCTGACCGAGGACCTGCTGAAGCGGGTCGGCCTGGTCGAGAACCCCGGCACGCTGATCGACAGCCTGGGCGTCGGCAAGCAGCAGCTGGTCGAGATCGCCAAGGCCCTGTCCAAGGACGTGAAACTGCTGATCCTGGACGAACCGACCGCAGCCCTGTCGGAGCATGACAGCCAGGCCCTTCTGGACCTGATGCTGGAGCTGAAGGCCAAGGGCGTCACCCAGATTATCATCTCCCACAAGCTGAACGAGGTCCGCCGCGTGGCCGACAGCGTGACGGTGATCCGCGACGGGTCGACCGTGTCGTCGATGAACGCCCACGAGGAAGAGATTACCGAGGACCGCATCGTGCGCGACATGGTGGGCCGGGACATGTCCGACCGCTATCCGCCGCGTCCGCACCGCGCGGGCGAGATGCTGATGGAAGTCGAGGGCTGGAACGTCTGGCACCCTGAACATGCCGACCGCCAGGTAATCCGCAACGCGTCCTTCAACGTCCGCGCAGGCGAGGTCGTCGGCATCGCGGGCCTGATGGGCTCCGGTCGGACCGAGCTGGTGATGTCGATCTTTGGCAAGAGCTACGGCAAGAACATCTCGGGCAGCGTGAAGATGCACGGGGCGCCCGTGGATGTCTCCACCGTGGGCAAGGCCATCGACGCGGGCCTGGCCTATGTCACCGAGGACCGCAAGTCGCTGGGCCTGGTGCTGGAGGAGACGATCCAGAAGAACATCACCCTGGCCAACCTGCCCGGCGTATCGAAATCCGGTGTCATCAGCGAGGGCGAGGAAACCCGCGTCGCGGAGGACTACCGCCGCGCGATGAACATCCGCACGCCATCGGTCTTTCAGAAGGTGATGAACCTCTCAGGCGGCAACCAGCAGAAGGTGGTGCTGTCCAAGTGGCTCTTCTCCGGGCCGGAGGTGCTGATCCTGGATGAGCCGACACGCGGCATCGACGTTGGCGCGAAATTTGAAATTTACAACATCATCAATGACTTGTCGGAACAGGGCAAGGGCGTGGTGATGATCTCCTCCGAGATGCCCGAACTGCTGGGCATGTGCGACCGCGTTTACGTGATGAACGAGGGCGCGCTGGTCGGAGAACTGACGGCGGCCGAGGCCAGCCAGGAAAAGATCATGTCGATGATCGTCACCGATGTCGTCGACGAGCCTGTCTCGGGCGCTGCGGAATAGGGAGTGGGAAACGTGGACCTCGCGGAAAAGAACAACGACAGCGCGGGCAAGAGCCTTGGCGCCTATCTCGCCGGGCACCTGCGCGATTACGGCCTGCTGGTCGCGCTGATCGCCATCATGCTGTTTTTCCAGGTGGTGACCGATGGCACGCTGCTGAAGCCCGTCAACATCACCAACCTGTTCCTGCAGAACAGCTATATCATCATCATGGCGCTCGGCATGCTGATCGTCATCGTAGCGGGCCATATCGACCTCTCGGTCGGCTCCGTCATGGGGTTTGTCGGCGCGCTGGCGGCGGTGATGATGGTCAACTGGGGCTGGCCGGTCTGGCTGACCATTCCCGCCTGCCTGGTCGCCGGCGTGCTGATCGGCGCCTGGCACGGCTACTGGGTCGCCTACTGGAAGATCCCCGCCTTCATCGTCACCTTGGCCGGCATGCTGGTGTTCCGCGGCCTGTCGCTCTGGCTGCTGGAAGGACAGTCCGTGGGCCCGTTCGAGCGTAGCTTCCAGTCGCTCTCGACCGGCTTCATCCCGGATATCCTCGGTATCAACCGTCCCAATGGCACGGCGCTTCTGGCCGGGGCGCTGGCGGTGATCGGGATCGTCTGGATGGGCCTGAACCAGCGTGCCCGTAACGCCAAGTACGGCATGGATGACGAACCGACGCTGTTCTTCGTCGTGCGCAACGTGATCGTCTGCGGGGCCCTCTTCTACGTGATGTACAAGCTGTCGGGCTTCCGCGGTCTGCCGAACGTGCTGGTCTCGATGGTGGTGCTGACGGTGGTCTATGCCTTCATCACCGAGAACACCACGCTGGGCCGCCGGATCTACGCCCTGGGCGGCAACGAGAAGGCCGCCAAGCTGTCGGGCATCAAGACCGAGAAGCTGACCTTCCTGGCCTTCGTCAACATGGGGATGCTGGCCGCGCTGGCGGGCCTGATCTTCGCCGCCCGCCTCAACACCGCCACCCCCAAGGCCGGCTTCGCGGTGGAACTGGACGTGATCGCCGCCGTCTTCATCGGCGGGGCCTCGATGTCGGGCGGTTCCGGCAAGATCATCGGGGCCGTGATCGGTGCCTTCATCATGGGCGTGCTCAACAACGGCATGTCGATCATGGGCATCGGCATCGATTACCAGCAGGTGATCAAGGGCCTGGTGCTGCTCGCCGCCGTGTTCTTCGACGTCTACCAGAAGAACAAGAGCTGACCCTGCGGCGGGTGCGCCCCGCCCCACGCATCCAATTCGGCCGGGCGGACCGCCGCTCGCGCCACCCCCGTAGGGCGGGGCCTCCCCCGCCTTCTGCCCCCGATCCAACTTTGTCAGGACCCAGTGCAATGACGTTCAAACCTGCCGAATGGCCCCGCAAGCTACGGTCCCAGGAATGGTATGGCGGCAACTCGCGCGATACGATCTACCATCGTGGCTGGATGAAGAACCAGGGCTACCCGCACGACCTGTTCGACGGCCGCCCGATCATCGGCATTATGAATACCTGGTCCGACCTGACCCCCTGCAACGGCCACCTGCGCGAACTCGCGGAAAAGGTGAAGGCCGGCATCTGGGAGGCCGGCGGTTTCCCGGTCGAGGTGCCCGTCTTCTCGGCCTCCGAAAACACCTTCCGCCCGACGGCGATGATGTTCCGCAACCTTGCCGCCCTGTCGATCGAGGAACAGATGCGCGGCCAGCCGATCGACGGCTGCGTCCTGATGGTCGGCTGCGACAAGACCACGCCCTCGCTGCTGATGGCCGCGGCCAGCTGCGATGTGCCCTCCATCGTCGTGACCGGCGGCCCGATGCTGAACGGGTATTTCCGGGGCGAACGTGTCGGCTCCGGCACCCACCTGTGGAAGTTCTCCGAGGCGGTGAAGGCCGGCGACATGACGCAGGAGGAATTCCTGGAGGCCGAACAGGGCATGTCCCGGTCCTCGGGCACCTGCAACACCATGGGCACGGCCTCGACCATGGCGTCGATGGCCGAGGCGCTTGGCATGGCGCTGTCGGGCAATGCCGCGATCCCGGCGGTGGACAGCCGCCGCCGCGTCATGGCGCAGATGTCGGGCCGGCGCATCGTGCAGATGGTCAAGGACGACCTGAAGCCGTCGGACATCATGACCAAGCAGGCGTTTGAGAACGCCATCCGCACCAACGGCGCCATCGGCGGCTCGACCAACGCCGTGATCCACCTGCTGGCCATCGCGGGCCGCGTGCCGGGCGTCGACCTGACCCTGGACGACTGGGACCGTTGCGGACGAGACGTGGAAACCATCGTCAACCTGATGCCCTCCGGCGACTACCTGATGGAAGAATTCTTCTACGCCGGTGGCCTGCCTGTCGTGCTCAAGCGCCTTGGCGAAGCGGGTCTGCTGCACAAGGACGCACTGACCGTTTCGGGAGAGACGATCTGGGATGAAGTCGCAGACGTTATGAACCACAACGAGGACGTGATCCGCCCCGTGGGCCAGGGCCTGACGCCCCAGGGCGGCATCGCCGTGCTGAAGGGCAACCTGGCGCCCAATGGCGCGGTGCTGAAACCCTCCGCCGCCTCGAAGCACCTGATGCAGCACCGCGGCCGCGCCGTGGTGTTCGAGGACATCGACGACTACAAGGCCAAGATCAACGACCCCGATCTCGACATCGACGAGACCTGCGTCATGGTCCTGAAGAACTGCGGGCCGAAGGGTTACCCCGGCATGTCCGAGGTGGGCAACATGGGCCTGCCGCCGAAGGTCCTGCAGAAGGGCATCACCGACATGGTGCGCATTTCCGACGCGCGCATGTCCGGCACCGCCTATGGCACCGTGATCCTGCACACCTCCCCCGAAGCGGCCGCCGGTGGCCCGCTGGCCGTGGTCCGCAACGGCGACATGATCGAGGTCGACGTGGCCGCGCGCCGGGTCCACCTGGACATCACGGATGAAGAGCTGACCGCCCGCCTGGCGGAGTGGACACCGGCCCATGAGAGATTTGAAAGCGGCTATGGCTGGCTGCACCAGCAGCATGTTGAGGGCGCCGACACCGGCGCCGACCTCGACTTCCTCAAGGGCTGCCGGGGCAATGCCGTCGGAAAGGATGCCCACTGATGGATATCGCACTCGTCGGCATCGGCAAGATCGCCGTGGATCAACACGTCCCCTCGCTCAGCGCCTCCCCCGACTGGGAGCTGGCCGCGACCGTCTCCCGCGCGGGGACGGTCGAGGGGGTGGAGGCCTTCACCTCCTTCACCGAAATGCTGGAAACGCGGCCCGAGATCCGCGTCGTCTCCCTGTGCCTGCCGCCCGTGCCGCGGTTCGACTACGCGGCCAAGGCGCTGGCCGCTGGCCGTCACGTCATGCTGGAGAAGCCCCCAGGCGCGACGCTGGCCGAATGCAGCGCGCTGGAACAGATGGCGCGGGACAAGGGCCTGTCGATCTACGCCACCTGGCATTCGCGTGAGGCCGACAAGGTTGCCCCCGCCAAGGCCTGGCTGGCGGACAAGACGCTGAAATCGCTGCATGTCACCTGGCGCGAGGACGTACGCCGCTGGCATCCCGGCCAGGACTGGATCTTCGAGGCCGGGGGCCTCGGCGTCTTCGACCCGGGCATCAATGCCCTGTCCATCGTGACCGAGATCCTGCCCGATCCGATCCACCTGCAATCCGCCACCCTGTCCTTCCCCGAGAACCGGCAGGCGCCAATTGCCGCCGACCTGGCCTTCCACCACCCCGGCGGCGCCCGGGTGACCTGCGACTTCGACTTCCGCCAGGAAGGCGAACAGACCTGGTCGATGGAAGCCCGCTGCGAGGAAGGCACCCTGCTGCTGACCAATGGCGGCGCCAACATGTACATCGACGGCGAGGAACAGGGCGCCCATCACGCGGGCCTCGATGGGGAATATCCCCGGCTCTACGCCAAGATGGCAGATCTGGTGCGCGCAGGTGGCATCGACATGGACCTGCGCCCGCTGCGCCATGCGGCCGATGCCTTTCTCCTTGGCCGCCGCTCGGTGGTTGAACCCTTCGAGTTCTGATCCTCGCCCTTTCTGACCCCTGCCCGTCCCTGACCCGAAATTCCTGAAAGGACCCGACAGTGAAAACCCCTCTGACCGGCATCCTGCCCGTTGCGCCCACGCCCTTCCTCGACGACGGGTCCCTCGACAAAGAGGGCATGACCCGCGTCCTCGACTGCCTGATCGACCAGGGCGTCGATGCCATCTGCATCCTCGCCAACTACTCCGAACAGTTCGTGCTGTCTGACGAGGAACGCCGGGTGCTGACCCGCCTCAGCCTGCAGCATGTCGCGGGCCGCGTGCCGGTGATCGTCACCATCTCGCATTTCTCGACCCAGGTCGTCATCGACCGCGCTCGCGAGGCCGAGGCTCTGGGCGCCTCGATGTTGATGATGATGCCGCCCTACCACGGCGTCGGCCTGGTGCCCCCGCCCGACATGATCTTCGAGCATTTCGCCAGGGTCTCCGACGCGATCTCGATCCCGATCATGATCCAGGACGCACCGCTGTCGGGGGTCACCCTGCCGGTGCCGCTGCTGGTCAAGATGGCGAAGGAGATCGAGAACGTCTCCTACTTCAAGATGGAAACCCCCTTCGCCGCCGACAAGCTGGCGGCGCTGATCGAGGCGGGCGGCGATGACATCATCGGGCCCTTCGACGGCGAGGAAGCGGTGACGCTGCTGGCCGATCTGGACGCCGGCTGTACCGGCACCATGACAAGCGGCATGTTCGCCGAGAAGATCCGCCCCATCGTCACCCACTACCTAGCCGGCGAAAAGGACGCGGCCCTGGCGCAGTGGCAGCTTTGCCTGCCGCTCATCAATCACGAAAACCGCCAGTGCGGGCTGCGTGCCTGCAAGGTGGTCTACAAGGAAGGCGGTGTCATCAAGTCCGATCACGTTCGCCATCCGCTGAAACCCATGACCGACCGCACCCGGGCGCGCCTTCTCCAACTGGCGTCCGATCTGGACATCATGGCGCTGTCCTGGGGCAAGTAAGGGAGTACCCAAATGACTTTCCACGGCAAACATCTGATCGCTGGTGAATGGACCGGCACCGAGGCCACCTTTGCCTCGACCCCCGTCACCGGAGAGCCGATCACGGTCTCCGCAGGCAATCCCGCGCTGGTGGACAAGGCCGTGCAGGCCGCCGAAGAGGCGTTTTGGTCCTACGGCTATTCCAGCCGCGAAGAACGCGCCGCCTTCCTCAACGCCATCGCGGACGAGATCGAGGCGCGCGCCGAGACCATCACCGCCATCGGCACCGCCGAAACCGGCCTGCCCGAAGGCCGCCTGCAGGGTGAACGGGGCCGCACCACCGGGCAGATCCGCATGTTCGCGGATCACATCCTGAAAGGCGACTACCTGGACCGCCGCCACGACGTGGCGCTGCCCGACCGCGCGCCCCTGCCCCGTCCCGACCTGCGCATGATCGAACGTCCGATCGGCCCCGTGGCCGTCTTCGGCGCCTCGAACTTCCCGCTGGCCTTCTCGACCGCCGGCGGGGACACCGCCGCGGCCCTGGCCGCCGGCTGCCCGGTCGTCGTCAAGGGCCATGAGGCCCACCCCGGCACCGCCGAGATCATCGCCGACGCCATCAAGGCCGCCGTCGAGAAGACCGGCACGCATCCCGGCGTCTTCTCGATGATCCACGGTGGCAGCCACGAGGTGGGCGGCGCCCTGGTCCAGCATCCGCTGATCAAGGCCGTCGGCTTCACCGGCTCGCTGCGCGGTGGCAAGGCGCTCTTCGATCTCTGCGCACAGCGCCCCGAGCCGATCCCCTTCTTCGGCGAGCTGGGCTCGGTGAACCCGATGTTCGTGCTGCCAGAGGCCACCGCCGCGCGCGGCGCCGCCATCGGCGAAGCCTGGGCCGGGTCGCTGACCATGGGCGCGGGCCAGTTCTGCACCAACCCCGGCATCGCCGTGGTCGGCAAGGGCCCCGAGGGGGACGCCTTCGTCGCCGCCGCCAAGGACGCGCTCGCCGGCACCGACGCCCAGGTCATGCTGACCGACGGCATCGCCAGCGCCTATCGCGCGGGCAAGGATCGGTTCGATGGCCGCAACGCCGTCACCCCGGTGCTGACGACCGACAGCGACGGCCGCGAAGCCACGCCGAACCTCTACGAAACCGACGCCTCGGCCTACCTGCAGGACCACGCCCTCGGCGAAGAGGTCTTCGGCCCCCTGGGCCTTGTGGTCCGCGTCGATAACCTCGACGAGATGGTGACCCTGGCGAAGGGTTTTGAGGGTCAGCTGACCGCGACGCTGCACATGGATGACGGCGACGCCGAGGCCGCCCGCGCCCTGCTGCCGGTGCTGGAACGCAAGGCCGGCCGCGTGCTGGCCAATGGCTTCCCGACCGGCGTCGAGGTCTGCGACAGCATGGTGCACGGTGGTCCCTTCCCGGCGTCGACCAACTTCGGCGCCACCTCGGTGGGTACCCTGGCGATCCGTCGCTTCCTGCGTCCGGTCTGCTACCAGAACCTGCCCGAGGCGCTGCTGCCCGCCGACCTGCAGGGCGTCTGACGATGCAGGCCGCCCCAACGACCGACTGGATTGCCGCCGATTGGGGCACCTCGAACCTGCGTCTCTGGGCCATCGGGCCCGGGGGCGCAGTGCGCGCGGAACGCAGCTCCGCCGACGGCATGGGCGGCCTGGCACCCGATCAGTTCGAGCCGGCCTTGCTGCGACTGGCCGAAGACCTTCTGCCTGCGGACCGCGTGACGCCGGTGCTGATCTGCGGCATGGCCGGGGCCAAGCAGGGCTGGATCGAGGCCCCCTATGCGCAGGTCCCTTGCCCGCCCGCCGGCGGTGGCGCGCCGGTCCTCGCGCCGACCAGGGACCCTCGGCTCTCGGTGCGCATCCTGCCGGGTTTGAGCCAGTCCGATCCCGCCGACGTGATGCGCGGCGAAGAGACCCAGATCGCCGGTTTCCTCGCCGATGAACCCGAATTCGATGGCACCCTCTGCCTGCCCGGCACCCATACCAAGTGGGTCCGCGTGGCGGGCGGCCAGGTGCTGTCCTTCCGCACCGCCATGACGGGCGAGATTTTCGCCCTCATCGGCCAGCATTCCGTCCTGCGCCATTCCCTTTCGACCGATGGCGAGGCCGACGAGGTGGCTTTCGACGCCGCGCTCGCCACCGGTTTCGCCGCCCCCGCCGCCCTGGGGATGGAGCTGTTCTCGATCCGCCCCGCCTCCTTGCTGGAAGGGCTTGCGCCCGCCGCGGCCACGGGGCGGCTCTCGGGGCTGCTGATCGGGACCGAACTGGCAGGGGCGCAGGACTTCTGGCAGAATCGCGACGTGGTGGTCGTGGGTTCACCCCGGCTGACCCACCGCTACATTTCGGCAATGGAGCGGCTGGGCGGCACCGCCCGCGCGGCGCAAAACCCTGAGCTGGCCCTGAGCGGTCTCAAGGCCGCCCACCTGCTGCTGCAGGGCTGAGGAAGGCCGCCCCGGCCGACGAAGACGGCGCCCAGGTGCCAAGGGCCCGAAGAAGATGGCGCCGAGGCGCCAAGGGAAGGAGAGGCCATGCGCCGCAACATCATCGCCATTCTGCGTGGCATCACGCCCGCCGACGCCCTGCCCGTGGCCGAGGTCCTGATCGGCGCCGGCATCAACGCGATCGAGGTGCCGCTGAACTCGCCCGAGCCACTGGTCTCCATCGCCCGCATGGCCGACGCCTTCGGCAGCGAGGCGCTGATCGGCGCGGGCACCGTCCTGACCCCCGAGGACGTGGCCGACGTCGCCGGGGCCGGTGGCAAACTGATTGTGTCGCCCGACGCCAATCCAGAGGTCATCGCGGCGACCAAGGCCCGTGACCTGCAAAGCTGGCCCGGCGTGATGACACCGACCGAATGTTTCGCCGCCCTGCGCGCCGGGGCCGACGGGCTGAAACTGTTCCCCGGTTCGCTGATCGGCCCGGCGGGCCTGAAGGCCATGCGCGCCGTCATCCCCGCCGAGGTGCCCGTCTACGCCGTCGGCGGCGCGGGTCCTGAGAACTTCGCCGAATGGGCCGCGGCAGGCGCCAGCGGCTTCGGCATCGGCACGGCGCTTTACAGCCCCGGTGACGACGCCGCCACGGTCGCCGCCCGCGCCACCGCCATGGTGTCCCGCTACGACGACGTCTTTTCCGCATGAGCGCGAGCATCTTCGACTCCCGTCGCTGCGAGTTGGGCGAAGGCCCGCTCTGGCATCCGCTGCGCGGCCAGCTCTTCTGGTTCGACATCATGGGCCGCAAGCTGCTGTCCCGGCAGGGCGAGACTCCGCTGGAATGGCGCTTCGACGACTACCACTCCGCCGCTGGCTGGGTGGATCAGGATACGCTGCTGCTGGCCTCGGAAACCGCCCTCTGGCGCTTCGACATCGAGGCCGGCACCCGCGACAAGCTGGTCGACCTGGAGGGCGGCAACCCGGCGACCCGCTCCAACGACGGTCGCGCCGATCCGCAGGGCGGGTTCTGGATCGGCACCATGGGCAAGTCCGCCGAACCCGGCGCCGGCGCGATCTATCGCTATGCCGGCGGCGAAATCCGCCCGCTCTGGACCGGGATCACCATTCCCAACGCGATCTGCTTCGCCCCCGACGGCCGAACCGCCTATTTCGCCGACACCCCGACCCAGAAGATCCTCCGCGTGCCGCTGGATGCGAGAGGCTGGCCCGCGGCCACGCCCGAGGTCTTCGTCGATCTCGCGCCCGAAGGGCTCTTTCCCGACGGGGCCGTTGTGGATGCCGAAGGCGGGTTGTGGAACGCCCAGTGGGGCGCCGCCCGCGTGGCCCGCTATGCACCCGACGGGCGTTTCGACCGAGCGATCGAGGTGGGTGGGTTGCACAGCTCCTGCCCGGCCTTCGGTGGACCGGAGCTGACCACGCTCTACGTGACCACGGCGCTTGAGGCGCTGGAGGCGCCCGACGCGGCCCAGGGCAAGCTTTACCAGGCGCCCACCGGGATCGCCGGCCAGCGCGAACACCAGGTGGTGCTGTAATGCCCCGGCCTTTCGGCACAGGTCCCGACGGCGAAGCGGTACAGCAGGTCACGATCAGTTCCGGCGCGCTGACCGCCTCCCTGCTGACCCATGGTGCCACGTTGCAGGACCTGCGCCTGCAGGGCCTGGCCCACCCGCTGGTCCTGGGCTCCCCGCGACTGGAGGACTACCTGGGCCCCATGGCCTATTTCGGCGCAACCGTGGGTCGGTACGCCAACCGCATCGCCGAGGGGCGCTTCACACTGGACGGCACGACCTACCAGCTGGACCGCAACGAGGCCGGGCGCACCTGCCTGCACGGGGGCCGCGCCGGGATCGGCCTGCGCAACTGGACGCTGGAAGCCTCCACGACCGACAGCGCCACCTTCGCCCTGCTGCTGGCCGACGGCGACATGGGCTTCCCGGGCCGCTGCGCCGTCACCGTCACCTACCGCGCGACCGGCACCGCGCTGGAGATCACCATGGAGGCCACGCCTTCGGCCCCCTGTCCGATCTCGCTGGCGCATCACAGCTACTTCTCGCTCGATTCCGCGGGCGATGTGGCGGGCCAGACCCTGCAGATCGCCGCCCGGCACTACCTGCCGGTCGATGATCGCCTGATCCCGCTGGGCAGGATCGCTCCGGTCGAGGCCACCCCCTTCGACTTTCGCAGCCCGCGCGAAATCGGTCGCCATGGCTACGACCACACTTTCTGCCTTGATGCGGAGAGGACCGCCGCCCGCCTCACGGGCCGCGACGGCCTGGTCCTAGAGGTGGACACGGATGCGCCGGGCCTGCAGGTCTACGATGCAGCGCATCTCCCCAGCGCAGGGCTGCCCGGTCTCGACGGCCTGCGTTATGGCCCCCGCGCCGGGCTGGCCTTGGAAACCCAGGAGTGGCCCGATGCGCCCAACCAGCGGCACTTCCCCGACCCGGTGATCCGGCCCGGCGAGGTCTATCGCAATCGTACGGTCTATCGCTTTGCACAGGCCGCATAGGCGCAGGTGTCATACCTGTCTCACGCTTGTGTGCAGACAGGACCAGGGAACGAATGAGAGGCAGACATTGGGGGCGGCAGTGGCGCCGAGCTACCTGTCGAGGTTCTTCAACATGCTGCGCATGACCTTCAGGTGCACCTCGATCTCTTCCGGTGCGATATCGTCAAGCATGCGCGCCTCGCAGTCCAGCGCGATATCCAGGATCTCGCGGTGCACCGCCTGCCCCGCGTCGGTCAGCCACCACTTGCGCCGGCGCGGATCGCTGCCCGACGCCTCGAACGTCGCAAGGCCCCGCGCCTCCAGCAACTTCAGCGACCGGCTGACCGCGGCCTTGTCGAGACGGATCACCTCGCAGATGCGGTTGGCGGTGATCTCCGGCTCGATGTTGAGCATGGCGATCACCCGCCAGTCCACGATCCCGAGGTTGAAGTCGCGACGGTAAATGGCCGAGGTCTGCCGCTGCCAGGCGCTGCTGACGGCGCTGAGCAGGAAGGGCGCGTAGTAGTCGATATCGAGGATTTGCACCCCGTCCCGGTCACGGGTCGGGCTGGAGATGCGGCGGTTCGGCTCTTCGGTCACGGTGCGACGCCCCCGGGGTTAGGACCTATGCGGCTGTCAGGTCATAATTCCTTTCCAGGAGACTGTCACGGGTGGGCGCGGCGTCTTGCGCCAGCAGCCGGCGCGCCTTCATGTGGGTCTTGGCATCGTTGACCGTTTCGACCGCGCTCAGGCGGCCGTCGCGGAAGCGTAGGACCGCGCCGCTGTCCAGCAGCACGCTCTCGTCGCCGGGCAGGGCCAGGCCGGCGATCTGCAGCTTGCAATCATGTTGATCGGACCAGAACCAGGGCACCGCCGCATAGGGATCCGTCGTTCCATGCACGATGGTCTTGGCGATGGCCCGGGCGTGGTCGGTGGCCGCCTGGACACTTTCCAGCCGGACCCGCGCGCCGCTGCGGGCCTCCGGGAAGGCGGCGCAATCGCCCAGGGCGAAGATATGCGGGTCGGCGGTGCGCAGGGTGGCGTCGACGACGATGCCGTTGTCGACCTCCAGTCCCGCCGCCTTGGCCAGGTCCACGTTCGGGCAGACGCCGGCGGCCAGCAGCACCAGGTCGGCGTCCAGCCGGGTCCCGTCGGCCAGCCCGATGCCCTGACCGGTCACCTCGGTCACGCCATTGCCGAGATACAGCGCGGTGCCAAGGGTTTCGTGCAGGGCGCGGAACCGCTCCGACATTTCGGGAGAAACGGCACGCGCCATCAGACGGGGCGCCGCCTCGGCCAGGCTGACCCGATGACCGAGGGAGGCGGCCACGGCGGCGAATTCCAGCCCGATGAAGCCACCGCCGATGACGGCAACGCGGCGCGGCTGGTCCAGGGCGGCACGCAGGGTCGCCGCATCCTCCAGCGTGCGCAGGTCCAGCGCCCGCTCCACCCCCGGCAGCGGCGGACGCAGGTTGCGGGTGCCGGTGGCGAGGATCAGGGTCTCGTAATCCAGGCGTTCGTCGCCGATGACCACCTGCCGCGCCGCCCGGTCGAGGCCCTCGACCCGGGTGCCGGTCCGCAAGGTGATGTCCTTGGCGTCGAAGACTTTCTGCGGGCGCAGGACCAGCTTCTCCGCCTCGCCGCTCTTGAGGTACGCCTTCGAGAGCGGCGGGCGCTGATAGGGCAGCCCCGGCTCGGCGCCGATCAGGGTGATCGGCCCCTCGTATCCCTCCTGTCGCAGGGACAGGGCGGCCTGGAACCCGCCCTGCCCCGCGCCCACGATGACGACGGGCCCCATGCTCATACCTGTTCCTCCGGCAGATGCACGACGAGGCCGTCCAGCTCAGGCGTCATCGCGATCTGGCACGACAGGCGCGAGGTCGGCTTCACCTCGCAGACCGCGCTTTCCAGCATGTCGTCCTCTCCCTCCGACCGGGTGCCGGTACGCTCGATCCAGGCGTCGTCGACGTAGCAATGGCAGGTCGCGCACATCATCGAGCCGCCGCATTCCGCCACGATCCCGTCGACGCCGCCGGCGATGGCCGTCTCCATCACGCTGTCGCCGCTCGCGGCCTCCAGCGTGGTCTCGGTGCCGTCATGTTCGATGTAGGTAACCTTGGGCATGGGGGTCTCCTCAGGCGGGGATGAGTTTCAGGGGGAGCTTGTCGAGGGCATGGATCGCGTTGTTGGGCCGCCAGGGGGCGTCGCCGTCGAACTCGATCCGGGCCACCTTGCGGGCCAGGGCGGTCAGCACCGCCTCCATCTCGCCACGGGCGATGTTCTGGCCGACGCAGCCATGGATGCCCGCGCCGAAGCCCATGTGGCCCATCGGGCGCCGGTCGATGCGGAAGGTATCGGGGTCGCCCCATTTGTCGGGGTCCAGGTTGGCGGCGCCCAGCACGCAGAGGATCTTGGTCCCCTCCTCCACCGGATAGCCGGCAATTTCGCAGTCGCGCCCGGCGGTGCGTCCGAAGGTATGCACGGGCGAGGTGTAGCGCAGCACCTCCTCGATGGCCGGGCGCACCAGCTTGGGCTCGGCGCGCAGGCGGTCCCATTCGCCCGGATTGGCGGCGAAGCAGTAAAGCGCGTTGCCGATCCCGGTCACGGTCGTGTCGACACCGGCCGACAGCAGCGAGCGGACCAGCAGCGGCGCCTCGTCCTGGCCGATTTCGCCGGCATCGGCGTCAGCGTAGATCATCGCGCCGATCCCGTCCTCGGTCAGCCTTTCGCGGGCGCAGGCGGCCATGATCCAGGGCGCGATTTCCTTGGCGCGGGCGGTGGCGGCGCGGCGCAAGGCATTGTCGGGCCCCATCGAGTTGAAGACGCAGGCGCCGTAATCCACCAGGATCCGCTGATCGACATCCCGCATGCCCACGACGCGCGGGAAGACGGTGATCGGGAAGCGTTCGGCCAGATCCTCCACCGCCTCGATGCGGCCACGCGCGACCAGTTCGTCGACCAGCTGCTCCGCTGCCTCGGCAAACATCCCGGCCATGGTCTTCACCACCTTGGGCGACAGGGCCCTGGACATGACCCGGCGGGTGCGGGTGTGGTCGGGCGGATCCACTTCAAGGATGATCGAGGGCGGCCGCCAGGGGTCGCCGACACGGAAATCGTTCAGACCGACGCCGCGCGAGGACACGAAATTCTCGTGGTCGCTGAAAACCGCCTTGGTCGTTTCGTACTGGCCAAGCGCCAGAACCGACCAGCGCGGGATGTAGACCACGGGGCCACGGTGGCGCAGCCCGGCGTAGTAGGCGTCCGGATCGCTCAGCACCGCCGTGTCGAAGGGATCCACGTCCCAGACCGGCATGCCCTCGGGCGGGGTGATGGCGCGGTGGCCTTCGATCAGTTCCATGTCTCTCATGTCCTCCTCCTCAGGGGTCGATGCCGACACCGACATGGCGGTGCAGCAGTGTCTTGTCGGCGATGAGGTCCCCGGCGGGGCCCTCATGCACGATCGTCCCGTTGGCCATCAGGATGGCCCGCGTGGCAAAGGCGAGCGCCGCCTCCGCGTGTTGTTCCACCAGCACGACGGCCCGGGTGCCGTCCTTCGCCAGTTCCTCGAAAACCGCCATCAGCTGTTCGCAGATCACCGGCGCCAGACCCTCCAGCGGTTCATCCAGCAACAGCACCTCGGGGCGGGTCATCAGGGTTCGGGCGATGGACAACATCTGCTGCTCGCCGCCCGACAGCTGCATCCCGCCGTTGCGCCGCCGTTCCTTCAGGCGCGGGAACAGCGCATAGGCCTCCTCCAGCGTGGCGTCGCCGCGCAGGCAGGACAGCAGGTTTTCCTCCACCGTGAGCGAGGGGAAGATGTCGCGCGTCTGCGGCACCAGGCCGAGGCCCAGGCCATTGCGGCGATGCGGGGCCATCCGGTCCAGCGACCGCCCGCCAAAGCGAAGGTGCCCGCCGTGCAGCCGGGTCAACCCCATGATGGTGTTGAGCAGCGTCGTCTTGCCCGCGCCGTTGCGGCCGATGACCGCCAGCCGTTCGCCGGGCGCCACGCTCAGCGACAGGTCCCGCAGCACGTGGGTCGGGCCGTAGCCCGCGGTGACATTGCCAAGCTCCAGAAGCCGGTCAGCCATGGGCGCCTCCCAGGTAAAGTTCGCGCACCTGCGCGTTGCGGGCGATCTCCTCGGGCGTGCCCTCGGTCAGGATCCGCCCCTGCACCAGCACCACGATCGAGCGCGCCACCCGGAACACCAGGTCCATGTCATGCTCGATCACCAGCACCGCCAGATCCTCGGGCAGCCGTTCGATGGCCTCGATGATCAGATGCGTCTCGCTAGATGGCACACCAGCGGCAGGCTCATCCAGGATCAGCACTCGCGGCTTCAACGCCAGCGTCAGGGCCATCTCGACCAGGCGCTGCTGACCATAGGCCAGATCGACCACCGGCCGGTCCGCCAGCGCCAGCAGATCGAACTGCGCCAGCAGCGCCTCGACCTCGGCCTCGATCTTCGGATCGCTGTCGGCGCGGCGGAACAGGCGCCCGCCCTGCCCCTGACGTTCCAGCACCGGCAGACGCAGGTTCTCCCGCACCGTCAGGCCGGAAAACAGGGTGGTGATCTGGAAGGTCTTGGCGATGCCGTGCTTGACCCGCTCGGCCTCGTCCAGGGCCGCGATGTCCTGCCCGTCGAAGCGGATGCTGCCGCCCGTGGGGGCGAGGATGCCCGTGACCAGATTGGCAAATGTGCTCTTGCCCGCGCCATTGGGCCCGATCAGCGCCTTGCGGGCGCCGGGCGGCAGATCGAAGTCGATATCTTCGGACACCACCAGCCCGCCGAACCGCTTGGACAGTCCACGTACCTCAAGTCCCTGCATGGCGGCCTCCCTTGGCAAGACGTTTCAGGCTGACGGGCAGCGCGACCAGGCCGCGCGGCAGGAAGAAGACCACCACGAGGACCAGAGCGCCGATGACGAAGAGCCAGTTGAACGGATCGTTGGCCGCCGCCACGTGGTGCACGGCCATGAAGATCACCGTGCCCAGGATCGCGCCGTAGAGCCGCCCCGTGCCGCCCAGGATCAGCATGATCAGCGCCTCGGCCGACAGCGTGAAGGAAAAGGACTCCAGGCTGACCAGCTGGGTGATCTGCGCCGACAGCGCCCCCGCGATCCCGGCGATGGCCCCGCCCATGGTGTAGGCGGCCAAGCGGCGGCGATAAACGGAGACGCCGATGGCCACCATGCGCTCGGGGCTTTCATGGATGCCGCGCAGCGACAGGCCGAAGGGGGACCGGGCGATGATAGCAAGGGCCAGGAAGACCAGCAGCATGACGGCGAAGGCGTACCAGTAGCCGGTGATGCCGATGAAATCGAACTCCCACAAGCCCAGCACCTTGCCGGGGCGGATGCCCCGCAACCCGTCGGCACCGCCGGTGACGCCGCGGGCGCGATTCGCGATCTCGGCACAGATCTGCGCCACCGCGATGGTCAGCATGATCAGGGTCAGCCCCTGGGTGCGCATCAGCACCGCGCCCGAAACCGCGGCCAGCAGGGCACCTGCCACGGCCCCGGCCAGAAGCCCGGCAACCGGATCGGCCCAGACGTGGATGGCGAAAAGCCCCGCCGCATAGGCCCCGGCGCCGTACATGGCCGCCTGACCCAGCGTGGCGATCCCCGCCAGCCCCAGGATCAGGTCAAGCGACAGCACCAGCACGATCATGATCAGGATGCGGGTCAGGAAGGCCAGGTTGTAGGGAAACAGCAGGTAGGCCGCCGCGCCTGCCGCCAGGATCAGGAAAATCGAAAGAAGACGTCCGGTCATGCGCCCACCCTCCCCATCAGGCCGCGCGGACGCAGCGCCAGGAACAGGATCACGATGGCGAAGAAGGTGATCGTCGCCATGTCCGGCACCAGGTAGCGGCTGGCGGTCTCGATCATCCCGATGGCCAGGGCCGCCACGAAGGAGCCGAGGATGGACCCCAGCCCACCGATGGCCACGACGATCAGGAACAGCACCATGTAGCGCAGCGGGTAATAGGCATCGATCGGCAGCAGCTCCGCCCCCAGGATACCGCCAAGCGCGGCCAGCCCCGCGCCAAGCGCGAAGGTCAGCATGTAGATCCGCCCGGTGTCGATGCCGAGCGCAGAGGCGGTGTCGCGATTGTCCACCGCCGCGCGCAGGCGAATGCCGAAGCGGGTGCGATCCAGCAACAGCCACAACCCGAGGATCACCAGCGCCCCCACCCCGATGACCAGCGCCCGATGCGCGGTCAGCTGGCGAAAGCCCAGGTCGACCGAACGGTTCAGCCCCTCGGGCAGCGTGATCGACAGAAGCGAAGACCCCTGCCACAGGTTGACCGAGGCGATCATCAGGAAGGTCAGGCCGATGGTGGCCAGCACCTGTTGCAGCTCTCCGAAGCCGTAGATGCGGCGATAGACCAGTCGCTCCAGCGGCATGGCGATCACGATGGTGCCTGCCACGGCCCCCAGCAGGACCAGCGCGAAGGGCAGCCCGACCTCGGTTCCCAGCCAATGGGCCAGCGTTCCGCCGATCAGGGCAAAGCCGCCATGGGCCAGGTTGACCACCCGCATCAGCCCCATGGTCACCGACAGGCCGACGGCGATCATGAACAGGATCATGCCGTAGGCCACCCCGTCGACCGCGATGTTCAGAAGTAATGTCATGTCACGTCCCGTGTTCTCGGTGGGACGGGCGGATCAGGGCCCGCCCGTCCTGCCGTTCACTGGTTCCAGCCAAGGTCGCCGACGGTGGCGATGATGCCGGTCTCGACGTTTTCCAGCAGCCCGGTTTCCGGGTTGCGGGCCACTTCGCGGATGTAGACGTTCTGGATCACCGTGCGGGTTTCCGGGTCCATCTCGATCGGGCCGCGCGGGCTTTCCCAGGCCAGCCCCAGGGCCGCCTCGACCGCCGCCGGGCCGTCGGTGCCGGCCGCCGCGACCATCTCGTAGATCAGGTGCACGCCGTCATAGGCGCCCACCGAGGCCCAGTTGACGATGCCGTCGGGATGCAGTTCGGCCAGTGCGTCCAGGAACGCGCGGTTCTCGTCGCTGTCGTGGGCGGCGGAGTAGTGGTAGGCGGTGTGCAGACCGACCGCCAGATCGCCCAGGGCCTGCAGGTTGCTTTCCTCCGTCTCGGCGGTGCCGAGGAAGGTAATCCCGTCGTCGCGCAACCCGTTCTCATTGTAGGTCTTGGTGAAAGAGAAGGTGGGCGGGCCACCGGGCAGGAAGGCGAAGACCGCATCCGGCGCCTGGTCCTTCACCCGTTGCAGGATCGGCGTGAAATCGGTGGTCGACAGCGGCATCCGCACGCTGTCGGTGACGGTGCCGCCCTTGGCCTCGAAGGCCGCCTTGAACGACACCTCGGCGTCGATGCCCGGGCCGTAATCACTGACCGTGGTGACCACGCTGCGGATCCCCTGGTCATAGGCCCATTCCGCCGCCGGGGCGGAGACCTGCGGGAGCGTGTAGCTGGTGCGCAGGAAGAACGGACTTTCGGCGTTGATGGCCGAGGTGGCGGCGTTGAAGATCACCGTCGGCGTTTCCGACTGGGTGATGACCGGGCCGACCGCCAGGGCGTTCGGGGTGAAGGTGAAACCGGCCAGGTAATCGACCCGTTCACGGATCAGCAATTCCTGCGCAAGCGCGCGGGACTGGTCCGGGTTCACCCCGCCCACGTCCTTGTAGATGAAGGTGATCTCGTGGTCGCCCGCCGCGGTGCCGTGCTGGGCCTGATAGGTCTCGATCGCCTGCTGGTACTGCACGCCATATTGGGCAAAGGGCCCCGAGAAGGGCGCGATCACGCCCACCTTGATCTCATCCGCCCAGGCGCTGGACACAGCGAGGGCGCTGACCGCCGCAAGGGCGATCATTCCAGGTTTGTTCGTCATGTTTTCCTCCCATGAGTGCGGCCCGGTCACGGGGCCGCGATATCCGCCCCTCCTCCAAAGGGCGGTGTCCGCCCCGGCCGCGCCCGCAAGCCCGGCCGGGGACGAATTCAGAAGACCACCACGGAGCGGATGCTCTCGCCGGCGTGCATCAGGTCGAAGCCCTTGTTGATCTCTTCCAGCGTCAGGACGTGGGTGATCATCGGGTCGATCTCGATCTTGCCGTTCATGTACCAGTCGACGATCTTCGGCACCTCGGTGCGGCCCTTCATGCCGCCGAAGGCGGAGCCCTTCCAGACGCGCCCCGTCACCAGCTGGAACGGACGGGTGGAGATTTCCTTGCCCGCCTCGGCCACGCCGATCACGGTCGACACACCCCAGCCCCGGTGGCAGGCTTCCAGCGCCTGGCGCATCACCATGGTGTTGCCGGTGCAGTCGAAGGTGTAGTCGCCGCCGCCGTCGGTCATGGCGATCAGGTGCTGCACGATGTCGCCGTCGATCTTCGAGGGGTTCACGAAGTCGGTCATGCCGAATTTGTAGCCCCACTCGGCCTTGGCGTCGTTCAGGTCCACGCCGATGATCTTGTCCGCGCCGACCATGCGGGCGCCTTGGATCACGTTCAGGCCGATGCCGCCCAGGCCGAAGACGATGACGTTCGAACCCGGCGTCACCTTGGCGGTGTTGGTCACCGCGCCGACGCCGGTGGTCACGCCGCAGCCGCAGTAGCAGGCCTTGTCGAAGGGCGCGTCCTCGCGGATCTTCGCCACGGCGATCTCGGGCACCACGATGAAGTTCGAGAAGGTCGAGCAGCCCATGTAGTGGTAAATCGCCTCGCCCTTGTAGGACATGCGCGAGGTGCCGTCGGGCATCAGGCCCTGGCCCTGGGTCGAGCGGATGGCGGTGCACAGGTTGGTCTTGCCCGAGAGGCAGGATTTACACTGGCGGCACTCGGGGGTGTAGAGCGGGATGACGTGATCGTCCTGCTTGACCGATTTCACGCCCGGCCCCACGGCCCGGATGACGCCGGCGCCTTCGTGCCCCAGCACGGAGGGGAAGATGCCTTCGCTGTCGAGGCCGTCCAGGGTGTAGGCATCGGTGTGGCAGATGCCGGTGGCCATGATCTCGACCAGGACCTCGCCCTCCTTCGGGCCTTCCAGGTCAAGCTCGACGATTTCCAGAGGTTTCTTCGCCTCGAAGGCGACGGCTGCACGGGTTTTCATGGGGTGTCTGGCTCCTCCTGCCTCACCTGTCGAGAACCGGGAGCCTCCCCCCCTCGGGCCGTCGGACAGGGGCAGCCCTCTGCGGCCCGCGGTCCATCGACCCAAGATCGTATACCTCCCGACGTGGCGCTCTCCCCCGGCCACGGGTTGACGAATCAACCTCATTCACCGTGACCCACACGAGTTGATACGTCAACGCCCTTGTTTGACGGGCTGTGCTGCGAGGCCCGCCTGACGACGCAACTTGCGCTTGGACGTAAGTGGGTTGCGTGACGCTTGGGGCAGCGCCTCATGGCACGGGACTTTGCCCGGCGCGTCGCGGAACTCCAGGTCCTTATCGCTGTGCTCAACGGGTACTCCGCGCACGACATCCCCGTCGCGGACGACATGGGATAAGTCCGTCCGGGAAAAAGGCAGCCTCGGCCGTCACCCGACTATCGCATTGGAACCGATCCGGGGGCGCCGGGATCAAGGACGTCTTCGGCAAGGAGGTCAGCCGTGACCCGATCCGTCGCCTGCATGCCTGCGAGCTGATCCGGCCATGACCGCTGCGCAGCGGTTCGTCCTGTTCCTCGTTCTCAACGGAGCAGTTTCTGGCCCCGTGTGATCTTGAGACACTTGCGGATCTGCGGAAAAGGAGCAGTCGGCGGCTGCGGGTCTGAGCGCGGCGCCTTAGTCCACGGGACAGGCTGCAGCAACGCCGGGGTCATTGCTGCGGCGCGGAGCTCCCTTTATGCGGCGGCTAGCGTGTGGAGCTAATCGCCGGCGAGGCCCAAGGATCACGAAACGACAATATCTTATGAGCGATCCAAGGACGTGGCGGAGGAGGTGGGATTCGAACCCACGGTACGCTTTCACGCACGCCGGTTTTCAAGACCGGTGCATTCGACCACTCTGCCACTCCTCCGGTGCGCAGCGGGTTACCGGGCCTTGAATGATTCTGGAAGCGCGCATTCCCGCCGCTTGTTCGCCGAAAAGCCCCCGCGTCCCGTCCTCGGGCTTTCCTTGCGCAGGGCTTCGGGTTAGTTTCTGCGCCAACAGGGCCGGCGCCACGACCGGCCGGCACAAAGCAAGACAGAGCATCGCCGCGCCCCGCGGCAGGGCGGCCCCGCCGCCGAGGCAGAGAGCAGACACCATGTTTCAGGGCCCCCGAACGGCACAGCCCCACCCGTTTCCGTTCCGAACCGCCGTCGCGGCGCTGGCGCTGCTGGCGCTTGGTGCCTGCCAGGAAGGGGGGCAGCTGCAGCTGTTCCAGGCCTCGCAGGACAGCGCGCCGGCCAGCGCGGGCGACGGCCGTTCGACCCGGCTGATCGAACGCGACATCGAGGCGCCCGACGTCTTCCAGGTGACCGAGGCCGGGCTTTGGGACGGGCGGCCCTCGCTGGGCGGGGTCTGGGTGGCGCATCCGGACGTGACCGAACCGGAACGGGTCCTGATCCGCAACACCAGCAACGACAGCTTCGTCATCGGCGCGCTGTTCCGGCGCGAGACGATGGGCCCGGGGCCGCGGCTGCAGGTGTCCTCGGACGCCGCCGCCGCCCTCGACATGCTGGCCGGCGCCCCGGAAGAGCTGAACGTGACGGCGCTGCGCCGCGAGACGGTTGATCCCGATCCCGTGGAGCCCGCACCCCTGCCCTCCGCCGCCGGCATGCCCGCTGCGGCCGAGGTCGAGGCCGCGCCACTGGATCCCGCGCCGGGCGCAGAAGGGCCGGACGCCATCGCCGGCAACGCACCCGAAACGCCGGAAGAGGCGCAGCCGCGCAAGTCCGGCGGCCTGTTCGGCTGGCTGCGCAAGGACCGCGATCCCCAGCCTGCGCCGACCGCCAGCGCCACGGCGAGCACCGCAGGGTCCCTGTCGGGCGCCACCCCGGCCGAGGTTTCCGCCGCACCGCTGGACGCCCCGGCCCCCGCGACCGCGCCCGTGGCGCAGGCCGCCGCCGTGTCGTCCCTCGACAAGCCCTATATCCAGCTTGGCATCTTCAGCATCCAGGAGAATGCCCAGAACACCGCCACCGCCATGCGTCAGCGGGCGCTTGATGTCAGCGTGCTGACACAGGAAAGCGCCGGCAAGACCTTCTACCGCGTGATCGCCGGCCCGGCCCAATCGACCGAGCAACGCGCCACCATGCTGCAGATCGTCAAGGACGCCGGCTTTACAGACGCCTATCCGGTTACGAACTGATCCGACCCGTGGTAGAAGGAGCGCGCCCACCGGGGCGCGGCCTTCGCCCCGGAACCGGCCCAGACCGTCCGCGAAGCAGAAGGATCCGCCCATGTCCATCCTCCGTCGCCCGCTGCGTACCCTCGTCGCGGTACTCGGCACTGCCCTGCTGAGCCTCAGCGCCGCGCTGCCGGCCCAGGCCTTCGACACCCGCGCCCGCGCGGCCTTCGTCGTGGACATCACCACCGACACGGTGCTGCTGACAAAGGAGGCCGACGTGCCCCTGCCCCCGGCCTCCATGTCGAAGTTGATGACGCTTTACGTGACCTTCGAGGCGATCCGCGACGGCCGCCTGCAGCTGGACGAGGAACTGCCGGTGTCGCAGCACGCCATGGATTACGGCGGATCGACCATGTTCCTGGACACCACCGACCGGGTCAAGGTGTCCGACCTGATCCAGGGCATCATCGTGCTGTCGGGCAACGACGCCTGCGCCGTCCTGGCCGAGGCCCTGTCGCCGGATGGCACCGAGGCGGGCTTTGCCAGCTACATGACGCAGCGCGCGCGCCAGATGGGCATGACCAACTCGACCTTCGCCAACTCCAACGGCTGGCCCGACCCGATGCAGCGCATGTCGATGCGCGACCTGGCCCTGCTGGCCACCCACATCATCGAGGACTTCCCCGAGTTCTACACCTATTTCGCCGAGCGCGAGTTCGCCTTCGACGGCCGCGCGCCGCAGAACATCCACAACCGCAACCCGCTGCTGTCGATGGGCATCGGGGCGGATGGCCTGAAGACCGGCCACACCGAGGAAGCGGGCTACGGCCTGGTGGGCTCTGCCGTCGACCCGGTGTCGAACCGCCGCGTGGTCTTCGTCTACGCCGGCCTGGACAGCACCCAGGCGCGGGCCGAAGAGGGCCGCTCGATCGTCAACTGGGCCTTCCGCCAGTTCACCGAAAGCACCCTGGTCGAAGCGGGGGAGGTCCTGCCGACCCGCCTGCCCGTGCATGAGGGCGCCGCGATGGACGTGGGCCTGACCGTGGCCGAGGACGTGACCACCCTGGTGCCCGTGCTGACCGGCGACGGCGTCGCCTCGGAAATCGTGGCCCGCGGCCCGGTGAAGGCCCCCATCGAGAAGGGCCAGGAGCTGGGCGAGCTGGTGATCCACCCCGAAGGCCTGCCCGAAAAGCGCATCCCGCTGATTGCCGCCGAAGCCGTGCCGCACGGCGGGTTCACCGCCAAGCTGCAGTCGGCCGCGCGCTACCTGCTGCGCCGCATCAACGAAGGCCCCGAGGAGGCGGCCCCGGCGGAGGCGGCCTCTTGACCGGGACCGGGGCGCGCAAGACCGGGGGTCTGTTTCTCTCCTTCGAAGGCATCGACGGGTCCGGCAAATCCACCCAGGCCCGTGCCCTGGCCACGGCTCTGCAACAGCAGGGCCGTGAAGTCGTTCTGACCCGCGAACCCGGCGGATCGCCGGGCGCGGAGGAGATCCGCGCGCTGGTGCTGAACGGCGACCCCGACCGCTGGTCGGCGGAAACCGAGATCCTGCTGTTCACCGCCGCCCGCCGCGACCACCTGGAACGCACCATCCTGCCCGCACTGGAACGTGGCGCCGTTGTGATCTGCGACCGTTTCGCCGACAGCACCCGCATGTACCAGGGTCTGTCGCGCGGCGATCTGCGCGACGTGGTGGACCGCCTGCACGCGCTGATGATCGGACGCGAGCCGGACATCACCGTGCTGATCGACATGGACCCGGAGGCCGGCCTGTCCCGCGCCCTGTCGCGCACCGGCGCCGAGGAACGGTTCGAGACCTTCGGCGTCGAGCTGCAGAAGGCCATGCGCCAGGGCTACCTGGACCTGGCCGCGACCTACGCGGACCGCTTCCGCATCGTCGATGGTGCGGGCGACGAGGGCACCGTCTTCGCCCGCGTGCAAGCCACCCTGCCCGAGCTGTTCGAGGCCCCCGCATGAGCGACGAGGACCGCCCCGAACCGGATCGCATCGAAGGCGCCCCGCACCCCCGCGACACGCCCCGCCTCTTCGGGCAGGAGGCCGCGGAGGCCGAGTTCCTGGAGGCCTTCAACCTGGGCCGGCTGCACCACGGCTGGATGATCACCGGCCCGCGCGGGTCAGGCAAGGCGACGCTGGCCTGGTCCATCGCGCGCTTCCTGCTGGCCACGCCGGATCCGGCCGAAGACGACGGCGGCATGTTCGGCGAGGCGCTGGCGCCCGCGCAGGCCGAAAGCCTGGCGATTTCGCCCGACCACCCCGTCGCGCGCCGCATGGCCGCCGGGGCGGAACCCGGCCTTTTCGTGCTGCGTCGGGGCGTGAACGAAAACACCGGCCGGTTGAAGGCGCAGATCACCGTGGACGAGGCGCGGCGGCTGAAGAACTTCTTCTCGCTGTCCTCGGCCGACGGGGGCCGCCGCGTGGTCATCGTCGATGCGACGGATGAGCTGAACACCTCCGCCGCCAATGCCATCCTGAAACTGCTGGAGGAACCGCCGGCGCGCACGACGCTCCTGCTGGTCACGCACCAGCCCTCGGGCCTGCTGCCCACCATCCGCTCGCGTTGTCGCGTGCTGCGCCTGCGCCCGCTGGACGAGACCGCCATGCAGGCCGCGCTGCAACAAGCCGGTATCGACGCCGGCGCGCCCGAACGCCTGGCCGCCCTGGCCGAAGGATCGGTCGGCGCGGCGGTGCAGCTGGCCAATCTCGACGGGCTGAAACTCTATGCCGAATGGGTGGCGATCCTCGACAGCCTGCCGCGCCTCGATCGCGCCCGGGCCCAGGCCCTGGCCGAGGCCGCTGCCGCGCGCGGCCAGGAAGAACGCCGCGCCCTGCTGCTGGCCCTGCTGGACCAGGCGCTGGTGCGCCTTGCCCTGACCGGCGCCCGCGGCACGCCCCCGCAGCCCGAGGCCGCCCCGGGGGAGGCCAAGGCCTTTGCCCGCCTGGCCCCCGATGCCCGTTCCGCACGCCTTTGGGCAGCAGAGGCACAGGAGATCGGCGCCCGTCTGCGTCACGGCACGGCGGTCAACCTTGACCCTTCCGCGCTCATCCTAGATACGATCTTCAGGCTACAGAAAGCCGCTGCCGGGGGGTAGGCCGCCCGGCCCAGGCGCCAAAGCAAGACCCATCAGGACAGACATGACCGACGCAGCCCAGATCACCGACAGCCATTGCCATCTCGATTTCCCGGACTTCGACGGTGAGCTGGACCAGGTGGTGGAGCGGGCCCATGCGGCGGGCGTGACCCGGATGGTGTCGATCTGCACCAAGCCCGGCGGCATCGACAAGGTGCGCGGCATCGCGGAAACCTATCCGTCGGTCTTCTGGGCCTACGGGCTGCACCCGATGTCGGTGGCCGACGAGGCCCTGGTGACCTTTGATGAGCTGGTCGAGGTGGCCAAGCACCCGAAACTGGTCGCCATTGGCGAGACGGGCCTCGATTACCACTACACCGCCGACAGCGCCCAGGCGCAGAAGGACAGCCTGCGGGTGCATTGCGCCGCCGCCGCCGAGACCGGCCTGCCGCTGGTCATCCACGCCCGCGACGCGGATGAGGACATGGCGCGGATCCTCGAAGAGGAATACCGCAACGCCCCCTATTCCTGCGTCATGCACTGCTTCTCTTCGGGCCCCGATCTGGGCCGCAAGGCGCTGGAGCTGGGCTTCTACCTGTCGATGTCCGGCGTCACGACCTTCAAGAAAAGCCAGGAGTTGCGCGATTTCTTCGCCGAAGTGCCGCGCGACCGGGTGCTGGTGGAAACCGACAGCCCCTACCTGGCGCCGCCGCCGCATCGCGGCAAGCGTAACGAACCGGCCTTTACCGCCCTGACCGCCCAGGTCGGCGCCGAGGTCTTCGGCATGGACTACGCCGCCTTCACCGCCCAGACCCAGGCGAACTTCGACCGGCTGTTCACCAAGGTCTCCGCCTGGCAGAAGGACGCCGCCTGATGGCCCAGCTGCGTTTCACCATTCTGGGCTGCGGATCGTCGGGGGGTGTGCCGCGCCTCGGCGGCCTCTGGGGCGACTGCGACCCCGAGAACCCCAAGAACGCCCGCCGCCGCTGCTCCCTTCTGGTCGAGCAGATCCGCGAGGAAGGCACCACCCGGGTCCTGATCGACACCTCCCCCGACATGCGCCAGCAATTGCTGGACGCAGGAATCGGCGAGCTGGACGCGGTGGTCTTCACCCATGCCCATGCCGACCACGTCCACGGCATCGACGACCTGCGCCAGGTGGTCTTCAACATGCGCCGCCGCCTGCCCGTCTGGGCCGATGGCGACACCCAGGACGCACTGCTGAGCCGCTTCGGCTATGTCTTCGTCCAGCCCGAAGGTTCGCCCTATCCCCCGATCCTGGAGCTGAACACGATCCAGGGCGCCGTCACCATCGACGGCGCAGGCGGGCCGGTGACGCTGATGCCGTTCAAGGTTAATCACGGCTCCATCGACGCGCTTGGCTTCCGGGTGCGCGACGTGGCCTATCTGCCCGACGTGGCCGAGATGTCCGACGAGGCCTGGGAGGCCTGCGCCGGGCTGAAATGCTGGATCCTCGACACCCTGCGCCGTGATCCGCATCCCACGCATTCGCACCTGGAACAGTCCCTGGCATGGATCGACCGCGCGGCGCCCGATCGCGCCGTGCTGACCAACATGCACATCGACCTGGACTATGCCACGCTGGAGGCCGAGACGGCGGATCACATCACCCCGGCCTTCGACGGGATGCAGATCACCTATGACCTCTGACACGCGGTCCTGCCCCGCACAGGGGGCCGCGGCATGAGCGCGCTTCTCAACATCATCCTGCCGGTCTTTCTGGTGCTGGGCGCCGGCTATGTCGCCACCCGCACCGGGCTGCTGAAGCTGTCGGTGGCCGAGGGGCTGATGTCCTACACCCAGAACGCGGCCTTTCCCTGCCTGCTGTTCCTCGCGGTCAGCACCTTCGACATCGGAGAACAGTTCCACGCGCCGCTGCTGCTGAGCTTCTACGCCGGGGCCACGGCCTGTTTCTTCCTCGGCCTCTTCGGCGCCCGCGCCATCGGGCGTTCGCCCGAGGATGCGGTGGTCATCGGGTTCTGCTGTCTCTTCTCCAACTCGATGATGCTGGGCGTGCCGATCACCGAACGGGCCTTCGGCGCGGATGCGTTGGCCTCGAACTTCGCCATCATCTCGATCCACGCGCCCTTCTGCTACACCCTGGGCATCATCGCGATGGAGATGACGCGGGCGGGCGGGCAGGGCCTGCGCGTCGCCGCGCTGGCGCAGCGCATCCTGCGGCAGATCTTCACCAACCCGCTGGTCATCGCGCTAATGCTGGGCTTCATCGTGAACCTCTCCGGGCTGACCGTGCCCGGTCCCATGGATGACGCGATGCAGATCATCGCCCGTTCCGCCCTGCCGGCGGCGCTCTTCGCCGTGGGCGGCGTGCTGGTGCAGTACAAGATCGAGGGCGACTGGCGGCTGATCGGCATGATCTGCGTGCTGGCCCTGATGGTGCACCCGGCGATCACCTGGGGGCTGGGCCGCGCCTTCGCCCTGCCCGAGGCGGCCTTCCGCTCTGCCGTGCTGACCGCCTGCGTGGCGCCCGGCGTGAACACCTATGTCTTCGCCAACCTCTACGACCGGGCCAAACGCTCGGCGGCCTCGGCGCTGCTGATCTCGACCGGGGTGTGCCTCTTCACCTCCTGGTTCTGGCTGACGATGCTGCCCTGACCCGCGCCCGCCGGGGTCCTACGCACTGGGGTGAAGCCCTTGAAATTCTTGCGCGGCGCCGGGTGACAGGCTACCTCTTTGCCCAGTGTACGCCCCGCGCGCAGGAGATCCCCCATGGACATCACCGTCACCTATCAGCGCGGCCCGACCGATCCCGGCGCCGGCCCGGTGAAGATCGGCTGGCTTCTGGGCAAAACCGACGCGCCGGTGATCTACGAACCGCCCCGCAGGGTGCATTCCCGCGAGGCCCGGCGCGAGCACGCCAAATCCGCCTCGCGCTGTCCGGCCGTCGTGGGGCTGGAAAGCCGCTATTTCGAGGTACTCTGCCCCTTCGACCTGAACATCGGCTTCACCCGCGACAAGGACGGGAAGCCGGTGCTGCGCAACCTCTCGGGCGAGAAATCGGCGGTGCGCGGCTCGACCCTGGGCAAGCGGCTGACCCTGGTGAACGAGGGCGAGTGGCGCTACCCAGACCGCCCCATCATCCAGCTGAAGCTGCCCTATTACTTCATCACTGATGAGCCGGTCTACATGACCCAGCTCGAAGCCTACATGTACTACCGCAAGACGCCCCTGCCGGGCACGATCTTCGGCGGGCGTTTCCCGATCAACCTCTGGCCGCGGCCGCTGATGTGGGCCTTCGAGTGGCACGACACCACCCAACCGATCACGATCCGCCGGGGCGAGCCGCTGTTCTACGTGCAGTTCGAGGCCGATGGCCCGGATCGGACCGTGCAGATGGTCGAGGCGGAGATGACGGAAGAGCTGCAGACCTACATGGATCACATCGGCGGCGCGGTGAACTACGTGAACCAGACCTTCTCCCTCTTCGAGGCGGCCGAACGGGTACGCCCCGAGCGCCTGCTGAAGGTGAAGGAAAAATGAGCGACCGCCCGGCCGCGCCCGCGCCGCAGGCGCGCAAGGTCGACCTGGCGGCGCTTTTGAAGGAGGCGCAGGCGGCCTTCACTGCGGGCCGCATTTCCCGCTGCTGGGAGCTGATCGCGCCACTACTGCGCCAGCCGGCCTTCGACCGGCTCGACGCCAGCCGACAGCAGGCGCTGCGCTACCTGCAACTGGGCTGCGCCCTTTATGCCATCGGCGACCTTGACGCGGCGCGACAGCTGAACCGGGACCTGCCGACCCATCTCTTCACGCCGATGCGCTATCGCCTGTCCCTGCGCCTGCGCGACCCGGCCCAGGCGAAACGGCTGCGCCTGGATCCCACGAACGGCCCGCGCGAACTGGCCGATTTCCGTACCTCTGCCGGGCTGCACGAAATCTGGGCGCACCGCTATGGCACCGGCTTTCCGCTCTACGCCGCGCGCTGGCAGGCGATCAATTTCCCGAAGGTCCTGCCCGACAGCGTGACCCATGCGCCCCTGCCCGCGGAGCCGTCCGGGGATGCCGGGCTTATCGTGCTGGAACAGGGGTTGGGCGACGTGCTGTTCCACCTTGCGCATATCAAGGCCGAGGGCGCGCATGAAACATCGGCCTTCACCGGGCTGGCCAAGTATGGCCCGCTGATCCGGCGCTACTTCCCCAAGGCCAGCTTCACCCCCGCTGACCGGATCGCCACGGATCTGGGCCGCCCGCGCGCCCACCTGGCCGCCGATTTCGTCGGGCGCGGTTATCGCCGCCTGGGCACGATTGCACCGGGGATCACCCTGGATCAGCCCCGGCGGCATCCCTTCGACCCGCCGGTCTTCGGCCTGTGCTGGCGCGGCGGGTCAGGGCAGAACCGGCGCGAGGAACGGCATATCCCCCTGCGCTTCCTGCTGGACATGCTGCCGCTGGACTGCCGGATCCTGGCCCTGCAGTTCGACCTGACGGCGGAGGAACGAGCGATCCTTCAGGCCGACCCGCGCGCCCAGGTGCCCCTGGCCGACATCACCGCCAACCCGGTGGAGACGATCGACATGATCCGGGGCCTCGCCGGGGTGATCTCCGTGGACAGTGCCAACTGGCACATGGCGGGGTTTTCCGGCGTGCCGCTGCTGGCGATCATGAACAAGACCGCGCATTGGTTCTGGGGGCCGGAGGCAGACGCGCACAGCGTCTTTGCCTGCGCCACCACCCTGCCGAAGGAAGAGCTGTCGGCGCGCAGCCTCATCCCCTGGATCGAGCAGGCCCTGGCGCGGTGGTCAGATCGGCCTGTCGCCGCCCTGCCCGCGATCCCGCCAAGGCAGCCCCCCGCCCTGCGCCCGCTCTTCATCACCGGGCTGCCGCGCTCGGGCACCTCGCTGGTGACACGGATCCTGCAGGGCCAGGGCCTGTGGCTTGGCGAGACGATCCCCGGCAATGCCGACAACCCCGAGGGCTATGGCGAGAACCGTCGGATCCGTGAAAAGCACCTGAAACCGATCCTGTCGGCCCTGAGCGCCGACCCGCGCGGGGTGGCGCCCCTGCCCCGTACTGAGGCCCTGCCGCCCTGCCCCGGCCTGGCGCGGCGCCTGCTGCGCGCGATCCGGGCGGAGGGATACGACGGCAAGACCCCCTGGGGCTACAAGGACCCCAAGCTCGCCCTGCTCTGGCCGCTGTTCGCGCGCGCCTTTCCAGGCGCCATCTGGGTGATCGTCGAGAGGGAGCGCGAGGCGGTGCTGACCTCGCTGGCCCGCGCCAGTTTCATGCGCCGCCATTCGACCAGTCCGGAGTTCTGGAAACCCTTCTGC
Organism: Pseudooceanicola marinus; assembly: GCF_020177265.1. Lineage (GTDB taxonomy): Bacteria > Pseudomonadota > Alphaproteobacteria > Rhodobacterales > Rhodobacteraceae > Pseudooceanicola > Pseudooceanicola marinus_A. The sequence continues at coordinate 202,920 of NZ_JAIVMC010000006.1, forward strand.
GCCTGCTACGAGGATCGCCTGGCCGGGCTGGCAGACAGTGGCGTCAGGGTGCTGACGGTGCAGGCGGAGGCGGTAATGGGCGGCGATGTCGCGACGCTGGCGCCGGTCTGCGAGATGGCCGGGCTGCCCTTCGACGCCGACCGGGCCCGCGCGGCCCTGGCCCGCGGCTCCGCCCCCGGTTCCACATCCTGACCGCGCCGCAGCGCCCGGTTCAGGACATAGCCATGCCGAGAGGCCCGCGCCGGTTTCCGTGCAGCCCCGGCACCAGCTCCGCCGTCGCCGCCATCATCGACCGCAACAGCCGGCTTTCGTAGCCCGTCAGCCCGACGCGATGGCCGCGCGCCATCTTCAGGCAGACCTGCTGCTTGTTCAGGCGCGCCTCGGCCATGGACCGCTCCAGCGCCGCCTCGTCCAGCTCGCAGAGCCGTTGCGGCTCGGCGCATTCCAGGCCCAGGTCGCCTTCATCCAGCACCTGGTAGCCGTCCATCTGCAACAGCACGTAGTCGGTTTCCGGGCGCGGGCTGCGGATGATCCGCTCGCCGTCCAGCAGGTGACGCGCGGCGACCACCGCCTCGTCCCGTCCGAACAGCGTGCGCAGGGCGCGGTCCTTCAGCACCAGTTGCTGGGAGGGCGAGACCATGATCGGATGACGATTGCCCAGGGCCCCGGGCCGCACCAGGATGGGCGCGAACCGACCCTGGGCGCGCGCACTCCGGCGCCCGGTCCAAGTCACCTCGCAGGGGCCGTTGTCCAGCGTCATCACCTTGTCGCCGGGGCGCAGCGTCTCGATCAGGCGCAGCCCGTCGGGGGTGCGCACGCGGGTGCCCGCGAGAAAGGATGTGACGTGATCGACGGAAAACATCCGCAGCTTGCCGTCCCGGCGCAGGGTGCCGATGCGGCGTCCGGCAAAGGCGCCCTCGCTCTCCCCGACCGGGCTGCCAAGGGCCAGACGCCGGTCCAGACCGCCGCCATCGCCCCCCTGCATGTAAAACCGCAGCGGTTTCTTGATATAATCCCAGGACGCTGGCGCGGCCCCATATCCCGACTGCCCCTCATGGGCGGATCCGAGACAGGGCTGCGTGCCTCCACGAACGTATTCGTTCCAGTTCATGACCCTGTTCTACCCTTCTTTGGCATTCTGCCTTTCTTGCGCGGCCCCGGTTTGCCGGGGTCCTGCGGCTCTCCCGCCCCATGACGCAGAGTCAGGGCGAGTGTCTTATGACATGGTTAAACCCAGCAAATACGGCGAAATCCGGGCGTGCGCGCCACAGGCCCGTAAAAACCGGGGCTTTACGCGCGAAAAGTTACGGCACTGCCCAGGCCTGACCCATTCCGCCACCCTTGCCCGGCCGCGCCCGGCGGCTTAGGGAGGGTCCAGCGAAGAGGAGTGAGCCCCATGGCAGCCAGGATCCAGATCATCAACGGCCCCAACCTGAACCTGCTGGGCAAGCGCCAGCCGGAGATCTACGGCCACGAAACGCTGGACGACGTGGCCGCCGACTGCACTGCGCTGGCGGCCGATCTCGAGCTGGAGCTGCAGTTCTACCAGTCCAACCACGAGGGCGGGATCATCGACTGCATCCACGCCGCACGTGAGACCTGCGCGGGCATCGTCATCAACCCCGGCGCCTACACCCATACCTCGGTGGCGATACTCGACGCACTGAACGCCTTTGAGGGCGTCGTGATCGAATGTCATATCTCTAACGTGCACAAGCGCGAAAGCTTCCGCCATCACTCCTACGTCTCGCTGCGCGCGGACGGGGTGATCGCGGGCTTCGGCACCGAGGGCTACCAGCTGGCACTGCGCCGCATGGCGACCCTCGTCACGGGCTGATCCCGCCCGATCGACGTCATGTCAGGGCACTAGTTCCCGGAGCGGAAGACCCGGGTGGTGGAGAACATGGCCTCCAGCTCGTCCAGGCGTTCGCGGCTTTCGTCCCAGCGTTTCGCCTGCACCTCGGCGATCAGCGCCTCCACCACGGTCATGATGGCGACGGTGCTGTCCCAGTTCGACGGCGCCTCGACCTCCAGGTGGAAGACGTGGCGCGCCACGCGGGCCACGGGCGAGCCCCACTGGTCGGTGAACAGCACGATGGTCGCGCCCCGCTCGGCGGCCAGTTCCGCCAGGCGCAGCAGGTCCTTTTCATAGCGTCGGATGTCGAACAGCACGAGGACCGAGGCCGGCCCCATGTCGAGAAGATAGTGCGGCCAGACATTGGGCGCCTGATCCAGCAGGGTCATGCCCGTCCGGATGATCTGCATGTGGTTGTGGAAATAGCTGGCCGTGGCGCCGGTGATCCGCCCGCCCAGGAAGTAGGCGGGGCGGTTGCTGTCCGCCAGTAGCGCCGCCACCGCATCGAAGGTCGCCGTATCCACCCGGTCGAGGGAGCGTGTCAGGTTGCCGATCACCGCATCCGCGAAACGGTGCAGAACATGGCCATCGCCACCACGCGCATCGCGTTTCAGCGCCGGCGCCTTGATCCGGTCCGCCACCTCGTCGCGCAGGGCGTTCTGCATCTCGGGGAAGCCCTCGAACCCCAGCTTCCGCGCCATGCGGATGACCGTGGGGGTGGAGACACAGGCGAGGTCCGCGAGCTTCGTCACAGACTGCATGCCGGCCATGGGGTAGTCCTTCAGGATCACCTCGCCCACGCGTTTCTCGGCGGCGGTCAGGCGGGTGTCTTCGGCCTCGATCCGGGCGCGGACGGCCCCTGCGGGGTCCTCTGCCCGCGTGATCGCCGGATCCTGCCCGACTGCGTCCGCCTCTGCCTTCGTCACTGCCTGGCCCTTCGCTGTAGCAATATGTACAAGCTAAGGGCGACCTGTAGTCATGTCTACAGAAATGAATTGACACCTGGGCCCGGGGCCGGTTTCTCTGCCCCCATGGTGGGCAATGACTCTCAGATTCTGGCACCCGGCGAGCGACCTGCCGTCGAGGTGATCCATCCCGGCGGCACCGGCCCTGTGGTGCTGTCCTGCGAACACGCCAGCGCGGCGATCCCGGCGGCCCTTGACGGGCTGGGCCTGGCAGAGGCCGACCGGCTGAGCCACGCCGTCTGGGACCCGGGCGCCCTGGCCCTGGCCGTGGCGATCTCCGAACGGATGGGCGCGCCCCTGGTGGCGTCCCGCGTGTCACGGCTGGTCTACGACTGCAATCGCCCGCCGTCGTCTCCCGGCGCGATGCCGGAACGATCCGAGGTGGTCGAGGTGCCCGGCAACGTCGGACTGAACGACGAACAGCGCGCCGCCCGGGTGCGCGAGATCTACCGTCCCTTCCAGGCGGCCCTGTCGGGCGTGCTGGACCGCCACGGCGGCGCCCTGGTGACGGTGCATTCCTTCACGCCGCTGTGGCACGGCGAGCCGCGTGCGACCGAGGTCGGCCTGCTGCACGACAGCGACGACCGGCTGGCGCTGGCAATGATGGACAACTGGACCGGCCCCCTGAAGGCCGAGCTTAACGCCCCCTATTCCGCCACCGACGGCGTCACCCACACCCTGCGCGAACATGCCGTGTCGCGGGGCCGGCTGAACGTGATGATCGAGGTGCGCAACGACCTGCTGGCCGATGCCGAGAAGGTCTCGCAGGCCGCCGAACAGCTCTGCGGCGCGCTGAGCCTGTCGCTGGCCGCCCTGGCGACCGAGGGCGAGGAGGGCTGTGCGCCCGCCGCCGCCGCGCTCCCCACGGGGGAGGGCGCATGAGGCTGATGCGCGGCTACATCCGCTGGATCGACGGGATGAACTGGCTGATCGGCCGGATCACCATGTTCGGTCTCTTCATCCTGATGGGCATCCTGCTGTGGTCTTCGGTCTCGAAGACCTTCCTGCTGCCCTCGCTCTGGACGCTGGAACTGGCCCAGTTCGTCATGGTGGCCTATTACATCCTGGGCGGGCCCTACTCGATCCAGCTGGGATCGAACGTGCGCATGGACCTGATCTATGCCGAGCTGAACGACCGCAAGAAGGCCTGGCTGGATGCCTTCACCGTCTTCTTCCTGCTCTTCTACCTCGGCGTGATGATCTACGGCGGCCTGGCCTCGCTGGCCTATTCGCTTGGCAATTTCATGGGCGGTCCCCTGCCCTTCTTTGGGCGCCTGATCGGGGCCTTCTTCACCGGCGGCCCGGCCGCGGCGGGTGAGGTCATGGGCTATATCGAGACCTCGCGGTCGTCCTGGGGGCCCGTCATGTGGCCCATCAAGCTGATCACCTGCATCGGCCTGTTCCTGATGCTGCTTCAGGTGCTCTCCGAATTCTTCAAGGACCTGCTGCGTCTGCGCGGGGAAGAGATCTGATGTCCTATGAACTGATCGCCCTGCTGATGTTCAGCACCATGATGCTGATGCTGCTGACCGGTCAGCGGGTCTTCGGCGCCATCGGCTTTGTCGCCGTGGTCGCGGCGCTGCTGCTCTGGGGGGACCGGGGCGGCTACGACATCGGGTATTCGGCCCTTATCAAGCTGATGAACTGGTATCCGATGCTGACGCTGCCGATGTTCGTCTTCATGGGCTACGTGCTGTCGGAATCGAAGATCGCCGACGACCTCTATCGCATGTTCCACGTCTGGATGGGTGGCGTGAAGGGCGGGCTGGCCATCGGCACCATCGGGCTGATGGTGCTGGTCTCGGCGATGAACGGCCTTTCCGTCGCAGGCATGGCCATCGGCTCCACCATCGCCCTGCCCGAGCTGCTGAAACGCGGATACGACAAGAAGATGGTGACAGGGGTGATCCAGGCAGGCTCGTCCCTGGGCATCCTGGTGCCGCCCTCGGTGGTGCTGGTGCTTTACGCCATGATCGCGCGGCAGCCCGTGGGCCAGCTGTGGCTGGCGGGCATCTTGCCGGGGCTGATGATGGCCGCGCTCTTCATCCTCTACATCGTGCTGCGCTGCCGGGCGAACCCGGCGCTTGGCCCCGCCCTGCCGGCCGAGGAACGCGCCCAGGTCAGCCGCTCGGAAAAGCTGCGCCTGCTACGCGCGGGGCTGCTGCCGGTGGCGATCTTCGCGGTGATGATGGTGCCCTTCGTGAAGGGCTGGACCTCGCTGGTCGAAGCCTCGGCCATCGGCGCCATCGCGGCCTTCCTGGCCGCCCTCCTGAAGGGCCGGATGTCCTGGAAAGTCTTTGAAACCGCCACCCGCAACACCCTGGGCATCTCCTGCATGTTCATGTGGATCATCCTGGCGGCCCTGGCCTTCGGCGCGGTCTTCGATGGGCTGGGCGCGGTGAAGGCGATCAGCTTCCTGTTCACCGAACAGCTGGGCCTGAGCCCCTGGATGATCCTCATCCTGATGCAGCTGAGCTTCCTGGTGATGGGCAGCTTCCTCGATGACACGGCGATGCTGGTCATCGTGGCGCCCCTCTACGTGCCGCTGGTCGGCGAGCTGGGCTTCGACCTGGTGTGGTACGGTGTCCTCTACACCATCACCTGCCAGATCGCCTACATGACCCCGCCCTTCGGCTATAACCTGTTCCTGATGCGCGCCATGGCGCCGCCGGAGATCACGCTGAAGGACATCTACGGCTCCATCGCGCCCTTCGTGACGGTGATGGTGATCGCCCTGGCCATCGTCATGGCCTTCCCGTCCATCGCGACATGGCTGCCGAATTATGTCTACCAATAACCACCAGACCCCGCGCCCAAGCGGGGCATCCGCAAACCCCAAAGGGAGTACCCGAAAATGACCAACAGACGTTCCTTCCTGCGCGGCGCCGCAATGGCCGCCCCCGCAGCCCTGGCCGCGCCTTCTGTCCTGCGTGCCCAGGAAGCCATCAAGTGGCGGTTTCAGACCTACGCCGGTTCGGCCCTGGGTCAGGAAGTGACCAAGCCCGCCATCGACGCGATCAATGCCGCCGCCCAGGGCGAGCTGGAGATCGAGCTCTACTACGCCGACCAGATCGTCCCCACGGGCGAGCTGTTCCAGGCGCTGCAGCGCGGCACCATCGACGGCGTCCACTCGGACGACGACTCCATGGCCTCGCCCACGCCGCTGCGCCAGTTCGGCGGCTACTTCCCGCTGGCCACCAAGCACGCGCTGGACGTGCCTGTTCTGTTCCACCAGTACGGCCTGGCCGAGATCTGGGAAGAGGAATACGCCAAGGTCGGCGTGAAGTGGCTGTCGGCCGCGGGCCAGGACCCGTGCAACTTCAACACCAAGAAGGAAATCACCTCGCTGGCGGACCTGGAGGGGCTGCGCCTCTACACCTTCCCGACCGCGGGTGAGTTCCTCAGCCAGTTCGGCGTCGTGCCGATGAACATCCCCTACGAGGATGCGCAGGTCGCCGTGCAGACCGGCGAGCTGGACGGCATGGCCTGGTCGGGCATCACCGAAGACTACACCGTCGGCTGGGCCGACGTGACCGACTACTTCCTGACCAACAACATCTCGGGCGCCTGGATCGGGTCGTTCTTCGTCAACCAGCAACGCTGGGCCGACCTGCCCGACCATCTGAAGACCATCGTGTCCTCGGCGATCGAGGCCAGCCACACCTACCGCAACCAGTGGTACTGGGGCGGCGAGGCGCGTCTGCGCGCCCAGGGCGACAAGCTGCAGCTTCGTTCGATCCCGCAGGAAGAGTGGAAAGTGGTCGAAGAGGCCGCCGTCACCTTCTGGGACGAAATGGCCGAGCAGGGCGAAGTGGCCGCCAAGCTGGTGCAGATCTTCCGCGACTACAACGACGTGACCTCGAAGGCAGGCCCGCCGTACACCTTCGGCTGATCGCCGCACCGGAACGAGACAACGGGGCGGCCTTTCGGGGCCGCCCTCCGCAGGTCAGGAGGAATGAGACATGGGCGCGCTGACGTTCGACAAACTGAAGGAACAGGTGGCCGCGGGCGAGATCGACACGGTCCTGGCCTGTATCGTGGACATGCAGGGCCGCCTGATGGGCAAACGCTTTCACGCGGCGCATTTCGTCGACAGCGCCTGGGAGGAAAGCCATTGCTGCAACTACCTGCTGGCCACTGACCTTGAGATGTACACGGTCGAGGGCTACGCCGCGACCAGCTGGGCCGGCGGCTACGGCGACTACGTGATGCGCCCCGACCTGTCGACGCTGCGCCCCGCCCCCTGGCTGGAGGGCACGGCGATCGTGCTCTGCGACGTGCTGGACCATCACCACCACGCCCCCGTCCCCCACAGCCCCCGCGCCATGCTGCAATCCCAGGTGAAGCGACTGCAGGCCATGGGCTATACCGCCAAGATGGCGACGGAACTGGAATTCTTCCTGTTCGAGAAGAGCTTCGACGAGATCCGCAAGTCGGGCTTCAAGGATCTCGACACGCTGACCCCCTACAACGAGGACTACGCCCTGCAACTGTCGTTGCGCGACGAGGTCGTCCTGCGCCCGGTGCGCAACGCCCTCTACGCCATGGGCGTACCGGTGGAATGCACCAAGGGCGAGGCCGAGGTGGGCCAGGAAGAGCTGAACATCAAGTATGACGAGGCCATCCTGGCCGCCGACTATCACGTGCTGGGCAAGCATGTGGTGAAGGACGTCGCACTGATGAAGGGCCACGCCGCCAGCTTCATCCCCAAGTGGCACCGCGACAAGGTCGGCAGCTCCGCCCACGTGCACCAGTCGCTGTGGGAGGGCAACGACAGCGCCTTCTACGACCCCGAGGACAGCCTCGGCATGTCCGCCCTGATGAAGAGCTACTGCGCCGGCATCATCAAGTATGCGCCAGACTACACCTTCTTCCTGGCGCAGAACATCAACAGCTACAAACGCTTCCAGGCGGGCAGCTTTGCCCCCACCAAGGCCGTGTGGTCGGTGGACAACCGTACCGCGGGCTTCCGCCTGTGCGGCGCCGGGTCCAAGGCGGTGCGGATGGAATGCCGCATCCCCGGCTCGGACGTGAACCCCTACCTGGCCATGGCCGTACAGCTGGCTGCGGGCATCAAGGGCATCGAAGAGGGGCTGGAGCTGTCGCCCCCCGCCGATGGCGACGTCTACGAACAGGGCAGCGTGACCGAGATTCCCTCGACCCTGCGCGCGGCGCGCGAGACCCTGGCAAATTCGGCCTTCCTGCGCGAGGCCTTCGGCGACGAGGTGATCGACCATTACACCCGCGCCGCAGACTGGGAGCAGGAGGCCTTCGACGCGGTCGTGACCGACTGGGAAATTCAACGCGGATTCGAAAGAGCGTAACTATGAGCAAAGTGGATCTGATCTCTCCCATCGACGGGTCGGTGTACCTGTCGCGGGACTACCTGACCGAGGCCGAGGCGCGCGACGTCGTGGCCCGCGCCCGCGCGGCGCAGCCCGCATGGGCGGCGCGAACGATTGCCGACCGCGTGGCGCTGGTGCGCAAGGCGGTGGCGATCATCGGCGAACAGACCGACCGCATGGCGCAGGAACTGGCCCACCAGATGGGCCGCCCCGTGCGCTTCGGCGGTGAATTCGGCGGTTTCAACGAACGTGCCAGCTACATGGCCGACATCGCCGAAGAGGCTCTGGCGCCGATGGTGATCGAGGACAGCGACACCGCAACCCGCAAGATCACCCGCGAACCCCAGGGCGTCGTCTACGTCATCGCCCCCTGGAACTACCCCTACATGACCGCGATCAACACCGTGGCCCCCGCCCTGATCGCCGGCAACACCGTGGTGCTAAAACACGCCGCCCAGACCCTGAAGGTGGGTGAACACCTGGCCGAGGCGCTGCATGCCGCGGGCGTCCCCGAGGACGTGTTCCAGAACGTCGTCTTCAGCCATGAGGTCAGCTCGGCTCTGCTGGCCGACCGCGCCTTCGATTTCGTCAACTTCACCGGATCGGTCGCAGGTGGCCGCGCCGTGGAACGCGACGCGGCTGGCACCTTCGTGCCGGTGGCGACCGAGCTGGGCGGCAAGGACCCGGGCTATGTCCGGGCTGACGCCGATCTGGACGCCGCCGTCGACGGGCTGATGGATGGCGCCATGTTCAACTCCGGCCAGTGCTGCTGCGGGATCGAACGGATCTACGTGCACGAAAGCCTTTACGACGCCTTCGTCGAAAAGGCCGTGGCCTGGGTGAAGGGCCAGACGCTCGGCAACCCGCTGGCCGAGGACAGCACCGTCGGCCCGATGGCCAACGTGCGCTTCGCCGCCACGGTGCGGGCCCAGATCGAGGATGCCGTGGCCAATGGCGCCACCGCCCTGATCGACACGATGGAGGCCGATGACGGCGGCGCCTACCTGACGCCGCAGATCCTGACCGGCGTGACCCACGACATGGAGGTCATGCGCGAGGAAAGCTTCGGCCCCGTGGTCGGCATCATGCCTGTGAAGAACGACGAAGAGGCCATCGCGCTGATGAACGACTGCCAGTACGGGCTGACCGCGGCTGTCTTCACCAAGGACGTGGAGGCGATGAACGCCATCGCGCCGCGCCTGGAGACCGGCACGGTCTTCATGAACCGCTGCGATTACCTCGATCCGGCGCTGTGCTGGACGGGGTGCAAGAACACCGGCCACGGCGCGGGCCTGTCGGTCCTGGGCTACCACGCCCTGACCCGTCCCAAGTCGCACCACTACCGCAAAGCCTGAGGAACCCCTGCCATGACCCTCACAGGAAACTGGTCCTACCCGACCGCGATCCGCTTCGGCGCCGGTCGCATCAACGAGATCGCCGAGGCCTGCGCCGCGGCCGACATCCGCAAGCCGCTGCTGGTCACCGACCGCGGCCTGGCCGACATGGACATCACCCAGAACACGCTGGACCTGATGGTGTCGGGCGGCTTGGGCCGCGCCATGTTCTCCGGCGTGGATGCCAACCCGACCGAGAAGAACCTGGAAGAAGGCCTGAAGGTCTATCGCGAGGGCGGCCATGACGGCGTGATCGCCTTCGGCGGCGGCTCGGGCCTCGACCTGGCGAAGATGGTGGCCTTCATGTCCGGCCAGACCCGCCCGGTCTGGGATTTCGAGGATATCGGCGACTGGTGGACCCGCGCCGACCCCGATGGCATCGCGCCCATCGTGGCCGTGCCGACCACCGCCGGCACCGGGTCCGAGGTGGGGCGCGCAAGCGTCATCACCAACTCCGAAACCCACGTGAAGAAGATCATCTTCCACCCCAAGGTCCTGCCGCAGGTCGTCATCTGCGACCCCGAACTGACGGTGGGCATGCCGAAGTTCATCACCGCCGGCACCGGCCTCGATGCCTTCGCTCACTGCGTGGAGGCCTTCAGCAGCCCGCACTACCACCCGATGTCCCAGGGCATCGCGCTGGAAGGGATGCGGCTGGTCGTGGACAACCTGCCCCGCGCCTACGAGGACGGCACCGACATCGAGGCTCGCGCCAACATGATGTCCGCCGCCATGATGGGCGCCACCGCCTTCCAGAAGGGCTTGGGCGCGATCCACGCGATCTCCCACCCCGTCGGCGCGATCTTCAACACCCACCACGGCACCACCAACGCGGTCTGCATGCCCGCCGTTCTGAACCTGAACGCCGACCTGATCCGCACCCGTTTCGACGAGGCGGCGCCCTATCTGGGCATCGAGGGCGGTTTCGACGGGTTCTGCGACTACGTGCAGAAACTGAACGACCGCCTGGGCATCCCGCGCAAGCTGTCGGCGCTCGGCGTGGATGCGGCGCACATCGACGACATCGTTGCGATGGCGCTGGAAGATCCGTCCTGCGGCGGTAACCCGGTGCAACTGACCGCCGAGAACCTGAAGCCGGTGGTCGAGGCCTGCATCTGAGGCCAGACGCCCGCGACGGATAGGCTGGGACCAGCCGGTTGAACGCCCGCCATCGGCGGGCGTTTGCCATTTCAGGCGGAATGATTACCTCTGAGACATACCACAATCGGATCGCCCCCATGAAACGTCTCAAGCTTTTCGCTCTCGGTGCGCTGCTGGCCCTGGCCAGCGCCTGCACCGTCATCGCCCCCAATGTCGAGGTCTACTCGACCCTGCCCGCCGACGCTGCGCCCCGGCCGGTACAGATCACCGCCGCCTCCTGGATGGACGGCAACAGCCTTGCCTTCCAGCAGCGCGCCTCGGAACTGGCCGCCCTGCTGGCCGCACGCGGCTACACCCCCGGCGGGAACGGTGCGCCGCTGGTTGCCACCTACTCCTTTGAAACGCATGAGCCGGTCATGCGCGTGCGCACCCGACGTGAACCCGTCTACGAAAGCCATTTCACGGAAAACAGCGACGGCTCCACCTCCAGCGATCGCCGCCTGGCAGGCTATCGCACGGTGGAAAGCGAAACGGTCGTCTTCCCGCGCATCGCCCGCCTCGACATCATCGAACGGGCCACTGGCAAGAAGGTCTACGAGGCCACGGCGCATAGCGAAAGCGCATGCAAGAACAGCGCCAACATCATCCGCCTGCTGACCGAGGCCCTGGCCAAGGACTTCCCCAACCCGCACGAAGGCGCGGTGACCGTCAGCAACGACACGGCCTGCTGATAACGCGGCCCCGCCAGACGCAGAAAGGCCCGCCGATCCGGCGGGCCTTTTCATTGATTGCGTCCTGATCCCCGGACCCTGCTCCGGGTCCCGATCGGGATCACTCGTCGGAGGTCTTGCCCGCTTCCAGCGCATCCAGGCGGGCCTTCAGCACGGCGTTTTCCTCACGCGCCTTCTGGGCCATGGTGCGCACGGCATCGAATTCCTCGCGAGTGACGAAATCGCGGTCCGCCAGCCAGCGGTCGATCATCGAGTTGAAGGCGGTTTCCGCCTCGTCCTTGGCGCCCTGGGCGACACCCATGGCATTGGTCATCAGCTGCGACATGTCGTCGAAGAACTTGTTGCGGGTCTGCATGGGGTCTCTCGCGTCTGCGGTTACGTTACCCTGCAATATGGGCCTCAACGCGCCTGGCCTCAACCCGTCCCGACCGGGGCACTGCAGATTGCCGGGCAGCGGGTGTCCGGCCCGCGGCCCGGGTCCGCTTGACAGTCAAAGCCGGGGGCGGGCAAGTAGCGGGCATGCGAGCCGTGATCCCCTTCCCCGACCTGTCGCCCGAGATTTTCTCGATCTCCCTCTTCGGCGCCGAGTTCGCCCTGCGCTGGTATGCGCTGGCCTACCTGGTGGGCATCGGGCTGGGCTACCTGCTCTGCCGCGCCGCCCTGGGCCGGGACCGGCTGTGGCCCGCTACCCGGGCGCCCATGCGCAAGGACCAGCTGGATGACCTGCTGACCTGGATGATCCTCGGCATCATTATCGGCGGGCGCCTGGGCTTCGTGCTGTTTTACGAACCCGCCTATTACCTCTCCCACCCGGCCGAGATCCTGCGCATCTGGCAGGGCGGCATGGCCTTCCACGGCGGCTTCCTCGGGGTCTGTGTCGCCACGCTGATCTTCTGCCGCCGCAACGCCATCCCGCTGGGATCGACCGCCGACATGCTGGCCCTGGCCGCGCCGCCGGGCCTGATGCTGGGCCGGATCGCCAACTTCGTGAATGCCGAGCTGTGGGGCCGCCCGACCGACGCGCCCTGGGGCGTGATCTTCCCCGGCCCGGCGGCGCAGAACTGCCCCGAGGTCGAGGGGCTTTGCGCGCGCCACCCCTCGCAGCTTTACGAAGCCGGGCTGGAAGGGCTGGTTCTGGGCCTGCTGCTGATCGCGCTGGCCTTCGGCACCCGCACCCTGCGCGCCCCCTGGCGCCTGACGGGCGTCTTCCTGACGGGCTATGGCCTGGCCCGCTTCGTCGTCGAATTCTACCGCCTGGCCGATGCGCAGTTCATCACGCCGGACAACCCGCACGGCCATGTCCTGCGCCTGACCGAGACGCTGGGCCTGACCATGGGCCAGCTGCTGTCGCTGCCGATGGTGATCATCGGGCTGGCCGTCATCGCCTGGTCCTTCCGCAAGCGCCCTGCCCTCGCATGAACGCCCTGACCGAGATCCTGCGCGCCCGCATCGCGGCGGAGGGCCCCCTGCCGCTGGACGCCTACATGCGCGCCTGCCTGCTGGACCCGGCGCATGGCTATTACACCACCCAGACCAGCATCGGGGCGGAGGGTGATTTCACCACCGCGCCGGAGATCAGCCAGATGTTCGGCGAACTTCTGGGCCTGGCCCTGGCGCAGAGCTGGCTGGACCAGGGGCGCCCCGCCGCCTTCCTGCTGGCCGAGCTGGGCCCGGGGCGTGGCACGCTGATGGCAGACATCCTGCGCGCCACCCGGGCCGTGCCGGGCTTTCACGAGGCCGCCCAGATCCTGCTGGTCGAGGCCTCGCCGCGCCTGCGCGAGGCGCAGCGCGCCCGGCTGGCGGGCCATGCACCGGTCTGGGTCGACGATCTGTCGAACCTGCCGCCCCTGCCCCTGTTCCTGGTCGCCAACGAGTTCTTCGACGCCCTGCCGATCCGCCAGTTCCGCCGCGCGGCAGGCGAGCTGTGGCAGGAACGCGTGGTCACCGCCACGGACGACGGGTTGGCGCCCGACTGGGCGACGCCGGCGCCGCAGGCGGCCCTGGACTACCGCCTGGGCGATACAGAGGCGGGCGACGTGGTCGAACTGTCGCCCGAGGCGCAGGCCTGGGGCGGAACGCTCGGCCAGCACATCACCGGCCAGGGCGGCGTGGCGCTGATCGTCGACTATGGCGACGCGCGCTCTTTCGGGGATACCTTCCAGGCGCTGCGCCACCACGGCTTCGCCGATCCCTTCGCCAGCCCCGGGGAGGCCGACCTGACAGCCCACGTGGATTTCGGCGAACTGGCCCGCGCCGCCCTGCCCGCGACAGCCACACGACTGGAAACCCAGGGCGTCTTCCTCGAACGGCTGGGCATCACCGCCCGCGCACAGGCCCTGGCCAAGGGGCTGAGCGGCGCCGCGCTTGACGCCCATGTGACCGCACATCGCCGCTTGACCCACCCCGAGGAAATGGGGACGCTCTTCAAGATTCTGGCGCTGACACCCCCGGGCCAGCGCCCTCCGCCGGGGCTGCAACCCGGCCTGACCCCCTGACCGCCAGCGCCCGGCCGCCCCGGACGCCCAGCCCGACCACCTGCCACCCGCTGAAACGTCCCCTTCAAGGCTCACCATGACCCTCGAAATCATCACCTCCCCGGCCCTTGCCCCCATCCGGCACGGCTTCTTCACCCGCAAGGGCGGCGCCTCTTCGGGGATCTTCGCCGGGCTGAACTGCGGCACCGGGTCCTCCGACCAGGCCGAGATCGTGGCGATCAACCGCTCCCGCGTCGCCGGCGCGATGGAGGTGGCCCCTGGCGACCTGGCCCTGGCCAAACAGGTGCATTCCGCCCGCGCCGTGCCGGTGACGGAGCCGCCCCACCCCGCCCCCGAAGCCGACGCCCTGGTCACCGCGACCCCCGGCGTGGCCCTGGCCGTGCTGACCGCCGACTGCCAGCCCGTGCTGCTGGCCGACCCGGAGGCACAGGTGATCGCTGCTGCCCACGCCGGCTGGCGCGGCGCGCTGGACGGCGTGCTGGAAGCCACGCTGGACAGCATGGTCGAGCTGGGGGCAGAGCGCGGCCGCATACGCGCCGTCATCGGCCCGACGATTAGCCAGCGCGCCTACGAGGTGGGTCCGGAGTTCCTGGAGGACTTCATGATCGAAGACCCGGAAAACAGCCGGTTCTTCGCCGGGGGCGAAGGCGACCGCATGCACTTCGACCTGCCCTCCTTCGGCCTGCACCGGCTGCGCAGCGCGGGCGTGGGCGAGGCGGAGTGGACCCGGCACTGCACCTACTCGGACCCCGAACGCTTCTTCTCCTACCGGCGGGCGACACACGCGGGCGAGGCGGACTACGGGCGCCTGATCTCGGTCATCTGCCTTTAGGCGAGGCAACGCCGATACGACCGGCCAGGCCAAATTTCCACTAAATGGTCACAATTCACCCCATGCTGGCCGCATTGTCGGGCGATGGTTAGCCATTGAGAGACTCCGCCGGGCAACCGGCCAGAAGACACAGGTGAGCGTCATGCGTGCACAGACCAAGCGTTGGATGAAATCCGTGATCGAAACCGCCAAGACGGCCCAGGTCTCCCTGCCCTACAACCGCGCGACGCGCGGTACCCGCGCCGCCGAGCTGCGCAGCGACACGGACAAGGCGCGCGGCGTCGCCTGACCCGGGCACATCTGCGCCCCGAAACGCCGAAGCCCCGCCGGAGCGGGGCTTTTTCATGTCCGGTCCCGGCTGCCCTCAGGCGTCGCGCGCCAGCCGCTCCTCCAGCACCTCGAAAGGCACGCCGGGTTCGTCCTTGGCGCCCCGGATCACCAGCGAGGTCTTCACGCTGGCGACGTTCTCCGCCGCCGTCAGCTCACTGGTCAGGAAGCTCTGGAAGGTCGACAGGTCGGGGGCCACGCATTTCAGGATGAAGTCCACCTCGCCGTTCAGCATGTGGCATTCGCGCACCAGCGGCCAGCCGCGACAGCGCATCTCGAAGGCCACCAGATCCGCCTCGGCCTGGCTCTGCAGCCCCACCATGGCAAAGACCTGCACCTCGAAGCCCAGCTCACGGCTGTCGACCTCGGCGTGGTAGCCGCGGATATACCCCTGCTCTTCCAGGGTGCGGACCCGACGCAGGCAGGGCGGCGCCGATATGCCCACCCGCTTGGCCAGCTCGACGTTGGTCATGCGACCATCGGCCTGCAGTTCGGCCAGGATTTTCCTGTCGATCGGATCCAGTCTGGTTCCAGGCATCATGTTCTCCCGAATTTGCGATTCTTATACCACCGCCATCCGGGTGAGCAATAAAGTTTCACAACTGCGCAAGAATAAGTCGTGAGGGCTGACAAATCCGGCGCCTTCACGGGCAAGTCAGCCCACGCGCCCGCTCGCTTGCATGGACGCAGGCGCCGACTTAAGTAGGCAGGAGCTTTATTTCAAAGGGGACTCCGGGATGACCGAGACGCGCAAGACCAAGGTTCTGATCATCGGCTCCGGCCCGGCGGGCTACACCGCAGGGGTCTATGCCAGCCGCGCCATGCTGGAACCGATCCTGGTCCAGGGGATCGAACCGGGCGGCCAGCTGACCACCACCACCGAGGTCGAGAACTGGCCCGGCCAGACCGAGATCCAGGGCCCCGACCTGATGGTCAACATGGAAGCCCACGCCCGCGCCATGGGCACCGAGATCGTCGGCGACATCATCACCGACCTGGACCTCAGCAAGCGGCCCTTCGTGGCCAAGGGCGACAGCGGCAGCCAATACATCGCCGACGCGGTGATCCTGGCCACCGGCGCCCGCGCAAAATGGCTCGGCCTCGACAGCGAAGAGGCCTTCAAGGGCTTCGGCGTCTCGGCCTGCGCCACCTGTGACGGCTTCTTCTACCGTGGCCAGGAAATCGTGGTGATCGGCGGCGGCAACACCGCCGTGGAAGAGGCGCTGTTCCTGACCAACTTCGCCTCCAAGGTCACGCTGATCCACCGCCGCGGCGAGCTGCGCGCCGAGAAGATCCTGATCGACCGCCTGATGAAGAACCCGAAGATCGAGCCGCTGTGGCACCACACGCTGGACGAGGTCGTGGGCGAGGACAACCCGAAGGGCGTCGAGGCCGTGAAGGTGAAGCACGTGGACACCGGCGAAGTGACCGAGATCCCCTGCAAGGGCGTCTTCGTGGCCATCGGCCATGCCCCGGCCAACGAGCTGGTGAAGGACCAGCTGGAGCTGCACAACGGCGGCTACGTGAAGGTCACCCCGGGCTCCACCGCGACCTCTGTGCCCGGTGTCTTCGCCGCCGGCGACCTGACCGACCACAAGTACCGCCAGGCCGTCACCTCCGCCGGCATGGGCTGCATGGCGGCGCTAGATGCGGAACACTTCCTGGCGGCCGAAGGCCTGGCCGAGGCGCCGACCATCGACACCCCCGAGGACGTGGCCGAGATCAGCTGATCCGCGCGCCCTGGTCGCAGAATGGCAAGGGGCCGGTCCGTTGGACCGGCCCTTTTTCCGTGGATGTCCCTGCCCAGCTTCTGATGCTCCGCTTCTGAAACGCGAAACGGCCCGCGCGTGGGCGCGAGCCGTTCGGTCATCTCTCGATGCGGCGCCTCAGGGCGCTTCAGTGCACCGTCACCGGCGCCAGGTCGTTCTGGCGCGCCAGGATGAAGGCGGTTTCACGGTCGCGCACGAGGGCCAGGCGTTCGCCCATCGAATCGTGGACGGCGAAAAGCTGTTTCACCCCGGGCACCTGTTCCCGCACATCCTCGGGCAGATCGTCGGCCTTCACGGCACGCACGTACACCACTTTCGCGGCTTCGCTGAGGATGGCCGTTTCATCGTAATCTTGATCATAGGTCATGGCGTTACCCCTTTCGATTGTCTCTTTCAGCCGCGGCGGATGTCGATCCGCTGGATCACGCGCTCGGGCTCGGCCCGGCTCAGGTCCACATGCAGCAGGCCGTTTTCCATCACCGCTTCGCCCACTTCGACCCCTTCTGCGAGGACGAAACTGCGCTGGAACTGCCGCGCCGCGATCCCGCGGTGCAGGAAGACGCGCCCGTCGCCGTCATCGGTCTGGCGGCCCCGGATGACCAGCTGCCGGTCTTCCAGCGTGATCGCCAGATCCTCTTCGGCAAAGCCCGCCACCGCGAGGGTGATGCGATATGAATTCTCGGATGTTTGTTCGATGTTGAAGGGCGGATAGCCCTCGTTTCCGGATTTCGCGCTGCGTTCCAGCAGCCGTTCCAATTGTTCGAACCCGAGAAGATAGGGGTGCGACCCCAGGGTCAACTTGCTCATTCCTTGCGTCCTTGGCGTAAAGCGACGTCTGATGCGAACCTCCCGTCAGCGGCAAGGTCCGTACTCTCAATATGGGGAGGGGGCGGACGGGCTGCAAGGTTTTTGCGAATACCGCCGTTTGCGCTATCCTGAATGCCCGGCCCAAACAGAGCGAATCAGCCATGAATGCCCCCACCGACATCTCCATGAAGACCGACGAGGTGCTGCGGGTGGAGCTGGAGCATTTCCGCGCCGAACACCGCGACCTCGACGAGGCGATCAAGGCGCTGGAAGACCGCGCCACCTCGGACCGGCTGACCATCCAGCGGCTGAAGAAGAAGAAGCTGGCGCTGAAGGACCGGATCGCCCTGATCGAGGACCGGCTGACCCCCGACATCATCGCCTGAGGTTCACGCAGGCCGCGCCAGACGGCACGAAAAAGGCGCCCCGGAGATCCGCGGCGCCCTTTGCTGTCGTATCCGCTGGCGTCAGCTCAGCGGGGTGATCAGGTTGACGTGGCCCATCTTGCGGCCCGCGCGGGTCTCGGCCTTGCCGTAGAGGTGCAGCGCCGCACCCGACCGCGTGGCCAGTTCCGGCACCCGGTCCATGTCGTCGCCGATCAGGTTCTCCATCACCACGTTGGAATGGCGTTGCCCGTCGCCCAGGGGCCAGCCGGCCACGGCGCGGATATGCTGTTCGAACTGGTCCACGGCGCAGCCGTTCTGCGTCCAGTGACCCGAGTTGTGCACCCGCGGCGCGATCTCGTTCACCACCAGCCCCTTGGGTGTCACGAACAGCTCCACCCCCATGACACCGACGTAATCCAGCGCGCCGAGTATCTTCGCGGCCAGCAGCACCGCATCGGTGCGCAGGCTGGCAGGGATCGCGGCGGGCACGGTGGTTTCGCGCAGGATACCCTCGCGGTGGACGTTCTCGCCCGGATCGAAACAGGCCACGGCCCCGTCCAGCCCACGCGCCCCGATGATCGAGATCTCGGCGCTGAAGTCGACGAAGCCTTCCAGCACGGCGGGCGCGCCCTGCAGCTCGCCCAGGGCGTCACCAGCCTGGGCGGCGTCGGTGATCCGCACCTGCCCCTTGCCGTCATAGCCGAAGCGGCGGGTCTTCAGGATCGCCGGGGCGCCGAAGGCGGCCAGCGCGGTCTCCAGCGAGGCGAGATCGGTGATGTCGGCATAGGGCGCCGTGGTCAGGCCCAGCTCCGACAGGTAGTCCTTTTCGGTCAGCCGGTCCTGGCTGACGCGCAGCGCCTCGCGCCCTGGCCGGATCGGGCAGATCGCCTCGATCACGTCCAGCGCCGAGGTCGGGATGTTCTCGAACTCATAGGTCACCACGTCGACGGATTCGGCAAAGGCTCGCAGCGCGGCCTCATCGTCGTAACCGGCGGTGGTCAGCTGGTCGGCAACCTGGCCCGCGGGCGGGTTGGCGCCCGGCTCGAAGACGTGGGATTTCAGCCCGAGGCGGGAGGCTGCCACGGCCAGCATCCGGCCCAGCTGGCCGCCGCCCAGGATGCCGATGGTCGCGCCGGGGGCAAGCATGTCAGTCATCGGACGGCTCCTCGGGGATGGAGGCCGACAGGGCCTCGCGCCAAGCATCCAGCCGGGCAGCGAGATCGGCATCGGCATTGGCCAGGATACCGGCCGCCATCAGGCCCGCGTTGGCAGCACCGGCCGCGCCGATGGCCATGGTGGCAACAGGGAAACCCTTGGGCATCTGGACGATGGAATAGAGGCTGTCGACGCCCGACAGCGCCCGCGTCTGCACTGGCACGCCGATCACCGGCACCCGGGTCTTCGAAGCCATCATGCCCGGCAGATGCGCGGCCCCGCCAGCGCCGGCGATGATCACCTGAAGCCCCCGGCCCGCGGCCTCGCGCCCGTAGGACCACAGGCGGTCCGGCGTGCGATGCGCCGAGACGATCTTCGCCTCGTAGGGCACGCCCAACTCATCCAGGATGGTGGCGGCCTCCTTCATCGTCGGCCAGTCCGACTGGCTGCCCATGATGATTCCGACCTTGATTGCGCTCATCTGCCTGCCTCCGCGGGGGGATCCGAGCCGCGTTTATAGTGGATTTGCCGTCAGGAGCAATCGGCGCGGCGCTCGCCCGGCCCCGATATCGCCCAGAAGCTGCCGACCAGGCGATCAGCTCCTGATCAGGGCCTTTTCGCCGCAGGTGGCGACCTCAGGGTCAACGGCCGGTGACACCGCCCCTGTCTTCACTTCGTCGAAAATACTCCGGGGGGAATTGAGCCGCAGGCTCGAGGGGAGCAGCGCCCCCTGCCCCGCCCGCTCCAGGTGCTATCCGATGAACCGTGGCGCCAGTTCCGCGCCCAACCAGGCCAGGCGTCCGCCTGAGATGGTGGCGCCGACGCGGCCCGTGTCGGGATCGAGGATCACCAGGTCGGCGCGTTTGCCCGCCTCCAGCGTCCCGCGATCGGCGAGCCCCAGCATCGCCGCCGGGCCGGAAGAAACGAGACCCCAGGCCGCCTCGATCCCGATCTCGGACGCCAGCTTCAGCGCCGCCTGGCGTGGCGCCGGATAGTGGTAGTCGGAGGCCAGGGCGGTGCAGAGCCCCTCGGCCACCAGTTCCGCCGCCGAGACCTTCTTCGCATGGGATCCCCCGCGCACCACGTTGGGCGCACCCAGCACGACCGGATCGCCGTCCGCCCGGGCCTCGGCGGCGGCCGCGCGGGTTTCGGGGAACTCGGACACCCGGGCGCCAAGCGCGCGCCAATGCTGCCGATCTTCGGGCGTGGCATCGTCGTGACTGCCGACCAGAAGACCGGACCGGGCGCCGATAAGGGCGGCGAGCGCGGCAGGCACCTCGGCCATGCGGTCGTGCAGCGCCTGCATCATCGCCAGATGCGCCTCCGGGCTGCGCCCGGATTTCAGTGCCTGGCCGGTCAGCCGCGGCGGCTTCTTCCCCGCCGTCAGCGCGGCATGGGGCAGATGGTCGTTCAGCACCAGGTAGCGGATATCATGCCGGTCGATCAGCGCCGCGGCGCGCGGGAAGGCGTCGATCAGCGACACCTCCAGCCGCAGCTGCAGGCGCAGGTCCACCGCCTGTGAGGGTGCCAGGGCGGCGTGGGCCGCGGCCATGGCCTCGGCGAAGTCGGGGCTGCGCATGCCGCCTTCCCAGGAAAAGAACTGCGCCAGCATCGCCGTGGTGATCCCGTTCACCGCCAGCTCGGCCGCCGCCATCGCCAGCCCGTCGCCCAGGTCGCGCAGGGCACCGCGCCGGGGCGCCAGGTGACGTTCGAACCCGTCGCCATGGGCGTCGACGATGCCCGGCAGGACCCACCAGCCGGACAGGTCCACCGCGCGACCGGGGCAGCCTTCGACGAGCCGCCCGTCCGCCAGCCCAAGGGGCGCCTCGGTCAGGCCGCACGGGCGCAGCACGCGGGCGCCGGTCAGGTGAAGATCGGGCAGCAGGGGCAGGGTCATGGCGCGCGCCGGTCTGCCGGGCCGCGCAAAGGGCGGGGTGCGTGGAACATGGCGCCTCGATAGCACCCGGTCGGGCCACGGGAAAGCACCCTGGCGTCAGCGTAGACCCGGCCCGGTGCGCCCTCGGTGCCGGGATCAGTTCGTGGGCTGCAGGCCCAGCTCGCGGTAGGCCGCCGGGTAGACCAGCCGCTCCTCGGCAAAGGCCGTTCCGGCCGCGATCGGGTAGAGCAGGGTCTGATCCGCGCAATAGGGCGAGGTGAGGTTCTCGGCGGACTTGTAGGTAAAACCGAACCGCTGGTAGTAGCGCCCGTCGCCCAGCACGGTAATCGCCTTGGCCCCCGAACGGCGCGCGGCGTCGAGCCCGTAGCGGACCAGCTCGCTGCCGATGCCGCGGCTGCGCCACTGCGGCAGCACACCCAGCGGCGACAGCGCCACCCAGCCGTCCGGCGACGGATGATGCGAGAACCCGATATAGCCCACCACATGCCCGTCGAGCAGCCCCAGGAGTTCCACCGCCATGTCCCCGGCCTTGCGCAGTTCCGAGACAAGATGCGCCTGCGAGGGCCCCTCATAGGCCTGCGTCAGCAGGTTGTAGACCCCGATTTCATGTTCGGAGGCGTAGAGCTTGTGCAGGATCTCCGGTTTGCGCGGCATGCTGGCTCTCCTACGGGACAGTTGCGGAACGGGCCGCCTGGGACCCTCGAAGAAAGCCTAACGACGAAGTGTCCCACGGGTCAGCCCCCCAAATCGAGGCGCGGCCCCGAAAGCGGCGCCCACGCGACAAGGCGCTGAAATATGTGACAAAGACCGCGAAAGGAGAGCAAAAAGCCGCCGGTCGCGCAACACGGGCATGCCCGTTGGCACCAGCTGCCTTCCGACAGCGGCGAGAGACGAAAAAGGGGGCCCGAAGGCCCCCTTTCCCAAAGGTCTCGACGTGCGGCGGGACGATCCCGCCGCGTGGTCGGCTGATTACATCATGCCGCCCATGCCGCCCATGCCGCCCATGTCGGGGGCGCCGCCACCGGCACCTTCCTTCTGGGGCTTGTCGGCAACCATCGCCTCGGTGGTGATCAGCAGGCCGGCGATGCTGGCTGCATCTTCCAGCGCGGTGCGGGTCACCTTGGCGGGGTCGATCACACCGAAGGCGAACATGTCGCCGTATTCTTCGGTCTGAGCGTTGAAGCCGAACTTCAGGTCGTCGGATTCGCGGACCTTGCCAGCCACCACGGCGCCGTCGACGCCGGCGTTCTCGGCGATCTGACGCAGCGGAGCTTCCAGGGCGTTGCGGACCAGCTTGATGCCGGCGTCCTGATCGGGGTTTGCGCCCTTCAGGCCGTCCAGCGACTTGCCACCCTGCACCAGGGCGACGCCGCCGCCAACGACGATGCCTTCCTGCACGGCCGCGCGGGTCGCGTTCAGGGCGTCATCGACGCGGTCCTTGCGTTCCTTGACTTCCACTTCGGTCAGGCCGCCGACGCGGATGACGGCCACGCCGCCTGCCAGCTTGGCAACACGTTCCTGCAGCTTCTCACGGTCGTAGTCGGAGGTGGTTTCCTCGATCTGCGTGCGGATCTGGGAAACGCGGGCCTCGATCTCGGCCTTGTCGCCATTGCCGTCGACGATGGTGGTCTCGTCCTTGGTGATGTTGACGGTCTTGGCGGTGCCCAGCATGTCCATGGTGACATTCTCGAGCTTCATGCCCAGATCTTCGGAGATCACCTGGCCGCCGGTCAGGATCGCAATGTCCTGCAGCATGGCCTTGCGACGGTCACCGAAGCCCGGCGCCTTGACGGCAGCGATCTTCAGACCACCGCGCAGCTTGTTCACGACGAGGGTCGCCAGGGCTTCGCCCTCGACGTCTTCGGCGATGATCAGCAGCGGCTTCTGCGACTGGATGACCTGCTCGAGCAGCGGGACCAGCGGCTGCAGCGACGAGAGCTTCTTCTCGTGCAGCAGGATCATGCAGTCTTCCAGCTCGGCGACCATCTTGTCGGCGTTGGTGACGAAGTAGGGGGACAGGTAGCCGCGGTCGAACTGCATGCCTTCCACGACTTCGACTTCGGTTTCCATGCCCTTGTTTTCTTCAACGGTGATGACACCGTCGTTGCCAACTTTCTGCATGGCTTCGGCGATCATCTTGCCGATGCCCTCTTCGCCGTTGGCGGAGATGGTGCCGACCTGAGCGACTTCGCCGCTGTCGTTGACGGGGCGCGCTGCGGCCTTGATGGCCTCGACGACCTTGGCGGTGGCCAGGTCGATGCCGCGCTTCAGGTCCATCGGGTTCATGCCGGCGGACACGGCCTTCACGCCGTCCTTGACGATGGCCTGGGCCAGCACGGTTGCGGTGGTGGTACCGTCACCGGCTTCGTCGTTGGTGCGGGAAGCGACTTCCTTCACCATCTGTGCGCCCATGTTCTCGAACTTGTCTTCCAGTTCGATTTCCTTGGCGACCGACACACCGTCCTTGGTGATGCGGGGCGCGCCGAAGGATTTGTCCAGGACCACGTTGCGGCCTTTCGGGCCGAGGGTCACCTTCACCGCGTCGGCGAGGGTGTTGACGCCCTTGAGCATCTTGTTGCGGGCATCGGTGTCGAACTTGACGTCCTTAGCAGCCATGATGTTTCTCCTGAGAAATCAGTTGCGGGGAAAAGCGTGGGGTCTCCGATCCGGGGATCAGGAGAGGATGCCCATGATGTCGCTTTCCTTCATGATCAGCATTTCCTTGCCATCAAGGGTGATCTCGGTGCCGGACCACTTGCCGAACAGAACGCGATCGCCTTCCTTGACGGACATGGCAACCAGTTCACCGTTGTCCTTGCGGGCGCCTTCGCCCACGGCCTTGATCACGCCCTCGGCGGGCTTTTCCTTGGCGCTGTCGGGGATGATCAGACCACCGGAGGTCTTTTCTTCGCTCTCGACGCGCTCGACGAGCACGCGGTCATGCAGCGGTTTGAATGCCATCTTCGAGGCTCCTTGGCTCAAAGTTTATCCCTGTTCCGCCGTAAGCGGCGGGCCGTTATCACTCAGCTCCCCCGAGTGCTAACGGAACGGAGATAGGCAAGCCCCGCGAGTGAGTCAACAAGCGGGTGCGCGAAAATTTTCGCCGCACCTGCAAAGCGCGGAAGATGCGACCGGGACAGGCAGGACGGCCGGCAGCGAAGCCCGAGGGCCCCCGCCCTAGGACATCTCCGCGCGCCCCTTCTCGGTGAGCTGGTAGATCCCCTTTTCCACCTTCTCGAACCAGCCGTAGTGGTTGTCGCGCATCAGCGTGGTGGCACGGACGACGCCGGTCGCGGCCTTCACCGCCGCCCCCCTACTGGGTCCGTGTTCGGCCAGGTGGGCCGCGCAGCGCAGCGCGTCCTGGCGGTAGGCAGTGACGATCCGGCCCGCGGCGCCGCCGCGGTTCGGGTCCCCGTCGCGGCGCTGAAACTCGCGCAGCAGCCGGGTCTGCCGTGCCTTCACCTTGCGTGGGGCATAGGGCCCCGGATCGCACTGCGCCTCGACGAAGCCGTCCGACAGCCGCACCGTGAGCAGGCCCAAGCCCAGACGGCGGCACAGCGCCACGTGCCGCGCCAGGGTCTTGCGCCCCTTCACCTGCGGAATGGCCAGGTAGACCGCATCCGAGATCTTCAGCCGCTCCAGCGCCTGGTGCAGCAGTTGCAGCGACATGGCCAGCTTCAGCTCGACAATGACCGGATCGGGGTCGCCCGCGCGCAGGCCCACCACGTCGGCCCCGGCCACCTCGGATTTCACCTCGTAGCCCTGCCCTTCCAGGAAGGTCTTCACGGGCGGGTAGAGATCGGTTTCGAGGGGCTGCGTCATGGGCGAGAGATAGCCCGCCCCGCGGCCCTGCGGCAAGCCACCGCCCGCGTGCTGCAATGCGGCGGGTGACAGCGCCGCGGCGCACCACTATAAAACAGCCGAATTCGCGCATTTCCCCTGATGACCAAGGAAGATCCCGCCATGACGATCAAGGTTTTCGGCCACAAATCCCCCGACACCGATTCCACCGGCTCCCCGCTGATCTGGGCCTGGTACCTGAATGAGGTCAAAGGCACCCCGGCCGAGGCGAAACTGCTGGGCCAGCCCAACACCGAGGCCGCCTTCGTGGTCGAGAAATGGGGGTTCGACACGCCCGAGATCATCTCCGGCGTGTCGGCCGAGGATGACGTGGTCATCGTCGACACCAACAACCCCGCCGAGCTGCCCGAGGCGATCAACGACGCCAACGTCATCCAGATCATCGACCACCACAAGCTGACCGGCGGCCTGGAAACCAAGGGCCCGATCGACATCACCATCAAGCCGCTGGCCTGCACCGCCACGATCATGCACGAGATGATGGGCGCCGATGCCGACAAGATGCCCGACAACATCAAGGGCGCGATGCTGTCCTGCATCCTCTCCGACACGCTGGAATTCCGCTCGCCCACCACGACCGAGCAGGACAAGGCCCTGGCCGAGAAACTGGCGGCGGAGCTGAACCTGGACCTGGGCGCCTATGCCAGCGAGATGTTCGAGGCCAAGTCCGACATCTCCGCCTTCTCGGACGCCGAGCTGATCCGCATGGACAGCAAGGAATATGCCGTCGACGGCACCAAGTTCCGCGTTTCCGTGCTGGAAACCACCGCGCCGAAACTGGTGCTGGATCGCCAGGCGTCGATCATGGACAGCTTCAAGGCTGTCGAGGCCGAGGATGGCGTCGACCAGGTGCTGCTGTTCGTCGTGGACATCCTGAAGGAAGAAGCGACCCTCTTCGTGCCCAACGACCTGGTGAAGGGCGTGGCCGAGAAGAGCTTCGGCGTGACGGTCGAGGGCGACAAGGTCGTGCTGCCCGGCGTGATGAGCCGCAAGAAGCAGATCATCCCGAACCTCAAGGTCTGAGGCCGTCGGCAGGAAGATCCGGAAAAGGCGTCCCGCGGGGCGCCTTTTTTGCATGGGTCGGGCGGTGACGGCAGCGAGGGCGGGGGGCTTTGCGCCCTGCCCGAGGCGCGCGCCGCCGCGGGCGGGCGAAACCCGGAGCGATCGCTGCCGGGCGTCGCCCCTTTCCAGTCAACCCGGAACCTGCTTAATTCGCGGCCAAGGGAAAAGGAGGAAATCATCATGACCCAGGGCTTCGACACGCTGCAGATCCACGCCGGCGCCGAACCGGATCCGGCCACCGGCGCGCGCCAGGTGCCGATCTACCAGACCACCGCCTATGCCTTCCGCGACGCGGACCACGCGGCGGCGCTCTTCAACCTGCAGGAAGTAGGCTACATCTACTCGCGCCTGACCAACCCGACCGTGGCGGCGTTGCAGAACCGCATGGCAGCGCTGGAAGGTGGCGCGGGGGCGGTCTGCTGTTCGTCGGGCCATGCAGCACAGATCATGGCGCTGTTCCCGCTGATGGCGCCGGGGATGAACATCGTCGCCTCCAACCGGCTCTACGGCGGCACGATCACCCAGTTCAGCCAGACCTTCAAACGCTTCGGCTGGTCCTGCACCTTCGTCGACCTGGATGACGAAGAGGCCGTGAAGGCCGCCATCGACGAGAACACCCGCGCCATCTTCTGCGAGACCATCGCCAACCCCGGCGGCTATGTCACCGACGTGCCCGCCATGGCGAAGATCGCCGATGCCGCCGGCATCCCGCTGATCGTCGACAACACCTCGGCCACCCCGGCCCTGGCGCGCCCGATCGAGATGGGCGCGACGCTGGTGGTGCATTCGATGACCAAGTACCTGACCGGCAATGGCACCGTCACCGGCGGCTGCGTCGTGGATTCGGGCAAGTTCGACTGGTCCGCCTCGGACAAGTTCCCCTCGCTCTCGGCCCCGGAACCCGCCTACCACGGGCTGAAGTTCCACGAGACCTTCGGCGAGCTGGCCTTCACCTTCCATTCCATCGCCATCGGGCTGCGCGATCTGGGCATGACCCTGAACCCGCAGGCGGCGCATTACACCCTTATGGGGATCGAGACCCTGTCGCTGCGCATGGCCAAGCACGTGGAGAACGCCCGCGCGGTGGCCCAATGGCTGGAGGCCGACCCGCGCATCGAAGCCGTGACCTGGCCGGGCCTCGAAAGCAGCCCCTACTACAAACGCGGCCAGCAGATCGTGCCCAAGGGCGCGGGCGCGCTGTTCACGGTCTCCGTGAAGGGCGGCTACGACGCCTGCGTAAAGCTGGTGGACAGCCTGAAGCTCTTCTCCCACGTGGCGAACCTCGGCGACACGCGCTCGCTGATCATCCATTCGGCCTCGACCACGCACCGGCAGCTGACCGAGGACCAGCAGCGCGCCGCAGGGGCAGCCCCCGAAGTGGTGCGCCTGTCCATCGGCACTGAGGATCCGGCGGACCTGATCGCCGATCTGGACCAGGCACTGACGGCAGCCACGGCCTGAGCCGGGCACGGGACATTTGAGCCCTGACACGGCGCGGGCGGCCCTGGCGGCCCGCGCCTTTTTCGTGCCCGCCGCAGAGCCTCGCGTGCATGACATATTGATGACAGCGCGCGTGACGGCGCATTGCCTACTGGCCGCGCGCGCCCCTTTGCGCCATATGAAGGCCAAACGCCCCAGCCTGACCGGAGCCGCCATGACCCGCATCGTCCCGACCCTCGCCGACATCGCCGCCGACTACGACGCCTTCTTCGTCGACCTCTGGGGCTGCGTCCATGACGGGGTGAAGGCCCTGCCCGATGCGGTCGCCGCCCTGCAAGAAGTGCGCAAGGCGGGCAAGCACGTGGTGCTGGTGACGAACTCCCCCCGCCCGCGCGCCGGCGTGCAGGCGCAGATCGCCGGCTTCGGCGTGCCCGAGGATGCCTGGGACACCATCGCCACCTCCGGCGACAGCGCCCGGGCCGCCATGTACAACGGCATCGTCGGCCATAAGGTGTTCCACATCGGCGAACCGGGCGACGATCCCTTCTTCCACCCGCTGGAAATCCAGGAAAACCCGATCGAGATCACCCGGGTGCCCCTGGACGAGGCCGAGGGCGTGGTCTGCACCGGCCCCTTCGACACCATGGCCCCGCCGGAGGACCTGCGGCCGGAACTGCTGCTGGCCAAGACGAAGGGCCTGAAACTGCTCTGCGCCAACCCCGACATCGTGGTGGACCGGGGCGAGACCCGCGAATGGTGCGCCGGCGCGGTGGCGAAGCTCTATACCGAGATGGGCGGCGAGAGCCTCTATTTCGGCAAGCCGCATCCGCCGATCTACGACCTGGCCCGGATGCGCCTGCAACAGCTGGGCCCGGTGCCGTCCGAAAGCCGCATCCTGGCCATCGGCGACGGCATCCACACCGACGTGCAGGGCGGCCTGGGCGAGGGGATCGACACGCTCTTCATCACCGGTGGCCTGGCGGCCGGGGAGACCAAGACCACCGACCAGCCCGATCCCGCCGCGCTGGAGACCTATATCGAGGCCAACCGCATGACCCCCACCTACGCCATCGGCTTCCTCCGCTGAGGCCCCGGGCGGGTGGCCCCGGGGCGGCCCGCCAAAAGGCTTGATCTCGCATCCGCAGCGTAATATTGTTTCGCAAGGGCCGCCCGGCCCTTCACATAATTACGCACCGAATTCGCACCTCGCCATGGGCCGGGGCGGAAGACCCGGATGGAGGGGTGGATGTTGGACAATTTCCCGCGCGGCACGATCTGCATCGAGGACATCGAGATGGGCATGACCCGTCACCTGCGGAAGGAGGTGACGGACGAGGACATCGAAATGTTTGCCCAGGTCTCCACCGACCGGAACCCGGTGCACCTGGACGATGCCTATGCCCAGGACACGATCTTCGAGGGGCGCATCGCCCATGGCATGCTGACCGCCGGGCTGGTGTCTGCGGTGATCGGCGAACAGCTGCCCGGTCACGGAACGGTCTACATGGGTCAGACCCTGAAGTTCCTGGCCCCCGTGCGCCCCGGCGACGTGGTGACGGCCGAGGTCGAGGTGACCGACATCGACCATGGCAAGCGGCGGGTGAAGCTGGATTGCCGCTGCATGGTGGCCGGCAAGAAGGTGATGATCGGCGAGGCCACGGTGCTGGCGCCGTCGCGCAAGTTCGACTGAACGCGCAGGGGGCGCTGCCCCCGTCTCCGTGCCGGAGACTCCCCCGGAGTATTCTGGACGAGGTGAAGGGAGGGGGACGGCGCCCGGACAGGCGCCCGCCCGTCGAGATTGAAAGCCTGGCACGCGCCCGTCTTCGAAAGGCCGCCAAGCAAGGGCACCGTTTCGCCCCGTCATCTTGTCGGGCAAGCTGGCCCGGCGCAGACCGGAAACCCGCCGAGACCTTGCCCGGCTGCTGGACAGGGGGCGCGGGACGCGCAACATGGCGCCATGAGCGAGCCCGTTTCCCTGCCCCGTGATGCCGCGCTGCTGGCGCGCAGCCCCCTGCCCGGCTGGGCGCAATCCCTGCTGCTGTTTCTCTGGCGCCAACTCTGGGCGGGGTTGTTCGCAGGGATCATCCTGATCTCGCTGATCGTCACCTCGGTCCTCTGGCAGGAGGAGTGGGCGCTGGCGCGTTATGATTTCCTGGTGGGGCTGGCGGTGCTGACCCAGGTCCTGCTGCTGGCCTTCCGGCTGGAGACCTGGGAGGAAGCCAAGGTGATCGCGCTCTTCCATCTGACGGGGACGGTGATGGAGTGGTTCAAGGTCTCCGCCGGGTCCTGGGCCTATCCCGAACCGGGGCTGCTGAAGCTTTTCGAAGTGCCGCTGTTCACCGGGTTCATGTATGCCAGCGTCGGCAGCTACATCGCCCGGGCCTTTCGCCTGTTCGGGGCCGTCTTCGCCCCCTACCCGCCCTTCTGGGCGTCCGTCCTGCTGGCCGTGGCGATCTACGTCAACTTCTTTGCCCACCACTGGCTGCCCGACATCCGGCTGGCGCTGTTCGCGGCCACCCTGCTGTTGTTTGCCCGCACGCGGATGTGGTTCCGCCTGCGTGCCTGGCACTGGATCCCCTTTCCCCTGGCCGCCCTGGGCATCGCCTTTGCCCTGTGGATCGCCGAGAACATCGGGACACTGTCGGGCACCTGGATCTACCACCGACAGGCGGAGTTCGAACTTGTCTCCCTGTCGAAGATGGGGTCGTGGTATCTGCTGTTCTTCGTCAGCTTCACCACCGTCACCCTGGTGATGCGCGGCCAGTTGCGGCGCGATGCCGTCCGCCCCGAAAAGGGCGCCTAGTCGGTCAGCCCTGCCACTGCAGGAAGGCCCAGACCAGAACCCCGAAGACGATCAGGTTGAAGGCATAGCCAGCCAGGGCGTTCAGCCACATGTTGCGCCGTTGGCGGGCCGGGTTCCACTGACCGAGGGCCGCATCGAACCGGCGGAAGGAGGAGGTCAGGCGCGCGGGGTCCATCCGCGCGGCCAGGCGCGGGTCCTGCATCTGGGCTCGGGTCGCCAGGATCTTCTTCGCCTCGCGCCGCGCGGGCGCCGGCAGGTCGCGCCCGGCCCGCCGGGTCAGCCGGTCGAGATCGGCGTCACGCAGGTGCAGGTGCCCGCGCTTGCCGCCCAGCTTGCGGCGCAGCCGGCGGGCGCTGCGGCCCATGCGGCTGTCGAGGGAATTGAGCGTGTCGGCCATGGCTCTCTCCGGTCCTGCCGCAGCCCCGGAACGGGGCGATGCGGCGCGCCACAGGATAGCCGTGACGACGCGGCCCGACAAGCCGATGCGCTTGCCCGCCTTCTGGCGCGCAAGGGCCCGCTGTGCAGCCCTGCGCGCCCGCCCTGCGGGATGGGGCCCGCGCAGGTTCTGGCGTGGCGCGCAGGACCGCGCTATGCATCGCCCATGCTGAACAGGATCCGCCAGGACGGCCCCGCCGACGCCACCCCTCTCGTCATCGCCCATGGCCTCTTCGGGTCGGGGCGGAACTGGGGCGTGATCTCCAAACGCCTGTCCGCGGACCGCACGGTCATCGCCGTGGACATGCGCAACCACGGCTTCTCCGACTGGAGCGAGGATCACGGCTACCCGGCCATGGCCGCCGACCTGGCCGAGGTGATCGAGGCCGAGGGCCGCCCCTGTCACGTGCTGGGCCATTCCATGGGCGGCAAGGCCTCGATGACCCTGGCGCTGACCCGGCCCGACCTGGTGGACCGGCTGGTGGTCGCGGACATCGCCCCCGTCACCTACAGCCACAGCCAGCAGGAGTTCATCAATGCGATGAAATCGGTCGACCTGTCGACCGTCACCCGCCGCTCGGACGCCGAGGCGCAGCTCGCCAAGGCCGGCGTGGGCCGCTCCCTGCAGAGCTTCTTCACCCAGAGCTTGGACGCGCCGGAGAAACGCTGGCGGCTGAACCTCGATGTGCTGGAGGCGGAGATGCCGAAGATCATGTCCTTCCCCGAGGATCTGACGACACCCTTCGAGGGCGAGACGCTGTTCCTGTCGGGGGCCGAGAGCGACTACGTGAAACCGGAGTATCGCGAGCGGATCCGCGCGCTGTTCCCGCAGTCGCATTTCGCCAAGATCCCGGGTGCGGGCCACTGGCTGCATGCCGAGAAGCCACGCGAGTTCGAGGCCGCGGTCTCCGCCTTCCTCGCCGCCGGCTGACGGGCCAGGGGGCGGCCTGGGCAGACGCGCTCAGTCATCTCCGGCGATCCGCCGGGCAATCCCCCAGGCCAGCGGCGCGGCCAGCACGAACCCCGCCCCGGCCGCCAGCAGCAGTGGCCGCAGGCTCTGCCCGCCATTGACCAGCACGAGGACCACGAAGCTGCTGGCGAGCATGGTGGAGGTCAGGGAATAGAGAATCGCGGCAAGGCGGCGCATGGGCCATGTTCCTTTCGATGACAGCCCCGGCCGGGGCCGCCAGGCATCATCCCCGCGGTCGCGGTGCTCGCCTTGATCCTCGTCAACATCTCCCCCGCTCCCGGCTCCGGCCCGCAACTTTTTGCGCGACGGTGGAACCTTGCCCCCCGGGGCCTGCGTTGATTGCCCGGAACGAGAAAAGGAGACAGACCATGACCACGCGTATCGCCACCCGCACCGCCACCGTCTTTGCTGCCCTGCTGGCCCTTGCCGCCTGCGAAACCGTCGAGGGCGCCGGCCAGGACATCGAGAACGCCGGCCAAGCGATCGAGGGTGAAGCCCAGGAAACCCAGACGCAGATGTAAGCCTCTGCGCGCAGGCCGGGCGGGTTCCGCCGCCCCGGCCTGCCTGCCTCGTGCATGACGCTGGACGCGCCCCGCCGCTCCGCCTAGGATCCCGGCGGGATCCATATCATGCCGAGGAACATCATGATCAGACTTGCATTCTGCCTGGCCGCGCTGACGGCCCTGACCGCCTGCGAAACCGTCAAGGGCGCGGGCCGTGATCTGCAAACCGCAGGCGCTGCGATCGAAGGCGAGGCGAACCGGACCCAGACCGGGATGTAAGGTATCTCGCCACCGCAGCAGCTGCGGGGCAGGAAACGCGAAGGCCGACCCCTCGGGATCGGCCTTTTTCGTGACCGGTCCCCAGACACGGCCGGTCAAAAAACGAGAAAGGGTGAGGGCCCACCAGTCCCGTCCTGCTGACGCCTCCACCGTTCCTTAACCAAGCCTGCGCAAGGATCCGGGGATGTCCCGCTACCTTCGCCCCCGCGCGCCCGGCGCCCCCATCTTCTTCACCGTCCGCCTGCGCGACACCGCCTCTGACCTGCTGCGGCGTGAGGTGGCGGCGCTGCGCGAGGCGGTGATGGTCGAACGCCTGCGCCGGCCCTTCCATATCGATGCCTTCGTCGTCCTGCCCGACCACCTGCACTGCCTCTGGACCCTGCCGCCGGGTGATGCTGACTGCGCCGTCCGCTGGCAGGCCATCAAGGCGGAGTTCAGCCGCCGTGTCGCCCCCCGCGTCCCGCGCAGCCCCGGCAAACGCCGCCGGGGCCAGTTGGGCATCTGGAAACGCGGCTACTGGCAGCACCCCATCCGCGACGCCCGCGACTACCGCACGCATCTGCACTACTGCTGGGCGGACCCGGTGCAGCACGGCCTCTGCGCCCGGGCGGCGGATTGGGAGTTTTCATCCTTCCACCGCGAAGTGCGACAGGGATGGGTCGAGGCGAACTGGGTGGGCAAGCCGCCGGAGGGACGTTTCGGGGAAGTGGATGAGCCGGGGTGCTTGATAGCTCAGGCCGGCTCACGCACGGCCGACACGCTGGCCCTCCCGGCATCGGACCAGGCCCCCTCCTGCGGCCCGGCTGGGCCGCCGGGCGGCGGATCCTGATGCCCCCCGCGCCCCAAAGAAAAACCCGGGCGCTGGCCCGGGTTTCCTTCAATTGTCCATCTTCAGAGCTGAGATGAAGGCTTCCTGCGGGATCTCCACCTTGCCGAACTGGCGCATCTTCTTCTTGCCCGCCTTCTGCTTGTCCAGGAGCTTCCGCTTCCGCGTCGCGTCACCGCCGTAGCATTTGGCCGTCACGTCCTTGCGCATGGCCGACAGGGTTTCACGCGCGATCACCTTGCCGCCGATGGCCGCCTGGATCGGGATCTTGAACATGTGGCGCGGGATCAGATCCTTCAGCTTCTCGCACATGGCCCGGCCGCGCATCTCAGCGCGGTCGCGGTGCACCATCATCGACAGCGCATCGACGGGTTCGTCGTTCACCAGGATCTGCATCTTCACCAGGTTGTCCTGGCGGTAGCCGATCATCTGGTAATCAAACGACGCGTAGCCCTTGGTCACCGATTTCAGCCGGTCGTAGAAATCGAAGACCACCTCGTTCAGCGGCAGGTCATAGACCACCAGGGGGCGGGTGCCGGCATAGGTCAGCTCCTGCTGGATGCCGCGGCGGTCCTGGCAGAGTTTCAGCACGTCGCCCAGGTATTCGTCGGGCACCATGATGGTCGCCTTGATGCGCGGCTCTTCCACATGGGCCACATGGGTCAGGTCGGGCATGTCGGCGGGGTTGTGCAACTCCTCCATCGTGCCGTCCTTCATGTGGACGTGATAGACCACCGAGGGCGCCGTGGTGATCAGCTCGATGTTGTACTCGCGCTCCAGCCGGTCGCGAATGACCTCCAGGTGCAGCAGACCGAGGAAGCCGCAGCGGAAGCCGAAGCCGAGCGCGGCGGAGGTTTCCATCTCGTAGCTGAACGACGCATCGTTCAGCGCCAGCTTCTCGATGGCGTCGCGCAGGTCCTCGAACTCGGCCGAATCGACCGGGAACAGGCCGCAGAAGACCACCGGGATCGACGGCTTGAAGCCGGGCAGCGCGGTTTCGCAGCCCTTTTTCTCATGGGTGATCGTGTCGCCGACCTTGGTGTCGCGCACCTGCTTGATCGAGGCGGTGATGAAGCCGATCTCGCCCGGACCCAGCTCGTCCACGTTCTGCATCGCGGGGCGGAAGACGCCGATGCGGTCGACCTGGTGCACGGTGCCGTTCTTCATGAACTTCACCCGGTCGTTCTTCTTCAGCTTGCCATCCATGATGCGCACCAGCACGACGACGCCCAGGTAGGGGTCGTACCAACTGTCCACCAGCATGGCCTTCAGCGGCGCATCCGCGTCGCCCTGCGGCGGGGGCAGGCGCGCGATGATCGCTTCCAGCGTTTCCTTGATGCCGATCCCGGACTTGGCGGAGACCAGCAGGGCGTCGCTGGCGTCGATGCCGATCACGTCCTCGATCTGCTCGGCCACGCGCTCAGGCTCGGAGGCGGGCAGGTCGATCTTGTTCAGAACGGGGACGATTTCATGGTCCGCGTCGATGGCCTGGTAGACATTGGCCAGCGTCTGTGCCTCGACGCCCTGGGTGCTGTCCACGACCAGCAGGGAGCCTTCGACGGCGTGCATGGACCGCGACACTTCGTAGGCGAAGTCGACGTGGCCGGGGGTGTCGATCAGATTGAGGATATAGAGCTCGCCATCCTCGGCGATATACTCGATCCGGACGGTGTTCGCCTTGATGGTGATCCCGCGTTCCCGCTCGATGTCCATCGCGTCGAGCAGCTGCTCTTTCATCTCGCGTTCCGAGACGGTGTTGGTGGACTGGATCAGCCGGTCGGCCAGGGTGGATTTCCCGTGGTCGATATGGGCAACGATGGAGAAGTTACGAATATGCGCGAGATCGGTCATGATCGGCAGCATATGAGGGGGAAAGGGGCAGTTGGCAAGGGGGCGCGCGCCGAACCAGCGAAGCTGGCGATGGATCCGGTGGATCCATCGAGGCGCGCGCGGGCGGAGCCCCAGGGTGCGGGAGGGGTTGAGCAAGCGGGACGCTACGCTAGGGTACGGGGAGAAGCGGGGACAGTCAGGCGATGGCGGTAAAGAACGAAAAGCAGTTCAGGGCGTGGTTGGATGGGCAGTCGCGGGAGATTTGCACGGCCATTGCTGTGCGGGCGGCGCTTAGGGTGGTGCCGTTGGTTTGCTCGATTAGGACCGATTCTGAGCGCCAGAAAAAGCTTGCTCTGTTGACGTTTCGTGCAATCCTAACATCTGGGGTCGCGGCGGTGGGACCGACCCCCGATGTTAGGGCCGCCGCCGGTGCCGCCGCCGGTGCCGCCGGTGCCGCCGCCGGTGCCGCCGGTGCCGCCGCCCGTGCCGCCGATGCCGCCGCCTATGCCGATACAAAACTCCCAGCCGAACCGCGCCGCATGCTGGAATTCAGTGTGCAGGGTCTTCAGGCAATCACTGACGCTGCAGAGGAACTGCGCAAGCAAGACGGCAGGATCTGGGTTCTGACCGCAGGTGGAGACTGGGAATTCTGGGGGCATTGGTACGAGCGCGCCATGGCCGGCGAGGCGCGGGACTGGGAGCTCTATGAGCGGATCGTGACCGAGATCCCGGATGAAGTCTGGACCGGGGAGAACGCGGTTGCCGAGGTGGCGCGCGCGATTGCGCGGTTTGAGGCGGAATTCAAGGGTAGCAAGAAGGGCCTGACTGAACCTGTGGCGCCGCCAGGCGAATTTTCGTCCAAAGGCGAAGCTCTAGGAACTTCGGCGCGCAACGTTGTGGCTGCTCAAGTCTCTGCAAATCGCGATAGCATCGCGCTAGTTTCTGCTAGCTTGATCGAGCAAACTATAGGCCTTCGCGAACGGATCCGCGGCAACAACGCACTCAGCACTGACTTCAAGAAAGACGCGATCACCTTCTTGGACAGCATTGAGAGCCACCTGAGCCTCTTGCTTGAAGCGCTACCCGAAAACGATGAGACTATTTCGGACGAAAAAGCTGGCTGGCTTGCGACATGGAGAAGCTCTTTTCTTTGCGCACTGAAAGCTTCCGCCTCTGCCTATGCCGCGCCCGAAAACGTTGCCAAAGCCATAGTGCCAACCAGCATCATCCTGTCGTGCACTGGTATCGGAACCATGATGGGGGCGCCGCTGCCCGGGACAGCTGTGGGCGCTCTTATCACCGGACAACTCAACCCACACAAAGCTGCGACGGATATTCTAAAGCCACTTGGCGCGGATGAAGAGTAATAAGGAGCCCAGTAGCGTCGAAACTCTGCGAGTTTCAGAGGTGCTCCTATAGCCCTAGGTTCAGGATACGCAGAAAGCTCGACTTATACCAAAAAAGAAGGGCAGCGCCCGAGCATGGGTGGGCGCTGTGCAACGCCAGCTCATCGCGCAGCGCCCTCAAGAACCACCGTCAGTCCCACTCCGACCAACATCGCCAATGCGCCCTCCCGGGGGTAGGGGTGAGACGCGGTCCATGCGCAGCATGGCAAACCGTCCGGGGGACGGTTTGAGCGCCGAACGCGCGAAGCGCAGGCGGGCGCGGCCCGGCGTGCCGCCGGGCGAGACAGCAGAACGAAAAGATACATCCCCCCTCACACCTCTCGCGCGCCCAGTGCCCCGTCGCCTCCCCCACCCCATTTCTTGACCCCAAATATCCCGGGGGAGTCGCCCGCCAGGCGGCGGGGGCAGAGCCCCCTCCTCCGGCGCTCCCTCCCCCGCATCCCTGCACAGCCTTCCCCGCACCGTCGCCCCTTGCACTCCCCCACGGCCCCTCATAATTTCCTCCAGCGGCCAGCAAGGTCGCTTGTTCTCAGGGCGGGGTGCAATTCCCCACCGGCGGTGACAGCCCGCGAGCGCCTTTCGCAATCGGAAGGGACAGCAGATCCGGTGGAACTCCGGGGCCGACGGTGAAAGTCCGGATGGAAGAGAACGGGATGTTTCCCGCACCGCGCCCGGAGGGGCGTGGCACCGGGCGTTGTCCCCGACTGCCTTGGGTTATGCGTTTGGAAAGGACACCGCATGACTCACCACCACCCGGCGCGCGGCGCCGTGATGATGATCGCCGCCGGCGCGATCTTCGCCCTCTACAACACACTCACCCAGCATATCGCCATGGGGCTGGGCCTCGCCGGGCCCACCATCGCCTTCTGGCAGTATCTGACGGCCACCCTGCTGGCCCTGCCCTGGGCCCTGTCGCGCGACCGCGCCGCCTGGGCGATGCGGCAGCCCTGGCTGCACCTGGCGCGCGCCGGCTGCGCCGTGGCGGGCGTGCAGCTCTGGGTGGCGTCCCTGGCCTTCGTGCCGATCTGGCAGGCCTCGGCGCTGATCCTGCTGTCGCCCTTCTTCGTCACCCTGGGCGCCGCGCTGCTGCTGCACGAGGACACCCCGCCGCGCCGCTGGCTGGCGGTGCTGGGCGGGCTGGCGGGCGGGATGATCCTGCTGGCGCCCTGGTCGGAGGCCTTCAGCTGGGCCGCGCTGATGCCCGTGGGGGCCGCCGCGCTTTGGGCGGGCACCTCGCTGCTGACCAAGCGGATGACGGCGACCGAGGCCCCCGAGAGCCTGACCCTGCACCTGCTGATGCTGCTGACCCCGGCCAATGCGGTGCTGGCCGTGCTGGCCCTGCCCGCGGGGGCCGGGCTGGGCGCGCTGCTGCCGCCTGCGGGGGCGCTGGCGCTGCTGGTGCTGGCCGGGCTGCTGACGGCAGCGGCGCAATACGCCATCGCGCGCGCCTATTCCCTGGCCGACGCGGGCTTCCTGCAACCCTTCGACCACCTGAAGCTGCCGCTGAACGTGGGCTTGGGCGTGCTGATCTTCGGCTTCGTGCCGCCGGGCAGTATGTGGGCCGGGTCGGCGCTGATCGTCGCCGCCTCCTTCTACCTGCTGGACCGCGAACGCCGCGACAGCGCGGCGCCGCAATCGGGGGCGGCGCAGGTCTGATCCCGCGCACCGGGGCGCCATGCCGCGCCCCGGTCGCAAACCGCAGACCCGTAACCGGCAGATCTGCAAAGAGATATCTGAAACACTTCAATTTAGAATAATTCAAAAGAATCGCCCCGAGTTTGACCGAGATCAAACCCCCGGCGACGATTCTGCGACAGTTTGGGCCAGCGCGAACCTCCCAGAGAAACGGAGACGATGATGCGTAGCCTGACCATTCTTCTCTTAGCCAGTACGGCCCTCGCCACGAGCGCCGCAGCCGATGAGCTGCGCGACTATGCGACGGACATGTTCCAACCCCTGCCCTCGACCATCCCGGCCGTCGCCGACAACCCCGTGACGGACGAGAAGATCGAACTGGGCAAGATGCTGTTCTTCGACCCGCGCGTTTCGCTGTCGGGCGTCTTTTCCTGCTATTCCTGTCACAACCTGACCACCGGCGGGGACGACAACCTGGAAACCTCCGTCGGCCACGGCTGGCAGAAGGGCCCGCGCAACGCGCCCACGGTGCTGAACGCCGTGCTGAACGAGGCGCAGTTCTGGGACGGGCGCGCCGAGGACCTGAAGGCCCAGGCCAAGGGCCCGGTGCAGGCGGGCGTCGAGATGGCCAACACGCCGGAAAACGTCGAGGTCATGATGAACTCGATGCCGCAATACGTGTCGCTCTTCGAGACCGCCTTCCCGGGCGAGGATGCCCCCACCAACTTCGACAACATGGCCAAGGCGATCGAGGCCTTCGAGGCCACGCTGCTGACACCGGCGCCCTTCGACAGCTGGCTGAACGGCGATGACGCCGCGCTGACGGCAGAGGCCAGGGAAGGGCTGGGGCTGTTCCTCGACCTGGGCTGCGTCTCCTGCCACTCGGGCGTGAACGTCGGCGGGCACGGGTACTATCCCTTCGGCCTGATCGAGAAACCCGGCGCCGACGTGCTGCCCGAAGGCGACAAGGGCCGCTTTGCCGTGACCGAGACGGTGGACGATGAATATGTCTTCCGCGCCGCGCCCCTGCGCAACGTGTCGCTGACCGCGCCCTACTTCCACTCCGGCAAGGTCTGGGACCTGAAGGTGGCGGTGCAGATCATGGCCGAAAGCCAGCTGGGCGAGGAGCTGTCGGACGAGGATGCGACCTCGATCGTGGCCTTCCTCGACAGCCTGACCGGCGAGATGCCGGAGGTCACCCTCCCGGTGCTACCGGCCGAAACCGCCGATACCCCGCGCCCGAAACAGGACGCGTTGCCGTAAGGCGACATCCATCGAGATCCGGCAGGGCGTTGCGACAGTCAGTCCAGCCGGAAGGAGGAGGCCGGTCCGCAAGGGCCGGCCTCCCCGCATCTACCCCCGTGTCCACGAGCGGGACCGCCCTTTGACGGCATCGTGACGTGACGCGCGGGGCTTTCGGCCTAGTCTCCCTGCGGAGGGGCCATGAGGTCCCGTTGGCCATCCAAGGGAGAGAGACCCATGCTGACCCGCAGACACCTGATGACCACCGCCCTGGCCGCCACGGCCGGCGCCACCCTGATCCGCCCCTTCGCCGCCATGGCCCAGGACCTGACCGGCGATGTCTACGACACCGACGGCGGCCAGATCTCGATCCACCCGGTTGCCCATGCCAGCTTCGTCCTGGTGACCCCGGCCGGCGTGCTCTACGTCGACCCGGTGGGCGGGGCCGACGCCTACGACGCGCTGCCCGATCCCGATGCGGTGCTGATCACCCATGAACACGGCGATCACTACGACCCCGACACCCTGTCGGCCCTGGCCGAACGTGCGGGCGGCAGCCTGCCGATGATCACCAACCCCGCCGTGGCGGAGATGCTGGCGCCGGAGCTGGCCGAGGGCAACGCGCCCCTGGCCAATGGCGAAAGCGGCGAGATCCTGGGCTATACGGTGGACGCCGTGCCCGCCTACAACACCACCGAGGAC
This sequence comes from Pseudooceanicola marinus, assembly GCF_020177265.1. Classification (GTDB taxonomy): domain Bacteria; phylum Pseudomonadota; class Alphaproteobacteria; order Rhodobacterales; family Rhodobacteraceae; genus Pseudooceanicola; species Pseudooceanicola marinus_A. The sequence goes on from NZ_JAIVMC010000006.1 coordinate 242,973, forward strand.
CGCCTGCAGTACCATCCCGAGGGGCGCGACAACGGCTATGTCCTGTCGGTCGACGGGCTGCGCATCTACATCGCCGGCGACACCGAGGACACGCCCGAGTTCCGCGCGCAGGAGGAGATCGACATCGCCTTCGTGCCCTTCAATCTGCCCTACACGATGACCGAGGACCAGGCGGCCAGCGGCGTTGCCGAAATGGGGCCCAAGGTGGTCTATCCCTATCACTTCCGCGGCTCCGACCCGGAAATGTTCACCTCGCTCCTGTCCGAGGCCGGCTCCGAGACCGACGTGGTCATGGGCGGCTGGTACAGCCAGAGCGAAAGCTGATCGCCTGCCCCGGCCCGCCATGGCGGGCCGGGTGCCTTCCGGGGCCGCCTTCGGGCACGACCGCTGCCTCGATCCGTCACAAAGCCTAGCGCCAGGCAGATCTGCCCGGCCGCCTTCGCCCCGGCCAGGTCACGGCCGGGCTCCGAGGCAAGTGATTTCCCTTGTTTACCTGGTCAAAGCGGTGCGGATTTCCGCCGAGACTTTCTCGTCGTCTCAGCGGGCCGCCGCGACTCTGTTGTCGATTAAGGCGATTTTTGCCAAGATCCCGGAACCGACTCTCCGGACAGGCGAAGCGCCGTGGGGTCGCAAGGCAGTGACGGAACACCGGACCACGGGCGGACGAACCCCCGGGCCGGCGGACAGCGAAGGCAGTAACGAGATGAAATGTTCTTACCGGGCGGCCCTGGCCGCAACCGCAGTGACCACCATGATGATGCTGGGCAGCACGGCCCAGGCCGGGCCGATCACCCGCGCCTGCCTGGCCTCCGACAGCCGCGCCGCCAGCCCGGCGCTCTGCGGCTGCATCCAGCAGGTCGCCGATCTGGTGCTCAGCAACCGCGACCAGCGCCAGGCGGCCCGTTTCTTCAAGAAGCCTGACATGGCCCAGGACGTGAAGATGTCCAGCTCGCGCTCGGATGAGCAGTTCTGGGAAAAATATTCCTACTTCGGCGCCGTCGCGCAGGAGCAATGCGCCGCCTCCTGAGGGCGAGCCCGCGACAGCACGACGAGAGCATCAGGCGCAGCCCCCCGGGGCCGCGCCTTTTTTGCTGTCTGCGTCAGGCGGTGTCAGGCGGCGGCCCTGCGGCGCGCCTCCACCAGCCGGATCAGCGCGCGGCCCTCTGGGCTGGGCGCCCCGCCCGCGCGGCGATAGTCCGACCCGTCACGGCGCCGAGTCAGCCGCCCGTCCTCCACCAGCGAGCGGCGCAGTTGCGCCACGTCACCGAAGGCATGGGCCGGCCCAAGCAGGGCGTTGACCTCGGCCTCGGTCATGGCCTGACCGGCAGGCAGTCGCGCCCAGAGCACCTGCAGGCAGAGGCTGCGCACCTGGCGTCGTCCTGGCCAGCGCAACAGGCGCCCCTGGTCGTCGAAATGTGGCAGGGCCTTTTCCACCAGGCGCAGATCGACCGACGCCTCGGGCTCCGTTGGACGGGCCAGCCGATCCTCGGCGGCCTGCACGGCGCGCAGGTGCTGGAAATTGCGATAGCCACCGGCGCGGGCCAACATGTTCATCAGCGCCAGGTGCGACGGCACCTGACCGGCATCGGCACCGGCCGACAACTGCCGCGCCAGTGCGCGGGAAAAACTGGACAGGTCCTGGATCGACAAGGGGATATGGGGTCTCGACATGATGGCTCCTGATCGCGTGCCGAAATCGTCGCGGGCCGCCGGGTCACGACAGGCACGCGCCGGGCGTGATGTCGGGAAATCGAAACTGTCGAGGCAGGTTTAGCATGCCCCGAAGGGCGCAGCGGGCCTTGGGAACTGCCGACCGACTTCAAGGATAGCCTCAGCCGCCCCCGACGACAAGCCGCCCCGGCAAAGGGCGCAACGCCCCGAATTCAACGCTTCACCCCGGCCAATTCCTCGCTGGTGACAACGCTGGCGACAACGCTTGTGCCTCACACAGCCCCCATCGCGACCGGCGCCCCAGCCGGACGTGGCAAAGAGCATTTTCCCGGCCCCGCCGGACAACCTATTCCGACAAACTCTTACGGAGCGGGAACCATGAATTTCGCAATGACTGCCGCGGCAGCGGCCCTGAGCCTCGTCGCATCCGGCCCCGCGGGCCTGCAAATGACCACGGCGGGCTACCTGGCCGATCAGGACGGCATGTCCCTCTATATCTTCGACAAGGACGGCCCCGGCACCTCCAACTGCTACGGCGGCTGCGCCAAGTCCTGGCCGCCGCTGATGGCCTCCGGCAATGCCTCCGCCGAGGGGGATTTCACCCTCGTCACCCGCCGCGACGGTACCCTGCAATGGGCGCTGGACGATCAGCCCCTCTACTACTGGGTCGGCGATAACAAGCCCGGCGACACCAAGAGCGACGGCGTGGGCGGCACCTGGCACCTGGCCCGCTGATAGGGGATGACCGGGATGGGGGCTCCCGGTCGGCCAGCGCGTCGGCGCCTTGCGGCCCCCCAGCCAGGTCTGGCTGGGGAGCCACCGGGTCCCACGGGCGACTGAGGCGACGCGCAGCCTGGGGAGAGGTGGCCGGTCAGTCCCCGGCCACCTCTCTCATCACACCGTCGGCGCAGTCCTCGATCAGCGCCAGCGCCCCGTCGAAATCGCGGGTATAATAGGGGTCGGGCACCTCATCGGCGCCGGCAAAGGCGCTGCCTGCGGTCAGGTAATCGGTAAACAGGCGGACCGGCGTGGCATTGCCCGCCGGTCTTTGACGTTCGATGTCCGCCAGGTTCTGCCCATCCATCGCCAGGATCAGGTCGAAGGCATCGAAATCCTCCACCCGGAACTGGCGCGCGCGCAGCGCGGCCATGTCGTAGCCCCGCGCCCGCGCCGCGGCCTGCATGGGCCCGTAGGGCGGCTCCCCCGCATGCCAGCCGCCGGTGCCGGCGCTGTCCAGCTCCAGCGCCGGGGCGCGATCGCGCATCACGGCCTCGGCCGAAGGGGAACGGCAGATATTGCCGAGACAGACGAAAAGGATCGAGGTGGTGGTCACGGGGGCACTCCCTGCTATCTTCCCGGATGAAGCTAGAACCCGGAAAAGCGAAGGAAAAGGCGGAATGGAGAAAATCGTGATCCTGACCGGCGCCGGCATCTCCGCCGAGAGCGGCCTGGGCACGTTCCGCGACGCGGGCGGCCTGTGGGAACAGCACCGGATCGAGGATGTGGCCACGCCGGAAGGATTCGCCCGCGACCCCGCCCTGGTGCAGCGGTTCTACAATGCCCGCCGCGCCGCCGCCGCCGAAGCCCGCCCCAACGCAGCGCATGAGGCCCTAGGCCGGCTGCAACGGGACTATCCCGGCGAAGTCGTGCTGGTCACCCAGAACGTCGACGCCCTGCACGAGGCCGGCGGGGCACGGGACGTGCTGCACATGCACGGCGAACTGGCCTCGGCCCTCTGCGCCGCCTGCGGCCACCGCTGGCCGGCTCCGATGGAGATGCAGGTGAAGGAACCCTGCCCCGCCTGCGACCGCCCCGCCGGGCGTCCCGATATCGTCTGGTTCGGCGAGGTGCCCTACCACATGGACGAGATCATGGCGCACCTCAAGGACTGCACCCTCTTCGCCGCCATCGGCACCTCGGGTGAGGTCTACCCCGCCGCCGGCTTCGTGCAGATCGCCGACATCGCCGGGGCGCATTCTGTGGAACTGAACCTGGAGGCCTCCTCCGTGCACAGCAATTTCGCCGAGGCCCGGCTGGGCCGCGCGACCGAGGTGGTCCCGCTGTGGGTGGCAGAGCTGCTGTCCGGGCACTGAGCCCGCCCCGCAGACCGCAGCACCTCTCGGTCCCGCGCCCTCCAGCCCGTCGGCTCAGCCAGACCGCAGCGCCGCCAGCATCTGCTCGGCCGCAAGCGTCGGGGTGGTCTCTCCGGCCGCCACCGCGTCGCTCAACTCGGCCATCTTCGCCTTCGCCGGGCCACGCTCCAGCTCTGCCAGCAGGGCCTGTTTCACATCCTCGCGGAACCAGAACCGGGCCTGAGCGGCGCGGGCGCGGTCGAAATGCCCCTCGGCACGGCGCCAGTCAGCCAGGGTGGTCATTTCCTCCCAGGCCTTTTCCAGCCCGTCCTTTTCCAGCGCCGAAACGGTCATCGCCTTGGGGAAGCCCTCCGGATCCTGGGGCCGCTTGCGCAGCAGGCGCAGGGCGCCGGCGTAGTCGGCGCAGGTGCGGGTGGCCGTGGGTTTCAGATCGCCATCGGCCTTGTTCACCAGGATCATGTCGGCCATCTCCATGATGCCGCGCTTCACGCCCTGCAACTCGTCGCCGCCAGCGGGTGCCAGAAGCAGCAGGAAGAGGTCCGATATCTCGGCCACCACGGTTTCCGACTGGCCCACGCCCACGGTCTCCACCAGCACCACGTCGAACCCCGCCGCCTCACAGAGCGCCACCGCCTCGCGCGATCGGCGCGCGATGCCGCCCAGGTGGGTCTGGCTGGGCGAGGGGCGGATATAGGCCTGGGGCGCGCGCGCCAGTTCGGGCATCCGGGTCTTGTCACCCAGGATCGACCCGCCGGTCCGCGCCGAGGACGGATCCACCGCCAGCACCGCCACCCGCAGGTTCTGCCGCGTCAGCATCATGCCGAAGCTCTCGATGAAGGTCGACTTGCCGACGCCGGGCGTGCCCGACAGCCCAATGCGCAGGGCCTGGCGCCCCGATCCCGCCAGCCGCTGCAACAGCTGCGCGGCCTGGGCGCGGTGATCTTCGCGGGCGCTTTCCACCAGGGTAATGGCACGCGACAGGGCGCGCCGGTCCCCCGCCAGGATCTTCTCGGCCAACGTGTCGATGTCCATCAGGCTCCCCCGGATCTGGTTCCCACTGGGTGTAGCGCCTCGCACCGCGCGCCGTCCAGTGCGACACGGGGCGCGCGCGCACGCGCACCGCGGGGAGTGGACGGCCCCCGCGCGCGCATCGCATAAGGGCGCCATGACGCCCAATGCCGCCCTGCCCATCGACGCCGCCCTGCCAGATCTCATCGCCGCCCTGCGCGCGCGCGGCCGTGCCGTGCTGCAGGCGCCGCCCGGCGCGGGCAAGACCACCCGGGTGCCGCTGGCCATGCTGGACGCGGGCCTGACCCCGGGGCGCATCCTGATGCTGGAACCCCGTCGCCTGGCCGCCCGCGCGGCCGCCGAACGCATGGCCCAGACCCTGGGCGAACGCGCCGGCGACACCGTGGGCTACCGCGTGCGGGGCGAGGCCAAGGTGAGCCGAGGCACCCGCATCGAGGTGGTGACCGAGGGCATCCTGACCCGCATGATCCAGTCCGACCCGGAACTGACCGGCATCGGCGCGGTGATCTTCGACGAATTTCACGAACGATCGCTCAACGCGGATCTCGGCCTGGCGCTCTGCCTGGAAATCGCGGGCGCCCTGCGCGATGACCTGATCCTGGTGGCCATGTCGGCGACGCTGGACGCAGGACCGGTGGCGGCGCTGATGGATGATGCCCCGGTCGTGACCTCCGAAGGGCGCGCCTTCCCGGTGGATCTGGTCCATGCCGACCGCCCCCTGCGCAAGGGCCGCGAGACCTGGGCCGATGTCGCCGCCCTTGTGGAACGCGCCGTCGCGGACACCGACGCGGGCGTGCTGGTATTCCTGCCCGGCGCCGGGGAAATCGCCCGGGTCGAGCAGGCGCTGACCGGCCGCCTGCCCGGCGGCTGCCACATCCGCCCCCTCTATGGCGCGATGAAGTTCGCCGACCAGCGCGCGGCGCTGGAGCCCGCCCGAGAAGGACGCAACGTTGTGCTGGCGACCTCCATCGCGGAAACCTCGCTGACCATCCCCGACGTGCGTGCGGTGGTGGATGCGGGGTTGTCACGCCGGGCGCGATTCGACCCCGGCTCGGGCATGTCGCGACTGGTGACCGAGAAGGTCAGCCGCGCCGAGGCCGACCAGCGCGCGGGCCGCGCGGGACGGGTTGCCCCGGGCCGCTGCTACCGCGCCTGGACGAAGGGAGAGGAAGGGGCCCTGCCCGCCTATCCCCCGGCGGAGATCGAGGCGGCGGATCTTTCCGGCCTGGCGCTGGAACTGGCGCTCTGGGGCGCGGGGCCGGACCAGCTGTCCTTCCTGACGCCCCCGCCCGAAGGCGCCTATGCCGAGGCGCAGGCGCTGCTGACGATGCTGGGCGCGCTGGATGCCCACGGCATCACCGAACATGGGCGCACCCTGGCCGGTCTGCCGCTGCACCCCCGGCTGGCGCATATGCTGGCGCTCGCCGGGCCATCGGCGGCGCCCCTGGCCGCCCTTCTGGCCGACCGCGACCCGATGGCGCGCGGCGCGCCAGTGGATCTGCACCTGCGGCTGAAGGCGCTGAAGGGCGAGCGGGAGGCCCGCGCCGATGCGGGCGCCCTGGCCCGCATCCGGCAGGAGGCCAAGCGGCTGGCGCGCGGCGCGGGCCCGGAGGCCGGGTTGGCCCCAGAAGAGAAGGCCGCGCTCGCCTACCCCGACCGCATCGGGTTGCGCCGCCCCGGCGAGGCGCCTCGCTACCTCCTGTCCGGCGGCAAGGGCGCGGCCCTGCCGCCCGAGGACCCGCTGGCCGGCGCCCGGCTGATCGTCGTCACCGACACCGACGGCGACCCGCGCGAGGCGCGCATCCGCCAGGCGGTGCAGATCGGCGAGGCCGAGCTGCGCGCGCTTTTCCCGGACCAGATCGAGGAGGTGCACCTTTGCCGCTGGTCGCGCCGCCACCGCCGGGTCGAGGCGCGGGTGCAGGACCGGCTGGGCGCCATCGCGCTTTCGGATCGCGCCTGGAAGGAGGCCGACCCGCAGGACGTGGCGCGGGCCATGCTCGACGGCGTGCGGGAGCTGGGGTTCTTCCCCTCCGAACCCGCGCGCCTCTTCCTGGCGCGCGCGCGCCTTATGGGGAACGACTTCCCCGATTTCTCGGACGCGGCGCTGATGAACACGGCAGAGGACTGGCTGCTGCCGCATCTGACCGGCGTGCGCAGTCTCGACGACTGGAAGCGATTCGACCTGCTGACCGCCCTGCGCGGGCGGCTCAGCTGGGACGAACAGCAACGGCTGGACCGCGAGGCGCCGGCGCGATTCACCACGCCCCTGGGACGCGAGATCGCCATCGACTACTCCGGCGAGGATCCGGGCATTTCCCTGCGCCTGCAGGAGATGTTCGGCCAGACCCGCCACCCCACCGTCGCGGGCCGCCCGCTGGTGGTCACCCTGCTGTCCCCTGCGGGCCGCCCGGTGCAGGTCACCCGCGATATCCCCGGTTTCTGGACCAATTCCTACGCCGATGTGCGCAAGGACATGCGCGGCCGCTATCCGAAACACCCCTGGCCCGAAGATCCGCGCGAGGCCGATCCGACACTGCGGGTGAAACGCCGGACGTGACCGTGCAGCGCGGGCCCGCACCCTCTGGTCCTTCGCGGAAATCCGATCTATACGGCCCGCAATCCGCTTCACCGCGGCTCCGTCGCTGTCATGAGTCCGAAACACTTGACCTCCTCCCGACAGAGTCGTAATGACGCGCAACGAGATTCAGGGCGCCGCTCGGGCGGTGCCTTTTCATTTGATCGGGGCGCGAACTGCCCTTCAGACCAGACGAGGATAGCCCATGTCGCGCCGCTGCGAACTGACCGGTAAAGGCCCGATGACTGGCAACAATGTCAGCCACGCCAACAACAAGACCCGCCGCCGTTTCCTGCCCAACCTGAACGACGTTTCTCTGCGTTCGGAAACCCTGGGCCGTAACGTGAAACTGCGCATCTCCGCTTCGGCTCTGCGTTCCGTGGACCACCGCGGTGGCCTGGACAAGTTCCTGGCCAAGGCCAAGGACACCGAGCTGTCCGACGCCGCGCTGAAGGTGAAGAAAGAGATCCTGAAAGCTCAGACCGCCGAGGCCTGATCCTTTCGATCTTCCGAAATTCAAACGGCCCTGCCACCTGGCGGGGCCGTTTTCGTTTGGGACGACCGAGAGGGGCAGAGGCCATCCCGGCCACCACCGGCGCCGCGCCCGCCCCGGCGCACCAACGTTTTCCCTTTGCAAGCGCCGCGCGAGGCGCTATGCGATCCCCCATGATCGTGATGACCGCAGATATCCGCCGACGCCGACGCGCCTGAGGACCCGCCTTCCCCGAGGAAGAGCGGTTGCTGCCACCGATCCTGCGCCCAAAATGTCGCGGCGCCTTTTTCACCCCTGCGAAAACTTGACTTGGCCCGAGCCTGCATGCTCATTCAGGGCCTCCCGTATTGCGAAGGACATCCGATGATCCCTCCCGTTCTGCCGACCTACAATCGCGCGCCGCTGCATTTCACCCACGGCGAAGGCTCCTGGCTGATCGAGGAGGACGGGCGCCGATTCCTCGACCTGGGCGCGGGCATCGCGGTGAACGCCCTTGGCCATGCGCACCCCGACCTGGTGGCGGCGCTGACCGACCAGGGCGGCAAGCTTTGGCATTTGTCGAACCTCTACGAGATCCCGCAGCAGGAAGAGCTGGCCAAGCGGCTGGTCGATGCGACCTTCGCCGACACCGCCTTCTTCACCAATTCCGGCACCGAGGCGATGGAGTTGGCCGTGAAAATGGCCCGCAAGTACTGGTACGAGAAGGGCCAGCCCGACAAGGTCGAGATCATCGCCTTCGACGGCGCCTTCCATGGCCGGTCTTCCGCCGCCATTGCCGCCGTGCCGAGCGAGAAGATGGCCAAGGGCTTCGGCCCGCTGCTGCCCGGGTTCAAACAGGCCAAGTGGGGCGACTGGGACGCGCTGGCGGAGATGATCAGCGACGAGACCGCGGCGATCATCATCGAGCCGGTGCAGGGCGAAGGCGGCATCCGCCCCCTGCCCGACGCCGACCTGAAGGCGCTGCGGAAGCTCTGCGATGACAAGGGCTGCCTGCTGATCCTCGACGAGGTGCAATGTGGCGTGGGCCGCACCGGCCACCTCTTCGCCCATGAATACGCCGGTATCACCCCGGACATCATGATGGTCGCCAAGGGCATCGGCGGCGGCTTCCCCCTGGGCGCCGTGCTGGCCACCGAAGAAGCGGCAAGCGGCATGGTCGCGGGCACCCATGGCTCCACCTACGGGGGCAACCCGCTGGGCTGCGCCGTGGGCAATGCCGTCATCAAGAAGATCGCCGATCCGGTCTTCCTGGAGGAGGTGCGGCGCAAGGCGGGTCTCTTCCGGCAGAAGCTGGAGGGGCTGGTCGCGGATAATCCCGACGTCTTCGAAGAGGTGCGCGGCCTGGGCCTGATGCTGGGGCTGAAGTGCAAGATCCCCTGCGCCGAGGTGGTGAAGGCCGGCTATGCGCAGGAGCTGCTGACCGTGCCCGCCGCCGACAATGTAGTGCGCCTGCTGCCGCCGCTGACCATTACCGACGAGGAAATCGCCGAGGCCGTGGACCGGCTGGACCGGGCCGCCAAGGCGGCGCTGAGCGAGACGAAAGCGGGCTGACGCCCCCGAGCGGGGCCGGCGCGGGCGGGACGATCCTGCCTGGCGCCGGCGCCCGCCTTGAGAGAGAGACGATGAAGCACTTCCTGGACATCCATACCACCGACCCCGACGACCTGCGGCACATGCTGGACGAGGCCCGCGCCATGAAAGTGGCGCGCGAGGATCGCCCCAAGGGCACCCCCGATGACGTGCAGCCCCTGGCGGGCCGCATGGTCGCGCTGATCTTCGAGAAGCCCTCGACCCGGACCCGCGTCAGCTTCGACATGGGGGTGCGCCAGATGGGCGGTCAGTCCATGGTGCTGTCGGGCGGCGAGATGCAGTTGGGTCACGGCGAGAGCATCGCCGACACCGCCCGCGTGCTGTCGCGCTACGTCGACATGATCATGATCCGCACGAACGAGGAGACGATCCTGCACGAGCTGGCCGAATATGCCTCCGTGCCGGTGATCAACGGGCTGACCAACGAAAGCCACCCCTGTCAGATCATGGCCGACATGCTGACCTTCGAGGAGCATCGCGGGTCCATGGCGGGCAAGAAGGTGGTCTGGGTCGGCGACGGCAACAACGTCTGCGCCTCGATGCTGCATGCCGCCGGTCAAATGGGGTTCAACCTGACCTTCACCGGGCCGATGCAGCTGGATCCCGACCCCAAGGCCGTGGGATTTGCCCGCGACAAGGGCGCCGAGGTGGTGATCGAACGCGATCCCGCCCGCGCCGTCGAGGGCGCCGACCTGGTGGTCACCGACACCTGGGTGTCGATGCATGATGCGCAGAGCACCCGCGAGCGGCGCCACAACATGCTGCGCCCCTATCAGGTGAACGACGCGCTGATGGCCCAGGCCGGGGACCAGGCGCTGTTCATGCACTGCCTGCCGGCCCACCGGGGCGAGGAAGTGACCTCCTCGGTGATGGACGGGCCGCAATCGGTGATCTTCGACGAGGCGGAGAACCGGCTGCATGCGCAGAAGGCCGTGATGCGCTGGTGCCTGGGCCTCTGAGGCCCGGTGACCGGCATTCGATAGCCGGGACGGGGGGCGGCAAGGCCATTGATACCTTGTAACTCCGCGTCTCATGATTAGTATAGTAGGCTGAGTTTTCGGGCGGGGCCCCTGCGATGGCAGGCGGCCCCGCCCCCCGTGACCGCGGGCAGCGGCCTTGTGGGAAGATGGAGAGGCGAATGTCCTGGACCGATGAACGCGTCGAGCTGCTGAAGAAGATGTGGGGCGAAGGCCAGTCCGCGAGCCAGATCGCGAAGGAACTGGGCGGCGTGACCCGTAACGCGGTGATCGGCAAGGTGCACCGGCTGGGCCTGTCGAACCGCTCGGGCGGGGGGGGCGCCAGCGCCCAGGCCGCCCCGGCGGCCAAGCCCGAGGCGAAGGCCAAGCCCGCACCGAAACGCGAGGCGGCCCCGGCCCCCGAGCCGAAGCCGGAACCCGAACCCGCCGCCGAGGCGGCTGCCCCTGCCGCCCCCGCGCCCAGCCCGGCGCGCAAGGCGATCATTCCGGCCGGCCAGCCCCTGCCGCCGCAGCCCTCGGCCAACGAGATCAGCCCCGAGGCCCTGGCCAAGGTCAGCGAGATCGAGAAGAAGGCCAAGCGCCTGACCCTGATGGAGCTGACCGAGAAGACCTGCAAATGGCCCGTGGGCGACCCGGCGACCGAGGATTTCTGGTTCTGCGGCCTGCCCGCCCAGGCCGGCAAACCCTATTGCGAGGCCCATGTGGGCGTGGCGTTCCAGCCCATGTCCTCGCGTCGCGACCGCAAACGCTAAGGCCGCGCGGACAGGAGATTTGAAAAGGCCCCTTCGGGGGCCTTTTTCATTGCGTGGATAGCTTGCGGATTAGGGGGGCTCTGCCCCCGCCGCCCTGCGGGCGACTCCCCCGGGATATTTCCGGCCAACAAATATCAGGATCGGGGCGCGCGCGGAGGTCTGATCGCCCGCCCCGATCCCTACTTGAAGAGGTTGCGCAGCTCGTCCTGCAGCTTGTTCTCCAGGCCACGGCGCAGCAGCTCCTCGTCGCTTTCGCCCTCTTCGCGGGTGACGCCCAGGGCGCCCTCGACCTCGGCGCGGACACGTTCCTTCGCGGTTTCCTCGATCTGCTCGGCATCCAGGTCCGAATTCAGCTGAATCGCGCGTTCCAGGTCCGGCAGGATCTGCGGCGAGGCCCAGGGGCCGCGGATGCGCACGGGAATGGCGATGCCGCGCCCCTCGTCATCCTTCAGCGCCACGGGGGTGAAGAGGTAGTTCAGCCGCTGCTGGCCCAGATCCACCGTGCCCTCGCCGGTGGCGGTGATCGAGGCCAGGCGCATTTCCAGATCGTCGTTGGACAGCACGCCGTCGGTGATGGAGAAGCTCGCCTCGGTCGCGTCGAAGATCGTGGTCCCGCCCGAGACATCGCCAGAGCGCAGCACGCGGTCCAGGTCGATCCCCGAAATGGTGCCGCGCCCGGTGGACAGGCTGCCCGAACCGGACAGCGACGACATCCAGGCCTGCACCGAGTTGCCCACGGCCAGGAAGTTCAGCGACGCATCGGCGCTGCCGGTGAAACGGTCGATACCGGCGAGGTCGTCCAGCATCCGCGAAAGATCCACGCCCGCCGCGCTGAGGTCGCCCCCGATGGACAGGCCCGAGCGGTTGTTGGCCACCAGCTGCCCCGTGACGCCGCCACCGAAGACGCCCATCTGGTTGATCGTCGCTACGGCGCGGGCCCGGTCGACGGAGATGCGGCTGCGCAGCTGCGACAGCCGGGTCACGCCAAGGTCCACCGTCCCGGCGCTGAGGACGATCTCCCCTTCCACCAGGTTCAGTGCCGAGGCGTCGACGGGCGCGCTGGACCAGCCCGAGGGGCCGCTGCCGGAACCGCCGTTGCCGCCGCCGATGAAGCCCGTCAGATCGAGGGTATCGGCGACCACCTGGGCGGTGATCCGGGTGACCACCCCGGGCTGGATGTCGGCCTCCACCGCCGCCGCGTTGCCGGCACCGCGCAGGGTGCCATCACGCAGCGACACGGCGCCGTCGGCCGTCAGCGTGACCTGCCCGTCGAAGCCCAGATCGCCGTTCAGCGCGCTTGGCAGCGATGCCTGCTCACCCAGCACCGAGAACAGCTGCGCGGCGTCGCTGACCGACAGCACGAGGTGGCCGTCCGCCTCGGGGGCAATGCCGCCGCGCCCCTCGAAGCGGGCAGTGCCGCCGGGCGCCGAGAAAGCCAGGGTCAGGTCCGACACGCCGCCGTCGAGGAAGGTCCGGGCGCGGGCCACCCGCCCTTCGCCGGTGATCCGCCCGCCGGGCAGGTCGAGGCCCAGGGTGATGTCGGCCGGCCCGCTGGCGTCGGGCAGTGACAGGGTCAGCTCCAGCCCCTCCAGCCGCTGGTCGCTGTCCATCGCGGCGTCGATGTAGCGGATCGAGGCATTGCGGATGAACAGCCGGTCGAGGGTGATCTGCCGCGCCTCCTCCGCCGAGGCCGGGGCGCCTGCGCCGCTGGCCGCGCCCTCCGGCAGCAGGTCCCAGTTCACCGCGCCGTCGGCGTTGCGTTCCAGCACAATCGCGGGCGCCTCGGCGTCCAGCTCGGTGATACGCACGTCCCCGCCCAGAAGCGCCATTAGGTCGACCCCGATCTGCAGGCTCTCGGCCTCGAACATCGGGCCGCGGTCGGACCAGGATGCATTGGACAGGCTGACGGGGCCGGTGCGCACCCCCAGCACGGGGTAGTAGCTCAGCCGGGTCTCGCCCGCGATGGTCAGCTGCCGGCCGGTGATCTCCTCGATCCGGTCCGCGGCGATGCCCGCGATCTTTTCGCCGGGCAGCAACAGCAGCGCCCCGGCCAGAAGCACCACCGCCAGCACCAGCGCGCCCAGAATGCGCAGAATCCACCGCATGCCCGATCCCCTTGATCCAATTGGTTAATGATAACGATAGCAACAAAGCGGGCGCGGGCAAATGGCTCGCCGCGTGCCGCGGGGCTTTCCACGGCGCCTGCGCTCGCCTATATGCGGGCAAATGCAGAACCCGCCCGATCTCCGCCCCGATCTAGCTCCTGCCGCCCGTCTGGGCGACGGGCCCTCGCGCCCTGGCCAGCCCTCCCTGGGCATGGTCTCCCTCGGCTGCCCGAAGGCGCTGGTGGACAGCGAACGCATCCTGACCCGGCTGCGCGCCGAGGGCTATGCGATCTCGCCGGACTACGCAGGCGCCGACGCGGTGATCGTCAACACCTGCGGGTTCCTGGACAGTGCCAAGGCCGAAAGCCTGGAGGCCATCGGCGAGGCGCTGAAGGAAAATGGCCGGGTCATCGTGACCGGCTGCCTGGGCGCGGAGCCCGAGTATATCACCGGCACCCACCCCAAGGTCCTGGCCGTCACCGGCCCGCATCAGTACGAGCAGGTGCTGGACGCCGTGCACCAGGCTGTGCCGCCCGCGCCCGATCCCTTTGTCGATCTGCTGCCCGCCTCGGGCGTCTCGCTGACGCCGCGCCACTACAGCTATCTGAAGATCTCCGAGGGCTGTAACCACAAGTGCAAGTTCTGCATCATCCCCGACATGCGCGGCCGCCTGGCCTCGCGCCCCGCCCATGCGGTGCTGCGCGAAGCCGAGAAGCTGGTCGAGGCAGGGGTGAAGGAGCTGCTGGTCATCAGCCAGGACACCTCGGCCTACGGCGTGGATCGCAAGTATTCGGCGCATCCCTGGAAGGACGGCGAGGTGCGCAGCCACATCACCGACCTGGCGCGCGAGCTGGGCAAGCTCGGCGCCTGGGTGCGGCTGCACTACGTCTACCCCTACCCGGCGGTGCGCGAACTGATCCCGCTGATGGCCGATCCCGACAGCGGCATCCTGCCCTACCTCGACATCCCCTTCCAGCATGCCCACCCGGATGTTCTGAAACGCATGGCACGGCCCGCGGCCAGCGCGAAGACGCTGGATGAGATCGCGGCCTGGCGGGCCATGTGCCCCGACATCACCATCCGCTCGACCTTCATCGTGGGCTACCCCGGCGAGACAGAGGAAGAATTCCAGTACCTGCTGGACTGGATGGACGAGGCGCAGCTCGATCGCGTCGGCTGCTTCCAGTACGAGAACGTCGAGGGGGCGCGGTCGAACGACCTGCCCGACCACGTGCCGGACGAGGTGAAGCAGGACCGCTGGGACCGCTTCATGGAAAAGGCTCAGGCAATTTCCGAGGCAAAACTGCAGGCAAAGGTGGGCAAGACCTGCCAGGTCATCGTGGACGAGATCGACGAGGATGGCGCCACCTGCCGCTCCTGGGCCGATGCGCCGGAGATCGACGGCAACCTCTTCATCGACGAGGATTTCGAGGATCTGAAACCGGGCGACTTGGTGACGGTCGAGGTTGATGAGGCCAGCGAATACGACCTCTGGGGCAAGCGCCTGCGCAGCTGAGCCCCGTCGGCTTGCTGGCCGCCGCGGTCCAACAGCGGCGGCCAGCCCCCGCTGCCCTCCACGTGTCGCCAACCGGCGACGGTGCACATCCCCGTCAGACTTCCTCGCCTGCCGACAGCCGTGACAGGAAATCCTCGGCCTCGCTCAGGATCGCCTCGCGCTTCTTGTCATCCATCCGGTCCCAAGTGCTGTAGATACGCCCCATGCGGTGATTTCCTTCGAACCGCGCGCGGTGGCGCGTCAGGAAATGCCAATAGAGCAGGTTGAACGGGCAGGCGCCCTCCCCCTGCTTCACCGTCGCCGAATAGGCGCAGCCGCCGCAGTAGTCCGACATCTTCGCGATGTAGTTGGCCGAGGAGACATAGGGCTTCGAGGCGATGACGCCGCCATCGGCAAACTGGCTCATGCCGACGGTATTGGGCGCCTCGACCCATTCGAAGGCATCGACGTAGACTGACAGGTACCACTCGTGCACCTCCGCCGGGTCGATCCCGGCCAGCAGGGCGAAGTTGCCGGTAACCATCAGACGCTGGATGTGATGCGCGTAGCCCAGCCGCTTCGTCTGATCCACCGCGGCGCCGAGGCAGGCCATCTTCGTCGGCGCGCCCCAGTAGAGCGGCGGCAGCCCGCGCTGGTGATTCAGGGCGTTGCGGCGGGGATAACCGGGGCCTTCGCGGAAGTAGATCCCGCGCACGTATTCGCGCCAGCCGATCACCTGGCGGATGAACCCTTCAGCCGAGCTGATTGGCACCTCCCCCGCCTCCCAGGCCGCCTGCACCGCGTCGCAGACCTCACGCGGATCCAGCAGCCCGATGTTCAGCGCGGGCGAGATCAGGGCGTGGTTCAGGTAGGGATCGTCCAGTAGCATGGCATCCTGATAGGGGCCGAAGTCCGCCAGGCGGGTCTGGACGAAATGCGTCAGCGCGCGGCGCGCCTGGGCGCGGGTCACCGGCAGGTCGAAAGGGTGCAGGTCGCCGAAATTGTCACCAAAGCGGTCCGCGACCAGCGCCAGCACCTCCTCGGTGATCTCGTCAGGGGTGAAGGACATCGGGCCGGAGCGGAAGAGGTCCGCGCCCTCCCGGGGCGGCGGCTGGCGGTTGTCGCCGTCGAAGTTCCACTGGCCGCCCGCGGGCTGGTCGCCCTCCATCAGGTAGCCGGTCTCGCGCCGCATCTCGCGATAGAAATACTCCATCCGCAGGGATTTGCGCCCCTCGGCCCAGGCGTCGAAGCGGGCGTGGCTGGCGAGGAAGCGGTCATCCTCGCGCAGCTCCAGATCCAGCGGCAGGTCGCGCAGCGCCTCGATCAGGCGCCATTCGCCCGGCTCGGTGGCGATGACCCGTGACGTGCCCGCCTCCTCCGCCCGGCGCAGCAGCTCGCCCCCGATGCTGCCGGCGTTTTCCGGATCATCCAGCCGAGTATAAGCCACGTCCCAGCCCTGCTCGCGCAACTCCTCGGCGAAGTGGCGCATGGCCGACAGCACCAGGGCGATCTTCTTCGGATGATGGGGGACATAGCCCGTCTCGTCGTAGACCTCGGCCATGACCACGCGGTCACGGGAAGAATCCGCGCCTCGCAGGGCCGAAAGGTCGGGTGACAGCTGGTCACCCAGGACCAGGATCAGGCGGTGGGAGGTGTCGTCGGTCATGCAGGGACTACGCGCCGCGCGGGCGGGTGGTTCAGCCGGACAACAAAAGAAAACGCCGGCGCGAGAGGAGGCCCTCGCGCCGGCGCCTGCGCCGCGGGTGTCCGGTCGCCATGACCCTGTCAAAGCCGCGCCCTCCTGCGGCCGTGACAGCGGACCGAACCCGCTGCGGCGATCCCCGATGGCTCCTTCCCCAAAGAACCATGCAATCGGGATCCTGGTCCGGGCGCGATCGCGCGCCCGGGAAAACTCACTTCGTGGCCAGCGCCTCGAACCAGCCGGCGTTGCGGCAGTAGCCCGGGGTGTGCTCGGCCGTCGCATGCTCGGCCTGCCACTGGGCGCAGGCGCCCGCTTCGCGGCAGGTGGCGCAGCGGATGATCGCGGCGCGGTAGCCGTTGGCGACGGACTCGTCGACCATCTTCTCGGCCATATCCAGGCCGACGCGGTCGGCCATGCCGCCCATCAGGTCGGCGTGCTTGTCAAGCTTGCTGAAAAAACCCATCTTGCGTCTCCTTCGGATCCTGGCCGCTGCGGCCTGTCCATTCCTGTTCCGTTCGCGTCGTCAAAGTTCGGCAAAGACCAGGGCATTCTCGCAACCGCCGATGGCCTCGGCCCGGGGAGCCTCTTCCAGTTCGGCGCGCGCCAGCCAGTCGCGGCAGGCGCAGGTCACCTGGCAGCCGCGGCAGCGGGTCACCATCTCGGCCCACTCCTGTGGGTCCAGACGTCCCTCTTCCATGGCCTGCGCGGTGTCACAGCCCAGGGCCTTGGCCATTCGCTGGACCAGCCAGTAATGCTCCGTCAGGGATCCCATGGGTTTCATCGCGCCGATCTCCGGTCCTTGTCCGTCCCGGTGTGTCCCGGGCTCCAGAGGGTTCTAGACTCACCCGAGGCGCGCCTCCTTGATCTCGATCAAGTTGACAATGGCAATCAAGTGACGCCAAGGCGCACAGGCTGAAAGCCGCCCCGAACGGGACGGCCGCGGCTGCGGACAAGGCGCGGAATCAGAGCGGCCAGAAGACCAGGATCAGCGGGATCGACACGGCCACCACCAGGATTTCCAGCGGCAGGCCCATGCGCCAGTAGTCGCCGAAGCGATAGCCGCCGGGGCCAAGGATCAACGTGTTGTTCTTGTGCCCGATGGGGGTCAGGAAGGCCGAGGAGGCGGCGACGGCCACCGCCATCAGGAAGGGATCGGGCGAGACGCCGTAGGTCTGCGCCATGGAGATCCCGATCGGCGCCGCGACGATGGCCGTGGCCGTGTTGTTCAGCACGTCCGACAGGGTCATCGTCACCACCATCAGCGCCGTCAGCACCGCCCAGGCGGGCCAGCCCTGGGTCAGGTCGACAAGACCGTTGGCGATCAGTTCCGTCCCGCCGGAGCTTTCCAGCGCCGCCCCCAGCGGGATCATCGAGCCCAGCAGGACGACCACGGGCCATTCGATATGCTCGTAAAGCTCCTGCAGCGGCACGATCCGCATCAGAAGGTAGCCGATGACGACGAAGCCAAGCGCAATGGGCAGATGCACCAGCCCGAAGCTGGCTGCGGCCACGGCCCCGGCAAAGAGGCCGATGGCGGCCCAGGTCTTGGTGTTCTCGGTCACCGCCAGGCCCCGATCGGCCAGGGTCAGCGCGCCGATGGCATCGGCCACCTGGCCGCCGGTGTCCTTGGGCACCAGCAACAGCAGCTGGTCACCGGGCTGGATTTGCGTGCGCCGCACCTGTCGGGTGATCTGCCGCCCCTGGCGCGAGATGCCCATCAGCACCGCCCGGTGCCGCCAGGACAGGCCCACGGCCATGGCGGTCTTGCCGGCAATGGCCGCATCGCGCGGCACCACGACCTCCAGCACGTCCAGGCCGTCGCCGCTGGCCTTCAGCAGTTCCTCGCGCTGGCCATCCGCAATGGCCAGGTTCAGCGCGGTGCGGAACTCGTCCAGCGCCTCGGGCAGGCCTTCGAGGACCAGCGCGTCCCCCGCCTCCAGCATGACGTTGCGCGACCGCCCGTAGAGACGCTGACCGCCCCGGATCAGGCCCAGCACCGCCACGTCGGCCTTTTCCGCATCGTCATAGGTCTCCGACACGCGGCGGCCGATCCACTTGCTGTCCGCGGGCACGGTCAGCTCGGCCACGTATTGCGCCAATTCCTTCTCGGTCATCGGCCCGTCCTCGGGCTGCGGGATCAGGCGCCAGCCGACCAGGGCCACGAAGACGAGGCCCGCAAGCGCCGTCAGCCCGCCCACCGGGGCGAAGTCGAACATGGAGAAGCTTTCGCCCAGGCTGTCCGAGCGGATCCCGGCGATGATGATGTTGGGCGGCGTGCCGATCAGCGTGGCCATGCCGCCCAGGATGGTGGCAAAGCTGAGAGGCATCAGCGACAGGCCCGGCCCCCGCCCCGCCTTGCGCGCGGTCTGGATGTCCACCGGCATCAGCAGGGCCAGCGCCGCCACGTTGTTCATGAAGGCCGAAAGCACGCCGCCGATCCCGCCCATCAGGGTGATATGGGCGCCCAGGTTGCGCGAGCTGTCGACCAGCGTGCGGGTGATCAGGTGCACCGCGCCCGACCGGACGAGGCCGGCCGACACCACCAGCACCAGCGCCACGATCAGCGTCGCCTCGTGACCGAAGCCCGAGAAGACCTCCTCATAGGGCACCACGCCGGTCGCGGCCCCCACCATCAACGCCGAAAAGGCAATGACATCATAGCGGAACCGTCCCCACAGCAGCAGGGCGAAGACGGCGAAGAAAAGGGCGAAGAGGATCATCTGGTCGGTCGTCATGACGCGACAATAGCGCGCGCGAGAGGAAGGTCACGCGAATTGCGCGGGTCCTTGCCGCCGCCCGGACCGCGGCCCGCCCCGTCGATCGCAGCACAGGTCGGGGCACAGATTTGCATTCAACCGGCCCCGGGTGACGCTGCGGCCTTCGCCGTGGCGTATCCCCGGCAGGTTCGCCCGCTTCCCCCTCTCATACAGGTGCCTTCGGCGCGCAGTGCGGCCACCACCTTGCAGCGCCGCCCCCCTCTCGCGTATAGAGACGCGACCGAATTCAGACGCGACTGGAGGCACCGATGGCCGGCCATTCAAAATGGGCGAACATTCAGCATCGCAAGGGCCGGCAGGACGCCGCCCGTTCGAAGCTTTTCTCGAAACTCTCGAAAGAGATCACCGTGGCCGCCAAGATGGGCGACCCCGACCCCGACAAGAACCCGCGCCTGCGCCTGGCGGTGAAGGAAGCGAAGTCGAGCTCCGTCCCCAAGGACGTGATCGACCGCGCGATCAAGAAGTCCCAGGCGGGGGACGGCGACGACTACGAAGAGATCCGCTATGAGGGCTATGGCCCCAACGGCGTTGCGATCATCGTCGAGGCGATGACCGACAACCGCAACCGGACCGCCTCGACCGTGCGTTCCACCTTCTCCAAGAACGGTGGCAACCTGGGCGAGACGGGCTCCGTCGGGTTCATGTTCGACCGCAAGGGCGAGGTGGTCTACCCCGCCTCCGTGGGTGACGCCGACACGGTGATGATGGCCGCCATCGAGGCCGGCGCCGAGGACGTGGAAAGCTCGGAAGACGGCCACGTGATCTACTGCGCCGACACCGACCTGAACGACGTGGCCACCGCGCTGGAGGAACAGCTGGGCGAGAGCGAATCGACCAAGCTGATCTGGAAGCCGACGACCACGACCGAGATGGATCTGGAGAACATGCAGAAGCTGATGAAGCTGATCGATGCGCTGGAAGACGACGACGACGTCCAGCGCGTGACGGCCAACTTCGAGGCCTCCGACGAGGTCATGGAACAGCTCTGATCCGATTGCGGGCCCCGGCCCGCGCGGCATCCCCACATGACCTGAGACGCCCCGGCCGCGATCCCCGCGCCGGGGCGTTTCCTTGTGCGGCCTGCCATTTCTGCAAGGCGTGCGAACGCGCAAGGGGCGCCCCGGTTCCCGCCTCCGGCCTCCGGCGCCCGCACAGGGGCTATGCGGTTGAGGCAGTTGAACCTTCGGTCAGGACGTGATCGCAGACGGCAACACCGCCAAGAAGGGAACAGGCATCATGAGCAACAACATCCAGGGCAAGGTCGTCGTGATCACCGGGGCCTCCGCCGGCATGGGCGAGGCCGCAGCGCGCCATCTGGCCGCCGAGGGGGCCCGGCTCGTCCTCGGCGCCCGCCGGGCCGACCGGCTCGATGCGCTGGTGGCCGAGATCGAGGCCGCAGGTGGCAGCGCCGTGGCCCGCGCCACCGACGTCTCCAGACGCGCTGATGTCGAGGCGCTGATGCAGGCGGGGCTGGACGCCTACGGGCGCATCGACGTTTTGGTCAACAACGCCGGAATCATGCCGCTGTCGATGTTCGACGCGCTGCAGGTCGAAGACTGGGACCGCACCATCGACGTGAACATCAAGGGCGTGCTCTACGGCATCGCCGCCGTGCTGCCGCAGATGAAAGCGCAGAAGTCGGGGCAGATCCTGTCGACCACCTCGATCGGGGCGCACATGGTGGTGCCGACCACGGGGGTCTACTCGGCCACGAAACATGCGGTGAAGGCGATTTCCGAAGGGCTGCGCCAGGAACTGACGGGCCACAACATCCGCGTCGGCATCCTGTCGCCCGGCACGGTGAAGACCGAACTGGCCAGTTCGATCCCCGGGGACGAGATGCGCGACGCGCATCAGGATTTCGTCGACCAGCTGGGCATTCCCGCCGACAGCTATGCGCAAATGCTGGCTTTCGCGATTTCCCAGCCCGAGAACGTCGACGTGAACGAGATCCTGTTCCGTCCGACCGCACAGCAGATGTGATCGCCGCGCGGCCGGCCCTGTCCGGCCGCACCCGGCCACCGGCGCAGGACGCCCCGAGCTCAGCCACGCCAGGGGCAGTTCAGCGACCGGGGCCGCCTGCGATCACTCTTCGGTCGTGGAGGCCTCGCCCTCGGCAGTGTCTTCGGCGGTGCCAGCGTCCTCGATCGCGGTTTCCTCGCCCGAGGCACTCTGGGCGCTGCCCTCTTCCAGGACGCCGTTCACCCATTGCCCCGACAGGACCTCGCCGGTGGCATAGGTCAGCGTGCCGTCGCCCTGGCGGCGCCCTTCGACGAAGGCACCGCGATAGGTGTCGCCGTTCTTGTAGGTGGCCACGCCCTCGCCGGTCATCTCACCCTCGACCCAGTCGCCTTCATAGCTGAAGCCGTCGGGCATGGTGATCCGGCCCTCGCCGTGGCGCAGGCCGGCCTGGAAGCCGCCCTCGTAGACCATGCCGTCGGGATAGGTGGCCTTGCCCTGCCCCTCGCGCTGGCCCTCGACCCACTCGCCCTCGTAGACGTAGCCGTCGGCATCGCGCATCACGCCGTAGCCATGGTTCTGCGCGCCCTTGAAGCCGCCCTCGTAGGTCAGCCCCGACGGGAAGGTGGCCACGCCCTCGCCCTCGATCACGCCGCCGACCCAGTCGCCCTCGTAGGTGGCGCCATCGGGATAGGTGATCTTGCCCTGCCCATCGGCCAGGTCGTCGCTGAACTGGCCCTCGTAGACGGAGCCGTCGGGATAGGTCACGCGGCCCTCGCCGGCGATCTTGCCGGCCTCCCACTGGCCCTCGTAGCGGTAGCCGTCGGCGCCCACGAAGCTGCCCTGCCCCTGCCGTTGGTCAGCGACGAAGCTGCCCTCGTAGACATCGCCATTGGCATAGGTCACGCGGCCCTCACCCTCGCGCTTGCCCGCGACCAGGGTGCCTTCGTAGATGTCGCCATTGGGCTGGGTCAGCTTGCCGCTGCCCTGGATCTGGCCGTCTTCCCAGTCGCCCTCATAGGTCAGGCCGTCGGCCATGATCAGCGTGCCCGTGCCCTGGCGCTGGCCGTTGTGAATCTCACCTTCGTAGGTGGTGCCGTCGGGATAGGTGATCTTGCCGATCCCCTCCTTCACGCCGTTCACCCAGTCGCCGTCGTAGATATACCCGTCGGGGTTCTCCATCCGGCCGCGGCCGTCGTGCATGGCGTTGCGGAAACTGCCCTCGTAGCGCACGCCGTTGGCGTAGTTGGCGATGCCCTCGCCGGTGATCTTGCCGTCGACCCATTCGCCTTCATAGGTGCCGCCATCGGAAAAGGTGATCTTGCCGAATCCCTCCGGCTTGCCCTTGGCGAACTCGCCCTCGTAGACCGATCCGTTGGGGAAGGCCGCCCGCCCCTGGCCGCGGATCTCGCCCGCCACCCATTCGCCGGTATATTCGTAGCCATTGGGCAGCCGGTAGGTGCCGAAGCCGTCCTGCAGCCCGTCCCGGAAGGTGCCCTCGTAGACCCCGCCATCCTCGTATTGCTTGGTCTGGACGGTGTCGTCCTGCGCGGCCACGGTGCCCGCCACCAGCGCCAGGCCGAGCGTGCCGGCCACCAGAAAGCTTTTCAGAACCTGCGTCATGGTTTCTCCCTGAACCCGCCGTTTCGCTGGGCCCGTTCCGTCGGTGCGGCGGCCTTGCTGGTCTGGCGAAAACCTATGCGACAGGGAAAAGGGGGGCAACGCCTTTCGCCAAATCGCCTTCCCCTCGGCGGGTCTGACCGCTAAGCAGGCCCCGACCCGCGCGCGTGCCATCGCCGCGGACCACGTAGACAGGACGACACAGCGCCGGTCCCCGGCCGCAAGGAGGTCACATGGCAGACAGGTTCCGCATCTGGCTTGCACAGCTCAACGCCACCGTGGGCGATCTTTCCGGCAACGCCGATCTGGCCTTTGCCGCCTGGGAACAGGGCCGCGATGCCGGCGCCGATCTGGTCTGCCTGCCGGAGATGTTCATCACCGGCTACCAGACCCAGGACCTGATCATGAAGCCGGCCTTCTACCTCGACGCCATCGCCGCCGTCGCGGCCCTGGCCGAGCGCTGCGCCGACGGCCCGCCCTTGATGATCGGCGGCCCGCATGTCGAAGGGGCCGAGCTTTTCAACGCATACCACATGCTGAAGGACGGTCGCGTCGTCTCCAGCGCGCTGAAGCACAACCTGCCCAACGACACTGTCTTCGACGAAGTGCGCCTCTACGACAGCGGCCCCCTGGGCGGCCCGCTGGCCGTGGGCAACGCCCGCGTCGGCTTCCCCATCTGCGAGGATGCCTGGCACCCCGAGGTTTCTGAAACGCTGGAGGAAACCGGCGCCGAGTTCCTCATCGTGCCCAATGGATCGCCCTATGCCCGGCACAAGATGGACACCCGTTACAACCACATGGTCGGCCGCGTGGTCGAAACCGGCCTGCCGCTGATCTACCTCAACCTGGTGGGCGGCCAGGACGACCAGGTCTTCGACGGCGGCAGCTTCGGGTTGAACCCGCACGGCGGGCTGGCCTTCCAGATGCCGGTCTTCGACGAGGCCCAGCAGATGGTCGAGTTGGAACGCGGCACCGAGGGCTGGCGCATCGTCGAGGCCGAAAAGGCCCATATGCCCGACGAGTGGGAGCAGGATTACCGCGTCATGGTCGAGTCCTTGCGCGACTATTGCCGCAAGACCGGGTTCAGGAAGGTTCTGCTGGGGCTTTCGGGCGGCATCGATTCGGCCCTGGTCGCCACCATCGCCGCCGATGCCCTGGGCCCTGACAACGTGCGCTGCGTCATGCTGCCCTCCGAATACACCTCCGCGCATTCGCTGGAAGACGCCGAGGCCTGCGCCAAGGCGCTTGGCTGCCGCTACGACTACCTGCCGATCTCCGGCCCCCGCGACGCAGTGACAGAGGCGCTGGCGCCGCTCTTCGAGGGCACCCAGCCCGACCTGACCGAGGAGAACATCCAGTCCCGCCTGCGCGGGCTACTGCTGATGGCGCTGTCGAACAAGTTCGGGGCCATGCTGCTGACCACCGGCAACAAGTCCGAGGTCGCCGTGGGATACGCCACGATCTACGGCGACATGTCCGGCGGCTACAATCCGATCAAGGACCTCTACAAGACCCGCGTCTTCGAGACCTGCCGCTGGCGCAACGCCAATCACCGCGACTGGATGATGGGCAACGAGGGCGAGGTGATCCCCGAACGGATCATCACCAAGCCGCCCTCGGCCGAGCTGCGCGAGGACCAGAAGGACAGCGATTCGCTGCCCGACTATCCGGTGCTGGACGGGATCCTGACCATGTTGGTGGATGATGAGCGGTCGGTGGCCGACTGCCTGGCAGCCGGCTATGACCGCGACGACGTGAAGAAGGTCGAGCGGCTGATCTACCTGTCAGAGTACAAGCGTTTCCAGGCGGCCCCCGGCGCACGGCTGACCAACCGGGCCTTCTGGCTGGACCGGCGTTATCCCATCGTGAACCGCTGGCGGGACCCGAGCTGAGGCCCGGCGTCGGTCACCGCCCCGGTATCCGCGCGGCCGTCATCGGCGGCGACATGTCCATCGGATGGCGTATCTTCAGTCATGACAGAAATGCGTGAATTGCATGTACCCTTCCGCTGCGGCAGCCGCTAGTTTGAACGCATGAAAGAACTCCCCGGCGCCAAGCCTCGTTTCCTGCGAGGGCTCGACCGTTTCACGCGGCAGGATGTCCTCGATGCCATGTCCCTCATCGATCACTACGGCGAAGACTGGCTGCATGAGGTGACGGGCCGCCGCCGCACCGCCACCCGCTACATCCAGAACCAGGGGCGCCGCTATCCGGCGAAGGCCACGGGTTACCTGGCGGCACAGCTTTGCGCCGGGATCGCCCGGATGGAAAGCACGCCGGCCAAGGTCGAGCGCGTCGAACGCGCCCTGGTACGCTGTGGTTTCCGGATCCAGCGCGCCCGGACACCGGTCAGTGGCAAGGTCCTGGCCGACGCCGGCCCCGAACGCTAGGCGCGGCGCCACAACCACGGCCCGAAAACGACACATCATCAGTCGGAAACGTCGCAGCCTGAGCCGCGCTTCGCGGGCAGGATGGCGCACCCTTTCCAATCCCGACGCCGATGATCACCTTCCATACCGTTCCCGACGCCTTCTCTCCCGCCGAATGCAGCCAGTTGATCGAGGTGGCCCGCGCCGCGCCCGCCGCCGATGCGGGCCTCGTGCGGGCCACGACCGAACACAACCTGCGCCGCGCCGACCTGGTCTGGCTCGACGACCTGCCCGACACCGACTGGGTGATGGAGCGGCTGATTGCCCTGGTGGCCCGGGCCAATCGCGAGGTCTTCGACTTCGACCTGACCGATTTCGCCGAATCGCCCCAGATCGCCCGCTACGGCGCCGAACGCGAAGGGCACTTCACCTGGCATTCCGACATCGGCGAGGGCCGTCTGGCGGCGCGGCGCAAGCTGACGCTGGTCACCCAGCTGTCGGAGCCCGGCGCCTACCAGGGCGGCACGCTGGAGGTCTGGATGAACTCCAACCTCGCCACCGCGCCTCTGGAGCCGGGCACCGCGGTGCTGTTCCCCTCCTTCGCGCTGCATCGGGTGACCCCGGTGACCGGGGGAGAGCGGTTTTCCTTCACCGTCTGGGCCCACGGCGCCCCCTTCCGCTAACACACTGACTTGATGGCGAGAAATCCTGAAGGGCGCCTCCTCGAGTCGCCTGGATCAGCGCGCGCCAGCGTTCGGTGATGCTTTTGCAGGCAAATCCTTGCCGCGCTTAGTGCATCCACGCACAACGGCTTTGCACCTGCGGCAATTCTGTCCCCGGCGTTCCGGCCCTATCTGGGGCTCAAACGAGACACCTCTGTCCCGACCGCGGGCAGACATCGCAGACAACCACAGGAGCCCCGACATGAGCGCCCCCAAGATCGCCGTCATCTACTACTCCACCTATGGCACCAACTACGCCGTCGCCGAAGAGGCCGCCCGCGCGGCCCGTGAGGCCGGCGCCGAGGTCCGCCTGCTGCGCGTGGCCGAAACGGCCCCGCAGGAGGTGATCGACACGCAGGAGCCCTGGAAGGCGCACCTCGAAGCCACCAAGGACATCCCCGTCGCCACCCCGGCCGACATGGAATGGGCCGATGGCTACTTCTTCTCCTTCCCGACCCGCTTCGGCGGCGCGCCGTCGCAGATCCGTGCCTTCATCGACACCCTGGGCGGTGTCTGGGCCCAGGGCGGCCTGGCCAACAAGACCGTGACAGCCTCCACCTCCACCGGCAACAATCACGGCGGCATGGAGAACACGATCCTCAGCTTCTACCCGACCGTGATGCACTGGGGCGCCATCATCGTGGCCCCAGGCTTCACCTCCGACAGCATCGTCGAAGCCGGCGGCAACCCCTACGGCTATTCCGGCAAGGCCGGCGCCTTCGATGACAAGGGCAAAGCCGCCGTCGCGCATCAGGCCACCCGTCTGGTCGAAGTGACCGCCAAGCTGGTCGACAAGGTCGCGGAACCCGCCTGAGGCTGGAGGCGCGCCGACCGCGCCCGCCGGGTCAGGCAAAACCGTCAGTCTTGACCGCAGGCGGGACTGCCTCGGGCGCCCCAACGACGGAAAACAGGCGCGGCCACGCCAAGTCGGCCTTTGAAAACCGGGCACGGCCCTGACGGGGGCCCGCCCAGCAATCCGATGTTTCCGGGGTCGCCCCTCTCCCCGAGGGCGGCCTACCCTCCCGGCGGCATCGGCTGGGGGAGCCTTACCGGCTCCCCCGCCCTCGGCTTGGCGCCGGCGCGGCTCACCGCCCACGCGCTGCCCCTCCTGTGACACTCTTCAGACCATAGGCACCAGGCGCGACCACCGTTCGGACTCGCCGGCATCGCCTCTCCGACACGTCCCCAAGGCTGCGGCCACCAACAGGTCGAGCCTGCGCGCCTCCATGCCGCATGTGCGCCCTGTGCAGACAAGCCAGCCTGCGAAACCGCAACGTCAGATGGCCATGCGTTGCCCGACCCTCGCCTGCAAGAGGCCCGCCAGCTGTCCAAGATCCGAGCGTATCGGCTGATCCTCCGCCAGCCGCGATGACAGGTGATCTGCCGCCGCCTGCAGTTCCTCATCCCCCGCACAACGCGCCACGCCCTGCAGAAACTGCCCGAGATAGAACAGCGTCTGCCTATCGGTCGCCTCCTGCAACAGCTCCGCCGCATGGGCCATATCGTCCTTGTAGGCCACCGGATCCGGCTCTATCGGCTCCGCCGGCAGGGCGCGCGGCCCGGACCGCCGGTATTCCTCGGGCAGCTGCGCCAGGATCGCCTGCTGGAAGGCCGCGAGGCTGGTCATCGGTTTCTCGAAGAAGATCTGCGCGCCGGCCTCACGCGCCGCCGCCTCGGTCCCCGGGTCGCCCGACATGGCCGCCACGACGCCCAGGCGGGCGGCGCCACGGGTCAGCTCCCCGATCAGCTCGGCCCCCGAGCCGTCGGGAAGGCCCAGATCGACCACCGCGACCGAGGGTCGATAGACCTGCAGGTGACGGTGGGCGGAGCGCAGGCAATCGGCGCGACGGATCCGGGCGCCGGATCGCAAGCACAGCAGGCGCAGCGCCTCCGAGGCATAAAGGCTGTCCTCGACCACCAGCACGGTCAGCCCCAACATCGGGCGACTGGCGGTCGGGGCGGCGATTGTCTCAAGCGGGTCCATCGGATGTCCTCCTGCGGCCGGCAGGGCCTGACCTCAGGCTAGGCGGGAGAAGGTGAACGCCAAGTTAAGCGCACGCGGCCACGCCGTGCCGTCCTCGCACGCCACCGCCGGCCGCTGCGGTGTGACGCCGCGACCTGTCGGGCGTGCTTGCGCGCCGCCCCCCGGACAGGCGATAAGGACGCAGGTGAGGAAGAGGAGACCCCCCATGATCGGCCGCCTGAACCATGTCGCCATTGCCGTCCCCGACCTGGAGGCCGCGGCGGAGCAGTACCGCTCGACCCTGGGCGCCGAGGTCGGCGCGCCGCAGGACGAGCCCGATCACGGCGTCACCGTGGTCTTCATCACCCTGCCCAACACCAAGATCGAGCTGCTCTACCCGTTGGGCGAAGGCAGCCCGATCCAGGGCTTCCTCGACAAGAACCCGGCGGGCGGCATCCACCACATCTGCTATGAGGTCGACGACATCCTGGCGGCCCGCGACCGGCTGCTGGACCAGGGCGCCCGCGTCCTGGGCGGCGGAGAGCCGAAGATCGGCGCCCATGGCAAGCCGGTGCTGTTCCTGCACCCGAAGGATTTCAACGGCACCCTGATCGAGCTGGAGCAGGTCTGATGGGCATCACCTCTGGCATCGTCCTCTACGCGGTGATCTGGTGGATGACCCTGCTGATCGTCGCGCCGCTGAAGCTGAAGACGCAGCAGGACATGGGCCGCGTGCTGCGCGGCACCCAGTCGGGCTCGCTGGAGGTGCACCACCTGAAGCCGAAGCTGTGGATCACCACCGGCGCGGCCACGGTGCTTTTCGTCATCATCGCGGGCATCATCCTGTCGGGCTGGATCACCGTCGAGGATCTCGACTGGTTCAACCGCATGTCCGCCCCGGCCACGGCGGGCTGACAGGGCGGCGGAGCGGATCGTCCCACCCCATACTTGGGCTGAAAATACTCTCGCCGGAGGCCTGGCCCGGCACGGGCCAACCCGGCCTGCCAGATGAAAAAGGCGCGCCCGACGGGCACGCCTTCCCTCCGATCGGGGCAGTTCCAGTTTTCGCATCGACCTAGCGGCGCTTGGCGGCCAGCCCGTGGAAGATATGGGTGAAGGTGGCCGCCCCCAGGATCGGCACCACCAAGTTCAGGATCGGCACGGTCAGCGGCACCGCCATCAGGATGCCACCCAGCCAGATCGTCCCCATGTTGCGTTTGCGCAGTTCTTCGGCCCCCGCGCGGCCCAGGCGGCGCATGGCGGCCAGGGTAAAATATTCGCGGCCCAGCAGGTAGCCGTTCACCCCCCAGAAGATGAAGGGTGCCAGCGGTGCCAGCAGCAGGTAGAAGACCAGCGCCACCAGGTTCGCCAGGATGATGACGCCCAGGAAGCCAAGCGTATCGCGCAGGTCCTCCGCGAAGCTGGTGCCAGGCACCGGCGGCAGTTCGGGGTAGTGCCGGTCCTCCACTGCCTCGGCCACCTGGTCGAGGTACATGGAGGTGATGGCCGAGGCCACCGGCACCATCAGGAAGACCGAGATCACCATCATCGCCAGCAACCCGCCGGCGGCGGCCAGATCGTTCAGCCAGGGCACAGTGCCGATCCAGGGCAGGCTGGCGTCATCCCCGATGGCCCAGCCGATCCCGAACCAGGTGATCCAGGCCGCCCCCGCCAGCAACGCCAGCGTAAGCCCGACACCGATGAACAGCACCCGGCGAAACCGCGGATCCCCGGTCTGGCCGAGCGCCCGGGTGAAGCCCGACAGGATCAGTCCGAGATCCATGTGGTGATCTCCTTCAACTCGGGGCGCGGACGTTCGGGCGGGGTCACCTGTTCGGTGCCGTAGAAGATCAGCCCGGCGATGCTTTCCTCGGGCGACAGGCCCAGCCCCTCCTCGACGAAGCCACGGTCGAAGCAATGCCAGCCGGTCAGCCAGCTGGCGCCCCAGCCCGAAGCGAGACCTGCGTTCAGCGCCGCCAGGCAGACGGCCCCGGCGGAGTAGACCTGTTCGATTTCCGGCACCTTGGGCGAGGGCTTCGGGCTGGAGACGACGGCCAGGCAGACGACGGCATCATCGAACTGCTTCACGCTTTTCGCGATATCGGCCTCGGATTTCTCCAGCGCGGCGCCCCGGGTGCGGACCAGCTCGGCCAGCCGGGCAAAGGCCGCGCCTTCCAGCACGACGAACCGCCAGGGTTCCAGCTTGCCATGGTCGGGGGTGCGGGCGGCGGCGGTCAGGATGACATCCAGTTCCGCACGCGAGGGGCCGGGGGCCGCCAGGGTCTTGGCCGGGCGGGAACGGCGGGTCAGCAGGAAGTCCAGCGCCGCCTGGTTTCTCTCGGGCATGGGGTCTCTCTTCGGATGGAAGGTTCCGGGTCACGGGCTATGTCGGCCCTGGGCCCCGGGGTTTCAACCCGAAAGGCCCGGGGCCGGATGCGGGACTAACCGAGGGCCGCCGCGATCTCGCCGATCACGCCCGAGATATAGGCGTTGAAGCCGTCGTTGGGCTGGCGGATGCGCACGGTTTCGGCCATCGGATCCTCCACCCGGATCTGCGTGCCTGACAGCACCTCGATCACGCGGTGACCGCAGAAGGGCACGTAGACCTCGGAATAGCCGCCCTCATGCACCATCAGCAGGCGCCCGTCGCAGAGGCGCTCGGCCAGGGCCTTCATCCGGGCGGTCATCTCGCCGTAGGTCTCCATCGTGCAGCACATGCGCGCGATGGGATCATAGATCCCGGCGTCGAAGCCGCAGGCGACGATGATGACGTCGGGCTTGTAGTCCTCCAGCGCCGGCGCGACGATCCGGTCCAACACCTCCAGGTAGCCGACATGGCCCACGCCGGGCGGCAGGGGGATGTTGATGTTGTACCCCGCGCCCGCATCGCGGCCCCGGTCGGCCAGGGCTCCGGTGTCGAGGGGATAGTTGTTCTCCTGGTGGATCGAGATCGTCAGCACGTCGTCGCGGTCGTAGAAGATATGCTCGGTGCCGTTGCCATGGTGCACGTCCCAGTCCAGCACGGCCACGCGCGGCGCCTCGCCCCGGGCCTTCGCGGCCTCCACGGCGATGGCGATATTGGCCATCAGGCAGAACCCGTTGGGCCAGTCGGGCAGGCAATGGTGCCCCGGGGGGCGCGACAGGGCATAGGCGTTGTCGACCCGGCCGGCCATGATGTCCGCAAGCGCCGTCGTCGCCAGCCCGGCAGACAGTGCCGCGATCTCGTATCCGCCCCGACCGAAGGGCGTGCGCAGGCCCAGCTCTCCGCCGCCCGCGTCCGACATCGCCTTGAACTCATCAAGGTAGCTGGCGGGATGGACCCGCAGCAGGTCTTCGCGGCTGGCCTCGGGGGCAGAGGAGACATGCAGCTCCGAGGTCAGCCCCGACACGTCCAGCAGGTTCTTCAGCCGGCGCTTGGTCTCCGGGCTTTCGGGCAACCCGCCGGCCGCCAGGGGCTGCACGTAGCCCCCCACGGGCAGGGTCAGGGCGTAGTTGCCGCCCGAATGCCAGAAGCACCGTTCATCCCAGTAGAATCCTGTCCGGCTCGTCGGGTCGGTTGACATGCTTGCGCCTCCTGGTGTCTTTCGTCGGGCGCAGACTGATCCGGGGCGGCCCGGGTTGCAAGGGCCACCCGCCCCAAGCGCATCGCCCGCCGGTCCGCGCCGCCGCCCCTGCCCCTGTCCCTGTCCGAAAGGAGGGCCCATGGCCGTGAAGCTTCCCGATCTGACGCACCTGGCCCACCCGGGAAGGGAGATCGCCACGCGGGTCACGCCGAAGGCCTCACGCGACCGGATCGCGGAAGGCGAGGACGGCACGCTGCGCGTGCATGTCACCGCCGTGCCGGAGGACGGCAAGGCAAACGAGGCGGTGCGCAAGATTTTGGCGAAATCGCTGGGGCTGGCCAAGACACGGCTGGTGCTGATCCGGGGCCAGACATCGCGCGAGAAGGTGTTCCGCATCGATGACTAGACGACGACGCGGGGCGCCACGCGCCGGCGCCCTGAGCCGCGGTCAGCCGACGGCCGGCGTCGCCCGCGTGGCGAGGGTATAGCTGCCCTCGGGCAGGTTCAGCGCCGCGCTGAGGTCGCGCAGCTGCGCCATCGACAGCGTCACGCGGACCACTTCGTCCGTGCGGGGATCGTATTGCTCGACCGTGATGCACTCGGCAAAGGCATTGACCGCCACGTCCTCCTGCAGCGGGGCCGGCCCATCGTCGACCAGGGTGACAACAGTGCAGTCGAATTCGTGCTCAATCGTAAACATGCGTCTACCTTACCCCCGGTCAGGCCAGCCGCAAATGGGTGAATCCGGCAAGACCGCCTTCTCGGGACTGTATTCACCCCGCGCATCGTCTATATGATGGGTTTCGCGCCGCCCCGTCGCACCGTGCCTGCCGCCCGGGCCGGCCTGCGCCCCATCCACCCTCGCCCCTCACACGACCAGACCGGATCCCGCCCTGACATGACTGCCCTGCGCTCCTTCCTCGCTGTCCTGTTGCTGCTCGGCCTCGGCGCCTGCGCCCTGCCGACGGGGGCCGACCGGCTGTCGCCCGAGGAAGCCGCCGAGCTGCGCCAGAAGGCCGACCGAGCGGCGCGGCAGTTCGCGGAGGTGGTCGAAACGGTGGAGCCGGTGGCCGAACGCATGTGTCGCGCCCGGCGCGAGGATGACCGCTGCGCCTTCCGCATCGCCATCGACAGCCGCCGCCGGATGCCCGCAAACGCCTTCCAGACGCTAGACATCGATGGCCAGCCGGTCCTGATCTTCACCCTGGCGCTGATCGCGGACATGCAGAACCCCGATGAACTGGCCTTTGTGATGAGCCACGAGGCCAGCCACCACATCCTCGATCACCTGAAACGCCAGCGAGACTACGCCGCTCAGGGCGCCCAGGTCTATGCCGATGCCGCCCTGCGGGCCGGGGCATCCAAGGCGGCGGTCCGCCGTGCCTCGGAGATGGGGGCGGCCTACGGCGCCCGCTCCTACTCGCGCCAGTTCGAGCTGGATGCCGACTACCTCGGCACGCAGATCGCACGCGAGGCGGGCTACGACCCGTTGCGCGGTGCGCTTTACTTCGACCGGCTGCCCGATCCGGGCGAGAAATTCCTGGGCAGCCACCCCCCCAATGCCGAACGCATGGCCACCGTGCGGCGGGCGCTGGCCGCGCGCTGACCGAGGCACGCGCGCGGGCAAGCCGACGCGAGGGGGCTTTACCCCCGTCTCCGTACCGGAGCCTCCGCCGGGGTATTTCCAGCAAAGAGAATACCGCGGGCTCCGCGGGCCATCGGCGGCGGTGTGCCCCATGGCCCTCGGCTCAGAGCGGCCAGAGCAGCGGGATGACCAGGCTGACCACGATGCCCATCGACAGGTTCAGCGGGATACCCACCTTCATGAAGTCGGTGAACTTGTAGCCGCCGGGGCCATAGACCAGCATGTTGGTCTGGTAACCGATCGGCGTGGCGAAACTGGCCGAGGCGGCGATCATAACCGCGATGACCAGCGGCCGGGCGTCGACCCCCATGGCCTGCGCCAGCCCCACGGCAATCGGCGTCATCACCACGGCCACGGCGTTGTTCGAGACCAGCTCCGTCAGCACGGAGGTCAGCAGGTAGACCGCCCAGACCACCAGCACCGGCGGCAGCACGGACATCGCCGGCGCGATGGCCCGCACGATCAGCTCCACCGCGCCGGTGTGTTCCAGCGCCGCGCCGATGGCCAGCATGGAGAAGATCAGCGCCAGCAGGCGCCCGTCGACGAAGCCGAAGGCCTCGTCCGCGTCGATGCAGCGGGTCACCAGCACCAGCGCCACCGCCATCACCGATAGCATCAGGATCGGCGCCACGCCGAGGCCTGCCAGACCCACGATGCCGAGGATCGCCAGGATGGCGATCGGCGCCTGGGACCGGCGATAGGCGCGTTCGCTGGGGGTGGCCACATCGACCATGTCCATCTCGCGCGCCAGGCGGCGGATGTCCTCGGGCGCGCCCTCCAGCAGCAGCGTGTCGCCCACGCGTACCACCAGCTCATCCAGCTGCAGCTGTCGGCCGATGTTCTGGTTCCGCCGATGCACCGCCAGCGGATAGACACCATAACGCCGCCGCAGCCGCATCGAGCCCAGAGACCGGCCCACCATCTTGCAGCCCGGGGTGATCAGCACTTCGACGGTGGTGGTCTCCACCGCGCTGACCTGATCCACGCGCTTCAGGCTCTTGTCGCGCTGCAGGCTGAGCAGTTCCGAGATATGGCTGCGCAGCACCACCCGGTCACCGACCTGCAGCTCGACCCCCTTCAGGTTGCGGCGCAGACTTTCGTCGCCGCGCAGCACATCGATCAGGCGCACGCCCTCCCGCTTGAACAGCTGCACGCCCGTCACCTCGCGCCCGACCAGGTTGCTGTCGGGGGGAATTACAGCCTCGGTGAAGAACTTCATCTTCGAGCGATCCGACAGCATTGAGGCCATGGAATCACGGCCCGGCAACAGGAAGCGCCCCACCACCAGCAGGTAGAAACAGCCCCAGCCGACGACAACCAGGCCAATGGGCGTGACCTCGAAGATACCGAAGGGCTCCAGCCCCTGGGTGCGCGCCACGCCGTCGACCAGCAGGTTGGTGGAGGTGCCGATCAGGGTCAGCGTGCCACCCATGACGGCGGTATAGCTAAGCGGGATCAATAGCTTGGAGGGCATGATGTCCAGCGTCTTCGCCATCTGCACGAAGACCGGGATCATCACCACGACCACCGGCGTATTGGACACGATGGCCGAAGACAGGGCCACGAAGGCGAAGAGAATCGCCAGGGCCAGGATCGGCCGGCGACTGGCCTGGGAGGTGGCTGTCTGGGTGAAGGCCTCCAGCGCACCGGTCCGCACCAGCGCCCCCATCACGATGAACATCGCGGCGATGGTCCACGGGGCCGGATTAGACAGCACCGGCAGGGCCAGGTCATAGGGCAGCAGGCCCAGGAGCAGCATCAGCGAGATGCCGGCGATGGCCACCACCTCGGTCGGATAGGTCTCGCGCACGAAAAGCACGAACATCGCCACGACGACCCCCAGGGTCAGCAGCGCTTCGCCGGTCTGCGAAATGTCGATGGCCAGCATCCTAGCTGCACTCCCTCAGCGATGGCATTCGCCCGATGCCGATCTAGGCGCAGCAACCGGCGGCATGCAAGCGCCGCGCGTGCGGGACCGGGGCGTCTGGCGCCCGGGTGCCCTCTGCCCGGGCATCATGGGGATCAGCCCGCCTCGACCGGACCGGGGCCGGAGGCCGACAGCCGTCCGCCCTGGCGCACCATCTCGACCCGGGTGGCGCGGCCGGTGCGGTCATCGGTCTCGACGTAGAGCCCGCTGACGGTGGCCGCCCCCTCGGCAGGGGTGAAGCGGCCCTTGGACATGCCGGTGACGAAGCGGCGCATCGGCTCCCCCTTGTCCATGCCGATGACCGAATCGTAATCGCCGGTCATGCCCGCATCGGACTGGAAGGCGGTGCCCCTGGGCAGGATCTGCGCGTCCGCCGTGGGCACGTGCGTATGGGTGCCGACCACCATCGAGGCGCGCCCGTCGCAGAAGTGGCCCATGGCCATCTTCTCCGAGGTCGCCTCGCAGTGGACGTCGATCAGCGCGGCCTGCACCAGCCCGCCCATCGGGTACTTGCGCAGCACGGCGTCGACCTGGCTGAAGGGATCTTCGAAGGGGCGCTTCATGAAGACCTGGCCCAGCACCTGGGCCACCAGCACCTTGCGCCCGTTCGTGGCGTCGAAGACGCGCGCGCCGACGCCGGGGCATTCCTTGGCGTAGTTCAGGGGCCGGATGATGCGCTTGTCCGCCTCGATCGCCTGAAGCATGTCCTTCTGGTCGAAGGCATGGTCACCCAGGGTCACCACATCGGCGCCGGCATCGAGGATCAGCTTGGCATGGGCACCGGTCAGCCCCGCGCCGTGGCTGGCGTTCTCGCCATTGACCACGACGAAATCCAACCGCCAGGCTTGCCGCAACTTGGGCAGCCACTCCGTGATGGCGGCACGCCCGGCGCGCCCCATCACATCTCCGAGAAACATCATCCGCATGGGCCAAGCCCTATGCCCCCCGGCGGCGGGAGGCAAGTGTTTCGGCGCACCGGTCCGCGGGGACGGGCGGGAGGGGGCGCTGCCCCCCGTCTCCGTGCCGGAGCCTCCCCCCGGAGTATTTCGGACAAGGTGAAGGGGCGTGACCGCGCCAGCGAGGCATCCGCCGCGAGGGCCTGCGCGCCCGCACCCGACCCAGACAGGGGGAGGGACACAGACCGGGTGCCGTCCCAGCCCTTCACCTTGTCGGAAATACTCCCGCCGGAGGCATCGGCCGCCAGGCCGATCCGCTCAGCCGGACGCCGCAGGCCCCCGCCGGGCGGGAAAGCGGCGTGCCAGGTCGGCCGCCGCCCTGCGATCCGCAACTTCTTCCGGGCCGCGCGCCCAGGGGCGGAAGCGCATGCGGAAGGCGGCGAAGGCGGCCGCCGGGTCTTCCATCGGATAGCCGATCCGCGGCAGGCTCTCGGCCAGCGGGGTGTCGTCACGCGCCGCCGGGTCCGGCCAGACCGACAGGCCCTGCAGCGCCAGCCGACGCCAGTCGAACTTCGGCCCCGGATCGGCCTTGCGCGTCGGGGCCATGTCGGAGTGGCCGATCACCCCTTCGGGCGGAATGGACCAGCGGTGCAGGATCTGCGGCAGCAGCCATTCCAGCCGCGCCATCTGGCGTTCAGCGAAGGGGTTGGGCGCCGGGTTGGCCAGCTCGATCCCGATGGATCGGGAGTTCACGTCATCCAGCCCGCCCCAGCTTCCCACGCCCGCGTGCCAGGCCCGGCGGTCCTCCGGCACCATCTGCCAGAGACGGCCATCTTCGGCGATGACATAGTGAACGGAAACCGGGGTCGGCTCGGCCCTCGGGTCCGCCAGCCGTTGCAGCGCGGCCTCGGCGGTCTCCATCGCGGTGTGATGCAGCACCACGAGATAGGGCGTCAGCCCGTCGCGGCGGTCGTTCTGGTTGGGGGAGGCGTAGGGTTCCGCCCCCTCCTGCCAGTGGCTCATGCGATCACTCCGACGCGCCCTGCGCGGCCTTGCGGAAGGGCGAGGGATCCCAGGTGCAGGCGAAACCATCGCCATCGGGGTCGAGGCCCATGCGGTCGCGCTGCGGCCCGCCCTTCGACAGGAAGTCGGCCTGGGCCAGATCGGGCGAGGCGTACTTGGCGCAGTTGCGGGTATAACGCGCCTCGGCATTGATGCCGATCCGGGTGTAGAGCGGCGTGCCCACGGAATGGGTGGTGCCCAGGGCATAGGCGGCCAGGTTCGGGCCGGTATCCGCCCGCTCGGGCAGGGCCTCGGGCTGGATCTGCTCGTAGCGGGCACGGTTTTCCTGGATGAACTCCGCGTCTTCCTCGATCGAGCGTTGCTGATCGACGGCGCCGAAATCGTTCTCCTCGGAGATGCCCAGCGGGTTCACCGCTTCGGGGGCGGGGTTCGCGGGGCTGGCCTCCAGCGGCGCTTCGCCGGAGTTGGCGGTGGCGGCATTCAGCGCCGCCTGGGCGTCGGCGGCAATGGCCTCGGCGCTGTCGGCGCCCTGGTTGCCGGCGCCGGCGGGCGTCGTCTCGGCCCCGGCGGGCAGGGTGTTCATCGCCGAAAGCGGGCGCTCGCCCGCGGCGCCCTGCTGCCCCGGCAGCGTCTCGGAGGAGACGTTGGGCGGCGGTGCGATGGTCGAGGATTGCAGCTCCGCATCGCGTTGCTGCTGGTAGCTCTGGTAGTCGCCGAAGCCGACGCCGGCGGCACTGTCGGGCACGCCGGGGGTGCAGGAAGCAAGGGCCAGAAGGGCCACGGCCAGGGTAATCTCGCGCATCTGAAACTCTCTCGTACCGCCCGAACGGCCCCGGGGTGGATCGGGCGCCGCGCCACCCGGCGCGGCCCCTTCAGGGCCTAGGAAGCCGGGTTACCACCATTTCGCGGGCTTGGAAACAAACCCGGCCGCCTGCTCCAGCGCATAGGCGGTGTTCAGCAGATCGCCCTCTTCCCAGGGGCGGCCGATCAGTTGCAGACCCAGGGGCAGGCCCTGCTTGTCGACGCCGGCGGGCACCGAGACGCCGGGCAGACCGGCGAGGTTCACCGTCACGGTAAACACGTCGTTGAGGTACATCTGCACCGGATCCGCGCTCTTCATCTCGCCCAGGCCGAAGGCGGCGGAGGGCGTGGCAGGGGTCAGGATCGCGTCGACACCGCTGGCAAACGCCTCATCGAAGTCGCGCTTGATCAGCGCGCGGACCTTGCGGGCACGGTTGTAGTAGGCGTCGTAGAAACCGGCGGAGAGCACGTAGGTGCCGACCATGATCCGGCGCTGCACCTCGGAGCCGAAGCCCTCGGCACGGGTCTTCTCGTACATCTCGGTGATGCCGTCGCCCGCCGCCAGGGTGGCCCGGTGACCGTAGCGCACACCGTCATAGCGCGCCAGGTTCGACGAGGCCTCGGCGGGCGCGATCACGTAGTAGGCGGGCAGCGCGTACTTGGTATGGGGCAGCGAGATGTCCACGACCTTGGCGCCGGCATCGGCCAGCATTTCCTTGCCGCGGGTCCACAGCTGCTCGATTTCCGCGGGGATGCCCTCCATGTGGTATTCCTTGGGGATACCGATGGTCTTGCCGCGAATGTCGCCGGTCAGCGCCGCCTCGAAATCGGGCACCGGGAAATCGACGGAGGTCGAGTCCTTGGGGTCATGGCTGCACATGGCCTGCAGCATGATGGCGCTGTCGCGCACCGTCTTGGTCATCGGGCCGGCCTGGTCCAGCGAGCTGGCGAAAGCCACGATCCCCCAGCGGGAACAGCGCCCGTAGGTCGGCTTGATCCCCACGGTGCCGGTGAAGGCGCAGGGTTGGCGGATCGAGCCGCCGGTGTCGGTGCCGGTGGCACCGAGGCAGAGGTCCGCAGCCACGGCCGAGGCCGAGCCACCGGAGGAGCCGCCCGGGGTCAACGGGGTCTCGTCACCCTCGCGGCGCCAGGGGTTCACGGCGTTGCCGTAGGCGGAGGTCTCGTTCGAGCTTCCCATGGCGAATTCGTCCATGTTCAGCTTGCCCAGCATCACCGCGCCGTCGGCAAAGAGGTTGCCAGTAACGGTGGATTCATACTCGGGCTTGAAGCCGCCGAGGATGTTCGACGCGGCCTGGCTGGCCACGCCCTTGGTGCAGAATAGGTCCTTGATCCCCAGCGGAATGCCACAGAGCGCGGGCGCCTCGCCGCCCTTCAGGCGGGCATCGGCTGCCTCGGCCTGCTGCATGGCGATCTCGGGGGTCTTGTGCACGAAGGCGTTCAGCGCGCCGGCGCCTTCGATGGCGCCCAGGCAGGCCTCGGTCAGCGCGGCAGAGGTCACCTCCCCCTTCTTCAGGGCGTCGCGGGCCTCGGCAATGGTCAGGGTGTTCAGCTCGGTCATCTCGTCTCGCCTCTCCGGTCGGGCGTGGATCTTCGGTCTTACTCGACCACCTTGGGCACGGCGAAGAAACCTTCGCGGGCGTCGGGAGCATTGGCCAGGATCTTGTCCTGCTGGTCGCCCTCAGTCACCACGTCCTCGCGGCGTTTCAGGCGCATGGGCGTGACCGAGGTCATGGGTTCCACGCCCTCCACGTCCACTTCGTTCAGCTGTTCGATGAAGCCGAGGATCGTGTTGAATTCTTCCGCCAGGGCGGGCAGCGCGTCGTCTTCCACCTTGATGCGGGCCAGTTTCGCGACCTTGGCCGCGGTTTCGGTGTCGATCGACATGGGCATCTCCCGGGGATGTTCCTGGTTTCGGATCGCAGACGGGTTTAGCGCCCGCAGGCACGGGCCGCAAGCCACTGCCAGGCCCTATCTGGCAGGGCTAGCCGCGCAGCTGATGGCGGCGCCAGACCTCGATCATCCAGGCCAGCATGACGGCGTTGAGGATGTGCCACAGGAAATGCGTGCCCAGCCCACCCGTCGCCCCGCAAAGCGGCATGTCGAGCGAACGGAAGGTCAGCGACAGCACCAGAAGGCCAGCCCCGATCGCCAGCCCGCGCGCGGTGGCGGGCGCCCGCCGCGCCAGGATCAGCGCATAGGCGGCGATCATCAGCGGCACCGGCAGGTAACCAGCGCTGGCGCCGTAAAGCGGCACGCCCGACAGCATCGGCGCCATGGCCCCCGCAACAAAGGGGAAGGCCAGCGTGACAAGTGCCGCCTGCCAGCGCGGACGGTGCAGGAAATCGCGGGTCGCCGCAAAGATGTAGACCAGGATGAAAGCGAGGATCGGCAGGGTGTCGGCCATCGACGCCCAGGCCGTGGCGAGGGTGTGGAACAGGCCGGACCCGACGCCGATCACGAAGAGGATCCCCGCCAGGACCTGACCGGTCGCCATGCCCCGAACGCGCGGCCAGGCCCAGAGGGCGGCCAGGACAAAGGCAAGGTTTGTCAGCGCATTGACCGGCTCCGCCCAGACCTCGGGCCCGAGGCGTTCACAATAGGCATCAATGCTCTCATTCCAGTCCAAGGGGCTTTCCTTGTCATTGTCGGACGGTAGGTTACCTGCATTGCATCCCCGGGCGGGATCCGTTCCGTCCCGGCCCAAATGATATGAGGTACTCCATGAAACTGATCTGGCTCGGCCACGGCTCCTTCCGCCTGGAAATCGCCGACAAGGTGATCCTGCTCGATCCCTTTCTGACCGGCAACCCGATGTTCCCCGAGGAACGTCGCGCAGAGGCCATCGCAGGCGCCACCCACATCTTCGTGACCCATGGCCATGGCGACCACCTGAACGATGTCGGCCCCGTCGCCAAGGAGCTGGGCATCCCGGTCTTCGGCATGGTCGAACTGATGAAATGGGTGGCCGACCAGCACGGCGTCGAAACCACCGGGTTCAACAAGGGCGGCACCGTCGACATCGACGGGGTGAAGGTGACCATGGTCCACGCCACCCATTCCTCGGCCACCGAGACGGCGGATGGCGTGCCGGTCTACCTCGGCTCCGAATCGGGCTTCATGATCGAGGGCGAAGGCCACACGATCTATTTCTCCGGCGACACCGACGTGATGGCGGACATGAAGATCTTCCACGATCTGCACAAACCCGACATCGGCATCCTATGCGCCGGCGGCCATTTCACCATGGACATGCGCCGCGCCGCCTATGCCGCGAAGACCTTCTTCGACTTCAAGACGCTGGTGCCGATGCACTATCGCACCTTCCCGCTGCTGGAACAGAATGCCGACCTGCTGAAGTCGGAACTGCCCGGGGTCGACGTGATCGAGCCGCAGGTGATGGAAGCCATCGAACTGTGACACACTGGCGGCCGGGGGCTTTGCCCCCCGGCTCCGTCCCGAAGCGTCCCCTCAGACGTCCCAGTCGCCCTCGCCGCGCACCGGGCCGATGGCGATCCAACGGATGCGCGCCCGGGCGATGCGGGTGTCACCCCAGGTCTTGAAAACGGCGTCGAAGCCGTCACGGCCGATATTCTCCGTCTCCAGATCCCCGCGCAGGTTCGATCCGTTGTCCATGTCCCACATCGACAGGGCGCAATGAACGCTCGGTACCTCGCGGAATGGTTCGTCAAAGGTCACGCGGCGGCGGCGTTCTCTCGGGCCCGTGCCCGTCCACATCTCGCCGCCATCCTGGAAATCCGAGAACATGACCATATCCCCTTGGTCGATCCCGATCACGTTGGTCGTCAATTTCTTCATAGTCGTCCGTTGTCCCGTAGAGGCCTGCACCCTGTCGCGTTTTCAATCGTTTGTGCACCCCCTAACTTAGGATGACCTGCCCCGCCGGCAACGCTGCGGAGGCCCGAAGCGGCAGGCCGTCCCGGACCGGGATAGACCGCGAAGAATTGAAAAGATGCTTACGTCGGCTGCACGGCGCCAGACAACCGCACGGCGCACCGCCCCTGCCCATGAACACCCTGCCCCAAATGCAACAAGGCCCCGGACGATGCCGGGGCCTTGATGAAGGTCGGTTCAGGTCGCCGGACCGGCGATCAGTCAACGTAGTTGGCGTGATCCGGGTCCAGGCCGATATGGGTGCCCATGGCCACCATGTCGGCCAGCAGCTTGCCCGCACGCGCGACGCCATTGTCGTCGGTCGCGTCCTTCCAGGCCTTGTGCGCTTCCTGGACCCAGTCGTTCAGGACGTCCTGGGTCATTTCCTTGGTGTGCAGGGCACGTTCGGCCAGGACGGTCACGCCCTCGGCCGAGATCTCGGCGAAACCGCCGGAGACGACGTAATCGTCCTCTCCGTCCGGTCCCTTGAGGTGCAGGACACCGGGGCGGAGGGTGGTGATCATCGGCGCATGCCCGGGCATGGCCGTCAGATCCCCTTCCTCACCCGGAATCTGCGCCTCGCTCACCGGGCCGGAGACCAGGCTCCGTTCCGGCGAGACAAGGGAGAAGTCCATCGTGTTTGCCATCAGATCCCTACCTTACGCGGCTTCCGAGGCCATCTTCTCGGCCTTGGCGATCACTTCGTCGATGCCGCCAACCATGTAGAAGGCGCCCTCGGGCAGGTGATCGTATTCGCCGGCGACAACGGCCTTGAACGACTTGACGGTGTCTTCCAGGGGAACCTGGACGCCATCGGAGCCGGTGAAGACCTTTGCCACGTCGAACGGCTGGGAGAGGAAACGCTGGATCTTCCGGGCGCGGGCCACGGTCAGCTTGTCCTCTTCCGACAGTTCGTCCATGCCGAGGATGGCGATGATGTCCTGCAGCGACTTGTAGCGCTGGAGGATACCCTGGACGTCACGTGCCACCTGGTAGTGTTCCTCGCCGATCACCAGCGGGTCCATCAGACGCGAGGTGGAGTCGAGCGGGTCCACGGCCGGGTAGATGCCGAGCTCGGAGATCGCACGGTTCAGAACCGTGGTTGCATCGAGGTGGGCAAAGGTCGTTGCCGGTGCGGGGTCGGTAAGGTCGTCCGCGGGAACGTAGACGGCCTGGATCGAGGTGATCGAACCGTTCTTGGTCGAGGTGATCCGTTCCTGCATCGCGCCCATGTCGGTGGCCAGCGTCGGCTGGTAACCCACAGCAGAGGGGATACGGCCCAGCAGTGCGGACATTTCCGAACCGGCCTGGGTGAAGCGGAAGATGTTGTCGACGAAGAACAGAACGTCGGTCCCGGTCGCGTCGCGGAACTGTTCGGCCAGGGTCAGGCCGGTCAGCGCGATACGGGCACGGGCACCCGGCGGTTCGTTCATCTGGCCGTAGCACAGGGCGATCTTCGACTCGGTCAGGTTGTCGGGGTTCAGAACGCCCGATTCGATCATCTCGTGGTAGAGGTCGTTACCTTCACGGGTCCGTTCACCAACACCGGCGAACACGGACAGGCCCGAGTGCACCTTTGCGATGTTGTTGATCAGCTCCTGGATCAGAACCGTCTTGCCCACGCCGGCGCCGCCGAACAGGCCGATCTTACCACCCTTGGAATAGGGGGCCAGAAGGTCGATGACCTTGATGCCGGTGACCAGGATTTCCGCTTCGGTCGCCTGCTCGGAGAAGTCCGGTGCCGGGGCGTGGATCGGGCGGAACTCGTCTGCCTCGACCGGGCCCTTTTCATCGACGGGTTCACCGACGACGTT
This sequence comes from Pseudooceanicola marinus, assembly GCF_020177265.1. Taxonomy (GTDB): domain Bacteria; phylum Pseudomonadota; class Alphaproteobacteria; order Rhodobacterales; family Rhodobacteraceae; genus Pseudooceanicola; species Pseudooceanicola marinus_A. The sequence goes on from NZ_JAIVMC010000006.1 coordinate 286,446, forward strand.
CAGGATGCGGCCCAGGGTGGCGGTGCCGACGGGAACCGAGATCGGCGCGCCGGTGTCTTCCACTGCCTGACCGCGCACCAGACCTTCGGTGGCGTCCATTGCGATGGCCCGGACGGTGTTCTCGCCCAGGTGCTGCGCGACTTCCATGACCAGACGGTTACCGTTGTTGTCGGTGGTCAGCGCGTTCAGAATGGCCGGCAGGCCGTCTTCGAACTGCACGTCCACGACGGCGCCGATGACCTGGGTCACTTTGCCTTTCATTGCCATGTCGTTTTCTCCGGTTCCTTAGAGCGCCTCGGCGCCCGAAATGATTTCGATCAGCTCGTTGGTGATGACCGCCTGACGGGTACGGTTGTACTCGATGGACAGCTTGTCGATCATCTCGCCAGCGTTGCGGGTCGCGTTGTCCATGGCGGACATCCGGGCACCCTGCTCCGAGGCAGCGTTTTCCAGCAGGGCCGCGAAGATCTGGGTGGCCACGCCGCGGGGCAGCAGGCTTTCCAGGATCTCGGCCTCACCGGGCTCGTAGTCGTAGTCGATCGCGGGCGCGTCCGTTTCCTCGAACTCGGCCGGGATCACCTGCTGCGCGGTCGGCACCTGGCTGACGACATTCTCGAACTTGCCGAAGAAGATCGTGGCCACGTCGAACTCGCCTTCCTCGAAGGAGGTCAGCAGCGTCGCTGCCAGCTCCTGCGCGTTGGCGTAGCCGACGTTCTTCACCTCGGTCAGGTCGACGTGACCGACGAAGAGGTCGCCATACTGACGCTTGAGCTGCTCACGGCCCTTCTTGCCGACGGTCAGGATCTTGACCGTCTTGCCGGCGGCTTGCAGCTCCGCGATGCGGGTCCGGGCCAGCTTGACGATGTTCGCGTTGAAGCCGCCACACAGACCGCGCTCGGCGGTCATGACGACCAGCATGTGAACATCGTCCTTGCCGGTGCCCTTCAGCAGGAGCGGTGCGGTGTCCGACCCGCCCACCGAGGATGCAAGCTGGCTGAGGACCGCGTTGAAACGTTCCGCGTAGGGGCGGGACATCTCGGCGGCCTCCTGCGCGCGGCGAAGTTTCGCCGCGGCAACCATCTGCATGGCCTTGGTGATCTTGCGGGTCGACTTGACCGACTCGATCCTGTTCTTGAGGTCCTTCAGAGAAGGCATGTGTTACCTCCCTAGGCTCAGGCGAAATCGGCTGCGAACTCGTCCAGCACTGCCTTCAGCTTGTCCGCGGGCTCACCCTTGATCTTGGGATCTTCGTTGGTGATCCACTCGAGGATTTCGGGTTTGCTGTTGCGCAGGAACTTCAGAAGCTCGGCTTCGTAGCGGCCCACTTCGGAAACCGGGACGTTGTCCAGGTAGCCGTTGGTGCCGGCGAAGATGACGCAGACGATTTCCGCGTTGGTCAGCGGCTGGTACTGCGGCTGCTTCATCAGCTCGGTCAGGCGGGCACCACGGGCCAGCAGACGCTGGGTGGCGGCGTCCAGGTCGGAGCCGAACTGGGCGAAGGCGGCCATCTCGCGGTACTGGGCGAGCGACAGTTTCACCGGGCCGGCAACCGAGGACATGGCCTTGGTCTGAGCGGACGAACCCACACGCGACACCGACAGACCGGTGTTCACGGCCGGGCGGATGCCCTGGTAGAACAGGTCGGTTTCCAGGAAGATCTGGCCGTCGGTGATCGAGATCACGTTGGTCGGGATGAACGCGGAAACGTCGCCGCCTTGGGTTTCGATGATCGGCAGAGCCGTCAGCGAACCGGAGCCGAAGTCTTCGTTCAGCTTGGCCGAACGTTCCAGCAGGCGGGAGTGGAGGTAGAAGACGTCGCCCGGGTAGGCTTCACGGCCCGGCGGACGGCGCAGCAGCAGGGACATCTGGCGGTAGGCCACGGCCTGCTTCGACAGGTCATCGTAGATGATCAGGGCGTGCTTGCCGTTGTCGCGGAAGTACTCGGCCATCGCGGTCGCGGTGTAGGGGGCCAGGTACTGCATCGGCGCGGGGTCAGATGCGGTGGCGGCGACGACGACGGAGTATTCGATCGCGCCGGTCTCTTCGAGCTTCTTCACCAGCTGCGCCACGGTGGAGCGCTTCTGACCGACGGCCACGTAGACGCAGTACAGCTTCTTGCTGTCGTCGTCGCCGGCGGCGTCGTTGTAGGTCTTCTGGTTCAGGATCGCGTCGAGGGCCACAGCCGTTTTACCGGTCTGACGGTCGCCGATGATCAGTTCCCGCTGGCCACGGCCGATCGGGATCATGGCGTCCACGGACTTCAGGCCGGTGGCCATCGGCTCGTGCACGGATTTACGCGGGATGATGCCCGGCGCCTTGACGTCGGCGACGCGACGCTCGGTGCCTTCGATCGGGCCCTTGCCGTCCAGCGGGTTGCCCAGACCATCGACAACGCGGCCCAGCAGGGCGTCGCCTGCAGCCACGTCCACGATGGAGTTGGTGCGCTTGACGGTGTCACCTTCCTTGATGTCCCGGTCGGAGCCGAAGATCACGACGCCGACGTTGTCGGCTTCGAGGTTCAGCGCCATGCCCTGGATACCACCGGGGAATTCGACCATCTCGCCCGCCTGGACGTTGTCGAGGCCGTAGACACGAGCGATACCGTCACCGACGGACAGCACCCGGCCAACCTCGGCCACTTCGGCCTCCTGGCCAAAGTTCTTGATCTGCTCCTTGAGGATAGCAGAAATTTCGGCTGCTTGGACTCCCATTTATCCGACCTCTTTCATGACATTCTGGAGAGCGTTGAGCTTCGAACGGATCGAGGTATCGATCATCTTCGAACCAACCTTGATGACGAGACCGCCGATGAGTTGCTCATCGACGGCGGTATTCAGGGCCACCTGCTTGCCGACGGTCTCGGCGAGCATGGCGGTAATCTTGTCCTGCTGTTCCTGGCTGAGAGGCGTGGCGGAGGTGACATCTGCGGTCACTTCGCCCTTCTCCTCGGCCAGCAGCTCGTTCAGGCGCTGGCAGAACTGCGGCAGGGCGAACAGGCGGCGCTTCTGCGCCATCAGGCCCAGGGCGTTGCGGGTCACCGGCTTCAGCGCCAGCTTGTCGGCGACTGCCAGGATGGCCGTTTCCTGTTCCGCGCGCGTGTAGATCGGCGACAGGATCATGTCGCGCAGGTCGTCGCTGGAAGCCAGGGCTTCGGCCAGATCCTTGATGTTGGTTTCAAGCTCTTTCAGCTTGCCGTTCTCGCGCGCGATGTCGAAGACGGCCTGAGCATAGCGCGAGGCGATGCCGTAGGAGATCGAAGCTGGTTCGGACACGTCCACCCTTCCGATTTTCGGCCCCGTTCCGACCGTCATGTCGGCGCAGGGGGTTTGCAGCCCTAGCATAGCAGAGCATCAAAATCAGCGGGGGTGTAGCAGAGGCCTCCCCCCCCATCAACCCGCTTGCAGCCGTTAACGCCAACCTCATCGCCCTTGTTTTTCAGTGCCTTCGGAGGGTCCGTGCGCAATTCGCACGGGGCCGTGGGACCGGGGTCGGGGCAAAGCACAAGTATTTGTTCACCTTTTTGGGATTCGCGCCAGCCGGGTTCTCATGCATAGTCAAAGATTCGGCTCCGCAGGGGCCCCTCGCGCAATTTCACGACCCTCCCGGATCGGCCCCGGTTCGACCCGTTTCGGACGGGAAACCTGTACATTCCCCGGCCCTCTGCGCCTGCGGCATGACGCGTCGGTCACCGTCCCGTCGCGGGGGTCATAATCCGGACCGGACAGCAGGCGTTGCGCAATCGCATCAGCCCGGGTGAAATGCGGCAGAAATAGGGCGTGAACACTCTGTTTCCGACCCTACCGCCGAAATCAAAGCGATAATTTCATTTCAAATCAAGCGCGACTCATCGAGCCCAACAACCGCTGTTCGGGGCGGGCCCGTCGTCGCTTGCCTCATTATCCATTCAGGTCTTGCTCATGGAATTCCTCTTTCTGTTGCTTCTGCCCCTGCTCGCCGCGCCGCTGTTCGATGGCAGCGATGATGACGATCCCGCCGAGGACAGCGGAGACGACATGCTGGAAGAACCCACCCCGTCGATTCCCGGCGAGGAGGACGATGAGGATGCGCCCGTCGAAGGGCTGATGCGGCAGCTGATCGACATGGCCTACGATGAGGTGGCGGAGGTACCGGAAGACGAAGATCGCTTCTACGACGGCTCCGAGGCGCAGGATGTCGCGCTATCTGGTGGCGGCACAGTCTACGCCGGCCAGGGCGACGACATTGCCTTCGCCCAGGACAGCCTGACCGTCTATGGCGGCTCTGGTGAAGACACCCTGGCCGGGCTGGACGACACGCGGGTCTATGGAGGTGCGGGCAACGACGCGGTCGCCGCCGCCGGTCAGGCCAAGGCCTGGGGCGGATCTGGCGACGATGAGGTCGAAGCCTACGACCAGGGCTTCGCCCGCGCCGGATCGGGCGATGACACGTTGTTCGCCGGCGCCAACAGCGATCCGGGCATGGACCTCTACCAGCCCGCCGGTGAGGCGCAAATCTATGGTGGGCCTGGTGACGATCTCGGCTATGCCAATGATCACGGTCAGCTGTACGGCGGGTTGGATGACGACACGCTTTACGGCTTCGAAGAAGCCACCGTGCACGGCGGCTACGGCCAGGACCGGATCAGGGTCGAGGACAGCGCGCTCGGCTACGGCGGGGCTGGGGCCGATACGCTGGTGGCCGAGGATGATGCCGTCGCCCATGGCGACAGCGGAGAGGACGTGCTGGCGGCCTTCGACACGGCCGAGGCCCACGGCGGGTTGGGACAGGATACGCTGACAGGCAGCGGCGGTGCACAGATTTACGGAGATAGGGGCGCCGATCACCTCTACGCCCATGAGGACGCCACGGCCCATGGCGGCGCCTGGCGCGATGACATCGACGTCAGCGATCGGGCCGCGGGGTTCGGCGAGTCGGGCGATGACACGCTAACCGGCTCGGATGAGGCACAGGTATACGGCGGCGAGGGCGACGACGTGCTGAGCGCCAACGGCAGCGTCCGCGCCTATGGCGACGCGGGCGAGGACGGGCTGACCGGCGCGGGCCAGGCGCAGCTTTACGGTGGCTCCGGTGAGGACCTGCTGACGGCCAGCGGCGAGGCCGAGGCCCATGGCGGTACCCAGGGCGATACGATCACCGCGACAGGGGATGCGCTGGCCTACGGCGGGTCGGGCGACGACTGGATCGAAGCCTCGGACAACGCCCAGGCCTTCGGCGGCGCAGGTGCCGACAATATATTCGCCGAGGGCAGCGCCACCGGCCAGGGCGGCGCCGGGGCGGACCGGATGATCGGCGCCGGCGACGCCGAGGTCCACGGCGGCAGCGGCGATGACACGCTGACCGTCTTCGGCGAGGCGCTGGCCTATGGCGGCGCGGGCAGCGACAGCTACTTCGTCCCCGGCATCGCGCTGATGGAAGACGCGGAATACGACGCCATCCCAGATTTTGCCTATACCCAGGACCTCGGCACGGTCGAGGACTTCCAGGGCGGCACCGACCGGCTGGAGATCGCGGGCACCGCCGACGACGGCTCGCAGGTAACAGGGGTGGAGATGACGGCCTCCGCCACGGCAGGCTACGTCGAAGTGGTGATCGGCCTTGAAGGACCCGAGGGGGCCAGCTTCGACCAGACGATGACCGTGGCGCTGGACGACAGCGCGCCGATCACGCTGGATGATATCTGGATCCGCAACAGCGACGGCAGCCTCAGCCCGGCAGCCTCGCTGGCCGGCAGCGCCGCCGCCTGATCGGGGCGGGCTCGCCTGAAGGATCAGGCGCGCCCTGCCCTAGAGGTCGCCGTGGCGTGCCCGGGCCGTGTCCGGCTTGGGCGCGGCCAGCCCCTCCAGCACCCGCAGGCCGGACTTGGCACGCACCTTCTCGCCGGGCCCCGAGGGCGCCTGGACGCGCTTGGTCGCCTCGACCATCAGCACCCCGCCCGACAGCACGAAAGACACCTGGCCGCCCAGCTTCTCCCAGAAGTTCGCCGTCTTGCGCCAGAACCGTTTCGACGAGGGCGGCTGGTAGAGCGTGTGCTGATGCCGTTCGGGCAGGAAGGCATGGCGTTTCAGCTGCGCCTCCAGCTGGCCCTGGCTGTAGGGCCGGCCATAGCCGAAGGGCGTCCGGTCGGACCGCGACCACAGGCCCGAGCGGTGCGGCACGATGAACATCGCCTTGCCCCCCGGCCCCAGGACGCGGAAGCACTCTTCCAGCAGTTCGGTCGGGCTGTCCGACGTTTCCAGCCCGTGCATCAGCACCAGCTTGTCTGCCAGCCCGGTTTCGATCGGCCAGAGCGTTTCCTCGCACAGCACCGAGACATTGGGCATGGCGGCGGGCCAGGGCATCACCCCCTGCGGCGCCGGCATCAAGGCCATGACGCGCCGCGCCTCCGCCAGGTAGGGCCGCAACAGCGGGGCGGCAAAGCCGTAGCCCAGCACCGTCTGCCCCTTCGCCTCGGGCCAGAAATCCAGCAACCGCCCACGGATCGAGGCCTGGGCCGCCCGGCCCAGGGTGGAGCGATAGTAGAAATTGCGCAGATCCTGCACGTCCAGGTGCATTGCATGGCGCTCCGCTATGGGTTTCACTTACCGACAATACCAAGTGCAAAGGAAATGACCATGGCTCTTGCCCTCGTCACGATCCCCTGTCTCAGCGACAACTACGCCTATCTGCTGCATGATGAGGCCTCCGGCGAAACCGCCGTCATCGACGTGCCCGAGGCCGCGCCGATTCTCGCCGCCCTGGCCGAGCGCGGCTGGCGTTGCAGCCAGGTCTGGCTGACCCACCACCATCCCGACCACGTTCAGGGCCTAGATGCCCTGCTGGCCGACCATACCGGCGCCCGTGTCTTCGGCGCCGAAGCCGATGCGCACCGCCTGCCGAAGCTGGACGTGGCCCTGAAGGAAGGCGACCAGCTGGGCCTCGGTGGGGAACATGGCGCCGTGCTGGATGTCTCGGGCCATACCGTCGGGCACCTGGCCTTCCACTTCCCCGGCAGCGAGATCGCCTTTACCGCCGACAGCCTCATGGCGCTCGGCTGCGGGCGCGTGTTCGAGGGCACCTTCGAGCAGATGTACCACTCCCTGCAGAAGCTGGCGGCGCTGCCGCCGCGCACCACGATCTGCTCGGGACACGAGTACACCCTGGCCAACGGGAAATTCGCCCTGACGATTGAACCGGACAATTCCGACCTTATATCAAGGGTCGAGGCCGTGAAGGCCGCCCGTGCCGAGGGCCGGCCGACCGTGCCGTCCCTGCTTTCCGAAGAACTTGCAACCAACCCGTTCCTGCGTGCCGGACAGCCATCCGTCGCGGAGGCGCTCGGCCTTGCCGGCGCCGATCCGGCGCAGGTCTTTGCCGAGATCCGGCGCCGTAAGGACGCCTTCTGAATGACCGTTTGGCAGCGTTTCCGACAGGCCGGGCCCGGAAATGTGATCGCACGGTCGCAGAAAACCCTTGAAGAGCGGTCAGGATCGACCAAACTTTAAGACTAAGAGGCCATGGTTGGATCTGGGGCCCGTCCCCGCTCCGACACAGATCGAAAAGGAGCACCACAGTGCCTTCATTCTCGACCACCCTGGAACAGGCGATCCACGCAGCCCTGGCGCTGGCCAATGCCCGGCACCATGAGTTCGCGACGCTTGAACACCTTCTGCTGGCGCTGATCGACGAACCCGACGCCGCCCGGGTGATGAAAGCCTGTTCGGTCGACACCGAGGAGCTGCGCCAGACCCTCGTCGAATTCGTGGATGAGGAACTGGCCAACCTGGTGACGGACATCGACGGCTCCGAGGCCGTGCCGACGGCCGCCTTCCAGCGCGTCATCCAGCGCGCGGCCATTCACGTTCAAAGCTCCGGCCGGACCGAGGTCACCGGCGCCAACGTGCTGGTCGCCATCTTCGCCGAACGCGAATCGAATGCCGCCTATTTCCTGCAGGAGCAGGACATGACGCGCTACGATGCGGTCAACTTCATTGCCCATGGCGTGGCCAAGGATCCGGCCTACGGCGAAAGCCGCCCGGTGTCCGGCGCCGAGGAAGAGCAGAAACGTTCCAGCGGCCCCTCCGCCGCCCAGCCCGAGGGCGAGGGCAAGGAATCCGCGCTCGACAAGTATTGCGTGAACCTCAACGCCAAGGCGGATGAGGGCGATGTCGACCCGCTGATCGGCCGTGGCTCCGAGGTGGAACGCTGCATCCAGGTCCTCTGCCGCCGGCGCAAGAACAACCCGCTTCTGGTCGGTGATCCCGGCGTTGGCAAGACCGCCATCGCCGAGGGCCTGGCGCGCAAGATCGTCCAGGGCGAAACCCCCGACATCCTGGCCAACACCACCATCTTCTCGCTCGATATGGGCGCGCTGCTGGCCGGCACCCGCTATCGCGGCGATTTCGAGGAACGGCTGAAGGCCGTCGTCTCCGAGCTGGAGGCGCACCCCGATGCCGTCCTCTTCATCGACGAAATCCACACGGTGATCGGCGCCGGCGCCACCTCCGGCGGGGCGATGGATGCCTCCAACCTGCTGAAACCCGCCTTGGCGGGGGGCAAGCTGCGTTGCATGGGCTCCACCACCTACAAGGAGTTCCGCCAGCATTTCGAGAAGGACCGCGCCCTGTCGCGCCGGTTCCAGAAGATCGACGTGAACGAGCCGACGGTCGAGGATGCGGTGAAGATCCTGAAGGGTCTCAAGCCCTACTTCGAGGAACACCATGGCATCAAGTACACCAACGACGCGGTGAAGACGGCGGTCGAACTGTCGGCGCGCTACATCAACGACCGCAAGCTGCCCGACAAGGCCATCGACGTGATCGACGAGGCCGGCGCGGCGCAGCACCTGGTGGCCGAATCGAAGCGTCGCAAGACCATCGGCGTGAAGGAAATCGAGGCCGTGGTGGCCAAGATCGCCCGCATCCCGCCGAAGAACGTCACCAAGGACGATGCCGAGGTCCTCAAGGACTTGGAAGGCAGCCTGAAACGCGTGGTCTTCGGCCAGGACGCCGCGATCGACGCGCTCAGCTCGGCGATCAAGCTGTCGCGGGCCGGTCTGCGCGAACCCGAGAAGCCCATCGGCAACTACCTCTTCGCCGGGCCCACGGGCGTCGGCAAGACCGAGGTGGCGAAACAGCTGGCGGACACGCTCGGCGTGGAACTTCTGCGCTTCGACATGTCCGAGTACATGGAGAAACACGCGGTCTCGCGCCTGATCGGTGCCCCTCCGGGCTACGTCGGCTTCGACCAGGGTGGCCTGCTGACCGACGGCGTGGACCAGCACCCGCATTGCGTGCTGCTGCTCGACGAGATCGAGAAGGCGCACCCGGATGTCTACAACATCCTCCTGCAGGTGATGGACCACGGCCAGCTGACCGACCACAACGGTCGCACGGTGAACTTCCGCAACGTGGTGCTGATCATGACTTCCAACGCGGGGGCCCAGGAACAGGCCAAGTCGGCCATCGGTTTCGGTCGCGACCGGCGCGAGGGCGAGGATACCGCCGCCATCGAGCGGACCTTCACGCCCGAGTTCCGCAACCGCCTGGATGCCGTCATCAGCTTCCAGCCGCTGCCGAAGGACACCATCCTGCAGGTGGTCGAGAAGTTCGTGCTGCAACTCGAGGCCCAGCTGATGGACCGCGGCGTGACCATCGAACTGACCAGGCCTGCCGCCGAATGGCTGGCCGAGAAGGGCTACGACGACAAGATGGGCGCCCGCCCGCTGGGTCGCGTGATCCAGGAGCACATCAAGAAGCCGCTGGCGGAAGAGCTGCTCTTCGGCAAGCTGTCCAAGGGCGGTGTGGTCAAGGTGGCGCTGAAGGGCGACGAGCTCGACCTGCAGATCAAGGGCCCGGACAAGCTGCGCCTGTCGGGCAACAAGCCGCCGTTGCTGACCGCCGAGTGATCGGCGCCTGATGCGCAATGGCCTGAACAATCGCGAAAGGGCGGGGATCTCCCCCGCCCTTTTGGCATGCGCACGACAGTGCCCGCGTGGGCTCGCAGCCTCCGCGCCAGGCCGGCTCCAAGAGGCGGACACATTGCACAAACGTGGGGCGCGACGCCGTCGCTCCGTGCCGCTGGCCCCGCGATCGAGCCGTCGTGCCCTGCTTTCGGCCCGGCTCGGCGGGCTCCTCCTTGCGCTTCTGGCCAGCTGGCCGGCCCTTGCCCAGGAGGCCCCGCGCCTTGCCCTGCCGCTCGACTGCATCCCCGGCCGCACCTGCCATATCCAGAACTACGTCGACGCGGATCCCGGGCCCGGTGCCCGGGACTTCACCTGCAGCCCCCTGACCTACGACGGCCACAAGGGCACCGATTTCGCCCTGCCCGACCTGGCGGTCATGCGCGCCGGTGTGACAGTGCGCGCCGCCGCACCGGGCCGTGTCACCGCCCTGCGCGATGGCATGGCGGACACCCCCTGGACGCCTGACAGGGACCTCGACGGCAAGGACTGCGGCAACGGGCTGGTAATCGACCATGGCGACGGTTGGGAGACACAGTACTGCCACATGGCTCGTGGCTCGCTGATGATACGCAAGGGCCAGCAGGTCGACACCGGCGCGCCTCTGGGTCGCGTGGGCCTGTCGGGGCGCAGCCAGTTTCCGCACCTGCATCTGTCGCTGCGCCACGACGGCCAGGTGGTCGATCCCTTTGCCCCCGATGCCCCCGCGATCTGCGGCACGGCACCTGCGGCCCAGCTCTGGGCGGACCCGCTGTCCTATCAGCCCGGCGGGATCATCAGCACCGGCTTCCTCGACGCCCTGCCCGACTACTCTGACATCAAGGCCGGCACGGCCGCGCGCCCTGCCCTGCCTGCCGACAGCCCCGCGCTGGTGCTCTGGGCCAATCTCTTCGGCGCCCGGGCCGGCGACAGGCTCTCTCTTGTCATCCACGCCCCCGACGGCCCCTTCTCCCGGCAGGACATCACCCTTGACCGCACCCAGGCGCAGCTTTTCCGCGCCCATGGCAAGCGCCTGCGCGCGCCCCTCGCACCGGGTCTCTACACGGGGCGGGCCACTCTGATCCGTGACGGGAAAGTCCTGTCACAGACCACCTCGCAGGTTCAGATCACCCGCTGACCGGCCCCACACCTGCGGCGGGGCGATGCACCATGCCGCATCTTCTCTTTGCAGGAAATACCGGGGGGCGCCTCAGCCCGCTGAGACTGGGGGGCAAAGTCCCCTCCCCCGTTACGTGTCGCCTGCGGCGAAGGAAACCGCCCTCATGCCCCATGGCACGCGGTCTCCTCAGCGCTCGGTCAGCTTCAGCTCGATCCGCCGGTTCGCAGCCAGCGCCTCCGGGCTGTCGCCCTCTGCAATGGGCTGATATTCCCCGAACCCGTTGGCCGACAGATGCTCCGGCGCGATGCCCAGCTCGATCATGTAGCGCACGACCGACAGGGCGCGCGCCTGGCTCAGCTCCCAGTTGTCGGCGAACTCGCGACTGCCCCGCAGCGGCACCTTGTCGGTATGCCCGTCCACGCGGATGATCCAATTGATCCCCGCCGGGATCTCGTCAGACACTTGCCGCAGGATATCCGCGATCTCGGCGATCTGGGCCCGCCCGGCGTCGGACAGCTGCGCCCGGGCCGGGGCAAACAGCACCTCGGAGGAGAAGACGAAGCGGTCGCCGACGATGCGCACACCGTCGCGCCCGGCCAGGATCTGCCGCATCCGGCCGAAGAAATCCGACCGGTACTGTTCGAGGTTCTCCGCCTCTTCCGCCAGGCGCCGCGCCTCCGCGGCCAGGCGCTCGGCCTCGGCCTCGGCGCGCTGGCGTTCGCGCCGCTCCAGCGCCGTCGCGCGCGCCAGCGCCGCGTTCAAGTCCTGGCCCAGGCTTTCGATCTGCACCTGGCTGGCAGCCTCGCGGGCCTTGTAGTCATCCAGAAGCGCCTGAAGCGAGCCGAGCTGCGTGCGCAGCGCCGCGACCTGCTGGTTCAGTACGGCAGCCCGGCGCTGACTTTCGGCCGACTTGGCTTCTTCCGCCTCCAGGGCCGCATTCGACTCGGCCAGCAGCGCCGCACGCTGTTCGGCCTCGCTCAACTGTTCTGTGGCCTGCTGTTCCGCGGCCAACTGCCGGGCCAGGGCCGCGGCCAATTGATCGCGCAGCGCCTCGCGGTCGGTCTCCGCGGCGGCAACTTCGCTCTCGGCCTCCTCCTGGGCGGCCAGTGCGGCCGCGAGCCGCGCGCGCAGGGCGGCCTCGTCACTATCCTCGCGCTCTGCCTCCAGCGCCGTGCGGGTCGTCTCCAGCTCATCACGCAGCGCCGTCAGCGCGCCCTCTGCGGCGCCGGCCTGGGCCTGGGCCTCATCCCGCGCCAGCAGGGCGGCGGCCAGGCGCAGGTCCAGATCCTCCTGCGCCGCCTCGGCGGCGGCCAGCAGGGTCAGCGTCTCTTCGGCCTCGCGGCGTTGTTCCTCCAGCGCCAGGGTCATCGCCGTCAGCTCATCCTGGGCGTTCTCCAGCCGCTCACGCAGGGCGCGGGCCGCCTCGGCCTCGGCCAGGCGGGCGGCCTCCTCCTCGGACAGCTGGGCCTGGGCCTCGTCCAGCTCGTCCGACAGGCTGCCCGCCAGGGTCCGGGCATCATCCCGTTCGCTGCGCAGGCTCTCGATCAGGGCCTCCAGCGCCTCGCGCCGGGCGGCGGCCAGGCGGGCCGCCTCCTCGCCGGCGTCGATTTCGTCCCGCGCCTGGGCCAGGGCCAGTTGCAGGCTTTCCTGCTCGCCGATCAGGCGCTCCTGCTCGGCCTGCAGATCCGCGATCTGGCCACGCGCCTCGGTTTGCTGTGCCAGAAGGCCGGCCACCTGGGCCTCGAACTCAGTGATGCGGCCCTCGGCCGCCTCCAGCGAGGCCTCGGCACTGTCGCGTTCCTGGGTCAGCGAGGCGATCAGCGCAGCCTGCTGGTCCAGCCGTGCGTCGCGATCATCCAGCGTGGCGGTCAGCGTGCCCACCTCCTCGGTCAGCCGCTCGGTCCGGTCCCGTTCCAGCCCCAGGGCCTGGCTCAGCGCAGCCAGGTCCGAGGTCAGCTCATCCAGCTCGCTTTCCTGGCCGGTGATGGTTTCCTGCAGGGTGAACTGCACGATCATGAAGATCGTCAGCACGAACATCAGCACCATCAGCAGACCGGTCATCGCATCGACGAAGCCGGGCCAGATATTGGCCTGCAGCCGGGCGCCGGATCTGCGGGTCAGCGCCATGGGTCACTCGTCCCGATCATCGCTGTGATGGTGGCTGACCTGGGCGCGTTGCCCCTGGGCGATCAGGCGCGAGAGGGAGGCGATGTCGGTGCGCAGCTCGGCCATCGTCTCATGCCGACCGGCGCTGATCTCCTCCAGGATGCGCAACAACTGCACGTCCATGGACCGCAGGCGCATCCGGCTTTCGGCGTCCAGCCCTTCGGCCATGCCCTGTTCCACCAGTTTTTCCAGCAGCGCGTCCTGGCTGTCGGCCACGCGGGTCATGGCATCGGCCATCTGCCCGCCGGAACTGTTCTGCGCCGCCATCCGGTCGGTCAGACGTTCGATCGTGTCGGCCAGGGTCGAAAGCTTCGCATCGACCTCGGCCCGGGCGGCGTCGGAGCGGGCAAACATCTCCTGCATGCGGGCCATCTGTTCACCCATATTGTCCAGCACCGACACCAGCATCGACTCGTCCGCGCCGCCGTCGCTGTCGGACAGGCCGACGCGGGTGATCGTCGACATCCACTCTTCCAGCTCGCGGTAGAAGCGGTTCTGGCCATGGCCGGCGAACAGCTCCAGAAGGCCCACGATCAGCGACCCCGCCAGACCGATCAGCGAGGAGGCAAAGGCCACGCCCATCCCGCCTAGTTGCGCCTCCAGCCCGGTCATCAGCCGGTCGAAGACCGAGGTCGCGCCCTCGTCCGCGCCGGGCGCGAGAGAGCGGATCGTGTCCACCACCGCCGGCACGGTGGTCGCCAGCCCGTAGAAGGTGCCCAGAAGGCCGAGGAAGATCAGTAGCGAGGTGATGTAGCGGGTGATCTCCCGCGCCTCGTCGATCCGGGTCGCCACGGATTCCAGGATCGAGGTGGCCGAGCTGGACGAAATCTGCAACCGCCGGTCGCGCTGGCCCAGCAGGGTGGCCAGCGGGGTCAACAGGCGCGGCGCGCGCCCCGCCTCTTCGGGGTTGCCGCCGGCAAAGCGTTCGATCCAGCGCACCGAGGAGATCAGCTGTGCCACCTGCCAGAAGCAAGCCAGCACGCCCAGGACGAAGACGAAGGCGATGAAACCGTTCAGATAGGGGTTGGCCTCGAACACCGGCAGAAGCTGCGGCGCGACGAAAACGCTGCCGGCTGCGCACAATCCCAGCACGACGAGCATCAGCAGGATCTGGCGGATGGGTTGGGAAAACTGCGGGGCGTTCTCGCCCTCACCATGAGCCATCAGGACGGTCCGCGATCTGGGTTTCGATTGGCCCGACCATAGGTGCAATCGCCTTGCGGGAAAAGGACTTATCCGCGCAAATTGCGGACCCGCGCGGCCAGCCAGGTCAATTCGTCATCAGCCAGTCCCAGCTCTTCGAGATGGGCGGCAGTGTTGTAGAGATATTCGGCATTGGGGCCCATTCCGCCATGAGCATGGGCGATCACCTGGGCCTGGATCTCCAGCGGCAGGCCGCCGCAATACTGCACGTGGGTCGGGTCCATGACGTAGACCAGCGCCTCCACCGCGCGGCCATCCACCAGCTCGACGTCCAGGTGTTTCTCGACATAGGCCGAGGAGACCAGCTCGCGTTCGCGCAGGTAGGCCAGCACCGTCTCTTCCTCATCCTCGGCCACGCGCAGGGCCAGCCCGGTACAGCCCGCGCCCTCCTCCGGGTCGAGCGCCAGCACCAGCCCCGGCTCCGCCTCCGAGCCGCGATGGTGGATCGAAGTCATGCAGAAGCTGCGCCGGTAGTCGGGCAGATAGGCCACCACCCGTTCCACCGGGTCGAACCCCGGTTTCCACAGCAGCGAACCATACCCGAACACCCACATCGACATGACTTTTCCTTTCTTCACACCACTTATAAACACGAGCCGGAGCCTGAGTTGAAGGGGGGGCCATGAAGCGCCTGCTGATCGTCGTTGTCGTCGCCGCCCTGCTATGGTCGGGCTACTGGGTGCTGGGCGCCATCGGGGCCAAGCGGGGCCTGGAAAGCTGGATGGAGGCGCGCCGGGCCGAAGGCTGGCAGGCGGATTACGCCGAGTTTTCCCTGCGCGGCTATCCCAATCGCTTCGACGCCCTGTGGGAGAACCTGGCCCTTGCCGATCCCGGCACCGGGCTGGCGGTCGAGATGCCGCGCTTCGGCCTCTATGCCCTGTCCTGGAAACCCGGCCACCTGATCGCCGTCTGGCCGGACCGGTTCGATTTCCGCAGCCCCGAAGAGAGGTTTTCGCTGTCGAACGACGATCTACGCGCCTCACTGCGCGTCACCCCGGGGCCGCTGCTGGAGTTGCAGCGCGCACAGCTGACGGGCCAGACCCTGGTGCTGTCGGGGGCCACCGAAGCCGCGATGGACAGCCTCAGCCTCGCCATGGCGCAGGACGATGGGGACGACAGCCGCTATCGCCTGGGATTGGCCGCCGAGGGCCTGTCCCTGCCCCTCTCCGTGGCCGACTGGCTGCAGGCCGACGGGCTGCCGCAGTCGATGCGCGAGCTGCGGCTGGATGCCGACGTGACCTTCACCCGTCCCTGGGACCTGCGCGCCCTGGAAGAGGCGCGACCGCAGCCCACTCGGGTGGAACTGCACCTCGCCCGCGCCGCCTGGGGGGAGCTGCTGTTGCAGGTCACCGCCGATCTGGACGTGAATGCGCGCGGGCTCTTGTCGGGCGAGGCCCATGTGCAGGCCCGCCAGTGGCAGCAGATGTTGCAGATGGCCGTGGCCGCCGGCGCCGTGCCGGAGGAGATGGCCGGCAGCATCGAACAGGGCCTGTCGATGATGGCCGGCGCCAGTGGCAACCCGAACTCGCTGGACCTGACGCTGACCCTGCGCGAGGGGCGGATCTGGGCCGGGCTGATCCCGCTGGGGCCCGCGCCGGTGTTGCGCCTGCGCTGAGGGTTGTTCCGCCCCCGCTGTGCGCAGACGAGGCCTCCGGCGGAGATATCTGGGACAGGGGCACGGCGCCTCTGGCGAGGATCAGCGGCAGTAGGAGCCGCTGCGGTAGCGCGCCGTGTCGAAGTGGAAGTGATCGCGATGCAACGCGTTGGCCTCCGGTCCCAGGACCGTGCCGAAGGGGCCGCAGGCGCTGGCATGGGCCGCCTTGAGAATGCGCCCTTCGCGCCCGTTCGACCAGTCGTCCAGCACCACCAGCTCCTTGCCGTCGTTGAGCTCGATCGCGGCGATGTCCACGGCGCGGCCCTTGCCGTGTTCCGAGATCCGCGCGCCCTTGCGGTTGTTGCGCGGTCGGCAAGCGTAGTGGGCCACCACGCGCAACTCGCGCACGCCGCCGCCATAGCGTTTCACCGCCGGTCGCAGCCCGCCCTCGACCCAGGATTTCAGCGCCTGCGCCGTACCGCAGTCCATCACCGCATGGGTCGACAGCGCCACGCCCGAGACCGATTGCAGCCGCACCGCCTGATCGACGCCACAGCCCGAGGTGTCAGAAGGGACCCGCCCAATGGCCACCCCCTGCAGCGCAAGATCGCCGCAGACCGCCCCCTGCTGGCGCAGCGCGGCCACCCGGCGGCCCTGCTGCACCACCGTGGCAGGCCGCAGGTGCGGGCGCAGGGCGACGCGCGGCGCGGTGTCGGGGTCCGGCAGGCGGCGTGTCACGCCAAGCGTTTCCGCCCGTCCGGGATCGCGGGCGGCCGAAAGCGCCTGCAGCGCCACCTCATGGGCAATGTCGCGTTGCACGAAGATCTCGGCCGGCAGCACCATGCCGCGCACCACCTGACCGCGCGCCACAGGGCGCAGTGAGGCGTCGGGGGCCAGTTCTGCCGCGCCGGGCCCGCCCGCCAGCAGCGTGCCGGCGAGGCAGGCGGCGGCGATCCGGGCGGCGCGGCGGATCATTTCCGGGTGGTCCCGCGGCCAAAGTCGGGCGCAGCGGTATCCTGGCCAGCCTCGATGATCCCACGCCGAATGGCCCGGGTACGGGTGAAGTAATCGAACAGCAGGTCGCCGTCGTCGCGCCGGATCGCGCGTTGCAGCCGGAACAGCTCTTCGGTGAAACGTTGCAGGATTTCCAGCGTCGCTTCCTTGTTGGACAGGAAGACATCACGCCACATGGTCGGGTCCGAGGCCGCGATCCGGGTGAAATCCCGGAACCCGGCGGCGGAATACTTGATGACCTCGCTGTCGGTCACCCGGCGCAGGTCATCGGCCACGCCGACCATCGTATAGGCAATGAGGTGGGGCGTGTGGCTGGTCACCGCCAGCACCAGGTCGTGGTGCTCGGGATCCATCTCCTCCACATGGGCGCCCATGCCTTCCCAGAAGGCGCGCAGCCCCGCCAGCGCCTGGGGATCAGGCGTGCCCGCGGGCACCAGCAGGCACCAGCGGTTGTCGAACAGCTCGGCGAAACCGGCGCGGGGGCCGGAATGTTCGGTGCCCGCCAGCGGGTGCGCGGGAATGAAATGCACGCCCTCGGGCAGATGCGGTGCCACGGCCTTGACCACGGCGCCCTTGACCGAGCCGGTGTCCGACAGCACGGCGCCCGCTTTCAGGTGGGGCGCGATCTCCTCGGCCACCTGGCCCATGGCGCCCACGGGCACCGCCAGGATCACCAGGTCGGCGCCGCTGACGGCCTCGGCCAGGCTGTCGCAAATCACGTCGCCCAACCCGATCTCGCGCGCCGTGGCGCGGGCCTCGTCGGACAGGTCGTAGCCCCGGATCTCTCCGGCCAGGCCGCCGCGCTTCGCCGCGTGAATGATGGAAGAGGCGATCAGCCCCAGACCCACCAGGGTCACCGTGCCGTAGATCATGCCCGCTCTCCGGCCTTGAACTGGCCGATGGCATGGGCAACGCGGCGGCAGGCGGATTCGTCGCCCACGGTGATGCGCAGGCAATTGGGCAGGTTGTAACCCGCCACCTGGCGCACGATCAGGCCGCGGGACTTCAGGTAGGCGTCACAGTCCTGCGCCTCCTCCGGGCTGTCGAACCGGGCGAGGATGAAATTCGCATGGCTCGGGTCCGAGGGCACGCCGTGATCGGCCAGCGCCTTGGCCAGCCAGTCGCGCAGACGCGCGTTGTCGGTCCGCGACTTGGTCACATGGGCCTGGTCGTTCATCGCCGCCGTGGCCGCGGCCAGCTGGGCGTTGGACAGGTTGAACGGCTGGCGGATGCGGTTCAGCACGTCCACGATTTCCTGCGGTCCATAGCCCCAGCCGATCCGCAGGCCACCCAGGCCATAAATCTTGGAGAAGGTACGCGTCATCACCACGTTCGAGCGGGCATCGACCAGCCCGGCGCCGCCGTCGAAGCCCTGGACGTATTCCGCATAGGCGCCGTCCAGAACCAGCAGCGCGCCCTCGGGCAGGGCATCGGCCAGCCGCGCCACCTGGGCGCCGCCGATCATGGTACCGGTCGGGTTGTTCGGATTGGCGATGAAAACGATCTTGGTGCGTTCGCTCAGACCCGCGATCAGTTTGTCCACATCAGTCGTGCGTTCGGTCTCCTCGACCTCGACGGGCGTGGCGCCGGCGGCATGGGCGCAGATGCGGTACATGCCGAAACCGTGTTCGGTGAACAGCACCTCGTCGCCCGGCCCGGCATAGGCCTGGCAGATCCACTGCAGCACCTCGTCGGAGCCGACCCCGCAGATCACCCGCGCCGGATCCAGCCCGTGGTGCGAGGCAATCGCCTGGCGCAGATCGGCGTGATCCGTCGACGGGTAGCGGTGCAGATCATGCACGGCCCGCAGGAACGCCTCCTTCGCCGGATCGCCTGCCCCGTAGGGATTTTCATTCGACGAAAGCTTCACCGCATCGCTCACGCCCTCGACCTTGGAGGCGCCACCGACGTAGAGCGCGATCTCCATGATCCCGGGCTGCGGCTGAATCTTCTGTGTCATTGTCTCACCTCTGCACCAATCCCGCTTCTAGCCGCCGTGCCAAAGCAAGGAAAGATGAAGTTTTTACGCAGGCGGGTGCCGGGCATGATCCGTGGCAGAATGACCGCGACTCGGGACCGGTGCGGCGCCCCCCTGCCCGGCGACAAACCTGCTGAGACGAAAAAGGGCGGCCCCGCAGGACCGCCCTTTTCAATTCCGTTCCGGGGTCGCTTACGCGTTGCCGGTGGCGCTTTCGATGGAGACGGAGACGCCCGGGCCCATGGTGGAGCTCAGCGAAACCTTCTTCATGTAGGCGCCCTTGGCACCGGCCGGCTTGGCCTTGGACACCGCGTCCACGAAGGCGCGGATGTTCTCGGCCAGCTTGGCTTCGTCGAAGGAGACCTTGCCGACGCCTGCGTGCACCACACCGGCCTTTTCGGCCTTGAACTGCACTTCGCCGCCCTTGGCTGCTTCCACGGCCGCTTTCACGTCCATGGTCACGGTGCCGACCTTGGGGTTCGGCATCAGGTTGCGCGGACCCAGGATTTTACCCAGACGGCCGACGATCGGCATCATGTCCGGGGTCGCGATGCAGCGATCGAACTCGATCGTGCCGCCCTGGATGGTTTCCATCAGGTCTTCGGCGCCGACGATGTCTGCACCGGCAGCCTGAGCTTCCTCGGCCTTCGGGCCACGGGCGAAGACGGCCACGCGGACGTCCTTGCCGGTGCCGTTCGGCAGGCCGACCACGCCACGGACCATCTGGTCCGCGTGACGGGGGTCGACGCCCAGGTTCATGGCGATCTCGACGGTTTCGTCGAACTTGACGCCGGCGTTGCCCTTGATCAGCGCAACGGCTTCCTCGACGGTCAGGTCTTCCTTGCCAGCGAATGCTTCGCGTGCGGCGCGGGTGCGTTTACCGAGCTTAGCCATTACTTCACCTCGATGCCCATGGAGGACGCCGAGCCGAGGATGATCTTCATCGCGGCTTCGATGTCGTTTGCGTTCAGGTCCTTCATCTTCGCTTCGGCGATCTCTTTCACCTGAGCGACGGTGACGGTGCCCACGGTCTGCTTGCCCGGGTCAGTGGCGCCCGACTTCAGCTTCGCGGCCTTCTTCAGGTAGTAAGACGCGGGCGGCGTCTTGATGTCCATGGTGAAGGACTTGTCCTGATAGTAGGTGATCACGGTGGGGCACGGTGCGCCGGGCTCCATGTCCTGCGTCTTGGCGTTGAACGCCTTGCAGAATTCCATGATGTTGATGCCGCGCTGACCCAGAGCCGGACCAACCGGCGGGGACGGGTTTGCCTGACCGGCAGGCACCTGCAGCTTCATGCTGCCGACGAGTTTCTTGGCCATTGGCCTTCTCCTTTGTTCATCGCGCAGATGACGGGATGTCTCCCGCCCTGCACCTGTCCCCTCCGGCGCGCCTTCGGGGACGATTGCGCGTGGTCAGGTCCGACGGTCGCGACCGCCTCGCCTCCCACGTATGAACGGGACTTGCGCCCCGCCGCGGGCCCGCGGGCCCGCCTCGCGCGGATCACCCTTGCTTGGTGACCTGCGTGAATTCCAGTTCCACCGGGGTTTCCCGGCCGAAGATCGAGACCGACACCTTGAGGCGCTGGTTGTCCTCGTCGACCTCTTCGATCATGCCGTCGAAGTCCTCGAAGGGGCCGTCGTTGACCTTCACCTTCTCGCCGATCTCGAAGTTGATCAGGGTGCGCGGGGCCTCCTGGCCTTCCTCGACGCGGCCCAGGATGCCCTGAACCTCGGCGTCGCGCATCGGCATCGGGCGGCCCTGGGGACCGAGGAAGCCGGTGACGCGGTTGATCGAGTTCACCAGGTGATAGCCTTCGTCGGACATCTCCATGTGAACCAGCACGTAGCCGGGCATGAAGCGGCGCTCGGTCGAGACCTTCTTGCCGCGGCGCACCTCGATGACCTCTTCGGTCGGAACGAGAACCTCGTCAATCTGGTCCTCCAGCCCCTTTTCCTCGACGCTCTGCCGGATCTGCTCGGCGATCTTCTTCTCGAAGTTCGAGAGGACCGAGACCGAGTACCACCGCTTTGCCATGTCGCAACGACCCTTCCATCGTCGGCCCCGGAGCTGCACCGAAGATCCCGGAGGATCCGGCGCGGCGGGCCGAATTGACCATACTGTGCCCCCAACAGAAAATCGGCGCGAGGCTCGAATCGCCGCGCGCCACGTAGGGGAGTGGACGGTGAGTTACAGCGAAGCGGGCCAAAGTGCAAGCCCGCGAAGGGGATAGGCTTGGCCCGTCCCGGCCGCGCCCCCGTCCGTCCGGCGCGCCCCGCCAGGGGCGCCGCCCGGGATCAGCCGAAGAGGCCGAGCAGGCCGGTGAGGCCGGAGCGGATCAGCAGGTCCACCAGCGCGAAGAAGATCGCGGTGATGGCGGCCATGACGAAGACCATGACCGTGGTCAGCAGCACTTCGCGGCGGGTCGGCCAGGCGACCTTGCCGATCTCGGTGCGGGTCTGCTGGATGAATTGCAGCGGGTTCGCCATGGGCGGTGTCCTCGGATCAACTGTGCGGGCGCAGGGACCGGCCCCGCGCGTCATCTGGCCCAGATAGGGCAAAAGCGGGGTGTGTTTCAAGGTGCAAAGCGGGTTGGACGCGCCGGGCGCCCCGTGCCCACGGCACGCGCTGCTCCGCCCCGTCGGGGGCGTGTCGATAACGGCGGCTGGTGGATGGGTCGGATTGGCAGGGGCAGCAGGGTTCGAACCCGCGACCTACGGTTTTGGAGACCGTCGCTCTACCAGCTGAGCTATACCCCTAATCCGTGCCGTCGATTAAGGCAGCCGGCCGCGAAGTGCAAGGGGCGATCTGGGGGAAGTCGGGAAAAATGGCGCCCCGACCCGCGGGATGGCGGGGGCTGTCGGCCCCCTCGCGGCCCGGGGGCCGCTCCCCCGAGAGTATTTCGGGCCATCGTATGAATATGGCCGGGGCGCCGGATCCCATCCAGAGCGCCCCTGCCCTGTCAGCCCGCCAGACTGTCGCGGAACACCTCGACCATGCGGGCGGCGAAGGCGGCGTTCTTGTGGACGGGATCGTCCTCCTGCCCCGCCTCGTCCGAGGCCCAGGCGGGATCGGTCCAGTAGCCGGCCGTGATCGTCTCCTCCGGCTGGTGCAGCAAGCGAATCCCGTCCTGGGCCGCCTCCCTGTCCAGCCAGCCGCGAATCGCATCGCGCTGCTCCGCCGTGGCGCCATCGGCCCCGGGGTAGACCCGTCCGGGGCTGCCCACGCCCCGGGTCAGCAAGGGCGCCGGGACGAAGGCGATGGTCAGCCCGGGCGTCGCACGGGCGAACGCGCAGGCGATCCGGTAGGCCTTGGTGCCACGCAGGAAGCGCCGCGCGACCTTGCGCTGCACCGCGGCCGAGAGGTGCCCGCCGGCACAGAGCGTTTCCAGCAGCGGCGGCATGAAATCGGCCATGCGGAGCCGTGCCCCGTAGAAGAGATAGCCGGCGAAATCGCCGCCGCCGAGGGCCTCGCGCCCCGCACCGTTGATCCGGCACACCATCTCGCGTGCGGCGGCGTCGCCCGGCAGGATGGTATTGTCGCGAAACTCCAGCGCGCGGAAGGCCGGCCCATAGGCGCCCCAGAACTCCAGGTGATCTGTCACCCGCGGCAGCAATCCGCGATCCAGCGCGTGTTTGACCGAGGCAATGTGGCTGTCCCCGAAGATGCAGAGCGAGGGCAGCGGCGCGGGGGCGCGCTGAAGGGGCGCAGCGCGCTCAGCGGGCGAAGGCATTCAGCATCTCCTCTTCGCATTTCACATCCTCGTCTCCCCTCGCCGCCTTCCAGGCCGTGCGCAGCTTGCGCGCCGCCTTGCCCCCCCCCTTGGTGCCCTTGCCACGCCGCCCCTTGGCCGGGCCGAAGGCGGCCTCCTGGTCGGCGAAGAATTTCGACATGACCACCTCCACCCCCTCGGGTACCACGCTGCGCTGGTTCGGAGCGTAGAACATGCCGCGAAAGACCGGATGGGTGATGATCTCGTAGCTGGGGAAGTAATCGACGTGGTCGTGCACCTGGGCCAGCTCGCCCGCCACGCCGCGCAGGACGGACTTGGAATAGCTGGTGGCGGTCAGCACATGGTCGCCGCTGGCGGTGGCGGTCAGCGGCACCGGGCTGACGGTCAAAAGCACCTTCAGGTCGGGCGCCTTCACCTTGAGCAGGGCCAGGGTGGTTTCCATGTCCGCCAGCACGTCCGAATGGCGGTGATTGTGGAAGACGTGGCGCTCCGGATCGAAGGTGCCGGCCAGCGTGCCGGGGCACATGGCGTATTCCAGCCCGCTCTCGGCGTTGCGCCAGCTTTCGGTCAGCCCGAGGGTGAAGACGAAGATGCCCGCGCGTTCGACCGCGCGGCGGATCGCCGCCAAGGTCGCCGCGCGCGAGGCCCGTGCCTCGGTCTCACTTTCAAACCCCTCGGGCTCGATCGCCGGGCGCAGCGGGTCGTAGACACGACCCTTGTGGTGCCACCATTCGCCCGGGTCCTGCATCTCGTCGAAGGCCAGGCGCAGCCACTGCAGCAGGGTGCGGGCGGTGTAGATATTGCCGGTGCGGAAGGAGAAGATGCCGTAGTTGTAGGCCCGCGCATCCTCCGGCGCCAGCCAGGCGGGGGCGGGTTCGGCATCGAACCACTGGTAGCCGCGCGCGCCCAGGGCCCGGCCGATATGCTGCGCGAAACAGGAGCCGGCGGTGACGATCGGCGCATCCATCGGCACCTGGAACTTCGGCGTCCACAGGCCCGAGAGCTGCAGCGGGTTCTTCTCGGCCACGCCCGTCTTCCAGTAGGCGGTTGCGGGCAGATTTTCGTAGGGGTGCGCCATGGCCCCTCCTTTCGCGATGCGTCAGGGGCCGGTGGCCCCCGGGGTGGTGCGGCCAGTGAACGCCCCGATCATGGCCAATAGCAGACATTTCCGGGGAAATGTTCCGGAAAGCTTCCTGTCTCGATCAGCCCGGCGCCGGGCCGGTCGGGGCGCCTACATCCAGTGCAGCCGGCGCAGGATCACCCCCTGCACCAGGAAGATCAGCGCCATGATCCCCGAAAACACCCAGAAGGCATAGGGGGCACCGTCGCCGGGAATGCCGCCCACGTTGATGCCGAAAAGGCCAGTGAAGAAGGTCAGAGGCAGGAAGACGGCCGAAAGGATCGACAGGGTGTACATGTGCCGGTTCAGCCGCTCCGACAGGGCGCCGGACAGCTCGTCCCGCAGGACGCCCAGGTTGTCGCGCAGCTCGTCCAGGTTCTCGGTCATCCGGGTCAGCCGGTCTACGGCCTCCTGCACCTCGCGCAGGTCGTGTTCGGCCAGGAGCGGGCTTTCGCTGCGCGCCAGCCGCGCGAGGGCATCGCGTTGCGGCGGCAGGTGGCGGCGAAGTTCGACCACCGACAGGCGCAGGGCGGCGACACGGCGGCGCAGGTCCTGGTCGGGCTCGGCGATCACCTTGGGCTCCAGCCCGTCGACCTCGGAGTCCAGCTCGGCCACGAAGGGCTCGACGCGGTCGGTCAGCCGGTCCGCCAGGTCGGCGAGGAAGGCGCCGGCGCTCTCCGGTCCCTCGCCGCGCGCGACCTCCTGCGCGATCTCCTCCAGCGCGCGGACGCGCTGGCGCGACAGGGTGATGATGCGCTGACCGTCGGCCCAGATGCGCACCGCCACCATGTCCTCCGGGTCGCGGTTGGGGTTCATGTTCAGCGCGCGGAAGTTCAGCAGCAGGCCATTGCCGACCCGGGTGGCGCGCGGCCGGGTCTCCGGCTGGGTCAGAGCCTCGATCACCGTGTCGTCGAGATAGGCCAGACGCTTCGCCACCCAGTCGCGGGTGCCCGCGTGGGCGGCGTCCAGGTGCGCCCAGCCGAGGGTTTCGGCGCGCAGGGTCTCGGGGACGGCCTCACCCTCCAGGCTCTGGCCGCGCAGGGGGCCCGTCAGGGCATAGGCGAAGGTCACGGGGGCTGTCATGAAGGCGAAGATAGCCGGGTCGGACCAAAGGTCCAGCGCCAAGGCGCCGCATCGACACTGGGGCCCGCAAACGCAAAACGGCGGCCCCGAGGGACCGCCGTTTCAATGTTCTGTCCGTCAGGGCGGAAGGACCCGCCCCGCGCAATCATCACTCGATGATCTTGGAGACGACGCCGGAGCCCACGGTGCGGCCACCTTCGCGGATGGCGAAGCGCAGGCCGTCTTCCATGGCGATCGGGGCGATCAGCTCGACACCGAACTTCAGGTTGTCGCCGGGCATGACCATCTCGGTGCCCTCGGGCAGGGTCACGGTGCCGGTCACGTCCGTGGTCCGGAAGTAGAACTGCGGACGGTAGTTCGCGAAGAACGGGGTGTGACGGCCACCTTCGTCCTTGGTCAGGATGTAGACCTCGGCTTCGAACTTGGTGTGCGGCTTCACGGAACCCGGCTTGCAGAGAACCTGGCCACGTTCCACGCCTTCACGGTCGATGCCGCGCAGCAGGGCGCCGATGTTGTCGCCGGCTTCGCCGCGGTCCAGCAGCTTGCGGAACATTTCGACACCGGTGCAGGTGGTCTTCTTGGTGTCCTTGATGCCGACGATTTCCAGTTCGTCGCCAACGTTCACAACACCACGCTCCACACGGCCGGTCACAACGGTACCACGGCCGGAGATCGAGAAGACGTCTTCGATCGGCATCAGGAACGGCTGGTCGACAGCGCGCTCGGGCTGCGGGATGTACTCATCCACGGCGGCCATCAGTTCCTTGATCTTGTTCTCGCCGATTTCCGGATCGCGGCCTTCCATGGCGGCCAGGGCCGAACCTGCGATGATCGGGATATCGTCGCCCGGGAAGTCGTATTCGGACAGCAGTTCGCGGACTTCCATCTCGACGAGTTCCAGCAGTTCCTCGTCGTCGACCTGGTCGACCTTGTTCAGGAACACGACCATGGCGGGGATACCCACCTGGCGGCCCAGCAGGATGTGCTCGCGGGTCTGCGGCATCGGGCCGTCAGCTGCGTTCACCACCAGGATCGCGCCGTCCATCTGGGCGGCACCGGTGATCATGTTCTTCACGTAGTCGGCGTGGCCGGGGCAGTCGACGTGCGCGTAGTGACGGTTCTCGGTCTCGTATTCCACGTGCGCGGTGGAAATGGTGATCCCGCGGGCCTTCTCTTCCGGCGCGCCGTCGATCTGGTCGTAGGCGCGGAAGTCACCGAAGTACTTCGTGATCGCCGCCGTCAGCGTCGTCTTGCCGTGGTCAACGTGACCGATCGTGCCGATGTTGCAGTGCGGTTTGCCGCGCTCAAACTTTTCCTTTGCCATCCGTCAGGCGCCTCTGTGTTTAGGGGGCCACTGGCCCGATTTCACTCGGACGGCGATGTATTGGGTCTGAGGGGGAAAATCAAGCGTCACTTGGGCGCGCGGCCCTGCAAGCGCGCCCCTGCGGCCACAGCCGGCCCGGTCGGACGCTGTCGCCCGGCCCCGCGACAGGGGACATTGGGCGCCATCCGGGGGACGGAAGCGCCGACCCGGCGTCGCTCTCGCGCGGAAAAGTCGTGCAAAATCCGAAGGATCAGCCGCCGCTGGCCGAGGCGCCCGCGCCCCCGGAGGTGGCCGTCGCGGTCGGGCTGGTCGTGCTGCCAGCGGTTCCGCCCGTCGCGGTCGACGGGGCATCGCCGCCCCCGGAGCCGGCGCCCCCGGAGAGCCCCCCACCGGACATGGCGCCCCCGGCGCTGCTGCCCGTGGAGGCGCTGCCGTCATCGTCTGCGGCCACGCTGCCAGCCACCGTCGCGGCGGCCACCGGGGCCGGGCGCATCTGGCCAGCCTGCGGGCCGGGGGCCTCGCCGAACCAGTCGCGGTTCTCCAGCAGCCAGTCCTCGATCTGCTTGGCGGCATTGCGCGCCAGGTTGGTCATCTGCTCTTCACGGGTCTGGGTCAGGCCGGAGCCGACCACCGTCTCGCCGGAGAAGCTCTCCAGCACGGTGAACTGGCGCGGCTCCTCGTTGATCTTGCCGCCGGCGGCATCGTCCCAGACGGTGACATTCACGATCAGGCCGGATTTCGGCGACAGCACCAGCGGAATGCCCGGCGGCGCCAGGATGTAGCCCTCGACCGAGATGCCCAGATGATAGAGCTTGTCGCCATCATAGCGCCCGAAGCGTTCGTCGATCGCCTCGGTCATCGCGGCGACCCACTCCTCCTCGGAGGCATCGCGCGAGATCGCCACCTTCTTCATCTTGCTGGCCACGACGATGTTGTGGCCGAGACTGAAATCGCCCAGGTCCGGCATCGGTTCGTCGAAATCGTCGGGATTGGTACAGGCCGAGAGCAGAAAGGCGCAGGCGGCCAGGCCCGGCACAAGACGAGCGACAGCGGATAGTCGGAACATGGATCCCCCCGGGACGGTCATAACACAGCCCCCGGAGTATCCGCTTTGGCCGCCCCTGTCTATTCGTGCGGTCATCCCCTCGTGCGGGCGGCTCGGGGCGGAGGGGGCTCTGCCCCCGCCTCCTGCGGAGGCTCCCCCGGAGTATTTCAGACAAGGTGAAGCAGGGGCGGGGAGCCTGGGGACGCCCCGTGCCGCGGAGGGCAGATGTGCCACGCGCGCGGCCTCGGACGTAGAGCGCTCCGGGGCGTGGGCGCTCCCAGGGGATGACGGGGGGATCTGGAGCGCCTGAGACACGACGGCCCGCCACCGGATGTTCCGGCGGCGGGCCTGTGTGCCAGCGCGGAACGGCGCACCGCGCCTCCCGTGTCAGGTAAAGGTGTTGTCGCGGGGGAAGCCGCGCGGGGCCATGCGGCCCGTGCCGGCCCGCTTGCCCAGCCATTCCGAGAGCTCGGTCTCGGTCCGGGTGCGGCCGGCGGGATCGTGCCACGACAGGCCCATTTCCAGTACCAGCGTGGTCAGATCCGACAGTCCGCCGTCCTTGTATTTCTGCAGGCGCACGCCCTTGCCGCGGGTCATCTCGGGCAGTTCTTCCAGCGGGAAGACCAGCACCTTGCGGTTCTCACCCACCACGGCCACGTGATCGCCCGTCACCGGCTTCACAAGCAGGGCCTTCACGCCGTCCTTGACGTTCAGCACCTGCTTGCCGGAGCGGGTCTGGGCCAGCACCTCGTCCTCGGGCACGATGAAGCCGTCGCCGGCGCTGGAGGCCACGATCAGCCGCTCGCCGGGGCGATGGATGCGCATTGCCACGATCTCGGATTCATTGGGCAGGTCGACCATCAGCCGCACCGGTTCGCCCATGCCGCGCCCGCCCGGCAGGTTCGACGCCAGCAGCGTGTAGAACCGTCCGTTGGAGCCGAAGATCAGCAGCTTGTCGGTGGTCTCGGCATGGAAGGCGAAGCGGCCCTCGTCGCCATCCTTGAACTTCAGCTTGTCCTGAGCCGAGAGGTCGATGTGCCCCTTCATCGCCCGGATCCAGCCCATCTTGGAGCAGACCACGGTGACCGGCTCGCGCTCGATCATCGCCTCCAGCGGCACTTCCTCCGCTTCGGCAGCGGCCTCGATCACCGTCAGGCGGTGGCCGCGGGCGTAGTCCTTGCCGAAGGTCTTCTTCGTCGCCTTCAGCTCATCCGCGATGCGCGCCCATTGCAGATCGGGGGTGGCCAGCAGATCTTCCAGCCCCGCGCGCTCTTCCATCAGGGCGTCGCGTTCGCGCAGCAGCTCCATCTCTTCGAGACGCCGCAGGCTGCGCAGGCGCATGTTGAGGATCGCCTCGACCTGCACCTCGGTCAGCTCGCCGTCGTCGCCTTCGGACAGCGGCGAGACATAATCCTTCTCGTCGCGGGCGCGGGCGCGTTTCTTCGACCAGTCCTCGGCCAGCAGCGCGGCCTTGGGATCGTCGTCGTAGCGGATGATGTCGATTACCCGGTCGAGGTTGAGGAAGGCGGTGACGAGGCCTTCCAGCACTTCCAGCCGGTGGTCGATCTTTTCCAGCCGGTGCTGCGAGCGGCGCTCCAGCACCTCGCGGCGGTGATCGAGGAAGGCGCGCAGCACCTCCTTCAGCGAGCAGACCTTGGGGGTCAGCCCGTCGATCAGCACGTTCATGTTCAGGCTGAACTTGATCTCCAGGTCCGAGTTGCGGAACAGCATGCCCATCAGCAGCTCCGGGTCGACGTTCTTCGACCGGGGTTCCAGCACCATGCGGATGTCATCGGCGCTTTCGTCGCGGATGTCGGCCAGGATCGGGATCTTCTTGGTCTGGATCAGCTCGGCGATACGTTCGACCAGCTTCGACTTCTGCACCTGGTAGGGGATCTCGGTCACGACGATCTGCCAGGTGCCACGGCCCAGGTCCTCGACCTCCCACTTGGCGCGCAGGCGGAAGCTGCCACGGCCGGTGCGATAGGCCTTGGCGATGTTTTCGGGGCTTTCGACCAGCACGCCGCCCGTGGGGAAATCCGGGCCCGGCACATATTGCAGCAGCGTGTCGTCGCGCACGTCCGGCACCTTGATCATGTGCAGGCAGGCGTTGACCAGCTCGACGATATTGTGCGGCGGGATGTTCGTCGCCATGCCGACCGCGATGCCGGACGAGCCGTTGGCCAGCAGGTTCGGGAAGGAGGCGGGCAGCACCACCGGTTCGGTCAGCGTGCCGTCGTAGTTGTCGCGGAAATCGACGGCGTCCTCGGTCAGCCCTTCCATCATCGCCTCGGCGACGGCGGTCAGGCGGGCCTCGGTGTATCGGCTGGCAGCGGGATTGTCGCCGTCGATGTTGCCGAAGTTGCCCTGGCCGTCGACCAGCGGGTAGCGGACGTTGAAATCCTGCGCCAGGCGGGCCATCGCGTCATAGATCGCCGCATCGCCATGGGGGTGATAGTTGCCCATCACGTCGCCCGAGATCTTCGACGATTTGCGGAAGCGCGAGGTGCCGGTCAGCTTCAGCTCGCGCATCGCGTAGAGAATGCGCCGGTGCACCGGCTTCAACCCGTCGCGGGCATCGGGCAGCGCCCGGTGCATGATCGTCGACAGCGCATAGGTCAGATAGCGCTCGCCAATGGCGCGGCGCAGCGGCTCCGCCAGCTGCTCGCCGGAACCGGATTCGGGAACGTCTTGGGTCTCGTCACTCATGGCTGCGGTGATAGCCGCAGGCCGCGCGGCGGTAAAGCGCCGGCTGCGTCCAAGACACGGATTGCGGATCGGCAAGGAACTTCCTGCCCGCAACGGGGTTGGTCCGGCAACACAGCGTCGCGGCGGGAACCTGCCAAAGTCCAGACCGCGTCACGCAGAAAACCGCTGCCCGGAGGTCCCGATGTTCCGCTTCATGACTGCCACGACCCTTGTGCTTACCGCCGCCTTTTACCAACAGAGCGGAGGCGCGGATTTTGAACCCTGGGAGCGCGAGCTGCCCGACTACGTCCGCACCGAGGCCCCCACGCCCTACACCCTGGCCCGCACCGATGCGGGCGCATCCGGCGCCCCGATGGCCGCCCAGGCTGCCACCCGCCCCGCGGTCTTCGTGTCCAGCGCACAGCCCGAAGCGGCGCCGGTGCGCCTGGCCTCCATCGCGGGCCAGAACGACAGCGGTCTCGACCCGGCGCTGGACGGCATGCGGTTCGCCACCGTCACCAATGCCTCCCTGCCCGCCGACGGCGGCCTGCCCGAAAGCTCGACCCGCCGCGAGGTGACGCCCGAGGCGGCCCAGCAGATGACGCCGACCACAGAGGAACGTCAGGCCGTGCTGCGCGGCACCCTGCCCGCCACCGCCGGTGACGCCCCCGAAGCCAGCGCCGTCGACACCCCCGCGCGCGACCTGCGCCAGGTCTCGGGCGACCGGGTAAACCTGCGCGCCGGCCCTGGTACCAGCTACGGCGTGCTGACCACGCTGGACGAAGGCGCCGAGGTCGAGGTGATCGACACCAGCAACGGCTGGGTGAAGCTGAAGACCGCCGACAGCGGGCGCATCGGCTGGATGGCCGACTGGCTGGTCAGCGCCGCGAAGTAAGGCATCCCCCACATCGCAGTTCCCTCCCCGTGCGCTCTCTCGCACGGGATCCCGACCCGGCGGCCTTGCCCGCCGGGTCTCTGCGTTGCATAGCAGGGGCATGACCAAAAGCATCCTCATCACCGGCTGTTCCTCCGGCATCGGATATGACGCCGCCCACGGGCTGAAGGCGCACGGCTGGCGCGTCTTCGCCACCGCGCGCAAGCCCGAGGACGTGGCCCGGCTGGCCGCGGAAGGGCTGGAGGCGCTGCATCTGGACTACGCCGACCAGGCCTCGATCGAGGCGGCGCTGGCCGAGGTGCTGGCCGCCACCGGCGGGCGGCTCGACGCGGTTTTCAACAACGGCGCCTTCGCCATTCCGGGACCTGCCGAGGACATCTCGCGCGAGGCGATGCGGGCGCTGTTCGAGGCGAACTTCATGGGACCCCATGCGCTGAACCGGCTGGTGATCCCGGTGATGCGCGCCCAGGGCGGCGGGCGGATCGTCAACTGTTCCTCGGTGCTGGGACTGGTCGCCGCCCCGTGGCGCGGCGCCTACAACGCGTCGAAATTCGCCCTGGAAGGGCTGACCGACACCATGCGGCTGGAACTGGCGGGCAGCGGCGTGCACGCCATCCTGCTGGAACCGGGCCCAATCCGCACCGATTTCCGCAAGAATGCCATCAAGGCGTTTGAGACATGGGTCGACTGGGAAGCCTCGGACCGGGCGGACGAGTACCGCAATGGCCTTCTCGACATGCTCTACAAGCGAGGGCCGAAATACCAGGGCAAGGCACGCTTCGAGCTGGAGCCGGCGGCCTGCACCGCCAAGCTGATCCGCGCGCTGGAAGATCCCCGCCCAAAGCCCCGATACATGGTCACGACGCCCACCTATATCGCCGCCACCCTGCGCCGCCTGCTGCCGGCGCGCCTGCTGGACCGGGTGACGAAGAACGCCTGAGCAGGCCGTCACCGCCCGGCCCTGCGACGAAAACTGTTGTCGCTTTTTGCCCGCTGCCGCCCTAGGTATCGGGGAACCGAAAAGGAGAGCCCATGGCCCAGGACCCCCTCTTCCTCGTCGCCGCCGGCGCGGTGCTGATCGTTGCCATCATCCTGATGCTGGGGATCGGCAACTTCGCCAAGAGCGGCAATCCCAAGACCTCCAACAAGCTGATGCAATGGCGGATCGCGGCGCAGTTCATCGCCGTGCTGCTGATCCTCGCCTTCGTCCTCATCCGCGGAAAGGGCTGACCCCATGGTCGTACTGTCGAAGATCTACACCCGCACCGGCGATGCCGGGGAAACCGCCCTGGGCGACGGGACCCGGGTGCCGAAACCCTCCCTGCGGGTCGAGGCCTATGGCACCTCGGATGAAACCAATGCCGCCGTGGGTCTGGCGCGCCTGCATGCGAGCGGCGAGATGGACGAGGCGCTGGCCCGGATCCAGAACGACCTCTTCGACCTTGGCGCCGACCTGGCGCGCCCGGCGATGGAGAGGGACCACGAGGCACCCTATACGCCGCTGCGCATCTTGGCCTCCCAGGTGGACCGGCTGGAGGCGGAGATCGACGTGATGAACGCCGACCTGCAGCCCCTGCGCAGCTTCGTCCTGCCCGGCGGCTGCGCCCTGTCGGCCAACCTGCACCTGTGCCGCACCGTCTGCCGCCGGGCCGAGCGGCTGGCCGTGGCGCTGATGGCCGAGGAGGGCTGCAACGCCGACGCGGTGAAATACCTCAACCGTCTGTCGGACTGGTTCTTCGTCGCCTCGCGCATCGCCAATGACGGCGGCGCCAAGGACGTGCTCTGGGTGCCCGGCGCCACGCGCTGATGGCACCGGCAGAGGGGGGCTCTGCCCCCCGCTGCGCTCCCCCCGGAGTATTTCCAGCCCAAGTATGGGAATAAGACCCGCGCCAGACAGGCGCCCGCGCTCTTCCCCTCATGCCCGCGCAACCGACGGACAAGGGAAGCGGGCGCCGATCAAGCGCCCCCGCCCTGTTCCATACGATGGCTGAAAATACTCTCGCCGAAGGCAATCGGCCGTCAGGCCGATCCCCTACCCTGCCACAAGCCGCCGCGCGCCGGCCCAGAGCGCCAGCAGCAGGACCATCGGCAGGACCACCATCCGCAGCAGGAATACCCCGACCAGGGTCAGCGCGGCATTCAGCAAATCATCTGCCTGTTCCCAGAAGAAGCGCGCGGCGCCGCGGTAGGCCTCCCAGCTTTCGCGCCAGGACTGATCCTCCAGCGCCACCAGCTTGCCCGCCTCGGCCGCGATCATGTCGAGCGTTGTGTTGGCCCCCGCCGCCGCCTCTGCGGTCAGGACCTCGCCGCCCCAGACCCCCAGCACGAAGGCCAGCGGCAGCGCGATGGCGAAGGCAAAGCCCAGCCCCCCGCAGATCCCGCCCAGGCGGCGCAGCGCAGGCGGGGCGCGATGCCAGCCGGTCGCAGCCTCGCAGCCGCCGCGGGTCAGCAGCGCCAGGGCCAGCAGGGCGAAGCCCACCGAGGCGACGGGCGCCAGCGAGATTTTCAGCACCCCGGTCAGCACCGCCACGGCAAAGATCGCCGCCGAGACCCGTTCCACCGTGTCGTCCACCGGCTCCAGCCATTTCAGCGGCTGGACCGACCCTTCGACCACAAGCGAGCCGCCAACCTCGACCTCCTGCGCGGCCGAGAGGAAGGCGTTGATCGCGCGCAGGCTGACATAGGTGGCGCCGGCGGCCACGGCGATCTCGCCCTGGTAGGCCTCGGCGCGGGTGGTCAGGGGATTTTCCCGCGGCATCGCCGCCAGCAGGAGGCAGAGCGCTGCCAGCACGAGCGACAGGAGCGTGTTGCGGGCAGAGCGCATGGGCGGGCCTTCCCTCGGGGGCAGCGTCAGAGCATGCCGGGCAGCACCAGGTCCGGCGGCCGGTGGCCATCGGCGAAGGTCTTGATGTTGATCAGCACCTTCTCCCCCATCTCCAGCCGCCCCTCGCGGGTGGCGGAGGCCATGTGCGGCAGCAGGATCGCGTTGTCCAGCTCGCGCAGGCGCGGGTTCGACTGACGATCCCCGCCGAAGACGTCGAGGCCAGCGCCCGCGATCTCGCCCGCGCGCAGCATCCGGGTCAGGGCGTTCTCGTCGATCACCTCGCCGCGCGAGGTGTTCACGATCACTGCCTCGGGTTTCATCAGCTTCAGCCGACGTGCGTTCATCAGGTGGAAGGTCGATGGGGTATGCGGGCAGTTGATGGAGATCACATCCATCCGCGCCACCATCTGGTCCAGGCTTTCCCAGTAGCGCGCCTTCAGATCCGTCTCGATCTCTTCGCGCAGCCGACGGCGGTTGTGGTAATGCACCTGCATGCCGAAGGCGGCGGCCCGCCGCGCCACGGCCTGGCCGATGCGGCCCATGCCGAGGATGCCGATCCGCTTGCCGGCCACCCGCGCGCCCAGCATGCTGTCGGGCGCCCAGCCTTCCCAGTCGTCCCGCTGCATCATCGCCAGGCCTTCGGGGATGCGGCGCAGCAGGGCCAGGATCAGTGCCATGGTCATGTCGGCGGTGTCTTCCGTCACCACGTCAGGCGTGTTCGACACCAGGATGCCGCGCTGCCGCGCCGTGGCCACGTCGATATGATCGACCCCGGCGCCGAAGTTGGCGATCAGGCGCAGGTTTTCGCCGGCCTGGGACAGCAGCGACTGATCGATCCGGTCACGCAGGTTGGGCACCAGCACATCCGCGTCGCGCACCGCCTCGGCCAGCTCCTCGCGGGTCATCGGGCGGTCGGCGGGACCGAACCGCGTGTCGAACAGCTCCTCCAGGCGGGCCTCGACCCGGTCCGGCAGGCGTCGCGTGACGACAACACTCAGGCGGCGAGATGGCATGGGCGGGCTCCTCTGTCTTCCCATTCCGGTCTTTCGCAGGCAAAGTGGCCCAAAGAACGTGAGGGTACAAGAATAACCCCGCGGAGGCAGCAGAAACGGGCAACATCATGAGACCATTGCGCAAGCGCGTCCTGGCGCTTTCGGTGTCGTTCTTCGCGATCGCCGGTGTCCTGGCGGCATCCGAAACGCCGCAATCCGCCGAAGAACCGAGTGAGACCCGGCAGCAAACCGCCCAGTCCGAGACCGAAGCGGGCGCCACGACCGACACCCAGGTGGCCGTTGCCGCCAGCGAAGAGCCCCCCGCCCAGGTGCAACAGCTGGGCCCGGAAACCAACCTGCCCCTGCCCCGTTTCGTCTCGATGAAAAGCGATCGCGCCCATGTGCGCCGCGGACCTTCGACGACCCATCGGGTCGACTGGGAATTCCTGCGCCGCGACATGCCGGTGGAAGTGGTGGCCGAATATGGCCACTGGCGCCAGATCCGCGACCATGACGGCGTCGGCGGCTGGGTCCACTACGTGCTGATCTCGGGCAACCGCACCGTGCTGGTGGAGGATGAGATGCTCGACCTGCATTTCCAGCCCTCGCCCGAGGCGCGCGTGGTGGCCCGGCTGGAACAGGGGGTCATCGCCGATCTGGGCAAATGCGATCGCGACTGGTGTCGCGTGACCGCCGGTGGTCATCGGGGCTGGGCGCCGAAAACCTCTCTCTGGGGCGTCACCGCGGACGAGATCCGCGACTAAGGCCGATCGGACCGACGCCGCCCAGATACGCGGCGCCAAGAGGCCCCCGGGCGACGCCCCTTTTTCGCGCCCCATGCCTCGATTCGCCGGCAACATGGCGACCGGAAGGTTCCGCCCCCGTCTGGTCCCGAGAGAAAGAGAGGCACTGGCAACGAATACCGCACATTCGACCCTGCGAGAGCCAAGACCTGCCCCCGCACTAGCGCGCCACGCGCACAGGTCGAGATGCGCAAAACCCTGTCGGAACCGCCCCCTGTGGACGCCATCCGGGGGCCGGCAAAAAACCCATCCGATTTCTGCCAAAAAGGGCTTGAACACCGGACGGGCATTCATTAGTTAGCGCGTCACCGTTGGGGTGTAGCCAAGTGGTAAGGCAGCTGTTTTTGGTACAGTGTACCGTAGGTTCGAATCCTACCACCCCAGCCAATTTCCTTTGAAATAAACCGCTTACCGATGCGCTTCCCCAGGGGATGTGCGCGTTGTGCAGGCGTTTGCCTTCGGCCCTGACGCGCAGGCATCGCGCTTTGCGTTGCACGGCACGCCCATCCCGCTACACTTGCGGGCCTCAGGATCAGGGGGGCAGGGATGCCAGAGACCAAGGCCGAAATCGCGCCGCGTTCGGCAGAGACGACACCCGACCGCATAGCGGACCCCGAAGAGCGAGCGAAGCGACTGGGCCGTAGGGACTGGCTGAGCCTGGCGCAGAAGGTGCTGGTCGAGGAAGGCATCGACCAGGTGAAGATCCAGGTCATGGCGAAACGGCTGAACGTCGCACGGTCCTCCTTCTACTGGCATTTCTCCAGCCGCGAGGACCTGTTCCAGGCGATGCTGGATGACTGGCTGAACATGAACACCGGCCCGATCATCGAACGCGCCCTCCGGCCCGCGCCCGACATCGTTGCCGCCGTCACCAATGTCTTCGAATGCTGGGTGGACGAGGCGCTTTTCGATCCGGAACTGGACATTGCAGTCCGGCTCTGGGCCAGACGCTCGGAGAAGGTGCGCGCCGTCGTCCTGCAGGCCGATTCCATGCGCCTGGATGCGTTGCACAAGATGTTCGCCCGCTACGGCTGCGATGACGAGGAGGCGCTGATCCGCGCCCGCGTCCTCTACTACACGCAGATCGGCCAGCACACGCTGGAAGACACGGAAACCCCTGCGCAACGGTTCTCTCACGGTCCCGCCTATCTGCACATCTTCACCGGCCAGGCCCCGGACGAGACCGAGGTCGCCGCGCTGAAGACAATCATCCGCGAGAAGTACAACCCCAAGACACGCTAGGCGCAGCCCCCTCCCTCGCTGCCCGATTCGCGATCCATTCGCCGCCTGGCCCCGCCAGGTGACCAAAAAGTTTGCGCGTCACTCTTGCGCTGATCTCGGTACATATGTGTACATTGCGCCGAGATCAGATCGGAACGGCACAGGAGAGCGACATGCAGGATCAGTATCGCGTGGTCATCATCGGCGGTGGCGTGGTGGGGGCCTCGGTCGCCTATCACCTGACGAAACTCGGCTGGACCGACATCGCCCTGCTGGAACGCGACGTGCTGACCGCCGGATCCTCCTGGCATGCCGCCGGCGGTTTCCACGCGCTGAACGCCGATCCCAACATTGCCATGCTGCAAAGCTACACCATCGACCTGCTGCAGGAGATCGGACCCGAATCCGGCATGGACATCGGCCTGCACATGACCGGCGGGATCGAGTTCGCCTGCGACCCCGACCGCTGGGACTGGCTGCAGTCGGCCTATCGCACCTTCCAGTCGCTGGGCGTGCAGGACGTCGAGCTGATCGACGCCGCAGAGATCAAGCGCCGTAACCCGGTGATCTCCACCGAGGGCATCCTGGGCGGGCTGTGGTCCGACCGCGAGGGGCACATCGACCCTTCGGCCGTGGTCCACGCCTATGCCCGCTGCGCCAAGAACCGGGGCGCCGACATCGTCGAACACACCAAGGTCGAGGACCTGCGCCAGCGCCCTGACGGCAGCTGGACCGTCATCACCGACAAGGGCGAGATCATCGCCGAGCACATCGTCAACGCCGGCGGCCTCTGGGCGAAACAGGTGGGCCGCATGGCCGGCGTCGACCTGCCCGTCTCGCCGCTGGAACACCACTACCTGGTGACCGAGAGCATTCCCGAACTGGTCGAGGCGCAGAAGGAACTGCCCGTCACGGTCGACCTCGAAGGGTTCACCTACATGCGCCAGGAACAGAAGGGCATGTTGCTGGGCATCTACGAGGTCGAGCACAAGCACTGGAACATGGACGGCGCGCCCTGGGATTTCGGCATCGAACTGATCCAGGAGGACATCGACCGCATCTCGGATGAGCTGGCCTGCGGTTTCGCCCGCTACCCCTGCCTGGAAACGGCCGGCGTCAAACGCTGGGTCAACGGCGCCTTCACCTTCTCCCCCGATGGCAACCCGCTGGTCGGCCCCGTGCGCGGCGTGCCCGGCTACTGGGTGGCCTGCGGCGTCATGGCGGGCTTCCTGCAGGGCGGCGGCGTCGGCAAGTCGCTGGCGGAATGGATGGTCGAGGGCGAGCCGGAGGTCGACGTCTACGGCATGGACATCGCCCGCTACGGCGACTTCGCCTCGAACCGCGAATACATCAAGCAGACGACGGGGCAGTTCTACTCGCGCCGCTTCGTCATGACCTACCCCAATGAACAGCTGCCCGCGGGCCGCCCGCTGAAGACGCCCGGCGCCTACGAGGGGATGACGGCGGCTGGCGCGGTCTGGGGCGGCACCTGGGGCATGGAGGTGGCGCAATATTTCGCCCCCGACGGCTTTGAAGAAAAGCCGACCCTGCGCCGGTCAAACGCCTTCGACCTGGTGGGTGCCGAATGCCGCGCCGCGCGCGAGGCCGCCGCGATCTACGACACCACCGCCTTTTCTCGCTACGAGATCTCGGGCCCGAAGGCCGCCGAGTGGCTCGACACCCTGCTGGCCTGCAAGCTGCCCACGCCGGGCCGCGCCCGCCTGGCGCCAATGCTGGGCGAGAATGGCAAGCTGAAGGGCGATCTGACCGTGCTGAACTGGGGCGACGGCACCTATTGGCTGATGGGGTCCTATTATCTGCGCGAATGGCAGATGCGCTGGTTCGAGGATCACATGATCGCGGGCGTCACCCTGCGCGACGTGGCCGACACCATCGGCGGCTTTGCCATCGTCGGCCCCAAGGCCCGCGAAATCCTGCAAAAGCTGACGCACCAGGATCTGACCGCCCTGCCCTTCATGGGCTGCGCCACTGTGGATCTGGGCCTGATCCGCGCCAAGGTGGCCCGCATGTCGGTCACCGGCGAGATGGGATTCGAGATCAACTGCCACGCCACCGAGCACGCCACCCTGCGCCGGCTGCTGCTGGAGGCGGGCGCGGATCACGGCCTGAAGGAAATGGGCGTGCAGGCGATGAATTCGCTACGGCTAGAAAAGGGCTATGGCATCTGGTCGGCCGAGTTCGCGCAAAGCCACACCCCCGGCATGACCGGCCTCGACCGCTTCATCGCCTGGGACAAGCCCGCCTTCATCGGACGAGAGGCCGCGCTGGCCGAACGCGATGCGCCCTCCGAGCGGGTCATCACCTTGCTGGAGGTCGCGGCGACCAATGCCGATGCCTCGGGCTATGAACCCGTATGGGCCGAGGGCGAACTGGTCGGCTACGTCACCTCCGGCGGCTACGGCCACGTCACGGGCAAGAGCCTGGCCATGGCCCTGATCGACCGCGCCGCCGCCACACCCGGCACCGCGCTGACCACCCATGTGGTCGGCGAAGAGGTCGCGGCGACCGTGCTGCCGGGCGCGCCCTATGATCCTGAAGGACAGAAGCTGAGGGGGTGACATGACGCGCCATTATTCCGCGCTCAACCTCGCGCGCGAAGGGCTTTCGGGGCACAAGGGCTGGGCCCGCGCCTGGACCTCGCCCGAACCGAAGAAACGCTACGACGTGGTGATCGTGGGCGGCGGCGGGCACGGCCTGGCCACCGCCTATTACCTGGCCAAGACCCACGGCATCACCAATGTGGCGGTGATCGAAAAGGGCTGGCTGGGGGGCGGCAACACCGGGCGCAACACCACCGTTGTGCGGTCGAACTACTTCTTCCCCGAAAGCGTCGCGCTCTACGAGATGTCGCTGAACCTCTACGAGGAGCTGTCGAAGGAGCTGAACTACAACGTCATGCTGTCACAGCGCGGCATGCTGATGCTGTGCCACACGCCGGCGGAGATGGAGATGTCGGCGCGGCTGGTGAACGCGATGCAGCTGAACGGCACCGATGCCGAGCTGCTGGACACCGAAGGCGTGCGAAAGATCATGCCGATCTACAACTTCTCGCCCGACAGCCGCTTCCCCGCGCTCGGCGGCGCCTTGCAGCCGCGCGGCGGCACGGCGCGCCACGATGCGGTGGCCTGGGGCTATGCCCGCGCGGCCTCGGCGCTTGGCGTCGACATCATCCAGCAATGCGAGGTCACCGATTTCCTGATCGAGGGCGGCGCCTGTCGCGGGGTGAAAACGACCCAGGGCGAGATCCGCGCCGACCGCGTGGGCCTGGCGGTGGCAGGCCACAGCTCTCAGATGGCCGAGAAGGCCGGGTTCCGCCTGCCCGTCACCTCCTACGCGCTGCAGGCCTGCGTGTCCGAGCCGGTGAAACCGATCCTCGACATCGCGGTGCATTGCGCGGGCTCGGGCAGCTATGCCAGCCAGTCCGACAAGGGCGAGATCGTCATCGGCGGCGGTCTGGACCGGGTGCCCAGCTATGGCCAGCGCGGCACCCTGCCGACGCTGGAACACGTGATCGCCGGCATCCTGGAGATGTTCCCCGCCTTCCGCCAGCTGAAGCTGATGCGCCAGTGGGGCGGCATCGTCGATGTGGTCCCCGACAGCTCGCCGCTGATCGGGCCGTCGCCGCTGCCGAACCTCTTCCTGAACTGTGGCTGGGGCACCGGCGGGTTCAAGGCGATCCCGGCGGGCGGGACGCTTCTGGCGCATCTGTTG
The DNA here is from genome assembly GCF_020177265.1 of Pseudooceanicola marinus. Lineage (GTDB taxonomy): Bacteria > Pseudomonadota > Alphaproteobacteria > Rhodobacterales > Rhodobacteraceae > Pseudooceanicola > Pseudooceanicola marinus_A. The sequence goes on from NZ_JAIVMC010000006.1 coordinate 326,894, forward strand.
GCGACCGGCCAGCACCACGACATTTCCCGCCCCTTCGACCTCGATCGTTTCGCCACCGGGCGTCTGATCGACGAAGCCGCAGGAAGCGGCATCGCGCACTAGGAGGGACCCCATGCATATCTACACCTGCCCCTTCTGCGGCCCCCGCCCGGAGACCGAGTTCCACTTCGGTGGCGAGGCCGGCAATGACCGCCCCGATGGCGACGTGCCCGCCCAGGCCTGGGCTGACTACCTGCACTACCGCCAGAATCCCAAGGGCGCGGCGCGCGAGATCTGGATCCACCTCACCTGCCACGAGGTCTTCGTGATGACCCGCGACACCGTGACCATGGCCGCCCAGCCGGGCGAGCCCATTCCTTCAGACACGACAGACAGGGGGGACGCATGACCGCCAGACGCCTCTCATCGGGCGGCGAGATCGACCGCTCGCGGCCCCTTACCTTCACCTTCGACGGCCAGACGATCGAAGGCTTCGAGGGGGACACGCTGGCCTCCGCCCTGCTCGCCTCCGGCCCGCGTGTTCTGGGGCGAAGCTTCAAGTACCGCCGCCCGCGCGGCCTTTACGGTGCGGGGGTCGAGGAACCCAACATCTCCGTCAGCTTCCACGACGCGGCCGGCGCACAGATCAACCTGCGGCCCACGATGCAGCCCGCCCGCGACGGGCTGGCGCTGCGGTCCGACAACACCGACCCGGATGCCGCCCATGATCGCCACGCGCTGATCGACCGGTTCTCGCGCTTCCTGCCGGCGGGGTTCTACTACAAGACCTTCATGTGGCCGAACTGGCACCTGTTCGAGCCGAAGATCCGCGCCATGGCGGGCCTCGGTACCGTGGATTCCGCGCTGACGGGCCCGGTCGCGGAACAGGTGAACCACTGGTGCGATACCCTGGTCATCGGTGCGGGGCCCGCGGGCCTGGCCGCCGCCCTGACGCTGGCCCGTGCCGGCGAAGAGGTGATGCTGATCGACGACGGCAGCCGCCCGGGCGGGTCGCTGCTGTGGCGCGAGGGCCGGATTGACGGCAAGGACGGCGCCACCTGGCTGGCCGACACGCTGGCCGAGCTGAACCGGCTGCGCGTCCGCGTGATGCCCCGCACCACCGCCTTCGGCATCTACGATCACGGGCTGGTGGCATTGAACCAGCGCCACGACGACGGCACCCCGGACACTCTTTGGCGCGTGCGGCCCACGCGCACGATCCTGGCCACCGGGGCCATCGACCGCCCATTGCCCTTCGACGGCAATGACCGTCCCGGCATCATGTCCGCCCATGCCGGCCTGACCTACCTGCGCCGCTATGCGGTGCTGCCGGGCCAGCGCATCACCGTCGCCTGCAACAACTCCACCGGGGCCGAAGTGGCCGCCGCGATGGCCCAGGCCGGGGCCGAGGTGACGTTGGTCGACGCGCGCCCCGACGCGGCGCCCGTGGCCGGCGTGCACAATCGCCCCGGTCGCATCGCCAGCACCCCCGGTCGCGGCGCCGTCAGCGAAGTGGTGCTTGAGGATGGCTCTGCCATCGCTTGCGACTGCGTGCTGGTCTCGGGCGGCTTCACCCCCACGATCCACCTCTATGCCCAGGCGCAGGGCAAGCTGGGCTGGGATGCCGACCAGTTGGCCTTCGTGCCCCGGACCGAGGTGACGGGCCAGACCCCCGTCGGCGCCGCCGCCGGTCACTTCACCCTGGGCGCCACCTTCGCCCATCTGGGCAGCACGCTTGGCCAGGCGCCGCAAGCGGAGGAGACACAGCCCTACGCCATCACGCCGGCCTGGCCCGACCCACAGGCCAAGGGGCGGATCTGGATCGACTACCAGCATGACGTGACCACCAAGGACGTCGCCCTGGCCGCGCGCGAAGGCTTCACCTCGGTCGAACATCTGAAACGCTACACCACGCTGGGCATGGCGACGGACCAGGGCAAGACCTCGAACATCGCCGGGTTGGCCCTGATGGGCGCGCTGACCGGGCGCGACATCCCGCAGGTCGGCACCACGACCTATCGCCCGCCCTTCACGCCCGTGCCCTTGGCCAGCCTCGGCGGACTGGAGACGGAACAGCGCATGGCGCCCCTGCGCCGTCTGACGCTGGAACCCGCGCATCGCGCCGCCGGCGCGACCTTCGGCGACTACGGCGGCTGGCTGCGCCCGGCCTGCTACGGTGCCGCCACAGAGGCCGACCAACCCGCCCGCATCCAGGCCGAGGCCGCGATGGCGCGCGACAGCGTGGCGCTTTTCGACGGCACCCCCCTGGGCAAGATCGAGGTCATCGGCCCGGACGCCGCCGAATTCCTGGATTTCATCTACTACAACACCGTCTCGACCCTGAAACCGGGGCGCTGCCGCTACGGGTTCATCCTGTCGGAAGCGGGCATCGTCTTCGACGACGGGGTGCTGGTGCGGCAGGATGAAAACCGCTTCCTCGTCTCCTGTTCGTCGTCGCATACCGCGGGCGTGCTGGCCCTGCTGGAGGAATGGCGCCAGGACCGGTTCCCCCGCGCGCAGGTGCATATCCACAACGCCACCGCCGAAACCTGCACCCTGACCGTCACCGGCCCCCGCGCCCGCGACGTGCTGCTGGCCGCCGGCGTGACCTGCGACGACGGGCTGTCGGATGAGGCCCTGCCGCACATGGCCATGGCCTGGGGCAGCTGGCAGGGGCAGGGCCTGCGGGTCACCCGGGTCAGCTTCACCGGCGACCGCAGCTACGAGGTCTCGATCCGGGCCGACCAGGCCGAGGCGCTGTGGGAGACCCTGCACACCGAGGCCCGGCGCCTTGGCGGCGGATTGCTGGGCGTCGAGGCGCTGCAGATCCTGCGCGCCGAGAAGGGGTTCATCATGATCGGCAAGGATACCGACGGGCTGACCCGCCCGATGGACCTTGGCATGACCGGCCCGCTGAGGCGCAAGAAGACCGAGTTCCTGGGCCGCCGCTCCCTCTGGCAGGAGGAAGCGCAGCGCCCGGACCGCAAGCAGTTCGTCGGGCTGGAACCCGCCGATGGCGCGGGCATCCTGCCCTGCGGCGCCCATGGCATCGACACCTCCGGCGCCCGTCCGCGCTCTCTGGGCCATGTCACCTCCAGCTATCACAGCCCCACGCTGGGCCGCCCGATCGCGCTGGCGCTGATCGAACGCGGGGCCGAGCGGATCGGCGAGGTGATCGAGATCCAGCATCTGGGCCAGCGCCGTCGCGCGCGGCTGACCGCGCCCTGCGCCTTCGATCCGAAAGGAGACCGCCTGCATGCGTGATCGCGCCCCCTTCTGGACCCCGGCCACCCGCCCCGAAGACATCCTGCTGGAGGGCGACTGGATCACCCTGCGCGGCCTGCCGCCCCTGCCCCAGGTCATGGTCAGCGGCGATCTGGACGCCTACCGCGCCGCGCATGACCTGCCGGAGGCCGTGGGCCTGCTGGCAGAGGCAGAGGACCCGCACTACGCCGTCCGCCTGGCCCGCCGGCGCATGCTGGTGGTGGGCACGGAGCTGTCGCCGCGTGACGCCGGCTGGTCGGCGGGCTGCGCTACATCTCCGATGACCGGCGCCCTTGCGGCGTTCGAGATCACGGGCCCCCGAGCGATGGACCTGGTGGCGCGCGCCACCGCGCTGGATCCGTACCGGCCCTCGCCCTCCGCCGCGCTTCTGTTCGCCGGAATGCAGGGGGTGCTCTACCGCCACGGCGAGGCCCTTCGCCTGCATATCGACCGCGGCCTTGCCGCCTATCTGGCCAATTGGGCCGCCGCGACCAGCCTCTTTCCGGACGGCGCGGACGCAGCGGCGCCCCAGACTTGACACTAATGTCCGGAAAAGATTGTCTCGCGGACAACAAAAATCTCCAAAGCCCGCCGAACAAGGCCATGGCACAACCTGACAGGGAGACACAGATGAACGGGAAACTCACCAAAACGCTGCTGCTGACCACCGCACTGGCCGCCATGACCGGCGCCGCGCATGCCGCCGACGTCACGCTGCGGATGGCCACCGACTCGGGCGCCGCCGGCTCTGCCGCCGGCGATGCGCTGGACCGCTGGGCGGCGCTGATCGAGGAGAACTCGGACGGCGAGATCGAGGTGGACGTCTTCTACCAGAACGAGCTGGGCGGCCAGCAGGACGTCTTCGACCTGTTCATGGCCAATGACGTACAGCTGATGATCAACTGGCCGATGACCTCCTACGACCAGCGCGTCGCGGTGGTCTATGCCCCCTACATCTTCTCCGACTGGGATGCAGCGCTTGCGGCCTATTCCGAGGGCGGCTGGATGAACGACGTCATCAACGACATCTACGGCGACCTGGGCCTGACCTTCTTCGGCGCCTGGCCCGAAGGGTTCAACGGCGTCGCCACCAAGGGCGGCTATGCCGTGACCCCGGACGAAGCGGCGGCGATGAAGATCCGCGTGCCCCCGTCCTTCCCGATGGCGGAAACCATCCAGGCCATGGGCTACCAGACCGCGACGATCGACTGGGGCGAGGTCTTCACCTCCATCCAGACCGGCGTGGTGGATGGCGACGGCGCCAATGTGATCTACTGGGACTACGAGTATTTCCGCGACACGCTGGACTACTACAACCGCATGAAACAGCAGTTCAACACCGGCATCATCTCGATGAACGAGGAAGCCTGGGACAGCCTGACCGAAGAGCAGCAGACCGTCGTGGCCGAGGCCGCCGCCGTGGTCATGGAAGAGGGCTTTGCCAACGCCAAGGCGCTGGACGATCACTACGTCGAGGAGGCCGAGGCCGCCGGCATGACCTACATCGAGCCCAGCAACGAGGAGCTGGCCCCCACCGTCGCCCGTGTGCGTGAGGTGGTCTGGCCGATGCTGGACGAACAGGTCGGCACCGAGATCATGGACGTGATCCGCGCCAACGCTTCCGAGTTCTGATGACCTCAGGCCGCTTTGAACGCAGACTGGCCGGCGCGCTTGGCGCGCTGGCCATCCTGGCAGGGCTGGTGACGGCCCTGCTGACCGGTTTCCTGGTGCTGGCGCGGTTCATCAACTACTCGGTCGTCGGCCTGCACGAGCTGATCCTGACCGCCGCCGTGCTGTTCTACATGCTGGGCGCCATCCTGGCCTCGCGCAACCGCGCGCATCTGGCCGTGGATTTCATCGACCAGCTGCTGACCACGCCCCGCGCCCGCGCCATCCATGCGCTGGTAGTGGCGGTACTGACGGTCATCGTCACCTGTTTCTTCATCTGGTGGACCTGGGAAATGTTCGCCTGGGGCATGCGCCGCCCGCAATGGACGCCGGCCTACCAGATCCCGCTGTGGCTGCCGCAGCTGTCGATCATGATCGGCGCCGTCGGCTGTTTCGCCTATGGGCTGCGCGACGTGGTGCTGGCCGTTCTCGACCTGCGCCAACTGAAAGGATAACCCCATGGACGCGCTTATCGCCCTGCCCATCCTGGTGGTGCTGATGGCCATCGGCCTGCCCGTGGCCTGGTCCTTCGCCGGCGTGCTGGCCTACCTCGTGTGGACCTTCGACGTGAACCTCAGCACGCTGATGCTGCAGGGTTTCCGCTCTCTCAACTCGCTGGTGCTGATCGCGCTGCCGCTGTTCATCCTGACGGGTTACCTGATGGAAACCGGCGGCATCGCCCGGCGCATCGTGACCTTCATCGGCCGGCTGGCCGGCGGACGCGCGGGCCTTGGCGGCGTGGTCGTCGTCTCCTCCGCCGTCTTCGGGGCCATCGCCGGCACCGCCAGCGCCGCCGTCGCCTCGATGGGCACGATCATGTCGAACCCGATGGCCGAGCGCGGCTATCCGCGCGGCTACATCGCCTCGCTCCTGGGGATCTCCTCGCTGCTCGGCATCCTGATCCCGCCCTCGATCACCATGATCCTCTTCGCCGTGGCCACGCGGCAATCGGTGGCGGCCTGTTTCGCCGCCTCCATCGGCCCGGCGATCCTGCTGATCCTGTGCCTGCTGATCTGGAACCGCCTGTTCGTCGGCACCCAGCCGCAGATCACCGAGGCGCCGAAGGACCCGAGCCTGACCCTGAGCCGCGCCACCCTGTCGGCCCTGCCTGCCCTGTCGCTGCCGATCATCATCCTGGGCGGCATCTACGGCGGCATCTTCACCCCGACCGAGGCCTCCGCCGTCGCGGCCCTGGCCCCCGCCGTCGTGGGCTTCGTCTTCTACCGGGAACTGACGCCGCGCCTCTTCGCCACCTCGCTGGTGCGCACGGCGGAAACCACGGGCTCGATCATCGTGATCCTGCTCTTTTCCTTCATGATCTCGCGCATCCTCAGCTTCGAACGGATCCCGCAGGACCTGGCCGAGGCCGTGCAGGGCTTTGCCGGCAACCCGATCTACGCGCTGCTGCTGGTCAACGCGGTGCTGATCATCGCGGGCATGCTGATGGATGACGTGTCGGTCACCGTGGTCGTGGCGCCGCTGTTCCTGCCGCTGATCACCGGCGCGGGCGTGGACCCGGTGCAATTTGCCGCCATCGTCGCCTGTTCGGTGGTGGTGGGCGCGAATTCTCCGCCCATGGCGCCGATCCTCTACATGTCGTGTCGGGTCTGCAACGCCTCGGTCATGGGGGCGGTGAAACCGGCGCTGTCGATGCTGATCTGCGTGGTCCTGCCGGTGACGCTGGCCACCACCTACTGGCCGGCACTGTCGCTGACCATCCCGCATCTGCTGGGTCTGAACTGACCGCCAGTTCGGCGCGGCTTTCTCCCCACCTGCCGCAGCCCCAGCAGTGCACCGCCGGCCCTCCCCGGGCCGGCGGTCGCGCCCCCCTCGGCGCGACATCGCAAACGGCCCCCCGGACCCTGCCGGGGCGGCCTTTGCCCAATTCCACATCCCGTTTTCATCCTGTGCACCAAGCCGACCGTTGCCTTCGGCAGATCTTCCTTGCTTTCTAGGGGCAAGAGGTGCCGCAGTGGAAATAAGGTGCTTGCAAACGATCTCCCCCAGGTTCGCCCGGCCGAGATCCAGCCGCGCCATTCCACCACGCGACCCCAGGAGAGCAAGATGAACGTCCATGATCCCGCCGCCGAGCTGCGCGCCAATGTCGCCGTGCCCTTCGAAAGGGCCCAGGCCATGCCGGTGTCGGTCTATACCTCGGAAAGCTTCCAGGCGCTGGAGCAGGAGCATGTCTTCGCGACGTCCTGGCTGTGCGCGGGCCGCGTGGACGCGTTGAAAGAGCCCGGCGATTACCTGACGATGGAGATCTCGGGCGAACCGATCCTTGTGCTGCGCGACCGCGAGGGCGTGCTGCGCGCCATGTCCAACGTCTGTCGCCACCGCATGTCGACCCTGCTGGAGGGACGCGGCCGCGTGCGCGTCATCACCTGCCCCTACCACGCCTGGACCTACGCGCTGGACGGCTCGCTGCGTGGGGCACCGGCGATGGACATGAACCAGGGCTTCTGCAAGGAGGCCAACAGCCTGCCCGCCATCCGCTGCGTCGACTGGAACGGCTGGATCATGGTCACCCTGAACCCCGACCTGCCCGAACCGCAGGAGCAACTGGCAGAGGTCGACGACCTGGTGGGCTACCTCGGCATGGCCGACTACGTGGAGACCTTCCGCGAAGAGCACCGCTGGAACACCAACTGGAAGATCCTGGCCGAGAACTTCATGGAGTCCTATCACCTGCCCATGTGCCACGGCGGCACCATCGGCGGCGCGGTGAACCTGCGGCAGATGACCTGCCCCGAAGGCAAGGCGCATTTCAACTATCACCACATCCTGAAGGACGACAGCATCGCCCTGTCGATCGCCCACAAGGACAACACGACGCTGCAGGGCAAGGACCGGCTGCGCACCTGGCTCATGGCGATCTACCCCTCGCTCTTGATTACGCTGACGCCGGGCTACTTCTGGTATCTCTGCCTGACCCCAGACGGGCCCGGCCACGTGAAGATCCTCTATGGCGGCGGGCTGCACCCCGACTTCGCCGCCGACCCCGACGCGGAGACACATTTTTCCGCATTGAAAGGCCTTCTCGATCACGTCAATGACGAGGATCGTGGATGCACCGAACGCGTCTGGCGCGGCATGCAGGGGCGGTTGGCCCGTCCCGGCGCGCTGAGCCATCTGGAACGCCCCAACTACGAATTCGCCCGCTGGATCGCGAACAGGATACCCGATGTCTGAAGACCCCCTCCGCCAGAACTTCCTAGAGGCCATGTCCCGTGCGGCCACCACCGTCAACGTGGTGACCACCGACGGCCCGGCGGGACGCGCCGGCGTCACCGTGTCGGCCATGGCCTCCGTTTCGGCGGATACCGAACGCCCCACCCTGCTGGTCTGCCTCTACCACAAGGTCAGCGCGGTGGACCCCATTCGCGAAAACGGCACCTTCTGCGTCAACGTCCTGCGTGAGGATCAGTCGCGGATCTCGGACGCCTTCGCCGGCCGGGTGCCCGATCTCGCCTCGCGCTTCGACGCTGGGTCCTGGCACGACACCTCCCTGGGCGTGCCGCGCCTCGACGGGGCCGTCTGCTCCTTCGTCTGCCGCATCGACGCGGCACAGCTTGTCGGCACCCACTACGTCGTCTTCGGCGCGGTGGAGGAGGTGGTGCTGGGCGCCCCCGGCAAGCCGCTGGTCCATGCCAACCGCGGCTATGCATCGCCCCTGGCGCTGGACGGCCACTGACCCGACGCACCGCGCCGGATTAGACCCGCAAGTCTTTATTCCCTGCCACCTGTCTGACCCCGATTGCCAAAGCTTTGGGCACAGGCTATCTGGCCGCCCGCATGGCGTCGGGCTTCGCTTTGCCCGCACCTCCCCCCGCCCTAGGCAGAAGGAAGGGAGGCACCGCTTCGGGCGTTGAAGACGTAAGGCACCCGGTTCGGTGACATTGTTTATGAGTAGGGAGGGGCATGGCACGCCTTGTATTCGATCTTGACGGGACGCTGATCGACAGCGCGCCCGACGTCCGCGGCATCGCCAACGGCATCCTGGCCGCGCTGGAAGCGCGCCCGCTGTCGCTGCCGGAAACGCGCCGGTTCATGGGGGAAGGGGTCCCCACCTTCGTTGATCGCATGATCGCCTCGCGGGAGCTGGACCCCTGCCTGAAACCGCGCATGCTGACGGAGTTCATGAAACACTACGACACGGCGGTCGAGCTGACCCGGGTCTACCCCGGCGTGCCCGAGATCCTGGCCAGCCTGTCGACCGAGGGCCACCGGCTGGGCCTGTGCACCAACAAGCCCGAACGTCCGGCCCGCGCGGTGCTGCGTCACCTTGACCTCGACGGCGCCTTCGACGCCATCGTCGGCGGTGACACGCTGAACTGCCGCAAACCCGATCCGGCGCCGCTGCACAGCACCTTCGACCGGCTGGGCGACGCAGGTCCCCAGATCTACATCGGTGACAGCGAGACGGATGCGGAAACCGCCCTGCGCGCCGACGTACCCTTCCTCCTCTACACAAACGGCTATCGCAAGGGCGGCGGGGGTCTGACCTGCCGCGCCGCCTTCTCGGACTTCGCGGAGCTGCCGGCCCTGGTCGCCCGCCTCAGCTGAGATCCCGGCGCGGCAGGCCGCCGCGCCCGGCCACCGCGATCACGCCCCCTCACGCCGCATCGCTTTGACAACCGGCGCCAGCCGTTGTCATCTGCGCGCGACGCCCCAGAGGGAGATCCCCCATGTCCGCGCCCGAGACCGCCACGCCCGCAGCCCCCCCGACCGACCGCTTCGACCTTTTCGTCATCGGCGGCGGCGTCAATGGCTGCGGCATTGCCCGAGACGCCGCGGGCCGCGGCCTGCGCGTCGGCCTGGCGGAAATGGGCGACCTGGCCGGCGCCACCTCCTCGGCCTCGACCAAGCTGTTTCACGGTGGTCTGCGCTATCTCGAATATTTCGAGTTCCGCCTGGTGCGCGAGTCGCTGATCGAACGCGAACAGCTTCTGAAGGCCATGCCGCACATTTCCTGGCCCATGCGCTTCGTGCTGCCGATCCACCCCGAGATGCGGTTCGAGAACTCGACCCCCACCTCGCGCCTGCTGAACCTGGTGATGCCCTGGATGAAGGGCCGCCGCCCGGCCTGGCTGATCCGGCTGGGCCTGTTCCTTTACGACACTCTGGGCGGGCGCGAGATCCTGCCCGGCACCAAGTCGCTGTCGCTGGACGGCACCCGCGAGGGCGCGCCGCTGAAGGACAGCCTGCACCGCGCGTTCGAATATTCCGACGCCTGGGTGCAGGACGCCCGGCTGACCGTGCTGAACGCCCGCGACGCCGCCCGTTGGGGGGCCGAGATCTGGCCGCGCACCAAGGTCACCGGCGCGCGGCCCCAGGGCGACGGCTGGCAGGTCGATCTGCAGGATACCGAGACCGGCGAGGCGCGCCAGATCACCGCCAAGGCGCTGGTCAATGCCGCCGGTCCCTGGGTCGCGGACATGCTGAACGGCACCCTGGGGCGCAATTCCGAGGCCGGCATCCGCCTGGTGCGCGGTTCGCACATCGTCACCCGGCGGCTTTACGATCACGACAAATGCTATTTCTTCCAGGGCTCCGACGGGCGCATCATCTTCGCCATCCCCTATGAACAGGACTACACCCTGATCGGCACCACCGACATGGACCACCCCGACCCCGATCAGCCCCCCGAGATCACCGAGACGGAGATCGACTATCTCTGCGCCTTCGCCTCGGAGTACTTCCGCGAGCCTGTGACCCGGACCCAGGTGGTCTGGACCTACTCGGGCGTCCGCCCGCTCTATGACGACGGGGCCTCCTCGGCCTCCGCCGCGACCCGCGACTATACCCTGCGAATGGAAGGCAGCGGCCCGCCCCTGCTGTCGGTCTTCGGCGGCAAGATCACCACCTACCGGCGGCTGGCGGAACACGCGATGGACCACCTGGCAGAGCATTTCCCGACGATCCGCGCGCCCTGGACCGCGGGCCGCCCCCTGCCCGGCGGCGACTTCCCGGTGGAGGAGGCCGAGCACCGCATCGCCGAGCTGCTGAAGGCCTACCCCTTCCTCGGCCCCTCGGGCGCGCAACGCCTCTTCCGCCACTACGGCACCGAAGCGGCGGAGATCCTGGGCGACGCCACCAGTGCCGCCGACCTGGGCCGCGACTTCGGCGCGGGGCTGTCGGAGGCCGAAGTGCGCCACCTGATGACCCGCGAATATGCCCGCACCGCCGAAGACGTGGTCTGGCGCCGCACCAAGCTCGGCCTACGTCTGAACGAGGACCAGATCGCCGCGCTGGACGCCTGGTTGGCCGAGGAACGGAGCCGTAAGAACAGCCCGACCTGACGGAAAGGTCAGACCAGAGGAAAACGGGAGGAGACCGCATGACCCATATTCTTGCCATCGACCAGGGGACCACCTCGACCCGGGCGCTGATCTTCGACGCCGACATGGCCCCCGTCGCCTCTGCCCAGCAGGAATTTCCCCAGCACTACCCGCAGTCGGGCTGGGTCGAACATGACGCCTCCGACCTGTGGTCCTCCACCGCCGCCACCTGCCGCGCGGCGATCGAGAAGGCGGGCGTCAGCCCGGACCAGATCGCCGGGATCGGCATCACCAACCAGCGCGAGACGACACTGATCTGGGACCGCGAAACGGGCCGCCCGATCCATCGCGCCATCGTCTGGCAAGACCGCCGCACCTCCGACCTCTGCGCCAGGCTGCGCGATCAGGGCCACGAGGCCCGGGTGACCGAGATCACCGGCCTGCTTCTCGATCCCTACTTCTCCGGCACCAAGGTCAAATGGCTGCTCGACACGGTCGAGGGCGCGCGCGAGGCGGCGGAGGCCGGCAAGCTGATGTTCGGCACCGTCGATACCTACCTGATCTGGAAACTGACCGGCGGCGCGGCCCATGTGACCGATGCCACCAACGCCGCCCGCACCCTGCTCTACGATATCGAAGCGGGCACCTGGTCGGAAGAGATCTGCGATCTGCTGGACATCCCCATGTCGATGCTGCCCGAGATCCGCGACTGCGCCGATGACTTCGGCACCACCCGCCCCGACCTCTTCGGCCGTCCGATCCCGATCTTGGGCGTGGCAGGCGACCAGCAGGCCGCCACCATCGGCCAGGCCTGTTTCACCCCCGGCATGGTGAAATCGACCTATGGCACCGGCTGCTTCGCGCTGCTGAACACCGGGGATGAACTGGTGCGCTCCTCGCACCGGCTGCTGACCACCGTGGCCTACCAGCTGGAGGGCAAACGGACCTATGCGCTGGAAGGGTCGATCTTCATCGCGGGCGCCGTGGTGCAATGGCTGCGCGACGGGCTGAAGATCATCCGCGAGGCCGCCGAGACCCAGCCGCTGGCCGAACGCGCCGACCCCACCCAGACGCTTGTGCTGGTGCCAGCCTTCACCGGCCTGGGCGCGCCCTACTGGAATGCCGACTGCCGCGGCGCGGTCTTCGGCCTGACCCGCAACTCCGGCCCCGCCGAGTTCGCCCGCGCCGCCCTGCAATCGGTGGGCTTCCAGACCCGCGACCTGCTGGAGGCAATGCACGCCGACTGGGACAGCGACGCCCATGGCCAAGGCGCCACCCTGCGCGTCGATGGCGGGATGAGCGCCTCGGACTACGCCATGCAGTTCCTGTCGGACATCCTCGGCGCCCCGGTGGACCGCCCGGCCAACGTGGAAACCACCGTGCTGGGCGCCGCCTGGCTGGCAGGCCACCGCGCGGGCCTCTACCCCGACCAGGCGGGCTTTTCCGAGAACTGGGCGCTGGACCGCTCCTTCGCCCCGGCGATGGAAGACGACGAACGCGCCCGCCTCTACGACGGCTGGAAGCGCGCCGTCACCGCCGCCCAGGGGTTCTGATCGGCGCGCCCCACTTTTGCCAGGGGCCCCTGCCCGGCTGCCACGGGCGGGACGCCGGCCACCCTTCGCCCTGCGCCCCTCCTTCACCTTGTCGGAAATACTCGCGGGGGGGAGTCCCGGCCCCGCCGGGACGGGGGGGGCAAGGCCCCCCTCCCCCGCCGGCCACGGGCGCAGCGCCCGGCTGATAGCGCGAAACCCCGCGTGGCAAGGCTCTGCAAACTTGCCTTCGCCCCGCCCAGCCTCTAGGGATTTGCGGGACGCCCCCGCACCCGGGGGCCTCCGCCTGTCCCCGGGCGCCGCCCGGATGACCGACCGTCCAACCGACGCCGCGCCGTTCCAGGCCGGACCTTCCGAAGATCGCGAAAGGGAGAAGAAACATGGCTGACAAACAGACGCCCGATATTGTGTATACCAAGGTAGACGAAGCGCCCGAACTGGCCTCCGCCTCCCTGCTGCCGATCATCCGGGCCTTCGCCGCGCCCGCCGGCGTGACCATCGGCACCCGCGACATCTCGCTCGCCGGCCGCATCATCGCCACCTTCCCCGAGTACCTGACCGAAGAGCAGCGCCAGGAAGACGACCTGGCCGCCCTGGGCGAGCTGGTGAAGACCCCCGAGGCAAACGTCATCAAGCTGCCCAACATCTCCGCCTCCGAGCCGCAGCTGGTGGCCGCGGTGAAGGAACTGCAGGCCCAGGGCTACGCCCTGCCCGACTACCCCTACGAGCCCGCGACCGACGAAGAGAAGGCCGTGCGCGCCAAGTACGACACCATCAAGGGCTCCGCCGTGAACCCGGTGCTGCGCGAAGGCAACTCGGACCGTCGCGCCGCCGCCGCGGTGAAGAAATACGCCCAGAACAACCCGCACCGCATGGGGGAATGGACCGCTGACAGCAAGACCACCGTCTCGGCCATGTCCTCGGGTGACTTCTTCTCGAACGAGAAATCCACCACCCTGGCCGAAGCCGCGACCGCCAAGATCGTGCTGGAAACCGCAGAGGGCGAGACCGTTCTGAAAGAGGCCGTCTCCTACCCCGCCGGCACCGTGGTCGACGCGACCTTCATGTCCGCCGCCGCTCTGGACGCCTTCCTGGCGGAACAGATCGAGGAAACCAAGAAGGCCGGCACCCTCTTCTCGCTGCACATGAAAGCCACCATGATGAAGGTCTCCGACCCGATCATCTTCGGCCACGCGGTGAAGGAATGGCTCAAGCCCGTCTTCGAAAAGTACGGCGACAAGATGAAGGAGCTGGGCGTGAACCCCAACGGCGGCCTGGGCGCCCTGCTGGAGCGCGTCAAGGACGAGCCGGAGATCCTGGCGGCCATCGAAGAGGTCCGCGAGACCCGTCCGCCGATGTACATGGTGAACTCCGACAAGGGCATCACCAACCTGCACGTGCCTTCGGACGTCATCATCGACGCCTCGATGCCCGCGCTGATCCGCGACGGCGGCAAGGGCTGGGGCCCGGACAACGCCCAGCACGACACCAACTGCGTGATCCCCGACAGCTCCTACGCGCCGGTCTATGACGCGACGATCGAGTACTTCAAGGCCAACGGCAAACTGGACCCGGCCACCGCCGGCACCGTCCAGAACATCGGCCTGATGGCCCAGAAGGCCGAGGAATACGGCTCCCACCCGACCACCTTCGAGATCCCCGCCGCGGGCACCGTGAAGATGATCCTGGAAGACGGCACCGTGCTGCATTCGCACAGCGTGGAGAAGGGCGACATCTGGCGCTCCGCCTCCGCGCGCAAGGCGCCGATCGAGGACTGGGTGAACCTGGCCATCGAACGTCAGGCCGAAACCGGCTACCGCGCCATCTTCTGGCTGGACGAAGCCCGCGCCCACGACGCCGAGCTGATCTCCTTCGTGAAGCCGATCCTGGAGGCCAAGGGCGTCGCCGACAAGTTCGAGATCATGGCCCCCCGCGAAGCCACCGTTGCCTCGCTAGAGACCATCACCAAGGGCGAGAACACCATCGCCATCACCGGCAACGTGCTGCGCGACTACCTGACCGACCTCTTCCCGATCCTGGAACTGGCCACCTCGGCCAAGATGCTGTCGATCGTGAAGCTGATGCAGGGCGGTGGCCTCTTCGAGACCGGCGCCGGTGGCTCGGCCCCCAAGCACGTCCAGCAGCTGATGGAAGAGAACCACCTGCGGTGGGATAGCCTGGGCGAGTTCTGCGCCTTGGGCGAGAGCTTCAAGTTCCTGGGCAATGCCAAGGGCAACGCCAAGGCCAAGGTGCTGGGCGAGGCGGTGGATGCCGCCACGCAGGGCATCCTCGACAACGGCCGGTCGCCCTCGCGCAAGGTGGGTGAGCCCGACAACCGCGACAGCCACTACTGGTTCGCCCGCTACTGGGCCGAAGCCCTGGCGGCACAGTCCGATGACGCAGATCTGGCCGGCCACTTCGCCCCGATCGCGGCCCAGCTGGCCGAGAAGGAAGCGGAGATCACCGGCGAACTGGCCGCGGCCCAGGGCCAGGCGGTCGATCTGGGTGGCTACTACCACGGCGATTTCGACAAGACCGCCGCGGTAATGCGCCCCTCGGCCACGCTGAACACCATCCTCGGCTGAACCGGCCCGCGCCACTGACATGAGAGCCCCCGCCGGAGAGGATCCGGCGGGGGTTTTCCTTTGCCCGGTCGCCGGTCTGTCGTTTCAGCTCGGGGCGGCGGACCACATGGCCGGGTCGATGCCGTGCTTGCGGATGCGGGAATACAGCGTCGTCTGCCGGATCCCCAGAAGTTCCGCCGCGCCGCCCGGCCCTGCAACGCGCCCGCCGGTCTGTTTCAGGCAGGCGATCAGGTTCTCGACCTCCAGCGCCCGCAGCTCTTGTTCGGTCAGGATTGTCCGCGCGGGTTTCGCCGAGGTGGGCAGCGACGCCTCCAGCCCCTCGATCTGCAACTTGTCCCCGGTCGACACGATCAGCGCCCGTTCCATCACGTTCTCCAGCTCGCGCACATTGCCGGGCCAGGGGTAGGCCACCAGCTTGCGGATCGCGCCGGTGGTGATCGTCGGTTCGGCCCGTTTCGTCCGGCGGCAGGCCAGGCGCAGGAAATGCGCGGCCAGGGGCGGGATATCCTCGGGGCGCTCGCGCAGGGGCGTCAGGGCGATCGGGAAGACGTTGAGGAAGAAATACAGATCCTCGCGGAAGCGGCCCGCGACCACCTCGCGCGACAGGTCGCGCGAGGTACAGGCGATGATGCGCACGTTGACGCGGCGCTGCCGGTCTTCACCGACGCGGGTCACCTGCTGGTCGCGCAACGCATCCAAGAGCCGCCCCTGGTAGTCCAACGGCAGATCCGCGACCTCCTCCAGGAACAGGGTGCCGCCATGGGCCAGCTCCAGCCGGCCGGCCTTGTCGATGCCGCGCCCATTGACCCGGACCTGACCGAACAGCTCGGTGTCGATATTGTCGGGCAGCGCGGCGCAGTTCAGCCGGATCATCGACCGGCGCCGCCGGTCCGAGGCCTTGTGCACCGCCGCCGCGATCAGCGACTTGCCCGTCCCGCTTTCGCCCGAGATCAGCACGTTGGCGTCGGTGGGCGCCACCAGCTCCACCTGTTTCAGCGTGCGCTGGATCGCCGGGGCCTTGCCCACCACGTCGTAATGCGCCCGGGCCGAGCTGATCTCCTCCTGCAGGTAGGCGTTTTCCTGTTCCAGCCGGTCGCGCAGCGCGTCGACCTCGGCCATGGCCTCGCGCAACCGACGCTCATTTTCCTTCCGGTCCGAGATGTCGCGGAAGATCACCACGGCCCCCGCCAGGACCTGCCCGTCATAGATCGGGGTCGAAACGTATTCGACCTGGATCGGCCGCCCGTCCTTGCGCCAGAAGACCTCATCCTCGACCCGGCTGACCCGTTCATTGCGGAAGGAATGATAGATCGGGCAATCGCGGTGATCGTAGCGGTCCCCGTTGAGGTGGCGATGGTGGATGATCGCATGGGTGTCGCGGCCCAGAAGATCCTCCGCCGACCAGCCCAGCATCTCCTGCGCGGCGCGGTTGACGAAGGTGGTCTGGCCGTCGGCGTTGATGCCGTAGATCCCTTCGCCGGCGGCATCCAGGATCAGTTGGTTCTGACGCTCCAGCTCGGAAAAGAAGGTCTGCGTGCGCTTCCATTCCAGCAGGCCGGAGCGGTGCAGATGCGCCGCCTCTGCGATGTCCTGCCTCGCCTGCAGCTCATCCAGCGGGACCAGCGCGATCAGCAGGCGGTGCCCGTCACGCCCGTCGATATAGGTGCCGGTCAGCTCGCAGGGGCGCGTCTCGCCATCGGGCAGGCGCAGGCCGAAGTCGCGGGTCCAGTGACGGCCGAAATGCTGCACCGCGTCGGCGAAGACCACGAGGTCGCCCGCCTTGCCATCGAGGTGGCGCAGAAAGCTGTCGCCGACCAGCGGGCGCCCAAACAGCCGTTCGGCATCCGGGTTGGCGGCGCAGACCCGGTCGGTTTCCGGATCGACACAGACGGCGGGCCAGGGCCAGAGGCCGAGGATCGAATCGGGGGCGAAGTCTTTCATGAGCAAAGATTACCGCATCGCAGCAATCTCGTTACGAAAAACCGTAAATTACGAAATTTCGCAATATCAGCATATCGCGAGCACCACACAACCCACTGAAATAACTCGAAATCCCTATACATGACAAAACCCAGGAAAGCGACGCGCCACACCATAGGGCTCGCTACGCTGATCCCGTCAGACACGGTCGCTCCTCAAATGACCGGGCACCAACACGGGAGATGGAACACATGAAAAGTCTGGGGAATCCATTCGATCACAGGTCCGACCTGCGCCATGGCGCGGGCTGCAGCTGCAACAGCTGCCAGGCATCGGTCACCGAGGAGGCCGCGCCGGATACGACCGACGCGATGCTGGAACGCGCCATCGAAAGCGCCGTGGTCCGGTCCATGTTCGGCCAGAACGACCTGAGCCGCCGGTCCTTCATGGGCATGCTGGGCGGGGGCACCTTCGCCGCCGCGCTGGCCTCGGTCTTCCCGATGGACAAGGCCAAGGCCGCGATCCTCGACGAGCTGGGCCCGCCGGAGAAGACCGACCTGAACATCGGCTTCGTGCCGATCACCTGCGCCACGCCGATCATCATGGCGCAGCCCCTTGGCTTTTACGAGAAATACGGGCTGAACGCGCAGGTCATCAAGACCGCCGGCTGGGCCGTCGCGCGGGACAAGTCGCTGGCGGGCGAATATGACGCCAGCCACATGCTGACGCCGATGCCCCTGGCGATGACCCTGGGCGCCGGCTCAACCGCCAGCCCCTACATCATGCCCGCGGTGGAGAACATCAACGGCCAGGCGATCGTTCTGCACAACGACCACAAGGACAAGCGCGACCCCAAGCAGTGGAAGGGCTTCACCTTCGGCGTGCCCTTCGAATACTCGATGCACAACTTCCTGCTGCGCTACTACGTGGCCGAATACGGCTTGGACCCCGATGTCGATATCCAGATCCGCGTGGTGCCGCCGCCCGAGATGGTCGCCAACCTGTCGGCCGGCAACCTCGACGGTTACCTGTCGCCCGACCCGTTCAACCAGCGCGCGGTCTGGGAGGGCATCGGCTTCATCCACACGCTGACCAAGGACATCTGGGAAGGCCACCCCTGCTGCGCCTTCGCCGCGCCGCTGTCCTTCGCCCAGGAGCTGCCCAACACCTACGGTGCCCTGCTGAAGTCGATCATCGACGCGACGCAATACGCCCGGGTGCCGGAAAACCGGAAGGAGATCTCCGAGGCCATCGCGCCGACGAACTACCTCAACCAGCCGGTGCCGGTGATCGAACAGGTGCTGACGGGCACCTATGCCGACGGGCTGGGCGAGGTGAAGAAGGTGCCGGACCGGATCGATTTCGACCCCTTCCCCTGGCATTCCATGGGTGTCTGGATCCTGACCCAGATGAAACGCTGGGGCTACATCGAGGGCGACGTGGACTACAAGGGCGTGGCCGAACAGGTCTACCTGGCCGCGGACTGCAAGAAGGTGATGAACGACTTGGGCTACGACGCGCCGGACGTCACCTACACCTCGCACACGATCATGGGGAAGACCTTCGACAGCTCCGACCCGGAGGGCTACGTGAAGTCCTTCCCGATCGGCAAGGGCTGATCCATGACCCTGTCCCTGAACCAGAAATCGGCGCTTCTGTCGATTGTGCTTCTGGCGGTCGGCCTCCTGATCTGGGAGGCCGCCATTCCCGGGCAGAAACCGCTGGAGGAGATGACCGAGTACGAACGTCTCACCGGCGGCGGGGCGCAGAAGGCCGGTGTGCCGCCACCCAGCCAGGTGCTGGCCAAGGCCTGGGAGCAGCTGTCGAACCCGTTCTACGATGCGGGCCCGAACGACAAAGGCATCGGCATCCAGATCGGCTATTCGATCTACCGCGTTCTCAGCGGCTATCTCCTGGCCGCCCTGGTCGCCCTGCCCCTGGGGTTCCTCATCGGCATGTCGCCGATGGCCTACCGGGCGCTCAACCCGTTCATCCAGGTGCTCAGGCCGATCTCTCCGCTGGCCTGGATGCCGCTGGCGCTTTTCGTCATCCAGGACAGCGAGGCCTCGGCGATCTTCGTGATCTTCATCTGTTCGATCTGGCCGATGCTGATCAACACCGCCTTCGGGGTGGCGGGGGTCCGGTCGGACTGGGTGAACGTGGCCCGCACTCATGAGCTGGGCCCGCTGAAGACAGCCTTCACCGTGATCCTGCCGGCCGCCGCGCCGACGATCATCACGGGGATGCGCATCTCCATCGGGATCGCCTGGCTGGTGATCGTCGCCGCCGAGATGCTCGTCGGGGGGACCGGCATCGGCTACTACGTCTGGAACGAGTGGAACAACCTCGACCTCACCTCGGTGATCTTCTCGATCCTCATGATCGGCATTGTCGGCATGCTGCTGGATTCGGCCTTCGCGGCGCTTCAGCGGGCGGTGGCCTATGCCGAGTGATCCCCTGCACAGCGCCAGGCGGGCGGCCCGATCCGCCCGTCCCCCCGCAGCCCCGCGCGCAGCCTCCCGAACCGAAAGGCCCAGGACATGACCAAACCGTTTCTCAGCGTCGAGCAGCTGACCCAGTCCTTCCCCGACGGCAAGGGCGGGACGATGACCGTCTTCGAGGATGCCACCTTCGGGGTGGAGAAGGGCGAGTTTGTCTGCATCCTCGGCCATTCCGGCTGCGGCAAGTCGACGATCATGAACATCCTCGCCGGGCTGGCCGAACCGACCTCCGGCGTGGTGAAGATGGACGGCTACGAGGTGTCCGGGCCCAGCCTGGACCGCGGTGTCGTCTTCCAGAACTATTCGCTGCTGCCCTGGCTGTCGGCCCTGCGCAACGTGATGTTCGGCGTGAAGGCCCGCCATCCCAACTGGTCCAAGACCAAGGTGGCCGAACATTCCGAGGCCTACCTGGCCATGGTCGGGCTCGACGGCGACACGATCCACCGCAAGCCCAGCCAGCTGTCGGGCGGCATGCGCCAGCGGGTGTCCATCGCCCGCGCCTTCGCCAACCATCCCAAGCTGCTGTTGCTGGACGAGCCCTTCGGCGCGCTGGACGCGCTGACCCGGGGCACGATCCAGGAAGAGCTGCTGAAGATTTGGGGCGAGACCAAGCAGACCGTCTTCATGATCACCCATGACATCGACGAGGCGATCCTGCTGGCCGACCGTATCCTGCTGATGACCAACGGCCCCCTGGCCCGGGTGGCGGAATCGGTCGAGATCACGATCCCCCGCCCGCGCAACCGGACGGAGATCGTCGAGCACCCGAACTACTACGCGATCCGCAACCACCTGGTGCAGTTCCTCGGCCGCCGGTCGAAGGAGCTGTCGGGACGCCGGTCGAACGGCACCCCGCAGGTGCCCGAGACGGTGCGGATCACCATGGAGGAGACCGCCGAGCCCGAGGGCGACGGCGACAAGAGCCCGCGGCTTCATGCCGTGCAAAACTGAGGAAGACCCGATGCAAGACAGTTACGAGGTGCCCAAGATGATGAGCAAAGAGGACGTCACCATGATGATCCTGTCGGCCAAGAAGCAGGCCGGCCTGACCTGGGAGGAGATCGCGGAGAAGGTGGGGATGTCGCCGGTCTGGACCCATTCCGCCTGCATGGGCATGAACGCCATGCCCGCCGAGAAGGCCGAGCTGCTGGTGGCCACCCTGGGCCTGCCGCAGGAGGCCGCCAGCGTGCTGGCCGAGAGCCCGACGAAGGTCTGGGAACAGACGGTGCCCACCGATCCCTGCATCTATCGCCTCTACGAGGTGGTCGGCGTCTACGGCCCCACCATCAAGGCCCTGATCCACGAGAAGTTCGGCGACGGCATCATGTCCGCCATCGACTTCGACATGTCGGTGACCCGCGTGCCCCACCCCAAGGGCGACCGCGTGAAGATCGAGATGTCGGGCAAGTACCTGGGCTACAACAGCTGGTAAGCGCCACGGCCCTGCCTGACCAGCGGGCCGACCGGGGGCGCCCCTCCGGTCGGCCCTTTCATTCCGGATGCCCCGCTTGCGAAAGGCCCCGCCATGTCCCGTCCACCCTTGCCGCCCTTCACCGAGGAGACCGCCCTGCAGAAGGTGCGCCTGGCCGAAGACGCCTGGAACAGCCGCGACCCCGACCGGGTCGTGCAGGCCTATAGCGAGGACAGCTGCTGGCGGCACCGGTCGGAGTTCCTGACCGGCCATGCCGAGATCCACGCCTTCCTGACCCGCAAGTGGCAGCGCGAGGAAGGCTATCGCCTGATCAAGTCGCTCTGGGCCTTTACCGGCGACCGGATCGCCGTGCGCTTCGCCTATGAATGGCACGACGAAGGGGGCCAGTGGTTCCGCTCCCACGGCAATGAAAACTGGCGCTTCGACGCCCAGGGGCTGATGGCGGAACGCCACGCCTCGATCAACGATGTGCCGATCGCCGAGGGCGACAGGCTGTTCACCTGGCCCCAGGGCCCGCGCCCCGCCGATCTCGCGCCGCCGCCGGGGCTTTTCTAGGCGCGGGCGAAAACCCGGGCCGAAACACGAAGGGGCCCCTGCGGGCCCCTCCTCTTTCCGTCAGCATTGGCCTGTCAGGACAGCCGATCCTTCAGGCCGAAATAGGCCCCGACCAGCGGCAGGAACCAGGGCTTGCCGGTGTGCATCGGGATCGCCGGCCAGTCGAGGCCCGCCAGCGGGTTGGTGTCCTCGCGCCCCATGGCCATGTCGGCCAGGGCCTGGCCGATCAGGTTCGACATCTGCGCGCCGTGCCCCGAATAGCCCATGCCGTAGAGCATCCCGTCGACCTCGCCCGCGCGGGGGTAGCGGTCCTTCGTCATGCCCACCAGGCCGCCCCAGCAATAATCCATCTGAATGTCCGCGAACTCGGGGAAGAGCTGGGCAAAGCCCGCCCGCAGGATCTCCCCCGACTTGGCGTCGGAGCGTTGGTCGGAGGTGGCCGAGAACCGCGCCCGCCCGCCGAAGATGATCCGGTTGTCCGGGGTCAGCCGCATGTAGTTGCCGATGTTCATCGAGGTCACGTAGGTGCGGTTGCCCGGCAGGGTGCGCGCCACCTCGGCCTCGGTCAGCGGGCGGGTGGCGACGATGAAGGACCCGACCGAGATGATGCGGCGGCGGAAGTGGCGCAGCATCGGCGCCCGGGTGCGCCCGGAATAGGCGCCCGTGGCCACGATCACCCGGTCGGCCTCGACCGTGCCCTTGGGCGTCACCAGCTTCCAGCCCGTGCCGTTGCGATGGCGGTCGGTGACCGGCGCGCCTTCCCAGATGCAGGCGCCGTGCCGCGCGGCGGCCTCGGCCAGGCCGGTCACGTAACGGCCCATGTGCATCATCGCCGTTTTTTCATAGAGCATCCCGCCGTGGAAATCCTCCGATCCGATCTCCCCCGACAGCTCGTCCCGCTCCAGCCAGCGGGTTTCGGGGTCAACCTCGCGGTGGATCAGCTCGAAGTTGGCCTTCAGCCCGTCCACGTGGCTGGCCTTCGACGCCAGCTTCAGCTTGCCGGCGCGGCGGAAGTTGCAGTCGATGCCCTCCTCCGCGATCACCTCCTCGATCATGTCGATCGAGCGATCATAGGCCTTGTAGAGAGCATGCGCCCGGTCGGCGCCCAGGTGCGTCTTGGCACTGGCATAGCCATGGGCGATGCCGTTGTTCAGGTGCCCGCCGTTGCGTCCCGATCCGCCGGCACCGACGTGGTCGGCCTCCAGCAGGGCCACCGAGACACCCTCGCGCGCCAGCTTGCGCGCGGCGTTCAGCCCGGTGAAGCCGCCGCCGATCACCGCCACATCGAAGCGACCCGCGACGGGGCCGTCCTGCGCCGCCGCGAAGACCGGGGCCGTGTCGTGCCAGTAGGATTGATATTTCATGACGCATCCCTCTCTCGATCCCCTGCATCATGTCGCGCCGCGACAGACAGCCGGTGCCGCTGTTGCGGACGCGGAAGCAGGAAATTGCTTTTCCCCGTCCCTTTGCGGCACGCGATGCCGACAGGCGCGGAAACTTCGGTGACCGGCGGCTGACCCCATGGGGGACACTGAGACCGAACTGACCCGAGAGGACGCCCAATGACCAAGCTGCTGCCCATCGACACCGCCCCCGATTTCGCCCCGCGTGAAAACGAGGCCCCCGAGGAACGCCGCATCGAGGGCAACCCCCAGTACAAGACCTGGGAGCTGGACGCCGCCATGGCCGAGGCCGCCAAGTGGGGCAAGATCCGCACCGGCATCTGGGAAGCCACCACCGGCAAGACCGTGTCGATCAAGGGCGAGACCTTCGAATTCTGCCACATCCTGTCCGGCCGGGTCGAAATCGGCGAGGACGGCGGCGAAACCCATGCCTTCGGCCCCGGCGACAGCTTCATTCTGAAGCCCGGCTTCGTCGGCACCTGGAAGACCCTGGAGACGGTGCGCAAGATCTTCATCATCGCCTCCTGATCCTGCCCTCCCCCTGCCCGCGGCGCCCCCTCCTCTCCCGACGCCGCGGGCCCAGGGCGCCGTGTGCTCCCCGCATCCATGCACGGCGCCACCCCGGGGCGCGCGAACCGCACGACATTCGGTTCCGCGCCCCGGACACGGGCGAAACTGCCGCCCGGCCCGGCACCATCGGCATCCGCCCTGTGCGCCGCGCCGCTATCCTGACCGCGTACCGAAGACGCCCGAACGACCCGCGGCGCCACATTCTTCCGGAGAAGCCCATGCTGACCAATTCTCTTGTCGAGCTCGACCGCCGGCACCTCGTCCATCCCGTCTCCTCCTTCCGCGGCCACGAAGAGCGCGGCGTGCGCGTGCTGGCCTCGGCCAAGGGCGCCCGCGTCACCGACGCCGAAGGGCGCGAGCTGATCGACGGGTTCGCCGGCCTGTGGTGCGTCAACGCCGGATATGGCCACGAAAGCGTGGTCGAGGCCGCCGCCAAGCAGATGCGCGAACTGCCCTATGCCACCGGCTACTTCGACCTGGGCGCCGAGGCCCCGATCCGCCTGGCCGCCGAACTGGCGGAACGCAGCCCGGGCGATCTGAACCACATCTACTTCTCCCTGGGCGGGTCGGACGCGGTGGACAGCACGATCCGCTTCATCCGCTACTACTGGCATTCCAAGGGCCAGCCGGGCCGCGACCAGTTCATCTCGATCGCCAACGGCTACCACGGCTCCACCACCATGGGCGCGGGCCTGACCGCGCTGGCGGGCTTCCACGAAGGTTTCGGCGTGCCCTACGACTGGCAGCACAAGATTTCCTCGCACTACCTCTACCGCAACCCGGTGGGCGACGACGCCCAGGCGGTCATCGACGCCTCGGTCTTCGAGCTGCGGTCGAAGATCGAGGAGATCGGCGCCGAGAAGGTCGCGGCCTTCTACTGTGAGCCGATCCAGGGCTCGGGCGGCGTGCTGGTCCCGCCGAAGGGCTGGGTGAAGGCGATGCGCGAGCTCTGCGCGGAATACGGCGTGCTCTTCGTGGCAGATGAGGTCATCACCGGCTTCGGCCGTACCGGCCCGCTCTTCGCCTGCGAGGACGAAGGCATCGTCCCCGACCTGATGACCACCGCCAAGGGCCTGACCTCGGGCTATGCGCCCATGGGTGCGGTCTTCATGCGGGACCATGTCTATGAAACCATCGCCGAGGGCGCCGGCGCCAAGGCCGTCGGCCACGGCTTCACCTACTCCGCACACCCGGTCTCGGCCGCCGTCGCGCTGGAGGTGCTGAAGCTCTACGAAGGCGGCCTGCTGGAGAACGGGCGCAAGGCCGGGGGGCGTCTGATGGCCGGACTGGAAAGCCTGCGCGATCACCCTCTGGTCGGCGATGTGCGCGGACGCGGCATGCTGGCCGCCGTCGAGCTGGTCACCGACAAGGAGAAGAAGACGCCGCTGCCCGCCGAGGTGCAGGCCGCCACGCGCCTCTTCGACCGCGCCTGGGAACAGGGCCTCGTGATCCGCTCCTTCGCGCAGGGCATCTTCGGCTACGCGCCGCCGCTGTGCTGCACCGACGCGGACATCGACGGCATCGTCGAGCGCACCCGCGCCACGCTGGACCTGACGCTGGAAGACCCGGAAATCCGGGCCGTGCTGGCCGGATGAGCCTGCTGCTGATTGCCCCCGACCGGCGCGCGCAGGCTTGGAAACAGGTCTTCGACGCCGCCGGCGAGGACATCATCCTTGGTGAGGCCGCGGTGGAGGACGCCGCGGCCGTCACGCATCTGGCCTGCTGGGTCCCGCCCGCGGACCTGTCGCGCTATCCCAACCTGCGCCTGCTCCTGAGCGTCGGCGCGGGGGTCGACCAGATGCCGGCGCTGCCGCCTTCGGTGCGGCTGGCGCGCACGGTCATCCCGGGCATTTCGCAGATGGTGCGGGACTGGGTGGTGATGGCCACGCTGATGCTGCACCGGGACATGCCGCTTTACCTTGAACAGGCGCGCGCCGGATTGTGGCAGGATCACCAGACCCGCCCCGCCGCGCAAACCCGCGTCGGTATCATGGGCCTGGGCCGCATCGGACAGCTGGTGGCCACGAGCCTGGGCGAGTTGGGCTTCGACGTCGCGGGCTACAGCCGCTCGGGCCGCCCGATGCCGGGCGTGCCCGTGTCGGGCCCCCGCGACCACGCGGCCTTCCTGGGCCGATGCGACATCCTGACCTGCCTGCTGCCCCTGACGGATGAGACCCGCGGCCTGCTGGACGACGCGCTGTTCGACGCCCTGCCCCGAGGCGCGCGGCTGGTCCATGCCGGGCGCGGCGCGCAGCTGGACATGCCGGCCCTGCGCCGGGCGCTGGACGACGGGCGCCTGGCCTCGGCCATGCTGGACGTCACCGACCCCGAACCGCTGCCCGAGACACACTGGGCCTGGGACCATCCCGGCCTGATCGTGACGCCCCATGTCGGCTCGGTCACCGATGACCGAGACGGCGCCCGCCACGCGCTGCAGGTGATCGCCGCCGACCGCGCCGGCACCACGATTCCGGGCCTGATAGACGGTACGGCGGGATACTGAGCCATGGACGCTGGGGGCGAGCGCGATATGCCGCCCGCCGCCCGAATACGGAAGATTCTGCCGCTTCGCCCGCTGAATTTGGCGTTTCACCGAAGGTTTTCCCCGCCAGACTGGTTCTTGCGAAGATACCTTCGACGGCCAGCGGCCCCCGGAAAACAAGGGGTCCCGGGCAAAGGTAGCAGAAACTGCCGCCGCCCTGCCCCGTGCTCCCCCGGGGTGGCCGTCAGACAAAGAATGTTCTGTGCCGCAGACGGCGCATAGAAGAAAGGACCGCCAAGATGGCGACTGAAACCGCAGTGAAACCCCTGACCGCCTTCGGCTACGTCACCTTCGACGTGGTCGGAACGCTGATCGACTTCGAGGGCGCCATCAAGGACGGTCTGGCCGAGATCGCCGCGAAGGAAAACGTGGACGTAGACGGCGAGGCCGCCCTGTCGGTCTACCGCGATGCCCGCTACGAGCCCGGCGCCGGTCTCTTCCCCGATGACCTGGGCCGCTGCTATTCGCGCATCGCCGAGGCCTTCGGCCTGCCCGATACCGAGGAATATCGCCAGCTGATGATCGAACGCGTCGGTGACGCCAAGCCCTTCGCCGACAGCGCCGAGGCCATGGCCAAGCTGAAAGCCCGCTACAAGCTGATCGCGATGACCAACGCGCGTCGCTGGGCCTTCGAGAAATACGCCGAGAAGCTGGGCCAACCGTTCTGGGCCGGGTTCACCACCGATGATACCGGCTGCGAAAAGCCGAACCCCGACTACTTCCAGCAGGTGTTCGACTACGTGGCCAAGGACGGCGGCACCAAGGATGACATCCTGCACACCGCGCAGAGCCAGTACCACGACATCGGCATCTCTCGCGAACTGGGCATGACCAACGCCTGGATCCAGCGGCGCCACGCCCAGAAGGGCTATGGCGGCACGATCGAGCCGAAGGAATACACCGAGCCCGACTACCACTTCCACGCCCTGATCGAGCTGGCAGAGGCCGCCGACAAGGCCTTCGAAGCCTGATCCAAACGGGCCAGTCCGGCGTAAAGACCGGAGCGGCCCATCCCACCCCACTCACAGGGAGAAGACCCATGACCAACAAACCCACCAACTGGACCGGCCGCGATGACGCCCGCGTCGAGCACATGATCCGCCGTGGCGCCTCGCGTCGCGACCTTCTGAAGATGCTGATGGCCTCCGGCGTCGGCGCCGTGGCCGGTGGCTCGCTGCTGATGAAGGCCGGCGCGGCTGTCGCCCAGACCCCCGTCACCGGCGGTTCGCTGCGCGCCGCGGGCTGGTCCGCCTCCACCGCCGATACGCTCGATCCGGCGCTCGCCTCGCTGTCGACCGACTACGCCCGTATCTGCGCCTTCTACAACCGCCTGACCACGCTGGACGAAACCGGCGGCGTGCAGATGGAACTGGCCGAAAGCGTCTCCTCCGACGACGCCCAGACCTGGGAAATCAAGCTGAAGTCCGGCGTCACCTTCCACGACGGCAAGACCCTGTCGGCCGACGACGTGGTCTACACGCTGCAGCGTCACCTGGACCCGGCCACCGGCTCCAAGGTCAACGCCATCGCCAGCCAGATGACCGAGATCAACAAGGTCGACGACCTGACCGTGCGCATCGTTCTGACCGCACCGAACGCCGACCTGCCGACCATCCTGGCGCTGCATCACTTCATGATCGTGGCCGACGGCACCACCGATTTCACCACCGCCAACGGCACCGGCGCCTTCATCTGCGAGACGTTCGAGCCCGGCGTGCGTTCGGTCGGCGTGAAGAACCCCAACTACTTCAAGCCCGAAGGCCCCTACCTCGACAGCTTTGAATTCTTCGCCATCGCCGACAACTCGGCCCGGGTGAACGCACTGATGTCCGGTGACATCCAGATCGCCGCAAACGTCAATCCGCGCTCCATGCGGATGCTGGAAGGCAACGACGCGATCAAGACCTCGGTCACCACCGCGGGCAACTACACCGGGCTGAACATCCGCCTGGACATGGAACCGGGCGCCAGCGCCGATTTCGTCCAGGGCATGAAGCACCTGATGAACCGCGAGCTGATCCAGAAATCCGTGCTGCGCGGCATGGCCGAGATCGGCAACGACCAGCCCGTCTCCCCCGCCAACCGCTACTTCAACACCGAGCTGGCCCCGGCGGAATACGACCCCGAGCGCGCGCGCCATCACTTCGAGAAAGCGGGCCTGCTGGGCACCGAGATCCCGATGGTCGCCTCCGACGCCGCCGCCTCCTCGGTGGACTACGCCACCATCATGCAGCAGGCCGGCTCCGAGATCGGCATGAACCTGCAGGTGGAACGCGTCCCGGCCGACGGCTACTGGTCGAACTACTGGCTGAAGGCGCCGATCCACTTCGGCCACATCAACCCGCGTCCGACCCCGGACATCCTGTTCTCGCTGCTCTACGGTTCGGACGCCAAGTGGAACGAAAGCCACTACAGCTCCGAGCAGTTCGACAGCCTGATGGTCGAAGCCCGCGGTGAGCTGGACGAGACCAAGCGGACCGAGATGTACTGGCAGATGCAGGAGATGATCTCGCGCGAAGCGGGCACCATCATCCCGGCCTATATGTCCAACGTCGACGGCATGGCCAGCAACGTGAACGGCCTGAAGCCCAGCCCCCTGGGCGGCCTGATGGGCTTTAACTTTGCCGAGTACGTCTGGCTCGACGCCTGAGGCCTACCGACCTAAACGCGGTCTGCACGTCCTCCGTGGCGTGCAGACCATTCCCCTTTCCGCCTGCCAAATTCCGAGGTGGCCCTTTGCGACAAGCGCTCAAACCCTGGTTCCTGGTCCTGCAAAGGCTCGGTATTGCCTTTCTGACCCTGATCATCGTTTCCTTTGCCGTCTTCTTCGCCACCGAGCTGCTGCCCGGTGACGTGGCCGAAGTCCTCCTCGGTCAGGCCGCAACCCCCGAGGCCGTGGCCGCCCTGCGCGAGTCGATGGGCCTGGACGAGCCCGCCCTCAGCCGCTTCCTGGGCTGGCTGGTCGGCCTGGCGGGCGGTGATCTGGGCACCTCCTACGTGAACCGGATGTCGGTGGCCGAACTGATCGGCGGCCGCTTGGGCAATTCGCTGCAACTGGCCGGGATCGTGACGCTGGTGTCGGTGCCCGTGGCCCTGACCCTCGGCATCGGGGCCGCCATGTGGCGCGGCTCGCGCTTCGACCGGGCGGTGTCCGTTCTGACCATCTCCGTCATCTCGGTGCCGGAGTTCATGGTCGCCACCCTGGCCGTGCTGATCTTCGCCGTCTGGCTGGACTGGCTGCCCGCGCTCAGCTTCGGCGTCAACGCGGACGGGTTCTGGGCCATGCTGCGCGCCTATGCGATGCCGGTTATCACCCTGTCCTTCGTCGTCTCCGCCCAGATGATCCGCATGACCCGCGCCGCGGTGATCGAGACGATCAACACCCCCTACGTGGAAATGGCCCTGCTCAAGGGCGCCTCGCGCTCTCGCATGGTGTTGCGCCACGCGCTGCCCAATGCCCTCGGCCCGATCGCCAATGCCGTGGCCCTGTCGCTGTCCTACCTGGTCGGCGGGGTGATCATCGTCGAGACGATCTTCAACTACCCCGGTGTGGCGAAGCTGATGGTCGATGCGGTCTCCACCCGTGACCTGCCGCTGATCCAGTCCTGCGCCATGATCTTCTGCGTCAGCTACCTGTCGCTGATCACCCTGGCCGACATGGTCGCCATCCTGTCCAACCCGAGGCTCCGCTGATGACGACACGCACTTCCTTCCTGTCCGCGCTGCCGACCCCGCGCAAGCTTGGCTACAGCTTCAACATGACCGGGCGGATCGGCCTGCTGGTGATCCTGTTCTGGGCCGTGGTGGCGGTGATCGGCCCGATGCTGGCCCCCTACAACCCCGGTGAGATCGTCGACTGGGACTACTTCGGTCCGATGACCGGCGACTTCTGGCTGGGCACCGACTACCTGGGCCGTGACATCCTTTCGCGGATCCTGATGGGCGCGCGCTATACCGTGGGGATCGCCCTGGCCGCCGTCACCATCGCCTGCGCCGGCGGTGTCATCCTCGGGATGATCGCCGCAGTGACCGGCGGCTGGTTCGACATGATCCTGTCGCGCCTGCTGGACGCCTTCAACGGCATCCCCTCGCTGCTGTTCGGCCTGGTCACCGTGGCCGCCGTCGGCTCCTCCATTCCGGTGCTGGTGCTGACGCTGGCGGCGATCTACCTGCCCGGCGCCTACCGCTTTGCCCGGGCGCTGTCGGTCAACGTCAACACCATGGATTTTGTCACCGTGGCCCGCGCCCGGGGGGAAAATACCCCCTACCTGATCGTGCGCGAGATCTTCCCCAACATCCTCGGGCCGGTCCTGGCCGACCTCGGCGTGCGCTTCGTCTTCATCGTGCTGGTGCTGTCGGGTCTGTCGTTCCTCGGTCTGGGCGTGCAGCCGCCGAACGCCGACTGGGGCGCCTTGGTGCGTGAAAACATCGAAGGCCTGTCCTTCGGCGCGCCGGCGGTTCTGTTCCCCTCGGTCGCCATCGCCACGCTGACCATCTCGGTGAACATGTTCATCGACAACCTGCCCATCAAGATCCGCGACAGGAGCGAATGATGACCAAGCCCCGCGTCACCGTCAAAGACCTGCAGATCGGCGCCACCACCGATTCCGGCCGCGATGTGGAGATCATCAAGGGCGTGTCCTTCGACATCGCCCCGGGTGAGATCATCGCCCTGATCGGCGAAAGCGGATCGGGCAAGACCACCATCGCGCTGTCGCTGATGGGTCATACCCGCACGGGTTGCCAGATCCGCGGCGGCCAGATCACCCTGGGCGATCACGAGATCACCGGCCTGACAGAGCGCCAGCGCGCCGCCCTGCGCGGGACCAAGGTGGCCTATGTGCCGCAATCGGCCGCCGCCGCCTTCAACCCGTCGAAGCGGATCATGGATCAGGTGATCGAGATCACCGCCATCCACACGCTGATGTCGCGCGACGCGGCCGAGAAGAAGGCGGTGGAGCTGTTCCGTGCCCTCGCCCTGCCCGATCCCGACGACATCGGCGCGCGCTATCCGCACCAGGTGTCGGGCGGCCAGTTGCAGCGCCTGTCGGCCGCCATGGCACTGATCGGCGATCCGGAACTGGTGATCTTCGACGAACCCACCACTGCGCTGGACGTGACCACCCAGATCGAGGTGCTGCGCGCCTTCAAGTCGGTCATGCAGCAAAGCGGCATTTCCGGCGTCTATGTCAGTCACGACCTGGCGGTCGTCGCCCAGGTGGCGGATCGGATCCTGGTGCTGAAGGGCGGCGAGGTGCAGGAAGAGGGCACGACCGAACAGATCCTGGAGGCCCCGACACATCCCTATACCCGCGAACTGCTGGCCGCCTTCGACCCGGTGAAACACGAGGCCAAGCCAGCCGACCCCTCGCGGCACGACCAGACGCCGATCCTGGAGGTCAGCCACCTGCACGCGGGCTACGGCGACATCGTGAAGGGCGAGCCGACGGTGAAGATCCTGAAGGACATCAACTTCAAGCTGCCGCGCGGCCGCAACCTCGGCGTCATCGGCGAATCCGGTTCGGGCAAATCGACCCTGGCGCGGGCCATCGCCGGCATCCTACCGCCCTACCAGGGCGACGTGCTGGTCGACGGGCACGAGATGCGTCCGGGCCTGAAGGCGCGCTCGAAAGAGGAGCTGCGCCGCGCGCAGATCGTCTTCCAGCTGGCCGATACCGCGCTGAACCCCTCGCATTCCATCGGCGCCATCCTTGGCCGCCCGCTTGGGTTCTACCACGGACTGAAAGGCCGCGCCCGCGAGAAGCGGGTGATCGAGCTGCTGGACATGGTGCACCTGCCCGCCAACATCCGCCACCGCCTGCCGGGCGAGTTGTCGGGCGGTCAGAAACAGCGTGTGAACTTCGCCCGTGCCCTGGCCGCGGAACCCGAGCTGATCCTGTGCGACGAGATCACCTCGGCACTGGATACCGTCGTCGCCGCCGCCATCATCGACCTGCTGAAGGAACTGCAGAGCGAGCTGGACCTCAGCTACATGTTCATCAGCCACGACCTGTCGACGGTCGAGGCGATCTGTGACGAGGTGCTGGTGATGTACAAGGGCGAGGTGGTCGAGGCCCTGCCCGCCGCCGAGATGTCGGCGCGCGCCGAACACCCCTACTCGCGCCTGCTGATCTCCTCGATCCCGCAGCTGGACACCGGCTGGCTGGCCTCGCTGGAACGCGATCCCAAGCTGGTCGAACAGTTCGCCATGCGCTGATCCCGTGGGGGCCTCTGACCGGGGCCCCCGTCTTTCCGACCGCCCGCGGTTGATGGCCCTACAGCTTGTCCTCAAACAGGCGCGTCAGCGGGATCTGCGTCTTGGAAAACGGCGTCTTCATCACCACGAAGCTGAAGTACTTGTCGATCCCCACCTCGCGGTCGATCAGCCCCTCGATGATCGTCTGGTAGTCCGAGATCGAGGCGGCAATGAACTTCGCCAGGTAGTCGTAGCCGCCCGACACCAGATGGCATTCCACGCAGCTGTCGACCTTCTCCAGCGCCTCCTGGAAGCGGGCGAAGTCGATCTGGCGGTGGTTCTTCAGGGTGAATTCGGTGAAGACGGTCAGCGTGTCGCCCAGCTTGGCCAGGTCGATCTGGGCGCTGTAGCCGGTGATGTAGCCGGCCTTCTGCAACTTCTTCACCCGCATCAGGCAGGGTGACGGCGACAGGTTCACGACCTCGGCCAGTTCCACGTTGGTGGTGCGCCCGTTCCGCTGCAATTCCGACAGGATCTTCAGATCGACGCGATCGAGTTTGTAGCTGGCGCTCATGGTGTGTCCTCGTGCCGCCCGGACGTTGCGGTCTCGTCGCATCGCGTGAACAGGGTCTGGCCATACCATCGTAATTTCGGGCAATTGTCCATATTTGCCGCGACCGCCCGGGGGTGCCAATGTCGGTCAGACACCGACGCAATCTTCTGCCTGTCAGTATGCGAGCATGAGTGGAATGTGCTGCCAACCCGTAACCTTCGGCAGCTTTTTCCGCCGCGTTGGCAGGACAATCGCGGCAAATGAACGACCAGTCGAGGAGACGGACATGACGAGCCACAAGATCGCGCTTATCCCCGGGGACGGGATCGGCGTGGACGTGACCGAGGCGACGATGCGCGTGCTGAGTGCCGCGGGCGACAAATTCGGCTTCAGCCTTGCGCCGGAGACCTTCCCCTGGTCCTGCGAATACTACCTGGAAACCGGCGCGATGATGCCCGAGGACGGGATCGAGACGCTCTCAGCCTTCGACGCGATCTACCTCGGCGCCGTCGGCTGGCCCGACACGGTCCCCGACAGCGTCTCGCTGCACGGGCTGCTGCTGCCGATCCGCAAGGCCTTCACCCAGTACGCCAACATCCGCCCGCACCGCCTGCTGGCCGGCGTCGAAGGCCCGCTGAAGGCCGAGGGCTTCGACATCCTGTGCATCCGCGAAAATACCGAGGGCGAATACTCCGGCGCCGGCGGCCGCGTCCACCAGGGCCAGCCCAACGAGGTCGC
>NZ_JAIVMC010000007.1 GCF_020177265.1 Pseudooceanicola marinus
GCGACCTCGTTGGGCTGGCCCTGGTGGACGCGGCCGCCGGCGCCGGAGTATTCGCCCTCGGTATTTTCGCGGATGCACAGGATGTCGAAGCCCTCGGCCTTCAGCGGGCCTTCGACGCCCGCCAGCAGGCGGTGCGGGCGGATGTTGGCATACTGGGTGAAGGCCTTGCGGATCGGCAGCAGCAGCCCGTGCAGCGAGACGCTGTCGGGGACGGTGTCGGGCCAACCGACGGCGCCGAGGTAGATGGCATCGAAGGCCGAGAGCGTCTCGATCCCGTCCTCGGGCATCATCGCGCCGGTTTCCAGGTAGTATTCGCAGGACCAGGGGAAGGTCTCCGGCGCAAGGCTGAAGCCGAATTTGTCGCCCGCCGCGCTCAGCACGCGCATCGTCGTCTCGGTCACGTCCACGCCGATCCCGTCCCCGGGGATAAGCGCGATCTTGTGGCTCGTCATGTCCGTCTCCTTCAATTTTTGCCCAGTTTTGGCGCAGTGTCGCGCCGCAGGCGGGGTGGATTGCGATGAAAGCGCCACAGCGGGCGACAGAAGGCACCGTTTCCCCGCGACCCGCCGCAGGATCTGCTGCGCGGAACGGGCAGGGGGACGCGAGCGTTAACCGCGCCCCCCGCGTGCGGCGCTGCCGAATCCTGCCCCGTGTGCTAGGATCGGTCGAACCCCGTTGCACAGGCCCTCGCATGTCCTTCGACCCCCATCTTGCCGAGATCCGCTTCGGCACCGGCCTGTCGCCGCGGCTGGCCCCGGCACAGAGCGCCGCGGCCCTGCTGGCCCGCCTGCGCGGCCCCGACGAGGCGGCGGCGGCCTATCCCATCGAGGGGTGGGCGGGTTTCCAGGCACGGCTGGCCCGGGCGGCGGAGCTGACGGAGGTCCGCAAGGCCGCGCGGAACGACGCGGAAGCGCTGCGCGCGGCGAAGAAGCAGCAGAACCTGCACAACAAGGCCGCGCGCCAGGCCCGCGCCGACTGGGTGGTGTCGATGGCCCTGCGCCGAGCTCATACGCCTGACGGGTTCCGCGAACGTCTGACCGCCTTCTGGGCCGACCATTTCACGGTGCAGGGCAAGTTCGGGATCCCCCGCCGCGGCGTCGCCCCCTTTACCGAAAGCGCGATCCGTCCCCATGTGGCGGGCCGCTTTGCCGACATGCTGATCGCGGCCACCACCGCGCCGATGATGCTGCACTACCTCGACCAGGCCAGTTCCATCGGCCCGAACGCGCCGGAGGTCAAACGCCGCGGCGGGCGTGCCGGGCTGAACGAAAACCTCGCGCGGGAGGTGATGGAGCTGCACACCCTGGGCGCCGGAGGCCCCTACACACAGGACGACGTGCAGCAACTGGCGGAACTGCTCACCGGTCTCAGCTTCACCTTCGAGGAGGGGTTCGTCTTCCGCCCCCGCTTTGCGGAACCGGGGCCCGAGGTGGTGCTGGGCAAGACCTATGGCGGGGCCGAGGTGCCGCATCTGGCCGAGGTGACGGAGGCGCTGGAGGATCTGGCACGCCACCCCGCCACCGCCCGCCACCTGGCGCGCAAGCTGGCGGTACATTTCGTCTCGGACGACCCGCCCGAGGCGCTGATCGCCGACATGGCTGCGCGCTATGCCGAGACCGGTGGGCAACTGGCCGAGGTCTATGCCGTGCTGCTGGATCACCCCGCCGCCTGGACCGCGCCCCTGGGCGGCAACGTGAAGCCGCCGGTGGATTTCATCGGCTCTGTGCTGCGGGCGTTGGACGTGCCGGCGGCGAAGATGCCCCTGGGGGATGAACGCGGGTTCCGCATCGCCCTGGCGGCGCCGATGCAGCAGATGGGCCAGCCCTGGGAGCAGCCCAACGGGCCGGATGGCTGGCCCGAGGCCGACGGCGACTGGATCACCCCGCAACGCTATGCCGCGCGGCTGCAATGGCTGACCTCGGCGCCGCTTCTGCTGCTGGACGAGGTGCCGGACCCGCGCGAGGTGCTGCAATCCGCCCTGGGGCCGCTGGCGCCCGAGGGCCTTCGCTTTGCCGTGGCGGCCGCCCAGACCCGGATCGAGGGCCTGGCGCTGGCCTTCGCCGCCCCCGCGTTTCAGAGGATGTGATGATGGGCAACAGGTTGAACAGACGGGATTTCCTCTGGCGCTCCGCGCTGATCGGCTGTTCGGCGGCGGCCAGCCCGCTGGTCACGCCCATGTCCTTTGCCGCCGCGCCCTGGGAGAACCGGCTGGTGGTGCTGATCCTGCGCGGCGCGCTGGACGGGCTGGATGCCCTGCGCCCGGTGGGCGATCCCGATTTCGCCGCCCTGCGCCCGGATCGCGGGGCGGGGACGGGCGTCGCGCTGGATGGCGCGTGGGAGTTGCACCCGGCGCTGGCGCCCCTGGCGCCGCTCTGGCGGGCGGGGGAGCTGGGCTTCGTCAATGCCACCTCCACCCCCTACCGCGACAAGCGCAGCCATTTCGATGGCCAGGATATCCTGGAGGCGGGCACGACCGGCGTCGGCCAGGCCCGAGACGGCTGGCTGAACCGCATGTTGCAGGCGGTGCCCGGCATCGAGGCGGAGACGACCTACAGCATCGGGCGGGGCGACATGCTTCTGACGACGGGCGCTGCGCCGGTGACGAACTGGTCGCCCGATGCGGCCCTCAGCCTCAGCCCGCAGACCGAGCGGTTGCTGGTGATGGTGACCCACGACGATCCGCTGTTCCGCGATGCCCTGGGAGAGGCGCTGGTGCTGTCGGGGCTGGTGGCGCCCGGTGCGGCAGGCGAGATCCTGCAGATGGCCGAGATGATGGAGATGGCGGAGGGGCGCGCGATGGACGGCGGCGGGACGATGGACCCGGGCGCCACGCAGGACGCGCGCAAGGCCCTGGCGGAGGCGGCGAAGGCAGCGCGCGGCGCCGGTGGCTACGACGCGCTGGCCCGCTTTGCTTCGCAGAAGTTGCGGGCCGAGGCGCGGATCGCCACCTTCTCGATCAACGGCTGGGACACGCACGCGGCGCAGCACCGCACGCTGCAAGGCCCGCTGGAAAGCCTGGCCTCTGTCCTGCTGACGCTGCGGGACGAGTTGGGGCCGGCGGTCTGGGGCAAGACGGCGGTGGTGGCGATGACCGAATTCGGGCGTACCGCGCGGCTGAATGGGACCGGGGGCAGCGATCACGGCACCGCCGGGCTGATGATCTACGCGGGCGGCGCACTGCGGGGGCAGCAGGTGGCTGGCGGCTGGCCCGGTCTGGCGGAGGCCGATCTTTATGCCCGCCGGGACCTTCTGCCGCTGAGTGATGTGCGCGCCCATGCCGCCGGGGTGATGCAGGGCCTCTTCGGGCTGGACCGCGCGGTGCTGGAGGGGCAGGTCTTCCCCGGTCTCGACCTGAGCGGGGCTGCGCGTCTCGTGCTGTGAAGCGCCCCGGGGCGCGTGAATTCGGCGCCGGATCGCTGCCGTGGCCCTTCCCATGCGGCAAGGTTTTTCCTATCGTTTCCCGAAGACTAGCGCGCCACGGGACAGGCGCCGGAAAGGGAGACGGAGAATGCGCCAGGATCGCCCCCTCGGGCCGCCGGCCGAGAACTGGCAGGTGCCGCCCGCGCCGCCGCGCGATCTGGTGCTGGACGGCCAGCGCGTGCGCCTGCGCCCGCTACGCGCCGATGCCCATGCCGGGCTGCTGCACGCGGCCTACGGCGACCAGGACTGGCTGTGGGATTACATGCCCGTGGGCCCCTTCCATTCCGCGCCGCAGTACCACCGCTGGGTGCGCTCGGTCGAAGAGGGGCCGTCGGTCTTCCTGACCATCGAGCATCGGCAGAAGGGGCCGCTTGGCGTGGCGTCCTACCTGAACATCGTGCCGGGAAACGGCTCGATCGAGGTTGGCAACATCACCTTCGCGCCGGCCCTCCAGGGCACCGTGGCGGCCACCGAGGCGATGGTTCTGATGATGAACTGGGCCTTCGAGGCCGGCTATCGCCGCTATGAATGGAAATGCAACGCCCTGAACCTGCCCTCGCGCCGCGCGGCGCAGCGGCTGGGGTTCAGCTATGAAGGCGTCTTCCGCCAGCACATGGTGGTGAAGGGCCGCAACCGCGACACCGCCTGGTTCGCCATCACCGACAGCGACTGGCCGGCGCTGAAGGAGGCCTATGGGGTCTGGTTGTCGCCGTCGAACTTCGACGAGACGGGGCAGCAGCGGGAACGCCTGTCGGACCTCACGCGGCTGGTGCGGGTGACCTCGGACCCGGAGGTCTGAGGCGGTCCTGCGGGCCGCCGCGAGGCGGGCGGCCCGGAGCCCGACGGCTCACATCTTCATGTCGGTCTTGGCCCAGTCCCAGTAAAGCTCGCGCGTGCGCTTGGTGATCGGGCCGATCTCGTAGTGGGTGTCCTCGAACTGCGTGACCGGGGTGACCTTGGCGAAGTTGCCGGACAGGAATACCTCGTCGGCGGCTTCGAAATCGGCATAGGTCAGCACGGCCTCATGCACGGTGATGCCATCGGCGCGCAGGTTCTTGATGTGGCGCGCGCGGGTCAGGCCCGACAGGAAGGTGCCGTTGGCGATCGGGGTGAAGACCTCGCCATCCTTGACCATGAAGATGTTGGCGGTGGCGCTTTCGGCGACATTGCCCAGCTGGTCGGTGACCAGGGCGTTGGTGAAGCCACGCGCGCGCACCTCGGCGATCATCCGGCCGTTGTTGGGGTAGAGGCTGCCGGTCTTGGCGTTGCAGACCGCCACGTCCAGGGTGGGCCGGCGGAAGCGGGTCTTGCCCAGGGTGGCTGCGGAATCCTCTGCCGGCATCTCCATCGCTTCCAGCGCCATGCAGAAGCCGGTGCCGCCGCCGTAGGCCGGTTCCACCACGCTGGCCTCGCCGGTGATGCCCCAGTACATGGGGCGGATGTAGATCGCCTCACCGGGGGCAAACTTGGTCACGCCCTCGCGGACGATCTCGATCATTTGCTCGACCGTGTAGGTCGGCTTGATCAGCATCGCCTCGGCGGAGCGGTTGACCCGTTCCAGGTGCGGGCGCAGGTCGGGCATAAGCCCGTTGACCAGCCGCGCGCCGTCAAAGACCGTCGACCCCAGCCAGGCCCCGTGGTCGCCGGCCTTCATCACGGCGACATCGCCCTGATACCAGCTGCCATCGAAAAAGGTGTGGATTTCGCCTGCCATGTTCGTCTCCTGTGGTCGGTCGGGCCTAGGGATAGACCTTTGACCGGGGGGATGAAAGGGGCAGGCGGACACCAGGCCCCCGGCCCAGGAGGCCGGGGATTTGGTGCTTAAAAAAGGGCTTCTTGAAATGGTCTGCCGAGACTCGGATCGGGGGGGTGATCCTTGCCTTCACCAGCACCTTGCCCCAGCGTTAACTTTTCAATGAAACACTTGAGTGACGTCCGGGACACTTGCGCATGAAAATGCTGCACTCGCAGCATTTCCTGGGGCTGCGGGCGCGGCATTGCATCGAAAATGTGCAACCTATGAGTGTGAAGGGCGCTGTCTGCCCGCCGGAAACCCGCTCAGGAGCGGATCATGCCGACAAGCTCGTAGGTGTCCTTCAGGACCGGCTCGGCGATTTTGCGGGCCTTTTCAGCGCCACGGCCAATGATCCGGTCGATCTCGTCCGGGGTTTCCATCAGCTGCGCCATGCGGGTCGAGATCGGCGCCAGCTTCTCCACCGCCAGCTCGCCCAGGGCGGGCTTGAACTCGGAGAACTGACGGCCGCCGAAATCGCGCAGCACGCTGTCCACGTCGGTGCCTGCCAGGGCGGCGTAGATCGTCACCAGGTTGCGCGCCTCGGCACGGCCTTCCAGGCCCTCGGCCTCGGACGGCAGGGCCTCCGGGTCGGTGCGGGCCTTGCGGATCTTGTTGGCGATGGCGTCGGCGTCATCGGTCAGGTTGATGCGCGCCATGTCCGACGGGTCGGATTTCGACATCTTCTTGGTGCCGTCGCGCAGGGACATGACGCGGGTCGCCGTGCCCTCGATCACCGGCTCGGTCAGCGGGAAGAATTCCTGCCCGTAGTCGTGGTTGAACTTCGCCGCGATGTCGCGGGTCAGTTCCACGTGCTGCTTTTGATCCTCGCCCACGGGGACGTGGGTGGCGTGGTAGATCAGGATATCGGCGGCCATCAGCGCCGGATAGGCGAAGAGGCCGAGCGAGGCGTTCTGGCTGTTCTTGCCCGCCTTGTCCTTCCACTGGGTCATCCGCTGCATCCAGCCCATGCGGGCGACGCAGTTGAAGATCCAGGCCAGCTGCGCGTGTTCGGGCACCTGGGACTGGTTGAACAGGATCGACTTCTCGGGGTCGAGGCCGGAGGCGATATAGGCGGCGGCCAGTTCGCGGGTCTGGCGGCGCAGCGCCGCCGGGTCCTGCCAGACGGTGATCGCATGCAGGTCGACCATGCAGAAGATGGTCTCGAACCCTTCCTTCAGGCCGCGGTCCTGCCAGTCCACGAAACGGCGCATGGCGCCCAGGTAGTTGCCGAGGGTCAGCCCGCCGGAGGGCTGGATCCCGGAAAACACCCGATCCTGGAATTTCGTGGTCTGGGTCTCGGTCGCGTCGGACATCATCCGCACTCCTGTCAGCGGCGTCTGGAAAAATCGTCTGAGCTGGCTTACCCATGCCCCAATGGGGCGTCAACAGCAGGCAGCCCCGGGCAAGAGCAGCAAAGGACGCCCCCATGTACGACGACCGCCGCCCGGACGACAGCCCGGTCAATCCCGTTTCGCCGGTGATCGTGGTGATCTTCATCGCCATCATCGGGATCGAGGGGATCTTCTCGCTGGGCAACGTGGGGCTGATCGGCGGGCCGCAGTCCATTGGCTGGCGCCT
Organism: Pseudooceanicola marinus; assembly: GCF_020177265.1. Lineage (GTDB taxonomy): Bacteria > Pseudomonadota > Alphaproteobacteria > Rhodobacterales > Rhodobacteraceae > Pseudooceanicola > Pseudooceanicola marinus_A. The sequence continues at coordinate 6,794 of NZ_JAIVMC010000007.1, forward strand.
GGGCGCGCTGCAGGACTACGCCTTCTCGCCGGCCTTCCTGGACTACATGCTGGCCACGGGGGACGCCGCGCCGCAGCTCTTGATGCGCTTCGTCACCTATCCCTTCATCCACGGGTCGTTTCAGTCGGCGCTGATCGCCGGGGTGATGTTCCTGGCCCTGGGCAAGTTCGTGGGCGAGGCGATGAAACCCCTCGGTCTGGCAATCCTGTTCCTGGCGACCGTCATCGGTGGCGCCCTGGTCTTCGGCCTGGTGGCCCCCGATACCGAGCCGCTCTTTGGGGCCTTCCCGGCCGCCTACGGGATGATCGGCGCCTACAGCTACATGCTGGCGATCTACTACCGGGCAGTCGGGCAGAACCAGGTCATGGCCTTCCGGCTGATCGGGATCCTGATGGGGATCCAGCTGCTGTTCGGGTTGTTTTTCGAGACCGGCATGGCCTGGGTGGCCGACATCGCGGCGTTTATCCTGGGCTTTGCCCTGGCGCCGGTCCTGCTGCCCGGCGGCTTTGCCCGTCTGCGGGCCAAGTTGCGCCACCGCTGAGCGGCGTCAGAACATCTCCGGCGGCAGCACGGGCAGGAACCGGGCGAGGCGGCGGTTGCGCCGTTCGGGCCAGGGCAGGATATGGGCGCTGCGCGCCTCCGGATCGCGCCCGGCCTCTGCATGAGCCAGCGCGGTCCAGTCATCGGCGCAGTGGGGATCTATGTCCTTCATGTGATCCTGCAGCCAGCTTTTCATCAGCCGCTTGCGCAGGGCCCGGATACTGGCGGTGTCGTGGAATTGCAGCGACGCCTCGGTGTCCCATCGCATCGACCGCCCGTTGAGGTTGGCGGAGCCCAGGATCGCCAGCTTGTCATCCACCAGCGTGACCTTGGAATGCAGGTAGATCACCCCGGCGCCGTAGAGCGGTTTCGGGGTGTGGCGCGGCGCCGGGCGGGGCTGGGCCGGAGCGACGACCGCCAGCCGGTCGCCGAAGGCACGGCGGACGTGGTTCAGGCAGCGCAGTTGCAGGGCCAGTTCATGCCGGGCGTCGATGCTGGTGTCGCCGTTGAAGATCACCCGTTCGGGTTCGGTCGGCAGCACCAGGATGCAGTTCAGCCGCGGGGCCCGTTCGGCGGCGCGGGCCAGGGCGCGGGCCAGGGGCATGTGGCGAAAGAACTGGCTTTCCAGATAGATCAGCTTCTCGGCACTGTCGAAGGCCGCGAGATGGGCCTCTTCGTGTTCGGTGATCGCCGGTTTCGGGCCAAGGCGCAGCGGGCCGCGCCGGGGCTGCGACTGGGTGCGCAACAGGCGCGGGCCCATGGCGCTCATGTGCTTGTCGGGCAGAGGCGCGGTGCTTTCGACCGGGCTTGCCTCGGCGGCAAAGCTGGCGGCGCCGGCCTTCTGCGCGCGGCTCCAGCAATCGGCGAAGTGTCGGCGAATGTCGCCGGCCACGGCCCCGCTGACCCGCAGCGACACGTCATGCCAGGTGTCCTCGGCGCGCTGTTCATGGCTCTCGTCGTCCCAGCGGCGTTCGTCCACGTCCAGCCCGCCGATGATCGCCTGCCGACCGTCCGCCACCGCCAGTTTCTGGTGCAGCGAGGCCGGGCGCAGGGTGACGTCGCCCGATAGCGCACGCAGTTGCAGCGGGGTCAGGCGTTCCGGGTTGCGCTGGCGCAGATCCTCCACCGAGGCCCTTACGCGGCTGCCGAAGATGCGTTTCCAAACCGGCGCGGCGCTGGCCTGGTGCTGGGCCACCAGCACCTCGGCACCGTGGAATTCGGCCGTATCTTCCGCCTGGGTGTGGCTTAACAGCCCGGCGGCGAACCCCGCGCCGGCGTCCCAGGCATCGCGGTGCAGGTCGGGGGTGAAGACCGGGTCGAAATCGGCGATCAGCAGCCGCATCTTCACGCCTCGCGCGGCGACGTGAGCCACCAGGTCGGCCCAGGTCTTCAATTCCAGTGCCTCGGCCTCTGCGCTGTGCAGGCGCGTGCGCGGATCAAAGATGCGGAACGACATCAGGACCTCGCTCTTGGCCTGCAGGCAGAGGGTTTCCAGCGCGGGAAACATCTCGGCTGCGGTGACGAGCGGGATCAGATCCTTCTGATGGCGGGTATCTTTGGGCATGGGCTCCTGGGGGGCTGGCGGCGTTCCGGACTCAACGCCGCCCGAAGCCCGAGGGTTTCAGCCTGATTTGCGGCGTTTCACCGCGCCGGTGAAATCCGACAGCCGGAAGGCGCCGATCAGCGGTCCGGCGCCGAAGTAGACGGCGCAGCCGATGGCGATCAGCAGGGCCAGGGCGGGGTAGCGGATGTAGTCCGCCGACAGCCAGGGCGCGAGCAGCAGTTTCGCCGGCCAGAGCGCCGCGCCCATGATCAGCGAAGCCAGGAAGATGCGCGGCGCGCGGCGGCGGAACCGGTCGTCGAAGCGGGCGACCTCTCCCATGCGGCCAGTGCCGGCGACCAGCGCCGCCAGCATCACCCAGCCCGCCAGCGTGGTCGCCAGGGCACAGGCGATCCAGCCGATCACCGGCGCCAGTCCGATGGCCACGGCCGCGTTGGCGACCATCGCCAGCAGGGCATAGTTGAAGGGCCGCCGCGTATCCTCGCGCGCGAAGTAGAGCGGTTGAAGGACCTTCTGCAGCACGAAGGCGGGCAGGCCCGCACCGTAGACCGCCACGGCCAGGGCGATGGCCGCGCTGTCCTCAGGCCGCGCGGCGCCGCGCTCGAACAGGACCGACACGATGGGCAGGGGGATCACCACCAGCGCCACCGCGCAGGGCAGGGTCAGCGCCAGCGCCAGCTCGCCTGCGCGGCTCAGCGCGTTGCGCGAGCCTGCGGCATCCTCGGCCTTCAGGCGGCGCGACAGGTCGGGCAGCAGGACGATGCCGATGGCGATGCCCACCACGCCGAGGGGCAGCTGGTATAGACGATCGGCGGTGAAGAGCCAGCCGACGGCCCGGTCGAAGTAGGAGGCCACCTGCTGACCCACCAGCAGGTTCACCTGCACCACGCCGCCGGCGAGGGCGGCGGGAATGGCGATGCGGACCAGCCGTTTCAGGTCCGGCGTCAGCCGGGGACGGGCGGGGCGGACATGGAAGCCAGCCCGCGCCGCGGCGATCCACAGCAGTGCCAGCTGCGCCACGCCCGCGACCGGGATCGCCCAGACCAGCGCATAGCCCAGTTCCAGCCCCAGGGGCTCGGCCAGCAGGGCAGTGCTGACGAACAGCACGTTCAGCAGCACCGGCGCGGCGGCTGCCGCGGCAAAGCGCCCGGCGGCGTTCAGCACCCCCGAGAGCAGGGCTGCCAGTGAGATGAAGAGAATATAAGGGAAGGCGATGCGCCCGAAGGCGACGGCCAGCGGATATTGTTCATCGCCGGCAAAGCCCGAGGCAAGGCCGAGGATCAGCCAGGGCATGGCCACCTGTGCCAGCACCGTCAGCGCGATCAGCAGCGTGGCGAGGCCCGCGAAGGCCTCGTTCATGAACCTCTGCGGGCTGTCGTCGGCCTCCAGCTTCTTCGAGAAGATGGGCACGAAGGCCATGTTGAACGCCCCTTCGGCAAAGAAGCGGCGGAACATGTTGGGCAGACGAAAGGCCACGACAAAGGCCTCGTAGACCGGGCCGGTGCCCAGCACGGCCAGGATGATGATGTCGCGGGTCAGGCCCAGCACGCGGCTGAGCATGGTCCACAGTCCCACGGTGAAGATGCCGGAGACCAGGCGGATGGGATTCACGCGCGCGCCCTTTCCTGACCGGCGGCAATCGCCTCACGCAGCTTTGCCTCCAGCGCCTTCTGTTTCGAGGCGGAGAAGAGTTTCAGCCCGAACATGTCCTTCACGTAGAAGGTATCCACGACCTGTTCGCCGTAGGTGGCGATCACGGCCGAGGAGATCTGCACGTTGGCCGTCGCCAGCGTCCGCGTCAGGTCATAGAGCAGCCCGGCACGGTCGCGGGTATCGACCTCGATGATCGTGTAGATCTCGGACCCCTCGTTGTCGAAGGCGACAGAGGTGGCGACCTTGAAGGCACGCTCGCGTTTCTTGATCCGGTCGCGGTCCACCATCGCCTCGCGGGCGACCAGTTCGCCGCGCAGGATCTTGTGGATCATCTGCGTCAGCCGGGGTAGGCGCGAGGCCTCGTAGGGGCTGCCCTCGGCATCCTGCACCCAGAAGGCGGCGGTGGCATAGCCGTCGACCGTCGTGTAGGTGCGCGCGTCCACCACATTGGCGCCGACCAGGGCCAGTGCGCCGGACAGCCGGGCGAAGATGCCCGGGTGATCGGCCATGGCGAAAAGCGCGCGCGTCGCGTCCCGGTCCTCGTCCGCGTGCAGGTCGATGCGGATTTCGTCTACCGGCAGATCGCGCAGCATCTCGGCAAAGGCGGCCTGGGTCGCGGTCTGCAACCCCTGCCAGTAGGGCGGGTAATGGCGCGCGAGCTCGCGGTCGACGTCGTCCTGGCTCCAGCCGTCCAGTTTCTCCACCAGCATCCGCTGGGCTTCCTGGCCACGGTGGGTGCGGTTGAGTTCCTCCAGCCCGGTTTCCAGGGCGCGCCGGGTCTGGTGGTAGAGGGTGCGCAGCAGCTGCGCCTTCCAGTTGTTCCAGGTGCCGGGACCCACCCCACGGATATCGCAGACGGTCAGCACCGTCAGCAGGTCCAGCCGGTCGCGAGAGCGCACGGCCTTGGCGAAGTCGCGCACCGTGCGCGGGTCGGCCAGGTCGCGTTTCTGCGCCATGTCCGACATCAGAAGGTGATAGCGCACCAGCCATTCCACCGTGTCGCATTCCTCGGGCGTCAGCCCGAGGCGCGGGGCGACCTTGCGGGCGATCTTGGCGCCCAGCACCGCGTGATCCTCCTCGCGGCCCTTGCCGATGTCATGCAGCAGTAGCGCCACGTAAAGGACGCGGCGGTTCACCCCTTCCGCCAGGATGGTGGAGGCGACGGGCAGCTCCTCCTCCAGGTCGCCGTGTTCGATCAGGGCCAGGTGGCGGATGCATTGGATGGTGTGTTCGTCCACCGTGTAGTGGTGGTACATGTTGAACTGCATCATCGCGACGATCTGGCCGAACTCGGGCAGGAAGGTGCCCAGCAGGCCCAGCTCGTTCATCCGGCGCAGGGCGCGTTCGGGGTTGCCGTGCTTCAGCAGCGTCCCGAGGAAGATCTTCGCCGCCTCCGGATCCTCGCGCATCTGGTCGTCGATCCTGTCGAGGTTGGCGTGCACCATCCGCATCGCATCGGCGTGCAGCAGCATCCCCGTGCGCAGCCCCTCGTCGAAGAGGCGCAGCAGGTTCAGCTTGTCCTGCAGGAAATGCGCCTCGTCCTTCACCGCCAGGCGGCCGTGCACCACCTCGTAGTCCGAGCCGATCTTGGGCTTGCGGCGGAACACCCGTTCCAGCATCGCGTCGCCCTTGACGTTCTCGGCCTCCAGCTGGGTCAGGAAGATGCGGGTCAACTCGCCGACCGAGTTGGCGTGGCGGAAGTAGGCCTGCATGAAATGCTCGACCCCGCGGCGCCCGCCCTTGTCCTTGTATCCCATGCGCTCGGCCACCTGGACCTGCATGTCGAAGGTCAGCTGGTCCTGCGGCCGCCCGGCCAGCAGGTGCAGGTGACAGCGCACCGCCCAGAGGAAATCCTCGGCCTTCTGGAAGGTGGCATATTCGTCGCGGGTGAAGACGCCCAGGCGGACCAGCTCGGCCACCGACTGCACCCCATGGACGTATTTGCCGATCCAGTAGAGGGATTGCAGATCGCGCAGCCCGCCCTTGCCCTCTTTCACGTTGGGTTCGACGACGTAACGCTGGCCGCCCTGTTTCTGGTGGCGGTTGTACCGCTCCTCCAGCTTGGCCTCGATGAAGTCCTTCTCGGTGCCCTTGAAGAGGTCCGACCACAGCTTGTCGTTCAGCTGATCCACCAGGGGCGCGTCCCCCGCGAGGAACCGGGTTTCCATCAGCGAGGTGCGGATGGTGTAGTCCTCGCCGCCCAGCTTCAGGCATTCGCGGATCGTGCGGCTGGCGTGGCCGACCTTCAGGTGCAGGTCCCACATGACATAAAGCATCGCCTCGATCAGCGCCTCCAGCGCGGGGGTGATGCGGGACTTTGTCAGGAACAGCAGATCGACGTCGGAGAAGGGGGCCATCTCGCCCCGGCCATAGCCGCCGACGGCGCAGATGGCGAAATCGCCCAGGGCCTCGCGTTGGTCCTCGGCCAGGCTGGCGCGGCCCTGCTCCAGCACCTCGCGGATGATGCAATCGGTGACGAAGGTATAGGCGCGGGTGGTCTTGCGGGCGGCGAAGGGATCGGCGGTGAAGGCCTGGGCGATCCGCTCCATCCCCTCGGTCCGGGCGCTGTTCAGGCGCGCGACCACCGCGGCGCGGGCCTTGGCCGGATCGGCCTCCTCGCGACGGATGGCCTCCAGCTCGCGCCCCAGGGCGGCAGGGTCCAGAATGTCTTCAGCCGGACGAATGAGATCGTCCGGCAGCGAAAGCGATTTGTCCATGTGGCGTCCGTTCCGGAAGCAGAAGGTCCGCCCCCGGCACAGCCAGGCCGGCGGCGGACGGTATGGGGCCCAGGTGGCGGATCAGAAGCCGCCGCCGGAGAAGCTGCGCGGGGCGGGATCGACCACCACGACCTGACGGTCCTGGATCGTCGCCACGGCCAGGCCGCGTTCATTGGTGCCGTCGGGCAGCAGGCGGAAGACGCCGCCGACCCCCTGGAAGCCGGAGCCCTGCGTCAGGCCCGACACCGACAGCGCGTCGGACCGGCCCTGGCGGACCAGGGCGCCGATGGCCGCGACGCCGTCGAAGGCCAGACCCCCGATGGGATGCGGCGAGGCGCCGTAGGCGGCGGTGTAGCGGGCGTTGAACTGCGCGGTCAGGCCGGGATCGGGCAGGGCGAACCAGCCGCCCTGGACGCCCGGCAGGTCCAGCGTCTGGGGCGGGATGTCCCAGCGGGTCAGGCCGATGTACTGCACCTTGTCCGGGCCCAGGCCGTTTTCCGGCAGCATCTGGGTGAAGAGCGGCAGCGCACCGGCGGTATTGGCGGTCAGGAAGATCGCATCGGCGTTGCCGGCGTCCCGCCCGGCGGCGTCCCGGACCTGCGGCACGGCGTCCAGCACGCCGGTCTGCGAGAACTCGTAGGGCACCGAAGCCACGACCGAAGCACCGTTGCGCGCCGCCGCGGTCTGCACGGCGCTGGCGCCGGCACGACCCTCGGGCGTCTGGCCGGAGACCAGCACGATGCGCGACTTGCCCTGGTTCACCGCGTAGCGGGTCAGCCGGTCGGCGGTGTTCTGGAACGTCGGGCCCAGGACAAAGACATTGCCGCCCGCGATCTCGGGGTTGTTGGAGAAGGCCAGCACGTTGACCCCGCGCGACGCGGCGACGCGCCCGGCGGCGTTGGCATTGGCGGCATAGACCGGGCCGAGGATGATCTTGGCGCCGTCGCTGATCGCCTGGCCGGTGACCGAGGCGGTGACGTCGGCGCTGCCTTGGGTGTCATAGACGCGCAGGTCGATCTGCACGCCGTTCAGCTCCGACGCGGCCATGCGGGCGGCGTTCTCCAGGCTGGCGGCCAGGATCGCGTCGCCTTCATCGCCGGAGCCGCGCGGCACCAGCAGGGCCACGGGCACGGGGCGATCGGTGTTGATGCTGGGGCCGGAATTGCCGCCCATAGAGACCGGCTGACAGGCCGCGGCGAGGGCTAGGGCCGGCAGGGCCAACACCAGGCTGCGGCGGCCACCGCGCGGAGCGGTCCGTTTCGCCGGGACGGGGGGGGTGTCGGGCCGGGTCTGTCCGGTCAGTGCCTTGCGGGCGGCGCTCAAAAGAGCGAACATGGGGATCTCCTCGGGTCCAGGCGGCCCCAGACCGCCCCTTGGGCGCAGATCTGCGGCGGAAAAGTCGTTCAGCGGAAATAATAAACCTATCGTTCAGAGGGTCCAGTAATGAATGCCGAAAGCGTGAAACTGGCGGCGGGTCTCTACCTGGTGGCCGTGCCGATCGGGACCGCGCGGGACATCACCCTGCGGGCACTGGACATCCTGGCCTCGGCCGATGTGCTGGCCGCCGAAGATACCCGGTCGTTGCGCAAGTTGATGGATATCCACGGCATCCCGCTGGGCAATCGCCCGCTGGTCGCCTACCACGACCACAGCGGCGAGAAGACACGGGCGCGCCTGCTCTCGGCGATCGCGGAGGGCAAGGCGGTCGCCTATGCTTCCGAGGCGGGCACGCCGCTGATCGCCGACCCGGGCTATGACCTGGCGCATGTGGCTCGCGACGAAGGGTTGGCGGTGACCACGGCGCCCGGCGCCTCTGCGGTGATCACCGCGCTGACACTGGCAGGCCTGCCGACCGACCGGTTCCTCTTCGCGGGGTTCCTGCCCTCGGCCCAGGGCGCGCGGCGCAGCACGCTGATGGATCTGCGGGCCACCCGGGCCACGCTCGTCTTCTACGAATCCCCCAATCGCGTGGCGGCCTCCTTGGCCGATGCCGCCGAGGTTTTGGGCCCCGAGCGGCAGGGCGCGCTGTGTCGCGAACTGACCAAGCGGTTCGAGGAGGTGCGGCGCGGCACGCTGGCCGAGCTGGCGGCCAGTTGCGAAACCGATCCGCCGCGGGGTGAGATCGTTTTGCTGATGGATCGCGGAGATTCAGAAACTCTTAGCGAGTCGGACCTAGAAACGACACTGAGTGCCGCGTTGAAGGAACTTTCGGTGCGCGACGCGGCGGACCAGGTGGCGGCGCAGTTCGATCTGCCCCGGCGCAAGGTCTACCAGATGGCGCTGAAGATGGCGAAGGGCTGACAGGACGGCCCGACAGGTGAGAGGGCTGATCATGGCAGAGGTGCTGGAGTTTCGAAATCCGCGGATCGACCGGGGGCATCAGGCCTATCTGCGCGGCCTTTCCGCCGAAGACTGCGCGCTGCGCCACTATCGCGATCGGGGCGTGCGGTTCGAGGCGGCCCGCTGGCGTGGCGCCGGGGCCGAGATCGACCTGGTGCTGCGCGAAGGGGCGCGGCTGGTCTTCGTCGAGGTGAAGGCGGGCAAGACCTTCGATCACGCGGCGCAACGGGTGAACTGGGCGCAGCTGCACCGCATCATGCGCGCGGCGGAGGTCTACGCTGGCCAGCATGGCGGCGCCTTCGTCGAGATGCGCATCGACGTGGCCCTGGTGGACGGGCAGGGCGCCGTCCAGATCCTCGAAAACGTGAGCATGGCCGCCTGACCGGCGGGCACGGCCCCCATTGCAGACCGGGCCGGGATGGGCCATCACCGTCCGGGTGATATCCAGCGGAGGCCCGAAAGATGAAGATCGCGTTCCAGATGGACCCTGTCGGGGCCGTCGACATTGCTGCCGACAGCACCTTCCGCCTGGCCGAGGAGGCGCAGGCCCGGGGGCACGAGCTGTTCTACTACACCCCCGAACATCTCTCCTTCCAGGAAGGTCGTGTCATGGCACGCGGTCAGGCGATGACCGTGCAGCGCGTGCAGGGCGATCATGCGCAGCTGGGGCCGGAAGAGGAGGTCGACCTGTCGACCTTCGACGTGGTCTGGCTGCGCCAGGATCCGCCCTTCGACATGTTCTACATCACGACGACCCATCTGCTGCAGCGGATCCATCCGAAGACGCTGGTGGTCAACGATCCCTTCTGGGTGCGCAACTTCCCCGAGAAGCTGTTGGTGCTGGATTTCCCCGGCCTGACGCCGCCCACCACCATCGCCCGCGACCTGGCGACCATTCGCGCCTTCAAGGAACGGCACGGCGATATCATTCTGAAGCCGCTCTACGGCAACGGGGGCGCCGGGGTCTTCCGGCTGACCGCCGACGACCGCAACCTGTCGTCCCTGCATGAGCTGTTCACCGGCTTCTCGCGCGAGCCGCTGATCGTGCAGAAGTACCTGCCTGCGGTCTCCAAGGGCGACAAGCGGGTGATCCTGGTCGACGGCGAACCCGTGGGCGCCATCAACCGCGTGCCGGCCGCCGGCGAGACCCGCTCGAACATGCATGTCGGCGGCCGCCCGGAGAAGGTCAGCCTGACCGAGCGGGACCTGGAGATCTGCGCCGCCATCGGCCCGACCCTGCGCGAGAAGGGCCAGGTCTTCGTCGGCATCGACGTGATCGGTGACTGGCTGACCGAGATCAACGTAACCTCCCCGACCGGCATCCAGGAGCTGGAGCGGTTCGACGGCACCAATATCGCCGGCAAGATCTGGGAGGCGATCGAGGCGAAGCGCGCCTGATCGCAAGGGGCGGGCCGTTTGGCCCGCCACGCGCCCCGAACGCCTGCCACGCGGCACCGGCCTTTCCCTGACGTGACCGACCATGGCGGAGACCGACCAGCGTCGGCGGGTCAGCCCGCCATCCCCGGCACCCGGTAGGCCAGCGCCTCCGCCAGGTGGGGACGGCGCACGGCCTCCGCGCCGTCCAGGTCCGCGATGCTGCGCGCCACGCGCAGAACCCGGTGATATCCCCGTGCCGACAGGCCAAACCGTTCGGCCGCGCGCATCAACAGCTCGCGTCCTTCGGCATCCGGCGCGGCCACCTCGTCCAGCATCTCACCTGACAGATCGGCGTTCAGGGCAATGCCCGTCGCCCCGTCGTACCGCCTGGCCTGCAGACGCCGGGCGGTCAGCACCCGGTCCCGGATCGTGGCCGAACTTTCGCCGGTCGCCGGCAGATCCAGTTGGCGATAGTCCACCGCCGGCACCTCAAGCCGCAGATCGAACCGGTCCATCAGGGGGCCGGAAATCTTGCCCAGGTATTTCTCCGAACATTTCGGCGCCTTGGAACAGGCGCGGCCCGCGTCGTGCAGGTAGCCGCAGCGACAGGGATTGGCCGCCGCGATCAGCAGGAAGCGGCAGGGGTAGCGCACATGGGCATTGGCGCGCGACACGGTGACCTCGCCCGTCTCCATCGGCTGGCGCAGGGTGTCGAGAACGGCGGGCGCAAACTCCGGCATCTCGTCGAGGAACAGCACCCCGTTGTGCGCTAGGCTGATCTCGCCCGGCTGGGCGCCGCGCCCGCCGCCGACGATCGCGGCGGTGGAGGCGGTGTGATGGGGCTCCATGAAAGGCGGCGAGCAGCTGAGCCCGCCGCCGTCCAAGAGCCCGGCCAGCGAATGGATGATCGAGGTTTCCAGCGCCTCGCGCGGGGCGAGGTCCGGTAGGAGGCCCGGCATCCTCTTGGCCAGCATGGATTTTCCTGCACCGGGCGGGCCGAGAAGCAGAATGTGGTGGCGGCCTGCGGCGGCAATCTCCAGCGCGCGCTTGGCCTTTTCCTGACCGCGCACGTCGCGCAGGTCGGGCGGCGCGAGGCCGCGCGTCACGGTGCCGGCCTCGGCCTGGGGCAGGGGGGCCTGTCCCGTCAGATGGCGCACCAGGTCGCCCAGGGTGCCGGCGCCGATGACGCGCGTGGCCTCGCTCCAGGCCGCTTCGGCGGCGGAATCGGCGGCGCAGAGCAGCCCGCGCCCCTCGTCCGCCGCGCAGATGGCTGCGGGAAGGGCGCCGGCCACCGGGATCAGCTTGCCGTCCAGCGACAACTCCCCGAGGGCCGCGTGTTCCTCCGCCGCCTCGGGGGGCACCACCTTCAGCGCGGCGAGGATAGCCAGCGCAATGGGCAGGTCGTAGTGGCTGCCCGCCTTGGGCATGTCGGCGGGCGACAGGTTGATGGTGATCCGTTGCGAGGGCAGGGCGATACGCATGGTCGCCAGGGCCGCGCGCACCCGTTCGCGGGCCTCCGACACCGCCTTGTCGGGCAGGCCGACGATGGAGAAGCCGGGGACCCCGGGCGATAGCGCACATTGCACCTCGACCGGGGCTGCCTCGGCGCCGTGGAAGGCGACGGTATAGGTCCTGAGCATCCTGCGATCCCCCGCTTTGGCCGGATGGCCGAAACCATGGTTAACGGGGCAAGTCTTAGGACTTGGTTAACGCCTTCCGGGCGCGGCCGTGGCTGTCAGCCCAAAAGGGCGGCCACCTCCGGCCAGGCCAGGGCATCGTTGACGGCCTTGTCCCGGCAGGTTGGGTTGCAGAACCCCAGGATGCGGCCGTCGATCTCCGCCAGATCGGTGATGGCGCGACCGGAGAAGGGACAGGTGGCATTGACGGGCGTGCCTGCCTCGACCGCACGGGCCGGCAGGGGGGCGGGTCCGGGCCAGGCGCCGCGCGGCAGGTCCGAGGGGTAGGGATCGCGCTCGAATACCTCGGTCAGGGCCAGGGCGCGCCAGCGGCGGAGCGACGGCTGCGCCAGCATGGCGGCGGTATAGGCCGCCAGCCGGTCGGAGACGGGCAGGCCGTAGCCCGCGATGCGCAGGGCCACCGGCGCGTAGAAGGCATCGGCCAGGGTCCAGTCGCCGAAGATCCAGGGGCCTTCGGTGCTGCGCTGCGTCTCGGCATGGGCAAAGAGCTGATCCAGCCGCGCCAGATCGGCGGCGACCGCATCACTGACCTCGAACCCCTCGTACTGCCCCAGAAGTTGCATCGGGCAGGCCCCGCGCAGGGCGGTGAAGCCTGCGTGCATCTCGGCCACCAGCCAGCGCGCGGCGGTGTGGGCGGCGGGCGCCGCGGGCCAGAGCCCGGCGTCGGGATGGGCCTCGGCCAGATGTTCGGCCATCGCCAGCGTCTCGCCCAGCACATGGCCCTCGGGCGTGCGCATCACCGGCAACAGACGCGCCGGCGCCAGGTCGTTCTCGGCCAGCTGCTGTGCCATGTTGCCACCATAGAGGTCGACCATGCGGGTCTTGACCGGCAGGTCGAAAGGCTCGAACATCAGCCAGCCGCGCAGCGACCAGCTGGAATAGGTGCGCGCACCGATAAAAAGCTCATAGGGCATGGGGTTCTCCGCTGTTGTGCGGATAGCCTAGCGTCGCATTGACATCACGAAAAATGATATTTTGAGTGGGAATACATCACGGACTGTGATTTATCTTCGCGATCTGCGCGCCATCGGGCCGACCGCCGGGGCCGTAGTCGATATGGGTCACAGACAGCGGTTCGACCCGATGGCGCAGCACGTCGCGCGGGGCCTCGCCGCCGTGACGGGCGACCTGGCCCAGGATCACGGCGAAATGGCAGACCACGATCAGGTCGCCGCCCTCCAGCATCAATGCGTCCAGAGCGGCGGAGGCCCGGGCGGCCATGGCGTTCCAGCTTTCGCCGCCGGGCGGCGCCACCTCGCCCGGGTCGGTCCAGTAGGCGCGTGACAGCTCGGGGTCGCGGGCCTCGATCTCCGGGGCGGTCAGCATTTCCCAGTCGCCGAAATGGATCTCCCGCAGGGCGGGGTGGTCGGGCAGGCGCCTGCGGCCTGGCCGGGCCAGGGCATCGGCGGTCGCCCGCGTGCGTGTCAGATCGGAGGAAACCAGCCGAGCCTCGCGGGGCAAGAACTCGGACAGCGCGGCAATCCGCCGATGGTCGCTGAGGTCGGCGGGCAGGTCGGACCAGCCCACCATGCACTTCGCATGGGTGGGGCCATGGCGGACGAGGAACAGCCGGCTCATGGCAGCTGCCCCTTCAGGACGTTGGGCAGACCGGCCACCACCTGCACCACGCAATCGGCCTCGCGGGCCAGCGCGATGTTCAGCCGTCCCTGCGCCTCGCGGAAGCGGCGGGTCAGTGCGTCGGCGGGCACGATGCCCTGGCCCAGCTCGTTGGTGACCGTGACGACCGATGCCGGGCAGGCGGCCAGCGCGGCCAGCAGTTCGGCCTGGGCCTTGCCCAGGTCGGCCCCGGAAAAGAGCTGATTGCTCAACCACATGGTCGCGCAATCGAAGAGAACGGGGACCTGTGCCGCCGCCAGCGCCGGGGCCGGGTCCAGCGGTGCCTCGACCACTTGCCAGCCCGCGCCGCGCCGCGCGGCATGGGCCGCGATTTTCGCCTCCATCTCCGCATCTTGGGCCTCGGCGCTGGCGAGATAGAGCCGCTCGGGCCCAAGGCCGCAGACCAGCGCCTCGGCAAATTCCGACTTCCCGGAGGCTGCGCCGCCGATCACAAGGATCCGTCGTGCCGACATTTTTCTGCCTCCGTTTTGGAACCGAAAGGGGGTTCCGCGCGTATAGCTTGCGAAAGAGCCGAGTCAAAGAGGCGGCCAAAGGGCGCGCACCGCGCATCCCGCCAAACCGACAGAGGGGACTGAACGTGCAGACCGAAACGATGACGATGCCGCTTTCGCGGGTGGCGATGAAGGCGGAACTTCTGGACGCCGAAACCGAGCTGGAACTGGCCTACGCCTGGCGCGACAAGCGCGACACCGCAGCCCTTCACCGACTGGTAACCGCCTACATGCGACTGGCCATTTCGATGGCCTCCAAGTACCGCCGCTACGGCGCCCCGATGAATGACCTGATCCAGGAAGCGGGGCTGGGCCTGATGAAGGCGGCAGACAAGTTCGACCCCGATCGCGGCGTGCGCTTTTCCACCTACGCGGTCTGGTGGATCAAGGCGTCGATCCAGGACTACGTAATGCGCAACTGGTCCATGGTCCGCACCGGCTCCACCTCCTCCCAGAAATCGTTGTTCTTCAACATGCGCCGCGTCCAGGCCCGGCTGGAACGTGAAGCCCTAGCGCGTGGCGAGGAAATCGACATGCACCAGCTGCGCCAGTTGATCGCGACCGAGGTCGGTGTGCCGCTGCGCGATGTCGAGATGATGGAAGGTCGCCTGTCGGGATCCGACTTTTCGCTGAATGCGACCCAAAGCGCCGATGAGGAAGGGCGCGAATGGATCGATACCATCGAGGATGACGGCGCCGGCGCCGAGGACCTGGTGGCCGAAAGCCATGACCTGTCGGCCCTGCGCCGCTGGCTGGCCGGCGCCATGTCGAAACTGAACGACCGCGAGCGTCACATCGTCGCCGAGCGCAAGCTGCGCGATACCCCCCGCACGCTGGAAAGCCTGGGCCAGGAGCTGGGCCTGTCGAAGGAACGCGTGCGCCAGCTGGAGGCCGCGGCCTTCACCAAGATGCGCAAGAGCCTGGAAGGCGCGTCGAGCGAGGCGCAGGCCCTGCTGCACTGAGCCGCGCGGGCCTCGCGGGCCAGGACAGAACCGACATTTCAGAGGCGGGCGTTTCCGGGTGGGGCGCCCGCCTTCGCTTGTACCTGCCGGGGTGCCGTTCTACTCTGCCCGGCGACAGCCGCGTGGCGGCGAGAAAGCGGGGGCCACCATGCTGGCAGGCAAGAGAATTCTTCTGATCGTCGGCGGTGGCATTGCCGCCTTCAAGATCCCCCAGCTGATCCGCCTGCTGCGCGGGCAGGGCGCCGCTGTCACCCCGGTGGTGACCCGTGCGGCGGGGGAGTTCGTCACCCCCCTGACGCTCGCCGCGCTGGCCGGGGAAAAGGTGCATGAGGCGCTGTTCGACCTGACGTCAGAGGCTGAGATGGGGCATATCGAGCTGTCGCGCTCCGCCGATCTGGTGGTTGTGGCGCCTGCCACCGCCGACCTGATGGCGAAGATGGCGCAGGGGCAGGCCGATGACCTGGCCTCCACCCTGCTTCTGGCCACCGATACGCCCGTCCTGATCGCCCCCGCGATGAACGTGCGCATGTGGGAACATGCCGCCACGCAACGCAACATCGCCACGCTGAAGGGCGACGGCATCACCTTCACCGGCCCAGACGAGGGCGACATGGCCTGTGGCGAATACGGCCCCGGTCGCATGTCCGAACCCGAGGTGATCCTGCAGGCGATCCGCGCCCATTTCACCGCCGGGCCGCTGTCCGGGCGGCGCGTGCTGGTGACCTCCGGCCCGACCCATGAACCCATCGATCCGGTGCGCTACATCGCCAACCGATCATCGGGGGCGCAGGGCTCCGCCATCGCCCGGGCGCTGGCGGATCTGGGCGCCGATGTCACCTTCGTCACCGGCCCCGCCGATGTGCCGCCACCCGAGGGCGTCGACGTGGTGCGCGTCGAAACCGCGCAGCAGATGCTGGAGGCGGTCGAGGCCGCCGGCGCGGTCGAGGCCGCCGTCTTCGCCGCCGCCGTGGCCGACTGGCGCGTCGCCTCCGCCTCCACCTCGAAGATCAAGAAGCAGAGCGGTGCGCCCCTGCCGGTGCTGGAGTTCGCGGAAAACCCCGACATCCTCGCCACCATCTCGCAGAAGACCGAAGGCCGCCCCCGGCTGGTCGTCGGATTTGCCGCCGAGACGGATGACGTGGTGGCCCATGCGACGGCGAAACGGGCGCGCAAGGGCTGTGATTGGATCCTTGCCAATGACGTCAGCCCGGCGACAGGCATCATGGGGGGCACGGAAAACGCGGTGGTGCTGATCTCGGACGCAGGCGCCGAGGACTGGCCGCGCATGGACAAGACCGCGGTGGCCCAAAGGCTCGCCGCGCGCATCGCCGAGGCGCTGAGCGCGTGACCGGCTCTGAAGACTGGGAAAGAACGACAATGCGGAAACTGGCCATTCGGATCATGTGGGACGAGGGCGCGGACCAGAGCCTGGGGCTGCCGGCCTATGCAAGTGAGGGCGCGGCGGGGGCCGACCTGCGGGCCAACCTGCCCGACCGGGGCGAGCTGGAGCTTGCGCCGGGCACCCGCGCGCTGGTGCCCACGGGGCTGCGCCTGGCGATCCCCGAGGGCTTCGAGGTGCAGCTGCGCCCCCGCTCGGGCCTGGCGCTGAAGCACGGGATCACCCTGCCCAACACCCCCGGCACCATCGACAGCGACTATCGCGGCCCCCTCGGGGTGATCCTGCTGAACGCCGGCACGGAGCCGTTCATCGTCAGCCATGGTGATCGCATCGCGCAGATGCTGGTGGCGCCGGTGATCCAGGCCCATTTCGCCCTGGTCGATGAGCTGGACGAGACTGCGCGCGGCGCGGGTGGCTTCGGCTCCACCGGGCGGGGCTAGGGCCTGATGGGCTGGATCCTTTTCCTGGCCCTCGTGCTCTGGCTGGCCGGCGGGCAGTTCGGCGTCTCGCGCCGCGCGCGCGGCGCGGTGGTGCTTGGTGCCTACCTCTGCCTGCTGGCGCTGTTGTTCGTCCTGCCGGAGACCCACCCGATGCGCATGGCCCTCGGCCCCCGGGCCGCCTGGCTGATGCTGGGCGGCGTGGCGGTGGTGGTGCTGGCCTACCGGCGCGGCCTGGGCGCGCTGCGCGCCCGCGCCCATGGCACGGAAGGGGAAGAGACACCCCCCGACCAGCCCGCACCGCTGTTCTCCGAGGCCGAGCTGGACCGCTACGCCCGCCACATCGTCTTGCGGGAACTCGGCGGGCCGGGGCAGAAGGCGCTGAAGGAGGCGCGCGTGCTGGTGATCGGCGCGGGCGGCCTCGGCTCGCCTGCGCTGCTCTATCTCGCCGCTGCAGGCGTGGGACGGATCGGGGTGATCGACGCCGACACCGTCTCCGCCTCCAACCTGCAACGTCAGGTGATCCACCGCGATGCCGACATCGGCATGCCCAAGGTGCAATCGGCCCAGGCCGCCCTGCGCGCGTTGAACCCCCATGTCGAGGTGCGCCCCTACCAGCGTGCCTTCGACGCCGAGGTCGCCGCGCCGCTGATGGCGGACTATGACATCTTGCTGGACGGCAGCGACAACTTCGATACCCGCTACCTGGCCAACCGCGTGGCGGTGGCGGCCGGAAAGCCGCTGATCTCCGGCGCGCTGTCGCAATGGGAGGGGCAGGTCGCCGTCTTCGACCCCGCCGGCGGCGCGCCCTGCTACCAATGCATTTTCCCCGAGGCGCCCGCGCCCGAACTGGCGCCCTCCTGCGCCATGGCCGGCGTTCTGGCGCCGCTGCCCGGCGTCGTCGGCGCCATGATGGCGGTGGAGACGGTGAAACGCATCACCGGCGCCGGCGCCACGCTCACCGGCGAAATGCTGATCTACGACGCCCTCTGGGGCGAGACCCGAAAAATCGCGCTGAAGCCCCGGGCCGACTGCCCCTGTTGCGGCGCAATCCGAAAGGACCGACCATGACCAACCCGCTGCTTGCCCCCTGGGACACGCCCTTTGGCCTGCCGCCCTTCGACAAGATCCGCGACGAGGATTTCGCCCCCGCGCTGGAGGAGGCCCTGGCCGCCCATGAGGTGGAGATTGCCGATATCGCCGACAACCCCGACGCGCCCAGCTTCGACAACACGATCCTGGCGCTGGAGGCCTCCGGCGAGAAGCTGGAGAAGGTGCTGGCGCCCTTCTTCGCCCTGGCCGGTGCCGACAGCACGCCTGCGCGCGAGGCGCTGCAGCGGGAGTTTTCGCCCAAGCTGGCGGCGCATTTCGCCGACATCAACGCCAACCGCGACCTCTTCGCCCGGGTGGCGATGCTATGGGAGACGCGCGACGAACTGGGCCTCGACGCGGACCAGGCGCGGCTGCTGTACCTGTCGCATCGCGGCTTTGTCCGGGCGGGCGCCGCGCTGACCGGCGACAAGGCCAAGCGAATGAAGGAGATCATGGGGCGGCTGGCGGAGCTGGGCACCGCCTTCACCCAGAACCTGCTGGCAGATGAACGCGACTGGTTCATGGAACTGGCCGAGGCCGACCTGGCGCCGCTGCCTGCGTGGCTGGCCTCTGCCGCCCGCGCGGCGGGCGAGGAGCGGGGCAAGGACGGCCCGGTCATCACCCTGTCGCGGTCGCTGATCACGCCCTTCCTGCAATTTTCCCCCGATCGCGCCCTGCGGCAGAAGGCCTTCAGCGCCTGGACCGCGCGGGGCGCCGGCGGCGGGGCCACCGACAACCGCGCCATCGTGACCGAGATCCTGGCCCTGCGCGAGGAACGCGCGCATCTGCTGGGCTACGACAATTTCGCCCGTTTCAAGCTTGAACCGGAAATGGCCCACGCGCCCGAACGCGTGCGCGCCCTGCTGAAACAGGTCTGGGACCCGGCCCGTGAGGCAGCCCTGTCGGACCAGGCGGAGATGGAAAAGCTGCTGGTCGCCGATGGCGAGGCGCTGCCCTTCCAGCCCTGGGACTGGCGCTACTACGCGGAAAAACGGCGCAAGGTCCTGCACGACATCGACGAGACCGCGCTGAAACCCTACCTGCAGCTCGACCGGATGATCGAGGCGGCCTTTGACTGTGCCAACCGCCTCTTCGGACTGGAGTTCGAGGAAGTCACGCTGCCCGGCTACCACCCCGATTGCCGCCACTTCGAGGTGAAGCGGAACGGCGAACACCTGGCGCTGTTCATCGGCGACTACTTCGCCCGCGGCTCCAAACGCTCCGGCGCCTGGTGTTCCGCGATCCGGTCGCAGGCGAAACTGCCGCGCGCCCAAAGCCCCATCGTGGTCAACGTCTGCAACTTCACCAAGCCCGCGAAGGGAGAGCCCGCGTTGCTCAGCTACGACGACGCGCGCACGCTTTTCCACGAGTTCGGCCATGCCCTGCACCAGATGCTATCCGACGTGACCTTTGAACGCGTCTCGGGCACCAGCGTCAGCCGCGATTTCGTAGAGCTGCCCAGCCAGCTCTACGAGCACTGGCTGGAGGTGCCGGAGGTGCTGCAACGTTTCGCCACCCATGTGGAGACGGGCGAGCCGATGCCGCAGGAGATGCTGGACAAGGTGCTGGGGGCGGCGACCTTCGACATGGGCTTTGCCACCGTCGAATACATCGCCTCGGCCCTTGTGGATCTGGAGTTCCACGACGGCCCCGCGCCCGCGGATCCGATGCAGAAACAGCAGGAGATCCTCGATGATATCGGCATGCCCCAGGCCATCGTCATGCGCCACGCCACGCCGCAGTTCGCCCATGTCTTCTCCGGTGACGGCTATTCCTCGGGTTACTACAGCTACATGTGGTCCGAGGTGATGGACGCCGACGCCTTCGAGGCCTTCGAGGAGGCGGGCGATGCCTTCGATCCGAAGATCGCCCGGTCTCTGGAGGAGAACATCCTGTCGAAGGGCGGTTCGGTCGAGGCGGATGAGCTCTACACCCGGTTCCGCGGTCGGATGCCCGGGCCGGAGGCCCTGCTGAAGGGGCGTGGTCTGGCCGCCGAGTAAGCGCAGGGGAGGGGGCTCTGCCCCCTCTTGAGCCCTGACGGGTCCTATCACCCCCAGAGTATTTTCAGCTTCAGGATGAAGCAGGGCCGGGGCGCCCGGCCTGCCTGTCGCAAAAGAAAGGCCGCCCGGCGGGGCGGCCTTTTTTCATTACTTGTTGGCCGGAAATATCCCGGGGGTCCGGGGCTGGCCCCCGGTCCTGTGCAACGGCCTAGCTCGAAACCTGTTCGCGCAGGATGGCCATGGTCAGCGAGATCATCAGGTAGACGCCGGACAGGATCAGGAAGACCAGGATCGTGTTCTCGAAGGCGCGGGGATAGCTGGGATCTTCGGGCGCCACGGGGCGGACCGAGGTGGTCAGGTAGCGCACCTGGCGGTTCGCCTCCAGCTCGGTCTGTTTCTCATTCTGCAGCGCCGATTGCAGGAAGAGGTCCGCGGTGGCCAGATCGGCCTGGGCCATCTGGATCTGTGCCGTATCGGCCGCCAGCGAGGCGCCGTCGCTGCGGGCCTCGGTCATCCGGGCGTTCAGCCGCGCAAGCAACTGGTTCAGCCGGTCGATGTCGGCCTGCACCCCGTCCACCCGGGCCTGGTTGGGGCGGGCGTTGTCCATCAGCGCGGCCAGTTGCAGCTCCTTCTCCTGCAGCTGGATCTCGTAGGTGGAAATCTGGGTGCGCAGGGTGCCGATCACCGCCTCGGGGTCGACCACGGTGCCTTCCTGCAGGCGCACCAGGGCCTCCTGGGCCTCGCGCCGTTCCGCCTTGGCGCGTTCCAGGCTTTCCCGGGCTGACTGCATCGCATCGTCACGCTTTCGCAGCGACAGCTCATCGACGCGCTGTTCGGCGTAGGAAATCAGCTGGCTGGAGAACTCGGCCGCGACCTCCGGGCTTTCGGCCGCGACCTCCATCTTGATGACGCCCTCGGTCGGGTCATAGCCGATCTGCACGTATTTCTTGTAGACCCGATAGGCTTCCTCGGTGGTGGGATCCGGGGGCAGGCGCTGGATAGGGTCGATCGCCGGGTTGGCGAAATGGCCGGCGAAATCCAGGTCCTCGTTCAGCCGCACCATGGCGTCCTTCGACTGCAGGTAGCTTTGCACCGCGATACTGTCCTGGTTGGTCGCGAACTGGGTGCCCGACAGCAACCCGCCCAGGGCGCCGGAGGAGGTGGCGTCGGCCTGCAGGATCAGGAACTCGGACTTCGCCGCATACATGGGCGTCGCGACGCGGTAGTAGTAGTAGCCCGCCAGCAGGGTGGGCAGGAAGACGAAGAAGGTCAGCCGCGTCAGCAGTTGCAGCGTCTTGCGGCGACGCCTGCGCGAGATGTCGCGCTGGATCTCCATGATTTCGCGCTGGCGCCGTTCCGACAGGCCGCCCGGCGGCGGCGGGGCCTTGCGGGGCGCGGCCGGTAGTTGGGACCCCTGGCCGGCGGGGACGGTCTGCGGCAGGGCCGCGCCGTCGTCGCCCGTGGGGGCAAGGGCCTTGCTGCTGTTCTGCGGAAGCACCTCCAGCATGTTGGCGCGTTTGAACGGATCGATGCCACGGGCACGCAGCAGGCGCACCGCGTCGAAATCGGAGGTCGGCGCCAGCCCGTGCTTCTGTGCCACCCGCCGCGCCATGCGCAGCTGGCGGCCGGTCAGACCTTCCTTGCGGATCGCGTCCAGATCCTCGCCGGCGGTCATCTCGCCGGGAGCGCTGACCTCGCCATCGCGGGCCGGCGGTTGTTGGTGGTGCGGGGGCATGCCTGCGCCACGGGGCGGCAGGCTGCGCGGGTGCAGGGGCTGGGCGGCCTGCGCTTCCGGGCCCTGCGTGCTGCGAGTGTCGGACGAGGGGGCGCGCTGCTGCGCCTGCCGATCTTCGGCGTTGCTCTCGGTCCGGGGCGTGGGGCGCATCGGGGTCACCCGGTCTGCGGCCGCGGCGTCCTGTGCCGCCTCTGGTCCGGCTTCCGGGCGGGGGGCAGGACGGCGGGTCGGGTGGGCGTCGTCCTGTCCCTCGGCGCGCAGCCGTTGCAGGGTCTGGGCGCGCCGTTCCGCCAGGCTTTGCGGCCGGACGGGGGCGCCCTCGGTGGAGCCGGGGCGATCGGAGGCGGGGGGCGGCGCAGCGGACAGGCCGTCGTCACCCGATGCCTGCCCGGCGGCGGGGGCGCCGTCGGCCGCGCCGGTGCTGCGCCGGATGCGGAATTTTCTAGCCTTGGGCTTCGTAGTCATAGAGCTGCTTCGCTTCTTCCAAGGTATCGAACATGTGCAGTTTGCCGTCGCGCAGAACGGCCGCCTCGCGGGCGAATTTCTCCAGCGTCTTGGGCTGGTGGGAGACGATGATGACCGTCGTGGTCTGCAGCCGTTCGCGGAGGATGTCGCCGGCCTTGCGGTTGAATTCCACGTCGGTGGAGTTGGGCATGCCTTCGTCGATCAGGTAGATGTCGAAATCCAGCGCCAGCAGCAGGGCGAAGCTGAACCGCGCCCGCATCCCCGAGGAATAGGTGCCGAGCGGCTGGTCGAAGTATTCCCCCAGCCCGCAGAGCCAGCGGCAGAAGGCCTCGACGTAATCCGGATCCAGCCCGTAGAGCCGCGCGATGTAGCGCGAGTTTTCCATGGCGGAGTGTTTCTTGATGACCCCGCCCATGAACCCCAGCGGGAAGGAGATGTTGCACAGGCGCCGGATCTCGCCCTCGTCGGGCTTTTCCAGGCCGGCCATCATGTTGATCAGAGTCGTCTTGCCCGTGCCGTTCGGCGCCAGGATGCCCAGCGAGCGGCCAAGCTCCACCCGGAAGGAGACCTTTTCCAGGATCACCTTGTGCTGGGAGCCCGTCCAGAAGGACTTGCTGACGTTGACGAATTCGAGCATGGGCGCTCCGGCGGCTGATACTACCCGATCCTTTGCGGATCTCTGTCTTCGCCCAATCTGGGCGTTTTGGATTTATTATGTCTGATCCGTAAACCGGATGCCAAGGGAACCCGGCGAAATTGTGACCCGGAAAAGACAATCCGGCAGCGGTGCTGCCGGATTTCAGGGGCGAAATGCCCGGTTCGGTGATGTCGTCTGGTCGGCGCCGCGAGCGCCTAGACCTGGACCTTCTGCACCCGGCAGAGCATCCCCGCGATGAAGGAGACACCGGCGGCGGCGAAGCTGAACAGCGCGCCCATCTTGGCCGCGTCCTGCACCGGCCCGGCCTCGAAGGCGACGGAGGCGATGAACAGCGACACGGTGAAGCCGATGGCGGCGACGCAGCCCACGACCAGAAGGTCGATCGTCCGCATGCCTTCGGGCAGGCCCAGGCGCAGTACATGGGCGCCGATGATGCCCATGATCAGGATGCCCACGGGCTTGCCGACCAGCAGGCCCGCCAGCACCAGCCAGGTGGGTTCGGAGATGGCGTTGAATTCCACGCCCGCGTTCATCAGGCCGAAGAAGAACAGCACGATTTCCACCGGGTGTTTCAGCGCATGTTCGATGTGGTTCAGCAGGTCGGTCAGGTATTGTTCCGCCTCGCTGAAGATGCCGAAGGCGCGGTCGGCATGGGGGATCGTCGGCACGATGGGCAGCAGGCCCAGGGCCGGGTGGATGCCCGCGCGCATGAAGCCGTACCAGCTGATGCAGGCGGCGACGAGGTAGGGCCAGAAGCCCAGCTTTTCGCGCATCCAGGTGGAGTTCGGGCGCGCCTGGTTGTGCCGGTCCATGCGGCGCGGCAGGGCGTTGCACAGCACGAAGACGGCCACGGCGGCGGCCAGCGACAGCAGCAGCCACTCGGGGGCCAGTTCACCCGAGGGGTAGAAGATCGCCAGGATGATCAGGCCCGCCGCGTCATCGGCGATGGCCAGAAGCAGCAGGAAGCGCACCGCCGGGTGCCCCGCGCCGAAGACCAGGCGGCCCACCAGGTAGGAAAACGCGATGTCGGTGGCCGTGGGGATCGCCCAGCCGTTCTTCACCGCCTCGTAGGTGTCGGAGCCAAATACCATGGCCAGCCCGAGGTAGACCAGGATCGGCCCCAGCATGCCGCCGGCGGTGGCAAAGAGCGGCGTCGCCGCCTTCTTGCCGCGCAGCGAGCCGTTTTCGAGGATCACCGCCTCCCAGACTTCCTTCGCCGCAATGGCGAAGAAGAAGGCCATCAGCATGTCGTTCACAAGGTAGTGCAGCGACAGTTCGCGGTAGGCCACCGTGCCGTCTTCGGCCATGTGGGCAGCCCCGATGGGCGCATGATCCCAGATCACCAGGTGGACGAAATGGTGATAACTGTCCGCATCCAGGTTGGCCCATCCAAGCGCGATCAAGGCGCCCAGGATCAACAATAGCGAATAGTTCGTGACGAAGTTCCAGACACGATACATGACAGCCCTCACCCATTTCCCGGTAATCTTTGAGCCGGGGTTAAGGCTTTTTCCGGGGGACGGCAACAGGCGCGGGGGCTTCGCCAAGGGGTCTGATCCTTCCTTCCGCTTGCTTTTCGGGCATTTGCGGGGGCAGGGCCGGCGATCTGGTCTCCGGGCTCCCGCTCTCCGGGGATTGCCCTGTCTTGATGCAACCTGGCATGGCGCGCATCAAGAGGAAGTTAAGGTGGGCCGCCTGCGCGGCGTCCGGGCGCGCGGGGCGGCGCAGGCCCCGCCGTTCCGGGCGGGGCCCGCCGAACGGCGGGATCAGGCGACCATGTTCCAGGCCAGCCCGGCCAGCACGGCGCCGATCACCGCCAGGCCGAGGTAGGCGGCGAAGATGCGCGGTTTCACCAGCGCCCAGACCGCGACGGCGGCCGGGACCGAGCTGACGCCCCCCGCGATGACGAAGGACATGGCCGCGCCGGGCGCCATGCCCTGGCTCATCAGCCCGTCGATCAGCGGTACCGCCGCATAGCCGTTCAGGTAGGCCGGTGCCCCCACGATGGCGCCCAGCAGGACCGGCATCACGCCCTCGCCGCCCAGCAGGCCCGCGATCCACTCGGCGGGCAGGTAGCGCAGCATCACCGCCTCCAGCACATAGGCCAGGGCCAGCCACTTGCCGAGGAAGACCAGGTTTTCCAGCGCGGTGTCGCGGAAGGTGTCGCGCCGGGGCGCCTCGCGCCAGAAGGCCCAGAGGGGGTGGCCCTGGAAGGGTTTCTTCGGGCCGCAGCCGCATCCCCCCGTGGCGGGGCGTTCCTTCAGCGGATCGGCGAAGACGGCGGAACCCTTCAGCATCATCACCACGGTGCCCCCGAAAAGGCCGAGCGCCACGGCGGCCACGGTCTTGCCGATGGCGAAGTCCAGACCCAGCGTGCCCATGGTGATCGAGAACATCGCCGGGTCCATCAGCGGCGAGGCCAGCCAGAAGGCCATGACCGCTGACAGCGGCGCGCCCATGGTCAGCAGGGCCGCGATGAAGGGGATCACCTGGCAGGAGCAGAAGGGCGACAGGCCTCCCAACAGCGCCGCCATCAGGATCATGTGCGTCTCGCGCCCCTCGAAGGCGCGGCCCAGCAGGGTCTCGGCGCCCGAGGCCTTCATGTAGGCCACGGCCAGGACGGCAAACAGCAGGAAGGGCAGGGTGCCGAGGAAGGCCTCCGCCGCCAGGCGCACCGCCTCGGGCAGATAGGCCGGATCGAACAGACCGATGGCCGCCAGGATCAGTGCCAGCGCCACCCAGGCGCCGTCCAGATGCGCCCGCAGGCTGCGGTAGCGGGTCAGGATCATCTCAGTCATCGCAGGTCTCTTTGCAGTCGGGGGCCGCATCGGCGCAGCAGTTTTCCAGCAGGAAGGCCGAGAGGGCCTTCAGGTCGTCATAGGCCACCGCCGCGCACAGGATCGACCGGCCCTGTTTCTCCTGTCGGACCAGACCCGCCTGGGTCAGGATCTTCAGGTGATGGGTCAGGGTCGATCCGGTGACGCCGGTGCGTTCGCCCAGCTCGCCGATGCGCAGCCCCTCCTGGCCTGCGCGCACAAGGGTGCGCAGAACGGTCAGGCGTTGTTCGCTGCCCAGGGCGGCGAAGGTGGAGGCGGCGCGGGCAAGGCTGAGGTCCTGGAGGTCTGATTGTTTCATGGTTATCGAAATATCCGAGTCGGGCGGCTCTGTCACGATATTTCTAGAAGTGTCGAAATATTCGCCATCAGATTTGTATTCTTGCCCAAGCTCGCCCAGATAGCAGCCATGGACGAGTTGCTGACCGAGATCCGCGCCTGTCGCCTCTGCGCGCCACGCTTTGCCGCCACCCGGACGGCGCACCGGCCCGCGCCGGTGGTCTGGCTGGACCAGCGCGCCCGGATCCTTGTGGCCGGACAGGCCCCGGGGATCCAGGCGCATGAGAAACAGCGCCCCTTCGACGACCGCTCGGGCGACCGGCTGCGCGACTGGATGGGGGTGACGCGGGAGGAGTTCTACGATCTCGCCAACCTGGCCTTCCTGCCCGCCGCCTTCTGCTTTCCGGGTTATGACGCCAAGGGATCGGACCTGCCCCCGCCTGCCATCTGCGCGCAGACCTGGCACGATCGCGTGATGGCCGGCCTGCCGAAGCTGCGCCTGACCCTTCTGATTGGCGCCTATTCGCAGCGGTTCCACCTCGGCACCCGGGCCTCGCTGACCGAGACGGTGGCGGGTTGGCGCGACCATCTGCCGGGCGCGATCCCCTTGCCTCATCCCTCCTGGCGCAATACGGCATGGCTGAAGCGCAACCCCTGGTTCGAGACCGACCTCCTGCCGGTGCTGCGCGCCGACGTGCGAAAGGCCCTGTCATGAGCGACCCGACCCCTCTCGATCTTGCCCACGCCGCGATGGAGGCCGCGCCCGCCGACGATGCGGCCCGCCTGCGCTTCTACGAACGGCTGGCCGACAGCGAGCTGTTCCTGCTGCTCAGCGCCGAGGCCGAGGGCGAGACCGCCGCGCCGGAGATGTTCCCGGTGGAAGATGTGAACTTCGTGCTGGTCTTCGATCGTGAGGAACGGCTGACCGCCTTCACCGGGCGTCCCTCGCCCTATGCGGCCATGTCGGGCCGGGTGATCGCGGACCAACTGGCAGGGCAGGGCGTGGGCCTGGCGGTGAACCTGGAAACCCCCTCGGCCATCCTGATCCCGCCGGAGGCGGTCAGCTGGCTGGCCGAGACCGTGGCCCATGCCCCCTCGGAGGTCGAAGCCAATATCGAGGCCTTCCACCCGCCCGCCGGCCTGCCCGAGGCGCTGGTGACGGCGCTGGACACGAAACTGGCCACCGCCCGTGGCCTCGCCGATTGCGCCTTCCTGGCGGGCACCGAGGATGACCAGGGCCGCCGGTCGCACATGCTGGCCTTCATCGACGCAGTGCCCGGCGCCGAAGGGTCGCTGGCCAAGGCCGCGTCGGAGGCGCTGACCTTCTCCGGGGTCGAGGCGGGCGAGATGGACGTGGCCTTCTTCCGCGCCTCGGAGCTGCATTCGGCAGCCCTGGCGCGGGTCGGCCTGCGCTTCGACCTGCCGAAGCCCGAGGCCCCGCAGGAGATCGGCCGCGCCGCGCCCGGATCGGACCCCGACAGCCCGCCGATCCTGCGCTGAGGCCTAACGCGCAGGGGGCGTTGCCCCCTTGCACCCGTGCCGGGTGTAATTCCCCCCGGAGGTTTTCCAGCTGCCGGATAAGCTGCGGCGCGTCCCTGCGCTTATCCGACAGCCCCAAATACTCCTGCCGGAGGCATGGCGCGAAAGCGCCATATTGGGGCGCGGCACTTGACGCCCCGTCCCCGCCGCTCCACCTTCCGCCAGACCCGATCCGGGACCTTTGAGGACAGAGACTTGAGCAGATCCGCGCCGCCCTTTTCCCGCTACGAATGGATGATCGCCTGGCGCTACATGCGCGCGCGCCGTGCCGAAGGGGGCGTGTCGGTGATGACCTGGATCTCCCTCGTCGGGATCTCGCTGGCCGTCTTCGCCCTGATCGCCACCCTGTCGGTGCGCGCGGGCTTTCGGGCCGAATTCGTCGATACCATCCTGGGCGCCAACGCCCATGTGACCGTGCTGAACTCGGCCGAGGCCCAAGCCAATGGCACCGTGTCGCGGGTGATCTCGGATTACGACGCCCGGGCCGAACGCATCGCGGGCGTCGACGGCGTGACCCGTGCCGCGCCGCTGATCAAGTCGCAACTTATGGCTAACGCCAATGGCCGGAATGCCGGCGTCGAGGTCTTCGGCATCCGTGCCGATGACCTGGCCGCCATCCCCCGCATCGCCAACCCCGAGGAGTCCCAGGGCGAGCTGGCGCGGTTTGCCGAGGGCATCGCCATCGGGTCCGGCGTGGCGCGCGAGCTGGGGGTCATCGCCGGCGACCAGGTGAAGCTGATCTCGCCCGACGGGGTGAAGACCGCCTTCGGCACCTCGCCGCGAGTGAAGACCTACGAGGTTACCTATGTCTTCACCGCCGGGCGCTACGACATCGACCGCACCCGCCTCTACATGCCCTTCGCCGAGGCGCAGAGCTTCTTCAACCGCGAGGGCGTGGCGGATGAGATCGAGGTGATGGTCGAGGATCCCGACAACGTCGACCGCTATGCCATCCCGATCCTGTCGGCGGCCGGGGAGCGGGCGTTGATCTGGACCTGGCGCGATGCCTCCGGCGCCTTCTTGCGGGCGCTGACGGTGGAGGACAACGTGATGTTCATCATCATGGCAATCCTGGTCCTGATCGCCTCGCTGAACATCACCTCGGGCCTGGTCATGCTGGTCAAGAACAAGGGCCGCGACATCGGCATCCTGCGCACCATGGGTCTGACCGAGGGCGCTGTGCTGCGGGTCTTCTTCATCTGCGGGGCCTTCACCGGCCTCATCGGCACCGCCGTGGGCGTGGTGCTGGGGGTGCTGTTCTCTCTCTACATCGACCCGATCTTCAGCCTGGTGAACTACCTTTCCGGCGGCGGGGTCTGGGATCCGTCGATCCGCGGCATCTACGCCATCCCGGCGAAGCTGCAATTGGCCGATGTGCTCTCCTCCGTTGCCCTGTCGCTGGCGCTGTCCTTCGGCGTCACGATCTTTCCCGCCCGCCGCGCGGCGCGGCTGAACCCGGTGGAGGCGCTGCGCTATGAGTGATCCGGTCCTGCAACTCGATGCCCTGGTGAAGACCTACAACGAGGGCGCGCCGAACGAGATCACCGTGCTGCGCGAGGCCTCGCTGGTGGTGAACCCGGGGGAGGTGGTGGCCATGGTCGCCCCCTCCGGGTCGGGCAAGTCGACCCTGCTGCATATCGCCGGACTGCTGGACGCCCCCGACCGCGGCCGCGTGGCGATCAACGGCGAGGACGTGACGGGCCTTTCGGACCGGCGCCGCACCGCGATCCGCCGCGAGGAAGTGGGGTTCGTCTACCAGTTCCACCACCTGCTGCCGGAATTCACCGCCGCCGAGAATATCGAGCTGCCCCAGTACGCCGCCGGGCGCACCCGCACCGAGGCCGCCGCCCGTGCCGCCGACCTGCTGGAGCGCGTGGGCCTTTCGGACCGGGCCGATCACCGTCCCGCCGAACTGTCGGGCGGCGAGCAGCAGCGGGTTGCCTTTTGCCGCGCTCTGGCCAATGCGCCCTCTCTGCTGCTGGCGGATGAGCCCACGGGGAACCTCGACCCGGCGACCTCGGACCGGGTGTTCGACATGCTGATGAGTCTGGTGCGCGAAACCGGCATGGCCGCGCTGATCGCCACCCACAACCTGGAACTGGCCGCCCGGATGGACCGCGTGTTGCGCATGGACGAGGGCGGGCTGGTCGCAGGCTGAGGCACGGCGCTCGGAAGCGCTCCCGCGCCACGGACAGAAAAGGGGCGGCCCCGGCAGGGCCGCCCCTTTTGTCTCTGCGCATCCCACCGTTTAGGGGGGGCTCAGTCGCGGATCAGTTCAGCAGGTCTGACACGATACCGATGGCCGAGGCCACGGTCGCCGTGTCTCGGGCGATCCGGTAGACCTCGTTGTCGTAGCGCACGTAGCGATAGCCGTCGCCCGGCGCGCGCAGGCCGAAGCGGTCGTAGTCGCGGATCACCACGTAGCCGTCGGGCAGCCGGTCGCCCGAACGGTAGACATGGCGGCGGTCGTCAATCACCACGTCGCGGTCGCCGCGCTGCTGGTTGAACAGTTTCTTGGCCTGGCCCGGGGGGATGTTCCCTCCGCCCCAGCCGTTGCCATTTCCGTTGCCCGGGTTGGCATAGGCGGCGCCCGTCAGGGCGGTCAGGGCGGTGAGTGTGGCGAGAACGGTACGTTTCATGGCTATCTCCTTTCGCAGCAGGTTGCCTGACCAACGCGCGAAGGGAAGGGGAGGTTTCCGACCGGTCAACGGATGGGCGGGAAGGTGCCGCACCGGCGAGGCAACGGGCGATGTCCCGCTGTCTCTGTCGCGGCGGGACCGCCCGTAGCCTCACACATCCAGCTCTTCCACGAACCTTGCGTTCTCCTGGATGTACTGGAAGCGCAGCTCGGGTTTCTTGCCCATCAGGCGTTCCACCAGGTCGCCGGTCTCGCCCGGTTCGTCCTCGTCGATGGTCACCCGGATCAGCTTCCGCGAGGCCGGGTCCATCGTGGTTTCCTTCAGGTCCTTGGCGTCCATCTCACCCAGGCCCTTGAAGCGGCTGACGTCGATCTTGCCGCGTCCGCCCAGGCCTTTCTCCAGCCACATGTCGCGCTCTTCCTCCGTCTGGGCATAGACGTGGATCGGGCCCTGGGTCAGGCGGAACAGCGGCGGGCAGGCGAGGTAGAGGTGCCCCTGGTCGATCATCGGGCGCATCTGGCTGAAGAAGAAGGTCATCAGCAGGGCCGCGATATGGGCGCCGTCGACGTCCGCATCGGTCATGATGATGATCTTGTCATAGCGCAGATCGTCGATGTTGAACTTGGTCCCCAGACCGACGCCGAGGGCCTGGCACATATCCGCGATTTCCTGGTTGGCGCCGATCTTGTTCGACGCCGCCCCCAGCACGTTCAGGATCTTGCCGCGCAGCGGCAGCAGGGCCTGGGTGCGCCGGTTGCGCGCCATCTTGGCCGAGCCGCCGGCCGAGTCACCCTCCACCAGGAAGAGCTCTGTGCCCTCGCGGTTGGTGTTGGAGCAATCCGCCAGCTTGCCGGGCAGGCGGAGGCGCTTGGTTGCGGTCTTGCGCTGCGTCTCCTTCTCCTGCTTGCGGCGCAGGCGTTCCTCGGCGCGCAGCACCAGGAAGTCGAGGATGGCGCCCGCCGACTTGCTGTCGGAGGCCAGCCAGTTGTCGAAGTGGTCGCGCACGGCGTTTTCCACCAGCTTCTGCGCCGAGGTGGTGGCCAGCCGGTCCTTGGTCTGGCCGACGAACTCGGGCTCGCGGATGAAGCAGCTGACCAGGGCGCAGCCCCCCGTCACCAGGTCGTCGCGGGTGATCTGCGCGGCCTTCTTGTTGTTCACCAGCTCGCCGTAGGCGCGGATGCCCTTCAGGATGGCGGCCCAGAACCCGGCCTCATGCGTGCCGCCCTCGGGGGTGGGGACGGTGTTACAGTAGGACTGGATGAACCCGTCGCGCGTGGGCGTCCAGTTGATCGCCCATTCCACGCGGCCCGGCTCGCCGAAGCGTTCCTGGAAATCGACCCGGCCGCCGAAGGGCTGATCGGCATAGGTGGACGAGCCGTCCAGCGTTTCCTTCAGGTAGTCCGACAGACCGCCGGGGAAATGGAAGGTCGCCTCGGTCGGCGTGACCCCATCGTCGATGGCGGATTTCCAGCGGATCTCGACGCCCGAGAACAGGTAGGCCTTCGAGCGGATCGACTTGAACAGGCGCGCCGGCTTGAACTTGTGGCTGCCGAAGATCTCGGCGTCGGGGTGGAAGGTGGTGGTGGTGCCGCGCCGGTTGGGGGCGCTGCCCACTTCCTCCAGGGGCCCGAGGGGGATGCCGCGCGAGAAGCGCTGTTCCACCAGCTTGCGGTCACGGGCCACCTGCACGACCATCGAATCCGACAGGGCGTTGACCACCGAGGCGCCCACGCCGTGCAAGCCGCCCGAGGTCTCATAGGCCTTGCCGGAGAACTTGCCCCCCGCGTGCAGGGTGCACAGGATCACCTCCAGCGCCGACTTGCCGGGGAATTTCGGATGCGGATCGAAGGGCATGCCGCGGCCGTTGTCGCGGATCATGATGGAGTAGTCCTCCAGCAGCTCCACCTCGATGCGGTTGGCGTGGCCCGCCACCGCCTCGTCCATGGAGTTGTCGAGAACCTCGGCCACCAGGTGGTGCAGGGCGCGTTCGTCGGTGCCGCCGATGTACATGCCCGGGCGCTTGCGGACGGGCTCCAGCCCTTCCAGCACCTCGATGGACGAGGCGTCATAGGTCTGGGGTTCGGCGCCCTGCAGAAGATCGTCTGACATGAATGGTCCCGGCTGCTCTTTTGGTGATCTGGGTTGGGGCATTATGGCAGTGCGCGCAGGCCGGGGAAAGGCCCCCTGCGCGGGATGTGCACGGGCGTGCAAATGCCCCTGCGCAGGTCGCTGATTGCCGCAGCGGCATTCCGCAATAAGTTGGTGACGAAAGGAGCCGTCGATGACCGATCTGAGCCTGAACGAAGCCGCGCGTCCCCGTGCCCCCCGTATCCCCGGGGCAACCGATGCCCAGCGTCGGCAGGGCGGGCGCCTGGCGCTGATCCATGCGATGTACCTGCAGGACATGGTGCGCACGCGGACCCTGGTGGAGGAGATCGAGGCGGCCGCGACGCCCGATGAGGCCCGCGACAGTGCCGAGGCCCTGGCCGCCCGGCTGGAAGAGATGCCGATGCTGCGCAACCTGCGCCTTTTCGGATCGCTCTGCGGTCAGCACTGCGCCCACGTCATGGCCCACCACGACATCGAGGAGGCGCATATGTTCCCCCATCTCGACCGCACCACGGGCGAGGGATTCGCTCCGGTGCTGGCGAAGCTGCGCGCGGAGCATGAGGTGATCCATGCCCGGCTGGAGGCACTGGCCCTGGCCACCCAGCAGATGATGCAGGCCCCGGGGGCGGCGGCCTATGCCCCCCTGAAGGAGGCCTTCGACGC
The DNA here is from genome assembly GCF_020177265.1 of Pseudooceanicola marinus. GTDB lineage: Bacteria > Pseudomonadota > Alphaproteobacteria > Rhodobacterales > Rhodobacteraceae > Pseudooceanicola > Pseudooceanicola marinus_A. Next base: position 39,619 of record NZ_JAIVMC010000007.1, read on the forward strand.
GCTTCATGCCGATATGGAATCCCATTTCGGCTACGAGGAAACGGAACTGCGCGAGGCGCTTGGCGTCTACGGCGGTGTCTGAGATTTTTGACGGAAAGGATTTGTCATGAGCAGCGACAGCAAACTGAAACTGAAGATCGTCATCGGCTCCACCCGGCCCGGTCGCGTGGGCCCCGACGTGGCCAACTGGGTCGACACCGGCGCCCGCGATCACGGCGGTTTCGCCGTGGAACTGGTGGACCTGGCCGACATCGGCCTGCCCCTGCTGGATGAGCCGAAGCACCCGGCGATGCAGGACTATAAGCACGACCACACCAAGAAATGGTCCGCGATCATCGGCGATGCGGATGCTGTGATCTTCGTCACCCCGGAATATGATTTCTTCGCGCCGGCCACGCTGGTCAATGCGCTGCAGGTGATCGCCAAGGAATGGAAGTACAAGCCCGTGGGCATCGTCTCCTATGGCGGCATCTCGGGCGGTCTGCGCTCGGCCCAGGAGCTGCGCACGCTGATTGCCAACAAGGGCGCCATGCCGCTGCCCAACGTGGTGCCGATCCCCATGGTCTTCCCGCTGCTGGAAGACGGCACGGTGAAGGCCAACGACCCGATGAAGGAAGGCCTGCAGGGCCTCTTCGACGAGCTGGTCAAATGGGGCCAGGCGCTGAAGCCGCTGCATTCGGCCTGATCGGGGTCTGACCGGGGCTTGATCCAGGCCCGAGATCCAGCCGGCGCCCGCCGCTCTCCGGCGGGGCGCCGGGTTTGCCGTCCGCCCTGGCAGCCCTCCACGGGGCGGGCGGCATGGAAACCGGGGCGTCCTTCGGGGCGCCCCTTTCTTGTCCCGGCCTGCGCCGCCGCTGGCGCCGCCTTGCACCGTCGCGATCCCCGGAACAGGCGGCCTTGCCGTGGGCCCATGCCCGGCCTAAGGGAGAGGGATGAGCACTCCGATGACATATGGCCGGCACCTGCGGGCGATCCTGATCCTGGGTCTGCCGCTGGCCGGCAGCCAGCTGGCGCAGATGTCGTTGTCGCTGGTGGATGCGGCCATGCTGGGCTGGTACGATCCCACCACCCTGGCCGCCGAAACGCTGTCCATGGCGCTGTTTACCGTGCTGTTCCTGGCCGGCAGCGGCTTTGCCGCGGCGCTTGCGCCGCTGGTGGCGGCGGCCGAGGGCAAGGGCGACACCACCCAGGCGCGGCGGCTGACGCGGATGACGCTCTGGCTGTCGGCGCTGGCCGGCGCGGTGATCCTGCCGATCCTGCTGTCGGCGGAGGCGATCTTCCTGGCCCTGGGCCAGACGCCGGCCCTGTCGGCCCTGGCGGGCGAGTACCTGGACATTCTGGCCTGGGGCATCTTCCCCGCCCTGGGGGCGATGGTGCTGAAAAGCTACCTTGCCGCGCTGGAGCGGACCAACGTGGTGCTGGTCGTCATGCTGGTTGCCGTCGTGGTCAACGCCATCGCCAACTACGCGCTGATCTTCGGTGCCTGGGGCTTCCCGGAGATGGGCATTCGCGGTGCGGCGCTGTCCTCGCTCCTGATGCACATCTTCACGCTGGTCTTCCTGGTGATCTACATCCAGCGCACCCTGCCGGAACAATCCCTGTTCCAGCGCCTTTGGAAGGGCGACAGCGAGAGCCTGGGGCAGGTCTTCCGCCTCGGCTGGCCGATCGGTCTGACCCTGGTGGCCGAGGTTGGCCTGTTCTCCGCCTCCTCGGTGCTGATGGGCTGGCTGGGTGAGCTGCCGCTGGTGGCGCATGGGATCGCCATCCAGATCACCTCGATGATCTTCATGGTGCACCTCGGCCTCAGCCAGGCGGTGACGATCCGGGCAGGCCGGGCACAGGGGCAGGGCGACATGCTGTCCTTCCGCCGCGGGGCCCACATGGCGCTGGTGCTGGCCCTTGCCATCGTCGGGCTGTCGCTGCTGGCCTTCCTGACAATTCCCGACGCGATGATCGCGGTCTTCCTGTCGCCCGACGACCCCGCGCGCGAGGAAATCCTGGCCGTTGGTCGGGGGCTGCTTTACGCTGCGGCGGTCTTCCAGCTGGCGGATGCCATGCAGGTGCTGGCGCTTGGCCTGTTGCGCGGCCTTCAGGACACCCGGCGCCCGATGATCTTTGCCGCCATCAGCTACTGGGTGGTGGGCGTGCCTGCTGCCTGGGTGCTGGGCTTCCCGCTGGGCTTCGGGGGCGTGGGGATCTGGCTGGGGCTGGCGGCTGGCCTGTCGCTGGCTGCCGTCACCATGATGACGCGGCTGTGGCGCACGGTAGTGCCACAGGCGGACGCGGAGGTCGCGGCGCGGGCAGGCTAGGGGGAGAGGGGGCTTTGCCCCCCTTGGGCCCATGAGGGCCCAATTCCCCCCAGAGTATTTTCAGCTGTCGGATGAAATGAGGCGGAGCCCGGGTGGGGCCGCGCAGGGCTCAGTCGCCCTCGCGCTCACGCAGCAGGCGTTCGGCGCGCTTGCGGACCAGCACCGTGCGCAGGTCGTGCATGGCCAGGAGCAGCGGATCGGTGATCGCGTCCAGCTCCTCGTCCGTGGCGCGGGTCTGCACCCATTGCGCGGTGGTGTTCAGGTGATCGACGGAGCGGAAGATGTCATCCAACTCGCGCGCCGCCAGAACCTCGCGCCGGGCCTCCATCCACTCGCGGATCGCCGCCAGGTCCTCGGCGTCCAGCTGCCGGTCGCCATGGGGCTTCACCTCGCCGTTGCGGATGTTGACCACCGCGATCTGGTCCATGGCGATGCGCCGCTGGCGGTCCTCCGTCGTCACCCGAAAGACGAAGGCGCCGTTGTCGCGGACGCGGAAGTAGTAGGGGGGCAGCTCGGCGGACATCAGGCTCCCTTTCAGGTCAGGCCGTCGCAGAAGGCCTGGATGCGGGTGCAGGCCTCGATCAGGTTCTCTTCCGAGGTGGCATAGGAGATGCGGAAGTTCGGGCTGAGGCCGAAGGCCGCGCCGAAGACGGCGGCGACGTCGTTTTCCTCCAGCAGGGCCGTGGCGAAGGCCTCGTCGTTGTCGATCAGCGTGCCGCCCTTGCTGGTCTTGCCGATCAGCCCGGCGATGGAGGGATAGACGTAGAAGGCGCCGTCGGGTTTCGGGCAGGTGATGCCCGGAATGGCGTTCAACATCTCCACCACGATGTCGCGGCGGCGCTTGAACAGGCGGTTGTTGGGGGCGATGAAATCCTGGGTGCCTTCCAGCGCCTCAAGCGCGGCCCACTGGCTGATGGTGCAGGGGTTCGAGGTCGACTGGCTTTGGATCTTGCGCATGGCGCCGATCAGCTCCACCGGGCCGGCGGCATAGCCGATGCGCCAGCCGGTCATCGCATAGGCCTTCGATACGCCGTTCACCGTCAAGGTGCGGTCATAGAGGCCGGGTTCCACCTCGGCCACGGTGCAGAAGGTGAAGTCGTCGTAGACCAGGTGTTCGTACATATCATCCGACAGGATGTGCACCTGGGGGTGGCGCATCAGCACCTCGGTCAGCGCCTTCAGCTCGTCCCAGCTGTAGCCCGCGCCGGTGGGGTTGGAGGGCGAGTTGAAGATCAGCCACTTGGTGCGCGGCGTGATCGCGGCCTCCAGCGCCTCGGGGGTGATCTTGAACCCGGTTTCCAGAGGCCCTTCGATGATCACCGGCTCGCCGCCGGCCAGCAGCACCATATCGGGGTAGCTGACCCAATAGGGTGCGGGGATGATGACCTCATCGCCGGGGTTCAGCGTCGCCATCAGCGCGTTGTAGAGGACCTGCTTGCCGCCCGTCCCGATCGAGACCTGGGCCGGTTCGTAGTCCAGCCCGTTGTCACGCTTCAGCTTGGCGCAGACCGCGCGTTTCAGTTCCGGGATGCCGTCGACGGAGGTGTATTTCGTCTTGCCCGCCGCGATGGCGGCGACGGCGGCCTCGTTGATGTTGTCGGGGGTGTCGAAGTCGGGTTCGCCCGCCGACAGGCCGATCACGTCGCGCCCGGCCGCCTTCAGCTCCAGCGTTTTGTTGGTCATCATGATCGTCGGAGAGGGTTTCACACGGGCCAGCGTGTCGGAAAGGAAGGCCATGGCGTCGGGCTCCGGTTTGTAATGTGCTGTCCTCCGTCTTAGGCTTGGGGCGCGCGCCCCGCAAGTTGCATCGGCCCGGGCGGGCGGGCCCCGTGGGATAGGAGACCCAGATGAGTGACGATTGGTATTCGGCCGAGAACGCCACCTTCGGCGACCGGATCGAGGCGGCACGGTCCGCGGCCGGAATGACCCAGGGCCAGCTGGCCAAGCGCCTGGGGATCAAGCTGGGCACGCTGAAGTCCTGGGAACAGGATCTGAGCGAGCCGCGCGCCAACAAGCTGCAGATGCTGGCGGGGGTTCTGGGCGTGTCGCTGGCCTGGCTGCTGTCGGGCGAGGGCGACGGCGTGGCGCCGCCCGACGAAGGCGGAGAGCTGGACGCCACCGCCCTGGCGACCTTGCAGGAAATGCGCGAGCTCCGCAGCCAGATGTCTGGCATGGCCGACCGCCTGGCGCTATTGGAGAAGCGTCTGAGGCAGACCCTGAAGGACCATATCTGATGACCGACGCGCCCATCCCCTCCGCCCCTGTCGAATCCTACCCGCAGGGAGAGCCGCGTGAGACGCGGCTGAAGCGCATGAAGATGCGCTCGATGCGGCGCGGCATCAAGGAGATGGACATCATCCTGATGCGCTTTGCCGAGACGGAGCTGGACGGGATGAGCGACGCGGAGCTGGACGACTACGATGCGATCCTGACGCAGAACGACCAGGATCTCTACCAGTGGGTGTCGGGGCAGAAACAGGCCCCCGCCAACCTGGCGCCGATGATCGACCGGATCGCCGGGCACAAGTGAGCCCCCGTGCGACGGAACGCGAAAGGGCGGCCCCGGGGCCGCCCTTTGTCGTTTCCTGTCCTGCGCAGGGTCAGCGCCGCCGCAGCTCGCTGCGCAGCACCAGGACGTAGCCACCGATCACCAGCAGCATCAGCGCGAACCAGGTCAGCGCGTAGCTGAGGTGCGAATTGCGGAAGCTGACCACGGTGCGGCCGCCGCGCGGCCAGGCCTCCGGGGCGGCGCCCGTCTCGGCATCGACGAAATAGGGGGCTGCGCGGGGCAGGCCCAGGGCCTCGGTCATGGCGCCGATGTCGCGGCGATACCAGCGGCCCGCCTCCGGGTCGTTGTCCTGGGAAAAGAGCCAGCCCTCATCCTCGGAGATGCGCAGCAGGCCGGTGATGGTCACCGGGCCTTCGGGGCGGGCGTAGTCGTCCGACAGGGCGCGATCCTCGGGGACCACGCCGCGGTTGACCATGACCACGGTGCCGTCGTCGCGGCGCAGGGGGGTCAGCACCCAGTAGCCGGGGCCGTAGTCCGACGGCGTGTAGACCTCCAGCGTATCAGCATGGTCGTAGGTGCCCGAGAGCGTCACGCGGGTGTATTCGTCGCCCTCGCGGGTGATCCCGGCCCAGGCCTCGGGCCCGGGGGCGGCGACGGGATCGGCGTGGACGCGGGCGTCGACCCGTTCGATCAGGTCGGTCTTCCACTGCAGGCGCTGGACCTGCCAGGTGCCCAGCCAGGCGAAGCCCGCAATGCCGATCACGGCCAGCAGGGTGACGATGATCAGGCGGGGCCAGCGAAGGCCCCGCGACGCCGGGTCACGGTCGGGGGCAGGGGAGGAGGAGGGAGTGGGGGTCATGGGGGCCTCGGTCAGCCGGGGTTTCTTGGCACATGGGGAGCAGGGCAGGGCCCTTCAACGGAAAGGGGCCGGACGATCCCGCCCGGCCCCTCCCCTTGATCTGACGGAGGCTGGATCAGCCCTGCTGCGATTGCAGCGACATCATCTCGTCCATGTCGGGCATCGGCATCATGTTCTGGTTCATGTTGTGCATGACCCAGAGAGAGCCGATCAGCACGATCACCAGGATGATGACCGAGAAGATCGTGGCCACCAGGGTCCAGCCCTGTTCCACGTTCTTGTTCACGTGCAGGAAATAGACCAGGTGCACGATGATCTGCAGCCCGCCCATGCCCATGATCAGGCCGATCAGGACCTCGCGGGACAGGCCGGTGTCGCCCATGACCAGCCCGAAGGGCAGGACGGTCAGGATGACGGCCATGGCAAAGCCGGTCATCAGCGAGCCGAAGGTGCCGTGGCCGCCGTGGCCCTCGGCGTGGTGGGTTCCGTGGTCGTTGCTCATCAGATCAACCTCACGAGATAGACGAAGGAGAAGACCCCGATCCACACCAGGTCGAGGAAGTGCCAGAACATCGACAGGGTCGACAGGCGCCGCATGTTGGCGCCGATCAGCCCGTGCATGCGCAGCTGAACGGTCAGTGTGACCAGCCAGATGATGCCGCCGGTGACGTGCAGCCCGTGGGTGCCGACCAGCGCGAAGAAGGCAGACAGGAAGGCGGAACGGTCGGGCCCTGCGCCGATGTGGACCAGGTGGCGGAACTCGTAGATCTCCATGCCGATGAAGCCCAGGCCGAAGAGGCCCGTGACGATCAGCCAGGTGATCGTGGTGTCCAGCCGGCCCTTGTCGGCCGCCAGCATGGCCATGCCGAAGGTCACCGAGGAGATCAGCAGCAGCGCCGTCTCGATGGCGACAAAGCCCGGTTCGAACAGGTCCGCGGGGGCAGGGCCGCCCGCGTAGCTGAAGCCGAGGACCGCATAGGTCGCGAACAGCGCCCCGAAGATGATGCAGTCGCTCATCAGGTAGATCCAGAACCCGATGGGGGTCGGGCTCTCGTGGTGGTGATCCGGGTGGTGATCGGGGCCGTCAGGGCCCTCGATCTTGCCGGTCACGGGGGTGTCGAGCATGGTCATGCGGCGGCTCCCTTGCTTTCGGTGGCCGCGATTTCATCCGGCTGGATGTAGTAGTCGCGGTTGTAGTTGAAGGTGTGGCCGATGCCGATGGCGAGCATGGCCAGGAAGCTGACGATGGCCAGCCACCAGATGTACCAGACCATGGCGAAGCCGAAGACGAAGGCGAAGGCCGAGATCAGGACGCCGGTGGCGGTATCCTTCGGCATGTGGATCGGCGCATAGTCCGTCGACCACTTGAAGCCTTCCTGCTTCATCTTCCAGAACATGTCGCGCCCGGTGACCTGGATCTCCTGCGGGAAGTTGTACTTCTGCGGGGGAGACTGGTTGGCCCATTCCAGGGTGCGCGCGTTCCACGGGTCACCGCCGCAGGCCAGGGCCTTGCGGTTCTTGATCGACACGTAGAAGCACATGAAGGTGCTCAGGATGCCGAACAGGATGATGACGGCGCCGATGGCGGCGACGATGAAGTAGGGCTGCCAGCCGGTATCGGCGTAGCTGTTCATCCGGCGGGTGACGCCCATCAGGCCAAGTGCATAGAGCGGCATGAAGGCGACGTAGAAGCCCACGAACCAGCCCCAGAAGGCGCGCTTGCCCCAGCGGTCATCCAGCTTGAAGCCGAAGGCCTTGGGCCACCAGTAGGTGACGGCGGCATAGACCCCGAAGACGACGCCCCCGATGATCACGTTGTGGAAGTGCGCGATCAGGAACAGGGTGTTGTGCAGCTGGAAGTCGACCGGCGGAATGGCCAGCATCACGCCCGACATGCCCCCGATGGTGAAGGTCACCAGGAAGCCGATGGTCCAGTACATCGGCAGCTCCAGCCGGACCGAGCCGCGGTACATGGTGAACAGCCAGTTGAAGATCTTCACCCCTGTCGGCACCGCGATGATCATTGTTGTGATCCCGAAGAACGTGTTCACGTCCGCCCCGGAGCCCATGGTGAAGAAGTGGTGCAGCCAGACGACGAAGCTGAGGACCATGATGCAGGACGTCGCCCAGACCATCGTCTTGTAGCCGAAGAGCGGCTTGCCCGAGAAGGTCGCCACGATTTCCGAGAACACCCCGAAGATCGGGATGATCAGGATGTAGACCTCCGGGTGGCCCCAGATCCAGATCAGGTTGATGTACATCATCGCGTTCCCACCGAAGTCATTGGTGAAGAAGCGGAAGTCCATGTAGCGGTCGAGCGTCAGCAGGGCCAGCGTGGCGGTCAGCACGGGGAAGGCCGCGACGATCAGCACGTTGGTGCACAGCGCGGTCCAGGTGAAGACCGGCATGTCGAACAGCTTCATCCCCGGGGCGCGCATCTTCAGGATGGTCGCGATCAGGTTGATGCCCGACAGGGTGGTGCCCACACCGGCGATCTGCAGCGACCACAGGTAGTAGTCCATCCCCGGCCCGGTCGAATAATTCGCCCCCGACAGTGGCGGGAAGGCCAGCCAGCCGACACGGGCAAATTCACCGATGAACAGTGAGATGTTGACCAGCAGCGCACCGGCCACCGTCATCCAGAACGAGAAGTTGTTCAGGAAGGGGAAGGCCACGTCGCGGGCACCGATCTGCGTCGGCATGACGTAGTTCATGATCCCGGTGACGAAGGGCATGGCCACGAAGAAGATCATGATCACGCCGTGTGCGGTGAAGACCTGGTCGTAGTGATGCGGCGGCAGATAGCCTTCCGCGCCGCCGGCGGCCATGGCCTGTTGCGCCCGCATCATGATGGCATCGGCAAAGCCGCGGATCATCATGATGAAGCCAAGCACCATGTACATGATGCCGATCTTCTTGTGGTCGATCGAGATCGCCCAGTTCTTCCAGAAGGGCACCCAGAGACGGAATTTCGTCATCAGGGCCAGGAAGATCAGGCCGCCCAGGGCGATGCCCAGGAAGGTGCCGATCAGGATCGGTTCCTGGTAGGGGATCCAGTCGAGGGTGAAACGGCCCGTGAGCCAGTTCCAGGTCTCGGCCGGTTGTACGTGTTCGGTAGCCATCAGTGATCGGCCTCCTCATGCGTCGCGCCGTGGTCGGCGGAATGGGATGCCTCGGAGCCTTCGTCATGGCCGGCTCCGTGGGCGGAGTAGTCGGGGGTCTCGCGCGGGACCAGGTTGCCGAAGCCGTCGATCGACCGGGCGTGGTCGTAGGAATAGGCCGCGCCATCGGCGATGCCTTCCAGGCCGCCACCGCCCATCATGTCGGTCATCATCATGTGGCTCATGCAGACCTGGCCCTCTTCCACGCACATCTCGACGATGCGGTCGAACAGCCCCTCCTCGACCTCGCCGTAATAGGCGGGTTCGACGTTCATGCTGGGCTGTTCCAGCTCCAGGTAGCTGTCGGCGGTCAGCGGCTCTGCGCCACGGGCCTCTTCGACCCAGGCCTCGAAGCCTGCTTCGTCCATGGCCAGCGTGTCGAAGGTCATGCCGGCGAAACCGGGACCCGAGTAATGCGCCGAGCGGCCCGGGTAGGTGCCTTCCTCATCCGCGATCAGGTGCAGCTTCGTCTCCATCCCGGTCATCGAGTAGACCATGCCGCCCAGGGCGGGGATCGACAGCGTGTTCATCACCGTGGAGGAGGTCAGCGAGAAGTTCACCGGACGCCCCGCGGGGATCGCCAGTTCGTTCACGGAGGCCACGCCCAGGTCGGGGTAGATGAACAGCCACTTCCAGTCGAGCGAGACGGCCTGTACCTCGACCGGCTCACCTGCATCCAGGTGCGTCAGGTCGCGGTAGGGGTCCAGCCGGTGGGTGTAGACGGCGGTGTAGTAGCCAAGCGCGATGATGATCAGGATCGGCACGCCCCAGACGATGAATTCCAGCTTGGTGGAATGCGCCCATTCGGGATCGTAGTCGCTCTTGTCCTTGCGGTCCGCGCGGTACTTCAGCGGGAAGTAGACCGACATGAACAGGACCGGCAGGATGACGATCAGCATCAGCACGGTGGAGATGATCAGGAGGTTGCGCTCCTGGTCGGCGACCCAGCCCGAGGGGGCGAGGACGTGATACTGGCATCCCGAGAGCGCAAGCGCGCCCCCTGCGGCCAGCAGGAGTTTGAGTGGTCGGAACAAAGTCTTGCCTCTTGTTCTGTCCGCGGGGCCGGAGGGGGGAGAGGGGGAGGGCCAGCCGACACGGAGAGCGAGTTTGCGCGCCCGGGCTACGCCCTGTTGCCGCTGACAACAGCGGGACCGATTGACGCACCTGTGCCGTAGGGTGCTGAAAGTAACGTATAATTGAGAAAAGGGGCCGTTTCCGCTCGAAGAAATTTGACTTTCAGATGCGAATTTCGGGCATTCGGATGCTGCGTTGCAGCTTCGGGTTGTGCGGCGGCGCGGCGAAATCGGGCCTGCGCGACTCACCTTTGGGCCGGTTCCTTCAGGGAAGGGGCGCATCGGGACAGCCGCCGCCGTATGAGGCCCCGAATGGCGGGCCTCGGCCGATCTGCCGACTTTCGCATGGCGTGTGCAAAGTGACTTTCTCACCGAGCGCGCAGGGGCGCCTCTGAAAGCGGGCCCTTGGCGGGCAGGGGAACTCTAAAGCGGCGGGGCCACGCGACCCGGGGGAGGCCCGCATGTCGTCCGGGCCGTCTGCTGCGTCCGTGTCAGGGCAGCGCGTCCACCAGGATCGCGTTCAGTTCTGAGCCGGTTCGGCGCAGGGCTGCCAGCGTCTGGAAGGCATCCGAGGCCCAGAAGGTCTCGGCGCTGCTCCGGTCGGGGAATTGCAGGATGAAGGCGGCGTCGGGCAGGACCCCCATGCCTTCCAGGGACGACGGGTTCCCGCCTCGGACGAGGAAGCGCCCGCCATGGGCTGCGACCACATCGGGGATCTTGTCGAAATACTCCGCCATCCAGTCCCGGTTGTGGATCTGCATCTGGCCGATCACGAAGGCGCCCATGGTCCTCTCCTCCTGCAAAAGGCTGCTGGGGACAGCATAGGCGGGGCAAACGGGATCCGACAACACGGGCGGAGGACGCGCCCGAACGGGGCGGCGCGAGTGTCAGTGAGACGAAGGCGTTCGCCGCGGCGGGGTCAGTAGATGTAGCGGATCTGATCGCTCCAGAACCGTTCGACCTTGCGGAGCGAGGTGGTGATCTCGTCCAGGCCGGAGAAATCCAGCACGCCCCGCCCTTCCAGCCCCTCGGCGTGGCGGGCGAAGAGGTCCGAGACCACCTGGCGAATGTCGCGGCCCTTCTGGGTCAGGCGCACCCGGACCGAGCGGCGGTCGATCTCGCAGCGCTCATGATGCATGTAGCCCATCTCCACCAACTTCTTCAGGTTGTAGCTGACGTTGGACCCCTGGTAGTAGCCGCGCGTCTTCAACTCCCCGGCCGTCACCTCGTTGTCGCCGATGTTGAACAGCAGCAGGGCCTGGACGGCATTGATTTCCAGCACGCCGACGCGCTCGAATTCATCCTTGATGACGTCCAGCAGCAGCCGGTGCAGCCGTTCCACCAGCGCCAGCGCGTCGAGATAGCCGTCGTGGAAATCCTGCGGCGCGCTGTGCGGGCTGATCGCGTTCTGAATGCTCATCCAAGTCTCCGTCGCAAGTCTGCTCGGCGGAAACTGGGGCAAATTCCCGAAAATCCGGTTAATTCCAAATGGATGCACCGCGCTATGGTTAACGGCCGGCCTGCCGGTCGCGGGGCTCAGCGCCGTTGCAGACCGGCGCGCGGGGCGGAGGAGGTGCCAGCCACCGGCAGGACCTGCAATTCGCGCAGCAGCTTGCGCGCCATGGCCTCTTCGAAGTCGGCAAAGCCGAGCGCGGTTTCGGTGAAGGCGTCAGGGCCGCGCAGGACGTAGGCGCGGAAATAGGCCGAAAGCTCTGCCGCCTGGGCGGCCTGCCCGATGACGAGCCCGTTGACGGTCACCGCGCCCATGGCGATCTGGCCCGGGTGGGCGCCGGTGTTGTGACGCCCGTCGCCCGACAGGTCCAGCACCCGGCGCCAGCAATCGCCTTGGGTGGCCAGTTCGGTCGCGCCGAAGGCCAGCGCCGGACCGATGGCGGTCGAGGGCTCCATCGGTTGCCGCCGCGCGGCCAGCAGGCGGGCGCGGAAAGCGGCCAGAGCCTCGGGGCCGTCGATGGCCGCCCAGGGGGCCAGCACACGCTGGTCCTGCGGCCCGCTCCATTCATAGACCATCAGGCGCACCGGGGCCTGGGGCAGGGCAAAGAGCGCCTCGCGCACCTCCGGGTGGTCCAGGGCCCGCGCCAGCCCCTGCAATTGCAGGGCGTATTCGCCATCATCCACCGATCCCGACACGTCGAGGCCAAGCGCCAGCGCCTCGCGGCACTGCTGGGCGCGGGCCGGGGCAGCCAGCAGCAGGAGGCAGGCGAGGATCAGCCGCAGCACCCTGGCGCCTCCGGTGTGGGGCCCTGACCCAGGCGCAGGTCGTTCATCTCGCGGAACAGTTTCAGCGTCATCGCGCGGCGGAAATCCTCGTAGCCGCGCGCCACCTCGACGAAAGCGCTCGGGCCGTGGCGCAGCTGGCCGAGGAAATAGGTCACCACCTCGCTTTCGGCGCCGCCCTCGGTCACGGCCAGGCCGTTCACGGTGATGCCGGCGAAGGGGAAGTGGCGATAGGCCAGGCCGGGTCCGAAACCGTCGTTGCTGATGCCGTCCCCGGAGAGGTCGATCACCTGCCGGTCGCAGGCCGGCGCGGTGGCCATCAGGCCCGCGCCATGGCCCAGGGCATAGCCCATGGCGGTGGGGTAGCCCTGCCAGGCGCGGCGCGCGGCGGCGATGCGGGCCACGGCGGCGTCGATGTCATCATTGTCCGACAGCAGCACCCAGGGCAGGATCTGCGCCTGCTGGTAGCGGCCGCTCCATTCGTAGACCGACAGGGCCACGGGGCCGCCGCCGTTCAGGATCACGCCACGGATGTCGGGATCGTCCAATGCCGCGGCCAGACCGTCACGCTGCAGCGCATATTCCCGCGCGTCGACGGAGGTCGAGACGTCCAGCGCCAGGGCCAGAGCCAGCCGACAGGGCTGCTGCGCCAGCAGGGGCGCGGCGAGCCAGGAGAGGGGGAGAGCGAGAAGGCCGGCCAGAGCCGCCCGTTTCAGTCCTGCCGTTCTCCCCCCCTGTCGCATCTTACCAGTGCCCGGTGTTTTCCATCGAGGCCCAGGGCTCGGCGGGCTCCAGGCTGTCCCCCTCCTGCAGCAGCTCCACCGAGATGTTGTCGGGGCTGCGCACGAAGGCCATGTGGCCGTCGCGCGGCGGGCGGTTGATGGTGACGCCGGCATCCATCAGCTTCTGGCACATCTCGTAGATATTGCCGACGCTGTAGGCCAGGTGGCCGAAATGGCGGCTGTCGGAGGGCAGTTCGTCGTCGCCGTCCCAGTTGTAGGTCAGTTCCACCGGGCACTCTTCCTGACCTTCGGGGGCCATGAAGATCAGGCTGAACCGCCCCTGCTCGCTGTCCATGCGGCGGGTTTCGCGCAGGCCCAGAAGTTCGAAGAAGGCCATGGTCTTCTCCAGGTCCTTCACCCGGACCATGGTGTGCAGATAGCGAACCTTCATGTCAGGTCGTCCTTTCGATCTTGTTCTTGTCGCTGCCCGCCACGGGGCGCGGTGAGCAGGGCTGGCCGAAAGGTAGCAGGCCACGGGGGTTTGTCGATCCCAAAGCCCGGGGGACGCGACGAGGGCGGGCCCGTGCCGGATCAGAAGGCGGAGCGGATGCTCAGCCCCAGCCCGGTGCGGTCGCTTTCGTTCAGCGAGACATTGGACGAGGTGACCGAGCTTTCCAGCGTCATCACCGGGTTGAAGCCGTAGTAGTCGACATCGCGAAATACGACCTCCACCCCCGCCATCAGTTCCTCGTCGCGGCGGCCGTCGAAGGTGTAGGGCGAGGCGTCGAAATCGCGAGCGCGGGCCTCCAGTGTGAAGGCCGGGTCTGCGCCCAGAGCCGCCTTCAGCCAGTCCATGTCGGGGGCCACGCGGGCGCCGAGGCGCAGGTCCCGGTAGTCCGCGGTCACGCTGTCGGAAACGGAGCGGGTCGCCACCCCGTAGACCGACAGCTGTCCGCCGGTCCAGGCGTGGTCCCAGCTGAGCGACAGCAGCCCCACATCCGCCTCGGGCGCGTCGTCACCCCGGCGCGCCTCCAGCGTGAGGCCGGTGGTCAGCCGGTTGCGCGGGTCGAGGTTGTGGCTGAACCGTGCACCGGCGCGCAGGAAGTGGCCGTAGGGATCGCCGCCGTACCAGTTCTGGCCGGCCCATCCGGTCAGCACCAACTCGTTCTTCTTGTCGCCGAACATGATCCGGCGGCTGAGGCCCGCCGACAGGCTGGAGGTGGCGAAATCGCGGCCCTCCGCCTCCGGTGCGGCGTCCTTTGCTTCATTGGACAGCACGTAGGTGGAATGGCTGACGCGCAGCAGAAGATCGGTGGCCCGCCGCGGGGTCTCGGCCAAGCGATAGCGGGTGTCGGCGCCGAAACTCAGCTCGACCCCGCTCAGCGCCTTGGCGGAGTCGGAGAGGATGAACTCGAACGGCAGCCCGTCGATGGTGAAGGTGTCCTCGGCGGAGCCGTTGTTGACGTTGTCGGTGGGGGTGACGGCAAAGCGCAGTTGCGTCGACCATGGGTTGCGCAGGCGCACATACTTGAAATCCCGGATGGCACGGGCGCGGGTGCGCGCGTCGGGGGCTTCCTCGGTCGCGCGGCGCAGCCACAGCTGGGCGCGTGTGCGGTGGCCCGCGCTGGACAGGGCCTGGGCGCGCACCATCGCGGCCGCGTAGCGTTCCTCGGGCGTGGCGGCCACGTCCCAGGCGCGGGCCGCAGCGTCGATGGCGGTGTCGTAGCGGCCCAGGGCGCGTTCCGCCTGTGCCAGCAACAGCAGCGCGCTCAGGTCCTCGGGGTCCCGGTTTAGCAGGGCCAGGGCAAGTGAGACCGTCATCGGGGCGTCGCCCCGGGCCATGCGCAGAGCCGCCAACCTGCGCATCTGCTCGGGGGTGAGCCTGTGCGTGCTGTCCGGTGCCGTTTCGGCCGGGGGGGAAACCTGGGCCACAGCCGACGGCCCAGGCAGGGCCGTCACGGCCAGGGCCGCGATCAGGCCGAGGGACAGGCGCAGCCCGGACGGGCTCCGGCATGGACCCCGGCGCCGCAGGCGTGGCGGGGACCCGGGGCGTCCCCGGGGCATGTCTCCGACAGAGCGGTTACCGCGCATCCCTGCCTCACCGGTACAGGATGAAGCCGCCGGTTTCCTGGACCTGCACATTCGTGTCACGCGGATCGGTCGAGGTCACGACGACGATCCCCACCATTTCCTCCGCGTCCAGGTCGTTGTCGGCGCCATCGGACAGGACCGCATAATAGGTGCCCGTCTCGAAGTCGTCGCCGTCGTTGGGATCGCGTGAGATCATCCCGCCGGTCGCTTCGCCGTTGGCGTCCAACGCGTTCGGGGCGACGACAAGGTTCAGCACCGGCAGAGAGGTGACCGTGCCGTCCATCGCCGCGGTGATGTCGCTGGTGATGTCGTTGCCGTTCTCGTCGAAGACGCGGCGGTTGGTGATCTCGCCGGTGACGGCGCCGGCGCCGTCGAAATCCTCGAAGTCGATGGAGGCGGTCATGTCGCCCTGGGTGTATTCGATGCCGCTGCGCCCGTCGAAGACCCGCACCCCGGCATAGCCGCCGGAATAGGTGGCCTGGCCGGTGGACGGGGCCGGCAGGGTAACCGATCCGTTCCGCTGGTAGACGAAACCACCAAAGCCGTAGCCGGAGTAGTTGCCGCTGCGCACGATGGCGAACTCGGTCTGGCCGCTGTCGGAGACGCCGTAGATGGCGCGGTGCAGGAACTGCTCGATCGGCGCGCCGGTCTCGCTGTCCTGGTAGCTGGGGGCGCCTTCGTAGATGGCATAGCCGCCGAAGGTCGAGGTGGCGCCGAGCGACCGCTGGTAAGTGTTGTCGCCGTCGAAGGCCAAGCCATCGACGATGAAGGTGTCGTCACCGCTGTTGTAGCTGACCGCAGTGACGTAGCCGCCGCCATCTTCGGTCTGACCTTCCCGGCGGAAGATGGACTCGTCCGGCTCCGGCGTGCCGGTACCGGGCGGCAACTCGCGATCGCTGGAGATCGGGCTGCCGTCATCGCCGTCGTCATCATCGTCGGTATCATCAGGGGTCTCGTCGACCACCTCGTCTTCGTCGAAGGGGTTCGACGACCCACCACATCCGCTGACGGTCGCGACCGCCAGCAGCAACAGGATCCACATCCGCGCCATATCACTGCCTCTGCTCAAGCTTGTCTGGCCTCTGATGGGCCGCTTTGGGCAAAACGGTTGCCCGACCGCCGAAAAAAGTCAATTGCCCTTGGCGCTTACCCTGCGCTCTTCACCCGACTGCGGCGGAAATGCCCTACCGCATCTAGAGGTTCCGCTCCCCCGCGCCACAAGATACCTTTGGCGCGACACCGATCTAGTGGAAAGGATTCGCCCCATGACGCTCTCTGCCGACCAGCAGGCCGAAATCGACGCCCTGCGTGCCGAGACCCATCAGACCCTGCGGGCCACCGTGCCGGGGATGGAGGCGCATCTTTACAAGGCCTACCCGGTGCTGGATCACGGCTTCGTCCGGGTCGTCGACTATATGGGCGACGATTCCGCGATCTGCCAGGCGGCACGCGTCAGCTACGGGCGCGGCACCAAGTCGGTGCAGAACGACGAGGGGCTGATCCGCTACCTGATGCGCCACTGGCACTCGACCCCCTTCGAGATGTGCGAGCTGAAGCTGCATGTGAAACTGCCGGTCTTCGTCGCCCGCCAGTGGATCCGCCACCGCACCGCCAACGTCAACGAATACTCCGCCCGCTACTCGATTCTGGACCGTGAATTCTACATCCCCGGGCCCGAACATCTGGCGGCGCAATCGGTGGTCAACAACCAGGGCCGGGGCGAGGCCCTGACGGGCGAGGAGGCGGCCCGGGTGCTGGAATACCTCAAGGCGGATTCGGCGCGGGCCTATGACCACTACGAGGAGATGATCTCGGACGAGGGTCAGCAGGGCCTGGCCCGGGAACTGGCGCGGATGAACCTGCCGGCGAACATCTACACCCAGTGGTACTGGAAGGTGGACCTGCACAATCTGCTGCACTTCCTGCGCCTGCGCGCCGATGCCCACGCCCAATACGAGATCCGCGTCTACGCCGAGGAGATCTGCAAACTGGTCGCCGACTGGGTGCCCTTTGCCTACAAGGCCTTCGAGGATTACCGCCTGGGCGCGGTGACGCTTTCGTCGCAGATGGTCGAGTGTTTGCGCCGGATGCTGAAGGGCGAAGAGGTGACGGAAGAGAATTGCGGGATGAGCAAGCGGGAATGGCGGGAGTTTATGGGGACGTTTGAGTGAGCCGTTTGGTGCCGGAAGGCGCGGATGATCCGCGCTTTTCGGGGCTTCTTCGGGAGGTTGACGGAACAGCGGTTGTTTTGCGCCTTGAGCGTGGAGTGCGCGACGAGGAGCGTAAGTTTCGTTCTGCGCATGACTTGTTAGCGAAACAGCTAGAATTGGCCTCGGAAGGTAGGTCAACGCGTGTGTCGGCTCAGATTTCTGGTGATCGGGTTGTTGCTGAAGAGATCGGAGAGCACTTGCTTCCTGGTCTCAGTGATGTAGCGCTCGAGAGCTTTACGCTCTCATCCTATATGGATTCCCCAGCTGCGCTGACAGGTTATGACATTATTGGCCTGCAAGCAGTCGATGCCACTTTGCGCGTGAAAGATTGTACTCTTCGCAATCTGCTGTTTGGTAGCCTAACTCTACACGCCCAAGGTACGGTTAGACTCGAAGATTGCAGGGTCGGCCGCTTAGTTTTATCGGGCAACGGTGAGCCGGACATTGTTTTGTCAGGAGGACGGGTTTTGGTAATTGAGGTTCAGGATGAGCCTAATCTTCGGAGTTTAAATCTGTCGGGCGTTCAGATCTCCAGACAACCTGTAAAGGTCTCGCAAATCCCCAAAGATCTGCCGGCCTGGCTGCGGCTGGATGCCGTTTCGTTTCGCCGACTGCACAAATGGGCGCAGGACAAGGAAGACGTGAAATTGGCGCACCAGATGCGCGGTCATCAACTTTCGGTCGACTACTACCTGTCGGATCGCACCGAACGGCCCTTCATGTACCTCTGGCGGCTCTTCGGGAACTACGGCCTTAGCCTCTGGCGCCCAATGGCGTGGCTCCTCGCTTCCAATCTACTCTTTGGGACGCTGCTCTATTGTACAGGCACTGTGGCGACCGATGCCGTCCTGCCCGTTGCCAACGCCGTTGCTCCCGGGACTGACGCTGCCAATGCCGCAACTCTTGCTGCTGATGGTATCGCCGCCGCTGAGGCCTCCCTCGGCTGGCGCAGTGTCCTGATCGGGGACGGGCAAGGCGCCCAGCTCTCCCGCGCTATCGTCGGCGCGACCGAAGCCATCTTCTCTCCGGTCAACGTCTTCTCCATCCGCAAGCTCGTCCTGCCAACGGAGCCATGGGTTGCCGTGGTGCAATTTCTCTACAGCTACCTCTGCCTTGGCCTGATCTTCCTCTTCGGCTTCTCGATCCGCCGCCGATTCAAGATCTAAGCGCCAAGGGCCGCGCCCTCCCGTGGGGGAGGGAGGGCGCGGCCCGGCGTTGCCGCCGGGCGGGCCGTTGTGGCTGGTGTGCCCGTTGCTAAATTCCCTGACGTCTTCTAGCCCTGTCTAGGCCGCGCCGCACCCCGTGGGCCGGGGGCACCCCGGCCGCCTATCGGTCGCGGGCCTCCACCTCGCGCCCGAGCACAACATCCCCACCGGGCGTCCTTCCCGCCCCCCGGTGTAGGCTGGATGCCAATCCACCGAGCCCCATCAATACTGCCCCATCTCCCCGGCCAGCAGCTGGGTGAAGGCCGTGGGCGGCAGGGCGCCCGGGTTCGCGAAGGGATCCGAAAAGGCGAAGATCACGAACATGATCACCCCGGTATAGCCCCCGTAAAGCGACAGCAGTGCCAGGTGCAGGGGCGTCGGCGCGAAGGTGAAATAGGGCACCGCGACGCAGACCACCCCGGCCAGGGCGGCGAACCAGAACAGGCCCGACAGCTCGCGCGCGGCGTTGTTCTCGCGCTTCTGGCGCAGCTCGGCGATGGCCTGGGCCTTTGCCACCATATGCGCGCGCAGGTCCGTCTGGCGCAGGGTCGCGGGGGCGAGGTTCAGCGCCGTCTCGTAGATGGCCTCGCGCAGGATCCAGCCCTCGGCGGTCAGCTTGCCCGTCTCCGACAGTTCCGCCCATTCGTGGTTCACCACGTGGCGCAGGTAGGCGGCTAGGGTGCCTTGGACCTCCGCCGTCACCTCCTCCCCGGCATCAAAACGACGGATGTCGTTGAAGATGTCGGCGACGGCCGTGGCCTCGCTCACCAGATCGGCGCGGATCTCGGAATAGTCGATCAGTTCCTGGGCGAAGACCAGCGCCAGGATCAGCCCGTGCAGGGAGGCGATGCGGAAGATGACGGAGCCGGCCAGGTCCTTCGTCTCGGTGGTCTGGCGGCCACCCCAGATCCTGCGCGTCAGGGCATAGATGGCGAAGATCACGGCGATATTGGCCAGGGCGATCCCCACGCCCAACCCGATGTCCGACAAAGTCACCCGCGGTCCTCCCTGCGGCCCCGGCCTGCTGCCGCTGCGTCAACAGGTTAGGCGCGGGCGCGGCGCGCTGTCCAGCACCCGGATGCGGGCAGGGCAGAGGGGGCGCATGTGATCCAGGGGGGCGATCCGCGCGTATCCTTGTCGAACACCTCGGGAGGTCTCATGCAACTCGTCACCCTCTACCTGATCACCGCGCTGGTCTTTCTCGGCCTCGATGCGCTCATGCTGAAGAACGTCATGCGGCCGCTTTTCGAAAGCCGGCTGGGCGACCAGATCCTGGAGGACCCGCGGATGGTGGCCGCCGGGCTCTTCTACCTCGCCTATGTGGGCGGGCTGCTCTATTTCGTGTCCGTCCCGGCGCTGGAGGCGGGTAAGCCGTCTCAGGCCCTGCTGAACGGGGCGCTGATCGGGGCGATGGCCTATGGCACCTACGAGGTGACCAACTATGCCGTGCTGCGCGCCTGGTCGCCGGTTATGGTGGCCGTGGACCTCAGCTGGGGCACGGTGCTGACCGGCGTGTCGGCGGCCCTGGGGGTCTGGGCGACCCGGGCGATCTTTCCCGCCGCCTGAGGGACGTTTTGGCGATTTGCGGATGGGCGCGGCGCTGCTATCCTCCTGAGGATATTTGCATGAGGGACATCCGATGAAAGCCGTTTTCGCCGCCGCCGCGCTTGCCGTGGCCCCGCTGGCCGTCGCCGCCGAAGGCATGGTCGTCAATGACATCTACACCGGCACCACTGCCGGTATCAGCTATGGGGGGCTGTCCTACTACGACAGTCCGGCGATCACCGCCTATCCCTCCGGCGCCAACTATTGCCCCGCGGGCCTGCAGCCCGTTCAGCTGGGCGGCGAAGTGTCCTGCGGCACGCCCAATGCGGCCGGTGACTGGAACCGGCATCCGGTGCGGACCTGGGGCTGGTCCGGCGCGGTCGACTACGGGTCGAAATCGCCCAACTGATCTGGCCGACAAGGCGGAAGACCGGCGGGCGTCCCCCAGGGGCGCCCGTTTCGCATTCATGTGATCGGGGCAGGGGGCATTGGTCCTGCGTGATCTGTCATTTTTCTGTTACATCGGGGCGCAGGAGGAATTGCCATGCGTCCTTTCGCACCGCTTCTGGCCCTTGGCCTTTTCGCCGGTCCGGCACCGGCCGCCAGCCCCCTGGCGGAGGTGGTCTGCGACAGCACACCGCGCCTTGAGGCGCGGCTGTCGGGGGCGATGAACCAGCGAAGAGAGGCCATGGGCCTGCGCGATCCGGAACAGGTGATGGAGGTCTGGCTGGCGCCCGGCGGTGCCTGCACGCTGGTCGCGGCCTATGCCACGGGGCGGTCCTGCATCCTGGCCATGGGCGAGGCCTGGCAGGACGGCTTGGCCCGCGCGACCGCCGCAGAGCGGGATCCGAGCTGACCACGAAGGCAAACGTGAACCCCGATCTTGCAATGCAAAGGGGATTCACGGGCTGTTTGAAAACCCCGGCGGGGCCGGGACGGACCGGGGAATGCCGGTCAGAGCAGTTTCAGGTCACCCGCCATCTGGCGACCATCACGGCCCTCGGTCAGCTCGTAGCCGACCTTCTGGTTGTCGGCCAACCCGGTCAGGCCCGAGCGTTCGACTGCTGAAATATGCACGAAGACATCCTTCCCGCCCTCTTCGGGTTCGATGAAGCCGTAGCCTTTCGTCGTATTGAACCATTTCACGGTGCCTACAGGCATGCCGTTTCTCCTCTTGCCGTTCCACCCCGACATACGGGGGTCTTTCATCACGGCATCCAAGGCCCGCTAAAGGGGGCTTTGCCTGCCAAGCGACATGGTCAGGATTGCATTCACTATGTAAAAAGCAAGCAAAACCGGGGCTGCATTCGGATTCAGTCCCATTTTTGGCATTTTTGACGAAAGGGACAGCGATGCGCGTTTATGGGCTTAAGACCTGTGACACCTGCCGCAAGGCAATGAAGGCTCTGGAGGGGGCGGAACTGGTGGATGTGCGTAAGGATCCGGTGCCCGGGGCGCTACTGGAACGGGCGCAGGCGCAATTCGGCGAGGCGCTGGTCAATCGCCGCTCGACCACCTGGCGGGGCCTGGATGAGGCCGAGCGCGCCCGTCCGCCGCTGGATCTGCTGGCGGATCATCCCTCGTTGATGAAACGCCCCCTTATCGAGGACGGCGAGGATCTCTATCTGGGGTGGACGCCCGAGGTGCAACGCGCCCTCGGCGCGGGCTGAGAAGGAGACGGCGGTTTGCGCAACGCGGCATTGGTACTGGGATTGATTGGCGGGCTGTTCGGCCTGCTCGTGGGATTTGTCGGCTACGGCTACACCGAGGCGATCGAGGTCTACGGCGAGGTTGAGGGCCTCTTCGAGCAGGTGACCAACGTGCAGGCGGTGCGCCTGGCGGGCCTGCTGTCGCCGATCCTGGCGATTGCGGGCGCCGGTATGGCGAAGGTCCGCGCGCTCTGGGGCGGGGTCCTTCTGCTGGCCGGCGCCCTGGGGTTCTACCTGGGCTTCGGGGTGACGGTCTTCACCATCTTCCCGATCGCCTTCATCGGGATCGCGGCGCTGCTGGCACTGGCGGCCGGGAAGCCGGACGAACCTCAGGCGCATTTCTGAACAGGACCTGATCGGCGGACAGCGCGCCCGCGCCCTTCACCAGCAGCACCAGCAAGGTGAAGGTCCAGAAGGCGCGCTGATCCAGGATCAGCCCGTCGGGGTGCCTGTCGAACCAGGCGCCCAGGGTTTCGGCATGTTCGATCCCGCCGTGGCCGTAGAGGTCCGTCAGGCTCTGCACGGCGATGAAGCCGATCATGCCGAGGGCGGCGACCCGCGTCAGCAGTCCGATCAGGATCATCAGCGGAAGGACGAACTCGGCAACCGTGCCGGCGGTGACCACGGCCCAGTGCCAGGGCCCGAGGGCGGAAAGGTTGTAGCTCGCGGCGTCTAACGCGCGGGGGAAGATCTGCGCATAGGCACCGAGCGACGGTTGGAAGATACCCAGCGGGCCGTCCCCCAGCTTAGTCAGGCCCGAGGCCCAGAAGTAGGGCAGCAGCACGGCCGCGAAGGTGAAACGCGCCAGCAGCGGCAGCAGCGGGTCGAGGCGGGTCAGGGGCGCGGTCGGATCGGTCATCGGGGCAACTCCATGTCGGTCAGGGCACCGCCTTGCAGCAGCAGCCCCAGGATGGCGGACAGGTCGGGGGTGGGGGTCTCGGCGCTGGCGGCCTCGGCCGCCTCCGCCGTGGGGGCGCCGCGCGCCAGGGCCTGCAGGAAGACGGCGCCGCCCGGCGGCAGCAGGTAGACCTGCGGGTCGAAGGCGGGGCGGGCGATCAGCAGGTCCTCGGCCCGGGCCTGCGGCGGCGGGCCGTCGTGATGGGCCAGCTGCCAGATCTGGTAGAGCGGCCAGGGCGAGCGCAGCAGCCGCAGCGCCGGCGCCAGTGTCAGCCGGGCCCCGGCCAGGGCCTCGGGCGGCAGCTCCGACAGGCGCGCGGGATCCAGCGGTGTCGCATCGGCGGCGTGGTAGGCGGCGCGCAGGGCCAGATCCAGCCGTGCGACGTCCGGCAGATACTCCAGGTGCGCCAGCGGGGCGAAGTCATCCAGGAATGCGGGCAGGGCCGCGCCATAGCGGAACATCAGCGGCGAGGACGGCGGATGCGCCCGCAGGAAGGGCGCGGCGATGGCCCGCAGCGCCTCCTCGCCCAGCAGGGCGCGCAGGGTGGGGAAGCCCTCCAGCACGGCGTCGGTCAGGCCGACGGCCACATTGTTGCGATAGACGGCAAAGCGCCGCCCGGCGGGCCCGCCGTGGCCATCGCCCAGCCCCTCAGGCACGGCGGCGTCGGGACGCAGCAGGGCCTCGCGGAAGGTCGCCTGCGCGACGGGGGAAGGCCTGGGGTTCATGCCGGTATCCTTTCCAGCGCGCTGGCGGCCCGGGTGGCCTCGGCGGCCAGCACGGGCCAGTCGGGCACGTCGGTGTCCCATTCGATCAGCAGCGGGCGCGGCCCGGACCGGGTCAGGACGTGATCCAGCAGGGACCAGACCGGATCGGCCACCTCCCGCCCGTGGCTGTCGATCAGCAGCGGGCGACCCGCGTCATCGGCATCCTCGTCATGGCCGCCGAGGTGAATTTCGCCCACTTTCTCCAGCGGGAAGGCCTCGACATAGGCGCGCGGGTCCAGCCCGAGGTTCACCGCCGAGACGAAGACGTTGTTCACGTCCAGCAGCAGGCCGCAGCCGGTCCGGCGGCTGACCTCGGCCAGGAACTCGGTCTCCGCCATCTCGCTTTCCGCGAAGGCCAGGTAGGACGATGGGTTCTCCAGCAGCATCGGGCGGCCCAGCACCTCCTGCACCTGATCGATGTGATCGGCCACGCGGGTCAGGGTCGCGGCGGTGTAGGGCAGGGGCAGCAGGTCGTTGAAAAAGGCAATGTCATGGGTCGACCAGGCCAGATGTTCGGAGAAGCTCGCCGGGTGCAGCCAGTCGCAGAGCCCACGCAGTCGCGCCAGGTGGGCCGGGTCCAGCGGTCCCTCGCCGCCGATCGACAGGCCGACGCCATGGACGGAGATCGGGAACCGCTCGGCCAGGTGGCGCAGCATGGCAATGGGCCGCCCGCCGGCGCCCATATAGTTCTCGGCGTGGATCTCCAGCCAGCCGACGGGGGCGGGATCGTCCAGGAGGTCGAGGTAGTGCTGCGGCTTGAAGCCGACGCCGGGCAGGGGTGGAAGCGGGGGACGGGTCTGGTCCAGCATGGGGCGGGTGTCCTTGGTCCGGGGGCCGCTTGCGAAAGCGTCGAGGCTCGCGAAAGGGGCCCGAAGTGGCGGAGATGGCGGAAAAGGGGGAGGCGCGCCCGAACCCCGGGCGCGCCGGCAGCCGGATCAGCTGTCCATCGGCAGGTCACGCTCCAGCGGCTCCAGCGAGCCCATGCGCGCGGTGCCATCAGCCATGGCGGGCAGCTCGATCATGGCGCATTTGCCGGCGTCGACCAGGGTCCAGGCGTTGCCCTGGTAGTCGACCTTCGAGGTGCCGGCGCAGGTGGTGCCGGGGCCGGCCGCGCAGTCGTTCTCGCCGGCCAGGGACACGCCGAAGCATTTCTCCTGCGCCATCTCGTCGGCACTGGCGGAGGTGGCATGGGCGGCGAGGGCGGTGGCGAAGGCGCCGGCGATGGCGGCGGTCTTGAGGATGGTGGACATAGGTCTCTCCCTAAGAGGTTTGCGATCGGGCGCCGATCTGGCGTCCGTGCCCTGCCATTCGCGCCCCGCGGCCCTGTCGTTACATCTGTCACGAACGAGTGATGGGGATCGGCAAAATTTTCGACCCGCTGTAACGTTTGCCGATCCGTCTGCGAATGGAGAGACGTATGACAGACCGGAACGAGCTTTGGGGCGACTTGCTCCGCCGGGGGAACCGTGGCGATGCCGCGGCCTACGGGCGTTTCCTGACGGAGGCCGTGCCGGTTCTGCGCAACATCGCCCGTGCCCGCCTGCCCGGCGGCAATGCCGAGGAGTTGGAGGACGTGGTGCAGGAGGTGCTGATGGCCGTCCATGCCAAGCGGCACACCTGGCGCGAAAGCGATCCGGTGACGCCCTGGCTTTATGCCATCGCGCGCTACAAATGCGCCGATGCCGCGCGCCGCCGCCTCGGGCGGGGCGGGCAGGGGGCCGATGTGCCCATCGACGACCTGGCCGAGGTTCTGCCCGATGAGGCTGGCGGAGAGATTACCGCGGCCCGCGATCTGGGGCGCCTGCTGGATCGGATCGAGCCGCGCGCGGCGGATATCGTGCGGGGCCTCGGGATCCAGGGCGAAAGCGCGGCGGAGGTTGGTTCGCGTCTCGGCATGACCGAGGGCGCGGTGCGCGTGGCCTATCATCGGGCCATGCAGAAGTTGCGGGACATGGCAGATGATGACATGGCCGCAGGGAACGCGGTCGGGGAAGTGGAGCGCCCCGGCCAGATCAAAGGCGCCGGGGATGAGCCCGGCCCGACAGGGAGACGAGCAGAGGCAGCAGACGGATAAAACGGATGAATACGGACGACCTAATTGCTCAACTGGCGCAGGACCCCGCGCCGGCGCCCTCGGCCCGTGTCGAGGCGCGACTCTGGCCTTGGCTGGCCGGGGGGCTGGCGCTGACCGCAGCCGCCTTCGCGCTTCTGCTTGGCCCGCGCCCCGATCTTGCGGCGGCACTGGCGCAGCCCGTGGTGGCCGCCAAGACGCTGCTGCCGCTGTTGCTGGCGGCCCTGGCCCTGCCGCTGGCGCTGCGGGCGGTGCGCCCCGGCGCGCGCCCCGGCTGGCCCGCGCGGGTCCTCTGGGCGCTGCCGCTGGCGGTCGTGGCGCTGATTGCCCTGGCCTGGCTGGGCACACCGGCTTCGGAACGGATGCGCCTGTTCATCGGCCATTCGATCCATGTCTGCCTGCCGGCCATCACTCTGCTGTCCCTGCCGCCGCTGGCCGGGCTGATCGCCGCGCTGAAACGGGGCGCCCCGGTGCATCCGACGGGCGCGGGGGCTCTGGCCGGTCTGGCCGCAGCGGGCCTGGCGACCGCGCTTTATTCGACCTTCTGCATCGAGGACAGCCCGCTGTTCTACGGCGTGTGGTACTCGCTCGGTATCGGCATCGCCACGGGCATCGGCGCGTTGGCGGGGCGGCGCTGGTTGCGCTGGTGATCCGGCCGACGCGATGACGCTGAAACGAAAAAGGGCGCCCCGTGGGGCGCCCTTTCGTCTTACTCGGCGGCCAGCTCGGCCGGCGCATCCTGGCGCAGGTCCGGGGGCGTGGCTTCGCCCGCCAACTGGGCGACGATCTCGTCCAGGGTCTGCGTCTTCGTCTGCTTCTCGCCCAGACGACGAGTCGACACGGTGCGTTCCTCGACCTCCTTCATGCCGCAGGCGAGGATATAGGGCACCTTGCCCAGCGAATGCTCGCGGACCTTGTAGTTGATCTTCTCGTTTCGCAGATCCGCCTCGGCGCGCACGCCGCGGGCCTTCAGCGCCTCGACCACTTCCAGCACGTAATCGTCCGCATCCGATACGATGGAGGCGACGACCACCTGGCGCGGGGCCAGCCAGATCGGCAGCTTGCCGGCGTGTTCCTCGATCAGGATGCCGATGAACCGCTCGAAGCTGCCCAGGGTGGCCCGGTGCAGCATCACGGGGCGGTGCTTGTCGCCGTCCTGGCCGATATAGCTGGCATCCAGCCGTTCCGGCAGGTTCGGGTCCACCTGCAGGGTGCCGCACTGCCAGTTCCGGCCGATGGCATCGGTCAGCGTGAACTCCAGCTTGGGCCCATAGAAGGCGCCTTCGCCCTCCAGGATCTCGAAGTCGTAGCCGGCGGCCTTGCAGGCATCGCCCAGGGCCTTTTCCACGATGTCCCAGCTTTCGTCGCTGCCGATGCGCTTCTCGGGGCGGGTCGACAGCTTGATCGTCCAGTCGTGGAAGCCCAGATCGGCATAGACCTTGGACAGGAAGGCGATGAAGCGGGCGGTTTCGCTTTCGATCTGGTCCTCGGTGCAGAAGATGTGCCCGTCATCCTGGGTGAAGCCACGGACCCGCATGATCCCGTGCAGCGCGCCCGAGGGCTCATAACGCGCGCAGGAGCCGAATTCGGCCATGCGCAGGGGCAGATCGCGATAGGATTTCAGGCCGTGGTTGAACACCTGCACGTGGCAAGGGCAGTTCATCGGCTTCAGCGCGTTCACGGTCTTCTCGCGCGCATGGTCCTCGTCCACTTCGACGATGAACATGTTGTCCTGGTAGTTGGCCCAGTGACCGGAGGCTTCCCACAGCTTGCGGTTCACCACTTGCGGCGTGTTCACCTCGACATAGCCGCCGGCGCGTTGCTGGCGACGCATGTAGTCCTGCAACTCGGTGTAGATGGTCCAGCCGTTCGGATGCCAGAAGATCTGGCCCGGGGCCTCTTCCTGCATGTGGAACAGCTCCATCTCGCGGCCCAGGCGACGGTGGTCACGCTTGGCGGCTTCCTCCAGCATGGTCAGGTGGGCTTTCAGCTTCTCCTTGCCGGTGAAAGCCACGCCGTAGATCCGTTGCAGCATGGCACGGCTCGAGTCACCGCGCCAGTAGGCGCCGGCCACGGACATCAGCTTGAAGGCATCGGCGGGCACCTGGCCGGTGTGCTGCAGGTGCGGACCGCGGCACAGGTCCTGCCAGTCGCCGTGCCAGTACATGCGCAGGGGCTCATCGCCCGGGATGCTCTCGATCAGCTCGACCTTGTAGGGCTCGCCCCGGTCCTCGTAGTACTTGATCGCCACGTCGCGATCCCAGACCTCGGTCTTCACCGGATCGCGAAGGTTGATGATCTCCTTCATCTTCTTCTCGATCTCGCCCAGATCCTCGGGCGTGAAGGGCTCTTCGCGGTCGAAGTCGTAGTACCAGCCGTCCTTGATGACCGGGCCGATGGTGACCTTCACGTCCGGCCACAGCTCCTGCACGGCGCGGGCCATGATGTGGGCCAGGTCGTGGCGCACCAGTTCGTTGGCCTGCACCTCGTCCTTCATCGTGTGAATGGCGATGGAGGCATCTTCGGTGATCGGCCACTGCAGATCCCAGTGCTGGCCGTTGACGGTGGCGGAAATGGCCTTCTTGGCCAGCGAGTTGGAAATGCCCGCGGCCACGTCTGCGGCGGTCACGCCAGCGTCGTAGTCACGCGAATTGCCATCGGGAAAGGTGAGGGAGATCTGGGACATGCAAGTCCTCCTCGTCGGTTTGGCGCCCACGGAACGCCCGGTTGCGGGTTATGTACGGGGGCGTTGTGCCGCGCGGGAGGGGCGGGGTCAAGGGCGGTCTGGCGCGTAGGGTCGCGGGGGGAACGCGGGACGCCCGGCCGCGAGGGCAGGACCGCCTGCGCCGAAAGTGAACCAAACCCGTCCGCCCGGCGTTACCTAGGGGCCTAGCAGACGGAAAGGACGAGCCATGGCGGACCCGGCGCAAACCACTCTCTTCGGACAGATCGCAGGAGGAGAGGAGGCGCCGAAACCGCGAGAGGCCCGCAACGGTCTGCGAGAGATCGCCTCGCTGTCGATGACCAAGATCAGCGATGGCCTCATCAATCCGAAACTGGTTCTCAGCTGGCTGCTGAACGCGCTCGGCGCGCCGGCCTATTTCGTTTCCGCCCTGGTGCCGATCCGCGAGGCAGGCGCGCTGCTGCCGCAGATCCTGCTGGCCGGCTGGCTGAAAACTCTGGCGCATCGCAAGTGGATGTGGGCCGCGGGCGCCGCGTTGCAGGGCGTTGCGGCGCTGGCCATCGCCCTGTCAGGGATCTGGCTGCAGGGCTGGGCCGCCGGGCTGGCGATCTGCGCGGCGCTGGCGGTGCTGGCCCTGGCCCGCGCGGCCTGTTCGGTCAGCTACAAGGAGGTGCAGGGCAAGACCATCGCCAAGACCCGGCGCGGCGCGATCACCGGCACCGCCGGATCGGCGGCCTCGCTGGTCGTGGTGGTCTTCGCCGTCCTGCTGATGACCGGCCTGCTGCAATCGGAAGGCGCCGTGGTCGCGGCCATCGCCGTGGCGGGCGTTCTGTGGCTGGGCGCGGCCCTGCTGTTCTCCACCCTGCGCGAACCGGCCAGCGAGCCCGAGGACGATCCGGGCCGGCCGGAGTTCCTTTCGGTGCTGCGCGGCGACGCGGCCCTGCGCCGTTTCGTGCTGGTGCGCGGGCTGCTGGTCTCCACCTCGTTGGCGCCGCCCTACATCGTGCTTCTGTCGCAGGAAAGCGGCGAGGGCGTGCTGGGGCAGCTCGGTGCGATGCTGCTGGCAAGCTCGGCGGCGTCTTTCCTGTCGTCCTATCTCTGGGGGCGGCTGTCGGACCGGTCGTCGCGGCTGGTGCTGGCGGCCTCGGGCGTGGCCGGGGCGCTGTCCATGGGGCTGATGTTGGTGCTCTGGGCCGCCGGGATCGCCAATGCGGTCTGGGTGGGGCCGACGGTGCTCTTCCTGCTGATGATCTCCTACCACGGGGTGCGGCAGGCGCGGTCGACCTACCTGGTGGACATGGCGCCCGAGGACAGCCGGGGCAGCTATGCCGCCGTGGCCAACACGCTGATCGGGTCGATCCTGCTGCTGACCGGCCTCTTCGGCGGGGCGCTTTCGGTGATCTCTGCCGCCTGGGCGTTGGCCGGGTTTGCGGTGATGGCGGCGGCGGGTGGCGCCCTGGCGCTGACCCTGCGCGAGGTCGAGGCGGGCTGAGTTGCACCCCGTCCCGGCCCATGCCAATCATTGGGCAAACGCCATCTATGGGGACGGGACATCCGCATGACAGACGCCACCTATCTCGAGACGCCGCAGGGCCGCCGACTGGCCTATCACAAGACCGAAGGGGTCGGCGACGGCCGCCCCGGCGTGGTCTTCCTGGGCGGGTTCAAATCCGACATGGGCGGCACCAAGGCGGTTTTCCTGGAGGAGTGGTGCCGGGCCCGTGGCCTGTCGTTCCTGCGCTTCGACTACTCGGGGCACGGCGAAAGCTCCGAACCCTTCACCGACGGTTGCATCGGTGACTGGGCCGAGGATGCCGAGGTGGCGATCACCGAGCTGACCTCGGGGCCGCAGATCCTGGTGGGCTCGTCGATGGGCGGCTGGATTTCCCTGCTGATGACGAAGCGCCTGCATGACCGGGTGGCCGGGCTGGTGACCATCGCCGC
The DNA here is from genome assembly GCF_020177265.1 of Pseudooceanicola marinus. Taxonomy (GTDB): domain Bacteria; phylum Pseudomonadota; class Alphaproteobacteria; order Rhodobacterales; family Rhodobacteraceae; genus Pseudooceanicola; species Pseudooceanicola marinus_A. The sequence goes on from NZ_JAIVMC010000007.1 coordinate 69,607, forward strand.
CGCGCCGGATTTCACCGAGGACAGCATGTGGGCCGGCTTCACCCAGGCGCAGCGCCTGGCGCTGGACATGGTGCAGCACGTCGAGCTGCCGTCGGAGTATGGCGAGCCCTACGTGATCACCAAGCGGCTGATCGAGGACGGGCGCGATCACCTGGTCCTGCGCGACCCGGTGCCGCTGCCCTTCCCGGTGCGCTTCCTGCACGGCACGGCGGATGCGGATGTGGAACTGTCCGTGGCGCTGCGGCTCATGGAAAAATCGGTCGGCGAGGACATTCACCTGAAGCTGGTGAAAGGCGCCGATCACCGCTTCTCCACCCCGGAATGCCTGGACCTGATCGGCACGGGCATCGAGGAAGTGCTGGCACGGCTCTGAAAACCGCGACGGGGCAGGGTGGCGCAGGGCGCGCCGTCCGGGTCCCGCTCAGCTGCGGCCCGCGCGGGCCGGGATCAGCTGCTGCACCATGCCCACGAACAGCAGGTAGGCGCTGACCACGATCAGGGCCACCTCGGCCCAGTCGGGCAGGTTGAAGTTGGTCAGCGTGGCGAACAGCGCCAGTGCCACCCAGATCCCCGCCAGGGGCAGGGACAGCCCGCGCCAGCGTTCGGTGCGTACCGGGTGGATGAATTTCAGCGGCAGGAACATCGTGGGCGTCAGCGCCAGGATCACGCCGACCATCACGGTCCAGTGCGGCTCCACCGCGAAGAAGACCAGCACCACCATGTTCCAGCAGCCCGGGAACCCCCAGAAGCTGTTGTCCTCGGTCTTCATCCGGGTGTCGGCGAAGTAGACCGAGCTGGCAAACGCGATCAGCAGGACCCCGAACCAGCCGGTCCAGCCCGGCAGCAGGCCCGACTGGTAAAGGGCGAAGGCCGGTATGAAGACATAGGTCAGGTAGTCGATGATCAGATCCAGTAGCACGCCGTCGATCTCGGCCGCCTGGGTCTTCACGTGGTAGCGTCGGGCCAGCGGGCCGTCGATGCCGTCCACGGCAAAGGCCACGACCAGCCACAGGTACATGGTTTCCCAGGCGCTGTTGGCGGCAGCGATGATCGCCAGCATCGAAAAGACCGCACCCGTGGCGGTCAGCAGGTGAACGGAGAGGGCGCGCAATCTGATCGTGTTCATGTCGGAGCCTAGTCATAGAAATGTTACCGGGGCAAGCGGTTAGCCCCGCGCCGCGGGATCGGGCGGTTTCAGGTCGGGGGAGGGATGGGGGTCAGCCGCGCGGATGGGCCTTGCGGTAGACCTCCATCAGGCGGGCGCTGTCGACCGCCGTGTAGGCCTGGGTGGTGGAGAGGCTGGCGTGGCCCAGCAGTTCCTGGATCGCCCGCAGGTCGCCGCCGGCGTTCAGCAGGTGGGTGGCGAAGCTATGGCGCATGGCGTGGGGCGTCGCGCTGGCGGGCAGGCCCATCTGGGCGCGCACTTGGGCCATGGTCTTGCGCAGCTGCGCGGCGGCCAGCGGCCCGCCCCGGATGCCGCGAAAGACCGCGCGGTCGGGCTCCATTTCCCAGGGGCAGAGGCTGACGTAGCGGTCGACCGCGGCGCGGGCCGGGGCGATGACCGGCACCACGCGTTCCTTGTCACCCTTGCCGCGGATGCGCAGGGCCTCGCCCAGGGGGAGGTCGGCGCCGGTCAGGCCAAGCGCCTCGGAGATCCGCAGCCCGCAACCGTAGAGCAGGGTCAGCACGGCGGTGTCGCGCGCCGAAACCCAGTCGCGGGCATCCTGTTCGCCCATCTGTTCGATCATCTGCGCCGCGTCGGGCACCGACAGCGGGCGCGGCAGCTTGCGCTGATAGCGCGGCGAGCGCGCGGCCAGCACGGCCGTCGGCTCGAACCCTTCGCGCTCCGCCAGCCAGCGGTAGAAGCTTTTGACCGCCGAGAGCTTGCGCGCCAGGCTGCGGGCGCCGCAGCCGCCTGACCGCATCGCGGCCATCCAGGCGCGCATGTCCGACAGGGTGATATCGCGCAGCGGCCCGAGGCCCTGCGCCTCGCCCTTGTGGGTGGTCAGGAAGGCCAGGAACTCGGCCACGTCCCCGCGATAGGCGGTGATGGTGTTCTCGGCGCGGTCCTGGACCGCCGATTGCAGCTCCAGCCACTGCGCCAGCGCGTCGCGCGCCGCCGGCGAGATCAGCAGGCTGCCCTCGGTGCGGCTCATGACAGCCAGCGCCGCATGGTCCTTTCGAAGACCCCGGCGAAGAAACCCAGCAGGTCGGTGCCCTGCTGCGGGGTGAACTGCTGCGGGTCCTCGGACCCCATCAGAAGCATGCCGGGCAAGCGTCCCGGGCCGAAGTCAAGCCGCAGGCAGGCTTCGGAATAGGTATGCTCGGCCTTCTCGCCGTACATCTCCTCGGTGCCGGCCTCGATCTGGCGCAGGATCACCTGGCGCGCGGGGGAGGTGCGGTGGCCATCCATGTAGGCGGAGATGAAGCCGGGATCGACGACCCGCAGCACGTCGCCAAGGCGACGCACGGCCGGGTCGCTTTCGTCCTGGGTGGTTTCCAGCACCAGGTGCATGGAATCCACGCCCAGGATGTCGGCCACCTCGCCGCCCAGGTCGCGCAGGAAGGTCTCGAATTCGTCGGCGTCCATCATGCGGATGATGGCGCGGTGAATCTGGTTGGTGCCCGCAAGGTTTTCGTAGGCCGCCGCGATGACCGACCGATGGGTGTCCTCCAGCCGGTCCAGCCGGTCTTCCAGACGTTCCATGGCGATGCCGCGCAGGTCGACGATATTGCCGCCCATGGTCTTGTCGTTGGCCGCGATCAGGGCCTTCATCATGTCGCTGTCGTCGAGGATGATATCCGGCCGCGCCAGTACGCGCTCGCGCAGTTTTCGGTCCAGCTCGGGTTTGCCGGGGGTCGTTGTCATGCCTGGTGTCTGCCTCTGGTCTTCTTTTGCCGGTAAACCTAGCAGACCCGCGGGGGGATTTCGCGCCTTTTCTGGGGCGGGAGAGCGAAGTTTCGCCGCCCGCGCCGGGACTTTGGTCGCAGCTCCCGCAAAGGGAAAGCGCCCCCGCTTGTCAGCGGAGGCGCCCCTGGTCGTCTGTCTGTCGGTGCGCCTGCCCGCCGGGGCAGGGGGCGCCTTACAGGATCTTGATGCCGGCTTCGGCGATGTCCTTCAGGAAGGCATCCAGGCCCTTGTCGGTCAGCGGGTGGCTGGCCAGCGCCTTGATCACGGCCGGCGGCGCGGTGATCACGTCGGCGCCGATGCGGGCGCTGTCCAGCACGTGGTTCGGCGTGCGGATCGAGGCGGCGAGGATCTCGGTCTCGAAGCCGTAGTTGTCGTAGATGGTGCGGATGTCCTCGATCAGCTCCATGCCGTCCAGGTTGATGTCATCCAGGCGACCGATGAAGGGGCTGATGAAGGTCGCGCCGGCCTTGGCGGCCAGCAGCGCCTGGTTGGCGGAGAAGCACAGGGTCACGTTGACCATGGTGCCTTCGTCCGACAGCACCTTGCAGGCCTTCAGGCCGTCCCAGGTCAGCGGCACCTTCACGGTGATGTTGTCGGCGATCTTGGCAAGCTTGCGGCCTTCGGCGATCATCTGCTCGGCTTCGGTGGCGACCACCTCGGCGGAGACGGGACCGTCGACCAGGTCGCAGATCTCCTTGATCACTTCCAGGATGTCACGGCCGGACTTCTTGATGAGCGAGGGGTTGGTGGTGACGCCGTCCACCATGCCGAGGTCATTCAGCTCGGCAATGGCGGACACGTCTGCGGTGTCGACGAAAAACTTCATGATCGGGGTCCCCCGGGTTGCATTGTCTCGCCCCGCGTTTACCCGATAGACTGGTCGCCCGAAACCCTGAACACGCGCGGACGCTTTCTTTGGCCGATCCCGACCCTGCCTTCTCCGGCTCTCTCTTCGATGAGACCCCAGCCTACAGCTATGCGCCTGCCGATTACGCGGAAGGCGAACTGGTCAGCGTGCTGACGACTCAGCCGCTGGACCGGCCGCTGGACTACAAGGCGCCCCCCGGTGGGGTGGCCGACGGGGCCTTCGTGCTGGTGCCCCTGGGGCCGCGGCTGGTTATGGGCGTGGTCTGGGGGCGGGGGCGCGGCGGCTTCGACCTGTCGAAGGCGCGCGGCATCAATGCCGTGCTGCCCGTGCCGCCAATGCGCGAGGAAATGCGCGACTTCCTGGAAAAGGCCGGGGCCTACACCCTGACGCCCATGCCTGCCATGCTGCGGCTTGCCACGCGCGCGCCGGGCCTCACCGATCCGCCGTCGATGCGCAAGGTCTACCGCATGGGCGAGGGCGAGCCCGACCGGATGACCGACGCACGGTCCCGCGTGCTGGCGGTGCTAGAGGAATTCGGCGGTCTGGCCTTCACCCTGAAAGAGCTGAGCGAGGCCGCCGGCGTCACCTCCTCGGTCATCAAGGGGCTGGTGAAACAGGGCGCGGTCAGCGAGGAGAACACCCCCCGCGATCTGCCCTATCCCAGGCTGGACCCCAGTTTGCCCGGCAAGGCCCTGACCGAGGCGCAGGAGGCGGCGGCGGAAGACCTGCGCGCGGGTCTGCGCGCCGGTAACTACGGCACGACCCTGCTGCGCGGCATCACCGGGTCCGGCAAGACCGAGGTCTATCTGGAGGCCGTGGCCGCCGCCCTGGCGCAGGGGCGCCAGGCGCTGGTGCTGCTGCCGGAGATCGCCCTGTCGGCGGAATTCCTGACCCGGGTCGAGCAACGCTTCGGCGCCAAACCGGCCGAATGGCATTCCGGCGTGACCATGACCGAACGCCGCCGCACCTGGAAGATGGTGGCCGAAGGCGGCGCGCAGCTGGTGGTCGGCGCGCGCTCCGCGCTGTTCCTGCCGTTCCGCGACCTGGGCCTGATCGTGGTCGATGAGGAACACGACAGTTCCTACAAGCAGGAGGATGGCGTTCTTTATAATGCCCGCGACATGGCGGTGCTGCGCGCCTCGATCGCGGGCGCGCAGGTGGTGCTGGCCTCGGCCACACCGAGCCTGGAGAGCTGGGTCAACGCCCAGGCCGGCAAGTATCGCCGGGTCGATCTGAAATCCCGTTTCGGTGCCGCCGTCCTGCCGGAAATGAAGGCCATCGACATGCGTGCCGAGGAGGTGCCTTCGGGGCAGTGGATTTCCCCGGCGCTGCGCCAGGCGGTGAACCAGCGGGTCGAGGCGGGGGAACAGTCGTTGCTGTTCCTCAACCGCCGTGGCTATGCGCCGGTGACGCTCTGCCGGGCCTGTGGCCATCAGATCGAATGCCCGCAATGCGACGCCAGGATGGTCGAGCACCGCTTCCTCAAGCGCCTGATGTGCCACCAGTGCGGCGAGAACATGCCGGTGCCCGAGACCTGCCCGAAATGCGAGGCCGAGGGCACGCTGGCCGCCGTCGGCCCCGGGGTCGAACGGCTGACCGAGGAGGCGACGGCGCTCTTCCCCGAGGCACGCATCGCCACGCTGTCGTCGGACCTCTTTTCCTCGGCCCGTGCCCTGAAACAGGCGGTGGCGACGATTGCCGGGGGCGGCGCGGACATCATCGTGGGCACGCAGCTGGTGGCGAAGGGGCACAACTTTCCCGCGCTGACGCTGGTGGGGGTGATCGACAGTGATCTGGGCCTGCACGGGTCGGATATGCGCGCCGCCGAGAAGACCTTCCAGCTGATGCGCCAGGTGGCGGGGCGGGCCGGGCGCGCCGACAAGCCCGGCCAGGCGTTGATGCAGACCTATCAGCCCGAGCACCCGGTGATCCGCGCCATCCTGTCTGGCGACGAGGAGGAATTCTGGAACGCCGAGGCCGAAAGCCGTCATCAGGCCGGCATGCCGCCCTTCGGGCGCATGGCGGGGATCATCCTGTCGGCGGAACAGGCCGATGTGGCCATGGCCGCGGGGATGGAACTGGCCCGCCATGACGGCCCGATCCGCGCGGCGGGCGCCGTGGTCTACGGGCCCGCGCCCGCGCCCATTGCCCGGGTGCGCGGCTGGCACCGGGTGCGGATGCTGGTCAAGGCGCCCAAGGGCGTGGCCCTGCAACGGGCGGTGTCGGACTGGGTCGCGGGCGTTCGCCTGCCGAAGAACCTGCGCCTGGCGATCGACATCGACCCGCAGAGCTTCTTCTGAGGCAGACCCGGGAGCAGGACTGGCCGCGCGGCAAACCGGCAGGCTGCGCGGGGGCGCGGCCAAATTGTGCGTTCTTGCGAAATCATTTTTCTATCCAAAGCATGCGGATCGCATTAATTGGGCTTCATGACCAAGACCCTCCCCCTTGCCGATGCGGCCACTCAACCCTTCTGGCGGCGCCCCGTGGCGCTGCTGTTCCTCATGGCCGCGGCGATGCCGATCTCCTTCGCCACCTGGTCGGCGCTGCTGAACAACTTCGTCATCGAGGCGGCGGAGTTCGACGGCTCCGACATCGGCTGGCTGCACACGGTGCGGGAGATCCCGGGCTTCCTCAGCTTCGGGGTGATCCTGGTGCTGATCCTGGTGCGGGAACAGGCGCTGGCGCTGACCTCGCTGATGCTCTTGGGGATCGCCACGGCTCTGACCGCCTGGTTCCCCTCGCTCGGCGGCATCCTGATGATCACCTTCCTCAGCTCGGTCGGCTTCCACTACTACGAGGCGGTGAACCAGTCGCTGCAACTGCAATGGCTGACCCGCGAGGAGGCGCCGAAGGTGCTGGGCAAGCTGCTGGCGGTGGGATCGGCGGCGACGCTGGTGTCCTACGGGCTGATCGTGCTGCTGTGGGATCCGCTGGGGCTGACCTACAACACGGTCTTCATGATCGCGGGCGGGATCACCGTGGCCATCGCGCTGTTCGCGCGCTTCAGCTACCCGCGCTTCGAGAGCCCGCATCCGCAGCGCAAGACGCTGGTGCTGCGCAAGCGTTACTGGCTCTATTACGTGCTGCAGTTCCTGGCGGGCGCACGGCGGCAGATCTTCGTGGTCTTCGCGGGCTTCATGATGGTCGAACGCTTCGGCTTCGATGTGCATGAGGTAACCTCGCTCTTCCTCATCACGCTGTTGGGTAACATGATCATCGCCCCCCTGATCGGTCGCGCCGTCAGCCGTTTCGGCGAACGCCGGGTGCTGCTGGTGGAATATGCGGGGCTGGTCACCATCTTCACGCTCTACGGAGGAATCTATTTCTTCGGCTGGGGGCTGGTGCTGGCGGCCACGCTCTACGTGATCGACAACCTGCTGTTCGGCCTGGCGCTGGCGCTGAAGACCTACTTCCAGAAGATCGGCGACCCGGGCGACATGGCCCCCACGGCCGCCGTGGCCTTCACCATCAACCACATCGCGGCGGTCGTCCTGCCGGCCTCGCTGGGCTACCTTTGGCTAGTCTCTCCGGCGGCGGTCTTCGTGCTGGCCTCGGGGCTGGCGGCCTGTTCCTTCCTCTTCGGCCTGCTGATCCCCCGCCACCCCGAACCGGGGTACGAGACGATCTTCGCCGGCCGTCGCGCCCCTGCCGCGGCAGAGTGAGCGTGCTTGACGCCGGGCCGCCCTGCGCTTAGGCCGCTGGGCGACCCAAGATGCGAGGACGCAATGGCCACCTGGACCGCCCTGACCACCCTTGAAGCCAAACACGACGCCGAGGCCCTCGGCGCCGCGATGGAAGGGCTGATGCCGGAACCCACGGGCGTCGGCGTCTTCGAGATGGAAGACGGCTCCGGCCTGTGGGAAGTGGGCGGCTACTTCGAGGAGAAGCCCGACATTGCCGGGCTGGCCCTGCTCGCCACGCTGCACAACGCGCGCCCCTTCGCCGTGTCCGAACTGCCCGAGACCGACTGGGTGGCCCATGTGCGCCGCGAACTGGCGCCCGTCGAGGCTGGCCGCTTCTTCGTCTACGGCTCCCATGATGCGGACAAGCTGCCGCAGGATCCGGCCAAGATCCCGCTGCTGATCGAGGCCGCGATGGCCTTCGGCACCGGCCATCACGGCACCACGCTTGGCTGCCTGAAGGCGCTGGACCGGCTGGACAACGAAGGTTTCTCCACCGATCGCACGGCCGACATCGGCTGCGGCACCGCCGTGCTGGCCATGGCGGCGGCGAAGATCTGGCCGGGCACGCCCGTGGCCTCCGACATCGACCCGGTGGCGGTCGAGGTGGCCGAGGCCAACCTGAAAGCCAACGGCATGGCCGGCGCCGTCACCTGCTGCGAGGCGGCCGGGTTCGATAACCCCATCCTGGCGGAGAAGGCCCCCTATGGCCTGATCTTCGCCAACATCCTGATGGGCCCGCTGGTGGCCCTGGCGCCCGACCTTGCCAAGCATCTTGAGCAGGGCGGCTACGCCATCCTGTCGGGCCTGCTGAACGAGCAGGCCGAGGCCGTGCAGGCCGCCTACGAGGCCGAGGGCTTCGCCCTGCACCACGCGGAGCAGATCCGCGAATGGACGACCTTGACCCTGCGCCGGGTCTGACGCCAACACCTTCGTCCCGACGGTCCGGACCCGGTCAGCACGAATCGCTGTACCGGGTTTGACCGCTTTTGGCCCCATTCAGGCCCGAATCCTGCGTTTACCTTGATCTCGACGGGCTGGGGGGCCTGAGAGCTGAGGGACGAGATGACCCAATCCTTTAGAGAATTCGACGACCGTGTGCGCCGGATCCAGAAGAAATCGCGCCGCGCTGGCGGCATGCGGTTCACGGTGGATGAATACGGCAACGTGCGCCGGCGCGGCGCCCGCCGCTTCGGGTTGTGGCGCCTGACCCGCGGACTGGTGGTGCTGGTCGCGGCGATCTACCTGTTCAAGGTGATCGGCTTTGCCTTTCTCGGCGCTGCGGAGTTTGAACGCCGGGCCGATATCCTGTCGGAGGGCGCCCGCTGGGAGCGTACCGTTGGTCGCCTGATGCAGGTCGACCCGCTGACCCAGGAGCTGGGCAGCCGTCTGCGCCCCTACATCATGCACCAGTAACCCGGCTCGGGGCCGCCCGGGCAGGGCGGCTCTGCCCCTCGGCAAGAGGGCCTTGGGTCCCCGACAAGGCTGCGCCGGGAAAGTGACCCCAGAAAAGAAGAAAGCCGCCCCGGTTTCCCGGCGCGGCTTCCTGTCCCCGAAAGCGGCGCGGCCCCCAAAGCCGCGCCTTTTTCGGGTCTCAGATTTTCGAGATGTGGTCGATGTCGCCGCGGACCAGGCCGATGTCGTTCAGTTCACGGTCGGTCAGGCGGGACAGGGCCTTGCGGGTGACGCGGGCGTCGTTCCAGTTCATCACGGCGGCAACCAGGTGGTTGACGGCGGCGGCGATCGGCAGAACCAGGGAGGTGGAGGCGGCGGTGCGTGCGTAGAGCGTGGTCATGGTCGTAGTCCTTAACTTTCGGGGTGGGGCCCTGTGCCGGACCCCGTTGGGTTGTTCTCTGACGCCGCAGGTAGGATTCTTTTTCCGCCCAAACAATCGGCATTTTTGCATGAATTGCATGCGCGTTTTGCATGGCTGACCATTTGTTAAAATTTCGTTCGAAAACCCATAAAAATCCGTGACATTGGCGTCGGGTCTGAGCCGCCGAGTGTCGGATTCGCGCGATTTCGACATGCGTTTTGCGCAGGAAGGCGACCCGGGCGGGGTCTTGGCGAATGTTCTCCTTTCGTGCTAGGTCAGTGAAAAACCCGTGAACACATCCGCGAACACGGGGGCTCGGGCAGGAAAAGGGGCGGCAGCATGCGCATTCTGGGGATCGACCCGGGGCTACAGAACCTTGGCTGGGGCGTGATTCGTGTCGAAGGCAGCAAGATTGCGCATCTGGGCAACGGCGTCTGCCATGGCACCGGCACCGCCCTGGCGCAGCGCTTGCTGGCCCTGCACGACGCGCTGACGGAGGTCTTCACCCGGTTCGAGCCGGACGAGGCCGCGGTCGAGCATGTCTTCGTCAACCGCGACGGGGCGGGCACGCTGAAACTGGGTCAGGCGCGGGGCGTGGCCCTTCTGGTGCCGGCGCGTTTCGGGCTGGAGGTGGGCGAATACGCCCCCAACCAGATCAAGAAGACGGTGGTCGGCGTCGGCCACGCGGACAAGAAACAGATCCAGCACATGGTGAAGATGCAGCTGCCCGGCGTGCAGTTCGCCGGCCCCGACGCTGCTGACGCCCTGGCCGTGGCGATCTGCCATGCCCGCCACGCGGGGTCGTCGCTGGGCAAGCTGATGAAGGCGCAGGCATGAGGAGAGGCGCATGATCGGGAAACTCTCGGGTCGGATCGACTACAAGGCCACGGATCATGTCCTGCTGGACGTGCGAGGCGTCGGCTATGTCGTCCACTGCTCCGATCGGACGCTGGCCGCGCTGCCCGGTCCCGGCGAGGCGGTGGCGCTTTATACCGACATGCTGGTGCGGGAGGACCTGTTGCAGCTCTTCGGCTTCCCGACGCTGGTGGAAAAGGAATGGCACCGGCTGCTGACCTCCGTGCAGGGGGTGGGGGCCAAGGCGTCGCTGGCGATCCTGTCGGCGCTTGGCCCCGACGGGGTCGGCCGGGCGATCGCGCTTGGCGACTGGAATGCGATCAAGGCGGCGAAGGGGGTGGGCCCTAAGATCGCACAGCGTGTCGTGGCCGAGCTGAAGGACAAGGCGCCCACCGTCATGTCCATGGGCGGGCAGAGCGCCGAGGTCACCGAGGTGATCGAGGACGCCCCGATGCCCGCGGCGGCCAGCCCCGCGCCCCGGGCGCCCAAGCCGGCGCCGAAACCGGCAGCGAACCTGCAGGGCGATGCACTCTCGGCGCTTTCGAACCTCGGCTATCAACCCTCGGAAGCGGCGGGCGCGGTCGCCCAGGCGCTGAACGAGGATCCGGACCTCGACATGGCCGGGCTGATCCGTGCGGCGCTGCGCCTGCTGGCGCCGAAGGAATGAACCGCTCTTGCCCGTTCCCCGTGCCCGGCGCTAGGAGGGTCGAATGACAGAACCCGACCCCACCCTGCGCCCCGATCCGCTGCCCGAGGATGCCGCCGGCGACACCCGCGCCCTGCGGCCGCAGCAGCTCGATGACTTCATCGGCCAGGCAGAGGCGCGGGCGAACCTGAAGGTCTTCATCCAGTCCGCGCGCCAACGCGGCGAGGCGATGGATCATACGCTGTTCCATGGGCCGCCGGGCCTCGGCAAGACGACGCTCGCGCAGATCATGGCGCGGGAGCTGGGGGTGAACTTTCGCATGACCTCCGGACCGGTGCTGGCCAAATCCGGCGACCTGGCGGCGATCCTGACCAACCTGGAGGCGCGCGACGTTCTCTTCATCGACGAGATCCACCGCATGAACCCGGCGGTGGAAGAAGTGCTGTATCCCGCGATGGAGGATTTCGAGCTGGATCTGGTGATCGGCGAAGGCCCCGCCGCGCGCACCGTGCGGATCGAGCTGCAGCCCTTCACCCTGGTCGGCGCCACCACGCGCCTCGGCCTGCTGACCACGCCGCTGCGCGACCGTTTCGGCATCCCGACGCGGCTGCAGTTCTACACGGTCGAGGAGTTGCACGACATCGTCACCCGCAACGCGCGCCTGATGGGCGCCCCCGCCGACGCCGAGGGCGCGCAGGAGATCGCACGCCGGGCGCGCGGTACGCCGCGGATCGCCGGGCGCCTGTTGCGCCGGGTGGTGGATTTCGCCGTTGTCGAGGGGGACGGCACGATCACCCGCGCCCTGGCCGACCGCGCGCTGACCCGGCTGGGCGTGGATGAGCTGGGCCTCGACGGCGCCGACCGCCGCTACCTGCGGATGATCGGCGAAGGTTACGGCGGCGGCCCGGTGGGGATCGAGACCCTGGCGGCGGCGCTGTCGGAAAGCCGCGACGCCCTGGAAGAGGTGATCGAGCCCTATCTGCTGCAACAGGCGCTGGTGCAGCGCACGCCCCGCGGGCGGATGCTGGCACAGCGGGCCTGGGGGCACCTCGGGCTGACCCCGCCCCGGCGGGAGCCGCAGGCGGGCCCGGATCTCTTCGGCAAGTAGCCTCGCCCGGCCGCCCAACCCGACACCTCCCGCGAAGGAAAGGACAAAGCATGCAAGGACTGGCCCCCAGCCCCGAAGAGGCCGAGGCGCTGTTCACTGGCCCCGACGGCAGTTTCCGCTTCGCCCGCTGGTCGCGCCCGATCGCGCCGGTGGTCTTCGGCGCCACCGACGACAGCGTCGCGCCCCTGAAGGCGGCGATGGCGACGGTGGTTCTGGCCGCCAATCACCGGCTTGCGGAAACGGACCCGGAACTGGGCGCCAACCTGATGATCTTCTTCCTGACCGACTGGGCCGAGCTGGCCGAGGTCGAGAACATGGATCGCCTGGTCCCAGACCTGCCAGCCCTGCTGCCGCGCCTGCAGGCCGAGGAGGCCGATCAGTACCGCTTCTTCCGCTTCGAGGAGGACGGCTCGATCAAGGCAGCCTTCGTCTTCCTGCGCATGACGGGATCGCTGGCCGGCATGCCGGCGGCGGACCTCGGGATGGAACAGATGCTGAAAACCATGCTGCTCTGGGCGCCCGGAGCCTTCGCGGGCCGTTCGGCCCTGGCGCGGGTGGAAGGGCGGACCGAGGCAGTACTGCGGCCCGACCTGTCCTCGCTGCTGCGCGCGGCCTATGATCCGGTCCTGCCCGCCGCATCGCAGGACCCCGTGCTGGCGATGCGCCTGGCGGCCCGGGCCGGGCAGCTCTTCAACTGAGCAAAGGGGCGCGGCGCCCCTCTTATCCGACAGCCGGAAATACTCCGGGGGTGCGGCGGCTGGCTCCTGACTGGCTTGCCCGCGCCTCTGGACAGCGGGCGCCGAAGGAGGCAGCAAGACGTCATCAGGCCGTCGGGCCCAAAAGCAGGAGCGGAGAATGCACAGGTTCGATCTGCGGGTCTACTATGAGGACACCGACCTGGCGGGGATCGTCTACTACGCCAACTACCTGAAGTTCATCGAACGGGCGCGCAGCGAATGGGTGCGTGATCTGGGCGTCGATCAAGCGGCGATGAAGGCCGAGACGGGCCAGGTCTTCGCCGTGCGCCGGGTGGTGGCCGACTACCTTGCGCCCGCCCGCTTTGACGACCGGCTGACGGTCGTGACCCGGGTGCTGAAGGTCACGCCCGCCCGGATCATCCTCGGCCAGGATGTCACCCGCGAGGGCGAAAGCCTTTTCACTTCCGAGGTCACGCTGGTCGCGCTGGACGGGCAGGGCGGGGCCACCCGCCTGCCGGCGGTTCTTCGCCAGTTGACCCCCGCCTGAGGGGCGAACACCCCGCTGCTCACGCCGCCGAAAGGCCTTTGTCATTGGCCTTTGATCGGGATCTGCGCTAGGTTCTCTGACAATTGGCCCATCAGACGGCCCGGCGAGAAAGAGCAGACGAATGGAAACCCAAACCCTGGCAATGGCGTCGGAGATCGACTTCTCCATGCTTGGCCTGTTCTCTCAGGCAACCTTCACCGTGAAGCTGGTGATGCTTCTGCTGATCCTGGCGAGCTTCTGGAGCTGGTCGATCATCATCCAGAAGATCATCGCCTACCGCGCCGCCCGGCGCGAGGCGACCCGGTTCGACCGGTCCTTCTGGTCCGGTGAGCCCCTGGATGAGCTTTACGACGAGATCGGGCCGGACCCCTCGGGCCGCAGCGAGCGGATCTTCGCCGCGGGCATGACCGAATGGCGCCGCAGCTACCGCAGCGACGGGCAGATGATCGCCGGCGCCCAGGCGCGGATCGACCGGTCGATGGACGTGGCCATCGCGAAAGAGGCCGAAAGCCTGCAATCGGGCCTGCCGGTGCTGGCCACCGTCGGCTCCACCGCGCCCTTCGTGGGCCTCTTCGGCACCGTCTGGGGCATCATGCACGCCTTCATCGGCATTGCCGCCACCCAAAACACCAACCTGGCGGTCGTGGCGCCGGGCATCGCCGAGGCCCTGCTGGCCACCGCGCTTGGCCTCTTGGCGGCGATCCCCGCGGTCGTCTTCTACAACAAGCTCAGCACCGACTCGGACCGGCTGGTCGGCGGCTACGAGGCCTTCGCGGATGAGTTCGCCACCATCCTCGGCCGCCAGCTGGAGGCCTGAGCCATGGGAGCGGGTGTCATCGGAAAAGGCGGCGGCGGGCGCCGCAGGGGGCGTCGCCACGGCGGTCGCGCACGGCCCATGGCCGAGATCAACGTCACGCCTTTCGTGGACGTGATGCTGGTGCTGCTGATCATCTTCATGGTCGCGGCGCCGCTGATGGTCACCGGCGTGCCGGTGCAGCTGCCGCAGACCCAGGCCACGGCCCTGCCCACAGAGGCCGAGGAGCCGTTGTCGGTCACCCTGACCGCCGATGGCCGCATCCTGATCCAGACCACCGAGACCGACCGCGCCGAGCTGGTCGACCGCCTGCGCGCGGTCGCCGCCGAACGCGCTTCGACCCGGATCTACCTGCGCGCCGACGGCTCTGTCTCCTACGATCAGGTGATGCAGGTGATGGGCGCACTCAACGCCGGCGGCTTCAGCGACATCGGGCTGGTCACCGACCAGGCCGATCCCACAGCGGAGGCCGGCTGAGGCCGCCAGAGAATGAACACGGGCCAAACCATATCCGGGGCCGTCCATCTGGGCCTGATCGGCTGGCTGTTTCTCGGCGGGCTGTTCACCTCTGACCCCCAGCCGGCGCAGGTCAGTCCGGTGACGCTGATCACCGAGGCGGAGTTCGCGGCGCTGGAGGGGGCGGCGCAGCCCCCCGGGGCGGCGACCGAGCTGTCGCAGCCCGAGGCCCCCGCGCCGGAACCCGAACCCCAGGCACCCGCCCCGGAACCGGAGGCCCCCGCGCCCACGCCCGAGCCGCCGGCCCCCGCGCCGGAACCGGCGCCGGAACCCGATCCCGTCCCGGAGGTTGAACCGGAGCCGGTGGTGCCCCAGGCCGAGGTCGATGACGTCGCGCCCGAACTGCCGCCGGTCCCCGAACAGGTGCAGGGCCCCGACCGTCCGGATCTGGAGCCCAGCCCCGAAGCCGCCCCGCGCGTCAGCCCAGAGCCGGTCGCGCGCCCTGAGGAAGACGTGGCCGTGGACATCGAGACCCGCCCCGAGGTCGCCCCCTCGGACGCACCGGCCGAGGTGCAGCAGGACGAGCAGGAGGCCGCGGCCCCCGAACGCTCGACCACCGAGATCGTGACCGAAGCCGACAGGCCCTCCGGCGCGCCGACGTCCTCCGTGCGGCCCAAGAGCCGCCCGCAGCGCCAGGCGGAGGCACCGGAGCCGGAGGCGGAACCGGAAGATCCGCAGCCGCAGCAGCAGGCCGCGCAGCCTGAACCGGAGCCCGAGCCCGCGCCGCAGCAAAACGACGACGCCATCGACCAGGCCCTGGCCGAGGCGCTCGGGGCGGGCGGCAGCGAGGCCGATGCGCCAGTGCGCCAGGGGCCGCCCCTGTCCGCGGCGGAACGCGAAGGCCTGCGCCTGGCGGTTCAGCAATGCTGGGTGGTCGATCCCGGCTCGCCCGCCGCCCAGGTGGTCGTGACCCTGTCCTTCTCGCTGGATCGCGACGGGCAGGTGCAGCAATCGACGTTGGAAATGGCCAGCGCCCAGGGCGGTGACGCCGCGGCCCAGCGGGCGGCCTTCGACGCCGCGCGGCGTGCGGTGCTGCGCTGCAATGCCATGCAGGGGGGCTTCGCGCTGCCGCCCGAGAAATATGACAGCTGGCGCGACATCGAAATGACATTCAACCCGGAGAGAATGCGGAACCTATGATGACACGCCTTGCAGTCCAGACCCCGCTTGCCCTTTGCCTGAGCCTGGCCCTCGGCCTGGCCGCCCTTGTCGCGCCGCTGGCGCCGGGGGCCGCGCAGGCGCAATCCTCCGGTCCCCTGCGGATCGAGATCACCGAGGGCGTGATCGAGCCGATGCCGATCGCCGTGCCGGCCTTCGTGCCCGAGGGCGGCGAGGCGGGCCAGATGGCCGCGCAGATCAGCCGGGTGGTGGTCGACGATCTGGTGGGTACTGGCCTCTTCCGGGAAGTTCCGCCCTCGGCCCACATCGGCCGGATCACCTCGTTCAACAGCCCCGTGCAATATGCCGACTGGAAGGCGATCAATGCCGAGGCACTGATCACCGGCGCCGTGGCCGTGCAGGGCGGGCAGGTGAACGTGAAGTTCCGCCTGCATGACGTCTTCGCCGATCAGGAAATGGGGGCGGGCCTGCAGTTCACCGGCACCGAGGCCGGCTGGCGGCGCATGGCGCACAAGGTGGCCGACGCGGTCTACAGCCGGATCACCGGCGAAGATCCCTATTTCGACAGCCGCACCGTCTTCGTCTCCGAGGACGGGCCCAAGGACGCGCGGCGCAAGCGGCTGGCGATCATGGATTACGACGGCGCCAACGTGCAGTTCCTGACCGACAGCTCCTCCATCGTGCTGGCGCCGCGGTTCTCCCCCACCGGGGACCGGGTTCTTTACACCAGCTACGAAAGCGGCCGACCGCAGATCTACATGCTGGACGTGGCCAGCGTCGGGCGCCGCGTTCTGGATACCGGGGCCGGCGACATGGCCTTTTCCCCGCGGTTCAGCCCCGACGGGCGCACGGTGGTCTATTCCAAGACCGAGGGCAGCAACACCGACATCTACCGCATGGACATTGCCAGCGGGCAAAGCACCCGGCTGACCGATGCCCCCTCGATCGAGACCGCGCCCAGCTTCAGTCCCGACGGCTCGCGCATCGTCTTCGAAAGCGACCGCAGCGGCAGCCAGCAGCTCTACATCATGCCGGCGACGGGCGGCGAGGCGCAGCGGATCAGCTTCGGCGAGGGGCGCTACGGCACGCCGGTCTGGTCGCCGCGCGGCGACCTGGTGGCCTTCACCAAGCAGTCCAAGGGCCGTTTCCACATCGGGGTGATGCGCACCGATGGCTCTGGCGAGCGGCTGCTGACTGCCTCCTTCCTGGATGAAGGTCCGACCTGGTCGCCCAATGGCCGCGTCATCATGTTCGCCCGCGAAACCCAGGGCGCAACGGGCTCCTCTTCGCTCTACACCGTTGATATCACGGGGCGGAACCTGAAGCGGGTCTCGACGCCCTCGGGCGCCTCGGACCCGGCCTGGGGGCCCCTGCAATGAGCGCGAGCGCCCGTCGCACGCCCAGCTTCACGTCCTTGCCGTCAGGCAAGGGCGTCCTTGCTGCCCCGGCGCTTGCCCGGGGCGGACCCGGTACTATACGCTACACAAAACATATGAGGCACGACGCATGACCCATCTGGTGAAAGCCACCCTCCTGTGCACCGTCCTGGGCCTCGGCCTGGCCGGGTGTTCCAGCATGAGGCCCGACCGTTTCGACAATGTCACCGATCTGAACCAGGCCGGTGGCGCTGGCGCCGCGGGGACCGTTTCCGATCCCAGTTCTCCGGCCTACTTCCAGCAGAGCGTGGGGGACCGTGTCCTCTTCGCCGTGGACCAGTCGACGCTGAGCTACGAGGCCCAGGCCGTTCTGGACGGCCAGGTGCGCTGGCTGCAGTCGAACCCCAGCTACCAGGTCCGCATCGAGGGCCATGCGGATGAGCAGGGCACGCGGGAATACAACCTTGCCCTGGGCGCCCGCCGCGCCACGGCCGTGAGGGACTACCTGGTGTCGAAGGGCATCCCGCAAGGCCGCCTGACCACGATCAGCTACGGCAAGGAACGCCCGATCGAGATCTGTTCCGAGGAAGCCTGCTACGCCAAGAACCGTCGCGCCGTCACGGTGCTGACCGGCGGCGTCGGCATGTAACGCGCATCTGGTCGCCCCGGCGCAGGGACGGCGCCGATCCCGGTTCGAAAACCGGGGCGGGCGACCACGATGCCGCAAGGCGGCGGTCCAAAGGGCCGCCTCTGTCCGGTCTCGCAGGGCCCCCGGCGCGCCACTGGCCCGCCGGGGGTGGTGCGGCACCGACGAAGAGTGAGGGAGACGGCAATGCCCGATCGCAGACTGCCCCTGAAACGCGCGTCGCTGACCCGGCGCTGGCGCCAGCTGGCGCTGCGCCTGGCGCTGGTCGCGCCGTTGGCCCTGGCCCCGCTGACCGCCCCCGCGCCGCTGGCCGCCCAGGATCGGCAGGAGACCCTGGCCGACGTGCGCCAGCAGCTGACCCTGCTCTATGGCGAGGTGCAGGGGCTGAAGCGCGAGCTGTCGACCACCGGCGCGCCCACGCAGATGAGCGGTGGCGGCAGCCAGCTTGAGCGGCTGAACGCCATCGAGGCTGAGCTGCGTCGCCTGACCGGCAAGACCGAAGAGCTGGAACATCGCATCGACCGTGTCGTCACCGACGGCACCAACCGCATCGGCGACCTGGAATTCCGCTTGGTCGAGCTGGAAGGCGGCGACCTGAGCCAGCTGGGCGAAACCACGACCCTGGGCGGCGGCGCCGCGCCGGCGACCTCCGGGTCCGGCGCCCCGGCGTCTGAAACCAGCTCGGGCATCGCCCAAAGCACACTTCCCGCTACCGGCGATACCGCAAGCGGCGGTGCCGCGCCCCAACTGGCGGTCAGTGAAGAGGCCGACTTCCAGTCCGCCTCCGATCTGCTGGACAACGGGGATTACAGCGCGGCCCTGTCGGCCTTCGAGACCTTCAAGGCCAGCTACCCCGGCAGTCCCCTGACGCCCGAGGCCGACCTGGGCCGTGGCCGGGCGCTGGAGGGGCAGGGGGACATCAAGTCTGCCGCCCGTGCCTATCTCGACGCCTTCTCGGCCGCACCCTCCGAGGACAGCGCGCCCGAGTCGCTCTATCGTCTGGGCCTTCTCCTCGGCCAGCTGGGCCAACAGAACGAAAGTTGCGTGACCCTGAGCGAAGTCTCCAACCGCTTCCCCGGCGGCCCCTGGGCGACCGAGGCGAGCACCGCGCGGCAGCAACAGGGCTGTAGCTGACACCGGCATCTGAATGACTGAAAGCACCTCCCTCCTGAAAGAGATCGTCGCCGGGCATTTCCTGCCCGGTCCCGCCGAGGAAATCGGCCTGGCGGTCTCTGGCGGGGGGGATTCCATGGCGCTGATGCATCTCATGGCCGAAGTCGCCGTCGAGGGCGGTCTGCGCCTGCGCGTGGCCACGGTGGATCACGGGCTGCGGCCCGAGGCGGCGGACGAGGCGGCCCGTGTGGGCGAGGCGGCTGCGGGCCTGGGCCTGCCCCATGAGGTGCTGCACTGGGACGGCGCCGCGGATGAGACCGGCAACCTTCAGGATCGCGCCCGCCGCGCGCGCTATGACCTGCTCGCGGACTGGGCGCGCCGCCACGGCATGCGCCAGATCGCCCTTGGCCATACCTCCGATGACCAGGCCGAGACCTTCCTGATGCGCCTGGCGCGCGCGCCGGGCGCCGACGGTCTGTCGGGCATGGCGGCACGTCGCCGCATGGGGGCGGTGACGCTGGTGCGCCCGATGCTGGAGATCTCGCGCAGCTGTCTGCGGAACTACCTGGAAACCTGCGGCCTCACCTGGGTCGAGGACCCCTCGAACCAGGACGACCGTTTCGACCGGGTGCGCGCCCGCCGCGCGCTGGAGGTGTTGCGCCCCCTGGGCCTGACCGTCCAGACATTGTCGGAAACGGCGAAGAACATGGCCTCGGTCCGCAACGCGCTTGGCTGGTATGCCTTCACGGAGGCGCAGCGCCTGGTGCGGATCCAGGGGGGCGACCTGGTGATCGAGCGCAGCGGCTTTCGCGTCCTGCAGCCCGAGATTGCGCGGCGTCTGCTGTCACAGGCGTTGATCTGGATTTCGGGCAGCGACTACCCGCCGCGGCGCCGGGCGCTTGCGATGGCGCAGGAGGCGGTGCGATCGGGCTCCGGCATGACGCTGCACGGCTGCCAGATCTCGGTCACGCCGCGCGAATTGCGCATCACCCGCGAATACGCCGCGGTGAAGGATCTGAGTGTTCCGGCCGACGGTGTCTGGGACGGGCGCTGGCGGCTCAGCGGCCCCTGGGGCGACCGCTTCGGCGCCGCGGGGGCGGAGATCCGCCCACTGGGCGCCGAAGGCCTGCGCCTGTGCAGTGAATGGCGCGCCTCCGGTCTGCCTTACCGGTCCCTGCTGGGCTATCCCTCGGTCTGGATGGACGGGGACCTGGTGGCCGCACCCCATGCGGGGTTCGGTGACGGCTGGCGCGCGGATCTGCTGCGGGGCGAGGACGCGCTGCACACCGGCCTCCTGGCACAGTGAGCGCGGCGTCATTTTTTCGCCCAAAGTGACCGGCTCGGGCTCACGACGGGGTCGCGGTACATTGAACCCGGGGCGATCAAGCTTATTTAATCCCGGACGCCCTTATGCTAGGCGACTTACGACTTCGACTTAGGGGAGACCTTTCGTGGGTACCGCAAAAAACCTCGCCTTCTGGGCCGTACTGCTGCTGCTGATCGTGGCGCTGTTCAATCTGTTCGGCGGCTCGAACAGCGCGCTGCAAAGCCAGTCCCGGCCCTACTCCCAATTCGTTCAGGAGGTGGACGACGGATTCGTGCAATCCGTGACGCTGGATGGCGAGAAGGTGCTGTACCGCGGGACCGACGGCCGCGACTACGTGACCATCAAGCCCGAGGATGCCGAACTGACGAGCGAGCTGATCGCCGACGGCATCCCGGTCGAGGCGCGCAGCCAGGAAGAGAACGGCTTCCAGGCCTTCATCATCTCGCTGCTGCCGATCCTGCTGCTGATCGGCGTGTGGATCTATTTCATGAACCGCATGCAGGGCGGCGGCAAGGGCGGGGCCATGGGCTTCGGCAAGTCCAAGGCCAAGATGCTGACCGAGAAATCGGGCCGCGTGACCTTCGACGACGTGGCCGGCATCGACGAGGCCAAGGAAGAACTGGAAGAAATCGTGGAATTCCTGCGCAATCCGCAGAAATTCTCCCGTCTGGGCGGCAAGATCCCCAAGGGCGCGCTTCTGGTGGGCCCTCCGGGCACCGGTAAGACGCTTCTGGCCCGTGCCATCGCAGGCGAGGCCGGCGTGCCCTTCTTCACCATCTCGGGCTCCGACTTCGTCGAGATGTTCGTGGGTGTCGGTGCAAGCCGTGTCCGCGACATGTTCGAACAGGCCAAGAAGAACGCCCCCTGCATCGTCTTCATTGACGAGATCGACGCCGTGGGCCGCCATCGTGGCGCTGGCTATGGCGGGGGCAACGACGAACGCGAACAGACCCTCAACCAGCTGCTGGTCGAGATGGACGGCTTCGAAAGCAACGAGGGTGTGATCATCGTCGCGGCCACCAACCGCCGTGATGTGCTGGACCCCGCGCTGCTGCGTCCGGGCCGTTTCGACCGCCAGGTGACCGTGCCAAACCCCGACATCAAGGGCCGCGAGAAGATCCTGGGCGTGCACGCCCGCAAGACGCCCCTGGGCCCCGATGTCGATCTGCGCATCATCGCGCGCGGCACGCCCGGCTTCTCGGGCGCCGACCTCGCGAACCTGGTGAACGAGGCCGCGCTGATGGCCGCCCGCGTCGGGCGACGTTTCGTGACCATGGTCGATTTCGAGAACGCCAAGGACAAGATCATGATGGGCGCCGAGCGCCGCTCCATGGTGATGACCCCGGCGCAGAAGGAAATGACGGCCTATCACGAGGCCGGCCACGCCATCGTCGGCCTGACGCTGCCGAAATGCGACCCGGTCTACAAGGCCACCATCATCCCCCGTGGCCAGGCCCTGGGCATGGTGATGTCCCTGCCGGAAATGGACCAGCTGAACTACTTCAAGGATGAGCTGGAAGAGAAGATCGCGATGACCATGGCTGGCAAGGCCGCCGAGATCATCAAGTACGGTGAAGAGCACGTGTCGAACGGTCCCTCGGGCGATATCATGCAGGCCTCCAACCTGGCGCGGGCCATGGTGATGCGGTGGGGGATGTCCGACGCGGTCGGCAACATCGATTACCAGGAGGCCGCGGAGGCCTTCCGTGGGGGCGGCGCCGGTGGCTTCTCCATCTCCGCCCAGACCAAGGAGATGATCGAGAGCGAAGTGAAGCGGATCATCGACGAAGGCTACCAGGAGGCACACCGCATCCTGAGCGAGCGTCACGAGGAATGGGAACGTCTGGCTCAGGGCCTGCTGGAATATGAGACCCTGACCGGCGCCGAGATCGAGCGTGTGATCCGTGGCGAGCCCCCCCATGCCGACGACGGCGAGGACGACAGCTCCGACCAGGGCTCCGCGCCGTCCGTGGCGGCGATCCCGAAGACCAAGCCGAAGCCCAAGCCCGATGGCGGGCTGGAGCCGGAACCCTCCGCCTGATCGAGCGCGAGAGGAGAAGATTGAGAGGCCGGGGCAAACGCTCCGGCCTTTTCCCTTCCTGTATCGGCCCTTGGCAGATGGCCGCCGGCGGGAGTATTTGCAGCCATCGTATAGGGGTAGGTCTTCCTTCTTTCATACGATGGCTGCAAACACTCTGGGGGAGTCTCGGCGGGCCGAGACGGGGGCAAAGCCCCCTCCGCCGATTGCCTCTTCCCGCCGCTTTCGGGTTGCCGGGCGCCGGGCTTACGGCGAGGATCACCCGTGCCCCGGACCGGAGAAAGACATGCCTGCCCTCATCGCCACAGAGTACACCGCACGCATCACCTGGCTGGGCCTCGTGCCCGACCGCGACAGTGACCTGCCGTCCGTCCGGCGCGAACGGCTGGAATTGCGGTTTTCCGGACCGGCGGGGGAAAGCCATGGCGGGCTGACCCGCCCCAGCTGTTCGCGGGTCCTGACGCAGTACCCGCAGCAGGGCACCGAGATCCGCAACGTACGTCAGTTGTCGATTCTCTCGGCGGAGGAACTGGCGAAGATCGCCGAGGGCTGTGGGCTGGAGACGCTGGATCCGGCTCTGCTTGGTGCCACCATGGTGATCGAGGGGATCCCCGATTTCAGCCATGTGCCACCCTCATCGCGCCTGCAGGGCGCCGACGGGGCCACCGTGACGGTGGACATGGAAAACCGCCCCTGCCTGCTGCCCGCGCGGGAGA
The DNA here is from genome assembly GCF_020177265.1 of Pseudooceanicola marinus. Lineage (GTDB taxonomy): Bacteria > Pseudomonadota > Alphaproteobacteria > Rhodobacterales > Rhodobacteraceae > Pseudooceanicola > Pseudooceanicola marinus_A. Next base: position 92,401 of record NZ_JAIVMC010000007.1, read on the forward strand.
TCGAGAAACGGATGCCGGGCCACGGTAAGCCCTTCAAACGCGCCGCGCGCGGGCTGCGCGGCGTCACCGCCTGGGTGGAGCGCGAGGGCGCCTTTACCCTGGGCGAGGAGATCCGCCTGCATATCCCGCATCAGCCGGTCTGGGCCCACCTGGATCGCGCCTATGCCGATGCCCGCGACTGACGGGATGCGCCGGAGGGCCCCTGCGCGCGGCCAATAAAAAACCGGCAGGTTCCGAGCGAGGAACCTGCCGGCAGTCAGACTGAGTTCTGGGGAAAAGTGTCGTCAGGCAAACAGCGCCACGGCCAGCGCAAGCGTGGCAGCGAAGCTGGGGAAGACGACGAGGGCAGCGGATCTCATGTTTGTTCTCCTTGGGCAGCTATGGAGTTATCGTCCGTTCGGGGTATTAACGCGGTGTTGAGGAAAAAAGTTCCGCTGCTCTTATCCACAAGTTTCTGACTGCGGAAGTCATGAATACCTGACCGTATGGAATTCCTGCCTTGCTGCATCTGCATGACAGCCCCTTTGGCAAGCGGCGCGGGGACGGGTAGGCTCCGCGCGACCGCCCCCGGAAACCTCTCCGCGGCAGCCAGAAGGAGACAGCCATGAGCCAGCCCAGTGACATCGAGATCGCCCGCGCGGCGCGGAAGAAGCCGATCACCGAGATCGCGGACCGCCTGGGCATTCCCGAAGAGGCCGTGCTGCCCTATGGCCGTGACAAGGCCAAGGTGGACCGCGATTTCATTGCCGGCCTCGCGGATCGGCCCCGGGGCAAGCTGGTGCTGGTCACCGCCGTGACCCCGACGCCCGCGGGCGAGGGCAAGACGACGACCACCGTGGGTTTGGGCGACGGGCTGGCACGGATCGGCGAAAACGTCGCGATCTGCCTGCGCGAGGCCTCGCTGGGCCCCTGTTTCGGCATGAAGGGGGGCGCCGCCGGCGGTGGCCATGCCCAGGTGGTGCCGATGGAGGAGATGAACCTTCATTTCACTGGCGATTTCCATGCCATCACCAGCGCCCACAACCTGCTGGCGGCGATGATCGACAATCACATCCACTGGGGCAATGCGCTGGACATTGACGCCCGGCGGGTGACCTGGCGGCGGGTGATGGACATGAACGACCGGGCATTGCGCGACGTGGTCGTCTCGCTGGGCGGTGTCGGCAACGGGTTTCCGCGTCAGACCGGCTTCGACATCACGGTGGCGAGCGAGATCATGGCGATCCTCTGCCTGGCGCGGGACCTCGACGACCTGCAGGCGCGCCTGGGCCGGATCATCATCGGCTATACCCGTGACAAGGCCCCGGTGACGGCGAAGGATCTGAAGGCCGACGGCGCCATGGTGGTGCTGCTGCGCGAGGCGATGCAGCCCAACCTGGTGCAGACGCTGGAGAACACGCCCGCCTTCGTCCACGGCGGGCCCTTTGCCAATATCGCCCATGGCTGCAATTCCGTGGTGGCCACGGAAACTGCCTTGCGCCTGGCGGACATCGTGGTGACCGAGGCGGGTTTCGGCGCCGACTTGGGGGCCGAGAAGTTCCTGGACATCAAGTGCCGCAAGGCCGGCCTGTCGCCCGATGCGGCGGTGCTGGTGGCGACAGTGAGGTCGCTGAAGATGTCGGGCGGTGTCGATAAGGCCGACCTGGGCGACGAGGATGCCGAAGCGGTGGCGCGTGGTTGTGCCAATCTGGGCCGCCACCTGGAAAACCTGCGCGGCTACGGCCTGCCGGTGCTGGTGGCGATCAACCGGTTCGACGGCGATACCGAGGCCGAACTGGCGGCCGTGCGCGACTACGTGGAGGGGCAGGGGGCCGAGGTTCACCTGTGCACCCACTGGGCCGAGGGGGGCGCGGGCACCGAAGGGCTGGCGCGCCGCGTGGCCGAGGTGGTGCAGGCGGGCGAGGCGGATTTCGCGCCGATCTACCCCGACGACATGGGGTTGGTGGAAAAGATCGAGACCGTCGCCCGGCGCATCTACCGCGCCGAAGGCATCGACATGCCCGCCCCGGTGCGCGCACAGCTGGCGGACTGGGAAAAGGCGGGCTTCGGGGATCTGCCGGTCTGCATGGCCAAGACGCAGTATTCCTTCAGCGCCGACCCGGGCCTGCGCGGGGCGCCCGACGGGTTCCGCGTGCCGGTGCGCGAGGTGCGGTTGAGCGCCGGGGCCGGCTTCGTGGTGGCGATCTGCGGGGAGATCATGACCATGCCGGGCCTGCCCCGCGTGCCGGCGGCCGAGGCCATCGGTCTGAATGAGGCGGGGGAGATCGAGGGGCTGTTCTGACGATCCCCGCTGTCGGACGTTCCTGATCCGCATAAGGCGCGAGGCGTGGATTGTGAAAGATCCACGCCCTCAGGTCGTCTCGACACAGGGGCAGGCGATATCACTTTTCGGACCTTTCGGGCTTCACCGGGGCCGCTTTTCCTCACGTGAACTTTGCCTATGAATGCATGGAAAGTATAATCACTTTCCTTTTGCGGAGCATGCTAATCTGATCAGGCAGCGATTCCCCTTTGGAGTCCAGAACCGGCGTTTGGCATGGTTGCCCGGGCAGATCCGCCCTAGGTTGAGGAAAGGCAAACTCTGCGCCGTCGCCCTTCAGCGTGGCATCGGGATCGGCCGAGCCGTCGACCCGGTGAGGATGGCGACCGCACCCGCCCCCATCAGGCCCGACAGTGCCGGGTCGCGCGTGCGCAGTCCGCCGGTGTAGGTACCGAAGGCCGGCAGGATCAGGCGTTGGCCGTCGAGCAGGAAACAGGGCCGCGCCCGCCCGCCGCGCAGACCGGCCTTGGGATGGTAATGGCCCGACACCTCCGCCTGCGCCCCGGGCAGGGCGATGTGGCGGAAGGTGAGGGGGCTGAGGGAGAGCTCGGCCAGATGTTCCCCGCCCAGGTCGACGGGGCCGGGATCATGGTTGCCTTCGATCCAGATCCAGCGCCGCCCGGCCTGCAACGTGGCGATCCACAGCCGGTGCGCCTGCGGCAGGGCACGGGCGGCGGCGTCATCGTCGAAACTGTCGCCCAGGCAGACCACGGTCTCGGCCTGCGTCTGCTGCAGCGCCTCTTCGAGGCGCGCCAGCGTATCCTGGGTCTCATAGGGTGGCAGGGGCGACAGGGCGCGGCGTGCGGCGCGCTCGGCCTTGCCCAGGTGCAGGTCGGAGACGCAGAGCAGCCGTTCGGCGGGCCAGTGCAGCGCGCCCGAGGGCAGGGCGATCAACTGGGCCCCGGCAAGAGAGAAGGGATGGCCGGTCATGGGCCGTTCTTGGCGCGGGTGGCGAGGAAGGGCAAGAGGCGCCGTGGTGATGGGGTGTAGGTCGGACAGGGGGCTCTGCCCCCTGCTGCGCGCCCTCCCATGGACTGTTTTCTATAAGGAGAAGCCTGGAGCATGCGCCTGCCGAGAGGCTGCCGTCCTCCTCGCAGGCGCGAGGGCCGCTCAGGCGAGGCCCGCGGCCTGCATCAGGCGCTCGGCCTCCTGCTCTTCGAGCCGTTCGCGGCCCTCGCCTTCCACCGGAACCTTGCCGACTTCAAGAAACAGCGGCGCGGCCAGCGGTGTCACTCGGTCGAGGCGCAGGTGGTCGATGCCCGAGATCCGGCCCAGCATCTCCTCGATCCGACCGAAATCGACGAGGCCGCGCATGGCCTCTTCGCGGGTGATCCGCATCAGCAGATGATCGGGATCGTAGCGGTGCAGCGTGTCGTAGAGGATGTCCGAGGAAAACGTGGCCTGCCGCCCCGATTTGCGCGACTGCGGCGTGTTGCGGTTGATCAGGCCCGCGATAGTGGCCGAGGCGCGGAAGGTGCGTTTCATCACCGCGTTGCCGGCCAGCCAGCCCTCCAGCCCGTCGCGAAGCGCCTCGGCGTCGAAGAGCGGCGCGGGGTCGGTCACCGCGTCCAGCCCCCAGATCAGCGTGGCATAGTCGGTGGCGACGAAGCCGAGCGGGGCCAGGCCCATCTCCTCCATCCGCTTGGTCAGCAGAAGGCCCAGCGTTTGCATGGCGTTGCGACCGGCAAAGCCATAGACAACCAGGTGCTGCCGCCCGTCGTGGGGGAAACTCTCGACCAGCAACCGGCCCGGTTCCGGCAGGCGTGACACCTCGCGCTGCAGGGTCAGCCATTGCGCCGTATGGCCCGGCAGCTCGGGCCAGCTGTCCTGGCGGAACATCCGCAGGATGCGGTGCGACAGTTGGGTGGAGGTGGCGAATTTCGTGCCCGAAAACACCGCCACCTTGGGTTTGCGCCCCGGGTCGCGGCTGACCTCCACCGTCATTTCGCGCAACCCCTCGTAGCGGACGATGCGGCCGCCGATCAGGAAGGTGTCGCCCGGGGTCAGCGAGGCGGCAAAGCCTTCCTCGACCTCGCCCAAAGCCCGGCCGCCGCCGCGCTTCATCCGCACCTTCAGGGTGTCGCTGTCCTGGATCGTGCCGATGTTCATGCGGATCAGCTGTGCCGCGCGCGGATCGCGCAGCTGCCACTGCCCGTCGGGGCGCTGTTTCAGCCGCTGCCACTGGTCATAGCCGCGCAGGGCATAGCCCCCCGTCGCCACGAAATCGAGGCAGGCGTCGAAGTCCGCGCGGGTGAGCGCGGCATAGGGCCCGGCAGAGGTGACCTCGGCATAAAGCGCCTCGGCGTCGATTGGCCCGGCGCAGGCGGCGATCAGGATCTGCTGGCAGAGCACGTCACGCGGCCCCGGGCCCCGCGGGTCGCCATCCAGGTCGTTTTCCTTCACCGCCTCCAGCGCCGCGACGCATTCGACCACCTCGAAGCGGTTGGCGGGCACCAGCAGCGCCTTCGAGGGCGCGTTGTAGCGGTGGTTGGCACGCCCGATCCGTTGCACCAGGCGTTTGACGTTCTTCGGCGCGCCGACCTGGATCACCAGGTCCACGTCGCCCCAGTCGATCCCGAGATCCAGGGATCCGGTGCAGACCACTGCCCGCAGCCGCCCCTGCACCATAGCCTTTTCCACCCGCTCCCGCTGCTGCCGGTCGAGCGAGCCGTGGTGGATGCCGATCGGCAGGCCCTCTTCGTTGGCCATCCAGAGGTTGTGAAAGAAGATCTCGGCCTGGGCGCGGGTGTTGTGGAAGATCAGGGTAATGCGGTGCCGGCGGATCTGGTCGAGCACCTCTGGGATGGCATAGGCGCCACCGCCGCCGGACCAGGGGGGCGGCGTCTCGACCTGCAACATCTGGATGTCCGGCGCCGGGCCTGGGTCGGCCTGCAGGATGGCGCAGGGGTCCGGGTGGCGCGCCAGGAACCGCGACAGGGCGGGGGGATCTTCGACCGTGGCGGACAAACCGACGCGCCGCAGCCCGGGGCAGAGCGCCTCCAGCCGCGCCAGCGCCAGCATCAGCTGATCGCCGCGTTTCGATTCCGCCAGGGCATGGATTTCATCCACCACCACCCGCTTCAGCCCGGCGAAGATGCGCGGGGCGTCTTCGTAGCTGGTCATCAGGGCCAGGCTTTCCGGGGTGGTCAGCAGGATGTGGGGCGGGTCGGCGCGCTGGCGGCGCTTGACCGTGTAGGAGGTGTCGCCGGTGCGATCCTCGATGCGGATCGGCAGGTCCATTTCGTCGACCGGGGTCGACAGGTTGCGGCGGATGTCGGCGGCCAGGGCCTTCAGCGGCGAGATGTAGAGGGTGTGCAGTCCCTCGTGCCCCCCGTCGGCCAGTTCGACCAGTGTCGGCAGGAACCCCGCCAGCGTCTTGCCGCCGCCCGTGGGGGCGATCAGCAGCAGGGCAGGATCGTCCTTGCGCGCCAGCATGTCCTGCTGGTGCGGGTGGATCTGCCAGCCGCGGGCAGAGAACCAGTCACGGAACCGGGGGGGAAGCGTCATGGGGTAGAGATAGGCGCGGGGCCGGGGTTTGGCGAGGGGCGACGGGCGCCCGCTCGCGCAATTCTCAGGTGCCGGTGTCCTGGGTGTCGGCGGTGCGTCCGACCGCGCCGACCGCATCCAGCTGGGCCACTAGGGTGTCGATGGTGGTCTCGAACCGGCTGTGATCGGCGGCCGCGGCCTCCTGCGACCAGGTCGAGAAACGGTCGAGCAGGGGCAGGAAGGCCTCCACCTCGGCGCTGTCCCAGCCGCGCAGGTAGTCGCCCAGGATCATGAACTTCAGCGTGCGCACCGCGTCGACCGTCACCAGGCCCTTGTCGGTCAGCTCGACGATGGTGCGCCGCGCGTCCTGCTGGCTGACGCCGCGTTTCAGGTAGCCCAGGCCGATCAGGTCCGACACCAGCCGCGAGGCGCGCGACGGGTCGATGGACAGTCGACAGGCGATTGTGGACACCATCGTCTCGCCTTCCTCGTCGCCGAATTCGTTGGAGGGCGCGCGCGTGGCCATCAGCACGTCGAGCTTGGGCAGGTCGATGTCCAGCTTCAGCCGCTCCAGCGCCATGCGCCCCAGTTCACGCTTGCCCACGCGGCGGCGCCACTTCTGCAGCACAGCGTCGATCTGCAACGCCTGACGGGTTGCGGTTTCGGGAATGCCGGCCTCGGACAGAAGCGCGGCCAGGTCCTCTTCTCGCGTGGCGATCGTTCTACCCTCCGTTCGGATTATTGCATGCAGTTGACATGCATATGCCATGAGCATATATGAGACGCAATCCAGTTTAGCAAGGCGGGGATCGGTCTGTCACGCAAGTGAGAGGACCCTCCGGGCGCCTTCCACAAGAAAAGACATACATCATGACACGTTCCACCCAAGACGGCGCCGCCGCGGCGCCCGCGGGGGCAGAGACCGACAGCGGTCTGCCAGACCCCAAAATCCGCCGCCTGACAATGATTACCGTGGCCCTGACCCTGTTCCTGGCCTCCACCGGTCAGAGCATCGTCTCCACCGCCCTGCCGGAGATCGTCAGCGATCTGGGCGGGCTGTCCTACATCACCTGGGTCGTCACGGCCTACCTGCTGGCCTCCACCATCGGCGCGCCGATCGCGGGCAAGCTGGGCGATATGTACGGGCGCAAGATCGTCTTGCAGTTCGGCATCGCCATCTTCCTGGTCGGCGGCTGGATCGCCGGCGCCGCCTGGACCATGCCGATGCTGGTCGGCGGGCGCATCATCCAGGGCTTCGGCGGCGGTTCCCTGATCGTGGTGGCCATGGCCGTCGTGGCCGACCTGCTGCCGCCGCGCGAACGCGCCAAGGCGCAGGGCATGCTGTCTGGCGTCTTCGGTGTCTCCACCGTGCTGGGACCGCTGGTCGGCGGTTTCCTGGTGCAGACCGTGGGCTGGCACTGGATCTTCTTCGTCAACATTCCCTTCGGCATCGCCGCCTTCACCGTCCTCAGCCGCACGCTGAAAGCGCCGGATGAGCAGGTGAAGCACAAGATGGACTACCTGGGCGCGGTGCTGCTGATGGCGTTGCTGTCCTCGGTGGTGCTGATCGCCTCGCTTGGCGGCTCCACCCTGGCCTGGTCGTCGACCCCGATGCTGGTGCTGATGGCCGTGGCCGCGCTGGCCGTGCTGGGGTTCGTCCTGGCCGAACGGCGCGCGGCAGAGCCGGTGCTGCCGCTGGATCTGTTCCGCATCCGCAACTTCCTGGCCGCCAACGGGGTCAACGTGCTGATCGGCATGGCGATGTTCGGCACCATCAGCTTCATCCCCATGTTCCTGCAGGTGGTGAAGGGCGTGCCGCCGGCAGAAAGCGGCGTCTACATGATCGCGATGATGGCCGGGCTGATCACGCTGTCCTTCACCGCGGGTCGGGTGATGACCTACACCGGCCGGTACAAGTTCCTGCCCAACATCTCCACCGTGGTGCTGGCCGCCGCGCTGCTGATGCTGTCGACGGTGGGGCCGGAAACGCCGCTGTGGCAGATCACGCTGAACCTGTTCTTCGTCGGTGTCGGCATCGGGCCGACCATGTCGGTTGGCATCGTTGCCATCCAGACCGCCGTGCCGCGCGAACATCTGGGCGTTGGCACCGCCAGCGCCAACATGTTCCGCCTGACGGGCGGGTCGGTCGGCACCTCCGTCTTCGGGGCTATCTTCAACCATGGTCTGGGCGAACACGTGCAGCCCCTGCTGCCGCAGGTCGAGCGGGTGCAGGACATCACGACGACGCTGGTGGCGGAACTGGAGCCCGCCTTGCAGGCCCAGGTCGTGCAGGGCTTCTCCGATGCGCTGTCGCCGCTGTTCCTGGTGGGGGCGGTGGCCGCGGTGCTGGCCTGCATCGCCTCGCTCTGCCTGGAAGAAAAGGGCCTTGGCCCGTCCGAGCCGCTGAAACGCGACGCGGAAGAGGCGCCGACGCCCATGGGCCAGAGGATCGCCGCCGCCGAATGAGCCAGAGCCCGCGGGCCGTGGCGCATTGCGGAAAATTCAAAGGGGCACGCCGCAAGGCGCGCCCCTTTTCGTTGCGCCTAAGGCAGTTGGAGCGTCAGCCCGGCAGGGTCAGCACCTCTGCGCCCGATGCCGTGGCGACGATGGTGTGTTCGTACTGCACGGTCGGTGCGCCCGGCTCTGCCGTCAGGGTCCAGCCGTCGTCGCCCTGATCCGCCCAGAGACCGCCGAGCGACAGGAAGGGCTCCACCGTCAGGACCAGGCCTTTCTCGATCCGGCGGCGGTCGCGGCGCACGGGCCAGGTGGCGATCTCCTCGGGGTATTCGTGCAGGGTCCGGCCGATGCCGTGGCTGGCCAGGTTGCGGATCAGCGTGTATTCGCGCGCCTTGGCGAAACGGCCGACGGCATTGCCGATCCCGGCCAGCGGCTTGCCCGCCGCCACCTGGTTGATTCCGATCTGCATGGCGCGTCGCCCGTCCTTGCACAGCCGGTCCAGCTTGGGTCGCACCTTGCCCAGCCGGAAGGTGGCGCCGGTGTCGGAGAAATAGCCATCCTTGGAGGCGGAGACGTCGATGTTCACGAGGTCGCCCTCGCGCAGCACGCGGGGGCCGGGGATGCCATGGGCGATCTCCTCGTTCACGCTGATGCAGGTGGCACCGGGAAAGTCGTAGCAGGACTGCGGGGCGGAGACCGCGCCGTCGCGTTCCAGCAATGTGGCACCGATGGCGTCCAGCTCGGCGGTGGTCATGCCCGGTTCCAGCGCGCGGCCCATGGCCTGCAGCGTGTTGGCGACGATACGGCCGATCTCGCGCATCGCGTCCAGTTCATGTTCTTCGGTGATCGTCATCTGGCCCCTCGTCTTCAGCGCGCCACGGGTAGCGCCGTTTGCGTCGAAGGGAAAGCCGGCTGGTCCGACCCCGGAGGCGATCAGCGCGTGATGGCCTCGTCGCGCAGGAACATGTTGGACCAGGCCCGGTCGATCAGCTGCGGCGACATCTGGTAGGGGATCCCCTCGAATTCGCAGATCGCGATCATCTGGTCGATCAGGAAGACCGGCTGGTAGTTGGCAAAGACGTTGCCGATGGTGGGGTACTTGTTCTTCAGCAGGTGACGCAGGGCGGCCTCGGACAGGGGCATCTTCTTCTTCTTGGCGACCAGGGCGAAGATCTTCAGGAAGTTCTCCTGGCTGGGGCCGTCGATCTTGATCTTGAAGAAGATCCGCCGCAGCGCCGCCTGGTCGAAGATCTCGTTCGGGTGGAAGTTGGTGGAGAAGATGACCAGCGTGTCGAAGGGCACCTCGAACTTCTCGCCCGACTGCAGGGCCAGGATGTCCTTGTTTTCCTCCAGCGGGACGATCCAGCGGTTGATCAGCGCCTGCGGCGGTTCCGCCTGGCGGCCCAGGTCGTCGACGATGAAGACGCCGCCGGTGGCTTTTAGCTGCAGCGGGGCCTGGTAGGTGCGCGCCACCGGGTTGTAGGTCAGGTCCAGCATGTCCAGCGACAGCTCGCCCCCGGTGATGACCGTGGGCCGTTCGCAGCGCACGTAGCGGGTGTCGTAGCGGTCGGCGGCGCGGCGCAGCTGGGTGGGGTCGTCGTGCTGTTCCTCGGCGGCGGCATGGACGATCGGGTCGTAGACGGTGATGACCTGGCCCGAGTATTCGACCGCGCGCGGCACGAAGATCCTGTCGCCAAGCGCATCGCGGATCCCGTTGGAGATCGAAGATTTGCCGTTGCCGGGGGGGCCGTACATCAGGATCGACCGCCCGGAGGAGATCGCCGGCCCGAGGTTCGCGATCAGATCCGGCGGCAGGATCAGATGCCCCATGGCATGTTCCAGGCGATCGCGGGTCAGCTGGATGTCCCGCACCGACTGACGTTTGACCTGTTCGGCGTAGACCTCCATCGGGACGGGCATTGGGCCGAAGTATTCCGATTGCGCCAGCGCATCCAGCGCCCGCGCTCGGCCGTTGTCGGTCAGTTGATAGCCCATCTCGCCGGAGGAGGAGGCCGACATCGACCCCGTCGCCTCGACCAGCAGCTGGTCGCGACACAGGTCCACCAGCTCCTGGGTCACCGCCACGGGCAGGCAGATGGCGCGTGCCAGGTCCGTCACGGTTTCGGTGTTGCGGCGGAACATGGTCTTGATGACGATGTCGCGCATCATCACCATCGGCAGCCGCATCCCTTCCAGCGTGCTGGGCGCGGGGGGCGCCTGGACGCTGCCCTGAGGCTGCATGTTCATGGCGTGTCTCCTTGGTCTGTCATGGTTGAGACTAATGGCAAATCCCCGTCAGGTCAGGCAGAAATGCGTGCAAGGGCCGGTTTGCAATCCTAGAATGCCGCGGAAACCATGAGGGACAGATGAACAGGTCAGAGACCGGCCGTATCGTCGCGCTGCTGATCGGGCTCCTGGCGGTCGAGGCCGGGTTGATCGGTCTGGCCGGCGGGCTTCGTTTCAATGCCCAGGCGCCGCAGATGTTGCACCTGGCCGAACTGGTCCTGCGGAGCGCCGGGGGCCAGGTGGCCCATCTCGACTTTGCCTCCCCCCTCGGGTCCTGGAGCTTTACCCCCGCGGGATTGCTGGTGCGGGCGGGCCTGTCGCTGGGGGAAGCGATGCTCTGGGCGCAATGGGGGCTGGCGGTGCTGATCGCGCCCGCCGTGGTCTGGATCGCCTGGAGCCGCCTGGCCTTCTGGCCATCGCTGGCGCTGGTCCTGCTGTGCATGACCGTGCCGCTGGCGCTGGTGCCCGGGGGCACCGATCCCGTCCTGTCGCTCGCGGCGCAGGCGGCCCGTTGGGCCTGGGCGCTGGCCTTCCTCGTCAACCCGGTGGTGCTTTTCCCGCCGATCCAGGGGCGGGCGGGCGACTGGGCCGATGCGGTGGTGCTGGGCCTGCCGATGGCGGCGCTGGTGATGGTCAAGCCGGGCTTTGCGCTGGCGCTGCTGCCGGCCTGCGTGCTGGGCCTGCTGCTGTCGGGGCGCGGGCGCCTACTGCTGCGGGCGCTGCTGCTGGCGCTGGCGGTGCTGGCGCTGGTGACGCTGGTCGCGGGGACCGCCTACTGGCCCGCCTATGGGCGGGACCTGCTGGCCGCGTCGCTGGATGCGCCGTCCGGCGACCGCTTCGGACGTATCCTGCTGTCGCCGGCCCAGACGCTGGGCACCGTGGCGGTCCTGGCGGCGGTGGGACTTCTGTGGGCCATGCGCGGACGGGCGGCCAGTGGGTCGACCTTGCTGCTGTTGCTGCCGGGATTAGCCTGGATGAGCTACCAAAGCGCGGGGCATGATGCCCTGTGGTTGGCAGTCCTCGGGGTGGTCCTGCTGGGCCTTCCGGGCCCGGAGGTCGATCCCGACCGCGAACGCATCCTGCGCAGCCTCGGGGGTGTCATGCTGGTCCTGATCGGGCCGGTCCTGCTGAATCTTGGCTACAGCCCGGTCCGCCACGCGGTACAACCCGCCGTGCGCTACAGCGCAGTGGGCCCGGGGCAGAGCGGGCTTTTCGCGCCCACCCGGGACCTCGACCGCGCCAGCGTCGTGACACCATGGGAGACCCGCGCATCGGGCCGCTTCGCCGGTCAGCCCCTGCCGGATTGCAGCGTGGCGGGGGGCCATCTGGCCTATGTCACGCGGATGGCGGCGGTCATGGGGGCCAGCCCGGCGCTGGACGGGCAGATGCCCTTCGTCGCGGATGAGATAGCGCCTCAATGGTGGGTCCTGGGCTGGGCGCCGCTGCCTGGCGGTGCGCCGCAGGTCCATGGCGGCCTGCCGGGATACGCGTCAGCGCGGCACCTTCTGGTGCCGCTTTGCGCGATCAGTTCTGCGGCGCGCGACAGGATCCTGTCCCGGATCGACCCGGACAGCGTGACCTTGATCGAGGAAAACCCGCTGTATTGGTTGTACCAGATCGACCGCTAGGGCACCGGCGCTGGCGTCCAGCGATCAGATCATCGCCAGGATCAGGTAGAAGGCGAGGGTGCCTGCCAGGGGGAACCCCATGGGGAAGGGCGCGCGCAGCCAGCGGGCTTTCGTGCCCTCGGCGCTCCGGGCCTCCCAACTTTGCCAGCCGGGGGCGAGGCGGCGCAGGGCCGTGGCCCGGGCCAGCCGGTGCGTGGCGAAGCCGGTCAGCAGCAGGGCACAGAACAGGATCAGCACATAAAGCAGGTCCGGCGGGGCGACGAAGGGCGCGGCCGCGGGGATGAACTTCGCATCGCCCCCGCCCATGGCGCCGCCGGCGTAGAACAGCATGGTGATGCCCAGGGTGACAACCATGGTCACCAGGCGCCAGCCATAGGCGTCGAGGGGCATCACCAGGGGGCCGATCAGCACGAAAACCACCGCCAGCGCCACCACCGCCCGGTTGGCGATCCGCATGGCCGACAGGTCGGTCCAGGCCACATGGGCGCAGAGCGGCAGCACGAAGGGGGCGAAGATCATCGCCGTGCGCGCCGGAAGCGCCAGATCAGGCGTCAGGAACCCGGCCATCAGATCAGGCGCTTTCGAGCGCGCGGAGCGAGCGCACCGCCTCTTCGAAATGCTGCGGGTGGGTCTCGATCGCCTCGCGCAGAAGCGCCTTGCCGGTTTCCACGTCGCCCTGCTTGACCGCCGCGAGGCCCAGGGTGTGCAGCAGCTGGGCGCGTTCCGTCTGGCTCATCTGCATGACGGGCAGGCTGTACTTGCGCTGTGCACCACGGGCCAGGATCATGTTGTTCTTGGCCGTGAACAGGGTCGGGTCCTGCTGGATCGCCTCGGCGAACAGCACCTCGGCATCGGCGAAATCGCCGCGGGTCAGCTTGGAATAGCCCCAGTTGTTCATCACGCCCGACGGCTTGGTGGTCAGCCCGGCGGCGATTTCATAGAAGCTGTCGGCCTTCTGCCACTCGCGGTTGCTATCGGCCACCATGGCCTCCAGCCGGTAACGCTTGTAGGTCTCGAAGGTCGGCGGAATGGCATCCAGCACGCTGTCGGCCTCTTCCCAGTTGCCGGTGCGGATCAGGGCATCGGCGAAATCGACGCGGTCCTCGTTGGTGGCCTGGGGATGGGCCACCACCTCGCGCCAGGCGCTGACCGCTTCCTCGTTGCGCTTGGCACGCACCAGCGAACTGGCAAGGCCGCGCTTCAGGTCGATCTTCTCCGGGTTCTCACGCGTGGTGCGGGCGAAATAGGCCACCGCCTCGTTCGGGTCGCCCACGGTCAGCATGATGTCCGACAGGTTGCTTTCCTCGATCACGTTGACCGCCTGGAAGGCCCGGTCGACCTCCTGGTCGCCGCGATCGGCACAGCCCGCCAGGGCCGCCAGGGCGGAGAGGGACAGGAAGATGGCGGACCGGGACCGGATCCGCGTCATCGGCTGACGCTGGGAAGGGTGGCGCATGATCGCGTCCTTTGCACTGCTCGTCCTCAGCCAGGGTCCGTGTCGCGGATCTCGTAGTAGCCTTGTCCGCTGTGCACGACCTGGAAGTCTTCTTGTTGCTCCGGATCATAGGGTCTTTCGCCCATCATGGCGAGAGCCAAGCGCAGATTGTCCCGGATTGCGTCACTTTCGCCATTATCAAGGGCATAGGCGCGGCGCAGGGTGGCCACGGCCTCCTGCAGCTGGCCGCGCCCGATCAGCACGAGGCCGAGGTTGTTCCAGACCTCGGGCGACGTGTCCGCACCCTCGGAGGCCCGGCGCAGCTGTTCCTCGGCCTGTCCCAGGCGGCCCAGTTGCAGGTTGGCGGTGCCGATCCCGGCATAGACCCGCGGGGTCAGCCCCTGGTCCAAGGCCGCGCGGGTATAGGCGTCGATGGCCAGCTCGTACTCTCCGGCCTGCAACAGCCGGTCGCCGACCAGCATGCCGTCCACGGCTTCGCCCTTCGGGTCCAGACCGGGGGCATAGGGGCTGTCGGGCAGACCCGGCGGCCCTTCGGCGCAGGCGGCCAGCAGCAGCGGCACTGCCAGCGCACAGAGACGGGAGAGGGCGGACCTGCGGCGGGGCAGGAAGGGCTGGGGCATGAAAGCTCCGGGCGCGCGGGGGCAGGACCAGGCGGTCGGGGCGGCGCGGTTACTGCCCCAGAGCCTGGATGTTCACGATGGAGGGGCCGACGAGGATGATCAAGAGCGGCGGCACGCAGAACATCATCGTCGCCAGCGTCATCTTGGTGGGCAGCTTGTTCGCCGCTTCCTCGGCGCGCATCACGCGTTTGTCGCGCATCTCGGCCGCATAGACGCGCAGGGCGTCGGCGATCGAGGTGCCGAAGGTGGCCGACTGGACCAGCACGGTCACGAAGGAGGAGATGTCGTTCACGCCACAGCGTTCCGCCATGTCCTGGAAGACGGCGGCCTTGTCCTTGCCTGCCTTGATCTCCCAGCTGACCATCTCGAATTCATCGGCCAGGTGTTCGTAGGAGGCGCGCAGTTCCTCGGCGACGCGGATGATCGCCTGGTCGATGGACTGGCCGGCCTCGACGCAGACCAGCAGCATGTCCAGGCTGTCGGGGAAGCCTTCCTCGATCTCCTGCTTGCGTTCGGTCAGCCGCTTGTTCACCCAGTATTTCGGCAGGTAGTAGCCCGCGCCGCCGGGGCCGAGGATCCACATCAGCGTGGTCTGGGTCGTGGGCTCGGTCTGGGCGATGAACAGCATGAAGTAGATGGTGCCGGCCAGCAGGCCCAGGATGCCCAGGGCAAACTGCGCGAAGTAGTAATAGCGCACCGCGTCCTTCGAGCGATAGCCGGCCTGAAGCAGCTTCAGCTTGATCGCGGAATACTCTTCTTCGTTCTGCGGTTCGAGGAAGGTCGAGTAGCGTTCCAGCCGCTCGTTCGCCTGTTTGGCGCGCAGGGCTTCGCGGTTCTTGTCGGTGCCGTCCTTGCCGCCGCCCTGGTTGGAGGCCTTCAGCTTCTCCAGGGGGTCGTCCTGCTTCTTCAGGAAGAAGGGAATGGTCAGCAGGATCAGGAAAAGCCCCAGCCCGCCCACGAGGTAGAGCGGGCCTGCCGGGCCAAGCCGGTCGGTGATGAACTGCATCAGATCCTGCATGCGCTTTCTCCGTTCTGCCCGGGCGGGCCGTGCCGTCGGGCGGCCGGGTCGTCAGACCCGGATGTTCACCATGCGCCGCATAACGATGAGGTTGGCGGTCAGGAAAACGCCGACCGCGATGCAGCAGGGAATGAAATAGGGGTGGTCCAGGACCTCGTCGTAGTAGTTCGGGTCCATCAGCAGGATGCCGACCAGGGCGAACAGCGGGAAGCCGGACAGGAACTTGCCCGACCACTGCGCCTCTGCGGTGATGGCCTTGACCCGGCGGAACAGCTTGAACCGGGCGCGGATCACCGCGGCCAGGCCGGCCAGGACCTCCGCCAGGTTACCACCCGATTGCTGCTGGATGGTCACGGCGACAGCGAGGAAGCGAAGGTCCTGCAGGCCGATGCGTTCGGCCATGTCCTTCAGCGCCTCGCCCATCTCGCGACCATAGGCGGCCTCGTCCGCGACGATCCCGAACTCGGTCGCCAGCGGGTCCTGCACCTCTTTCGCCACGATGCCGATGGCAGAGCTGAACGGGTGTCCGACGCGCAGCGAGCGCACCATCAGTTCCACCGCGTCGGGCAGCTGTTCCTCGATCAGGCCGATGCGCTTCTTGGCCTTGTTGTTGACCCACATGAAGACCGCGCCCACGCCCATCACCACCGAGATCACGGCGCGCACGGGCACGGCCGTGTCCGTGCCGATGGTCAGGCCGACGAAGGCCACGACGGAGACACCGGCCATGATCGCGATCAGCTGCGGCGGGGTGAAGGCGATGGCCGCCTTCTGCGCCCGTTCGGCCAGCAGCGAGTAGAGCGGGATTTCCCGCGAGGCCATGTGCAGTTCCATCTCCTTGCGGAGCTTTTCCAGCACTTCCTCCCGGTTGGAGCCCTTTTCGAGCATCTCCAGCCGTCGGTTGACCTTGCTGTTGAGGCTGATCGACTTGCCGAAGACCGTCAGGTAGAGGCCCTCGATCAGGCCGAAGACGCCGACGAAGATCAGGATGTAGATGATGGGATCCATGGCGATGGACATCATCGGGCTTACTCCCTTGCCGGTTCGAAGACCTGCGGGGGCAGATCATAGCCCCACATCTTGAACCGTTCGGAAAAGTGACTGCGCACGCCGGTGGCGGTGAAATGGCCCAGGATCTTGTTCTCGGGCGTCAGGCCGGTGCGCTGATAGCGGAAGATCTCCTGCATGGAGATCACCTCGCCCTCCATGCCGGTGATCTCGGTGATCGAGGTCATCCGGCGCGACCCGTCCTGCAGGCGGCTTGCCTGCACGATCAGATGAACGGCCGAGGCGATCTGGGCGCGCATGGCCTTCAGCGGCATGTCGATGCCGGCCATGGCGATCATGTTTTCCAGACGCGAGATACCGTCGCGCGCGGAGTTGGCGTGGATCGTGGTCATCGAGCCGTCGTGGCCGGTGTTCATGGCCTGCAGCATGTCGATCACTTCCTCGCCGCGCGTCTCGCCGACGATAATGCGGTCGGGACGCATCCGCAGGGCGTTCTTCAGACAGTCGCGCGGCGTCACCGCGCCCTTGCCTTCGACGTTGGGCGGGCGGCTTTCCATCCGGCCGACATGGGTCTGCTGCAGCTGAAGTTCCGCCGTATCCTCGATCGTCAGGATCCGCTCGGAGTTGTCGATGAAGCTGGACAGGGCGTTCAGCGTGGTCGTCTTACCAGACCCCGTCCCGCCCGAGACGATGACGTTCAGCCGGCAGGCGACGGCGGCCTGAAGGTAGGCGGCCATTTCCTCGGAGAAGGCGCCGAACTTCACCAGGTCGTCGATGCCCAGCTTGTCCTTCTTGAACTTACGAATGGAGACAAGCGAGCCGTCCACCGCAATGGGCGGCACCATGGCGTTGAAACGGGAGCCGTCGCGCAGACGGGCGTCGACATAGGGGTTCGATTCATCGACCCGCCGGCCGACGGCCGAGACGATCTTGTCGATGATCCGGAAGAGGTGCTTCTCATCCTTGAAGGTGACATCCGACAGCGTCAGCTTGCCGTCGCGTTCGACGAAGATCTGGTGCGGGCCGTTGACCAGGATGTCCGAAACGCTGTCGTCTTTCAGCAGGCTTTCCAGCGGGCCGAGGCCACGCACCTCATCGTACAGCTCCTGGTTCAGCTGCATCCGCTCTTCGCGGTTCAGCACGATGCCCTTTTCCTGCAGCACCTCGGTGGCGATGGAGTTGATCTCCATCTTCAGGTCGCTTTCCTGTGCGGCCTCCAGGGCCGAGAGGTTCAGGTTGTCCAGCAGCGAGCGGTGCAGATCCAGCTTGATCTCCGACAGGCGTTCCTTGCGCTTGCGGTTCCGGTCGGCGGCACCGGCCTCGGCGGGCTTGGAGGGGGCCATCGGCTTGCGCATGACGCGCACGCCGTTGCCCCCGCCGGAGGCCTCTGGCGCCGCGGGTTTCGGCGAGGGGGGCGGGGCCGCGGCGGGTTTCGGCGCCGGTGCCGGGGCGGCCTTCGGTCGGGCCGCGCCCGCGCCGGAGGCTCCGGACTTGCTGCCCGGGGTCGCGCTGTCTTTCTTGTATCGCGAAAACATGGCTATCCTCGGGCTCAGGCTTCTTCTTCGGCGGCGGCGTAATCCAGATCAAGCAGCGACTGGGCCAGCTTCTGGATCTCGCGGCGCAGCGGATTCTTGGGGATGGCCGCGCCAAGGGGCACGCCGTGATCGGCGCCCTGGGTCACCTGGCGGCCACCGTCGGGGAATTGCAGTTCGATGGCGATATCCAGGGTCTCGGCCAGTCGCTTCACCCGCTGGCGGCCGGACAGGTCGGTGAATTTCGGCGCCCGGTTCAGCACGTAGCGCAGCTTCTCCACCGGCAGTTCCTCGGCCTGCAGGGCGCGTTTCAGACGCTGGGTGTTCTGGGCAGAACGCATGTCCATCTCGATCAGGGCGAAGTAGACCTGAGCTTCGTTCAAAACCGTTTCGGTCCATTGAACGATGGTCTTGGGCATGTCGATGATGACGAAATCGAAATGCGACCGGGCCATGTCGATGATGCGCTGCACGTCGTCCTGGGTGATCAGGTCCAGCGGCAGCATCTCGGTGGGCGCAGTGAGCACCGAGATCCGGTCCTCGAAGCCCAGAAGCGCCTGGCGGAAGACGTCCGCGTCCATCGCCTCGGTGTCTGACAGAAGTTCATAGACCGCTTCTCGGCGGGGCAGGTCCAGGTAGGTGCCGACAGAGCCGTATTGCAGGTCCAGGTCCAGCAGGCAGACCTTGGGCGGCGGCGCGTCGGGGGCCTTCTTCTTGAGCCCGCGCTTCTTGCCCGACTTGGCGGGGCCTTCGGACAGCTCGTAGGCGATGTTGACGGCCAGCGTGGTGGCGCCGGAGCCGCCCGACAGCCCGTGACATACCAGCACCGCCCCGTTGCGGTCGCCCTTGCCGCCACCGGTGCGGGCCATGATGTGGCCGTCGTGTTCGGTCTCGGGCTCCGGGTCGGGCTGCTGGATGCGGCTGATCGCGGCGGCCAGCTCGTTCTCGGGCAGAGGGTAGGGGACGAACTCATCCGCGCCCTTGCGCAACAGCTGGTGCAGCGCAGCGGGGCTGACGTCCTCGGCGATCAGGATCACCTTGATGCCCTGGGCGCGGGCCTGGGTGATGACCTCCCCCAGCAGGACGAGGTTTTCCTCGTCCTCGGAATCGATCGCCATGGCGATGAATTCGAGCGTCTCGGCCTCGGGCTGGTTGAAGAACATCAGGGCCTCGGCAAAACCGAGATCGCCCCACTTGTCCCCCATGACCGTTTCCATGTCTTCGATCAGCAGTTCGAACCCGTCCGGCTCCCGCCGGATCGTGCATGCAACGATAGGGCTGGGTTCAGCCTGTAATGTCGCAGATGCGCTCATGGTCACTTACTACCTCTCATTACACTGCGGCCCGGTGGCCTGCCTGCCTTGGGGCAGACGTTTGGAACTTTTCAGCCCCGGGACGACTCATGTCCTCCGCAGCGATCCGGGGTCGAAACTGCGGGTCAACTAGGGCGACAATACGGCCAAAAAACCGAATTGTTGCGGATTTGGCGCCAGAGTGGCGATCTCTTTGGAAGCATAAAATAAGGGATCTTCAGGCGTTTTGCACGTCTGCTGCAAATCCGGCAGGTTTGCACCGCATTCGCGCCGCTTTGCCGCCCCGGCAGGGCCGGGGACGGGGCTTCCGGCCTCGGAGTTTCGGGTTGCAGGGCTGGCTTACTCTCCCGAGCCCGAGTCGGAGCCGTTTCCGAGCGACGTGCCTGACAGCGTCGACGGCACCTCCGCGCTCTGGGTAACGTAGCCACGGTAGACGACTGCGGCATACTTGCCGTCGAGGATGTTGGGATGGCGCTGAACGAAACCGGACACCTCGGTTACCGTGCGGCGGTTCTGGCGCTCGGGCGCCTGGGTGTATACCAGCGGCTGCGTCTCTCCGAAGGAGGCGACGGCCTCCAGCCGGTCGCGGCTGATGCCGTGGGACACCAGATAGGCAACGGCGGTCTGGGCGCGGCGCAGGCCAAGGCGACGGTTGTAGCTGTCGGAGCCCACGAGGTCGGTGTGGCCGTAGACGCGGAAGCGCACCTCCGGGAACTGCCGGATCCAGGCCGCCTGGCGGTTGAGAACGGCCATGGCGGCAGCATCGAGTCGGGCGGAGTTGAAGGCGAAGTTGATGGTCGAGGGGACCTCGGCCGCAAAGCGTTCGTTCAGGTTCAGGACGTAGGACCGCTGGCCGGTCTGGACCAGTTGGTTGTTCATCGTCGCATTGCCGAAATCGCCCCGATCGACGATGGCGCCGGCCTCGCGGGTGAAAGGCGAATAGCCGTCGCCGGCGCAGGCGCCCAGGAGGGCGGTCAGGCTGGCCGCGGCCATGAGCGGGGGGAGGCGTCGCGTTATCATGGGCGTCTCGTCATTCCATCACGTAGCCGTAGGAGCCGCTGAAATCCTGCCGCGCCACTTCGCCGGCGCCGCCCGAAAGCCGCGAGCCTTGTTCCCGGGCCACGTTGCCGAAGAGGAACAGATCCTTCTCCGACGGCGGGCGGACCCGGTCCGTGGGCAGGGCCAGGGCCTCGCCCCGGGTGGGGGAGACGAGGTGCGCGGTGATGATGATGACCAGCTCCGATTGCTGGCGCTGGTATTCGGCGCTGCGGAACAGCGCGCCCAGCACCGGCACGTCGCCCAGCCAGGGCAACTGGCTGTTGCTGTCGCTGAAGTCGTCCTGCAGCAGGCCTGCAATGGCAAAGCTTTCGCCGTCGCGCATCTCGACTGTGGTCGAGGCCTCGCGCCGCGAGAAGGCGTCGATGCGGAAGGAGTTGACCTCGTAGCCGTTGGCGCTGTCGATGGCAGAGACGGCCGCCGCCAGTTCCAGGTTGATCACGCCGTCATCGACCACGCGCGGGATGAAGTTCAGCTCGACCCCGAAGGGCTTGAATTCAACGGTGACAGCGTTGTTGTCCTGAGCGACGGGCACCGGGTACTCGCCACCGGCGAGGAACTTCGCCTCCTGGCCCGACAGGGCGGTCAGGTTGGGTTCGGCCAAGGTGCGCACGACGCCCTTGCTTTCCAGCGCCTCCAGCAGCATGCCGACCTCGACCGAGCCGACGTCGAAGCCCAGGAGAAGCGCGCCGTTGTTGGTGTTGGAGGAGGGCAGAGTGCCACCCAGCATTGTGGTCTGGCCACTTGTGCTCGCACCGCGCGCCGTGCCGCCTTCGACGCCCAAGCCGCCTCCGAAGGCGGAGCCGGACAGACCCAGTGACGCAGACAGGGATTTGGTCACCGAGCGTTGCATCTCGGCGAAGCGGACCTTCAGCATGACCTGCTGGGTGCCGCCCACCGACATCAGGTTCGAGACCCGTTCCGGGGCATAGCGTTCGGCCAGGTCAAGCGCCCGCTGCAACTTCTGCGCGGAGGAGACGACGCCCGACAGCACGATGCCATCATTCGCGGTGCGCACCTCGATCGGTTCGCCCGGCAGAATCTGCTTCAGCCGTGCCTTGAACTCAGTCACGTCGGCCGAGACGATCACGTCGACGTTGGTGATCAGCTGTCCGGCGGCATCCAGCAGGGTCAGCGTGGTGATGCCCGGGCTCTTGCCCAGCACGTAGATCGATCGTTCGGAGAGCGAGGAGATGTCGGCGATGGCGGGGTTGGCGATCGACAGTTCGGCAAAGGGCACGTCGCTTTCGACGACCACCGCGCGGTTCATGGCCACGCTGAGCTGCGAATCGGCGTTCTGATTGACCACGCGCAGGTTGTCGGCAAATGCCGATTGCGGCGCATGGGATGCCAGCACCGCGACGCCCAGCAGGGCGGCCTTCAGAAAGCGATCGAATGTCATGTGACCTGCCTCTCGGATCACTGCTCGGGTCCGGATCTTCTGTCCGGTCTTTCGCTTATCCTGCGCCAAAACGCCTTTTTATGCAATAATCAATGATTTCGGTGGCGGACCTGCTGTGGATAAGGGGCAACAACGCCTAGGGGTCATGCGCCGTGGCGACCCTTCACGGCGGGGCGGATACAGGACGGGGCGCCCCGGCGGGACGCCCCTATAACCTTGTTGCGGGTTGCCGTGCGACCGTCAGTCGGTGCAGGGGATCTGGATCTCGACGACCTCCGAGCCACGACGGTTGCGGATCGTGCAGACCTGTTCCTGCGGGGTCGGCGCCTGTTGCACCGGGGCGGCCTCTTCGGCGACGGGAATGCCCAGAAGACTGCGCTGATCCACCTCGATCGCCTCGGCCACAGTATCGTCGTAGAGGCCGACCAGTGACAGCGACAGACGGCCAGTGGACTGGGCTTGCGCCAGCGTGGCCACCTGTTGCGGGTTCACGGCCACGGTGACGGTGCGCGCGATGGTGTTCTCTTCGAAGTCCGTGTTGGCGCTCTGGTCGATGGCGATCAGTTCAACGCCACTTTCGATCAGCTTGGTGAAATCGCCCCGGATGCCGTCGGCGCGGCCGGTCCAGTAGACATCGACCCGGTCCCCGGGACGCAGGAAGCCCGAGACGCCGGTCGCCACGTCGACGGAAATCGCGAAGGCGCGCATCCCGCGACCCAGGCGCGAGGTCAGGCCAGCCTCGGTGCCAGGATCTGTCACCTTCACGGCCAGGATCGCCTCGTCCTTCTCCATGGCGCGGCGTACGTAGCGGGGGGCGTCGTTCTCATCAGGGAACAGTGCCTCTTCCTCGCTGAAAATCCCTTCAGGCAGCGCGCTGCGGGGCCATTCGACCTGGCGCACATCCTCGGGCATCAAGGCCTCACCATAGGCCAGGGCGCGGGTTGCGACATAGACGGGGGTGGTGGCGATGGCAGGGGCCTTCTTGGCCTGCTCCTGCTGCAGCGCCTGCTGCATGCTGTCCTGATAATCCTTGAACATGTAGACCGCAGCCCCCGCCAGGGCGAGGCCGACGATCAGAACCAAACCGAAGACGATCCGCATGTTATCTTCCTCATTACAGGTCCGCCCCGGCCCACGTTCCGCCACGAAGGGGGCAGGTCGGCGGCGGCAATCATGACAGTCCCTGATGTCATGACGACAGAATGTGACGAAATCAGGGTTCGACTTGGGAGTTGCGAAGGCCTATCGGGTGACAGGCTTTTCGCGCATGGTCGTAGCCGTCGATTCCGTTGCGAGGTCGGTGGCATCCGAGATGGCCGCAAACAGCAGCATGCACAGCGCAATGACCATCGCGCAAAGGGCCACCCAATCGACGGTGATGGCTCCGGCTTCCGCTTTCGCGAAACGCCGCGTGGCGGGGAGGATCTTTGTCCCGAACACTTTATCGCCCTCTCGTGAAGACTTGGCCGTTGTCGCGATTGGCTACGAAAAAGGCCGCGTCGCGGTGACGCGGCCTTCTGCCAAGAAACTGGCGCGATACTTACTGGCCGGTGTCCACGTTGATCGTGCCTTCGTCCATGGCCTCGGAGACGTTCTCGCCCATGTCGGTCACGCCGGTCGAGATGGCGGAGTAGGCTGCGCCACCCAGGGCAACGACGGCTGCGGTCAGCACGACCCAGTCAACGGTCACGGCGCCGGATTCGTTCTTGCGGAAGTTCTTGATGAAGTTGATCATGGTCTTGTCCCTCCAAAGGATCACTAGGTTTCATATGCTCCGCTTCGATGTTTGGCGTGGCCCGTTGCTCTCTCTCTTGGGTCACCATCTCTGCGGCACGGGTTATTTATAGCTCTTGGATTCGGGCAGGAATTGGGCACCTTTGTAGCGAAAAAGCAGTTTGTTTAAGTTCCCAAGTGACATGGGGTTATGTCTTTGAAACTGAACAATTTAAAAAGATGCTGGCAGGGCGTTTTTCCTCTTGGAGGCCTGTTTTTCGTAGGGGCAGTCGGTGCAAATGGGCCGCGAAATCTGGAAGATGGCTCCCGATTCCCGGCTTTCGCAGCCTTCAGCCGTCCCTTTGATCGGCCGCCCAGACGGGCGCTGCGCGGCCAATGCCTGGTTTGGGCGCTGACGATGGGCCTGCTTGGGGCTCCGGGGCAGGGCGTCGCACAGGCGCAGACCGAGGGCGCGAGCCGGACGCCGCCCCCCTTCAAGGATTTCACCCATCGGACGGTGCGCCCGCCGGAGCCGGGCGCGAAGAAGCGGATCACGGTGCAGATCACCCCCACGGCGCCGCCAGCGGCCGTCGCACGGCCACAGGCGGCGCCCACGGGAGGCGCCACCAGCGGGGCGGGGACTACCCCGGGCAAGGGGCGGTTCGGCTGGTTCTGGCAGGCCATGTCGCCGGCGATGGAAGCCAGCGGGCCGGGGCGGCTGGAACCGGCGCTGACCGCATTGGCCACCGCACCCGAGGCGCAGGCGGTGCCCGCGCCGCGCCTCGGCCCGTTGATGGAGATCGCCCGCGCTCATACGGCGCCGATCCTGCTGCATTCGGCCGGAACTCGGGTGTCGCCCGCGCTGGTGCTGGCGGTTATCGCGGTGGAATCGTCGGGCGATGCGGGGGCGCAAAGCCGCGCCGGTGCCCAGGGGCTGATGCAGCTGATGCCCGACACCGCGATGCGCTATGGCGTGTCCGATCCTTTCGATGCGGATCAGAACATCGCGGGGGGCATCGCCTTCCTGGATGACCTGATGGACCGCTTCGCGGGGGACCCGATCATGGTGCTGGCGGGCTACAACGCGGGCGAGACGCAGCTGGCCGACCATGGCGGCGTGCCCGATTTCGCCGAGACCCGGGACTATGTGCCCAAGGTGCTGGCCGCCTTCGCCGTCGCCCGGGGCCTGTGCCTGACCCCGCCGGAGCTGATCTCGGACGGCTGCGTCTTCCGCCTGCCGGACTAGTCCCGCTTCGGCGATCCTGCACGCAGCGCAACGAAAAAGGCCCGGGCGTATCGCCCGGGCCTTGGTGTTCCTGCGGGACGCTGCCCTCAGACGATGGTCGCCTCGGTGGCGTCGCGCATCTCCTGCTCGGTGACGCCATCGGCCAGTTCGACGATCTTCAGCCCGCCCTCGACCACGTCGAGGACCCCGAGGTTGGTGATGATGCGGTTGACCACGCCCGCGCCGGTCAGCGGCAGGGTGCAGGTCTTCAGCACCTTGCTTTCGCCGTGCTTGTTCTGATGGTCCATCACCACGATGACACGGCCGACGCCGGCCACCAGATCCATGGCGCCGCCCATGCCCTTCACCAGCTTGCCGGGGATCATCCAGTTGGCCAGGTCGCCCTTCTCGTCCACTTCCATGGCGCCCAGCACGGCCGCAGCGATCTTGCCGCCCCGGATCATCCCGAACGACATGGCGCTGTCGAAATAGGCCGTCTTGGGCAGCTCGGTGATGGTCTGCTTGCCGGCATTGATCAGGTCGGGGTCTTCCTCGCCCTCGTAGGGGAAGGGGCCCATGCCCAGCATCCCGTTCTCGGACTGAAGCGTGATGTCCTTGTCGCCCACGTAGTTCGCCACCAGCGTCGGGATCCCGATGCCGAGGTTCACGTACATGCCGTCTTCAAGTTCCTCCGCCGCACGGGCGGCCATCTGGTTACGGTCCCAGGGCATCACTGTCCTCCTCTTTGAACCTGTCTATGCGGTCAGGGTCACGCCGGACAGGTCCAGCGTCACCACGGTGCCTGTCGCACCTGTTTTTACATCCAGCGTCCCGTTCAGCTGGCGGATCAGCCCGGCGATGACCGAGCTGCCGACCGAGCTGGCCTCGGGCCAGCTCACACCCTCGGGCATGCCGACCCCGTCATCGGCGACGGTCACCCGCAGGCTCTGCCCCGGCAGGGCCTGCACCCGCAGGTCCACGCGCCCGGTCTCCCGCCCAATGAAGGCATGCTGCAGCGCGTTGGTCAGGATCTCGGAGACGATCATGCCCATGTGGATTGCGGCCTCGGATTCGGCCTCTGCGTCTTCCACGTCGACGTTCACCGTCAGGCCGGGGCGGCCATCCAGCGCCTGGGTCGCCGCCGCCAGGCGCGAGAAGTAGGCGCCGAGAGACACGGTATCCATGTTGCGCCGCCGTTCGGGGTTCGACAACTCCTGGTACAGCACCTGAAGGCTCTCGATGCGGCGCGACAACTGCTGGAACTGGTCTTGCGCGGCGCCAGCCCCACGCCCGTACATCCGGGTCAGCGAGACGATCATCGACAGGTGGTTCTTCACCCGGTGCTGCACCTCGCGCATGGCGTGGCGCACGGCATTGGGCGACAGCACGTCCTCGACCTCGGCCAGGGGTTTCTGGATGCCCAGGAAATAGCGCAAGGAGCCGTCCTCGAAGAAGATCGGGGCCAGCATCAACCGGTTGGTGAAAACTTCGCCATCGGCGCGGTAATTCACCAGGTCGACGGTACAGTCGGTCTGGGTCGCGATCGCGTCGCGCAGACGTTTCACGTCGTCCGGGTCGGTGCCCTCCCCCTGTAGGAAGCGGCAGTTGCGCCCGATGGCCATCTGGGCGTTGTAGCCGGTCACCCGTTCGAACGCGCGGTTCACGTAAACGATGGGGTTGTCGGGCAGGGAGGGGTCGGTCAGCACCATGGAGATCCTCGATCCGGCAAGCGTCTCGAAGGCTTCCATGTGGGTCAGGGGCTGAATCTCAACCCGGTTTTCGGCGTCCATCGTCATGTAGCGTCTGTGTCGTCTCTCTCGTGGGCCGGCGCGACTTTTGCCGCGCCCGGGCCCTATGTGGTGGCCGTGGGTGCTTCTGCAACCCGGGGGCCTGTGCGTGTCCGCTCAGGCAGCGGGTCGCGTCGTGACCTTCTCGATCCGCTTTTCGTGCTCGCCCTGGATCAGGCGGTGCACGTAGATGCCGGGCAGGTGGATGTGATCGGGGTCCAGCTCGCCAGGTTCGACGATCTCCTCGACCTCCATCACGCAGACCTTGCCGCACATCGCAGCCGGCGGATTGAAGTTGCGGGCGGTCTTGCGGAAGATGGCGTTGCCGGTGGTGTCCGCCTTCCAGGCCTTCACGATCGACAGATCGGCAAAGATGCCTTCCTCCATGATGTAGGTCTCGCCCTTGAACTCCTTGTGTTCCTTGCCCTCGGCGATCAGGGTGCCGACGCCGGTCTTGGTGTAGAAACCGGGGATGCCCGCGCCACCGGCGCGCATGCGCTCGGCCAGGGTGCCCTGGGGATTGAATTCCAGCTCCAGCTCGCCCGAAAGGTACTGGCGCATGAATTCCGCGTTCTCGCCCACGTAGGAGGAGATCATCTTCTTCACCTGCTTGGTCTGCAGCAGGATGCCGATGCCGAAGTCATCGACGCCGGCGTTGTTGGAGGCGAAGGTCAGATCCTTGGTGCCTGCCTCCTTGATCGCATCCAGCAGAAGTTCGGGAATACCGCACAGGCCGAAGCCGCCGGCGGCGATCTGCATGCCGTCAAAGAGCAGCCCGTCGAGCGCTTCCGCGGCGGAGCCGTACACTTTCTTCATGGAATTCCTCCTCAGAACTTGTTGCCTCTGTCTTGCCGACGAGGGGGCTCGAAGTCAAATGCTAGGCGCCATATACGGGTTTCCACGGTAAGACCCGCCGCCCTTCAGGGCGACGGGTCATCCGGGAGATGAGGCCTTGCGCGTCCGACGCGCGGGATCAGATGATCCGCACCTGCGTCCCGATCGGGGTGGCCGCGAACAGCTCCTCGATGGAGGGGTTGTAGAGGCCGATGCAGCCGTCCGAGCTTTGCCGGCCGATCTTGCGCGTGTCATGGGTGCCGTGGATCAGGTAGGCGGGCCAGCTGAGGTACATGGCATGGGTGCCCAGCGGGTTGTCGGGGCCGGGGGGCATGTACTGCAGTTCGGGGTTGCGCTCCTTCATGGAGGCCGTGGGGGTCCAGTCGGGGCCCACCTTCTTGCGCACCACCTCGGTGTAGCCACGCTTGGTCAGCTCTTCCGAGGCGGGGACGGAGGTGGGGTAGATGCGATAATCGCTTTCATCGCCGGACCAGTAGTGCAGCGCGCGCGAGGCGGTGTCGCAGACGATGGCGGCCACGCCCAGCGTGTCGAAGTGATCGCGCCAGTCCTGCCGCACGAAGCTGGAGGTGTTGCGCCGCACCGGCGCCTGTTCCGGCGCGGGGATCAGCGGCGGCGGGCCATCCGTGGCGGCCTGCGCGCGGGCGGTGGCAGGGACCAGGGTGGCGGCTGCGCCGGTCAGCAGGAGCTTGCGGCGGGACAGCCGGCTGGCGGACAGGGGGGAAGGGGACATGATCTCTCCGGTCTGGCTTGCAGGGTCTGCGACACAAGATCGGGATCAAGGGGCCGAGTGGCCAATCACAACTCCGGGACGGGGCGTGAGTGCGCCTCCCGGGCCACAGGGGACCGGGAAGCGGCGGGCGTCATTCCGCGCCGGAGGCCTTGGGCGCGGCCTTCTTCGCCGGAGCCTTCTTGGCTGCCGGTTTCTTGGCGGTGGTCGATTTCGCCGCCGGCTTCTTGGCCGCAGACTTCGCCGGTGCCTTCTTGGCGGTGGTTTTCTTCGCGGCAGCCTTCTTCGGCGCGACCTTCTTGCCGGTCTTGGCGGCGCGTTCGGCGATCAGCTCCACCGCCTTGTCCAGGGTCACCGTGTCCGGCTCGACCCCTTCGGGCAGGGTGGCGTTGATCTTTTCCCACTTCACGTAGGGGCCGTACTTGCCTTCCAGCAGCTGCACCGGCGCGCCCGCCTCGGGGTGCTCGCCCAGCTCCTTCAGCACCTTGGCCTGGCCGCGGCCCTTGCGGGAGGCGACCTTCTCCGCCAACAGCTGCACCGCGCGGTTCATGCCCACGGTCCAGACCTCGTCCAGCCCTTCGAGGTTGGCGTTGGTGCCGCCCCGGTCGGAGGTGCTCTCCGCGTGCTTGATGTAGGGGCCATAGCGGCCGATGTTGGCCCAGACGTTCACCCCGTCCTCCGGGTGCTGGCCGATCAGCCGCGGCAGGGCCAGCAGGCGCACGGCCTCTTCCAGGGTCAGATCCTCCGGCGCCCACTCCTTCGGCACCGACTGGCGCGGGGGCTTCTTGTTGTCTTCCGTCACCTCGCCGCGCTGGCAGTAGGGACCGAAGCGGCCCTTCATGACGTAGATCTTGTCGCCATTGTCCTCGCCCAGGAACTTGCCCTCGGGCGGGATCGCGCTGGCCTCGGCCTCGGGGTTCGGGGGGCCGAAGGGACGGGTGTAGCGGCATTCGGGGTATTGCGAGCAGCCGATGAAGGCGCCGCCCGAGCGCGCGGTGCGCATCGACAGCCGGCCCTTGCCGCAGTTCGGGCACAGGCGCGGATCGCTGCCATCCTCGGTCGGCGGGAAGAGATGCGGCTCCAGCACCTCGTTGATCTTGTCCAGCACCTCGGTGATGCGCAACTCGGACGTCTCGGCAATGGCGGCGGAGAAATCGCGCCAGAAGCGGTTCAGCACGTCCTTGTAGTCGCGGTCACCGGCCGACACGTCGTCCAGTTCTTCCTCAAGATCCGCGGTGAAGTCATATTCCACGTATTTCTTGAAGTAGTTGGACAGGAAGGCGATCACCAGCCGGCCCTTGTCCTCGGGGATCAGGCGGTTCTTGTCCTTGATGACATAGCCGCGATCCTGGATCGTGGTCACGATCGAGGCGTAGGTGGAGGGGCGCCCGATGCCCAGCTCTTCCATCCGCTTGACCAGCGTCGCCTCGGTGTAGCGCGGCGGCGGCTGCGTGAAATGCTGTTCCGGGTTGATCTCGGACTTGGCGGTCTTCTCGCCCTCGTGGATCTGCGGCAGGCGCTTGTCGTCGTCATCGACAACATCGTCGCGGCCTTCTTCGTAGACCCGCAGGAAGCCGTCGAACAACACGACCTGGCCGGTGGCGCGCAGGCCGACCTGGCGGTCCTGGCTGCCGATCTCGACCGTGGTGCGTTCCATCCGGGCGCCTTCCATCTGGCAGGCCAGGGTGCGTTTCCAGATCAGGTCGTAAAGCTTGCGCTGATCCTCCGACAGACCCAGGGCGGCGGCGTCCTTGGTCATGTCGGTGGGGCGGATGCACTCGTGCGCTTCCTGGGCGTTCTTCGCCTTGTTCTTGTAGACCCGCGGGCTGTCCGGCACGTATTCCTTGCCGAAGCGGTCGGCGATGGCGTCGCGGCAGGCGCTGATGGCCTCGGGCGCCATGTCGATGCCGTCGGTCCGCATGTAGGTGATGTGCCCGGCCTCGTAGAGGCGCTGCGCGGTGTTCATCGCGGCCCGGGCGCCCATGCCGAACTTGCGGCTCGCCTCCTGCTGCAGGGTGGAGGTCATGAAGGGCGGGCTGGGATTGCGCGAGGCGGGCTTGGCCTCGACCGAGGTCACGGTCAGGTCGCGGCTGTTGATCGCCTGCACGGCCATCTCGGCCTGGGTCTCGTTCTCGATGGAGAACTTGTCGAGCTTGTCACCGGCCAGCGTGGTCAGCCGGGCCTCGAACTCCTGACCGCGGGGCGTGGTCAGGATGGCTTTCACCGTCCAGTATTCACGGGGCTTGAAGGCCTCGATCTCCATCTCGCGTTCGACGATCAGGCGCAGACAGACAGATTGCACCCGGCCGGCGGATTTCGCGCCGGGCAGCTTGCGCCACAGCACGGGCGACAGGTTGAAGCCCACCAGGTAGTCCAGCGCGCGGCGGGCGAGATAGGCATGCACCAGGTCCTCGTCCACCTGCCGGGGGTTCTTCATCGCCTCGGTCACCGCCGTCTTGGTGATCGCGTTGAAGACCACGCGGCTGACCGGCGTGTCCTTCTTCAGCGCCTTGCGGTTGCGCAGGGCCTCTTCCAGGTGCCACGAAATCGCCTCCCCTTCGCGATCGGGGTCAGTGGCGAGGATCAGGGCGTTGTCGTCCTTCAGGGCGTCGGCGATGGCCTTCACATGCTTCTTGCTGTCGCTGGCCACCTCCCATTTCATGTCGAATTCATGCTCGGGATCGACCGAGCCGTCTTTCGGAGGCAGGTCGCGCACATGGCCGTAGGACGCGAGAACGGTGTAGTCGGATCCCAGATATTTGTTGATTGTCTTGGCCTTGGCCGGGGATTCGACAACGACGACGGGCATGCGTGTTCCTTTCGCTGGACGGCTCGACTCGAAAGACGCGCCTTGGCGGCGGAACATGTGGGCTGGCAGGGCTGATTGTCAATGGAGGCAATCCTGCCTATGGCCCCGGGCCCTGCTGCGGCGCGGCAAAGGGCGATCAACTGCCCGTGTTTTCGCCGCGGGCGATCAAACCGCCCGGCTGGCGGCGGATCCGGCCCTCCAGTTCCAGGTCGGTCAGGGCCGGGGCGACCTGGCGGGCAGGGGCGTCCAGCGTGGCCAGAAGCACCTCTTCCTCCACCGGGGCGGCGTCGATCCGGTCGAGGATCTGGGCATGCAGCCGCGCGATGTCGCGCAGGCCGTGGGAGGGGGGTGGCGGGGCCTCGGGATGGGCATCCGGCTGCGGGACCGGGGCCCTGGGCCGCGGGGCGGGGTCACCCAGGACCTCCAGCACGTCGCGGGCCCCGCGCACCAGGCCGGCGCCGTCCCGCAACAGCAGGTTGCAGCCCGAGGCCCGGGCCTCGAAGGGGTGGCCGGGCACCGCCAAAACTTCCCGACCCTGGTCCAAGGCGTGGCGGGCGGTGTTCAGCGTGCCGGATTTCGTCGCCGCCTCCACCACCACCACGGCGCGGGCCAGGCCGGAGACCAGGCGATTGCGCAGGGGGAAATGCCGTTGCGCCGGCGCCAGCCCCGGGGGCTGTTCCGTCAGGCACAGGCCCTCGACGGCGATGCGGTCCGCCAGGCGGCGGTTTTCCAGGGGATAGATCTGGTCCAGCCCGCCGGGAAAGACGGCGATGGTGCCGGTCTCGATCGCGGCCTCATGCGCCACGGCGTCGATGCCGCGTGCCAGGCCGGAAATCACCACCTGTCCCGCCTGGCCCAGGTCGGTGGCCAGGGCGCGGGCCATGCGCAGCCCCAGGGAGGAAGCCTGCCGCGCGCCGACCACGGCCACGCCGGGCCGCATCAACAGCTCGGCCCGGCCGCGTAGCCACAGCAGGGGGGGGGCGTCGGGCAGGTCATCCAGGGCGGAGGGGTAGGCGGCCTCGCCTCGCGCGACCAGCTGTGCCCCAAGGGCCTGGCCGCGGGCCAGTTCCTGTTCGGCGATGGAAAGAGGGCAGGGGGCGTAGTCGGACAGGCCCGCTGCGCGCGCCACCTCCGGCAGGGCCTCCAAGGCCACCGCGGCGTTGCCGTGCTCGGCCAGCATGCGGTAGAAGGTGACCGGTCCGATCCGGCGAGAGCGCAAGAGACGAAGCCACGACAGACGCTCATCTTCCGTGGTGGGTGGGAGTGGGGGGTGAGTGGAAGGATGATTATCCACGACCATCGTGACTCCGCCTGCTTGCAGAATCATGTGTAGCGTTCGGGTGGTTAATTATGCGTGAAGGGTCGCGCAGCCGCCGGAGGCTTGGCCACTGGCGGCGCGGCCCCTGCGGCAGCCCGCCGGCTTGCCCTCGTCGCGCGCGGCCGCCATGGTCCGCCGGACTGAACTGGCCGACGGAGGATCCTGTCATGACCTTTCCCGACTTCATCATGGGCCTTCCCGCCCTCGACGTACCCTTCCCTGAGGATGTCGTGCAGACCCGCGCGGTCCAGTCGGACGCGGGGCTGGTGATCTTCTTCACCTTCCTGCAGGACATGGTCCTGCCGCCCCATGCCCACGGGCCGCAATGGGGCACGGTGGTGGATGGGGAGATCACCCTGACCATCGACGGCGAGACCCGGACCTATGCCCCGGGCGAAAGCTACGACATTCCCGATGGCGCCCTGCATGGCGCGACGATCAGGGCCGGCACCAAGGTCATCGACGTCTTTGCAGAGGCGGATCGTTACGCGTTGAAGGGCTGATGCCCTCCAGCTGTTGCGCTTCCGTCGGCGGGGTGACAGGAGGGATCGCATCCATGAAGGAGGAGACCCCCATGTCCGACCGCGGCTTCATCCGTCACGTCGTCTTTTTCAGCGCCAAGGACCCGGCCGACCGGGCCCGGGTTTACGAGGGCCTGTCGATCCTGAAGCAGAACCCCCATGCCCGCGTCCTGGAGGTGGTCGAGAACAGCCGCGTCGACAGCTGGTCGGGGGAGGTGGACGTGGTCGTCTACGGCGAATTCGACGATGAGGCGGCGCTG
This sequence comes from Pseudooceanicola marinus, assembly GCF_020177265.1. Taxonomy (GTDB): domain Bacteria; phylum Pseudomonadota; class Alphaproteobacteria; order Rhodobacterales; family Rhodobacteraceae; genus Pseudooceanicola; species Pseudooceanicola marinus_A. The sequence goes on from NZ_JAIVMC010000007.1 coordinate 125,198, forward strand.
GCTGCCTACAAGGCGCATCCGCTGTACCAGCAGTCCATCGACCTGGTGAAACCCCTGCGCGAGCTGCGCATCGCCGCCGATTTCTGAGCGCGCTGCGCGCCGCAGGCCGAAACGACGAAAGGCGCGTGCCACCAGCACGCGCCTTTGTCCTGTCGGATCCTCTGCGTCGGCCCGAAGTCCATGTGGGGAAGATCAGTTGGCCGGGATCAGGTGGCCGAGCCCCCCACGGTCAGACCGCCGATCAGCACGGTGGGCTGGCCCACGCCCACGGGCACCCACTGGCCCGACTTGCCGCAGTTGCCCATGCCGGGATCCAGCGCCAGGTCGTTGCCGAGCGCCTTGATCTGCTTCATCGCCGCAGGACCCGACCCGATCAGCGTGGCGCCCTTCACCGGGGCGACGCGGCGGCCGTTCTTCACCAGGTAGGCCTCGGTGCAGTTGAAGACGAACTGGCCGTTGGTGATGTCCACCTGACCGCCGGAGAAGCCGACGGCGTGGATGCCGTCCTTCATCTCGCCCACCACCTCCTCGGGGGTGGCGTCACCGCCCAGCATGTAGGTGTTGGTCATGCGCGGCATCGGCGCATGGGCATAGCTTTCGCGTCGGCCGTTGCCGGTGGGATTCACGCCCATCAGGCGGGCGTTCTGACGGTCCTGCATGTAGCCCACCAGGATGCCGTCCTCGATCAGCACGTTCTTGCCGGAGGGCGTGCCCTCGTCATCCACGGTGATGGAGCCGCGGCGGTCGGGGATTGTGCCGTCGTCCAGCACCGTCACGCCCTTCGCGGCCACCTGTTCCCCGATGCGCCCCGAGAAGGCGGAGGCGTTCTTACGGTTGAAATCGCCTTCCAGCCCGTGGCCCACGGCCTCGTGCAGCATGACACCGCACCAGCCGGAGCCGAGGACCACGTCCATCTGACCAGCGGGAGCGGGGATCGCCTCCAGGTTGACCAGCGCGATGCGCAGCGCCTCACGCGCCTTGGCCTGCCAGTCGGCCGGATCGATCAGGCCGTCCAGCGCAATGCGCCCGCCGCCGCCGGCGGTGCCGGTCTGGCGCTGGCCCTTGTCCTCGACGATGACCGAGACATTCACACGGGTCATCGGGCGGATGTCGCTGACCACGTGGCCTTCGGGGCGCAGGATAACCACCTCCTGGCACGACGCGGCGATGGTGGCCGACACCTGCACCACGCGCGGGTCCAGGTCGCGGCAGAAGGCGTCGATCTCCCGCAGGGTGTCCACCTTCACCGGGAAGCTGTGGCCGGCGATCGGATCGAGGTCCGCATAAAGATGTCGGTTGGTGCCGGCGGGTGGGGGCGCCATGGTGCCGCCCCCGTCGCCCACGGCCAGGCGCGCGGTGGACACGGCGCGTTTCAGAGCGCTTTCCGAGATGTCGGTGGCATGGGCGTAACCCGCCACCTCGCCGCGCACGGCGCGCAGGCCGAAGCCCTCGGCGGCATCATAGCTGGCGTTACGGATGCGCCCGTCGTCGAAGTGCAGCATTTCCGACCGGCGGCGTTCCAGGAACAGCTCGCCGTCATCGGCGCCGGCCACCGCGTCACGCAGCAGGCGCAGCGCGGCGGCCTCGTCCAGCATCGTCTCGAAGGGGCGGAACGGGGTTTCCGGGGCGGTTGCGGTCATCGCTGGGGGCCTTTCAGGAGCGTGCGTGGCGCGAACGGGCGCGCAGCCAGACGGGGGAGAGGACAGAATCGATACATTCCGCACCTATGTTCCGGGATGTGCAAGGGAAGGGCGCGGGGGCCTGCCTGCGACATATTTTCTTGATCTGGATCAAAAAACTGACTTCTGACGCGCGCGTGATTATTGTCGTAAGCGCAAGAATATGATTTTAAGCTGCAACAAACAATGGGAGCGCCATGGCCATCGGGCGCTCTCCCCCGGTAGGAGGCCGGGCGGGGAGGAGGCCGAGACTGTGCAGGCGATCTGCCGCAACCGATCAGGGTGACCGATGCGACTGAAGACACATTTTCTTGGCCTGATGGCCGCCCTTGCCGCCACGCCCGCGATGGCGCAGGAGCTGGAGACGATCGGCAAGCCGACCCTCGGCGGGACCGGCTTCCAGACCGCCGCGACCGAGCTGGCGCGCGATCTGCAATGGCTTGAACACATGCTGATGTGGATCATCGTGCCGATCGTGATCCTCGTCGTCGCGCTGCTGCTGGTGGTGATCCTGAGGTTCAACCGCAAGTCCAACCCCAAGCCCGCGACCTTCACCCACAATTCGCCGCTGGAAATCGCCTGGACGATCGTGCCGATCCTGATCCTGCTGTTCATCGGTGCCTTCTCGCTGCCGACCCTGTTCAAGCAGCAGGTGATCCCCGAGGGCGACATCCACATCCAGGTGACCGGCTACCAGTGGTACTGGGGCTATGAGTACACCGACAGCGAGGACCTGGCCTACGAGGGCTTCATGCTGCCGCGCGAAGACCTGGCGTCCTACGGCTACAACGATGACGAATACCTGCTGGCCACCGACAGCGCGATCATCCTGCCCGTGGGCAAGACCGTCGTGATGTCCGTGACCGGTGCCGACGTGATCCACTCCTGGACCGTGCCCGCCTTCGGCGTGAAGCAGGACGCCGTGCCTGGCCGCTTCGCCCAGCTGTGGTTCACGCCTGAGCAGGAAGGCATATACTTCGGCCAGTGTTCGGAGCTCTGCGGCAAGGACCACGCCTACATGCCGATCACCGTCAAGGTGGTCAGCCAGGAAGTCTACGACGCCTGGCTTGCCGCCTCGGAAGAGGCCGGTGGCTTCGTGCCGCTGAGCGAGCTTCCGGCGGTCTGATTGACCCCGGCCGGGCGCCGCCACGGTGGCGCCCCCGACACCACGCCAGGACGACGGGCCGCAGGTCCGCCCCCCGTGGGAGGAGAGGGAGGAGGCGCCCGAAGCTGATCCGGGCCCCAGATGAAACCCGACCCGCCCCGGCCCCCGCGCCGGCCCACGGATCCCCCGCAAGATCGAGACCCAAGACATGACCGACGCAAGCATCCACACGCAGGCCAACCAGGGCGACGCCGAGTTCGGCGACTACATCGCTCTGCTCAAGCCGCGGGTCATGTCGCTGGTGGTCTTCACCGCGCTGGTCGGCCTGGTGGCCGCCCCCGTGCCGGTGCACCCCTTCATCGCCTTCTGCGCGATCCTGTTCATCGCCGTGGGCGGCGGTGCCTCGGGCGCGCTGAACATGTGGTACGACAGTGACATCGACGCGGTGATGAAACGCACCAAGGGCCGGCCGATCCCCGCGGGCCGCGTCGGCCGCGACGAGGCGCTTGCCCTGGGCCTGGCGCTGTCGGGCTTCAGCTGCGTGATGCTGGCGCTGGCCGCCAATGTCTTCTCGGGCCTCTTCCTGGCCTTCACGATCTTCTTCTACGCCGTGGTCTACACCATGTGGCTGAAGCGTTCGACGCCGCAGAACATCGTGATCGGCGGGGCCGCGGGCGCCTTCCCCCCGATGATCGGCTGGGCCGTCGCCACCGGCGGCGTCAGCGTGGAATCGGTGCTGATGTTCCTGCTGGTCTTCATGTGGACGCCGCCCCACTTCTGGGCGCTGGCGCTGTTCATGCGGTCCGACTACGACGACGCGGGCGTGCCGATGCTGACCGTGACCCACGGTCGCCCGTCCACCCGCCGCCACATCCTGGCCTACACCGTGCTGCTGGCGCTGATCGCCCTGGGCACCGGCTTCACCTCCATTGGCGGGCCGGTCTACCTGGCCGTGGCCCTGGTGCTGAACGCCATGTTCCTGGCCGGTGCTGTCCGCATCTGGCGCCGGGACGAGGCGATGGCCGAGGCCGATGACTACCGGGTCGAGAAACGTTTCTTCAAGCTGTCGCTGATCTACACCTTCCTGCATTTCGCCGCGATCCTGGTCGAGGCGGTGCTGAAACCCTATGGCCTTGGAGGCTGGTAAGCGATGCCGCTGACCCATGAACACGAATTGCACCAACGCCGCCGGGGCCTGAACATGGGCCTGGGGCTGGTGCTGGCCGGCTTCGTGGTGCTGGTCTTCGTGCTGACCTTCGTGAAGGTCACCGGCCAGAACCTTCAGATGCCCGACAATGTGCCGGGCGCAAGCGCCGCGGGCCAGTCCGCGGCGACGGAGGGGTAGCGATGGACCCGAAGAAGAAGACCGTCTTCCAGGCCCTCGGCGTGATCGTCACCATGGGCGCGCTCGCCTGGGCGGCGGTGCCTGCCTACAACTACTTCTGCGCCGTCACCGGCTTCGGCGGCGTCACGCAGGAGGCCGATGCGGGCTCCGACCATATCCTCAACCGGACCATCAAGGTCCGTTTCGACGCCTCGACCGAGCGTGACATGGCCTGGGATTTCAAGCCGGTGCAGCGCCAGGTGGAGCTGAAGATCGGCGAAACCGGCCTGGCCTTCTACGAAGCGCATAATCCGACGGACCGGCCGATCGCCGGCCAGGCCAGCTACAACGTCACGCCCTACGAGGCGGGCGGCTTCTTCACCAAGATCGACTGTTTCTGTTTCACCGAGCAGGTCCTGATGCCCGGTGAAACGGTGGAGATGCCGGTGACCTTCTACGTCGATCCCGAAATGGTCGAGGATCGCGACGCAAAGTATATCCACACGATCACGCTGGGGTATACGTTCTACGAGATCGACATGCCCGAAGGCTACGCGGCGGACCATGCCGCGCTGCTGGACGGGCAAGCACCGCAAACCGATGTGAACTGAGGGGCCGAGCCCGGGGAAGAGAACAATGGCGCACGCAAAGAACCACGATTACCACATTCTGCCACCGTCGGTGTATCCGTTCATCGGGGCGGTCGGCACCTTCGTCATGCTGTTCGGCGCCGTCATGTGGCTGAACGACAGCGGCCCCTGGCTGTTCCTCGCCGGGCTGATCGCGATCATCTACACCATGTTCGGCTGGTGGCGCGACACGGTGATGGAAAACATCGCCGGCGACCACACCGCCGTGGTCCGCATCGGCCTGCGCTACGGCGTGATCCTGTTCATCATGTCCGAGGTGATGTTCTTCGCCGCCTGGTTCTGGAGCTTCTTCAAGCACGCCATGTACCCCATGGGCCCGGAAAGCCCGGCGGTGGACGGCGTCTGGCCGCCCGCGGGGATCGAAACCTTCGACCCCTGGCACCTGCCGCTGATCAACACGCTGATCCTACTGTGTTCCGGCGCCGCCGCGACCTGGGCGCACCACGCCCTGGTGCATGAAAACAACCGCCGCGACCTGAAGGCCGGGTTGCTGCTGGCGGTCCTGCTGGGTCTGCTGTTCACCGCCTTCCAGGCCTATGAGTACAGCCACGCCGCCTTCGGCTTCGGCGGCAACATCTACGGCGCCAACTTCTTCATGGCGACGGGCTTCCACGGGGCGCATGTGATCATCGGCACGATCTTCCTGCTGGTCTGCCTGTTCCGCGCCAACGCGGGCCACTTCACGCCGACCAATCACGTCGGTTTCGAGGCTGCCGCCTGGTACTGGCACTTCGTCGACGTGGTCTGGCTGTTCCTCTTCGCCTCGATCTACATCTGGGGCCAGTAAGGCCTGCGGCGGGCGGGGTTTACCCCGCCGCCCGAAGAGCAGAGGATCCGAGGGCGCGGGCTTTCCGCGCCCTTCTTCATGAACGGGGACAATATGCGGGGAAAACTGATCGGCGCGCTGGTGCTGGGGATCGGCGGTGTGGCCATTCTGCTGTCGCTGGCCAACTGGCAGCTTCAACGGCTGGAGTGGAAAACCGGCGTGCTGGACCGGATCGAGGCGCGCATAGCCGCCGATCCCGTGGCCCTGCCGGACGCGCCCGACCCGGAGGAGGACCGTTACCTGGCCGTGGCCCTGACCGGACGGTTCACCGGCGCGCCGCTGCGCGTGCAATCGGCGCGGGAGGGGCTGGGCGCGGGTTACCTGATCGAACAGGCCTTCGAGATGCCGGAGGGTCGCCGGGTCATCGTCGAACGGGGCTTCGTGCCCCAGGCCGAGCCCATCCCGCAGGCGCCCGAAGGAACCGTGACGGTCTCCGGCAACCTGGTCTGGCCGGATGAGGTTGACGGTTTCACCCCTGCGCCGGATCTGGACAGCGGGCTGTTCTACGGGCGCGACCTGGCCGAACTGGCCCGCGCGCTGGACAGCGAACCGCTGCTGCTGGTACGCCGCGAAGGCCCGGCAGGGGGCGGGGCCTTGGTGGCGGCGCCCGTCGGGACGGTGGGAATTCCCAACGATCACCTGGAATATGCGATCACCTGGCTGTCTCTGGCCGCCGTATGGCTGGTCATGTCGCTTTATCTGATTTATCGCATGCGCAAACAGTCGAGAGGCGAGACGACGTGATTTACGTATCGACCCGGGGGCAGGCCCCGGAACTGAGTTTCGAAGAGGCGATGCTGACCGGGCTGGCGCGCGATGGCGGCCTCTACGTGCCCGCCGAGATCCCGACCCTCTCGGAGGACGAGATCCGCGCCCTGCACGGCCTCAGCTACGAGGAAACCGCCTTCCGCATCATGTGGCCCTTCCTGGGCGGCACCTTCACCGAAGACGAGTTCCGCGGCTGCATCTCCCGCGCCTACGAGGGCTTCGGCCATGCCGCCCGCGCGCCGCTGGTGCAGCTGGAGCCGGGGCATTTCCTGCTGGAGCTGTTCCACGGTCCCACGCTGGCCTTCAAGGATTTCGCGATGCAGCTGATCGGTCAGCTGTTCCAGGCCGCGCTTGCCAAGAACGGCCGCCGCATCACCATCGTCGGCGCCACCTCCGGCGACACCGGTTCTGCCGCGATCGAGGCCTTCCGCGGGCTCGACAACGTCGATGTCTTCATCCTCTACCCGCACGGCCGGGTGTCCGAGGTGCAGCGCCGCCAGATGACCACGCCCGCCGACAGCAACGTGCACGCCCTGGCCGTCGATGGCGATTTCGACACCTGCCAGGCGCGGGTGAAGGACATGTTCAACGATTTCGAGTTCCGCGACGAGGTCGGCCTCGCCGGCGTCAACTCGATCAACTGGGCGCGGGTGCTGGCGCAGGTCGTCTACTACTTCACCTCCGCCGTCAGCCTGGGCGCGCCCGAGCGCCGCGTCAGTTTCACCGTGCCCACGGGTAACTTCGGTGACATCTTCGCGGGCTACATCGCGCGCAAGATGGGTCTGCCCATCGACACGTTGGTCGTGGCGACCAACCAGAACGACATCCTGCACCGCTGTCTCAGCACGGGCGAGTACAAGCCCGACGGCGTGACCCCCTCGATCAGCCCGTCGATGGACATCCAGGTCAGCTCCAACTTCGAGCGGGTTCTGTTCGACGCGCTTGGCCGTGACGGGAGCGCCGTCGGCCAGCTGATGGATGAGCTGAAGGCGGGCGGCTTCACCGTGCCCCAGGGCGCGCTGCAGGCCCTGCAGGAAGCCTTCACCTCGGGCCGCTGCTCGGAGGAGGAGACGCTGTCGACCATCACCGAGATGCGCGACCTGACCGGCGAGCTGCTGTGCCCGCATAGCGCCGTGGCGGTGAAGGTCGCGCGCGAGATGCGCGATCCGGCGACCCCCATGGTGTCGCTTGCCACCGCGCATCCGGCCAAGTTCCCCGACGCGGTGGAACAGGCCAGCCATATCCGCCCCGGCCTGCCAGAGCGCATGGCCGACCTCTTCGACCGGGAGGAGCGGGTCACACGCATTACCGACGATCTGGGCGCCATCGAGGCCCTGATCCGTGAAAGGAGGGCGCATTGAGCGTCGAACTGACGACCCTGAAAAACGGGTTTCGCGTTGTCACTGAAACCATGCCTGGCCTGCAATCGGCCTCCATCGGGATCTGGGTCAGCGCCGGGGGGCGGCATGAGCGGCCCGAACAGAACGGCATCGCCCATTTCCTGGAACACATGGCCTTCAAGGGCACGAAGACGCGCAGCGCGCTCGACATCGCCGAGGTGATCGAGGACGTGGGGGGCTTCATCAACGCCTATACCTCGCGCGAGGTGACGGCCTATTACGCCCGCGTGCTGGAGGCCGACGTGCCGCTGGCGCTGGACGTGATCGCCGACATCCTGCGCGCCTCGGTCTACGATCCGCATGAGATCGAGATGGAGCGCGGCGTGATCCTCAGCGAGATCGGTCAGGCGCTGGATACGCCCGATGACGTGATCTTCGACTGGCTGCAGGAGCAGGCCTACCCGGAACAGCCCCTGGGCCGCACAATCCTGGGCCCCGAAGAGCGCGTGCGCGCCTTCAGCCGGGACGACCTGCAGGCCTTCGTGGCCGAACACTACGGGCCGGGCCAGATGATCCTGGCCGCCGCCGGTTCGGTGGATCACGCGGCGCTGGTGAAACAGGCCGAGGCGCTCTTCGGCGACATGCCGGCCCACGGACAGCCTGACATTGTGCCCGCCCGTTTCGTCGGCGGTGACCTGCGCCGGGTGAAGACGCTGGAACAGGCCCATGTGACCTTCGGATTCGAGGGGCCGGATTACCGGTCCGAGCAGGCCTATGCGGCACAGATCTACGCCGCGGCGCTTGGCGGCGGCATGTCCTCGCGGCTGTTCCAGGAACTGCGCGAGAAGCGGGGCCTGTGCTACACCGTCTTCAGCCAGGCCGGGGCCTATGCCGACAGCGGGATGATGACCGTCTATGCGGGCACCTCCGCCGACAAGGTGGGCGAGCTTTCGGAGCTGATCCTGGACGAGATGAAGCGCGCCGCCGACGGGCTGAGCGTGGCCGAGACCGACCGCGCCCGTGCCCAGATGAAGGCCGGGCTGCTGATGGGGCTGGAAGGCGCCAGCAACCGCGCCGAACGCCTGGCGCGGATGGTCGAGATCTGGGGCCGGGTGCCCGCGCTGGAGGAAGTCGTGGCGCGCATCGACGCGGTGACGGCCGAGGACCTGCGGGCCCATGCCGAGGTCATGGCCGCGCGCGCCCCCATGGCGCTGGCGCTTTACGGTCCCGTGGAGGGGGTGCCCGCCTTCGAGCGGCTGCAGGCCCGCCGCGCTGCCTGATGTTGCGGTCCCGGCGGAAAGTACGGATCGAGACGGGGCGCATGGTGCTGCGCCTTCCGGTTCATGCCGATTTCCATGCCTGGACCGATCTGCGCGCCGAAAGCCGCGACTTCCTGACCCCCTGGGAGCCGGGCTGGTCCCGTGATCACCTGACCCGGCGCAGTTTCACCAACCGTGTCTACTGGGCGCAACGCTCGGTCACCGGGGGCACGGCCCTGCCGCTGTTCCTGGAACGGAGCGGCGACGGGGCCCTGCTGGGGGCGATCACGCTCGACAACATCCGCCGCGGCCCCAGCATGTCGGGCGTCCTGGGCTACTGGATCGGCGAGCGGTTCAAGCGCCAGGGCTACATGCGCGAGGCGATCGAGGGGGTGGTGCAGCACGCCTTCCACCGCATGGACCTCAGCCGGATCGAGGCTGCCTGCCTGCCCGAGAACACCCCTTCGCGCCGTCTGCTGGAAAGCTGCGGCTTCAAGTACGAGGGCGTCGCGCAGAGCTACCTGCAGATCAACGGACGCTGGCGCACCCATGTCCTCTATGCCTCGCTTCGGCTGGACCGGCGCGGGCGGACGGAGGCGGGGTAGACGCGGCTCGCTCGGGCAGGGGCGTTGCCCCGCCGCCGGAGGGCGGCAGAGAGGACGGAAGGGGGCAGAGCCCCCTTGCCCAAGGGTCCCCTCAGCTCTGACCGGGGCGGTTCAGGGGGAAGAGATCGGTGATGGCGGAATAGTCGCGGTAGCCCAGACGTGACAGGGTTTGCACCTTGGCCACGTCGAACATCCCCTCCGTCAGGGCGGCCTCGTCGATATGCACGCCCACGACCTCGCCGATGACCATGACGTTGGGGGCCCCGGCCAGGTCGACGATCTGCGTCATCCGGCATTCCAGCGCCGCGGGCGCCGCGGCAACCCGCGGACAGTCGATCATCTGGCACTGTGCCTTCTCCAGACCGGCCACCGCGAACTCGTCCTCGCCGGCGGCCAGCGCGGCGGAACTGGCGTTCATCGCGTCGCGCAGGGCGTAGGACACGATATTGCAGCAGAAGACCCCGGTCTCCCGGATCTGCGCCACGCTGTCCTTGGTGCCGTCACGGTCGGGCTTGGCGCTGCTGGAGGCGAACATGACCTGCGGCGGGCTGTCCGCCACGGCGTTAAAGAAGGAATAGGGCGCCAGGTTGTCCCCCAGGTGCCCCCGGGTCGAGATCCACCCGATGGGGCGCGGCGCGATCAGCGCCTTGAACGGGTTGTGCGGCAGACCGTGGCCGTCTTTCGGTTCGTAGAACATGCGTCTCTCCCATGGGTTTGCCGAGCAGGTAATCCCGTGCTAGGGGCGTTTCCAACCCAAAAGACTGATCATGAGCGCAGAGACGATGTTCACTCTCACCCCCGAAACCGCGGATGACTGGTGGGAGGTCGAAGCGCTGTATGACCTCTGCTTCGCCCCGGGGCGGACCGCGCTCAGCTCCTACCGGCTGCGCGAGGACGTGGCGCCCGTGGCGGGCCTGTGCCAGGTGGCGCGGGACCGGGACGGCAGCGTCGGCGGGGCGATCCGCTATTGGCCGGTGCAGGCGGCGGGCCTGCCCGCCCTCCTGCTGGGCCCCGTGGCCGTTCACCCGACCCACCAGGGCGAGGGGCTGGGTGGCCTGCTGATCAACGCCTCGCTGCATGCCGCCCGCGACAACGGCTGGGACCGGGTTCTGCTGGTCGGTGACGCCCCCTACTACAGCCGGTTCGGATTTTCGAAACTGCCGGACATCCGCATGCCCCCGCCCACCAACCCCGACCGGGTGCTGGGGCTGGCGCTGACGTCCGGTGCCTGGGACGGGCTGACGGGCGAGGTGACACGCGCCGCGTGAGCGCCCTGCGGGCCCCATCACGGCTGCGCCGCTTGCCCGCGGGATTTTTCCGACAAGGAGAAGATGGGGCGGGGCACACCGGGACGACCGTCCGCCCTTTCCTTTCAGCGCTGTCGCCCCCATCTTCAGGAGGCAGACGGAGGATCCCATGACCACAGCCGCCCCGACCCCCCTTGTCTTGCCCCGTGACGTGGCAGAGGACATCACGGAACTGGCCCGCATCCACCGCCGCGCGGGCGGGCCGGGCTTGCAGGTGCTGACCCTTCTGGGCACCCGCGCCGAAGGGCTGCTGGAACGGCTGCCTCTGGGCGTGCGCACCCGCCTCGACAGCGCCACGGAAAGCGCGCTGGAGGTGGCGATGACCGCCGCGCAGCGCTCTCGCGGGCTGGTGAAGGATCAGCCGGGCTGGCTCGACCGGGTGGTGACCACGGGCCTCGGTGCCGCCGGGGGGCTGGGCGGGCTGCCCTCGGCCCTGGCGGAGCTGCCGGTGACCACGACGGTGCTGCTGCGGTCGATCCAGGGGGTCGCGGCTGAAGAGGGGTTCGATCCCTCCGAACCCAATGTGCAATTCGATTCCATGCGCGTCTTCGCCTCCGCCGGGCCGCTGGCCGAGGATGACGGGGCCGAGACGGCCTTCCTGGCCACCCGCCTGACCCTGACGGGGGCGACCATGCACGGGATGATCTCTGCGGTGGCGCCGCGCCTGGCCGCAGCCCTGGGGCAGAAGCTGGCCGCGCAGACCGTGCCGGTGCTGGGTGCCGCTGCGGGGGCTGCCGTCAACTATGCCTATACCAGCTACTACCAGGACATGGCGCGCGTGCACTTCCGCCTGCGCCGCCTGTCCATCGACTCCGATCAGACCCCGGAGACGCTGACCGAGGCCCTGCGCGCCGAGCTGACGAAGCGCCCCGTGCGCCAATCGGAAAGCCGCTCTGGCCGCTAGTCGGGATCGCGCAGCGCCTCCGGGCGCAGCACCATGATCGTGGGCCGGTCCGGCAGATCGCGCAACGACACCTCAAGCGCGTTCTCCTCGCGCAGCTCGATGGCGAACGCGCCCGACAGCCGGTCGAGAAAATAGCCCAGGCTCGCCCCCGAGAACCAGTGCATCGGCAGCACGATCGAGGCCTTCATCCGTTCCACCACCCGCGCCATGGTGGGCGTGTCCAGCGTCAGCCCGCCGTCCACCGGCACCATCACCACGTCCAGCCGCCCGATGGCCGCGTATTGCTGGTCGTTGGGTTCATGGTGCAGATGGCCCAGGTGGCCGATGCACAGGCCGCCGACCTCGAAGATGAAGATCGAGTTGCCGTTCTCCTCCACCCCGCCCATGCGGGAACGGATATCGGTCGACACGTTGCGGATCAGCATGTCGCCCACCTCCAGCATGTGGTTGACGGGCTGGCCGAAATCCTCGGACCAGCCGGGCAACACATGGGGGATGGCTGGATCAGGGAAGGCGGTGAAATGGCTGGAATGGGCGTGGTTCATGGTCACCACGTCGGGCAGGTAGTCGGCGGTGCCGATATAGCCCGGATAGTCGGTGACCGCCCCCACGCCGCCGGGCGACTGGATCAGGAAGGCGGAATGGGTCAGGTAGCTGATCCGCACGGTATACTCCGGCACCGGATCGCGGAACGAGGCCAGCTGGACGTACTCCGCCCCCGGCGTCGATTGCGCAATGGCGATGCAATGGCTGACCGGCACCTGCGCGTTAACAGGCAGCGGCGCCAGGATCGGCAGGAGCGGGACGGCCCCCAGGGCCAGCAGGCGTCGAAACATCGGCGGATCCTCCTCTGCAGCAGCCTAGCACGCGCTGCGCCCCCGACCGCCCTCAAGCCCGCGTGAGACCCCGATCACGTCCCCGTGCTGCCCGCCTTTTCACCAGGGACGCCACCCGTGCAGCGGACCGGCCCCTTCCGATGGCCCAAATTGTCCCGGGGGAGGCGCCGAGCCCGTCCGTCCGCCAAACGAAAACGGCCGGCGCGGGGGGACGCGCCGGCCGTTCAGATGTCATGCCTCGGGGGTCAGTGTCCGCCTAAGATGCCCGTGCGGACGTGATAATCCACCGCCAGCTCGTATTCGGGGTCATCGTCGCTGTCGACCATCAGATGACCGGCTTTCTTCAGCAGGTCATGGCAGTCGCGGCTGAGGTGACGCAGCTGGATCGTCTTGCCCTGGGCCTCGTACTTCGCGGCCACGGCCTCGATCGCCTGCAGGGCCGACTGGTCGACCACTCGACTGTCGTCGAAGTCGATAATCACCTGCGCCGGGTCTTCCTCGGGCTTGAACAACTCGATGAAACCGTCGGTGGAGCCGAAGAACAGCGGGCCGGTGATGCGGTAGACCTTGGCGCCCGCCTCGTTGATATCGGTCGAGGCCGAGATCCGGCGCGCGGCGTTCCACGAATAGGTCAGCGCCGAGACGATGACACCGGCGACCACGGCGGTCGCGAGGTCGGTCATCACGGTCACGACGGTCACCAGGATGATGACCACGGCGTCTGTCAGTGGCACGCGCGTCAGGATCTTGAAGCTGTTCCAGGCGAAGGTGCCGATGACGACCATGAACATCACGCCCACGAGCGCGGCCAGCGGGATCTGCTCGATCAGCGGCGCGGCAAAGAGGATGAAGCCCAGCAGGCAGAGCGCGGCGAAGATCCCCGCGATCCGCGTGCGGCCGCCCGATTTCACGTTGATCATCGACTGGCCGATCATGGCGCAGCCGCCCATGCCACCGAAGAAGCCGGTGATCACGTTCGCCGTGCCCTGGGCCACGCATTCCTGCGACGCGCCGCCCTTCTGGCCGGTCATCTCACCCACCAGGTTGAGGGTCAGCAGGCTTTCGATCAGGCCGACGGCGGCCATGATGATGGCGTAGGGCAGGATGATCTGGAAGGTTTCCCAGGTCAGCGGCACCATGGGGATGTGGAAGGGAGGCAGAGTGCCCTCGATGCCCGCCATGTCACCGACGCGCGGCACGTCCAGGCCGAAGACGATCACGATGACGGCGGTGATCAGGATGCCCGCCAGCGGCGCCGGAATCAGCTTCGTCACCCGCGGGATGAAGTGGATGACCGCCATGGTCAGCGCCACCAGCCCCAGCATCAGGATCATCTGCGGCCCGGCCAGCCATTCGCCGCCCGAGGCGCCATGGCCCCCGGCTTCGGTCGTGCCGGGCACCTTGAACTGCGACAGCTGCGCCAGGAAGATCACGATGGCCAGACCGTTGACGAAGCCCAGCATCACCGGGTGCGGCACCAGGCGGATGAATTTTCCCCACCTCATGAAGCCGACGAAGATCTGGATCAGCCCCATCAAGACCACGGCGGCGAAGAGGTATTCGATGCCATGGGTCGCCACCAGCGACACGATGACCACGGCGATGGCGCCGGTGGCGCCCGAAATCATGCCGGGGCGCCCGCCCAGCACGGCGGTGACCAGCCCGATGATGAAGGCGGCGTAAAGGCCGACCAGCGGGTGCACATTGGCCACGAAGGCAAAGGCCACGGCCTCGGGCACCAGGGCCAGGGCCACGGTGAGGCCCGACAGCAGTTCGATCCGCAGCCGGTCCGGGGAGAAGCTGTCGTTCGTGGTCGGCGCGAGGCGCAGGTCGGGCAGGGTGATGCGATCGGCGAATCTCGCCAGAATGGCTTTGCGCATGTCTCGTCCTGTCTGGGATGTCTGTTCACGGTTCCGATAGCGGTTTTGCCCTCATGCAGCAACCTTGCAGCCCGTGAAACAGGAGGTTTCGAGGCGTTTCGGCCCCATGCCTTGCAGCTCGCGCAGCCGGACGGCAAGCTGACGGCGACTGACGAGGAAAGGGCAGAGCATGACGGGCGTCAAACTGGCGGTGATCGGCGGATCGGGCATCTATGACATCGAGGGGCTGGAAGGGGCCAGCTGGCAGACGGTGGAGACCCCCTGGGGGGCGCCCTCGGATGCGATCCTGACGGGGCGGCTGGCCGGCCTCGATGTCTGCTTCCTGCCGCGCCATGGGCGGGGCCACCCGCTGCCGCCGACCGAGGTACCCTATCGTGCCAATATCGCCGCGCTGAAACAGCTGGGGGTGACCCATGTGCTGTCGGTCTCCGCTGTGGGGTCCTTCCGAGAGGAGATGGCGCCGGGGGATTTCGTCGTCGTCGACCAGTTCATCGACCGCACCGTGAACCGCGCCAAGACCTTCTTCGAGGCGGGGCTGGTGGCCCATGTCTCGGTCGCCCACCCGGTCTGCGCCGACCTAGCGGCACGGGCGGGCGCGGCGGCCCGCAGCGCCGGGGTGACCGTGCATGACGGCGGCACCTACCTGGCGATGGAGGGACCGCAGTTCTCGACCCTGGCCGAAAGCCGCATGTACCGTGAAAGCTGGGGCGCCGACGTGATCGGCATGACCAACATGCCCGAGGCGAAACTGGCCCGCGAGGCGGAGCTGCATTACGCCTCTGTCGCCATGGTCACCGATTACGACAGCTGGCACCCCGACCATGGCGAGGTTGACGTGAACGACATCCGCCGGGTGCTGGCCGCCAATGGCGCTCACGCGCGGGCCACGGTGGCGGCGCTGGCGGCCGATCTGGCGGGCACGGCGCCGGGCGCCTGTGCCACCGGCTGCGCGACGGCGCTGGATCACGCTCTGCTGACCCGGCCCGAGGCGCGCGACCCGGCACTGGTGACCAAACTGTCGGGCATCGCCGGGCGCGTCCTGGGCAACGGCTAGCCGATGCGTCACGGGTCGGTCCCCACGCGGGGCCGCGCCCTTGCGCTCCGCCCGGGGCTGGGGCATGACCCTGGCGTTTGAGCCGCAGACCCAGGAGCCGCCCCATGAAGACCCTCGAGGATTACATCCGCGTCACCCCGGATTTCCCCAAGCCTGGGATCGTCTTCCGTGACATCTCGACCCTGGTGGCGGATCCCGAGGGCATGCGTCTTTGCGTCTCGCAGCTGGCCGAACCCTATCGCGCCGCCGGCATCGACCGGGTCGCGGGGCTGGAGGCACGCGGTTTCATCCTGGGCGCGGCCCTGGCACTGGAGCTGGGCAAGGGGTTCCTGCCGATCCGCAAGAAGGGCAAGCTGTCGGGGCCTGTGATCGGCGAAAGCTATGCCTTGGAATACGGCGAGGCCGAGATCGAGATGAACGACGACGTGCTGCGCCCCGGCGAACGGGTGCTGATGGTCGACGACCTGCTGGCCACCGGCGGCACCGCCGAGGCGGGGATCAACCTGGTGGAGCGCGTGGGGGCCGAGGTGGTGTCCTGCGCCTTCGTGGTCGACCTGCTGGACGTCGGCGGTCGTGCCCGGCTGGAGGGCCGCGGCATGGAGGTCTTCAGCCTGCTGCGCTACTGAGCCGGACCCCGGAACCCACCGTGCCCGACCGACCTGCGCTTTCGTAAAC
This sequence comes from Pseudooceanicola marinus, assembly GCF_020177265.1. Lineage (GTDB taxonomy): Bacteria > Pseudomonadota > Alphaproteobacteria > Rhodobacterales > Rhodobacteraceae > Pseudooceanicola > Pseudooceanicola marinus_A. The sequence continues at coordinate 141,410 of NZ_JAIVMC010000007.1, forward strand.
TTTTTGGAAAGATCTGCCGCTTAGCCATGTCCTGCCGGTCATGGGAGCCGGTCCTGCTTGCACCAGGTCCCGAAGGGAGCCGCGCGTCCTGCCATTCCCCCGGCAGGACGCGTTTTCCATTCCGGCTCCGAGGATCGGCGTGGCGCTGGCGGCAATCGGGCAGGGGGCGCTGCCCCCGCTCAACCTGCGGCGCGCAGCACGGCGCCGGGGTTGAGGATGCCGTTGGGGTCGAACAGCTGCTTGATGCCGCGCATCATCTCCAGCTTCACCGGATCGCCGTAGCGTTCCAGGTCTTCGACCTTCAGCCGGCCGACGCCATGTTCGGCGGAGAAAGAACCCTCGTAGCTCGCCACCAGGTCGTGCACCAGGTCCATGATCGCGCGCTTGGCGCCCATGTGATCGGCCTTCGCCTCTCCCGCCGGGGGGAAGACGTTGTAATGCAGGTTGCCGTCGCCCAGGTGGCCAAAGCAGTTCAGGCGGTAGGGGCCCAGATCGGCCAGTTTGGCGGTGCCTTCCTCGATGAATTCGGGCAGGGCCGACAGGGGCAGGGCAATGTCGTGGGAGGAGATCGCCCCGATGGCGCGGTTGGCCTCGGGGATCGCCTCGCGCAGGTGCCACAGCTCATCCGCCTGGGCCTCGGACTGGGCGATGACGCCATCGGTGACCAGCTCCGCCTCGAAGGCCGCCTCCAGGATGCCCGCCATCATGCCCTCAGCGTCGCCCGTGCCTGACAGGCCGACCTCGGTCAGCACCATCCAGTCGGGCGCCGGGTGGAAGGGACGGCGGATGTCGGGCAGGGTCTCTTCCAGGAAGCGGAAGCTCTCGCCGGAGATCAGCTCGAAGCCGGAGATCTGTTCGCCCGCATGATCGCGCGCCAGGGCCAGCAGCTTCAGCGCCGCGGCGGGCGAGGGGACCACCAGCATCGCCGTGGCGCGGCGCGTGGGGCGGGAAAACAGCTTCAGCGCCGCGCCGGTGATGACGCCCAGCGTCCCTTCGGAACCGACCATGAGGTTGCGCAGGTCGTAGCCTGTGTTGTCCTTCCTCAGCCGCGTCAGCGTGTGCATCACCCGCCCGTCGGCCAGCACCGCCTCGATGCCCAGACAGAGCTCTCGCGTGTTGCCGTAGCGCAGCACGTTCAGCCCGCCCGCGTTGGAGGCCAGCGCGCCGCCGATCCGGGCCGAACCCTGGGCGCCGAACGACAGCGGGAAGAGGCGGTTCACCCCTTCGGCGGCGCGGTGCAATTCCTCGACCACGACACCGGCGTCGGCGGTGATGACGTTTTCGTCGGCATCCACGCGGCGGATGCGGGTCATGCGTTCCAGCGACAGGATCAGCGGCGCGGGGCCCTCGGGCATGACCTGGCCCGCCACAAGCCCGGTGCCGCCGCCATAGGGCACCACGGCCACGCGCGCGTCGTTGGCCGCGGCCAGCACCGCCGAGACTTCTTCGGTGCTGCCCGGGGCCACCACCATGCCGGCCTGGCCGCGGTAGGCACCGCGCAGCTCCTGCACGTAGGGATCCTTATCCTCGCGCATGGCCTTTTCGGGCAGCAGCGCGCGCAGGCGGGCGCGGAAGGTGTCATCGACGGGGGAAAGCTGGGACATGGGGACGGGTCTTCAGGCGGAGGTGTTGCGGAGATGGTCAAGGACGGCGCGGCGCACGCTCTGCTCGCCCCGGGCGGCGGCCTCTTCGATGACCTCCCGCAGGGCAACCAGATCGACACGCAGCAGCAGGGATTTCACCGGGCCGATGGAGGCCGGGCGCATCGACAGGGCGCGCAGGCCCATGGCGGCCAGACAGACGGCCTCCAGCGGGCGGCCCGCATCCTCGCCGCAGAACGACAGCGGCGTGTTGGTCTCCTCACAGCGTTCGACGATGCGTTGCAGGAAGGTCAGGAAACTGACGTTCAGCGTGTCGTAACGGCGCCGGACCCGTTCGTTTTCCCGGTCGGCGGCGAAGAAGAACTGTTTCAGGTCGTTGCCGCCGATCGACAGGAACTCGACCTCCTCGAAGAAGGCCTTCGGGGCAAAGGCCAGAGAGGGGGTTTCCAGCATGGCACCCAGCTCGACCTTCTCGGGCAGGACGTGACCCAGGATGCGTTCGCGTTCCAGGGTACGAGCCAGTTCGGCCTTGGCGGCGCGGTATTCGTCGTATTGCGCGACGAAGGGGAACATCACGGTCAGCGGGCGCCCGTTGGCGGCGCGGATCAGGGCCTGCAGCTGCATCCGCATGACGCCCGGCTTGTCGAGGCCGACGCGGATCGCCCGCCAGCCAAGGGCCGGGTTCGGTTCCTCCGCCGGTTTCATGTAGCTCAGCACCTTGTCAGAGCCGATGTCGAGGGTGCGGAACACGACGCGCTTGCCGCCGGCATTGTCCAGCACGTGGGAATAGATCGACGACAGTTCGGACCGGGTGGGCATCTTGTTGCGGATCAGGAACTGCAGCTCGGTGCGGAACAGGCCCACGCCCTCGGCGCCCGAGCTTTCCAGGCTGGGCAGGTCGGCCATCAGCCCGGCGTTCATGGTCAGCGAGATCTGGGTACCGCATTTCGTCACTGCCGGTGTGTCACGGATCGAGGCGTAGCGTTCCTGCGCCTTGGCCTGCATGGCGATCTTGTCGCGGAAGGCAGTGGTGACGGTATCCTCGGGGCGCAGGTGGGCGATGCCCTGATCGCCGTCGACCATGATGTGATCGCCGTTCAGCGCCTCGTTGGTGATATCCTTGGCGTGGATCACCAGCGGAATGGCCAGGGCGCGCGCCACCACGGCGGCATGGCTGCCGACGCTGCCCTGTTCCAGGACGATGCCACGCAGGCTGCGTCCGTAATCCAGCAGCTCGGCAGGGCCGATGTTGCGGGCCACGAGGATCGGATCGGCGGGCATTTCCGCGCCCGTTTCCGTACCCTGGCCGGTCAGGATGCGCAGCAGGCGGTTGGAAAGGTCATCCAGGTCATGCAGCCGCTCGCGCAGATAGGGGTCCGAGGCCGTCGACAGTCGCAACCGCGCCTGGGTCTGTTCCTTTTCCACCGCCGCCTCGGCCGACAGGCCGGAGGTAATGTCGGCCTGCATGCGCCGCATCCAGCCCTTGGAATTGGCGAACATCCGGTAGGCTTCCAGCACCTGCAGGTGCTCGGCATCGGCGCTGGCCCCTTCCAGCATCTGGTCGACCGATACGCGTAGGCGGTCGACGGCCTCGGTCAGACGCTCGGCCTCCTTGGCCGGGTCCTCGGCGATGGGATTGGTGATGACCACGCGCGGTTCGTGCAGCCAGACATGCCCCTCGGCGGAGCCTTCCTGGGCACAGCTGCCACGGAACAGCACCGGTTTCGTGTGCCGCGCCGAAAGCGCCGCGCTGTCGCCGATGAAGGCGCCCAGCTCGGCCATCTCGGCCAGCACCATGGCCACGACTTCCAGCGCGTAAAGTTCTTCTTCGGTGTACTTGCGCGCCTCCTTCGACTGCACGACCAGCACGCCCAGGGTCTCGCCCAGTCGCTGGATCGGCACCCCGGCGAAGGAGCTGTAGATCTCCTCGCCCGTCTCCGGCATGTAGCGGAAGCCCGCCTCGGCAGGGGCATCGGCGGTGTTGACGATCTTGGCGGTGCGCGCGACGCGGCCGACCAGGCCCTCGCCCAGGCGCATGCGGGTCTGATGCACCGCCTCGGGCTTCAGGCCCTCGGTGGCGCAAAGCTCTAGCGTTTCGGCATCGCGGAAGAGATAGACCGAGCAGACCTCGGTGTGCATCGACGAGGCGATCAGCGCCGTGATCCGGTCAAGCCGCGCCTGGCCATGGGCATCTTCGGCCATGACCTCTCGCAGACGGCCGAGCATTTGCCGGCTGTCGGTCTTGTGCTCCACGCTCATGTCCCCGGCTTCGCCTCCGTTCACTGCGGTCTGACTAGACCACAAAGTCCTGCGAAGTGAAACGCATAAGAGCGACCCGGCGGGTGCATGCTTTGCGACCTTTTGCCGAAGCGCCCGGACTTGCCCGATCTTCGGGCCTGTGCTGGGGTGCGCTCTGGAACGGGAGATGTGGGGCATATGACCGACAGCAGCGTGATCTTCGGCTTCGACAGCGCCTGGACGGACAACCCCCGCGCGCCGGGGGCGATCTGCGCGCTGATCCGCGACCCTGGCGCGCCGCCGCGCTTTGTCGCGCCGCAGCTGACGGGGTTCGACGCGGCGCTGTCCTTCATCGACAGTCACCGCGCCGGGCGCCGCAGCCTGGTGGCGCTGGACCAGCCGACCGTGGTGCCCAACCTGACCGGCAGCCGCCCCGCGGACAGGGTGGCGGCCTCGGTCGTGTCCTACATCGGTGGCGGGGTGCAGCCCGCAAATCGTGGCAAGCGCGGCATGTTCGACGATGCTGCCCCGGTCTGGCGGTTCCTCGACGGGCTGGGGGCGGTGCAGGACCCGCAGGGCAGGCCCCACCACGGGGTGATGGAGGTTTTCCCGGCGCTGGCGCTTCCCGCCTTCGACCCGGCCTTCGGCGCCCGTCTGGGCGCGCCCAAGTACAACCCCGCCAACCGGCGCAAGTACCGTCCCGAAGACTGGGTCGCCGTCTGCCGGGCGCTGGCCGTGCAGGCGCAGGCGGCGGGGCAGGCCGACCTGGCCGCCTGGGCCGAGGCGATGGCCGCGCTGTCGCGCCCGGTGAAGGCGGATCAGGATCGGCTGGATGCGGCGCTGTGCGCGCTGATCGGGTTGATCTGGGACACGGGCATGCGGCCGGCGGTGATGTTCGGGGACCTGGCGCAGGGCTATATCGTCACCCCGGTCTCGGCGGCGTCCCTGGCCAGGCTGGAGGCCGCCGCCGCCCGGCGCGAGGTGCCGATCCGGCAGCGGGGTGAGGGCGTCTGACCGCCAATCTCGCGCAGGCTGCGGTGGAGATCCTCATCCTGTGAGGCGGATTACGCCCGCCCCGACGAGGCGGCGAGGCATCCCGACAAGACCCCAGGCGGCGCTGGTCCCGGCGTCGGGCGCGCCGCCCAAAACAGAACGGGGCGGACCCGTCGGATCCGCCCCGTCTGATGTGTCGACGACCGCCCGAAGGCGCCGCGCTCAGGCCTTTTCCAGCTCGAACGCGTCGTGCAGGGCCTGCACGGCCAGTTCCATGTACTTGCGGTCGATCAGCACCGAGATCTTGATCTCGGAGGTGGCGATGACCTTGATGTTGATGCCCTCGTCCGAAAGCGTCTTGAACATCTTGGCGGCCACGCCGGACTGGCTGCGCATGCCGATACCCACGGCGGAGACCTTGCAGACCTCGGTGTCCGCTTCCAGCGACTCGAAGGCCAGGCTGCCCGCGGCCTGGGCGTCGTTCAGCGCCTTTTCGGCGCGTTTCACCTGGTCGATCGGGCAGGAGAAGGTCATGTCGGTCAGACCTTCCTCGCTGATGTTCTGGATGATCATGTCGACGTTGACGCCGGCCTCGGACAGCGGGCCGAAGATCGCGGCGGCGATGCCGGGGGTGTCGGCGACCGAGACGAGGGTCATCTTCGCTTCCTCGCGGGAGAAGGCGATGCCGTTGACGACGTTGGATTCCATGATGTCCTCCTCGGCACAGACAAGGGTGCCGGCTGTGTCGGATTGTTCCTCGAAACTCGACAGAACGCGCAGTTTTACGTTGTACCGCATGGCCAGCTCGACCGAGCGGGTCTGCAGCACCTTGGCGCCCAGCGAGGCCAGCTCCAGCATCTCCTCGAAGGCGATGCGGTCGAGCTTGCGCGCCTTGGGCGCGACGCGGGGGTCGGTGGTGTAGACGCCGTCGACATCGGTGTAGATGTCGCAGCGTTCGGCGTCGAAGGCGGCGGCGAAGGCCACGGCGGTGGTGTCGGACCCGCCCCGGCCCAGCGTGGTGATCCGGCCCTCGGGCGAAATGCCCTGGAAGCCCGCGACCACGGCCACGCGCATGCCCTCGCCGAACTTGGCGGTGATGTTGTCGGTCGGGATCTCCTCGATCCGCGCCGCACCATGGGCCGAGTTCGTCTTCAGCGGCACCTGCCAGCCCTGCCAGGACCGTGCGGGCACGTCCATTTCCTGCAGGGTCAGCGCCATCAGCCCGGCGGTGACGTTTTCGCCCGAGCTGACCACGGCGTCATATTCGCGCGCGTCGTACATCGGACTTGTCTCGCCGACCCAGCCGACAAGTTCATTGGTCTTGCCGGACATGGCCGAGACGATGACGATCACGTCATAGCCCTTGGCCACTTCCACGCCCACGCGCTTGGCCGCGCGGCGGATCCGGTCGAGGTTGGCGACGGAAGTGCCGCCGAATTTCATCACGAGAACAGGCATGCCGGTCTCAAACCCCGTCGTTGGGAGAAACTGCGCGCCGGTTTACGCATCGTCGGGCACCGGCGCAAGCGTGATTGCGTCTGGCAGGCACTTGCGGCCTCAGAAGGGGACGGGGCTGCCGTCGTAACTCTCGAAACAGCCGGTGCTGGCCGGGGTCAGCGCGTCGAAGCGCGCGATCAGGCCGGCGGCGGAGGTCGGGGCGTCGATGTCTGCCGCCGCCCCGCCCATGTCGGTCTGCACCCAGCCGGGGTGATAGGCGCCCACGGCGATGCCTTCGGGGGCCAGGTCGGCGGCCAGGTTGCGGGCCACGTTCACCGCCGCCGCCTTGGAGGCGCGGTAGATGTAGGACCCGCCCGGCGCCCGCTGCTGGCTGCCCATGGCCGAGGCGATGACGGCAATCTTTGCGCCTGTCGCGGCCCGCAGGCGCGGCAGCAGGGCCTGCACCGTCAGGAAGGGGCCGGCAACGTTCACCTGCAGCTGTCGCGCCCAGGTCGTCGCATCGAAGCCCGTTTCCAGCGCCTGGCCCTTGTCCAGGTAGACGCCGGCGTTGCAGATCAGCAGATCGACGGGCGCGGTGACCTGCCCGGTCAGGGCGGCCAGCTGCGTTGGGTCGGTCACGTCGAGGGACAGCAGCCCGCCGCCGCCTGTGGTCGAGGTGCCGGACACGGTCGCGCCGCGCGCCTCGTACTGGCGTTTCAGTTCCGCGCCGATGCCACGGCTGGCGCCGGTGATGACGATATGCATGGGGATCCTCCTGTCTTGCCAAAGGCCTAGCGCGCGGGGCGGGGCAGGGCAAGCGCAGGGGCGCGGTCCAGCCTCATCCTCGGGCTAACGACGCCGGAGCTGGCCCCGGGGTCAGTTGGTCTTGCGTCCCGTGGCGAAGGGCAGGGGCAGCACCGGCACGCCTTCCTCGATCAGGGCACGGGCCTCCTCGGGCTTCGCCTCGCCATAGATCGGGCGGTCGGGCTTTGTGCCATCGTGGATCGCGCGGGCCTCCGTCGCGAAGGTGTCGCCGACATAGGTGGCGTTCTCTTCCACCCGGCGGCGCAGCTCCGATAGGGCGGCCTCGGCCTCGGAGGAGGGGCGCGACAGGGGGCGCTCCGCCGGTCTGGACGGGACTGTGCTTGTCGAGGCGTCTTCGGATGCGGCCTGCGGGGCGGCGGCGCTGCGCGAAGGGCGCACGCGCGGCGCCATCAGCGCCTTTTCCACCACGGTGGAGCCACAGGCGGGGCAGGAGACGTGGCCCGCCGACGACAGGCTGTCGAAGGCGGCGGAGGATTGGAACCAGCTGTTGAAGCCGTGTCCCTGGTCACATTTCAGGTCGAAGTTGATCATCCTGTCAGATCCGCGAAGTGATCCTATTGAGATAGAGAGATTTCTCGCGGATGCAAGATTCCAACCCGCGTCTGCGGCGTCCCTGTCAGGCGGGTGAAACGCTGGATCAGTTGCGCAGCTTCGACGGATCGAAGGTTTTCAGGATGCGAGCCAGTTCCGGCTCGGCCACCTGTTTGGCTGCCTTCTTGCGCGAGAACCACTTGCGCTTGCGCTCTCCTGCCTCCGGGTACTCGGCCTTCAGCAGGCGCACGTGCACCGGGTAGACGATGCCGACACAGGGGATGTCGCTGCTCCTCTCCACGGTCTTCGTGTAGGGAAACAGACCGAGCGCGGTTTCCGAGACGCGGCCGATGACGCCGGCCTCTTCATAGGCTTCGCGCAGCGCCGCCTGGCCCGGGGTGCGGGATTTCATCGGCCAGCCCTTGGGCAGGATCCAGCGCTTCGTCCCGCGGGAGGTGATCAGCAGGATCTGCGGCTTGTCCTTCACGATCCGGTAGCACAGCGCGCAGTACTGCGTCTGCACCTCCTTGCCGGTGGTGCCGGGGATCTGGAACGAGGTCTGAAAGAGCGCGCTCACCCTTGCCTGCCTTCCTGTCGCAATCTGCCCTCACTACCTGGCCCCCACCCGATCGGATCGGGGGCGGGACCGGCGGTCGGCCTTCTGACCGTACCGTGGAGTGAGAATATGAAGGTCCGGTTAAGGTTGAAAAGAACTGTATACAGCCGGGGCGTCCGGCTGGCGCCATTTGGCGCCATATGTTGTGGATAAGTCGCGCCCTGCCACCTCATCAGGCGGCAGGGCGCCAGTTTTCAACGGTCGCTGACCTGCCAGCGGGGGTTGATCCAGGGTTCCGCATTCTCGCGCGGCAGGGGGGGGCGGCCCAGGATGTGGTCGCTGGCCTTCTCCCCCACCAGAATCGAGGGACCGTTCAGGTTGCCGTTGGTGATCCGCGGGAAGATCGAGCTGTCGGCGAGGCGCAGCCCGTCCACCCCGATCACCCGGCATTCGGGATCGACCACCGCCATCGGGTCATCGGCGCGGCCCATGCGGGCGGTGCCGCAGGGGTGATAGGCACTTTCGGCGTGTTCGCGGATGTGCGCGTCCAACTCCTCGTCCGTCTGCTTGTCGGCGCCGGGGCTGATCTCCTTGCCGCGGAACGGATCAAAGGCCTGCTGGCCGAAGATCTCGCGGGTGACGCGGATGCAATGGCGGAAATCGCGCCAGTCATCGGGATGGCTCATGTAGTTGAACAGGATCTTCGGCGCCGTGCGCGGGTCGGCCGAGGCCAGGGTGACCGCGCCGCGCGACTTGGCGCGCATCGGCCCCACATGGGCCTGGAACCCGTGCCCCTCCGCTGCCGCCTGGCCGTCGTAGCGCACCGCGATCGGCAGGAAGTGGAACTGGATGTCGGGATAATCCACCCCGGCGGCCGAACGGATGAACCCCGCGCTTTCGAACTGGTTCGAGGCGCCCAGGCCCTGTTTCGTCAGCAGCCATTGCGCCCCCGCGATGGCCTTCCCCCAAAGGTTCCAGTGCTTATACAGGGTGATCGGCTGGGTGCTGGCCTGCTGGATATACAGTTCCAGGTGATCTTGCAGGTTCTGACCGACGCCGGGGCGGTCGGCCACCACCTCGATCCCATGGGCGCGCAGATGCGCGGCGGGGCCGATGCCCGACAGCATCAGGATCTTGGGCGAGTTGATCGAGGAGGCGGCGATGACCACCTCGCGCCGGGCGCGGACCACTTCGATCTTGCCGCCGCGTTCGATCTCTACCCCGGTGGCGCGGCCATTTTCGATCACCACGCGGCGGGCGAAACAGCGGATCATCTGAAGGTTCTCGCGTTTCAGCGCCGGTTTCAGATAGGCATTGGCGGTGGACCAGCGGCGGCCCCTCCAGACCGTCTGCTCCATCGGGCCGAAGCCCTCTTGTTTCTCGCCGTTGTAATCCGGGGTGGTCTCGAACCCGGCCTGGCGCCCGGCCTCGACGAAGGCGTGAAACAGCGGGTTCTCGCGCGGGCCCCGGGTGACATGCAGCGGCCCGTCACTGCCGCGCCAGCTGGGATCGCCGCCATGGCCGCCGTCATGCCAGGTTTCGGCGCGTTTGAAATAGGGCAGCACATCGGCGTAGGCCCAGCCCTGCGCGCCCTGATCCGCCCAATGGTCGAAGTCGCGGGCATGGCCGCGCACATAGACCATGCCGTTGATCGAGGACGAGCCCCCCACGACCTTGCCGCGCGGGGTGACCAGGCGGCGCCCGCCCAGACCCGGTTCCGGTTCCGACATGAAGCCCCAGTCGTAGCGCTTCATGTTCATCGGATAGGACAGGGCGGCGGGCATCTGGATGAAGGGCCCGGCGTCGGTGCCGCCGTATTCCAGCACCAGCACCTTGTGCTGGCCGTCTTCCGACAGCCGCGCGGCCATGACGGAGCCGGCAGAGCCCGAGCCGATGATGACGTAATCCGCTTCCATCAATGGATCCTCAGAAGGCCGCTTCGACATCGCCCATGGCGACGTAGACGGATTTCACCTGGCTGTAGTGTTCGATCGCGGCCTTGGAATTCTCGCGGCCCACGCCCGACATCTTCACCCCGCCGAAGGGGGCCTCGACCGGCGTCAGGTTGTATTCATTGATCCAGCAGGTGCCCGCCTGAAGCTGGGCCACCACACGGTGCGCGCGGGTGAAGTCCTTGGTGAACAGGCCGGCGGCCAGGCCGAATTGGGTGTCATTGGCGCGGGCCACCACCTCGTCTTCGTCCTTGAAGGTCAGGATCGACAGCACAGGTCCGAAGATCTCTTCGCGGGCGATGGTCATCTCGTCGGTGACATTGCGGAAGATCGTCGGTTCGATGAAGAAACCGGGGCCCTCGGGCGCATGGCCGCCCAGGATCAGCTCGGCGCCTTCCTCCTGGCCGATGCGGATGTAGTTCAGAACCTTCTGGCGCTGTGCATCGTTGATCATCGGGCCGATCTGGGTGTCCGGGTCCAGCGGGTCGCCGGTGATGGCCTGGCGGGTGCGTTCCACCAGCCGCTCGATGAAGTCCTCGACGATGTTCTCATGCACGAAGACCCGGGTACCGTTGGAACAGATCTGGCCGGTGGAGTAGAAGTTGGCATTGATCGCCGCCGAGATGGCGTTTTCCAGGTCGGCGTCCTCGAAGACGATAAGGGGGGACTTGCCGCCCAGTTCCATCGTCACGTGGCGCAGGCCTTCGGCTGCGGCGGCATAGACCTTCTGCCCCGTGGGCACGGAGCCGGTCAGCGAGACCTTGTCGACGCGCGGGTCGGTGACCATCGAGGCGGCGGCGTCGCCATAGCCGTTGACCACGTTGAAGAGGCCCGCAGGTGCCCCCGCCTCGATGAACAGCTCGGCCAGTTTCAGGGCGCAGAGAGGGGTGACCTCTGAGGGTTTGAACACCATGGCGTTGCCGCAGGCCAGCGCCGGGGCGGCCTTCCAGGCGGCGATCTGCGTCGGGTAGTTCCAGGCGCCGATGCCCAGGCAGACGCCCAGGGGTTCGCGGATGGTGTAGACGAAATCGCCACCCAGGGGCACGGTTTCGCCGGTCAGCGTGGCGGACAGGCCCGCGTAGTATTCCAGCGCCTCGGCGCCGGAGGTGGCATCGGCCACCAGGGTTTCCTGGATCGGCTTGCCGGTGTCGATGCTTTCCAGCTCCGACAGTTCGGCGTTCCGCTCGACCAGCAGGTCGGCCACCCGGCGCAGCACGCGACCGCGCGCCACGGGGGGCAGGGTCGCCCATTCCTTCTGCGCCCGCTCGGCCGAGGCGATGGCGGCCTCGACGATGGCCGGGGTGGCGGCGTGCAGGGTGGCGACGGTTTCGCCCGTGGCGGCGTAGACGCAAGCGATCTCGCGGCCCGCGGTGTCGTCCACGTAGGCGCCGTCGATGAAGTGGGAGCCCTTGGGCTGAACGGATTTCATGGTCATTCTCCGCGGGGATAGCGCTGGTTTTCCTCCAGCACGTTGAGGTCCATGTGATTGCGCATGTAGCGTTCCGAGGCCTGTTGCAGCGGCTCGAAGTCCCAGGGGAAATACTCGCCGTTGCGTAGCGCCTCGTAGACGATCAGGCGGCGGGCCTGGCTTTCGCGCACCTCGGCGTCGAAGCGGTCCAGCTCCCAGTAGTCATCTGCCATCTTTGCAAACTGCTCCTCCACGCTTTGCAAGACGGGGTCGCCGGCGCGGTTCACCAGCTCGTTCGGGTCTTCGGCCAGGTTGTAAAGCTGCGGCGGATCCAGCTCGCAGCGGATGTATTTCCAGTCGCCCATGCGCAGGCCGACCAGCGGCGCGTAGGAGCCTTCGGCGGCATATTCCATGCGGACGGGGGAGGTGCGTTCGACGCCATTGGCTAGGCCCACCAGGCTTTCACCATCGGTCCAGGGGGCAATCTCGGAAATGTCGATGCCCGCCAGTTCCGCCAGGGTCGGGTTCACGTCGATGGTGGAGACGGGCGTTTCCACCAGCCCCGGGGCCATCTGCGGTGCGGCGACCATCAGGGGCACGCGGGCCGAGCCTTCGAAGAAGGTCATCTTGAACCACAAGCCCTTGTTGCCCAGCATGTCACCGTGATCCGAGACCAGCATGACGATGGTCTCTTCGGTCTGGCGGGTGTTGTCGAGCGCCTCCAGAATCTCGCCGATCTTGTCGTCGAGGTAGGAGATGTTGGCGAAATAGGCCCGGCGGGAGCGTTTCACGTCCTCTTCGGTGATGTCGAAGTTGCGCCAGTCGTTGGCGTCGAAGATGCGCTGCGAATGCGGGTCCATCTCCTCGTAGGGCTTGGCGGGCACCTCGGGCAGCAGGTGCTCGCAGTCCTCGTAGAGATCCCAGTACTTCTTGCGGGCCACGTAGGGGTCGTGAGGGTGGGTGAAGCTGACGGTCATCATCCACGGCCGGTCATCCAGGCGGCGGCCCAGGTGGCGCACCTTGGCGGTGGCCTGGAAGGCGACCTCGTCGTCATATTCCATCTGGTTGGAAATCTCGGCGACGCCCGCGCCGGTGACCGAACCCATGTTGTGATACCACCAGTCGATCCGTTCCCCGGGCTTGCGATAGTCCGGGGTCCAGCCGAAATCGGCGGGATAGATGTCGGTGGTCAGGCGTTTCTCGAATCCGTGCAGCTGGTCGGGGCCGACGAAGTGCATCTTGCCGCTGAGGAAAGTCTGGTAACCCGCCCGACGCAGGTGGTGCGCATAGGTAGGGATGTCCGAGGCGAACTCGGCCGCGTTGTCATAGACCTTGGTGCGGCGCGGCAGCTGGCCGGACATGTAGCTGGCCCGGCCCGGCGCGCAGAGGGGGCTACCGGTATAGGTATTGGCGAAACGGGTCGAGCGTTCGGCCAGCTTCCGCAGGTTGGGCGTGTGCAGCCAGTCTGCGGGGCCGTCGGGGAACAGTGTCCCGTTCAGCTGGTCGACCATGAGAATCAGGATATTGGGGCGTTTGCCGCCGGTCTGTGCCGCGGGGTCAGTCACGGGTCGTCCTTTCGAGCCAGAGGGTCAGGTAGTCGGCGATGGTCGCCTTGATCTTCGCGCGTTCGGGAACCGAATCCTGCAACGCGGAGCGGATATAGAAGCCGTCGATCAGCGCGGCGATGCCCTGCGCTATCTCCACGGCAATGTCGGTGGGGAAGATTTTCCTTAGGTCATACAAAAGATTCGACTGCAGCCGGTGCGCATAGATGTTCAGCAGCCGTCGGGTGTCGGCAGAATGCAGGGCGCGCACGTAGAAGTTCAGCCAGGCCGCCACGACCTCGCGTTCGAACTGGTTGGAGTCGAAGGAGGAATCGCTGATCGCCAGCACACGCTCCGCCGGGGTGGAGGCCTGTGCCAGGTTCCGGCGCACGGTTTCGCCCCACAGGCGCAGCACGTAGCGCATGGTCGCCAGGAAGATCTGTTCCTTTGATCCGAAGTAATGATGTGCGAGGGCTGAGGACATGCCGGCCCGCTTCGCGATCTGGCTGACCGTCACGTCGAGGGTGCCAGCCTGGCCGATCTCGGTGATGCAGGCTTCGATCAATGCCTGTTTTCGCACCGGTTCCATTCCGACCTTCGGCATCTCGGTTGTCCTCGCATCTGAATGCTTTACATTTCGAACCACTTGTATTTTGATTAACTCATCAATCAAGAAAAACGCAACCCCAAGTCCAACGGAAGGAAACGACATGACCCGTTTGAACCTGATGATGACCAGTGCGGCGGCACTGACCCTCTCGGCCGGCCTGGCATCGGCCCAGTGCACCGAGGTCAGCTTCTCGGACGTCGGCTGGACCGACATCACCACCACCACCTCGGCCACCAAGCAGGTGCTGCAGGCGCTGGGCTACGACGTGGACGTGAAGGTGCTGTCGGTGCCGGTGACCTTCGCCTCGCTGGAAAGCGACGACGTGGACATCTTCCTGGGCAACTGGCTGCCGGCACAGCAGGGCGCCATCGGCCCCTACCTGGACTCCGGCGAGATCGAGACGGTCGCCACCAACCTCGAAGGCACCAAGTACACCCTGGCCGTGCCCGCCTACACCTATGAGAAGGGTCTGCAGTCCTACGCCGACATCGCGGACTTCGCCGATGAGCTGGACGAGACGATCTACGGCATCGAGCCGGGCAACGAAGGCAACGCCTACCTGATCGGCCTGACCGAGGATGACGCTCATGGCCTGGGCGACTTCACCGTCCGCGAAAGCTCCGAACAGGGCATGCTGTCCATGGTGCAGCGCGCCTACGAGGACCAGGAAGACATCGTATTCCTCGGCTGGGAACCCCACCCGATGAACGCCAACTTCGACCTGGAATACCTGCCGGGCGGCGAGGACTTCTTCGGCGGCGAGGGCATCGTGAACACCGTGACCCGCAAGGGCTACGTCGAGGAGTGCCCGAACGTCGGCACCCTGTTGAACAACCTGAAGTTCACCCTGCCGATGGAGAACGAGATCATGGGCGCCATCCTCAACGATGGGGAAGATGCCGATGACGCCTCGATGGCCTGGATGAAGGCCAACCCGGACCTGGTGATGTCCTGGCTGGACGGCGTGACCACCGTGGACGGCGAAGACGGTGCCGCGGCGGTGAAGGACGCCTTCGGTCTCTGATCAACATGGTGGAAAGGCCCGGACGCACAGGACCGGGCCTTTTCGCTTCCAGGCATTAGCCCAAAAGGAGGTCCGCCTTGGATTGGCTGACAGAAAACAAGATCCCCGTAGGGGACTGGGCCAGTGATTTCTTCGACTGGCTGAGGGACAATTTCGAGGGTGTCGTCGACATCCTGGCCAGCGGCGCCGAAAGCATGATCGACGGTCTGCTGTGGCTGCTGCAGGAGCCGCCCGAACTGCTGGTGATCGCCGCCTTCGTGGCGCTGACCTGGGTGCTGCAACGCAACTGGAAGACCTGCCTCTTCGTGGCCGTGGGCTTCCTCTTCATCCTCAACCAGGACTACTGGGAAGAGACGACCGAAAGCCTGACGCTGGTCATGTCCTCCTGTATTGTCTGCATGGCCATCGGGGTGCCCATAGGCATCTGGGCGGCGCACCGCCAGAAGGTCTATACCTTCCTGCAGCCGGTGCTGGACCTGATGCAGACCCTGCCGACCTTCGTCTACCTGATCCCGGCGATCGTCTTCTTCGGCATCGGCATGGTGCCGGGCCTGATCGCCACGGTGATCTTCGTCGTGCCCGCGCCGATCCGCCTGACCTATCTCGGGGTCAGCTCCACCCCGACGCCGCTGCTGGAAGCGTCGGAGGCCTTCGGCGGCACCAAGTGGCAGACCCTGACCAAGGTGGAGCTGCCCTATGCCCTGCCGCAGATCATGGCGGGGCTGAACCAGACCATCATGCTGTCGCTGTCGATGGTCGTCGTCGCCGCCCTGGTGGGCGCGGATGGCCTGGGCGTGCCGGTGGTACGCGCGCTGAACTCGGTCAACACCTCGCTGGGCTTTGAATCGGGCTTCGTCATCGTGGTGGTGGCCATCATCCTGGATCGCATGCTTCGCATCGGAGGTCGCAAATGACTGAGGGCAAAGAGACCACCAAGAAGAAGCCCGCTGTCGAGTTCGACAATGTCTCCATCGTCTTCGGGGATCACCCGGACCGCGCCCTGCCGCTGATGGACAAGGACATGACCCGCTCCGACATCCAGAAGGAGACGGGGCAGGTCCTGGGCGTCCACGATTGCTCGATCAACGTGGAAGAGGGCGAGATCCTGGTGCTGATGGGCCTGTCCGGCTCGGGCAAGTCGACGCTGCTGCGCGCGGTGAACGGGCTGAACCCCGTGGTGCGCGGCGCCGTGCGGGTGCGGGCGAACGGATGGGAATGCAAACCCACCGACTGTTCCAAGGACGATCTGCTGCGGCTGCGGCGCGAAAGCGTCGCCATGGTCTTCCAGCAGTTCGGCCTGCTGCCCTGGCGCAACGTGCTGGACAACGTGGCCCTGGGGCTGGAACTGTCGGGGCTGTCGAAGAAGGAGCGCGAGGAAAAGGCGCGCGAGCAGCTGGATCTGGTCGGGCTGACCGACTGGGCCGAGAACAAGGTGGGCGAGCTGTCGGGCGGCATGCAGCAGCGCGTGGGCCTGGCCCGCGCCTTTGCCACCGAGGCGCCGATCCTGCTGATGGACGAACCCTTCTCGGCGCTCGACCCGCTGATCCGCTCGCGCCTTCAGGACGAGCTGCTTGAGCTGCAGGCGAAGCTGAAGCGGACCATCATCTTCGTCAGCCACGACCTCGACGAGGCCTTCAAGCTGGGCAACCGGATCGCCATCATGGAAGGTGGGCGGATCGTCCAGAGCGGCAGCCCGCAACAGATCATCGCCAACCCGGCGAATGACTACGTGGACGATTTCGTCACCCACATGAACCCGCTGAACGTGCTTCTGGCCTCCGACGTGATGACGCCGGCCGGGTCTGAAACCGTGGCGGGCCAGGTGGCGCCCGAGACGCCGGTGGCCGAGGTGATCGGCCTGTTGACCGACGTGTCGCGCCCGGTGGCGGTCTGCGATGCGCAGGGTAAGACGCTGGGCACGATTTCCCACCAGGACATCATCGCCGCGCTGCACGCCAAGGCCCCGGCGCAGGGCTGAACCGCGCCTCAGGCGAACCGCAACGGACCCCGGCAGGCCACCTGCCGGGGTTCTTTTTCTTGGTTAGGTCTTCGTTACCCCCGCCTCCTATAGTCCTGCGGGAGAGGGAGGACCTGCGTGAAGCACGAAAGGACAGGGCGCCCGGCAGGGCACCAGGGGCCGCCTGCGGAAGCGGGGCAGGGGGCCGCGCGGCCACGTCAGCCGGCGCGGCCGCGGGATTTCGGCTATTCCCCCCTGATGCCACGGCTCTGGCACGGGATGACCTGGGGCGACTGGCGGGCCCTGTCGCGTGGGCAATGGGCGCGCTGCCGCGGCGATCTGCGGCTTGGTCTCTATGCCTCGATCACGGCGCTCAGCCTGGGCAACTCGCTGATGCAGGGGCTGGGTCAGATGATCCACGGGCGCGCTCTGGCCCGGACCGAGATCCGCCCCGATCCGGTCTTCATCCTGGGCTACTGGCGGTCCGGCACAACCTGGCTGCACCAGTTGCTGAGCTGTGATCCGCGCTTCTGTTCCCCGACCTCGTTGCAGGTCTTCATGCCCAAGAGCTTCCTGATGCTGCGCCACGTGATGCGCCCGCTGGCGCCCCTGTGGCTGCCCGGGCGCCGCCCGATGGACAACGTGGCTCTGGAGGCCGACAGTTCGGAGGAGGACGAGGTGGCATTGCTGGTCGCAGGCGCGCCGTCGGTTATGCGGGGCATGGCCTTCGACGATCCGGAGGCCCCCGCGATGACCGATGACATCGCCGATCTGCCCGAGGCCCTGCGCGCCGACTGGCATCGCCGCTGGCGCGCCTTCCTGACGGCGGTGCAGTACCTGGCGCCGGATCGGCAGCTGCTGCTGAAATCTCCGGGTCACACGATGCGCCTGGCGGAGGTGCTGCGCGCCTTTCCGCAGGCGCGTTTCATTCATATTCTCCGCGATCCCTACGAGATTGCCCAGTCCAACATCCTGACCGCCGAGAGCATGACTGCCACCCAGACCCTGCGCCGCACCATGCCCGCCCGCGCCGACCTCGAAGACGGCGTATTCCGCGCCTTCAGGGCCTTTCATGAGGCCTTCGAGCGCGACCGTGCCCTGATCCCCGAGGGGCACTACACCTGCCTCCGCTACGAGGATCTGCGCCGCGATCCGAAAGCTGTCATCAAGGGCGTTTACGACGCAATCGGGCTGGGCGAGGCCGATGCACTGGAGCCGGCCCTTGACCGAATGCTCTCGGCACGTAAGGGCTATAGGGTAAATGAATTTTCCATGGACCCGGCGCTGGCACGGCGGGTCGAACGGGAATGGGCGGCCTATTTTCGGCGCTACGGCTACTCCCGGCGATCAGGGTGGATAACCGAAGACGAATGAGCACCTCGGACCGGATTGCAGAGTTTATCCTGCGCCATCTCATCAAGCTGACCCTGCTGGTCCTGGCCCTCGTGCTGGGGCTGGGGGTCGGGGTGTCGCGGCTTTCCTTTTCGGCCGACAACACGTCGTTCTTCGGCAAGGACAACCAGGAAAGCCGCGACCTGGCCGAACTGTCGCAGCACTATGCCAGCGCCAGTGGCTTTCTCATCATGATCGTCCCGCCGGAGGGCGAGATGTTCGCCCGCCCGACGCTGGAGGCGCTGCGCGACATGACGGCGGATGCCTGGATGGCGCCCTATGCGCTGCGGGTGGATTCGGCGGCGAACTTCCCCCACAGCCGGGCCGAGGGCGACGACATCCTGGTCGAGCCGCTGCTGGACGAATGGGCCGAAATCACGCCGGAGGTCGCCACGCGCTTCCGCGAGGTGGCCAGCACCAGCCCCGAGCTGCGCAACCGGCTGGTGGCCGAGGACCTGACCGCCTACGGCATCATGCTGAACGTGGTGCTGGGCGGGGACTTCGAGGCCCGGCGGGCCGAGCTTCTGGCCTACCTGGATGAGATGCGCGCCGAATGGGCCGAGCGCTATCCCGGTTTCGAGGTGCATGTGACCGGCGACGTCATCGGCGGGCTGACCCTGGCGAAGGCGGCGCGTGACGACATCATGACCCTGGTGCCCGTCGCCTTCGTGCTGGTTCTGGGTCTCTTCCTCTACTTCCTGCGCTCGCCCGTGGCGGTCATGGCCTCGGCGGTGGTGGTGCTGTCGGGCACCCTGGCCACCTTCGGCTTCGCCGGCTTCCTCGGGATCGAGCTGACGGCGGGGACGGCGATCAGCCCGATGGCGGTGATGGTGCTGACGGCCGCCTCCTGCATCCACATCATCCTCAGCTGGATCCGCGAACTGGACCACTTGGACGGCCCCGGCGCCGTGCGTCACGCGCTGGCGGGGAACCTGGCGCCGGTGCTGGTGACCACGGTGACCACCGCCATCGGCTTCCTCGGCCTGAACTTCGCCGAGGCGCCGCCGCTTCAGGACATGGGCAACATCGTGGGCTTCGGCCTGCTGATCGGCATGCTGGCCACCTTCACCGTCCTGCCCCTGGGCCTGCGGATGAGCCGGGCCGCGGGCGGCGACAGCCTGCCGCTGACCGTCGGCATGATGCGGCGTCTGGCGGAGCTGGCAATCCGCTATCGCCGCGGCTGGCTGGCGGGCTTCGCGGCGCTGGTGGTCCTGTCGGTCTTCGGTATCTTCCGCATCGGCTATGACGACAGCCTGGTGCGCTATTTCGATCAGCGCTACGAGTTCCGCCGCGAATCCGACGAGATCCGGGCGCATCTGACCGGGCTGTCGAACCTGCAGTTCTCCTTCACCGCGCCGGAAGGTGGCTCGGTCTTCGAGCCCGCCTTCCTGCGCGACATCGACCGATTTACCGCCTGGATCGAGGCCCAGGACAACGTCGTCGGCGTCACCAGCATGACCCAGATCGTCAAGCGCATGAACATGAGCATGAACGGCGACGATCCCGCCTTCGCGCAGATCGCCGACAGCCGCGAGGCCAATGCCCAGCTGATGATGTTCTACGAGCTGTCCCTGCCCGTGGGGCTGGACCTGAACACGATGATCGACGTCGACCGGCTGCACACGCGGGTGGTGGTGCTGCTGCGTTCGGACCATTCGCACCAGATCCGTGACCTCGGCGACCGCGCCCAGGCCTGGATGGCCGCAAACACGCCCGCCACGACGGCCCGGCCGGCCGGGATCTCCTACGGCTTTTCGACCGTGTCGGAACGCAACAACTCGCAAATGCTGGCGGGGCTGCTGGTGGTCCTGGTGCTGGTGTCGATGATCATGATGGCGACGCTGCGCAGCCTGAAGATGGGGCTGATCAGCCTGGCGCCCAACCTGATGCCGGCAATCATCGCCTTCGGGATCTGGGGCATGACGTTCCGCGACGTGAACCTCGGCTCCACCGTGGTCACGACCATGACATTCGGCATCGTCGTGGATGACACGGTGCATTTCCTGATGCACTATCTTGACGGGCGGCGCCGGGGTCTGGCGCCGCGTCCGGCGTTGCACGACACCTTCCGCGTCGTCGGCTCCGCCATCATCGTCACCTCGATCTGCCTGGCGGTCGGTTTCCTGACCATGGCCACGTCGGGCTTTGCCATCAACCAGCACCTGGGGGCGCTGACGGCCATCGTGATCGTGTTCGCGCTGCTGGCCGACCTGCTGTTCCTGCCCGCGCTGCTGCTGACCCTCGACAGGACCAAGGACTGATGCCCAGACATTTCCTCTCCCACATTCTCGCGGCGCTGGTGCTGCTGACCCTGCTTCCGGGACCGGCGCTGGCGGAAACCGCGCAGGAGAAGGGGCGCCGCCTGGCCGCCCAGGTGGGGGTGGAGCCGGGGTTTCGCGACCAGTCGGTCTCGGGCGAGATGATCCTGACCACCGCCAGCGGCCAGACCAGCACCCGCCGCTTCGAGGCCCGCTCGGTGGAGACCGGCCCTGAGGAAGCGCGTTCGGTGCTGATCTTCGACTGGCCGGGCGACATTCGCGGCACCGCCCTGCTGACCCATTCCCACGGCGGCGGGCGTGACGACGACCAGTGGCTCTACCTGCCGGCGGTGTCAAAGGTGCGCCGCATCTCGTCGTCGGGGCGGTCCGGTGCCTTCGTCGGCAGCGAGTTCGCCTATGAGGACATGGTCGATCAGGACGTGGAGAAATATACCTATGCCTTCGTCTCGACCGGGGCCTGCCCCGGGGGCGGGCGCTGTGACATCGTCGACCGCTTTCCGACCGGCCGCTCCGCCTACAGCGCACAGCGACTGTGGATCGACGCCGGGCGCCACCTGATCCGTCAGGTCCAGTACTTCGACCGCCGCAAGGCCCACGTGAAGACCATGGTCGTCTCGGGCTATCGCCAGTACCAGGGCCGCTACTGGCGCGCCTCGCAGATGGTGATGACCAACCATCTGACGGGCAAGGGCACGACGCTGACCTGGAGGGACTTCCGGTTCAACCAGGGCCTGAACCCTGCCGATCTGACCGTCAACGCCCTGCGCCGGGGGCTCTAGGTCCCCTCCGGACGGCTCCTGCGGCGGGACGGGCGACCTTCGCTTCGCACCGTTGCGCCCATGAACCGCTCTGAAAGGCGGCCCTTGCGCAGGCTGGGCCCTGCTTTGTGTGGCTTTGCTGCATCTGAGCCCCTGTCACGACGCCCCCGCGCGTCGCTGTACCGGCCGGGCCGGCCGTCCCTGTGCCTATGATCGGTGAACATAGTGATTCTTTTCATTTCCCGATTTTACGGAGTGTCAGATGACGGTCTCTCTCCCTCTCCGCATGGCAGCCCCCGGCGCTGCGGCGCTTTTGACCTTTGCCGCCGGTTCGGCCCTGGCACAGGAGGCCTCCTTCAACGGTAGCCTCAGCGCCGGGCTGCGCTACTACACTGAAGACGGGCTGTATGCCGGCCAGTCCTCCTCCGGGGTGGAGGCCTTCGGTGAGATGACCCTGGGCGGAGAGATCGCCCTGGGCGCCGGTCGCCTGACCTTCGACCTGGACGGGATCCTAGACAGCACCGGCACGCTGGACCGGGGCAATATCGCCGAGCTGCATTATTCGCAAAGCTTCGGGGACTGGAGCCTGCTGGCCGGTTTCCACACCGAGAACTGGGGCGTGGCCGAAAGCCGGTCGGTGATGAACGTGATGAACCCGGTCGATGGCACCGACCCGCTGGTCCAGGACACGCTGCTCGGCACGCCGATGGTGAACCTGAACTACCACAGCGGTATCGGCACCTTCAGCGCCTACGCGCTTCTGGGCTTCATCGAGCCGACCTTCCCCAAGGGCGATGAGGGCCGTTTCCGCTCGCTGCTGCAATGGGACCCGGACCGGGCCTACTACGAGGAGGACCGGGACGCGCGGAACGTCGACCTGGCGCTGCGGTACGCGGGCTACTTCGCGCTCGGCAATGGCTCTCTCGACGTGCAGGCGACCTATTTCAACGGCACCAGCCGTGAGGCGCTGGCCATGCCCGGCTGCATCAATGCCCTGGGTCCGGTCAACGAGGCCATGTGCGATGCGATCAACGATGCCATCGCCGATGGGATCGCCCAGGGCGACATGCCGGTCGACGCGGATGACTTCTGGGACACGATGGACGACATCATGACCGATGACCTGGCCAGCGCCCTGTCCGGGCTGCCGCCGGTCGCGGGGCTGATCCCTTACTACCGCAAGGTCGAACAGGTCGGGCTGTCGGCCGTCTATGCCCTCAACGACCTGCAACTGCGGGCCGAGGCCTCCTGGCACGACGTCGGGACGGAAGAGTATCTTTCGGCCGTGGTCGGCGGCGACTACACCTTCAACGGCCTGGGCGGCGGAGACGGTGACCTGACCGTGGTGATGGAATACCTCTATGATGATCGCGGCGCGCTTCAGCCGGTGACGGTCTTCGAAGATGATCTATTCCTCGGCATGAACTACCGCCTGAACAACGCCAGGGACACCGAGGTGAAGCTGGGCGTCTTCCACGACATCAGCAGCGAGGCGCGTCTCTACACGCTGCGCCTGTCCTCGCGCCTGACCGATTCCAGCAGTTTCGAGGTCAATGCCAGCCATGCGACGACCACGGGCTGGAACGATCCGCTGGCCTTCATCAAGGACGACAGCTTCGTCGAGGTGAAGCTGACCACCTACTTCTGATCCTCCTCGGCTGGCTTGGTCTCGGCCCCCGGGCGCGGGGGGCGGTCCTGCGCCGGTCCGCTCCGGCGACTAGATCGACTTTTCCGGGTTTATACCTGCTGCCTTCAGCGCAATTGAGGTTCCGTTAAACGTCTCTTCCTAGGCTCTGCTCGTTTCAGCGAGGGAGAGACAGATGCCTTTCAGCCGGATCTTGCGCGCCTGCCTGATGGCGGCGCTGCCCGTGCTCATGCCCGCGGGCGTGGTACGGGCCGAAGAGGGCGTGACCGCCGACAGTGTCACCTTCGCCCAGGTCGCCGTGCTGGAAGGGCCGGCGGCCGCGCTCGGTCAGGGGATGAAGGCGGGGATCGAGGCCGCCTTTGGCGAGGCCAATGCCGCGGGAGGCGTGCATGGGCGGCGGATCCTGCTGGAAAGCGAGGATGACGGCTATGAGCCCGACCGTTCGGTCCAGGCGGTGAAGGCCGTGCTGGAGCGCAACGATGCGATCGCCCTGATCGGGGCCGTTGGCACGGCGACCTCCACCGCGGCCCAGCCGGTCGCGGGCCAGGCGCAGGTGCCCTTCATCGGGCCGCTGACCGGCGCCGGGGCCCTGCGGGAGCCCGGGCGCGACAATGTGTTCAACCTGCGGGCCAGCTACGCCGCCGAGACGGAGGCTTGGGTGGCTTACCTGGTGGATGACCTTGGCCTGTCGGAGATCGGCGTGCTCTATCAGGATGACGGCTTTGGCCGCAGCGGCCTGGACGGTGTGACCCGCGCCCTGGCTGAGCGCGGCAAGGCGCCCGTGGCCCAGGGCAGCTACATCCGCAATACCACGGCGGTGAAGACCGCGCTGCTGACCCTCCGCAAGGCCCGGCCCCAGGCGGTGGTGATGGTGGGCGCATCGAAACCCGTGGCCGAGTTCGTACGCCTGTGTCGGATGCTGGAGTTCACCCCGACCTTCGTCGCGATTTCCTTCGGCGGAGACGGGCTGGTGGCCGATCTCGGCCCGGAGGGAGAGGGGCTTATCGTCAGCCAGGTCGTGCCCTATCCCGGCGATCCTTCGCTGCCGCTCGTCGCCCGCTACCAGGCGGCGCTGGCCGCCCATGCGCCCGGGGCTGAGCCCGGATTTGTCTCCCTCGAAGGTTACATGGTCGGGCGCCTGGCCCTGGCTGCGCTTCAGGCGGCGGGCCGCGACCTCAGCCGGTCCGCGCTGCAATCCGCGCTGGAGGGACAGCGGGTCGTTGATCTGGACGGGCTGACCCTGACCTTTGGGCCGGATGACAACCAGGGCATGGACCAGGTGTTCCTGACCCGCGCCGGTCCGGACGGGCAGCTGCTCCCGCTGGCAACCGGCGCGGCGGCGGAGTCCGCAGAGAGCGAGACCGGGGACGACAATGGCTGATCGGCGTCAGGCAACCCCGTCGATTGGCGGCGCCCGCCACCGGAGCGCGGTTTGCGTCATGGTGGTGCAGGGATGGTGATGTCGTTTGTCAGGCGCGTGACGGGGTCAATCGGCACCAAGGTCACGCTGATCCTCCTTGCCATGGCGGCCACCACGGCCGTGGGCGGCGCCACCGCCCTGATGGTGTTCGACCGGATCGCGCGGGACATGGATCGGCTGACCGGGGAGATGCTGGTGCAGGTCGAGCAAAGCGCGGAGCTGATCGGCGCGGCCGACCTGGCCCGGGACACGGTCACCCGGACCCTTCTGGCGGCCACGCCCGAGGCGTTGGAGGAGGCGCGTGCCGACACGGCATCGGTCCTGTCGCAGTTGGAAAGACGCATCTCCGTCCTGCCGCCTGACGCGGCGCGCGACCTTGGCACGGCCTTCAACGAGGTTTCGGCCGGGCTGCGACGCCTTGCCGACAGCCGCGCGGCAGCCTTTGCCAGCGAGGCCCGCATAGACGGGCTGATCCTGGATCTGCAGACCCAGATGGGCGCGATGCAGCGCGGGTTGGTCGAACTGGCCGACGATGCCTATTTCGATGTGGTTCTCCGGGGCGAGGAAACCATGGCCTCGGTTGCCGGAACGCTGCAGAAGCTTTCGGAAGAAGAGTTCGCTGCCGTCAGTGCCGTCCTGGAAACACGGGCGGACGTCAACCTGCTGACCGGCCTGGCGCTGGCCGCTGGTGCCAGCGCGAGGCCGGGCGACGCGGCGATCCTGCGCGACCTGGCGCAGGCAGCGACCGGGCGCCTCGATCAGAGGCTGGAAGAATTGGCGGGCAACCCTGCCGTCTCCATGCCCGCGGCGCCGGTCCGCGAGGCGATGGACGTCTTTTCCGCCGCCATCGACAGCGGCAGGATCGTTGCCGACAGTCTGCGCGGCGAGGTGCTGGCGGCGCGCCAGTCCAGCGATGTCGTGCTGGCGACAGCCATCGACGACCTGCTGTTCGACCTGACCTTGGGCGCCGAGGCCGCCAGTGCCGAGAACAGCGCCACGATCCAGGGCTTGCTGGATGAGGAATTCGGCTTCCTGATGGACCTGGTGGTGCTGAACGGTGCCCTGGGGGACTTCGCCGCCGCCGCTCTGCAGATTGTCAGCGGCGCCGATGCGGACGCGGTTGGCGTGGCGGCCGATGCCCTGCGTAGCGCGGCGGGGCACTTGTCGGATCGGCGCGATCTTCAGGACGGGCGCATCGCCGGAGAGATTGACCGTCTGGTCGCGCTGGCCGCGCCCGACACCGGACTGGTGGCGGCGCGCATCGCCACCCTCTCGGCGACCGCGGACGCCGAGACCGCCTCCATCGGGGCGGTGGATCGCGTGATCGCCATTGCCGAGCGGGCCGCCGAACTTGGCGCCGACAGTCGCGACCAGATCGATAGGATGGCCGAGACGATCACCGAAGACGTGGCCGGCGCGGGCCGTCGCATGCGGGAAATGGCCGTGGCCTCCGCCGGGGTGTTGATGCTGGCGCTGCTGCTGACCTGGGCGCTGATCCTGCGTCCCCTGGGCGCGATCAGCCGCACGACGGAACGTCTGGCCGGGGGTGACCTTGGCCCGGTGACCGGCTTCGACCGGCAGCATGGCGAAGTGGGGCGCATCGCGCGGGCGCTGAAGATCTTCCGCGACGGACTGGTGGAACGGGCCGAGGTCTCCCGCGCGGCGGAGGCCGAACGCGAGGCCCGCCGACAGGAGCAGGAGGCCATGGTGGCCCTGCTGGCCCGCGCTCTGGAACGTCTGTCTGCAGGGGATCTGACCGTGCGCATCGGGCCGGAGATGCAGGGCGGTTACGCCAAGCTGCGGGATGATTTCAATGCCGCCGTGGAAACCCTGGAGGCCTCGGTGCGCACGCTGGCGAGCAGCGGCCAGTCCATCGCCGGGGCCAGCTCCGAGATCACCAATGTCTCGCGCGAGCTGGCGGCGCGGTCGGAACAGACCGCGGGCACCCTGGCCTCGACCGCCCTGTCGATCGACAAGCTCTCGGCCTCGATCTCCGAAACCGCCCAGGCCTCGGGCGAGGCACGCGACGCGGCCACACGGGCGCGCCTTCGGGCCGACGAAAGCGTCAGCGTCGTGCATCAGACCATCGGCGCGATGGAACAGATCCGCAGCTCCTCGAAAAAGATCGAGCAGATCATCGACATGATCGAGACGATCACCTTCCAGACGAACCTGCTGGCGCTGAATGCCGGGGTCGAGGCGGCGCGGGCGGGCGAGACGGGACGCGGCTTTGCCGTGGTCGCCAGCGAAGTGCGCGCCCTGGCGCAGCGGTCCAAGGAAGCGGCGGAGGAGATCACCGGCCTGGTGCAGGAAAGCCGTCGTCAGGTCGACGTGGGCTTTGATCTGGTCAGCCGGACCCGGGGTACGATCGAGGACATTTCCGAGACGGTCGGCACGGCCACCGGGCTGATGGCCTCGATCTCCGACGCGGTGGTGGAGCAATCCGCGAACCTGAGCGACATCAACGCCTCGATGTCCAGCCTTGACGAGGCGACGATGAAGAACACCGCGATGCTGGAGGAGGTTTCCTCGGCCAATGTCGCGCTCAACGAAGAGGCGCAGGGCATGGCCGGGGCCATTGGTCAGTTCAAGGTGACGCTGGACGGGGCGGCGGCCCATTTCGATACCGGGTTCGGAACCAGCGGCGAACGAGCAGCGCAGGTCGCCTGATCGTTCGGGCGCGAGCGGTGCGACCGTTGAACAGGGGTGGTGGGGCCGGGCGCGATCAGTCCGGCCTGGGCCCGCCGGAGGCCCCCGGCGGGGCGACCCCGCCCAACCGTTCGGTCAGTTGCCGGGCGGCCTCGCGCACTTGCTGTCCGGCCTGGTCCAGCCGGTCCCGGGTCAGTCGGGCCGCAAGGCCGGAGATCGAGATCGCGCAGGCCGGTTCGGCACTTGGTGCCCAGACTACGGCGGCGACGCAGCGCAGGCCGGGCACATGTTCCTCGTCATCCAGTGCATAGCCACGTTGCCGGATCCGCGCCATGTCGGTCAGCACCGCCTCGGTCGTGGTCAGGCTGCGAGGTGTCATCGGCGGAAGACCGACCCGCGCCACCAGCGCCGTGATCTCCGCATCCGGCCAGGTGGCCAGCAGGGCCTTGCCCATCCCCGAACAGAAAATCGGCGCCTGGCCCCCGGGCGGGGCGATGGCGCGCACGATCTCGCGGCTTTCGACTTGGCTGATCGTCACCAGCCGATCCTGGTCGAGGATACCGAGGTTGGCCGTTTCATGGGTCTGGTCGCGGAGCCGCCGCAGAAAGGGCAGGGCGGGGCCGGTGAAGCTGTGGCGCCGGCCATAGGCGGCCCCCACGGCAAAGGCGGCGCGCCCGACGCTCCAGCTGGCGGTGTCGGGGTCGCATTGGGCAAACCCCTGCGCTTCCAGCGTTGTCAGTAGGCGATGCGTGGTCGACACCGCCAGGCCCGCGCGTCGCGCCAGTGCGCTGACGCCCAGCCCCTCTTCCTGTTGCTGGCCAAGCAGCTGTAGCAACTCCAGCGCGCGCCGTACCGACTTCACCCCGTCCGATCCTGTCGCGCCCGTCATTTCGTTGCCCCGCTCCGTTTCTGCCGCGCCTTGCCGCCCTGCTGCCGCGATGCCGCCGCATTCGCGGTTTCTGGTAGCAAGAGGAGTAGGCAGTGCCAATCACTTCGCCTAGAACGGAAGTGGTGTCAGTCAGGGAACCCGCATGTACCGTCGTTTCGCCCGTTTCAAGATCTGCGTTCTTGGTCCGCTTCTTCTGGTTCTGTTCCTTGCGGCCCCGGTCGCGGCCCCTGCACAGGACGGACCGGCCCCGGAGGAGGCGACCTCCGACCGCCCGCTGGTACGGGTGCCCTGGTCGCCCTACGCGGGCATCTACGAGATGCAGCCCGATGGCACCCTGACCGGCTATTTCGCCGAACTGGCCCGGCTGGTGGCCGGCGAGGCGGGGTTCGATGTCGAATTCGTGGGCTACGAGTCCACCCCTGATGTGATCGCGGCGCAGATGGTCGGGGATACCGACATGCTGGCCGGCGGATCGGGGGAACAGGCGCTGCGCCGCACCAACATCCTGTCGAGTCCCGTCCTGAAAAGCAGCGTCTACTTGATCGCCCGGAGCGATGCGCCGGCGGACTGGTCGCCTGACACGCTGGAAGGCGCGCGGATCGGGGTGATCCGCAACACCACCGGCAGCGAGCCCGGCGCACTGGCGGAGCGCAACACGATCCTGCCCTACGGCGGGGTCGAGGACGCCCTGGGCGCCCTGCTTCTGGGCCAGATCGACGCCGTGATCAGCGTGCGCAAGGTGATCTTCGACACGCTGCGCCAGTGGCGCCTGGATCACCGGGTCCGCACGGTCGGTCCGCCGCTGATGGAGCCGGAGCATTACGTCCTGCTGCACCAGAGCCGGGCCGAACTGATGCCGCGCATCAATGCCGCGCTGGCCCGCCTGCAGGACAGTGGCGCCCTGACGGAACTGGGTGAACGCTGGGGCCTGGGCCTGGCCGCCCCGGTGCCCGATGTGCTGACCGTGGGGGTCAGCCACTTCCCACCCTACCAGGTGGTGACCGAGGACGGGACGCTGACCGGCTTTGGCGTCGAAAGCCTGCGCGACCTGGCGGAACGGGCCGGGGTGCAGCTGCAGTTCAAGGAAATCTCGACGGAGGACTGGGCCGCGGGGCCGTCGCCGGATCGATACGATATCCTGCCGCCGATCAGCGTGAATGCGGATCGCCAGCGGCGGATGGATTTCACCACCCCGATCCAGCAGTCGCCCTATTCGATCTTCGTGCGGGCGGGCAGCGGCGAGGGGATCGCCGATCTCGATGACCTTGTGGGCCTGCGCGTCGGCGTGGGGGAGCAGAACGTGGCGCGCGCCCGGGCCGAGGCCCATGGAGGGCTGGACCTGGAGGTCTATGACAATGCCGCCGGTTTGCTGGACGGGCTTCTGGCGGGGGAGGTCGATGCGATCCTCTATCCCACCATGACCGTCCGGCGTCTTGCCGCGACCGGCGGGTTCGACAGCCGGATTGAGGAGGTGCGCCCGCCCTTCGAGGTCACACAACGGGCCATTGCGCTGCGTCCCGGGCTGGCGACCGTGCGCGAGCGGCTGAACGGGGTGATCCCGGGCTACCTCAGCTCGGAGCAATATATCGCCCTGCGCGAGGACTGGCTGGGTACGCCTGAGTTCTGGACGCCGGAGCGCCTGCGCATGGCACAGATCGGGGTGGTGCTGATCTCGCTGTTGGTGGTCGCCGCCTTTCTCGTGCAGAACGTGCTGGCGCGGCGCAACGCCGAACGTCTGGCGGCCGAGACGCGCCGGGTCAGCAATCGCCTGACCGCGATCCTGGATGCGGCGCAAAGCGGCGTGATCGGCCTGACCGCGGGCGGCCAGATCGCCGCGGTAAACCCCAGCGGACGCCTGATGCTGGGTGAGCTGGATCGCCCGATCCCCTTCCCCTGGCCGGAAACCCTGGCCTTCGTCGATCCGGAGAAGATGGTGCCTGTGGGCGCCCACACCCCGGTGGCGCGCGCCATGGATGGCGAGGTGCTGCGCGGGGAAACGGCCCTTCTGCGCCGGGCCAACAGCGACGAGCCGCGCTACGTGCGCGTGTCCACCGCGCCGGTGAAGGCGCGCGATGCCGGCGACGTGGCCACCGTGGTGATCCTGGACGACATCACCGAACAGGAACGCAACCGTCAGCAGATGGAACGCTCGGGGCGGCTCGATGCACTTGGCCAGCTGACCGGCGGCGTGGCGCATGATTTCAACAATATCCTGGCGACCATCGAATACGCGGTGCAACTGGTGAAATCCGAGGCCTCGCCGCGGATGATGCCCTTCCTCGATACGGCCCATGCCTCGGTCCGGCGAGGGGCGGAACTGACCAAGCGGCTGCTGGCCTTCGCCAAGCGCCAGCCGGGTATGGAAAGCTCTGTGAAGACGTCCCGCGTGCTGGCCGATTTCCGCGACCTGGCCGCACCCACGATCGAGAAGAGCATCGACCTGGTCATCAACGACGAAGACGAGGATCTGCGCGTCTTCTGCGATGTGGGGCAACTGGAAAATGCCCTGCTGAACCTGGTGCTGAACAGCCGCGACGCGATCATCGCCGCCGGCATGGGGGACCGGATCAGCGTCAGCGTGCGCAGCCTGTCGGAGGTCGACAGCCGCTCCAGCCTTTACCGCTCCGGCGGCGGGGAAGACGACGGCCAGAACCTGCGCTACGTCGAGTTCTCGGTCACCGACAACGGCCCCGGCATGACCGAGGAGGTGCGCCGCCGCGCCATTGATCCCTTCTTCACCACCAAGGGGCAGAACTCCGGCACCGGGCTGGGCCTGTCGATGGTCTATGGCTTCGTCGAACAGTCCAACGGCGAGCTGCGGATCTATTCGGAGGAGGGGTTGGGGACCACCGTCAGCCTGGTCCTGCCACGCGGCACCGAGGACAACCGGCGCGAGGCCCCGCATAAGCGCGCCAAGGCGCCGAAGGGGCAGGGGCAGCGAATCCTGGTGGTCGAGGACGAGGAAAGCCTGCTGAGCATCGTGACCGAGGTCGTCCGCTCCTTGAATTACGAGGTCCTGCCGGCCAGTTCGGGGCGCGAAGCCCTGGACCTGGTGGAGGCCGGCGAGCCCTTCGACCTGTTGCTGACCGACGTGGTCATGCCGGGGGGGATCGGCGGGTTCAAACTGGCGGCCGAGGTGCGCAAGCGCTTGCCAGACATGCCGGTGGTCTACATGACCGGCTATTCCGGGCTGCTGGAGGCCGAGATGGGCGCGGTGGTCGCGCCCACGCTGCAGAAACCCTGCCCGCCGGTGGACCTGGCGAAGACCCTGAAACAGGAGCTGGAGGGCTAGGCGCCCGGCGCCGCCTTCCGGCTCTGTCCCAGAGGTGAAGACAGACCTGAAAACAGACCTGCAAACGGACGTTCCATGCCCCTGACAGATGACGTTATGACCGGCCTGATCGAGGCCGTGCGCGACGCCGCGCGAACGGAGATCCTGCCGCGTTTCCGCAACCTTTCGGCCGACCAGATCGACACCAAGAGCGGCCCCGATGACCTGGTTACCGTGGCCGATCGCGCCGCCGAGGCGCGGCTGACCGCCGCCGCGCAGCGGCTGCTGCCGGGCGCCCTGGTCGTCGGTGAGGAAGGGGTGGCGGAGGATCCCACGATCCTCGACCGCTTTGCCGAGGCGGAGCTGGCGGTGGTCATCGACCCGGTCGACGGCACTTGGAACTTTGCCAACGGGCTGGCCAATTTCGGGGTGATCCTGGCGGTGGTCGAGGGCGGGCGGACGATCTTCGGCCTGCTGTATGACCCGGTGCTGGACGACTGGATCACGGCCACCCCCGGGGGCGGGGCCTGGTTCTGCCGTCCCGATGCGGCGCCGCGCCGCCTGTCCGGCCCGCCGGCGCGGCCGCGTGACCGCTGGCAGGCCTTCGTGCCGCTGCGCCTGTATGTGCCCGAACACCGCGCCACCCTTTGGCAGCAGGCGCAGGGGTTCGGCGATGCCTTCACCCTGCGCTGTTCCTGCCATGAATACCGCATGATGGCCCTTGGCCACGCCGACCTGATGTTGGCGCCCGTGGTGAAACCCTGGGACCATGCCGCGGGCGTCCTGATCGTCGAGGAATGCGGGGGCGCGGTCTGGTCCGGCGGCAGGCCGGGCTACCGGCCCGCGGGGCCGGCCCATCCCCTGATGGTCATGGGCCGGGCCGAGGCAGGCGAGGATCCGGCGCTGTGGCTGCCCGCGGGCGTCTGAGGCGCGCCGATCAGGATCATGGAAAAGAGGCGGTCCCGGCGGGCCGCCCCTTTCCAGTCCAACGGCGCGGCGCGCCTCAGACGCGGGCCAGCGCCTCCATCAGCTGCCCATAGGCCAGCTGGCCGGTGCGGAAGGCATCCAGCCGGAAGAACTCGTTCGGGGCGTGGATGTTCTCGTCGCCATGGCCGAAACCGAACATCACCGCATGCACGCCGAGCTCTCCCAGCAGGGTGGTCATGACCGGGATCGAGCCGCCGACACGGGTGCGGTAAGGCGCGCGGCCGTAGACCTCTTCCAGAACCTGTGCGGCGATGGCGGTGGCGTTGTGGCCGGCGGGCACCTGGAAGGGCTCGGCCCGACCGGGGTTCTGGGTGACCTCCGCCGTGATGCCCGGTGGGCAATGGGCGGCCACATGGGCGCGGATCGTCTCGAAAACCGCTTCGGGGCTTTGGCCGGCAACAAGGCGGCAGGTGATCTTGGCGCTGGCGTGGGCGGGCAGCACCGTCTTGGTGCCCGCGCCCTGCCAGCCGCAGGTCATGCCGTTCACCTCCAGCGTGGGCCGGGCCCAGAGGCTTTCGCGGACCGTATAGCCTGGTTCGGGCAGCACAGCAGGGGCGCCGGTTTCTGCGAGATAGCCCGCCTCGTCGTAGGGCACGCGGGCGATGGCGGCGCGGGTCTCCGCGTCCAGCGGCAGAACGTCGTCGTAGAACCCTTCGACGGTGATCTGCCCCTCGGGGGATTTCATCGAGGCCAGGATCTGCGCCAAAGCCATGCCGGGGTTGGCCACGCCGCCGCCGTGTTGCCCGGAATGCAGGTCCGCCGCCGGTCCCTGCACATGCACCTCCAGACTGACCAGCCCTTTCAGCGCCTCGACGATCTGCGGCTGCCCCGGCGCCCATTGTGATCCGTCGGCGGAAAAGATCATGTCGGCCTTCAGCCGGTCGGCGTGTTCGGCCACGAAGGGCGGCAGGTCCGGGGAGCCGATCTCCTCCTGGCCTTCGAAGAAGAACCTCACGTTGACCGGCAGCCTGCCGTCGGTCTTCATCATCGCCTCGGCCGCCAGGATGGGGATCAGCATGCCGCCCTTGTCGTCCGAGGCGCCGCGCGCCCAGACCCGGTTGTCACGCACCTCCGGCTCGAAGGGCGGGCTGTGCCACAGCTCGAAGGGCTCCGCGGGTTGCACGTCGAAGTGACCGTAGATCAGGATCGTCGGCTTCTCCGGTCCGGCGCCCATCCATTCCGCCAGGACGACCGGGTGGCCGTCGGTCGGCAGGATCTCAGCCCCGGTCACGCCCGCTGCCTCCAGCCGGTCGCGCACCCAACGGGCGGCGCGCATCACGTCGCCGGTGTTCTCGGGCTTGGCCGAGACCGAGGGGATGCGCAGGAAACCGAGAAGCTCTTCAGTGAAACGCGCCTGGTTGGCGTCGAGATAGCCGGTCCAATTCATCGCGGGGTCTTTCGTCTGGGGATCCTTGCCCCCAGCTAGACCCGTTCGCGCGCGAATGGCCAGAGCGGTATCCCCGCGCGGCGCGGCCCCGGAGGCGCTGCGCCCAAGCGGCAGGCGATCCCGCGCGCGCCTCCCGTTCAGGCGGCCCCTTCCATCGAGCCGCGCAGGTAATGGGCCGTCATATGGGCGATCACCTCGGACACCACGGCGGGGCGGACGTGGACATTGTCGTTGTCGAAGGCCGCGAGGCCCATCGAGGTGACCATTTCGTAGCTGGGAAAGTAGTCGACGCCGTCGAACTGCTCCGCGACCTCCTCGGCCACCACGCGCAGCACAGCCTTGGAATAGGCGTTGCGCATGATCGCATCGCCTTCGACAAAGGTGGCCTGCAGGGGGACGGGCGACAGGGTCAGCAGCACCCGTTGGCCGCCCTCGGTGACCAGACGGTCCATCATCTCGAACAGCATGTCGCGGCAGGTCGCTGTGTCCAGCCGGCGGAAGACGAAGCGCTCGGGCTCGGCGCGCAGCAGGCGTCGGTTTGGCACCTCGTTCAGGTAGATGCCCTCGAACTGGTCGAACCAGCATTCGACCAGGCCCAGGGTGACCACAACGGTATCGCAGGACGCCAGCCCTTCGGCGTAAAGTCGGCGGATCTGGGCGCGCCGTTCCAGGGCACGGGCGCGGGCCACGGCGCGCCCGCCGGTGGCCAAAAGGCAATCCTGCACCATCTCCTGGTCTTCCGCCGCAGCCTGGCCTGCCTCGCCCTGATCCGCTCCGGCGGCGGTCGGCAGCCGGTAGAGGCCGGCGCCGGTTTCGCCGGTTTCGGCATCGCGCAGGCATTGCAGCATGGTGGCGGGGTTGTACTGGTTCAACAGACGGTTCGGTCGCCCCGGTGCCTCCTCCAGCGGGGCGCTGAAGGCGGTGGTGGGCACCTCCAGACCGGCGGCGATCAGGGCGTCTTCGACATTGCGGGCGAAGCAGGAGCCAATGGTGAAGACACCGCCATTCGGGGCCAGGTGGAAGCTCGGGGTGATCTGCGGGCGCAGCATGCCCCCGGCGCTGCGGGCGTCGGACCGGTCGGGGTAGCGGCGCGCGGGATTACGCAGGGCGCGGGCGACGACCCCTTCGCCGTCAGGCGCCATGCCCCTGGCGGCAGGACCCGCGAGCCTGTGGCGGCCATCAGTCTGCGGCCTCTGCGACGGTTGTTGCCTGTCTTCTGACATATCCCTCATGGGCGCCTCCTGGCGTCGATTCTTGGCGGTACAATCGGGCAGGGTGGGTTAATATCCCTTCAATCGCCGTGGCTGTTCCGGCCGGAGCGATGCAAAATGTGACCCCGGAAGCGCAATGCGCGAATGCAGGACATCGCGGCGTTGCCGTGGTCGCATCCTTGTGGCACAACCGGGTCCGAGAGGATTCTGAACGAAAGAGTCTAGTTATGACCGACTACGCCGCCCGCCGCACGATGATGGTCGATGCGCAGGTCCGCCCCTCCGACGTGACCAAATTCCCGATTATCGAGGCCATGCTCTCGGTTCCGCGCGAGCTGTTCGTGCCGCAGGAGCGCAAGGAGGCCGCCTATCTGGGCGAGAACCTGCCCCTCGGCGGAAACCGCGTCCTGCTGGAACCGCGCACCTTCGCCAAGATGCTGGACGCGCTGGACATCCAGCCCGAAGAGCTGGTGCTGGATCTGGGCGCCGCCCAGGGCTACTCCGCCGCCGTCATCGCCCGCATGGCCGAGGCCGTGATCGCCGTCGAGGAAGACAGCGAACTGGCCGGCGATAGCCAGCAGATCCTCAGCGATCTGGGCGCCGACAACGTGATCCTGCACGAGGCCAAACTGGCCGAGGGGGCGCCGGAACACGGCCCCTACGACGTGATTCTGATCGAGGGCGCGGTGGAACACCTGCCCGAGGCGATCACCGACCAGCTGAAGGAAGGCGGTCGCATCTGCGTGCTTTTCGCCGAGGGTCATCTGGGTGTCGTGCGTGTCGGCTACAAGATCGACGGCAAGATCAGCTGGCGCTTCTCCTTCAATGCAGGAGCACCGGTGCTGCCCGGTTTCGAACGACATGCGGCCTTCACCCTTTGATCCTTCGGGTCGGTCAGGCGCCGCGTCTCAAACAAACTGAGCCGGGCCAACCGGCGGAACGAGGAAGAACAGGATGATGGAACAGGTCAAGGCGCCCCGGCGTCGCGGAATCTTTGCCGGGCTGCGGCAATCGGCACGGGCGCTCCTGTCGGGGGCGGCCTGCGCCGCAGCTCTGGTGGCGCTGCCGGGCGCCGCCAGTTCGGAAACGCTGGGGCAGGCCCTGGCGGATGCCTATCGTAATTCGGGCCTGCTGGAGCAGAACCGCCTGTTGCTGAAGGCCACCGATGAAGACGCCGCCGGCGCTCTGGCGGCGCTGCGCCCGGTCCTGGCCTGGAGCGCGAACGCCTCCAGCGACTACAACGATGCCACCGGCGTGACCTCCAACGGGCTCGGGGCTGGCCTCTCGGTCAGCTATACCCTGTTCGACTTCGGCAAGGGCCAGCTGGGTCTCGACATCGCCAAGGAAACCGTCCTGGTGACCCGCCAGCAGCTGCTGGCCATCGAGCAGCAGGTGCTGCTGCGCGCCGTCAGTGCCTACATGGAAGTGCGCCGCGCCCTGCAGACGCTGCAGCTGCGCCGTGCCAACGTCCGCCTTCTGAGCGAGGAACTGCGGGCCGCGCAAGACCGGTTCGAGGTGGGTGAGGTGACCCGCACCGATGTCGCCCAGGCCGAGGCCGCGCTGGCCGGGGCCCGGTCGGGCCTGACCGCCGCGCAGGGCTCGCTGATCCAGGCGCAGCTGGAATACGAGGCCGCCGTGGGCCACAAGCCCGGCGACCTGGCGCCGCCCGCCCGCCTGGGCCGGGTGCCCGGCCAGGTGTCCGAGGCCGTGAATATCGGCCTGCAGACCCATCCCAGCATGAATGCGGCCCGCCGTCAGGTGACGGTGGCAGAGCTGCGCATGCGGCAGGCCGACCTTCAGGTGGCGCCCGACATCGACCTGTCGGCCAGCGTGTCGATCTCCCGTGACCTGGACAATGACTTCACCACCAACAGCCGTTCCATCGGCCTCGGCGCCTCCGGCCCGATCTACAGCGGGGGGGCCATCGCGTCGGCCCGTCGCCAGGCGGTCCTGAGCCGGGACGCACAGCTGGCCAACCTGCGCGTGGTCAGCACGGATGTGACCCAGAACGTCGGCAATGCCTTCTCCGGCGTGCAGATTGCCCGTGCGGCCTCGGTCGCCGGCGAGGAACAGGTGCGTGCTGCCGAGGTGGCCTTCGAGGGCGTCCGGGAAGAGGCGAACCTCGGGTCGCGCACCACGCTCGACGTGCTGACCCAGGAACAGGCGCTGCTGGATGCCCGCGTCGATTACCTGTCCTCGCAGGTCGACGAGGTGCTGTCGCGCTATTCGCTGCTGTCCACCATGGGGCTGCTGACGGCAGAGAACCTCGGCCTGAACGTCGAGATCTACGACCCGGCGGCCTACTACAACATGGTCAAGGATGCGCCGGCGGGGATCTCCTCCCAGGGGCGGAAGCTCGATTCCGTTCTGCGCCGCATCGGGAAAGAGTAAAACTCTGCTCATCCATTGTGAAAAACCCTTGCCCGGGCTAGACTTCGGGCTTGGGGATTAACGGTTAGAGCAGATGAACGACCCTGTCAGCAACGTCCAGATCGAGGATGTCCTGGCTTCCATTCGGAAGCTGGTATCGGAAGAAGTGCGCGCCCAGACGCAGCCCGAGGAGGCCCGCAAGGGGCCCACGGCCTTCGGGCGCAAGGGCGAGGCGGCTCCGGAAGAGAAAGCCCCCGCCGCGCCCGAGAAATTGATTCTGGCGCCGCATCTGCGCGTGGCCGATCCGGAGCCGGGTAGCGCTCCCGAAAGGGACGCGGAGACCGCGATCGGCACTGCTGACGATGATCTGAGCGACAGCTTTGCCGATGCCGGCCTGTCCTTTGCCCCGGAAAACGACCCTGAAGACCCTCTCGCGGAAGAGATCGAAGAGGCGCCCTTTGCCGAGGTGTCGGACGAAGCCGCCCTGCGCGGCTTCGACGATGCGCCGGTGGCCTTCGACGGCAGCAGCTGGGTGCCCGCCTATACCGGGGCACAGCGCGATGATGATCTGACTGGGAACGCGGCGGAGGACGACGTCCTGGGTGCGCAGCGCGAAGATGAAGAGCCCGAGGATGACGTGCTGGAGGGCACGGAGGATGACGACGACGAGTTCGACTTCGACGAGATGCTCGCCTCGCTGAACGCCGATCATGCCCGGTCCACCGATTTCTCCGATTTCGGCGATGGTGCTGCCGAGGCGCTGGCCGCCGCTGCTCACGTCGACGCCGCTCCCGTCGAAGACATGGCCGATGACCCCGCCAAGGATGATACCGCAGAGGACGAGGCCGCGGAGGATGCGCGGTTCGACGATCTGGACGCGGTTCTCAGCCGCCTTGATTTCGATACCGACCCGGCGCCACGCCACGACCGGTCCGGGCTGCGGGACGACATCGAGGACGCGGAACTGGTCGAGGGGCAGGGCGACAATGTCCGCAGTTTCGAGTCGCTGTTCCGCCGCAATGAGACCGTGACGCCGGTGGCAGAGCCGGAGCCGGTCGAGGCCGAGGACGAGCCGGCAACAGAGGCCCCCGAAGGATACCGTTTCGTCGCACCGGATGCGGATGATCCGACACAGGACGCCGATTTCCTGGATGGCAACAGGACGGATCCGCTGCCCGAGGCGGACTTCGACGCGATGCCGGAGCATGACGCCCTTGTTGGCGGCGCGGCGCAGTCGCCATCCGAACTGGCTGATCCCTATCAGGATGACGCGGACGACGGCAGCGTCACCGTGGATGAGGAGGCCCTGCGCGAGCTCGTCTCCGAGATCCTGCGGCAGGAGCTTCAGGGTGCCCTGGGCGAGCGGATCACCCGCAACGTGCGCAAGCTGGTGCGCCGTGAGATCCAGCGCGCGCTGCAGAGCAAGGATTACATCTGAGGCCGGCTCGGGGGCGCGGGCCGCAAGTGCCCGGGCTTGGTGTGCTCCTGTCGCGCCCGTGTGGCCTGATCAGCCCGCCGGGGCGTTGACCTCCCCTGACATCGCCAGAAGCCCGTCCAGGTCGAGGTGGGCCGCCATGTGGTCGGCCAGCCGGTCCAGGACGCTGTCCACCTCGGTCTCGTAGCGCAGGGCGGAGGCGGGGGTGCCAAGCTCCGCCAGCAGCGCGGCGCGGAAGCCGTCGGCGGCGAAGAGGCCATGCAGGTAGCTGCCCCGCACCAACCCATTCTCCGACATGGCGCCCTCGGGGCGACCCGCGATCTGCAGCCAGGGGCGGTCCGTGTCGGGGCCGGTAGTCTCGCCCAGATGGATTTCATAGCCTTCGACCGGGTTGCCGCTGGCCGGGTGGGACCCCTGGCGCAGGTGCAGCTGTTTCTCGGGGTGCAGCACGGTGTCGATCTGCAGGTGTCCCAGCCCTTCCGTGACGCCTGGAGGGCCTTCGAGGCCCTCAGGGTCCGATAGGGTCCGGCCGAGCATCTGAAAACCGCCACAGAGGCCCATGACATGGCCGCCGCGGCGCAGGTGCGCCGCCAGGTCGATATCCCAGCCTTCCGCCCGGAAGGCCGCCAGATCGGCGCGGGTGCTTTTTGAGCCGGGCAGCAGGATCAGCGCCGCATCGGCGGGCAGGGGGCGGCCAAGCGGCACCAGGTCCAGCGTGATGCCCGGTTCGGCGGCCAGCGGGTCCAGGTCGTCGAAATTGGCGATCCGGGGAAGGCGGGGCACCGCGATCTTCGCCGCGCCGGCGGCGGGGGCATCCGCCGGGCGGTCCAGATCCATCAGGTCCTCGGCGGGCAGGCGCCAGGCTTCGGCGAACCAGGGTAGCACGCCCAGGCCGGGCCAGCCGGTGCGCCCCGCGATCGCGGCGTAGCCTTCGTCAAAGAGGCGGGGGTCGCCCCGAAACTTGTTGATGAGGAAGCCGCGGATCATCGCCCGGTCTTCAGCGTCCAGCACCTCGGCCGTGCCGACCATCTGGGCGATGACACCGCCCCGGTCGATGTCGCCTGCCAGCACCACCGGCACGCCCGCCGCCCGGGCGAATCCCATGTTGGCGATGTCGCGGGCCCGCAGGTTGATCTCTGCGGGGCTGCCTGCGCCTTCGACCAGCACCAGGTCGGTGTCACGGGCCAGGCGGTGGAAGCTGTCCAGCACCCGGTCCATCAGGCCCGCGCGCAGGGCGGGGTAGTCGCCGGCGGCGCTGCTGGTCAGGCGCCGGCCCTGGACGATGACCTGGGCGCCGGTCTCGCTTTCGGGCTTCAGCAGGACGGGGTTCATGTGGACCGAGGGCGGCAGGCCGCAGGCTCGAGCCTGCAGGGCCTGGGCGCGGCCGATCTCGCCGCCGTCCGCCGTCACTGCGGCATTGTTCGACATGTTCTGCGGCTTGAAAGGGGCCACGCGCAGGCCGCGCCGGGTCAACGCCCGGCCAAGGCCGGCCACCAGCAGTGACTTGCCCACGTTGGAGCCGGTCCCCTGAATCATGATCGCGCGGGCCATGATACCCCCCTTGTCAAAAGGAAAACGCGCCCCTTTCGGAGCGCGTTTTTCATGGCGAAACCGGCTGGGCTGGTTCCGTCAATGGGCTCAGGCCGCTTCGGCCTGTTCCGCTGCGTGGCGACGCTCGCTCTCTTCGCGCGAGAGGGCGACGGAGGTCCGGACACCTTTGGAAACGAACTCCATCAGGCCACCGACCACGCGTTCATTCGGGTCGATGCCGGCACAGGACAGAACTTCACGGCCGTCACGAGACCGGGCCCAGCGGGCGATCTGTTCCGGGCCGTTGCCGTATTTCTTGTCGTCTGCAATGGCGTCATCGAGGGCCGCCAGTACGACAGCGGCAAACAGTTTGCGTGCGCGGTTGCCCTGTTCGTTATTGAAGGCGGTGCCGTCAACGAAATCTTTCATGATCCGTCCTTGCTTATTGCTCTTGTGTTTCGGGCGTGCCGCCCCTTATGACCAAAAAGAACCGATTCGGATAGCGCAATCACGCATCCCTGCGTTGCGTTCACCGCATGGCTCATTGGGCCACACCCAAGCGTGACACCCCCGTGGCGATGACTTGTCACGGGGCTGAAGGCCATATATAGGCTGGCCCGGAAACGGATCAACACGCAGGCTTCCCGAATGCCCAAGATCAACGGAAACGAAATTCGTCCCGGCAACGTGCTGGAACACAACGGTGGCCTCTGGGCGGCCGTCAAGGTGGACCACGTCAAGCCCGGCAAGGGCGGCGCCTTCGCCCAGGTCGAGATGAAGAACCTGCGCAACGGCTCCAAGCTGAACGAGCGTTTCCGCAGCGCCGACAAGGTCGAGCGTGTGCGGCTGGAGCAGAAGGACATGCAGTTCCTGTTCGAAAGCGACGGGATGCTGAACTTCATGGATATCGAAACCTTCGACCAGGTCGAGGTTTCCGCTGATTTGCTTGGCGATCGTCGGCCCTTCCTGCAGGACGGCATGACCATCGTGGTGGAATTCTACGAGTCCGAGGCGCTGAACGCCACGGTGCCGCAGAAGGTGACCTGCAAGATCGTCGAGACCGAGCCGGTGGTGAAGGGTCAGACGGCGGCGAATTCGTTCAAGCCGGCGATCCTCGACAACGGCGTCAAGGTCATGGTGCCTCCCTTCGTGGGCCAGGACGAGGACATCGTCGTCAACACTGAGACCATGGAATACGCCGAACGCGCCTGAGCGTGCCCGCCGCGGCGGAATCGGATTGATAAGGAGGCCGCGCGACGCGCGGCCTTTCACGTTCTCAGCGGGCATCTGGGGGGCTGTTGCCCGCTCCGAAAAGCTGCATCTTCCCAGTGCATATGAAGCGGCTGCATGGCTGCGGCGGCCCATTCTGGCTTTGGCAGCTTGGTGAAATTTCCGCCATTTAGGCGCGCTTCAGCCCCCAATTTCCCTCGGCTTGGCCGCGCGTGCCTGTCCAGCGCAAGGCTGCCGGTGCGTCGCGACCTGGACAGATTGGCGCGTTTGCCTGAAATTTGTGCAATTTTCTGTGGCGGCGCTGCAACGCGGCCCTGCGGCCTGTTGTCCTGGCGCAGGAGCCGCCAGACGCGGCTCAGAGCCGGTCCAGCAGGTCCTCGACAAGCGTGCGGTAACTGGGCCCGAAGAGGCGCAGGTGAACCAGGGCGGGCCAGAGCTGGTAGATCACCCGGCGCGTGCCCCAGCCGGGCGGCAGGGAGCCGTAGTTGGCGGTGAACCCCGGCCCCGGCTGGCCGAAGAGATGCAGCATCGCCAGGTCGACCTCCGCATCGCCGCGGGCGCAGGCGGGGTCGATCAGATGGACATTGCCCGACGGGCCGAACAGCAGGTTGCCGGCCCAGAGATCGCCGTGCAGCAGCGAGGGCCGCGGAGCGGCGGGCAGCATGTCCGGCAGCCGCTGCGCCAGGGCCTCGATCCGTCGCGCAAGCGGCATGGGCAGGGTCTCGATCCCCTGCAGCAGGCGTGCCTCGGCCCAGAAGCGGGGCCAGTCGGTGGCCGTGCCAGGCGCCTCACCGGGCAGGCCGCAGGGAATGGGCACCGGGCCGAAGGCATAGTCCTCGGGCCAGCCATAGCCCGCACCCTCGGGCGCCGGCGCGTCGTGCATGGCGCGTAGGCGGCGTCCCAGGCGGCCCCAGGCCCCGGGCAGGGCGTGGCTTTCGGGCAGGTGTTCGAGGATCAGCATCAGCGGCCGCACCTCCAGCACCTTGGGCACGGGGGCCCCCGTCCGCGCCATCGCCTCCAGCATGCCGGCCTCGGCGCGGGCATGGCTGCCCAGCTTGGCAACCCGGTGGCTGCCGTCCGCCAGCGTCAGCAGGCGCACCTCCGACAGGTCGCCGCCCTGCAACTGGCGCATCCCGGTGACGGGCTGGCCTACCAGGTCGGCCAGCAGGGCGGAGGACGGATCGCTCATTCGGGCGCGTCGGGCAGGGCGGTGACCCGGGCGTCGCCGGCGCTCAGCACGCCCGTGGCACGGTCGAAGCGCAGGTAGGCGATGCCTTCGCCGCCCGCCTGGGTGTAGAGCGTGCCGGCGGCCTTGCCGTCCTCGCTTGCCAGCGCGGTGCCCGGGGGCGCACTGCCCTCCACGGCGACGCGGCGCAGGCCCTTCCGCAGTTCAGTCTTGTGCTTCATCCGTGCGGTCACCTCCTGGCCGACGAAACAGCCCTTGCGGAAGTCGACCCCGTGCAGCCGCTCGAACCCGGCCTCCAGGATGAAGGTGTCCGGCGTCAGCTCGATCCCCGTCTCGGGGATGCAATGAGCCACGCGGATGGCCACGAAATCGCTGCCGTCATCGCCCGCCTCGGTGCCGTAGAGCCGCCAGCCAAGCGCCGGGTGACGCGGATCGGGCACGGCGCCCTCGGGCGCCTCGCCGGTGCCGCGGTAGACCTTCAGATCGGTGTCCTCGATCTGCACGTCGGCGCGCAGCTTGTAGAGGGTCAGCTTCTGCAGCAGCGCAGGCGCCAGATCGGCGGCCACGTCCAGCAGCAGAGCATCGCCCTGCGGGACCAGCAGGAAATCGGCCTGGTACTTGCCCTGGGGCGTCAGCAGGGCGGCGTAGACGGGCCCCTGGTCGAGGCGCCCCAGGTCGTTGGTGACGAGGTTCTGCAGGAAATCGTGTGTATCGTTGCCGGTAAGGCGCAGCACGCGGCGATCTGTTTCGGACATCGGGGACTCCCGGTTTTCGATTTGCTCCCTTATAGCGGGCCGAGGAACTGGCCGACAGGGGGTGACATGCGCGCAGCTATTTCGGTGATCGTGACCACGCGAAATGCAGAGCGGGATCTGCCGGATCTGGCCCCGCTGATCTTCGAGGCGGTGCAGGAGGGGATCCTGCGGGAGCTGATCTTCGCCGATGCGGGTTCGACCGATGCCACTGCCGAGATCGCCGAGGCGATCGGCGCCGAGGTGGTGCGCGGGGATCGCAACGCTGCCGCTGCAGAGGCGCAGGGCGAATGGCTGCTGTTTCTCGACCAATGCGACCGGCCCGAAAGTGGCTGGACCCGGGCCGCGGCGGATCACCTGGGCGCGAGGGCGCCGGGGGTCTTCCGGCAGGGCCGGATCGGCGATCTGCGGGCGCGGGTCCTGGCGCCAGGGGCCGACCGGGCGCTGATGATCCGCGCCGTGGACTGGCGGGCCGGACGCCTGGGGCGCGCGCGGGTCTGGTCCGCGCGCAACCGCCCCGTCAGCCGCCGAACAGCCTGAGGAAGGCGCGCCGGAAAATACCGGCGTCATCGGCATCCGCAGCGCGGCCGCGATTGCGGGTGCGGTCCCGTTCCTGTTCCAGCGCCATGCGATCGGCGGTGCGACCATCGGTGCGGAACTGAAGATCATGCAGATGCGCATAGATCCCGCCGTGCGCCATCAGCTCCTCGTGAGAGCCTTGGTCGGTGGCCCGGCCGCGATCCATCACCACGATCTGATCGGCGCCGCGCACGGTGGACAGGCGGTGCGCGATGACCAGCGTCGTGCGTCCTTCCGCCAGCCGGTCCAGCGCCGCCTGCACTACGGCCTCGGATTGCGCATCCAGCGCCGAGGTCGCCTCGTCCAGCAACAGGATCGGCGTGTCGCGCAGCAGGGCGCGAGCGATGGCGACCCGCTGACGCTGCCCGCCCGACAGGGACGACCCGCGCGGGCCCACTGGCGTGTCGAGACCCTGGGGCAGATTCTCGGCGAAGTCGCTGACATGGGCGGCGGCCAGCACCTCGGCCAGACGGTCCTCGCTGACATCGGTGCGGCCCAGCAGGATGTTCTCGCGCAGGGTCTCATCGAAGAGGGCGGCATCCTGCGACACGACGGAGAAGAGACTGCGCAGGTCAGGCAGGGACATGGCCGAGACCGGCACGCCGTCGATCTCGATCTTGCCGGAGG
This sequence comes from Pseudooceanicola marinus, assembly GCF_020177265.1. GTDB lineage: Bacteria > Pseudomonadota > Alphaproteobacteria > Rhodobacterales > Rhodobacteraceae > Pseudooceanicola > Pseudooceanicola marinus_A. The sequence goes on from NZ_JAIVMC010000007.1 coordinate 185,683, forward strand.
TCGGGTCGACCAGCCGGGTCAGCAGGTTGAAGACGGTGGATTTGCCCGCGCCCGACGCGCCGACCAGCGCCGTGGTCTGCCCCGGCCGCGCGGTAAAGCTGAGGCCGTTCAGCACCGGCGTCTCGCCGTAGGAGAGGTGGACATCGGTCAGGGTCACGCCCGGCATGCCCTTCGGCGGGGCGACGGGATTGGCCGGGGAGACGAGGGAGGGCTTCGTCTCCATCAGTTCCTTGATCCGCTCCAGCGCGGCGGCGGCCACTTGCCAGGTGCCCGAAACGGCGCCCAGGCGCCGCAGCGGTTCGAAGGCAAATCCGATGGCGGTGAAGAAGGACATGAACTGTCCCACGGTTTTCTCGCCGTCGATGATCTCGGAGCCGCCGAAGATCAGCACGCCCAGGAAGCCGATGCCGGCCATGATGTCGATCATGCCGGGGATCGAGGCGGTGCCGATGGTGGAGCGGATCGAGGCGCGGACCAGGTCGTCAGTCAGGGCGCCGTATTGTCGTGATTGATACTCCTCCAGGCGGTTCAGCTTCACCGGGACGATGCCGTGGAAAATCTCGTCCAGGCGGGTGGCCAGCCGGGCGCCGAGGTCACGCGCCTCGCGCGAGCGGGCACGTACGAAGCGTTGCACGATCATCGAGGGCGCCACCAGGATCGGCGCGCCGATCAGCGCCACGGCGGTCCATTGCCAGTCCACCGAGATCGCCACGCCCATCAGGATCACCAGCGAGATCAGGTCGCGGCCCGCGCCTGTCAGGATTGCGGTCCAGACGCCGTTGACGGCGGCCACGTCCGCCTGCACCCGCTGGATCAGGAAGCCCGGCGGATGGGTCTGGTGAAAGGTGCCATCCTGGCGCATGAGGTTCGCCAGCAGGTCCATGCGCAGGTCCGCCGCATTTAGCTGGCCCACGCGTGCCAGCAGCGCCTTCTGCCCCATGGAACTGAGCGCGCGAACTATGAAGATCGACAGGATGGCGGCTCCGACCCAGCCGAGCGCACCGGTCTGGCCCTCGATGAAGACGGTGTCGAACATCGGCTTCATCATCCAGCTGAGTGCGCCCAGCATCGAGCCCTCCAGCGACATCAGCACGAAGGCGGCGATCAGCGTCCAGCTGTGTTTCTTCAGGTAGTTGACCCAGAGCCAGCGCGCCAGGATGCGGCCGGGCACATGGGCCTCCGTGCCGGGGACAGGCTTGCCGCCCATGGTGGGGGCGGGCTTGGAGGCCTTGTCAGCCGGGCGGGGACTACCTGTCGCCGCGCCGGTCGGGGTGGTGCTCTTCGGGGTATTGTCGTCAGTCATCGGCGCCACCAGGGCAGGGCGCGGAAGTCTGCCTTGATCCTGTCCGCATCATATTCGGTCCGTATCCAGTCTTCGAAGCCGATCGGCTCTTTCGCATTGCGCGCGGCGTAGACGTCGAGCAGGTGATCGAGCACGCCGGTCTTGCTCTTGCGGATGTGGATGTACTTCAGCGAGAGCATCTTGCGGGCCTCTTCCACGGGGCGGCCTTCGATCACCATCAGGTAGATCGCCGAGGCCAAGCCTGCCCGGTCGGCACCGGACTTGCAATGCATCACGAACGGGCGGGGGATGGTGCGCAGGGTCTCGATGACTGCCAGCACCTCCTCCCGGCTCGGGGCCTTGCGGGCATGCAGGCGGCGCGCGATCAGCGTCAGGCCCAGTTCGCGGCAGCTTTCGACCTCGGTCAGGTAGTGCGCCGTCGGCTTGTCTCCCCGCAGGGTCAGGACATGGGTGATGCCCATGGCCTTCATCTTCGCGAAACGCCGGTGCGTGGGGTGGTTCGAGCGCCAGACGCCCGGGGCGATCTGGAAAAAGTTGGTCCACAGGATGCGCAGCGCGGCGTGATCGAACCAGAGGTTGTAGACATTCGCGCGCCGCCGCAGTTCGGGCGTGGAAAGATCGGTGTTGTAGTGGTCGCGCAGGTCGCGCTCAAACTTGCGGATCTTGTCAGCCAGTGTCATCCCGAACCCTTGTCTGTCAGTTCCGGCGTCCGTACCGGCGCGTCCCCGCGAAACCCGCCCCCATGTAGGCGAGCAGGGGCCGTCGCGCAAGCGTGGTGGGGGTGACGTAGCGATCTGGCCGAGGGCAGCGGTAAGGGGGGCCGGAGAAAGGCGTGGGCAGGCCGGGGGCAGGGGGCGCTGCCCCCTCTTGAGCCTGCGGCTCAATTCACCCCCGGAGTATTTCAGACAAGGTGAAGCAAGGGGCCGGCGGCGCGATGCAGGCGCAGGTGCCCATGAGCCGGAGGGGCAGGCCGGACAACGCGAAAGGCGCCGGCCTGGCGGCGGGGCGCATGGGGTCCTGCAGGGCAGTCGGTCAGCGGCGTGTCAGCCTGCGGCGCGTTTCTCGGGGCGGAAGCCGATGCTGTCGGAAACGGTGAAGCGCCCGGCCTCGGCCTTGCGGATCTTGCCGTCGCGCAGCAGCTGGCCGAAGGCGCGAAGCCCGTCCTCGCGCGAGTACTCATCGGGGGCCAGAGTCTTCACCCGCGTCATCAACTGTGGCCGCGAGAAGAGAGGCTGGCCTTCCAGGAAGCACATGTAGGAGGCCGCGGCCTCCAGCAGATCCCCGAGGGAGCTGGCGCCGACGGAGGCGGCGTAATCCTCGAAACTTTCGTCCGGCGTGCGGGCCGGGACCTGCGGGGCCGCCGCGGCCTCGCGCCGCTGCTCCCCGCTGTCATGACGGGCCAGGTCGGCCACCGAGATGCGGCGCGGGCGGACCGGGCCGCGCGGGGCGGCAGCGACGTCGACGCGTTGCTCTGCCACCAATTTCAGCGGCGCGGGGCGGCTGTCCAGGCGCCGGGCGGGGGCGGTGCCATGGTGCGCGATCGCCGGGCGGCGCGGGCGCACGACCTGGGCCAGGTCTTCGCGGTAGGCATCGGTGGTGTCCTCGCGCGCGGCAAAATCCGAACCGGCGGCCTTCTCGGCCTTCTTCGCTGCCACCGCGGCGCGCAGATGCGCCAGGGCGGAGCGACGCCGGGTGCTGTCTTCCTGTTCGAACTGGTGATCCGTCTCGCGCAGGATGCGGTCCATCTGATCGGAATGATCGGTGGCCCGAAGCGTGTCGCGGGCGGTCGGACGGGCACGCGCGGCGGGCGGTTCGGCGGCCGGCGTGTCGTTTTCCTCGGAGGCCGCGCCCTCATCCGGGACCTCCGCCGCCATCGGCTCGTCCGTCAAAAGGTCGTCCGCCGTCAGGTCGGGCGCCGGCGCATCCTCGTCCATCTCGTCGGGCGAGACGCCGGTGGCGGCGTTGCTGCTGGCGATCTCATCTTCGAGCGCGGCCAGCTCGCGCTGCAACTCGGCCTCGTCCTCGGGCGAGAGTGTGCTTTCCTCCGGGGCGACGTCCGCGCGCCGCTTCACCTTCACCACGCGGGCCATGACACGCGGGGCGCCGTCCAGATCGCTGTCGTCGCCGTCGTCGGAGAAGAGGGAATCGGCGCCTTCACTGTCCTCGGACAGGTCATCCTCGGCCTCGGCGGCGCCGATGGTGGAGGAGAAGGCGGCCTCTTCGTCCGCGATCGGGGGCAGGGGGGCGCTGTCCTCCTCCTGGGGGGCGAGGTCGACGGGGGCCGCCAGGCTTTCGGCCAGGGCACGGCGGCGGGCGACCACGTCGCGGATGCGTTGCAGTTTCAGCGCGACATCGGTGACGTCGGGACGGGCCGGGGCGACGGGCAGGTCTTCGGCCTCCCGGGCGCGGGCGGTATAGATGGCGTCGGCGGCCTCTGCGATGGAATCCTGGCCGTCGCCCTCGGCAGCCAGGTCGGGCAGCTCGATCGTCTCATCGGTCTCGGGGGCTGCGGCGTCCTCGACCAGGATGGCGCCCTCGGCACTTTCGGCGTCGTCGGTCGCGGAGGGCGCGTCCACCTCAGAAAGCGCGGCGTCGAGCGGCGCAGGGTCCGTCTCCGCGTGCAGATCATCCCCTTCGGGCGCCACAAGCTCGGGCGCGTCGGAGGTGGTCTCCGCATCGTCGGCGTCTGCCGGCAGCGGCGTATCGAGCAGCAGCGCGTCCAGCGTCTGCTCCTCCGGGGCCTCGTCCTCGGTGTCGGCCAGAAGCGTGTCGAGCGACTCGCCCTCTTCGACCGGAGCCTCGATCTGGGCGCTGTCGTCTGCCGTGACGGCGTCCACGGTCGGCGCCGCATCCAGAAGATCGTCACCGGCGTCCTGCGCGATCTCGTCGTTCTGGGGGCCGGTCGCCCCTGCCTCGGGCGCGGTCGTCAGGGGATCGGCCGTTTCAATCGGGGGTTCGAGGGCGTCGGCCTCTACCGGGTCTGCTTCGGTCAGCGTCCGGGCTTCGGCCGGAGAAAATGCTGTGGTTTCGGTTGCCTCGGGGGCGGACGGCTCCGCGTCGCCCTGGTCGGAATCGGGGATCGTCTCGACGATCTCTGCCACGGCTTCGCTGTCCGCCTTCGGCAGGTCTTCTGCCGGCGTCTCGGGGACCTGTGCCTCGTCGGTCGCGGCGCGGGCCGGGGCCGAGGCGAGCAGGGCGGCGCCGCCGGCGGCGGCCAGGGCGGCGGCGATGCGCGGGGCGCGTTGCGGTTGCGGCGCGGGGCCGTCTTCGTCGTCCTCGTCGGGGCGCGCGGCCGCGGGGGCGGGGGCCCCGCTATCGGCCTGCGTTTCGGGCTGTGGCGTCGGCTCGGGGCGCGTTGCGGTGCCCTGAGCCCGGGACGCGGGAGCCGGCTGCGGCGCGGCGGTGGCCTGCTGCGCGTCGGGGCTGAGGACGATGTTTCCGTCCTCGCTGCGGGCCGTCACCCGCCGCGAGATGCTGCGCTCGGCCAGGCGGGCCAGCATGTCGGCATCGGGGGTGGGTGGCTCGGCGCCGAAATAGCGGTCATCGGCGGCCAGGTCGCGGAAGTACTCGGCAATGGCCTTCATCGTGTCGAACGCGTCGTCGAATCCCTCAAGGGTACAGGAGAACGTCCCGTAGGAAACCGTGAGGATCTTGTTCGACTCGACCACTTTACTTCTCGCTCATTCTGGCACTACCGACCCTGTAACCCGGTCTGGCCGGGGCGAGGGAGCGCTTGCTTGGACTCTTGGATGAGACATAACCCGTCCGAATCTAAGGTGCAGAAGGTTTCATTTTGTGACGATATTGTGGTTTCTGTCGAATCCAGGGGGAAAAACATGGGTCTAGATGCGGTGGTGACAAGCCCGCGGGCCGTGGCCCTGGTGGGCGGCGGCAGGGTGCCCGAGGCGGTGCTGGACCGGATCCTGGCGCTGACCGGGCCGGTGGTCGGCGCCGACGGAGGGGCCGCCGCGCTGCTGGCGCGGGGGGTGTCGCCCGACGCGGTGGTGGGCGACATGGACAGCCTCTCCGCCCCGGTGCGGGCCCAGGTGCCCGGGGCGCGCGTCCATCATATCCCCGAGCAGGCCAGCACGGATTTCGAGAAATGCCTGACCCGGATCGCGGCGCCGCTGGTGCTGGGCACCGGTTTCCTCGGCCCGCGCGCCGATCACATGCTGGCGGCGCTGTCGGTGCTGACGACCCATCCTGACCGCCGCTGCCTGCTGGCCAGCGACAGTGACGTGGCCTTTCTCGCCCCGCCGGAACTGCGGCTTTCGCGGCCTGCGGGCGAACGGCTGTCGCTCTTTCCCATGGGAGCCGTCACGGGGCAGTCGGTGGGACTGGAGTGGCCGATCGAGGGGCTTTCCTTCGCCCCGGACGGCCAGATCGGGACGTCGAACCGGGTGACCGGCCCGGTGCGTCTGCGTTTCGACCGGCCGGGCATGATCGTCATACTGCCGGTGGCGGCGCTGGAGGATGCGGCAGCGGCGCTTGACGGCTCGCCCGCGCAATGGCCCGCTCGCGCAGGATGATGTAGAGGCCGGCGGCGATGGTCACCACGATCCCGGCCAGGGCCAGGCCGTCAGGGAAATCGCGGAAGATCAGCCAGCCGATCAGCGTCGCCACGGGGATCTCCAGGTATTGCATCGGGGCCAGGGTGGCAGAGGGCGCATAGCGCAGGCTGGCCGCCATCAGCAGGTGCCCGAAGGATCCGATCAGCCCGATGGCCAGGATCAGCAGCCAGCTTCCGGGATCGGGGGGCAGCATGGTCAGCGGGTCGAGCCCAGCCCAGTGGCCCAGCCCGATCACGGGCACCAGGATCGCCACGGCCATCCCCCCGCTCAGCCCCTGCATGCCGATCGGCGCGATGTCCTTGGCCACCTGCCGTGTCGACAGCATGAAAAGCGAGAAGAGCACCGCGACCCCGAGCGGCAGAAGGGCCGGCCAGCCGACCTCGGCGAAGGAGGGCTGGACAACCATCAGGGTGCCGATGAAGCCCACGGCGCAGGCGGCCAGGCGGCGCGGGCCGACCTCCTCGTCCAGCACGAACCAGCCCAGCAGGAGCATCAGGAAGGGCATGACGAAGGCGATGGCCACCGCGTCCGCCAGTGGCAGGTACAGAAGGGCGGTGAACATGCAGAAGATGCCGCCCATGTGGAACAGCGTCCGGTAGAGCGTGAACCGCAGGACCCGCGGGCTGAGCCCGCGCAACTCGCCTCGCCACAGGGCGACGGGGCCGAGGAAGATCATCTGCGCCAGGAAGCGGAACAGCAGCAGCTGCATCACGGGCAGCACGCCGCCGAGGAGCTTGGCGATGGAATCGCCCAGGGGCGCCAGCACGCAGAACCCCAGCATGAGGGAAATGCCCAGAAGCGGGCGGTCGAGATCCTTGGTCATGGGGCGACGCTAGGGGGCGTCCCAGGGGATGTCCATTGTCCAGGGCGTTTGCGTGGGTGGGGCGGCGTCGGTATCGGCCTGGCGGCCGATCGCCTCCGGCGGGAGTATTTGGACCGAGGTGAAAAGGGGGGGAGGCACCCGGGCTGGTCAGCGGTCCGAGGGCGGAGGCCTGCCACGCCCGGGGAGGAAAAGGAGGCCGCCTTTCCGGGCGCCGTCCTGCCTGGGTCGTACGGCTGGGAATATCCGGGGGTGTCTGTCGCAGGAGAACGGGGCAAGGGCCCCATCTGCCTGTCTCTCGCCTCAGCAGTTGGGTACGTTCACGGCCAGGCCCCCCAGCGAGGTTTCCTTGTAATGTTCGTGCATGTCGCGGCCCGTCTGGCGCATGGTCTCGATGCAGGCGTCCAGCGGCACGAAGTGGCGCCCGTCGCCGCGCAGGGCCAGCGAGGCGGCGGAGACCGCCTTGATGGCGCCCAGCCCGTTGCGTTCGATGCAGGGCACCTGGACGAGGCCCGCGACGGGATCGCAGGTCATGCCGAGGTGGTGCTCCAGGGCGATCTCGGCGGCGTTCTCGATCTGCTCCGGCGTGCCGCCCATGACGGCGCAGAGGCCGGCGGCGGCCATGGCGGCGGCGCTGCCCACCTCGGCCTGACAGCCCGCCTCGGCGCCCGAGATCGAGGCGTTGTATTTCACCAGCCCGCCAATGGCGGCGGCGGTCAGCATGAACTCGGTGATCTTCGACGGCGTCGCCGTGGGCACATGGGTCAGCCAGTATTTCATCACCGCCGGCATCACGCCCGCCGCGCCGTTGGTGGGCGCCGTCACCACCTGGCCCCCGGCGGCGTTTTCCTCGTTCACCGCCATGGCGTAGCAGCTGATCCAGTCGTTGACGACATGGGGCGGGGCCAGGTTGCGGCCTGCTTCCTCCTTAAGGGCCTCGTGGATGGCCCGGGCGCGGCGGCGCACGGCGAGGCCACCGGGCAGCAGGCCGTCGCTGTCGAGCCCACGGTCGATACAATCCGACATCACCTTCCATATCTGGCCGACCCCGGTGCTGACGTCCGGACGGCCGCGTGCGGCCTCGTTGGCGGCCTTCATCTGGGCGATGGTCAGGCCGGAGGCGCGGGCCATCTCCAGCATCTCGGCGGCGGAGTGGAAGGGGTAGGGGATGGGGGTGCCGGGGGCCTTGTCCTCGCCCGCCTCCAGCTCGGCCTCGGTCAGGACGAAGCCGCCGCCGACAGAATAATAGACCTCCGACAGGATCACGTCGCCCTGGGCGTCCAGCGCCATCAGCTTCATCCCGTTGGGGTGGCCCGGCAGCGCCTCGTCGTAGTCGAAGAGCATGTCGCGGGCCGGGTCGAAGGCCATCGGCGGCAGGCCCTCGGGCGTGACCTCGCCGGTCTCGGCGATCCGGGCCAGCGACGCCTCGGCCTTCTCGTTGTCGTAGGTCACCGGCTCGAACCCCGCCAGGCCGAGGATCGTGGCCCGGTCCGTCGCATGCCCCTTGCCGGTGAAGGCCAGCGAGCCGTGCAGCGAGGCGCGCAGGCCCTTCGCCTCGAAGGGGGCTTCGCGCAGCCGGTCGAGGAAACGCGCGGCGGCCACCATCGGCCCCATGGTATGGGACGAGGACGGGCCGATGCCGATCTTGAAGATCTCGAAGACGGAAAGGAACATGAGGCACCCCTGTTTATACCGTGACCCTAGCGCAGGCAGGGCGGGCGACAATGCCGAAAGCGACAGGGGCGGCCCCGGCTGCGGCGTGGCGCCGCCCAGGTCCGCGGTCCGGGTCTTTTGTCTGCCGCCCGGCGCCGCTAGGATGGCGCCAAAGCAAGGGCAGGCGCATGGACCTTTTCGAAGACGACACCTCCGACAATGGCCCGGGAAATTCACCGGAATTCACCGTCTCCGAGATCTCGGGCGCAGTGAAACGCGTGATCGAGGGCGAGTTCGCCCATGTGCGCATCCGGGGCGAGATCGGGCGCGTCAGCACGCCGCGTTCGGGTCATGTCTACATGGATCTGAAGGACGATCGCGCCGTCATCTCGGGGGTGATCTGGAAAGGGGTCGCCAGCCGGCTGGAGACCCGCCCCGAAGAGGGGCTGGAGGTCGTGGCGACGGGCCGTCTGACGACCTTCCCCGGGCAGTCGAAATACCAGCTGGTGATCGAGGACCTGGCGCCGGCGGGCATGGGCGCGCTGATGGCCATGCTGGAAAAGCGCAAGCAGGCGCTGGCTGCCGAGGGGCTGTTCGCCCAGGAGCGCAAGAAACCGCTGCCCTTCCTGCCGGAGGTGATCGGCGTGGTCACCTCGCCCTCGGGCGCTGTCATCCGCGACATCCTGCACCGTCTGCGCGACCGCTTTCCGCGCAAGGTGCTGATCTGGCCCGTGGCCGTGCAGGGCAAGGCCTGCGCGCCGGAGGTGACCCGCGCCATCGAGGGGTTCAACCGGATGACCCCCGGCGGGGCCATGCCGCGCCCGGACCTGCTGATCGTCGCGCGCGGCGGCGGCAGCCTGGAGGACCTCTGGGGGTTCAACGAGGAAAGCGTGGCGCGGGCGGCGGCGGCCAGCCAGATCCCGCTGATTTCGGCCGTGGGGCATGAAACCGACACGACACTGATCGACTTCGCCTCCGACCGTCGCGCGCCCACGCCCACGGCGGCGGCGGAACTGGCGGTGCCTGTGCGCGGCGAACTGCTGGCCTGGGTGGCTGACCAGGGCGCCCGGCTGACCCGCGCCCAGACCAGTGCGGTGGAAACCCGCACGCGATGGCTGCGTGATCTGTCGCGGGCATTGCCGCGGGTGGAAACGCTGGTCGAAGGCCCGGCGCAGCGGCTGGATCACCTGGGCGACCGCCTGCCGCGCGCCCTGACCGGGCTGGCGCAGCGCCGCCGGGTGGAACTGTCGGAAAAGGGCGGGTTGCGGCCCGCGCTGTTGCGGGGGCGGATCAGCGAGGAGCGGCGGCGGCTGGATCAGCTCTCGGCGCGGCTGGCCCCGGCATTGTCGCGGTCCGTGGCGGTGAAATCCGAACGCCTCGCCGCGCGGGGTCGGATCGAGCCCAGCCGGTTGGCGCGCCAGGCAGCACAGGGTCGGACCGAGCTGACGGCGTTGATGGGCCGTTTCGACCGTGGCGCCCGCGGCCAGATCGAGGCGCAGCGCCAGCGGCTGACCGCGCTGGATCGCCTGCGCGAAACGTTGGGCTACAAGGCGACCCTGCGGCGTGGCTATGCGGTGGTGCGCGACGAGGCGGGCCAGGTGCTGCGCGACAGCGTGGCGGCAGGCGCGGCCGCGGGGCTGGAGATCGAGTTTGCCGATGGCCGCTTGGCGGTCGGGGCCGGGGGCCGCGTCCCTGCGCCCGAGGCCACTGCCAAATCCGCGTCGAAGCCCGCCTCGAAAGCAGCCCCGCGCAAGGCGCCGAAATCGGACGGTGGCGGGTCTGGCGGAGGCACGCCGCCGGAACAGGGCTCTCTCTTCTAGGATCTCGTTTCTAGCATCCCGGGCGGGCACGCCACAGGCCGGGAGGCCGGCGGTGCCTCAGACGCCGATCTCGGGGCCGGGGCAGGCCAGGGGCTCTTCGCTGCTCTGCATCTCGTAAAGCTCGGTCTGGCTGCCCGGCCCCTGGAAGGTCGCGGTCAGCCCGCCGCCCGATCCGGCCGCGAAGCTCCAGCATTGCGGCTCGGGGGTCTGCTCGTAGGTGAAACAGATCAGCCCGTTTTCCTCATACCATTGCCCTTCCTGGCAGTCGCCGTCGAGGAAGGACCAGCGCACGCGGCGGTTCGACAGGTATTCCTCTGCGCCGTAGGGGGCCCCTTGCGAGCCGTAGGTGAAGGTGCGCCCCTGGGTGTAGGCGTCGAATTCCGCCGCCGACATCGAGGACGCAGGGGCCTGTTGTGTGGGGGCCTGTTGCGCTGTGGCAGGCAGGGCGGTGGCGGTGAGCAGCGCAAGGGTGAGAAGCGGTTTCATGCGGGCACTGTGACAGGTCGCGGGCAGGTCGCAAACGTCAAACCGCGTCACCTGGCTGTGACGGGCGGGCGCTTGCCGTGCCGCTGCCTGCCTTTGACTGCGCCCTGTGCAGGGCATCGACACGGGGGTCCATGACGTGCCGCCACCAACGCGGCACCAGGGCCACCGTCGCCATGACCGGCAGGGAGCGTGGCAGGATCGGCATCGCGTCCCGGTCCAGTTGCAGCCCGGGGTAGATACGCCCCGGGTGCAGGTGATGGTCGGAATGGCGTGGCGCATTCAGCATCATCGCCTGGGTGGCCGCATGGGGCGTGTTCCAGGAATGGCCCATGCCGACAGGCTCCAGCCGGCCATCCGGGCGCTCGCCGCGTTCCAGCCCGTAGTGCTGCACGTAGTCCGACAGCAGGATCTGGATCTGCGCCAGGATGCAAATCCCCAGATAGATCGCCGCGCCGCGCGCCCCGCCGAAGGCGCAGGCCAACAGCAGGCACAGCAGGGCCACCGCGACGTAGCCGATGTAGGGATGATGCCACCAGCCGCGCCCCGCGCGGCGCAGGTCGCGGGTTTCGGCGCGGAGCCCTTCGCGGAAACTGCCGCGCCAGGCTCGCCGCAGGTAGCGCCAGAACCCTTCGCCCCGCCGGGCCGTGTTGGGATCGCGCCGGGAGGCGACCCAGACATGATGCACCTTCGGGTGGGCGCTGGCGTGGTGGCCGAACAGCATCGTGGAATAGACCAACCGCCCGAGCCTCCGCAGGCCGCGTTTGGGGCGGTGGATCAGCTCATGCGCATTCGGGTGGCTGACCTGGCCGAAATAGACGGCGAAGGCCAGCGCGGCGGGCGCCATCTCGGCCCAACCCTCGGCTCCGCCGGGACCGCCGAGGAACCGCAGCGCGATCAGCACCAGCCACAGGTGTGCCAGCCCGAGCGTCAGCGACAGGCCGACCCCGGCGTCGAAGGCGCGGTCCGTGGGCGTGTTCTGCCAGTTCTTCGGCAAGAGCGCGTCCAGCAGGGCAGTGAGGCCGGTCAGCCAGGCCAGGGCGATCCAGCCCCATGGTCCGCCGACCAGCGCGGCCAGGACCAGCAGGGGCAGGGGACAGAGCGTGGCAATCACGAAAGCAACCATGAGGGTTCCCGGGGGAGAGGAAGAATGCGCGCCGCCGACCTGGCCGGGGCGCCTTTGTCTAACATAGCGCGCAATGGGTTGGGAAACGGGTGCAATCTCCTCCTTCTCCCGGCATTTCGCCTACTTTCGCCCGCGCTCCGCGTCCCGCGCCCCCTTCCATCGTCCCCGCTTTGGCATTACCTCCGTAACGGTAACGACCGGAGGCCCCATGGCGCTGTTTTCCAAACTGAAGGACCGTCTGTTCAAATCCTCGTCCCGGCTGGAGGCCGGTCTGGATGCGATCGTCGAGGAAGGGGCCGAGGCGCCCGAACAGCCCGAGACGCCGGAGCCCGCGCCAACCCCGCGCCCCGAGCCAAAGCCGGAGCCGAAGCCGGAGCCTGCCCCGGAACCGGAGCCCGAGCCCGTACCGGCGCCCACGCCGCAGCCTGACCCGGCGCCTGCGCCCACGCCGCAGCCGGAGATCCCGCCCGCGACCCCGCCCGAGGATCCCGCGCCCACGCCCGACAGCGATCCGGGCGTGCCGCCGACCCCCGGCCCCGACCTGCCCAGCCCCGGCCCTGACGAGGTGCCTCCCCCCGCGCCGGACCTGGCGTCGGTGACGCCAAAGGGTGGGCTTGTCTCGCGCCTGTTCGGGCGGGGCCAGGCCGCCGTGCCGCGCCGGGTGCTGGACGACGAGATGCTGGAAAGCCTCGAAGAGCTTCTGATCGCCTCGGACATGGGGGTGGATACCGCGTTGCGGGTGACGGCCAACATGGCCGAGGGGCGCATGGGCCAGAAGCTCTCGGTCGACGAAATCAAGCGTCTGCTGGCCGAGGAGGTCACCCGGGTGATGGAGCCGGTGGCGCGCCCGCTGCCGATCTACCCGAAGAAGCCGCAGGTGGTGCTGGTGGTGGGCGTCAACGGGTCGGGCAAGACCACGACCATCGGCAAGCTGGCCTCGCAGTTCCGTGACGCGGGCAAGTCGGTGGTGATCGCCGCCGGCGACACCTTCCGCGCGGCGGCCGTCGAACAGCTGGAGGTCTGGGGCCAGCGCGCTGGCGTGCCGGTGCTGAAGGCCGAAACCGGCTCCGACCCGGCCAGCCTGGCGTTTGATGCCATGACCAAGGCCGAGGCCGAGGGGGCCGATCTGCTGATGATCGACACCGCCGGGCGTCTGCAGAACCGCGCCGACCTTATGGAAGAGCTGGCCAAGATCGTCCGGGTGATCCGCAAGAAGGATCCTTCGGCGCCGCACAACACCCTGCTGGTGCTGGATGCCACCACCGGCCAGAACGCCCTGAGCCAGGTCGAGACCTTCCAGAAGCTGGCCGATGTATCGGGCCTGGTGATGACGAAGCTGGACGGCACGGCCAAGGGCGGTGTGCTGGTGGCGCTGGCCGACAAGTTCGGCCTGCCGATCCATGCCATCGGCGTGGGGGAGCAGATCGACGACCTGGCGCCCTTCGACCCGGCCGATTTCGCCCGGGCCCTGACCGGGCTGGACAGCTGAGGCGCGCCGGCCCCTCTCACGGACCTCATCCCCTTCGGCGGGCCGCGGACCGGCCCGTCATTCCAGCACGCGCTTCAGCAGCCACAGCACGGTGACGGCCATGACCGACGTCAGCGCCGCCAGCGCCAGGTTGCCCATCCCCGCCGAGAGGCCGACCGCGCCCGCCAGCCACAGGCCCGCGCCCGTGGTGATGCCGCGCACCTTGTCGTCGGCGGTGAAGATCGCGCCGCCCGCCAGGAAGGCGACCCCGGCGGTCACCGCCTCGATCACGCGGATCGGATCCTTGCGGACAGAGGAATCGTCCGTCAGCGGGTCCATCAGGATTCCCAGCATGATGAGGGTGAACAGACAAGCGGCCAGCGACACCAGGATGTGGGTGCGCAGCCCGGCCGATTTTTCCTGCCGCTCCCGCTCCCAGCCGATGATCCCGCCAAGCAGCAGGGCACTGAACAGGCGCAACAGGATCTCGGGCCAGCTGAGGCCGGCGACGGGCGGAGCAAAATGGGTGCTGAGTAGGTTTTCCATCACCGGGCCAACGCCCTACGCCCATCTAGGGTTCATTTCCCGAAAGGCCTCGCGCGCATGAGTGACTGGATCACCGCCATTGAGGGCACGGAGGCCGGCCATCAGGCCGCGCTGATCCTGGCGCTATCCGCGGCCCTTCTGCATGCGCTGTTCGGGTCCTTGCAGAAGGGGCGCCTGGATCCCTGGACCTCGCGCGGCATCATGGATGTCTTCATGGTGGCCCTGGCCGTGCCGGCGGTGCTTTGGCTGGTGCCGGCGCCGCAGGGCGCGCTGCAATGGGGGCTGGTGCTGGGGGCGATCCCCATTCACATGGCCTACAAGATCGGCATGGCCATGGCCTACAGCCGGGGCGCCTACACGGTGGTCTACCCGGTGGTGCGCGGCACCGGCCCGGTCTTCACCGTGCTGGGCGCCTGGGTGGTCTTCGGTGAGGTGTTCCAGCCGCTGCAGTGGCTGGGCGTCGGCATCCTGATGGCGGGGATCCTCGGACTGGCGCTTTACAACCTGCGTCGCATCGTGGTGGCGCGGGAGACGCTGGTGGCGGCGCTGATCCTGGCGGTGGTCACCGGCGCGCTGGTCGCGCTTTATACCACCTACGACGCCTATGCGATCCGTGCGCTGCCCGATCCCTTCACCTTCCTCGCCTGGTTCTTCCTGGTCACGAACCTGGACTTCCCCCTTGTCCTGGCCTGGCGCTGGCGCCATCTGGACATCAGACCCGCGCCGCGTGACTGGCTGCGCGGCGGGTTCCTCGGCGCGCTGGTGGCCTATGGCTCCTTCGGGTCGGTCATGCTGGCGACGCGGCTGGACAAGGTGGGCGAGGCGGCGGTGCTGCGCGAAACCTCCACCGTCTTTGCCGCGCTGATTGGCTGGCTGGTGCTGAAGGAAACGGTGGGGCCGCGCCGTATCGCCCTGATGGCATTGATCGCCGTGGGCGCCGTGGTAGTAGAAGTAGCCGGATGATGAAGGAGCGCCCCGTGGCCGAGCCCAAGAAGATTTCACCTGCCCTGAAACTTGGCCTGGAGCTGGGGCCGATCCTGGTCTTCTTCGCTGCATATCTTCTGCTGAAGGACAACATCTACACCATCGGCGGGCGCGACTACGAAGGGTTCATCCTGGTCACCGCCGGGTTCATCCCGCTGATGCTGGCCTCCACCTTTGCCCTGTGGCGGCTGACCGGCAAGCTGTCGAAGATGCAGGTGATGACGGCGGTGCTGATCGTGATCTTCGGCGGGCTGTCGGTCTGGCTGAACGATGACCGCTTCTTCAAGATGAAGCCGACGCTGATCTACCTGCTGTTCGGCGGTGCCCTGGGCCTGGGCCTGCTGCGCGGAGAAAGCTGGCTGCAGATCGTCATGGAAGAGGCCGTGCCGCTGACCCACGAAGGCTGGATGATCCTGACCCGACGGCTGTGCTATTTCTTCCTGGCGCTTGCGGTTCTGAACGAGGTGATCTGGCGCACGCAAAGCACCGACACCTGGGTCTATTTCAAGACCTTCGGCCTGTCGGCGGCGGTCTTCCTGTTCTTCATCACGCAGGGAAAGGTGTTCCAGGACCACGGCATCGAAGAGGCCGAGGGCGACGAGAGCTGACGGGCCCGCAGGCGGCGCTTTCCCGGCCCGGCTCCGGTCGGGCCACTGTCATTTCCCTGTCATCGCCCCGCGTTAGGGCTGCGCCTGTCTGTTCATGACAGGAGGGCGTCATGCCTTTCTCCCCCCGCCGTCGCGCCGGAGCGGGCATGTTGGCCATGGCTCTTGCCCTGCTGATCCTGCCCCCGGCGCCCTCAGCCGCGCAGAGCCTTGAGATGACCCACCTGTTGACCGACCCCTACCTGCAACTGCCGACCGAGACGGGGGTGCGGGTGGTCTGGCTGACCGAGTTCGAGGGCCGCGATCACCAGGTGGTGCTGGCGGATGGCACCCGGGTCGCGGCCCGGACGCTGAAGATGTCGCGCATGGCCGAGGATGCTGACAGTCATATCGGCACGCAGTCGGGCGATGGCAGCCTGTACCCCCGCGCCACCCCGCGGGCCATCTGGCGGCATGAGGCGCAGGTCGAGGGGCTGACGCCCGGCCAGCGGACGGGCTACCACGTCGAAAGCACGGACGGGGCGGGCAGGAGGCTGACCAGCGAAAGCTACACCCTCGCGGCCCTGCCACGACCGGGCCAGCCGCTGCGCATCCTTCTGACCTCGGACCACCAGCAGAAGCCGATGACACCGGCCAACATGCAGCAGGTGGAGGCAATGTTCGGCCCGCTCGACGCGGTGTTCTTCGCCGGCGACTTGCAGAACGTGCCGGATCGCGCCTCGGGCTGGTTCGACGACACGCGTGGCGCCGCCTTCTTCCCGGCGATGCAGGGGCGGGCGGACACGGTGTTGCGCACCGCCGGGGAGGCCGGCGAGACCCGCTACCACGGGGGCCGCATCCTGCAGCATGCGCCGCTTTTCCCGATCATCGGCAATCATGAGGTGATGGGCCGCTACGATCCGCGGGCGCCGCTGGTGCGACAGTTCAACGATCCGGATCCCCGCGCCGTGGCCGAGGCGGGCTATGAGGCCCGTGCGGGGCTATTGAACCCCTCGGGCGATCCCGGCGTCCAGGAGGGCTGGATCCGGGACAATGCCTTCAACACCCTCAGCTATGAAGAGCTGTTCACCCTGCCCGATGACAGCCCGGGGGGCGAAACCTACTACGCTCTGCGGTTCGGCGATGTCTTCCTGATCGGGCTTTACGGCACGCGCATCTGGCGCAACCCGACGATGGCGTCGGACCGGCGCGGCAAGTACCGCGAGGCTGATCAGCATCTGGACAACCCCGACCAGTGGGGCTGGGGGGAATTCATCTTCGAGGACATGGCCGCGGGCTCTCGCCAGCACGACTGGCTGAAGACGGTGCTGGCAAGCGACGCCTTCCGCACCGCGCCGGTGAAAGTGGCGATGATGCACACCCCTTCGCATGGGGTCGGCGACAACTCTATCCCGGTCTTCGCTGATCCGGTGCCGGTGCTGGACCGGGACGAGGCGGGGCGGCTGACCGGGGTGCGCTACGAGTATCCGCTGGGCGATGACATCTACATCCGCGACGTCGAACCGCTGCTGGAGGCGGCGGGGGTGCATCTGCTGCACAATGGCCATTCACACCTGTGGACCCGCTTCGTCACGGCGGGCGGGCTGAACGTGCTGGAAACCTCGAACGTGGGCAATTCCTATGGCTGCTACCTGCCGGGGCAGCGCCCCCGCACCAACGGTCCCGACGATCCGCGATTCGATGCGGTGAGCTACCCGGCGTGGGGCGATCCGCACGGGCTGTCCCCCGTGCCCCCGACCGAGTTCGCGCCGCAGACGGGCGAGGACGGCACGCCGCTGCCCTGCCTCGCCTCCGACGTGCTCTCGGCCTTCTCCATCCTGGAAACGGATGAGACGGGCGCCCGGGTCAGTTCCTACGTCTTCGATTCGACGCGACCTGACGTGGCGCCGCGCCTCTTCGACCGTTTCCCGCTGCGATGAGGGGCGGGAGACCCAACTTCAGCCACTAGTTGATGATCTCTACTGACTCCGCTCCCGGTGGTGGTTCCGCCATGTGTTTCACGCATGGCGGATCTGCGTGCCGTCGCGGCCCACTGGCGGTCGGTGCACATTTGTATTCAATTGGAACCGTTCCAGCGCGGGTCTGTCCCGCCGCCAGGTCGAACCAGCCGAGGAGGATGCTTCGCTGATGTCCAACCGAATTTCCAACGAGACCCTGCGCGCCCGGATGATGAGCGCCGAGGATGCCGCCAGCCTGATCGCCCCTGGCGATACCATCGGGATGAGCGGTTTCACCGGCTCGGGCTACCCCAAGGAGGTGCCCCAGGCCCTGGCCGCGCGGATCGAGGCAAAGCACGCCGAAGGCACGCCGTTCAAGGTGAAGATCTGGTCGGGGGCCTCCACGGGGCCGGAGCTGGACGGGGCCTTGGCCAAGGCCGACGGGATCGAGTTCCGGCTGCCCTACAACTCGGACCCGATCGCCCGCGAGAAGATCAACAACGGCGAGATGAACTATTTCGACATGCACCTCAGCCAGGTCGCGCCGATGGCCTGGGAAGGCTTCATGGGCAAGATGGACGTGGCCGTGGTCGAGATCTCGGGCATCACGCCCGAGGGCGACCTGATCCCGTCCTCGTCGGTGGGCAACAACAAGACCTGGCTGGAACTGGCCGACAAGATCATCCTGGAGGTCAACGACTGGCAGTCCGAGCACCTGAACGGGATGCACGACATCTACTATGGCACGGCCCTGCCGCCGAACCGGGTGCCGATCCCGTTGGTGAAATCCGACGACCGCATCGGTCAGCCGCATTTCCGCGTAGATCTGTCGAAGGTGGCCGCTGTGGTGCGCACCGATGCGCCCGACCGCAACGCCCCCTTCAGCCCGCCCGACCAGACGTCGCTGACCATCGCCAGCCACATCATCGAGTTCCTGGAATGGGAGGCCAAGCGCGCCGGCCTGCCGAAATCGCTGCTGCCGATCCAGTCAGGCGTGGGCAACGTGCCCAATGCGGTGATGGCCGGGCTGATCGAGGCGCCGTTCGAGAACATGACCGCCTTCACCGAGGTCATCCAGGACGGCATGCTGGACATGATCGAGGCGGGCACCCTGCGCATGGCCTCCGCCACCGCTTTCTCGCTGAGCCCGGAAAAGGCGCAGTATTTCAACGACAACGCCGAACGGTTCAAGGACCGGCTGCTGCTGCGGCCGCAGGACATCTCGAACAACCCCGAACTGGTGCGCCGCCTGGGCTGCATCGCCATGAACGGGTTGATCGAGGCGGACATCTTCGGGGCCGTGAACTCCACCCATATCATGGGCTCGCGCATTCAGAACGGCATCGGCGGCTCGGGCGATTTCGCCCGCAACGGCTATGTCTCTATCTTCGTCACGCCGTCCACGGCCAAGGGCGGCGCGATCTCGGCCATCGTGCCGCGCGTGGCCCATGTGGACCACATCAGCCAGGACGTGCAGGTGATCGTGACCGAACAGGGCCTGGCGGATCTGCGCGGCCTGGCGCCGCGGCAGCGCGCCGAGCTGATCATCGAACAATGCGCCCACCCCGACTACCGTCCCATGCTGCGCGACTATTACACCCGCGCCCTGCAGGACAGCTACGGCAAGCATGCGCCGACTCTGCTGAACGAGGCGCTGTCGTGGCA
Organism: Pseudooceanicola marinus; assembly: GCF_020177265.1. GTDB lineage: Bacteria > Pseudomonadota > Alphaproteobacteria > Rhodobacterales > Rhodobacteraceae > Pseudooceanicola > Pseudooceanicola marinus_A. The sequence goes on from NZ_JAIVMC010000007.1 coordinate 204,664, forward strand.
CCAGCGGTTCGTCGAAACCGGCACGATGAAGCTCTAAGCCATTCACAGGCGTAAGAAAAAGGCGCGCGTCCCGAGGGGCGCGCGCCTGACTGAGAAACCGCTAAGGGAAAGCGGTAACGCCTTCCTTAACGCCAGCCGAGAGCGGGCGCCACGTCTTTCAGGATGCTTTCGATCACATGGGCGTTGTAATCGACGCCCAGGGAGTTCGGCACGGTCAAAAGCAGGGTATCGGCCTCGGCGATCGCCTCGTCCTTTTCCAGCTGCTTGATCAACTTGTCCGGCTCATCCGCGTAGCTGCGCCCGAAGATCGAGCGTTGCTGTTCGATGTAGCCGACGCTGTCATCCTCCTTGCCGCCGCGCCCGAAATAGGCCCGGTCCATGTCGTTGGTCAGGGCAAAGATCGACCGGCTGACCGAGACGCGCGGCGTGCGCTTGTGACCGGCGGCCTTCCAGGCCTCGCGGTAGGCGCGGATCTGCTGCGCCTGCTGGACGTGGAAGGGTTCGCCCGTCTCGTCGTCCTTCAGGGTGGAGCTTTGCAGGTTCATGCCCAGCATGGCGGCCCATTCGGCGGTCTTCACGCTGCCCGAGCCCCACCAGATGCGATCCTTCAGCCCTTCGGAGAAGGGTTCCAGCCGCAGCTTGCCCGGCGGGTTGGGGAACATCGGGCGCGGGTTCGGCTCGGCAAAGCCCTGGCCTTCCAGCATCTGCAGGAAGACCTGGGCGTGGCGGCGCCCCATGTCGGCGTCGGTTTCATCCTCGCCGGGGTTGTAGCCGAAATAGCGCCAGCCTTCGATCACCTGTTCCGGGCTGCCACGCGATAGGCCCAGTTGCAGGCGACCCTCGGAAATCAGGTCGGCGGCGCCGGCATCCTCGGCCATGTAGAGAGGGTTTTCATAGCGCATGTCGATGACGCCGGTGCCGATCTCGATCTTCGAGGTCTTGGCGCCGACGGCGGCCAGCAGGGGGAAGGGGCTGGCGTGCTGACGGGCAAAGTGGTGCACGCGGAAATAGGCGCCGTCGGCGCCCAGTTCCTCGGCCGCGACCGACAGGTCGATGGCCTGCAGCAGGGCGTCGCCGGCGGTCCGGGTGGCCGAGCCGCGCTGCGCGGACCAATGGCCGAAGGACAGAAAGCCGATCTTCTTCATCTCGTGTCTCCTCGGGATCGGGCAGCGCGACAGGGGCCGCGCCCGCCCGTCCTGTTTGAGAGACAGCTAGTCATTCCGACCCCACCCGGGCAAGCGGCGGGGCTGTGTGTGCGGGCGCAATGGCTGTGCGCCCGCGTCACGGGCGGCTCACTTCTGGCCGAAGAGCACCTTCTGCGCGTCCTTCGACTGCGTCACCGCGCGTTTGTCGGACGACAGGGCCTTGCCCTTCTGCACCGCCTCGCGCGCGCCGACCTGGTCGAGCCAGCGCGACAGGTTGGGCTTGTCGCTGATGTCCTGTTGCTGGCCTTCCCACAGGATCGCCCAGGGCCAGATCGCCATGTCGGCGATGGAATAGAAGTCGCCGGCAACATATTCCGTCTTGGCCAGCTGCCGGTCGAGAACGCCATGCAGGCGGTTCACCTCGTTACGGTAGCGGTCCTGGGCATAGGGCAGTTCGTGCCCCATCTGGGGGGCGTATTTCAGGAAGTGATGCGCCTGGCCGGCCATCGGGCCAAGGCCTCCCATCTGCCACATCAGCCACTGGTCCACCGCGATCCGGTCGCGTTCGGTGGGGCCGCAGAACTGGCCGGTCTTGCGCGCCAGGTACTGCAGGATGGCGCCGCTTTCGAAGATCGAGATCGGCTCTCCCTCCGGGCCGTCAGGGTCGATGATCGCGGGCATCCGGTTGTTGGGAGAAATCTTCAGGAAGTCAGGCTCGAACTGCTGGCCGGCGCTGATGTCCACGAGGGTCAGGTTGTAGGGCAGGCCCATCTCCTCCAGCGCGATGGAGATCTTCCATCCGTTGGGCGTGGGCCAGTAGTAAAGCTCGATCGGCGTGGTCATGACATCCTCCTGTTCGCGAGGGGTCATGATGACGCATTGGCGCCCCATGGCAAGGGCAGGGACCAGCCGGCCCGGGCGGGCCGTGCGGGTTTGCCGATGGCCTGCGTCACTTCGGCGTGAAGCGCGGCGCCCTGCGGGCCGGTCAGCGCGCGGTAAAGCGGAAAGGCGCCCTCGCGCAGGTAGGTCGACCAGTGGCAGATCCGGCGGTCCGGCGCGGCCAGGGGAAAGCCAAGGGCGCAGAGGCCGGCCAGGTGCCGACTGTCGTCAAGCCGCAGTTCCGGCAGGGCGGGGACGCCGGCACGCCCCAGAACTGTGTCATTCCAGCGCCTGCCGAGGACGAGTCCCCCCAGCATCAGGTCGAAGATGCCGTTTTCCCCGCTGGTCACATGCAGAAGGCGGGCGCGCCGCCCGGCCGGGCTGGTCAGCGCGGCCTCCAGGTGGCTGGCGTGATCGGCGGCGGCCAGCAACAGGACGCGGTCCAGCACGGGGCCATCCAACGCCGCCAGGGCCGACAGCAGCACCCGCGCGCCCAGCGAATGGCCCAGGGCGTGGATCGGGCGATGCGGCGCCAGGCGCCGCAGCTCCGCCAGGACCTGCGCCAGGTCCCGGCCCGCCGCCTCGGCCCGGGCATAGGCCTGCCAGATCGTGCCGCGGGCAGGCCAGCCGAAGGCCAGGCCCAGGCGTCCGTCCTCGCCGATACCCAGGCCCCGGGGCCAGCTGGCGGCCTTGCGGCAGGCATGGCTGACATGATCCGAAAGGATGTGACGATGTGGGCAATGCTGCGGGTCGCCGGGCAGAAAACGGTAGCCGTGCACCATCACGATGATCGGGCCGGCGGGCCCCTGTGTGGCGCGGGGGCCGAGCACCTGGCGCAGCGCCGGTCCGGCGGGCGCGCCGCCGTCGTGGGTCACCGGCCCCTGCGGGCTCGTGTTTATCCGGATCAAGCTCATCGCAACGAGCCCTCTGCTCAACTCTGCGTCATGGCTAACCCAAAGAAGCAAAGGAGCCGTGAAATCTCCGTAACAGCGCCGTGACGGGGCGTGGCCGTCTTGACCCCGCGTCGGGCGGCGCGTATGCGGGCGACGTGGCGCTTTGTTACCGGATTGCGGGCCACGTTAAATATTCCGCTAAAGAGGTCGAGGATAGGAGACCCCTTTCGCTTGACCGCGTCTGGGGTTTTTTTATTGGCCGTTTCCCCGCGGCCCGGAGGTTGGAAAGATGACGCAAGACTACAAACCGCGCACCAGGCTGGTCCATGGCGGCACCCGCCGATCGCAGTACAACGAAGTTTCCGAAGCGATCTTCATGACGCAGGGCTTCGTCTATGACACGGCCGAACAGGCCGAGGCCCGGTTCGAGGAAACGGGTCCGGACGAATTCATCTACGCCCGCTACGGCAACCCGACAGTGGCGATGTTCGAGGACCGGATCGCCCAGCTGGAAGGGGCCGAGGCGGCCTTTGCCACGGCGTCGGGCATGGCGGCAGTAAACAACGCGCTGCTGTCGCAGGTGAAGACCGGCGATCATGTCGTGGCCTCCCGCGCGCTCTTCGGGTCCTGCCTGTTCATCCTGGAAAAGGTGCTGGTGCCCTTCGGGGTCGAGCTGACCCTGGTCGACGGCACCGACCTGGAGGCCTGGAAGGCCGCGATCCGCGAGGACACCAAGCTGGTCTTCTTCGAGACCACCTCGAACCCGACGCTGGAGGTCGTGGACATCAAGGCGGTGTCGGACATGGCCCATGCGGTCGGCGCGCTGGTCGTTTGCGACAACGTCTTTGCCACCCCGGTCTATTCCCGCGCGATCGAGCTGGGCGCCGACGTGGTGGTCTATTCCGCGACCAAGCATATCGACGGCCAGGGCCGTGCCCTGGGTGGTGTCGTCCTGGGCAGCGAGGATTTCATCAACGGGCCCTTCTTCAACTATTCCAAGCATACCGGCGCCGCGATCTCTCCGTTCAACGCCTGGCTGATGCTGAAGGGGCTGGAGACGATCGACCTGCGCGTGCGCGCCCAGACCGAAAGCTCTGAAAAGATCGCCGAGGCCTTCCACCAGCATCCCAAGCTGTCGCGCATGATCTACCCGGGGCATCGTTCGCACCCGCAGTTCGACCTGGTGCAGCGCCAGACCGGCAAGGGCGGCACTGTCATCGCCATCGACCTGGCCGGCGGACAGGAGGCGGCCTTCCGTTTCCTCAACGCGGTCAACGTCGGCGTCATCTCCAACAACCTGGGCGATGCGAAGTCGATCCTGACCCACCCGGCGACCACCACCCATTCCTCGCTGACTGAAGAGGCGCGGCAGGAACTGGGTATCACCCGGGGCCTGGTGCGGATCTCGGTCGGGCTGGAAGATGCCGAGGACCTGGTGACCGACTGGCTGGCGGCCCTCGAACTGGCCTGATCCCCGACAGGCCCGCCCGCCGGGTCGGGATGGAGACAGACGGCGTTCCGGACCCCCGGAGCGCCGTTTTCGTTTCCGCAAAGATTTACTGATCCGGTAGCTTTATGGCTGCGTATCCAAGGCGAGAATGGAAATTCCTGCCAAAGACGCTTATGTATACACCAGCTTGCCTGGGAGCGTCCTGTCTGGGGCGATGAAGAAGGGGGAGGGCGGAGCATGAACATCCACCCGAACGATCTGAAACCGGAAACCGAAGAGGCGAAAGCCGCGCTCGCGCTGTTGCGCGACTGGGTCGCCAAGGCCTCGGATGCCGAGATCAACGCGCTGGATCCAGCCGTGGCCCAGCTGTTGCCGGGGCAGGGGGGCTATCCCGTGCTGTCGCGCGACTACCCGCAGGATTTCACCGTCGATGAGGCCTATCGCGCCACGCTGCCCGATCTGCAGAACGGACCCGCCTCGTTGATCCGTGGCGCCCGTGCGCCGATCCAGCACGTGGGCATCTCCAACTTCCGCCTGCCGATCCGCTTCCACACCCGCGACGGCGGCGACCAGACGCTGGAAAGCTCGGTCACCGGTACCGTCAGCCTGGAGGCCGACAAGAAGGGCATCAACATGTCCCGGATCATGCGCAGCTTCTACGGCCATGCCGAGAAGTGCTTCTCCTTCGGGGTGATCGAGGCGGCGCTGGATGACTACAAGTCGGACCTAGAAAGCCTCGACGCCCGGATCATGATGCGGTTTTCCTACCCGGTGAAGCGCGAAAGCCTGCGCTCCGGCCTGGCGGGCTATCAGTATTACGACATCGCGCTGGAGGTCGTGGACGAAGGCGGGCAGCGCAACCGCTACATCCACCTCGACTACGTCTATTCCTCCACTTGCCCCTGCTCGCTGGAGCTGTCGGAACACGCGCGCCGGGCCCGCGGCCAGCTGGCCACGCCCCATTCGCAGCGGTCGGTGGCACGGATCTCGGTGCAGGTGCTGCCCGGCGACTGCCTGTGGTTCGAGGACCTGATCGACATGGCCCGCGTCGCCGTGCCGACCGAGACCCAGGTGATGGTCAAACGCGAGGATGAACAGGCCTTTGCCGAGCTGAACGCCGCCAATCCGATCTTCGTCGAGGACGCGGCGCGGTTGTTCTGCGAAGAACTGCAGGGGGATGCGCGGATCGGTGATTTCCGCGTGGCGGCCAGCCACCAAGAAAGCCTGCATTCGCACGACGCGGTGTCGATCCTGACCGAAGGGCCGACCTTCGCCGCCTCCAGCCTGGATCCGCGTTTCCTCGCAACGCTGCATCACGCGGGCTGACCGCACGCCGCTTGCCGGGCGCCCATTTGATGGGCGCCTTGCCGCCGAAAGTGGCAGGGTCGGGGGCGTGATCGCGATTGCCCTTTCGTCCGCCGCACGGCTTGCTACTCTCCGAGGAATTGGAGGGACACGCCATCAACATGGAGCTGCAGGAGATGCGCCCCAAGGCGCAGCGCCAGCCCCGCGCCCGCGGGGTGCTGCGGCTGTCCGCCCGTCCCGGCGCGCGCATCGGGCGGCTGCATCAGTCCGGCTCGCTCAAGGCGCTGTTCCCTGCCTCCCGTCATGACACGCTCAACGCCGTTTTCCTGAACACCTCTGGCGGGGTGACTGGCGGCGATCGGTTCCATGTCGAGGCCGAGGCGGAGGCCGGCGCCTCGCTGATGCTGACCTCCCAGGCGGCCGAACGGTTCTACCGCGCGCAACCCGATGAAACCGGCGCGATGGACATCGCCCTGACCGTCGGTGCGGGCGCGCGGCTCGACTGGCTGCCGCAGGAAACGATCCTGTTCGATGGCGCCCGGGTGCGACGCAGCTTCCGCGTGGACCTGGCCGAAGATGCCCGTTTCCTGGCGGTGGAGCCGCTGGTGTCGGGCCGTTTGGCCATGGGCGAGCTTGTACATTCCGGATCTCAATCGGATGTCTGGCGGGTGTATCGCGCAGGTAAATTGACTTTCGCCGACAATTTCCGCCTCACCGGCGACATCGACGCGCAGCTGGCGCAGCCGGGTGTCGCAGCGGGCAATCGGGCCATGGCGGCCCTGCTGTTCGCCGCCACGGGGGCAGAAACGCTGCTGCCGGCGCTGCGCGATCTTCTGGGTCCGCTGGGGGGCGCAAGTTGTGTCGCCAAGGACCTTCTCTTTGCACGGATCCTGGCCGAAGATGGGTATGAGCTGCGACGCCGACTCATCCCGGCCATCACGCGGCTTTCGGGCCAGGACATTCCCAAGACGTGGACGCTTTAACACATGCAGCTAACTCCCCGCGAAAAAGACAAACTTCTGGTGGCCATGGCGGCCGAGGTGGCCCGCAAGCGGCTGGCCCGCGGCGTCAAGCTGAACCACCCTGAGGCGATTGCCCTGATCACCGACGCGGTGGTCGAAGGCGCCCGCGACGGGCGCAGCGTCGCTGAAATGATGGAGGCCGGCGCCCAGGTCATCACCGCCGAGCAATGCATGGAGGGCGTCGCCTCGATGATCCACGAGGTCCAGGTCGAGGCCACCTTCCCGGATGGCACCAAGCTGGTGACCGTCCACAACCCGATCCGCTAGGGCCGATCCGTCCCGGCCGGCCGCAAAAGGCACAACCTTAAGAAAGGAGCGCAAGCAAATGAGCTTTCTGGAGAAACTCCTGGCGCTACTGGGCCCGAAACAGCAACCCGCCCCGATCCCCGTGCGCGTCGAGAAACCGAAGCGCGCGCCCTGGGAGGGACGTCGATGATCCCCGGTGAACTGCTGCCCGCAGAGGGCAGTCTGACGCTGAACGACGGGATCCAGTCGGTGACGCTGATGGTGGCCAATACCGGCGATCGCCCGGTGCAGGTCGGCAGCCATTACCATTTCGCCGAGGCCAACCCGGCCCTGGATTTCGACCGGGCCGCCGCGCTCGGCCTGCGGCTGGACATTGCCGCCGGCACCGCCGTGCGGTTCGAGCCGGGCCAGCGTCGCGAGGTGCAGCTGATCCCCATCGGGGGCGGCCGGAAGATCTACGGCTTCAATCAACAGGTCATGGGCGCGCTCTGACGCGACCCGGGGCCACGAGGGAACGGGCAGATCGGCGGGGGCGTCCCGCCGGAACGTGACATGGACGCAACGCGAAAGGGACAGACCCAATGATGGACGCGACGCAGATCATGATCCGCCAGGCCAGCTTCGTGCAGGGGCTGGTTGTCGGCTCCGCGCGGATGGCCGAATGGCAGATGCGCTTTTCCCAGGCGATGCTGAAGGCGATGCTGGATGACCCGCTGCCTGATGTTTCGCCGCATCCGGCCCCCGAGGGCGCCGAGGCGGCCCCGGCGCTGACGCCGAAACCGGCCCCTAGGCGCAAGCCCGCCGCCCGCAAGGCGCCGGCAAAGCGGGCCGCTCCCGCGAAGGCGGCAGCCCCCGCGACCGAACCCGCCGCCAAGACCGCTGCCGGAAGCGAGGCGAAACCGGCCGCCCGGAAGGCCGCGCCCAAGCCGGCCGCGAAACCTGCATCGAAACCGGCCACGCGGGCCAAGACCCCGGCGAAACCCGCCGCCAAGGGCGCAACCGCCGGGACGCAAGCCAAGGCAGCGCCCGCGACGCCGCCGAAGCCGGCAGCCAAGACCGAGCCCAAGGCCGCGAGCGCCGCGCAACCGGCGCCCAAGCCGGAGGCTGAGGCCAAGCCCGCTGCCACCGAGGCCAAGGCACGTCGCCCGCGTCAGCCCTCGGCGCCGCCTTCGATGCCCGACAGCCCTGCCAACAAGAGCGACGACAGCTAAGTCGCGCCGACAGATCCTTCAGGAGCCACCCGAATGCCCACCCAGATCTCCCGCGCGGACTATGCCGCGATGTTCGGCCCCACCACCGGCGACCGCCTGCGGCTGGCCGATACGGACCTTGTCATCGAGGTCGAGCGTGACCTGACCGCCGAACTGGCTGCCCTGGGCGGCGGCGCGGCCAATGGTCCGCGTTACGGCGAAGAGGTGAAGTTCGGCGGTGGCAAGGTGATCCGCGACGGCATGGGGCAATCCCAGGCCACGCGCGCCGAAGGCGCGGTCGATACCGTCATCACCAATGCGTTGATCGTCGACTGGACGGGGATCTACAAGGCCGACGTGGGCCTGCGCGACGGGCGCATCGCCAAGATCGGCAAGGCGGGCAACCCCGACACCCAGCCCGGCGTCGACATCATCGTCGGCCCGGGCACCGAGGCCATCGCGGGGGAGGGCAAGATCCTGACCGCCGGGGGGATCGACAGCCACATCCACTTCATCTGTCCGCAGCAGATCGAGGATGCGCTGCATTCGGGGCTGACCACGATGATCGGCGGTGGCACGGGGCCCGCACACGGCACGCTGGCCACCACCGTCACCCCCGGCCCCTGGCACCTGGGCCGGATGCTTCAGGCGGCCGAGGCCTTCCCGATGAACCTGGCCTTCGCGGGCAAGGGCAACGCCTCGCTGCCCGCGGCGCTGGAGGAGCAGATCAAGGCCGGCGCGTCCTGCCTGAAGCTGCATGAAGACTGGGGCACGACGCCTGCCGCCATCGACAATTGCCTCAGCGTGGCCGACGACTACGACGTGCAGGTTATGATCCATACCGACACGCTGAACGAAAGCGGCTTCGTCGAGAACACCGTGGGCGCCATGAAGGGCCGCACGATCCACGCCTTCCACACCGAAGGTGCCGGCGGCGGCCACGCGCCCGACATCATCAAGATCTGCGGCGAAGAGCACGTGCTGCCCTCGTCCACCAACCCCACGCGGCCCTTCACCCGCAACACGATTGACGAGCATCTCGACATGCTCATGGTCTGTCACCACCTGGACAAGGCGATCCCCGAGGACGTGGCCTTTGCCGAAAGCCGCATCCGGCGCGAGACCATTGCGGCCGAGGATATCCTGCACGACATGGGCGCGTTTTCGATCATCGCCTCGGACAGTCAGGCCATGGGCCGGGTGGGCGAGGTGCTGATCCGCACCTGGCAGACCGCGGACAAGATGAAGAAGCAGCGCGGGTCGCTGCCCGAGGAGCAGGGTGACAACGACAACTTCCGCGTTCGCCGCTATATCGCCAAGTACACCATCAACCCGGCCATCGCGCATGGCCTGTCGCACCAGGTGGGCAGCATCGAGGAGGGCAAGCGCGCCGACCTGGTGCTGTGGAACCCCGCCTTCTTCGGGGTGAAGCCCGAGATGGTGCTGATCGGCGGGTCCATCGTGGCGGCCCAGATGGGCGATCCCAACGCCTCCATCCCGACGCCGCAGCCGGTCTATACCCGGCCGATGTTTGGCGCCTACGGCAAGGCCGTGACCAACTCCGCCGTTACCTTCATCTCCGCTGCTGCCCAGGCCGAGGGGCTGGCAGGCAAGCTGGGGCTTGAGAAAGAGACGATCGCGGTGCTGAACACTCGCCAGATCGGCAAGAAGGACCTGCGGCTCAACTCCGCCACGCCCCATGTCGAGGTGAACCCAGAGACCTACGAGGTGCGCGCGGACGGCGAGCTGCTGACCTGCGAACCGGCCGAGGTCCTGCCGATGGCCCAGCGGTACTTCCTCTTCTGATGCGCCTCGCTGCCGCATTCTGCCTGTCCCTGCCGGCTGTGCTGCTGGCCGGGGCGGCGCTGGCCCGTTGCCCGACGTCGGACGACATTTCGGCGGGCATCGTCTATTCCAACACGGTCGCGGGGCAGGAGAGCATCAATGTCGCCTTCGGCACCACGGCCTATCTCGCCTCCTATTACGAGTTGGGCGACCAGGGGCTGACCAAGCAGTTCCTGATGTTGAAGGGGGTCTACCCGCAGACCCTGACGGCGATCACCGCCGCCGAGGTGCTTACGATCTCCTACCACTACCCCGTGGGCCAGGCGGAGTTCCCGGAGCCGCGCGAAGGGGTCTCTTGGCAGGTCGAGGCGGTCGTCGCCCAGGGGAGCGACAGCCTGACGGAAACCCAAAGCTACACCTTTGGCCGCGAGGAGGCGCGCGAGATCGGCGACTGCACCTTCGGCGTCATCCCCTACGACATCGAGACCCGCAGCGAGGCCTATGGCGCCCAGGTGCTGGGGATGTTCTACGTTCCGGTGCTGGGCGTGGCCTTTCCCGACGTGAGGCGCGATCTGCCCGAGTCGGGCGAGGTGGCGTTCAGTGAGAGCATGACCACATACCCCGCGCTTCTGGCGCAATGGGGCAACTGAGGGGCGATCCTTGACAAGTCTTGTGATCACAAAGTTCGGCGGGGCGGGAAAATCGCCTTGTGTGACAGGGATTTCCCCGGATCTGGGCACGCTGCAATGCAGCGCTTTTCTGGAAAGAGCTATGCGTATTGCGCAAGGGGGGTCTGCAAACCCCTTTAAATCAAGGCTTTCTGCGTTGCGGCAAGCGCATGGCGGTAATGAGGGATTGAAAATGGTAAGGGCGCAAGAGCTGACCTATTTTGAGTGTCAATCAACGGACGAACCAGACATTCACGAGGTCCCCCATGGCAACCGTTTCCAGCCAAGTTTCCGCTCCCGCCGGCATTTCCGCAAAACTGTCGGCCTTCTTCCACTCCGTCTCCGTGGCCCTGGTGGCCTACATGGAACGTCGCACCCGTGCCGATCAGATCGCCGCGCTGCAAGCCAAGTCCGACGAGGAACTGGCCAAGATGGGCGTCAACCGCGACGAGATCCCGGCCTACGTCTTCCGCGATCTGTTCTACGTCTGATCGCCGTTTGGCCGAAGCGGGGCGCCGCCGCGCGCCGCTCGGGCCATCCGGCTGTCAGGGAATGGTTCCCGGTAGCGGAGGTGCGTCATGCCTGATCGCGCCCCAGTCAAGAGAGCCCTGACAGCCCTCAGATCCGCCGAAATGGACGCGCCCCGTTTCGACGACCTTGTGACGCTCGACTACGAAGAGCGTTTCTTCCGGCGCAAGGGCCTTGTGACCGACGGCGGGGAGCGGATCCTCGCCGATCTGGCCCAGACCCTGTCGCTGGACGAAGGCGACGCGCTGCAGCTTGAGGATGGCCGGCTGATCGGCATCCGGGCCGCCCCCGAACCCCTGCTGAAGGTCACCGGCGAGGCGCTGCCCCGTCTGGCTTGGCATATCGGCAACCGTCATACCCCCTGCGAGATCACCGCCGCGGCCCTGTTCATCCGCCAGGACAAGGTCATTGCCGAGATGCTGCGCCACCTCGGCGCCACGGTGGAAACCGTCATGGCGCCCTTCCTGCCCGAAGGCGGGGCCTACGGGCACGGGCGCACCCATTCCCATGAACATGGCGCCACCCTGCACGACGGGGAGCACGGGCATTCCCATGCCCGGGACCACGACCACGGGCATTCGCACGACCATGGCCACGCCCATTCGCACGATCACGGCCATGTTCACCACCATTCCTCCCACGATGATCCGGATGTGCAGTCCGAGGATGAGACGGCGCGCGGCGCCCGTACGGCACGCAAGGGCCACGGTCACACCCATCACCATTCCTCGCATGACGACTTCGGTGCCCTGACCGAGGACGTGGATGGCGACGGTGGCCCTCGCGTCCCGGGCCACGGCCCCCTGGGTGATCATGACCGCGACCACTGATCCGGCGCTGATCCTGCACCGCTGGCTGTCCCCCGCCTACCCGGTGGGGGCCTTCGCCTATTCCCACGGGATCGAGGCGGCGGTGGCCGAGGGCTGGCTGACCGATGCGGATCAGACCGGCGCCTGGCTGCGCGACGTGGCTTTGAAGGGGGCCGGGCACAACGACGCGATCCTGCTGGCGGCCGCCTGGCACGCCGAAACACCCGAGAGGCTGGCGGAGATCGCCGAGTTGGCCTCCGCCCTGGCCCCTTCGGCCAACCGCCGGCTGGAAACCGAGGCCCAGGGCGCGGCCTTTGCCCGGACCACCGCCGCGGTGCACGGGATCGCCCTCGATCCGGCACCCTATCCGGTGGTGCTGGGCCGGGCTGCACGGCTTCTCGATCTGCCGCTGGAGAAGACCCTGCGCCTCTTCCTGCTGGCTTTCCTGTCTAACCTCACCTCTGCCGCGATCCGACTGGTGCCCCTGGGCCAGACCGACGGTCAACGCATCCTGTCGGCACTGGAGCCGCTTTGCGCCGAGCTTGCCGCGACGGCTGCGCCAGGCGATCTCGACGCCCTTGGCTCTTGTGCTGTAATGTCCGACATTGCGGCAATGCGGCAGGAGGTGCTGACCACGCGCCTCTTCCGTTCCTGACCGACCACGCCACCACGACCTGACACGAGGTATCCCGATGACCAGCTCCCCTCACGGCCCCCTGCGGATCGGCCTCGGCGGCCCGGTGGGCGCCGGCAAGACCTCCCTCACGGCCGCGCTCTGCCGTCGCCTGCGCGATGACCTGTCCATCGCCGTGGTCACCAACGACATCTACACCCAGGAAGACGCCGAGGCGCTGGTGCGGATGCAGGCGCTGTCCTCGGACCGCATCCGCGGGGTCGAAACGGGCGGCTGCCCCCATACGGCGATCCGCGAGGATGCCTCGATCAACCTGGCCGCCATCGACGACCTGATGGCGCACTTCCCGGACCTCGACGCGGTTTTCGTCGAATCGGGCGGTGATAACCTCTCGGCCACCTTCTCGCCGGAACTGGCGGATGTGACGATCTACGTGATCGACGTAGCCGCTGGCGAGGAAATCCCCCGCAAGGGCGGCCCCGCCGTCACCCGCTCCGACATCCTGGTGATCAACAAGACCGACCTGGCCCCCTACGTGGGCGCGGACCTGTCGGTGATGGAACGCGACGCCAAGGCACAGCGCGGCGCGCGGCCCTTCGTCTTCACCAATCTCAAGACGGGGGAGGGGCTGGACCAGGTCCTGACCCTGCTGGAAGAGATCGGCGGCCTCGCCGTGCCCGCCTGATCCGATGGCCAACCTGGACGTGCCCCGCGGGCAGAGCCTGACCCTGATCGACTTCCGCCCCATTGGCTACGTGATCGGCCTGCTGGTGGCGGTGCTGGGGCTGACCATGCTGGTGCCGCTGGCGATGGACATCGCGGACGGCAATGGCCACTGGCCGGTCTTCTTCGAGAGCTTCCTCATCACCTTCACCGTGGGCAGCCTGACCTCGCTTGCCTGTCAGAACGGCGCGCGCGAGGGGCTGACCCTGCAGCAGACCTTCATCCTGACGACGGGCCTTTGGGCGATGCTGCCGCTCTTCGGGGCGATCCCCTTCGTCATGGGGGCGACGCAGGCCAGCTTCACCGATGCCTATTTCGAGGCGATGTCGGGGATGACCACCACAGGCTCCACGGTGTTCTCCGGGCTTCAGGACCTGCCGCGGGGGCTGAACCTGTGGCGCGGCATCCTGCAATGGCTGGGCGGCATCGGGATCATCGTCGTGGCCATGGTTTTCCTGCCGGAACTGCGCGTGGGCGGCATGCAGATGTTCCGCTCCGAGGCCTTCGAGACCATGGGGAAGATCCTGCCCAAGGCCTCGGCCATCGCGGGGCAGATATCGGTGATCTACGTCGGCCTGACCGTGGCCTGCATGCTGACCTACCTGCTGCTGGGCATGGATCCCTACAACGCCACGGTGCATGCGCTGACCACCATGTCGACCGGGGGCTTTTCCACCTCCGACGCCAGCTTCGGCGCCTTCCAGGGGCCGATGGAATATGCCGCCTCCTTCTATATGATCGCCGCCGCGCTGCCCTTCGTGCGCTACGTGCAGATGCTGAACGGCAACCGCATCGCGCTGTTCCGCGACACCCAGGTGCATGGCTTCATCGGCACCATCGCCGTTCTGGTGATCGTCTCGGCCATCGTGTTGCTGCACATCTTCCCGCATCACTGGGAACAGGCGGTGCGCGAAAGCCTGTTCAACATCGTGTCGATCATGTCCGGCACCGGCTATGCCTCGGTCGATTACATGCAGTGGGGCGCCTTCCTCATCACCATGTTCTTCTTCATCGGCCTGATCGGCGGCTGCGCCGGCTCCACCGCCTGCTCGGTGAAGATCTTCCGCTACCAGATCCTGCTGATTTCCATCAAGGCGCAGATCAAGCGGATCCACTCGCCCCACGGGGTCTTCTCGCTGCGCTATGACGGCAACAAGCTGGACGAGGACGTGCTGGCCTCGGTCATGTCCTTCTTCGTCTTTTTCACCGTCTCGGTGGGGGTCTTCTCGGTGGCGCTGGCGCTGACCGGGCTCGACTTCATCACCTCGCTGTCGGGGGCGGCCACGGCGCTGGCCAATATCGGGCCGGGCCTCGGCGACATCATCGGCCCCGCGGGCAACTTCGGCCCGCTGAACGACACGGCGAAATGGGTGCTGATCATCGGCATGCTCTGCGGCCGGCTGGAGCTGATGGTGGTCTATGCCATGCTGACCGTGCGGTTCTGGCGCGGCTGATGCCTGCGGGGGCGGCGTTTTGCGCGCCCCGACGCCTTGGCATTGCCTTTTCCTTGCGCGACTCGGCCCCGTTGCGCGATACTGAGCGGGTCGCGCGGCAAAGGCGTCGCGCCTCTCTCCCGATGATTGGGATCCCTGGCAGGGTTGCCTGCCTGTCCGACATGCGGACAGGGCGGTGACTCTTTGGCGTTTTCCCAATCGGAGGCAGAGCGATGAAAAGCTTTCCCATGTTCCTGAAAATGACCGGCCGTCGCGTGGTGATCTGCGGCGGTGGGGCCGAGGCCGCACGCAAGGCGCGCCTGGTGCTGAAGACCGAGGCGCGGATCCTGCTGGTGGCCCCCGTGCTGGACCCCGAACTGGCTGGGCTGGTGGCCGTAGGCCGAGCGGGCCATGTCGCGACGGCGGGCCCCGACACCTTCGACGGCTGCGTGCTGGCCTTCATCGCCACGGGCGATGTGGCCGAGGAGGACGCGCTGGCCGCCCAGGCCCGTGCGGCGGGGGCGGTGGTCAATATCGTCGACCGGCCCGAGGCCTGCGACGCCTTCACCCCCTCCATCGTCGACCGTGATCCGGTTGTGGTCGCCGTCGGCACCGAGGGTACGGCCCCGGTCCTGGGCCGATCGATCAAGACGGAGGTCGAGGCGATGCTGCATCCCCGCCTGGGCGCCTTTGCCGCTCTGGCCGGCCGGCTGCGCGCGGCGGTGGCCGAGCGGATCGCGCCGGAGGCGCGGCGCCGCTTCTGGGAATGGGTCTATACCGGCCCGGCCTTCGACCGGCACCGCGCGGGCGACGAACATGCCGCCGCCGACATGCTGAAACAGGCGATAGCGGCAGGGCAGGCCCCCGAAGGCGGCGGGCGCATCGCCCTGGTTGGTGCGGGGCCCGGCGCGCGTGACCTGCTGACCCTGCGCGCCGTGCGCCACCTGCAGGAGGCCGACGTGATCTTCTACGACCGCCTGGTCGATCCGGATGTGCTGGAACTGGCGCGACGCGACGCCGATCGGGTCTTCGTCGGCAAGGAGGTCGGCGCCTGCGCCTGGCCCCAGGCGAAGATCGACGCGGTGATTGTGGCCGAGGCGCAGAAGGGGCGCAGGGTGGTACGGCTGAAATCCGGTGACCCCTCGGTTTTCGGACGTGCAACGGAGGAGATCGAGGCCGCCCGCGCCGCCGGCATCCCCATCGAGATCGTGCCCGGGGTCACCGCCGCCTCCGCCGCCGCCGCGTCGCTGAGCCGGCCCCTGACCGAGCGTGGCGAAAGCGACGCCTGCGTCTTCGTCACCGGTACCTGCCGTCCCGGCGACCCGGCGCCCGACTGGACAGCGCTGGCCCGGCCCGGCACGACGCTATGCATCTACATGGGTGTGGCACGGGCGGGCGAAATCGCTGGCGGTCTGATCGCCGCGGGTGTGCCCGGAGGGACCGAGGTCGAGGTGGTCTCGCAGGCCTCCCACGCCACAGAGCGCCGCGCCTGCGCGACACTGGCGAGCCTGCCGCAGGTGATCCGCGACGAAGGCATCGCGAACCCGGCGATCCTCATGGTGCGGCACCTGAAGTCGGCTGCGGCAGAGGTGGTCTATCCGCAAAGCGTGGCGTGACAAACGCCCTCTCTTGCGGCGTTTGTGTCGGCGGGGGGCCGCGGCGAGGCATTCGGGAGTCCGCCCTCGTTTTCGTGCTGTATCGGTGACGCGATATGGCATCATGCTGCCTGTCATGGGCGTCGTTGGGACGTCGAAGCGAAGCGAGGAGCATATGAAATTCAGAACAGCAACCATGGTGGCAGCCCTGGTCGCCGGATTGGCGACGCCGGGCACCGCGGGAACGGAGCTGTCGCGGGATGAGGTCCTGGCGTTGATCGTGGGTCACACCGAGCAGGGGCGGGTCATGAAGGCGTCGCGCGATGACATCGGTCGAGATCGCACACAGTACGCGATCCGCTATGCGGCCGATGGCACGCTGGTCTATTCCACAGGCGGCGGAAAGTCGGGAACCGGCACCTGGTCGATGGAGGGCAACGCCCTGTGCCGTGGCTTCGACGGCAACGGCGCCTCT
Source organism: Pseudooceanicola marinus (assembly GCF_020177265.1). Taxonomy (GTDB): domain Bacteria; phylum Pseudomonadota; class Alphaproteobacteria; order Rhodobacterales; family Rhodobacteraceae; genus Pseudooceanicola; species Pseudooceanicola marinus_A. The sequence continues at coordinate 221,444 of NZ_JAIVMC010000007.1, forward strand.
TGCCGGAAGATCGAGAAAAGCGGCGACCGCCACGAAGGGGTGGGATTCCGGACGGGCAACCTGCGGTACCGCTTCACCATCTCCGACTGAACCGCGCGAGGATGCGGCGACAGGACAGCAAAAAGGCGCCCGCTTGGGGCGCCTTTCTTGTGTGATGAAGATGAGGTGGCGCCCGTGACCTCTTTTCGGTCTGAGGGAACGACCCGTGCTGTCCTCATACCAACTGGGCTCCGCGGAGCCGTCCTTACCGGTCCGGGGCTCCGCCCGTGGCCACCTCAAACGCTCCCTTGGAGCGTTTGTCGGCCCCATTGGAGGGCCGAGCCTGAGGGCTCCGCCCGTGACCGCTTCAAACGCTCCCCCAGAGCGTTTGCCGCGCCCCTTTGGGGCGCGGATCAGCGGTCACTCCCAGCACTGCACCAGGACGGTCAGTTCTTCGGCCTGACGGGTCAGGGCGGCGGGCGTCAGCGTCTCACCAGCGTTGGAGGCGCTAGGGCTGAGGCCGGCCTGCGTCAGCATGTCGGCCACGGTCATGGCATCGATCGCGAAGGAGACGCCTTCGGGCAGGCGGCGGGCACCGTCCTCGGGGTCTGCCAACAGGCCGATCAGCGCGCCGGAGCGGTCGAAGACCGGGCCGCCGGCATCACCGGGCAGGGCGGCGAGGTCGAGGCGCAGAAGGCCCTCTTCGCCGGCCAGGCCGCGCACGTCCGCCAGGCTGCCCCAGGTGACGCTGGGCGCGCCAAGCAGGCCCTCGTAGCTGTAGCCGGCCACGGCCACTTCGCTGGCGATGCGGGGGCTGAGGCTGGCCAGGCTGGCCACGCCCATGGGCGCCTGGGCGGTCGTCGGGCGCAGCAGGGCCAGCCCGCTGTCGCCGTCGCTGGCGGCCAGTTCCGCCGGGGTGCCGTCCTCGCGCCCCGTGCCAAGGGTCACGCGGCCGCAGCCGTCCACGGCCGACATCAGCGTCAGCACGGCACCGTCGGCGCCCACGTAGACGCCCGACCGGCCCTTCAGCGGCTTGCGGATCTCCAGGCCGGAAACCAGGTCGACGCTCTGTTCGGTGCCCGCGCCCGCATCATGGGGCAGCACGCTGGGCGTCCGCTCGAAGCTGGCGCGCATCGTCTCCAGCAGGCGGCTGCGGCGTTCCTCGTCGCCGGCGGGCCAGACCAGGATGAAGCCCTTGATCGCGCCATCCTCCAGCGTGGCCTCGGCATAGGTGGCGCGGGTGGCGTTCCGGCCCTCGATGGTGAAGCTGCGCGCGGCGCGTTCGCGCGGGCCGTCTTCTGGCAGGATCTCCAGCGTCTGCAGGATGTCGTAGAGGCCGAACAGCGTATCCTGATCGCCGTCCTGGCTGATCAGGATCAGCTGGGCATCCAGATCGCCGGAGGCGGTGTAGAAGGCAAAGGGCGCCTGGTAGCGGTCGAAGCTGACGGCGCCGAGGGGCATCTGCATGCGGATACCGGCGCGGGTGTCGGTCTGGGTCTGCAGGCCCAGGCCGTCGAGAACCGCGTTGTACTGACCCAGAAGCTCGGCCCGCTGGGCGGTGGTCAGGATGCCGGTGGCCTCGTGCCCGTTGTTCTGCTGCCAGGCGGCCATGGCGCCACGGGTGCCGCGGCCGAAGGCGCCGTCGATGGCGCCGTTGTAGACGCCGGCCCATTCCAGCGCGATCTGCAACTGGTCCCGTTCGGCCCGGTTCAGCAGGGCCTCGCTGCGCCGCGCCTCGGCGGGGCTTTCGTCGGGCAGTGCGGGCATCGCCGGTTGCGTCTCGGCCTGCGCCTCGGGGGTGGCCTCGGGCTGGGCCTGCGGTGCCGTGGCGCCGCCGGCGGGCGGGTAGATCCGACCGGCGAACCAGCTGGGGAAGGCGATGTAGCTGTCGCGCGGGATGCGGCCCTCGGCGCGCAGCACGCGCAGAACCTCGCCGGCGTCGGTACGGCTGTAGGGGCCAAGCGCGACGGCGAAATAGCCGTTGCCCAGCGAGAAGCCGTTCACGTCCGACAGGAAATCTTCGTAATAGGTGATGGCGCGCAGGGCCTCGGACTCACTGGGTTGAGCCTCGATCTGCACGTAGACCTGGCCGTCGGCGGTCTGCGCCCGGACGGGCAGGGGCGCCAGGGCCCCCAGGGAAAGGAACAACGCGGCCAACACCGCGAACAGGGAACGGATCATGAAAAGGGCCTCTTGGCGAACTGTCTTTGCCCCTTCTAGCCGTCTGAACCCCCGGAAAGGCAAGCGTTTTGACGTATTCGGACAAACCGGACGCGCGCGCGGCGTCCCGCGTGCAACAGCACGGGGGACGCATGCAACCAGAAGGGGACCGGTCCCGGGGCCGCCGGTCGGCGCGGGTCTGGGCCATTGACCCTTCGCACGCCCGCCCGTAATCAGGCCCCTGACCCCGGCCGGCCCCGGTCTGTGCGCTACGTGAAAGGGATGGACATGTCCGAGACCCGCATCGAGAAACCCCGCTCCTTCCAGGAGATCATCCTGCGTCTTCAGGCCTACTGGGCCTCCAAGGGCTGCGCGGTGATGCAACCCTACGACATGGAAGTGGGCGCGGGCACCTTCCACCCGGCCACCACGCTGCGCTCGCTGGGCTCGCGCCCCTGGGCCGCCGCCTATGTGCAGCCCTCGCGCCGCCCCACCGATGGCCGCTACGGCGAGAACCCCAACCGCCTGCAGCACTATTACCAGTACCAGGTGCTGATCAAACCCAGCCCGCCGGACCTGCAGGACCTTTACCTGGGCAGCCTTCAGGCCATCGGCATCGACATGGAGCTGCACGACATCCGTTTCGTCGAGGACGACTGGGAAAGCCCGACACTCGGCGCCTGGGGCCTGGGCTGGGAGGTCTGGTGCGACGGCATGGAAGTCAGCCAGTTCACCTATTTCCAGCAGGTCGGCGGCCACGACTGCCACCCCGTCTCGGGCGAGCTGACCTACGGGCTGGAGCGTCTGGCGATGTACGTCCTGGGCATCGATCACGTGATGGACATGCCCTACAACGATCCTCAGGCCCCGATCGCGCTGAAGTACGGCGATGTCTTCCGTCAGACGGAAGAGGAATACAGCCGCTGGAACTTCGACGTGGCCAACACCGAGGTGCTGCTGAAGCATTTCGAGGAGGCCGAGGCGGAATGCGAGGCGATCCTGTCGCAGGCGCATGACGACCCCAAGACCGGCAAGCGCATCGTCATGGCCCATCCCGCCTATGACCAGTGCATCAAGGCGTCCCATCTGTTCAACCTGCTGGACGCGCGCGGCGTGATCTCGGTCACGGAACGTCAGGCCTACATCGGCCGCGTGCGGGCGCTGGCGAAGAAATGCGCCGATGCCTTCGTGCAGACCGAAGCGGGCGGCTGGACCCCCGAGACCGCGGCCTGATCGCGTCATGATGGGCCGCATCCTCATTGTCGCGCTGCTGATCACCGCCGTGGTGGCCGGTGGCGCGATCTACTACCTGCAGGAATACGCCTATTACGAGGAGGTGCCAGCCACCGGTGCCGAGGACGTGCGGCTGACCACCCGCGAGGGTGAGGTCGTCGCACTGTCCCACACCGGGTTCCAGGCGATCGACGCCGACAGCTCTCCGATCCGCTACCGTGCCTGTTTCACGGTCGACGCGGATACGGACCTGTCAGGCTATGCGCCCTATGAGGCGGCCGAACCGCTGGTCGGCCCGCGCTGGTTCGACTGCTACGACGCCGACGGCATCGGCGCGGCCCTGGAAGAGGGCAGTGCCCGGGCGCTGCTGTCTGTGGAGAATATCTCCTACGGGATCGACCGCGTGGTGGCGGTCGCGGACGACGGGCGCGGCTGGGTCTGGCACCAGATCAATCGCTGCGGCGCCGAGGTCTTCGACGGCCATCCCGCTCCCGACGGCTGCCCGCCGGTTCCCGAGGGCGTCGCGCGCCAGTAGGCGCCGCTCAATCGGCTTCCCCCCCTCCGAATACATGACGACAGGCCGCGCTCCGCGCGGCCTTTTGCATTCCGGTCGCACGCGGCTCTGGCGGCGCCGTTTGCCCTGATCCGGGGGGCGGAAGGAACCTCGGCCGCTCGCTTCGCATTGGCCTAGTGACACAACACCGTGAGGAGCCGACCCATGTCCCAATCCCGTGCCCCCGCCTGGGTCGTCCCCCTGATGCGCATTGGATACGGCGCCCGCGGCATCACCTACATCCTGCTCGGAGGTCTTGTCCTCTCCGCTGCCCTGACCGGCGGGCAGGCCGGCAGCACCTCCACCGCGCTGGCCCAGTTGAAGGGGCAGCCCTTCGGCGACCTGATGCTGGGGGCGATGGCTCTGGGGCTGCTGGCCTATGCGCTTTGGCGCCTGATCTGCGCGGGCATGGATCTGGAGCGGCGCGGCGCGGATGCCGAAGGGATCGTTGCCCGGCTGGGGCAGGCGATTTCGGGCGCCGTCGCCGCCGGTCTTGCGGTAACGGCTGCACGCCTCGCCCTCGGCTCCGCCAGCGGCAGCGGCGAGCAGGGGACCACGACACTGGCCTCCTGGCTGCTGCAACAGCCCATGGGCAAGTGGCTGGTCATCGCCGTGGGCGTCGGGACCATCGGCGCCGGTGGCTATTACGCCGTCAAGGCGCTGAAGGAGAAGTACAAGGACCACATGCGCGCCACTGCCACCAGCGAGAAGCTGGACCCGGTGGTGAAGGCCGGGTTGATCGCCCATGGCGTGGTGATCGCGCTGATCGGCGGCTTCCTGGCCTATGCCGGCTGGACCTCTGACGCGTCGGAGGCGCAGGGCATGACCCAGGCCTTCGAGGCGGTCCGCGCCCAACCCTTCGGGCAGGTCCTTCTGGGGGTGCTGGCCCTGGGCCTGCTGGGCTTTGCCGTCTACTGCTTCGTCGAAGCGCGTTATCGCATCGTGCCGGCGCGGGCGGGGGATGACGTCACCACCCTGGCGCAGCGGGCCAAGCGCGAAGGTCGGCGCGCCGCTGCCCGTCTCGGCTAGCCGGCAGGCAGGCTGCGGGGCGGGGAATTTCCCCGCCCTCTCTGGACGCTCCCGGCCCCCTTCGCTATTCCCTGCGGCAACGCGCCCTTCGCGGCGCCCCACGCTGCCTGGATGGAACCGACATGCCCGATCTGCTGATCGAACTCTTTTCCGAGGAAATTCCCGCGCGCATGCAGGCGCGGGCCGCGGAAGACCTGAAGAAACGCATGACCGATGCGCTGGTCGAGGCCGGGCTGACCTACGCCGGCGCCGCCGCCTTCCACACGCCGCGCCGCCTGTGCCTGACGGTGCACGGCCTGCTGGCCGAAAGCCCGTTGGTGCGCGAGGAACGCAGGGGCCCCCGCGTGGACGCGCCCGAAAAGGCGATCGAGGGCTTCCTGCGCGGTGCGGGCCTGACCCGCGACCAGCTGGAGGAACGGGAGGAGAAGAAGGGGAAGGTCTTCTTCGCCGTGATCGAGAAGCCGGGCCGCCCGGCGGCCGAGATCGTGGCGGAAGAGCTGGAGAAGATCATCCGCAACTTCCCCTGGCCGAAATCCATGCGCTGGGGGGAAGGGTCCCTGCGCTGGGTCCGCCCGCTGCATTCCATCCTGTGCATCCTCACCGATGAGGAAGGCGCGCGCGTCGTGCCGATGGACATCGACGGCATCGCCGCCGGCGACACCACCGAGGGCCACCGTTTCATGGCGCCGGGCCGCTTCAAGGTGCGCAGCTTCGAGGACTATGACGCCCAGCTGAAACGCCGCTTCGTCGTGCTGGACGCCGCCGAGCGCGCCGATGCCATCTGGCAGGAGGCCACCAACCAGGCCTTCGCCGCCGGGCTTGAGGTGGTCGAGGACAAGGGCCTGCTGGCCGAGGTCGCGGGCCTCGTCGAATGGCCTGTCGTCCTGATGGGCGAGATCGGCGCCGACTTCCTGCACCTGCCGCCGGAGGTCCTGCAGACCTCGATGAAGGAACATCAGAAGTTCTTCTCGGTGAAGAACCCCAAGACGGGTCGCATCGAACGCTTCGTCACCGTTGCCAATCGCGAGACGGCGGACAATGGCGCCACGATCCTGGCGGGCAACCAGAAGGTTCTGTCGGCGCGCCTGTCGGATGCGAAATTCTTCTGGGACAATGACCTGCGCATCGCCAAGGACGCCAAGATGCAGCCCTGGCGCGACCACCTGGCCCATGTGACCTTCCACGCGAAACTGGGCAGCCAGGCCGAACGGATCGAGCGGATCGCCGCGCTGGCCGGGCAGCTGGCCCCCGCGCTCTCCGCCGACGCGGGCCTGGCGGAAGAGGCCGCGCGCATCGCCAAGGCCGATCTGTCGTCCGAGATGGTCTACGAATTCCCCGAGCTGCAGGGCCTGATGGGCCGCTACTACGCGGAGGCCGCGGGCTTCGCGCCGGAAGTCGCGGCTGCCTGCGAGGAACACTACTCTCCCTTGGGCCCGACCGACGACGTGCCGACCGCGCCGGTCTCGGCCACCGTGGCGCTGGCTGACAAGCTGGACACGTTGACCGGCTTCTGGGCCATCGACGAGAAGCCCACGGGGTCCAAGGACCCCTTCGCGCTGCGCCGTGCCGCGCTTGGCGTGATCCGGATCCTGCTGCAGCACGGTACGAAGCTGTCTCTGCTTTCGGTCTTCAGCAAGTTCGACATTCTGCATGCGGAGAACGAAGACGGGCTGGCTGGACCGGCCGTCCAGGTTTGGGGGCCCGACCTCCTCTCCTTCTTCCACGACCGCCTGAAGGTCCACCTGCGCGACGAAGGCATTCGCCACGACGTGATCGACGCCTGCCTCGCGATGGAAGGCAACGACGACCTGGTGGCCCTGGTGGCCCGCGCCCGGGCGTTGCAGGCCGTGCTGTCGACCGAGGACGGGGAGAACCTCGTCCAGGGCTTCAAGCGGGCCAACAACATCCTGACCAAGGAAGAGGAAAAGGACGGCGTGGCCTATGAGTTCGGCGCCGATCCGAAGTTCGCCGAAGCCGCTGAGGAAACCGCGCTCTTCAACGCGCTGGAAGCGGCCAAGCCCAAGCTGGACGCCGCCAATGCCGCCGAGGACTACGCCGCGGCGATGGAAACCCTCGCCACGCTGCGCGCGCCCATTGACGCCTTCTTCGAGGCGGTCCAGGTCAACACCGACAACGCCGTGGTGCGCCGCAACCGCCTGAACCTTCTGTCGACCATCCGCTCCACCGTGCTGAAGGTCGCCGACCTGACCCGCATCGAGGCCTGATCGTAGGGCCCCTTTCGCCCCCGGTGCTCGGGGGCGAAGCCTCCGGCGGGAGTATTTTCGGCCTGCGTATAGGGGGGCAGGGCGCGGGTGATCTCTGGTCCGCCCGGCAGGTTTGCCGCGTGCCCCCTGTCTTCTCCTTGCCGGAAGTATCCCGAGGGGCGGGGCCCGCGCGGGGCCTTGCTGCATCCGCGAAACCGCTTGCCCCGAATCCCGCCACCGTTATGCTTCGGCCACCTTGAGGGGGGAAAGAGCGGTGAAAGACACCGATCCGCATATCACGCGCATCACCGAAACCGCGCCGGTGGCCACCAACACCCACGGCGGCCGGGCGAAATGCCTGCAGCGCCTGGTGCGGCTGTCGCTGCCCGTGCCGCTGACCGTCGCGCTGTCCTTCCGGGCCGTCAACGACATCGCCGAAGGTCGGCTGCCGTCCATGGCCGCCCTGCTGGAGCCCTTCGGCGAACACCCCCTGTTGTGCGTGCGCCCCTCGTCGGAGGATCCCGACTGGGGCGGGCCGTCGGCGGTGCTGAACATCGGCATGAACGACGCCACCCACGCCCGCCTGTCGGCCCAGATCGGGGAGGAGGCGGCAACGGCGCTCTACCAGAGTTTCGTGCGGACCTACTCGGTGCATGTCGAACGGCTTGACCCGGATATGTTCGAGGATCTGCCCCCCTCGGGCCCGGAGGCGCTGGCCATGTCCCTGCGCGCCTACCGCGAGGAAACCGAGGAGGAATTTCCCCAGGATCCGGCGGTGCAGCTGGCGGCCGTGTTGAAAAGCATGGCGCGCGCCTGGCGCGGCACCACCGCGCGGCTCTTGCGCCAGGCCAAGGGGGCGCCGGCCGATGCGGGACTGGGGCTCGTGGTGCAGGAGATGGCGCTTGGCCTCGGCAAGGACGGAGAGTGCGGCTCGGGCGTGATGCAGCTGGTCTCCTCGACCTCCGGCAAGCCGCGCATCACCGGGCGCTATCTCAGCCAGTCGCAGCACCGCGAGGCGTTGCGCGAGGGCTCCCGCGCGCTGTACTTGGCGCGGGACGAACGCGGTCCGTCCCTGCAGGAGCTGGCGCCCGAGGCCTATGACCGGCTGGTCGAATACTGCGAGCTTATGCGTTTCCGCCTGCGCGAGGAGATGCAGGCCGAGTTCACCATCGAGAACGGCAACGTCCATGTCCTCGACGCGCTGCGGGTCAGCCGCAGCCCGCGCGCGGCGCTGCGCATCGCCGTGGCGCTGGCCCAGGACGGGGTGATCCCGCGCGACGAGGCGCTGTGCCGGGTCGAAAGCCGGGCGCTGAACGAGATGCTGCACCACCAGATCGACCCCGAGGCGCCGCGCGATGTGCTGGCCACGGGGATCGCGGCCTCTCCCGGCGCGGCCACGGGCAAGCTGGTCTTTTCGGCGGCCGCCGCCCAGGCGGGAAAGGCGCGGGGGGAGGCCACCATCCTGGTGCGCCGCGAGACCGGGCCGGAGGATATCCGCGGCATGCATGCGGCCGTTGCCGTGGTGACCGAGCGGGGCGGCATGACCTCCCACGCGGCGGTCATCGGGCGGGGCCTGGGTCTGCCCAGCGTGGTGGGCTGTTCGGACCTGTCCTTCGACGTGAAGAAGGAACGGCTGCGCGCCCGCGACGGGCGGATGCTGAAGGCCGGGGATATCGTGACGGTCGATGGCTCCTCGGGGGACATCCTGGCCGGTGCCGCGCCGCTGATCGAGGCGGCCCATGACGAGGCCTTTCAGGCGATGATGTCCTGGGCCTGGGAGTATTGCGACATCGGCATCCGCGCCAATGCCGACACCCCCGCCGACGCCGAGGTGGCGCGCCGGTTTGACGCCCAGGGCATCGGGCTGTGCCGGACCGAGCATATGTTCTTCGACGCGGGCCGCCTGACGGTGATGCGCGAGATGATCTTTGCAGATGCCGCCGCCGATCGCCGCGCGGTGCTGGACCGACTGCTGCCGATGCAGCGCGCCGATTTCATCGAGCTGTTCCGCATCATGCAGGGAAAGCCGGTGTGCATCCGCCTCTTCGATCCGCCCCTGCATGAATTCCTGCCCTCGGACCGGGCCGGCCTGCGCGAACTGGCCGAGGCGCTGTCGCTGCCGCTGTCGGACGTCACCCGTCGGGTCGAGGCGCTGTCGGAATACAACCCCATGCTGGGCATGCGCGGCGTTCGTCTGGGGATCACCATGCCCGAGATCTACGAGATGCAGGCCCGTGCCATCTTCGAGGCCACCGTCGAGGCCTCGCGCGAGGGCGATCCGGTGGTGCCGGAGATCATGATCCCGCTGGTCAGCGCCAAGCGCGAGGTCGAGATGGTGAAGACCCGGGTCGACGCCGTGGCAGCGGCGGTGCGAAACGAGACGGGCCGCGATTTCACCTATCGCCTGGGGGTCATGGTCGAGACCCCGCGCGCGGCCCTGAAGGCCGGCGATATCGCGCCCCACGCGGCCTTCCTGTCGTTCGGGACCAACGACCTGACCCAGATGACCTACGGGCTGTCGCGCGACGACGCCGGGAAGTTCATGTCCGACTATGTCAAGCAGGGCGTCTTCCCGGAGGATCCTTTTCATACGCTCGACACCGACGGGGTGGGCGAATTGCTCATGATCGGGGCAGAACGGGGGCGCGCGGCGCGGCCCGACCTGATCCTGTCGATCTGCGGCGAACACGGGGGCAACGCCGAATCAATCGCCTTCTGTCGCAGCGCGGGCTTCGATTACGTGTCTTGCTCTCCCTTCCGGGTGCCGGTGGCACGGCTGGCGGCGGCGCAGGCGCGCATTCGTCCCACCCTGCCGCCGCGGGCCTTCAAAACCTCCTGAACTCAGTCGCTTACCCCCGGTGCGATGCGCCGGGAGGTGTTAACGGACCGCTCACCTTTCGGTGGGGGCCGGGCCGCGGGGTGGACGGTCCCATAAGTTTTCGTTAGGGAACCGCCCTTGGTGCGCCCCATTAGGCGTGCAGCGACGAGGTTCGACGATGCGAATTCTGACTTTCCTGAGCGTGGCAGCCACCGCCGTGGCACTGGTGTCCGGTGCGCCCGCGCGCGCGGACAACCCTCTGTCCGAAGCCATGAAGGCCGAAGCTCAGGGTCTGAATTCCGTTCCCGGCACCCGCCTGACCGCCCTGTTGAAACGCCCCCGTGTCGCCGCCGAGACCGGCGTGGAATACTCCCGCGAATGGCTGGCCCGCCAGCCCTCCGGCAAGGGCGACGCCGAGTTCCAGTGCCTGGCCGAGGCGCTTTACTTCGAGGCGCGGGGCGAGAGCGTGAAAGGTCAGTTCGCCGTGGCCGAGGTGATCCTGAACCGGGTCGACAGCGCGACCTTCCCCAACACGGTCTGCGGCGTTGTCCATCAGGGCACGGGCCGCAAGTTCGCCTGCCAGTTCACCTATACCTGTGACGGCCGCGAGGAAGTGATCCACGAACCCGCCGCCTACGCCCAGGTGTCCAAGGTGGCCTCGATCATGCTGAAGGATGAGGACGCCCGCGGCCTGACTGACGGCGCCACCTTCTACCACACACTGCATGTCTCGCCGCGCTGGTCGCGGAAGTTCGACCGCACCGCCACCATCGGCGTGCATCATTTCTACCGCATGCCGACCCGACTGTCGCAGAACTGATCCCGCGCGGGCCCGGCCGATCCGGCCGCGCCACCTGATCCTGTCAAATCTCTGACTGAAGTGCGGGTTCCGTTCGGGACCCGTCCCGTGATGTCCTGTCGAAAGTTTGCGTGACAGACTGCCGGGGCAGGGGGCGCTGTCCCCCTTGCACTGACGCGCAATTCCCTCCGGGATATTTTCTGTAGTGAGAAGACCGGAGGTGAATCGGCCTGCGCGGGGGATTGATGTGCGATTATAGACCATTTGAAATTTATTAGTCCGAAACTCCGATTAAATTCTGGACCCCGACCGGCGTTCGCGCGACACTTCGTCCCGTGCGGGGCGGTCCTGCGGCTGCCCCGACGGACCTCGAAGTGGAAAGACCGTGCCGCAAACGCCTCCCGATACCGCCCCCCGAACGCCTGCCACCTGCATCGCGCAGCCCCTGACGCCGGAGGCCTTCGCGCCCCATGGCGACGTCGCCCGTCCGGGCATGGGCGCGGTCAAGATGATCCGCGCGGGCCAGGTGCGCCTGAGCAAGACCGAAGCGACCTTCCCCCATGATCCGGCTGCGCACGCGACGGCGCTGGATTTCTACGAGGTCGAGCCCAGTGTGGCGCCCATGCGGGCCACCATGGTCGAACGACATCCCTTCTCCACCCAGATGTTCTGCCCGATGGAGGCGGGCCGCTGGCTGGTCGCGGTTTGGCCCGACGGCCCCGAGGGCGCGCCGGAGGCCTTCGTGGCCGGTCCGGGCGACGTGGTGACCTATCGCCCCGGTCTGTGGCATCACGGGATCGTCGCGTTGGATCGTCCGGCCACCTTCGCCTCGCTGATGTGGAAGACCGCGGACGGGCAGGGCGACACCGAGTTCCTGGAGCTGCCCGCTCCGGTTCTGATCGACTGGCCCGCGGCATGAACGGGACACATCTGGCCGTGGATTTCGGCGCCCGCTTTGCCGATTTCGTCACCTGGGACGCCCGGGAACTTCGGATCTGCAAGGTGCCCAACAGGGGCGATGTGACCCAGGTGACCCGCGCCGGGCTGGCTGAGCTGGGCCTGACCGGGGCGGAGCTGGACAGCCTGCGTGTCGTCACCACCGCCCCGCTGAACGCCCTGCTGGATCGCGCGCCGGCGGACGTGGCCCTGCTGACCACCCGGGGCTTTGCCGATACCCTGCGGCTGGGACGGCAGAACCGCGTCGCCCTCTACGATCCCGTTGCGGCCTCTCCTGCGCCGGCCTTCCTGGTGCCCGAGGCCCGCATCCACGAGATCGGCGGGCGTCTGGACGCCACGGGGGCGGAGATGGAGGCTTTGTCGCAGGTCGACCTGGACCGGGCCATCGACGCCCTGCGGCGTGAGGGTGTGCAGGCGGTGGCGATCTGCTTCCTCTTCTCCCACCTGAACCCCGCGCATGAGGTGCAGGCGGCCGAGGCGCTGCGCGCGGCCCTGCCCGGGGTGGCGATCAGCATGTCCCATGTCATCGACCCCGCGCCGCGTGAATACGACCGCACTGTGTCGGCGGCGCTGGATGCCTGGATCGCGGCGCGCGCGGGCGATACCCTCGCGCAGCTGCGCGCGGCCTTGCCGGAGGGGTTTGCGGGCCAGATCCTGCTGGGCGACGGCCGGGGCGTGCTGGTGCCCGAGGGGGCTTTCGATCGGCAACGCGCCGTCCTGCTGACCGGCGCCCCGGCGGCGGCGGCCCGGGCCGGCGCTCGCGCATCGGTCGGGGCGGAGGCGCCGGAGGATACCCTGGTCCTCGACATCGGCTCGCAAAGCGCCGACATCGCCCTGATCCAGGGCGGAGAGCCGGTTAGCGTCGATTTCTCCCGCTTCGCCGGGGTCGATCTGCGCGCCACGATGGTCGACATGGCCAGTGTGCCCCTGGGTGGGGCCCGCGGGGTGCGGCAAAACGGGGCAGAGCTGACCTTCGACGGCAGCGCGCCCGACGCGCCGTGCCTCGACGATGCGCTGGCGGTGTTGGGGCGTCTGCCCGACCCTGAGAGCGCGGCGCGTGAGCGGATCGCGGGCTTTGCTCCCGGGCAGGGGGTGAAGGAGACCGCGCGGCAGATCGTCCGGACCGCTGCGCAGACGGCTGCGCTCGCCCTGATCCGCTATGCCACCCGGCGCAACGTGGATCCGTCCCGCGCGGGCCTGTGCATCATGGGCGGCACCGGCCCCCTGCTGGCGGCCGAGATCGCGGCCGAGATGGATGCGACCGCTGTCATGATCCCCCGCGCCCCTGCCGTGGCTGGCGCCATGGGCCTGGCCCAGGCACCCCGCCGGTGGGAAGCCATCCGTCGCGCCGACAGCGCCCTTGCCGATCTCGGCGATGCGACACTGACGGGGCTGCTGGAGGCGCTTGAGGCCGAGGTGACGGGAGAGGGCACGCCGGTCTGGACCCTGACCCTGGCCGCGCGGGCGCCCATGCACCCGCTGCAGCTGATCACGCGGACCCGCCCGGCCTCTGTCGCGGCGATCCGCGAGGACCTGGCGCGCGCCTATGACACGCAGTTTGGTGTGGCCCCGCCGGGACCGGGGCACCTTTTTTCTATCCGGCTGTCGCGCGACACGGTCACCGCGCTGCCGGCGATGCCCGGCACCGGCGCGCCGACACCTGACGCCGCCCGCCTTGTCACCACCGAGGCCGGGGCGATCTACCTGCCCGAGGGCTGGGATATCACGCAGGACGGCGCCGCCTACCGCCTGACGAGGAGCGCGCCATGAGCGATACGCTGAAGATCCTGCAGTTGCGCCTCGACGGGCTGGCCGAAACCATGCAGCAGACCCTGCTGCGCTGTGCCGTCTCGCCGGTGGTACGCGAAGGGGCCGATGCCTCCTGCGCGCTGTTTTCGCCGCGGGGCGAGGTTCTGGCCCTGGCCGAGGCGATCCCGCTTCTGCTGGGGGCGCTGCCCGGGTCGGTGCGCGCGATCCTCGATGCCTATCCGGCGGAAACGATGCAGCCCGGCGACATCTTCGTCACCAATGATCCCTTCTCCGGCGGGACGCATCTGCCCGACATCGCCGTGGTGCAGCCGGTCTTTGCCGAGGCGCGCCTGGTCGCCCTGTCGGCCAGCCTGCTGCATCACCAGGACATCGGCAGCACCCGCGCGGGATCGGTACCGCCTGATGCCACGGAAATCTTCCACGAGGGCCTGCGCCTGCCGCCCCTGCAGGCGGGGCGCGCGGGGCGGTTCGATCCGGCGTTCGAGCGGCTGATCCGCGCCGCCTCGCGCGTGCCGGACGTGGTGGTGGGGGATCTGGAAACCCAGCTGGCCGCCGGGTTCCGCGCCGCCGAAGGCGTGCGCCGCCTGGCGGGCGAGGCGGGGGCGGAGAGTTTCCTGGCGGCCTGCGACGCGATGCTGGACCGGGCAGAGGCCGCGACCGTCGCCCGCTTGTCGGAACTGCCCGCTGGCCCCTTCGCGGGCGAGGATGAGCTGGACCCGGTCGCCGGGCTTGGCCCCTGCGCCGCGCGGGTCTCCCTGCGCTTCGAGGCGGGGCGCATGATCGCGGATTTCCACGGCTCCTCGCCGCAGGTGGCCGCGCCGGTGAACTGTGTTCGCTCGGGTCCGCTGTCGGCGACCTTCTACGGGCTGCTGACCCTGCTGGACGACGGCGCCCTGCGCAACGGTGGCGTGCTGCGTTGCCTCGACCTGCGCCTGCCCGAGGCCAGCGTGGTCAACGCCGCGCCCCCGGCCGCGGTGAACGCGCGGATGAACATGGTGCGCTGCATCACATCGGCCCTGTTGCAGGCCCTGGCGCATGCGGACGGCGCGCGGATGCCCGCGGCCAATTCCGGCATGTCCTATGTCATCGCCTTTTCCGGCACGGACGATGCCGGTCAGCGGTTCCTGTCGACCGAGATCGTCGCGGGTGGTGCCGGTGGCGGGCCGCGTGCCGACGGCTGCTCGGCGATCTCGACGGACGTGGGCAACGCCATGAACATCTCCGCCGAGGCGCTGGAGTCGCTGGTGCCGATGCGCCTGCTGTCCGCCGAGATCCGGCGCGGGTCGGGCGGCCCAGGGCAGTTCCGGGGCGGCGACGGGGCAAAACGCGTCTATGAGGCGCTGACCGATGGCATCGCGGCCTCGATCCGGGGTGAACGGTTTTCCCGTGTGGCGCAGGGCGCCCATGGGGGCGTCGCGCCGAAAGGCTCGGCTGTGACGGTGCTTCGGGTGGATGGCGGGCGCGAAGAACTGACCGCGCGGTCGGCCATCACGCTGAACCGGGGCGACCGGGTGGTGATCGAAAGCTCCGGCGGAGCTGGATATGGCCCCCCGGCCTAGGGGCTGCATGCGCGCCTGAAAGACAAAGCGGCGGTCGGGATGTCCCGGCCGCCGCTTTCGTGTCGCGCGCTGAGCGCAGGTGTCAGTCGTCGTCCTCGTTCATCTCCACCGGCGCGCGGCGCAGCAGGCGCTGGCGCAGGCTGGGCAGGAAGACCGAGGCGAGGAAGATCAGGCTGAGGCCCATGAAGACCGCGCTGATCGGGCTGGTGAAGAAGACGCTGGCATCGCCCCGCGACAGCAGCATGGCGCGGCGGAAGTTCTCCTCCAGCAAGGGGCCGAGGATGAAGCCCAGCAGAACCGGCGTGGCCGGGAAACCGAAGCGCCGCATCAGGTAGCCCAGCACGCCGAAGCCCAGCACGACGAAAATGTCGAA
This sequence comes from Pseudooceanicola marinus, assembly GCF_020177265.1. Classification (GTDB taxonomy): domain Bacteria; phylum Pseudomonadota; class Alphaproteobacteria; order Rhodobacterales; family Rhodobacteraceae; genus Pseudooceanicola; species Pseudooceanicola marinus_A. The sequence goes on from NZ_JAIVMC010000007.1 coordinate 236,878, forward strand.
GACATTGTTGTCAGCGGAAAAGACGCCGACGCAGATGAAGACCAGAATTCCCGGGTAAAGCAGGTTGTAGGGCACCGACAGCAGCTTCACCCACAGCCCGATCAGCGGGATGTTCAGCACCAGCAGCATCAGGTTGCCGACCCAGAAGCTCATGATCAGGCCCCAGAACATCTGCGGTTCGGAATTGATCAGGTTCGGCCCCGGGGTGATCCCGTGCAGAATCATCGCCCCCATCAGGACGGCGACGATGGCGTCCCCCGGAATGCCCAGCGACAGCATCGGGATGAAGGCCGACTGGACGGAGGCGTTGTTGGCCGCCTCGGGGGCGGAGATGCCTTCCAGCGCGCCCTTGCCGAAACGGTCGGGTGTCTTCGAGATGCGTTTCTCGGTGGCATAGGCCATCAGGGAGGCGATGCCCGGCCCGGTGCCCGGCAGGGCCCCCACGAAGGAGCCGATGGCCGAGCCGCGCAACGTCGGTCGCACGATCTGCCGCCACTCGCCACGCTTGGGCATCATGTCCTTCAGGCGGATGCGCCCGACCTTCTGTATCACCCCCTGCGGCTGGCGGATGTTCGAGATGATCTCGGCCACGCCAAAGAGCCCCATGGCGACGGCCACGATGGAGAACCCGTCGGCCAGTTCAAACAGCCCGAAGGTAAAGCGGAACTGGCCGGTGTTCACATCCGTCCCCACCATGCCCAGGAGCAGGCCGAAGACCACCATCGACAGCGCCTTCATCGGCGAGCCGATGGTCAGGGTGGAGGCCGCGACGAGACCCAGCAACATGACGGAGAAGTAGTCCTCGGCCCCGAACTCCAGCGCGAATTCGGCGATGGCGGGGGCGAAGCCCATGACCAGCACGATGGCAATGGAAGAGCCGACGAAGCTGTTGATCGCGGTGACGAAGATCGCCAGCGGCGCCTTGCCCTGCTGCGCCAGCGGATAGCCGTCAAGGCAGGTGATCGCCGCCGTGGCCGTGCCCGGCAGGTTCAGCAGGATCGAGGCGGTGGAGCCGCCGTATTGCGCGCCGTAGAAGATGCCCGCCAGCATGATCAGCGCGTCAGTGGGATCGAGGTAATAGGTCAGCGGCAGCGCAAGTGAGATCGCCGCCAGCGCCCCGATGCCCGGCAGCACGCCCACGAAGGTGCCGATGGTGACCCCGATGAAGCAATACATCAGCGCGTGCCAGGTCAGCGCCGTGGCCAGGCCGGTTTCAAATCCCTGCAGGATATCCATCACGCGCCTCCGAAGGCCGAAAGGGGCAGGCCCAGGCCCCAGAGGAAGACCGCCGTGCCCAGCCCGGCAATGAAGAGCGCGGCCAGCGCCAGCCGGCGCCAGTCCCGTCCGCCCTCGAAGGCGGCACAGATCGCGAAGAGCAGCAGCGTGGCGGGGATGAACCCGATGCGTTCGACGCTCAGGCCGAAGGCCAGGATACTGACCACGGTGCCGATCAGCGCGCCCCAGTGGAACGGCTCCTCGGGGGTGTCGGTGGGGGCGGCGCGGGCCGTGGCGCGCGCCTCGATCAGCACGCCCAGGCCCATCAGCATCAGCAGCACCGAAAGGCCCAGCGGGAAGAACCCGGGGCCGGGCCGCAGGACCGACCCCAGTGGATAGTTGAGGGCCCCTGCGGCGACGGCGGCGCCGGTCAGGATCACCACGACCCCCGGGAGGTAGGGGCCGGGACGGAAGGAGAATGCGGGGGAACTGGCCACGAGATGGCTCCGAAGCTGTCGGTGGGACGCGGATCGCCGGCGGGACGGGCCGCCGGCGATCGGGTTTCAGCCAGGATAGGCGTCGCTTACTGCTTCAGGCCAGCGGCATCGACGACCTCGGTCCATTTCTCGACCTCGGAGGCGATGAAGGCCTTGGACTCCGCCGGCGGCATGCCCTCGACCAGGAAGCCGCGCTCGCGGAACATGGCCTGCATCTCGTCGCTCTCCAGCGCGGTGGAGACGGCACCGTACAGCGTGTCCAGCGCTTCGGTCGGTGTGCCGGCGGGGGCGAACAGACCCTGCCAGGAGAAGGCGGCGTAGTCGGGCAGGCCGGCCTCGGCGATGGTCGGCACGCCTTCCAGCAGGAAGTGCTCCTGGGTGCCGGTGACGCCCAGGGCGGTCAGTCGGCCGTTGGCGATGTACTCCGACGTCACCAGGATATCGCCGAACATGGCGTCGATGCGCCCGCCCAGCAGGTCCTGCAGGGCGGCGGCGCTGCCCTTGTAGGGGACGTGGACCAGGCTGGTGCCGGATTCCAGCGCGAAGAGCTCGCCGGCCATGTGCATCGAGGTGCCGACGCCCGGGGTGCCGTGGGTGAACGTGTCGGGGTTTTCCTCGGCGAAGTCGAGCACGTCCTGGACGCTTTCGAAATCGCTGTCGGAGTTGACCACCAGCGCCAGAGGCGAGGAGATGACGATGCTGACCGGGTCGAAGTTCTCGGTCGGAGAGTAGGGCAGGTCGTCGCGCAGCGCGGCGGAGATCGCGTTGGACCCGGTGACGCCCATCAGAAGGGTGTAGCCGTCGGGATCGGACTGGGCGACGTAGTTGGCGCCAACGGTGCCGCCGGCACCGCCCCGGTTTTCCACCACCACCGGCTGGTCGAGCTGGGCGGAGATGCTTTCCCCCAGCTGGCGCGCCAGCAGGTCGGTGGAGCCGCCGGGCGGGAAGGGCACGACGATGGTGATCGGGCCTTCGGGATAGGTCTGGGCGGCCAGCGGGCCGGCGAGGGCGGTCATCAGGGCCGCCGCGGCGGCGCCCGTGGTCAGGAAAGTACGCTTGAGCATTGTCTTTATCCTCTACTCTGTTGGGGAAATGGCCCGTTTTTCGGACCTGTTCTGGTTGTTGATTTCTTCGTTTGTCGTGCCGCGGGGGCGGCGGGTCAGCCGCCCAGCAAGGTTCGGAACCGGTCGGGGCGGAAGGGGGTCAGGTCGATCTCCGGCGCGCGGCCCGAGATCAGGTTGGCCAGCTCGCGGCCCGTGGTGGCGCCGCCGCACATGCCCACATGCCCGTGGCCGAAGCCCAGCCAGGCGTTCTCGACCCGGGCCGGGGCGCCGATGACAGGCATGCTGTCGGGCATGCAGGGACGATGGCCCATCCACTCGGTGTACTTTTCGGTGCGCATCTTAGGGAACATGGTGCCGCCGACCTTCAGCAGGGACCGGGCGCGGTCGTAATTGGGCGGCGGGGTCAGCCCGGCCAGTTCGACCGTCCCCGCCAGGCGCAGGCCCATGGCCATGGGGTTCACCATGATGTTCTGTTCCACCGCCATCACGTTGCGGTTCAGCGTGACGCCCGGGTTCTCGACCGTGACGTGGTAGCCGCGTTGGCTTTCCAGCGGCACCCGCGTGCCCAGCTGGCGGGCCAGACGGGCGGACCAGGCGCCGGCGGCCACGACGACCCCGTCCACGGGCAGCGCCTCTCCGGTGGCGAGGCGGATCGCCTCGACCTGGCTGTCCTTCATGTCGAACCCCCAGGCTTCATGCCGCACATGCTCTGCGCCATCCTTGATCGCCTGGGCGTAGATCGCCTTCACCAGCGCCGACGGATCGGGGGTGGAGCCATTCTCGGGCGCGTACTGGCCGAAGCCGAAGCTGCCGCGCAGGTCGGGCTCCAGCTCGAACAGGGCATCGCCCTCCAGCTCCTGCATTTCGATGCCCAGGCCGCGGCGCAGGTTGGCACCCCATGCCCATTTTTTAGCCATTTCGCGGGAGGAATAGACGTAGAGACAGCCGTTGCGGCGCACCATGGACATGGCCCCGGCCCGTTGCAGCAGCGGGGTGTAGGCGTCGAAGACCGGCGCCAGCAGCCCGCGCATGGCGCCTGCGATCCGGGTCACTTCGGCCTCCGACGAATGGCGCAGGAAGCGCATCAGCCAGGGCAGGACCGTCGGCAGGTACTGGGTGCGGATGACCAGCGGCCCGTCGGGATCCAGCAGCCATTTGGGCACTTTCTTCCACATTCCGGGCATCGCCACGGGCAGAACGGCGGTGGGAGAAATCGAGCCCGCATTGCCGAAGGAACAGGCCTCACCCGCCTCGCGCGGGTCGACGAAGACCACCTCGTGCCCGTCCCGCTGCAGCCAGCCGGCGGTCGAAACCCCCACGATTCCCGTTCCTATAATTCCGATGCGCATCTGGTTGGCAGCCCTTGGTCGTCCGTTTCAGGGGATTGTTGAATGTGAGATGTCACAATACAAACAAAATGAATTTGCCAATCCATCAGGAAACCTTATGTCGCTGTCCCTTCGCCAGCTTCGCGCCTTCCTCGCCGTGGCTGAGGCCGAAAGCTTCACCGCCGCTGCCGAACAGCTGAACCTGACGCAATCAGCGGTCAGCATGCTGGTGCGTCAGCTGGAGGCGGACCTGAAGATCCCGCTGTTCACCCGGTCGGGGCGCGGGGCGGAGCTGACCGAGTTCGGTGCCAGCATCCGGCCCACGGCGTCACGGGTGCTGTCGGACGTGGGCAACATCGCGGATGCGGCGGCGGACCTGCGCTCGCTGCAGCGCGGGCACCTGCGGCTGGCGATCCCGCAGGTGCTGGGCTGCTGCTGGCTGCCCGAGGTTCTGGGCGCCTTTCGCGAAGCCTTCCCGGATGTGGAGGTCAGCGTCTACGAGGCCGCCGGCGACGGGGTGACCGAACTGGTCGAACAGGGCGATGTGGAGATCGGCATCGGCCCCGAACGGCCCCTGGGCGGCGGCGTGGAGGGCGACGTGCTGTGGCATGTGCCGATGCAACTGGTGGTGCCGGCGGGCGCGGAGCTGCCGGCGGACCGGGCGCCCTCGGCCCGCGATCTGCGGCGCATGCTGTGGATCAACTATTCCGATGAATTCAGCGGCATGATCAACCGCACCCTTCTGGGCGCGCCGGATACGCCGCGCCCGCAGGACATGCGGGTCCTGGGCTTGATGAGCGCCATGGCGATGATCGGGCGGGGCACCTACGTCACCGTGGCCCCGGCCTATGCGGGTCTTTTCGCTGGGGTCTTCGGGGTGCGTTTCCTGCCACTGGAAGGTCCGGCCAGCCTGCGGCGGTTCCTTTATTACGTGCGGGCCCGGCACGACCTGTCGCCAGCGGCGGAGATGTTCCTGGACATGGCCCGCCGCGCGGGACCGCAGGGCGCGCAGCGCGAGGCCTGACAGGGCAGGGGGGCCCTAGCGCAGGGCCTTGGCGATCTCGCCTGCGTGGCGGTGCAGGATCTCGGTCAGGCGGGGGTAGTCCGCTGCGGGGATCTCGCTCATCGGTTCGGAGAAGCCCAGGGCGGCCTCGGCCGCGCCCATGGCGCCTACGGGCACGGCGATTCCAACCGCGCCGGCCTCGAACTCGCCCTCGACCACCGCCGCGCCGCGCGTGCGGATCTCGGCCACCGCCTCGGCGATGCGATCACGGTCGGTCAGGGTCTCGGAGGTGAAACGCTCCAGCTCGGCGGTGGCGATCATCTCCCGTGCCCAGGCGTCCTCGCCCCAGGCCAGCAGCATCCGCCCGATGGCCGTCGGCAGAAGGGGCAGGCGACTGCCCACGGTGAAACCGAAGGTGAAGCGCGCGTTCTGCTGTGCCGACTGCGCCACGTAGACCGCCGAGGCCCCGTCCCGCATCGCCAGGCTGACGCTGTAGCCCAGTTCGCGGGCACAGAGCTCCATCAGCGGCTGCACCTGCCGGCCGAACTGGTTGCCGCGCAGGAAGCCCGATCCCAGCACCAGCACCCGCGGCGTCAGGGAATAGCGGTTCTCCTCCTTGCGCACGTAGCCCAGATGGACCAACGTCAGGACCAGACGGCGCACCGCCGCCCGTTCGATCCCGGTGAGCCGGGCAATATCGGCCAGGGACAGCTGGCTGTGTGCCTCGTCGAAGGCCCGCAGCACGGTCATGCCCTTCATGAAGGTTAGCGAGATGTCCTTGGTTGGAATATCCGACTGCACGTTCTCTCACCCTGTCCTTCAGCGCCCATTCGGCGGGCATAAAACTTCGTCCCACCGTATTGCCCACGGAAACCGGCCCCCGCAAGCTCTGTCTGTCTTGACAGGGCAATGGTATATCCACCATGTGGTATATTATCGAACAATCGGAACATGAACGATAGAGTCGAACGATAGACTGGCGCTCCCCAAAGCCAGCGATCAGCCAACACGGAGACCAGAATTCCATGATGAAGACACTTGCCGTTTCCGGCACCCTTGCCCTCGCCATGACCGCCGGCGCCCAGGCGGAAACCCTGCGCTACGCGCATTTCATGTCCGCCAACAGCTGGCAGAACCAGGTCATCTTCGAAGACTGGGCCGCCGCCGTCGAAGAGGCCGCCGGTGAAGACCTGGACGTCGAGGTCTACCCGGCCCAGACGCTGGGCAAGGCGCCCGCGGGCTACGACAACGCCATGATGGGCATCGCCGACATCGCCTGGACCGTGCAGGGCTACACCGCCGGCCGCTTCCCGCTGAGCCAGATCATGGAACTGCCGGGCCTGTTCGACACCGGCGCCGTCGGCTCCTGCGCCTTCCAGAAGCTCTACGACAGTGGCGCGCTGGATGCGGAATACGACGAGACCCACGTCCTCTTCCTGCACACCCATGATCCGGGGCACCTGCACACCGCCGACACGCCGGTCGAGAACCTGGACGACATGCGCGGCCTGAAGCTGCGCCGCCCGACCCAGGTTGTCGGCACCCTGCTGGAAAACCTCGGCGCGGAGCCCGTGGGCATGCCCGCCCCCAACACCTACGAGGCGCTGCAGCGCGGCGCCATCGACGGCTACATGCTGCCCTGGGAAAGCGTTGAAAGCTTCCGCCTGGATGAGCTGTCGGGCTACCACACCGAGTTCGGCTTCTACGCCCTGGCCTTCGTCGCCACGATGAACAAGGCCAAGTACGAGGGCCTGTCGCCCGAGGCCAAGGCCGCCATCGACGCCAACTCCGGCATGGAGTGGGCCGTGACCGCGGGCCGTGGCTACGACGAGGCCGGCGCCAAGGTCCTGGAAGGTCTGCGCGAAACCTCGACCGTGATCGAACTGTCCGAGGAAGAGCGCGCCAAGTGGGCCGAGGCCGCCCAGTCCGCCTCCGACGCTTATATCGCCGAGCTGGACGGCATGGGCCTGCCGGGCACCGAGACCTATGCCGCCGTGCAGGGCTACGTCAGCGAGTGCGAAGCCGAGCTGAACTGAGCCGCCCCGGCGTGACTATTCGGCGGGCCGCCCCGGGGCGGCCCGTCTGCGCTCAGACCGAAAATCGACGGAACAGCCAATGGTAATAGCGACGGTCCGGCGGGTTGCCCGCGTGATGGAGGGAGGCAGCCTGATCTTGGGTGCGATCTGCCTTTTCTACATGGTCTGCGTGGTGGGGGTGAACGTGTTGGCACGGATCATCTTCGACGCCACCGACACGGCGGTGAACCTGATGATCCCCGGCGCCATCGAACAGGTGTCCTACCTGCTGGGCATCGTGGCTCTGGCCGGTCTGACCGCCTCGATGGCCCATGGCATGATCGCCGTCGACTTCCTCGTCGCCCGCCTGCCCAGCCTCGGCCAGGCGCTGGTGGCGCGGTTCTGGTTCATCGGCATGGTGGCCCTCGCGCTGGTGCTGACCTGGCTCTTCTACGAGGACATGCTGGCGACCTATGCCCGCGGCGAGGACACCCAGGACCTGCGCCTGCCGATGTTCCTGATCTACGGCCTCTACGCGGCGCAAAGCCTGGCCCTGGCCATCGTCGCCCTGCGCGAGGTGCTGACCAGCCATGGCGACCACGGGGAGATGACCTGATGACACCCCTGATGATCGGCTACGCCTGCATCGGCGCCATGTTCGTGATCCTGATCCTCGGCGCGCCCATCGGGCTGGCGATGATCACCGTGGGCTTCGTCGGCTTTTCCGCCATCATCGGCATGACGCCGGCGCTGGCGGTGCTGAAGACCGCGACCTTCGAGACTATCACCAACTATTCCTTCACCCTGATCCCGCTGTTCCTGCTGATGGGCAACCTGATCTCGCGCTCGGGCGTGGCCGCCGACCTGTTCCGCGGCGCGCTGCTGCTGACGCGCGGCTGGTCCGGCGGGCTGGCGGCGGCGGGCATGACCGCCAGCGCCGTCTTTTCCACCGTGTCGGGCTCGTCCCTGGCCACCGCCTCGACCATGACCCGCGTCGCCTACCCGGAGATGAAGGCGCACGGCTACGACCCGCGCCTGGCCACTGGGTCGCTGGCCGCAGGGGGGACGCTGGGCATCCTGATCCCGCCCTCGATCGCGCTGATGCTCTACGCGCTGATCACCGAGCAATCGGTGGGCACGATGTTCCTGGCGGGCATCCTGCCGGGCATCCTGGCCTTCGTCCTCTATATTGTCACCATCCTGATCATGTCGCGGATCTGGTCCCCGGACCCGGAAATTGCCGCGCAGGCCATCGCGTCGGAGGCCGAGGCCGCGGGCCCCGCCCGCCGCTTCGAGACGCTGCGCCTCTTCGCGCCGGCCATCGTCCTCTTCGGGTTGGTGATGGGCGGGCTTTACGGCAACTTCTTCACCCCCACCGAGGCCGGCGGCGTCGGCGCCGCGCTGTCGCTGATCTTCGCCCTGTGGCGCCGGGTGCCGCGCGCCGAACTGGTGGCGGCCTTCGTCGAGACCATCGTTACCTGCGGCTCGATCTTCCTGATCCTGATCGGCGCCGAGGTCTTCGGCTTCGTCCTGTCCACCTCGCAGCTGTCGAACGAACTGGTGCGTTTCCTCGATGGCAGTGGCTTCGGCCCCTGGCAGGTGCTGCTCGTGATCCTGATCTTCTACGTGATCCTGGGCTGCTTCATGGAAAGCCTGGCGATGATCCTGCTGACCGTGCCGATCTTCTTCCCCGTCATCCTGGCCAACGGGTTCGACCCGATCTGGTTCGGCGTCATCGCCGTGGTGACGGTGGAGCTGGGGATGATCACGCCACCCGTGGGCATGAACCTCTTCATGGTCAAGAGCGCCTCGCGCGACACCAAACTGACCACGATCATGACCGGGGTCGTCCCCTTCGTGGTGACCGACGTGATCCGGCTGGGCATCCTCCTGGCCTTCCCGGCGATCTCTCTGCTGCTGACCGGGCGGCTGTGAACCCCGGCGGCGCGCGCTGTCCCCTCCGCGCGCGCCGCCCCCAATTCCCCGGCCCGTCGCCCCGGCGGGTCCGCATGTCAGGCAGGAAGGCTTACGCATGACATCTTCATCTCATCATGACCGGATCGCGGCGGGCCGCCTGGCCCGCGAGGGCCTGCTGGACGCGGAGGCCGTGACGGCGGCGGCCGAGTTGCTGGCCCGTGTCGAGGGCAGCGAGCTGGAGACGGTGCGCGTCGTCTTCGCTGATCAGCACGGGCTGCTGCGCGGCAAGACGGTGACGGCGGCCAGCCTCGGCTCTATCTTCCGCGCCGGGCTGAACCTGCCGGGGACCCTGCTGCTGAAGGATACCTCGAACCGTACCGTCTTCCCGGTCTGGGAAGGGGCGGCCGAGGGGGTGATGAAGACCATGGCAGGGGCGGGCGACATGCTTCTGGTGCCCGATCCGGCCACCTTCCGCATCCTGCCCTGGGCGCCGCATTCCGCCTGGCTGTTCTGCGATCCCTACACCCGCACCGGCGAGGCGCTGCCCTTCGCGCCGCGTCCCGTGCTGCGCCGTGCCGTGGGGGCGCTGGCCGAACGCGGCCTGTCGCTGACCGTGGGGCTGGAGGTGGAGTTTCACGTCTACACCCGCGAGGCCGCGAACCTCGGCCATCATCAGGCCGGCATGCCTGGCCAGCCGCCGGAGACGGCGCTGCTGGATCAGGGGTATCAGTTCCTGGCGGATGCCAACTACGACCGGCTGGAGCCGATCATGGACCTGCTGCGCCGCCACGCCCAGGCCCTGGGCCTGCCCGTCCGCTCGACCGAGGTGGAGATGGGGCCGAGCCAGTTCGAGTTCACCTTCGATCCGGCCAGCGCGCTGGAGCATGCGGACAACATGATCATGTTCCGCACCATGGTGAAGGAGGTCTGCGCCCGCGAAGGGCTGCACGCCACCTTCATGTGCCGCCCGAAGAAGGAGAACGGCGCCTCCAGCGGCTGGCACCTGCATCAGTCGCTGGTGGACGGCGAGGGGCGCAACGTGCTGATCCCCGAGACGGAGGGCGCCCTGACGCCCGAGGCCAGCGGCTGGATCGCGGGGCTGCTGACCCATGCCGAGGAAAGCTGCCTGCTGACCACGCCCACGGTGAACGGCTACAAGCGGTATCAGCCCTATCAGCTGGCCCCCGACCGGATCGAATGGGGCTACGACAACCGCGGCGCCATGGTGCGCGCGCTGATGGCGCCGGGCGACGGGGCCAGCCGGGTGGAAAACCGCGTGGCGGAACCGGCGGCCAACCCTTACTTCTACTTCGCCTCGCAGATCCTGTCGGGCCTGTCGGGTCTCGACCAGGGTCTCACCGCGCCCGAGCCGGTCGAAAGCCCCTATGACAACGACGCCACCGCCCTGCCGCCTAGCCTGATCGCCGCGATCGAGGCCTTCGAGGCGGGCGACCTGTACCGCCGTGCCCTGGGGCCGGAGTTCGTGGAATATATGTCGGTGCTGAAACGGGCCGAGTGGAAACGCTACCTCTCGGTCGTGACCGAATGGGAGCACACCGAGTATTTCGGGATCTTCTGACCATGCCCCACGTCGTCATCGAGTATTTCACCGAAGACCCGCTGGACCGCACCGCCGTCCTGCAAACCGCGCTGGACACGGCGGCGGGCAGCGGCGTGATGAACCGCGCCGACATCAAGGTGCGGCTGGTCCCGGCGGAGGCGATCCTGATGGGGGACGGGCGGTCGTCCTTCCTCCATGTCACGATCTCCATGCTGACGGGCCGCACCGATGAGGCGAAGCTGGCGGTGGCCCAGGCGATGACCGCGGCGCTGCGGGATCTCTGCCCGCAGATCGGCGCGATCAGCACCGACATCCGCGACATGAACCCAGCCTGCTACAAGAAATCCCTCGCGGAGTGATCCCGGCGCAGGAAACGTGAAAAAGGCGGGGCCATGGCTCCGCCTTTTCGTGTTTCGATCGGTCCGGGGCAGGCGCTGTCCGGGTCAGGCGCTGAAGGGGCGGAACCCGGCGGCGTCGCCCATCAGGCGTGGCAGGTCTGCCAGCACCTCCGCTGCGGCGAGGGGGCGGGCAATGGGACGCGACGACAGGCCGAAGCCGGTGAAATAGGCGGGCTCGCCCAGGCGGATGTCGGCGGGCAGGGCGGTGTCTGCGCGCGCATCCAACCAACGCCACTCCCCCGTGCCCAGCAGGGAGACATCTGCGGTCTCGCCCTCGGGGCAGGTCACCGTCAGGACCATGGTGTCGATCAGCCCGGCGTAGCCGTCGCGCAGGTGCAGCGGCACCGGCGCATCCGGGGCCAGGCCGTCGATTTCCATCACGGGGGCGTGGCACAGCAGCATCCAGGCCCAGCTGAGGTCATGGCGCGCCATCATCTGGCGCACCGACTCCTTCAGGGTGAAATAGCCGTCCAGGATGTCATGGAACGGCTGCGCATGATCCCCGTTTTCGGGCAGGATCATACCGTCGCGTCCCAGGGCGCGGCCTGGCGGCGCTCCATGTCGGTGGCCATGCTGGCGCCCAGCCAGTCGTCGCTGTCGGCGATGGCATCGTTGGACAGCGGGCCCATGATCTCGGGCGTGGTCTGCATGTCCTGCATCGGCAGCCGGTCCAGCTTGCCCGTCTGCACGGCCTTGATCGCCTTGCGCAACAGCAGGCGGTAACGGATGATCGCCGCATCGCCCCGGCCCAGGTGTTCGCGGGTGCGGTCCTGGATCGCGCCCATGCTTTCCACCGCCCACTGGTCATGCACGTTGATGTCCATGCCCATGCCCGTGTAGGTCAGCGATTTCTGCTCTTCCGGATCGTAGTGGTAGTTGTTGGAGGCGTTCTTCAGCGGCGCATAGTCGGGCAGGCTGTGTTCCTTCAGGCGCTGCTCGCGCATCAGCTCCTTGTTCACCGGTTTGTCGAAGCTGGTGAACATCGTGTACCAGTAGCAGTTCTCGTCATCGACGGGCACGTGCCACTGGGTGATGATCATCTCGCGCGACATCGGGATGCAGATGGCCGAGGGGAAGATCTGGTTGGTCACCCGCACATGGGTCAGGCCGCCCTTCATGTGCCGCAGCGAGGTGATCTTCAGTCCGAAGGGCGTCTCGTCCACCTCGATGTCCGGACGGGGATATTCACGCAGCACCTGGGTGATCGGCATGTCGGTGTTGGCGGCCTTGTCGCGGAACTGCTTGCCGTAGCCGTCGCTGGGGTCCTCGTCCTGCAGGAAGCGGTGCAGGAAGGAGGCATGGCTGGGGTCGATACCGATTTCCAGCGCCTGCAGCCAGTTGCATTCCCACAGGCCCTTGAAGGCGAAGACGTGGCTTTCGGGCGCGCGGAAACAGTCGAAGTTGGGGAAGGCCGGCGGTTCACCCTCGCCCATGAAGGCGAAGCAGATGCCGTTCTTCTCGACAACCGGGTAAACGGGGCCACCCTCGACCAGGCGGATGTCCTCGCGCGCGGGGTGATGGGTGGGGGCCTCGTCGGCGCTGGCCTCGCGGGTGGCCAGGATCAGGTCACCGGCCTCGTCCCTCATCATCACCAGGCGCTCGCCCAGCAGGTTCACGGGCAGCATGGGATCGTTGGCGCCGGCCAGCTCATCCGTCAGGGCGGCGGGTTGCCAGTACTGGCGATGCACGGCGCCGGCGGGGGTGTTCGGGCCGATGCGGGTGATCTGGTCGTTCAGCTTCTGGGTAATCATGCGGGGGCTCCTTTGCGGGAACGCTTGGGGAAGATGTGGGGCGCGCGGCGCGACAGGGAAGGGGGCTCAGGCGTCGAGGACGGGGGGCGTGCCCTCGCCGGACCAGGCGAAGATCTCTCCGTTCCGTTCGACCACGGTGAAGCTGGGCAGCTTGATCGCCTTGTACATGGTGGAATCCACCGGTTCTGCGGGCTGTTCGGTGCACTGACCTGAGCGGTCGAAATGCCAACCGTGGAAGGGACAGCGGATACCGTTGTTTTCGTGCCGGCCAAAGCAGAGGTCAGCGCCACGGTGCGGGCAGTAGCGGCCGATCAGGCCCAGCTCGCCCTCCTCGTCGCGGAACAGCACCAGTTTCTGGCCGAAGGCCGTCACCGGGGCCACCGGGCGCGGGCCGGCCAGGGCATCTGTGCTGGCGATCTTTACCCAGGTCGACGGCACGGTCTCGGGTTGGGTCGCTTGGCTCATGTCTCTACTATCCTCTGGGGCGCCCGGGCTGGCATCTGCCGCCTCTTCGGGCATCTAATCTGGGCGATAATCGACCACTTGGGCTTTATTCAAACTTCTCATTGATTTCGGACCCGGTCAATGCCAATGATCGAGCCAACGCAGCACGGCGACTGTCTGCCAGTGAAACGCCCCTGAAATCGCCCCATGCCGATCAAAAAGGCATCAGTGCCGGGCAGGCGGGGCGGCAAGGATGTAACGAGGATCGCATGAGCGCCAAGATCGCAATTGTCGGTGGCGGGCCTTCGGGCTGCTACACCGCCCAAGCCCTTCTGAAACGCGCCCCCGATCTGGAGGTGGACGTGATAGATGCCCTGCCCGTGCCCTACGGGCTGGTGCGCTATGGCGTGGCCGCCGACCATCAGGGGACCAAGGGCGTGGCGCGGCAGTTCGCGCGCCTCTTCACCCGGCAGAAGGCGCAGTTCTTCGGCAATCTGCGGGTGGGGGAGGACATCTCCCTCGACGAGCTGCGCGCGGCCTATGACGCGGTCGTCCTGGCCACGGGCCTGTCGGCGGACCGTCCGCTGGGCATCCCGGGCGAGGATCTGCCGGGCGTCATCGGCGCGGGCGCTCTGACCCGCGCGCTATACGAACATCCCGACGCCACCGACCTGCCGCATCTGGGCGCCACGCCGTTGGTCATCGGCACCGGCAACGTGGCCATCGACGTGCTGCGCCTGCTGGCCAAGACCCCGGCGGAGCTGCACGGCAGCGACCTCGGCGCCGGACCCAGCGACTGGCTGGCCGCCCAGGGGATCGAGCGGATCACGGTGATCGGCCGTTCGCCCGCTGCCGCCGCCCGCTTCTCGCCGGTGATGGTGAAGGAGCTGGGAGAGCTGTCGCGCGCCGATATCCAGGTGCGCCACCCGGCGCCCGAGGCCGAAGACGCGCTGAACCTGGCCGCCGCGGCCTCCTCCGGCCCGCTGCCGATCGAATTCCGCTTCGAGACCCGGCCCCTGGCGCTGGAGGCCATCGAGCGCGGGCTGCGCCTGACGGTCGAGACCCCTGAGGGCGAGGAGCGGATCGACGCCAGCTCCGTCATTTCGGCCATCGGGTTCACCTGCGACGGGCGGCTGGATCGCGCCGGGCTGCTGGCCGAGGCAGAAGACGGCACGGCTTCGCGTCTCTACGCCGCCGGCTGGTTCCGGGGTGGCCCCACGGGCGCCATCCCGCAGTGTCGCGAAGAGGGCCAGGCCCTGGCCGCGCGGATCCTGGAGGAGATCACCCCCGATCCTGCCCGCCCGGGTCGTACGCTCTTCGCCGGTCGCGAGGGCATCGTCGATTTCGATCACTGGCAGCAGATCGATGCGCAGGAACTGGCCGCTGCCCCCGATGACCGCTGCCGCCGCAAGTTCGCGCGCCGCGAAGACCTTCTGCGTCCCGCCCTTCCCCAGGACGCGTGATTTCAGGTCCCTCCCCGGGACCCCAGTTTCAGGACCCATGACCCCATGAAGATCGCCATCTACTACGGAACCGAAACCGGCAACGCCGAGATGCTGGCCGAAGATATCGCCACCGAGCTGGAGGACGCGCACGAGACCTCCGTCGCCGACCTGGCCGAGACCGCGCCCGAGGCGCTGAAGGCGGCGGAGCTGAACGTAATCGTCTGTTCCTCCTACGACGACGGTGATTTCCCCGCCTCCGCCAAGCCCTTCGTGGAAAAGCTGAATGCCGAGAGCCCCGACCTGTCGGGCGTCCGCTTCGCCATCTTCGGGCTGGGCGACAGCGAGTATGAGGCGACCTATGGTTTCGGCTCGATGAAGCTGGCGGATCTGCTGGTTGCGCGCGGGGCCACCACCCTGGGCGAACGGATCGTCCATGACGCCGCCGGGGACGACCTGCCCGAGGATCTGGCGTTGCCTTGGCTGGCCGGGATCCTCGAAACCGCCTGACCCTATGACTGGGGCGCTCGCGTGCGCCCCTATGCTGCCGCGCCCCCATGCCGCCCAGTGGCCGCGCGGCGCCGCTTTCGCGCGGCCCGCGCTTTGCCTTTCGGGGCAAGCTCTGACATGAAGGCGACAACTGCGAGGGGGCGTCATGTCAGATCAGATCACCCAGGCCTTCGGCCATCCGCTGGAACGGTCCAAGGCCATGTCGGGCGACACGCCCGCCGACCGCATCTCGCTGCGGGATTACCTGACCGAGGTGGAAATCGGCGCGTTCCAGCAGGAGCGCGGCCGGATGCAGCGTCTGCGTTTCAACATCGTGGTCGAGGTGCGCCAGCAGGCAGCCCCGGTCGATGATGATGTCGACCGCATCCTGTCCTACGATACGATCTCCGAGGCCATCGAGGCCGAGCTGGCGGCTGAACGTCTGAACCTGCTGGAAACGCTGGCCGAACGCATCACCGCCCGCATCCTCGCCGAACCCCAGGCGCAGCGCGTCTTCACCCGGATCGAGAAGTTGGACCGTGGCCCCGGTGCCCTGGGGGTGGAAATCATGCGCGCCGAAGGGGACGTGGCCCCGGTGGTCGATGCTGCTGCGGGTGAGGGCGCGCCGGTGCCGCTGGTCGTCTTCCTCTCGGAAGAGGCGACCCGATCAGATCGGCTGCCCGGCTGGCTGGATCAGCTGGAGGCCGACCCGCGCCCGGTCATCCTGGCCTGTGGCCCGGGCCGGTGGGAGCGGCCGCTGTCGACCTCGCCCCAGGCCCAGCGACGCATTGACCTGCTGGCCATCGAACAGGCCGCCTGGGTGCTGGCCGCGCGCGACCGGCGCTGCGTCGTGGTCAACTCGCGCACGGAACTCGACTGGGCGATGAAGCATGACCAGATCAGCCTCTGGGCGCCGTCGAAGATCGTTCTGGACGCCGCTGGTGACCGCCCTGATTCCGTGGGCGACGGCACCGGCCTGGCGCTGTGGTTCGCCGATCTGATGGGCGCCTCGGATGTGCTGTTCGTCGGCGCGCCCCAGCCCCAGCCCGGGGGCGCGGGGGAGGGGCCACGTCTGGCCGCCTGCGCCGCCGAAGGCCCGCTGACCCTGACCTGACCCACCGCAACCGCCGACCGGAGGTCCGCCATGACCCAGCTCTACTATCGCCCGCTCGTGCAATCCGGCCCCCGTCCCGAGGGGGCGCTGCCGCTGACCGGCGGGCCGCTGTGGTTCGACCGGGTCGAGGTGCTGTCGCGCGAGGGCGCGCGCTTTGCCCCTGTCACCGAACTGCCCGAGGACTGGCAGCGCCGCCTCTGCCGTCCGCGCCCGGCGCTGGCCGGGCTGTCGCTGGACGTTCCGCGCGTCATGGGGATCCTCAACGTGACGCCCGACAGCTTTTCCGACGGCGGGGCCCATGATGCGCCCGACGCCGCCCAGGCCCACGCCCGGGCGATGATCGCGGCGGGCGCTGACATGATCGACGTGGGGGGCGAGTCCACCCGGCCCGGCGCCGCCGAGGTGGCCGTGGCCGACGAGATCGCCCGCACCGCCCCGGTGATCGAGGCCATCGCCCCGCTGGGCTCTCCGGTCTCCATCGACACCCGCAAGGCGGAGGTGGGTCGCGCGGCGGCGCAGGCGGGCGCGGCGCTGATCAACGACGTTTCGGGCTTTGCCCATGATCCGGCTCTGGCGGACGTGGCTGCCACCTTCGGGCTGCCGGTCTGCGTCATGCACATGCGCGCCACACCCGCCGACATGCATGTCGATCCGCACTACGATAACGCCCTGCTGGAGGTCTACGACGAGCTGGCCGCGCGCATCGATGCGGTGGAGGCCGCGGGCATCCCGCGCGCCCGCATCCTGGCGGATCCCGGTATCGGCTTCGCCAAGACCGCCCAGCACAACATCGAGATCCTGAACCGGCTGTCGCTGTTCCACGGGCTGGGCTGTCCGATCCTGCTGGGGGTCTCGCGCAAGCGTTTCATCGGCACCATCGGCGGCGCGGCCGAGGCCCGCGACCGGGCGCCCGGGTCCATCGCCGTGGCACTGGCAGGGTTGGCCCAGGGGGTGCAGATGCTGCGTGTCCATGACGTGGCCGAGACCGTGCAGGCGGTGCGCCTGTGGCAGGCGGTGCAGACCGGGCGGATCGCGTCCCAAGGATAACCCGGCTGGCGCGGATCCCGTCCCACACCTCCCGCCCCACACCTCCCGGGCCGCGACGACGGTGCCGCGAGAACGGTAATCGGCCCCGAGCGCGGAACGCACGGGGCCGGGACGCCGGATTGCACCGGGTAGGATTGAAAAGGTCTAGGTCATGCAAAGCGCGACCGGCAAGGCCGGCCGGGTGTTCTGTAGCTGCGCGGCGGGGGAGGCCACGTGGCGCGGAATTTGCCGCAGCGGTGGGAACCGACGCTCGGTACGGGACAGTCCGAGCGCCGGCCAACCGAGGTCGGCACCAGTCCTTGCGGGCGGCGCCACCACTACGTTTGCCCGGCCATAATGGGGATAACGGCCGACAGGGGCATGTCGTCATCGACGACACCCAATGCCTACCGCGCCCGGCGGGGAAGGTGAAATGCGTATGGTTGCCTAGGCAGTATTGCCTATTCTCAAACAGGTCTGCCGGATGGCATGAGGAACACGCGCGCGCGCGGGGCCGCGCGCATCGCGGGCATCGGGCCAGCAATGGTGCGGCATGCGCCTCTCCCGGCGCAGCCGGATATGGCGGCGTCGCCGCGCCGTGGTACTCTGCGGGCGATCCGGCGGCGGCATACGCAGGCGGCAGGGCGGACGAGAACCGGAACTGGGGCGGGACGGACACGTGAAGAAGACATTGGGCGCACCTCTGTTCCTGGGGCTGGCGGGGCTTCAGCTCCTCGCGGTGCTGGCCATCGTGTTTTCCTCCTACATCACCTCCGAAGGGGTGCTGATGTTCCACGCCCGCAACTTGCTGCGCAACGTCGGGCTGAACACGATGGAGCATTCGCGCGGCTTCCTCAAACCGGCGCATGACGCGGCCGAGCTGGCGGTGCGCCTGGCGCAGAACCGCATCGTGGCCAGCGATGATGCTGACCGGCTGGAACAGCTGCTGTTCCAGCAGCTGCAACTGACCACCCAGGCCTCGGGCATGTATTTCGGCGCCGCCGACGGCAGCTTCGTCTTCGTCATGCGCGATCCGGGCACGGACCTCTTCCGGACGAAGTTCATCACCTACGACGACAGCGGCAACCGTGAAACCCGGCTGATCTGGCGGACAGAGGACTTCAGCCCCGTGCGCGAGGTGGAGGACCCGACCGATACCTATGATCCGCGCAATCGGGCCTGGTTCAAGGGCGCGTCCGAGACCGGCGGGATGACCTGGGCCGACCCCTATATCTTCTTTTCCTCCCGCCAGCCCGGCATCACCCTGGCCGCGCCCGTCTTCAACACGGCAGGCAACGTGGGCGGTGTCATCGGCGTGGAC
This sequence comes from Pseudooceanicola marinus, assembly GCF_020177265.1. Lineage (GTDB taxonomy): Bacteria > Pseudomonadota > Alphaproteobacteria > Rhodobacterales > Rhodobacteraceae > Pseudooceanicola > Pseudooceanicola marinus_A. The sequence goes on from NZ_JAIVMC010000007.1 coordinate 255,463, forward strand.
ATCGAGATCGACGAGATCTCGGACTTCCTGATGCGGCTGAAGATCGGGCGGTCGGGCCGGGCGCTGATCATCAACCGCAACGGCGACGTGATCGCGGGGCAGGACCCCGACCTGCTGAAGACCACGGCGGCCGATGGTAGCCTGCGTTTCGTCAAGATCGACGAGTTTGGAGACCCGATCGCGCGGCAGGCCTTCGCGCCGCTCTTCGTCGAGGGCACGGGGGATGTGACCGAGGAGGTGACCACGACCTTTACCCACGACGGGGGGCGTTTCGTGGCGCTGGCCATGCCGATCCTTTCGGAGGCGCTGCCCTGGACCATCGGCGTCTATGCCCCCGAGGACGATTTCATCGCCGAGATCAAGCAGAACCGCCTGATCAACATCTGGATCGCCGTGGCGGTGGCGGCGGTGACCGGGGGAATCGGCCTGGCGCTGGCCAACTCGATCCACCGCCCCGTGCGTGCCTTCGCCGTGCGGTCCGCGCTGATCAACCAGGGCGAGGTCGACCCGGACGAGCCCGCGCCCCGCACCTACCGTGAGCTGGAGGCGGTCAACGACGCGCTGATGACCCAGATCGCTGCCCGGCGCCGTGCAGAACGGGAATACGGTCTGACCTTCGAGATGTCCTCGCGCGGGATGGCGCAGATCGAACCGGGCACCGGGCGCTTCATCCGGGTCAACAATCGTCTGTGCGACATCACGGGTTACGACGCCGGCCAGCTGACCTCGAAGACCCTGTCGGAGCTGGTCCTGCCCTCGGATCGCTGCGTGCTGCCGCAGGACGAGGCCATGGCGGAGAGCGATTTCTCCACCAACCAGGAGCTGCGCCTGCGCCGCGCCGACGGCACGGTGATCTGGGTGCGGCTGAACGCGATCATGATCCGCGACGGGTCCGGCGCCGCGCTGCATGCGGTGATGACGCTGGAGGACGTGACCCTGGCGCATGAGAAGGAAAGCGAGATCATCGAGCTGAACCGCGAGATGTCGCTGCTGGCACGGGACAACACCATGGGACAGCTGGCCGCCGGCCTGGCGCATGAGCTGAACCAGCCGCTGGCGGTCATCGCGCAGAACGCGGGCACCGCGCTTTACATGCTGCAGAAACAGCCGGGCGTGGCGCCGGAGCTGGTCGAGGCGATGTTCGAGGTTGAGGGCCAGGCCCTGCGCGCTGGCGAGATCATCAACGCCCTGCGCGGGTTGATCCACAATGACGGCAGCGCCTCGGCGCCCTTCGCCCTCGGCCCGCTTTTGGATCAGGTCCAGCGGCTGGTGCAGCATGAGGCGGGGGAGGCCGGGGTGCGCCTGATCGCGCAGGATGCCGCCGGCATCGAGGTGCGCGGGCACAGGGTGCAGATTGCCCAGGTGCTGGTGAACCTGCTGACCAACGCGATCGAGGCCTTCGCCCAGGCCGATCCCGCCACTCTGCCCCTGCCGAACGACCGCCAGGTACGTATCACCCTGTCGCGCGAGGCGGGGCAGCTGACCCTGGGCGTGGTCGACAACGGGCCGGGCGTGGGGCAGGGGGTGCAGCTGTTCACACAGTTCGAGACGACGAAACCCGACGGCCTTGGCCTGGGGCTGTCGATCTGCCGCTCCATCGTGCAGGCCAATGGCGGCAAGCTCTGGCACGAACCTGCGCCGGAGGGCGGCGCGGCCTTCTACCTGACGCTGCCGCTGGCAGAGGGCGATGGCACCGACGGCGACGACGCCGAGACCGCGAAGGAGAGCCCAGCATGATGCGGCGAACGCCAATCGGGGTACCGAACCCCCGCCTGCTCTCCCCGGCCGGGACGCGCCAGCCGGGCAACGGGCATTGTACCTCTGCAAGCGGAGGCGATGCGGCCTCCCCCGAGACCGGGGCGGAGGAGGCCGATTTCACCGTCTACCTCGTGGATGATGACCCGGACGTCCGCCGCGCGCTCTCGCGGGCGATCTCGACCCGCGGGCTGGCGGTCAGCACCTTTGACCGCGCCGAGGCCTTCCTGGAGGTCTACGATCCCGCGCGTCCCGGCTGCCTGATCCTGGATTACGGGCTGCCTGGCATGTCGGGCCTCGACCTGCAGGCACAGGTGATCGATCAGGGGCATCCCCTGCCGATCATCTTCATCACCGGCCATGGTGGCGTGGGCGAGGCGGTGCAGGCGATCCGCGGCGGAGCCATCGACTTTCTCGAAAAGCCCTTCCGTCAGGACCGGCTGATCGAACGGATCCAGGCCGCCCGCGGGGTCGCGGCCGAGATGGCGGCGGCCCGAACCCAGCAAAGCGAACTGGCCGCGCGCCTGCGCCGCCTGACCCCCCGCGAGGCGGAAATCGTGCGCCACATGCTCGACACGCCGGCCGAGATCTCCTCGAAGGAAGTGGGCCGGCATCTCGACATCTCGCCGCGCACCGTGGATCACCACCGCGCCCGGATCCTGGAAAAGCTGGAGGTCGCCTCGGTCATCGAAATCTTCGGCCTGGTGGCGGAACTGCCCCGCGACATGGTGGGCGACCTGTTGGGCAGCCTGATCGCGGAGTGAGTTGCCCGGGAGGGGCAGCCTGTCGCCTGGTGCCTCCGGCACATGCCAGGGCACCAAAGGAAAAGGCCCCGCATCTGCGGGGCCTTTCCGTTTCGTCTGATCGGGGCTGGACCCAGATCAGTTCTTTTCCTTGTCGACCATCTTGCCGGCAGAGATCCAGGGCATCATCTCGCGCAGCTTCTCACCGACCTGCTCGATCTGGTGCTCGTCGTTCAGGCGGCGGGTGCCCTTGAAGAACGGCTGGCCGACCGAGTTTTCCTGCATGAAGTCACGCACGAACTTGCCGGTCTGGATGTCGCGCAGCACGGCCTTCATGCGGGCCTTGGTCTCATCGTAGGGCAGGACGCGCGGGCCGGACACGTATTCGCCGTACTCGGCGGTGTTCGAGATCGAGTAGTTCATGTTGGCGATGCCGCCTTCGTAGATCAGGTCCACGATCAGCTTCACTTCGTGCAGGCACTCGAAGTAGGCCATTTCCGGGGCATAGCCCGCTTCGACCAGGGTTTCGAAGCCCGCGCGGATCAGCTCGACCAGGCCACCGCAGAGAACGGCCTGTTCGCCGAAGAGGTCGGTTTCGCACTCTTCACGGAAGTTGGTCTCGATGATGCCCGAGCGGCCGCCACCGATGGCGGAGCAATAGGACAGACCCAGTTCCAGGGCCTTGCCGGAGGCGTCGTTGTCGACCGCGACCAGGCAGGGCACGCCGCCGCCCTTGGTGTATTCGCCGCGCACGGTGTGACCCGGGCCCTTGGGGGCCATCATGATGACGTCGACGCCAGGCTTCGGCTCGATCAGGCCGAAGTGCACGTTCAGACCGTGGGCGAAGGCAATGGCGGCGCCTTCCTTCAGGTTGTCGTGGACGTACTTCTTGTAGGTTTCGGCCTGCAGTTCATCGGGCATTGTGAACATGATCAGGTCACACCAGGCGGCGGCCTCGGCGATGCCCATCACGGTCAGGCCCTCGGCTTCGGCTTTCTTGGCGGAGGCGGAGCCTTCGCGCAGGGCGACGACGAGGTTCTTGGCGCCCGAGTCGCGCAGGTTCAGCGCGTGGGCGTGACCCTGGGAGCCGTAGCCCAGGATGGCCACTTTCTTGTCCTTGATCAGGTTAATGTCGCAATCGCGGTCGTAGTAAACGCGCATGGGGATCTCCTTCCGGGATGGGCCGTTCGGCCCGTTATGGCGGCACTATAGGCGTGAGAGAGGGGCTGTGGCGTTGCAAAAATCTCATTTATATGGCAAAGGTCGATAAATTCATTCGTGAAATATCCTCAGGTGAAAAGGTCATGCTCGACGACACTGACAGGCGCATCCTGCGCCAGATGCAGGCTGATCCCGGCGCCTCCAGCGCGCAGATCGCCGAACGGGCGGGGCTGACCTCTGCCACCTGCTGGCGTCGGATCGAGAGGATGCAGGCGGCGGGTATCATCCGCGGTGTGCGTGCGGTGATCAATTGGCATGCTTTGGGCTACGAGGTGGAGGTGTCGCTGCGCATCATCCTCGACAAGACGCAGCCCCGTGCTTTCGAGGATTTCGCCGATGCCGCCCGCAAGATCCCCGAGGTATTGGAGATCCAGACCCTGCTGGGGCAGGTCGATGTGCGCATCGCCCTGATTGCCCGCGACCTGGCCCATTACCATGAGATCTATCGCACCCGCATCCTGACCCTGCCGCATGTCACCGACATCGACGCGCTGATGCATGTGGCGCGGGTGAAGTACAACAACACGGTGCCCCTGTGATCGCCCTGGACGAAACCGACCGCGCCCTGCTGCGCGCCCTGGCCGAAGATGCCACGCAGGGCTCCGGCGCCCTTGGCCGCCGCCTGGGCCTGTCGCAACCCGCCACCTGGCGCCGCATCAAGCGACTGGAAGAGGCCGGCATCCTCGCCGGGCGCCGCCTCGATCTCGACCTGGGCGCGCTCGGCTTCGGCGTCACGGTCTTCCTCGGCATCAAGCTGGGCACCAAGGGCCGCGTCTCGCTGGAGGATTTCGAGCGCGCGGTTTCGGCCATCCCCGAGGTGCAGACGGTGGAACATATCCTGGGCGTCTACGACTACCGCCTGCGCGTCACCGCCCGCGACATCCCCGATTTCGAACGGGTCTTGCGCCGCCGCATCATGACCCTGCCGGGCGTCGGCAGCGTGGATGCCAACGTCATGCTGTCCGAAGAACGCCTGCCCGGCCCGATCTAGGGCACAGCGGCACACTCCAGGTGCCGCCTCCCTTATTTCATACCATGGCCAAAAGTACTCCGGGGTGAATGGCGCCGCAGGCGGCAGAGGGGCAGCGCCCCTTAGCCCGCCCCTTATCCCTTCGCGCCCAGACCCATCTGCATCAGCACCTTGCGCACCGGCGCCGCGGAATAGAGCGCGTTCAGCCCCGCCGCGCGCAGGTCGCGCAGGGGCTGGGCCGAGATCTGGCTGGCGCGGTTCAGCGCGTCGATGCCGGCGGCACGGATCTGCACCTCGCGGTGGCGGGCGCGGTGATAGGCCTCCATCATCTGCGCATCGCCCAGCCGGTCGGGGGCGGCCAGGATCAGCTCGCGCAGGGCGCGCAGGTCGCCCAGCGACATGTTCAGCCCCTGCGCCCCGATGGGCGGCACCACATGGGCGGCCTCGGCCATCAGGGCCAGGCGTTCGCCCGCCATGTGATCGGCCACCTGGGTGATGATCGGCCAGACGGACCGGCGGGTCAGCAGGCGCAGCTCTCCCAGGATGCCGACGCTGCGGCGGTTCATCTCGGCCTCGAACTCGGCGACCTCCATCGCCGCCAGCTCCTGCACCCGGGGGCCGTCCTCCATCCAGACCACGGCGGACGACGGGCGGCCGTCGTAATCTGGCAGGGGCACCAGGGTGAAGGGCCCGCCCGAGCGGTGGATCTCGGTCGAGACGTTCTCATGCGGGATCGGGTGTGACACCGAAAACGCCAGGGCCTTCTGCCCGTAGCGGCGGGTGGTCACCTCGATGCCCGCGGCCTGGCGCATGGGGGAATTGCGCCCGTCGGCGGCCAGCACCAGCTTGCAGCGCACGCGGGTGCCGTCGCTCAGCCCGACACGGGCCTCGGCCTCGCGGGTGAAGAGGCTTCGGGTGCCGGTGCCGGGGCGGAACTCGACATTGGGCAGGTCTTCCAGCCGGGCCACCATCTCGCGGCGCAGCAGCCAGTTGGGCAGGTTCCAGCCAAAGGGCTTGTCGGAGATCTCGGTGCTGTCGAAGTCACGCACCACGCGCGGTTCCGGCTCCGGCCCGCCGGCATCGACGATGCGCATGATGCGCAGGGGCGCGGCATGGGCGTCGAGACGGGCCCAGAGACCTGCCTGCTCCAGCAGCTGCTGCGCCGGTTGCAGGAAGGCCGTGGTGCGCAGGTCGGCCCCTTCGGCCGCGCCGTCGGTGACCGGCGGCGTCGGGTCGAGGCAGAGCACGCGGAACCCGTCCGCCCCCAGAACGGCCGCCGCGGACAGCCCAGCGACGCCCCCGCCCGAGATCACGATGTCGTATTGCGCGTCCATGTCCGGCCTCCTTCTGCCGTGGTTCAACGGGCCCTCTACGCTATTCCTAGCCCCGCGTCAGCAGGATCAGGATCACGAACATCACCGGCACCGAGGCCAGGGCTGTCAGCCCGAGGGCCACAAGGCCCCAGGTTTTCACCGCCAGGATCAGGGCGGTCACGGCGATAAGGGCGGCATAGCCGATATTGCCACGGAAATCCCGCTCCAGATCGCGGATGATCCAGCCCAGTACGGGCACGAAATGATAGGGTCGCCGGGGACCGGCGGCGCTGATGTCAGTCATGGGTTTCCTCGCGTTTCCTGTGCCCTTCAGATGGGGGCAAAGGGCGCCGGAGGCAAAGCGACATCCTGCCGCTCATAGCAGGGACTTCAGGAATCCGCCCAGGTTGTCGGTATGGAAATGCACATGCTCGGCCTCATGGGCCTCGGGGGCGACATGGACACAGCGCAGCCCCATGGCGTGCGGCACGGCCAGGTTGCGCGGATCATCCTCGAACATGGCGCCGCGGGTGCGGTCGAAGCCGTCGGTGCCGAAGACCGTATCGAAGGCTGCGCGGTCGGGCTTCGGATGGAAGCCCGCGTGTTCCACCCCGTAGACCGCATCGAACAGCCCCGACAGCCCGCGCGCCGCCAACACCCGTTCCGCATAGGGCGCGGTGCCGTTGGTGAAGACGATCTTGCGGCCCGGCAAAGCGCGGATATGGGCGGCCAGATCCGGATCGCGTTCCAGGTGGTCCATGTTGATCTCGTGCACATGGGACAGGTAGGGGCCCGGGTCGACGTCATGCAGGCGCATCAGCCCGGCCAGCGTCGTGCCATGCTCGCGCCAGTAGAGGGCACGCAGCCGGTCGGCCTCGGCCCGGTCGACGCCAAGCGCCTCCATCACCCAGTTGGTCATCCGCACCTCGATCTGATCGAAGAGCCGCGCCTCGGGCGGGTAAAGGGTATTGTCCAGGTCGAAGACCCAGGTGGTGACGTGATCGAAGTGGGGCTTTGGCATGGCGCGACGCTACGCCCGGGCGCGGCGAAGCACAAGCGGCCCCGGGCGTGATGCTTGGCCTTTCGGGTGTCTCGCGGGGGACATTGGAAGGGCTGCCGCCGGGCGACCCCGGCACGAGCCCCGGTTGCTTTGTCGGGGCGCGATCCCTTGCACCTTCGCCCCGCCCTCGCCTAGGGTGTCGCGATGAGGAAAGGAGCCTGCCCCAATGGCCACGAAACCCCCGCAGGGCGATGCCTATTCACTGATCCTGGAAGCCATCGACGTGGGCGTCTATCGCCCCGGTGACCGGCTGGTGGAAAGTGAACTGGCCGAGCGGTTCGGCGTCTCGCGTACGCCCATTCGCGAGGCTCTGCAGCGGCTGGAGACGCAGCGCCTGCTGACCCGCGACGGGCGCTCGCTGATCGTGGCCTCGCTGGATCACAACCAGCTGGCCGAGCTCTACGTGGTGCGCGCCGAGCTGGAGGCGCTGGCCGCAGGCCTGGCCGCTCGCCATGCGACCGCCGAAGAGGTGCGCGTGCTGCAGGAAATGGTCGCCCAGGACCGCCGCCTTGCGGGCGATCCCACGGCGCTGGCCCGGGCCAACAAGCGGTTCCACCACCAGATCCACCTGGCCTCGCACAACCGGTTCCTGGTGCAGCAGCTGGACCTGGTGCATCGGTCCATGGCGCTTCTGGCCACCACATCGCTGGCGGCCGAGGGACGGACCGAGGATGCGCTGAAGGAACATGAGGCCATCGTGCGTGCCATCGCGGCACGGGACGAAGACGCGGCCGCAGAGGCGTTGCGCACCCATATTTCCAAGGCCTTCGTCACCCGGCTGAAGCTGGACGCGGAGCGTCACGAAGAAGGCATCTGACCGGCCGGGGGGCCTTGGTTCGCGTCTGGTGCCCGGGCACCCGATGCGGCCGCGCCTGCCAGGGAATGGCCGTGCTGGGTCTTGTCCCAGTAGAAGGGTCTCACCACCAGCTCGTATAGCGCCTTGTAGACCGCCAGGCAGCCCAGCGGATAATAGACGTGCATCGTCGGCACCCAGGGCCAGAGATGGCGATGCTCGGCGCGCCGGGTTGCGATCAGGCCGAGGGTGATGTTCTGCACCTCGGCGCAGAAGAACAGCACCGCGCAAGTCTTCAGCAGCACGGGCGGCACCAGCGTCAGCAGCGGATGCGGCAGCCCCGCCAGCATCAGCCAGAAGGACCACAGCAGCGGCGCCAGCATGAACTGCGACACCGCTGTGATGAAATGGGCGTGAAACCCGAAGCACCGCCAAGCCCCGAGGTCGCGGTACAGCCGCGCAGGCCGGCGCAGGTGCACAAGGTAGGTCACGATATACCCCTTCAGCCAGCGCGAGCGTTGCTTGACCCAGGGCAGGGGGTGGCAGGCGGCCTCTTCGCGGGTGGTGGTGTCCAGCAGTTCGGTCCGGAACCCATGCCGGGCGATGCGGATGCCGAGGTCCGCGTCCTCGGTCACGTTGTGGGCGTCCCAACCGCCGAGGATCTCCAGCGCCGTGCGGCGCATGAACAGGGTCGTGCCGCCCAGGGGGATGGCAAAGCCGAGGCCAGCCATGCCGGGTAGCACCAGGCGGAACCAGCTGTTGTATTCGATGGTGAAACAGCGGGCGAGCCAGTTCTGCCGTGGGTTGTAGTAGTCGAGCGCCCCCTGCAGGCAGACGACCTCCGCCGGCGCAGCGGCAAAGCGTGCGGCCACCCGGCGCAGCTGGTCGGGGTCCGGGGCATCCTCGGCGTCGTAGATGCCGATGATGTCGCCGCGGCAGAAATCCAGCGCGTAGTTCATCGCCCGGGGTTTGGTCTGTGGCGCCCCGGCAGGAACGACGACGCAGCGGATCCAGGGTGGCAGGGTCAGGTCGCGGATCGTGGCGCGGGTCACCTCGTCCGCCTCTTCGAGCACCAGCACCACGTCCAGCCGGTCGCGCGGGTAGTCCAGCCGGTCCAGCCGCTTCATCAGGGCGGCGGCGATGCGTCTTTCGCGAAAGAGTGGCACCAGGACCGATATCTCGGGCAGCTCTGGCTCTGTCGGTGGCGGGGGCAGGCCCGTGTGCGCCTCGCGCAGGGGCGCCTGGCGCAACAGGTGCCGGGTGGCCGCGCTGCCTTTCTGCACCATGGCCAGCGCCAGCGTCAGCACCGCCCAGCCGGTCAGGACCAGCAGCATCATGGCTGGCGCTGCGATCAGCAGAGCCAGGCCGAGCAGCAGCACGCCCACGGTCAGGCGCAACCGGCTGGCCGTGACGGACCAGGTCCGGCAGCTTTCGGAGGGAGGCACCCGGCTGGCCATCTTCCGCGTCAGCTCCGCCCGGCTGGCATGGGCGACGGTCTGCTGAACCTCCTCGCGCCGTACGACCACCGGGCGCAGGCCAAGGCGTAGGTCACGGCGCAGCCGGTAGGCGAGGCCGGCCAGAACGTCGGCGAAATGTTCGGGGCGGGCGGTGGCACAGACCAGTACGTCGTCATGCAGGCGCCAGGGCACGATCTGATGATGCAGGCAGAAAGCCGGATCCAGCAGTGCCTGCAACGCCGGATCGGGCGGAGCCTTTGCCAGGTTGACCCGGTCGAGGCCATGCCGTTCGGCAATCAGATCCAGCATGGCGCCTTCTTCGAGATGGCCCGAGGCCCAGGCCGCGCGCAGCGCCGCGTCGGGCGGCGCGGGGTCGGCGTCGGGGGCGGGCCACACAAAGCTTGCGCCGGCCTCCTGAAGGGCGCCGAAAGTCGGGTTGCCGGGCGCGGCCGGGCCGTTCGGCACGGGAGAGTGTGCCGTCACCTTCCCCGAGTTCGTCGCCATGGACCGTCGACCTTCTGTCTGCTCCGGCCCCTGTCTCGCAAGACATCGTTAATTGGTCGTTAAAGCGAGCTGAAGGTATCGTTAACCAGGGGAGGGGGCGCCGGCTGGCAGGCGGGCCTTTCCGGAAAGAGGCCGTGCGCCATGCCCGTCAAGAAAAGGGCGCCGCCGGTGATTCCGGGGCGCCCCTTGGCATCTGTCATATGGGATTACGTGGCTCAGCCGGCCTTTTCGACCTGTTCATCCATCGAGGCGACGAAGCGCTCGAAGAGGTAGAAGCTGTCCTGCGGACCCGGGCTGGCCTCGGGGTGGTACTGCACCGAGAAGACCGGGCGTTCGGTCATGCGGATGCCGCAGTTGGAGCCGTCGAAGAGGCTGACGTGAGTTTCCTTGACGCCTTCGGGCAGGGACTGGCTGTCGACGGCGAAGCCGTGGTTCATCGAGGTGATCTCGACCTTGCCGGTTTCCAGGTCCTTCACGGGATGGTTGGCGCCGTGGTGGCCGTGGTTCATCTTCACCGTCGTGCCGCCGAGGGCCAGGGCCAGCATCTGGTGACCAAGGCAGATGCCGAAGACCGGCAGGTCGGTCTTGTCCAGCACGTCACGGATCATCGGCACGGCATATTTGCCGGTGGCCGCCGGATCGCCCGGGCCGTTCGACAGGAAGACGCCGGCGGGCTCATGGGCCAGCACCTCTTCCGCGGTGGCGGTGGCGGGCAGCACGGTCACATCGCAGCCGGCGGAGGCCAGGCAACGCAGGATGTTGCGTTTCGCGCCGTAGTCGATGGCGACGACCTTGTGGCGGGCGTTCTCCTGCCGGGCGAAGCCGTCGGGCCAGGCCCATCTCATCTCGTCCCAGCGGTAGGACTGGGCACAGGTCACGTCCTTGGCCAGGTCGAGGCCGACGAGCCCGGCGAAGCTGCGGGCGCGGGCCACCAGGGCCTCGACGTCGAAGTTGCCGTCGGGATCATGGGCCAGGGCGGCATGCGGCGCGCCGCGGGCGCGGATGGCGCGGGTCAGACGGCGGGTGTCGATGCCGCCGATTGCGATGCGGCCGCGCGCAGCCAGCCAGTCGCCCAGCTCTCCGGCGGAGCGCCAGTTGGAGGGTTCGGTCGGGTCCCACTTCACCACCATGCCGGCGGCGACCGGATCGGCGGTTTCATCATCCTCGGGGTTCACGCCGACATTGCCGACATGGGGGAAGGTGAAGGTGACGATCTGGCCGGCATAGGAGGGATCGGTCATGATCTCCTGGTAGCCGGTCATGGCGGTGTTGAAGCACAGTTCCGCCTCGGTCACGCCGGTGGCACCGAAGCCTCGGCCGTAGAAGAGGGTCCCATCGGCCAAGGCGAGGCAGGCGGTCGGTTTCGATCCTTGGGACAGGGGCATGGGCGACTCTCACGACTGGGGACAAATTGGCGCATAGCTATGAGCGGCACGGTCAGAGGTCAAGACCCGTCGGGGCGCTGCGGGCCTTTGCGCCATGCCTATTTTGCAGGCCGGCCCTGCGGTCTGACCACGCGACGGGGCAGGGCGATTGACGCAGCGACGCCCCTGCGGTCCGGAACCTTGTGAGCGCAGGGCCGTTTCTATATGGTGGGCATCTGCAATCAACGCGAGGGTAGAAGCGAGATGCAAGTGAGGGAACGGGTCAATACCGCCCTGAAACAGGCGATGAAGGACCGGGCCGGCGACAGGCTGTGCACCCTGCGGCTGATCAGCGCCGCCATCAAGGACCGGGACATCGCGACGCGCGGCGAAGGCAGTGAAGAGGGGGTCGGCGAGGACGAAGTGCTGGCAATCCTTGGAAAGATGGTCAAGCAGCGTCAGGAAAGCGCCCGCGTCTACGAAGAGGGCGGCCGCATCGACCTGGCCCAGCAGGAGCTGGACGAGATCGAGGTGATCGAGGAGTTCCTGCCCCGACGCCTGTCCGAGGACGAGGTGGAAAACGCCGTCGACGAGGCCGTCTCGGCCACCGGCGCCAACTCGATTCGTGACATGGGCCGGATCATGGGCCACCTGAAGTCGCGCTACACCGGTCAGATGGATTTCGGCTCGGTCGGGGCGAAGGTGAAGGCCCGTCTGGCCAGCTGACCGCGCCCTTTCAGGCATGAGAGATAGAGCAAGGGCCCGTGCCGGGATACGGCGCGGGCCCTTTGCATGTCCGGCGGCCGGCCCGGACCAGGGCTGCGGCGAGGACGGCGGGGGCGGAACAGCCACGCCTGGCGGGGCGTTTCCATTGGAGACAGATCCGAAGGAGAGATCAGATGAAAGCCCAGTCGAAAAGCCAGCAGCGCGCCGCCGGCGCCGCCCTGTCCGCCAAGCGCGGCGAGAGCAAGGTGGAGGACCTGCAAGGCGCCTCGAAGGAGATGTACGACAGCATGACGGAGGCGGAGCTGGACGAGATGGCCTCGACCCCGTGCGAGGACCTGCCCGAGGAGAAGGACTAGGGGCGCGGCGTCGCGCCGTTCATTCAGCCCTCGGGTCCGCCGGCGGCGCGCATCTCGCTCAGGGCGGCCTGCAGCTCGGGGTAGAGGCGCTTGCGTTCCTCCTCTGACAGGAAGGCGCCGATCTCCACCTCGCGGCCGTTCCCCGACAGGGTGACGTAGTGCTTCACCGGGCCCGCGTCATCGTGGGAGGTGACGCGCACCCAGTAGGGGTTGCAGGCCCATTCCGCATGGGCGCCGCGCGGCCCATGGCGGGTCAGGTGGCAGCTGTTGGGGGTCAGCACCAGGTGTTCGGTGATCGCGCCATCGGCGTAAGACCGACGCAGCCCCCACCACAACCCCCAGAGCGCCAGCATGGCAAAGGGCAGCAGGCCCCAGAGGGCCAGCGTTCCCAGGAAAGCCAGGATCGGCACCAGCACGAGAGTGAAGAACAGCAGGATCACCCCGGCGAAGCCGCGCGGTGACAGCGAGCGGTGCGGGCTGAGTTCCAGTTCGGTTTCCGTGGTCCAGCGGTAGGGCATCGGCGGCTCCGCGCACAGGGTCGTGACATCATTGGCAGGCTGAAAGCAGAAGGGGCGCCCCGCCGGGCGCCCCTTGTCGTTTCGGTCTCGCCCGCGGCTCAGTGCGCGTGGGCCTTGTCCCAGTCTTCCTGCTTCGGCAGCTGCTCGAACGTGTGTTCGGGCGGCGGCGAGGGCAGGGTCCATTCCAGGGTGTCCGCGTATTCGTTCCAGTAGTTGTTCTGGGTCACCTTCGCGCCGCGGAACAGCGAGTAGAAGACGACACCGAAGAAGAACACGAAGGACGCGAAGGAGATGAAGGCGCCGATGGACGACCAGTAGTTCCAGACGGCGAAGCCTTCCGGGTAGTCGATGTAGCGGCGCGGCATGCCCTGACGGCCCAGGAAGTGCTGCGGGAAGAAGGTCAGGTTGGCCCCGATGAACATCATCCAGAAGTGCAGCTTGCCGGCCCATTCGGGGTACTGACGGCCGGTCATCTTGCCGAAGTAGAAGTAGATCCCGGCGAAGATGGCGAAGACGGCGCCCAGCGACATCACGTAGTGGAAGTGGGCCACGACGTAATAGGTGTCGTGGAAGGCCCGGTCGACCGCCGCCTGCGACAGGACCACGCCGGTCACGCCGCCCACGGTGAACAGGAACAGGAAGCCGAAGGCCCAGAGCATCGGAGTCTTGAACTCGATCGAGCCCTGCCACATCGTCGCGATCCAGCTGAAGACCTTCACCCCCGTTGGCACCGCGATGACCATTGTCGCCAGCATGAAGTAGCTCTGCTGGGTCAGCGACAGGCCGACGGTGTACATGTGGTGCGCCCAGACGACGAAGCCCAGAACGCCGATGGCGATGATGGCCAGAACCATCGGCAGGTAGCCGAAGATCGGCTTGCGCGCGAAGGTCGAGATCACGTGGCTGATGATGCCGAAGCCGGGCAGCACGATGATGTAGACTTCCGGATGGCCGAAGAACCACAGGATGTGCTGGTAGAGGATCGGGTCACCACCGCCGGAGGGCTGGAAGAAGGTCGTGCCGAAGTTCCGGTCGGTCAGCAGCATGGTGATGGCGCCGGCCAGAACGGGCAGGGACAGGAGGATCAGCCAGGCGGTGACGAAGACCGACCAGGCGAACAGCGGCACCTTGAACAGGGTCATGCCGGGGGCACGCATGTTCAGGAAGGTGGTGATGATGTTGATCGCGCCGAGGATCGAGGAGGCCCCCGAGACGTGGACGGCGAAGATCGCCAGGTCCATCGAATAGCCGCCCTCGTTGGTCGACAGCGGCGGATACAGCACCCAGCCCACGCCGGAGCCGGCCTGGTCGTTGCCGCCCGGGGCCAGCAGCGAGGCGACGCCCAGGGCAACACCGGCGACGTACATCCAGAAGCTGAGGTTGTTCAGCCGCGGGAAGGCCATGTCCGGCGCGCCGATCTGCAGCGGCATGAAGTAGTTGCCGAAGCCGCCGAACAGCGCGGGGATGACGACGAAGAACATCATCAGCACGCCGTGGTAGGTGATCATCACGTTCCACAGGTGGCCGTTCGGGGTACATTCCGCGGCCGACGGCCAGAAACGCGCGCCCTCCAGACACATGAACTGCACGCCGGGGTGCATCAGCTCCATGCGCATGTAGACGGTGAACAGAACCGAGATCAGGCCGGCCACGGCGGCGACGACCAGGTAGAGAATCCCGATATCCTTGTGATTGGTGGACATGAACCAGCGAGTGAAGAACCCGCGGGTATCCTCATGCCCGTGGTCCTGGACGGCTGCGTCGGCCATATCTTGCCTCCTCATCAGATTGGTCGCTACCGAGGAAGACGGACTCTCCCCTGGCTCGCAAATTAGAGGCTTTTTAGTCGCGCGCGCGTGATCGGACAATGGGCCTGTTTGATACAGATCAAATTTTTCGGCGTGGTGACGCGGGATGGCGTCGGATTCGGGCGCCTTTTCAGGGGGCTGGCAGAGGGGGCACGGTGCGCGGGCCGGTCGGGGCGCGGCGAGATGACGCGGGGCAGGGCGCATATGCAAAGGCCCGCCTGACGGCGGGCCTTTGGGGTCTTGCGTCGCGGCGGTGGAGGATCAGTCCTCGGCCGTCTCGCCTTCTTCTTCGCCGCTGTCGTCCGAGAAGGTGGCCAGGTAGGCGGCCATGTCTTCCTGGCCGCGCGTCAGCTTGAAGGTCATCTTCGTGCGGGCGCCGCCATCGTCCAGCTGCTCCTGCAGGAAGGCGCGCGGGTCGGTCATGTAGGTCTGGATGTTCTCCACGTCCCAGACGAGACCCTGCTCGCCCAGTTCGACGATCGAGTCGCCATAGCGGAAATCCTCGTAGGTGCCGGCGGTGCGGCCGATCACCCCATAGAGGTTCGGGCCGGTCTTGCCGCCCCTGACGAAAACCTCGTCGTCAGATGCGATGGTGTGGCAGGCCTTGCACTTCCTGAACTCCTTTTCGCCGGCTGCCGCGTCGCCGACATCGGCGAGGGCGGGGCTGGCGGTGACAAGAATGGCGGCTGCCGTCATCAAAAATCGGGTCATGCTCTGTCCTCCGATCCGGGGTTGCTGCGTTCCCATCCTCCCTCTCTATGGCATCCGTCCCGGGGGCCACAGGGGAAAAAGATCGACGTATTGTCGCAGAAGGATTTTTCCAGTCACTTGGCCCGCTTGCGCCGGGATCTGCCGCAGGTTTCGGCAGCGGCCCCCGGCGCGAAGCGCCGTCGGTCAGCCCGGTGGCGGCGGAAAGGACTGGTCAAAGGTGGCCATCAGGGCGGCGTCCAGGTCCTCCATCGTCACCGGTAGCCCGAGGTCGACCAGGCTGGTCACCCCGTGGGTGGCGATGCCGCAGGGAACGATGCCGGTGAAATGCTCCAGCTCCGGCTCGACGTTGATCGAGATGCCGTGGAAGCTGATCCAGCGGCGCAGACGGATGCCGATGGCCGCGATCTTGTCCTCGCACACCGATCCGTCGGCCTGGGGGGGCTTCTCCGGGCGGGGCACCCAGACGCCAACGCGCCCCTCGCGGATCTCGCCGCGCACGCCGAACTCCGCCAGGGTGGCGATCACCCAGTTCTCCAGCGCCTTGACGAAGGCCCGGATGTCGCGGCCGCGCCGGTTCAGATCCAGCATGACGTAAACCACCCGTTGCCCGGGCCCGTGGTAGGTGTATTGCCCGCCGCGCCGCGCGTCGAAGACCGGGAACCTGTCCGGGTCCACCAGGTCCTCGCGCCGGGCCGAGGTGCCGGCGGTGTAGAGCGGCGGGTGTTCCAGCAGCCAGATCGCCTCGGGCGCGCGCCCGTCGGCGATGGCGGCGGCGCGGGTTTCCATCTCGGTCAGGGCCGTTTCGTAATCCACGAGGCCGGGCGAGATGATCCATTCGATCGGCTGTGCGCCCGGCCGTTGGTTCGGCGGATCGCTCGGATTGTCATGAATACTGTCGTTATTCGGCGTCAAAACGCTTCTCCAAACGGACGGGTCTGGTCTAACATGGAGTCAAGTTCTCGTGATTTGATTGCCATCTGGGGAGATTATTCCATGTATTCCAAACTTATTCGCAGCACCATCGCTGCATCGCTTCTGGCGACCGCACCTGTGGCGGCCATGGCCGACAACCTTGGCGCGGCCATCGTCGGCGGCATCATCGGGGGCGCCATCATGAACGGCGCCTCGCAGCAGCGCAAGAAGACGACGACCACCTATTACGCGCCCTCGGCCACCCGCACCGCTAACCGCGAAACGCAGACGGCGCTGAACTACTTCGGGTTCAACGCCGGTACGCCGGACGGTGTGCTGGGTTCGCGCTCGCGCAGCGCGATCAGCCAGTACCAGGTCTACATGGGCTATCCCGCCACCGGCCGCCTGCAGCCGCATGAGCGGGATGCGCTGGTGGCCTCCTACAATCGCGCCCTGATCGGCGGCCCGGACGTGACCCGGGCGCTGAACCGTTCGAAGGATGGCGTGCGCGGCCTGCTGGTGCTGTGGCGCGGCGGGGCCGGCAGCTCCGGCCATGGCGGCATGGGCTATGCCGGCCTGCCGATCGAGGTCTCCGACGCGGTGGACGAGATCGCCGAAAGCACCGAACCCTCGCCCGAACAGCTGCTGCAGCGCGCGGGCTTCATCCAGACGGCAGACCTGAACGGCGACGGGCAGAACGACTACATCGTCGATACCGCCGTCACCGGCTCGACCTTCTGGTGTGGCGCCAGCCAGTGCACGACGATGCTCTTCGTCTCCACCTCCGACGGCTATCAGCGGCGGCAATTCCAGTACCTGATGAACCCGCAGCGCACCAACACCGTGCAGGTCAGCTATTTTCAGTGCGACCACACAGGCTGCCGGATGAACGATCCGCTGGCCGGTGGTGGTGCGACGCAGCAATATGCCGCCGCGCCGGCCCCCGCACCGGTTGCC
Source organism: Pseudooceanicola marinus (assembly GCF_020177265.1). GTDB lineage: Bacteria > Pseudomonadota > Alphaproteobacteria > Rhodobacterales > Rhodobacteraceae > Pseudooceanicola > Pseudooceanicola marinus_A. The sequence continues at coordinate 272,631 of NZ_JAIVMC010000007.1, forward strand.
CCCGCGCCGCAGACGCAGATGGCCGTGGCCCCCGCACCGGCCCCTGCACCCGCGGCTCCGGCGACCCTGCCGACCTTCGCCATCCCCGCGCCGGCCCCTGCGCCCGCGCCCTCGCTGGCCAGCTACTGCGAGAAGGTCAGCCTGATGACCAGCTCCAACGGCGGCTACGTCACCGCAGCGACCATGACCGACCCCAAGGTCGCCCTGGGAGAGCAGTTCTGCTACTCGCGCACCTACGCCAAGACCGCGGGTGAACAGCTGATGCAGAAGGTGCCTGGCCTGACGCCCGCCGCCGCCGCCCAGCAATGCGCGGGCTTCGAGCCGGTGCTGGCCCCCTACGTGGGCAGCCTGGCCACCACCCCGGCCGAGCAGGTCGTGGCGAATGTCGCGCAATACGCGGCCAATTCGGGCATGACGGCGGATCAACTGGCGGCCACCGCCCGCATCTGCCTCTACTCCGGCTACAACGGCGACACGATGGGCGTGGCCCTGGGGTCGGCGCTGTTGCTGACCGCGCTTGGCCAGGACGCCTACGCGGAACTGGTGGGCCATCACCTGAACGAGGGCTTCGGCACCACCGCGTCGCCCGTCGCGGCGGCCAACTGGTACCGCATGGCGATCGAGGCGCAGGAAGCCGGCGCGCCCTCGGCCTTCGGCGACAGCCTGCCGGGCCGCGTCGAACTGCTGCGGGCCGCAGCCCTGGGTGCTGCCAACCCGGCGCAGACGACCACCGCACCGACCGTGGTTCCGACCGCGCTGCCCAGCTTCACCATATCCGAATAATGCGGGGCGGGCCGACGGGGCCGGCCATCCAGCAAGATCAGAAGGGCCGTCCGCACCGGGCGGCCCTTTGCCTTGGGCGCGCCGGAGAACTGCAGCGCCCCGGTCGGGCAGGGCGCCTGCGAAGGCTCTGCAAGCGCCCATGCAAAAACCTCTTCAGCGCCCGAATTTTCCGCTTCACATCGCCGTCGCCGCTCGGTATACGCCCGCTACCTACCGGATCACGTGCGGTCGTGGCGGAATTGGTAGACGCGCAGCGTTGAGGTCGCTGTGGGGTAACTCCCGTGGAAGTTCGAGTCTTCTCGACCGCACCATCCGGAAGCTGACCTGACGGTCACCCGGTCCCGATCAGGGCCATTTTCCCGACATGCAGATCCCCGAGAGCTTCGCCGAAAGGCGGAAGCGGGTATGGCTTATCTGCGGCGACTGTCTGAGCGCCTACATCCCCTGACTACTGCCCAAGACCTGCTTCGGACACGGCTATGTGCGCCCGTGCATATCCGGAATGCATCTTTGCGGCGCGCCGGGGGCTTGCGTCGCGGCAGGGGGCGGGACAGAAGGTTAGCGGTAGCAGTCCTCCCCGGCTGCCTCTTCAGAAAAGATCCGCGGGTCATGCTGCTGCCCTCCGACCCGCGACGGCGCGACCCGGAGGCGGCAACAGGGCCTGCCCCTGCTGCGAAAGGCCCCGCCATGATCCGACAGGAGACGGCCGCCCATCCCATGCTGGTCACGCTGGCCCTTGCCCTTGGCGGTTTCGCCATCGGCGTGGCCGAGTTCGCCACCATGTCTATCCTGCCCTATTTCTCGGCCGAGTTCGGCGTCTCCGAAGCGGTGGCAGGCCATTCCATCGCCGCCTATGCCATCGGTGTCTGTGTCGGCGCCCCGCTGATCGCCCTGGGGGCGGCACGCATGGCACGGCGGTCGCTGCTGGTGCTTCTGATGGGGCTTTATGCCCTGGCCAACGGGTTGTCGGCCATCGCCCCCGACTGGACGCTGTTCATCGCCTCGCGCTTTGTCGCCGGGCTGCCGCACGGCGCCTTCTTCGGGGTCGCGGGTTTGATGGCCGCGTCGCTGGCGCCGCCCGAACGGCGGGCGCGGGCCGTGGCCTCGGTGCTGACCGGCCTGACGGTGGCCAACGTGATCGGCGTGCCGCTGGCCAATGTCTTCGGCGCGCAACTGGGCTGGCGCTGGACCTTCGCCTTCGTGGTGCCGCTGGCGGCGGGTTGCGCGATCTTCGTCCGGTTGCTGGCGCCCCGGATCGAGGCCCTGGCCGATGCCAGCCCCCTGCGCGAGCTGTCGACGCTGAAGAGCCGCCAAGTCTGGCTGACCCTTTCGGTGGGGGCCATCGGCACGGGCGGCATGTTCTGCATCTACACCTACCTCGCCTCCATCGTCATCGAATATGCGGGCGAGCCGGAAACCGTGGTGCCGGTGCTGCTGATGATCTTCGGCATCGGGATGACCTGTGGCCAGTTCATCTTCGGCTGGGCGGCGGACAAGTCGCAACTGGGCGCCGCGGCCGCGGCGCTGGCGCTGGCCTCGGTGATGATGATCGTCTTCTGGGCGGTGGCCGGCAACGTCTGGCTGATCGCCCCGGTGCTGTTGATCCTGGGCTGTTCAGGCGGCCTCAGCTCCGTCCTGCAGGCGCGGCTGATGACGCTGGCCTCGGATGCGCCGACCCTGTCGGCGGCACTGAACCACTCGGCCTTCAACCTGGCCAATGCCATCGGTCCGGTGCTGGGCGGCATGGCGCTGGCGGCGGGCTACGGCTGGCCGTCGGTCGGCCTGGTAGGCGCCAGCCTGTCGGGTGCGGGCCTGCTGGTCCTTGGCATCACCGCCTGGGACGCGGCGCCCCGCCGGCGCGGCCTGGCGGCGGGCTGAGGGCACTTCGGCTTGCAATCCGCGCCGGTTTCGCGATGGTCTGGCCCAAACCGGACAGACCCAGGAAAGCGGATTGCACGCCGAATGACCCAGACGCCCTCTCAGCCCGACCGCCTCTCCGACGGCCCCGAAGCCGACATCCTGACCCCGATCCTCGACGTCGAACGGATCGAGGAGGACTATTATCGCGGCATCGCCACGCCCGGTGGACGCGGCCGCAGTTTCGGCGGGCAGGTGATTGCCCAGGCGCTGATGTCGGCCACCCGCACGGTGGAGGCGGGGCGCGCCAACCACTCGCTTCACGCCTATTTCCTGCGCCCCGGCAAGGCGGATGAACCCGTGCTTTACCGCGTGGCGCGCGACATGGACGGGCGCAGCTTCTCCAACCGCCGGGTGGTGGCGGTGCAGAACGGCAAGCCGATCCTGAACCTCACCGCCTCCTTCCAGGTCGAGAGCGACGGGCTGGCGCATGAGGATGCCTTCCCCCACGATATCCCCGATCCCGAGGAGCTGGAGAACGAGCTGCAGCTGGCCGAGCGCCATCCCGGCGCCGTGGCCCCCGAGGTGATGGAGTTCCTGCGCCTCAACCGCCCCATCGAGGTGCGCCCGGTCGGCCCCACGCCGCCCTTTGACATGACGCCCCGCCGGGGCGTGCAGTACCGCTGGATGCGGACCCGTTTCCCGCTCTGCGATGATCCGATCATCCATCGCGCAGCGCTGGCCTATACCTCGGATCTGGGCCTGATCCAGGGCGCGCTGACGGCCCATGGCCGGGCCTGGCTGGACGAGGGGGCCAAGGTGGCCTCGCTGGATCACGCACTTTGGATCCATGGGGATTTCCGCATGGATGACTGGCTGCTCTACTGCATCCAGAGCCCCTGGACCGGCAGCGCCCGGGGCATGGCGCTTGGCCAGGTCTATACCCGCGACCGGCGGCTGGTGGCCTCGGTCGCGCAGGAAGGCATGATGCGCTTCCCTGACTGACGCAGGCCGCTGCGATGTGCTGCGGAGCCTGCGGACCTTTGGGGCGTCAGCCCAGCAGGGGGAGGCGCCGCACCAGGTGGAAACGGCCTTCGTCATCCTCGCCGCAGAGGCTCAGGCTTTCGATGCGGAAGGGGGCGGGCAGGACCGGCGCTAGCGCCGGGCGCAGCGCCTCCTCGACCCGGCCCGCATCGACGCCCGACAACTTGCCCGTCAGCGTCAGGTGAAAGCGGAATTCCTCCATTACGTATGGATAGCCCCATTGCTGCAACAGTGCCTCCTGCCGGGGGCTGAGGCCCGCCTTGCGGCGCTTGTCCAACTCGCTTTGCGGGGCTGGGGCGCGGAAGGCATCCAGCCCCTGCACGGTTTCCGAGGCCAGCGCGGTCAGGGCCGCGATCTGGCCCTTGTCGCCCTGCGGGGTCAGCGCCAGGAAGCTGCCCAGCCGGGTCAGCGCCAGGCCGTCCAGCGTCACCGGCTCCAGCCGGGTGGCGAGATGTTCGGCCGCGTGCTCCAGGCCTTCGGCGTCATGGCCCTTGGCCAGGCGGAAGGGCGGTTTCACGGTGCCGTGAAAGCCGTACTTGCGCGGCGTCGCCGTCAGGTCCGCCACCGGGCGGGGCAGGCCGGGCAGGTCGGGGTGGCCAACCTCCGTGCCGGTGGCAATGTCCCAGCCCAGCCAGGCGGCACCGAAATCGGCCAGGGGCCCGGGTTCGGGGGCATAGTAGACGGCATATCGGGCGAAACGGGGCATCTGTCCTCTCCGGCTGTTCGGCCCGTGATAGCGCAGGTCGGGTGACGAGGAAATGACGCTTGCGCAGGGGGCTTAACACGAGCCAATCGGGACCTGCCCGCAGGGCGGCAGGCCGTTAAGGCTGAGCATGCATTTTCGGCCCCCGCCCTTGCAGCCGATCCGGACGATCACTAAGACTCTGTTAGGGTTCGGTCGATAGGGATCGAAACGACCGCAGAAGTGACTACAGGGCAGGGCACAGATGAAAGATCCGGTTGAGTTTTACATGAACAATCTCGTGCCGATGGTGGTCGAACAGACCAGCCGCGGGGAACGGGCCTACGACATCTTCTCGCGCCTGCTGAAGGAGCGGATCATCTTCCTCTCCGGCCCGGTGCATGACGGCATGTCCTCGCTGATCGTGGCGCAGCTGCTGCACCTCGAAGCCGAGAACCCGTCGAAGGAAATCTCGATGTACATCAACAGCCCGGGTGGCGTCGTCACCTCCGGCCTGTCGATCTACGACACGATGCAGTACATCAAGCCGAAGGTCTCGACCCTGGTCGTGGGCCAGGCGGCCTCCATGGGCTCGCTGCTGCTGGCCGGCGGTGAAGCCGGCATGCGCTTCGCGCTGCCCAACTCGGAAGTGATGGTGCACCAGCCCTCCGGTGGCTACCAGGGCCAGGCGACGGACATCCTGATCCACGCCCGCCACACCGAGCGGCTGAAGGAACGTCTGAACCGGATCTACGTGAAGCACACCGGCCAGGACTACGAAACGGTTGTCGACGCGCTGGAGCGTGACAACTTCATGAGCGCGCAGGAGGCCAAGGACTGGGGCCTCATCGACGAGATCGTCGAAAGCCGCGCGGGCAAAGAAGAGACTGCCGAGTAAATCGGCCTCGGCCCCGGCCTGCAACGCGGGACGGGGCGCGCGTTCAATTTCCGTGTTGTCGCTCCGCAGGTGACGTCCTAGTCTGGTTCAATCAGGAGGGGCAGATCCGGCTGGAGGAGCAGTTCCGGTGAACGCATCAGGGCCCGAACGGGCGAAAGGTAAAGAGCATGGCCACGAATTCAGGCGGAGACAGCAAGAACACGCTTTATTGCAGCTTCTGCGGCAAAAGCCAGCATGAGGTGCGCAAGCTGATTGCGGGTCCGACCGTGTTCATCTGTGACGAATGCGTCGAACTCTGCATGGACATCATCCGCGAGGAAACCAAGTCCACCGGGCTGAAATCCTCCGAAGGCGTGCCCACTCCGAAAGAGATCTGCGGCGTCCTGGACGACTACGTGATCGGCCAGATGACGGCCAAGCGCGTGCTCTCCGTGGCCGTGCACAACCACTACAAGCGCCTCAACCACGCCGCGAAAAGCGGCGGGGACATCGAATTGGCGAAGTCGAACATCCTGCTGATCGGCCCGACGGGCTGCGGCAAGACCCTGCTGGCGCAGACGCTGGCGCGGATCCTCGATGTGCCCTTCACCATGGCCGATGCGACCACACTGACCGAAGCCGGTTACGTGGGCGAGGACGTGGAAAACATCATCCTGAAGCTGCTTCAGGCGTCGGAATACAACGTCGAGAAGGCGCAGCGCGGCATCGTCTACATCGACGAGGTCGACAAGATCACCCGCAAGTCGGAGAACCCCTCGATCACCCGCGACGTCTCGGGCGAGGGCGTGCAGCAGGCCCTGCTGAAGCTGATGGAAGGCACCGTTGCCTCCGTGCCGCCACAGGGTGGGCGCAAGCATCCGCAGCAGGAATTCCTGCAGGTCGACACCACGAACATCCTGTTCATCTGCGGCGGCGCCTTCGCCGGCCTCGACAAGATCATCGCGGCGCGCGGCAAGGGTTCTGCCATGGGTTTTGGCGCCGATGTGCGGGACAACGATGAACGCGGCGTGGGCGAGATCTTCCAGGATCTGGAACCCGAGGATCTGCTGAAGTTCGGCCTGATCCCGGAATTCGTCGGTCGTCTGCCGGTCCTGGCGACGCTGGAAGATCTGGACGCCGAGGCGCTGGTCACCATCCTGACCGAGCCGAAGAACGCTCTGGTGAAGCAATACCAGCGCCTGTTCGAGTTGGAAGACGCAGAGCTGACCTTCACCGACGACGCGCTGACCGCGATCGCCAAGAAGGCCATCGAACGCAAGACCGGCGCCCGGGGCCTGCGCTCGATCCTCGAAGACATCCTGCTCGACACGATGTTCGATCTGCCCGGCATGGAAGACGTGACCGAGGTCGTGGTGAACGAAGAGGCCGTCACGGCCGATGCCGCGCCGCTGATGATCTACGCCGAGAACAAGAAGGAAGAGGCGACCGCGGGCTGATCCCGCCGCCCTTTTGTGAAGATCAGGCCGGTCCCCCTGGGGCTGGCCTTTCTCTTTTCGCGCAATCGCCCCAGGCGACCTCCGCCCCCTCGCACAGGGGAGGGGCTTGAGCGCGCCCTCTCCTGGCTCGAATGTCGCCGCGTTTCAACCAGGAGGTGGCGATGACCATCAAGCGTATTTTCTCCGGCGGCCCGTTCGAGGCCAAGATCGGCTATTGCCGCGCCACCGTGGGCGGTGGCTTCGTCCATGTGTCGGGCACCGTGGGAGCGGGCGACACCGTCGTCGACCAGTGCCGCGCAGCGCTGGAGGTGATCGGCGGCGCCCTGGCCGAGGCCGGGGCCAGCTTCGCCGACGTGATGCGGGTGCACTACTACCTGCCCGACGCGGCGGAGTTCGAGGCCTGCTGGCCGGTCCTGACCGAAGTCTTCGGGGCGAATCCCCCGGCGGCGACGATGATCGAATGCAACCTGATCGACCCGAAATACCGCATCGAGATCGAAGTGACGGCCCTGTTGCCTGGCTGAACCAATCACGGCAAAGCGAACAATTTCAGGCGTTCCGTACCCGCCCGGGCTGCGGGACGCACTGGACCTTGGCCGCGGAATGCGCCATATCGGTAGCAACACTGACCGGAGGCTTCGATGGGCATTCTGAATTCGCTTCTGCGCGCCGTGACCTGGTGGAACGGTTCCACCCTGAACACGTCGCTCTACACCAGCCGCAAGGGCAAGAAGGTCGGCGAAGACGATCAGGGCAATGTCTTCTACCAGACCGCTGACGGCAAACGCCGCTGGGTGATCTTCAACGGCGAGGCCGAGGCCAGCCGCATTTCCCCCGACTGGCATGGCTGGCTGCATCACACCTTTGACGAGATGCCCGCGTCGAAGCCGCTGGCGCACAAGTCCTGGGAAAAACCCCACCACGAGAACCTGACCGGCACCATGCTGGCCTATGCCCCCGCAGGCTCGATCCGTCGCCCGGAACCCGCCGCCCGCGCGGACTACGAGGCCTGGAGCCCGGAATAAGCCCGCACCGCCCCTGCGCGGTGTCATCGTGATCGGTCCCGGAACAGGGACGAACGGATAGGGGGCAGCACGGCTGCTGCCCCGCATATCGGGCCACGGCGGCCTGCCCAGGCCAGCCGGGCGCCACCAGAACGGGAAGGCCCGCACCCATGTCGAACAACAGGATCGAGATCGTCACCGGTGCGCTGGTGCTGCTGATCGCCGCCGCCTTCCTGGCCTATGGATCCCGCGTCGTGGACCTGGGCGGATCGGGCGGCGGGACCTATCCCCTCAGCGCCTCCTTCCGCTCTGCCGAAGGGGTCAGTACCGGCACCGACGTGCGGCTGGCCGGCGTCCGCGTCGGCACCGTCACCGGGCTGGAGCTGGATCCCGCCACCTTCCGCGCCAATGTCGGCTTCACCTTGCGCGAGGGCGTTGAAATCCCCGATGACAGCCAGGTGGCGATTTCATCGGAGGGTCTTCTGGGCGGCAACTACGTCGAGATCCTGCCGGGCGGCTCGCCCTTCAACTATGCGGCTGGCGACGAGATCCTGGATACCCAGGGCTCGGTCAGCCTGATTTCCCTGTTGCTGCAATTCGTGGCCGGGGATTCGGAGGAATGATGCGACGCACCCTGTTTCTGCTGCCCCTGGCGATGATGCTGGCAGGCCCCCTGGCGGCGCAGGAGGCCGTGGCCCCCGGCACCGGCGCCATGCTGCGCGGCTTGGACAAGATCAACGCCAGCACCGAGGACCTGGAACTGGCCACCGGCGAGACCGGGCAGGTCGGCTCCCTGGAGGTTACGCTGCGCGATTGCCGATACCCGGAAAACAACCCGGCGGGCGACGCCTTCGCCTTCCTCACCATCCGCGACATGCGGGCCGAGGAGGACACCGGGCCGATCTTCGAGGGCTGGATGGTCGCCTCCTCCCCGGCGCTCAACGCGCTGGATCACTTCCGCTACGACATCTGGGTGCTGCATTGCGTCCTGCCCGCGGGCGTGGACACGACGCCTGATGCCGTGGTGCCGGAGGCGGAGCCCGCGCCCGAGCTGGATCCGGATCAGCCGGTCGACTGACCCGGGGAAGGGCGCGGTCAGCCGCGCTCTCGCGCGGCCCGGGCGTCGTGCCGGGCCAGCAGTCCATCGACATCCTGTGGCCCGACAGCGGCGAAATTCGCGTTCAGCAGCAGGGCCTCTGACAGTTGCGCATGATAGACCGCCCGGGGCACCTCGATGGCCCCGAGGGAGGCCAGGTGGTGCGTCAGGAACTGCGTGTCGAACAGGGAAAAGCTGGCCAGGTTCAGCCGGTCCACCAGCCAGGCCAACGCGATCTTCGAGGCATCGGTGCGGCGGCTGAACATGCTTTCGCCGAAGAAGGCCCCGCCCAGGGCGACGCCGTAGACGCCGCCGATCAGGACGCCATCTTCGTCCCAGACCTCGACTGAATGGGCTTGCCCGCGGTCGAAGAGCGCCTCGTAGAGCCGGGCGATCTCGTCGTTGATCCATGTCTCCGCGCGGTCGGCGCAGCCGTCCAGAACGCCGGTGAAATCCCGGTCGAAGCTGACGCTGTGATCGGGCCGGCGCAGGGCGCGGCGCAGCGAGCGGGAGATGTGGAAGCGATCCAGCGGGAAGATCCCCCGCCGGCGCGGGTCGACCCAGAACAGTTCGGGGTCGTCACGGCCCTCCGCCATCGGGAAGATGCCGGACATATAGGCCTGAAGCAGAAGATCGGGGGTGATGCCGTCGTCTTCGCTGTCATCCCTCATCGGAAGAGACCTCCGTCGGGGCGCAGCGGCGCGGCGGGGAAGAGGCAAGCAGAGCGAGGCAGGGGACCCTGGCCCCGCTCTGCGCCGATATGAAAGCCGGCGTTCAGGGCTTGAAGGTCCTCTCAAGCCAGTCTTCCAGCCAGTGGATGTTGTAATCGCCGGTCAGGATTTCTTCCTCGCCCAGCAACATCTCGAACAGCGGCACGGTGTTTTCCACGCCATCCACGATCAGCTCCCCCAGGGCCCGGTCGAGACGCGCCAGCGCCTCGCGCCGGTCGCGGCCGTGGACGATCAGCTTGCCGATCAGGCTGTCGTAGTAGGGCGGGATCGAGTAGCCGTCGTAAAGCGCGCTGTCCATCCGCACGCCCAGGCCGCCGGGGGCGTGGTAGGCGGTGATCTTGCCGGGGCGCGGCGCGAAGGCCGGCACGGTTTCGGCGTTGATGCGCACCTCGATGGCATGGCCGTTGATCTGCAGGTCATCCTGGCCGAACGACAGCGGCAGCCCTTCGGCCACGCGGATCTGTTCGCGCACCAGGTCGACACCGAAGATCGCCTCGGTCACCGGGTGTTCCACCTGCAGGCGGGTGTTCATCTCGATGAAGTAGAACTCGCCGTTCTCGTAGAGGAACTCGATCGTACCGGCGCCGGCATAGTTGATCTCGGCCACGGCGTCGGCGCAGATCTTGCCGATGCGGGCGCGTTCTTCCTCGGTGATGCAGGGGCCGGGGGCCTCTTCCAGCACCTTCTGGTGACGCCGCTGCAGCGAACAGTCACGCTCGCCCAGGTGGACCGCCTGGCCCTTGCCGTCGCCGAAGACCTGGATCTCGATGTGGCGCGGGGTGGTCAGGTATTTCTCGATGTAGACTTCATCGTTGCCGAAGGCGGCCTTGGCCTCGGACCGGGCGGAGTAGAAGGCGTTCTCCATCTCCTTGGCGTTATGCGCGACCTTCATGCCGCGCCCGCCGCCGCCGGCGGTGGCCTTGATAATGACCGGGTAGCCCATCTCGCCGCCCAGTTTCTGCGCCTCTTCCAGGCTGGCCACGCCACCGTCGGAGCCGGGCACGCAGGGCACGCCCAGTTTCTTCATCGTGTCCTTGGCGGTGATCTTGTCGCCCATCACCCGGATGTGCTCGGCGCGGGGGCCGATGAAGGTCAGGCCGTGGTCCTCGACGATCTGCACGAAGGCGGCGTTTTCCGACAGGAAGCCGTAGCCCGGGTGGATCGCCTGGGCGCCGGTCACTTCGGCGGCGGCGATGATCGCGGGGATCGACAGGTAGCTTTCGGTCGAGGAGGGCGGGCCGATGCAGACGCTTTCATCGGCCATGCGGACATGCATCGCGTCGGCGTCGGCGGTGGAATGCACGGCGACGGACTTGATGCCCATCTCGCGCGCGGCGCGGATCACGCGAAGGGCGATCTCGCCGCGGTTGGCGATCAGGATCTTGTCGAACATGGTTCGCCTCACTCGATGATCATCAGCGGGGCACCGTATTCGACGGCGGCCTTATCCTCGACCAGGATGCGCTTGACGGTGCCGGCGCGCGGCGCGGGGATGTGGTTCATGGTCTTCATGGCCTCGACGATCAGCAGCGTGTCGCCTTCGGACACCTGGTCGCCGACCTTGACGAAGGCCGGCGCGCCGGGCTCGGCCTGCATGTAGATCGTGCCGACCATGGGCGAGGTCACGGCGCCGGGATGATCGGCGGGATCTTCCGAGGCTGCGGGGGCTGCCGCTGCAGCGGGGGCCGCGGGAGCGGCCGGGGCGGGTGCGGCGGCAGGCGCCGGGGCCGGCGCGGCATAGCTGACCGGGGCCGGGGCCTCGCCCTTGCGGCTCACCCGGACGTTCAGCTGATCGTCCTTGCCATATTCGCGCTTCACTTCCAGCTCGGTCAGGTCGTTCTCGCGCAGCAGTTCTGCCAGAGCCTGAATGAAGGCCACGTCTGCGTCATGCGTCTTTTCGGTCATTGCACCCTCGGTCACATCTACCTGCTTCCATCGCCGGAAGCCCTATGATTGCAACCTCTATAGAGAAAGCCGGGGGGAGAGAAAAGCCGTGGAACGCACGTGGGTCACAGCCGGCAAACCCCGTCCTGCAAACGGCAGAAGCCGCCCCGGGGGGCGGCTTCGCTTGGCCTATGGCCAGTCATGATCGCTTCAAGATCCGGTACGGATCAGGAGGCGCCCAGCATCACCGGCTCGTCATCGCTGACCTCTTCGGCGCTCTCCGGATCGAACTCGGCCATCGATTCCAGCTGTGCCTTGGTGTAGCCCTCGGCTTCCAGCATCTCGATTTCGCCCTCGGCGGAGGTGGCGGTGCGCAGGTCGCTCAGCGGCAGGGCGACGTCATGTTCGCCAAGACCCAGGAAGCCACCGATGCCGACCACGGCCATCTCTTCGCCGTTCACCAGCACGACGTTGTCGACCTCGCCGATCACTTCGCCGTTGTCGCCGGCGACTTCATAGCCAACCAGGGTGCTGGCGGTCAGGGTCTCCGGGGTCATGTCGTCCATCGACTCGTCGACATTCTCGGCGACGTCATTGGCGGTCTCGCTGATCGCTTCGCCAGCGTCGTTGGCGGTTTCGCTGATGTAGTCGCCGGTTTCCTCGGCGGCATCGGCGATCTCGTCACCCATCGGTTCACCGTCGTTGTCCAGGTCGATCGCGGTATCGCTTTCGGCCTGCACTTCGGCGCTGTCATCGGTGATGGCGACCGAGCTGTCGGTGTCGTTTTCCATCTGGGCGAAGGCGGGGGTGGCGGCGGCGATGGCAATGGCTGCGGCGCCGGTCATCAGGGTCTTGATCGAAGTCATGTCGGATCTCCTCTTCCGTCGTGTCATTTCCTGCCGACACAACCGGCATCCCCCGCCCTCAGTTCCGGGAAAAGTTTCGGGAACTTTTTGCCGGGGTCAGGCATTGAAGGGGCCGCCTGGAAACGCGAAAGGCCCCGCGGCAGGTGCCGCAGGGCCTTGTTTTCAGAGGAATAATGGCGGATCAGCCGCGGTTCATCCGGTTCTCGATCAGTTCGTCCACCACCGAGGGGTCAGCCAGGGTCGAGGTGTCGCCAAGCGCGCCGTAGTCGTTCTCGGCGATCTTGCGCAGGATCCGGCGCATGATTTTCCCCGAACGCGTCTTCGGCAGGCCGGGCGCCCACTGGATCAGGTCGGGCTTGGCGATCGGGCCGATCTCGGTCCGCACCCACTGTTCCAGTTCCTTGCGCAGCTCGTCCGAAGGCTCCTGATCGTTCATCAGGGTGACATAGGCATAGATGCCCTGGCCCTTCAGGTCATGTGGGTAGCCGACCACGGCGGCCTCGGCGACCTTGGCATGCGCCACCAGGGCCGACTCGACTTCCGCCGTGCCCATGCGGTGGCCCGAGACGTTGATCACGTCATCGACCCGGCCGGTGATCCAGTAGTAGCCGTCCTCGTCGCGGCGGCAGCCGTCGCCGGCGAAGTAGTAGCCCTTGTAGTCCGAGAAGTAGGTCTTCTCGAACCGCTCATGGTCGCCCCAGACGGTGCGCATCTGGCCGGGCCAGCTGTCGGCGATGGCCAGCACGCCCTCGCATTTGGTCTCTTCGATGATCGTGCCGGCGGTCGGGTCCAGAACCACGGGTTGCACGCCGAAGAAGGGCGTGGTGGCCGAGCCGGGCTTGGTGGGCGTCGCGCCGGGCAGGGGGGTGATCATATGACCGCCGGTTTCGGTCTGCCACCAGGTGTCGACGATGGGCAGCTTTCCCTTGCCGATCTTGTCATTGTACCAGTTCCAGGCCTCGGGGTTGATCGGCTCGCCCACGGTGCCCAGCACCTTGAGATCCGACAGGTCGATGCCGTCGACGAATTTGTCGCCCTGGCCCATCAGGGCGCGGATGGCGGTCGGCGCGGTGTAGAACTGGTTGACCTTGTGCTTTTCGCAGACCTGCCAGAAACGGCTGGCGTCGGGGTAGGTTGGCACGCCTTCGAACATCAGCGTGGTGCCGCCGTTGGCCAGCGGGCCGTAGACGATATAGGTATGGCCCGTCACCCAGCCCACGTCGGCCGAGCACCAGTAGACATCGCCGTCATGGTAATCGAAGGTCAGCTGCTGGGTCATCGCGGCATAAAGCAGATAGCCGGCGGAGCTGTGCACCACCCCCTTGGGCCGCCCGGTGGAGCCGGAGGTGTAGAGGATGAACAGCGGATCCTCGGCGCCCATGGGCCGCACGGGGCAGTCGGGGGCGACCTGTTCCATCATCGCCTTCACGTCGACGTCGCGGTCCTGGATCCAGGTGGTCTGGTCGCCGGTGTGTTTCACCACCAGGCACCGCACCTTGTCGGAGCAATGCAGCAGGGCGGCATCGGCGTTGGATTTCAGCGGCGTGCGGCGCCCGCCACGGGGCGCGGTGTCGGCGGTGACGACAACCTTGGCCTGGCAGTCGTTGATCCGGTTGGCCAGCGCGTCGGGCGAGAAACCGGCGAAGACCACGGAATGGATGGCGCCGATCCGGGCACAGGCCAACATGGCGATGGCGGCCTCGGGGATCATCGGCAGATAGATGACGACACGGTCGCCGCGCATCACGCCCTGGGCCAGCAGCACGTTGGCAAAGCGGCAGACCTTTTCATGCAGCTCGGCATAGGTGATGTGCTGCGCCGGATCCTCGGGGTTGTCGGGCTCGAAGATGATCGCGGTCTGGTTGGCGCGCGTGGGCAGGTGGCGGTCGATGCAGTTGTGGGCGACGTTCATCACCCCGTCCTCGAACCACTTGATGCTGACCTGGCCCAGCGTGAAATCCGTGTCCTTCACCGTGGAAAACGGCTCGATCCAGTCCAGCCGTTCGCGGGCTTCCTTGCCCCAGAAGGCCTCGGGATCCTCGATCGAGGCCTTGTACATCGCGGCGTATCTGTCCGCGTCCACATGGGCGTTCGCCACGAAGTCGGCGGATGGCGGGTAAGTCGTGTTGGTCATCACGGGCTCCTCATCGCGTGATTAATCGCGGGTCGTTCTAGGCCCCGCGCCGGGGCCGGACAAGCCGGCCCCGGTCAGGACTGTCTCACAAACGAGTCAGATCGCAAGGTATTCGGCGCGCAATTCCTCGTTGCCCAGCACTTCGGCGGCCGAGCCATCGAAGACGATGGAGCCGGTGTCGAGGATCACCGCACGGTCCGCCAGTTCCAGCGCGCGCACGGCGTTCTGTTCCACCAGGATGGTCGTGATGCCCTGTTCCTTGATGATGCGCAGGGTCCTTTCGATCTCGTCCACGATCACCGGGGCCAGCCCTTCGTAGGGTTCGTCCAGCAGCAGCACCTTGATGTCGCGCGCCAGGGCCCGGGCGATGGACAACATCTGCTGTTCGCCGCCCGAAAGCGTCACGCCCTCCTGCTTGCGGCGCTCGCCGAGGCGCGGGAAGAGGTCATAGAGACGGTCCACGGACCAGCCGATGGGGGGCGCGATCTGTGCCAGCTGGATGTTTTCCTCCACCGTCAGGCCGGGGATGATGCAGCGATCTTCGGGCACCAGCCCGATGCCCGCCTGCGCCGCCTCATGGCTGGCCATGCGGTGCAGCGGCTGGTGATCAAGCCAGATCTCCCCGTGGGTGACCTGGGGGCTGTTCATCCGCGCGATGGACCGCAGGGTCGAGGTCTTGCCGGCGCCGTTGCGGCCCAGCAGGGCCAGGATCTCGCCCTCGTGCACGTTGAAGCTGATGTTCTGCACGATGTAGCTTTCGCCGTAATAGCTTTCCATGTTCCAGACGGAGAGGAAGGCGGGGGCGGTCTCGGCGTAGTTCTTGCCCTTCGAGAAGTCGGGTTTGACGTTCATGTTCTATCCTTTCTCACTCATCTTGTCCGAAAACCGGCATCCGCTTTTCGGGATGAGTGACGAACTCCTTAGGCCGCAGCCGTTTCGCCAAGGTAGGCTTCGCGCACCTTGGGGTGGCCCTTGATGTTCTCCGGCACGTCCTCGACCAGCGGCGTACCCTGGGCCAGCACGGTGATCCGCTCGGCCAGGCTGAAGACCACATGCATGTCGTGCTCGATGATGACGATGGTGATGTCGCGCTTCTGCTTGATCTCCTTAAGCAGGTCGATCGTGTTGTTGGTGTCCGCCCGCGCCATGCCGGCGGTCGGTTCATCCAAGAGCAGAAGGCGCGGTTCCTGTGCCAGGCACATGGCGATCTCCAGTCGGCGCTTGTCGCCGCGCGACATGGAGGCCGAATGCATGTGCCGTTTCTCGGCCAGGTTCATGTCCTCCATCATCGCCTCGGCGCGGTCGCGGATCTCAGCATCGCTTTCAACGGAACGGATGCCGTTCAGCTTGAACGCGCCGTCTCGCTTGGCGAAGCAGGGGATCATCATGTTCTCCATCACCGTCAGGTCGCCGAAGATTTCCGGTGTCTGGAAGACGCGGGAAATGCCCATCTGGTTGATCTCGTAGGGCGTGCGGCCCAGCACCGACTGGCCGTCGAACATGACCGATCCGGTGTCGGGGATCAGCTTGCCCACCAGGCAGTTCAGCAGCGTGGACTTGCCGGCCCCGTTCGGCCCGATGATGGCGTGAACGGTGTTCTCCTTCACGCTGAGGTTCACGTCACCGAGGGCCTGGAGGCCGCCGAAGCGTTTGCCGACATTCTTTACTTCGAGAATACCCATGTCTTGCTCCTCACTCGGCCGGGGTGGATTGGGTGGCGGTCTTCTTCTCGGCATCCTTGCGGCGCAGGAGGCGGCCCAGACGCTGCCCCCCTTCCACGAGGCCACCGGGCAGGAAGGTCACCACCAGCATGAACAGCAGGCCCAGGGTCAGGTGCCAGCCGGAGCCGACGAAATGCTCCAGCACCCAGACCACGGCGTTCTCGATCCCGTCGGGCAGGGCGTGGAACCAGCTGTGCAGGACCTGTTCGTTGATCTTCGAGAAGATGTTCTCGAAGTACTTGATGAAGCCCGCGCCCAGGACCGGGCCGATCAGGGTGCCGGCGCCGCCAAGGATGGTCATCAGCACCACCTCGCCCGAGGCGGTCCACTGCATCCGCTCCGCGCCCGCCAGAGGGTCCATCGAGGCCATGAGGCCGCCGGCGAGACCGGCATACATGCCGGAGATGACGAAGGCTGCCAGGGTGTAGGGCTTGGTGTTCAGGCCGGTGTAGTTCATCCGCTGCTGGTTCGACTTCACCGCCCGCAGCATCATGCCGAAGGGCGAGCGGAAGATGCGGATGGCCAGGTAGAAGGCCAGCAGCAGTACGATGGCGCACATGTAGTAGCCGTTGTTGAACTGGAAGGACCAGCCGCCGACATTCATCACCTCGGTCGCGCGCATCTCGATCCCGAAGAAGTTGGTCACGGGGATCGAGCCGGTGGCCGTTGCGGTCTCGCCCAGGATGCGCGGGTCGTCGAGCGTCAGTTGCAGGCCCGTTTCGCCATTGGTGATCGGCGTCAGCACCGAATAGGCTAGGCGGAAGGACATCTCGGCAAAGGCCAGAGTCAGGATGGAGAAGTAGATCCCCGTGCGCCGCAGCGAGATATACCCGATCAGCATCGCGAAGAGGCCGGAGACGATGACGCTGAGGATGATCGCCGGGACGATGTTCATCGACAGCAGCTTGAACATCCAGACGGCGGAATAGCTGCCCACGCCCAGGAAGGCCGCATGGCCGAAGGAAAGGTAGCCGGTCAACCCGAAGAGGATGTTGAAGCCGATGGCGAAGATCCCGAAGATCACGAACCGCTGCATCAGGTCCGGATAGCCCGCGTTGAACTGCGCCATGGCGCTGTCGGCGGGGAAAGGGTTCAGGATGAAGGGGGCGAACACCACCAGGGCGGCGACGATCAGCAGCAGGGTGAAGTCTTTCTTGTTCAGTCCCAGCATGGGCTCAGTCCTCCATCACGCCGCGGCGGCCCAGAAGGCCCCGGGGACGGGCAAGCAGAATGACGATGGCGGCGACGTAGATGACGATCTGGTCGATGCCGGGGATGATCGACTTGATCTCGTTCATCGAGGCGAAGCTTTCGAGGATGCCCAGCAGGAAGCCCGCGGCGACAGCGCCGGGCAGGGACCCCATGCCGCCGACCACGACGACGACGAAGGACAGCACGAGGAAATCCATGCCCATGTGGTAATTGGGCGAGTTGATTGGCGCGTACATCACCCCTGCCAGGCCGGCGACGGCGGCAGCCAGGCCGAACATGATGGTGAACCGCTTGTCGATGTTGATGCCCAGCAGGCCCACGGTCTCGCGGTCCGCCATGCCGGCGCGGACGACCATGCCGAAGGTGGTGAACTGCAGGAAGGCGAAGACGCCGCCGATGATGACCGCCGCGAAGGCGAAGTAGATCATCCGCCAGTAAGGATAGATGATGGTGTTGGGATCAAAGCCCATCATGGCGCCGAAGTCGAAGGAGCCCTTGAACGCATCGGGCGCGGGCGTCTGGATCGGGTTGGCGCCGTAGTAATGCTTGATCAACTCCTGCAGCACGATGGCCAGGCCGAAGGTCACCAGGATCTGGTCGGCATGGGGGCGGCGGTAGAAATGCTTGATCAGCCCGCGTTCCATGATGAAGCCGACGGCGATCATGATCGGGATCGAGAAAAGGATCGCCAGGGGCACCGACCAGTCGATGATGGCATGGCCGAGGTCCGGTCCGAACCATCCCTCGATATAGGGCGTCTTCACTTTCAGCGGGTTACCCAGGAAGTCGGTGCGCGTCGGATCGACGGTCTCGAATGACAGGTTCAGCAGCTTGTTCAGCGACACGGCACAGAAGGCGCCGATCATGAACAGCGCGCCATGGGCGAAGTTGACCACGCCGAGCGTGCCGAAGATCAGGGTCAGGCCGAGGGCGATCAGTGCATAGGCACTGCCCTTGTCCAGCCCGTTCAGGATTTGGAGGATGATGGCGTCCATGGCTCTACCTTGGCTCTGTCGGCGCGCCCCGTGCCGGGCGGCCGTGCGGAAGTAGGGGGAGAGGGGCCGCACCGGTCAGGCGCGGCCCTCGGAAACGGGACGGGAAGGGGGGACAGGTGGTGCGTCCTGCCCCCGCCCGTCGCGGGGAGGGTTCCCCCCGCGACCCCGTGCCCCGCAGGCGTCAGGCGCCGGCGTTGCAGGACCCGAGCGCGCCGCCCGAGAACATCGGGTGATCCGGCGCGTAGGTGACCTGATCGACGGGCGTGACCTCGACCACTTCCAGAAGGTCGAACTCGGAGGTCGGGTTGTCCTTCCCCTTCACCACGAGCACGTCCTTGAAGCACTGGTGGTCATCGGCACGATACAGCGTCTTGCCGTTGCCCAGGCCGTCGAACTCGTAGCCCTCCAGGGCCTCGGCCACGGCGCAGGGGTTGAAGGAGCCCGCGCGGGCCACGGCATCCGCATAGAGCAGGGTCTGCACGTAGCAGGTGTGCGCGGCCTGGGACGGCGGGAAGCCGTACTTGGTGCCGAAGCTCTTCACGAAGGCCTGGGAGCCCGCGTCCTGCAGCGACCAGTGCCAGTTGGTCGACCCGAAGATGCCCTTCACGTTCTCGCCGGCGCCGCGCGCCATCAGGCGCGAGTAGAGCGGCACGACGATCTCGAACTGCTTGCCGTTGACCATCTTCTCGCGCAGGCCGAACTGCACGGCATTGGTCAGCGAGTTGACCATGTTGCCGCCGTAGTGGTTCAGGATCAGCACGTCGGCGTCCGTTTGCAGGATCGGCGTGATGTAGGAGGAGAAGTCGGTCGCCGCCAGCGGGGTGCGGACGGTGTTGACGGTTTCCCAGCCCAGCGACTCGGTCGCCGCCTTGATCGATTCCTCCTGGGTCCAGCCCCAGGTGTAGTCGGCGGTCAGGTGATAGGCCTTGCGATCGGTGCCGTACTGCGAGGCAAGCACCGGGGCGAGGGCCGCGCCGGACATGTAGGCGTTGAAGAAGTGGCGGAAGCCGTTGGCCTTCTTGTCCTTGCCCGTGGTGTCGTTGGAGTGGGTCAGGCCGGCCATGAAGATCACGCCCGCTTCCTGGCAGAGACCCTGCACGGCCACGGCCACGCCGGAGGACGAACCGCCGGAGATCATCACCGCGCCGTCCTTCTCGATCATCGACTTGGCCGAGGCACGGGCCGCGTCGGACTTGGTCTGGGTGTCGCCGGTCACGTATTCGACCTTCTTGCCCAGGATGCCGTTGCCCTCCAGCACCTGCGAGCTGAAAGTCTGCATCATGCCGCCGTCGCCTTCACCGTTCAGGTGCTCGACCGCCAGCTGGAAGGCGCGCAGTTCGTCGGCGCCTTCGTCCGCATAGGGGCCCGACTGGGGCACGTTGAAGCCCAGGGTGACGGTGCCGCCCGTGGGTTCGTTGGTGAAGGCGCTTGCGCCCGAGGTGAAGATGGTCGGCAGAGCAAGACCGGCGCCAGTCACGGCACCGGTTTTCAATAGCCCGCGACGGGTCAGAAAGTTCGTCATGGATTCCTCCCTAGATCAGGTGCGCCCGGACCTCCTCCGCCCGGCCACTTCATCACGATCGGGTTCAATACCCGAGCGCATGATGCAAAAGGATCATGGCAGAGGAATGGAAAAGCGATCAACAACCCACTTTCATTACTTGATTTTTTTGTAAATTAATCGACTATACGAGTGCGAGTTGTGTAAATTAATCAATGTTGCGCCGCAGAATATGGTTGAAAGAACAGGGAAATTTGATGGCTGAACGTGGCAGGGGCGGATCGCTGACCGGCACGCGGATTCGCGAAAGGCGCAATCTGGTGGGCATGCGGCAGGCGGAACTGGCCCGACGGGCGGGCATCTCGGCCTCCTATCTCAACCTGATCGAGCACAATCGGCGCAGAATCGGCGGGAAGTTGCTGCTGTCGCTGGCCGAGGCGCTGGGGGTCGAGCCCTCCGCCCTGTCGGAGGGCGCGGAGGCCGCGCTTCTGGCGCAGTTGCGCCAGGCCGCCGCAGACCGGCCCGAGGCCGGTGCGGACCTGGAACGGATCGAGGAATTCGTCGGCCGTTTCCCGGGCTGGGCGCAACTGGTGGCGCAGCAGGGGCAGCGCCTGGGGGCCTTGCAACAGGCCGTGGAGGCGTTGACTGACCGCCTGACCCATGACCCTCACCTGGCGGCTTCGCTGCACGAGGTGCTGTCGACCGTCACGGCGATCCATGCCTCTGCCGAGATCCTGGTGGCGGAAAAGGAGCTGGAGCCCGAGTGGCGGGATCGTTTCAACCGCAACATCCGCGAGGACAGCGCCCGCCTGGCCGAGGGCGCGCGGCGGCTGGTCGAGGAACTGGACGAGGGCGAGACCAGCGAGGCGGCCATCGCCTCTCCCCAGGACCAGGTCGAGGGGTTCCTCAGCGATCACGGCTTCCACTTTCCCGCGCTGGAAGGGGGCGCGGAGGACGGTGCGGTGGAGGCGCTGCTGTCGACCGCCGGCGAACGTCTTGGGTCGGGCGCCGCCCGGCTGATGGCGCGGCGAGTGCTGGACCGATACGCGCGCGAAGCGGCGGCGCTGCCGGTCTCGGCGGTGATAGAGGCCCTGCCGGAGGGCGTCGTGCTGGACCCGGCGGCCCTTGGCGCGCGCTTCGGCGTCGATGCCGGGCGGATGATGCGCCGCCTGGCAACACTGCCCGCCGACCGGCTGGCCGAGAAGGGGCAGGCGCCCCTGGGCCTGGTCGCTTGCGACGCCTCGGGCACGCTGACCTTCCGCAAGCCGCTGGACCGCTTCCCTCTGCCACGCTTCGGCGCGGCCTGTCCGCTCTGGCCGCTGTTCCAGGCGCTGAGCCGGCCGATGATGCCCATTGCCGGCAAGATCCGCCTGGCGGGCCGGTCGGAGGGAGTCTTCGTCACCCATGCCATTGCCCAGCCCGTGGGCGCCCCCGTGGCCAACCGCGATCCCACCTTCGAGGCGCATATGCTGATCCAGCCGGGGCGGGCCGAGGATCCTGTGGACCTGCCGCGCGTCGGGGTGACCTGCCGGATCTGCCCGAAAGCGGATTGCCGAGGGCGCCGCGAACCCTCCATCATGGCGGAAAGCGGGGGCTGAGGCCTTTTGGCGTCACTGATTCCGTTTCCGCGCGAGAAGGCGCTTTCAACGCGCCCGTGAAGACTGCTAGAACTTTCCGGCATTGCTCTGCTGGGAGGGGAGGACCGAATGAGCAAGTCCGTACTCGTCGTCGAGGACGAGCCGAACATCATCGAGGCGATTTCCTTCATCCTGTCACGGGACGGCTGGCATGTGTCCAGCCACTCCAACGGCGAGGATGCGGTGGAGGCGATCCGTGCGCGGGCGCCCGACCTGGTGATCCTCGACGTGATGCTGCCCGGCCGCTCCGGCTACGACATCCTGCGCGAGCTGCGCGCTGGCGAAGGCGCCGGGGCCAACCTGCCGGTTCTGATGCTGACCGCGCGCGGCCAGACCAAGGATCGCGCCCTGGCCGAGGAAATCGGCGCCAGCCGCTTCATGTCGAAACCCTTCTCCAACGCCGAGGTGCTGGAGGCGGTGAACGCGCTGGTCGCGCCGTGATGCGCTGCCTCGCAGATATGGGGGACTAGACGCCGATGAGCCCGCCGCCGGTCCGCCCCGTTTTCCTCGAACGCCAGAGCTACCGTCAGCGCAGGCTGATCGACGCGGCACGCTTGCTGCCGATCCTGGGGGTGCTTTTGCTGGCCGTGCCGCTGCTGTGGCCCGAGGGCAATGAGTTCGAACTGGGGGAAGGCAGCGCGGGGCAGGGCCTGCCGGTGTCGCGGGCGATGATCTACATCTTTTCCGTCTGGGCCGGGCTGGCCATCGCCTCGGCCCTGCTGGTCTGGCGTCTGTCGGTCGAGGAGGTCGAGCGGCTGGACAGTGGCGGGACCGGGGGGGCACGCGGCGCCGCGCCCGACCTGCCGGCCGAGTTTGTCCTGCGCAACCGCGGGGCGGTTTCGGCGGCTGCGGGCGCGGACTTCGGCCGTGGGGCGCCGGGCGCCGACGACATGGGCGTTGATGGTGTCAGCAACGCGGGCCCGGGCGCAGAGGGTGAGGATGGTGCCGGCGGGGGCCGGGGCTGATGGCCTCGCTCAACCTGCTGATCGCGGTCTGCATGGCCTATGGCGCGGCGCTGTTCCTGGTGGCTTTCGGCGCCGAACGTGCGGCCCTGCGCGGACGCTCGGGCTGGTTGCGTTCGCCCATCGTCTACACCTTGTCGCTGTCGATCTACTGCACCGCCTGGACCTTCTACGGGGCTGTCGGCTACGCCGCGCGGTCGGGGCTGGAATACATGACGATCTACATCGGCCCGTCGCTGGTGATGATCGGCTGGTTCTGGGGCCTGCGCAAGATCGTGCGGATCGGGCGCAGCCAGCGCATCACCTCGGTCGCCGACCTCATCTCGTCGCGCTACGGCAAGTCGAACCTGCTGGCGGTCGCCGTGACCCTGATCGCGGTCGTGGGCACCACGCCCTACATCGCCCTGCAACTGCAATCCGTGACACAGAGCTTCGCCGTCTTCGCCGCCGCCGACCCAACGGCGCGCATGGGGGCCGAAAGCCAGACCACCGCGCTTTGGGTCGCCGCCGGGCTGGCGGCCTTCACCGTGCTTTTCGGCACCCGCAACCTGGATGCCAACGAACGCCACCACGGCGTGGTCATGGCTATCGCGGTCGAGGCGGTGGTGAAGCTTTGCGCGCTGCTGGCCGTGGGGATCTACGTGGTCTGGGGGCTGGGCGGTGGCCTGGGGGAGACGCTGGCGCGGATCGACGCCTCGGCCCGGCTGGGGGAATGGCACATCGCCAACGGCCGCTGGTCGGGGCTGATCTTCCTCGCCGGTGCCGCCTTCCTGACCCTGCCGCGGATGTTCCAGGTGCTGGTGGTGGAGAACGAGGATGAACGCCATCTGCGCACCGCCTCCTGGGCCTTCCCCGGCTATGTCATGCTGATGAGCCTTTTCGTCATGCCGATTGCGGTGGCCGGCCTGTCGACGCTGCCGCGCGGCTCGAACCCCGACATGTTCGTCCTGACCCTGCCGCTGAGCCAGGGGCAGACCGGGCTGGCGGTCTTTTCCTTCATCGGGGGGTTCAGTTCCGCCACCTCGATGGTGATCGTGGCGGCCATCGCGCTGTCGACCATGGTGTCGAACCACATCGTGATGCCGATCTGGCTGAAGCTGCAGCCGGGCAAGGGGGCGATGGTTTCGGGCGACGTGCGCCACGTGGTGATCCTGGCGCGGCGGCTGTCGATCGTCGGCGTGCTCTTCCTCGGCTATCTCTACTACCACCTGTCGGGCGGTGGCGCGGCGCTGGCGGCCATCGGCCTGATCTCCTTTTCGGGGGTGGCGCAGTTCCTGCCGCCGCTTCTGGGCGGGATCTTCTGGCGCGGCGGCGCGCGGTCGGGCGCCCTGGCCGGGCTGGGTGCGGGATTTTCCATCTGGCTGTGGTGCCTCTTCCTGCCGTCCTTCGGCGAAGGCGTGGTGATCCCGGCGGAGGTCATGCGGCATGGACCCTGGGGCCTCAGCTGGCTGCGGCCCTATGCGCTTTTCGGGATCGAGGGGCTTGATCCGCTGGTGCACGGGGTCCTGTGGTCGATGCTGATCAACTCCGGCCTCTTCGCTGGGATCTCGCTGCTGTCCTTCCCCAGCCCGATGGAGCGGTTGCAGGGGGCGCAGTTCGTCAACATCTTCCAGCATTCCGCCAGCCCCCGCGGCTGGGAGGGCGGCACGGCGCAAAGCGAGGACCTGATGGTCATGGCGCAGCGCCTTTTGGGCGCGCGCGAGGCGCAGAAGCTGTTCCAGCGCGAGGCGGAACGCCAGGGCGTACAGGGTTACCTGCCCGAACCCACGGGGGAGTTCCTGCAGGTCTTGGAACGCGAGCTGTCGGGCAGCGTGGGCGCCGCCACGGCGCACGCCATGGTGGGCCAGATCGTCGGCCGCGCCGCCGTCTCGGTCGAGGATCTGATGGCCGTGGCCGATGAAACGGCGCAGATCATGGAATACTCCAGCCAGCTGGAAGCCAAGTCGGCCGAACTGGCCCGCACCGCCCGGCAGCTGCGGCTGGCGAACGAGAAGCTGACCCAGCTGTCGGTGCAGAAGGACGCCTTCCTCAGCCAGATCAGCCACGAGCTGCGCACGCCCATGACCTCGATCCGGTCCTTTTCCGAGATCCTGCGCGATGCCCCGGACCTGTCCGGCGAGGCGAAGTCGAAATATGCCCAGATCATCCATGACGAGGCGAAACGCCTGACCCGCCTGCTGGACGATTTGCTGGATCTGTCGGTGCTGGAGAACGGCCAGGTGACCCTGAACCAGAGCCGGGTGCGTCTGGGCGACGTTCTGGACCACGCGGTGCATGCCACCGGCGCCGATGATGGCCGGCTGACCCTGCGCCGCACCCCGGCGCAGGAGGACATCTGGATCGACACCGATGGCGACCGTCTGGCGCAGGTCTTCATCAACCTGATCGCCAATGCGCGGAAATACTGCGATGCCGAGGCACCGGTGCTGGGCATCTCCGTGCGCCGGGCCGAGGGGCAGCTGATCGTGGATTTCATCGACAACGGCTCGGGCGTCGAGACCTCGCAACAGGCGATGATCTTCGAGAAATTCGCCCGTATCGGTGATCAGAAGGCCGGGGGCGCGGGCCTTGGCCTGGCCATCTGCCGGGAGATCATGCTGCGCCTGGGCGGTACCATTTCCTACCTGCCGGGGCAGGGGGGCGCAGCCTTCCGCGTCGTGCTGCCGCCGCCGGAGGCGCTGGCAGCGCAATAAGGCGGGGCTAAAGCGAATGGTAACCATCTGACGCCTACAACCAGCAGGGAAACCCGCGAATGGCGGTGGCGAAAGACATGGCATCAACTGCATCCAATGCGGTGCTGCGCAAGAAGGCGTCAGCGGCGCGAGAGACCTACCAGGCCCGGGCGATGTCGCCCGAGAAAGCCTTGCGGCTGTCGCTTGCCAAAAGCGCGGATGAGCTTCTGGATATGTCGCTGGTCGTCCTGTCGTGCCAGTACGACTACCTCTCGGCCGATGATCTGGCGGGGCATCTGGCCGATGACGCGCTGCTGGTGCTGCTGGATGGGGCCGGGAGAGTGACCGGGGCGATGATGCTGGATCTGATGGCGACCTCCGCCCTGGTGGAGCAGAGCACCATGGGCCGCGTCTCCCCGCTGGAGCCGGAGCCGCGCGCGACCACGGCCACGGATGCAGCCCTGATCGGGCCGATCCTCGACGATGTCTTCCTGCGCCTGGCGATGATGCTGGAAGGGGATCCGGCGGCGGACTGGATGGCCGGGTACAGCTTCGGCGTGCGGCTGGAGAACGTACGGCTGATGAGCCTGGCGCTGGATGCCCCCGATTTCCACGTCTTCCGCCTGCACGCGGAATTCGGCGCCACCCGGCAGGGGCACATGCTCTTCGCGCTTCCAGACCGCCGCCACCTGCCCGCGATCGAGCAGGAGGGCGAGGCCGCGGGCGATGCCGGACCCACCGTGGGCGAGGCGGTCATGTCGGCGCCCGCCACCATCGACGCGGTCCTGCACCGCACCACCATGCCCTTTGCCCGCGTCAGCGCGCTGAAGGTGGGGGATCTGATCGGGATCCCCCGCGCCGCTCTGACCCAAACCCGGCTGGAAACCCGCGGCGAGACAGGGCGCGCGGCCTGCCTGGGCAAAGTGCGCTTGGGCCAGATGGGCGGGTTTCGCGCCGTGCGGCTGACCATGGCCGAACTGGCCGAGGCGCAGGGCGTCGGTGGCGCGGGCCAGGCCGGCCTGCCTGCACCGGACGGCGGCGGGGCGGGCTCGGCGATGGACGGCGGTGAGATGGATTTCGCCGCCGCTGACATGGCGGAGGCCTCGCCCGCAGCGATGGATCTCGGCGCGATGGATTTCGATACGGCGGAGATCGGCGGGTTCGACAGCGACGAGGGCGGGGAGCTGCCGCCCTTGGGCGATCTGTCGTCCTCGGATGACGCGGGGGAGGCAGATTTCCCGGCGCTCGACGACCTGCCCGACCTGTCGGACTTGCCGGAGCTGGAGGCGGGAGACGACGACGA
Organism: Pseudooceanicola marinus; assembly: GCF_020177265.1. Classification (GTDB taxonomy): domain Bacteria; phylum Pseudomonadota; class Alphaproteobacteria; order Rhodobacterales; family Rhodobacteraceae; genus Pseudooceanicola; species Pseudooceanicola marinus_A. The sequence goes on from NZ_JAIVMC010000007.1 coordinate 299,049, forward strand.
TTTTCCGGCCATGTCCCTGGCCGATCTGCCCGACCCGGAGGAGTAGAGGGCACCGGCAGGTCCGGGCGGTCCTGCCGAATGAGCTGCCGTTCTCCCCCTTTTGGCAAAGCGGAAGGCCTCTGGCGCGAAGAGCCGGAGGTGGCTGGCGCGGCATGAAAAAGCGCCCGCGAGGGGCGCTGTCACGTCATGGGTCTTGAGGGGTAGGCCAGAGGAGGGAGCCCGACGGGCGCCCTGGTGACCGCGAGGGCCGGGGCGCGGCCCGGTGACCGGGCCCGCGCCTGACTGTTCAGCCCATCTGTTCGAGACGGGGGCGCAGGTTCGACAGGTCGTAACCCGCGCGGGCGGTGGTCGCGAGGATTTCCTCGGTGCCAAGCGCGCCGCTCATCGCCTGGCCCAGCGACCAGATCACCGAACAGCGGGTGCCCGAGGCGCAATAGGCCAGCACCGGGCCATCGGCCTCGATCAGCTCCATCTGCCGCGCGATATTCTCGGGCGTCATGGTGTCATGGGTCAGAGGCAGCACGGCAAACTCGATGCCGGCGGCCTCGGCGGCCTTGGCCATGGTGTCGGCCTGCAGGGCCGGGGGCACCTCGGCGTCGGGGCGATTGCAGATGACCCGGGTGAACCCGGCATCTCGGATGGCCGTGAGGTCTTCCGGTTCGATCTGCGGAGAGACGGAATACTGCGGGGTGATTTGACGAATGTTCATACCCCATCAATAGGAGCGGCCCCGGCGCCTGTCCAGACGCAGGGCGCCCGGCGGGGCGAGGCCTCGCGACCTTCTGCCGCGTCGATGATCATTTCCTTTGGGCGCGGGGCGTCGCTTTCGCTATAGTTGTGGCAGTTCCCGTCGGAGGAGCGGCGGCCCCACTTCATAGAAAACTACCGGGAAGCTGGCCGCAGGATGCTGCGGCGCAGAGGCTTCCCCCCACACCCGGAGGAGCCATCATGAACCCTGTCGCGCTTGACGAGTTGCAGCGGAAATTCGCGAATGTGTCGGAGCTGATTTCCGGAACACGGCCGGGTAGCCGGCATCATCATTTGCCTGAATTGCATGACCTGATCGGGAATTACACCCGCCGCGGCCTGGTGGTGCCAGCCCCCCTGCGGCAGCTTCAGGAAGACCTGACCAACGAGGCGATCGAATCCCGCTTCGACAACATGCCGGTCTGAGACCGGAGGCGGGCGGCCCTCCGTCCGCGCTGCGGCGCCCGGAATGCGGCGCCGCGGCATCGTTTTGCAGGGGCACGGCGTCGAATCGCACGAGAACGGACGACCCGTAGCCCGGGCAATGCGGGCCGGCGGTCAGCCCAGCCAGATCCCCAGGATCACCAGCATCAGCCCGAAGACGGACAGCAGCAATCCGCCCATGTTCATCGGCATGGCGCGGCGGATCACCTCGCGCAGTTCGGCGTCCTCCAGCCCGGCCGCGCGGCCGCGCGCCACCTTGATGATCGACCAGACCAGCAGCACCAGGCCAACCAGCGACACCGCCGCGCCCCCCCAGATCATCACGTCCATCGACTTCTCCGCCTATCGCTTGTCACATCTGCGTTTCGCGCGTAGCGGAGCGGGACCGCCGTTGCAAGCGCGGGGGTGGAATGGACCCTTGCGGCGGGGCGCCCGCGCCGCTAGCAAAGGAAGCTGCCCGAGCAGGGGACCGCGCAGAAAAACAGGAGGCGACAGCCATGATGGACGACGAAGACGTCAAGTCCGACAACTACCGTGTGACCGCAGGCGAGCTGCGCCAGTTCATCGAACGCTTCGAGCGCCTCGATGCCGAGAAGAAGGACCTGGCGGACCAGCAGAAAGAGGTCATGGCAGAGGCAAAGGGCCGGGGCTACGACGTGAAGGTCCTGCGCAAGCTGATCGCCCTGCGCAAGCGCGAGCCCGACGACATCGCCGAGGAAGAGGCGGTTCTGGAAATGTACAAGGAAGCGCTCGGCATGCACTGAGCGCTTTGGCCCGTGCGGGACATCCCCCGCCGGCCCTCGCGGGGCGCACCTTTGCGCTCCGCCCGCCCAGGCCGGACCGCCTGCGGACCGGCGGGGCCCGGCCCACGACCTGCCGCCTCATCTATGGCGTGATGAAGGTCACCCCCGGAAGGCGTTCGATCTCGTAGACGTCTTCCTCGTACAGCTCCGTCAGCATGTCGATCATCAGCTCGTCCCAGTCGGGGCCGGTCAGCTCTTCTTCCAGCGCGTCGTCCAGGGCGAATTTGTCGAGGAAGGCGGTGGCGGCGCGGCGGCGCTGGCTTTCGCTCATCCCCGGATGGGCAGCCAGGTAGGCCTCGAAGCGGCGCATCCCCTCGGGCGACATGATGTCGCTCAGCATGTCGAACTCGCCGTCCAGCCGGTGCTCCGGTGACAGCCCGGCCAGTGCCCGCATGACCTCGCCCCAGATCAGGGGCGTATCCTCGTGGCACCAGCAGGTGATCTTCATGTCCGGCACGGTCTCGCGGATGCGGCCGATCAGCTCCGACCAGCGCAGCGCCAGCGGATCGGTGCCGCCCATGAACTGGTCGAAGCTTTGCTGCGGGGAGATGTTGAAGACGTCCGGCAGGTAGGTCGCCGGGTTGCGCACCGCCAGGAACAGCTCCTGCCGGTCGCCGGCAAAGAACTCCCGGAAATCGGCCAGCTTGGTCTCCGCGTGGGGGTAGAACTGGTCGTCCGCCACCGCCAGCTTGGGCACGCAGAAGAAGTTCTCGTTCGACAGCACAAGCCGCTCGGGCGCCTCGTGATCCAGGGTCTGCGTGAGAAACTTGTCGCGAGCCCCGGCCTCGGGCGGACGCGAGGACAATTCGTGGATGGCATCGCGCAGCGCGCGACGATAGCGCGAGGGCCCGGGGACGGCGATGCCATCTTCATGCAGGCGGTCGCGGTTCTTCAGCAGGCAACGGATCAGCCGGTCTTCGTCCGTGGTGTGCACCCCGGCGTGGAGAACAACCTGCATCACCTCACCTCACCTGCCGTCACGTTCTGCGGTCGGTTTTCTATATACGCTCGCATCTGGACAGGCAAAGCGGTTTCGGGCAACCAGACCTCATGCCGCAAGACCACGCTCAGATCTCCCGGACCGCATCGTCGCGCCCTGCGCGGCGCCTTCCCTCGCCCTGGTCGGTGGGGGCGGCGCTGATCGCGGCGCTGGCGCTCTTCCCGATCCTGTCGGTGATCTGGACCGCGCTCTGGCCCGAGGCGAACATCTGGCCGCATCTGGTGGCGACGACCCTGCCGCGCTACCTGGGCAATTCGCTGATCCTGATGGGGGCCGTGGGGGCGCTGACCGGGGCCGTGGGCACCGGGGCGGCCTGGCTGGTGACGCGCTATCGCTTCCCCGGCCATCGCTGGCTGGAATACCTGCTGCTGCTGCCGATGGCTATCCCGGCCTATGTGGGGGCCTATGCGCTGGTGGATTTCCTAGAATACGCCGGGCCGGTGCAGACCGGGCTGCGCAGCCTTTTTGGCTGGACCTCCTCGCGCGACTACTGGTTCCCCGAGATCCGTTCGATCGGGGCGGCGATCGTGGTGCTGACGGCCTCGCTTTATCCTTACGTCTACCTGCTGTCGCGCGCCGCCTTCCGCGAACAGTCCGGCGGCGCCGAGGAGGTGGCCATGTCGCTGGGGCGCGGCCCTGTCCGGCGGTTCCTGACCGTAGGCCTGCCCCTGGCGCGGCCCGCCATCGCCGCCTCGGTCGCCATCGTGATGATGGAGACGGTGAACGATTTCGGCACCGTCGACTATTTCGCGGTGCAGACCCTGACCACGGGCATCTTCTCGGTCTGGCTGCAAAGCTACAACGCCGGCGGCGCGGCGCAGATCGCCTGCGTGATCCTCGGCCTCGTGGTCTTCCTGGTGCTGCTGGAGAAAAGCTCCCGCCGTCGCCTGCGCTACTACAACCTGTCCAGCCGTCACCGGCCCGTGTTGCCGGTGCGCCTGCGCGGCCTGGCCGGCTGGGCCGCGACGCTGGCCTGTGCGCTGCCCTTCGCCCTGGGGTTCGTCCTGCCGGGGGCGGTGATCACCAGCCACGCCTGGAACGAAGCCGGGGCCTGGACCGACCCGGGCCTGCTGACCGCGCTGCGCCACACGCTGACGGTCTGCGCGCTGGCGGCCCTGGTAACGGTCGCCGCCGCGGTCTTCCTGGTCTACGGGGTGCGTCTGTCGGGCGCCGCCCTGCCGCGCCTGCTGATGCCGGTGACGACCATCGGCTATGCGGCCCCCGGCGCGGTGCTGGCCGTGGGCATCCTGATCCCGCTGGCCGGTATCGACCATCGCCTGGCCGATGGCGTCACGGCGCTGACCGGCTACGATCCGGGCCTCCTGCTGACCGGGACGGGCTTTGCCCTGGTGCTAGCCTACTCTGTGCGTTTCTTCGCCATCGCCCAGGGGGCGGCCGACAGCGCCATGGGGCGCATCCCGCCCTCGCTGCCCATGGCGGCGCGGTCCCTGGGCCGCAACCGCGCGGCGGTGCTGCGCGAGGTGCATTTCCCGCTGATCCGTGGCTCCCTGGCCTCGGCCCTGCTGCTGGTTTTCGTCGACAGCGTGAAGGAACTGCCGGCGACGCTTCTGCTCCGGCCCTTCAACTACGACACCCTGGCGACGCGGGTGCATGAGAAGGCCAGCCTGGAGCAGTTGGGGGAGGCGGCCCCGGCGGCCCTGGTGGTGATCGCCGTCGGCCTCTGCGCCGTGGCGCTTCTCGCCCGCGCCAACCGCTGACCCTGTCGCGCAACCCTCTTGAACGGCGCGGGCGATCCGCGTAAACGGCCTGTGATGCCCCTATAGCTCAGCTGGTAGAGCAACTGATTTGTAATCAGTAGGTCCGCGGTTCGAGTCCGTGTGGGGGCACCATAAAATCAATTACTTAAGAGAAGTTCTGTTTCGTCGTTTCGACCTGTTTCGACGGTGTTTCGACGGCAGGTTCACTGCGTGTTTCTGAGCTTAACGACCTTTGCGATGGATTCGTCTCGGCCGCGGGCATAGCGGTCGGTGGTTGTCACGTTCAGATGCTGCCCCGCGTCGCGCAGAATGTAGGGGTCAGCGCCGAGGTTCTTCGCCTCGGTCAGGGCGCCCGCGCGGGTGTCCATCACAGTCAAATTCTTGGGCAGTCCAAGGTCATCACGGATTCTGCGGAACGCTTGGCTCCAGCCATAGACCGTGTAGGGCATGCCAGTGCGCTCGCCTGTGATGACCGGACCGATGCGACCACGTTGCGACAGGATGAAAAGCCTGGCGCGGAGCTCTGGGACATCTGTCAGGCCGAAGCGGATCGGGTCCGGCATCGAGCGTGCAGTCTTTGAGATGACCTTCGAGAAACCTGACAGATCTTCATCGAACATGTCCCATGTGAGACCGTCCTGCCATCTTTCGTAGGCGTCGGGCAGAAGGCGCTGCCGCCGATTGCGTGAGAGCTTGCGGACGATGCCGCCGGCATCGGGAGCGCAGGGGAGCCACTGGCCCCGAACGTCGACAGAGCGCAGGCAGAAGACCCACTGGATCAGCAAGCCGGTCGCGAAGGCGAACATGCCCCTTGCGTCGGCCTCGTCCACAACGGCCCGAATTTGTTCGCGCGTCGGAGTGACCGAGCGTCGGGGCGGGGTCTGAAACCGCATGTCGCGGAGTATGTCCGAAACCTCGTGCGCCGGAGCGTACTTCAGCATCTTGCCGTATTTGGCCACCGCGCGAAGCCGCTCGAACATGCGATGGATATAGGACGTGTTGCGGCCCTTGGCTTTCATGCCGTCACGCAGATCGCAGATGGTGGTATAGTCCGTGGCGCCGATCGCGACCCTGCCTATGGCCGCGTCCCAGCGATCCAGGATCCAAATATAGTTTGTCCGGGTGTTTTCCTTGACCCCGTGGATCGGGCTATGGCGGTCGGTCTTGTAGCGGTGGATAAGCCATCCCCAAGTGCCGGGCTCGCGCGTTTCAATGTTTGCGCCGTAGTATGCTAGCATCTGGCGAGTCAGCTCGCGTGCCTCGTGCGCGCGCAAGAGATCCTGACCGTCGCCTTCCTCTCCGGTGAGGCGGATCGAGGTCTTTGGGTATCCCATTTTTCGAAACTTGGGGGAGGGCTTCCAGTAGTAATACTGCCTCCCCTTGCTCAGACCCGGGGCGTAAGACGGATCCGATCCGTCCCAGAGGGCGTCCTTGTAGGCCATTTGTCCTGCTTTCGTTGTTTCGAGGTTTCCCGGTCAGAGGGCATCGAGGTTGATGCGCTGTCGCTCGGCGTCAGGGAAAACCTTGGCTGCGTCCGTGACCCGTCGACGGTTCTCAATCCAGGCCTTTACGTCGGCTTTGATGTAGAGCTTCAGGATGGGATCGGGCCGGGGGAAGCCCTCTGCTTCGAGGTTCTGGCGCCGGTTGCGAAAGGCGCCCGGTGACATCCCGAGAAAGCTGGACACCCAGCGGGTGCTTCCCACGGCGGCTTCCTTATTGAGGGTGTGGTCGGCCATCACTCATCCTCCTTCACTTTGCGGATCATTTCCTTCAGCTCACCCAGGATGGCGACGCAGACGTTTCGCAGCGCAGGGGAGGCTCCTTCCTGCGCAAGCGACCGGGCGCGCGCGCCGATGCTCTGCAGTCGTTCGACTTCTTCGGCTTGGTAGCCAGTCAATTCATCAAGCATTGCAGGTCCTCCCGCTCAGCCAGCTGCCCACAATTCGCCTTCACCACCGCGGCTGCCACGGGCGGACAGACAGAGTTCCCGACGCAGCTGACCTGTGTGTTCTTGGTGAAGCTGCGCCAATTCCAGCCGCCATCTCTGTCCTGCTCCCAGCCGCCCTCGTTTACGTAGTCGCGGGGTAAGCCCTGTGCGGTGAAGAGCATGCGCGTGCCTATGTGGGCGAGGACGTAGCGGGTGCCGGTGATGTCCATAAGGTGCGAGCCGTCCATCAGCGGGCCTCCCGGGACAGTGCCAGCCCGCAGAGGGCGGGCAGCAGGGCGAGGGTGGCCAGCCCGGTGCAGGTGGCCATGGTGAGGAGGTTGGTGGCGTCGGTCTCGCGCCCGAAGAGCCAGCCGGAGAAGGCGGGGGCGGCCATGATGTAGGGCGCCCAGGGGCGGGCGGCGCGCAGGAGGCGGAGCATGTGGGCGCTGTCGCGGGTCATCAGGGCCAGCGCCACGGCTTCACCGCTGCAAACAACCGCCGCCAGCAGCAAGGCGGGATTGCCGGTGAGGGCGAAGGTTGCCGCAGTCATGGCGCTGAGGCTCGGCGCGAGGAGGATGGGAGAGAAGATTAGCCAGCGCATCAGCCCATCCCCATGGCGTCTTTGTACATCTGCAGCACCGCCTCTTCCTCGGCGATGTCGTCGGGCTCGCGCTTGCGCAGGGCGATGAGGAGCCTCAAGACCCTCACGTCGTATCCGCGCCCCTTGGCCTCGGCCATCACCTCTTTCTGCTGGTCCGCGATGCCCTTCTTCTCCGCCGCGAGCCGCTCGAAGCGTTCGATGAAGCTCCGCAGTTCTCCCGCTGCCACGCGGAAGGCGCCGTCACGGACTTCGCGATCCGCGTCTGTTTCCTTGAGGCCGGCATCCTCCTTGGACGCCTTGGGGAAGCCCATGTCCTTCATGATCCGTTCCCCTCAGTCGCGCATCGGCATGAGAACCCAGAGCGCATCGGGGTCCTCGGTGACGATGCGGGCGGGCTCTCCGCGCCCGGCGCTGGAGAGGGTGAAGGCCGGGGCGATCCGGGCGAACTCGGACAGCAGCGCCAGGCTGTAGGTTGCCGTCTGGCCTTCCCGCTCCGTATGGCCCTGCAGGGCGATGCTCAGATCAACGCCATCGGGCATGCTGAGCGACATGCGTCCGGCGCCGGGATCCAGCCGCAGGGGCAGGCTGCGCCCGTAGCAGGTCGCACTGGCGATGGTGCGCAGGCGGCTCAGGGCGCTGGCCGACAGGTGGGCGGTGAAGGCGTCGGAGGCCGGCGGCGTGACCCGGGTGTAATCCGGATAGGTGCCGTCGATCCCCTGGATCACCAGGCGCAGCCCGGGCGCCGTCACCATCATGTGGCGCGCATCAGCAGCGAAGGTCAGCGGGGCATTCCCTGCCTTACGCGCGATCGCGATCAGCAGATCGACGGCGCGGACCGGGACGATGAGGCCGTCGGGGCGGTCGGTCGCCTTGCTGCCGTCGGCGCGCGGCCCCTCGATAAAGCGCGCCGGCTCATCGCAGTCGATGATGGCCATGCGGTGGCCATCGGTAGACACGGCCCGCAGGGTGCCCGCGTCCGGCTTTGTCGTCAGGAAGGTGCCGTTGAGATAATAGCGGGTCTCTTCGCGGCTGACGCAGGACCGGCCCAGATCGAAGAGCCGCAGCGCCTGCGCACCCGAAAGCGTGAACGCGCCCGCGCCGGGCCCTCCCACGGGCTCCAGATCCGTGAAGGGCTGGGGGAAGTCCTCGGGAGGGATGCTCAGCTGCAGCGTGACCTGGATCTCGCCGTCGGAGAGGCGGACGCGGTCATGGTCCTCGCCACTCATATGGGTGATCGTGACGGGCCCCCGGGCGGCCCGCAGGAAACCGGCCAGCGCCCGATGCGACATCACCAGATCCGCGCGCCCGATGGTCTGCGCCTCCAAGTCCAGCGCCAGGGTCATCTTGAGGTCGGTGGCCTCCAGTGAAACCTGGCCGCCCTTGAACCGGGTCCGCACGCAGCCCAGGGCCGGGATCGTGTTCCGGCGCTCGATCACGCGAGGCAACCGGTTGGCCGCCAGCCGAAGCTCGGCAAGGGCGACGGTGGCGCTCGGGCCGTCGGAGATCTCCGGGGCAGGCGCGGCGGCGCGGGGCATCTGGTGCAACATGGCAGGTCCTTTCCGGTGGCGGTGTCTGGAGGTCAGGGGTAGGCGGGCAGGGCGTCCGCCTCGGCAGCCGTGTCGGCCACGGTCTCGCGGGCATGGGTGATCCAGGCGGCGATGGCCTTGGCCTCGGTCGGGCCGCTTGCGGTGATCCGGTAGAGGGTCAGCACGGCGCGGCCTTCGGCGGGGACGTGGAAGCGGCCGCCCCCTTCGAGAGCGGCGCAGACGAACGCCTCGTGCAGGGCGTCGCCACTCAGCGGCGCAACGCGCCCGAGGAAGTCGGTGATCGCGTGGGTATCGAAGAGACGGCCGGTCATGGCTGATCTCCGACGGTGGCGTCGGGCTGGAGCGCCCGGCGCGCGAGCGTTGTCGGCAGATCCAGCAGCGCGGCGGTGATCAGCAACGCCACCGCCAGCCAGCAAAGGCCTTCCAGCGCGAGTTGAAACAGAGACCGCCTGTGGTCGGTTCGGCGCGAGGTCATGGGCATCCGGGCGCTCATGCTTCCGGCTCCACGGGCTCGGGCGCCGGGCGCGATTGTTCTTCGGCCTTCTGGGCTTCCTCCGGGGTGGAGGCCCGGCAGGCGCCGGTTTCGCGGTCGAAGGTGGCCCAGCCGGTCGCAGTGACCGCGCGGTAGAAGCCCATTGTCTCGGGGACGATCAGGGGACGCGTCATGCCGGCACTCCCGCGATCATCACCAGGGCAGCGGTGGTCAGCAGCCAGCCGGTCAGGGCGACGGGGAGCAGGCTCATGCCGCGCCCTCTGGATGGGCGCGGCTGGCGATCAGGGCGCGGACCTTGCCACGGCAGCGCTCGGTGATGTCCAGGACCTCGGCCATCTGTGACGACACGGCCGGCGCGCCGGCGAGGTGGTGCGGGGTGAGCCGGGCCAGCCGGTCGGGCGAGATCGGGGTGCCGCGGGCGGCCTTCCGCGCGGCCCAGTCGGACCGCAGGCGCGCGCTTTCGTCAGGGGTCAGCATCGAAGCCTCCATCTGTGATGATGGAGGTTGATAGTCCGAAAAAATCAGACTAGTCAATCCAATGGTCTGAAAAATTCAGACATACGTTCTCGATTGGGGCTTGATCGGGCCGCTCATAAGTGAGAACAAAACATGAACGATAGGGAATCGAAGATGATACTGGCGCGCTTTGTTCGCGTGCTCCGAGTGCTTGGGGTCGACGTGAATTGGGTGTTTGACCCTGCTACTCGCTGGCTTTTAGGGCCGCGTCCGCCAGCTTCGCCTGCACGCTTGGGTGAAGGTGGGCAAAGTCGCCGTGGAAGAGGAAATTGAAGTCAATGCCGTGAGCCCGGTAAAAATACCTTGCAACCGAGATGGATGGCGCGCCTCGGGCCTCCTGGGAGTGGTACGTCTGCTTTGCCAGGCCAACTGCATCGGCGACTTCCTTCTGGGTGAGGCCAGTCGATAGTCGGGCTGCAATTAGGCGCAGGCGAAGTGCGTCGTTGGACGTGTCGCCTAGCAGGAAGATCTTTTCGAGCTCTTCGTGTGTCATGCCGCATGTATCTGGCTTGGTCTGAATTTTTGGAACCGATTTTCGTCAGACTATTGACAGTCTGAAAAATTCAGACCAAAGCTCGCGGTATGAGTTATGCATCCCGAGAACTGATCCGGGATCTCGGTGGGTATCGTACCGTAGCGATCCGGCTGGGGATTTCGGCGAACACACTTCATAGCCACATGATGGCGGCTGCTTTCCCAGCGAAGTTCTTCGTGGCGCTTCGCGCCCTTGCGGTTGAGCAAGGGCTGCCAGAGCCATCCCAAGAGCTCTTCTCTTTTGTTGATCTGCGCGGTGAGAAACTCGGAATTGATGGTGAAGGGGATGCCGCATGACGTGCTCATCCCTCTTTGTTTCCGATCCTTTCGATATCCCTTTCCATGCTCCGGTTATGCCGAGGGCTTTGTCGACCTTCCAGAAAACGGGGTTTCGCGATGAGCGGTGAGATCGCGGTGTACCAGGGGCCCGCCGTGCGGGCGCTGTTCAAGCAGCTGGTGCGGGACTTCGGCGGCGTGGATGCCGCGGCGGCCCTGCTGGGCTGTGCCAAGGGCACGATCTCGCGCGAGGTGAACGGCGGGCTGCCGGTCTCGATCGCGCATTTCTGCGGGCTTGAGGATGCGCTGGAGCGCTTTCCGATCACCTCGATGCTGGCCGACCGCCGGGCGGCCCGCCATGTCCGGCAGGAGGTCAATGACCTGGTGCTGCGTGTGGTGGCCGAGAATGGCGACGTGTCCAACGCCGCCGTTGGCCTGCTCTGCGCCGGCGATGCCGAGGGCGTCATGAAAGAGCTGCGCGAGTCCATCGCGGCTTCGCAGCAGCTGCTGGCCCGCCTCGAAGATGAGGCCGCCGCATGAGCTGCGCCCTCACATGCCCCTCCCGCCGACGGGCGGGCGATTGTCGTGGGGAGGGCGCTATCGTTGGCGGTGCGCTCCCCGCGCCGATCACCTTTCTTTCCAACCCCTCACGGACCCCGGCACAGGTGCCGGGTCGTGCGGAGCGCCGCCTGTCGGGCAGGGCAGGGCGCTCCCAGGCGCGGAGGGCCCATGTCCTCCAGTCCCTCCGCGCCGCCCGTTTCCCCGGACCTTGTCTGGCCGCCCCGCGGGACCGCGCGGCCGTCCGGGGCGTCGCGGTCCCGATCTGTCCGTCCCCGACTTGGGGCGCGTCCCTCCCGGCGCGCCCCGCCTTTTCCCTGGAGGGTTCCGCATGGACATCGTGACCGCAGAAGAGCGCCGTCTGATCGACGAGGCGCTGGAGCGTATCCCCGAGGAGAAGCGGCGCATCCCTGCAGGCGTCAGCGGCATGGACCGGGACTACGTCTGGGACCCGAAGACCCAGTCGATCGTCACCCGGAACGAGGCCTTCAAGGGCGGCTTCCGGACCATGCAGCGCGCGCAGGTGCCCACACTGGCAGACCGCCTGAAGGATCGCGAGATCGCCCAGGACATCAAGGATGGGCTGAGCATCAGCGAGATCATCCTGCTGCGCCACACGGCACGTCAGCGCATCCAGCGGGTGGCGCGCGAGGACGGGCTGGAGATCGCCCGGCCGAAGCCCGCGCCGCTGCGGGGCGGGCGGGAGAAGTCCGTCTCGGGCGATGACGAGGAAATCACCCGGAAGATCCTGGCCCTGGTCGATGGCCAGAGGGGACTGACCGAGATCGCCCGGCTGGCGGGCTGCCACAAGGATGCGGTGCGCCTGCGCCGGGATCGGCTGAAGCTCGATATCCCGGCAGCGAAGCGGAGGAAGGTGGCGTGATATTGTATGCTTACGTAGCGTCTTTGTTTGACACGGGCAGGGCTGCGCGAGATTGGGGGGACGTGCGCGCCATTCCCCAGGCGCGCCTGGCGTCGCTGCGTGTCCCCACGGGCTTCGCCAGGGGGCGTAGCGCCAGTCCCCATCAGGCGACTGCGCCCCCGACGGGACCTCCCCCTTTTGAACAGGCCGTGCGCGCCCTTCGGCGCTGCGCGGTCTTTCTGGCGCCCCGCGCCCCGATCACCGGTGCCGCTCTGACGGGACCGGGCGGGAGCGTTCTGCGTCGAACAGCCGGCCCCTGAGGCCGCGATAGAGGCCCGGGCAGCGGGCGGACGACCTGGAGGACAGGAGATGACTGGACAGAAGAGGGCTCGGAACCGTGGTTCCGGGCGCGGAGACGTGTTGCCTGCGGGCAGGAGGGGACGATGAGCATTCCGGCGATGAACTGGGCCTTCGCGCAGCGGGGGCTGAAGCCTGCGACCAAGCTGGTGCTGGTCTGTCTGGCGGATTGCCACAACGCGCATACGCGGCGCTGCGACCCCTCGCAGGAGACGCTGGCGGAGGAGTGCTGCATGAGCCGCTCGACGGTGAACGTGCACCTGAAGCTGCTGGAGGAGCAGGGGCTGATCCGGCGCGTGCAGCGCTCGGACAAGCGCACGCGTAAGCAGCTGTCGAGCCTCTACCTCCTGGGCTGCGACATGGAGGAGGCCCCCGCGGAGAGCGGCGAGAAACCCGTGTCCGAAATCCGGACACGGGAGACCGCAGGCGCCGAGGGAGCCGTGTCCGGAAACCGGACACGGGATCGCGCCAGCACGGGCCGGGGAGCCGTGTCCGAAAACCGGACACGGGACACAAGGGCAAGCCGTGTCCGGAAATCGGACACGGGGCAGGGCCGAGCCGTGTCCGGAAAACAGCCGATCCCGTGTCCGGAAAAGGGCCAATCCCGTGTCCGGACGGTCGGACACGAACCTGAAAAGAACCTGAAAGGAACCTTGCGCGCGGAGGCGGGCATGCCCGGGCGCGCGAGGCCGGCACGGTTCTTCACCGAGGATGAACGGGCAGATGCCCGGGAGGTGGCGGCGCATCTGCGCAGGGGCGGATCGGTGAACGCCGAGGGGATCCCGGGACGGGTGCGGGACTGCCTCGTCGCGGAGGAGATCCTGGGGCGGGACGAATTGCAGGCAATCGGACTGGGCTGAGAAAGGGCAAGAGGATGCGGATCGAGCAGGATCAGGATCACGAGACGAAGCGGGACCGGGTGCGCCGGCTGTTGCTGGGGCCGCTGGAGGGGATCGGGTTCCGGTTCCCGAAGGCAGTCGATGCAGACGAAGGCCGCAAGCGCCTCGACCGGCTGGCGGATGAGCTGGGCTACATGAGCGACGCGAACCTGCGGCGCCTCTTCGAGGCGATGCGCTCGAAGGGCGAGGGGAGGGCGCGGGACTTCTGGCCCAGCCATGCGGCCTTCGTCGCCCTGGCCCAGGTGGCTCAGCCTCGCCCGCTGGAGGAGATGCCCGGGCTGGCCAGCTGGTTCGGCAGCGCAGCCGGGCGCGCCGCCCTCGCCGAGGGGCGTCTGGTCGAGGAATACCGCTGGTGGCTCAGCAAGCACCGCCCGCCGCTGAACCCGCAGGAACGCCGGATCATCGCGGACCGGGCAGGGGCGGCGCAGTCGAAGGTGGCCCGCCTGCGCGAGCGTATCAGTCTGCGCCTGCCGGTGGATGCGGCCGACCGCGAATGGCTCCACGCCTATGAAGCGCACCAGGACGCGGCGCGCGAGCTGGTGCGGCGTGGCCAGCAAGCACAGGGAGAGGCAGCATGACCATGGCCCTCCGACATCGCCCCCGCGGGCTCAGCAGCGCGTCTCCGCGCGAAGTCACCATCCAGCAACTGCTGGACTGGGCGTTCCAGAAGGAGAAGATCCGGATCGACTTCGACCAGGGCGCCAATGAACGGCCGCAGGGCGCGCTCAAGGGCTACGGCATGGAGCATATCCTGATGCGGCAGGCGGAACTCGGTTGCCGCGTGCAGGGCGGCGGCACCTCGGAGCCGCACCCTGACGCGGATGCGGTGGCCGACGCCCTGGCGCAGCTGCCCGAGGGCGTCGGAGGCCGGCGCATGGCGTTGGTCATCGCAGATCTTTGCCGCGCGGGTGAAACCTTGGGCTGGGGATCGGACCTCGCGCCGCAGGTGCAGCCCATCGACTGGAAGCAGACGAAGCACGGGCGCTTTGCCGTGACCGAGACCTGCGGCAAGGCCCGCTACACCAGCCGCGGCAAGGTGCGGGAGGTGGATCTGCGCTGCTGCCCGATCACGATCGAGAACCACCCCCGAGACCAGGCGCGAGCACGGCGGGACTATCTGATGTGGTGGTCGGCGCTGAAAGAGCTGCGCGACACCTTCCGGATCTACGGCGGGCTGACTGCGCACCAGGTCACCGAGGCGCTGCCGCCGATGAAGCCATGGGAAGGGGAGAGGGCCAGGCGGGCAGCCTGAGGAGATCTAGGGCAGGGAGGCGCGAGAGGGTCGGGGCGGAAGCCTCGGCCCTTTGTGTTGGCGACGCGAGGTCCACTGCTGATTAGAGGGTGCCGTTGATTGAAAAGCGGACTTCCCGAAAGTAGCTCCTCAATGGCTGCTTTGCGCAGGAAGCGGACCGTCGGCTTTGTGGCGGAGTAATCGTTTCGATTTTGCCACATTCAGTCCTAGTTGCACGCCGGTAGCGCCACTATGCTGGGGCGCAGGTTTCGCGAAGCGAACCTCTCGGCCCTCATTGTGCAAACGTTCCGGTAGCCCCTAGTGGCACTGCTAAGTTAGCGCCTTCGCAGCTGGGTCAATCCAGAGTCGCAAGGCCAGTCCATCGGACGCACACTGCCCTCCGGAGCATGTCGACTTGAATTCGAAGAACGAAATGAAGCCCACGATGTCAGGCCGAACCGCGCGTTCGACCGGAAGGTCAGCACTATTCCTAGCCAAGGCGAGCTGGGCCATTGCAAAACCGGTTGGGCGTCAGGCTGGCAAATTGGCCGTCAAAGGTGGCGTGGCCGTCAAGGATCAAGCGGCTTTAAAGTTTGCAGAGTTCGAGTTGAGACATTCAGAATATACCAACGAGAATTTTTATGAGAAAGCTGCGACTGCCTTAGAAGACCTGGTCGATGCGTTGTTGATAGAAAAGCGCGGGACATCGGCAAGGATTGTCAGGGCGCTGTCTGTAAAGCTAGCTGCTGCTGGAACAACGGCAGGGATATTCTCTATTGCCTCCTTTCTTGGGACCGCCAGTACAGGAGCCGCAATCTCATCACTTTCAGGCGCGGCGTTTAATAGCGCAGCCCTTGCATGGATCGGTGGGAGCGTTGCGACAGGTGGTTGGATCGTTTTGGGAGCCGCAGTTGCGGGCAGCACCATGGCATACTTCGGGTCCCGCGCAGTCATCAGCAAATGGACTGGCAAACGACGCAAGAAAAAGTCCTTGGACCCTCAGGAGAAGCGATTTGTTGAAACCTGTCTGATGGTTGCAACTGCATTTCGCAAACGCGCTGATCAGAACGCCGTCCTGGATCCGATAACCGCTCAAGTCTTGCAGCAGCAGCTGCGGAATGACCTCTTGGAGCAGCTGGATATATGCATCGCCAAGGTCAGCGACTGGCCAGATCTTCCACGTAGGAGGCTGGATGCTCGCAAGGATGACCTGATGGAGTTGTTCGAAGCGATATCGTTGGCAGAGGGCAAGGCTGGACCCGCGCAAGAACAACCAAGGACAGGGGCGCCTATGCTGACGGGCGTCGTCTCTGCGACGATCATGAAGTTGATGTCAGAGAACCGGTCATCTTTTACTGGGGACGAGGAACTCGTGCTTGATGCCCTGCGCCGGTCCAACAGTAGCCTCTCGGATGCCGGTGAGGCCGAACTCTCTGACTATGTTCAATCGCTGTCCGTTGATCAAATTGATGGGCTGAAGAACAACGTGAAAGGCATATATCACGAACTCGCGTTTCAGCAGCGTGAGAACCTTGATGGGGACGAATACATCGTCGAACTCTTTGGCGATACCAACCATGCGGGTGCAGACGTTAAGATAATCAATCTCGCGACGGGCGACGTTTCAGAGGTTCAGCTGAAGGCCACCCAATACGCATCCTATGTCCGAGAGCATAACGAGAAATACGAGAGTATCGAGGTTCTGACGACCAGCGAGGTCGCGGAGGCGTCGTCGGAGTGGAGCTCATCGGGCTTCAGTGACATGGAACTATCCAGGGACACGACCACTACCTTGGGCAAACTGGGGCATGAGACCGGCGCTGAGGTAATGGAAAGCATGGGGGTCGCGGCGATGGTGACACTGGCCGTGAACGCAAGGTCCTTGCTGAAGGGTGATGCTCTGTCGCAAGATGCCAGACAGAGAGTTGTCCAGGACGGTGTAGTTGCGGCAAGCGTCGCTGGCTTGGTGCAGCTCATCGTATAGGTCACGCCCTGGGACAAGGGCCGCGAATTTCCTATACTCCCCGTACAGCCAGGCACGGCAAGCTCGGAGCTCAAGGTTACCTCTGGTTGCCGAACGCACCAATTCGGCTGAGGCAGTCAAGGTGGAGCAGACAGCCGCCATTCACTGCGCCATCGCTTAGACACAGGAAAGCGCAAAAAGCGTACCAGTAGCTTCGTTGCGGATCTGACGAACCTGATTGTCGCAACCCGCCCTTCGTGAAGACGCCTGGCACTATGCTGCTGTGAGCGGGAGGGCGGGAGAGCCGACCTTCGCTGCGCCCAGGACGAGCGGCAGCTGTGCGCAGGAAGCGAACACGTCAGGCGGGCTGCCTCCAGTCGCACCTCTAAGCGCTTCCGGCCCAAACCTGCCTTTCAGTCTCTTGCCGATCTCCGCGGTGTAGCTTCACCGAACCAGCCATTCGTGCATCGCGCAGCATTTTTCGTGGGTTAAGTTCGGCAGTGGCGGACATTGCTGACCTTCGCGAGAGTGTCACTGATTGTCTTCGGTGCCTGAGCGGTCGGGCGGGGCGTCGCCTCCAAGAGGACGGACAGCAGGTCTTCAGCAAAGAAACGCATTATCAAACTCCGGATCACATCGACATCAGCTGGCGGCGTTCGATGCGCTTCCAGTCGCGCCCCGAGACACTGCCCCAGTTGCCCACTTCGTTCGGACGGCGCCAGCGCGGCGTGGCCATCTTCTGCAGGGCAGCCAGCGCCTCGTCGAAGGACGGATACTGAACCTCTTCGCCCTTGGCGCCGATCATGAACTTGCCACCGCGCGCGAGGCCGGGATGGAAGTGGCTACCGTCTGCGGCGACGGGGACGAAGACCACCTCTTCCGCGAAATCTGGGCTCGGTGCCTCTGGCGCCACCTCATCGGGCAGCTGCCAGATCGAGGCAAAGAACTCCTTCCGACCCTTCAGCCACGTGGCTGCGCTGACGGCCGTCACCCGCTGGCCGACCTTTTCAAGCCCGCCATCGCCGCTGGAAAGGATGTTCCGGATACGGCCCTCCGTGACCCCTCCGAAGATGGCGAGAGAGCCGATGTCAACCACGCCAAGCGTTTCCTCGCCAGTGTCGTCATAGCTGAACCCGGTATCCAGAGCGTGGCGGGAGAGCGCGAGGTTCACGACACGGCTCATCTCGCCATCCGCCTTCAGATGAAGGTAATCTTTGAGGTCAGCAAGCTGCAACGGGAGCTTTGCCACCCAGGCTCGCCGCGCTGCAAAGGGGATATCTTCGGGCGTTACACCGAACAAGCCATAAAGACCCGCGCCATCCAACAGCTCGACAGCTTTCCAGCCTCCGTCGCGAGGAGCAGAAGGCGCAAAGAGCACATCTCCCCATGTTTCAGCATCATGGGGTGCATTGGGGACCACCTTGAGAAGGTGAGATGCGACAGCGTCGCGCCCGAAGAGCTGCTCAACTGCGCGAAAAACCGCAGCGGCGTGATCGCCCAGTTCAAGATCGTATCCGCGCAGATACTCGACCAGTCCGGTGCGTTCGTCGCCGAACCAAGCCTCGCGACGATCCGCAGCCGTCATCCTTTCCGGGGTAGGGGCGGGCATGTTCATGGTTTTGTCCTTCAAGCGTGCAAGCGGCGGATCATGGCGCGGAGGTTATGGCGCGCACGGTGATCGGAGGGCGTGGAAGCCGCGATGAGAAACCCCCTCTCGAAATGAAGAGCGTAGTGACGGCCGCGCGGCTCGATGCCGAGCAAGTCAACACCTTCTGCACGACACAGTTGCTGATACTCTCTGACGACCTTGCGCATGAGGCAATCTCCGTGAAATCATATTTGTTGCCTCATTTTCACACTAGTTTGCGCACATGTAAATGGCGTGTTTTCACTTTTCACCTATTTTGCCGCATTGGCCCACTGAAGCCCAAGCGGGCCCTCGGGCGTACTTTTTTTCACGCAATTTCATGCACAAAGCCTTGCCGCCCTCAGCGACAGAAAGCGATGATGAGCGTCTGCACGCACCCGTCGGCCTAATCCACAGCTTCCTTCACCCATCCCCTTGCCGCGAATCGAAGCCGGCCGCACGGCTCGCTCCGGAGAAGAGCGGCCCTCAACCAGAAGCATTACAGGTCAGTCTGCATAGGAGCCCTTGGAAAGCCGCGCGGCGAATGGCCGCTTCCCGCTCTTCGCGTCGGTGCCTCGCGGCGTGCCGCGTCGTGCACGAATGTCCCGGACGGGCTGGCTCCGGTCATTCGCTGCGGCAGGCACGAAGGTCCGCTTATGTGTTCTCGGCCACCGCGGCGCTGTTTCTCAGGGGTGCAGAGGAGATCTCTGGTTGGGGTTCGGGCTAGTCGCCTGCCGATGCCCCCCGGGGGTACCCTGAAAATCTGGGCACCATGCTCCTGACCGGTGAGGGGACCGCCGTTTTCGCGCTCGGCTAATTGGAGAAAAAAGCCCACTCGGTAGAGTTCGGATCGGGGCCATGAGGTCTTCAAGCGGGGTCTGATCTGCGTGTCTGACAGACGGCCGCAATGAAGTTTCGGTGCCGCTGCCTTGCGTTGGCAGGCTCTACTCTGCCTGGTCGACATCATACCGCTTGAGATGCTCGCGCAGTACCTCGACCACTCGCTCGGTGGCTTGCGAAGGCGGGCGCGAGGCGGGCAGCAGGATCCAGACATTCATCGTCGTCAGCGGTACCACTGGGCGGCGCACCAGCTTGTCCTCCTCATAGCCCAGACCGACGAATGGAGGGAGGATCGACACGCCGGCGCCGCCGGCGACAAAATCGCAGGCGGTTTCCGACATCGGCACCTCGACGATTGACCGCTTCTGTACCCCGCGCAACTGGAAAGCGCGGTCGATGGTCATGATCGAACAGTCATCCCGCGCCAGGCCGATGAACGGCTCATCCTTCAGGTCTTCCACTCGGATCAGTCGTTTCTCTGCCAACGGGTGCCCTGCCGGCAGGGCGCAGACCATGGCGAAGCGCATCGCCAGCTCCGACGTAACGTTCGGATGCTCGAAAGGCTGCACCGACAGGCCAATGTCGATCTGCTGCCCCTCGACCAGTTCCGCGACCCTGGGACTGGAATGGCTGGCGATCGAGATGTGCATTTTCGACTGTTTCGCCATCAGCGGGCCCAAGGCATGCGCCAGAAAACGGGCAGAGAGAGCGGGGGGCGCTGCAATTGTCACCTCCCCCCACTCTCGATCGCGCACCGCGCGAGCAAGCTTCTGGATGCGGTCCGTCCCGGAGAAAAGCCGCGATACCTCGGAGGCCAAAAGCTGCGCGTCAGACGTCGGCAACATCCGACCGCCACTGCGCGTGAACAACCGAAAGCCGCAACTTTCTGAGAATGATTTCAATAGTTTGCTGACGGCGGGCTGGGATATGCCCAAACGTTCGCCAGCCAGGGTTACGGAGCCCGTCTCCATGACCGCGTGGAAGGCTTCGAGCTGTCTGATGTTCACGGAAGGGGCCTCCGGCAATGAGAGTGATATGAGGTTTAGTTATGATGTGACGACAAATAGGGATTTGACAATCATGTTATGCGTCGGCTCGCATGGCGTCATCCGGAAATCTCCCCACAGCAAGCCAAGGCTGCCCGAAAAAGCGATACAGGAAGGTACTGAAATGAATAAATTCGCATATCTCTGCGGGGCGGCGGCGCTGGCGCTGTCGGCGCCCGCCGCCCAGGCTCAGGTTCTGACCGTCTGTCTGGAAGGTGCCCCCGAGACCTTCAACCCAGAGCTGACCAGCAACGGCACCACCGCCTATGTGCTTGGCCAGATCTACGACGGCCTGGTGTCGGTCGAAAGGGGCGGTTCGGAGATCGAGCCCGCCCTGGCCGAAAGCTGGGAGGTCTCTGAAGACGGGCTGACCTACACATTTGCCCTGCGGCGGGACGTAGCTTGGCAGTCCAACGATTCCTTCACGCCCTCGCGCCCCTTCAATGCCGATGATGTCGTTTTCACCTTCCACAGGATGATGGACAGCGAAGACCCGTTCTATGAGGTCTCGGGGGGCAACTACCCGACCTTCAACGCGAAACTGGCGGACAACCTGGCCTCGGTTGAAAAGGTGGATGATTACACCGTCGCCTTCACCCTGACCAAGCCGATGGCCGCCTTCATCGGCACGATGGCGCATGGATCGCTCGGCATGACCTCTGCGGAATATGCCCAGGCGATGATGGACGCGGGCACGCCCGAACAGCTGGACCTGGCGCCCATCGGGACCGGCCCGTTCCAGCTTCAGGCCTATCAAACCGACGCCATGGTGCGCCTGTTGCCCTTCGCAGGCACCTGGGGCGCGGAGATGGGCGACGACCTGCGCACGCCGATGGTCGATGCGGTGGTCATGGCGATTTCGGGCGACGCCACCGTGCGCCTGCAGCGTGCCTTGGCGGGCGAATGCCTGATCGGCCTCTACCCGAACCTGGCCGACAAGGAGACGATCGAGGCCTCCGACGCGGTCGAGGCCGTGCAGACGCCGGTGCCCTCGACCGGGATGCTGCATTTCAACTTCGCCGAGGAGCCGTTCCAAGATCAACGGGTGCGCCAGGCCCTGGCCCAGGCCATCGATATGGAGAACTTCGTCGAGGTGATCTATTCCGGCATGGGCCATCTGACCGGCGCAGTGGTGCCGCCCGCACTGTGGGGCACCGCCTCGGAGATCGGCCCGTGGGACTATGACCCCGAAGAGGCGAAACGCCTGCTGGCCGAGGCTGGCTACGAGGACGGGTTCGAGACCGAGGTCTGGGCAATTCCAGTGTCGCGTCCCTACATGCCCAACGGACGCCGCGCGGCAGAGATCGTTCAGGCCGATTGGGCCGAGGTGGGCGTGGACGTGTCCATCGTGACCTACGAATGGGCCGAATACATCCAACGGGCCCGCGCTGGCGAGGCCAAGGTGGGCATGTTCGGCGGCATCTACGACTTCCCTGATCCCAGCCAGATCCCCAACAACTACCTGACCTGCCAGCCCGACGGCTCCACCGCTCCGTCCAACATTGGGGACTGGTGCGACGACCGCTTCAATGAGGTGATGACCGAAGCCGGATCGATCACCGACCAAGAGGAGCGGATCGCTCTTTACCATGAGGCGCAGCAGATCGTGCATGACGAGGTGCCGGTCATCGTGCTGGGCGGGGCCGATACGATCACCGCGGTCAATACCTCGGTGCAGGGCTATGTGCCCGCCGTCTTCGGCTCGTCTCGTCTGTCGGGGGTGACCGTCGAATGAAAGTGACAGTGATTGGCGCCGGGATTCTCGGCGCCAGCACGGCCTACCACCTGGCCCTGTCGGGGCATGAGGTGACCGTGATCGACCAGGAACACCAGGGCAAGGCGACCCTGGCGGGGGCAGGCATTGTCTGCCCCTGGGCCACCAAGGCGGATGAGCCTGAGTGGTACAAGATGTATGCCGCAGGTGCGGCCTACTATGATGCTCTGGTCAGCGACCTGGCGGCGCGCGGCGAAAGCGATGTGGGCTACCGCAAGGTGGGCGCGCTGGTGACCGCCGAGGATCCGGCGGAGTACGACGCTGCCGGGGAACGGCTGGCGCTGCGCACCGCCGAAGCCCCCGAAAGCGGAGGCTTCGAGGAACTCAGCCCGACCGAGGCGCAGCAGAAGTTCCCGCCGATCAACCCCGCCTACAAGGCTTTCTGGGTGCCCGGCGGCGCACGGGTGAATGCCCGCCAGCTGGCTCCGGCCATGGTCCGCGCGGCGGTGGCCCTGGGCGCTACCTTCCGCAGCGATTTTGCCACGCTGGAACTGGAGGGCGCCAAGGCCCGGGTTCTGGACGGGCAGGGGAAAGAGATCCCCTCGGACCAGATCGTGGTCACTGCGGGCGCCTGGGCCAGCCAGATCCTGGCGCCTCTCGGGCTGGACCATCCGGTAAAGCCGCAGCGCGGTCAGATCCTGCACTTCGGCATGAAGGGCGCGGATACCTCGCGTTGGTCTGTGCTGCTGCCCATGGCCAGCCACTACCTGCTGGCCTTCGACGACAGCCGCGTCGTGGTTGGCGCCACCCGCGAGGACGGCAAGGGGTTCGACTACCGCGTGACCTGCGAGGGGCAGCACGAAGTGCTCAGCGCCGCGCTGCGCTACGCGCCGGGCCTGGCAGATTCGACCCTGCTGGAAACCCGCATCGGCTTCCGGCCCGCGCCGCCGGAGTTCCGCCCCATCCTCGGCCCCGTCCCTGGGATCGAGGGGCTGATCCTGGGCAATGGCCTGGGGGCTGCCGGCCTGACCATCGGCCCCTTCGCCGGCCGTCAGCTGGCCCGCATCGCCACCGGCGAGGCCCCCGAAGTGACCCTAGATCCCTACGCCCCCGCCGCTTGAGCGGGGGAGCAAGACCAACGCAAGACCAACGAACGGACAGACCAAATGATCCAACGCCACAACGCCCGCCCGCATCTGCACGGCGCCTCCGTCCACAACGGGGTGATCTATTGCTCGGGCCATGCTGCGACCAACCTCGACCTAGACATGAAGGGCCAGACCGAGGAGATCTGCGCCAAGCTCGACACCCTGCTGGCCGAGCTGGGCTCGGACAAGTCGAAGATCCTTCAGGCCCGCGTCTATCTGTCGGACATGACCGCCAAGGCCCAGATGAACGAGGCCTGGATGGAATGGATCGACGCCGCCGACATGCCTTCGCGTGCCGCCATCGGTGGCTGCGACCTGGGCGACCCCAAGCGCCTGGTCGAGATCGTGGTGACCGCCGCGGTCGGCTGACGCCCGCCCGTGAACCATCCCGTGCGGCTCATCTCCCCAAGTTGCCGCGCTGACTTCCGGGCCGCTTCGCCCTTCGTGGCGGCCCGGATCTGTTCCCCCTACGCCTTGCCCGAAAGGACGCCCCTTGTTCCGTTACCTCCTCGGAAAGCTCGCGGTTCTGATCCCGACCTTCTTCGGGATCACCATCGTCGCTTTCGGGTTCGTCCGTGTCCTGCCCGGCGATCCGATCATGCTGATGGCCGGCGAACGCGGCCTGACGCCGGAGCGCCATGCGCAACTGATGGCGCAATACGGCTTCGACCGCCCGCTGTGGCAACAGTACCTGTCCTATCTCGGCGACCTCTTCCAGGGCGACCTTGGCACCTCGCTGGTGACGCACCGCCCCGTGGCCGAGGACTTCCTGACCTTCTTTCCTGCCACGATGGAACTGGGCCTTTGCGCCATGATCCTGGCGGTCTGCATCGGCCTGCCCCTGGGGGTGCTTGCGGCGGTGAAACGCGGCAGCTGGTTTGAGCAGATCTCGATGTCGGCGGCCCTGGTGGGCTATTCGATGCCGATCTTCTGGTGGGGCCTGCTGATGATCATCCTCTTCTCCGGCACCCTGGGGTGGACGCCGGTCTCGGGGCGGATCTCGTTGATGTACTATTTCCCGCAGGTCACCGGCTTCATGCTGATCGACAGCCTGCTGTCGGGGCAGGCGGGGGCCTTCCGCTCGGCCGTGCTGCACCTGATCCTGCCCTCGGTGGTGCTGGCCACCATCCCGGCGGCCGTCATCGCGCGCCAGTCGCGCTCGGCCATGCTGGAGGTGCTGTCCGAGGATTTCGTGCGCACTGCCAAGGCCAAGGGGCTGGGGCCTGCGCTGGTGGTCGGGCGCCATGCGCTGCGCAATGCGTTGATCCCCGTGGTCACCGTGATCGGCCTTCAGGTCGGCTCGCTCATGGCCGGGGCCATCCTGACCGAGACGATCTTCTCCTGGCCGGGCATCGGCAAGTGGATCGTCGATTCCATCTCGAAACGCGACTACCCGGTGGTGCAGGGCGGCCTTCTGGTCATCGCCGCCGTGGTGATGATCGTGAACCTGATCGTGGACCTGCTTTATGCCGTCATCAACCCGAGGATCCGACATGGCTGATCCCGCGACCCTGGGCCCCGCAGCCGAGCCCGAGCGCAGCACCACCCGCGATGCCCTGCGCGCCTTCTGGGCTGACTTCCGGCGCAACCGTGGCGCCGTGATCGGCCTGGCAGTGATTGCCCTGCTGGTGCTGGTGGCCCTGCTGGCCCCGCTTCTGGCCCCCCATGATCCGACGCAGCAATTCCGCGACGCCCTGCTGATGCCGCCCGCCTGGAAGCCCGAGGGGCAGGGGGCATATCTGCTGGGCACCGACGCCCTGGGCCGCGACATCCTTTCGCGGCTGATCTTCGGGGCGCGCTAT
The DNA here is from genome assembly GCF_020177265.1 of Pseudooceanicola marinus. Taxonomy (GTDB): domain Bacteria; phylum Pseudomonadota; class Alphaproteobacteria; order Rhodobacterales; family Rhodobacteraceae; genus Pseudooceanicola; species Pseudooceanicola marinus_A. The sequence goes on from NZ_JAIVMC010000007.1 coordinate 323,702, forward strand.
TCGCTGCTGATCGGGTTGATGGTGGTGACCATCGCCCTGACCGGCGGGATCACCATCGGCGTGATCTCGGGCTATTTCGGCGGCTGGGTGGATACGGTGATCATGCGGATCATGGACGTGATCCTGGCGTTCCCCTCGCTGCTGCTGGCGCTGGTGCTGGTGGCGATCCTGGGACCGGGATTGACCAATGCGATGGTGGCCATCGCGCTGGTTCTTCAGCCGCATTTCGCCCGTCTGGCACGGGCCAGCGTGATGAACGAGAAGACCCGCGAATACGTGGTGGCCGCCCGCATCGCCGGGGCCTCGAACCTGCGGCTGATGCTACGCACCATCCTGCCCAACTGCCTGGCGCCGCTGATCGTGCAAGGCACGCTGTCCTTCTCGACCGCGATCTTGGATGCCGCCGCCCTTGGCTTCCTTGGCCTTGGCGCACAGCCGCCAACGCCCGAGTGGGGCACCATGCTGGCCGATGCGCGCGAGTTCATCCTGCGTGCGCCCTGGGTGGTGACCTTCCCGGGGCTGGCGATCCTGACCACCGTGCTGGCGATCAACCTGTGTGGCGACGGCCTCCGAGATGCGCTCGACCCGCGACTGAAAAGGGGCTGAGAGAGATGACGACGTTACTCGAAATTCGCAATCTCACCGTCACTTTCGAGACTTCCAACGGACCGCTGACTGCGGTCTCGGGGATCGACCTGCACGTGGATGCGGGCGAGGTGCTGGCCATCGTCGGCGAAAGCGGCTCTGGCAAATCCGTGGCCATGCTTGCGGTGATGGGCCTGCTGCCGGACACTGCCACGGTCACCGCCGACATGATCCGCTTCGACGACACCGATCTGCTGGCCCTGTCGCCGAAGGAGCGGCGCCGCATCATCGGGCGCGATATCGCCATGATCTTTCAGGAACCCATTGCCTCGCTCAACCCGGCCTTCACCGTGGGCCTGCAAATCGGCGAGGTCCTGAAAAAGCATCAGGGTATGAACCGCGCCGCGCGCCGGGCTCGCACCCTGACCCTGCTGGAGGCCGTGGGCCTGCCCGACCCGGTGGGCAAGCTGCGCGCCTATCCGCACCAGATGTCGGGCGGCCAGTGCCAGAGGGTCATGATCGCCATGGCCATCGCCTGTGCGCCGAAATTGCTGATCGCGGATGAGCCAACGACCGCGCTCGACGTGACGATCCAGAAACAGATCCTCGATCTACTGGTCGAGTTGCAGGAGGCCTCCGGCATGGGGCTGATCATGATCACCCACGACATGGGCGTGGTGGCCGAAACCGCCGACCGGGTCATCGTCCAGTACCAGGGGGTGAAGCGGGAAGAGGCCGACGTGCTGTCGCTATTTGAGACGCCGCGGGACAGCTACACCCGCGCGCTGCTGTCGGCGCTGCCAGACCGGGCGGCGGGCGGCCCGTTGTCGGGGGTGGTGGTCTCATGAGTCGTTTCGTGCTGGAGGCCAAGGGCCTCATCCGTGATTATCCGGGACGCGGCGGGCTGCTGCGCAAGGCGGACCCAGTGCGGGCGCTGAAGGGGATCGACCTGGCGTTGGAGCAGGGCACCACCCTGTCGGTGGTGGGCGAGTCGGGCTGCGGAAAGTCCACCCTGGCGCGCATCCTGACCCTGATCGACCCGGCCTCGGGGGGCGAGCTACTCATCGACGGCCAGGCGGTGGACATCGCCCGCCACCGCCCCTCGGCAGAGGTGCGGCGCAAGGTGCGCATCGTTTTCCAGAACCCTTATGGCTCGCTGAACCCGCGCCAGAAGGTGGGCGATGCCCTGGGGGAGGAACTGCTGCTGAACACCGGTCTGTCGGCCGAAGAGCGGCGCGGCAAGGTGGGCGACATGTTGGAGCGGGTGGGCCTGCAGCGGGCTCATGCGGGGCGGTACCCGCACATGTTCTCGGGCGGACAGCGCCAGCGGATCGCCATCGCGCGCGCCCTGATGGTCAACCCGAGGATCCTGATCCTGGACGAGCCGGTCTCGGCGCTGGACTTGTCGGTTCAGGCCAAGGTGCTGAACCTGCTGGCTGATCTGCAACGCGAGTTCGCGCTGTCCTACATCTTCATCAGCCACGACCTGTCGGTCGTGCGGCGGATCTCGGACCAGGTAATGGTGATGCAAGCGGGCGAGGTGGTGGAGCGCGGTTCCCGCGACGCGGTCTTCGACGCGCCCTCGCACCCCTATACGCGTCAACTGCTGGCCGCGACGCCCTCCACCGATACCGAGGCCATCCGTGCCCGGCTCGCACGCCGCGCCGCCCTGCGCGCAGAACAGACCCTCTGAAAAGGAGCCCCATATGCTGGACGACGACAAGGATGTGCGCCGCGATGACCGCTACGCCACGACACAGAAATATGCCTCCCTACGGGGGATCCGGGCGGCGGCGCGGAAGAACCTGTCGGACATGGTGTGGAACTACATGCACTGCGGCACCGGCGACGAGGTGACGGCGCGGACCAATGTGGCGGCTTTCGACGACTACCTTTTCGAGGCGCCGCTGTTCGCGGGCGTGGCCAATCCCGACACCTCGACCCGGGTGCTGGGCCATGATCTGTCCTTTCCGGCCTTCACCGCGCCCTTCGGCGGCGGCGAGACGCTGTTTCATCCCGATGGCATGTGCGCCGTGGGCCGCGCGGCCCATGCGGCGGGGATCAAGCAGTTCGTACCCGTGGCGGCCGGCCATTCGCTGGAAGAAGTGCGCGCGGCCTCTCCCGCGGCGCTGGTTTTCCAGCTGACCTTCGTGGGCGAAGAGACCCAGGTTATCGATATGATGCACCGCGCCAAGGATGCCGGCTACGGGTACATCTGCGTCACCTATTCCCCGATCCGCCAGTGGCGCGAACGGATGATGGAAGACCGCTTTTCCATGCCCGGCGCGGGCAAGCCCGCGAACTTCGGCCCCGACACCTCGGATCCGGCGATGTTGCAGGAATTGTTGGATTTCACCCGGCCGCGCTGGAGCTGGGACCAAGCGGCGCGGGTCATCGCGGCCTCGCCGCTGCCCTGCATCGTCAAGGGCGTGACCAGCCGGGCCGATGCTACGGCGGCGCTGAAGGCTGGCGCGCAGGGCCTTTACGTGTCGAACTACGGTGGCCGTACGATCGACCGGGAACCGGCCTCGATCTCCACCCTGGCCGATGTCCGGGATGAGGCGGGTCCCGATGTGACTGTGGTCTTTGACAGCGGTATCCGGCGCGGTTCCGACATTGCCACGGCGCTGGCCCTTGGCGCCGATGCGGTGCTGCTGGGAAGAGCCTGTGCCTTGGGGCTGGCCGCCGATGGCGAGGCGGGGGTGAAGCGCGTCCTCGACCTTCTGCGGGACGAGTTCTGGACTACCTTGGGCCATCTGGGATGTTCTTCGGTCTCTGATCTGTCGCCCGCCGTCTTCCGGTCGCGCCTATGAAGATCGCAGTTCTGGGCGCCGGTGCCATCGGGGCCAATATCGCCCATCGTCTGGCGGTGCGCGGCGCCGAGGTGGTGCTGATCGACGGGCAGGCCCCGGCGGCGGGCACCAGTGGTGCTTCCTTTTCCTGGCTGTCGTCCTTTCCTCAGCTCTCTTGGGCCGAGGATCCCGGACGCCGCGCGTTGCGCCTTTCGGTCAATCGCCATTTCGACCGCCTGGCGGAGGAACTGGGCGGCGACTGGCTTGACTGGTGCGGCACGTTGACGGTCGAAAGCGCGGTGCCTGCCTTCGACGGGGCGGTGGCGCGCTCAACTGAGGCCGGGGCGCAGATCGAGGTCCTCGACGCCGGGGACTTGGCGCGGATCGAGCCGCATCTGCGGCTGGCCGAGGGGGAGAGGGTGGCCTTCGAGCTGCGCTCCGGCTGGGTGGATGCGCCCGAGATGATCGAGCAGCTGATCCGGGTCTTCCACCTGTCGGGGGGCACCTTGCAGTTAGGCCAGCCGGTGACCGCGCTGCGCCGAGCGGGCGCGCGCGTCATCGGGGTCACCCTGGGAGACGGCACGCAGATTGACGCGGACCTGGTGGTCAATGCCGCCGGCGCCTGCGCAACACATATCGCTGCCACGGCTGAGCTGTCGATCCCGATGGAACTGGTGCCAGGCATGATGCTCTATGCTGGAGCCAGGGCAACCGCTCTGCCGCGCCACGTTATCAATGGCGACCGTTGGCTACTGCGCCCGGACCGGCGCGAGGGCTTGGCGATCCACTGGCGCGGCGAGGGGCTGACGGCAGTTCATGGCAACAACGGCGCCGATGGTCCCGCGATGCTAGCCGACGTGGCCCACTCGGTCCCAGCTCTTGTAGGGCAGCAATCAATGCGGGAACGGATCGGCATCCGAGCCATCCCCTTCGGCGGGCCAGTGATCGGTTCGCTGCCGTGGATCTCGGGGTACTACAGCGCGGTCTCCCACGGGGGGATTGGCTGGGGACCGATTTGGGCGGATCTGGCCGCACGGGAGATCCTGGACGGGACACTCGCGCCGGAGTTGTCAGGCTTGAGGCCGACGCGTTTCTACATGGATGTGCCCGAGCGGTAAGAGGCCGCCATGAGCCTATATCTTCGGGTTGCGAGCTGACATTCGCTGCGGTCTGAACGAGCGGTAGTGAGGCGCGGGTAGCGAACGCCGCATCGGGGTTAGGCAGGGGCGCAGGACCAGTCGTGATCGGCCCAGAGCCGACCTTGGCGCAAAGTGCAGCGAATGGCTGATGCCAGCCCTGCCGCGAAATTCGGGCGAAACGCAGCATGGCCGCAGGCGCCGACACTATCGGGCGGAGAGCGGTCGTTCGCTGCGCACTGCGTTAAGGACACCTCTGCGGGACGCAGCGGCCGTGCGCGGTGCGGCATGCAATGACCGGTTCCCGCCAAAACGCGACATTCATTTTAATCTGCCCACAGCCTTCTTGCGGCACTAAAGAAGACCTGAGACGCACAGAAAAGCTGGCACGACAGGAGAGCGTTCCTTGCCATGGGGAGAACTTTGTGTTCCGGTATGCCGAAAAGGAAAGGCAAGAAATTGACAGAATCCATTCTTTCCCCGCTGCAGCTTCCGAGGCGATGGGAGGTATTGACAGATCGAGCCGAGGAGGCGGGCGTAGATCCATCTGACCTCGTTGAGCGTGCTCCACTAGCCGAGGCGAGAATTGATCAGCTCCTTTCCAGAATTCAATCGGGTTCGGGGGGCGTTTTTGAGATCCTTCTTGGAAAATCTGGATCGGGAAAGACCACCTTTGTAAAATCTCTACCCCGATTTTTTGATAATATTTTCGTGATATCCATTGACCCCGGAGTAGACCTGAATGATCTACCTCAGATTATTAAGAGGAGCGATCAGGAGGCGAAGGGGAAGCATAAATTAGTTTTGATTGAAAAGCGAGACAATCCAAGGCAGGCGGACATTGACGGATCTAGAGATTACTTTATTAGCTGGCTTGATTTTTTAAGGGAATCTGAGGGAAACGTTGTCATCCTTTGGACAATGACTGACCCGAACGCTGCGAAGGAAATCGCTGAAACAGCTTGGGATGTTGGTAGAGACTCCATATGCGCTCACGATAGTCGTGGAGTATTCAGCTTTGAGGGAGTTGGTAAAAGCAAATACTATGACATTGCCGATAATACGGCACTAAATCTCTCCGGAGATGGTTTAGAGGCTTATGGCGTTTCTCGAGAAGTAGCTGCTGCATTTATTGATAAGTCTGAGACGATCTCCGATTTCTTTCAAGAGGTTATTTCTGCCTCAGCGGCATCCACTACTCACTTTAGGAGCCTAATCAGAGAGCGCGGGCAGCCGCGCTTGTGGGTTTTGTTGCATGGAGACGACAGATCAGCGATTGGGCACACTGTCGGATCCCTCACTCAAGGAAGCCATTGGCAAGTTGATTTGTCTCGCATTCTCGATACAATTGATGACAACCACAACACAGCCACGTATGCAAAAGAATGGCGCAAACGGAGAGCCAACGCCGGTCAACTTTTGAGAGCGCTGGATGCGCGTGTGTTTGCCATCCCGCCAAACGTATCTGTGCATGCAGTCCGTTGCTTTGGTGATGGGGTGGTAAAAGGTCCATTGAAAAATAAGTCAGGAGCGAAAGCTCCTGCGGCCGCATCCCTGAGGTCCACACCTGTTTACAAAGAACTGCTCATTGTCTTGGGCAAAGAAGCTTCTCCCTCCAAGGCGTCCGGGAAAATTGCTGATGCTACAATTGAAGAATATAAAGCCATTCAGGCCCTTGCACGGAATAATGACGAAAAGCTCAACCAAGCAATTGGCAAACTGTTTGAGTACACACTCCAGGAAGATGGACTTGACGTTGAAGTCAGTATTGAAAAGCGTTCCGACCTTATTTCTGGAATCCAGGTTGATATCGGGATCCGCGTTGGTCAGGCGGAGTTCGTATGCTTGGAACCAACGTGGAGATCAAAGAGCGGTGGTGATAGCGGTCAAAATACTCTCTCAGAAGGGCATATAAAACCGTATCTTCTGGACAAGGCGTTAAAATACATCGCAGCTATGGATCTATAAACAAGGGACATTCCGTGTGAGGAAAATTACTCGAGATTGAATAGGCCGCACGATGTGTGACGCAGAATTAGTTGCGCCGAGAAGCCTCCGGCACTTTGGGCTCGGAGCAATCACTTCTTGTCAGTTGGATGAACGGCAGCTCCGGGCCGTTCCTGTCGGTTCATGACGTTAAAAACCGGAGTCGATTGGCTACGAAAACAGTAACCGTTGAATCTTTGCGCGGTGAACCTTTAGGAACAGGTGCTTTCGGATTGCGCAGTAATGGCGCCGGTGTTCTAACCTCCGCGCGTAAATTTGAGTACGATCCCTGCTTCCGCTTTTCCAGAAACGAAACCAACCGTGCCTTCGCCGCTGACGGACAAAGTAACCTCAATCTCATTCAGTCGCATTTTTGTATCCGCTTCTTTGTCTTCCGCATCTTTGATCATGTTGATGACCACCTGATTGGTATTCTGCCAGCTTTGCTGAAGAAGGTTAGGGTCAATTTCCTTGTTCTGACGGAAGAGCTTCTTCAAGCTATGGCCTGTGAATTGACCATCCGCCGCTGGAGACCTTTGGTTCAGGGGCTCATCGGCTTCTGAAACAATAACGTAAAGTTTGAACTCGTCCGACATGATGGATTTACTCCCATAGATCAATTGAAAAAACGTTTGCGACCTGATCCAGACCTTGTGAAATCTGGTATGTTTGTCCGTTAGTATCAATGACGCCCGAGTATATGCTCAATCCATTTCCTGTTTTGAGGCTGCGAACAAGGGCACCGCTATCTCCGGGTTGACCCCCTGTGTCCAATCGAACCCTTGCCGGTTCCATGGAACTGGTGACACCGGGCAAGACACTGACGGTGGTAACGTTCCCCGATACAGTTTTCGACTTCATTCCGTAGAATTCATAAGGCTCGTTGGGTTGCGGGCATGGTTCCGGCGTTATTCTTACGATATTTTGCGGAGGGTTTTGATCGATGTGGACGAGAGCTCCATCGATTGGGTAGTTGGCCACGGCGTGGACGTTTCCGTCTACGCCACCTTCTAACGTTACATTTTGACCGTGATTTACCCAGTTGAACGTGTGAGCGGCAGTTAGGACTAGCCAGCCTGCGCAGCTTGCCCAGCAAGTTGACGTCGCATCGATGAGATTGGGCGTTGAAAAGTACCGCGAACTGCCTTTTTCGAGGATCAAAGGTAAACCTTTCAGACGCATATCAAATTCGCCCAAATCAATGAAAGGTGATCGACCTGATAGATCGATATGCTTTTCAAGACCGATCAGCGATGCACCGAAGATATAGGGCGTTTGCTTTCTAGATTTTTGAGCAAGACCATCTGCGTAAAGACGCTTAGGAAGCTCCACAAATCCAGTAGAAAAATATATTCCTTCGTTTTCGAGATGAGGGTAACCACGCTCAGAATGCCATGGATGCTTTCCCAAATAGTCGAGCATCCTGTATCGGTTCTCGCCAATAATTTGCTGAAGCAGGTCGTTCCAGTATAAAATTCGTTTCGAAAGTGTGTTTTCATCGCGTCTAGACGGCTCTTTTCCCTCTACGTCGTCCTTTTCGTCTCTGAAGTCACCGTCGCGATCTTGGTCGCGTTCCAAGCGGTCGGTAGCCGCTTCGCTTAGCGACATTTCTGGCAGGTCTTTTGGAACAAGGGCGTTCGCGATCTCATCGGTCAACATGGCTTGGTCTCAAAATGAACGTTAAAACTATCCAGCTATGATGTACCAAGTTCGCGGATCGGACAACAGTCTTGCGAAAGCTACCAACATACCGCGAAGACCCTAAGGTGAATTTCAGCGCTTGCGGGCAACGTCCGCTGTGCGGGCTGCAACTGCAGCATCGTATTGAAGTCGTGAATGTCTCTTAAGGGCCGATTGCTACGTGAGGCCAAGCCATAGGCGTGCCTGCGGCCAGATCTACTTACTGCGCCAAACCGCCATCAGTCCAGAGCGCAGCGAATGTCTACTCCTCGCCCGCTGCGCTCCTTGTTATGCATGGCGAAGCTTTTTGCCCTGTCGGGCAATGAATGCTTCTGCTTCCTCGCGGGTCTTAAACCCAACATCGGATCGCTTGTGATAATACTCGCGGCCTTCGACCGTCACGACATCATAGATCTCGAAATAGATCGCTTTCCGTCCATCTGGAGTGCGGATGGACTCTTCCTTTACGATCATTCGGTCGGGCATGGAGGCTTCTCCTAACTATAGATGACGGGACAGTTCTGTATGATAGCAATGGGGACATGTTGTAGCTAGACTGATCTCAGATCACCCTTGCTTGGAGGCCGAAAATGAGCGGATCGAAGAGGTTGCTCGAGGAAATTCAGGAAGAACGTGCGTGGGCTGTCCAACTCCTGCTTGATGCAGGCGCGCTGGCCGAATGTGAGAATCACGGGTATCTCACAGACGAATTGGACAGCGCCGCTCTTGACGATGCAGTCGCGGCGGGGATGCGGAGTTCTGGTGACAGCGAGGCTAAAGTGAAGCGACGTTTGCAGGATGTGCTGGACGAGTACGGCGAGGAATGCCCTGGTTGCGTAAAGAACGCTGCGGATTGATAGGGGAGCGAGAGGCGGGCACTCGAGCCGGGAGGCGATCCGCTTGGTGAAAGGCGGCGTTCGATGGCCATCCACAGCATACTGGTGGGGCGCGCGCGACCGTAAGCTTACTGCGGAGTGTAGCCGTAAGTCTAGGGTCAGGACTCATAGCCAGTAAATAACGAGGGCTGCGAGGGCGATGGCTGACAGGAAGACTTTCGGGCATCTGTCGTATCGGGTCGCCACACGCCGCCAATCCTTCAGCCTGCC
>NZ_JAIVMC010000008.1 GCF_020177265.1 Pseudooceanicola marinus
TGGTGCCTGTTGACGGCAGGAGGTCCAACGCGATAGCCCTTGTTTTGCTGACGCGAACCATCGCCGAGGTGCCTGTAGCGGGAACAGAACGAGGCAAGACCTCCGCCCCCGGGCACCATACCTTCCCAAAATACTGCGGTATGAATGACCTGCCAGTGAGTGTGGCACACGTTCGGGATGTGCGGGACGCCTACCACTCAAGATCTGACAGGGCGGGCATGGCGTCTTTCTTCGACGTGCGGATCGTAGTGCGGGTGACCGCCTAAGCCGAGCGGTAGGAAACCGCGGCCACCCGGTGCAGCATGAGGGCCTTTGTAGCGGCAGCGCCTAGTCCGCGGCGTACTTCAGGCCGATCTCGGCGCGGATCTGGTCCATCATCTCCATGATGCGGATGCTCTCGGCGGGCGTCATGCGCGGGTCCGAGGTGCGGCCCGACAGGACGGCCTCCTGCACCGCCCTGGCCTGGCACTGCATGCCGCGGCCCTCGGGGCGGGTGTCGAAGGTTTCCAGCACCGTCCCATCCAGGTCCAGCAGGCGCAGGGTGGTGGGCGCATACCAGATCTCCTCGATCTCCAGGATGGCGCGGTCGCCGATGATGCGGGCGGTGTTGGGGCCGGTCCGGTCGCTGGCGCAGGTCAGCTGTGACAGGGCGGGCCCACCGTCCGGCGTGTCATGGGTGGCGATCACCGCCACCTCCGCATCGGCGCCGGTCTCCTTGAACCGGGCGACGGCGCGCAGGGTCTTCGGCGCGCCCAGCACGTCCCAGGCGAAGGAGACCGGGTAGATCCCCAGATCCAGAAGGGCGCCGCCGCCCAGCTCCATCGCGTTCAGGCGGTGGTTCGGGTCGTCGGGCAGGCGCTGCGAATGATCGGCCTGCAGGGTCAGGATGCGCCCCAGGGTGCCGGCCTCCAGGATCTCGTTCAGTCGGGTCATGTGGGGCAGGAACCGCGTCCACATGGCCTCCATCAGGAACAACCCGCGCTCCTCGGCCAGGGCTGCCATCTCGCGCGCCTCTCGGGCATTCATGGCAATAGGTTTCTCGACCATCACGTGTTTGCCGGCCTCCAGCGCCAGCTTGGTGCAGGCGGCGTGGAACGGGTGGGGCGTGGCGACGTAGACCACGTCCACGTTGGGATCGGCCACCAGCGCCTCGTAGCTGCCGTGGGCGGCGGGGATGCCATGGGCGTCCGCGAATGCGCGGGCCTTCGCCCCGGAGCGGGAGCCTGCGGCGGTGACCGGCAGGCCTGCCGTGGCGAGGTCCTTGGTGAACGTCTCGGCGATCAGGCCCGTGGCCATGATGCCCCATCTGAGGGTCTGGGTCATGTGGTGCTCTGTCCTTCGGCCCGCGGGGCGGCGGGCTGTCCTTGTCTTCGTCCGTGTCGCGACCTGCAACAAGCTGGGGCAATACTGCGGCAGGGCAAGCGGGGACAGGGCGCTGCCCGGTGGTGGCCGCGTCCGGATCAAAGGCTGGCGCCCAGGCTCAGTGGCCGTGTTCGGCGGTCGCAAAGGGCCATTTTCGCATCAGGGCCTTTCTTTGTCGATTTCAGTCGCTTCGCCCGCGCACGTCTTTTGCCCGGGCGCGGATGCGGACAATTTGCCCCCAAACGCGATTGCCAGAACGCGATCGCCAGACCGGGGTGCGACGGGCCTCCGGCATGCAGACAGAGAGGGCCACATGAGCCGACAGTTGGAAATCAGGAACCCGCGCAGCGGACAGAAGGACTACCGGATCGAGATCCCGGATCTGGCCGAGATGGAAGAGACCTGCGCCGCCATGCGTGACGCCCAGGCCAAGTGGCTGGAGATCGGGCTGGAGGGCCGCAAGACGGCCATGCTGCAGCTCTGCGAGGCCGTGGACCGGCATTACGACGCCATCCTCGACGCGCTGTGCACCGACACTGGTCGCTACGAGATGTCGGTGGCCGAGCTTGAAGGGCTGAAGGGCATCACCCAGATGCGCGTGGCCACCGCCGCCGAGGCGCTGGAGGCGGCCACCGGCGGCTCGTCCGATCTGTCCTTCCGCCAGCAATATGTGCCCTACCAGCTGGTCGGCATCATCTCGCCTTGGAACTACCCCCTGATCCTGTGCATGATCGACGCGATCACCGCGTTGCTGGCGGGCTCTGCCGTGGCGATCAAACCCTCCGAGGTCACGCCCCGCTTCATCGAACCCTTCCGCGCCGCCATCGCCGAGGTCGAACACCTGCGCGACGTGCTGGAGGTCTTCCCCGGTGACGGCCAGACCGGCGCGACCATCGTCGATCTGACCGATATGGTCGTCTTCACCGGCTCGGTGCCGACGGGCCGCAAGGTGCAGGAACGCGCGGCGTCGCAGTTCAAGACCGCCTTCCTGGAACTGGGCGGCAATGACCCGGCCGTGGTGCTCGACAGTGCCGATGCCGATGTCGCTGCCGAAATCGTGGTGCGCGGCGCGATGGAAAACAGCGGCCAGCTCTGCTGCTCCATCGAACGGGTTTATGCCGGGCCGCAGGGCTTCGCGCCGCTGGCCGATGCTGTCACCGCCCGCGTGAAGGCGATGACCATGAACACCGATGGGCTGCAATCGGGCGAACTGGGCCCGGTCATCTTCGAGAAACAGGCGCAGATCCTGCGCGACCAGATCGCCGACGCGGTCGAGAAGGGCGCCAAGATCCTCACCGGCGGCCATGTGATCGAGCGCGACGGCGGCCTCTGGTGCGAGCCGACCGTGCTGGTCGACGTGACCCAGGACATGAAGATCATGCAGGACGAGACCTTCGGCCCGATCATTCCCATCGGCCGTTTCGAGACCACCGAAGAGGCTATCCGCCTGGCGAATGACACCGACTTCGGCCTTTCGGCCACCGTGATCGGTGCCGAGGACGAGGCGATCGCCGTGGGCGAGAAAATCAACGCCGGTGGCCTCTGGATAAACGATTTCGACACCATGGGCGGGGTCGGCGACAAGGCCGAGAAGACGGCCTTCGGCATCTCCGGCCTGGGCGGCACCCGCTACGGCGCCGGCGGCTTCTTCCGCTTCATGCGCAAGAAGGCCATCGTCGTGCGCCGCGCCAGCTGAGGAGAGACAGGAATGACCGACATGAAAGACCGCATCTTCACCGGCGCGCCGGCGGAGGATTTCGCAGGCTTCTCCAAGGCCGTGATCGACGGCCGCCACATCCACGTCTCGGGCACCCTGGGCCAGGGCGCCGACGGCACTCTGCCCGAAAGCGTGGCCGAGCAGCTGGAGAACGCCATCGCTTCTGTTTCGGCCACGCTCGAACAGGCGGGCAGCAACCTGACGCAGGCCAAGCAGCTACGCGTCTACATCACCGATGGCGCCTATCTGAAAGACGTGGCGGTGGTGCTGGGCCGGGTCTTTGCCGACATCCGCCCGACCAACACCATGCTGATCTGCCAGATCCCCACGCCCGGCGCCAAGGTCGAGATCGAGGTTTCGGCGTCGCGCCCGGCCTGACGGCGGACCGGGACCCCGGACCAGGACCACGGGCCGGGCCGCACAGACAGGGTGCGGCCCGGTCCCTCCCACCCCTGCCGCTTTTTCGCTAGGCTCACGGGAATCGTGGACGGGTGAAAGGTGGTGGGTGATTTGCCACAAGACGATCGACAGGAGCCGGCGCAGGTGAAGGGACTCTGGCGACAGGAGTTCGGGGGAACCGAACAGACCCTGCGGAATGTCTTCGCGACCCTGCGGGCCGCCCGCGACCGCTACCCCCATTTCGAGGATCCACAGCGCGGCTTCTTCTCCACCCGGGTCGAGCTGGCCCCCCGGGACGGTAGCGGCTGGTGGCATTTCCTGTCCCTCGACGATCGTATCTTCTGCGTCATCACCGAGGTCGACTACGCCGAGGCCCGCGTCGAAGCGGTGCAGGACGAGGGATTCGTCGAGTTCCACTTCCTGCTGGAAGGCCCGGTGAACCTGTCGTTGCCCTCCAGCCAGCCCGACACCGAGGGGGAGCGCGCCGTGGGCGAGGCGACCCTGATCGCCTGTCGCAACGCGGGCGATGTGAATTACAAGGTGCAATGCCCGCAGGGGCCTTTCCGGATGATCGGTCTTTACGTCGATCCCGATCTGCTGCAGCGCGATTACGAGTTTACCTCCGACGTGGCCGAACAGCTTCTGTCGCCCGGTCCGGGTGAGATTTCCATCGTCGAGAAATCCTTGAACGTGGACTTCGTGCGCGCCCTGCAGCACCTGCGCGCGAATCCGTTGGCGGGGCAGCGCGATGCCACCCGGGCGGCGGCGAAGTTGCAGGAGCTTCTGTGCCTGACGGTGGAGGAGTTGGAAAAGGAGGTCGAGTTCCGCAGCGCGCTGACCTTCTCGCAGCGCGAGCTAGAGATGTTCGAGCAGGCGCGGGACAAGCTGTCGACCGATTTCAGCACCCACTACACCGTGCCCGTGCTGGCGCGCGAGCTGGGCACCAATGCCACCAAGCTGAAGCGCGGGTTCAAGTTTCTCTACGGCAAGACGATCTTCGACTTCCGCAAGGCCTACCGGATGGACCACGCCATGCAGCTGCTGCGCCAGCGCGACATGAGCGTGGCCGAGGTGGCGCGCGAGGTGGGCTATGAACGGCAGGCCAGTTTCACCGCCGCCTTCAAGGCGCATTTCGGCGTCCTGCCCAAGACCGCGCGCCAGTTGCAGATGGAAGGGGATGGCGAGGCCGGATAAGCCCGCCGCCGCGAATGCAAAAGGCCCGGGCGCAATCGCCCGGGCCTTTGCGGTTGTGGGGCAGGGGGGGGTGACTTCAGGCCCCCAGGATGCGCCGCGCCGCCCGCTCGCCGCTGGCCGCCGCGCCGGTGACCAGCGATTGCTGCAGGTAGTCGCCCGCGAAGGTGATGCGCCGCGCGCTGGCATCCTGTCGGTCGCGGAACGCCTTCGCCTGCATCGCGTATCCGGGCGAGAAGGTGGGCAGCTTGCGCTGGATCCATTGGGTGTGGCGGTCGGCATATTGCGCGTCGAACTGGGGAAAAAGCTGGCGCAGTTGATCTTCGATGAGCGGGTGCAGATCGCCCGTCTGCCCGGTCTCTGCGGCGTAACGCGCCGCCTCGGGCGACAGCTGCGCATAGATCTGCGCCGCCTGGCCCTTGGCCGCATTGGCCGGGACCTGCTGGTAGGTGGCGATCGGCCCGGCGCCTACGCGCGCGAAGAAGTTCATGCGCGGGGCCACGTCGCCCGACAACTTGTAGTGCACCACGCCCAGCGAGTTGTAGCGAACGCCGTCGAGGAAGGCGCGGTCCTCCGGCGCCAGATCCGCGACCAGCGGGGCGGCCCGGTCGCCCTCGACCGCGATGACGACATGATCGGCGCTCAGCGTGACCTCCGCGCCCTCGATCCGCGCGGTAACGCGGCAGGGGCCGCCCGCCCGGTCCTCGACCGACAGGACCGTGGCCTTGCAGGTGGCCTGGCTTCCCCGGACCAGCGCCGCCGGGAGCCGGTTCATGCCGCCCTTGAAGACGTTGACGTGGCTCTTGCCGATCAGATGCGGCGTGGTGGTGGCGAAGAAGGCGGCCGAGATGTCCTCGGCGTTCCAGGCCCGGGTGCCACGGAAGATCGGCTCGACCATGCGCGCCAGAACATTTGGCCCCATGCGGCGGCGGGTGTAGCTGTCCAGCGCCTCGGCGTCGGCCTCGGGCGCGCTGGCGGCATCGTCGGGGTCGGTGCGGCCCCGGGCGGCCAGCATCGACAGCCCGTAGGGGACGAAGCGCAGCCGTTCGCCCAGGGGCAGCCCCGGGGTCCGCAGGCTTTTCGGCCCCGGCATCAGCTCCACCAGCCAGTCACCATCCGGCCCGATACATTGGGCCGATAGGTGGTGGATCGGAATCAGGTCCTCGGTCAGGCCAAGGTCGTCCAGCAAGCCGTTGAACGGCTTGGAAAAGGGGTAGACCAGCCGCGCGCCGGTGTTGAACCGGATGCCACGGGTTTCGCGTTCGCCGACCCGGCCGCCGATCTGATCGCCGGCCTCCAGGATGTGCACGGACCGGCCGGCGCGGGACAGGCGGTAGGCGGCGACGAGACCCGCGATCCCGCTGCCGACGACGATGACATCGCGATGCTGCTCGGTCATGGTTTCAGGGTCTCCTTCGACGTGATGATCTCGATCAGGGCCGGGCGGCCCGCGTCCATTTCGGCCAGGGCGGCGGCCAGGGCAGGGGCGAAGCCCTCGGTGACCTCCACCCGCTGCCCCATGACGCCCTGGGCGCGGGCCAGGTCGGCGAAGTGGATGGGGGCCAGCTCGGTCCCGGTGGTGCGGCCGAACTGGCGGCCCTGGGTCGCGTGGATGGCGCCGTAGAGGCTGTTGTTGATGACGATCACCAGCACCGGCAGGCCCGCCCGGGCGGCGGTGGCCAGTTCCTCGCCCTGCATCATGAAACAGCCGTCGCCGGCCACGGCCACCACGCGGCGACCGGGGCAGGTGGCCTGCACGCCAAGGGCGGCTGGCAGGCCATAGCCCATGGCGCCGCTTTTCGGGCCCAGCTGGGTGCCGAAGACCTCATGGGCGAAATATCGTTGCGGCCAGTGGGCATAGGCGCCCGCACCCACCGTCAGCATGGCGTCGGCGGGCAGGGCATCACGCAGGGTCTCGAACACCTGTTGCAGGTTCACCGGGCCAGGGCGCTGCGGCTGGCCCGCGGTGAAGGCCTGGCGCGCGGCACGCAAGGCGGGGGTCCAGTCGGGATCCGGCGACAGCGGCGCGGCGTCCTGGGGCAGGGTGGCCAGCAAGTCCTCCGGGTGGGCACATAGCGCCAGATCGGCGCGGTAGACCGCGTTCAGCTCGGCCGGGTCGGGGTGGACATGGATCAGCCTTTGCGCTGGTTGCGGGGCCTCCAGCAGGGTGTAGCCCTCAAACGCGCGGGCGCCGAAGGTGTTGATCTCGCCCAGGTGAATCCCGAGTGCCAGCACGAGGTCGGCCTCGGCCACGCGGGCGGTCAGGGCCGGGTCCGCGCCGATGCCGATTTCACCGACGAAGCAGGGGTGGCTGGCCGGCATCAGGTCGCGCCGGCGATAGGCGGTGGCGACGGGCAGGCCGTGACGGGCGGCGAAATCGGCCAGGGCGGCGGTGCTGCTGGCCGTCCAGCCGGTGCCGCCCGCAAGGATCAGCGGCCGCTTCGCCTGAGCCAGTTTCTCCAGCACCAGCGAGAGGTCGGCGGCGGCGATGCCGTGCCGGGCGGGGCGGGGCGGTTCATCGGGCAGGGCGCTTGCGGGCAGGGTCTCGGTCCAGACCTCCTCGCTGATCGTCAGCACGACGGGCCCGGCCAGCCCTTCCAGCGCGCGTGCCCAGGCGGTGGTGAAAAGCTCGGGTAGGCGGGCGGCCTCGGTGCACTCTCCGATCCATTTGGCCATGGGGGAGAAGACCTGGGCGAAGTCATTGGCCAGGAAGGGTTCGCGGCCTGCAATGCGGTGCGAAGGCTGGCCGACGATCAGGATCATCGGCGCGCCATCGGTGCGCGCGGTATGCAGTGCCAGCGCGGTGTTCAGGGCGCCCGGCGCCCGGCCTACGACGCAGATCCCGGGCTGGCCCGTCACCTGACCGGCGGCCTGGGCGGCCACGGCCGCCCCTGCTTCATGCCGGAAGGACAGCAGCGGCCGGTCAGTCGCCGACAGCGCATCCAGCACCTCCAGCACGCCCTCGCCGGGCACGTGACAGACCGGCGACTGCCCCCAACTCGCGATCATCCGGGCCAGCGCATCTGCCCCATTGATTTGCTCCGTCATCTCCGCTACCTGCCCTTTTGTTGAGCCTTTGTCAGACACCTGACCGGGCAGAGTTTCAACCACCAGGACAGGGCCGCAGGCCCCCTCCGACCGGCAAAATTCCGATTTCAGAAAAAATTGACCCGCAATCCGTAAGCCGCGCTATGGCCTCTGCGAACGGGGCTTCCGATACTCGGGTCCAAGCTGTCGAGCGAAACAGGCAGCGCCCTCTCCCCGGCTGTTGCCCTGCGGCAGCCTGACCAACAGGAAGCGACCCATGACCCAGAATTCCCGCCGCGGCCCCGCCGTCGACCCCGCCAGTCTTTCGGCCGTGAGCCGCCGCAACTTCCTGATGCTGAGCGCTGCCGGCCTGGCCGCCACCGGCCTGGTGCCGGGCCTTGGTCCGGACGCCGCCCATGCCGCCGGGGGCACCATGGCGATGACCATCAACCCCGAGCCGAACGCCATGCTCTCGGCGTTCAACACCGCCTCGCCGGTGGCCGTGATCTCGGGCAAGATGACCGAGGGCCTGCTGCATTACGATTTCGACCTGAACGCCCACGGCGTACTGGCCGAGGCCTGGGAGATGTCCGAGGACGGGCTGACCATCACCTTCCAGCTGCGCCAGGGCGTGAAATGGCACGATGGCGAGGATTTCACCTCGGCCGATGTGGCCTATTCGATCATGGAAATCCTGAAACAGCACCACCCGCGCGGCAAGGGCGTCTTCGCCAAGGTGACCTCGGTCGATACGCCGGATGATTATACCGCCGTGCTGAACCTCTCGGAACCCGCGCCGGCGCTGATGTATGCGCTGTCGGGCTGGGAAAGCCCCATCGTGCCGAAACACGTCTATGAGGGCACCGACGTCCTGAACAACCCGGCCAACAACGCGCCTGTCGGCACCGGCCCGTTCAAGTTCGTCTCCTGGGAGCGCGGCAGCCATATCATCCTGGAAGCCAACACCGACTACTGGGCCGAGGGCCAGCCGATGCTGGACCGCCTGGTGGTGCGCATCATTTCCGACCCCTCGGCCCGCGTCGCGGCCTTCGAGGCGGGAGAGCTGCATCTGGGCGGCGACGGCCCGATCCCGGTGAACGAAGTCCAGCGTTTCATGGACAGCCCCGATTTCAACGTCTCCACCCGGGGGACGGAGCTGAACAACTCCCTCGACGTGCTGGAGGTGAATCTGCGCAATAAGATCCTGGCCGTGCCGGAGGTGCGCAAGGCGCTGATGCACGCCATCGACCAGGCGCAGATGGAGGAAGTGGTCTACTACGGCCTGGCCGAGATGTTGACCGGCCCGATCCCACAGTCGCTGCCGCACCTCTACACCGCCGATGTGCCGGGCTATGCCCATGACGTCGAGGCGGCCAAGGCCCTGCTGGACGAAGCCGGCTTCCCCGAGGGCGACGACGGCATGCGCTTTGGCATCCGGCTGATCTCTCCGGCCATCGGCGACACCTATGACCGCGCGGGCCAGATGCTGAAACAGCAGTTCGCGGCCATCGGCGTCGACCTGACTCTGGTTTCGGCGGACGTGCCGACCTTCATCCGCTCGGTCTATGGCAACTACGACTTCGACCTGTCGATGTTCCCCGCCTCGGTGACCGCCGACCCCACGATCGGCCTGCAACGCTTCTACTGGAGCGAGGCGATTGCCCAGGGCACGCCCTTCGTCAACGCCTCGGGCTATTCCAGCGCGGAGATGGACCGCATTCTGGAAGCCGCCGCAGTGGAGCCCGACACGGAGGCGCGCAAGGCGCTGTTCGAGGAGTTCCAGGCGCTGGCCATGGAAGACCTGCCGATCCTGCCGCTGGCCCGTCCGACCTACACCACCGTTTCGGCGGCCAATGTGGTCAACGCGGTGACCGGGCCAGAAGGGGCGCGGGCCTCCTACGGAACTCTAGCGTTCGAATGAGCGATGCGACCGGGGATAACGGTCTGCCTACGGTCGGCGTTCTGATGCTCGACACGGCCTTTCCCAGGCCCGTGGGCGACATCGGCAACGCCGCCACCTTCGGCGGGCGTGTCCTTTACGAAACCGTGGCGCTGGCGACGCTGGACCGGGTGATCGACGGCGATGTCACCGACCCGGCGCTTGGCCGCGCCTTCCTGCCCGCGCGTGACCGTCTGGTGGCGCGCGGAGCGAAGTTGTTGACCACCTCCTGCGGGCTGCTGGTGTTTCACCAGGCGCTGATGGCCGAGGGCTGTCCGGTGCCCTTCACCGCCTCGGCCCTGTTGGCCCTGCCGACGCTTGTCGCGCGTCATGGTCCTGTGGGCGTTCTGGGCATGGAAGGCCGCTCGGTCAGCGCCGCGCATCTGCGCGAGGCCGGCGCGCCGGGGGACACGCCCGTGGGCGGGCTGCGGGCGGCCGCACACCTGCCGCAGGTCCTGCGCGCCAACCGGGCAGATGTGACGCTTGACCCCGCGCTGGCCACGGCGGACGTGTTGGCGGCGGGCGATGACCTCGTGGCGGCGCATCCGGATCTTGGCGCGGTCCTGCTGGAATGCACCAACCTGCCGCCCTACACGGCGGCCCTGATGCGGCACCTCGGGCTGCCGGTTTACGATTGCCTGGACTGGCTGCGCATGGTCGCCGCCGGTCAGGCCAAGGGCGATGGCACCCCCTGCGGGGCGGCACCGGCCCAGAAAGAACAGACGACCTGATGAGTACATCTTCCCGTTCCCGGCCCTGGATCTTCCTGGGCAAGCGACTGGCCTATGGCCTGCTCGCGATCCTGGCGATTGCCGTCATCAATTTCTTCCTGCTGAAGATGGCCCCCGGCGACGCCGCCGAGGCGATGGCCGGCGAGGCGGGCACCGCCACGCCCGAATATATCGCCGAGCTGCGCGCCCAGTTCGGCCTCGACCAGCCGGTATTGGTGCAACTGGGTCATTTCCTGGCCCGCCTGGCGACCTTCGATTTGGGCTACTCTTTCCGCTACGGCGAGGACAACGTGACCCTGATCTTCGACCGGCTGCCGGCGACGCTGATGCTGATGTCGGCAAGCCTGCTGGTGGCGGTGATCGGCGGCATCATCTTCGGCGTGACCGCGGCGCGCTATGCCAACCGGGCGCCGGATCAGGCGATCTCGCTGGTGGCGCTGTTGCTTTATGCCACGCCGCCCTACTGGATCGGGCTGATCCTGATCCTTGTCTTCTCCGTCTGGCTGGGCTGGACGCCCACCTCGGGCATGGTGGACGTGCTCGCCTTCAACACCGGCTGGGCCCATGTGGTCGACGTGGCGCATCACATGATCCTGCCGGCGCTGACCCAGGCGTTCTTCTACCTGGCGATCTACATCCGCCTGGTGCGGGCGGGGATGCTGGACGTGCTGTCGCTGGATTTCGTCCGCGTGGCCCGGGCCAAGGGCATCTCGGAAAGCCGCATCATGTACCGCCACGCCTTGCGCAACGCGGTGCTGCCGCTGCTGACCGTGGTGGGCACCAACCTGGGCGGCTTCCTGGGTGGTGCGGTGCTGACCGAGACGGTCTTTTCCTGGCCCGGGGTGGGGCGGCTGATGTTCGACGCCATGTTCGCGCGTGACCTGAACCTGCTTCTGTCGATCCTCGTGCTGTCCTCGGCCTTCGTGGTGCTGACCAACCTGGTGGTCGACCTGCTGTATGTGGTCATCAACCCGACGGTGGAGCTGAAATGATGCGCGCGTTTCTCACCTCCGCCGCCCGCAACTGGCCCGTGTCGCTGGGCGCGATCCTGCTGCTGGTGATCCTCTTCATGGCGCTGACCGCCGGGATCTTCTTCCCCGAAGGCCCCTACGTCAGTGTCGGTCGCCCGCTGCAATGGCCGGGCGATCTGGCGGGCGCGCCCATGGGCACCGATGCCCTGGGCCGCAACATGGCCGCCGGGATCTTCTACGGCGCGCGCATCTCGCTGCTCGTGGGCTTCGCCTCGGTCGCCGTGGCGCTGATCTTCGGCATCGTCGTAGGGGCCTATGCGGGCTACTACGGCGGCTGGATCGACAACCTGCTGATGCGCGCGACCGAGCTGTTCCAGACCATCCCGCAGTTCATGCTGGCCATCGTCGTGGTCGCCATCTTCGGCCCCACCATCAAGGTCATCGTCTTCGCCCTGGCCGTGGTCAGCTGGCCCGCCATCGCCCGTTTGGTGCGGGGCGAATTCATGGTGATCCGCGAACGCGCCTACATCCAGGGCTGCATCGTCCTGGGGATGAAGGACACGCGGATCATCTTCACCCAGATCCTGCCCAATGCCCTGTCGGGCGTCATGGTGATGTCCACCGTGCTGGTGGCCACCGCGATCCTGATGGAAAGCGCGCTGTCCTTCCTGGGCTTCGGCGATCCCAACGTGATCACCTGGGGTTCGATGATCGGCTCGGGCCGCAACAACATGCGCGACGCCTGGTACATCATCACCATCCCCGGCCTCTGCCTGCTGATCACCGCCCTGGCGCTGAACCTGGTGGGCAACGGGCTGACCGACCTGATGAACCCGCGCCTGCGCAAGAGGAAGGTGAAATGATGGCCGAAGCGAACCCGCAGCCGCTTCTGGCGGTCGAGAACCTGGAGGTGGCCGTGGCCGGTCATCCCGAGGCCCGCATCCTGCGCGGCGTCACCTTCGCGGTGAACCGGGGGGAGACCCTGGCCATCGTGGGCGAGTCGGGCTGTGGCAAATCGATGACCTCGCTTTCGGTCATGGGGCTGCTGCCGGCAGGCGTGGAAAAGACCGGCGGGTCGCTGCGCCTGGACGGGACAGAGCTGCCGATCACCGACAATCGGAAGATGCGCAAGATCCGCGCGGCGCGCATTGGCATGGTGTTCCAGGAACCCATGGCGGCGCTGAACCCGGTGTTTCCGGTGGGCAAGCAGGTGGCTGAGGTCATCGGCGAGCATATGTCGCTGTCGCGCAGCGCCGCCCGCGCCCGGGTCCTGTCGCTGCTGGATCAGGTCGGCCTGCCGGACCCGGAACGCATCGCCAAATCCTACCCGCACCGCCTGTCGGGCGGCCAGTTGCAGCGCGTGGTCATCGCCATGGCCCTGGCCTGCGACCCCGAGGTCATCATCGCGGATGAGCCGACCACCGCGCTGGACGTGACGGTGCAGGCCCAGATCATGCGCCTCCTGAAACAGCTTCAGATCGACACGCAGGTGGCCATCGTGCTGGTGACCCACAACCTTGGCCTGGTGGCCCATACCGCCGATCGCGTGGCGGTGATGTACGGCGGCCGCAAGGTCGAGGAAGCGCCCACGCGCGAGCTGTTCCTGAACCCGCAGCACCCCTACACGCGCGGCCTGCTGGACGCGACGCCGCACCCCGACCGGCAGCGCCGGGGCGGCAAGCTCCTGAACGAGATCCCCGGCACCGTGCCCTCGATCACCGATCCGATGCCCGGCTGCCGCTTCGCACCGCGCTGCGCTTTCGCCCAGGCCGATTGCCAGGCCGCGCCCCCGCCCGAAGAGGGTCCGGCGGGCCATCGCGTCGCCTGCTACCACCCCGCCGCCTGGGCGGCCCAGGACAAGACGGAGGCCCCGCAATGAGCATGACACCGCTTCTGCACGTCAAGGACCTGCACTGCAGCTTCAAGGTCTCCTCTGGGATGATCCACCCGGTTCGCGGCGTCTCCTTCGACCTGCACCGGGGCGAGACCCTGGCCCTGGTGGGCGAGTCGGGCTGCGGCAAGACCACCCTGGCGCGCTGTATCCTGGGGCTGCAAAAGGCCACCTCGGGCTCGATCCAGCTGGAAGGGAACGAGATGGCCGGCCTCGACCGGATGCAACTGCGCAAGTTCCGCCCGCGGGTGCAATGCGTCTTCCAGGACCCGTTCTCGTCGCTGAACCCCCGAAAGCGGGTGGAGGTGCTGCTGCGCGAGCCGCTGGACGTGCACCACGTCGGACCGAAAGAGGAGCGGCTGAGGGCGGTGCACGAGATGATGGAGAAGGTGGGCCTGCCGTCTGAATGGGGCCGCCGCTTCCCGCACGAGTTCTCGGGCGGGCAGCGCCAACGGATCGGCATAGCCCGTGCCCTGATGCTGCGCCCCGACCTGCTGATCTGCGACGAGCCGGTGTCGGCGTTGGATGTGTCCGTGCAGGCGCAGATCATCAACCTGCTGGACGAGCTGCAACGGGATCTTGGCGTCAGCTATCTGTTCATCAGCCACGACCTGACCCTGGTGGAAACCTTCGCCGACCGCGTGGCCATGATGTTCAAGGGCGAGATCGTCGAGAGCGGCCCGGCGCGCGAGGTCTGGCGCAATCCGCAAAGCGATTTCACCCGCCGCATGATCGATGCGATCCCGGTGCCGGACGTGACCCGCGCCGCACCGCCCGCCTTCCGCCCGGACGCGGCCCCCCAAGACAAGACCATGACCGAAAGCTGATCCTCATGAAGACCACCATCGAAGACATGCGCGCCCATGGCGAACTGGCCGAGGTCAGCAAGCCCGTCCAGCCGAAACACCAGCTGGCCGCGGTC
This sequence comes from Pseudooceanicola marinus, assembly GCF_020177265.1. Taxonomy (GTDB): domain Bacteria; phylum Pseudomonadota; class Alphaproteobacteria; order Rhodobacterales; family Rhodobacteraceae; genus Pseudooceanicola; species Pseudooceanicola marinus_A. Next base: position 14,151 of record NZ_JAIVMC010000008.1, read on the forward strand.
ACCCGCGCGTCCCAGAAGGCCAGCGAGAAGGCGGTTCTGTTTCACGATGTCGCGGGCAGCGACATGCCGGTCATCACCAATGTCTTTGGCAGCCACGACCGCCTGCGCCGGATGATCGCCACCGCCGCCGAGCAGACCTTTTGCGAACGCTGGAACGCGTTGACCGAAGAGGCGGGCGCGGCCCGGGCCGAGGACTGCCTGACTACCTTCGACGGCGAAGACGATTTCGTCTCCGGCAAGCTCTCGGATCTGCCCGCCATCACCTACCACGCCCGCGACGGCGGGCCCTATTTCACCTCCGCCATCTACCTGGCCAAGGACCCCGAAACCGGCGTGCCGAACCTCAGTTTCCACCGCAGCCAGATCATCGCCGATGACGAGTTGCGCGTGCGCCTCGGCGGCCCGCACGACCTGACCCGCTATCAGAAGATCGCCGAGGAGAAGGGCGAGGCGCTGGAAGCGGCGCTGCTGCTGTCTGGCCCGCCGGAGATCTTCCTCGGCGCCTGCGCCTCGCTCCCCTACGAGGCGTCGGAGCTGAACATGGCTGCCAAGATCCGCGGCGAGGCCATCGCCATGCGCAAATGCAAAACGATCGACCTGGAGGTGCCCGCCTCGGTCGACATCGTGGTCGAGGGCCGCTTCCTGCCCAACGTCAAACGCCCCGAGGGGCCCTTTGGCGAGTTCATGGGCAATTACGTCGAGGTGGGCGACAATCACGTCTTCGAGGTGACCCATGTCAGCTATCGCCGCGATGCCGTCTTCCACTCGCTGCTCTGCGGCTCGCCCGAAGATCTGCGCCCGCTGGAGGCGGTCACGGCGGCCCGGGTCTACAAGCATGTGGCGGGCACCGTGCGGGGCGTCCTCGACGTGTCCTGCCGACCCAACGTCATGATCTCGATCATCAAGATCCGGAAGATGTACGAGGGCCACGCCCAGCACGTCTTCCTGGCCGCGCTGGCCTCGCATCTGGATTACAACAAGGTGGTGATCGTGGTGGATGAGGACGTCGACATCCAGGACATGGACGACGTGATGTGGGCCTATATGACCCGCGGCCGCGCCGATACCCGCGCAATGATCCTCAACGACATTCCGGGCTTCTATCGGGATGAGAAGAAGGACCACTGGGGCCGGCTCTGCATCGACGCCACCATGCCCTGGGGCCGCGAGGCCGAGTTCGCCCGCAAGACCGTGCCCGGCGAGGACGACATCGACCTCAAGGCCTGGCTGGATTGAACGACCTATCTCCCCCTCGGGGACGTCTCACGCCCCGAGGAACCTGCGGGCCAGCGTTTCGCTGGCCCCTTTTTCATCCAGGTAGGCCCGCGCCGCGCCGCCCTCCGGGGCCACCGCGTCCAGCGTCTCGAACAGGGCACAGAGGCGGGCCAGTTGCAGCCGTTCGGCGCGCAGCTCCAGCGCCTTCACCTGCTCGCGCAGGGCGGCCTCGTCCTCGGTCTGGTCCTGGGCCTTCTGCCATTGCCGCACGGCGCGCAGGGGGCGCACGACCCGGGCGCGCCACGGCTCCACGGCTTCGGCCAGGGCCTGACGACCAGGATCGGTGGGCGAGAGACCCGCGCGGTCACATAGCAGAAGGAACAGCGCCATGACCACATCGACGTCGTGATCCTCCTGCAGGGACAGGCAAGTGGCCTGAAGATCCGGCGCGGCGAGGTACAGCGCCTTCATCCGGTCCCAGCATGTGGCGGTGAAATCGGCGCGGTCCATCGCCCGTCCTATCCGTTCTTCCATCGGCGCATCCGGCCAGTGTCGATGTCGAAAAGATCCAGAACCCGGCTGACCGAATGGTCCACCATCTCGTCCAGATCCTTGGGCATGGCATAGAAGGCGGGAACGGGCGGCGCAATGATCGCCCCCATTTCCGAGGCCTGGGTCATCGTGCGCAGGTGGCCAGTGTGCAGCGGCGTCTCGCGGACCATCAGCACCAGGCGGCGGCGTTCCTTCAGCACCACATCGGCGGCCCGGCTCATCAGGCTAGAGGTCACGCCGGTGGCGATCTCCGACAAGGTGCGGATGGAACAGGGGGCGATGATCATCCCCATGGTGCGGAACGATCCGCTGGAAATGGCCGCACCGATGTCGCTGGATTTATGAACCTTGTCGGCCAGATCGCGCACCTGCGCGACCTTCAATGTGCTTTCATGGGCCAGGGTCACCTCCGCCGAAGGGGACATGACCAAGTGGCTCTCGATCTCCAGCTCTCGCAGGATCTCCAGCAGGCGGATGCCCAGCACGATGCCCGAGGCGCCGGTGATGCCGACGACCATCCGTTGCGGGGGGGCGGGGGGCTGGGTCATTGCGGATCACTCTTCGTCTGCAGGAGAGGCAATCGCCCGCGGGGCGGCTGTCATCACGTCATCAGACCGCAGGCGACAGGGATGTGCAAGCACCGGCCAGTAGAGCTGGCTTCCCCTTGTCCGAAATCGAAAAAATGAGGGCCGATGAGCGCAAGACGGACGCTTTTGTCCGGGCCGCCGATGGACGGCAAGATTGATGAACGTCCCTCATCACTCTCAGGCGTCCGCACGCTCTAATCCCCTGCCGTCTGCGGGTTATGTCGAATGGAGACAATGGTTCAAACGGCGCCGTCGACGGCGCGGAAAGGAGCGGAACATGCCCTGGACCCGGACACAGCTGGACGCGATAGCGGCGGCGGATGATTTCCGCGTCGCTCCCTTCCGTGCGGATGGCGAGACCCCGGGCACGCCGACCTTCATCTGGTCGGTCGTGACCGGCGGCGCCCTTTACATCCGGGCCTACAGCGGTGCCGGTTCGCGCTGGTTTCGCGCCGCGCTGGACCAGGGCGCGGGACAGGTGCAGGCCGCGGGCCGCACCTGGGACGTCACCTTTCATCCCGTGGATGACAGCGTGCAGGACGCCGTGGATGACGCCTACCGGGCGAAATACGCCGACAGCCGTTACCTGGCGCCGATGATTTCCGACCGGGCGCACGGCGCCACGGTCGAGGTGCGACTGCGCGACTGACCGATATTCCGGCGTGCCCCGCCCGTTCAGGGCCGGACGCGCCACCTGCCCGGGCGCGACCCGGTGCGGGCTCACCCAAGACCGAAAGGACATTTCCATGCGCAAGATGCTTGAAGGACAGACCGCCGTCGTCACCGGGGCGAGCAAGGGGATCGGCTATGCCATCGCCGAGCTGTTCTCGGAGGAGGGCGCGAACGTGGTCATTACCGCGCGCCACCAGGGCCCGCTGGACGAGGCGGCCGAGAAGATCCGCGCCAAGGGCGGCAAGGTCCTGACCGTGGTGGCCGACAGCGCCGACCGCGAGGCCCCGGCCCGTGTGTTCAAGGAGGCGATCGACGCCTTCGGTCAGGTCGACATCATGGTCAACAACGCCGGCGTCGGTGAAATGTACGCGGTCGAGAAGACCACGGATGACCATTTCGACAACATCATGCAGATCAACCTGGCCGGGCCTTTCCGGTTCTGCCGCGAGGCGATCAACCACATGATGCCCCGCAACGAGGGGCGGATCATCAACGTCAGCTCGGTCAACGGCACCCTGCCGATCTGCGGCGTGGCCTATACCACGACCAAGGGCGGGCTGAACACCATGACGCTGAACATGGCGATCCGCCTGTCGGGCACCAAGATCCGCGTCAACGCCATCGCACCGGGCGTCACCGACACCGATGCGGCCCGTGCCTGGGCGGCCGGCGAACAGGAAGGCGGCGGCGAGATGCTGGAGTTCTCGGACAAGTACACCAACACCACGGTTCCCTCGACCGAACCGATCGACCAGGCCTATGCGGCGCTCTACCTCGCGTCCGACATGGGACGTGCCGTGACCGGCCAGGTGATCCAGGTGGACAACGGTCAGTTCATCTGACCCGTCCTGTGAGGGACCCTGTCGCCCGCTCTCCATCCGAGCGGCGTCAGGCAAGGCCGGGCGATCCGTCGCCCGGCCATTTTTCTGTCCGCCGGTCGTCGCCGCGACCGGGGAGGCCAAGCGGGATCAGCCGAAGGGCTTCGACTTCAGCCAGTCCATCGTCTCGGCGATGGTGGTGGGAATGTCGCGCAGGGTGACGCCCAGGCTGTCGCGGCGGGTGAAATCGAACCGCGTCGGTTCCTCCGGGGTGCCGTCGAGCGGCGCGGGCAGGGCGCTTTCGGGGACGTGTTTGGCGAACTCGGCGTAAAGATCGACCCAGGGCAGGCTATCCTTGACGCAGAAGTAGCGACCGCGCGCCGTGGGATCCTCCACCGCCGCCAGGAAGAGGGCGGCCACGTCTTCCACATGGCTGACCGACATGGACCCGGCGGGCGTGGTTTCATGGCGCTTTTCACCGCGTAGCAGGGCCGAGGGGAGGGCGTGGCTGTCGCTGTCCACATGTTGCGGCAGGATCACCGGGCCCAGCATCATCGTCGGCAGCATGATGCAAAGCCGCATGTCGTGATGGGTGCAGAAGTCCCGCGCGGCGGTTTCCATCACGATCTTCTCGGCGGCGGTGAACTTGCCCTCGGCCATCTGCGTCTCCGCATCCGACAGGGCCAGTGCCTCGTGTTTCACCGGCAGGGCGGCCGGCGGGTTGGTCGAGGAGGTGGAGGAGCAGAGCACGACCGCGCCGACACCGGCCCGTTGCGCCGCCCCCAGCACGTTCAGCGCGCCGTCACGGACCGGGCGCACGATTTCCTCGTAGCCGCGCTGGCGGTCCAGTTCTCGCGCGGGGGTGCCGTCTTCGGCGCGGTAGATCGGCGGGAAACAGGCGATGACGGTGACGTCGGCGCCCGCCATCGGCGCGTCGAAACTGGCGCTGTCGCTGCTGTCGGCGGAATGCAGGGTCAGCCGTTCCCGGGCGCCGGGCAGATCCATCAGGGGGTCGGTCTTGGCGGTGTCGGTGGCGTCGCGCAGGGTGCCTTTCACCCGGTGGCCGCGCGCCAGCGCCGCCTTCACGACGTTGGATCCGACAAGGCCGCTGGCCCCGGCGACACAGATGGTCAGTTGGTCTGTCATGTCTTGATCTCCTTTTCAGGGTCTCGTGTCAGTGTATCAGCGCCGCGCCATGGCGGGCAGGCGGCCGAGGATCCAGGTGGTGGCAAAGCAGCTGAGCCCGGCCAGGGCCAGCACCAGGCCGAAGGGGGCGGCGGTGCCATTGGCCAGCAGGCCCACCAGGGCCGAGCCGAGGATGCCACCGCCGTATTGCAGCGCCCCGCAGAAGGCCGCGACGGAGCCCGCGTCGCGCACCGCCACGTCCAGCGCGCCCGACAGCCCGTTGGGCATCACCAGCCCGGTGCAGCCGAGGAAGCAGAAGAGCGGCAGGAAGATCCCGATCCAGCCGCCGAAATCCGTCAGCCCCGCAACTGCGGCCAGCAGGCCGAAGAGGGCGGCCGCCGCGCCGCCCAGTTGCAACACCCGCAGGGTGCCCAGGCGGGCCACGATGCGGCTGTTGACCAGGTTGCCGGTGGTAATCGCGCCGACGCAGGCGGCAAACAGCAGCCCGTAGGCCTGGGGCGACAGCCCGTGGTATTCGATGAAGACAAAGGGCGTGCCCGCCACATAGGCGAACATGCCGATGTAGAAGAACCCCACGGCCAGCGCATGGCACAGCACCGCCGGGTTCAGCGCGATCTGTCCGTAGGTGCGGAAGGCCCGGCCCAGGCGGAGCTCTGGCGTGCGGGCGGCGGGCGCCAGCGGTTCGGGCAGGGTGGCCAGCGCCGCCAGCGCCACCAGCCCGATCACCACCAGCAGGGCGAAGATCATCCGCCAGCCGTAGGCGCCGGCCACCAATGCGCCCGCGCTCGGGGCGATGACCGGGGCCAGGGTCATCACGGCCATGATGATCGACATCATCTGCGCCGCCCGCGCCCCGGTGTAGAGATCGCGCACCATGGCCCGCGACAGCACCACGCTGGAGGCCGCGCCGAAGGCCTGCAACAGGCGCCAGCCGACCATGCTGCCGATGCTGTCCGACAGGCCGCAGCCGACCGAGCCGGCGATGAACAGCACCAGACCCACGGCCACCGGCCCGCGCCGGCCAAGGGCGTCGCTGATGGGCCCCCAGATCAGCTGACCGATCGACAGGCCCACCAGGTAGGTGCTGACGGTAAACTCCATCGCGCCGGGGCCGACGCCCAAGTCGTCGGCCATGGCGGGCATGGCCGGCAGGTAAAAGTCGGTGGAGACGGAGGCGAAGGCCATCAGCAGCGACAGCACCGCCCCGGCGTGCCAGATATTGGGGGCGGCCCGGGCCGGTCGTGTCGTCTGCATCTGGTCGTTCGCTCCGCTTCGTTTCTTACATCGTCTGCACGGTCGGGCGCATCAGGATCTCGCTGATGTCAACGTCCTCGGGCTGGCTGACCGCGTAGATCACACCACGCGCAAAGGCGTCGGGGGTGATCGCCGCCTCGTCGTAGAATTCAGCCGTTCCGTTGCGGATCTCGTCCGACTTGATCGACTGCACCAGCTCGGTCGCGATGGCACCGGGGGACAGCACGGTGACGCGCCCGCCCCAGTCCTTGACCTCCTGCCGCAGCGATTCCGCGATGGCCCGCACGCCGAACTTGGTCGCCGAGTAGACCGCGCCCACGGGGGTACAGACATGGCCCGCGACGGAGGAGACGAAGATGTTCTGCCCCGCGCCCTGGTCCTTCATGATCGGCAGCACCGCGCCCAGACCGTAAAGCACACCCTTCAGGTTGACGTCGATACACTGATCCCATTCGTCGTGGCGATTTTCCACCAGCGGCGCGAAAGGCATCAGGCCCGCGTTGTGCAGCATCACGTCGATCCGACCGAACCGCGCCTTCGTCGCATCTACGAAGCCCTGCAGGGCCACGCGGTCGGTCACGTCGACCTCGTAGGCCAGGGCGTTCTCGGTGCCCAGCTCCTCGACCAGCGCGTCCAGCCGGTCCTTGCGGCGCGCGCCCAGGGCCACCTTGGCGCCGGCTTTCACCAGTTCCCGTGCCGTCTCGGCCCCAAGGCCCGAGCTGGCGCCGGTGATGACCACGATTTTTCCATCCACATGTTCCATGGGAGGCGCTCCTTTGTTGTCAGTCCTGTCTGGCGGCGACCGTGTGAGGGCAGGCCCTGGCGCGGTGGCACCGCCTTGATTGTTCAAAGATATGCGCGGCCGCGGCCGGGACTATGGCGCCCTGGCTCATGACGGCCATGGGCCACGGGACAGAAAGACCGGGGGACAGAAAGACCGTGGAACGGAAGAGGCCGGCGCCCCGAAGGGGACACCGGCCTTGCAGTTCACTGACCTTGCGGAGGCGTCAGTCGCTTGGCGTGGTCGCGCCCCGGCGGCGGTCGGGTACCTTGCGATCGCGGTATTTCACCGTCAGCTCCAGCGGCACGTCGTTCTCATCATAGATGCCGATCATCACCCCGCGCCGGCCGGACTTCGAGCGCATCGCCTCCAGCTGTTCGGCGCTGCGGGTGGTACGCTGCGCGGTGCGCCGCGCCCAGCGGAAGAGCTTGTCGTACATCATCGCGACCACCTCGGCATGGGCCGGATCGTCTCCCAGATCGACCAACTCGTCCGGGTCGCTTTCCATGTCGAAGAGGATCGGGCGGAAGCCACCCTCGAAATGCACCAGCTTCCAGCGGTCGTCGGCCACCATGAACATCACGGCGTCGCGCACCGACAGGCCGAAGCGGGCAGCGATAGGAGAGGCCGAATAGTCGTACTCGCAGATCACGAAGTCCCGCCTGGTGTCGGTGGTCTGCCCGTGCAGCAGGGGCAGCAGGCTTTCCCCTTCGAGGATGTGATCGGGCACCTTTCCGCCCGCCACCTCGACAAAGGTCGGCGCCAGGTCGATACATTCCACCAGAGCGTCCGACACGGTGCCACGGGTGGCATCGGCGGCGGGCGCGGGGTCGTAGACGATCATCGGCACCTTCACCGAGGCGTTCTGGAAGAACATCTTCTCGCCCATCCAGTGATCGCCCAGGAAATCCCCGTGGTCGGAGGTGACGACGATCATCGTGTCCTCCATTCGGCCCGTCCGTTCGAGGTGGTCGAACAGCTCTCCCATCTGGTCGTCGCATTGCTTGATCAGGCCCATGTAGGCCTGCACCACCGGGTTGCGGACCTCATCGCGTGAGAAGGCCTTGCCCACGGGGGCGTCCATGAAGGCCTTCATCACCTCATGCGCCTCTTCGTATTCGGCCTGGCTGCGGATCGCGGGGATCACGTCGGACGGGCCGAACATATCGTAGTAGGGGGCGGGCACCACGTAGGGCCAGTGCGGCTTGATGTAGCTGAGGTGACAGCACCAGGGCCCGGCCCCGCTGGCCTGAGCCTGGTCGATCCACTCGATCGCGCGGCGGGTCAGGTAGGGGGTCTCGCTGTCCTCCTCGGCGATGTTCGCCTCCTGGTCGGAGTTCTTCAGGAACCAGCCGGACAGCACGTTGCCCTCGGTGTCGCGGCCCGAATTGGCGAAGTCGTGCCAGGGGTTGTCGCTGTCGTAGCCCTTGGCGCGCAGATACTCGTTGTAGCGAGCCGCGCCGCCTTCGTCGTAAAGGCCGTCGGGGCCTTCGGGGCGCATGCCGTCATCGCGTTCGACCACGTCGAAGCCGCATTCGGCGACGCGCACGCCGATCAGGCTGTCGGGCTCGATCCCCAGCCGGGCCATGCCCTCGGCATCGGCGCGCATGTGGGTCTTGCCGATCAGGTGGCAGGACATGCCGGCCGCGCGCAGATGGTCGCCCATGGTCAGCTCGCCCACCTTCAGGGGGATGCCGTTCCAGCTGGCGCCGTGGGAATGCACGTAACGCCCGGTGTAGGTCGACATCCGCGACGAGCCGCAGATCGGCGACTGGATATAGGCCCGGTCGAACCGCACGCCCTTCGCCGCCAGCCGGTCCAGGTTCGGTGTCTTCAGATGCGGATGGCCGTAACAGCTGAGGTAATCCCACCGCAGCTGGTCGAACATGATGAAGAGGATATTGCGGGTCTCGGGCACGTCTTCGTCCTTCGTCTGGGGCGCCCGGCCCCCTGCGCGGGGGCCGGGCCGTCGGTGTCACTCTGCGGGGCGCAGCGCGTCGGGGATCGTCATGCCGATCTCCTCGTAATAGCGCAGGGCGCCGGGGTGCAGCGGCAGGTTCAGGTCCTGCAGGGCGTTCTCCTGCTGGATGTTGCGCAGCCAGGGGGCGTTTTCCTGCATCTCGGCCACGCCCTCCCAGAAGGCCTTGGTGATCTCGTAGACCGCATCGGCCGGCACGTGCTGCCCGGCGCCGATGCCGACGGTGGAGCCAAGGGTCTGTACCGCCGCCTCGTTCACCTGGTTGTCGCCGTAGGTGCCGGCCTCGATGGTGCCGAGGGTGCCGCCAGGACGGTTCAGGATCGCCTGCACGGGGGCTTTCGCCATCTGCTCTTCAGTCAGGCCGAGGAAGCGGATCTCGCGCCCCAGGGCGAATTGCTGGATGACGGGCGAGGGCGCGTTGGTGGAGTTCACGTAGACGTCCAGCCGGCCATCCTGGAAGGCCTGCGCGGCGGCGTCCCAGCCCAGGCGGGCCTGTTCGAAGTCCTCGCCCGGGACAAGCCCCGTGGCCCCTTCGACCACGCGCTGCATGATCGTCGTGGCGCCGCCGCCCGGCGGGCCGAGGAAGACGGTCTTGCCCGCCAGATCGTCCAGCGAGGTGATGCCGGAATCCGCGTAGGTGGTGATGTGGTAGAGGCCCAGCGGGAAGGCGAAGACGGCGCGCAGGTTGCCGCTCAGCTCCGGCGCCTGGGGCACCTTGGCGTACATCGCTGCGCCCTCCTGCATGAAGGCATGAACGCTGGCCGACCACATGAAGAAGTCCAGCTGGCCAGCGCCTGCTTCCAGCGCGTGCTGGGTGGCCGCGCCGGTGGCGTTGACCTGGATCTCCACGTCATCCAGACGGTCGCCGACGATCTGGGCTGCCGTGCTCATCACCAGGTAGGGTGACGACCCGGGGCCGAGCGTGGCCATGGTGTAGAATTCCTTGGCCTGGGCCACGGGGGCCGTGGCCAGGGCGAGGGTCAGCCCGAGGGCCGCTTTCAGTGTTCTCATGTCTTATCCTCCCTGATCGACGTGAGGTGGTGAGGCAGGGCGCTAGGGCGCCTCTGCGGGGATGGTATCGGCGCGCTCCGGGGCGGGGGCGTCGTCGCTGTCGCGCAGGCGGCCCTGCCAGTCGCGCCAGATCAGCGCCAGCGCTAGGAGGGTGCAGGCGGCCTCGACCCAGATCATCGGCACCAGCACGCCCAAGCCCAGGGCAAAGCGCAGGCCGCGCTCCGGAGCGCCCAGCCGGGCCGAGGCAAAGCCCGAGAACCCGGTGGAGAAGAGCCAGATGGTCAGGGCCAGTCGCAGGCAGACCCAGGCCAGACCCGCCCAAGTGAAGCCGGTGACGAGGCTGAGCGAGGGGTTGTAGACCAGCACGAAGGGAATGATGAACCCGATCAGCGCGATGCGGCAGGCGTCCACGCCGATGGCCACCGGGTTGGCCTTCGCGATCGGCGCGGCGGCGAAGGCCGCGATGGCCACGGGGGGCGTGATCGAACTCAGCACCCCGAAGTAGACGACGAAGAGGTGCGCGATGACCACCGGCACGCCCATCATCTGAATGGCCGGGCCCATGACCAGGATCACGATCAGGTAGGCTGGCACCGTGGGCATGCCCATGCCCAGCACCAGCGAGCCCAGCATCATCATCACCAGCGACAGGAACAGCGAGTCGCCCGAGATGTCCTGGATGATCCCGGCAAAGCGCAGGCCGAGTCCGGTCATGTTCATCACCCCGATGACGATACCGATGGCGGCCACGGCGATCAGGATCTGCGCCGCGGCCAGCCCGCCCTGGCGCAGCCCCTCCAGGATGACCTGCGGGCTGCGGCGCACCTCGGGGTTCAGAACGAAGCCCAGCCCGATGGCCGAGATCACCGCCCAGAAGCCCGCCATGGCGGGCGAGCGGCCGGAGATCATGATGGCCAGCATCAGCGCCAGCGGCAGCAGGAAGCACAGCGACATGCGCCAGTCATGCCCCGTCAGCACCGGCAGTTCGCGCCGGGGGATGGGGCGGATGTCGCGCGACACCGCCTCCAGGTGGACGGCGACGAAAAGCGAGGCGTAGTAGAACAGCGCCGGCAGCAGGGCGGCGAGGCAGATGGTCAGGTAGGGGATGCCGGTCACGTCTGACATGATGAAGGCCACCGCGCCCATGATTGGTGGCATGAACTGCCCGCCGGAGGAGGCCGCGGCCTCCACGCCCCCGGCGTAGCGCGCCGGGAAGCCGCGTTTGACGATCATCGGGATGGTCATCACCCCGGTGCCCACCACGTTGCCGGAGACGGAGCCCGACATGGTGCCAAAGACCCCGCTGGCCGCGATGGCCGCATGGGCCGGCCCGCCCCGCATCCGCCCCGTGGCGGCGAAGGCGAAACGCAGCAGCACGGGGCCCGCGCCGACGGCTTCCAGGATGGCGCCGAAGACGATGAAGACCAAGATCAGCGTGGTGACCACCGATAGGGGCCGCCCGAAGACGCCGTCGAAGGAATACCAGATCACCTGCATCACCTGCTGCAGGGAATAGCCGCCATGTTCGAAGATCCAGGGCAGGTAGCGCCCGTAAAGCGCATAGGCCACCGCCAGCAGGCAGACGACCACCAGCGGCAGGCCGAAGGCGCGGCGGGTCAGTTCCATCAGCACGACGACCCCGGCGACGCCGGTGGCGATATCGGAGGGCTGGAAGAAGTAGAGGCCGATTTCCAGCGCCTCGCCGATGGCCGCGTAGCGCTGCATGGCTACGCCCAGGGCCGCCAGCAGCATGAGGTCCAGTGCGATCAGCCACGGCTTGCCCTGCTCCAGCCGCAGCTGGATCCGCGACACCAGCAGGACGCAGGCCGCCAGGGTGAAACTGCCGATGCGCAGCAGGGTTTCGCTGGTGCCGCCGAAGCCGGCGATCCAAACCCCGGCCAGCGCCAGCGCCACCGCGCCGATCCAGGCCAGAGACGCCACGGCTCGCCCCAGGGGGCGGGGGTTGGGGGTGCTTTCCATGATGTCCTCCCTTGGCATGTCCTCCCCGACATGCGCTGTCGGGAGGTTCCCTTAAGTCAGTTCGCCTTGAAAGGGAAATGCGGAAGTGTTTCACTTGGTGAAACGCCGGCGGGCCGCCGGCATGTCCCGGACCGGGGCGGGGAGGAGCCGCTTGAAACGTATCGAGAGCCTGCGGCGTGGCCTGGGTGTGATGGACCTGCTGCAGAGCAACGGGCCGCTGAGCCTGGCCGAGCTGGCGCGGCAGAGCGGGCTGGCCAAGGCCACGTTGCTGCGCATCCTGCTGACGCTGGAGGAGGCGGGCCATGCGCGGCGTGGACTGGCCGACGGGCTGTGGCACCCGGGTGCGCGGGGCGTCCATGGACCTGCGCCGGAACGGCGTCTGGCGCAGATCTCCGGCCCGCCGCTGGACCGGCTGTGCCAGAAGGTGCTCTGGCCCTCGGACGTGGGCATCTATGACACGCGCACGATCCGCGTGCTGGAAACCTCGCGCCGCATGTCCCCCTTCCTGGTCAACCGAGTGGTCAACTACGGCATCCATGTCCTGCCCTCGGCCATGGGCCGCGCCATCCTGGCCTGGAGCCCTGAGGCGGAGCGGGAGGCGATCCTGGCCGACCTGCGCAAAAGCGATGAACCGCATGACCGCCTGGCGGCTCATCCCGACAAGGTGGCGCAGCTGATCGAGGAGACACGCGCCCGCGGCTATGCCACGCGCCATCCGGGCTATTTCGTCAACGTCCGGCGGGAGGCGCTGGTGTCCGCCATTGCCGTGCCGGTGCTGTCGCAGGGCCGGGTGATCGCAGCGGTGAATCTGTCCTGGGTCCTCAGCGCTCAGTCGGAGGCCGAGTTCGCCGCCGCCCACCTGGAGGCCCTGCGCGATGTCGCGCGGGAGATCGCGACCGCCTGGGAGGACGGGCAGGGGGCGCCGGCCGGCTGAGCGGCGGAGGCGGCGATTGCACCTGCCGGTGCGGGCGATAGACTGCGCCCGGGTCCGGACGGCGGGCCGCGCAGGGAGTGCACCATGCTGATACATGCCGGAGCCGATCGCAGCGTCTCGGTCGATCTGCGACTGGCGGTCTGGCTGGCCCTGGCTGCGGGCGCCGTGAATGCCGCCGGCTTCCGCGCCCTGGGCTATTTCTCCGCCAACATGACGGGCAACGTGTCGACCCTGTCGGACATGCTGGCGCTGGGCCGGATCGGCACCGCTCTCTGGTTCTTCCTGCTGGTGCTGGCCTTCATCCTGGGGGCTTTCGTGTCAGGCCTGCTGATCGAGGCGGGGCACCGGCGGCGCATCCGGGGCATCTATGCCTTCAGCATCCTGCTGGAGGCGGCGCTTCTGGTGGTGCTGGCGCTGATGGATCTCTACTGGTCCGTGGCCTTCGCCGGGCATGTGATGCTGATCGGTCTCAGCGCGCTGATGGGGTTGCAGAACGCCGCGACGACGCGGATTTCCGACGGTCGGGTGCGCACCAGCCATGTTTCGGGCATTGCCACCGATATCGGGCTGGAACTGGCCGCCCTGGCCAGCCCGGGGGCTGCCCCGCACGACACCCGCCGCCTGGTCGCGGCCCGGCGGGGGTTGCACCTGGCGACCCTGCTGGCCTTCTTCGGCGGTGGTCTGGCAGGCGTCTGGGGCTATGAGATGGCGGGCCCCGTGGTCTTCCTCGCCGTGGCGCTGCTGCTGTTCGCGCTGGCGGTGCCGCAACTGCGGCGCAGCTTTGCCCCCGAGGGCTGAGGCGTCCCGTACTGCCGCGTCGGGTTTTCCTTTTCCTTCCGGTCCCGTTTCCGGCAGCATGGTCGCCATACGTCCCAATGACCGGAGCCGCCCCGTGCCGACACCTGCCTCTTCCCCGATCTCCGATGCGCCCGAGCTCTGCCGCCTGTCCGCCGCCGAGCTGACCGAGGCCTATGCGGCCCGCCACCTGTCCCCGGTCGAGGTGACGCGCGCCGCGCTGGCCCGGGCGGAAGAGGTGCAGGGAAGGTTCAACTCCTTCACCCGGCTGGAGGCGGAAAGCGCCCTGGCCTCGGCCGCCGAGGCCGAGCGGCGCTGGCAGGCTGGCGCGCCCCTGTCGCCCATCGATGGGGTGCCGGGCACGCTGAAGAATCTGGTGGCGGCGAAGGGCTGGCCGCTGACCCATGGCAGCACCTTGCTGGACGCCACGCCGGCGACCGAGGACGCCCCCTGTGTCGCCCGGCTGCGTGCCGCTGGCATGGTTTTCATCGGCCAGACCACCATGCCCGAATTCGGCTGGAAGGCGGTGACGGACAGCACCCGCGACGGGGTGACCCTGAACCCCTGGGATCCGGCGCTGACGCCGGGCGGGTCGTCGGGCGGGGCGGCGGTGGCCGCCGCCACGGGCGCAGGCGTGCTGCATCTCGGCACGGATGGGGGTGGGTCGATCCGCATTCCGGCGGCCTTCACTGGCACATCCGGGATCAAACCCACCTTCGGCCGCGTGCCTGCCGCGCCTCCGTCGCCCTATGGCACCATGGCCCATATCGGCCCCATGGCCCGACGGGTGGAGGACGTGGAGGCGATGCTTTCGGCCCTGTCAGGCCGTGACCGCCGCGACTGGTATCAGGGCGAAGGCGTCCTGCCGCCGCTCGCCCCGGTGACGGCGCGCCCGGAAACCCTGCGCATTGGGGTCTGGTCCACCCCGCCCCGCGGGGCCGTGGATCCGGAGGTCGCCGCCGCTCTCAGGGCTGCGAGCGCCCGCCTTGCGGAGGCCGGCGCCGTCGTGGAGGAGGTGACCCTGCCGATGGCGGAGGAGCTTTACGATATCGCCACCTGCCTGTGGTTCAGCGGCGCCCGTGTCCGGCTGGAAAGCTTTGGCCCGCTGGAGGACCTGCCGCGCGACCGGCTTGACCCGGGACTTCTGGCGGTGGCCGAGCAGGCGGGGGACTGGAGCACCTCCGACTATATCCGCGCCATGGGGCGGCGGGCGGCCTTCGGCGCGCAGATGGATCAGCTGATGGAAGACTATGACCTGCTGATCGCCCCGGGCTGCGCCGTGCTGCCCTTTGCCGCCGGGCAGGAGGTGCCGCCGGGCAGTGGGTTGGCGCGCTGGTACGACTGGGCGGGCTTCAGCTATCCCATCAACCTGTCGCAACAGCCCGCCGCCGTGGTGCCCGCCGGGCTGAGCGAGGCGGGGCTGCCCCTGTCGCTGCAGATCATCGGCGCGCGTGGCGCGGATGCGGAGGTGCTGGCCCTGGCGCGCTGGTGGCAGGATCTGGATCCGGCGCATTGCCCGTGAGTTGGGGCGGGTCGGGGGTTCTGCCCACCTTGAGCCCACGCGGGCTCAATTCCCACCGCGATATTTCCTGCCAGAGAATGGGCTGGGGCGGGCGAAGCTCTGCGGCGGCGCGACGTGGCGAAGATACCGGAGGGCATGCGGTCTGTCCGGATCGGGGAGGACTGCCTTACCACCGCACGGCGATGCGTTGCGAGGTGGCGAAAAACGGCGGTCTGGCGCCGCTTGCCATTGGTTTTACCGCTAACATTGGCTATGCAGCCAGCGACGACAGCTTTCGGCGAGGGAACGATGAAACTGGTTGCTGATGTGGGCGGAACCAACGTGCGCTTCGCGCTGGCCGAAGGGGCGCGGATCCTGCCGCAGACCATCCGGGCCTTCCGCAACGATGATTTCGCCACCTTCTATGCCGCGGCCGATCACTACCTGGCCGAGGCGGCGCCCGGTGCGCTGGACCGGATGTGCGTGGCCGTGGCCGGCCCGGTGACGGGCGATCATGCCCGGCTGACCAACCGCGACTGGTCCTTCCAGATCGAACGGCTGATCGAGAGCTACGCCCCCGAGGCGCGCCTGATCAACGATCTTGAGGCCCTGGGTTACTCCGTGCCGTCCTTGTCGGCGGACGGCGTGCGGATGGTGACCGAGGGCACGCCGGCCTGGGGCAACCAGGCGCTGGTCGCGGGGATCGGCACCGGGTTCAACGTCAGCCCCGTGGTGATCCGTGACGACGGCCCCGTGGTCCCCAAGGCCGAGATGGGCCATGTGCAGCTGGCCACCCGTATCCACGAGGCGGTGTCGGCGCGCGCCAAGGGCGCTGCGCATGGGTTCGAGACGGTTGAACACCTGTTCTCGGGGCGCGGGTTCGAACGGCTTTGGCACCTCTCCACCGGCCGCAGCGAGACGCCCGCCGCGCTGATGGGATCGGGCGACGCTGACCTGGCGGACCACGTGACCTTCTATGCCGGGTTGATGGCGATGCTGGCGCAGGACCTGACCCTGGCCTTTCTGCCGGGGCAGGGGATCCATTTCGCCGGCGGCGTGGCCCGCGCCGTGCTCTCGAACGGCGGCGGTCCGGCCTTTGCCGAGGCCTATGGCCGTCCGCTGGCGCTGGACACCGCCTGGCACGTGCCGGTGAAGCTGATCCTGGATGACACCGCCGCCCTGGCGGGCTGCGCTGCGGCCTGAGGGGCCGGGGCGGGCGTCCGCGAGGGCGCCCCGCCGCGTTCGGGAGCAGCCTTCCGAATGAACTGCCGGAACTTCTCAGACGCACAATACACTTACGGAAATGCGATGCGCGAGGTTGTCGATCTGTGTCTAGGGGAAAAAGTGGTAGCCCGTAGGGGAATCGAACCCCTCTTTCCAGGTTGAAAACCTGGCGTCCTAACCGATAGACGAACGGGCCACGGGGCGGTTCAAGGCGCGGGGCGCTTCGAACCTATGTCGCGCAAGTCGCTGCTGTGCCACCTTATTCCGACCTGACCTCTTTCTGCGAAGAGGGGCGGAGGGTGGTAGCCCGTAGGGGAATCGAACCCCTCTTTCCAGGTTGAAAACCTGGCGTCCTAACCGATAGACGAACGGGCCGCGCTTGGCGTGAGGCGGTTTCTATGAAATGGCGTGTCCCACTGCAAGGGGTTTTTTCACCTGCGGGTGACTTTTTTGGGCCGCCTGCCGCCACCGCGCGCTCCGCGCTGCAAGTCCCTGTTCTGAATTACTTTTCAGAGGCGGGCGCGGCGTCTTCCAGGCGCAGCTGCACGCTGCGGCGGCCGCCCCAGTCGTTGATCTCCAGCCGACCGGCCAGGTGGAAGCTCTGGCCGCCGTGGTTCTCCAGCGCGGGGCCCAGCGGGCCGTCGAAGGCGCCGAAGCTGATGGCCTCGATCCGGCCGCCCATGCCGTCGGAGAAGGCGATCTTCAGGTGGTTCTCCCCGACCCGCTTGGCGAAGGAGATCCGTTGCGCGGGGAAGGCGAAGCGCGGGGCAGGCGCGGCGGCGCCATAAGGGCCGGCGGCCTCCAGTTGGGCCACCAGTTCCGGGGTCGCGGCGCCGGGCATCAGCAGTCCGTCGACCTTCAGATCCGCCGGGCCGGCGGTGCCCGCGCCTTGTTTCTCCAAAAGCTCGGTCAGTCGCGCCATGGCCGGTTCCAACTGCTCGCGCATCACGGTCAGCCCCGCCGCCATCTTGTGCCCGCCGCCCTTCACCAGCAGCCCTTCGGCGGCCAGCTTCTGGATCGAGGCGCCCAGGTCGACGCCGGAGACGGAGCGGCCCGAGCCCTTGCCCTCGTCCCCGTCGAAGCCGATGACGACGGCGGGGCGGTTGGTGGCCTCCTTCAGGCGCGAGGCGACGATGCCGACGACGCCGGGGTGCCAGCCTTCGCCCGCCGCCCAGACCAGCGGGGCGTCCAGCCCGCGGGCCTCGGCCTGGGCCATGGCGTAGGCGCGTACCTCGGCCTCGATTTCGCGCCGTTCGGTGTTCAGCGCGTCGAGGCGTTCGGCCATGGCCTTGGCCTCCAACGGGTTGTCGGTGGCCAGGAGGCGCGCGCCCAGGTCTGCGGCCCCGATGCGGCCGCCGGCGTTGACCCGGGGACCCAGCAGGAAGCCCAGGTGATAGGCCGCCGGTGCCGTGGTCAGGCGCGCCACGTCCGACAGGGCGACCAGCCCGGGGCGTTCGCGCCGCGCCATGATCTTCAGCCCCTGGCGGACCAGCGCGCGGTTCACCCCCAGCAGGGGCGCCACGTCGGCCACGGTGGCCAGGGCCACCAGGTCCAGCATCCCCATCAGGTCCGGCCCCGCCGTCCCGTCCGCGCGCATCTGGCGGTTCGCCTCCACCAGCATCAGGAAGACCACGGCGGCGGCACACAGATGCGCCAGCGCCCCGTCCTCGTCCTGGCGGTTGGGGTTCACCACGGCCACGCAGTCGGGCAGGGTTTCACCGCCCAGGTGGTGGTCGAGGATCACCACGTCACATCCCGCCGCCGCAACGGGTTCGTGGCTGAGCGTGCCGCAGTCGACGCAGAGGATCAGGTCGTGATTGTGCCCCAGCTCCTGCATGGCGGGCACGTTGGGGCCATAGCCCTCGTCGATGCGATCGGGGATGTAGAGGGTTGCCTGCCGGCCCATGGCGCGCAACCAGTCGATCAGCAGGGCGGCGGAAGAGCCGCCATCGACGTCGTAGTCGGCGAAGATGGCGATGCGTTCGCGGCCCTTCACCGCGCGCAGGAAGCGGGCAGCGGCGGTTTCCATGTCCTGCAGGCTGCGCGGGTCGGGCAGCAGCGCGCCCAGTTTCGGGTCGAGGAAGGCCTCGGTCTGGCCGGGTTCGACGCCGCGCCGGGCCAGCACGCGGGCCAGCGGATCGGGCAGGTGATCGGTCTGCACGATGGCTTCGGACAGGCGCTCGATCTCCGGCCCCGGGCCGACCCAGCGTCGGCCGGTGAGGGAGCTTGAGACGTCGAGAAAATCCATGTCCAGGCCTTCCGCAGCGGAGGTCGCGCCCTGCGCCTGGTCACCGGGGGCGGGCAGTGCCCCGCGCTCCGGCGTGGGTCCAGGCGCAGGGGTGGGTCAGACGGTTTCGATACGCAGGGCGACCGGTTCGCCCTCGACCACGCCGGTCCCGGCCATTCCGGTGATCGCCAGGTCCAGGGCCGCGCGCGGGGTCTTGTGGGTGACGATCAGCACAGGCGCGCCGGCGCCTTCGTGATCGTACTGGCGCATGCGGTGGATCGAAACGCCGGATTCGCCCAGCACAGAGGCCACCTTGGCCAGCGCGCCCGGCTTGTCCTGCAGCGTCAGGCGCAGGTAGTAGGGGGCGGGCGTGTTGGACTGGGCGCCGTCGACTTCGCGCAGGGTCCCGGCCGGCTGGCCGAAGACCGGCAGGCGGAAGCCGCGCGCCACATCGCAGATGTCCGACAGCACGGCCGAGGCGGTCGGGCCTTCGCCCGCGCCCGCGCCGCGCAGCACGATCTGGCCCACGGCGTCGCCTTCCAGCACGACCATGTTGGTGCCGCCGTCCAGCTGACCCAGGGGGCTGCTGGCGGGCACCAGGCAGGGCGCCATGCGCTGTTCCAGGCCGCGGCCGGTCATCTGGCTGACGCCAAGAAGCTTGATCTTGAACCCCATGTCGGCGGCGGCGCGGATGTCGTCCAGGGTGATGCGCTGGATCCCCTCCAGCTCCATCTTGTCGAAGGCGACGCGGGTGCCGAAGGCCACCGAGGCCAGCAGCGCCAGCTTGTGGCCCGCGTCGATGCCACCCACGTCGAGGTTCGGATCGGCCTCCAGGTAGCCCAGCTTGTTGGCCTCCTCGAAGAGGGTGTTGTAGCCCGAGCCGGTCGCCTCCATCCGCGTCAGGATGTAGTTGCAGGTGCCGTTCATCACGCCCATGACGCGGGTGATGTTGTTGCCTGCCAGGCCTTCGGTCAGCGCCTTGACCACCGGGATGCCGCCCGCGACGGCGGCCTCGAAGCGGATCACGCGGCCCGCGCCCTCGGCCGTCTCGGCCAGTTCCTGGCCGTGGATCGCCAGCATCGCCTTGTTGGCGGTCACCACGTCCTTGCCGGCGGCCAGCGCCGCTTCGGTCGCGGCCTTGGCGGGCCCGTCGGAACCGCCCATCAGTTCCACGAAGATGTCGACGTCATCGCGCTGTGCCAGGGCGACGGGATCGTCTTCCCAGGCGTAGTCGTCCAGCGACACGCCACGGTCCTTGCTGCGATTGCGGGCGGAAACGGCGGTGACGGTGATCTCGCGCCCGGTGCGGGCGGTCAGCATCGCGGCCTCCTTGCGCAGGATCTTCAACACGCCGATGCCGACGGTGCCGAGGCCGGCAATCCCCAGTCGCAGGGGTTGAGGGCGCAAGCTGTCGCTCATGTGGTCTCTCCAGAATTCGTGCAAGGCTATTGCTGCAAGGGCCTACCGCCTTCGCGGTGACCTTGCAACGCGACTCTGCGCCTGTCGGCCCAGACAGGCCCTGTCGGGGACCGCGCAGGCGGCGGAGGCGATGTCAGGTGTCGAATTCCCGGGCGCGCAGGGCGTCGGCGCGGCGGCGCAGCAGGGCGGCACGGGCGGCCAGCGCGGCCTCGGGGTTGCTCTGTGGTTCCGCGGCCTCGGGCGCCTTGGCCAGCAGCTCCGCCGTGGCCATAAGGTCGGGGTAGGGCAGATCCGCGGCTGCGGCCTCCTGGCGGGCAACACCCGGGGTGCGGGTGCAGGCCGTGGCGGAGACGAGCAGGACCGCCGCGGTGGCGGTCAGCAGGCAGCGGGGGAGGGCAGCGGGACGACGGGTCATGGCCAAGAAGTGCCCCAGGGCGCGGGTCTTGGCAAGCCTCGGCTGCGGGCGCGGGCAGCTTTGCCGTCGCGCCGGGCGCCCGGAGCCTCTGCGGCCGGTTTTCCCTTGCCGGGTCCGCACGGCGGGGTAGAAGGGGGCATGACCCGAACCGTCGGATCCACCGCCGCCGACACCGGCGCCCGGCTGCGCCAGGCGGCGCTGCACCTTTTTGCGCGCCATGGATATGCCGCCGTCTCCATGCGCCAGATTGCCGCCGAGATCGGCGTTCAGGTCGGCGGGCTCTACAATCACATCCCCGACAAGCAGACCCTGCTGTTCCGCCTGCTGTCGGAACACATGGCCGAGCTGCTGGAAGCGGTGGAGGCGGCCGAGATCCCGGCGGAGCCGCTGCCGGCGCTGGAGGCCTTCACCCGCTTCCACATCCGCCACCACGCGGCCCGGCCCGAGCAGGTCTTCATTTCCTACATGGAGCTGCGCAACCTCAGCCCCGAAAACTTCGCCCTGCTGGAGGCGCAGCGCCAGGACTACGAGGCCCGGCTGAGTGCCATCCTCGAACGTGGCGCGGCTGCGGGCGTCATGCAGGTGGAGGATGCGCGCATGGCGACCATGGCGATCATCGCCATGCTGACCGGGGTGAACACCTGGTTCCGGGAAACGGGCCGGCTGAGCCTGGGGCAGGTCGAGGAAGTCTATTGGGGCATGGTCCGCCGCATGGTGGCGGCCTGAGCCACGCCGGCCCGGAAAGCGACCCGGAAACCGGGTCGTCAACGGGCTGCAAGCCGCGTAGAAGCGGCGAAACAGCTGCAAAGAGGAAAACCCACGTGGAGCCATCCCAGCAAAGCCCCGTCCTGGCCAGCCTCGCCGTCGGCGCGGGGCGCAAGTATGTCGGCCTTCTGGTCACCGGCGCCCTGGCCGTGGCCCTGGCCTGGCTGGCCCTGTCGCCGCAGCCCGCGCCCTTCGGGATGCGCCTGCTGCTGCTGGCCCTGGCGGCTGCGGAAAGCGTCGTGACCTGGCGCCTTTATCGCGCGACGCAGCTGCGGCTGGAGTTGACCGAGGCGGGCCTGCGCGACAGCTCCGGCGAGATGCTGGCGGCGATGGAGGAAATCGCGGCGGTGGATCGCGGCCTTTTCGCCTTCAAGCCCTCGAACGGTTTCCTGCTGCGGCTGAAGACGCCGGGGCGGCGCCGGTTCCGCCCCGGGCTCTACTGGCAGTTCGGGCGCCGTCTGGGCGTCGGGGGGCTGGTGCATGGGGCCGAGGCCAAGCAGATGGCCGATACCCTGGCGCTGATCCTGGCGCAGCGGGACGGCGAGGCGGACTAACGCCGGCCAACCGGGCGACGGCTGAGGGCGCGCTTTGCCGCTGGATGCGGACACGTCACGAGGTGGTGTCGGCGTACCTCAGCACGGGTGCGAAGCGTGGGCGCGTGTAGACGAAGCTGTGCAGGTCGATGTCGTTCAATTCGAGGATCGAGAAGCTCATCTTGTAGGTATACCAGGTTTCGACCAGGATCAGCTCATCCATGTCGGCCACCAACGGCAGGCGGTCGTCCCAGTCGGACACGTCGCTGGTCTTCAGGCGTTGCTGGTCGCCCCGGGCCCGCGACCAGACCACTTCGTAGCGTTCCCGATCCGCGTTGTACTTGATCGAGCTGACGCGCACGGCATTGTCGCGTTCGACCGCCATGAGGTAATCGAACAGCTTCTTGGTGTTGTCGATATAGGTCGGCGTGATGTTCTCGGTCTCCCGCGCGAGCATGTCCGAGATCACGTAGGCGGCCTTCTGGTGCTGCGTGTTCACGCGGTACATGTCGAAGAAGACGAACATCGCCACGTAGGTCCAGACGACCAGCGGGAACATGATCAGGAATTCGACGGTGACGACCCCGTCCTCGTCGCGCCGGAAACGGCGAAGATATGCGCGCAGCCCCTGCATCATGGTTCGTTCACGTAGGCGGAAATGGCAAACATGATCGCGTCCCCGTTGGCATCCTTGCCGAAGTTGCGGCCCAGGCCGGCATTGGGGAAGATCGGCGTGAACTTGAGGCAGGCGCGCAGCAGCATCAGCTCGTTGGCCTGACCATTGGTGAAGGTGCGCACCGGGTTCACCTCCTCGGCGCGGTCGACGCAGTCCAGGCCGTCGGGCAGCGTGGAATAGGACCGCAGGTCGATCGGCATCATCTCCAGCTTCAGCGCATTGTCGCAGTCGGGCAGGTAGCCGCCGGAATAGTCGCAGATCAGCTCCTTGATCGTGTCATGGTCCACGTCTTCGGTCAGGCCGATCTGCAGGTCGCGCACCACCAGGTTGAGCCCCTGTTCCAGCAGCGTCTGCCGCACGGTCAGCATGCCCAGTTCGACCGTCGACATGAACATGGTCACGAAGATCGGGAACAGGATGACGAATTCGACCGTCACGTTGCCGTCCTCGCGCCGGCGGAAGCGGCGGAGGTTCAGGCGCAGGCGCCGCAGGATATGGGAGGGGCGGGCCATTCTCAGTTCGTCAGGTGCAGCGCGTTGAGCTGGCGGGCGATGGAGGCGAAGGCCTCCTGGATCTCCAGACCTTCGACCCGGTAGAAGTGCGCAGGCGAAGAGGCGCATTCCTCCATCTCGTTGGCGCCGCTGTTCGAGACCTCGAAGCCGATGGTCCAGATGATGACGCCCTTTTCCTTGGCCGCGTCACAGACGCGTTGCAGGTAGGTGTTGCCCTGATTGTAGGTGTAGGCGTCTTCGTAGAAGTAATCGTCGAGGCTGTAGCTCATGTCGTTGGTCACGTTGAACAGCGGGTTGCGGGCCCAGAAGGCCCGCATGTCAGGCGTCTCGTAGACCTCCGGCTTCAGGCGGCGGGTCCGCACGTTCACGCCGTCGGTCATCAGCACGATGGTCTTCAGGGCGCCCGCGCCCCAATTCTGGGGGCGCCCGTCGAAGTCCTGATCAACCAGCCCGTCGTCAACCATGTCGGCGATCACCGGCTGGAAGGCCGGGTCGAGCAGGCCGGCGGCCCATTTCATGCCCAGGTGGATCGAGGTGTTCTGGCGCGGGCGCATGTCGCTGATCTGGTCCTTCAGCGCCGTGGCGTTCTGGCTGAAGGGCGTGATCCGCTCATAGCTCTCCTGCGGGCAGCCGGGGTCACTGATCAGACCGCTGCTGCTGTACGAGCCGACGGAGAAATGCGGGAACTGGATATGGAAGCTGGTGGGGGAGATCTCGGTCGTGTCGAAGTCGGCCGAGTTGAATTCCATGCAATGAGAATAGCCCTGCAACTGCAGCACGTTGAGACGGCTGAGAATCTCGGGACCTGCGTTCACCTGGCTGGTGTAGGGCACGATCGAAAGCGACACGGTACCAAGGGTGTCCTCGGAAATCACGGTGTCGACGAATTCCTTGGCCGCGTCACGCATCCGCGAGATCCGCTGGTTCGACCGCATGGAGCCGGAGATGTCGAGAACCAAGGACACCTCTGCGTCACCTATGGATTCCTCGGCCGTGCCGCCGACGTTCACGTCGATGGTGGGCTGACCCACGGCGGCCAGGAACCGGGTTCGCATCGGGTTCTTGGCGACGGCTGAAACGGTGCGATAGCCGCGCCCGGCGTCAACGGTCACCGACTGCAGGTAGTCGCTCATGCCGGCCTTGGCGAAATAGTCGCGGACCACCGCTTCGGGGTCGAGATCGTTTTTGGTGTTGGCCGCGGCCAGCACGGCCCGGTCCAAGGTCGACTGCAGCTTGGCGCGTTCGTATTCGTGGCGCATGAAATCGACGCCCATGCCGCCCAGAAGAAGCGTGACCAGCAGGAAGAACACGACAAGCGGGATCATCGCACCCGATTCGGAGCGCCCGAAGGAATGCAGCCTTTGGCGCAGTCGTGCCGCGACGCGGCTGTCGCAAAGCGATGTCGCAAGGTCGAACATGGTCATTTTCCCTACCCGCGCCTTATGAGCCGGCGCTTTGAGTCCTCATTGTCCTAGGCGCCGAAAACGGCGGAAATTGGGCGGTATTGGGGATCCTCCGGGCCATTCGGGCGCTTTGCTCTTGAGCGTTCCAAGGGGGGAGCGGGTCTGGCGCGTCGCCTTCAACCTGGGCCACGGCCTGGAAAAGTGCCGACCCGTGCCGTGGGGGCGCCGGTTCCGCGCAGGCGAAACCTGCAGCCCGGAGACAGGTTATTAATTGACGGATCATAGTTGGGCGTCAGATTGGTGCCTACCGGGTGGCCGCCTTGCCCCCGGGCACGGCAATCATGGGAGGAGCGTCATGCAACCGATCAAGGAGCCGGGTTTCCGCCGCAGCGTGGACCTGATGTTCAACCGCGCCGTCGCGCTGATGGATCTGCCCCCGGGGCTGGAGGAGAAGATCCGGGTCTGCAACGCGACCTATACCGTGCGCTTCGGCGTGCGCCTGCGCGGCCAGATCCAGACCTTCACCGGGTATCGCTCGGTGCATTCCGAACACATGGAGCCGGTGAAGGGTGGCATCCGCTACGCGCCCAACGTCGACCAGGACGAGGTGGAGGCGCTGGCGGCGCTGATGACCTTCAAATGCGCGCTGGTCGAGGCGCCCTTCGGCGGCTCCAAGGGCGGGCTCTGCATCGATCCGCGCGAGTACGACGAACATGAGCTGGAGCTGATCACCCGCCGCTTCGCCTACGAGCTGATCAAGCGGGACATGATCCACCCGGCCCAGAACGTCCCGGCCCCCGACATGGGCACGGGCGAGCGCGAGATGGCCTGGATGGCCGATCAATACGCCCGGATGAACACCACCGACATCAACTCCAAGGCCTGCGTCACCGGCAAACCGCTGAACGCGGGCGGCATCGCCGGTCGGGTCGAGGCGACGGGGCGGGGCGTGCAATATGCCCTGCGCGAGTTCTTCCGCGAACCGCTGGACGTGCAGCGCGCGGGCCTCGCCGGGTCTCTGGACGGCAAGCGGGTGATCGTCCAGGGGCTGGGCAACGTGGGCTACCACGCGGCGCATTTCCTGCAGGACGAGGACGGCGCGAAGATCATCGCGGTGATCGAGCGTGACGGCGCGCTCTATTCCGAGGACGGGCTGGACGTGCGCGCGGTGCATGACTGGATCGGCACCCACGGCGGCGTCGCCGGGTTCCCCCATGCGCAGTACGTCGAGGATGGCGCCAGCCTGCTGGAGGAGGACTGTGACATCCTGATCCCCGCCGCGCTGGAAGGGGTCATCAACCTGTCCAACGCCGAACGGATCCGGGCCAAGCTGATCATCGAGGCGGCCAACGGCCCCATCACCTTCGGTGCCGATGAGGTGCTTCGGCAGAAGGGCACCGTGATCATCCCTGATCTCTACGCCAATGCCGGCGGTGTCACCGTGTCCTACTTCGAATGGGTGAAGAACCTCAGCCATATCCGTTTCGGCCGGATGCAGCGGCGCCAGGAAGAGGCGCGGCACCAGCTGGTCGTGGATGAGCTGGAGCGGCTGTCGGCCGACACCGGCATCGGCTGGCAGCTGTCGCCCGGTTTCAAGGAGAAATACCTGAAGGGTGCGGGGGAACTGGAGCTGGTGCGCTCGGGCCTCGACGACACGATGCGCGGGTCGTTCCAATCCATGCGGGAGCTGTGGCACGAGCGGTCGGACGTGGAAGATCTGCGCACGGCGGGCTTCCTGGTGTCGATCAACCGGGTTGCGGCGGCCTATCGCGCCAAGGGCCTGTGATCCGCGCGGGCGTCGTTCAGGCGGGTGGCGCTCAGGCGGACTGGCGGTAGCGGACCACGCATTGGTCCAGGAAATGTTCCACCGGGCCTTTCCAGGCGCCGCTGGTCAGCTCCTGCCGGCCCACGTGCAATACGGCGACGGGCTTGCGCCCGGTCAGGGCGGTCAGATCCTCGACCGCCTCGGCCGGGTAGTCGCTGCTGTCGGAGGTCAGCACGAAGGCCACGCGCTCGGGCAGGTCGGGTCGGGTCTCCAGCCATTGCCGCAGGGGGCGCGCGCCGCGTCCCTGCCAGACCGGCGCGCCGAGGATCAGCAGGTCGCTGCGGTCCCAGGGCTGGTCGGGCACGTCGACGGTCAGGGCGCCGGAGAAAAGGGCAAACAGCCCCGATTTCATCCGTGACCAGACGCCGTCCTCGCCGGCACTCGCCTCGATCTCATGCAGTTGCGCACCCAGATCCCAGGCTAGCTCTTCCCCGATCTTCAGGGTGGCCCCGTCGTCACAGTAAAGCAGAATACGGCACGTCATCCGAACATCCCCCAGCCCGTTGCAGGAAGTGTGTCAACGGCATGACGGCTTGTCACCTCTGCGCTTTCCGCAGTGCAGAAAAGAGATGCGTTTGGGCGCCGGAGTGGCGGAAATTGACGAAAATTTCAGCAATCTGATGCTGCGGATTGCGCCCGCGCCCCGAAGCGGCTTAGCTCGACCCGACGTAAGAAGGAGCGAGAGATGCGGTTTTCCGGGCTGCGTGTCCTGAAGGAGGGACTCACCGGCAATCGGGGGTGGGGGCCGCACTGGCGCGATCCCGCGCCGAAACCGGCCTATGACATCGTGATCATCGGCGGTGGCGGCCACGGTCTGGCGACGGCCTTCTACCTGGCCAAGGAACACGGGCTGCGCAATGTCGCGGTGCTGGAGAAGGGCTATCTCGGCGGCGGCAATGTCGGGCGCAACACCACCATCGTGCGCGCCAACTACTTCCTGCCCGGCAATTCAGAGTTCTACTCGCATTCCCTGAAGCTCTGGGAAGGGCTGGAGCAGGAGCTGAACTACAACGTGATGCATTCGCAGCGCGGCATCATCAACCTGTTCCATTCCGACGGGCAACGCGATGCGGCGGCGCGGCGTGGAAATGCGATGATCAACCAGGGCGACGACGCGGAACTGCTGGACCGCGACGGCGTGCGGCGTCTGCTTCCCTACCTCGATTACGACCAGGGACGGTTCCCGATCTACGGCGGACTCTACCACCGGCGCGGCGGCACGGCGCGGCATGATGCGGTGGCCTGGGGCTTTGCCCGCGGGGCGTCAGACCGGGGTGTCGACCTGATCCAGAACTGCGAGGTGACGGGGATCGACGTCGAAGGCGGGCAGGTGACCGGCGTGCAGACCTCGCGCGGGGCGATCCGGGCGCGCAAGGTGGCGATCGTCACCGCCGGGCGCTCGGGCCAGGTGGCGGCCATGGCCGGGATGCGTCTGCCGATCGAGAGCCATATCCTGCAGGCCTTTGTCACCGAGGGGCTGAAGCCCGTACTCGACAACGTGGTGACCTTCGGCATGGGGCATTTCTACATCAGCCAGTCGGACAAGGGCGGGCTGGTCTTCGGCGGCGACCTGGACATGTACCCGTCCTATGCGCAGCGCGGCAACCTGCCCACGGCGGAGCATGTGATGGAGGCCGGAATGGCCCTGATGCCGATGATCGGCAAGGCGCGGGTGCTGCGCAGCTGGGGCGGAATCATGGACATGACCCCCGACGGATCGCCGATCATCGACCGCACCGATATCGGCGGGCTCTACCTTGATTGCGGCTGGTGCTACGGCGGGTTCAAGGCGGTGCCGGGCTCCGGCTACGCGCTGGCGCATCTGCTGGCCACCGACCGCCCGCATGACAGCGCCACGGGCTTCCGCCTGGACCGGTTCCGCGACGGCGTGGGCCTGATGGACGAAGAGGGCACCGGTGCGCAACACAACACCCACTGACATGACGCTGAACGACACGACACCCCCGGCGAACCGGGGCAAGAGGAGCGCGGCATGCGACTGACCTGTCCCCTGTGCGGCGAACGCGACCTGCGGGAATTCACCTATCGCGGCGCGGCCCTGACCCGCCCCGAGGGGGAGACCTGGGGCGACGACTGGCACGACTACATCCACCTGCGCGACAACCCGGCGGGCGAGAACCGCGAATACTGGGCCCATTCGACGGGCTGCGCGGCGGTGCTGCTGGTGACCCGCGATACCCGCACCCATGAGGTGCTGGGCAGCGCACTGGCCAAGGGGGGCGGGGCATGAGGCTTTCCACCGGCGGGCAGATCGACCGCTCGCGCCCGCTCGACTTCAGTTTCGACGGCGTGACCTACTCGGGCTACCACGGCGACACCCTGGCCTCGGCCCTGATGGCGAACGGGCTGAAGGTCGTGGGGCGCAGTTTCAAGTACCACCGCCCGCGCGGCATCTTCAGTGCGGGCAGCGAGGAACCCAATGCCCTGGTGACCCTGGGCGCCGGGGCGCGGGCTGAACCCAACGTGCGCGCCACCATGCAGGAGCTGTTCGCGGGCCTTGAGGCGCGCAGCCAGAACCGCTGGCCCTCGCTGGACTGGGACGTGATGGAGGTGAACGACCTTGTCGCCGACTTCCTCGGTGCGGGGTTCTACTACAAGACCTTCATGTGGCCGAAGGCCTTCTGGGAAAAGCTGTACGAGCCCGTGATCCGCCGCGCCGCCGGGCTGGGCGCCCTGTCGGGGCAGGCCGACCCGGATGCCAACGAAAAGGCCTTCGCCCATTGCGATCTGCTGGTGATCGGCGCGGGGCCCGCCGGGCTGATGGCTGCGTTGCAGGCGGGTGAGGCCGGGGTTGACGTGATCCTGTGCGACGAGGACCGGACCCCGGGCGGTAGCCTTCTGTCCTCCACCGAGGATGTGGACGGCATGGCCGCGCCCGACTGGGCGACCGAGGCCGTGGCCCGGCTAGCGGCGATGCCCAACGTGCGGATCATGACGCGGACCACCGTCACCGGCGTCTACGACGGCGGCACCTATGGGGCGCTGGAACGGGTGGGGCGGCATCTGCAGCATCGCCCCGGTCCGCTACCCGTCGACTGCTTCTGGCGGATCGTCGCGAAACGCGCCGTGCTGGCCGCCGGGGCGCTGGAGCGTCCGGTGGCCTTCCAGGACAACGACCGGCCCGGCGTCATGCTGTCCAGCGCCGTGCGCGCTTACGTGAACCGCTATGCCGTGGCGCCGGGCAGTTCGGTCACCGTCTTTGGCAACAATGACGACGCGCACCGTACCGCCCGCGACCTGCTGGCGGCAGGCGTTCATGTGGCCGGCCTGATCGACGCGCGGCACGAGGCGACGACGGACCTCGATCTGCCGTTCTACCCCGGCGCCGTGGTCAGCCGCGTGACCGGGCGCATGGGGCTGGAAACGGTGTCGCTGCGCACCCACAAGGGCGAGGTGAAGCTGCAAAGCGATTGCCTGTCGGTCTCGGGTGGCTGGAACCCCTCGCTGCACCTGACGTGTCACCTGAACGGTCGACCGGTGTGGGATGAGGGCATCGCCTCCTTCCTACCCGCGCCCGAAGGCATGCCGGGGCTGATCCCGGCGGGCGGGGCGGCAGGCCTCTTCCCGACCTGGGAGGCACTGGAGTCGGGCCGCGCGGCGGCCGCCCGCGCGCTGGAAGAAATGGGACAAACGGTGCCTCACCAGAAGGTGCCGGAGGCCGAGGGCGCGCCCTACAAGGTGAAGGCCCTGTGGCATGTGCCGGGCAAGGGCCGCGCTTGGCTGGACCTGGCCAATGACGTGACGGTCAAGGATGTGCGCGGCGCGGCAGCCGAGAACTTCCGCTCGGTCGAGCACATGAAGCGGTACACCACGCAGGGCATGGCGCCGGATCAGGGCAAGACCTCGAACCTGTCGGCCATGGCGGTGCTGGGCGATGCGACGGGCCGCGATGTGGCCCAGACCGGCATCACCACCTATCGCCCGCCTTACGTGCCGGTGCCAATCGCCGCCATGGGCGCGGGAGGCAAGGGCAGGGGATTTGCCCCGGAGCGGCTGACCACCAGCCATGGCCGCAGCCTGGCGATGAACGCACCGATGATCGAGGCGGGCCTGTGGTACCGCCCCAGCTACTTCCCCCGGACGGGCGAAAAGACCTGGCGGCAAAGCTGTGACCGCGAGGTGGGCATGGTGCGTCAAGCGGTGGGCATCGCCGATGTGTCGACCCTGGGCAAGATCGACATCCAAGGGCGCGACGCGGGCGCCTTCCTCGACTTCGTCTACGCCAACACCTTCTCCACGCTGAAGGAGGGGCGGGTGCGCTATGGCCTGATGCTGCGCGAGGACGGGCATGTCATGGACGATGGCACCACCGCGCGGCTGGGACCGCAGCATTACCTGATGACCACCACCACCGCGGCGGCGGGCGAGGTGATGGGCCACCTGGAATTCGCCGCTCAGGTGCTGCGCCCGGACTGGGACGTGCGCCTGATCTCGGTGACCGAGCAATGGGCGCAGTTCGCCGTCGCCGGGCCGCAGTCCCGCGCCCTGCTGGAGGACGTGCTGGGCCGCGATCTGGGGGGCGACGTGCTGCCCTTCATGGGCTGGATCCCGGTCACTATTGGCGGC
Source organism: Pseudooceanicola marinus (assembly GCF_020177265.1). Classification (GTDB taxonomy): domain Bacteria; phylum Pseudomonadota; class Alphaproteobacteria; order Rhodobacterales; family Rhodobacteraceae; genus Pseudooceanicola; species Pseudooceanicola marinus_A. The sequence continues at coordinate 44,961 of NZ_JAIVMC010000008.1, forward strand.
GTGGAAGGGCGGCTTTTCCGCATCTCCTTCTCGGGCGAGCTGGCCTATGAACTGGCGGTGCCCGCGCGCTACGGCGAAAGCCTGTTCACCCAGCTGGTCAAGCAGGCCGAGGCCCGGGGCGGCGGCGCCTACGGGATGGAGGCGCTGAACGTGCTGCGGATCGAGAAGGGCCTGCTGACCCATGCCGAGCTGCACGGGCGCACCACGGCCTTCGACCTTGGGCTGGAGCGGATGATGTCGCGCAAGAAGGCCTTCATCGGCCAGGCGGGGGCGTCGCGTCCCGGGCTGTTGGCCGAAGACCGCGAACGGCTGGTCGGCCTGCGCCCTGTCGGCGCGGTGCAGATGATCCCGGCCGGCGCCTTCCTCTTCACCGAAGGCGAGGAGGCGGTGCGCGAGAACGCCCAGGGCTATGTCACCTCCACCGCCTTTTCGCCGACGCTGGGGCATACCGTGGCGCTTGGCTTCCTGAAATCCGGCCCCGACCGGATCGGAGAGCGGATCCGCATGGTGGATCACCTGCGCGGCGTCGTAACGCTGTGCGAGGTCTGCGAGCCCTGTTTCCTGGACCCGGAAGGGGAGAGACCCCGTGCCTGAGCTGACCCTGATCGCCCAAAATGCCCTGCCGCAGGGCGTCGTGACCACTCTGGCCGGCACCCGGGTCGAGGTGCTGCCGATGCGCCGCCTGTCGGCGCTGATGCCTGGCCCCGATGCCGGCCCCCTGGCCGAGGCGCTGATGGCGCAGCATGGGCTGGGCCTGCCTGCGCCCGGCTCGGTCGAACATGCGGAGCAGGCGGAATGCCTGTGGTTCGGCATCGGGCAGTACCTGCTGATCGGCCCGGCCCCCGCGCCTGACCTGGCGGAGGCCGCCACCCTGACGGATCAATCCGACGCCTGGGCCTCGGTCCTGCTGGAGGGGCCGCGCGCGCGCCACGTGCTGGCGCGGCTTTGCCCGCTGGACCTGCGCGCGCGGGCCTTCGCACCGGGCGCCACGGCCCGGACCGAGCTGGCCCACATGGGCGCCTCGGTCACCCGCACCGGCCCGGACGGCTTTCGTGTGATGGTCTTCCGCTCCATGGCGGAGACGCTGCTGCATGAGCTGCGCGCGGCGCTGGAGGCGGTCGCGGCACGCGGCATGGTCTGAGCAACGGACGCGCGCGGCGCGGTGATGTCCCTCGGGGCATCTGGACTCCGCCGCGCGCAGAGACGATATTCCGGCCATGAAGCTGGACCCTTCTTTCCTCGACGAACTTCGCAACCGCATCTCCCTGACCCAGGTGGTCGGGCGCAAGGTGCTGTGGGACAATCGGAAATCCATTCCGTCCAAGGGGGATATGTGGGCGCCGTGCCCCTTCCACCACGAAAAGACCGCCTCGTTCCACGTCGATGATCGCAAGGGATTCTACTACTGCTTCGGCTGCCACGAAAAAGGCGACGCCATCTCCTTCGTGCGCAAGACCGAGAACGTGGAGTTCATGGAGGCGATCGAGATCCTCGCCCGCGAGGCCGGCATGCCGCTGCCCGAACGCGATCCGCAGGCGGCGAAGAAGGCCGAGAAGCGCGCCTCGCTGACCGACGTGATGGAAGAGGCGGTGAAGTTCTTCGCGATGTCGCTGCGCGGCGGGGGCGGGCGAGACGCCTCTGCCTACCTGACGAAACGGGGCCTCGACGAGGCCGCGCGCGGGCGCTGGAACCTCGGCTTTGCGCCGGATGCCTGGCAGGGCCTGTGGGATCACCTGATCGGCAAAGGTGTGAAACCCGACGATATTCTGGCCTGTGGCCTGGCCAAGCCGTCGAACAAGGGCGGCAAGCCCTATGACACTTTCCGCAACCGCATCATGTTCCCGATCCGCGACACGCGTGGCCGCTGCATTGCCTTTGGTGGGCGCGCGATGGATCCCAACGACAACGCGAAATACCTGAACTCGCCGGAAACCGTGCTCTTCGACAAGGGGCGTACCCTTTATAACCATGCGCCTGCGCGCGAGGCCGTGGGCAAGGGCCAGCCGCTGATCGTGGCAGAGGGATACATGGACGTGATCGCCCTGTCGGAGGCGGGGTTCGGCGGCGCGGTGGCGCCCCTGGGCACGGCGGTGACCGAGCATCAGCTGGACATGCTGTGGCGCATCGCGCCCGAGCCGCTGATCGCGCTGGACGGCGACACGGCGGGCCTTCGGGCGGCGCGCAAGGTGATGGACCTGGCCCTGCCGAAGCTGAACGTCGGCCATTCCGTGCGCTTTGCCCTGATGCCCGAGGGGCAGGACCCCGACGAGGTGCTGAAGGCCAAGGGGCGCGAGGGGATGCAGGCGTTGCTGGACAGCGCCCTGCCGCTGGTGGATCTGCTGTGGAGCCGCGAGACCGAGGGCAAGACCTTCGACAGTCCCGACCGGCGTGCGGCGCTGGACCGCGCGCTGCGCAATGCCACCGCCCAGATCCCGGACGAAGGGCTGCGCTATCACTACGACCAGGCGCTGCGCGAAAGAACCCGCGAGCTGTTCCGCCCGGCCCGCTTCTCCGGCAAGGGCAGCGGTGGCGGTGGGTTCAGCCCGGCGCGCGGCAAGGGGGGCTTCGGCCGCAACGCCCGGTTCCAGCCGGCGGTGCCCATGCCCAGCACCAAGGCCAGCCTGCTGGCCGGGCAGGACATCGATGCGACGGAATACCTGCGCGAGGCGGTGATCCTGGCCTCTCTCTGCGTTACCCCCGGGGTGGCGGATGAGTTCGAGGGGCAGCTTCTGAGAATGGATTGCCGGGATGAGACCCATGCCCGGCTCCGCGACCTGATTCTGGCCCATGCCGGGGAAGGGGCGGAAAATCTTTCCGAAAAACTGACCGAGGCGCTCGGTGCGCCGGCCCTTGACGAATTGCTCGGGCGGACCCATGTGGCCCTCTGTCCGCCGGTACGTCACCCCGGCGACGAGGAGCAGGCCCGGATGACACTGGGCGAGGAATTCGCCAAGCTCCAGGCCGTGCGGGCCCTCAGGGACGAGGTTGAAGAGGCCACGCAGGATATTGAAACGATGGAGGATGAAGCGGTGACTTGGCGCCTGGGCGATGCTGCCCGCACCAGCCAGTCGGCGCTTCGCGGCCTGCAGGAGGACACGGCCGAATACGACGTGGGAGACAACGGGGCCCCGATCAATCGGGATGAACGCAGCGCCTTGGATGCGCTGATGCAGACGATTCGCTTCGACAAGCCCCGCCGCAACGGCTGAACCAGGGGCGAATCAGGTGAAATGACAGGGACCCTCAAGAAAAACAGGGTAAACGGGTGTGCGAATCGGTGAAAGCAGGTATTGATTCGGTTCAATCGAATCACAGCAGCTGCACCGCCGCATCCAGTGCGCAGGAGTACCGCCATGGCCGCCAAGGATAACGACGACAACCAGATGGAAGAGCAGGAGGCGGAAGTCTCCCTCGACATGAGCCAGGCGCAGGTGAAGAAGATGATCGCGGAAGCCCGCGAGAAAGGCTTCATCACCTATGATCAGCTGAACCAGGTTCTTCCGCCCGATCAGGTTTCGTCCGAACAGATCGAAGATGTCATGTCCATGCTCTCCGAGATGGGCATCAACATCATCGAGGACGAAGAGGCCGAGGACGAGGAGCAGAAGACCACCGCCGTCACCACGACGCAGCAGAACCGTGAGGTCGCGCTCGGCTCCACTGGCCAGGAGAAACTGGACCGGACCGATGACCCCGTGCGGATGTACCTGCGCGAGATGGGCTCGGTCGAGCTGCTGTCGCGCGAGGGCGAGATCGCCATCGCCAAGCGGATCGAGGCCGGCCGCAACACGATGATCGCGGGCCTCTGCGAGAGCCCGCTGACCTTCCAGGCGATCACCATCTGGCGCGACGAACTTCTGTCCGAAGACATTCTGCTGCGCGATGTGATCGACCTCGAAACGACCTTCGGCGACCAGCTGGGTGACGAGGACGGCGTGGCCGAACCGGTGGTCAATCCGGCGACGGTGGGGGATACCTCCGCCTCGCAGCCGAAGAAGGAAGACAGCGGTCCCGAGCTGGATGCTGACGGCAACCCGATTGCCAAGGACGACGACGACGACGAGGACGATCAGGGCAACATGTCCCTGGCCGCGATGGAAGCCGCGCTGAAGCCGCGCGTGCTGGAAACGCTGGACCGCATCGCCCACGACTTCGAGATCCTGTCGGAGATCCAGGACAAGCGGATCAGCGCGACCCTGAACGAGGATGGCTCCTTCTCCGACAACGACGAGAAGACCTACCAGAAGCTGCGGTCGGAAATTGTTCTGCTGGTCAACGAGCTGCACCTGCACAACAACCGTATCGAGGCGCTGATCGACCAGCTTTACGGGATCAACCGCCGCATCATGTCCATCGACAGCGCCATGGTGAAGCTGGCCGACCAGGCTCGCATCAACCGCAAGGAATTCGTCGATGAATACCGCGGCCACGAGCTTGATCCCAACTGGATGGAGCGCATGGCCCAGAAGCCGGGTCGCGGCTGGCAGATGTTCATCGAACGCTCCTCCGACAAGGTCGAGGATCTGCGCAACGACATGGCGCAGGTCGGCACCTACGTGGGCCTGGACATCAGCGAATTCCGCCGCATCGTCCAGCAGGTCCAGAAGGGTGAGAAAGAGGCCCGCGCGGCCAAGAAGGAGATGGTCGAGGCGAACCTGCGCCTGGTGATCTCCATCGCCAAGAAGTACACGAACCGTGGCCTGCAATTCCTTGATCTCATTCAGGAAGGCAACATCGGCCTGATGAAGGCCGTGGACAAGTTCGAGTATCGCCGCGGCTACAAGTTCTCGACCTACGCGACCTGGTGGATCCGTCAGGCGATCACCCGGTCCATCGCCGACCAGGCCCGCACGATCCGTATCCCGGTCCACATGATCGAGACGATCAACAAGCTGGTCCGCACGGGCCGCCAGATGCTGCACGAGATCGGCCGCGAGCCGACCCCGGAGGAACTGGCCGAGAAGTTGCAGATGCCGCTGGAGAAGGTCCGCAAGGTGATGAAGATCGCCAAGGAGCCGATCTCCCTCGAAACGCCGATCGGCGACGAGGAAGACAGCCAGTTGGGCGATTTCATCGAGGACAAGAACGCGATCCTGCCGCTGGACAGCGCCATTCAGGAAAACCTGAAGGAAACCACCACCCGCGTTCTGGCGTCGCTCACCCCGCGCGAGGAACGGGTTCTGCGGATGCGTTTCGGCATCGGCATGAACACCGACCACACGCTGGAAGAGGTGGGGCAGCAGTTTTCCGTGACCCGCGAACGGATCCGTCAGATCGAGGCGAAGGCGCTGCGCAAGCTGAAGCACCCGAGCCGCTCGCGCAAGCTGCGCTCTTTCCTGGACCAGTAAGCGCCCGACGGTGGCCTGAAAACAGAGACCCCCGCGCCCTTGGCGCGGGGGTTTTTCGTTGCGGGGCATGGAGGGGGGCATCGGCGGAGAAATGTGAAACCTGCTGTCATGTGCCCGGGGCGGCGAATTGCGCGGTTGCGCCGTTCGGCCTGAGGGGGCATCAGGTCGGGGCTGATTTTACGACAGGAGTTCTCATGAAACCGTTTGCCGCCGCGCTGGCCTGCCTGGCCATTACTGCCGCGCCCGCCTTTGCCCAGACCGACATGGCCCAGACCGACATGATCTCGGCCACCAACCCCGACGCTGTTGCCGCCGCGCTGCAGGAGATGGGGTATCGCGCCGAAATGGACACCGACGGCATCGGCGATCCGCTGATCCGCTCGGCGGCCGAGGGTGTGAACTACCGCATCTACTTCTTCGGCTGCAGCGACAACGCCGATTGCGATTCCCTGATGTTCTCCGCCGGGTTCGACCTGACCAACGGCATGGGCGTCACCGCGATCAACGACTGGAACTCCGACGCGGTCATCACCCGGGGCTACCTCGACGACGAGGATGATCCCTATCTGGAGATGTACCTGCTGACCGGACGCGGCGACGGCATTCCCGCCGACGTTTTTGAGGCCGCTGTCGGTGAATGGAACCAGTCGCTGGCCCGCTTCCAGGACACCATCGACTGGTAATCGCGGACCCGCGAATGACCTGACGACAGGGCGCGCCGGCGAGATCGGCGCGCCCTTTTCCTTGGCACCGTATCAGGCCGGGGCAGGGGAGGGCGGCGCTGACCGGAAATCGCACGTCTACCTACAAGAAACCGTCATATCCGGCTGCTAGGCCGCGACCACACTCGTGATCCTGCATTCCGGAGACAGACATGAAACGCGCCCTCCCGCTCGCCGCTGCCCTGACCCTGACCGCCACCGCCGCCTGGGCCGATGTCAGCGGCAAGCTGGTCCTCTACACCAGCCAGCCCAATGCCGACGCCCAGCAGACGGTCGATGCCTTCATGGCCGAATACCCCGAGGTCGAGGTGGAGTGGTTCCGCGACGGCACGACCAAGGTCATGGCCAAGCTGCGGGCTGAGTTCGAGGCCGGCCAGCCGCAGCCCGACGTCCTGCTGATCGCCGACAGTGTGACCATGGAGGGTCTGAAGGCCGAGGATCGCCTGATGGCCTACCCCGAGGCCGACACCGCCGCCTACGAGGCCGGCGTGATGGACCCGGAAGGCTACTGGTTTGCCACCAAGCTGATCACCACCGGGATCATGTACAACACGAACGCACCGATGGTGCCCACCTCCTACAACGACCTGCTGTCGGAGGAGGCGAAGAACAAGCTGGCGATGCCCTCGCCGCTGACCTCGGGCGCGGCCACAATCCACATGGCCGCGCTGACCGCCAACCCCGACCTGGGCTGGGACTTCTATGAAGGTCTGGCCGATCAGGGCGCCAACCCGCAGGGCGGCAACGGCGGCACCTACAAGGCGATCGCCGGCGGTGAGAAACTCTATGGGTTCGTGGTCGATTTCCTGCCGATCCGCGAAGCCGTGAAGGGCGCGCCGGTGGCCTTCGTCTTCCCCGAGGAAGGTGTGTCGGCGGTCAGCGAACCGGCCGCGATCCTGTCCACCGCGCAGAACCCCGATGCGGCCAAGGCCTTCATCGACTTCGTGATCTCTGAACAGGGGCAACAGCTGGCCGCGGACATGGGCTATCTGCCCGCGCACCCGGCCGTGCCCGCCCCCGAAGGTTTCCCGGCGCGCGACCAGATCAAGCTGATGGCATTCGATCCGGCCCGCGCCCTGGCCGAGGACGAGGAGAACAAGATGCGCTTCATGGATATCTTCGGCGGTTGATCCCTTGCTGAAACGACTATCGCGCGGCGAGCCCCTGGCGCTCGCCGCGCTTTGCCTTTTCGCCCTGGGGCTGCTGGTCATGCCCCTGGGCCTGTTGTTCCGGGTGGGACTGGCCGAGGGGACGGGTGCGCTGCTCGACGCCCTGGGCGGGCGGTCGGTGCGCGCGGCGCTGTGGCATTCGCTGGAAAGTGCCGCGGTTTCGGGGACAGGGGCGCTGGTGATCGGCACGGTGATGGCGCTGGTCATCGGCCTCAGCGACCTGCGCGCCAAGGGGCTCTTCGTCTTCGTCCTGTTGCTGCCGATGATGATCCCGCCTCATGTGACCGCCATTGCCTGGGTGCAGGCGCTCGGTCCTGCCTCCCCCGTCCTGCAGGCGCTGCACCTGGCGCCCGAGATGGGGGCAACCCATCCGCTCTATTCCCCCGGCGGCGTCTGGCTGCTGCTGACGCTGCAACATGCGCCGCTGGTCTTCCTTGTGGTGCTGGCCGCCCTGCGCGCCCTGCCGCGCGAGATGTCGGAGGCCGCGCGCATTTCCGGCGCCCGACCCGCGCGCCTCCTGCGTCGGGTTCTGTTGCCGCTGCTGGCGCCCTCGCTGCTGGCGGGCTTCGCGCTGGCCTTCGTCTCAGCGCTCGGCAACTTCGGCATCCCGGCCCTGCTGGGGATTCCGGCGCGCTATGTCACCCTGCCGGTGTTGATCTGGCGGCGGCTGTCCAGCTTTGGCCCCTCGGTGCTGCGCGATGTGGCGGTGATCTCGCTGATGCTGGCGGCGGTGGCGGTGGCTGCGATCTGGCTGCAATCCCGGCTGCAACGGCGGGCGCGGTCGCAGGTGATCGGCCCGGCCCAGGCGCCACTGCGCATCGCGCTTGGTCGCTGGCGCGCCCCGGTGACGGCCGCGATGGCGCTCTACGCTCTGGCCACATTGGTCCTGCCGCTGGCCTCGCTGCTGGCGACGGCGCTGGTGCCGACCTATGGGGTGCGCCTCAACCTCGACACGCTGACCTGGGCCAATTTCACCGAGGTGCTGGTCCGCCAGAGCGTGACCCTGCGCGCCTTCCTCAACTCCACCCTGGCCGCCGGGCTGGCGGCGCTGGTGCTGGCGGCGCTGTCCTGCCTGCTGGCCTTCTTCCTCAGCGCCCGGGCCCGCCCTCCACGCCGGATCGCCGGCGGCATCGCCACCCTGGCCGAGATCAGCTACGCGATCCCGGGGCTCGTCATCTCCATCGCCTTCATCCTGGCCTTCCTGCGGCCGCTGCCGCTGACGCAGCTGTCGCTCTACAATACCCTGTGGATCATCGTTCTGGCCTATCTGACGGCCTTCTTCTCCGTCGCGCTGAAGCCGGTGGCGGCGGCCTACGGGCAGCTGGACCCGTCGCTGGACGACGCGGCACGGGTGTCGGGGGCGGGGTTCGGGCGCCGGATGGGGCGGATCTACCTGCCGTTGGTCGCCCCGGCGGCAGCCTCCGGCGCGATCCTGGTCTTTCTGACCGCCTACAACGAGGTGACGGTGTCGGCCCTGCTGTGGTCGACGGGCCATGAGACGATCGGCACCACGATCTTCAACTACGAGGATGGCGGCTATACCGTGCTGGCCGCCGCCATGGCCAGCGTGACCGTGGCGGCCACGCTGGGCCTGATGCTGATGTTGGATCTGGCCGGGCGCCGCCTGCCGCCGGGCGTGGTGCCCTGGCGGATGTAGGGGCAGCGGGGACGGTCCGGGGGCCAGCCCCCGGACCCCCGGAGTATTTCCGGCTGTCGGATGAGGGCGGGGCCGGCCCCTTGGTTGACCCGGTGATTTAGCGTGCGGTGGCGCTGCGCAGGGCTTCGGTCGCGGCCATGTCGGCGGTTTGGCCCGTCAGGACCACCCCGAACATCTCGCGCGCCTGCTCCGCGGTGTAGCGACCCAGGCGCACGTCCTCGGCCACAGCCTCGGCGGGGCGGGTCATCGGATCGCCATAGCCGCCGCCACCGGGGGTGCGCACGTGCACGACGTCGCCCGGGGCCAGGGGGATGTCCTGCTCCTTCGACAGATGCGAGGGGATATGCACCGCGCCGTCGCGGATCACCCGCACCTTGTTCACCGCCCCGTCGGCGCCGCCAAGCGCGCCCTGCGGCCCGGTGCGTCCGTGGTCCATGACGAAGCTGGCGGTGGCCAGCCCCCGCCGCAGCTCCACCGCGTAGTCGAGGCCGAAGCCGCCGCGGTGGAAGCCCGCACCGCCGGAGCCCTCGTGCAGGGCATAGTGGTGGTAGAGGACCGGGAACTGCGCCTCCATGATCTCCACCGGGGGGGCCTTGGAGATGCCGATGGTGGAACAGCCGTTCGACAGGCCATCGTGGTCGGCATTGCCGCCGTAGCCGCCGCCGGAAATCTGGTACATGACGAAATCGCGCCCCTTCTCGGGGTCGTGCCCGCCCAGGGCGAAGTTGCCCGAAGACCCGGCGGGAGATGCCGTCACGCGGTCGGGCAGGGCGGGAGCGAGGGCGGCAAAGACCGCCTCGGCGATCCGCTGGCTGACCTCGGCCGCGCAGCCCGAGACCGGGCGCGGGTAATGGGCGTCGAGGAAGGTGCCCTCGTAGCCGGTGACGTGCAGCGGCTCGAAGGCCCCGGCGGAGATCGGCACCTCGGGGAAGATATGGCGCATGGCCAGGTAGACCGAGCTGAGGGTCGTGGCCAGGACCGAGTTCATCGGTCCCGTACAGGGCGCCGAGGACCCGGTGAAGTCGAAGCTGAGCCGGTCGCCCTCGCGGGTCACCGCCAGGCGAATCTCCAGCGGTTCGTCCACCACGCCGTCGCTGTCGATCCAGGCGGAGGCACAATGGGTGCCCTCGGGGATCTCCTCCACATAGCGGGTCATCTGGGCGCTGGCGCGGGCACGCAGCTCGGTAATGGCCTGGGCCACCACGTCGTCGCCGTAGCGGTCCAGAAGCTCATTCAGCCGTTCCTCGCCCACCTTAAGTGCCGCAGCCTGGGCCTGGACGTCGCCGATGCGCTGGTCGGCCACGCGGATGTTGGAACAGATGATCTGATAGATCTCGCGATCCAGCACCCCTTCCTTGAACAGGCGCACCGGCGGCAGGCGCAGGCCTTCCTGTTCCACGGAAGTGGCGGAGGCGGAGAAGCCGCCGGGCACTGCACCCCCGGTGTCGGGCCAGTGGCCGGTGTTGGAAAGCCAGCAGAAGATTTCGCCGTTGCGGTAGTAGGGCCGGGCGAAGCGCACATCCATCAGGTGGGTGCCGCCCAGGTAGGGGTCGTTGACGATGTAGATGTCGTCGGGATTCGGTTCCGCCACCAGCCCTTCGGCGATGCCTTCGATCAAGACGCGGGTGGAATACTGCATCGTGCCGACGAAGACCGGCAGGCCCATGTTGCCCTGGGCGATCAGCGACCCGTCCTCGGCCGAGTAGATCCCGTCGGAACGGTCGTTCGCCTCGGCGATCACCGGGGAGAAGGCGGCGCGGGAGAAGGACAGGTCCATCTCGTCGCAGACCTGTTGCAGGCCTGCCTGGATGACGGAGAGGGTGATCGGGTCGATGGTCATCGGGTCACCTCGGATGCGATAGAAGGAGCGGAATTGTCAGCGCGATATGCCGAGGCCGGTGCCCGGTCGCGGGTGGGCGCATCGCGCCCGCCCATGGGGGTGAGCCCCGTCTGGGAAACGTTCTGGGAAAGCGTTTCAGGGGCGAACGGGCGGAGCCCAGTCGTCGGTCGCAGGCCGGGCTGTTGGCTCGGCCGGAAACTGGGCGGACGTCCTGCACAGGACAGCCCTGCGCAGGGCTGTCCCGGGCGCCGGAAGGGGCGGGGGGCGCAATGGGTCATTCGGCGCCCCGGATCTGGATCAGTATGTTGCCGATGGCATCGGTGGTCACGCGGTCGCCCGGGGGCACGAGAATGGTCGTGTCCATCTGTTCGAGGATCGCCGGGCCGTCGAAGGCGGCGTCGGCAGGCAACAGGTCGCGGCGATAGAGGGGCGTTTCATACGTTTCGCCGTCGAAGATCACCGGGCGGGTGGCGCGCAAGGCCTCGTCCAGCGTGGCCTTGCGGTGTTCGGCCGGGATAAGGCGGGCCGGATCCAGCGAGTTGCGCGTGCCGATGACCGAGGTATTGGCATTGACCACCGCCGCGCGGATCGTGTCGAGCCGCACGTGGAAGCGTTTCCAGTAGACCTCCTCGAAGGCGGCCTGCAGGGCCTCGCGGCTGATGACCGGCCCCTCCAGTTCCACCCGCAGCAGGTGGGTCTGGCCGATGAACTGCATGTCCAGCGAATGCAGCACGCGGATCTCGGTGATCTCGACCTTTTCACGGGCGATCAGGGCGCGGCCCTCTTCGGCCTGGGCGGTCAGCGTGTCGGCCAGGGCGCCCATGTCCAGCGTGTCTAGCGGCTGGCCCACGGTATTGGTGAAATCATGGCGCAGGTCGGCGACAAGGCAGCCAAGCGCGTTGGTGATGCCCGGCCGCGCGGGGGTCAACACGCGGGGCACCCCCAACTCGCGCGCCAGCGAGGCGGCGTGCAGCGGTCCGGCGCCGCCAAAGGCGAAGAGGGCGAAGTCACGCGGATCGGCGCCGAGAGAGACGGAAACCATGCGGATGGCACCCGCCATCTTCACGTTGGCCAGCTGGATCACGGCTTCGGCGGCCTGTTCGGGCGTCAGGCCCAGCGGGTCGCCCAGCTTCTTTGCAAAGATGTCGCGGACGGTTTGCAAAGTCACTCCGCCCTCAACCGACTTCAGCCGTGCGGGGTCGAGCCGTCCGAGCAGCAGGTTGGCATCCGAAATCGTGGGGTCCGTGCCGCCCCGGCCATAGCAGATCGGGCCGGGGGTGGCGCCGGCCGATTCTGGTCCGACCTCCAACAGGCCCGCCGCATTGACCCGCGCGATGGAGCCGCCGCCGGCACCCACGGTGCGCACGTCGACCATCGGCACGTGGATCGGCATGGCATATTCCACCTCGATCTCGTTTGAGACAGCGGGTTGCGCATTGCGGATCAGCGCCACGTCGGTCGATGTGCCGCCCATGTCGTAGGTCAGCAGGTCCGGGATGCCGGCGGCACGCCCGGTGAACGCCGCGGCCATGACGCCAGAGGCCGGGCCGGACATGACGGTGCGCGCGGCCTCTTCGGCCACGCGGCGGGCCGAGACCATGCCGCCGTTACCGTTCATCACCAGCAGTTCCCCGGCGTAGCCGCCGCTTTCCAGCGAGCCGGCCAGATTCTGCACGTAGCGGTCGAGGATCGGCTGGACCGAGGCATTGACCGCCGCGGTCACGCCACGTTCGTATTCGCGGCTTTCCGACAGCAGGGCATGGCCGAGGGTGACGTAAGGATTGGGCCAGATCTCCTTCAGGATCTCGCCCGCGCGGATCTCGTGCTCCGGGTTTCGGTAGGCATGCAGGAAATGGACGACGACGGCGGTGCAGCCCAGATCCAGCAGGGCTTGGGCGGCGTCGCGCAGGGCGTTTTCGTCCAGGGGGGTCACGACGCGACCTTCGGCATCCATCCGTTCGGGCACCTCAAGGCGCAGGTCGCGCGGGATCAGCGGCTTGAAATCACCTTTCATCCCATAGGCCTGGGGGCGGGTGCGGCGGCCCAGCTCCAGTACGTCGCGGAAGCCCTGGGTGGTGATGATGCCGGTGCGGGCCAGCTTGCGTTCCAGCACGGCATTGGTCGTGGTGGTGGTGCCATGGACGATCAGCGCGGTGCTCGGCAGGGAGGCCTCGGCCTCTGCCACCGCGTTCATCACGCCGCGCGACTGGTCATCCAGCGTCGAGGGCACCTTGGCTATGCGTACCTCGCCCGTGGCCGGGTCCATCAGCACCAGATCGGTGAAGGTGCCGCCCACGTCGCAGCCGATGACCTGTCCGCTTTCCATGTCCTGTCTCCGTCGTTGGCCCGCGCCGCCGGATCGGGCTGTTAGATACATTTGTGTGCAAATGAATTTCCGATGCGCCGCGTGATGTCAATTCCTCTTTGCATCCGCGGCCGGGGAAGTTCTGACTTGCATGAGGAGGTGCCCGGAGCATGATCACGACACGGACAACCGGCGGGGCGGGGGAGCCATTGCAAAGACAGCTTGGACAGATTGTGGCGCTGGTGGCGGCGCTGCTGATGCCGGGGCAGGCGCTGGCACATGCCTCCGAAGGGGGCTTCGTGCTGCTCCTGCCGACGGATGCATATATCGCGGGCGGCGTGGCCTCGGTGCTGGCCACCGTCGTGCTGATCGCGCTGATCCCCGAGGGCGCGGCGCGGCGGCTGTTCCGCACGCGGGACCTTGGCCGGGCTGGGCCGCCGCGCGGCGTTGAGGTGACCTCGGCGCTGTCGGCGCTGCTGCTGCTCTGGGCGATCAGCCAGGGGTTCGCGGGGCCGCAGGATCCGGTGAAGAACCCCCTGCCGCTGCTGGTCTGGACCGGCTTCTGGCTGTTCCTCGTGGCGGGTTGCGGGGTCTTCGGTGACCTCTGGCGCTGGCTCAGCCCGTTTCGCGCGACCCTCGGCCTGATGCGCCTTTTCGGGCTGCGTCCCTTGCTGCGCTATCCCGCCCGCTGGGGATATTGGCCGGCGGGCCTGAGCTATCTGGCCTTTGCCGGGGTGCTGATGGTCCATATCGCGCCCACCGATCCCGACCGGCTGGCCTGGATGGTGCTGGCCTACTGGGGTGTCACGGCCCTTGGCTCTGCGCTGTTCGGGGCGCGCTGGCTGCTGCGCGGCGAGGGGCTGGGCGTGCTGATGCATCTTTATGCACAGCTGGCCCCGCTGCGGCGGCGGGGTGGGCGCTGGCGCCTGGGCCTGCCCGGATGGGACCTGGATCAGCGCCGCGCCCCATCGGTCAGCCTGGCGATCTTCATGCTGATGTCGCTGGCGCTTGGCTCCTTCGACGGGCTGAACGAGACCTTCCGCTGGTTTGGCTGGATCGGGATGAACCCGCTGGAATTCACCGGACGCAGTGCCGTGGTCGGGGCCAACCTGACGGGGCTGATCCTGTGCGGTCCGCTGTTGGTCCTGCTCTACGCGGCCTCGGTCAAGGCGGGGCTGATCCTGGTGGAGGCCGGCGGCTTCGGCGCCAGTTTCCGCGTGCTGGCCCCGGCGATCCTGCCGATCGCCTTCGGCTACCACGCGGCTCACTACCTGCCGGCGGCCCTGGTGGAGGGGCAGTACCTTTGGAACATGGTCGCGCATCATCTGGGCCTGCGCGAAGTCACTGTCAGCACGGGGTTTTTCAATCGGCAGGCCTCTGTCCGGGTGATCTGGCTCAGCCAGGCGGCGGCGGTGGTGCTGGGCCATGTCCTGGCGATCGTGATGAGCCACGTGGCCGCCTTGCGTCTGCACGGCAGCCATGGCCGCGCAGCGCTGAGCCAGGCGCCATTGGCGCTGTTCATGATATTCTATACGCTGTTCGGGCTATGGCTTCTGGCCTCGCCCCGGGGGGCGTGAGGATGCGGCGGGCCGGATCCCGTCGCGCTGCCCTTTCCTTGGGCATTGCGCCGAAACTGGCGCGACAGGCGCCGAGGGAAACGACTCAAAAGGCTGGACAGATCGTTTGTGTGCCTACAGACTTTCGCCCAGGGTCAGCCGAATAAGATCCGGTAAGAACGTTGCCAACAGGGAAAATGAGATGACCGAGACAACCAGCAAGACCAAGACCAGCGGGCTTATCCAGCCCACGCGCCGCGGGGCGCTGAAAACGCTGGCCATGGGCGCGGGCGCGGCTGCCACAATGCCGCTCTGGGCCCGCTACACCAGCGCGCAGAGCGCCGAACCGATCCGCATCGGCTTTGGCAAGCACGCCACCGGCATCGGCGCCGCCTATGGCCGCTGGTACGAACGCACCTCCGTCGCCGCGATCGAGAAGATCAACGGCGAAGGCGGGATCAACGGCCGTCCCGTGGAACTGGTGACCGAGGATGACGGCACCGACCCCCGCCGCGCCGCCGAGGTGCTGGAGAAGTTTGCCAACCAGTCCAGCTGCGACGTGGCCTTCGGCACGCTCTTCTCCCACGTGGTCGTGGGCGCCGCCCCCCGCGCCGGCGAGCTGAAGCTGCCCTATTTCGTCTGCTCCGAAGGGCACCACGTGGCTTCGGGCATGCTGAACCGCTGGACCATGCAGCCGGGCATCACCGACGTGAAGAGCCAGATTTCGGCCATGGCGCCCTTCATCACCGATGTGCTGGGCAAGAAGGTCACGATGATCTACCCCGACTATGCCTTCGGCTACGATCACCGCGACAACCTGGCCCCGGCCATCGAGGCCGCAGGCGGCGAGATCGTCGGCTCCATCGCGATCCCGCCGACCGAGACCTCCTTCACCAAGTACTTCCCGCAGATCCCGCGCGACACCGAGGTCATCTATCACGTGATGATCGGCCCCGCCGTGCTGACCTTCGTGAAGGAAATGGGTGAGTTCTTCGGCCCCTCGCGCCCCGAGATCTTCGGCTTCATCGACAGTCTGGAGGCCACCGACCTGACCTCGCCGGGCCTTGAGTTCCTCGATGGCACCTACTTCTGGGAAGGCATGCCGCGATACCTGCAGGACGATGCGCCCGATTATGTCACCGCCTACCGCGATGCCGTGGGGCTGGATGCCAACGGGGCCTCGGTCAGCGATCCCTCGGACGTGTCGACCTCGGCGCACATGTTCTCCTGCTGGGAGACGCTGCATGTCATCAAGGCGGGCATGGAGGCCGCGGGCTATCAGTCCACCGAGGACCGTCAGGCCCTGATCGAGGCGGTCGAGGCGATGACGCTGATGGAAGCCGGTCCGGCCCACCCGGGCGGCACCAAGATGTTCAACGGCAAGACCCACCAGGTCTTCGGCCCGCAGTACATCTCGAAGGTCGAGGGTGGCAAGCTGGTGGTGCAGAAGACCGTCGACTACGAAGAGACGATGTACCCCGACGAGGTAGACTACACCTCGATGAGCTTCTGACGTCAGACTGCCCGCGCCCGGGGGACGGCCGTCATCCGGGCGCAGACCTTTCAACATGAGTATTTTTGGCTATCGGATCGGGGCAGGGCGCACGCACCGTGTCGCCCGTCCGCTGCGGGCCTCCGGGCGGGCGGAACGTCTGTTGATCCGATGGCTGGAAATGCTGCGGGGATGCGGGGCCTGGGTCCCGCATTGCCTGACAGGCCGCGCCGTCCGCCGGTTCGGCACCTGAAATCAAGAGAGAGAAGATGGAATTCGGACCCTATCTGATGCTGGCCATGCTGGAGGGCGCCGTTCTGGCCGCCGTCCTGGCACTGATGGCCAGCGGTTTGAGCCTCGTCTTCGGGGTGATGCGCGTGGTGAACGTCGCCCATGGCGAGTTCTACATGCTGGGCGCGGTCATGGCCTGGGTGGTGACCCAGTTCATGATGGGCCTCGGTGGCGGCCCGGCCGTCAACTTCATCGCCGCCGCTGTCCTGGCGCCGCTGATCGTGGGGTCCATCGCGGCCGCGGCCGACGTGGTGATCCTGAAGCGGCTGAACTATGATCCCGAACGGGTGATCGTGGCGACCATCGGACTTCTCTACATCATCCAGCAGGCCGCCCTCATGGGCTATGGCCCGGATGCGAAGCCGGTGGTGGCCCCCTTCAACGAACGTATCGCGCTGCCCTGGGTCGCCTGGGGCGAAAACGGGCTGGAGATGTATTATCCTTGGGGCCTGTCCACGACCTCCTACAAGCTGTTCGTCATCGTTGCCGCCGTGGTGATCCTGGCCGGGCTGCGTCTGTTCATGACGCGCTCCCGCGCCGGTCTGATCATGCGCGCCACGCAGCTGGATGGCGAAATGGCCACGGCCTTTGGCATTCCGGTCGAGCGGGTCTATGCCATCGTCTTCGGCGCCGGTGCCGCCCTGGCGGCGCTGGCCGGTGTGCTGATCGTGCCGATCCAGCAGGCGCATTACCTGATGGGCGGTGACGCGTTGCTGCTGTCGTTCATCGTCGTCATCATCGGCGGGCTTGGCAGCCTGGCGGGCACCGTCGTGGCCGCGGTGCTGATCGGCATGTCGGACGGCATCATCTCGGTCTTCTTCACGCCGACGCTGGCCAAGATCATCGCGACGCTGGCCGTGGCGCTGGTGCTTGTCTTCCGTCCGCAGGGCCTGTTCGGGGTGAAGAACCGATGACCAGACGTGACCTGACATCGCACCTTGGCCTGATCGCGGGCCTCTTCGCGCTGCATTTCATCTTGCCGGCCTATCACCATGGGGTCTTCGCCCGGGTGATGGTGCTGGCGGTCTATGCCATCGGTTACAACATCGCCTTCGGCTATACCGGCCTGCTGTCGCTGGGCCATGCCATGTTCTTCGGCGCGGGCATGTATGGCGTCGGCATCGCCAGCTATCACTTCGCCATTCCGGCGCTGCCGGCCTGGATCATCGGCCTGGGCTGTGGCGCCCTGCTGGCGCTGGTGGTGGGCCTGCTGGCGCTCCGGACCGAGGGCGTCAGCTTCATGATCGTGACGCTGATGTTCGCCCAGGCGGCCTACCTCGTGATCCTCTACTTCAGCGAATACACCCGCGGCGACGACGGGCTGGTGATCCCCGGCGACATGCGCGCCATCGGATCCTGGGATCTCAGCGACGAGGGTACGCGTTACCTGCTGGCTTGGGCGCTGTTTTCCATCGCGCTGATGCTGTCGCTGTGGCTGGTGCGCCATCCCTTCGGCCGGGTCCTGGTGGCCCTGCGCGAGAACGAGGAACGCGCCCGCCTGCTGGGCTATGACACTGGCGGCCGCAAGCTGGCCGCGCTGGTGATCTCCGGCACGATCTCGGCCGCGGCGGGCGGCGCCTATGCGACCATGTTCGGCTATGTCGGCGCCAGCTTTGCCGGCGTGCAATATTCGATCTTCGCGCTGCTCTGGGTGCTGCTTGGCGGGGCCGGGACGGTGCTGGGGCCCTTCGTGGGCGTGCTCTTCATGACCTACCTCAACGACGTGGCCTCCGGCGTGACCGAGGCCTACATGCTGATCGCGGGCGTTGTGCTGGTCCTGCTGACCCTCTTCGCGCCGCAGGGCATCGTGGGCGAGATCCGCCGCCGCTTCTGGAAGGATCTGCCATGAAACACGAAACCGACGTGATCCTGTCGACCGAGGGGCTGGGCAAGTCCTTTGACGGGCTGCGGGCCAACAACGACATCGACTTCACCCTGCGCAAGAACCAGGTGCATGCGCTGATCGGACCGAACGGGGCGGGCAAGACCACCTTCGTGTCGATGCTGATCGGCCGGTTGGAACCCACCGACGGCGCGATCTGGTTCGACGGCCGCAACGTGACGCAGATGCCGGCGCACAAACGTGTGGCGGCTGGCATGGGCTATACCTTCCAGATCACCTCCGTTTTCGCGCGGCTCAGTTGCCACGAAAACGTGGCCCTGGCGGCCCGGCGCAAGCTGGGCGGGGACGCTGCGAAGGTGGAACAGGTGGTGGCCGATGCGCTGACCCGTGTGGGTCTGGCGGATCGCACCGCCGACGTGGCGGGCGATCTGTCCTACGGCCACCAGCGCCTGCTGGAGATCGCCATGGGCCTGGCCTCCGCGCCGCGGCTGCTGATCCTGGACGAGCCGACTCAGGGCCTGGCGGAAAGCGAGATCACCGCCTTCAAGGCGCTGATCCGCGAGCTGTCGGCGGAGACCACCATCCTGCTGATCGAGCACAACATGTCCGTGGTCATGGAGCTGGCCGACGAGATCACCGTGCTGAACTTCGGCGAGGTCCTGGCCCGCGGCACCGCGGCGGAAATCCACGCCAACCCGGCGGTACAGGCCGCCTATCTGGGAACGGAGGCGAGCTGATGTTTCAGATCGAGGGGCTGACCGCCGGATATGGTCAGGCAACGATCCTGCGCGAGGTATCGCTGCAGGCCGCGCTGGGGGAGATCACGGTGCTGATGGGTCGCAACGGCGCGGGCAAGACCACGCTGATGAAGGCGATCATGGGCCTGGTCCGGGCCGAGGCGGGGCAGATCCGGCTCGACGGCACCGACCTGGCCGCGCTGCCGCCGCACCAGGTGCCGGGGCACGGCGTGGGCTATGTGCCCCAGGGCCGCCGGCTGTTTTCCGAACTGACGGTAGCGCAGAACATCGAGGTCGGCCTGGGCGCCGGGCCTAAGGACGCCGCCAAGCGACGCGAGACCCGCGACGAGATGCTGGAGCTCTTCCCGCGCCTGGGCGAACGGATGGGCCAGCGGGCCGGCACGCTCTCGGGTGGCGAGCAGCAGATGCTGGCCACGGCGCGCGCGCTGTGCCTGCGGCCCAAGCTGCTGTTGCTGGACGAACCGACCGAGGGGCTTCAGCCCTCGATGATCGAGGCGATCCGTCAGGTCATGGTGCAGATGCGCGACCGAGGGCTGGCCGTGCTGCTGGTCGAGCAGCGCATCGATGCGGTGCTGGAACTGGCCGACCGGATCAGCGTGATCGAGATGGGGCGCAATGCCGAGGATTTCACCAAACCCGAGATCGCCCCGGGCGAGACGCGGCTGCGCGCGCACCTGGGCGTCTGACTGCCAGAGCAGATCGAGACGGGAGGGGGCCCCACGCGGGCCCCTTTGTCGTTTCAGGGCCCCTGAAACAGATCCGCCCGGAGCTTTCGCTCCGGGCGGGCTCCGTCACTCCCCGTTGCCTGAGTGGAAAACGGGGCGACACACCTCTTTGCCTCGGGTCTTCGTGAGTGGTGGCATGGGCTCGGCGTCGGGGGCAGGGCCCCGGCGTATCAGCCCATCTTGGCAAGCAGGGAGAGGAGGGTTTCGCGTTCCTTGTCGCTGAGCGGCGCAAGGGTTTCGGTGCTGATCTTCAGCGCGGACCCGGCCAGTTCGGCATAAAGCGCGCGACCGGCCTCGGTGGGGATCAGGTAATGGCGGCGACGGTCCACCGGGTCGGGTTCCGCCGTCACCAGGTCACGGGCACGCAGCCGGTCGGCCACCCCCTTGATCGTGGCGGCATCCATCGCCGTGGCGCGGCCTAGGGCGTTCTGCGACGTCGGGCCCAGTTCGCACAGTTTGGCCAGGGCCGCGAACTGCGTCGCCGTCAGGGCGGAGAGGTTTTGCGAGAAGATCGACAGGTGCCGCTGGCTGGCCTTGCGCAGCAGGAAGCCGACCTGTTCATCGAGGCGGTAACGGGCCGCGTCGTCATCTGAAAAGTCGTAATGCATGGAAAATGGTCTCTCGATCAATGCGGGGAGGATCAAACTGTCGGGGATCTGGAAAGGCATTGACACCTGCGGGGCATCTGAGTCAATACCATTTGTGTACCAACGAATGTGACGCGGCGTGAAAACCCCTGTTTCACGTCACGAGGCCCGTGTTCCGTGCGAACGCACAGGCCTGCGAGCCACTCTTGAAAGGATGTCCGCCATGGCGCCCGTGGACAAGATCAGATGCGATGCCTGCCCTGTCATGTGCTACGTGGCCGAGGGACGCACCGGCGCCTGCGACCGCTATGCCAATGAAAACGGCAAGATCGTGCGCTGCGACCCGGTGACGGTGCTGGATCGCACCCTCGCCGCAGGCCAGGAGGTGCGCCCCTTCCTGCCCGCCGAGGGCGACTGGGATGGCACGATGATCGCGGGCCGCGACCTCTTCGTTTCCGGCCTTGGCGCCGGCACCACCTATCCCGATTTCAAACCCGCCCCCTTCATCGTCAGCCGCGAGGTCGAAGGCGTCGATACCGTCACCGTGGTGACGGAGGCGATCTATTCTTACTGCGGTGTGAAGGTGAAGATCGACACCGACCGCCACCTCGGCGACGAGGCCTCGGCCGTGCGCGCCGATGGCGAGGTGATCGGCCACGTGACCACCGGCGAATACGGGTCGCAGATGCTGTCGCTGGGGGGCGTGGATCACCTGACCGGCGGGTCAAAGGCTGAGGGCCGCGCCACCTGCAACAACCTGATGGCGCTGTGCAACGGCGAGGCGGTGGAGCTGTCGATCGACGGTGGGTCGACCGTTATCGTGCAGGCGGGGCAGGCGCCGATCGTGGACGGCCAGGCCGAAACGCGGATGCGCGTCGGCTGCGGCTCGGCCACCATCGGCATGTTCGCCACCCAATGGCAGGGCCACGTGGACGAGGTGGTGGTGGTCGATGACCACATCACCGGCGTCGTCTCGGAACACCAGGCCGGCAAGGTCATCGGCTGGGAAGATACGGGCATCCGCATCAAGGGCCGCCGGTCCACGCCGGGGCGCTATTTCCAGGTGGCGGAACCGGGCCTGGGCTGGGGCGGCACTGACATCTCGGATCCGCTGACCATCCTCGACAAGTGGCTGGAAAAGAAGGGCGCACGGCCCGGGCTGACCCTGCTGATGGTGTCCACCACCGGCGAACACGCGGCCTACTACGTGCTGGATGAAAACCTGGAGCCGCAACCCGCGCCCATGCCCGAGGCGCTGGCGCGCTCCGTCGCGCTGATCGAGGAGAACTGCGAACCGGCGCTTTGCACCGTGATGTTCTGTGCCGGCGCCGGCGGCTCCCTGCGCTCCGGCGTGACGCAGAACCCGGTGCGGCTGACCCGCGCCGTGCAGGCGGGTGAGGCGAAGGTGACCCTGGGCGGGGCCGATGTCTTCCTCTGGCCCGGCGGTGGCATCACCGTGATGGCCAACGTGCTGGACATGCCGAAGAATTCCTTCGGCTATGTGCCGACACCCGCGCTGGTGGCGCCGCTGGAATTTACCATGCCGCGCGACCTCTACGTGGGTCTTGGCGGGCATGACGGGGCGATCCGACCGATCCGCGACGTGCTGGAACGGGGGGGCGAATACCACAACGTCTTCCGCGCGCTTGGCCGTGAGGCGCCGGCCGGCGACGGTACGGTCACGCCCTTCCCGGGTGACAGCAAGAAGGCCGGCTGATGCAGGCGGGGCTCTTGCCCGACGGGGTGCGGTTGCACCTGAACGCCGGGCCGATCGACCTGGTGATCTTCGCCGAAGCGGCGGTGCGGCAAGCGGCCTATGACGCCGCCTGCGCCCGCTTCGACGGCCTGCTGGAAGAGCTGGTGGCGGAATTGCCGGAGCTGCGCCGTGCCGGTGGTCAGGGGCGCGGCCCAGTGGCTGCGCGGATGGTGGCCGCCGTTGCACCCTTCGCCCCCGATTTCATCACCCCCATGGCCGCCGTCGCTGGCAGCGTCGCCGAGGAGATCCTGGCGGCGATGGTCTCGGTGGCCCCCGATGCGAAGCTTTGGGTCAACAATGGCGGCGACATCGCCTGGGCGCCCGGGAGCGAAGGCATGCGGCTGGCGCTGCCCGGCGGCCAAGTCAACTTGCCGCCCGAAGCGCCCTTTCGCGGCTGCGCGACGTCGGGTCGTGGCGGGCGCAGCCATTCCCTGGGCATCGCCGATGCGGTGACCGTGCTGGCGCGCGGCGCAGCGGCGGCGGATGCCGCGGCCACGATGATCGCCAATCGCGTCGATCTGCCGGGCCACCCGGCGGTGACGCGACAACCCGCGGAGGAGCTGATCCCCGACAGCGACCTGGGCAAGCGACCTGTCACGGTTGACCTGGGGCCGCTGACCCCGGAAGAGGTGACAAGGGCGCTGGACGCGGGGCTGACCTACGCCGAGGACCTGCGCGCGCGGGATCTGATCGGCGCGGCGCATCTGGCGCTGGCGGGCGAGGTCCGGACGACGGGCGCGATGAAGGACATGCTGCCCGGCTGACCGGCCGGGCGAAACGAACCGGACGCGCCGGGCGCGTCCCGACAGATGGAGGGCCCGATGGCCGAATTCACCCTGCGCAAGACGCAAGTCATCCTCGAAGAGATCCACCATGACGGCGGTCCCGTCAGCGGCCCGCGTGTCCGCGGCGCCGTGCTGGCCCTGGTGAAGAACCCCTATGCGGGCACCTACCAGGAGGATCTGACCCAGGCGATGGAAGACCTGAAACCCCTGGGACTGGCCATGGCGCGCAAGCTGGTCGAGGCCATGGGCGGGGTCGAGGGGATCGACGCCTACGGCAAGGGCGCCATCGCCGGCGAGCAGGGCGAGCTGGAACATGCCGCGCTGTGGCACGTCGCGGGGGGCTATTCCATGCGCGAAGTGCTGGGCGAATCGCTGGCCATCGTGCCCTCGTCGAAGAAGCAGGGCGGGCCGGGCACCCGGTTGGACGTGCCTCTGGGCCACACCAATGCCGCCTATGTGCGCTCGCATTTCGATGCGATGGAAGTGGGGCTGCCCGAAGGTCCTCGCGCGGATGAGATCCTCTACGTGCTGACCATGTCCAAGGGCCCGCGCATCCACGCCCGCCTCGGCGGCCTGGCGGCGGATGAGATCAGCAAGTTCGACGGGTTGCGCTGAGGCGCCACCGCATTTGCAAAGGGCCGGTTCGCAGTTTGCAACCGGCCCCGCAGGGCGCGTGCGATCGCGGATCAGTCCTCCGCGCGGTCGACGGAGCGCAGCAGGGCGGTGACCATCTCCAGCTTCGGCATGGCGATGCCATGGCTGCGACCGACGGCCAGGGCGGCGCCGAAGATCGGTTCGATCTCCATCGGGCGGCCGCGCTCCAGGTCCTGCAGGGTCGAGGGCTTGAAGGCGGCGCCGTCGCGGGCCCGGATCAGCCGCTCTTCCGGATCTTCCAGCAGTTCGGCGCCCTCGGCATCGGCCACGGCTGCCACCTCCATCACGATGTCGCGGGTCAGCTCGAACAGGATCGGATCGGCCAGCATGCGGTTCATCGGGGCCCGCGCCAGGGCGCAGACGGAATTGAAGCCGCAGTTCGAGTAGAGCTTTGAAAAGATGGCGTTCTGGAAGGGCTGTGTCTGTTTCGTCACCAGCCCCGCCGCGTCGAAGATCGCGGCCAGCCGTTCCACGTCGGCGCGGTCCTGACCGGGCAGGCGGCCCAGGTCGAAATGCCCGTCGATGTTGACCTCCACATGGCCCGGCTCGGGCAGGGTGGCGCCGATGACGGCAATGGCGCCGATGGCGCGCTCGGGCCCGATCTCACGCCACAACACGCCGCCCGGATCGACTTCTTCGGCGCCCTTCTGCCCGCCTGCTCCGTCGGCGATCGGGTACCACCAGGGCACCCCGTTCACCACCGGCACGATACGCCCGTGGGGGGCCAGAAGGCGGCCCAGATTCTCTGCCATGGGCGGCACCTGATGGCCTTTCAGCGCGGTGATCACGATGTCCTGCGGCGGCAGGGTGTCGGGGTCGTCGGTGGCCGTCACCTGCACCATTTGGCTGCCCTCGGGTGTGGTCAGGCGCAGCCCCTGGGACTGGATCGCGGCCAGATGCGCACCCCGCGCCACGACCGACACCTCGGCCAGACCAGCGGTCTCACCGGCCAGGGCCAGCTTCGCGGCGATGGTGCCGCCGATGGCCCCGGCGCCGACAACACAGATGGACAGCGGGCGATCGGGCAGGGGCGACAGCGGGGCGGATGCGGGCATGGGGCGTCTCCTCGGAACGTTTGCTGCCCCCGGAGTCGCACGCCGGCGCCGCGGCGGCAAGCGCGAGGCTTGACATGCGCGGTCCCGCGGCGGACATACGAGGAGTTCCTTGCCCCGACTGTCGGCCCCGCGCCGCGACGGAGCGGCAAGGACGGCATTTTCGGCCCCACGCGGGCTCTGGAGAGGACGAAGGGCAATGCTCGGGAAGCGATGGCAATTCTGGCCGCTTTCCTGGCGATGGTGACACCATCGCCCCGCTGACCCTTTTCCAAATTCCGGCGGCCCCGGCCCGATTGCCTCGCGCTGATACGCTGCGTGCCGCCCCTGCCAAGAGAAGCTGACATGACTGACCTGACCTTCCGAACCAAGGGGGGCGTGAACGTCACCCGCAAGGAACTGCCGGGGGTGTATCCCCGCGACACCGAGGCGCTGGCCCGACGGCTGGATTCGCACCGGGGCGTTCTGCTCTCCTCCAACTACGAATACCCGGGCCGCTACACCCGCTGGGATTTTGGTTTCGCCGAGCCGCCGCTGGTGGTTGAGGCGCGCGGCCGCGCGATGCGTATCGCCGCCCTGAACGGTCGGGGCCGGGTCCTGTTGCAGATCATCGCGCCGGTTCTGGAAGGGCTGGACGCGATCGAGACCGCCGAGACGCGCGAGGACGAGATCGCCCTGATGATCCGCAAGCCGACGCGCGTGGTCAGTGAGGAAGAACGCTCGCGCGCGCCCTCCGTCTTCTCGGTCCTGCGCCAGATCGTCGACCTGTTCTTTTCCGAGGAAGACGGGTACTTGGGGCTCTACGGTGCTTTCGGTTACGACCTGGCCTTCCAGTTCGAGCCGATCGATTTCACCCTCGACCGACCCGAGGATCAGCGCGACCTGGTGCTGTTCCTGGCGGACGACATCATCGTCAGTGACCACTATTCCACCACGACCACCCGCTATCGTTACGAGTTCAGCGCGGGTGACCTGACCACCGACGGGCTGGAGGGCGGGATTGCCGCCGAACCCTTCCAGAAGGGCCCGGAGGATGTGCCGCGCGGCGATCACGTGCCCGGCGAATATGCCAAGCTGGTGGTGTCCGCGAAGGAGAGCTTCCGCCGTGGGGACCTGTTCGAGGTGGTGCCGGGCCAGGTCTTCTACGAGCCCTGCCACGACAGCCCCTCGGCGATCTATGAGCGGCTGAAGAAGATCAACCCGGCGCCCTTCGGCTTCATCATGAACCTGGGCGAGCAGGAATATCTGGTGGGGGCTAGCCCCGAGATGTTCGTGCGGGTCACCGGGCGCCGGGTGGAAACCTGCCCGATCTCGGGCACCATCAAACGCGGCCGCGACGCCATCGAGGACAGCGAGCAGATCCTGACGCTGCTGCAGTCCAAGAAGGACGAGAGCGAACTGACCATGTGTTCCGACGTGGATCGCAACGACAAGAGCCGGGTCTGCGAGCCGGGGTCGGTCCGGGTCATCGGGCGGCGTCAGATCGAGATGTACTCGCGTCTGATCCACACCGTCGACCATATCGAGGGTCGTCTGCGTGAGGGCATGGACAGCATGGATGCCTTCCTCAGCCACGCCTGGGCGGTGACGGTGACCGGCGCGCCGAAACTCTGGGCGATGCGCTTCATCGAGAAACACGAGAAGAGCACGCGCAAATGGTATGGCGGTGCCGTGGGGGCGGTGCAATTCAATGGCGACATGAATACCGGCCTGACCTTGCGCACCATTCGCATCAAGGACGGCGTGGCGGAGGTCCGCGCGGGCGCGACCCTGTTGAACGACAGTGACCCGGATGCCGAGGAGGCCGAGACCGAGCTAAAGGCCTCTGCCATGCGCGCCGCCATTCGCGGGGATCGCGGCAGCAATGACGGCGCCGGCGACGGAACGCGCCTGCAACGCGGCAAGGGACGGCGCATTCTCCTGGTCGATCACGAGGATTCCTTCGTCCATACGCTTGCGAACTACTTCCGTCAGACCGGCGCGGAGGTAATGACGACACGGACGCCCGTAATTGAACAGGTGTTCGACGAGTTTGCCCCCGATCTTGTTGTCCTTTCTCCCGGCCCGGGCAGCCCGTCCGATTTCGGAACGTCGGAAACGATCCGGAAATGCCTGGATCGAAATCTGGCGCTATTTGGCGTCTGTTTGGGGCTTCAATCCATTTGCGAACATGCTGGCGCTGAATTGCGTCAGTTGGAGGAGCCGATGCACGGCAAACCCTCCCGCATTCGGATTTCGGAACCGGGACTCGTATTCGATGGCCTCGGCGAGGAAGTAACCGTCGGGCGCTATCATTCGATCCACGCGGTCGAGGCGACCCTGCCGGCGGAGTTGCGCGTCACGGCCCGAACAGATGACGGGATCGTGATGGGGGTGGAGCATCGCGATTTGCCTGTCGCGGCCGTGCAATTCCACCCCGAGTCCATCATGTCATTGGGTCAGGATGCCGGAATGCGGATGATCGAAAACGTTGTCGAGCGTTTGGGTATTTTAAACAAGTAGTTAAACCCTGTCGCTTTTTAGCGTCTCCAGTTGCACGAAACTTCGGCAAAGATGGCCGGGCGGAACATTTCGCCCGGCCATTTTTCGCCGAGAACGCCGCGCAAGTGAATGGAGGGAAAGTTCCGCTCGACAGTTTTCGTGATGTGACGCTGATTTGTTAATGGAAATTAGATACATTGTGGTTGCTCATTCCAAAATCACTGGTGTAAGAGGCGGAATGGGTGACGGGAAGTCTCCTTTCCCCAAGCGTAAAGGATGTGTGATTATGCTGGATATTGATTTGGATACCCTGTCCCTGGGTGATCTGAAGAAGCTGCAGGCCCGTGTTTCGACGGCGATCAAGACCTACGAAGAACGTCAACGCAAAGCGGCTCTGGTCGAACTTGAAGCCAAGGCCGCCGAGATGGGCTTCAGCCTTTCCGAATTGACCGGGCAGACCGGGCGGAAAGCGAAAGTGAACCCGCCGAAATACCGTAATCCGGAAGATGGCACGCAAACCTGGAGCGGCCGCGGTCGCCAGCCGGCCTGGATCAAGGAAGCCCTGGCCCGTGGTGAATCCCTGGATACGTTCCTGATCGTGAAGTGATCGAAGGCGATCCAAGGGCGGCCGGCACGACCGGTCGACCTAAATCGTCAGGCACCGGCAGCGGTGCAGAAGGGCCCCTCGCGGGCCCTTTTTCTTGTCTCCGCTTCCGGTCGCGACAGGGATCTGCCGTCGTCCTGTCGGAAATCGGGCCGGCGACATCGACCGAAGGCTTGCCATGGGCGCGGCGCCGGGGCAGGGGAGGGGCATGAGCGATCTGACGATACTGGACGGGGTCCTGAGCGACCGGGGTTCCAAATACGCGGTGGCGGGCGGGCCGGCGGCCAGCCGGGCCGAGGCCGAGGCGCTGATAAAGGCGCTGAAGCGGAAGAAGAAGTTCGCCAAGGCCACGCATAACACCTGGGCGCTGCTGCTGCCGGGTGAGCCGGTGAAGGCCGACGATGGCGAGGCTGGCGCGGGCATGGTGATCCTGCGGATGCTGGAACGCGCGGGGCTGGAAGGCCACATGATCGTGGTCACCCGCTGGTTCGGCGGCACCCACCTTGGCGGGGACCGCTTTCGCCACGTGCAAAGCTGTGTGCGCGCCTACATGGAGGAGATCGGCGTGGATCCCGGCGGGGCCGACTAGACCGTCAGCATCCGGGTGAAGAGCGTCGACAGATAGGTTTCCGCGTCGGGGAAGGGGTCGGGTTTTTCCGGGCCCAGCACCGCCTTCACCTGCACGTCGAAATCCGCGTAGTGCTGGGTCAGCGACCAGATGGAGAAGATCAGGTGCCAGGGATCTGCGGGGGCCAGTCGCCCGTCCGCCATCCAGCCTTGGATGACCCGGGCCTTTTCATCGACCAGCTCCTTCAGCTCCGTCTCCAGCATGTCATGGATGCGCGGCGCGCCCTGCACGATCTCATTGGCGAACAGCCGGCTCTCGCGCGGATGATCCCGGCTCATCTGCAGCTTGCGGCGCATGTAGGTCAGGATCTCCTCCAGCGGCTCGCCCTTCTCATCCAGTTCGCGCAGCGGATCCAGCCAGGTTTCCATCAGCGACGACATCAGGTGCTGGTGGATCGCCTCCTTGGAGGGGAAGTAGTAGAGCAGATTGGGTTTCGACAGGTTCGCCTCCTTGGCGATCTGGTCGACGGTGGAGCCGCGGAACCCCCAAGTGGAAAAGACCGACAGGGCGGCCTCCGAAATCAGCGCGATATTCTTGCGCTGGATGCGCGTGCGGGCGACGGGTTGCGTCATGCGGCTCAACTGCTCCTTGCGCCGAGAGGCTGGCGGCAGGCGCCCGTTTCGGTGCGTTTTCAAGTGTTTTTCCGGGTCATGATTTTTGACCGGGCGGACGGAGATGTCCAGCGATGATCGTTTAGGCAATTTTCCCGTCGCAGGCGTATCGGCCGTCGCGGGAGGCGGGGGTTTTCTTGACTGGTCACCGGGCTCTGCTAGCCTCGCGTTTGACCAAGTGGTCAAAATGAAGACAGTAAGCTTTGGAGATCCTGCCATGTCCGCACCCGGAGAAAACCTGAAGATCAACGGGGAGAGGCTGTGGGACAGCCTGATGGAGATGGCGAAGATCGGCCCCGGCGTGGCGGGCGGCAACAATCGCCAGACCCTGACCGATGCCGATGCCGAAGGCCGCGCCCTGTTCCAGAGCTGGTGCGAGGCCGCAGGCTGCACCATGGGGCTGGACACCATGGGCAACATGTTTGCCCAGCGACCGGGCACTGATCCCGACGCACTGCCGGTCTATATGGGCAGCCATCTGGACACCCAGCCCACGGGCGGCAAGTACGACGGGGTTCTGGGCGTCCTGGGCGCGCTGGAGGTGATCCGCACGCTGAACGATCTGGACGTGAAGACCAAACACCCGATCGTGGTGACCAACTGGTCGAACGAGGAGGGCACCCGGTTTGCCCCCGCCATGCTGTCTTCCGGCGTTTTCGCCGGGCTGCACACCGAAGACTGGGCCAAATCCCGCGTCGATGCGGAGGGCAAGTCCTATGGCGATGAGCTGAAACGGATCGGCTGGGAGGGCGAGGAGCCCGTCGGCAGCCGCAAGATGCACGCCATGTTCGAACTGCACATCGAACAGGGCCCCATCCTGGAGGCCGAGGGCAAGGACGTGGGCATCGTGACCCATGGCCAGGGCCTCAGCTGGACCCAGGTGACGATCACCGGCAAGGATGCCCACACCGGCTCCACCCCCATGCCGATGCGCAAGAACGCAGGGCTGGGCATGGCCAAGGTGCTGCAACTTGTGGACGAAATCGCCTGGTCGCATGCGCCGCATGCCGTCGGCGCCGCCGGTCACATCGACGTCTATCCCAACTCGCGCAACGTGATCCCCGGCAAGGTCGTCTTCACCGTCGACTTCCGCAGCCCCGAGCTGTCGGTGATCGAGGACATGGAGGCCCGCCTGAAGGAGGGCGCCCAAAAGATCTGTGACGAGATGGGCCTCGATGTCGCCTTCGAGAAGGTCGGCGGCTTCGACCCGGTGAAATTCGACGAGGGCCTGGTGCGCAAGCTGCGCGAGGCCGCCGAACGCCTGGGCTACAGTCATCAGGACATCATTTCCGGCGCCGGCCACGATGCCTGCTGGATCAATCAGGTGGCTCCGACCGCGATGGTCATGTGCCCCTGCGTCGATGGCCTCAGCCACAACGAGGCCGAGGAGATCAGCAAGGAATGGGCGTCCGCGGGCGCCGATGTTCTCTTGCATGCCGTGCTGGAAACGGCTGAGATCGTGGAATGAAGAAAAAAGGGGGCTCTGCCCCCGCCCGCGCCTGAAGGCGCGGACTCCCCCGGAGTATTTTCAGCTTTCGGATAAGGCTGGGGCGCCCGGGGCAATGACAGGGAGACTATCATGATCAAGGTGATCAAGGGCGGCACCGTGGTGACCGCCGACCGTCAGTGGAAAGCCGATATCGCCATCGAGGGCGAGACCATCAAGGAGATCGGCGAGGACCTGAAAGGCGACGAGTATATCGACGCCGAAGGCGCCTACGTCATTCCGGGCGGCATAGACCCGCACACCCATCTGGAAATGCCTTTCATGGGCACCACCGCCGCCGAGACCTTCGAATCCGGCACCTGGGCGGCGGCCTGTGGCGGCACCACCATGCTGATCGACTTCTGTCTGCCGGGCGCGGACGGGTCGATCAAGAACGCGATCAACGAATGGCACCGCAAGTCGGCGCCGCAGATCTGTTCCGACATCGGCTATCACATGGCGATCACTGGCTGGAACGAGCTGATCTTCGACGAGATGAAATATGCCGTCGACAACGGCGTGAACTCCTTCAAGCACTTCATGGCCTACAAGGGCGCGCTGATGGTCGAGGACGACGAGATGTTCGCCTCCTTCTCGCGCTGCAAGGAATTGGGCGCCATGCCCATGGTCCACGCCGAGAACGGCGACCTGGTCGACCTGATGCAGAAGAAATTCCTGGCCGAGGGCAAGACCGGGCCGGAATGGCACGCCCGGTCGCGCCCCGCGGAATTCGAGGGCGAGGCCGCCAACCGCGCGATCACCATCGCCGATGCCGCCGGCGTGCCCCTCTACATCGTGCACGTGTCCTGCGAACAGGCGCATGAGGCCATCCGCCGCGCGCGCCAGAAGGGGATGCGCGTCTACGGCGAACCGCTGGCGCAGTTCCTGACGCTGGATGACGAGGAATACCTCAGCAAGGACTGGCTGCATTCGGCGCAGCGCGTGATGTCGCCGCCCTTCCGGGGCAAGGAACACCAGGACGGTCTGTGGGCCGGTCTGCAGTCCGGTTCGCTTCAGGTCGTGGCGACGGACCACGCCGCCTTCTCCTCCGAGCAGAAGAAGATGGGGCTGGAGGATTTCACCAAGATCCCCAATGGCACCAACGGACTGGAGGAACGCTTGGCCGTGCTCTGGACCTTCGGCGTGGAAACCGGGCGGCTGACGCCGGAAGAGTTCGTCGCCGTGACGTCGTCGAACATCGCCAAGATCCTGAACATCTATCCCAAGAAGGGCGCGCTGATGCCCGGGGCGGATGCGGATATCGTGGTCTGGGATCCGAAGATCTCGCGCACCATCTCGGCGTCGAACCACAAGTCGATCATCGACTATAACGTCTTCGAGGGCGTCGAGGTCAGCGCCCAGGCACGCTACACCCTGTCGCGCGGTGAGGTGATCTGGGCCTGGGGTCAGAATAGCCAGCCGCAGCCCGGCCGTGGCCGGTTCGTGCCGCGCCCGGCCTTCCCGAGCGCGCACACGGCGTTGTCGAAGTGGAAAGAATTGAACAGCCCGCGTTCTGTCGAGCGTGATCCGCTGAACATTCCGGCCGGTATTTAAGGACAGCTTCGTGACGCAAGTACCTGTAATTGAGGCAAAGCATCTCGATCTGACCTTTCAGACCAACGACGGGCCCGTGCAGGCCCTGCGCGATGTGAACCTGGAGATCTCCAAGGGGGATTTCGTCAGTTTCATCGGCCCGTCGGGCTGTGGCAAGACCACCTTCCTGCGCTGCATCGCGGCGCTGGAAGAGCCCACGGGCGGCCAGCTGACGGTCAACGGGATGAGCCCCGAGGCGGCGCGGAAGGCCCGCGCCTATGGCTATGTCTTCCAGGCGGCGGGTCTGTACCCCTGGCGCACCATCGCCGGCAACATCAAGCTGCCGCTGGAGATCATGGGCTTTTCGAAGACCGAGCAGGCCGAGCGCGTGGAGAAGGTGCTGGAACTGGTCGATCTGTCCGGCTTCGGCAAGAAATTCCCCTGGCAGCTGTCCGGGGGGATGCAGCAACGCGCCTCGATCGCCCGGGCGCTGGCCTTCGATGCCGACATCCTGCTGATGGATGAACCCTTCGGCGCGCTGGACGAGATCGTGCGCGACCACCTCAACGAAGAGCTGCTGAAGCTCTGGGCGCGGACGGAAAAGACCATCGGTTTCGTCACCCACTCGATCCCCGAGGCGGTCTATCTGTCGACCAAGATCGTCGTGATGTCGCCCCGTCCGGGCCGGATCACCGACGTGATCGAAAGCCCGCTGCCGAAGGAACGCCCGCTGGATATCCGCGACACGCCGGAATTCCTGGAGATCGCGCATCGGGTGCGCGAAGGGCTGCGCGCGGGGCATGCCTATGACTGATGCCGCCCCCGAGATCCGCCGGGCGGAGCGGGCGGATATTCCCGCCTGCGCCGCCGTCGCCAGCGACTGGATCCTGGAAACCGACTGGATGCCCGGCCTGCATTCCCGCGAGGAGCTGGAAGGCCATATCCGCGACGCCTTCGACACCCGCGAGATCTGGGTGATCGGCGCGCCGGTGGCCGCCTACATGTCCGTCGACCCGGAGGCGGGCCATATTGGCGCGCTCTATTGCCGGACGCGCGGGCAGGGCTGGGGCAAGGCCTTTCTCGACCGGGCCAAGGAAGGCCGCGACCACTTGAGCCTGAACACCCATGCGCCCAACGAGGCGGCTCAGCGGTTCTACGCCCGTGAAGGCTTCGTCGAGGTCGGGCGCCGGATGCCGGTCCCGCCCGAGATCGTGAAAGAAGTGCGGATGGAGTGGCGGCGATGAAGCGGCTCGTCTTTCCCGTCGTCGTCGTGGTCGCCGCGATCCTGGCCTTCTGGTACGCGGCCTGCGTGCCGATGAACATCAAGTTCGCGCTGATGACCGCCGAACGCCAGGGCGCTGTGGTCAGCCCCGAGGGGATGATCACCCGCCGCGACATGTCGCCCTTCGTGCTGGCCGCGAAGAACCCCGCGCAGTGGTCCGACACCTGGGTGCAGGACAAGCCGCGCCTGCCGGCCCCGCACCAGGTGGTGACCGAGCTCTGGGCGCAGACCATGCAGGTCGCGCCGACCTCGAAGCGCAGCCTCGTGTTCCACGGCTGGATCACCCTCTCGGCCACGCTCTTGGGTTTCGCCATTGGCTCGGGCCTGGGGATCCTGCTGGCCGTGGGGATCGTGCACAGCCGCGCCATGGACATGTCGGTGATGCCCTGGGCCATCGCCAGCCAGACCATCCCGATCCTTGCCATCGCGCCGATGATCATCGTGGTCCTCAGCTCCATCGGGTTGCAGGGGCTGGTGCCCAAGGCCGTGATCTCGGCCTACCTGTCCTTCTTCCCGGTCGTCGTGGGCATGGTGAAGGGGTTGCGCAGCCCGTCGCCCATGGATCTGGACCTGGTGAAGACCTGGTCGGCCACCAAGGCACAGACCTTCTGGAAGCTGCGCCTGCCGGCCTCGGCGCCCTATCTCTTCGCGTCTCTGAAAATCGGCGTGGCTTCCTCGCTCGTCGGCACGATCGTGGGCGAGCTGCCTTCGGGCACCGGCCAGGGCCTGGGCTTCCGCCTGCTGTCGGGCAGCTACTATGGCCAGACGGTGCAGATCTGGTCGGCGCTGTTTGCCACCGCCATCCTGGCCGCCTGCCTGGTGGCGATCATCGGGCTGATGGAACGTGGCGTGCTGAAACGGATGGGGCTGGGGTGATGCAGATGGCATTTGAAAACCGCTTTCCGACCCGAGGCCTGGGCCCGTCCGCGGAAGGGCGCATTGCGCCGGCCCGGGCGGGCGGACGGGCGCAGGCCGGGCCGCTGGCCCGTTCGGTTGAAATGACGCTGGACGGTGCCTTGGCACAGGTCTGCGCAGACCTGTGCCCGGTCAGAGGCCAGATCCGGGAGGGCATCCAATGACGCTCGTAATCGCCGCTTTCGTCCTCTGGGCGGGCCTTTGGTATCTCAACGTGCAACTGGCCAATGGCCGGGGCGGGGATACCCGCGCCGTGGGCCTGGCCGTGCCGGTGATCTTCGGCCTGACCCTGGTCGGCATGTGGGAACTGATCGTGCGCGGGCTGGAGCTGCCCATGGTGATCCTGCCGGCGCCCTCGATGATCGCCGCGCGCTTTGCCAGCTCGATCCCGACGCTCTGGACCGACTTCGTGCAGACCTTCGTGAAGGGCGCGCTGTCGGGCTTTGCCATCGGCAGCCTGGCGGCCTTCCTCGTCGCCATCCTGGTGGATCGCAGTGACTTCCTGCGTCGGGGCATCCTGCCCGTGGGCAGCTTCGTCGCCGCCCTGCCCATCGTCGGCACCGCGCCGATCCTGGTGATGTGGTACGGCTTCGACTGGCAGTCGAAGGCCGCCGTGGTCACCATCATGGTCTTCTTCCCGATGCTGGTGAACATCACCGCCGGCCTGCAGGAGACCACGCAGATGCAACGCGACCAGATCAAGACCTGGGCCGCAAGCTATTGGCAGGGCTTCTGGAAGTTGCGCCTGCCGGCCGCCATGCCCTTCATCTTCAACGGGCTGAAGATTTCATCGACCCTGGCCCTGATCGGCGCCATCGTCGCGGAATTCTTCGGGTCCCCGATTGCGGGCATGGGCTTTCGTATCTCAACATCGGTGGGGCAACTGGCGCTGGACATGGTCTGGGCCGAGATCGTCGTCGCCGCTCTGGCGGGATCGCTGTTCTACGGGGCACTGGCCCTCGTGGAACGCTGGGTGACCTTCTGGCACCCGTCTCAGCGCTGAGAAGCGCATATAAAAACATGAAGACCAAACAGGGAGTTAAACTCATGAAAAACTGGATCGCAGGGGCCGTGGCCCTGACCGCGACCGCCGCCGGCGCCCAGGCCGCCGACGAGGTGACGCTGCAGCTGAAATGGGTCACCCAGGCTCAGTTCGCGGGCTACTACGTGGCCGAATCCAAGGGCTTCTACGACGAGGCCGACCTCGACGTGACGATCAAGGCCGGTGGCCCCGACATCGCGCCCGAACAGGTGATCGCCGCCGGCGGAGCCGATGTCATCACCACCTGGATGGCCGCAGGCCTGGCCGCGCGCGAACGCGGCGTGCCCCTGGTCAACATCGCCCAGCCCTTCAAGACCGGCGGCCTGCAGGTCAACTGCCTGAAGGCGGCGGGCATCGAAAGCACCGACGACTTCCCCGGTCACACCATGGGCGTCTGGTTCTATGGCAACGAATATCCCTTCTACGCCTGGATGGCGAAGTTGGGGATCGAAACCGACGGCGCCGATGAGAACGGCGTGACGGTGATCAAGCAGGCCTTCTCGGCCGATCCGCTGATCAACGGCCAGGCTGACTGCATCTCGACCATGACCTACAACGAATACGGTCAGATCCTGGATGCGGGCATCACCGAGGAGGAACTGGTCACCTTCAACTACCTCGAAGAGGGCGTCGGCATGCTCGAAGACGGCCTCTATGTGCTGGAGGAGGACCTGGAAGATCCGGCGTTCAAAGACAAGATGGTCCGCTTCGTCGCCGCTTCGATGGAAGGCTGGAAATACGCCGAAGCCAACCCCGATGAGGCTGCCGAGATCGTGCTGGAGTACGATGAGACCGGGGCCCAGACCCTGGAGCACCAGCAGTACATGATGGGCGAGGTCGCCAAGCTGACCGCCGGCACCGATGGCGCGCTGGACCCGGCCGACTACGAACAGACCGTGGCCACGCTGCTGTCCGCCGTCAGCCCGGAAAACCCTGCCATCACCAAGGAGCCGGAAGGTGCCTGGACCCATGAGATCACCGACGAGGCGCTGAACTAAGCGCCCGACGGATCACGGGACGGGAAGGGCCGGGCATTGCGTCCCGGCCCTTTTTGCGTCAGCGTCGCCATTCATCATGAGAAATCGGCGCGGCAGGCGCATGAAGGGGCGACGACAGGTGGCAAACGGGGCAGAGCGGCGATCACGGCCCGTGCAGGTGGCCGAGGCGATCAAGGACTACGTGGTCGAGGAGGGCCTGCGCATGGGTGATCGCCTTCCCGGCGAGGCCGAGCTGATCGCCCGCTTCGGCATGTCGAAAGGGACAATCCGCGAGGCCATGCGCATCCTCGAAGCCCAGGGGCTGGTGAAGACCCGCACCGGGCCGGGCGGCGGCAGCTTCGTGCACGAGGTCAGTCGCGAACGCGCCCAGGCGCTTCTGGGCAACTACTTCTACTTCCGCGACCTGACTCTGAAGGACATCTACCAGATGCGCCGCCTACTGGAGCCGGAACTTGCGGCGTCGCTGGCCGGCAAGCTGACCGATGCGCAGCTGTCGCGGCTGGATGCGGTGGTGGAATCCTATGACCACCCGTCGTCGGACGTGGAGGAGGAGCGCGAACAGCACATCGCCTCGCTGCGTTTCCACCAGCTGCTCGCGGAGTTCGCCCGCAACGAACTTCTCGGCTTCGTCATCGGGTTCATGGCGCAGATCCTGTCCGACCTGACGATCTACCGCCGCCTCTACGAGCCGGCCAATCCCGAGCTCTGGGAGAAGGGCCGGGCCTACCAGCTGGAGCTTCTGGACGCCCTGCGCCGCGGCGATCCGGACCGCGCGCGTCTGGTCATGGCAGATCACATGGCAACGGCGGAGCAACTGATGGAAGGGCAGGAGGCGGAGATGCTGAAACGCTTCCTCACCGCCTGAGCCGCCCGCTCAATCGCCATGCAGGATCGGCCCGTCCCGGGCCGAGGCCTCCGGCGGGAGTTTTTCCGACAAGGTGAAGAGGCGGGACGTCGCCTGGTCTGCAACCCTCCCTCTGCCTCAGGCAGGTGCGCGCGCGGGAGCCATCGCGGCGGGCGCCTCGCTCGTGCCCTCCTTCATCTTCATCTCGTCTGAAATACTCCGGGGGAGTCTCCGGTACGGAGACGGGGGCGGAGCCCCCCGCCTGCGCTGCCGCGCTGTCACTCCGACCGGGGCGTCTCGTCCAGCCGGGCGAAGTCCGCCTCGGAGGGCGCGCGGAAAGGTGCCTCTTTGGTGGGCACCAGCCGCGCCCATTCCGCGTAGAGGCCTGTGGTGGCCCGATCGTGCAGCGCGCGCAGGTCCGCCAGCGGCGAATCGGAGGCGTCGATGCGCAGGCTCAGGGGGGCCATGTCCGGGCCGAGGCACAGCAGCGCCGCCGACAGCAGTCCGCGGCTGTCCGATCCCGCGTCCTCGCCGGCCTGAAGCGCCGCCAGAAGCCGCTCGGGCATCGTGCCCGTGGCGCTGGCATAGCCCTGGGCCACCGCATCGAGTACCGCTTCGGAACTGAGCATGTTGCCCGCCACCACCAGGTTTTCGTCCCGCCGGCTGGCGCAGGCGGGCACCGAGGCCGCGCCGGTGAAGGCGCCGGTGTTGCCCAGTAGGTCAAGCGCCGAAAGCTGTCGGTGGGCGCGCCCCTCGTCCGGCGCTGTTACCTCGGTCACGGCAGCAGGGGCCGGGGCGCCCGCCTGCATCTCGTCCAGCACCGCCTCGCCCCAGAGGGTCGAGGGCGCGGTACCCTGGCTGGCGGACATGCCCGCCTCGATCCGGCCGCGCAGGACCCAGCCGCCCACGCAAAGCGATCCGGTGGCCGCCGCCCCGCCGATCCTGCCTGTTTCCGCGTCACGGACGAGTATGGAAAAGGTCATGCTGCCTCCGGTCGTTTCTTGCCTCTTGAATTTATCATGAGAATTTGGCTGAGTGCAATTTATCATGATGAATAGCGGCCGCTTTGCAGAGGGAGAGGCGCAAGATGACACAGGGAATTTTCAACTGGACCCGCCGGGTGCTGCTGGCGTCGGGCACCGCCCTGACCATGGCATTGACGCTGGGTGCGGGCGATGCGGCCCAGGCGCAGACGCCGCCGGGCGTTCTGATCGTCGGCCAGATCGCCGAGCCGAAGGCGCTGGATCCGGCCGCCGTCACGGCCGTCAACGATTTCCGCATCCTGATGAACGTCTATGACGGGCTGGTGCGCTACAAGTCCGGCACGCTGGAGGTCGAACCGGCGCTGGCCGAAAGCTGGGATATCAGCGAGGACGGCACCACCTACACCTTCCACCTGCGTGAGGGCGTCAAATTCCACGATGGCAGCGACTTCGACGCCGAGGCGGTGAAGTTCAACTTCGACCGCATGCTGGACGAAGACCATCCCTACCACGACACCGGCCCCTTCCCGCTGGCCTTCTTCTTCTCCTCCGTTGAAGATGTGACGGTCATCGACCCGCTGACGGTGGAATTCACCCTGAGCGCGCCCTTCGCGCCCTTCCTGTCGAACCTGGCCTATCCCACGGGGCTGATCGTCTCGCCCGCAGCGGTCGAGGAATACGGCGCCGACTATGGCCGCAACCCGTCGGGCACCGGGCCGTTCAGCTTTGCTGAATGGGAATCCAACACCCACGTGATCCTGAACGCCAATGGCGACTACTGGGACGGTGCGCCGGAACTGGAGACGGTCGTCTTCCGCCCGATCACCGATGCCAATACCCGCACCGCCGAGATGCTGGCCGGGGGCATCGACCTGATGGTCGAAGTGCCGCCCGTGTCGCTGTCGGAGTTCGAGGGCGATGATTTCACCGTCGTCGAACAGGCCGGCCCCCACGTCTGGTTCTTGATCCTGAACGCCAAGGAAGGCCCCTTCGCCGACAAGCTTGTGCGCCAGGCGGCCAACTACGCCGTCAACAAGACCGCGCTGGTGGAAAACGTGCTGGAAGGCACCGCCGAAGTGGCCGCGGGCCCGATCCCGCCCGCCTTCGCCTGGGCCTATGACGAAAGCCTGGAGCCCTATGCCTACGACCCCGACAAGGCGCGCGAGCTGCTGGCCGAGGCGGGCGTCGAGGACCCCGAGCTGACCTTCTACGTCACCGAGGGTGGGTCTGGAATGCTGGATCCGGTCGCCATGGGCACCGCTATCCAGGCCGACCTGGAGGCCGTGGGCTTCGACGTTGCGATCGAGACCTACGAATGGAACACTTTCCTGGGCGAGGTGAACCCGGGGCTGGAAGGCAAGGCGGACATGGCCGAGATGGCCTGGATGACCAACGACCCCGACACGCTGCCTTATCTGGCGCTGCGCTCGGACGCCTGGCCGGACAAGGGGGGCTTCAACTCGGGCTACTATTCCAACCCCGAGGTCGACGAGCTGCTCGAAACGGCCCGTGTCTCGACCAGCCAGGAGGAACGCGCCGCCGCCTACAAGGAGATGCAGCAGATCGTGCAGGAGGATGCCCCCTGGCTCTTCGTGGCGAACTGGAAGCAGAACGCGGTGACCTCCGACGCGGTGGAGAACTTCGCGCTGGAGCCCTCGTTCTTCCTGCTGCTGAAGGACGTGGTGAAGAATTGATCGCCCGACGGGTGACGTGATCCGGGGCAGGGCGGGGCGGCCCGGCCTGTCCCGTCGCGCAAGGAGGGGGAGCAGGGCGTATTGCCGGCCTGCCCCTCGGCGCGGCATCCTTTCCCGGGAAAACGACACAGCAGGCGCGCGCCAGGCAATCCCAGCGGAGACGCAGATGACCGGATATATCCTGAAACGACTTCTCTCGGCGATCCCGGTGCTTTTCGGGATCACCGTCATCGTCTTCCTGATCATGGCGATGATCCCGGGCGATCCGGCGCTGGCGATCCTTGGCGCCTATGCCACGCCCGAGAACGTGGAGAAGATCAACCGCGACCTTGGCCTCGATGCGCCGCTGGTGGCGCGGTATTTCATCTGGCTGGGCAACATGCTGACCGGGGATTTCGGCACCTCCTTCAGCCTCAATCGCCCGGTGATCGACGAGGTGCTGGACCGCTTCGGCGCCACGCTGCTGCTGGCCGGGACCTCCTTCATCCTCTGCGCGATCCTCGGCATCGCGGCGGGCGTGGTCAGTGCCGCCAGGCAATACGGCTGGGCGGACAAGGGGATCACCTTCGCGGTGCTTCTGGGGATCTCGATCCCGTCCTTCTTCCTGGGCATGATGATGATCCTGATCTTCGCGGTCGAGCTGCGCTGGTTCCCGGTGTCGGGGATGCGCATGGCCTATGGCGGCGGCGGCTTTGCCGATGTGGCCAACCACCTGGTGATGCCCGCCATCGCGCTGGCCGTCGTGGCCACGGGCGTCGTCGCCCGTCTGTCGCGCTCGGCCATGCTGGAGGTGCTGCGCCAGGACTTCATCCGCACCGCCCGCGCCAAGGGCGTGGGTGAGGGGCGGGTGATCTGGGGCCATGCCCTGCGCGCCGCCATGGTCAGCATCATTCCCGTCCTCGGCATCCAGGCGGGCTTCGTCCTGTCCGGGGCGGTCTATATCGAGATGGTCTTCCAATGGCCTGGGGTGGGCCGGATGCTGGTGGATGCGATCCTGAAACGGGACATCCTGCTGGTGCAGGGCGGCGTCGTCTTCGTCGCGGCTTGCTACGTGCTCTTCAACATCGCGGTGGACGTGGCGCAATCGCTGCTCGATCCCCGGATCAAGACCTGAGGAGGCGCACAACATGCAATTCCTGAGCCTCATCGCCCGCAATCGTCTGGCCGCCGCCGGGGGGATCGTGCTGGTGATCGTCATCGCGCTGGCGCTGATCTCTCCGCTGCTGCCGCTGCCGGATCCGGATGTCACCGATACTGCCAACCGCTTCCTGCTGCCGGGGGCGGAAGGGCATCTGCTGGGCACCGACCACCTGGGCCGGGACTTGGCCGCGCGGCTGATGGACGGCACGCGCCTCAGCCTCGCCGTTGGGTTTGCCGCCGCCTTCTTCGCCGCCTTCTTCGGCGCGGCCATCGGGATCATCGCGGGCTATTTCGGCGGGC
The DNA here is from genome assembly GCF_020177265.1 of Pseudooceanicola marinus. Taxonomy (GTDB): domain Bacteria; phylum Pseudomonadota; class Alphaproteobacteria; order Rhodobacterales; family Rhodobacteraceae; genus Pseudooceanicola; species Pseudooceanicola marinus_A. Next base: position 86,042 of record NZ_JAIVMC010000008.1, read on the forward strand.
GCACGGACAATCTGATCATGCGCGCCGTCGACATGCTGATGGCCTTTCCCTACATCCTGCTGGCCCTGGCCATCGTCGCCGCGCTTGGGCCTGGGCTGGTCAATGCGCTGATCGCCGTGGCCGCGGTCAACATCCCCTTCTTCGCCCGCAATATCCGGGGCGTGACGGTGGGGCTGGCCAACAAGGAATTCGTCGATGCCGCGCGTCTGGCGGGGCTGGGTCATACCCGCATCATCCTGACGGAGATCCTGCCCAACGTGATCCCGGTCATCGTCATTGCCATGTCCACGACCATCGGCTGGATGATCCTGGAAACGGCGGGGCTGTCCTTCCTCGGGCTGGGCAGCCAGCCGCCGCAGGCCGATCTGGGCTCCATGCTGGGCGAGGCGCGCGGCGCGCTGATCACCAATCCCCATACCTCCATCGTGCCCGGCGCGATGATCTTGGTCATCGTCATGGGCATCAACCTGCTGGGCGACGGGGTGCGTGACGCGCTGGACCCGCGCCTGCGCTCGGGCGCGCTGACCCGGCCCATGGCCGCCACGCAGGTGCGCCGCAAGGGCCCCGTACCGGCCTCCGACGACGCCGAGGCGGTGCTGGAGCTGCAAGGCCTGCAGACCCAGTTCCACGTCAAGGATCGCATCTACAAGGCCGTGGGCGGCGTCTCGATCAAGGTGGCGCCGGGCGAATGCCTCGGCGTGATCGGCGAAAGCGGGTCTGGCAAGTCGGTCACGGCGCTGTCGGTCATGGGGCTGGTGGCCTCGCCGCCGGGCGTCATCACCGGGGGCGCGGCGCGCTACAAGGGCGAGGACCTGGTGGGCGCGCCCTACGATCACCTGCGCCGGCTGCGCGGGGATCGGGTGGCCTATATCTTCCAGGATCCTCTGGCGACGCTGCACCCGCTCTACAAGGTGGGTGACCAGCTGGCCGAGGCGATCCTGGTTCACCACAAGGTGGGCAAGGCCGAGGCGCGGCGGCGCGCGGTGGATCTGCTGAAACAGGTGCGCATCCCCAATGCCCAAAGCCGCGCCGACAGCTACCCACATGAGATGTCGGGCGGCATGCGCCAGCGCGTCGGCATCGCCATGGCGCTCGCCAACGACCCCGATGTCATCATCGCGGATGAACCCACGACGGCGCTGGACGTGACCGTGCAGGCGCAGATCCTGTCGCTGCTCAACGACCTGCGCCGCGAACGCGGGCTGGCAATCGTCTTCATCACCCATGATTTCGGCGTGGTGGCGCAGCTGTGCGACCGGGTGGCCGTCATGTACGCGGGCCGCATCGTGGAGACCGGCCCGACCGAGGCGGTGCTGGACGCGCCCGCGCATCCCTACACCGCGCGGCTGATCGCTTGCGTGCCGGAACTGGGCGGCGGCCGTCGGCGGCTGGAGGCGATCCCGGGCCTGCCGCCCGCCGTCGACCGGCTGGAGCCCGGCTGCGCCTTCGCGCCCCGCTGCCTGAAGGCGCAGGACGCCTGCCGCCAGGGAGAGATCCCGCTGGAAGGACCGGGCGCGCGCGAGGTGCGCTGTCTCTTCCCCGAAACGGAGCTCAAATCGGAGGGCGTGGCATGAGCGCGGTTCTGAAACTCGACGGTCTGGCCAAGAGCTTCCCCGTGGGCAAGCGCGTGCTGGGCGCGCCGCGTGGGCTGGTGCATGCGGTGCAGCCGGTGGACCTGGTTGTGCAGCAGGGGGAGACGCTGGGCATCGTCGGCGAGTCGGGCTGTGGCAAGTCGACCCTGGCGCGGATGCTGGTCGGCCTGCTGCCGCCCAGCGAGGGCACAATCGAGATCAACGGGGCGCCGCTGGACAACGCCGACCCGGCGGAGTTCGGCAAGAAGATCCAGTATGTCTTCCAGGACCCGATCTCCTCCCTCAACCCGCGCAAGACCATCCGCCAGGTGATGGAGGCGCCGCTGAAACGCCTGCACGGGCTGGACCGGGCGCAGCGGGAGAAACGCATTTCCGAGATCTTCGCCAGCGTGAACCTGCGCGAGGAATTCCTGGATCGCTACCCGCATGAATTTTCCGGCGGGCAGGCGCAGCGGATCGGCATTGCCCGGGCGCTGGCGGCGGAGGCCAAGATCCTGATCCTCGACGAGCCGGTCAGCGCGCTGGACGTCAGCGTCCAGGCCCAGGTGCTGAACCTGCTGGCGGACCTGAAGGCGAAGCTGGGGCTGACCTATCTCTTCATCAGCCACGACCTGGCGGTGGTGGAGGCCGTGTCGGATCGCGTTGCCGTGCTCTACTTCGGGTCGGTGGTCGAGGTGGGGCGGGCCGAGGACATTTTCCGTGCCCCGCGCCATCCTTACACGCAACTGCTGGCCCGCTCCGCCCCCGTGGTTGGCCGTGCCCTGTCGGCCCCCGAGGGGAAGGAGACCGAGCTGCCCGACCCGCTGAACCCGCCCGCCGGTTGCGCCTTCAAGGCGCGTTGCCCGCGTGCGACGGAGGCCTGCGGGCAGAGCGTGCCGAAACTGGAGGGCGACGCGGCGCATCGCGTGGCCTGTTTCCACCCGCTGGAGGGCTAGGCGCCCGTCAGTCGGAGGCGATCCGGACCGAGCTTGCGACCCAGGGGTAGGGGGCCACGTCCGTTTCCTCCGCGATCTGGCGCAGCAGCGCGCGCAGGTCTGTGGCCAGCCGCGTCGGCACCGTCTTCAGGATGCTGCGGCGGGCGGTCAGCACGATCCGGCGCGACAGCGGCGCGAAGGGCAGGGGGTGGATGTCGAGATGCGGCATCAGCCGCCGCGCCCGCAACAGGGCCAGCGGCGGCAGGATCGTCCAGCCCGTGCCGGCGGAAACCAGCGCCAGGATGGCGTGGTAGCTGTCCAGCTCGAACCGGTGATCCAGGCGCAGGTTCTGCTGCGCCAGGTGGGTCGAGATCAGCCGCCCCATGTAGTGCCGCGTCGTGTACTGGATCATCGGCTGGCCCTTCAGCTGATCCAGAAGCGGACGGGCGGGGTCGATGGTGCCGGGGGCTGTGGCGACGATGAAATCCTCGGTCAGGATGTCATGCACCTCCGCCCAGTCGGCGGGTTCGGCCATCTCGGCAGCGATCACCACGTCCAGCGCCTCGGCGTCCAGCTGATCGTGCAGATAGTGGGAGGCGCCGGTTTCCAGCAGGAAACGGCATTCGGCCAGGTCCCCCGCCATGCGGGTCAGGAGGCGCGGGGTCACGTCGGCCTCGAAATCCTCGATGACGCCCAGGCGCAGCCGGGTCAGGGCGGGCGCGCCGGCCACCGCCAACTCGGCCCGGGCCTGGGCGGCCTCGGTCAGGATCGCCTCGGCCCGACGCCGGAAGGCCTCGCCCGAGGGGGTCAGGGTGATGGGCCGCGCCTGGCGCATCAGCAGGGTGGCGCCCAGGGCGGTTTCGAGATTGGTCAGCTGTTGCGATACGGCGGAAGGGCTGGCGCCCAGGCGCCGCGCCGCGGCCGAGATCGAGCGTTCCTCGGCCGTGGCGACGAAGACCTCGATCCCCCAGAGGGTGACCCGTCCGGGGGAGGCGGCGGCGGTTTTATCGGCCATGGTCAGCCCGTTGCTCGTCTCGGTGCGCAGGGCCCTTGCCGGGCCTGCGCGGCCGGGGTCAGCTCATCTTCGACAGTTTCGACTGCAGCTCGGCCAGCTGCTTGCGGATGCTGTCGAGGTCGTCGCCCTCGGCCGGCGCGCTGCTGCTGCCGTCCTCGTCGGTGGGCGCCGACCAGTTGCCGGAAAAGCCGGTGGTCATCGCTTTCAGGAAGGCCGCCTGCTGCGCCTGCATCGCCTCGATGCCGGGCATGTTGGCCATCATCGGGTTCACCTTTTCCAGGTTCTCCATCATCTTCGACTGCCCGTCGCGGAGCATCTCGAAGGAGGCGGCCAGGAATTGAGGCACCACCGATCCTGCGGAGGACGAGTAGGAGCGCACGAGGTCGTTCAACACGTTCAGCGGCAGCACGTTCTCGCCGCGGCTTTCGTGTTCCGCGATGATCTGCAGCAGGTACTGGCGGGTCAGGTCGTCGCCGGATTTCAGATCGACGATCTGCACCTCGCGACCGCCCCGGATGAAGCCCGCGATGTCTTCCAGGGTGACGTAGTCGCTGGTCTCGGTGTTGTAGAGCCGGCGCGACGCGTAGCGCTTGATGAGAAGCGGAGATTCACTATCAGCCACCGGTTATCCCTCCCCGATTATGCAGCATTGCAGCGAAGCCTAGATCACCGTTTCACAAAAAGAAAGCTCTGTCAGGGGGCTGCCGGGAATTGCCATGGGGCAAGGCCGTGGTGCCGGGAGATGGTGTTAACCACCACTATCATTGCTCCTACTATCCCGGGTGCGGCGATGGTTACTCAGATCTGAACAAATTGACTGGGTAGTAAATCAAATGTTTCGATTCGCTGTGACGACGGCCCTGCTGGGCCTGCTGAGTTCCCCTGCGCTGGCGGGCAATCCCGTGGCCCCCGTGATCGCGGCGGCGCCCGTGGTGGCCCCCGCGGCGCCCGTCTCCGACTGGACCGGAGTCTATGCCGGGATGACCCTGGGCACCGGCAGCTCCGATACCTCGCTGGGCGGCTATGGCATCGACGTGTCGCTGGATCACGACACCCGAGGGCTGTTCCTGGGCTATCGCCACGACTTCGGTGCCTGGGTGCTGGGCGCCGAACTGGCCTACGACCAGGCCGACGTCGACGGGCTGGGAGAGCCGGCGCGCTATGACCTGTCGGTCCAGGCGGGCTATGACGCGGGGCGGGTGCTGCCCTACGTGGCCCTGGGTGTCGCCAAGCTGGAGCTGACGCCGGGCGACGAGACGGGTCATTTCGTCGGGCTGGGCGCCGACGTGAAGCTGACCGAACGTCTGGTGCTGGGCGCCGAGGCGCGGCGGACCTGGTTCGCCGACGACTACCTGGGGATCCCGGGGGGCGACATGCAGGCCGATACGCTGCTGATGCGCCTGGCCTTCCGGTTCTGAGGAGCGCGCGGGCGGGCCGCATTGCGCCCCGCCCGGTGCAAGTTAGTGCGACACAAAAAAGGGCGGATCCTGCTAGATCCGCCCTTCCTTCATGCGCCCCGTTACAAGGGGGAGGAGCAATCGGGGGCGCAACTTCCCGGGAGGGGAAACGTCACTTACTTCGCGGTCGAGGCCTTCTTGGCCGCGGTGGTCGCGTCCTTGGTGGCCTTCTGCACGGCGGCGGAGGCTTCCTCGGTCATGTCCTTGCCGGCGGCCATCATCAGCTCGACGGTGTCGGTCTGAACCTTCTTCGCGATCTCGGCGAAGGCGGCCATGTTCTCGGCGGACATCTCGGCACAGGCGGAGGCGAAATCGGTCATCGCCTTGGCGTAGTCAGCCGGGTCGGTCTTGGCCTTGGACATTTCCGACATCTTGGTCAGGGTTTCCTTGGTCCACTTGGTCGACAGGTCGGTCGACTTGCCGGCAGCGTCCAGAGCCACGGCGGACAGCTTTTCGTTCAGCGTCGCCTGGGTCTTGAACGCGTCTTCCATCGAAGAAGTGTCGACAGGGAAAGCGCCCATGAAGTCCTTCATGATCGCGGTGTAATCTTGGGTCTTTGCCATTAGTCCATCCTCTTCTGGCCTTCCCGGAACCGTCCCCGGCTCCGGCGTTTCAATCTTAGGGAGAATATGGATGCTGCAGCGCAGAAAATCAAGGATTTTTCTGCACTGCGGCGAGAATGGTCAGGGGCGTATGGAAATATGAGCCGCGCCAAGGCCTTGAGGGCCGGGGCGCGGCTGACCTAGGGGAAGGTCAGGCGGGCAGGGGCGCTGCCACGTAGGTTCCCGGCGCGTCACAGAGCGCGGGATGAGTCGAATCTCCCGGCGTGCGGGCCGGCACCAGCTTGCCCGAGCGCTTGCGCAGCCAGCCTTCCCAGCGGGGCCACCAGGAGCCCTCGGTGAAGGTCGCGCCTTCCATGAACTCCTCAGGCGAGGGGGGCAGGTCGTCGTTGGTGTAGTGCCCGTACTTCTTCTTCGACGGCGGGTTCACGATCCCGGCGATATGGCCCGATTGCGAGACGATGAAGGTGCGATCCTTCGAGCCGGTCTTCAGGAAGCCGCGGTAAGCGGATTTCCAGGCGGCGATGTGATCGGTCTCGCAGGTGATCGAGCAGATCGGCAGGGTCACGTCCGCAATCTTCAGCGTCTCGCCGCAGATCTCGATGCCCTCGGTGGTGAACAGGTTCTTCTGGCAAAGGTCGCGCAGGTACTGCACCGCCATCTTCGCCGGCAGGTTGGTGCCGTCCCCGTTCCAGTAGAGCAGGTCGAAGGCCGGGGGCTGTTCGCCCATCATGTAGCTGCGGATCGCCGGCCGGTAGACCAGGTCGTTGGAGCGCAGGAAGGAAAAGGTGCGCGCCATGATCGAGGATTTCAGCATGCCATAGCTCATCGCCTCCTCCTCGATCGCATCGACGAAATCGTTCTGCAGGAAGGGGGTGAAATCGCCCTGGTCGGAAAAGTCGGTGAGGGTGGTGAAGAAAGTGGCGGATTTGACCGAGCGGTCGCCGCGCTTCTTCATCAGCGACAGGGCCAGGTGCAGGGTTGTGCCGCCGATGCAGTAGCCGATGGTGTTCACCTGCTTCATTCCGGTGATCTGCTTCACCTGTTCGATCGCCGCCAGGAAGCCGTCCTCGATGTAGTCGTCCAGCGCGATGTCGCGGTAGGAGCGATCGGGGTTCACCCAGGACACGACGAAAAGGGTATAGCCCTGGTCGACCACCCAGCGGATGAAGGAATTCTGCTCCTTCAGGTCGAGGATGTAGAACTTGTTGATCCAGGGCGGGAAGACGATCAGCGGGGACGACCGAACCTCGTCCGTGCTGGGGGAGAACTGGATCAGCTCCAGCATGTGGTTGCGCCAGACGACCTTGCCCGGCGCGGTCGCCACGTTCTCGCCCAGGCGGAAGGCGCTGTCGTCGGCCAGACGCACCAGCATCTCGCCGCCGTTGGCCTCCAGGTCGCGCACCAGGTTCTCCAGCCCCTGCACCAGGCTTTCGCCCTCGGTTTCCAGCGCGCGTTCCAGGGCGTCGGGGTTGGTGGCGAGGAAATTCGTCGGCGCCATCATGTCGGCGATCTGACGGGTGAAGTAGCGCAGCCGCTCCTTCTCGGTGGGGTCCAGATCCTCCACGTCCTCGACGGCGCGGGTCATCGCCTCGCTGTTCAGCTGGTACTGCTGCTTGATGTAGTTGAAATAGGGGTGCGTCCTCCACAGCGGATTGGAAAAGCGCGGGTCGGGGGGCAGGTTGTCCTCCGGCGCTTCCAGCCGCCCCTTGGCCAGGGCCTCCTGCGCCTCAAGGAAGTGGGTGACGGACTTGCCCCAGAATTCCAGCTGGTGTTCGAAGATGCGCGCGGGGTTCTGCAGCATCTCCGCCCAGTAGGCGCCGGCGGCCTGGGTGAACAGTTCGGGCGAAGGGGCCTGCAGGCCGGCGGGGGTGGCGTGGCGTTCCTTCAGCGCGGCGATGAACCGCTGGCTGAGTTCTTCGACACGGGCCAGGTTTGCGTTCAGTTTTTCGAGATTTTCCTGGCTCGAAAGCGGGCCATCTTCGGTCTCTTGTGTTGTCATCTAAACGATTCCCCCCTATTTTCTGCTCTGCAGCATGCGCTGATCTCCGGTCCTGGCCCCTGATGAGGGGCGGCGGAGGCGCGCGGCCCGGAAGACCCCAGAAACGGAGAAGCCGGGTTCTGCCCCGCTGAATGGAGATACCTATGCGCTACATGGCAAGCTACGATCTTATGGAGACGGTGCGCAATACCCAGCAATGGATGGGCGCCTCGGCGCTCAGTCTCGCCTCCTACCCGGCGTTCTCGCTGGTGCCGAACCCGATGCTGACGATGATGGCGGCCTGGGGCGAGGTCACCGAGCGCAGCTACAAGCGCATGGTGGCCAAGCCCGACTGGGGCATCCATTCGGTGTCCTGCGAGGACGGGCGCGACCATCTGGTGTCGATTGCCAAGGTGGTGGAACGCCCCTTCGGCGACCTGATCCACTTCGAGGTCCAGGGCCGCGAGGAAAAGGCGCGCAAGGTGCTGCTGGTGGCGCCGATGTCCGGTCACTACGCGACCCTCCTGCGGTCGACCGTGGTGTCGCTGCTGCCCGACTGCGAGGTCTACATCACCGACTGGCATAACGCGCGCGACATCCCCGTCAGCGAGGGCAAGTTCGATGTCGAGGACTACACCCTCTACCTTGTCGATTTCATGAAGGAGCTGGGGCCGGAGGTGAACGTGATCGCCGTCTGCCAGCCCGCGCCCCTGACACTGGCGGCGACCGCCTACCTGGCCGAGATCTTCCCCGAGGCGCAGCCGCGCACCCTGACCCTGATCGGCGGTCCCATCGACCCCGATGCCACCCCCACCGAGGTGACCGATTTCGGCAATCGCGTCAGCATGGGCCAGCTGGAACAGCTGATGATCCAGCGCGTCGGGGCGAAGTACAAGGGCATCGGCCGGCAGGTCTACCCCGGCCTGTTGCAGCTGACCTCCTTCATCTCGATGAACCTCGACACCCACGCCCAGGCCTTCACCGACCAGATCATGCGCGTGGCCCGTGGCGAGTCGGGCGACCATGACCGGCACAACCGGTTCTACGACGAATACCTGGCGGTGATGGACATGACGGCCGAGTTCTACCTGTCGACCGTCGAGCGGATCTTCAAGAACAGCGAGATCGCCAAGAACTGCTTCACCATCAACGGCCATGAGGTGGACATCAGCAAGATCACCGACGTGGCGGTGAAGACCGTGGAAGGGGAGAAAGACGACATTTCCGCCCCCGGCCAATGTGTCGCCGCCCTGGATCTGTGCACCGGCGTCCCCGAGAAGATGAAGTCGAACCATCTGGAGCCCGGCGCCGGCCATTACGGCATCTTCGCCGGCTCCTCCTGGCGCAACAACATCCGCCCCCTGGTGCTGAAGTTCATCGACGAGAACGCCGACCGTCCCAAGACCAGCAGCAAGACGAAGCTCGCGGCGGTCTGACCCTGACCGGAACAGACCGGATTCTTGCAGGCCCGCGACCCCAGGTCGCGGGTCGTCCTGTCTGTGGGGGCCGGCGCGTGCCCGGTTTCCGGGCGCCGCCGTCAGATCAGCAGCCCGGCTGCGCCTTCGTGTTTCAGCAACCACACCTTCGTCTCGACCCCGCCGTCGCCGGAGAACCCGCCCAGACCCGTCGTCGACAGCACCCGGTGGCAGGGGATCAGCAGCGGGATCGGGTTACCGCCGCAGCCCTGGCCGATGGCCTGGGCCGGACGGCCGAGATCCCGCGCCAGATCGCCATAGCTGCGGGTCTCGCCGAAGGGGATCGCGGCGATTGCATCGCAGACCGCCTGCTGGAAGGGGCTGGCGTCCACCCGCAGCGGCAGTTCGAACGCTTGCCGTTGCCCAGCGTAGTAGGCGCGGATCTGGGCCGCGGCCTCCTCCAGCAACGGGCTGGGGGCCTCCGGGCCCAGCGGGTGCCAGGCGGCGCGGGTGATCGCGGTGCCGTCCGAAAGCAGCCAGAACCGGCCTGTGGGCGTGTCGAGAGAGAGGCAATCCATGGCGTGACCTTAGCAGGGCACGCGGCCCGGATCAGCCCGAAACCGGCCCTTTGACAGGCGGCGGGCGCCAGGTGGCTTACGTGGGCTTTGAAGCGAACTTTCGGGAAAACCCCCTTGGAACCGGGCGAAATCGGCCAATCATGGGCCAAACGTAAAGATTTGTCCGGTCAATTCCTTACCGCCATTAAGCCCCCGGTAAGAGTTATCTGCACATCCTTACTGCTATAGCCGCCCGTGCGGCCCCTGCGTGCCGAGACGGCCCCGTGCCGCCTGACCGGACAGAAGACCGGGCCCGCCAGGGCCACATGCGGCCCCCTGACGGTCCCGGAGACGGGCCGCCGCCCCGAGGGGCCCGTGCCGGGCCCCGGACAGTCAGAAAGGAGAGTGTCATGCTGGAGACCCTGACAACGGCGCGCCCTCTCTACGCGCCGGACCCAAGACCGAATGCCCCCGGAAGCGAGAGTGCCGCCACCGCCGCGCGCGCCGCGCCAACCGAAGAGCAACCGCTGCCCGCGCCATCCGAACTGCTGCGCCTGACGCTGCAATCCCCGCCGCCGCCGCCCGCGCAACCCGTCCGCTCCGGCGTGGCCGATGGGGGCAGTGCGCCGCCGCTCGCCAGCGTGGCGGATCCGGTCTTCCTGGCGGAAGCGGAGGTGCCGCCGGGGCTGAACGCCATCAGCCTCTTCCAGGGCATGCTGACAGAGGCCTCCCGCTCCGGTGCCAACGTGCCGGGCACCTCGATGCATATCTACGCCCTGGTGCAGCAGCTTTCGACCCTGGTGGAAAACAAGCTGGAAACCGCGGCCTGAAGGACGTCCACGCTGGCCGCAGCGGGACGCAGGATCAGAACGGGGAGGGCGGACGTTCGCCCCGCCTGAGCCAGCGTGAAGAGACATGAGGCGTGAAAACACACGGCGCGCGTTGCGGTCGCCCGCCCGGATCACCGTTCCTCCGGGCAGCAGAGCCCCGGCTTCGCCGAACAGGGAGAGCGCAGGAATGACGCCTTCGCGCGGCCCGACCGTCCACCGTTCCGGCCTTATCCCTCTGCCGGGGCCGGAACGGAAAGACCCCCGCCGGTTCCGGCGGGGGTCTTTGTTTTCTCCGTCTGCGCCGTCGGGGCCATGCCCCGGGCGCGTCAGTCCAGCGCGCTGTCGCAGCGGCCGCAGACGCCCGGGTGCGCATGGGTGCCCACGTCCGGCAGGATCTTCCAGCAGCGCTGGCACTTCTCACCCTCGGCCTTTTCGAAGACCACGGCGATGCCGGCGACCTCGGGCAGGCGGTAGGCCTCCTGCGGTGCGGGATCGGCCGACAGCTGCAGGTCCGAGGTGATGCAGATGTCGGCGAAGTTCACCGACTTCAGCGCCGCCAGCACATCGGCGTCCTCGACATGGACCACCGGCGCGGCCTCCAGCGAGGCACCGATCACCTTCTCGACCCGCTGCACCTCCAGCGCGGCGGTGACGACGCGGCGCGCCTGGCGCACACGGGCCCACTTGGCCGCGAGGGCCTCGTCCTTCCACGCCGCCGGCGTTTCCGGGAAGTCCTGCAGGTGGACGGAGCTGTCCTCGCCCGGGAAGCGTTCCAGCCAGACCTCTTCCATGGTGAAGCACAGCACCGGCGCCAACCAGGTGGTCAGCCGGTGGAACAGGATGTCCAGCACGCTGCGCGTGGCCTTGGCCCGCAGGGTGTCGCCGTCGCAGTAGAGCGCATCCTTGCGGATGTCGAAGTAAAAGGACGACAGCTCCACCGTGGCGAAGTTGAACACCGCCTGGAAGACGCCCTGGAAGTCGAAGGCGCGGTAGCCCTGTTGCACGAGCTCGTCCAGTTCCGCCAGGCGATGCAGGACCCAGCGTTCCAGCTCGGGCATGTCGGCGGGGGCCACGCGATCTTCCTCGCGGAAATCGCCCAGGCTGCCCAGGATGAAGCGCATGGTGTTGCGCAGACGGCGGTAGCTGTCTGCGGTGCCCTTCAGGATCGTGTCCCCGATCCGCTGGTCGGCCATGTAGTCGGTCTGGGCCACCCAGAGGCGCAGGATGTCCGCGCCGTACTGCTTGATGACGTCCTGCGGCGCGATGGTGTTGCCGAGCGACTTGGACATCTTGTTGCCCTTCTCGTCCAGCGTGAACCCATGGGTCACCACGTTGCGATAGGGCGCGCGGCCCAGGGTGCCGCAGGCCTCCAGCAGGGAGGAGTGAAACCAGCCGCGGTGCTGGTCGGTGCCTTCCATGTAGACGTCGGCAATGCCGTCCTCGGTGCCGTCGGGGCGATCCCGCAGCACAAACGCGTGGGTCGAGCCACTGTCGAACCACACGTCGAGGATGTCATCGACCTTCTGCCATTCGGCCGGGTCGTAGTCATTGCCCAGGAAACGTTCCTTGGCGCCGTCCTTGTACCAGGCATCCGCGCCCTCGGCTTCGAAAGCCTCGGTGATGCGGGCGTTGACGGCCGGATCGCGCAGCAGGAAGTCGGGATCGGTCGGCAGGGCGCCCACCTTGGTGAAGCAGGTCAGCGGCACGCCCCAGGCGCGTTGCCGGGACAGCACCCAGTCGGGACGGCTTTCCATCATCGAATGCAGACGGTTGCGGCCCGATTGGGGGGTGAACTTCACCAGCTCCTCGATGGACTTCAGCGCGCGTTCGCGGATCGTCTCGCCGTGCTGGTCCTGGCCGTCACCAACCTTGCGGTCGATCGCGGCGAACCACTGCGATGTGTTGCGGAAGATCACCGGCGCCTTGGAGCGCCAGGAATGCGGGTAGCTGTGCTTGATCTTGCCGCGCGCCATCAGCCCGCCGACCTCGACCAGCTTGTCGATGACGGCCTTGTTGGCATCGCCCTCACCACCCTTGCGGTTCAGGATGTACTTGCCACCAAAGAAGGGCAGGTCGGCACGGAAGCCGCCATCGTCCATCACGTTGTAGGTGATGACCTGATCGAGCATCCCGAGATCCCGGTAAAGCTCGTATTCCTCCATCCCGTGCGAGGGGGCGCAGTGGACGAACCCGGTGCCTTCCTCGTCGGTGACGAAGGGCGCGGCGCGGAAGTCGCGCGGCGCGTCCCATTCGCCGTTCGACCCTTCCGCACCCGCCAGCGGGTGCGCCAGGGTCATGGCAGCCAGCTGATCGGCGCTGACGTCGCTGACGCGTTGCCACTGGCCATCTTCCAGGCGCGCCTTGGCGAAGGTCTGGGCGGCCAGCTTGTCGGCCAGGATGTATTTCTCCCCGACTTGCAGCCAGCATTCATCCGGCGTGCCGGTCACCTCGTAGAGGCCGTAGTCATAGTCGGCGCCGAAGACGACGGCCTTGTTGGACGGGATGGTCCAGGGCGTCGTGGTCCAGATCACCACATGGGCGCCCAGGAATTTCTCCCGCGCGGCCTGGGCCGCCTCGACGACCGCCTGGCGGGCCTCGGCGCTTTCTTCCTCGTCCGAGCTTTCGCCGGCCCCGGGAGCGAAATCGGTGACCTTGAACTTCACCCAGATGGTGAAGCTTTCCTTGTCGTGATATTCCACCTCGGCCTCGGCCAGGGCGGTCTTTTCCACCGGCGACCACATCACGGGCTTCGACCCCTGGTAGAGGATGCCGTTCATCAGGAACTTCATGAATTCCTCGGCGATGACGCGCTCGGCGTGGAAATTCATGGTCAGGTAGGGATCGTCCCAGTTCCCGGTGATGCCGAGGCGCTTGAACTCCTCGCGCTGCACGTCGACCCAGCCTTCGGCGAACTTGCGGCATTCCTGGCGGAAGTCGACCACGTCGACCTCGTCCTTGTTGCGGCCCTTCTTGCGGTACTGTTCCTCGATCTTCCACTCGATCGGCAGCCCGTGGCAGTCCCAGCCGGGCACGTAACGCGCGTCATGACCCATCATCTGGTGCGACCGCACGATCATGTCCTTGATCGTCTTGTTCAGGGCGTGACCGATATGCAGGTGGCCGTTGGCATAGGGCGGGCCGTCATGCAGGGTGAAGGGCGTGCGGCCCTCCTTCTCGCGCAGGCGGTCGTAGATGCCGATTGTCTCCCAGCGGTCCAGCCAGCCGGGCTCGCGCTTGGGTAGGCCCGCGCGCATGGGGAAATCGGTTTTCGGAAGGTTCAGCGTGTCTTTGTAGTCAGGCGTCTCGGCGCACATGGTCGTGATCCGTTTCAGGAAGTCGCAATGTCTGTGAAAGGTCGGCGCGGTATCCCATACGCCTTGTCCCGGCGGCTCGAGTTCAGAGCGCCGGGCATGTAATTCGAATGATGATGGCGAAGGCTCGGGTCATCATGGGGGATGCATACACGCGGGGCGGGCGGGCGTCCAGTGGATCGGGGGCCTGCGCCCTTGGTGGGCCGCGGATGCCTCCGGCGGGAGTATTGGGGACGACGTGAAGACAGGGGGCTGCCCCCGTGGTGGCCGACTTTCGAGGACGGGGGCGTGGCACGCTCCTCATGGCGAACGGCGGCTGCCTTTCCGGGCACCGTCCCGCCTCTTCACGTCGTCGGAAATACTCCGGGGGGCGCCGAAGGCGGGGGGCAGAGCCCCCCTCCACGCTTTCAGCCCGCGCCGCCCTCGGTCTTCTCGGCCTTGGCGAAAAGGCCGGTCAGCGCCGTCTGGATGATCGAGGTAACCCGCGGGCGGCGCCCGTCGGAGAAGGGCATGGGGCGGCAGACTTCCATCGCGGCCAGGCCGACGCGGGCGGTCAGCGCCCCATTGACCAGCCCTTCGCCGAAGCGGCGCGACAGGCGCGCCAGCAGGTTGCCCCCCAGCACCGAGCCCAGCATGTCGTCGCCCATGGCCACGGCGCCCGTGGCGACCAGGTGGGTCATCACCGCGCGCAGCAAGCGCCAGGATCCCAGCGTGCCTGAACGGCCGCCGTAGATCTCCGCGATGCGGCGGATCATGCGAATATTGGCGCTAAGGGCCGTGGCGACATCCGCCAGCGCCAGGGGCACCAGGGCGGTGACCGTGGCGACCTGCCGCGCGGCGGCTTCCACCTCGGCGCGGGCCGCGCGGTCCAGGGGGGTCAGCAGCTCGCCCTCCGCGAGGTCCAGCAGGGAGGTGGCGTCGAACTGGTCTGGCTGGCGTTCGTCGAACCGCTCCACCTGCCAGCGCATCTCGGGCCGGCCCCGATAGAGCTTCGTCAGCTGACGTGTGGCCTCTCGGGCCTGGGCCAGCTCGTCCGAGGTGCGGGCGTCGGCCATCACCTTGTGCAGCCGGTCCATGCGCGCCAGCCGGGCAAAGGCCGTCAGCTCCTTCACCACGATGGCCAGCAGCACCGCCAGGAAGGCGCCGATCAGCGCCGTGACCGCCCAGCCCAGCCACGGGGTGGAGGCAATCAGCGCCGTCACCGCGTTCCAGGCCGCGGTGGAGATCGCAACGGTCAGCAGCGCCCCGGCCAGGGCCCAGAACCAGCGCGCCAGCCGCGAGGGTTTACGCGCCATCAGCCGTGCGGTCCGCGCCAGCCCGGCATCGGCGGCGGGCAGGGAGGTGTCGGGCACGGGCGGCGCCATGTCGGGGCGGGCGGCGGGGCCGTCGACCTCGATCAGGACGGGACCGGAGGGCGCGCCGGCGGCGGGACGGGCGGTGTCGTCGGAGCGGTTGGTCATGCGGCGGCCTCTTGTCGGGATGTCGGGACGTGGGGGGCGGCGCTCCAGATCATCAGGACCTCGGGCAGGGCCTCGTCATTGCCGTGCCCGTCGCTGTAGCCCATGGTGACGAAGCCTTCGGCGGCGTAGAAACGGCGGGCGGCGTGGTTATCCTGGGGTGTCCAGATCGACAGGGCGGCCTGGGTGTCCTTGGCGCGGCGCAGAAGGGCGCGGCCCAGCCCTGCGCGCCGGGCGCGGGCATGGACGTAGAGTGCCTGGATCTGCTGGTCGCGCTGCGCCAGGAAGGCAGCCGGACCGCGCCGGTCGCGGACCAGCCAGACCGTGTCGTGGCGCACCAGACGGGCCAGCAGGCGCAGGTCTGCCAGCGGCGAGCGCGCGCGAGGGTGGCCCGGGGCGCGGGTATGCGACCACAGCACGCGGGCCAGCCCCGGCACGTCGCGCAGCCTTGCCCGGGTGATGCGCGGCGCACTCACAGCCGGTCCCCCAGAAGGAACTGCGCCGCGCGGTCCAGCCGGATATGCGGCGGCCCTTCGCCGGGTTTCAGCATCAAGGGCGCGGGCTGGAAGTTCATGATGCGGTAATCGCCGTCCAGCCACTTGTCACCGGCCTGGAACCCCCGGGTGATGCGGCTGGGATCCTCGGGCAGTTCGCCGGGATAGAAGGCGGCCTCGCGCCCGTCGGCCAGCCGCCCGCGGACGCAGTCCAGCTGCCGGCCCTCATGCGTCAGGGTTTCCTCCACCGTGGTGCGCAGCGCGGCGATGGACATGGACGACGTGCTGGCGCCGGCGAAATCGGCGCGAGACACCGCCTTGGCCAGCAGCGCATCCAGCACGGCGGTCAGGCGCGGGTGCTGGGAATGGTGCAGGTGGTCGGCCTTGGTCGCGGCAAAGAGGATCTTCTCCACCCGCTTGCCGAAGAGGAACTGGGTCAGCCAGGCGTTGCGACCGGGGCGGAAGGCCTGCAGGATCGCCTCCATGCCGCGGCCCAGGTCATCGACCGCCTCGGGTCCTGCATGGATCGCCGAAAGGGCGTCGACCAGCACCACCTGGCGGTCGATGCGGGCGAAATGCTCGGTGAAGAAGGGTTTGACGACGCGGGCCTTGTAGGCCTCGTAGCGGCGTTCCATCTCGCGCCACAAACCCTTGCGGGTCGGTTTTTCCTCCGGCGGCAGGGGGGCGAAGGTCAACACCGGAGAACCGGCGAGATCGCCGGGCAGCAGGAAACGCCCCGGCGTGACATCGGAAATGCCGTGGGTCCGCGCCTCGCCCAGATAGGCGGTGTAGATCCGCGCCAGCTCCTGCGCGGCGGGTTCGTCGAAACTGTCGATGTCCCGGGCCGCGCGCACCGCGTCGAGGAAGGTCTGCGCATAGGCGCGTCCCTCCATCCGGGCGAGGGTGTCGGCGGACCACTCGGCATAGCTTTTCTCCATCAACCCGAGGTCCAGCAGCCATTCGCCGGGATAATCCACGATATCGAGGTGGAAGGTGCGCGGCCCCGTCACCCCGCCCAGAAGGCCCGTGGGCCGCACCCGGAAGGACAGGCGCAGCTCGGAGATCGATCGCGTGCTGTCGGGCCAGTGCGGGTTGGGGCCGGTGAGGGCGGCCAGGTGATCCTCGTACTCGAACCGGGGCAGGGTGTCGTCGGGCTGGGGCTGCAGGTAGGTGGCCAGGATCCGTCCCTCGGCCTGGGCGGCCAGTCCGGTCATCCGGGCGCGGTTCAGCAGGTTCGCCACCAGCGAGGTGATGAAAACCGTCTTGCCGGCCCGCGCCATGCCGGTGATGCCGAGCCGCAGCGAGGGTTCCAGGAAGGTGGCGGAGAAACTGTCGGAAGCGGCCTCCACCTGCCGCGAGATGCCATCCGCCAGCGAGGTGATGCCGAAATGCGTGCCGTATCGGCCGAAGGTGCGGGGTGCCACGGGATCTCCTCTTGCCTGCACAGACAGAGATAGAGGCGCGGGCGCGGGTTTCCAACCGTTCCGGCGCCCGGGGCCCGGGCCACGGCAGGGGATTGCAGCTGGGGATTGCGGCACGGGGCCGGGATAGGCTAAGCGCCGGGCATGCCGAGATTTGCGCTACAGGTCGAATACCACGGGGGCCCCTTTGCCGGCTGGCAGAGGCAGGCAGACGTGCCCTCGGTACAGGCCGCCATCGAGGCCGCCTTGGCGAAGCTGGAGCCGGGCGAGCATACCATCGCCGCGGCGGGGCGCACCGACGCGGGGGTTCATGCCACGGGGCAGGTGGCCCAGTGCGACCTCATGCGCGACTGGGACCCCTTCCGCCTGAGCGAGGCGCTGAACTATCACCTGAAGCCGCAGCCGGTGGCGATCCGCGCGTGTGCGCGGGTGGCCGACGACTGGCACGCGCGGTTTTCGGCGCTGGAGCGGCGCTATCTGTTCCGCCTCCTGGTGCGGCGCGCGCCCGCCACCTTCGAGGCCGGTCTGGTCTGGCAGGTGAAACAGCCGCTGTCGCTGGAGGCGATGCGCGCGGGTGCGGCGCATCTGGTGGGGCACCACGATTTCACCACCTTCCGCAGCTCGATCTGCCAGGCGGCCAGCCCGGTGAAGACCCTGGACGAGATCCGGATCGAGCCGGTGGCGGGCCAATCCGGGCCGGAATTCCACTTCCACCTGCGCGCCCGCAGCTTCCTGCACAACCAGGTTCGGTCCATCGTCGGCACCCTGGAACGGGTGGGCGCCGGCGCCTGGGCGCCCGAGCAGGTGAAGACCGCGTTGGAGGCCCGCGACCGAGCCGCCTGTGGTCCGGTCTGCCCGCCGGGTGGGCTCTACCTGGCCGGGGTGGGCTACCCCGAGGATCCCTTCGCCTGAGGCCGGAGGCGCCGCGCGTGGGCCTCGGGCCCACGACGCCCCGCCCGCCGTCCCGCATCCTTGCCCGCTTTCCCGGCGCGGCCTGTCCGGCCCTGCGCCTCGGCCTGTCCCCGCGCGTGCCACCGCGATGGCGCGCGTTGACAGCGCCCCCCGTCTGGCCGAGCGTTACCCCGGAACGACCAAAGGACCCGCCATGAGCCTCGACGACAGCGCCGCCCCCGATTTCCCCATCCTTGACCTGGGCGCCTTTGCCGCCGCCGATGCAGCCGGGCGCGCCGCCATCGGTGCCGAGGTGGACCGCACCTGCCGCGAGACCGGCTTTCTGGCCGTCGGCAACCATGGCGTGCCGGAAGAAGTGATCGCGGGGCTCTGGTCCAGGCTGACCGCCTTCTTCGATCTGCCCGCCGAGGAGAAACAGAAGCTGAAGCCGGTCCCGGGCGACCCCTATGGCTACCTCGGCCCGGGGACCGAAGCCCTGGCCAAGTCACGCGGCGAGGATACGCCCCCGGACCTGAAGGAGAGCTTCAACGGCGGGCCCCAGGCCGTACCCGAGGGCGAAACCGATCCCCAGGCCCTGGCCTTCTGCTATGCCCCGACGCCCTGGCCCGAGGCGCCCGAGGGCTTCCGTGAGGCCTGGACGGCCTACTACGCCGAGATGGAGGCCCTGGCCGCGCGGATCATGGAGGTCTTCGCCGTGGCCCTGGGTCTGCCGCAGGATCATTTCGCCGATGTCATCGATGCGCCGGTCAGCGGCATGCGGGCGCTGAACTACCCCGCACAGGAGGTGCCGCCGGAAAAGGGCCAGCTGCGCGCCGGCGCCCATACAGACTATGGCTCGCTGACCATCCTGCTGCCCGAACCCGGGTCCCGCGGGCTGGAGATCCTGACGCCCGAAGGCACCTGGCGGGGCATCCCGCCGGTCGAGGGCGCCTTCGTGATCAACATCGGCGACCTGATGACGCTGTGGACGGGGGGCGAATGGGTGTCGACCCTGCATCGGGTGATAACCCCGCCCGAGTGGGCGACGCGGCGGCGCATGTCCATCGCCTATTTCCACCAGCCCAACTGGCACGCCGAGATCCGGCCGCTGGCGGGCGAGGGGGAGCCGGTGCTGTCCGGCCCCTACCTGATGGGGAAATTCAACGCGGCCACCAGTTGATCCGGTGATGATCCGGCCCGCGCGCGGCGCGGGCCAGAGGCGTCACGACGTCTTCTTTTTCTTGCGGGATTTTGCCTTGGCCTCTTCAAGTCTGGCTTTCTGTACGGCAGCGACCGCCTCGAACTTGGGGGCGAAACTTTCGTTCAGGACGCCTTTTCCCGTGGCCAGCTGGTAGAGCGTGTGATGGGGGTTCGGGTTGGCCTCGATGATCTTCGGTCCCGTTTCGCCGATGGCGATGTCCCAGCCGAGGACACCGGATTTCGCGAAAAGGGCGTGGCACCGCGTGGTGATGTCGATCACGGCGTCCCAATGCGGGATGCGGATATCGGTGAACGCCTTGCCGCTGACCGGATGCAGGCTCAGCGCCTCGCGGGCCAGACCCTGGCCGCGGTGGCATTGCAGGACCTGGCCGTTGGTCGGGTCGATTTCCGCGATCATGCTGCCGTCCTGCCAGTAGTTGTCGGACATTGCACTGGGGGACGGAACCTTCCACAGCGTGTAGAGGACCTCGGGCATCTGATCGCCCATCAGGGTCACGACCCGTATCGAGCCGACTGCGCTGCCTGCCACATCCGACAGGGTGTCGCTTTGCTGCACGGCCGATTGCAGCAAGTAGCTGCCCTTCGCGTCGGCAAACATCTCTTCGGCCACGGCGCGCGCCGGGATCTGCCGGCCATTCATCAGGTGCAGGCTACCATCCGACGTGTCCCGTTCAGAGATCAGGGCAGAGCCGACGCTGCGTGATCCGGAGACAGGCTTGATGAACAGCGGATAGCGGGCCTCGTTCAGCAGGAAGACCTCGGCGGCCTCCACCGTGTCGAGCCGGGGGATATTGCCGAAATGGCGCGTCCGCGAGGTCACGGCCTGGGTTTGGGTCGTCGGAAAACCGAGTTGCGTGATCAGGGCCTCGAAGAAGATCTTGTCCTCGACGATCACATTGGTGCCGAGTGCCAGGTCTCGCGGGCTCAGTCGCTTGTTCAGATCCTTGTTCGCCAGCAAGCCGACGAATTGCCGCTTTTCCTCCATGCTTCGCTCGGGGTCGAAGAGTCGGAAGGTATAATATTCGTGCAGGCCCATGCGCTGTCGGCCCCGAGAGAACTGCAGCATTTCTCGCGCCTGCCTGAACGGGGAGACGCCGTAGTCACGGGCCACCTTCACGATCAGCTCATGCGAGGGTGGCTTCGGCATGTCCGGTGCGGCCAGAAGGGCTGTCGGCGCCTTTGTGCTGCTCATCTTTCCCTGTTCCCCTGTCAATGCCCTCGGGTGCCGGCCATGGCCGCACTTCCGGGCGCTTGATATCCCGAAGGCAAACTTACCCTGAGATCAGGCAATTGGAACCGTCTGCTGGCTGCTTATGCGAGTGAGGGCGTCAATCCTGCAACAGCCGGCAGGGGACGGTGCGCGGACCCGGGTCCGGGGAGGCAAAACCCCCGGTGTGATACCGGATCACACCGGGGGCGGACAATCGCGCCGGGTCGGCAGATGCCGCTTATTCCGCGGCGTGGGTGACCTCGCCCGCGACATCGCCCATGACATCGGCGGCGGCGCCGGTCAGGGCATCGGCGATCATGTCGCATTCCTCCAGCGTCAGGCGGGCGGGCAGGCGGCAGTCGCAGGCGCGCATCAGCATGGCGCGGGTCTGCGGCAGCTCCGGCAGGTCCTGGATGAACTGCCAGTTCCAGAAGGCGCGGGCATTGTCAGTGGACATGCCGAAGACCTGAACCTTCACCCCGCGCTTGGCGGCGGCCTCCTGGAAGGCCTTCGTCTGCGCATCGCTCAGGCCCACCAGGTTGAACTGCAGGCTGTCGGGCGCGCGATCCTCGGGGGCCAACTTCTCTGGCACCTCGATCCAGGGGCTGGCGGTGATGGCGGCGGCCGTGTGGTCATGGTTGCGACGGCCGTCGCGGACCCGGCGGGCCACTTCTGGCAGCTGGCTGCGGGCGATGGTGGCGGACATGTTGCTGAGGCGCAGGTTGTAGAGCGGCAGCTTGTTCTGCCAGCGTTCCAGCGCCTCCACCAGGTCGTTGGAGTTCTCGCCGTGGCGCGCCTTGTGCTTCTTCCACATATGTTCGTAGGCGCCCGACATGATGATGGCGCGGGCCACCAGGTCGGCGTCGTCGGTGATCAGGATGCCACCCTCGCCGGAATTCACCAGCTTGTAGCTCTGGAAGGAGAAACAGCCGATCCGGCCAATGGTGCCGATGTTCTTGCCATGCCAGGTGGTGCCGAGGGAGTGGGCTGCATCCTCGACCACCGGAATGCCCGCCTCGTCACAGAGCGCCATGATCGCATCCATGTCCGAGGTATGGCCGCGCATATGGCTGATGATGACGGCTTGGACGGTCGGCAGCAGTTCCTTGAAATGCTCGATGTCGATCCGGTAGTTCGCGCCGACCTCGCAAAGGACCGGCTGACAGTCGGCATGCACGATCGACGACGGCACGGCGGCGAAGGTGAAGCCGGGGATCAGCACGCGGGCGTCACGCGGCAGGTCCAGCGCCTTCAGCGACAGGAAGAGCGCGGCGGAGCAGGAGGAGACGGCGAGGGCGTATTTGGTGCCCATCATCTCCGCGAACTCGGTTTCCAGCAGGGTCACCGGGGCATTCTCGGGCGCCGTGTAGCGGAAAAGATCCCCCGTCGCGAGAAGGCGTTCGATTTCGGCGCGGGCCGTTTCGGGGATCGCTTCGGCGTCGTAAACATTCGGCGGCAGAGTCATCTTTTCGGCTTTCCTGAAAGTCATCTTCGGGAAATCTAACGGAAGCCTGCCCTGGCGCAAAGTGAAAACTCTGTAACAGGCGCGCGGTGGCCGGCGACTGAGGCCAGCCAAGGCGGGCATCTCGGTGCGCCTCGCGGCGGTCCGACAATCGCGTGATCGGCCGGAACTTGCCGCGAGGGGAGCGGATTTTTGCGGAACCCGAGGGGAGGGCGCACGTTGGGTTGGCGTGGGAGGACCGTACCGCCCAGGCGGCCGACCTCCGGAAAAACCCTGTAATTCAGACAGATGAGGCTCAATTGTCGCGTTCCAACACATCTTACAGATTGGGCGCGGTCCTGATGCTGGCCGGCGGACTCGCCGGAGGCATCATCTCCGCCTATGCCTATTTCACGCCGCTGACAGGGGTTTCGGGCACGCCCGGCGCGCTTCTCGTGATCCTGTCTTCGGTCCTCATTTTTCTCGCTTCGCTGATTGTCGCCCTGGTTGGCAGCCGCGCCTGGCGCAACGTGCTGCGGGTTCTGCTGGTGCTGGGCATCGTTCTGACCGGCATCGCGGGGCTGTTCCTGCTGCAGCCCATGCTGACCGCGGCCATGGCCGTGGCGCTGGTCGGCTGGATCATCGACTGTGCGCAGCCCGCCAGGGCCGCCCGCGCCCGGGAAGGAGCCATCGCATGACCCGTTTGACCCGATCCACCCTGATGCTCTGCACCGCGCTGATCGCGCCCGCGCCCCTGCTGGCGCAGACCGAGGCAGAGCCCGACACGTCCCAGCCCGAGGTGACCGAACCGGCGGTCACGCCCGAAGACGTCGCCCCGGAGAGCACGGAGAGCGAGGCCGCCGACACCGCGACCGAGGAGCCCGCTGCCGGGGAGGCCGCTGAGGCGCCCGAGGATGCCCAGCCCGAGGCGATCGAGACCGAGGACCTGGCGCCCGAGACCCTGACGGAGGAGGGCGCCGAGGCCGCCACCACCGAAGAGGCGACGGATGCCGCGGGGGCGGAGACCGCTGAGACCGAAGCGGAAGAAACCGCGGAAGCCGAACCCGCCGCCGACCCGATCCCGCTGGTGCCGGAAACCGCCACCTGGGACAGTTTCCACGGCCAGCTGAACGCGCAGAAATACGCGCCTCTGGACCAGATCACGCCCGAGAACGTAGGCGATCTGGAAAAGGTCTGGGAAGTGCACACGGGCGACATGTCCGATGGCACCGGGGATCTCGCCTCGACCGTCTGGTCGGCCACCCCGGTCTTCGCCAACGACACGCTGTACCTCGGCACGCCCTTCTACCGCGTGCTGGCCCTCGACCCGGCCACGGGCGAGGAAAAGTGGAGCTTCGACACCAAGTCGCGGCTGGAGCCGCTGACCCAGCCCGCGCTGAAGAACCGGGGCGTGGCCTACTGGGAAGCCGAAAACCCCGTCGAGGGCGAGGCCTGCCAGAAGATCATCTACCTCGGCACCATGGATGCGCGCCTGTTTGCGCTGGATGCCGACAGTGGCGAGCTTTGCTCTGATTTCGGCGAGGAAGGGGTGCTGGACGTGAACGTCTGGAATGACGTGAACGACCACTTCCCCCTGTCGCTGCTGCAGCCGCCGACGGTCGTGGGCAACCACGTGATCATGGGCTGGGCCGGCTCTGACTGGGACTGGGCCGAAGCCCCGCCGGGCGCCATCTTCTCCGTTGATCCGCAGACGGCGGAACTTCAGTGGTCCTTCGAGACCCTGCCGGAGGACATCCGCGAACAGACCGGCACCGCCAACGTCTGGACCGCCATGTCGGTGGACGAGGAACTGGGGCTGGTCTACCTGCCCGTCGCCTCGCCCTCGCCGAACTACTGGGGCGGCAACCGGACGGAGGAGATCCCCTATGCCACCTCGACCACAGCCGTGGACATCGAGACCGGCGAGGCGGCATGGTCGCGCCAGTGGGTGCACCATGACATCTGGGACTACGACATCAACTCCGCCCCCACGCTGACCGACATCACCGTCGACGGCGAGGAGATCCCGGCGCTGATCCAGGCCACCAAGATGGGGTATCTCTTCGTGGTGAACCGCGAGACGGGCGAGGATGTCTGGCCGATCGAGGAACGCCCCGTGCCGGGCGGCGACGGCACCGTCGACGGGGAGGTCTACGCGGAAACGCAGCCCTTCCCGACCAAGCCCGCGCCGCTTCTGGATCAGTCGGAGAAGCCCGAGGTCTGGCCGATTGCCGATCTGATCAGCGGTGGCCAGTGTTCCGATCTCTGGGACGACCTGTGGTACGAAGGCATGTACACGCCGCCCACGACCGAGGGCCAGGGCGTCTTCACCTATCCCGACAGCGCCGGTGGCGTGCAGTGGGGGGGCGTCGCCTTCGATCCGGAAAGCCAGACGGCGATCGTGAACTTCAGCCATATCGTGCAGTACATCCAGCTCTATGAGCGGGAGGACTACGAGGCCCAGACCGAAGGAGCGTCCAACGGCGAGGGGGGCTTCCATCCCCAGACGGGCGCGCCCTACGGCATGTCGCTGAAGACCGCGCTGAACTGGGCCGGCATGCCCTGCTGGAAGCCGCCCTACGGTGAACTGGCGGCGATCGACATGACCACCGGCGACATCAAGTGGCGTCGCCCGCTGGGGCATTCGCAGCGCTACGGCTTCTACATGCCCGAAAGCATGGGCTCGCCCACCATTGGCGGCCCTGCGGTGACGGCCGGTGGCCTGATCTTCATCGGCGCCACGATGGACGCCAAGGTGCGCGCCTTCGACCTGGAGACCGGCGAGGAGCTCTGGGAAGACAACGTGCAGGCGCCCGCGGTCGCCAACCCGGCGGTCTATGAATACGAGGGCCGGCAGTACGTGGCCTTCGTCGCCGGGGGCAACACGATCCTGAAGCAGCAGGTGGGCGACCAGGTGGCCGTCTATGCCCTGCCGGAAGACTGATGAACCCGACGGGCGGGGCCCCTTGCTCCGCCCGCGCAAATGCGAAAGGCGCCTGCGATGGCAGGCGCCTTTTTGCGTTCCGGTTCCGCTACTCTGACACCGGTCAGACGTTCAGCAGCAGGTGTTCCCGTTCCCAGGGCGAGATCACGTTGAGGAATTCCTCGTACTCGGTGCGTTTCACGATGGAATAGACGCGCAGGAACTCCGGTCCCAGCACCTCGGCCAGGGCAGTGGCCTCGTCCATCGTGTCCAGCGCCTCGCCCAGGGTGCGGGGGAAGTCGCCTTCGCCCTCGTAGGCATCGCCGCGGAACTGCTTCTCGGCCCGTTCCTCGTTCATCAGCCCCAGATAGCCCGCGGCCAGCGAGGCGGCGATGCCGAGGTAGGGGTTGCAGTCCATGCCGGCGACGCGGTTTTCCACCCGCCGCGCATCGGGACCGGAGATCGGCACCCGGATGCCCGTGGTGCGGTTGTCGCGGCCCCATTCCAGGTTGATCGGCGCGGCGTGGTCCTTCACGTAGCGGCGGTAGCTGTTCACGTAGGGCGCCAGCAGCGGGATACACTCCGGCAGATGCTTCTGCAGGCCGCCGATGAAGGTGTAGAAGGCGTCCGTCTCGCCGCCCTGGGGGCCGGTGAAGATGTTCTTGCCGGTCTCCATGTCGAGGACGGAATGGTGAATGTGCATGGCCGAGCCGGGCTCGTCCATGATCGGCTTGGCCATGAAGGTGGCAAAACAGTCGTGGCGCAGGGCCGCCTCGCGGATCAGCCGCTTGAAGAAGAAGACCTCGTCGGCCAGCTTCACCGGGTCGCCGTGGCGCAGGTTGATCTCCAGCTGGCCGGCGCCGCCTTCCTGGGTGATGCC
This sequence comes from Pseudooceanicola marinus, assembly GCF_020177265.1. Lineage (GTDB taxonomy): Bacteria > Pseudomonadota > Alphaproteobacteria > Rhodobacterales > Rhodobacteraceae > Pseudooceanicola > Pseudooceanicola marinus_A. The sequence goes on from NZ_JAIVMC010000008.1 coordinate 111,612, forward strand.
GTCGATCTCGAACCCCTGCGCTTCGGCGAAGTCGTAGATGTCGTCGATCACCGGGCCGAATTCATCCACGGCGGTCATCGAATAGGCCTGGCGTGCGGCGGCCGGACGGCCCGAGCGGCCCATCATCGGCTCGATCGGCTTGGCCGGGTCCAGGTTGCGGGCGACGATGTAGAATTCCATCTCCGGCGCGACTACCGGCTTCCACCCCTGCGCCTCGTAGAGGGCGACCACCCGTTTCAGCACGTTGCGGGGGCTGTAGGGGATCGGCTTGCCCTTGCGGTCATAGGCGTCGTGGATCACCTGCAACGTCCAGTCGCCGGTCCAGGGGGCGGCGGTGGTGGTCGACAGGTCAGGCTCCAGGATCATGTCGGGCTCGATGAAGCCCTCATCACCGGCGGCATCGGACCAGTCGCCGGTGATCGTCTGGAAGAAGATCGAGTTGGGCAGGTGGAAGTTCTTCTGCCGGGCGAATTTCGACGCCGGCACCGCCTTGCCGCGGGCAATGCCGGGCACGTCGGCGATGATGCATTCCACCTCATCCAGGCGGCGCCCGACCAGGTACTGCTGGGCGGCCTCGGGGATGTCCTGCGTCCAGTCCTTGCTCTTGTCGGGGCTCACAACGGGGTTCCTTTCAGGACGGCGGCGATACGCTCTGCTTCGTCGGATGCCGTGGTTTGGGTGTCGAGCGCCTTGGTCGCGGCCTCGATCAGCTCGGGCGGGACGACGCCGGGGGCGCGTTCGCGCAGCAGCATGTCGATGGCGTCGGCGCCGTATTCCGGATGGGGCTGCACGGTGTAGACATGGGGGCCGTAGGACAGCGCCGCATAGGGGCAGAAGGGTGAGGCGGCCAGAACCTTCGCATCGCGGGGCAGCACCGTCACCTGGTCCTGGTGCCAGGCGTTCAGCACCTTCTCCCCCTCGGGTCCGGTGTAGCGTGTGGCGCCCACGGACCAGCCGCCGGGGAATTTCTCCACCCGGCCGCCCAGGGCCTGCGCGATGATCTGATGGCCGAAGCAGATGCCGACCAGCGGCACGCCGGCGGCGTAGATACGGCGGATCAGGTCTTCCAGCGGGGGGATCCAGTCATGATCCTCGTAGGCGCCGAACTTCGATCCGGTGATCAGCCAGGCGTCGCAATCGCGGCTGCTGTCGGGGAAGACGCCGTCACAGACGGGATAGACCTGGTAGGTAAAGTCGTGCCCCGCCAGGAGCCGTTCAAAGAAGACGGGCGTGTCGCCCAGGGTTTCAAGCATGTTGTCCGGTGCGTGGCCGGTCTGCAGAATGCCGATTTTCATGGAACACCGTTGTATTGCACCGCGAAGGTAGTAGAGCGCGCGAAGGGCGGCAAGGGCCGATGCGGCGGTGCGTTCGCGCGCCTGCGGCCCGGGCCTGCCGCTCCGGCTCAGACGGTTTCGAGGTAGACCAGCCAGTGTTCCTCGGGCGGGATCTCCGCCAGGCGGCGGATCTCCTGCCGCTTGGTCATGGCGAAGTTGCGGATCAGCTCGGGCGTGAAGATGCGCGCCATCAGGGGATCCGTCTCGAAGCGTTCCAGCGCGCTTTCCCAGTCTGGCATCAGGCCCGGCAGCTTCAGGTCGTAGGCATTGCCGGTGATCGGCGCGGGCGGGTCCATCCCGTCCTCGATCCCCGCCAGCGCGGAGCCGAGGATGGCGGCCAGCACCAGGTAGGGGTTGATGTCGCCGCAGGCCACCCGGTGTTCGATCCGGCGCGCCTTCGCCGGGCCAGACGGGATGCGGATGGCTGCCGTGCGGTTCTCATAGGCCCAGCACCCGCCGGTGGGCGCGTGCGATCCGGGCGTGAACCGGTCGTAGGAGGTGCCATGCGGCGCCCAGATCAGAGTGCCCGGCGCCAGCCCGGCCAGGCAGCCCGCCACGGCGTTCTTCAGCAGCGGCGTGCCTTCGGGGCCGCCGTTGTCGAAGATGTTATTGCCGTCCTCGTCCAGCACCGAGAAATGCACGTGCATCCCGTTGCCCGCGTCGTTGGCAAAGGGTTTCGCCATGAAGGTCGCGGCCATGTCATGCCGCCGCGCCATGCCGCGCACCATGGCCTTGAACAGCCAGGCGTCATCCGCCGCCGCCATGGCGTCGCGGTGATCGAGGTTGATCTCGAACTGGCCCAGGCCGGCCTCGGAACTGGCCGAATCCGCCGGGATCTCCATCGCGTCGCAGGCGTCGTAAAGGTCGGTCAGGAAGTTGTCGAAGGCGTCCAGCTGGCGGATCGACAGGATCGCGTTGCCGAAGACGGGCCGACCGGAGATCGGGTTCTGCGGCGCGGCCAGTTGGTGGCCGGTGTCGTCGACCAGGTAGAATTCCATCTCGACGGCGGCCTGCACGGTCCAGCCGCGTTCCTTGTAGCGGTCCAGCACCCGGCGCAGCGCATGGCGCGGATCGCCGGCAAAGGGGCTGCCGTCGTCGTGGAACATCCACATCGGCACCAGCGCCGAGGGGCTGTCGAGCCAGGGCATGGGCACGGGCCCGTGTTCGGTGGGTTTCAGCACCCCGTCCTCGTCACCGCTGGCGAAAACCAGGGGGCTGTCCTCGATATCTGCGCCCCAGACATCCACGTTCAGCACCGACAGCGGCATTCGGGTGCCTTCGGTGCCCAGCTTGTCGAAGGTGGCCAGTGGCACGCGCTTGCCGCGCATCTGGCCGTTCAGGTCGGCGGCCGCCACCCGGAAGGTGCGGTATTGGTCGAAATGCATCGAAACCTCTCGGGCCGGTCATCGGCCGCATTCTAATATGATCAAATCCAGGCCATCATGCCCCAACCCGTTCCGGCGGTGAAGCAAAAAGGTGATCAAATCGCAGGGCCAAAGGGGCTGCGCTGCAGGGCAGGCGCCCTCAGCGCACGACCTGGGGCCGGATCTTCAGCCGGGGCTTGCGGTTCGACGGCAGGTGCCGGGTCAACCGGCGGTAGGCCGCACCGTAGACCAGCACCACGGTCAGGGTCAGCGCGATGAAATACATCGCCAGGATCGGGTAGGGGATGAAGGGGTTGAAGGTCTTCGAGGCGAAGTAGTCGGCGTAGTAAAGCGCATCGCCCTTCTGCTGTCGCGCCGGGAAGGAGCTGAAGTAGACCAGCGTCGTGGCGTGAAAGAGGAAGATCGCCTCGTTCGTGTAGGCTGGCCAGCCCAGGCGCAGCATGGTGGGGAAGGTGATGCGGCGGAACTTCCGCCAGCCGGAGAAGCCATAGGCATCCGCTGCCTCCAGATCGCCCTTGGGGACCGAGCGCAGGGCGCCCAGGAAGATCTCGCCCGTATAGGCGGTGGTGTTGAGGAACAGCGTGATTAGCGCCCCGCCCCAGGCCCGTGTGAGCCAGGAGGTGTCGGCGGTGAACGCGACAAAGCCAAGGTTGATCGGCACCCCTTCACGCGGCAGCTGGGTGAACAGCGCGTAGAAGAGGAAGAACTGGATGAACAGCGGCGAGCCTCGGAAGATGAAGACGAACCAGTCGGCGGGCTTGCGGATCCACCAGGGCTCGGCATGGCGCATCAGGGCCACGCCGATGGAGGCCCAGAACCCCAGCAGGAGGGCGCCGAGGCCGAAGTAGAGGTTCCAGATCATGCCGGAGCCGATCAGCACGAACTGATCGCACAGCGTGAAATCGGACCGCGGCAGCAGACGTTCGCCCAGCCCGATGGACCGCAGCCCGTAGGCCTGGATGGTGTCGATGCAGGACATCATGCCGTGGCCCCCTTGCTGCCGCCGGCGCCCGGTCCGCCCTTGCCGCCACGCGCCTGGCGCATGCCCGAGGCCGTCGCCTGACCGCGCGCGAAGCGGCGTTCGAGGCGGGCGAAGGCCAGCTCGGACAGCTTGGTCATCAGAAGGTAGAAGACCAGCAGGGCGGTGAAATACCACAGCCGCCAGTCGGGGTGCGGATAGGAATAGGCCGAGGTCTTGGACCCGCCCAGCTCCCGCGCCCAGTAGACGATATCCTCCACGCCCAGCAGGAACAGCAGCGGCGTGGCCTTGATCAGGATCATCCACAGGTTCGACAGGCCGGGTAGGGCATAGGCCCACATCTGCGGCACCAGGATGCGCCGGGTCACCTGGCCACGCGTCATGCCATAGGCCTCCGCCGTTTCCAGCTGGGCGCGGGGCACGGCGTTCATCGCCCCCGAAAGCACATGCGAGGCGAAGGCGCCGAAGACGAAGGCGAAGGCGACGATGGCGAGGGTGATGCCGTAAAGCTCGTGCCAGATCTGCGGTGCCGACCCCAGGGGCAGCTTGGCCGCCGCGCAGACGACGAAATCATTGCCCTGGCGGATCGGTTCATCCCAGTCGGGGCATTTCACCTCATGCCGCAGCCATTCCAGCAGCTGGTCCAGCGCCAGCGGCACGAACAGGAAAAACGCGATGTCGGGCACGCCGCGCACGATCGAGGAATAGCCCAGCCCCAGCCAGCGCAGCGGCGCGACGTGCGAGCGGGTCGCCAGGGCGCCCAGGAAGCCCACGAACAGGGCGATAGGCGCCGTCACCAGCAGCAGGGCGATCACCACCCCGAAGGACTGGTAGAACATCATGTGCTTGGGCGTGGTCAGGTAGCAGGCCAGCCAGCGGCTGCCCTCCAGAAGGTCCGGATCTGTGCAGAAGTCGAACACGGGTGGCGATCATCCCTTGCGTCGGCGGGGGCAAACGGGTGGCGGGGCCGGCGCGACAGGCCAGCCCCGCATGGGCGTGCCCCGGGCGCTTGGGCCCGGGGCAGGCAGGTCCGGATCAATAGGTGCCGGTGCCTTCGCCGAAGTACTTGTCGAGCAGCGTGTTCAGAGAGCCGTCGGCCTTCATCTCGTCGATGGCGGCGTTGAACTTCTCCTTCAGCTCGGTGTCGCTTTCGCGCAGGCCCATGCCGATGCCGCTGCCCAGGGGGATCTCCTCGCCCACCACCATCAGCTCGCCTTCGTCGGCGTAGGGCAGCAGGAAGTCCTTGTCGGCGAAGACCGCGTCGGCTTCGCCGTTCATCACGGCGGCGATGGTCTCATCGGGGGTGGCGAATTCCAGCAGGGTCGCGCCGGTCTCGGCCACGTAGCCCGCCTGAATCGTCGCGGTCTGGGCCGCGACAACGCCGCCTTCCAGGTCCACGCCGTCATCCATGGCCAGGTAGATCGAGCCGGTCGGCGGGTAGTAATCCTGGGTGAAGTCGATGACCTCTTCGCGTTCCTCGGTGATCGACATGCCGGCGATGATGGTGTCGTAGTTGCCGGCCACCAGATTGGGGATGATCGAATCCCATTCGTTGGTGACCCACTCGCAGTCCAGCTCAGCCAGTTCGCAAAGCTTGTCGCCCACTTCGCGTTCAAAGCCGGCCACTTCGCCGTTGTCGTCGATGAAGTTGTAGGGGGGGTACTGGCCTTCGGTGCCCATGCGGACCGTGTCGGCCAGGCCGGCGCCAGCGGTCAGCGCCAGCACGGCGGTGCTCAGGATGAATTTCTGCATCGGTATCTCCCGTCTTTGGGTGGCGGCGGGGCCGCCGGTTGTCCGGCCCGGTTGTCCCCGGGCTCGGGGTGTCTGAAGTCAGGCGCTGGTGGTCGCGCTAAGGAATTGTTGCAGGCGTTCGGTCTTGGGCGCGCCGAAGAGCTGCTCCGGCGGGCCCTGTTCGATCAGGTTGCCCTGGTGCAGGAAGACCACCTGGTCCGACACGTCGGCGGCCAGGCGCATGTCGTGGGTGACCAGCAACATGGTCCGTCCCTCGGCGGCCAGGTCCTTGATGACCTTCACAACTTCCTGTTCCAGCTCCGGGTCCAGGGCCGAGGTCGGTTCATCGAACAGCAGCGCCTCCGGCTCCATCGCAAGCGCCCGGGCGATCGCCGCGCGCTGTTGCTGGCCGCCGGACAGCTGGGCGGGCCAGGCGTCGGCCTTGTCGGCGATGCCGACCTTGGCGAGGTAATCGCGGGCCTTGGGTTCCACCTCCGCCCGGTCGCGGCCCAGCACCGTCAGCGGCGCCTCCATCACGTTCTGCAGGATGGTCATGTGGGACCACAGGTTGAACTGCTGGAAGACCATCGACAGGTTCGTGCGGATGCGCAGCACCTGCTTGGCATCCGCCGGGCGCCGCCCGTGGCTCTGGCCGCGCCAGCGCACGGCCTCTCCCTTGAACAGGATCTCGCCCTGCTGGCTGTCTTCCAGCAGGTTGGCGCAGCGCAACATGGTGGATTTGCCGGACCCGGAGGAGCCGATGAGGGAAATGACGTCGCCCCGGTGAGCGGTCAGCGAGACGCCCTTCAGCACCTCCAGCTCGCCATAGGCCTTGTGCAGGTCACGTAGTTCAATGACGGGCGGGTTCTGGCTCACGTATCCCCCTGAAAGCCTCGGCCTCTGTTGATCCGCCGATTTGGACCGAATTTGACCGTGAAATCAATATTCGTGAAGGATGACTTCACGACAATGGGTCACGGGGTAGGGCCGGGGGAAGGGGGATGGCGAAATATTGGGCCGCGTCGGCGGGCAGAAGCCGGGTGAACCCGATGGCGCTGCGGTCGGCCAGGGGCAGTTGCGTCAGGGCCCGGTCCAGTGCGGCGGCCAGTGGTGCCGGGGCGCGCCCGGTCGCAGTGATGATGGGATGCGCTGGCGTGGGCCGCGTGCGGTCGATCACCTTCAGGGCCAGGGCGGCGCGATCCTCCTCCGCCAGCAGCAGGCGCCAGGTCACCAGATCGATGCAGGCCAGGTCGGCGCCGCCGTCGGCCACCAGCTGCACCGCCTGGGCATGGGCGCCGGTGAAGGTGACCGGGCCGAGGCTGATCCCTGCCTGTTCGGCATGGTCGCAAAGCGCGGCCCAGCCCGACTGGCTGACCGGTTCGTTCGCCGCTGCCGGGCGACCCGCAAGATCCGCCATGGCGCGCGCCGGGTCATCCGCGCGGGTGACGATGACGGACCGGTAGTGACCGGGCGGTGTGCCGGGCAGGGCGGGATCCGTGGTCCCCACCAGGGTGACGCGCCCCTTCAGCGGCCCGCGAAAGGGCAGGCCGCAGGTCTGGGCCAGCAGCAGGTCCGGGGATTGCCAGAGATCGAAGAGATCGGCCGTGCCGCGCCAGAGGCCGTCGGGCAGGGCATCCGCCTGATCCGGCAGGGCTTGCGCCAGTTCCGGGCGCAGGTGCTGCCAGAGCCGGTCGTAGATATGCGCCGTGGTGGCCCGGTCGTACATCGGGAAGGCCACCGCCAGCGGCGGGATCGCGGAAGACGCGGGGGCGGACCTGGGGCTGGGGGCGGCGGAGGTCATTGCCGGGTCAGGACCAGGGGCCCGGGCGGGCGCTGGTATCGTCGGGATCCGCCGCGGGCGCATCGGAGGCCCCGGCGCGCTGGCGGGCCCGGGCGCTGTCCTGATCGGTGATCCCCAGAAGTGAGGTCACCAGGCGCAGCAGCGCGTCCTCCTCCGGGTCGCGACTGCCATCGGCCAGCACCACCTGCCAGAGCGCCTCGACCACCGCCAGACGGTTCTCGTAAGGCACCGCGTCCTTGATGGCGCGGGTGAAGCGAACGGTGTCGGGGGCCTGCCCCTCCAGCTCTTCGGCATCGCGCAGCAGCGCCTCGGCGCCGGCGCCGTCCAGCGCGTAGCGGGTTTCCAGGATGCGCCCGATGGTGCGGCGTTCGCCACCGTCGAAGGTGCCATCGGCACGGGCCACGCGCACCAGCAGGGCGGAAAGCGCCAGCCGCGCATCGCCCTCGTTCAGGGGCTCTGGGCGGGGCGCGGTGAGGCGGGAGAGGAAATCACCAAACATGATCCGAGATATAGACCGCCCCCCGCGTCGCGCCAATGGGGGTCACGGGTTTGAGAATTGGCTTGGGAAATAACACAACCTGGGGCATGATGGGTTTGCCTAAGGGTTGAATGTCCCGCCTTGGCCACAATTGTGACCAAAATTTTTCTTAAATCACGTGCAATTAGATGACGTGTCAGGAAGTTTCAGGAGTGCGCAATGCCGTCTCTCGCTCGGATTGATTGGGCTGCCGCCACCGCTGAAGAGCGGTTGGAGGCCCTGCGCCGTGCAACGGATCGTCAGGTTTGCGCCATGTCACGTGCCGTCGAATGGGAACCCGGTTCCTACGAGGTGATCCGCTGGATTTCCGCGCAGGTCTGCGTCGATCTGGGCTCGGCCCTGACCCTGTTTCACAACGCGGAGCCGGAGCGGTTTGACAAGGTTCCCCGTGCGCAGGTGCCACCTGCCATGCAGCCTGTCTGTGCCCAGCTCGACGCGCTGTGCCAGCGTATCAACGCGGGTTTCTACCTGCCGGACCCGGCGCGCAAGATGATCGGCCCGGACCGTCTGGCCACTTGGCTGGAAACCCAGGCCGAGGATGCGCGCCAGGGCATCGAAGGGCGCTGGCGGTTGAACCCGGCGATCGTCGGGCAGATGGCCAACGCGCTGCCGGTGAAGGCCGGACGACGCAAGGCCACGGCCAAGGAAAAGAGCCTTCTGGGGCGCATTTTCTCGCCCCTTACGGCCTGATCCCCGGGCGCGGTCCGGCATCCGAAATCCCAGATTGCGCAAAGATGCGCCGCGCCGTTTTGGCGGTCTGTGGGGAATACCGTTTCCTGCAGATGGTCTGTCGTCGAAATCGGGCGCCCAAAAGGAATGTCTGTAATAAATCTAAAGGCGCGCCGGTTATTTTAGTCGGCAGATTAAAAATGCCTATTTGTTTCGTTTCCAGAGCGAAACCCGATAGGGTCCCGAGGCGCGCCGCCTTGGCGGAAAGGCCCGGATGGCCTTTCCGCCTGTCACCCCGCCAGTCGGGCGATCACCGCACCCGGGATCAGTATTTGGAGGGCACGTAAAGATCCGGCGGCAGGACCGCGCGCTCGTAGTCGGAATTGTAGACCCGTTCCGGCAATTGCACCTCCTCCGAGGGCACATCCGCATAGGGGAACAGCGTCAGCAGGTGGTCGATGCAGTTCAGCCGGGCGCGTTTCTTGTCGTTGCCGGGCACGATGTACCAGGGCGCCTCGGGGATGTTGGTGCGGGCGAACATCTCCTCCTTGGCCTTGGTGTAGCTTTCCCATTTCACCCGGCTCTGCAGGTCCATCGGTGACAGTTTCCACTGCTTCAGCGGGTCGTGGATGCGCATCAGGAATCGCAGCTGCTGTTCCTCGTCAGTGATCGAGAACCAATATTTCACCAGCCGGATGCCGGAGCGCACCAGCATCCGTTCAAATTCCGGCACGTCGTCGAAGAACTGGCTGACCTGGTCCTCGTCGGCGAACCCCATGACGCGCTCGACCCCGGCGCGGTTGTACCAGCTGCGGTCGAACAGCACGATCTCGCCCCCGGCGGGCAGGTGCGGCACGTAACGTTGGAAATACCACTGCGATTTCTCCCGCTCCGACGGGGCTGGCAGGGCGACGGTACGCACCACGCGGGGGTTCAGGCGCTGGCTGATCCGCTTGATGACGCCGCCCTTGCCGGCGCTGTCGCGGCCCTCGAAGATGACCACGACCTTCTCGCCGCTATGCACCACCCAGTCCTGCAACTTGATCAGCTCTGCCTGCAGGCGCAGCAGGTCGCGGAAATACTGCGGACGCGGGATCGAGGGACCGTGGGCCTTGTTGTAGATTTCGCGGATCTTCATCGACAGGACGGCATCTTCCAGCTCGATCTCGTAATCCTCGTCCAGCTCGTCGCGCAGCTCGGCTTCCAGCCAGTCTTCGGAATCCGACAGCTCGTCGGAACGGGAGGGGGAAGGGTCCTGGGGCATGGTCTCTCTCGTGGTCAGATGGGGGCAGGCGCGCGCGCCGCGCGGCTGGTCGGCGCGCGGGGGCGGAATCGCCTGCCTTAGATCACCGGAATGTAACGGTTTCTTGGCAGGGGCCCAAAGGATTGCGGTGCCGCGCTTGGCCCGCATCGGGGGCCACGGTCGGGCGGTTCAGTCATGCGGATGGGTCAACCCCGCCATGTTTTCGCTAAAAATTACCCAAGATGTCTTTTCTCCGCATCTTTGTTGCGCTACCCGCCAGTCTCTGCCTGGCGACGGGGGAGGAGGCCCCGGGGGACGGAGGTTCGGGCGGACCGCAACGAACCGGATACATGACATGACTGATACGACCTCCACGCCCGATATGGCGGCCGAGGCGGCCCCCCTGAACAAGCCCTCGCGCGTTCTGCTGGCAAGCCTGATCGGCACCACCATCGAGTTCTTCGACTTCTATTCCTACGCCACCGCCGCCGTGCTGGTCTTCCCGCACCTGTTCTTCCCCGGTGAGGATGCGACCACGGCGCTGCTGGCCTCCTTCGCCACCTTCTCCATCGCCTTCTTCGCCCGTCCGCTGGGCGCGGCGGTCTTCGGCCACTTCGGCGACCGGGTGGGGCGCAAGACCACGCTGGTGGCGGCGCTGCTGACCATGGGGATCTCCACCGTCATCATCGGCCTTTTGCCGACCTACGCGCAGATCGGCGTGGCGGCGCCGGCGCTGCTGGCGCTGTGCCGCTTCGGCCAGGGCTTTGGCCTCGGCGGGGAATGGGGCGGGGCGGTGCTGATCGCCACCGAGAACGCGCCGGAGGGAAAGAAATCCTGGTATGGCATGTTCCCGCAACTGGGCGCGCCCGTGGGCCTGTTCCTGTCGTCGGGCCTCTTCACGCTGCTGCTGACCTTCATGAGCACCGAGGATCTGCTGGCCTGGGGCTGGCGCATTCCCTTCCTGGGCTCCGTCCTGCTGATCGCCATCGGCCTATGGGTGCGGCTGTCGCTGGCCGAAACCCCGGCCTTCCAGAAGGCGATCGACAAGGAGGAGCGCGTCAAGGTGCCCTTCGTCGAGATCTTCCGCACCCACAAGACCGAGCTGTTCCTGGGCACCTTCGTCGCCCTGTCGACCTTCGTGCTGTTCTACATCGGCACCGCTTACCTGCTGAGCTACAACGTCGGCGTGCTGGACATGTCGCTGACCGAGGCGCTGCACATCCAGCTTTGGGGCGCCGTGGTCTTCGGCCTGTTCATCCCGCTGGCGGGCAAGCTGGCCGACCGTATCTCGCGCTTCCGTCTGCTGCTGGCCGTCACCGTGCTGATCGGTGTCTTCTCCTTCGCCCTGGCGCCGCTGCTGGAAGGCGGGCTGAGCGGGGTCTACGGTTTCGTCACCCTGGGCATGGCCCTGATGGGGATCACCTACGGCATCATCGGTGCTGTCCTGGCCGCGCCGTTCCCCACCGAGGTGCGCTACACCGGCTCGTCGCTGGCCTTCAACTTCGCGGGGATCGTCGGAGCCTCGCTGGCGCCCTATATCGCGACCTGGCTGCAGGCGAACTACGGCATGGGCCACGTGGGCTACTACATGCTGGCCTCCTGCGTCATCACCGTGCTCTGCGTCCTGGCAATGGGCCGGCACAAGATCTGACCAGAGCTTGTGGGAAAAACGCAAAGGGGCCGCGCCGGAAGGAGCGGCCCCTTTTGCATGCCCGTGGCGCGGTCGGCGAAGAACGGCAAACGGCCCGCCCCAGGGGAAAGGGCGGGCCGTATGACAGGGACAAACTTGGGTCGGATCAGAGGACGAACTGCACGATGGCAAGAACGATCACGACGAGCCCGACCAGATAAATGATTGCGTTCACGGGGCATCTCCTTCGGCTGCGGCATGTAAACCATGTCTGTTGCATGGATAACGACGGAAGGGCGCAGATGGTTCCCGTGCGTCCGAGCGTTTTGACCGGAGGGTCAGGGGGTGGCCTGCAGGACCGGCGCGATCAGCGCGGCGATCCGCGCCGATCCTGTTTCCGACGGGTGCAGGCGGTCCCGCGCGAAAAGCGACAGGTCGTCGGGGCTGAAGACGCTGTCCATGTCGACAAGGGAGACGCCGGCGTCGCGGGCGGCCATCGCCCCGAGCCGGCTTTCCAGCACGCGATAGGGGCCCTCGCAGTCGGTGCCGGCATAGCGGGGCGAGGTATAGTAGTCGGCCCAGACGACCTGTGATCCACGGGTCCGCAGGTCGGTCACCAACGCAGGGATGGCGCCCCGCGTCCCGTCCGCCGAAATCAACTGGTCCAACGTTGCCTCGCAATCGTTGCAGTCGCATCCGACACTCAGGTCATTGGCACCGCCGTTCAGCACGACCCATTCCGGGCTGAGGCCCGCAAGCTGGTTGGGGATGTTCAGCGGTCCGGTCCCGCCCCGCACCTGGGCCAGCGGCAGGGAGACGTCGCCAACCGGCGCGCCCAGCCGTGCCTCCAGCTGATCCGCGACAGAGGCGCCGGAGCTGCGGTTCCAGGCCATGACCGAGTCGCCAGCCACGACCACCTCGGCGCCCTCCGGGACGCCGCGACCGCAGGCTGCCAGAAGGGTGAGGGCGAGGAGCATTCGTTTGACCATGGCCCAGCATGTGGCCCGGGGGTCTGCCGGATCAAGTCACGATGCCGGCAGGGCGCCCGTGATGCCGCGGCGCACACCCCTGTCGCCTTGGGCCCAAGATGCAAGAAAGGCGCCCGGTGGGCGCCTTCCTGTATGCTGCGGCTGCGGCTCCGGGTCAGACCAGGCGGCTGACCTCCTTCGCGGCACGCACGAAGTCCGCGAACAGCGGGTGCGGGGCGAAGGGTTTCGATTTCAGCTCGGGGTGGAACTGCACGCCGATGAACCAGGGGTGGTCCTTGATCTCGACGATCTCGGGCAGGCGTCCGTCGGGGGACATGCCGGAGAAGGACAGGCCGCATTCTTCCAGCTTGTCCTTGTACTTGATGTCCACCTCGTAGCGGTGGCGGTGGCGTTCCTCGATCTCGGTGGCGTGGTAGACCTCCGACACCTTCGATCCTTCGGCCAGGGCGGCGGTATAGGCGCCCAGGCGCATGGTGCCGCCCTTGTCATCGCCCACGGCGCGTTTCACCGCGTGGTTGCCCTTCACCCATTCCTTCAGGTGGTAGACCACCGGCTCGAACCGCTTCTTGCCGGCCTCGTGGTCGAATTCCTCGGATCCTGCGGTCTCGATATGGGCCAGGTTGCGGGCCGCCTCGATCACCGCCATCTGCATGCCGAGGCAGATGCCCAGATAGGGGATCCTGCGGGTCCGGGCGAACTCCGCCGCTTTGATCTTCCCTTCGGTGCCGCGTTCGCCGAAGCCGCCGGGCACCAGGATCGCGTGGAAGCCTTCCAGGTGGGGAGCGGCGTCTTCATGGTCGAAGATCTCCGCATCGACCCATTCGACGTTGACCTTGATCCGGTTGGCCATGCCGCCGTGCACCAGGGCTTCCTTGATCGACTTGTAGGCGTCTTCCAGCTGCGTGTACTTGCCGACGATGGCGATCTTCACCGCGCCGTCGGTGTTGTGGATGCGGTCGTAGACATCCTGCCAGACAGTCAGGTCGGGCTTCGGCGCGGGGGAGATCTGGAAGGCATCCAGAACGGCCTGGTCCAGCCCCTCGCGGTGGTAGGCCAGCGGGGCCTCGTAAATGGACCCCAGATCGTAGGCCGGCACCACCGCTTCCTTGCGCACGTTGCAGAAGAGCGCGATCTTCTCGCGTTCCTTTTCCGGGATCGGCTGTTCGGACCGGCAGACCAGGATGTCGGGGGCGATGCCGATCGACTGCAGCTCCTTCACCGAGTGCTGGGTCGGCTTGGTCTTCAACTCTCCGCTCGCGGCCAGGTAGGGCAGCAGCGTCAGGTGCATGAAGATGCACTGGCCGCGCGGCAGGTCATGGGAAAACTGGCGGATCGCCTCGAAGAAGGGCAGCCCCTCGATATCGCCGACGGTGCCGCCGATCTCGCAGAGCATGAAATCGACCTCGTCCTCGCCGACGTGGAGGAAGTCCTTGATCTCGTTGGTGACGTGGGGGACGACCTGGATGGTCTTGCCCAGGTAGTCGCCGCGGCGCTCCTTCTCCAGTACGTCGGAATAGATGCGGCCCGAAGAGACGCTGTCGGTGTTGCGGGCGGCGACGCCGGTGAACCGTTCGTAGTGACCCAGGTCCAGGTCGGTTTCCGCGCCGTCGTCGGTGACGAAGACCTCGCCGTGTTCGAAGGGCGACATGGTGCCGGGATCGACGTTCAGGTAGGGATCCAGCTTGCGCAGCCGGACGGAGAAGCCGCGGGCCTGCAGCAGGGCGCCGAGCGCAGCAGACGCAAGGCCCTTGCCCAGGGACGAAACGACGCCGCCGGTGATGAAGATGTATCTCGCCATGTCTTGAGGCTCCCGTGAAGTGTCGGCGTGCGGACGCGACTTTGGCTGCGCAAAATAAGGACAGAGCGGTCCGAAGACCGCTGTTCCACGGGATTTAAGAGCTACCAGATTCGCATGGCACTGGCAACAGGATCCCGCAAGATGCTGGGTTTGGCAGGAGGCGTCCCGCAAGGTGTAGTGGTTGAGAGGGGGCAGTTTCCCGACGGGCGCCGAAGCGCCCGCTCAGGGCCGGTGCCCGGCCGGTATCAGTCGGCCGAAGGCGTCAGCCCGTCGGTGCCCGACGCGCCCGAGGGCGGCGGCAGCAGGCCGCCTGCATCCGGGGTCTCGGCGCCTTCTGCGCCCTCTTCGACCGGGGCGGGCGCGGTGCCCAGCCGGTCGAGGACCGAGGAGCCGGAGGAGCGTTCCGCGGCCACGATGGTCAGCGCCAGCGAAGTGACGATGAAGGCCGTGGCCAGCACCCAGGTCAGCTTGCCCATGGCGGTTGCCGCGGCCCGGCCGGTCATCGCCCCGCCGCCACCCATGCCGAGGCCACCGCCTTCGGAACGTTGCAGCAGCACCACGCCGATCAGCGCAAGCGCGAGGATCAGGTGGACGATGAGGACGACGTTTTCCATGTACAAAGCCCGTTTCGGTCGCGGGCGCCGGGCGCCCCTGGATCAGTATGCGGCATATCGCGGACGGCCCCGGGGAGCCATCATTCGGCGGGTATCTAAGCCAGACAGGGCTGCACCGCAACCCCGAATGGCGCGGGCCGCGTCGAGGCGCTCGGGCTGTGTCGGGCAGGGTGCGGCGGCCCTGTCGCGCGGGTGGCAAGGGCAGAAGGGGGAGGGCAGCGCGCGATGTTGCCGCTTGGGCGACCCGGGATCGGGGCGTGTCGTTGTAAGGAACAGTGCCGCTCAGCTGTCGTCGTCGATGTCGTCCATGTCGACCTGGCCCGACAGGCGGCGGCGGATCAGGCTCCAGGACAGGCCGATGCCCAGCACCAGCGAGAGCGAGATGATGCCCAGCCACAGCAGGGAATTGCGGTTGGTCAGCCCCAGCAGGCCGAAGTCCGACAGCACCCAGATCAGCGCCGCGGCGATGGCCAGCACCAGCCCCATGCCGAAGACCCCGATCGAGCGCAGGGTGGCGCGCAGGTAGATCACGTAGCCCACGAAGAGCAGCAGCCCCAAAAGTACAGTGACCGACATCAGGTCGGGCCAGTTCTGCATGACCCAGGTGACGTAATTGTATTCGGTCGGGTTGTAGGTGGCGGCGATCAGGAAAAAGGCCACGACCCAGCGAAGGAAGAATCCCATCAATGTCCCCTTTGAAACGGATCTAGCAAATGTCCGCCCGCCGGCGGATCGGTCTTTCGGAAATTGGCGCCGGTTTGCCTGTTTCGGCCCCTTCTGTCCAGCGTCCTGCGCCGCGGCGATGCGTCCCGGCCGGAGAAACGCGGCCTTTGGGTTTCCGTACGGCACAGATTCGGGTTTCGTCCGCGCCGCCCGGACGCTATACCGGCGCGGGTTTGGGCCGCGCGATCCGGATTGCGCGCCCGGTCACATTGCCAAGTCGGAAAGGACCTGAGATGGCCAATGTCGTCGTTGTCGGCGCCCAGTGGGGTGACGAGGGAAAAGGCAAGATCGTGGACTGGCTGAGCGAGCGCGCCGATGTCATCGCGCGCTTCCAGGGCGGCCATAACGCCGGCCATACGCTCGTCATCGATGGCGAGGTCTACAAGCTGAACGCGCTGCCCTCGGGCGTGGTGCGCGGCGGCAAGCTCAGCGTCATCGGCAACGGCGTGGTGCTGGACCCCTGGCACCTGGTCGGCGAGATCGCCAAGATCCGCGAGCAGGGCGTGCAGATCAATCCCGAGACTCTGATGATCGCGGAAAACACCCCGCTGATCCTGCCGTTCCACGGTGAACTGGACCGCGCCCGCGAGGAAGCTTCCTCCAAGGGGACCAAGATCGGCACCACCGGTCGCGGCATCGGCCCCTGCTACGAGGACAAGGTGGGCCGTCGCGCCATCCGCGTTGCCGACCTGGCCGACCGCGCCACGCTGGAGGCCCGCGTCGACCGCGCGCTGACCCACCACAACGCGCTGCGCGCCGGCCTGGGCCTGGAGGCTATCGACCGCGACGCGATCATCGCCAAGCTGGAAGAGATCGCCCCCGAGATCCTGCAATACGCCGCCCCGGTCTGGAAGGTCCTGACCGAGAAGCGGAAAGCGGGCAAGCGCATCCTCTTCGAGGGCGCGCAAGGCTCGCTGCTGGACATCGACTTTGGCACCTATCCCTTCGTCACGTCGTCGAACGTCATCGCAGGCCAGGCGGCCACCGGCGTGGGCATCGGCCCGGGATCCATCGACTTCGTGCTGGGCATCGTGAAGGCCTACACCACCCGCGTGGGCGAGGGCCCGTTCCCGACCGAGCTGGAAGACGAGACCGGCCAGCGCCTGGGCGAGCGGGGCCATGAGTTCGGCACCGTCACGGGCCGCAAGCGCCGCTGCGGCTGGTTCGACGCCGCCCTGGTGAAGCAGACCTGCGCCGTGTCTGGCGTCAACGGCATCGCCCTGACCAAGCTCGACGTGCTGGACGGTTTCGAGACGCTGAAGATCTGCGTCGGCTACGAGCTGGACGGCAAGCGCATGGACTACCTGCCGACCGCCAGCGACGAGCAGGCCCGCTGCACCCCCGTCTACGAGGAGATGCCGGGCTGGAGCGAGTCGACGGAAGGCGCCCGCAGCTGGGCCGACCTGCCGGCGAACGCGATCAAGTACGTGCGCCGGGTGGAAGAGCTGATCGAATGCCCGGTGGCACTGCTGTCGACCTCGCCGGAACGCGACGACACCATTCTGGTCACGGATCCCTTCGCGGATTGATGAGGGGCAGGGGGCTTTGCCCCCGCCGCGGCATGGGGCGCGTCTGCGGAATGCAGACGGGGGCAGCGCCCCTGCGTGGCCAGACAAGAGGAGGACGGGCATGGCTCTGAGCTACAAGGCACGGCGACGCTGGTCGCTGATCATCCTGGTGATCGGTCTGCCGCTTTACATCGTGGCCTGCGTCACGGTGATGAACTGGCTCGGCCGGCCGCCCATCCTGGTGGAGCTGCTGGTCTACGTGGGCCTGGGCGTTCTCTGGGCCTTCCCGCTGAAGATGGTCTTCATGGGCATCGGCCAGGCCGATCCTGACGCCCCGGCTGAAGACACCACGCGGGACGACCCGCGCAGCTGAGCGCCGGGAGAGACAGATAACGGGGGGATGAAGGAACTGACGTGACAGACCGCACCCCGCCGCATCTGGCGACCCTGATCATCCTGACCGGCGGCGCCGTTCTGACCATCAACATGTTCGTCCCCTCGCTGCCCGGCATGGCGCGGGAGTTCGGCGTCGACTACGGCGCGATGAGCCTTGTGATCGGCGCCTACCTGTTGATGACCGCCGTCATGCAGCTGGTCTTCGGGCCGCTCAGCGATGTCTACGGACGGCGCCCGGTGATCCTGGGCGGCATGGCCGTCTTCACCCTCGCCTCGCTTCTGTGCACCTTCACCAGCGACGTGACGGTCTTCTGGATCGGGCGGCTGCTGCAATCGGCCTCCGCCGTCGGTGTCGCCCTCAGCCGGGCCGTGCTGCGCGATCAGTACGAACCGCGCGAGCTGGCGCAGAAGATGGCGACCGTGTCGATGGTCATGGGGCTGGGGCCGCTGCTGGGCCCGGCGCTCGGCGGTCTGATCGACGAGGCCTTTGGTTGGCGCGGGAACTTCGCCTTCTACACCCTTCTGGGGGCGGCGATGCTGGCGCTGAGCTGGCGTGACCTCGGGGAGACCAACCGCAGCCGTGGCGGCGGCTTTGCCGATCAGTTCCGCGCCTGGCCCGAGCTGCTGCGCTCGCCGCGCTTCTGGGGCTATGCCACCTGCTGGAGCTTCTCCATCGCCGCGTTCCATGTCTTCGTCACCGCCGGGCCGCTGGCCCTGTCGGAAGGGTTCGGCATGGGGTCGGGGCAGCTGGGGATCTACATGGGGCTGATGACGGCCGGCTTCATCCTCGGGTCCTGGATCTCCGGCCGTGTGGCGCGGACCGTGGACTGGCCGCTGACCCGGCTGATGCTGATCGGGCGGGCCCTGGCCTCCGCGGGGCTGGCGGTGGCCCTGCTGGCCTGGCTGGCGGGGCATATCAGCCTGCCGGTGCTGCTTGGCGCGGTGATGCTGAACGGGCTGGGCAACGGGCTGACCTCGCCCAATGCCGCCAGCGGCGTGATGGCGGTGCGCCCGCACCTGGCCGGCGCTGCTTCGGGGCTCAGCTCCGCGCTGATCCAGCTGGTCGGCGCGCTGGCCACGGGCAGCGTGGGCCTGCTGCTGACGGCGGAGGTTGCGGTGCCTGTCCTGCTGGGCGCGATGCTGATCATCGCTCTGATCGGGCTGGTGGCGACGCTCTGGCTGACCCGGGTGGAACAGCGCCGGGGCGTGATCTGCAGCGATGTCCCCAAGGCCGGCCCGGGGATGGAATAGGGCAGCGCGCCGCCCACCCATCCCTTCCATGCAAAAGGTCCGCCCCGAGGGGCGGACCTTTGTCATTTCAGCGTTGCGCCCGAGGGCGCAGGCAGGCTTCAGCCCAACTCGTTCATCCGCTCCAGCGCGGCTTTCAGCTTGGCTTCCTCGTCCTGGCGGGCGTCCAGGTTGGCCTGGGTCTCGGCCACGACCTCGGCAGGGGCGCTTTCGGCGAACTTGGGGTTCTTCAGACGGCCGGCCAGGCCACCGATTTCCTTGGCCAGCTTCGCCAGGGATTTCTCCAGACGCGCCTTTTCCTCTTCGACATCGATCACGTCAGCCAGGGGCAGGCCGAAGGTCGCGCCCTCGGCGGGCAGCGTGATGGTGCCTTTGGGGAACTCAGCCACCTCTTCCAGCTCGCCTACGCGCGCCAGGCGCTTGATCAGCGTCTCGTTGCTGGCCCAGGCGGCCTTTGCCGTGTCCGAGAAGCCGGTGACGACCAGCGGCACGTAAAGGCCTGCGGGCACATGCATCTGGGCGCGGGCCGAGCGGATGCTCTCGATCAGCGAGATGGTCCAGTTCATCTCGGCATCCGCCGCCGGGTCGATCAGCTCGGCCCCGTAGGTCGGCCAGTCGTTGTGGGCCAGAAGGCCGTCACGCGATGCGGTGGTCGACCACAGCTCTTCGGTGATGAAGGGCATGATCGGGTGCAGCATGGTCAGGCACTGGTCGATGACCCAGCCCATGACGGCCCGGGTTTCGGCCTGTTCGGGCGCGCCGTCGGCCAGCAGCGGCTTGGAGAATTCCACGTACCAGTCGCAGACCTTGCCCCAGACGAAGGCGTAGAGACCAAGCGCCGCCTCGTTGAACCGGTAGCCGTCCAGCGCGGCATCCACGGTTTCGCGGATGCGGGCGGTTTCGCCGATGATCCACTTGTTCACCGTGGCCGTCGCGACAGGCACCTCCGCCGACGGCGCGCCGCCCTCGAAGACGCCGTTCATCTCGGCAAAGCGGGTGGCGTTCCACAGCTTGGTACCGAAGTTGCGGTAGCCCTTGATGCGCTCCTCCGACATCTTCAGCACGCCGCCGATGGCCGCCATGGAGGCATTGGTCATGCGCAGGGCGTCGGCGCCGTATTCCTCGATGATCTCCAGCGGGTCGATGACGTTGCCGGTGGTCTTCGACATCTTCTTGCCCTTCTCGTCTCGGACGAGCTGGTGCAGGTAGACGGTGTGGAAGGGCACCTCGTCGACGACGGCAAGCTGCATCATCATCATCCGCGCCACCCAGAAGAACAGGATGTCCTCGCCGGTGATCAGCACGTCGGTGGGGAAGTATTTCTCCAGCTCCGGCGTGGGCTGCGGCCAGCCCAGGGTGCCGATCGGCCAGAGGCCCGAGCTGAACCAGGTGTCCAGCACATCGGGGTCCTGCCACACGGGGTAGACCAGCTTGGTCGGGTCCTGGGTCGCGGTGTATTCCGCCAGGCTTTCGGCCAGGGCGTGCTGGGCGGCCTTCTTGTCCGCGACCTCGACGATGCGCGCATGGCTGAGCGGCGAGGGCAGGTCGGCGTTCAGATCCTGGAAGCGGTTCAGCACCTCGTCCAGGTCCGTGCCGCAGGCCTCCACGTCGCCCATGTGGACCATGTGCTCGTCGATGAAGAGGGTCAGCATGTCCACGAGGTCCAGGTCGCCCTCGCCGCCGTCCTTCAGGGTGCCCAGGTCGATGCCGTACCAGACGGGGATCTGGTGGCCCCACCACAGCTGGCGCGAGATGCACCAGGGCTCGATGTTTTCCAGCCAGTGGTAATAGGTCTTCTCGCCGGACTCGGGGATGATCTTGGTGCGGCCCGTGCGCACGGCGTCGAGCGCGGGTTTGACGATCTCCGCGCTGTCGACGAACCACTGGTCGGTCAGCATCGGCTCGATCACCACCTTGGAGCGGTCGCCGAAGGGCTGCATGATCGTCTTGGCCTCGACCAGCGGCACGATCTCCTCGCCCTCTTCGCCTTCGGGGCGCTTGCCGCCCAGGCGTTCGTCGGCGGCGGTGGTCATGACGGCCAGGCCCGCCTCGGTGATGTCGGCAACGACGGCCTTGCGGGCCTCGAACCGTTCCATGCCGCGGTATTTCTCGGGCACCAGGTTCAGCGTGTCGATTTCCATCTCCGTGGCATCGGCGCCCTCGGCGATCTCGCGGGCGCGGGCCACGCAGGTTTCATAGGGGTTGCCATCGGCGCGCATGTTGCCCGCCATGTCCATCAGCCGGTACATCGGCAGGCCGCAGCGCTTGGCGACCATGTAGTCGTTGAAATCATGCGCGCCGGTGATCTTCACCGCGCCCGAGCCGAAGTCGGGATCGGGGTATTCGTCCGTGACGATGGGGATCAGGCGATCGCAGAGCGGCAGGTGCACCATCTTGCCGACGATGGGCGCGTAACGCTCGTCATCGGGGTGCACGGCCACGGCGCCGTCGCCCAGCATGGTCTCGGGGCGCGTGGTCGCGATGGAGATGTAGTCGCGTTCCTCCGACAGGGTGATGTTGCCGTCCTCGTCCTTCTCGACGTAGGTGTAGGTCTCGCCGCCCGCCAGCTTGTACTTGAAGTGCCACATATGGCCCGCGACCTCGATGTTCTCGACCTCCAGGTCGGAGATCGCGGTCTCGAAATGCGGGTCCCAGTTCACCAGGCGCTTGCCGCGGTAGATCAGGCCCTTGTTGTACATCTCCACGAAGACCTTGATGACGGCATCGTGGAAGTTGGGGCTGTTCTCGTGGCCCGTGCGCGGATCCCCCGGCGCGCCGGCCATGGTGAAGGCGTTGCGCGACCAGTCACAGCTGTTGCCCAGGCGCTTCATCTGGCTGACGATGGTCGAGCCGTACTGGCCCTTCCATTCCCAGACCTTTTCCAGGAACTTCTCGCGGCCCATCTCGCGCCGGTTCTCGTTGCCCTGGGCGGCCAGCATCTTCTCCACCTGCAGCTGGGTGGCGATACCGGCGTGGTCCTGGCCGGGCTGCCACAGCACGTCGAAACCGCGCATGCGGTGCCAGCGGGTCAGGATGTCCTGCAAGGTGTTGTTGAAGGCATGGCCCACGTGCAGCGCGCCGGTCACGTTGGGCGGCGGGATCATCACGCAGAAGGTGTCGGCGCCGGGTTTCGCGTTGGCACCGGCCTTGAAGGCGCCGGCCTCTTCCCAGGCGGCGGCGATGCGCGGTTCCGCGGCGGCGGCGTCGAAGGTCTTTTCCATGGCCATTGGGCTGATCCCCTGTCGAGTCGGCCCCCTGCGCGGGGGCTATGCGTCTGAGGGCAGGGGATAGCGCAAGGGCGCGCGAAGGTGAAGCCTCCGCAACGCCGCGCCCGCGCGCAGGCCCAGCGGGCCGTCCCCCACCTGTACTCTTGTCGGAAATGCCCCGAGGAGTGACACGGCGGGCCGGGACAGGAGACACCGCCCCCCTAGTCCTGCCGCCAGCCAACCCCACGCCCGGCCCGGCAGCAGGGCCCCGCGCCCGGCCCCGCAGCAAGGCCATGCCGCAGGGCAGAAATCCGGGGGGCGGGGGATGGACTATGCGTGGTGAGAGGCTAGTGTCGGGGCAAGGACCACCGAGGGAGCGCAGCATGGAAAAGTTCGGTCGAAGCCAGCCGGTCAAACGGGTCGAGGACGTGCGGTTCGTCACCGGCCACGGCGGCTACGTGGATGATGTGGCGCCCAAGGGTTCGCTGTTTGCCCATATCTTCCGCTCGCCCGTGGCCCATGGCACGATCACCGCGCTCGATCTCGATGCCGCGCGCGAGGTCGAGGGGGTGCGCCTGGTCGTCTCCTCCGCCGATCTGCACGCCGCCGGGCTGACCGGCGGGCTGGCCGCGTCCCAGGCGCCCAACCGTGACGGCTCCAAGGGCGCGGAGGTGCGTCATCCGCTTCTGGCCGAGGACAAGCTGCGTTTCGTGGGCGAGGCCGTGGCGCTGATCGTGGCGGAGACGCCCGAGGCGGCGAAGGATGCAGCCGAGCTGATCGAACTGGACTACGACGATCTGCCCGTGCAGGGCTTCCTCGCCCCGCATGTGGCCGACGTGCACGACAATGTGCCCGGCAACCAGGCCGTGGATTATGCCACAGGCGACGCCGAGGGCGTCGAGGCCGCCCTGGCCGCCTCCGCCCACGTGGTCCGTGCAGAGGTGGCCGACAACCGCGTCATGGTCGTCTCGATGGAGCCACGCGGCTGCTACGCCGAATGGCAGGGCGACCGCGTGCACCTGTGCTTCGGCGGGCAGGGCGTCTGGGGCGCAAAGAAGGAGCTCGCCGGGCTCTTCGGGCTGGACGAAGGGCAGGTGCGGGTGACGCACCCCGATGTCGGCGGCGGCTTCGGCATGAAGGCCAAGACCTACCCCGAATACGTCCTCTGCGCCTTTGCCGCGCGCGAGCTGGGCGCGCCGGTGCGCTGGACCGCCGACCGGACCGAGTCGATGCTGTCCGACAACGGCGCGCGGGACCTGACCCATGAGGTCGCGCTCGGCTTCGATGCGGACCACCGGATCACCGCCTACCACGTGAAGACCCGCTACAACCTGGGCGCCTACAACTCCAACTTCGGCCAGATGATCCAGACGCATCTCTTCGCCCGCGTGCTGACCGGGGTCTATGACATCAAGGCGGCGCTGCTGGAAGCCGAGGGCTTCTATTCCAACACCACGCAGACGGACGCCTATCGCGGCGCGGGTCGCCCCGAGGCAATCTACCTGCTGGAGCGCGCCATGGACTACGCCGCCCGCGATCTGGGCCTCGACCCTTGGGAGCTGCGGCGCAAGAACTTCATCAAGGGGGACCAGTTCCCCTATGCCACCGCCACGGGCGAAAGCTATGACGTGGGCGATTTTCCCCGGCTCCTGGATGCCGTGGCCCAGGCGGCCGACCGGGCGGGCTTTGCCGAGCGGCGCGCCGCCTCCGAAGCCGCGGGCAAGCTGCGCGGGCAAGGACTTTGTTATTACATCGAGTCCATCCTCGGGGATCCCTCGGAGACGGCGAAGGTGGAATTCAACGACGACGACACGGTCAGCATCTATGTCGGCACCCAGTCCAACGGGCAGGGGCATGAAACGGTCTACGCCCGCTTCCTAGCCGACCAGACCGGCATCCCGATGGAGGCGATCCGCGTGATCCAGGGCGACAGCGACCGCATCGCCACGGGCGGCGGCACGGGCGGGTCGCGTTCGGTCACTACCCAGTCGAACGCGACGCTGGCCGTCACCGGCGCCATGACCGAGGCCTTCGCGGGCTTCCTGGCCGAGAAGATGGATGTGGCCCCGGGGGACGTGAGCTTCGACGACGAAAGCTTCCGCATCAAGGGCTCCAACGCCGCGCCCACCATGATGGATGTGGCTGAGATGGCCCGCGAGGCCGGGCGCAGCGATCTTCTGGTGCATGAGGAAAAGGCCAAGCTGCCGGGGCGGTCCTATCCGAACGGTGCCCATGTGGCCGAGGTGGAGGTCGATCCCGAAACCGGCCAGGTGCGGCTGGAGCGTTACACGGTGGTCGATGATTTCGGCAATCTGATCAACCCGATGCTGGCCGAGGGACAGGTGCATGGCGGCGTCGTGCAGGGCGTGGGCCAGGCGCTGATGGAAAACGTCACCTACGACGAGGACGGCCAGCTGCTGACCGCCAGCTTCATGGACTATGCCATGCCGCGTGCGGGCGATGTGCCGATGATCGGTTTCTCGACCGAACCCGTGCCCTCGACCCAGAATCCCATGGGTATGAAAGGCTGCGGCGAGGCGGGCACCGTGGGATCCATGGCCGCGACCGCCAATGCTGTGATGGATGCGCTGTCGGGCGCGGGCGTGGCGCGGGCCGACATGCCGTTCACCCCGCAACGGGTCTGGACCCTGCTGAGGGAGGCGGCGAAAGACCGTGAAGCCGCCGCTTGAACGCCTAGTCGCCCGGCTGTGGCCGGGCGGGTGGCTGCAACGTCGCCGGCGCGCGCCGGCGCGGCTGAACCGCCAGCCTGTCACGCATGTGGTGATCCTCGACGGCACCATGTCCTCGCTTCTGCCAGGGCAGGAGACGAACGCCGGGCTGGTCTACAAGCTGGTGAACGAGATGTCGGGCACCGGCCTGTCGGTCTACTACGAGGCCGGGGTGCAGTGGGACAGCTGGCGCAGCACGATGGATGTGCTGCTGGGCCGGGGCATCAACCGCAAGATCCGCGGCGCCTATGGCTACCTCGCCTCGCGCTACCGGCCCGGTGACCGGATTTTCCTCTTCGGCTACTCGCGGGGCGCCTATGCGGTGCGCTCGCTCGCGGGGGTGATCGACCGCGTGGGGCTGGTACGCGCGCCGCGCGCAACCGAACGCAACATCCGCCAGGCCTACCGCCTCTACCAGGACAGCCACGACCAGGTGGTCATCGACGCCTTCCATGATCGGGAATGCCACCCCCATGTGGAGGTGGAGATGATCGGCGCCTTCGATACGGTCAAGAGCCTCGGGCTGCGCCTGCCGTTCATCTGGAAGCTGGCCGAGGTGAAACACGCCTTCCACAACCACGAGCTGTCCCATTGCGTGAAGTCGGGCTTCCACGCCCTGGCGCTGGAGGAGACCCGTCAGGTCTACGCCCCGGTGCTGTGGGAGAGCGATCCGTCCTGGCGTGGACGGCTGGAACAGGTCTGGTTCCCGGGCACCCATGGCGACGTGGGTGGGCAGCTGGGCGATTTCCAGGAGGCGCGGCCGCTGGCCAACCTGCCGCTCGTGTGGATGCTGGGCCAGGCGGAGTACCGGGGCCTGCCACTGCCGCCCGGCTGGCGGGACCGATTCCCGATGGACATCCATGCGCCGTCGGTCGGGCAATGGCGGGGTTTCGCCAAGCTCTTCTGGCTGCGCAAACCGCGGGTGGTGGGCGCCGACCCGTCCGAGCGGCTGCACGACAGCGCGCTGGCCCGGGGGACCTATCCGACCAATGCGCAGCTGGCACATCCACACTGAAGGCGCGCCAGGCGGCCTGCGGCGCGCCGGTGAGTATTTTCTCCGAGGTGAAGAGGGGGAGGGGCGCCTGCGAGGCAAGGGCGCGCGCGGTCGCTACTGGGGTACCCGCCTTTTGCAAAAGGAGGGTCCTGCCGTTCCCGCCCGTGCGCCGTGGCGGCGGAGCGTCATCCCCTTGTCTTCACCTTGTCGCAAATACTCCGGCACGCGGGCGGGGCCGGGCAGGTAGCCTCAGAAGGAGGCGCCCGGCGGCAGCGGCAGCACGGCGCAGGTGGTGGAGCCGGTGGCGTAGAGCTTGCCGTCCTCGATGCCCGTCAACTCTCCGACGGCAACGCCGGTCGACCGGCCCACGTGCTGGGTGCGGCCCGTGGCACGCACGGCCATGCCATAGGGGATCGGGCGCAGAACGTTGACCTTGAACTCCAGCGTGGTGCAGCCGCGCCCGGCAGGCAGGCGCGACAGCACGGCGCAGGTCATGCAGCTGTCGAGGATCGTGCCGTACCAGCCACCGTGGACGGTTCCTGCGGGGTTGGCGAAATCGGGCAGGGGTGTGCCGTCGAAGATGACCGTGCCTTCCTCGGCCGAGGTGAGGCGGAAGTTGAGCACTTGGCCGATCGAAGGCCCGTCGCGGCGCCCGTCGATGATGGATCGCAGGGCGTCCAGCCCCGTCATGGCCGCGCGCTGCGGGACGGTCTGCTCTGTCATGGTCTCTCCTCCTGACAGTAGCCTAGTCCCGCCTTGCGGATGTCGCAACCGCATCGCGGACATTTTCGGGCCGGTGGACGGAGAAACGCCCGGACCTTTCGATCCGGGCGTCGGGCAGGGTCTGTGCCGGTGGTGTGGCGCGCTCAGGCGACCTTTTCCAGCTTGGTGCGCGGCGTCACGCCCAGGGCATGGCAGACATCGCGGGTCAGCTCGGGCTTGTTCAGGGTGTAGAAGTGCAGCTTGTCCACGCCCTCGCTCATCAGCGTCTCGCACATCTCAGTGCAGAGCGCCGTGGCCAGCAGGTCCTGGCGATCGTCGCGGATCGCCTTGTCGAAGGCGTCATCCAGCCAGGTGGGGATCGCGGTGCCGCAGGCTTCGGCGAAACGGCGCAGGCCCTTCCAGTTCTCGATCGGCAGGATGCCGGGCACGATGGGCGCGGTGATGCCGGCGGCGGCGCAGCGGTCGCGGAAGCGCAGGAAGGTTTCCGGCTCGAAGAAGAACTGGGTCAGCGCCTCCGACGCGCCGGCGTCCAGCTTGCGCTTCAGCCAGTCGACGTCGGCGCCCTGGTCGGCCGCCTCGGGGTGCTTTTCCGGATAGGCGCCGACGCGCAGCGTGAACTGCCCCGTGGCCGAGAGCGCCTCGATCAGCTCGACCGAGTTGGCGAAGCCGCCCGGGGTCGGGGTGAACTGGCCCTCGCCCTTGGGCGGGTCGCCGCGCAGGGCCACGATGTCGGTGACGCCGGCAGCGGCGAAGCCCTCGACGATCTGCATCGTCTCCTCACGCGTGGCATTCACGCAGGTCAGGTGGGCGGCGACGTTCAGCCCGGTGTTCTTGTGCAGCGTGCCGACCGCATCGCGGGTCAGCTCGCGCGTAGTGCCGCCGGCGCCATAGGTGACGGAGACGAAGCGCGGCATGAGCGGGGCCAGGACCTGCACGGTGTCCCAGAGACGGAACGAGGCCTCGAGGTTCTTCGGCGGGAAGAATTCGAAGGAAACGGCGGGCACGGACATGATTCACTCCTGATGAAAGGTTTCCCCTTGTCGCTGCGCAGGCGAAATGAGACAACTTCATAATTCTCACGATAATCATGAGGCGCGCAGCATATGCACCTGGAGCTGAGACATCTGCGGACGATCCGGGCCATTCATGAGACGGGAGGCCTGCAGAAGGCGGCCGAAAGCCTGCACATTACCCAGAGCGCGCTGAGCCATCAGATCAAGGGGCTGGAGGCGCAGGCGGGGATGGAGCTCTTCGTGCGGCGCACCAAGCCGATGCGCCTGTCGGCGGCCGGCCTACGCATGCTGCGTGTGGCCGAGCGGGTGCTGGAGGAGGTCGAGGCGCTTGAGGCGGAGTTCGACCAACTGCGCGACGGCAGCGCGGGGCGGCTGCACATCACCCTGGAATGCCACGCCTGCTACGACTGGCTGCTGCCGGTGCTGGAGCTGTTCCGCCGTGCCTGGGCCGAGGTCGACGTGGACATCCGTCCCGGCCTTGCCTTCAACGCCATGGAGGCGCTGGAGCGCGAGCAGGTCGACGTGGTCATCACCTCCGATCCGGAGGACCTGCCGGGGATCACCTTTGCGCCGCTCTTCGACTATTCACCGGTCTTCGTGGCCGCCGCCAGCCATCCGTTGGCCGCCAAGAGCCTGATCACCGCCGAGGACTTGGCGGGGGAGACCCTGCTGACCTACCCGGTCGAGCGGTCGCGGCTGGACGTCTACAAGATGCTGCTGGGACCGGCCGGGGTCGAGCCGGCGGCGCACCGCAAGGTCGAACTGACCGAGGTGATCCTGCTGCTGGTGGCCTCGGGGCGCGGGGTGGCGGTGTTGCCCGACTGGGTGATGCGCGAGATCCGCTATCACCCCGATTACGTTACCCGACCCATTGGCGACGGGAAGATGAGCCGGCGCATGTATGCCGCCTGCCGCAGCGAGGACGCGCAGAAACCCTACATGGCCCATTTCGCCCGGCTGGCCCGCACCGAGGCGGTGAAGCTGCAAAGCGAGAGCGGCCGGGAAGCGGGTCGTGACACAGGCCGCGAGGTCGCCCGCACCCGCTGATCCGGCCGGGCCGCGCCGGATGGCGCGCGAGGGCGCCGCAGGCCCTTGGCAAGTGGGCTCGCGACGTCTATACGCGCCACTCGAACACAGGAGCCAGCCCCATGTCCTTCAGCGCCAACCTCAACATCATGATGAAAGCCGCCCGCAAGGCGGGCCGCTCCCTCGTGAAGGATTTCCGCGAGGTGGAGAACCTGCAGGTCTCGGTCAAGGGCGCGGGCGACTTCGTCAGCCGGGCCGACATCGCCGCCGAGGCGATCCTGAAGGAAGAGCTGATGGGAGCGCGCCCCAACTACGGCTGGCTGGCCGAAGAGGGTGGCGAGGAAGAGGGCGAGGATCCGACCCGGCGCTGGATCGTCGATCCGCTGGACGGCACCACCAACTTCCTGCACGGGCTGCCGCACTGGGCGATTTCCATCGCGCTGGAACACAAGGGCCAGATCGTCGCCGGCGTCATCTACGATCCGGCCAAGGACGAGATGTTCATGGCCGAGAAGGGCGAGGGCGCCTGGATGAACGACATGCGGATCCGCGCCTCGGGCCGGATGCGGATGATCGAGGCGGTTTTCGCCACTGGCGTGCCCTTCGCCAACAGCCGCCACCTGCCGGCCACGTTGAAGGACCTGGCGCGGCTGATGCCCGCCTGTGCCGGTGTGCGTCGCTGGGGCGCGGCCTCTCTCGACCTGGCCTATGTGGCCGCGGGTCGCTACGACGGGTTCTGGGAACGCGGACTGAAGCCCTGGGACCTGGCGGCCGGCCTGGTGATCCTGCGCGAAGCCGGCGCCTTCGTCGAGCCGATGGACCCCGAGGGCGACATCCTGTCCGACGGCGCGATGATCACCGCCAACGAGCCGCTGTTCGATAAATTCTCCAAGGTCATCCGCGACGCCTGAGCCGCAGCGGATCGACGGATGAGACAAGGCGCGACCCTTTGGGTGGCGCCTTTTTTCTTGGGGCCGTTTCTCCGGAGGTTGTCTGAGGGACAGGGGGAGGGGGCTTTGCCCCCTCTGGAGCCGTGCCGGCTCCATTCACCCCCAGAGTATTGCCAGCTTCAGGATGGGACGGGTGGGGCGCCTGTGGGGAGGGGGGCGGGACGCAGAGCGGCGTGGCCCGCGAAGGAGGGGGGAGTGCCCGGGGGTCAGACCCAGGGATCGCTCGGCGGCTTGCGCCGGGATCGGCCGGCGCGGGGGATGACGCTGCGCCCCGGGCGCGGGGCGGCGGGACCCGAGGCGCTGTCGCGGCGTTTGCGCTGGCCGCGCGCCACGCGGGGGACAGAGGAGCGGGTGAAGCTGTACTGCGCCTCGGGGTTTGGCGGGCGCCCGTGGTTGACGTTCCAGTAGCGCGGGCCGCCGCGCTTGAAGAAGACCGGCAGGGTCAGCACCAGCCCGATCACGAAGCCGCCCGCATGGGCCCAGTAGGCCACGCCGCCGGTGGTCGGATCGGCGCCCACGCCGTTGAACAGCTGGGTAACGAACCAGAAGCCCAGCATCAGCCAGGCCGGCACCGGGATCACCTTGAAGAAGAAGATGATGATGATCAGGATGTCGACCTTGGCGCGCGGATAGAGGAGCAGGTAGCCCCCCATCACCCCGGCGATCGCCCCCGAGGCCCCCACCGTGGGCACCACCGACTCCGGGGCCGAGATCAGATGCGCCAGGCCGGCGCCCAGCCCGGATGCCAGGTAGAAGCCGAGGAAGCCGAAGTGGCCCATCTCGTCCTCCAGGTTGTCGCCGAAGATCCACAGGAACAGCATGTTGCCCGCCAGGTGCATGAAGCCGCCATGGAGGAACATCGAGGTCAGCAGGGTCGCCGCCCCGTCGCCGGAGCTGACCCGCGCGGGGATCATCGCGTAGCTGCCGAAGAAGGCATTGATCGCCTGCGGATCGCCCATCAGGCCGACATAGCTGAAGAAGACCAGCACATTGGCCGCGATCAGCAGGTAGGTGACATAGGCCGTGCGGCCCGACGGGTTGTGATCGCGCAGGGGAAACATGGCCAATAGCTGGTCCGAGGGGCCCGGCAGGTCAAGCGCAAATCGCCGTGACCACCCCGGGACGTTGGGCCGGGCGCGCGAGCGGTCGCGCCGGGGGCTGTGACGGTCAGGGTTTGAACTGCGCGCGAAGCTGTGCCAAAGCTGTCGGACGTGGTCGGCGGGCGTGGCGGAATGGTAGACGCACGAGACTTAAAATCTTGCGCCTGAAAAGGCTTACGGGTTCGAGTCCCGTCGCCCGTACCACGTTCCGCCTTTCCCGCTGTCCCGGCGCGCCGTCGGCCTCAGGCGCCCTTGCGTCGCGCGCCGGTGCCCTCGCGCCGTTCCCAGATCTGCGTGCCGCCGATGCGTTCGGCTGCGCGCACCAACCCCTGGGCCTCCATCCGGCGCAGCAGGTGCAGGGTGCCGCTGCGGCTCATGCCGAGGCGGCGCTGCAGTTCGGTCTGGGTGCGAGGCCGTGCCAGTTCGGCCAGCACGACCTTCTTGCGAAGCTCCGCCCCGGCATTGCGACGGCGCAGCATATGCGGTTGTTCTCGATCCGGCATCGCGGTCCGGCCCGGGGAAGGCCGTCCTTTTGGGGTCTCGGGGGGACGCGGAATGGCGTCCGGGAGGGTCTGGAAATATCCCTCAGATGGACCACGCGGGCCGGGGGCTGTCAAGATGGGCGCAGGCAGGGGCAAGCCTGGGCGCGGGCGGGCAGGCCGGATCTGTCGCAGCCGTGGCGCTGCCCGCGAAGGGGGCGCTGCGGCGGCAGGACGCAGCCCCGGGGGCGTCGGGGCGCGGTTCCCCCGTGCAACCGTCGCGCGATCTGCCTAGGCTGGCACCGGACGTATCCGCGGGGTGCGTCCGATCGAAGTTGTGACACAGGGGGCGAGCAGATGAAGGTAGGCATTGTCGGCGCGGGCATGGTGGGATCCTCGGCGGGCTTCGCCCTGGTCCTGCGCGGCGTGGCCAGCGAGATCGTCCTGGTGGACCACAACCCCGGTCTGGCCCAGGCCCAGGCCGAGGACATCGCCCATGCGATGCCCTTCGCCCAGCCGACCCGGGTGCGGGCGGGCGGTTACGACGCGCTGGAAGGGGCGGAGGTCATCATCATCGCCGCCGGCGTGCCGCAGAAGCCCGGCGAGGACCGGATGAGCCTGCTGGGCCGCAACGCCGCCGTCTTCGGTGATGTCATCGCGGAAACCAACCGCGTGGCCCGCGACGCGATCCTGCTGATCGCCTCGAACCCCGTCGACATCATGACCGAGGTGGCGCTTCAGGCCTCCGGCCTTCCGGCGGCGCGGGTCTTCGGCTCGGGGACGATCCTTGATACCGCGCGGTTCCGCTACCTGCTGGGGCAGCACCTGAACGTCGCCGCGCAATCGGTCCATGCCTATGTGCTGGGCGAACATGGCGACAGCGAGGTGCTGGCCTGGTCCTCGGCCCGGTCGGGTTGCGAGACGCTGACGGATTTCGCCGACCAGGTGGGGGCGCCGATCACCGATGCGGTGCGCCAGGAGGTGGACCAGAAGGTGCGCCGCGCCGCCTATCGCATCATCGAGGGCAAGGGCGCCACCTGGTACGGCATCGGCGCCGGGCTGGCCCGCATCGTCCAGGCGATCCGCGACGACCAGCGCGCTGTGATGACCGTCTCCGCCCGGGTGAGCGAGATCGAGGGCATTCACGACGTCACCCTGTCGCTGCCGCGCGTGGTTGGCCGCGCGGGCGTGGCCGAGACACTGATCCCGCACCTGTCCTTCGCCGAGGCGACGGCGCTGCGGGCCTCCGCCGGGATGCTGCGGGAAACGGCACAGAAGCTTCTGTGATCTGCGGCGAACCGCAGGAATGTTGCCAATCCGCGTCTGTTTCTGCTAGGAAGCGCCTTCGTCGGCCCTTCGGACATTGCGTCATCGGGCCAGGAAGCTCGCGCGCGTGCTCGCGTCAATTTCGGTGAGTGATGCTCGGTCCGTTCTGGAAATCCTACGTCAGGCCCCTGCTGGGGCGGCCCGCGCGGTTTCAGGTCGCGGCGCTGTGCCATCGTGGCCGGGGCGAGGACCTGCGCATCCTGCTGATCACCTCGCGCGATACCGGCCGCTGGGTGCTGCCCAAGGGCTGGCCGAAGCGGGGCCATGACGCCGGCGGCACCGCGCTGGAGGAAGCCTGGGAAGAGGCCGGGATCAAGCCGGCTGGCCGTCCGCGCTCCGTCGGGTTCTACAGCTATGACAAGCGGTTGGATGGCGGTCTTCCCGTACCCACGCGGGTCGAGGTCTTCGCCATCCCCGTGCCCTCCCTGCTGGACGACTACCCCGAGAAGGGGCAGCGCCGCCGCGTCTGGATGACGCCGGAGGAGGCCGCCGCCGCCGTGGATGAGCCCGAACTGTCGGAGCTGCTGGCGGCCTTCGCGGAACGGGCGGAGGATCTGGCCGGGTGAAGGGACCGCTGAAGCGCCTCGCCGGGCGCCGCACGGGTCCCAACCGGCCCGAGTGGGGCACGCTCGACCGCGACCTGGACCGGCTGTCGCTGCTGGAGGCAGGTGCCATGCACCAGTCGCGCCCCTTGCTGATGGCGGGGGTGGCGCTGGCCTTCATCGTGCTGGCGATGCTGCTGGCCGCCGGTCTGACCGGGCAGGGGCCGTCGAGCATCGCCGTGGTCGCCGCCGCCGCCCTGGGCGCCTACATGGCGCTGAACATCGGTGCCAACGACGTCGCCAACAACATGGGCCCGGCCGTGGGGGCGGGGGCGCTTCCCATGGCCGGGGCCATTGCCCTGGCCGCCGTCTTCGAAAGCGCGGGCGCGCTGATCGCCGGCCATGACGTGATCGAGACGGTGTCGCGCGGCATCCTGGATCCCGGCGTGGTGTCGTCCGTCGCCAGTTTCCCCCTTGCGATGATCGCGGCGCTTCTGGGCGCGGCGCTCTGGGTCAACCTGGCGACCTGGCTGCGCGCGCCCGTGTCCACCACCCAGGCGGTGGTAGGCGGCATGCTGGGCGCCGGGGGCGCGGCGGCCGGGCTGGGGGCCGTCCAGTGGCAGACCCTGGGCCTGATCGCCGGGGGCTGGGTGCTGTCGCCGCTGATGGGGGCGCTGACGGCGGCGGGGATCCTGGGCTTTGTTCGCTGGCGCATCCTCTACGTGCCCGACAAGGTCGCGGCGGCGCGTCGCTGGGTGCCGGTCCTGCTGGGGGTTATGGCCGCGGCCTTCACCGCCTACCTGCTGCAGAAGGCCCCGCCGTGGTTCCTTTCGGTGTCCCTGTCGCAGCCGGTGACCGTGGGCCTGGGGCTGGCCGTGGGCCTACTGGCCTGGCTGGTCGCCATCCCGGTGATCGGGCGCCAGTCGCGTGGGCTGGAAAACCGCCGCTCGGCGCTGAAACCGCTGTTCCGTCTGCCGCTGATCTGCGCCGCCGCGCTTCTGTCCTTCGCCCACGGGGCGAACGATGTGGCCAACGCCGTGGCCCCGCTGGCGGCCCTGGTGGAGGCGCAGCGCGCCGGCGGGCTGGAGGCGGTGGTGCCGCTGCCGCTGTGGGTCACGCTGATCGGGGCCGGGGGCATTTCCATGGGCCTGATCCTCTTCGGTCCGCGCCTGATCCGCCTGGTCGGGCGCGAGATCACCCGCCTGAACCCGCCGCGCGCCTTCTGCATCGCGCTGGCGGCGGCAGTGACGGTGCTGCTGGCCTCGTCGCTGGGCCTGCCCGTCAGTTCGACCCATGTGACCATCGGCGGTGTTTTCGGTGTCGGGTTCTACCGCGAATGGGTGTCGCGCCTGAATGATCGCCGTGCCGACAAGGCCGCCCGGGAAAAGGCCGAGGGCCGGACTTTCCCGGTGGAGGAACGCCGCCGCCGCCGCCTGGTGCGCCGCTCGCATTTCATGACGATCATCGCCGCCTGGCTGGTCACCTTGCCGGCCGCTGGCCTCGTTTCGGCGCTGGCCTTCATGGTGCTGAACCTGCTGGGCTGATCCCGTTGGGGGCCCCGACTGGGCTGCATTTTAGCTAAACCAAAGGGGCAGGTCCGGGCAGGACCGCGTGGGCATTAAGGCCCCGGCAAGTCTTTTGTTCCAAGGTCCGCCGGCAATTCCAACCAGACCGGGGAAAGCCGATGAACGCCCTCCATGCCACCCTTGCGCTGGCGCTTGCCGCCACGACCGCCGTGCCTGCCGCCCAGGCCAACCCCTACGAGGCGTCCATGCGCGACTACCTCGAAAGCGAGGTCCTGCTGTGGGTCTTCGACGCGACCGTGATCGACGCGATCCGGGCGCAGAACGCCGCACATCCCGATATCACCCAGGCGGAGATCGACGCGCTGGATGCCCAGTGGCAGGCCGAGGTCGGCAGCGGCGACCAGCCGTTGGTGGACGCGGTGCTGAACAACCCGGCCTCGGCCTATCTCAGCGCGCAGATGGCGGACTCGGTGGGCGCCATCACCGAGATATTCCTGATGGATGCCCACGGGCTGAACGTGGCTGCCACCGGGCCGACCTCCGACTACTGGCAGGGGGACGAGGCGAAGTTCCAGGAAACCTACCTGGTCGGACCCGGAGCCGTGCATGTGGGCGACGTGGAACTGGATGAATCCACCCAAAGCTATCAGGGGCAGGTGTCCATCTCGGTGCTGGACCCCGACAGCAAGGAGGTGATCGGCGCCGTGACCGTCGGTCTGAACGCAGAGCTTCTGTACTGAAACGCGGCGCCGACCGCCAACGGAGCTGGACAGCATGACAGGCCGCAAACACGACCCCGCAGGTGCCGGGCCGGCAACGCCGCAGCCAATCGCCTTCCACCGGACCTCTTTCTTCCGGGCCACGGCGATCGTGGCCCTGTGCATCCTGCTGGTGGTGCTGACCTCCCAGCTGATGGGGATGCGCCAGCTGACCCAGAGCATTCGCGACTGGACCGGCATCCGTGCGGTCGAGGCGACGAAGGGGATGAGCGCCGGTCTGGCGGGCGCGATCAAGTTCGATCGCCCCGAGGCGGCGCAACCCGTGCTTGATGACTTTGCCGCGAACCTGGGAGAGGATGTGCTGGGTGCCCTCGCGTTGCGGGCCGATGGCACGCCTCTCG
Organism: Pseudooceanicola marinus; assembly: GCF_020177265.1. Taxonomy (GTDB): domain Bacteria; phylum Pseudomonadota; class Alphaproteobacteria; order Rhodobacterales; family Rhodobacteraceae; genus Pseudooceanicola; species Pseudooceanicola marinus_A. The sequence goes on from NZ_JAIVMC010000008.1 coordinate 146,932, forward strand.
CTTCGGTCGGGGGAGGCGGGTTCGACATTGAGGCGGCAACCGCGCTAGGCCGCGCCGCCATGGAGGAGGGCACGTCGCTGGCCGATGGAGCGGCCGGCCTTTGGGCCTACCCGGCGCTTTATGGCGGTCAGGGGGCGCCTGTCGGGGTTCTCGTCACCCAATGGACGGCCGAACCCCGCATTGCCCAGGCCATGCGCGAGGTTCTGAGCTCGGTCATCTTCTCCCTGGCTGTCTTCGCCATGGCCCTTCTGCTGGCGGCGGTGCTGTTCTATCGCAATCTGTCGCGTCCGTTGCAGAGGGTGGCGGACCAGATGAACCAGGTCGCCATGGGGGATCTGGACGTCCAGGTGTCCGGTGGCACCCGAGGCGACGAGATCGGGCGCATCGCGCGTCGGCTGGAGCGGTTCCGCGACAACCTGCGCGCGGCCCGGGCCACTCAGACGGAGAATGCCTTCAAGAGTGCGGGGGTCAGCAACTCCGGCTCGGCACTGATCCTGCTGGACAATGATCAGGCCATCGCCTTTGCCAACCCGGCCTGCGAACGCCTGCTGACCTCCTGTGCCGCCGCGATCCGTAACAGCTGGCCCGGTTTCGACCCGGCCAAGCTGGCCGAACATCCCGCCGGCCGCCTGCCGGGGCTGGGGGCACCGCTGACGGATATCCGCAACGGGCAAAAGGCCGTGCCCTGCACGCTCGATCTTCGGTGGGGCGAGGCGCTGATCTCGGTCTATATCGACCGGGTCGATGACGACGAGGGGACGACGATCGGCTATGTCCTCGAACTGAAGGACATCTCCAGCGAGAAGCTTAACGAGGCGGTGCTGAAGGCCATCGACCGCCATCAATTGCGGGTGGATCTCGACAGTGCGCAGAGGCTGACCAGCTGCAATGCGCGCTTCCTGGACCTCTGCGGCCTGGCTCTGGCCGACTTGCAGGGGGCCCACGGGCCGGATCTTCTGCAGCGCATCGGCGTGTCCGAGGCCGAACGCGCCGAATCGCGCGAGAAATTGCACAAGGGCGAGGCGCTGAGCGGTAAGTTTAAATTGGGCCGCGGTCAGGGCGAGATCTACGTCGAGGGCAGCGTCAGCCCCCTGATCGACCGCAACGGCGAGATCGAGCGCATGGTGTTCATCGGCTCGGACATTACGCAAAGCCACGTGTCCATGCGCGAGGCCGAACGGGAGCGGCGCGAGACCTCGGAACAGCAGCAACTGGTGGTGGACGCGCTCAAGGTGGGGCTGCGAAAGCTGGCAGACGGTGATCTGACCTCCTCCATCCGGCAGCCGTTCCGGCCCGAGTACGAACAGCTGCGCAGCAACTTCAATCAGGCGGTGGAAGCCCTGCATGAGGCCATGGGCGCAGTGGTGCAGAACGCCAACTCGATCAGTGGCGAGGCTGGCGAGATCAGCAATGCTGCCGATGACCTGGCCCAGCGGACCGAGAAACAGGCGGCTACGCTGGAACAGACCGCGGCCGCGCTGGACGAGCTGACGGCCTCGGTCAAATCCGCCGCGGCGGGTGCCGACGAGGCAAGCCAGATCGCTGCCAGTGCTCAGGGCAAGGCGGAAACAGGCGGCGCGGTCGCGCGTCAGGCGGTCGAGGCGATGGATGCCATCAAGTCTTCGTCGAAGGAGATTTCCAAGATCACCAGCGTGATCGACGACATCGCCTTCCAGACCAACTTGCTGGCCCTGAATGCGGGCGTCGAGGCGGCGCGCGCGGGTGACGCCGGGCGTGGATTCGCCGTCGTGGCGACCGAGGTGCGCGCCCTGGCGCAACGCTCCTCCGAGGCGGCCCGGGAGATCAACCAATTGATCTCGGCCTCCGGCGGCCACGTGAAATCCGGCGTCGATCTGGTCGACCGCACCGGCGAGGCTCTTGGGGAAATCGTGACCTCGGTTGTCGATATCTCGAAACGGGTTGCCTCCATCGCCGCCTCGGCCCGTGAACAGGCCACCGGGCTGAATGAGATCAACGCGGCGGTCAACGACCTGGATCAGGTCACCCAGCAGAACGCGGCGATGTTCGAGGAGACCACGGCGGCCAGCCATGCCCTGACCTCAGAAGCGAATGCACTGGTCGAGGCTTCGGCCCGGTTCCGCGTCGATACGCCGGCACCGGTTGGCCTGCGTCGGCGCAGCCGCGACGGTGCAGGCGCCCCGGCCAAGCCAGGCGTCCGGGCCGCGGCAGGTGGCGAGACGCCCGCCCGCCGGTCCACCGACCGGGAGGTGAGCTGGAAGGAGTTCTGAGGCCGACGGCAATTGGCTGAAACGCGCAAGGGAGGAGCCCTGGCTGTCCCTGGCAAGAGACGGCGGAGGGGACCCGGATGACCGGGTGAAGACGAGGGGGCCGTGCCTCAGGGCAGCGAGGGGCACGCAAGGAAAAAGGGGCAGCCGTGGCTACCCCTTTTCAAGCATAAGCGGTGCTGCGGTCAGCCGCGCGTGCCGCTGAACCGGGTCTGCCAGTCCTCGCGTTCCTCGTCCGCGATCTTGCGGAAGAGGTTCTCCGGCACGGTGAAGGCCGCCCCCGGCGCCAGGGCATTCAGCGCCTCGGGCAGATCGTCGGGCCAGTCCAGGTTGTCCAGTTTCAGCGCCTCTTTCAGCACCTCCGAGGTGTCGGGGATGAAAGGCGCGGACAGCACAGCGTAGAGGCGGATCAGGTTCAGCGACAGGCGCACGATCGCCGCCGCGCGATCCGGATCTTCCTTGAAGGCGGCCCAGGGGGCGGCCGATTGCAGATACTCGTTGCCCGCCGCCCAGATCGCGCGCAGCTCTGCCGCCGCCTTGCGCACCTCGATGGCATCCATGTGGCCTTGGTAGGCCGCCAGGCGCTCGGTCAGCTCGGCAATCAGCGCCTCCTCGGCCGGGCCATAGGTGCCGCCCGCGGGCACTTCTTCGCCGAACTTCGAGCGGCAGAACTTGGTCACCCGGCTGACGAAGTTGCCCAGCACGTCGGCCAGGTCCTTGTTCACCGAGGCCTGGAAATTCTCCCAGGTGAATTCCGCGTCCGAGGATTCGGGTGCGTGACTCAACAGCCACCAGCGCCAGTAGTCCGACGGCAGCACCTCCAGCGCCTGATCCATGAAGACGCCGCGCCCGCGCGAGGTGGAGAATTGGCCGCCCTCGTAGTTCAGGTAGTTGAAGGACTTGATGTAATCGACCAGCTTCCACGGTTCGCCCGAGCCCAGGATCGTGGCGGGGAAGCTGAGCGTGTGGAAGGGCACGTTATCCTTGCCCATGAACTGGGTGTAGGTCACATCCTCGGCGCCCGCATCGGTGCGCCACCAGCGGGACCAGTCGTCCCCCTTGCCGGCATCGACCCATTCCTGGGCGCAGGCGATATACTCGATCGGCGCGTCGAACCAGACGTAGAAGACCTTACCCTCCATGCCTGGCCAGTCCTCGTCACCCTTCTTTACCGGCACGCCCCAGTCGAGGTCGCGGGTGATGCCCCGGTCCTGCAACCCGTCGCCATCGTTCAGCCATTTCTTGGCGATCGAGGTGGTCAACACGGGCCAGCCTTCGCGGGTGTCGATCCACTTCTCCAGCTCGTCCTTCATGGTCGACTGACGCAGGTAGAGGTGCTTCGTCTCGCGCATCTCCAGGTCGGTGGCGCCCGAGATGGTGGAATGCGGATTGATCAGGTCGACCGGGTCCAGCTGCTTGGTGCAGTTGTCGCACTGGTCGCCGCGGGCACTTTCGAAACCGCAGTTCGGGCAGGTGCCCTCGATGTAGCGGTCGGGCAGGTAGCGGCCATCGGTGGGCGAATACATCTGCGTTTCCGACACCTCACGGATCAGCCCCCGGTCAGCCAGGACGCCGGCGAAATGCTGGGTCAGCTTCTGGTTCTGCGGCGAGGAGGAGCGGCCGAAATGGTCGAAGCTGAGGCGGAAGCCTTGCGCGATCTTCGCCTGCACCTCGTGCATCTCGGCGCAGTACTCGGCGACCGGCTGGCCGGCCTTGGCGGCGGCCAGTTCGGCCGGGGTGCCATGTTCGTCGGTGGCACATAGGAACAGCACCTCGTGGCCGCGCCCCCGCTGGTAGCGGGCGAAGAGGTCGGCGGGCAGCTGGCTGCCGACCAGGTTGCCCAGGTGCTTGATCCCGTTGATGTAGGGGATGGCCGAGGTGATGAGATGCCGCGCCATGGACGCCTCCTTGCGTAACTGGTCCCGTTCAGGTCTGACCTGCCTCATAGCCCGCACGGCCCCGAATAAAAAGAGCCGCCGAGGCCCCGGCAGCTCTTCTTCTTGGTTAAAATCTCCCGAGGGAGGCCGCAGGCAAGGGGGCAGAGCCCCGGCGCGCCTTGGCCGACGCGCCCCGCTCAGGTCATTGCGCGGTATAGGCGCCGTCGACGAGGTGGTAGGACCCGGTGACGAAGCTGGCCTGTTCCGACAGGAGGTAGAGGACCAGCGAAGCGACCTCTTCCGGTTTGCCCAACCGGCCGACCGGGTGCATGCCCGCCAGCATCTCCATCGTTTCGGCGTCCAGGTTGTCGTCCAGCAGCGGCGTCTTGATGTAGCCGGGGCCGACCGCGTTGACGCGCACACCTTCCTGGGCGTGGGCGATGGCGGCGGCCTTGGTCATGCCGACGACGCCGTGTTTGGCCGCCACATAGGCGGGCGACAAGGGGGTGCCGACCGAGCCCAGGATCGAGGCCATGTTGACGATCGACCCGCCGCCCGAGGCCTTGATGGCGGGAATTGCATAGCGCATCCCGTAGAAGACGCCGTTCAGGTTGATGCCGATCACCTGCTGCCAGCCGTCGATCGGATACTCGCCCGTGGGGGCCTGCGGCCCGCCGATCCCGGCGTTGTTGACGATGCCATAGAGGCTGCCGGTCTTTTCGACGGCGAAATCCACCATGGCCTTCACCTGGTCGGGATCGGCCACGTCCAGCGCGAAGGCGTAGGCCTTGCCGCCCGCAGCCGTGATCTTGTCCGCCAGGTCCTGGGCCGGCGCTTCGTGCAGGTCGGCGACGACGACCGTGCTGCCCGAGGCCGCCAGTTCCTCGCAGACCGCGGCGCCAATGCCCGAGGCGCCGCCGGTGACGATGATGGTCTTGTCGGTGAATGTCAGGTCCATGAGAGACCTCCCTTGGTCCGAATGGGGCGTGCAAAAGCACGTATGCCCAAGGGATAGGACTGAACCGCACGGTGCGGAATGATTCAGGTCAAAACGGAAGGGTATGGCATGATTCTGCCATTGGCAGAGGATAAGCAGGAATGGGGGCGGGGCCATTCGGCCCCGCCCCGCGTCGGTCACTGGGCGGTATAGGCGCCGTCGACCAGGTGGAACGATCCGGTGACGAACCCGGCCCTTTCAGACAGCAGGAAGGTCACCAGAGCGGCGACCTCCTCCGGGCGGCCGAGGCGTTTCATCGGCGTCATGTCGGCCAGGCCCTGCTTGGCCTCGGCATCCAGGTTGGCGTCGAGGATCGGCGTGTCGATGAAGCCCGGGCCGACCGCGTTCACGCGGATGCCGTCCGCGGCATGTTCCAGCGCGGCGTTCTTGGTCAGCCCGACCACCCCGTGCTTGGAGGCAACATAGGCCGAGGACCCGGGAATGCCCACGGCGCCCAGCATCGAGGCGATGTTGACGATGGCGCCGCCGCCGGCGGATTTCATCACCGGCACCGCGTGGCGGATGCCGTAGAAGGTGCCGGTCAGGTCGATGTCCACCACCTTGCGCCAGTCGTCCAGCGGGTAGTCGCCCGTGGATGCCGCCGGGCCGCCGATGCCGGCGTTGTTGACCAACCCGTAGAGGCCGCCGGTTTTCTCGACGGCGAAGTCCACCAAGGCCTTCACCGCGTCGCTGTCCGAGACGTCGGCGGCGAAGGGCAGGGCGCGGCCACCCTCGGCCTCGATCTTGTCGACCTGGGCCTGGGCGCCGTCGAGGTTCAGATCGGCCACGATGACCGTGGCGCCAGACCGCGCCAGCTCTTCCGAGATGGCAGCGCCGATGCCGGAGGCGCCGCCGGTGACGATGATTGTCTTGTCGCTGAAACGAAGGTCCATGGGAGATGCCCTTTCCTCAAAGGTAAATGTCTATACCAATAGAGATAATTGCGGGTCGGCCGAATGCACCCCGATATGGTGTGCGACGGTGCACAGCCCGTCCGCAGGGGCGCTGGCGGACGGGATGTGGGGCAGGGGCGGCTGTCAGTTCCGTTCCCGGAGTCCGCGGAGCAGCCGGCCCACGACGAAGGTGGTGCGCGGTGCGTAGATATAGGCGGTGCGCTGATCCGGGGCCGGGCGGGCCTGCATGCGCAGGAGGCCGAAGGCGATCAGCGCCGCATGGCCAAGCGCGACCATGGCGTAGATCGCCGCCGGGCCGAAACCCTCGATCAGCTGCGCCGCGATCCAGGGCGCGCCGATGGCGCCGATGGCATAGTAGAACAGCAGCGCCGCCGACAGTTCCGCCCGTTCATCGCTGGCAGCGAAATCATGGGCGTGGGCCAGGGCCACGGAATAGACCGGGTAGGTGGTCACGCCGAAGAGGAACCCGTTGATCATCGCCGCTCGTGGCCCGTCGATGGTCAGGCCCGAGGCCACGCAGGAACAGATGGCCGCCAGCGAGATCCCGATCAGCACCCGGCGCCGGTCGAACTTGTCCGCCAGCCAGCCGATGGGATACTGCACCAGCGCGCCGCCCAGGATGAACAGCGCCAGGAACCAGGCGATCTGTGGCGTGCTGAGGCCGATCTCCTGCCCGTAGACGGGGCCGATCATCCGGAAGGTCGCCGCCGACAGGGCCGATACGATCACCGCGACGGCGGCCAGGGGGGACCGGCGCCAGGCCAGCAGTGGGCGCAGGCGCGGGGCGGCGGTCAGCGCGGGCTGCGGCGCCTTGCTCAGCGCCAGGGGCAGCAGGGCTGCGCAGCACAGGATGGCGAGCAGGTTGTAGGAAACATAGGCGGCGGGCGCCAGGATCCCGATCATCAGCTGCGCCACCAGCGAGGCCGACATGTCCGCAATGCGGTAAAGGCTGGTGATGCGTCCCCGGTCGGCGTTCTCCAGCCGCGCCATCAGCCAGCCTTCGACCACCGTGTAGCAGCCGGCGACGCAGATGCCGCTGGCCACGCGCATCCCCGCCCAGGCCCAGGGGTCGACCACCATCATGTGGCCCATCAACCCGATGGCGCCCAGGGCGGTGAAGGCGGCGAAGCTGCGCGCGTGGCCCACCCGGCCCAGCAGGCGCGGCGCGCCCCAGCATCCAACGAAGAAGCCCAGGAAATGCGCCGATCCCAACAGGCCGATCTGCCCCCGGGTGAAGCCCAGCTCGATCCCCGACAGCGCATCCAGCGGACCCACGCCGCCGGCCGAAAGTTGCAGAAGGATGACGGAGAGGAAGAGGGCCGAGAGGCCGAGGACGAGTCGCATGCCCCTTCCTGCGCCCCGGCGCACCGCGCCACCCGTCCGTTCGCGACATCGGCGCGGCGATTTTGTGCCGCGCGGCGCGTCGGTTGGCGGGGAAGGAAAAATTGCGGCAACTCCCCTTGCACCCCGAAGCAAAATGGTAACCCTCTGGCCGTACTGAATTTCAAACGGCGAAGACGGGACCAGATATGCGCAGGAACAAGCTTGGCCGCACCGGGATCGAGGTGTCGGAATATTGCCTGGGGTCGATGACCTGGGGCAACCAGACCCCCAGCCGGGAGGCGCACAAGCAGATCGACGCGGCGCTGGCCCGCGGCATCGATTTCATCGACACCGCCGAGATGTACCCGGTGAATCCCGTGCGGGAGGAAACCATCGGCCGGACCGAACGGATCATCGGCCTCTGGCTGGAGAAAAGCCGGGGCCATCGCGGGGACATGGTAATCGCCACCAAGGCGATCGGCGAGGGCAGCAAGATGGCGCGCGACGGCGCGCCCCTGACGCCCGACACGATTGCCGAGGCCATCGAGGGATCGCTGCGCCGGCTGAAGACCGACTACATCGACCTCTACCAGTTTCACTGGCCCAACCGCGGCTCCTACCATTTCCGCAAGAACTGGTCCTATGATCCCACCGGCATGGACCGGGCGGAGGTGGTGGACAACATGCAGGAGTGCCTGCACGCCCTTGAAAAGGAACAGAAACGCGGCACGATCCGCGCCTTCGGGCTGAGCAATGAAACCGCCTGGGGCATGGCCCAGTGGCTGCGCCTGGCCGAGGAAGGCCACGGGCCGCGCGCGGCGACGATCCAGAACGAATATTCGCTGCTCTGCCGGTTGTTCGACACCGATCTGGCCGAGCTTTGCATGCTGGAAGACGTCGGCCTGATGGCCTATTCGCCCTTGGGCGCCGGGCTGCTGACGGGCAAGTACCAGGGCCGGGCGAAGCCGCCCGGATCGCGCATGTCGCTGAACGGCGACCTGGGCGGGCGGGCAAGCAAACGGGTCTTCCCGGCGGTGGACGATTACCTCGACGTGGCCTTCAAGCATGACCTCGACATGGTGTCGATGTGCCTGGCCTGGGCCGCGCAACGTCCCTTCAACGCCTCCGTCATCTTCGGCGCGACCACGATGGAACAGCTGGAGCGTATCCTCGACGGCCTGGATCTGGAACTGTCGGAGGAGGTCATCGCGGATCTCGACGCGGTGCATCGCGCGCATCCGATGCCTTACTGATCCGAAAGATCGGGATCGGCCGGACCTGATCCGTGGATGAGGTCCGGTCGTCAGTCTTATGATATTGAAGGTTTATCCTTTGGGGTGGTCGCGTTCTCGCAGGGGTGCTGCCGCCTAGACCCAGTCCTTCAGCTCTCGCAGATAGCCAGGCAAATCGCGTGACGACACGCAGGCCTCTCGCAGCAGGTGGTCGAAGTGATCGGTGATCGCCTGCACTCGTTCGCGATCGCGGAAGGCAATGTAGTTCTGCCCGAGGTAGAGCACGGCCAGCAGCGGGCCGAAGATCGTCACCGGGGCCGAAAACAGCTGCCGCGCGTCGAACAGGTAGAGGCGCATCCGGGGGTAGAACCCCTCCAGCAGATCCGCGAAACGGTCAAGTTGATCGGCACGGATATCGGCCGGCAGATCGGCGTAGTAGCCAGTGGCGGTGGCGAAGGCGATCATCTCATGCCGGGGCAGCGCGATCTCGTAATCCGAGGTGGAATTGCGCATCCAGGCCAGCCGGTCTTCTGATGCGCCGATGGCCTGTTGTGTGGTGCGCCCCAGGTGCGGGGAATATTCCCATTCCAGCAGGGCGGTCGTCTTCAGCATGTCGGGCAGGGCGGCGGGCACGTGGCGGATCTTGTAGCCCGCGGCCTCCTGGTGCCAGGTGAAGATCTGTTCGTCGATCAGGGCGCGGGCGGCTTCCGACATGCGGGCGGAACTGGCCAGAAGGTCGGCTGCCGTTTCGGGCCGCTCCGTCAGGGCCAGCAACCAATCGGCGGACACCCCGAGCGCCGCTGCGCATTCCGCTACCACCTGCGCGTTCGGCAGGCGCGGGCTGTCGCCCGACAGCAGCTGCGAGATGGTCGACCGATCCACCCCGACACGGCGGGCCAGCGCGCTCTGGCTCGTGCCACGGCGCGCCATCGCCTCTTTCAGGCGCTGGCGAAACTGTTCGGCACGGTCACGTTTGTCAACTTTATCCATCATCCTGTGAATTAAATCACATATCGGGAAATCTGTTAACAGGATACGGAATTTCGCCCCGTCCTGGCTGCCCCTACCTTCGTCGCGAAAGCGAGGGACAGATGGAAACACCGCAACGCAGCCTGGTCAAAGCCGTGCTCTGGACGCTGCTTGGCCTCCTGATGATGAGCCTCGTGGGGCTGATGTTCACCGGTTCGGCGCAGCTAGGCGGGGCCATGGCGTTGGTGAATGCCGCACTGGGGCTGCTGTGCTACATGGGCTATGAACGGATCTGGGCGCGGGTTCGCTGGGGGCGGCTGGATGGCTGAGCCCCGCCGCGCCGTCGAATGGCCCACCCTGGCACTGCTGGTGCTGTGCTATGCGGGCTGGGGCCTGGCGACCACCTGGCTGGCCGACCTGGCACTCTGGCCTGCGATCGCCCTGCTGGCCGTTTCGGCGGCGCTGCATTCCTCCCTCAGCCACGAGGTGCTGCACGGCCATCCCTTCCGCAATCCCGTCGCCAATGCCGCCACCGTCTTTCCGGCGCTGTCGATCACCGTGCCCTACCTGCGCTTCAAGGCGACGCACCTGGCCCACCACCGGGACGAGATCCTGACCGATCCCTATGACGATCCCGAAAGCAATTTCATGGACCCGACGGCCTGGGCCCGATTGCCGCGCTGGCGCCAGACCTTCCTGCGGGTGAACAACACGCTGCTGGGACGGATCCTGCTGGGCCCGGCGATCGGCACCCTGTCCTGGCTGGCCGCCGAGGCGCGCAGCGCCCTGCGCGATCCGCAGGTCCTGCGCGGCTGGCTGTGGCACATCCCGGCGCTGGCGCTGGTCGTCTGGTGGCTGGCCGAGGTGGCGGCGATCCCGCTCTGGGCCTTCATGCTGGGCACCTACCTGTCCCATTCCCTGCTGAAGATCCGCACCTTCCTGGAACATCAGAGCCATGAACGCCCGCGGGCCCGCACCGTCATCATCGAGGATCGCGGCCCGCTGGCCTGGCTGTTCCTGAACAACAACCTGCATGTGGTCCATCACATGCACCCCAATCGCCCCTGGTACGATCTGCCCGCGCTTTATGCCGCGCGGCGCGATCACTACCTGCGCCGGAATGAGGCCTACCGCTATGGCAGCTACGCCGAGGTCTTCCGCCGCCACTTCCGCCGCGCCAAGGACCCGGTGCCGCATCCGCTCTGGCATCCCCCCGTGGAATAGGCCAAAGCGAGGCGCATGAGCCTCTGGATCCCCGTCACCCTAGCCGCCGTCGTTTTCCAGACCGCGCGCTTCATGTTGCAGAAACATCTGGCGGGGGCCGGCCTCAGCGCCGGCGGCGCGACCTTTGCGCGCTTCCTGTGGTCCGCGCCGCTGGTCTGGCTGGCCTGGGGGCTGAGCGGGATCGCCCTGCCGCCGCTGCCGCCGCTGTTCTGGCTCTGGGCCATGCTGGGGGGCGTGACGCAGATCCTGGCGACGGTGCTGGTGGTGGTGCTGTTCAAGGGGCGCAACTTCGCCGTTGGCGTGACCCTGAAGAAGACCGAGGTGCTGCTGACCGCGCTTTTGGGGTTCGTCCTGCTGGGCGAGGGCGTGTCCGGGCCCGCCCTGATTGCGATCCTGGCGGGCATGGCGGGGGTCCTGATTCTGACCAACCTGCCCGAGGGCAGGACCCTGCTGGCCCGCTTCGCCACCCGTGAGGCGGGCATCGGCCTGGCCTCGGGCCTGTTCTTCGCCCTGTCGGGGGTGGCCTACCGCGCCGCCTCGCTGGCGGTGCCGGGCACGCCCGGGGAACGCGCCTTGCTGACCCTGCTGGTGGTGGTCACCATGCAGCTGCTGGTGATGGCCGCCTGGCTGCGTCTGCGCGAACGGGGCGAGATCAGCCGCGTGGTCGCTGCCTGGCGTGGCACGATCTGGGTCGGCGTCACCTCGGTCGCGGGATCCTTCTGCTGGTTCACCGCTTTCACCTTGCAGACCGCCGCGCTGGTCTATGCGGTCGGCCAGTTCGAGGTGGTGCTGTCGCTGCTGGCCTCGGTGCTGTTCTTCCGCGAAACCATGTCCCGGCGGGAGCTGTGGGGCATCGGACTGGTCACGGCCTCGGTCGTGGCGCTGATCTGGCTCAGCTGACCTCGTCGAGCGGGGAACGCCCCTTCAGCCGCCGGAACAGCTGGGCTTCTTCCCCTTGCGCGAAATAGGGCACGCTGGCGGGGGCCTCGTCACTGTCGCGGGCGGCGACCTCGGCCAGGACCACCTCGGTGATGAAGGGCAGGTCGAAGGCGCGCGCCTCGGGCAGGGGGATCCACTGCAGGAAACTCAGCTCGTCCGAGGCAGCGGTGAAATCGTCGAGGTCGCCGGCGATGGCGCGATCCGCGTCCAGGGTGAAGAACCGCGCGTCGAAGCGGCGCGGGCGGCCGGGCGGGGTGACTGCGCGAAAGACGAAGCGCAGGGCCGAGGGGTCGGGCCGGTGGCCGGTGGCGGCAAAGTCGCGCCAGTCCGCCGGCGCATCGGGCCAGTCGCCCGGCCGCCCCAGCACCAGGCCGGTTTCCTCCCACAGCTCGCGAATGGCGGCGGCGGCCAGCGCCGGGGCCAGGCCGGGGGGGCAATCCTCGCCCAGACGTTCGGCGCAGAGGGGCGGCAGGGGCGCGGCCAGGGGCACCTGGGCATCGCCCGGGTCGACCGCGCCACCGGGAAAGACGAACTTGCCGGGCATGAAGGCGGCCTTGCTGCCGCGTTGGCCCATCAGAACCTCGCGCGTACCGTCGCGGCGGCGCAGGGCGATCACCGTGGCGGCGTCGCGTAGCGCGCTCTTGTCCCGCGGCGGCTGGCCGGCGGCTGTTGTCTGGTCCTGCATCTCGATCCTCCCCAGATCGGCCCCGGCCCGGACGGGCGCGGTCAGGCGCCGTCGGCGCCGAAGCCGTGCATGTAGCGGGCCCATTGGAAGGCGACCATCGCGCCCTTGAGCCGTGGCAGAAGGTAGAGAGAGAGGGCCACCGTGCCAATAGCGAAGACGGTGAACAGCACAAGCGGCTCCGGCTGCCAGGCCATCCAGACCGATCCCATCAGCGGCGCCGAAAGGTGGCCGACGATCAGGATGGTCAGGTAGGCGGGGCCGTCATCGGCGCGGTGGTGACTGAAGGTTTCGCGGCAGACGGGGCAGTGATCGCGCACCTTTAGGAACCCCTTCATCAGCGGGCCCGACCCGCAATTGGGGCAGCGCCGGCGCCATCCCCGGCGCAGGGCCGGTTTCAGCGGACGCTCGGGGCGCGGCTCCGGCCGATCGCTGCGGCGGGGGGCGTTGCCGTCGCCCTGCTGCTGGGTCTGCGGGTCCGTGGCGTCGGCCTGCGCAGGCGGGGCGGGCTGTGCCGGTCCGGCGGCTGTGGGGGCCGTCTGCTGCGGCTGATCTGGATGGTTGTGCATCTGATGGTCCTGTGGCGCAGGGGCGCCGATCCTTGATCGCGGGGGCGTTTGACCGAAACATGGGGCCTTGGCCGCGACCTGGGAAGGCTCTGCGGCCGCTTGCGGCTCCATGTCGCAAATGATCTGTCGACGAGTCATCTCTTGCGGTCTGCACGCCAGGTGCCCGCGTCCTCCTCCCGTTGCCGGCACCACGCCCGGGGGCGGATGCCGATTTCTCACTCCGATCCGCAGCTTAGCGTCTTTGGCGCCCGTAAACAGGGGGGCGGCGGCGATCGGGACGAAAAAAATCGTCGACCGGGCGACGGAAACCCGGGGGTGGCCCGTTTGACTTGCCAGAAGGCGGACGGCAAGGCGCCCCGCCCGAACGATCCCGGAAGGGACCTTGAGGAGTAGACGAGATGAAACGCATTGCCCTGTTTGGAACCGCCACCGCAATCGCCCTGACGGCCTTGGCCTCCGGCGTGACCGCACAGCCCGGTGGCCAGTTTGGCGGCCAGCCCGGCGGCATGGGCCGTGGCCCGATCTTCGATTTCGCCCAGACCGACGCCGATGGTGACGGCAAGGTGACCCAGGAAGAGATCATGGCCGCCGGCCAGGCCCGCCTGGACGCCGCCTTCGAGAAGGCCGACGCCAACGCGGACGGCGAGATCACCAAGGACGAGATCACCGGCTTCATGGAAGCCCGCGCCGAGGCGCAGCGCGCCGCGCGTCGCGACCAGGCGGCCCAGCGGATGATGGAGTTCGCCGATGCCGACGAGGACGGCGTGCTGACCAAGGATGAGGTCTTCCCGCAACCGCGCGGCGATGGCTCCTTCTTCAGCCGCTTTGACACCGACGAGGACGGGGCGATCAGCGAGGAAGAATTCGCCGCCGCCCAGGACCGGTTCCAGAAACGCATGGGCGATGGCCCGCGCGGGTCCTTCGGGGACCAGCGTGGCGGCAAGCGCGGCATGGGCTGGCACGATCACGGCGACCGTGGCTGGGGTGACCGGGGCCATGGTCCGCGCGGCCAGGCCGATCGCGGCATGGGCGGTGGCGCCAGGGGGGAAGGTGGCCTGATGCGTCTCTTCCTCGACATGCCTGCCGAGACCCCGGCCGAGTAAGGCCAGGGACAAGGGTTCCGTGACCTCCCCCCGGGGTCGCGGGGCGCCTCGGCCCGGGGCCTGCTGCGTCCCTCAGTCGCCCCGGGCCGGGGTGCAAATTGCCGCAGGACGGGGCCGCCGGACGGGCGGCCGCGCGATAGACAGACTTCCAGGAAGGCGATAGCCCGACAGGTATGACAGAGATGGCCTTCGACGATCCAGACGCCATACCCGACGACGCGCTGCTGGTGCTTTACGCCAACGGTGACGGCACGGCGGCGCGGCTGCTGACCGAACGGCTGGCGCCCCGGGTGCTGGCCCAGGCGGCGCGCATGCTGGGCGACCGGGCCGAGGCCGAGGATGTCACCCAGGAGGCGATGCTGCGCCTGTGGCGCATCGCGCCCGACTGGCGGCAGGGCGAGGCGAAAGTGTCGACCTGGCTCTACCGGGTCACGGCCAACCTCTGCACCGACCGGCTGCGCCGGCGGCGCGGGGGCACGACGGATCTCGACGCGATCCCGGAACCCGCCGACCCGGGGCTGCCCGCCGACGAGGAGCTGCAATCGCGGGCGCGGATGGATGCGCTGCAGGAAGCACTGGACCAACTGCCGGACCGTCAGCGGCAGGCGGTGGTCTTGCGTCACCTGGAGGGTCTGGGCAATCCTGAGATTGCCGCGATCCTAGACATCAGCACCGAGGCCGTGGAAAGCCTGACGGCGCGGGGCAAACGGGCGCTGGCCCGCCTTCTGGCGGCGCGGCGCGAGGAATTGGGGTACGACGGATGACCGATCGCGACGACAGACAGAACAGGCCGGACAGCCTGGCCGATGCGGCGCTCGATGCCCTCTTCGCGGAGGCGCGGGCCGAACGGAATACCCGTGACACGGGCGACCTGCCGGACCTGCCTCCGGGCGGGGCGGAGGGCCTGCCGCCCGGCTTGTCGGCTCGCATCCTGGCGGATGCCGACACCCTGATGGATCTGCGCGCCAGTACGGCCGAGGCCGCGAGAGCCGCCGCACGGGCCCATGTGCCGGCGCGCGGCTTTGCCCCCGGCCTGGTGCCCGCCGGCGCCGGTGGCATGGGCGGCGCGATGATGCCCGGCGCAGGCTTCGGCCCGGGCGGTTTCTGGGCGCAGGTCATCCGCGCCATCGGCGGGGGCGCGGCCCTGGCGGGCCTGGGCGCGGTCACCCTGGTGGGTCTCTGGCTGGGGCTGATGCCCCCGGCAGCCCTGCAATCGGGCCTCGACAGTGCCTTTGGCACCGGCCTCAGCGCCAATCCCTACCTGGTGGACAGCACCAGTGCCTTCGAATTCCTGGACAGCGAGGGGTGACGTGATGCGCGACCCGAAAGACCAAGCTCCCGAAACCCGCGCCCCCGACCGCGAGGCCCCCGAGGGCGGCCCGACGGCGCGTCCGCCGCGCGCCCGCATGGGCCGCGGGGTGCGGGTGCTGCTCTTCGCCTCGCTGGCGCTGAATCTGGCGGTGGTGGGGCTGGTGCTGGGGTTCGTCCTGCGGGCGCCCTTCGACGGGCCGCCGCCGCGTCCCGACCGCGTTGGCGGGGCGTTGACCTTCGCCCTGTCGGATGAGGACCGGCACGAGATCGGCCGCCGCGTCTTTCGCGAATTGCGCGCCGATGGCCGTGACCGTCGGTCGCGCCGTGCCGATTACGACCGGATCCTGACCGCCCTGCGGGCCGACCCCTATGATGCCCGGGCCGTGCAGGACCTCCTTGAGGCCCAGAGGCAGGACGCCGCGCGGTTCCAGGCCGCCGGCCAGCGCGCGCTGCTGGCGCATATCGACGGGATGTCCCCGGAGGCGCGGCGCGCCTTTGCCGACCGGCTGGAAGAAGGGTTGGAGCGGTTCGACGCGCGCCATCGTGATGGCCCCCTGCGCGCCGCCGACGGGCCGCGCGATCAGGAGTAGGCTGGCTGGCGCGCCGGCGTCCCAATTCCAGCACAGTGGCAGCCGCGTGACGAACTGATCAGGCCTGGCGCTCCGCGCGCCCCTCCGGGGCAAAAGGCAAGGGGCAGGACGCCGCGCCGCCCGGCACATGGCGCATCACCCGGTCGCGCCCGGCATGCTTGGCGGCATAGAGCGCTCGATCGGCATCGGCCAGCAGAGCCTCGGGGCTGCGCCGCCCTTCGTGCCCCAGGGTCACGCCGACAGAGATCGTCAGCGGAATGGCCGGGGCGTTTTCCGGGCGAACGGGGCAGTCGCGGACGCGGACCCGCAGCCGTTCGGCGCTGGCCAGGGCCGCCTCGGGATCGGCGGCCGGCAGGATGGCCAGGAATTCCTCCCCCCCGATCCGCGCCAGCACATCTTCCTTGCGCAGGTTGGTCCGCATGACCTCGGCCACGCTCTGCAGGGCCAGGTCGCCGGCGGCATGGCCGAAGCGGTCATTGACCGTCTTGAAATGATCCAGATCGGCGACCATCACCGCAAAGGGTTCCCCCAGCATCGCCCCGCGTCGGGCCACCTGGGCCAGCAGAGGCAAGGCGTAGCGCCGGTTGTAGAGCCCCGTCAGCGGATCGGTGATCGAGGCGCGCATGCCCTCGTTCAGGGCGCGACGCAGGGACCGGCGGCGCATCAGGCGGGCGCGCAGCAGCCGCAGGCGCGCCACGATCTCGGCGGCATCGAAGGGGCCGGTCATCACGGCGCTGGCGCCGATTTCGAACCCCTGGACCTGGATGCGCGCGGGCGCGCCCGGGGCCAGCAGCAGGATCTCCTGGTCGGGCTGATCGGCGCGGGCCTTCACCCGGGCCAGCAGGCGCAGGCCCAGGGCCTCGCTGCCCGGGGTCAGGCCCAGCACCAGCAGCCCGGCCCGATCCGGCAGGATATCGGCCGACAGGCCGCCGCCGGCGTCACGCAGGCCCGACAGGTCGCGCAACTCGATCCGGAAACCCGGTGCCCCCGCCAGCTCCTTCTGCCAGGCTCGGGCGCTGTCGGGATCGGGGGCCAGCACCGTGACCCGCGTGGGGGTGCGAAAACGGGCGCGATCCTCGGCCAGGCCCGGCAGGGACAGGGCGGCGCCGCGCGGCTTCAGCGTCTGCAGCAGTTCGCGCGCCCGGTCATGGCTGCGCAGCCGCGCCTGGAAGACCTCCTGCGGTTCGCTGCGCGCGATCACGTCGTCGGCGCCGGCGACCAGTAGGTCCGACCGGCCCATGTGGGCCCCGGGCGCGGTGACCACCAGCAGCGCGGCCTCGGCCAGCCGCGGCGTGGCGCGTAGCCGTCGCAGCACCCCGGCCGCAGGCGCCCGGGCCAGGTCATCCGCCACCAGAAGCATCGCGGGCTGCCATTCCGCGACCAGCGCCAGCGCCTCCTCCAGGGTGTCGGCGAGGCGGATCTCGTAGAAGGCGCCCGACAGCCGCGCCGCCAGGGTGATCCGGCGGGTGACATCGTCGTCGAGGATGAGGATGCGTCCGGGCATGCGGTCTGGGATCCATTGGCGGCAGGGCGACGGGGCGCAGCGGCGCTGCGGGCGGGGCGGGGGCAGTGGTCCGCCAGAGCGGTCTTGCCTGAGCCATGAATTGGTGAAATTGGTTAAGAAACTCTTGCACGTAATTTACCGGTTTTGTGTCAGCCATGCCCCTGTCCCGCTCCCGCGCCGAAGAGATCGCAACCGCCTGCCTGGTCTGGCTGGCGAACGACGAAGAGCTGCTGCCGGTCTTCATGGGAGCCAGCGGCCTGGCGCCCGAAGACCTGCGCCGCGCCGCGCAAGACCCTCATTTCCTTGGATCTGTTCTGGATTTCGTGCTGATGGACGACGACTGGGTGATGGCCTTCTGCCAGGCCGAGGGGCTGGACTACGAGATGCCGGGCCAAGCGCGTCAGATGCTTCCGGGCGGCGAACAGGTGCACTGGACCTGAAACCGCTACGGTCCCGGAATAGCTGTTAACGAACGCGTGATGGCAATATCGCGCCGAGCGCGTCCCGCGAGATCGGCAAGTCCCCGCGCCCGGAGCGGAGAAGCGGGGCGCGGCCTTACAAGTGGCTCAGCTGTGCCTCTTCGCCCTCGGCCAGCTTGCGCAGCAGGCGGCGTAGCTCGACAGTTTCGGCCTCGCCGAGGCGTGCGGCCATGACATCGCCGTTGGCACGGGCGAAGGGCGTGCCGATGCGCACCGCCTCGTAGCCCTCATCGGTGAGGTGGATCTGCCGGGTGCGCCGGTCCCCGGTGCCCGAGCTGCGCGACAGCAGACCCGCCTGTTCCAGCTGCCGCAACGCGCGCGAGGTGGCGGTGCGGTCGATGCCGACGAACTCGGCCAGCTCCGAGGGCTGCGACAGCCCTTCGTTGGCCACACCCAGCAGAAGACACCAGGTGATCCGGGTCAGGCCGATCTCGCGCAGTTTCTCGTCCAGGCGACGTTCCTGGATCCGGGCCGTCACCGACAGCCAGTAGCCCAGGGAGTCATGCAGCCGATAAGGGGGGGTCTCACTCTCCATGGGGTCATGAGACTGAGCAGGGGCGGAAAGTCAAGCATTGCCCCGGGACATGCCGGTCGCCCGCCCCCTCAAACCTGTGCCTGGGGGGCTGCCGGCCCTTGTGCCCGGAGGCGCGATCGCGCAGCTTGCGCGCCATGGCCACCGGCGGCGAGAAGGAGAAAGGACAGCATGCTCAGGGGATTGATCTTCGACAAGGACGGCACGCTGTTCGACTTCGGCGGGACCTGGAACAGCTGGGCCCGGGACGTGATCGCGGATCTGTCCGGCGGGGATGCCGCCCGCGCGCGGGCGCTGGCCGACGCGGTACGGTTCGACCTGGACCGGGGCGGTTTCCACCCCGACAGCCCGGTCATCGCGGGCACCAACCGCGAGGCGGCGGAGCTGCTGTTGACGCAATTGCCGGGGCACGATCTGGCCGGGGTCGAAAGCTACCTGGCCGAGGCCGCCGCCAAGGCGCCCCTGGTGCCAGCCACGCCGCTGGCGCCGCTGCTGCGGGAGCTGAGCGAGGCGCGCGGGCTGCACCTGGGCGTGATGACCAATGATGCCGAGTTCTCCGCCCGTCGCCAGTTGCGCGCAGCCGGGGTCGACGGCTTCTTTCCCTTCCTGGCCGGGTTCGATTCCGGGCACGGGGCGAAACCCGACGCGGCGCCGCTTCTGGCCTTCGCCCGCCAGACCGGGCTGGCGCCCGATCAGATCGGCATGGTGGGGGACAGCACCCATGACATGCTCGCGGGGCGCGCAGCGGGCATGACCTGCATCGCCGTGCTGACCGGCCTGGCGCCGCGGGAAGAGCTGGCCCCCCATGCGGATGTCGTACTGCCCGACATCGGCCATCTGCCCGGCTGGCTCGCCCGCGCGGGCTGACCGCCCTCGATCTGTGCAGGGCGCTGTCGGCTGTGCACCGGCAGGCCGCCCGGCACCCGCGGATGAGACGAAAACGACAGGCGGTGTCGTTTTCCTGCGCGTAACGCGTCGGGTGCGCGCGCTTCTCTGGGGCAGAGCCCAGGGAGATGCCCATGACCGATCGTCCGACGCCCCCCGCCGCAGAGACCGCAAGCGCCTCCAGCCCGGCCCGGAAGGGACGCCGTGGAGGCGGCCGGGCCGGGTCTGCCGCCCGGCGCGGGGATCACGCGATCCAGCAAAGCGCCTGGCGCATCCCGATCAACATCGACGCCCCGACCGAGCCGCTGGACGACGACGGCGTGATGGCCGTCCATGGCGCGGCCATGACGGTGCTGGAGGAGATCGGCGTCGCCTTCCTCCATCCGGAAGCGCGGACCATCCTGGCGCAGGCGGGCTGTATCGTTGACGGCGAGGTGGTCCGCATGGACCGCGATTTCGTCACCGAGATGCTGGCCCTGGCCCCGTCGGAATGGACGCTGAGCGCCCGGAACCCGGCGCACGACCTGCCGGTCGGCGGGCGGGCAATCCTCTTCGGCAATGTCTCCTCGCCGCCGAACTACTGGGACATGGACCTGGGCCGGAAGATCCCCGGCACCCGCGCCCATTGCGCCAACCTTCTGCGGCTGACCCAGTATTTCAACTGTATCCACTTCGCCGGGGGCTACCCGGTCGAACCTGTCGACATTCACCCGTCGATCCGCCATCTCGACGTGCTGTTCGACAAGCTGACCCTGACCGACAAGGTGCCCCACGCCTATTCGCTGGGCGCCGAACGGGTCGAGGACGTGATGGAGATGGTGCGCCTGTCGGGCGGCTGGGACGAGGAGACCTTCACCGCGCGCCCCCACCTCTATACCAACATCAACTCCACCTCGCCGCTGAAGCATGACTATCCGATGCTGGACGGCTGGATGCGCATGGCGCGGCGGGGGCAGGGGCTGATCGTGTCGCCCTTCACCCTGGCGGGGGCCATGGCGCCGGTGACCATGGCCGGCGCGGTGGTGCAGTCGCTGGCCGAGGGGCTGTCGGCCATTGCGCTCGCGCAGGTGATCCGCCCCGGCGCGCCCTGTGCCTTCGGCACCTTCACCTCGAACGTGGACATGAAGTCGGGCGCGCCGGCCTTCGGCACGCCGGAATACATGCGCGCCACCCAGATGACCGGCCAGATGTGCCGCCACTACGGGCTGCCGATGCGCGCCTCCGGATCCTGCGCGGCGAACGTGCCGGACGGGCAGGCGATGTGGGAGACGTCCAATGCGCTCTGGGCGGCCGTGCAGTCGGGCGCCAACGTGGTCTACCACGCCGCCGGCTGGCTGGAGGGTGGGCTGATCGCCAGCCCGGAGAAATTCGTCATGGATTGCGAGGTGATCCAGCAGATCCAGCGCTACCTGGAGCCGGAGATCTGCGCGGTGGACGAGGGATCGCTGGCGCTGGAGGCGATGCGCGAGGTGCGCCAGGACGGCCATTTCTTCGGCATCCCCCATACCCAGGACCGCTATACCACCGCCTTCTACCAGCCCTTCCTTTCGGACTGGCGCAACTTCGAGGCCTTCCAGCTGGCGGGTGAGGTCTGGACCGCCGAACGCGCCCATGTCACCTGGAAACGCATCCTGGCCGAGTTCACCCCGCCGCCCATGCCCGACGCCAACCGCGCCGCGCTGGAGGATTTCGTGATCCGTCGCAAGGAAGAGGGCGGGGCGCCCACCGATTTCTGAGGCAGGACGCCTGGGTCATCGTCGCGCCCCGGAGGGGCGCTGCGCGGCGCGATCAGGCGTCGGGCAGGATGAACCCTTCGACCGGGTAGACGGAGCCGAAGGCGCCGGGGTTGGTTTCCACGCGCACGCGGGACCAGTCGTTGGCCTCCGAGACATCGATGACCGCCATGCCCAGCGACACCTCGTTGCGGTGCCAGTTGGCGTGGTCGATCAGCAGGCGGCGGTCGCCCTGGCGGGCGGAGACCACGGCGACGTGGCCCAGGGGCATCGACTTCGTGGCGCTGAAGGCCATGACGGCGCCGACCTCTGGGGTCTTGCTGACGGGGTAGGCGTCCTGGGCCTGGGGCCACCAGGTGCGGGCATTGCCGCGGATCTCGACGCCCGAAAGGTTGCGCGCGAAGGGCACGCACCAGACGCGGGCGCCCCGGCTTTTCAGCGCATCGACTTCTTCCATGGCGAAGGACAGGCGTTGCGGGTGGATCCCGGGTGTTTCCTCCTGCGGCATCTGGGTGCAGGCGGTGGTGGCCATCAGGCCAAGCAGCGCCACAAGGCGTCGCGGTGTGGTGAAGCGCACGGTTTGTCCCCGAGTTGATCTCTGGTGTAGCTGGCTCGTGCCGGTCCGGTGACCGGCGGGTCAGTCGCTTCTGCGTGAAGATAAGGTGAAGGCCAAGAGGGGGCGGGCGCGGCAGGCAAAAACCTGCGCATCAACGGGAACCTATCGGCGGAGAGGCGCGTTACGCGCGCGTGCGAGGTCGAGCGAGGCATCGCGCCGCAGGGCGGGCAGGGCGCATGGGGCCCGCCCGCCAGGGGCTCAGTCCAGCCGGCGCACTTCGACCTGGTTGCCCTCGCCGCGCCGCGTCTCGAACAGGGGCAGGGATTTCACCAGGTCGCTCAGCTTGCGCTTGCCGTAGCTGCGGGTGTCGAAATCGGGTTTGGCGGCGGTGATGTACTGGCCGATCTGACCCAGCAGATACCAGTCGTCATCCTGGTTGATCGCATCCATGGCGCGGATGATCAGCTTCGTCGGATCCTCGGTTTCCGCCGGGGCCTCGGACACGCTGGCGGGCGATTGCGCCTCCTTCGTGTCTTCCTTGGCCGCCGCGCCGGAACGGCCGCCGCGCTCTTTCTTCACCGTGTCGGTCTTGCCGGTGTCGGGCAGCAGGTTCTCGACGTAGATGAACCGCTTGCAGGCCTTCACGAAGGCCGCCGGGGTCTTGCGCATGCCCATGCCGAAGACATCCAGACCCTGTTCGCGGATCCGGCTGGCCAGGCGGGTGAAATCGCTGTCCGAGGAGATCAGCACGAAGCCGTCGAAACGGCCCGAATGCAGGATGTCCATCGCGTCGATCACCAGGGAGATGTCGCTGGCGTTCTTGCCGGTGGTGTTGGCGAATTGCTGGAAGGGCACGATGGCCAGGTTGGCCAGCTTGTCCTTGCTCCAGCCCTGGGGGCCACCGCCGGAGAAATCGCCGTAGATCCGTCGGATGCTGGCCTCGCCCAGCGTGGTGATCTCCTCGAACATCGCCTCGGCGTACTTGGCCGAGATATTGTCTGCGTCGATCAGCACCGCCAGAAGAGGCGGCTTGGTGTCGGTCGGCATGAAAACCCCTTTACTCATTTGGGCCGACCCTATGGCCTTCGGCGGCCGAGGGCCAGCGGTTCCGCCCCGCGGGCCGCGCTTGGGCGGGCCGCCGTTGACCCGTTCTTAAACCTCCCGCGCGATGCTGCGGCAAAGGACGACGGGCCTGTGATGCACGGATTGATCAACAGATCGCTGCAATGTTTCCTGCGCGACACCTATGGGGCCGCGCTGTGGGGGGATGTCGTGGCCGACGCCGATCTGCCGGTGGCGGAATTCGAGGCGATGCTGACCTATGAGGACGCGCTGACCTTCCGGGTGCTCGACGCGGCAGAGGCGCGGCTGGCCAAGTCCCGCGCGACCCTGCTGGAGGATCTGGGAACCTACCTGGTGTCCCACCCCCATAACGAGGGGCTGCGCCGCCTGCTGCGCTTTGCCGGCGTGGGGTACGAGGATTTCCTGCATTCGCTGGACGAGCTGCCGGATCGGACGCGGCTGGCCGTCTCTGATCTGGATCTGCCGCAGATGGAGCTGCGGCAGCTGTCGGGCAACCGCTATCGTATCACCTGTTCGGCCTACCCGCCGGGCTTTGCTCATGTACTGGTCGGTATCCTGCGGGCCATGGCCGATGACTATGGTGCGCTGGTGATGCTGGACCACGCGGGCCATCACCAGCAGGAGGAGGTGATCGAGGTGACGCTGGTCGAATCCGCCTTCGCCGAGGGTCGGGCCTTCGACCTGGGGGCGCGCGCCGGATGAGCCTTTCGCGACCAGACCGTGATGCCGCGCTGTCGCCCGGCCGCCGCCAGCCAGCGGAGGATGCGGCGGGTGAGGGGAGAGGGCGTGCCATTGCGGAGGCGGCAGGCCTGCCCCGGGAGGCGCCCGGCGACAGGACCGGCGACGCGACCGGCCCGGTGCTGATCGGCCAGGCGGCGCATCCCCTCCCGCCGATGCCGCAGGGGGCTTTGGATATCCTGGCGCCGATGCACCTGGTGCTGGATGCCACCGGCCACGTGATCCACGCCGGCCCCACGATGCAGAAGCTGCGCCCCGACGTGCCGATGGCCGGTCAGAGGTTTCTTGAGCTGTTCGAGCTGTCGCGCCCGCGCGCGGTCGACAGCATGGCGGCGCTGCTGGCCTCGGCCGGGATCAAGCTGCACCTGCGGCTGCGCGACGCCCCGCGCACGGCGCTGAAGGCGGTGCTGGCGCCGCTCTTGCCGGATGAGGCCGGGCGGGCCGGGGCCGTTGTCACCTTCTCCTTCGGGATCTCGATCCTCGACGGGATCCAGACCTACACCCTGCATTCGGGCGATTTCGCCCCCACCGACCTGACCATCGAGATGCTCTACCTGATCGAGGCGAAGACCCTGGCGATGGAGGCGTCGCGCACCCTCAACCTGCGGCTTCAGGGGGCCAAGATCGCGGCGGAGGAACAGGCCTTCACCGATACGCTGACCGGGCTGAAGAACCGCCGCGCGCTGGATCACATCCTGGCCCGGCTGATCCGCACGGGGCAGGATTTCTCGCTGATGCACCTGGATCTGGACTGGTTCAAGCAGGTCAACGACGGCCACGGCCATGCCGCCGGGGACTACGTGCTGCAGCACGTGGCCCGGCTGATGCTGGATGAAACCCGCGCCGGCGACACCGTGGCGCGCATCGGCGGGGACGAGTTCGTGTTGCTGTTCCACAACCTGACGAAACGCGCCCGGATCGAGGAAATCGCGACGCGGCTGCTGGTCCGGCTGGAACAGCCCGTCACCTTCGAGGGGGCGGTCTGCCGGATTTCCTGTTCCATGGGCACCACGCTGTCCTCCGCCTATGACGCCCCGCGGGCGGATCAGATGCTGGCGGACGCCGATGCGGCGCTCTATGCCTCGAAGCATTCGGGTCGGGGGCGGCACAGCTTCCACGTTCCGCCACCCGGTTAACGCGCCTGGGCTGCATTCCATGGGCCGGGCTGCGCCAGGCGCGGCCCCCTACGCGAGCTTTGCCGCCTAAGCGCCGGGCAGCGTGGCAAATTCGCAGCATATCTAGCGGCGCGAAATGGCCCCTACCCAATCCCCAGTAGACCCCCTATAGTGCCTGTGGATAAGATCGAAACGCGCCCATATCTGGGCGCGCGATAGGGAGCAACGTGCGATGCGCTGTCCGTTCTGCGGCAATGTCGATACCCAGGTGAAGGATTCCCGCCCGGCGGAAGACCATGCCGCGATCCGTCGCCGGCGCTTCTGCCCGTCCTGCGGGGGCCGGTTCACCACCTACGAACGCGTGCAATTGCGCGACCTGGTGGTGATCAAGACCAATGGCCGTCGAGAGGATTTCGACCGCGACAAGCTGGAACGCTCGATCCGCATCTCGATGCAGAAACGGCCTGTTGAGCAGGAACGCATCGACCAGATGATCTCGGGCATCGTGCGCCGGCTGGAAAGCATGGGCGAGACCGATATCCCGTCCAAGGTCATCGGCGAGATCGTGATGGAAGCCCTGGCGCGCATCGACACCGTCGCCTACGTGCGCTTCGCCTCCGTCTACAAGAATTTCCAGGCCGCCGACGACTTCGACAAGTTCGTCAGCGAGCTGCGTCCGAACCTGCCCAAAGACGAGTGATGACCCGTCCGGAGGACGCCCGCTACCTCGCGCTGGCCCTGTCGCTGGGCCGGCGGGGGCAGGGTCGCACCTGGCCCAACCCGGCCGTGGGTTGTGTCATCGTGAAGGACGGCCGCATCCTTGGCCGCGGCTGGACGCAGCCCGGCGGGCGGCCCCATGCGGAACGCGTGGCGTTGGATCAGGCCGGTGAGGGCGCGCGCGGCGCCACCGCCTACGTCTCGCTTGAGCCTTGCGCCCATCATGGCCGCACGCCCCCCTGCGCCGAGGCGCTGATCGCGGCAGGCGTGGCCCGTGTCGTGGCACCCATTGCCGACATCGATCCGAACGTCGACGGGCGCGGCTTTGCCATGCTGCGGGACGCCGGCATCGAGGTGACGACTGGCCTTCTGGCCGAACAGGCGCTTGCCGATCACGCGGGCTTCTTCCTCAATCGTGCGCAGGGGCGGCCGCTGGTCACCCTGAAGATGGCGCTGACGCTGGACGGGCGCATCGCCACGGCCACCGGTGAAAGCCAGTGGATCACCGGCCCCGCCGCCCGGCGCGAGGTGCACGCCCTGCGCGCACGCCACGACGCGGTGATGGTGGGCGCGGGCACGGCCCGTATCGACGATCCGACGCTGACCGTGCGAGATCTCGGCATGGATCATCAGCCGGTGCGCGTCGTGGTCTCCCGTCGCCTGGACCTGCCGCTGATGGGCAACCTGGCCCGGACCGCGAAGGAGGTGCCGGTCTGGATCTGTCACGGCCGCGATGCCGATCCGGCGCTGGTCGAGGCCTGGCAGGGCCTGGGCGCGCGGCTGTTCTCCTGTGATCTGGCGGGCCGGCAGCTGGATATTTCCTCGGTCCTGCAGGAGCTTGGTGCGGCCGGGCTGACGCGGGTCTTCTGCGAGGGCGGCGGCGCACTGGCCGCAACGCTTATGGCGGCGGACCTGGTGGATGAGCTGATCGTGATGTCTGCCGGGATGCTTCTGGGGGCCGAGGGCCGTCCGGGGATCGGTGCCCTGGGCGTCGATCGCCTGGCCGAGGCGCCGCGCCTGACGCTGGTCGAGATGCGCGCGCTTGGCCCCGACGTGTTGACCCGATGGGCGCGTCCGACCGCCGGCTAAGGCGCCGCTAGCGCCAGAGCCATGCCTGGGAGGCCAGCGCCCCCTGCGCCTTGGCCAGCAGCCGTAGGTGCCGCGCCCGCGGCGGCACCTTGCCCTCCCGCAGGCGGGAGACCGCGACCTCCACCGTGCAGGGCTGGCCCGTCACCGGATCGAAATAGCGCGGGTAGTCGATCAGGGTGGCATGCACCAGGCCTTCCAGCGGGACCCGCATCCGGCGGCGCGAGAGGTGGTCGACGTCGCGGGTCAGGCCCCAGCCGGCGTAGAAGGGCAGGCCGGTGCAGAAGACCTCGACCCCGCGCAGCAGCGCCTCGAATCCCATCAGCGATGTCATGGTCCAGACCGCATCCACGCCTGCCAGCAAGGCGGCGGGATCGGCCTCGGTCACCACCGTATCGGCATAGCGGCGCACCTCGGCCTCGGTCAGGGCGCCGGGGCGCAGCCCGCGTTGCACGTCGGGGTGCGGCTTGTAGAGGATAAGCGCGCCCGGCTCCACCTGGCGGGCGGCGGTCAGCAGGTCGAGGTTGCGGGTGACCGCCCCGCCGCCCAGCCGGACGGAGGCGTCATCCTCGACCTGGCCCGGCACCAGCAGGATGCGCTGACCGGGGCGTCGTTTGGGCAGCTCGGGCAGATCTGTCGGTTCACCGAGGTTGTATTTCGACAGGCCCGCCGCGCGCAGATCGGCGATCAGGTGTTCAGCCCGCAACGCCTGATCGGGACGCAGGTTGGCGCGCGCCTCGATCAGCCGTTCCAGCCGGCTTTCGCGACGCGGGTCGTAGTACATGCCCAGATCGTCGAGGCAGAGCGACAGCGGCGGCACGAGGTCCGCCCCCAGCCCGCGCGAGCGCAGGAAACCGTCCTCGACACCCGTCGCGCCGCGGATCGCGGGGCCCCAGGTCATCCGCTTCTGCGGCCCGTTCCCAGGCGAGAAACGCATCCGTTTCTGCTGGCCGAAGAAGGCCTGGAAGTGGCGTCGTTTCCACAACCGGATATTGTCGCCGCGCCAGCCCGCGCGGTCCTCGCGCCAGGCGCGCGCGCGGGCGGCCAGGGCCTCGGCGGCCTCTTCGGCCTCGCACAGGCGGTCGTGGTGCGGGTCGTACCAGTAGGGATAGAGCAGCAGCGCCCCGGTCGCCAGCTGCGCGCGCGTCAGGCTGCGGCCCCGGCGCGAGGGGCCGTGGGGCAGGGGGTGGCGATCGTCGCTCAGCCCCCAGCCGGCATAGAAGGGTTGGCCGAAGACACGTGGGCGATGGCCCGCCAGGATCGCCTCGAACCCCAGTTGCGAACTGACGGTATAGACCGCCACTGCGCCTTCCATCAGGGCCCAGGGGCTGACGGGGGCATCCAGCAAGGTAATCTTGCCGTCGGGCGCCGTCGCCGCGTCCTTTTCTCCGTAGTAGCCCGGGCGGCGGCCCTGGGCGGTCTCGGGGTGGGTCTTGATGACGATGCGGGCGCCGGGGTGTTCCTCCTGCGCCCAGTAGAGCATCTCGCGGAAGGTGTTCGCGTCGGCGCCCCCGAGCCGGACCGAGGCATCGCCGCGCAGCTGGTCGATGACCAGCACGTAGCCCGGCGGGGGCAGGGGCAAGGCGGGGTCGGTGGCGGCGTATTTCGACAGATGCGCCTCGCGCATCCGTGCGATCAGCCCGCGCGACCGGGCCAGCAGGTGACTGTCGTCCAGCGGGTGGCGCTTCAACAGGCGTTCCAGCTCCGACGGCGCGCTGCCGTCGAAATGGCTGGCCAGGCGGTCGATGGTCAGGCTGAGGGGCGGTTCGCGCCCCGTGCGCGCGGGATGCAGGGAGCGCAGGAAGCCATCCTCGATCCGCACCAACTGCGCGCCCGTGCGCTCGGCCACGGCCTCGCCGCGGCGGGCATAGGGGGAATGGCCCCAGACCCCGATCAGCCCCTCAGGCTCCGGCCGGCCCAGGGGGCTGACGCGATAGCCGGCAAGGTCGAGGATGCGGCGCAGCCGCGGCTGGCGCAGGAAGCCGGCGTTGTAGACATGCAGCTTCAGCTTGTCGGCCTCGGCCAGCGTCTCCGGCATCGGGACTGCCGCAGCGTCATCTGCCTGGGTCCGCTCTGCCCCCGCCCTGTGTTGTTCAGACGAAGAAAGGCGGCCGCTCGGCGTCATGCGGTTACTGGCCTGCCAGGGTGCCCAGGGCGTTGACCGATCCCAGCGAACCGGTGAGGGCCGCAATCGTCTTGTCCCACTGGGTGAACGGAGCCTCGGTGACATAGAGCAGGTCGCCGTCGCGGATCAGGAAATCGCGGGCCATGAACATGCCGTTGGGTTGCGTCAGATCCAGCACGTAGACCATACGCTGCGCCCCGATCAGGTCGTTCCGACCCAGCACCTGGGCAGCCACTTCCTCTGCCTCGTTGCGGAAGACGAAGACGCCGGTGGGGTCGGCCGCATTGGCCTGCAGCCCGCCCGCCTGGGCGATGGCCTCGATCCCCGACAGGGTCTGGCTTTCGAAATCGATGACCGACTGCGCGCCGGTGGCACCCAGCACGGTGAAGGAGCGGGTGTCCTCCTCGATCAGGATGCGGTCGCCGTTCCGCAGGGCGATGTCGTAGCGCGGATCGTCGAACAGGTCCTGGAACCAGATGGTCGACCGCTGATTGCCGCGGATCACGGTGATCTGCGCGCTTTCGGGCGCAACGGCCACGCCGCCGGCGGCGGCCAGCATGCCCGACAGGCGCAGGGTGGGGCGTTCGATCGGGTAGACGCCGGTGCCGGCAATCGCGCCAATCAGCGTCACGGTCGCCCCGTCGCCGGCCTCGCGGCGGACCTCGACCTGCGGGTCGGGCGTCTGGTCCTGGAGTTTCTCGGTGATGATCCGGCGGATCGCCTCGGGGCTGTTGCCGGCGGCCCGGATGCGGCCCGCGTAGGGCACGAAGATGAAGCCCGCGCCGTCCACCTGCACCGAGTCGAGCGAGGTGAAATTCACGCCCTCGCTTGCCAGCAGGCCCTCGTCGACGTTTTCCCAGATGGTCAGCGACAGGGTGTCGCCGGGGCGGATCACGTCGGCGGCCACTGCGCCCGCGTTGCGGAAACTGTCGCTGAAGCCCAGGGCGGGGATCACGGCGGTGGCGCGGGTCACCCGGTCGTTGACCGCAATGACGAAGGCATCGCCCTCGCGCTGCACGGATCCGGCGAAAATCTCCCGCTTGGTCGGACCACTGCGCGGCAGCACATCACAGGAAGAGACCGCCAGGATCGTCGCGACCATCGCGACGGACTTCGCCCATCGGGTAGCTTTGGGGTTCACTGCTCGTCTCCTCGACCTGTGTCCGGTCGTTGTTGCCGTCGCGTCTTGCGCCGCGCGTTTGTCTTGCCTCGATCTGCCCGGGCTGGCCCCGGATCCGCCGCCGGATCTGCCTCATTCTTCTCAGGTTACAGGAGCTTGGGCGCAAAAGCCAGCCTCCTGCGTATGTCTCAGGGGACGGCGCGCAACTGTTGCCGCGGCGCCGCGGTCCCCTGGGCCAGGGCATCGTAGGGGTCTTCCTCGGCCAGCATCATGTCGACCACCTGGCGCATCAGCTGGCGTCGCCCGGCGGCCGAGTAGAAGCCGCCCGCGACCTGGCTCGTCTCCAGCAGGAAGCGGCGGTAATCCTGGTAGGCGCGCCGGTCGGGGCGGGTGGCGCCGGCGAAGAACTCCGCCAGCGGCTGTGTGGAGACGAACTCGGGCTTGTCGTAGACCGCCGCGCCGAAGGTCTTCAGCGGGATGCCCCGGTACAGCACCTGCTGCCCGGCGGTGGAGTTGACGGTCACGGCGCTGCGGGTATCGGCCAGAAGGCGGGCCAGCTTGCCGCCGCGGACGTAATGCACGCGGTCCGACAGCCCGGTCTCGCGCGCCAGTCGCTCGATCTCACGCCTCAGGGGCGCGCGGCCGTCTTCCAGCGGATGCGCCTTGAAAACAAGGTGGTGGTGGCGCGGCGCCCCTTCGGCGAAGCCGCGCATCACCACGCCCAGGAAATCGGCCATGCCGGTGAAGGGGGAATGTGCTTGAAAACTGCTGTCATGTGCCAGTTGCAGCAGCACGACGTGGTAGGGAAAACCGCCGCGCCGGATGCGGCGCGACGCCAAGGCGCGCCTTGCGGCCGTGACCGGCAGGCTCAGCAACCGCTTGAGATACAGCTGGAATTCCCGACCCACCCCGATCTCCCGGTGGGGGCGGAACTGGCGATAGCGGCGGTTGGTGCACAGCACGAACCAATGGTAGAGCGCGCCGTAGAACATGTGTTGGCGCATGTCGCCCCAGACCGCCGGGGGCAGCGGGGCGTCCATGTCCGACAGGGCCAGCATCTGGCGCATGTCCTCGACCCCGAGGCGCATCAGCCGCGAATTGCCGTTCGACCCGTCGCGTTCATAGGTGACCCAGTAGGGGCGCATGTAGCCTTCCTCGAAGACATGCACTCGCAGGCCCCGCGTTTTCGCGGCGGCCACGGCCTGGGCGTGGATCGGACGCACATCGCCGTAAAGCACCAGATCGGTCACGCCCTTCTCCTCGCAGAGCGTGGCAAAACGGTCCGGCCAGGCCTCGGGTCTGTCCCGGAAGGGGATGTAGCTGGCGCGGTCGGGCCAGAAGGCGGCGTCGCCGGCGTTGAACCCCACGCGCCAGCAGGTGCCGCCCGCGCGGCGCAGCGCGCCAGCCAGCTGGTGAAAGAAAGGGCCATGGGGGCCCTGCAGGAACAGGAAGACCCGCTCGTCCGGTGTCTTGTCCGTCATCTCGTTTCCCCGAAAGCGGCGCGGTGTCCCTCCGGCGCCGCCGTGCAGTCTGTGCCAGCAGGTCTGCCGCGTCAAACCGGCAGAAATGTGACCCGTCTCTGGCAGTGCGGGGGTATCTGCCCCGACACACTGAAGGCCCTAGCATGACAAGGTTGCCGGGGTCTTGCCATTTCGCGGGCCGGACAGGGGCCTGGGCGGGGTCTGTACGGGGCGGGCCGGCCTCTGCCTCTTGCGGGGGCGCACGCGGCGCGCTACGCCCGTGGAAACATCAGGCGCGCCGGTCCCCATTCC
This sequence comes from Pseudooceanicola marinus, assembly GCF_020177265.1. Lineage (GTDB taxonomy): Bacteria > Pseudomonadota > Alphaproteobacteria > Rhodobacterales > Rhodobacteraceae > Pseudooceanicola > Pseudooceanicola marinus_A. The sequence continues at coordinate 178,353 of NZ_JAIVMC010000008.1, forward strand.
CGGACCCCGGGCGCGACGACCAGCAGGAGACCCGGCCATGTTCACCGGCATCATCACCGACCAGGGCGAGATCCGCGCGTTGACCCGTGGCGGCGACCTGAAGGCGCGCATCGGCTGCGCCTATGACATGGGGACCGTCGATCTGGGCGCCTCCATCGCCTGCGACGGCGTCTGCCTGACCGTGGTCGAGATGGGTCCCGACTGGTTTGACGTCGACGTCTCGGCCGAAACCCTGTCGAAGACCAATCTCGACACCTGGGCCGAGGGTCGGGTGGTCAACCTGGAACGCGCCCTGAAGGTGGGTGATGAACTGGGCGGGCATATCGTGTCGGGCCATGTCGATGGGGTGGCCACGCTGGTCTCGCTGACCGACGAGGGCGACAGCACCCGCGCGGTCTTCGAGGCGCCTGGTCCGCTGGCGCGCTTCATCGCGCCCAAGGGCTCGGTCGCGCTGAACGGCACCTCCTTCACGGTGAACGAAGTGGACGGCGCCCGCTTCGGCATCAACATGATCCCGCATACCAAGCAGGTGACGACCTGGGGCCGCGCCGCAGAGGGCGACCGGATCAACCTGGAGGTCGACACCATGGCCCGCTACGTCGCCCGCCTGCAGGAGTTCGAGGCCTGACCGGCGGGGGCAATCCCCGCGCCGTCATCGGCCACAACCAGGGCCCCTCGATGGAGGCCGGCCGCCGCTTCCGCACCCATATGTGGGCCCGCGCGCAGGCCAGCCGGGCCGAGGCGAAGCTGCCGATGGCCATCCACCGGTCGCGCATAGCCCGTGCGAAGGAACTGGGGCTCAGCTACTCCGACTACAGCGCCATCCGGGCTACCTCGGGGCGGGACATCGCGGGCTACCTGATCTCGTCCAACGCGCTTGGCGTCCAGGCAGACAGGGTGACGCCGCAGGCCTCCGTCACCGAGCGACTGATGGCCCTGCGCCATGTGCAGCGCGTCGGCCTGGCGCATCCGCCGCTTTCTCCGGCGGCCCTGTTGGAGCGGGTGGCCGGTCTGGACCTGGCCTTTGCCGCGCCGCCCCTGCTGGGCAGCTGGCCCGAGATTCGCGCAGCGCTGGCCCGGGCGCAGGGGCGCCTGCCGGCGGCGGGGCTGGTGGCGATCACCGCGCTTGGCCTGGAGCGCGACTGGGTGACCGCGGGCGGCCTTGCCGGCAGCCTGCCCGCCGAGGCGCTGTTCGGCTGAGGCGCGTTGCCCGTTTCGCGGGCAAAGCCGGTGACCTCCGCCCCGGTCCAGCCGCCGGCACAGCCCCTGGGCCACAGCCCCCGCGCCGGCTTGTCGATTTCGGGCCGCAAAATGCGGGCAGGGGACGTTCCTGCGTTGTGGAACGTCGTCTGTGACTGGCCTTTCGTCCGCCCCTGCGGTAAGGCCAGCGCGAGTAACAAGGAGCGTGCCATGTCCGAGAGCGCCGCATTCGAGAACAAGGGCCCCGTCGAGGAAAGCTGGTCCGATGCCATCTCTTCCATCGAGGAGATCATCGAGGACGCCCGCAACGGCCGCATGTTCATCCTCGTCGACCACGAAGACCGCGAGAATGAGGGTGATCTGGTGATCCCCGCACAGATGGCCACGCCCGAAGCGATCAACTTCATGGCGACCCACGGGCGCGGGCTGATCTGCCTGTCGCTGACCGGCGAACGTGTCGATGATCTGGGCCTGCCGCTGATGTCGTCGCAGAACTCGTCCCGGCATGAGACCAACTTCACCGTCTCGATCGAGGCGCGCGAGGGCGTATCCACCGGCATCTCCGCCCATGACCGCGCCCGGACCGTGGCCGTGGCGATCGACGCAGGCAAGGGCCCGCAGGACATCGCGACCCCGGGCCATGTCTTCCCGTTGCGTGCCCGTGAGGGGGGCGTGCTGGTCCGCGCCGGCCATACCGAGGCCGCCGTGGACGTGTCGCGCCTGGCGGGTCTGAACCCCTCGGGCGTGATCTGCGAGATCATGAACGAGGACGGCTCCATGTCGCGCCTGCCGGAGCTGATCGGCTTTGCGCAGCGCCACGGGTTGAAGATCGGCACGATCTCCGACCTGATCGCCTACCGTCGTCGTCACGACAACCTGGTGCGCGTCTCCAAGGAAGAGAACGTGCAGTCGGAGTTCGGTGGTGACTGGCAGCTGAAGATCTACACCGACGAAACCCAGGGCGCCGAACATATCGTGATGATCAAGGGCGACATTTCGGGCGACGCGCCGGTGCTGGTGCGGATGCACGCGCTGGATCCGCTGCGCGACGTGGCCGGCCTGGGCGCCGAGGGGCGCTCGGATGAATTCCGCACCGCGATGAAGCTGATCGGCGAAGAGGGGCGCGGCGTGGTCGTCCTGCTGCGTGACCTGCAGATGAAGCTGGAGGGGGGCGAGGCGGTGTCGCCGCAGACCCTGCGCCAGTATGGTCTGGGCGCGCAGATCCTGACCTCGCTTGGCCTGTCGAAACTGGTGCTGCTGACCAACCACGCGCAACCCAATGTCGTGGGTCTGGATGCCTACGGTCTTGAAATCACCGGCACCCGCCGGATCGAGGAGTAACCCCATGGCCGGTTCCGAACAGCATTACACCCTGCCGCGCGGCGAGATGACCAAGCCTGCCAAGGTGCTGATCGTCGTGGCGCCCTACTACAAGGACATCGCGGATGAGCTGATCGCCGGGGCCCGCGCCGAGATCGAGGCCTGGGGCGCGACCCACGACCTAATCGAGGTGCCCGGCGCGCTGGAGCTGCCCACGGCCATCGCCATGGCCGGCCGCATGGCCGAGTACGATGCCTTCGTCGCCCTGGGCTGTGTCATCCGCGGCGAGACCACCCATTACGAAACCGTCTGCAACGACAGCTCGCGCGGGCTGACCCTGCTGGGCCTGCAGGGTTTGTGCATCGGCAACGGCATCCTGACGGTGGAAAACCGCGACCAGGCCCTGGCCCGCGCCCGGGTGGCCGAACAGAACAAGGGCGGCGGTGCGGCGGCTGCGGCCTTGCATCTTCTGTCGCTTTCGCGCAAATGGGGCGCTCCGAAAGCCGGGGTGGGATTCCTCCCGGCTGCCGATGACCCCGCCCGCGCCGGTTGAGACCAACCGCCCGGACCCAGATAAGAAGACGCGCCCCAGATGAGTGACGACACCCCGACCCCGGCCGTGCCCCCTTCGGGCAACCAGAAGCGGAAGATGCGCTCCGCCTCGCGGCTTTATGCCGTCCAGGCGCTCTACCAGATGGAACTGGCGGGGATGTCCGTCGAAAAGGTGATCGTCGAGTTCGAGGATCACCGCTTCGGCGCGGAATACGAAGAGGCGGAGTATCTCGAAGGCGACGTGGACCTGTTCCGCAAGACCCTGCGCGATGCGGTCAACTGGCAGGTGAAGATCGACCAGATGACTGACCGGGCGCTGGTCGCCAAGTGGCCCATTGCCCGTATCGACCCGACCCTGCGCGCGCTGTTCCGCGCCGCTGGGGCCGAAATGCTGGAAGGCGAGGCGCCGCCCAGGGTGGTGATCGTGGAATATGTCGACGTGGCCAAGGCCTTCTTCCCGGACGGGAAGGAGCCGAAGTTCGTCAACGCCGTGCTGGACCACATGGCGCGCGAGGCCAAGCCGGAGGCGTTCTGAGGTGACAGGCCAGTCGCCCGAAACCGCTTTGCAGCCCGCGCGCTGGCGCCCGGCCCGGGCCGACGATCTGCCCGCGATCTCCGCCATCCTGACCGATCCCGCGTTTTTCGACGTGCTGGGCGCCGTGACACCCGAGGCGCTGGCGGAGGCCTGTGCGCCGGATGGCGCCCGCCGGCTTCTGGCCTTCGACATCGACGGCCGCCTGGCGGCCTTTGCCTATCTCTCCGGCTGTGACGGCGACCGTCCCAAGCTTGAGGAATTCGCGGTCCTGGCGCGCGGCCGGGGCACTGGCACGCGGGCCCTGTCGGCCTTGCTGGAAGTGCTGCGCGCCGAGGGGCGGGCGTCCTTCTGGCTGCATGTTGTGCCCGACAATGCCCGTGCCCTGGCCCTCTACCGACGGCTGGGGTTCGGGCGCGAGGAGGTCCTGCCCGACTTCTGGCAGACCCGGAACGGGGACCGCGTGGACCTGCTTCGCCTGCACTACGACTTCGCCCCCGCCGGGGCCTGAGCGCGCTGCGACAGCCTGTCCCGAAGGGGATACCTGACAAGCAGGGCGTTTTGCTGTAGGATAGGACCAGCGCAGACAGCTGCAGGAGCTCTCCCATGCCCAAGCTCATTCGTCTCTACATCACCCAGTGCCTGATCGGTTTCGGCATCTCGGCGCTCTTCACCGCCGGGCTGATCTATTTCGACGTGATGGGCCTGCAGCGGCTGGTTCTCGGATCCTCCGACGGCCTCCTGGGCGCGTTCCTCATCTTCTTCTCCAACGGCATCGTCTTTGCCGGGGTGCAGTTCGCGATCTCGATCATGCGCATGGCGGAAAAGGATGATGGCCCCAAGGGTGGCACCCGCCTGCCTATCCTTGCGCAGCCGGTGCGCGTCGAGGCGACGGCCAAGCCGCGTCGCTGATCGCCGCAAATCGTTCCTGATAAAGGGAAAAGTGGCGGGCCCGCACGCAACCGTTTGAGTGACGCATTCCCGAGGACCTGATTATCAGGTGGGCGCCAGGTAACCGGACCACGGCCCGGACAGAGCCAGCTCCCTCGGAGTTGCTTAAGGCCACCGGAATGTACTCGTTCACGAGAAGGGCAGCACCCGCCGAGGCCTGAGGTAGGCTCTTCACCGGCGCGCGGCAAGGGGGCCGTCGGGATTTTGCGTAAATTCGCCTTCAGCCGCCCGGACAGCTGCCGTCATTCTGCTGTCGTCAGCAGGTTGAAATCGCGCAGCTCCTCCTGCGTCAGCAGGTAGATTTCCTTGGGCGGCGTCATCAGGGCGGGCTCCATCAGGCGCAGGTCGACGCCCATCTCGTCGAGGTAACGCATGACCAGGCCCTGGCCGCGCTGGATGTCCGACACGGCGGTGAAGGCGGGCAACAGGGTGTTTTCGCCAAAATAGTGCTGGTGGACGCCGACACGAGCATCCTCATCGGCGTTCCGCTCCGTGCCGCCGGCCAGGACATAGGGGCAGGCGGAGAGGCAGATGGCGCCAGCCTCCATGTCCGTGTCCAGCCCAGCCTCGCGGATCGCGCGGCCCAGCTCCAGCGCGTCGGTCACCGACCCGCCGGGGCTGTCCAGACGGATGACCTGCGGCGCGCCCTCGCCGCGGGCCTCGATCTGGCGGATGATCCGCTCGCCATCCCCGGGGGCGATCTGCCCGCTGAGGCTCCAGGCCCCGTCGCTTTCGGTCAGCACCAGCCGTTCGGGCATCGGGCCCGAAGGCGCGACGCCAGGGCCCGCGGGGCGCGTTGCCGGATCGTAGCGGCGCGTCTGGTCACCCGGGGTGGTGGGCTGATCCAGGTCGGGCGCCGAGGGGCCGCGCGTCGGCAGGGAGAAGTCGCGGCCAAGATCGCCCGCGAAGAGCAGCAGCGCCAGGAACACCTGCAGCCCGAGCGCCGCCGTCAGCGCGCGCCGCAGCGGGCGGGCGGAGGGATCGTCGCTCATGCCTCGCCTTTCCCGTCCGGAGCGGTTCTGCTGTCGTCGCGGGCCGGCGCAGGGGCAGTCGCCTCGGGCAGTTCGGCCCGGCCATGGGCCAGGGCCACGTCCACGTCCCGCGCGGCAGCCAGGGCGGCACGCAGTTCGGACACGGTCATGCGGTCCTCGATCGGCACCGCCTCGCGGCCCGAGCGGATCGCCGTGTGGGTCACCGTCAGGATCAGCACCAGCACCGCGGGCAGCAGGTCGATGGCGATGGCGCCGGCCCAGGACGGCACGAAATTGCCCGCATAGCGGATCACGGCGTCTGCGGGCGACAGGGGCGTATAGGTGATCTCCTCGGGGCCGGGCAGGGCGGTGACTTCGGAGGCGGCGGTTTCCAGCGTCGTGGCGCGCTGTGCCAGCACGTCAAGGACCGAGGCGATGGTGGTGCCCTGGGCGCTGCGGTTGGCCTCGGTCCCACCGTCCAGTTCCGGCAGGACGACCGAGGCGGTCAGGTCCTGTGCCGCGCGTTCCACCAGTGGCGCCACCGACAGCTGCCGCAGTCGCGCGATCAGGCCGGCCAGCTGCACGGCCTGTTCGGAAAATTCGACGGCGCGGGTTTCCACCGGCCCGGGCTCCACGGTCAGCGCACGCATCCGGCTGAGGATCGCATTGCCTTCGGCGAAGGCCCCGTCGACCAGCGGCGACTGGGCCGCGATTTGCTGTTGCAGGGCCGACAGCTCTTCGGATTTCTGCCGCAGCACGCGGAACACGGCGCCGCGCCCTGCCAGGCCCGACAGCCCGCCCGAGGCCTCCTGTTCCGACAGATCGGCAAAGCTTTGCTGGACGCGGGCCACGTCACGTTCCAGGCCCTGGGCCGCCAGGGCGTTCTCGTTGGCGCGTTCCAGCGCCGCCTGGTAGTCCTGCACCGTTTCCGCCAGGTGCTGTTCGACGGCTGCGCCGCCTGCCAGCGCTGCGGCGTTCAGCCAGGACGACATGGCGACGATCGCCAGGGAGCCCAGGCCGAGCGCGCCCATTAACCCGGCGCGCGACCGGGCGGTGCGCATCGCGGGGAAGAGGCGCATCAGGTAGGACCAGAAGACGAAGATCCCGGTGGAGACGGCGACGGAATAGGCGATGGCGGCAAAGGCCTGCATCGCGCCGTCCCCGTCTAGCAGGGATTGCACGCCGAGGTAGGTGTAGATGCCCGAGGCCACTGCCAGCACGCCCAGGGCGGCGCCGGTGAAGGTATCGAGAAAGCCCAGGTGGCCTTCCAGTTCATGCACCATGCGGGCGCGGGGATCGGGCCGTGCGGCCCGGGTGTCCTTCGTCGGTTCGGTCAAGCGGATCTCCGAGGGTTCGCCAGCACCCCCCACGGGCACCGTCCCGTTCCAGATAGGGCGCGGGGCGGCGCAAACCAAAGGGGCTTGCGCATGTTCACGGAATGTTCAGAATGTCCCCATGCCCGTGACCTCCCTCTCCCCCGATCCCGCCGCCCCGCAACCCGGCCAGCTTATCGCCCGTGGCGTCTGCCGCCTGCTGAAGGGCCATGACTTCGCCCCGCTGGAGGAGTTCGTGCCCGAACGCGGCAAGCGGGTGGACGTGATGGGCCTCGGACCCAAGGGGGAGATCTGGGTGGTCGAATGCAAAAGCAGCCGCGCCGACTACCTGTCGGACAGCAAGTGGCAGGGTTACCTGGACTGGTGCGACCGATTCTTCTGGGCCGTCGATCAGGATTTCCCGGTGGAGCTGCTGCCGGAAGAGAGCGGGCTGATCATCGCCGATGCCTACGGCGGAGAGATCCTGCGGATGCCCGATGAGCAGAAGCTGGCGGCGGCCCGGCGCAAGGTGATCTCGCGCAAGTTTGCGCGCGACGCGGCCCGGCGCCTGCAGGCGCTGCGCGACCCGCGCGTCTAGACCCCGGCGGGGCCGCGGGCGGCGCGGTCAGGATCGGTCAGCGGCGCTTCTTGCCTGCGGCCTGCTGCGCGGCCTGGGCGGCGGCGCGGATTTCCTCTGCGATCTCGATGGCCTCATCGGGTTCGAAATCCATCGGAATTTCCAGGCTACCAGCGTCGATGAACAGGCGCACCATGCCCTGGTCGGTCGGCCCGATCTGCAGATTCGCTTCGATGTCGCGTTCGGTGTCGATACCCATGAAATCCAAGCTCCGGAAAAGAACCCGAGGTCGTTACCGCGGCACAGGCGCTTTGGCAAGGGGGAGGGCGAGAGCGGCTTTGCGTCGGATACGGTGCCGTAGCGTGTCTTTTTCGCGGCGGCGAACACAATTTTGCCACATTTAGATGTGATATAAAATCCAACTTCGGCCACTCTGGCCACCCTCCAGACAAAGCCACCTCTTCCTCGGGGTGTCAGTCAGAACACAGGCATGACGTCCGGCCCTCCGGATCTTGTCCCGCGCCACCTTCGGATGCTCTCCCGAAGGTGGCGTTTCTGTTTTCGTCGCCTGAAACGCCGGGATCCGTGCCGGTATTCCCCTGAGACTCCGGTCATGGCGGCGGGTCGGACGACGGGGTAAATTTTTGCGCCAAAGCCCTCTTGCATTCGCGGGCGGGGCTGGGTAGATGACCCCTCACGTGCCGCCTTAGCTCAGTTGGTTAGAGCGCTGGATTGTGGATCCAGAGGTCCCCCGTTCAAACCGGGGAGGCGGTACCACTCCCCCCCTTTCCGACAGCTGAACCGCACCTGCGTTGCGCCGGTGTCCGACGCCTTCTGTGTTTGCGGCTCCATCGCAGCATGGTGCCCCCGCGATGGACGCGAGGGCACGTTTGCGAGCTGTCCGGCGAGCCGGTCAGAGCTTTTTCGCGCGCAGCCGCAGGGCGTTGCCGATCACCGAGACCGATGAGAGGCTCATCGCTGCGGCGGCGACGATGGGCGACAGCAATACGCCGAAGAACGGGTAGAGGATGCCCGCCGCCAGCGGCACGCCGGCGGAGTTGTAGACGAAGGCGAAGAACAGGTTCTGCCGGATGTTGCGCATAGTCGCCTCCGCCAGGTGGCGGGCCCGGACGATGCCCGTCAGCTCCCCCTTGACCAGCGTGACGCCTGCGCTTTCCACCGCCACGTCGGCGCCGGTGCCCATGGCGATGCCGACGTCGGCGGCGGCCAGCGCCGGGGCGTCGTTTACCCCGTCACCAGCCATGGCAACCGACAGGCCTTCGCCGCGCAGTTTCTCGACCAAGGCGTGCTTGTCTTCGGGGCTGACGCCCGCGTGAACCTCGTCGATGCCCAGCTCCCCCGCCACGGCCCGCGCCGTGGCCTCGGCGTCGCCGGTGGCCATGACGATGCGCAGGCCCGCGTCGTGCAGGGCGCGGATGGCTTCTGGCGTGGTCTCCTTGATGCGGTCGGCCACGGCGATCAGACCGGCGGCCTGCCCATCGACGGCGACAAACATCGCGGTCTTGCCCTCGGCCTGCAGGGCTTCGGCCCGGTCGGTCAGGGCACTGATGTCGATGCCTTCGCCTTTCATCAGCGCGGCATTGCCCAGGGCCACGCGCTTGCCGTCCACGGTGCCGGTGACGCCCTGGCCGGTCACGGCGTCGAAGTCCTGCGCGTCCTTGTCCTCGGCCCCGGCCTCGCGGGCGCCGGTGACGATGGCCTCGGCCAGCGGATGCTCCGACCCGCGTTCAAGGGCGGCAACAAGGGTCAGGAACTCCGTCTTCTCCATGTTCTCAGGCTCCACATCCGTCAGGGCGGGCTTGCCCTCGGTCAGGGTGCCGGTCTTGTCGACCACCAGCACCTCCACGGAGGCGAAGCGTTCCAGCGCCTCGGCGTCGCGGATCAGAACCCCGGCGGAGGCGCCGCGCCCGGTGGCGACCATGATCGACATGGGTGTGGCCAGGCCCAGGGCACAGGGGCAGGCGATGATCAGCACCGAAACGGCAGCGACAAAGGCATAGGACAGGGCGGGCGAGGGGCCGAAGGCCGCCCATGCGGCAAAGGCCAGGAGCGCGACGCCCACCACGGCGGGGACGAAGTAGGCGGCCACACGATCCGCCGTGCCCTGGATCGGCGCGCGGGAGCGTTGTGCCTTCGACACCATGTCGACGATACGCGACAGGGTCGTGTCGGCGCCCACCGTCTCGGCCCGCATCAGGAAGCTGCCGGACTTGTTCAACGTACCCCCGGTGACCGGCTCGCCTTCCGTCTTCTCCACCGGGACGGGTTCGCCGGTGATCATGCTTTCATCAACGGAGGAGCGGCCCTCGGTCACCACGCCGTCCACCGGCACGCTGTCGCCCGGGCGCACGCGCAGGATGTCGCCCTGCGCCAGCTGGTCCAGCGGCACGTCTTCCTCCTCACCGTCGCTGACCCGGCGGGCTGTCTTCGGCGCGAGGTCCATCAGGGCGCGGATCGCGTCCCCCGTCTTCTCCCGTGCGGCCAGTTCCATGACCTGTCCGATCAGCACCAGCACCAGGATCACGGCGGCGGCCTCGAAGTAGACCGGCGTCATGCCCATGTCGTCGCGCATGGCGTCAGGGAAGAGGCCGGGGGCCAGCAGCGACACCACGGAGAAGAGATAGGCCGCCCCGGTGCCGAGCGCGATCAGAGTCCACATGTTGGGCGAGCGGTTGGTGACAGAGGCCCAGCCCCGCTTGAAGAAGGGCCAGCAGATCAGCACCACCGGGGTGGCCAGGGCGAATTGCAGCCAGCCGAAGGCGGTGTGGCCGATCCATTCGGCGAAGGGGATGCCGATGTGGCTGCCCATCTCCAGCACGAAGACCAGGGCGGCCAGCGGGGCCGTGATCGCAAGGCGGCGTTTGAAATCAACGTATTCGGGGTTGGGGCCGCTGTCGGCGGAGGGCGTCATCGGCTCCAGCGCCATGCCGCATTTCGGGCAATCGCCGGGGGCATCGCGGATGATCTCGGGGTGCATGGGGCAGGTGTACTGCGTCCCCTCGGGCATCGGCTCGGGGGCGGGCACGCCCTCTGCGTAGGCCTCCGGGTCGGCCTCGAATTTCTCCTGGCAGCGGGCGGAGCAGAAATAGACCTTCTGGCCCTCGTGTTTCAGCATATGCGCGGCAGTGGAGCGGTCGACCTTCATGCCGCAGACGGGATCCGTGGCGGTCAGATAGTCCTGCGGCGCGGCGCGGAACTTGTCCCGGCAGCCGGAGGAGCAGAAATGGTAGAGGTGCCCGTCATGTTCGGCGGTCGGCTTGTCCGCGTCCGGGTCGACCAGCATCCCGCAGACCGGGTCGCGGGTGATCGCCTCGTCGCTGTCGGCGTTTTGGAGGCTGTCGGGATGGGTGTGCGCATGGGTCATGAAGATCTCCTGCCTTGGGGGACAAACGGCGCGGAACCGGCTGAGGTTCCGGCATCGTCCGGGGCGTTTCGCGTGTGTCGGGGCCGGGGCGGCGTCTACGGCCGCCCCGGTGGGCGGCCTCAGGCCACCTCGATCCAGTGGGTCATGCCAGAGGCCGCGTGGCCCAGCATGTGGCAGTGCAGCAGCCATTTGCCCGGGTTGTCGGTGAGGAAGGCGATCTCGACCCGGTCGTCGGGCATCAGCATGACCGTATCGCGCAACGGCCCCTGCCGCCCGTCCGCGCCGATCTGGCGGAAATGCATGCCGTGCAGGTGCATGGCATGGGGGAAGATCGTGTCGTTGGTCATCGCGATCCGCGTCGTCTCGCCGCGCGACAGGCGGGCGAAGGGCTCTGGCCCCAGGCCGACCTGTCCCGCCAGCGCCCAGTATTGGCCGCGCTGCATCAGGGCGCGAAAGCCCATCTCCTGCCCCTGGTAGTGGCCGGAGTTCATGCCCCGCATGGCGCCGCCCTGAAGGGGCATCTCCAGCAGCGGGGCGTCGGCTGCGCCGGGCACCGCCATGCGGGGATTGGGCGGCAGGGGCGCAGGGGCGCCTCGTGGGGTTCGTGCGGCGCGGCCCGTCACTGCGACCTCGGCCAGCAGGCGCCAGCCGTCAGCCTCGCTGCCCGACAACAACCCTGCCGTGGCGCCCGCTTCGGCGGTGACGTCGACGATCAGGTCGACGCGCTGCGCCGGGGCGAGGATCAGCTGGCCGTCCACCATCTCGGGCCTCTCCAGCGGCATCCCGTCCAGCGCCACGCGCCAGCCGGTCAGCCCCTCTAGCGCCAGCACGAAGATGCGGGCATTGGCGCCATTGATCAGCCGCAGGCGCAGCCGGTCGTTCTGTCGGGCCTGCAGCGAAAAGTCATGCCGCCCGTTGACCCCCATCAGGTTCCCCATGCGTCCCGCGTGGCTCAGCATCATCGGGTGGTCGAACCCGTCGACGAAATGCCCGCTGTCGGGGTCCAGCAGCCAGTCGTCCAACAGCAGCACATGATCGGCGTCGACATCGGGCGGCGTGGGTTCATCCACGATCAGGGCGCCCGCCAGCCCCCGCGCTACCTGTTCCATGGAGTTGGTGTGCGCGTGATACCAGTAGGTGCCCGCGTCCGGCAGGTCGAAGGCATAGTCGAACTGACCGCCCGGGGTGACCGGATCCTGGGTCAGCCCGGCGACACCATCCATGGCGTTGTCGATGCGGATGCCGTGCCAGTGCACCGAGGTCGGCACCGGCAGGTCGTTGACCAGCCGCCGTTCCAGCCGGCTACCCTGGCGCGCGCGGATCACCGGGCCGGGCAGGCTGCCGTCATAGCTCCAGACCGGGGTGGTGTCGTAGCCCGGCGGGGCCAGTTGCACCCTGGCCTCCCGCGCGGTCAGCAGGGGCGGCGGCGCGTCGGCCAGGGCAGGCCGCAGCACGGGCAGGGCGGCGAGGCCGGCGCAGACCGCGCGGCGGCTCAGGCGCAGATCAGTCGATGCCGTTGACACGTTGCACCTCCCGCACGAAGGCGATGATCGTCTTGACCTCTCCTGGTGTGACGCCGGGCTGGGCGGGCATGTCGCCGAAGCGCCAGTGATGCGCCCGCACCCCGCGCGCGGCGGCGATGACGAAGGCCATGTCGCCGTGGTGCGAGGGTTCGTAGATCTTGTGGATCAGGGGCGGGCCGAAGCCCACCTTGCCGGTGGCGTTTTCACCGTGGCAATCGGCACAGACGGCGTTGAAGGCGCGCTGGCCCATCTGCGCGGTCGGCGACAGGGTGTCGGGCAGGGTGATCTCGACGATGGGATCACCTTCGGCCGGTGCCGCGCTGGCGGTGTCGGTCTGGGCCGGCAGGGCGAGATAGGCGAGGCCGCCCAGGGCGACGAGGCCCAGGGCATAGGGAAGGGTACGTTTCATGGGATGGTCCTGATGTTCCGGTTGGGGCCGCGCGGGGCGCGCGACCTATGGGGCTCGCAGGCCCGGATCGGGGAACGTCAGGGGCGTGGCGGTGGCGGGTCCGCAACCTGCGGGACCGAGCGAGCGGTGCGCGCGCTGTCGTGCCAGTGCAACCGGGCCGGCACCAGGTCGCTGGCCGGGCCGAGAAGCTGCGAGGGGATCATCAGCGCGGCGCAGACCGCGGCGTGCTTGCAGGGCAGTTGCGCCTGTCCGGCGCCGTCTGGTCCTTGCTCATGGCCCTCCGTCGCCCCGGTCTCAGGGCAACAGGCGGTCGCATGGGCACCATCGGTCATCCCCATGCCCGCCGCATGCAGCGGTGCCAGGCCCGCGACGAGCCAGGCAAGGACAGTGATGAACCAGATCAAGCGCAACGGGCGACCCTCCGTCCCCGATCCTTCGCGCTTTGGTCCGGGCGGGTCAACCGGTTATGGCCGGACGCGCACCGGGGCAAAGGGCCGCAACGGGGCCGCGGGCGTGGCAGCGGCGTTGGTCAGCCTGTCGGCGGCGCAGGGCAGGGAAGAGTTTACGCGGCGACATGGTAGCGCTAGCGTGCTCTGGATCCTGATTTGAATGGAGTTATTTCCCGTGAGCCTCGAATATCTTCTGACCGCTTTCATCATCTGCCTCTCACCCGGCATCGGCGTCATCTACACGCTTTCCTCGACCTTGGGCGGCGGGATGCGCGCGGGGATCTGGGCCGCGACCGGCTGCACCATCGCCACCGTCCTGCACCTGATCGTGGCGATGGCGGGTCTGGCCGCGGTGCTGCACACCAGCGCGCTGCTCTTCCAGGCGATCAAGTTCGCGGGGGTCGCCTACCTGCTGTGGATGGCCTGGGGCATCCTGAAGGACCGGGGCGGCCTTTCGGTGCAGGCCGCCGAGGCGGCGCCCGCCGGCAAACTGGTCTGGCGCGGCATCCTTCTGAACATCCTCAACCCGAAGATCCCGCTGTTCTTCGTGGCCTTCATCCCGCAATTCGTGCCGGCCGGCAGCTCGGTCGGGCTGCTGGCGGAACTGGGGCTGGGGTTCACCGCGATGACCTTCGTCGTCTTCCTGGGCTACGCCGCGGTGGCTGCGACGGGGCGAGACCGGCTGCTGCAGAGCGAGCGGGCGATGACCTGGCTGCGCCGCGTCTTCGCCGGATCCTTCGCCGCCCTCGGGCTGAAGCTGGCCACCGAGAAGGTCTGAGCGCCCCCAGCGGGCGAAAAGGCGCGGCCGGGTGTCCCGGTCGCGCCTTTGATGTTTCTGGCCAAGTCTTTCCCGCACCCTTCAGGGGCGGACAATGACCTTACCATGCGACCGGCCCGTCTTCATGCCCTCGAAGACCTCCGGCAGTTGGTCCAGGGAAATGGTCCGGGTCACCAGCGCCTCGGCCACGGGGGCACCGCTGGCCAGCGCGTCCAGCGCCGCCTCGTATTCGCGCAGGGTGAAGAAGGCGGAAGTCAGCACCGCGACCTCCTTCGACACGGCGGCGAAGGGGATGAAGCTGGTCTCCCGGGTGCTGAGAGCGAGGATCACGATCCGCCCCTTGACCCGCACCTGGTCGATGGCCTGCGCCAGCAGGGGCGGGGCGCCTGCGCAGTCGAAGACGATGTCGGCCTTGCGCCCGAGCGCCGCGTCACTGGCCTGCACGGGGGCGTCCGGGGTGCAGAGGAAATCGGTGGCGCCCATGGCCAGCGCCAGGTCGCGTGCCTCCGGGTGGATGTCCTGCACGACGACGGCGGTGGCGCCCAGGCGCCGCGCCCAGAAGGCGGTGGCCAGACCGATCGGCCCGGCGCCGAGGATCAGCACCCGGTCGCCCGCCGTCAGTCCCGACAGGGCCACGCCGTGCAGGGCCACCGCCAGGGGTTCGGCCAATGCGCCCTCTTCGGCGGTGACGCCCGCGGGCAGCTTGCGGCACTGGCGTTCGGTGGTGGTGGTGAACTGGCCGTAGCCACCGCCCTGCAGGGACATCTCGCTGCACCAGGCGGGCTCGCCTGCGCGGCAGGTCTGGCACTGGCCGCAGCCGCCCAGCGGGATCACCGACACCTGGTCGCCGACCTGAAGCTGCGTGCAGTTGCGGCCAAGGGCCACGACCTCGCCGGCGAATTCATGGCCGAAAACATCGCCGGGCTGCGCGCCGAAGGCGGGGTCGTGGGCCATGTGCAGGTCGGACCCGCAGATGCCGCAATGGGTGACGCGCAGAACCACGCCGTCGGGCGCGGGCTCCGGCATCGCCTGGTCCTGCACCGCAAGGGGGGCGTCGAAGCCCTGGAAAACCGCTGCCTTGTTCATTTGAAGCTCCCCAATGCCATGCCGCCGTCGATCATCAGATGCGCCCCGGTCATGTAATCGGAGGCATCCGAGGCGAGGTAGAGCGCCAGCGGTTTCACCTGGTCGGTTTCCGCCACGCGGCCCAGGGGCACCAGGCTGTCCCACTTGGCGCGCACCGTCGGGTCCTTCTTCAGCCAGCCGCCGCCGATGTTGGTCACGAAGGGACCGGGTGCGATGGCGTTCACGCGGATGCGGAATTCGGCCAGCTCCAGCGCCAGGTGCTCGACCATGTGTTTCACCCCGGCCTTGGCGGGCATGTAGGGCAGGCCGACGATGGGTTCGTTGACCACCGCCGCGTTGGAGGAGGTGCAGATGATCGACCCGCCGCGGCCCGCGGCCTTCATCGCGCGCACCGCTTCGCGGATCGAATTGAAGGTGCCGGTGAGGTTGATCGCGATGGAGCGGTCCCAGGCCTCCGGGTCCAGGGTGTCGACCTGGCCGTCGGGATTGCGGTGGCCCTCGGGGTTCCAGAAGCCGGGGCTGCTGTCGCCCCCGGCATTGGCAAAGAGAATGTCGAAGCTGCCGTAGGCCGCGACATGGGCGTCGACGGCAGCCGTCAGGGCAGGGCGATCGGTGATGTCGAGGGGGGCCGCGCGCACGGTGAAGCCCTCATCGTCGAGGCGCGTCACCTCGCGGGCCAGGGCGTCTGCATCGCGGTCGGCCAGGGTCACCTTGGCGCCAGCCTCGGCCATCGCCTCGGCATAGGCCAGGCCCAGGCCCGAGGCGGCGCCGGTGACGAAGGCGGAGCGGCCGGTCAGGTCGAATTTCTCAAGTGTGGTCATGGGGAGCTTTCCTCGGGATCTTTCCGGAAGGGCGGGACCCGCCGGGCACATGGCGCGGCGGGTCCCCGGGAGCGTCAGGTGACGTCTTACTCGGCGGCGGCGGCGACCGGCGCGGCCTTGCCGACCTGGCTGGGCGCGGTTTCCTTCAGGAAGAGCGCGATCACCAGAGATGCCAGCGACAGCCCGGCCATGATCCAGATCGGCGCCTGCAGGCCCACGGCATCCGCGGCGACGCCGGCCAGCGAGGGCGCCAGCACGCCGCCCAGGGCCTCGCCCAGGCCCATGGAAAGGCCAAGGGCGGTGGCGACGTAGCGCGGGTCGACGCTTTCCGACGGCACTGTCGCCATGAACAGCGGGAAGATCCCGTTCACGCCCCAGCCGAAGAAGAAGAACACCGCCAGCACCCAGAGCGAGCCGTCGAAGAACAGCGCGCCGAAGGGCAGCAATAGGCCCAGAAGCGGCATCAGCGTCATGATCGGCTTGCGCCCGAACTTGTCCGACAGGCCGGAGACGACGAAGCTGCCGATGGTGGCCGAGATGCCCAGCGACCCCATGAGCCAGCCCATGCTTTCCGGCGCGATGCCGCGTTCCTGGGTCAGGAAGAGGGGCATGAAGGCCCAGCAGATCACGAGGTAGGACACCAGCATGACCGACAGCGAGACGCAGATCAGCACGTTGCGGTTCTTCAGAACTTCCAGGGCCGACGCCTTGGGCCCGTCGTGTTTCGGCGGCGCGGCGGGCTCATCCAGATAGAACCACATCATCAGCGCGCAGAGCAGGCCCGGCACACCGGCCAGGTAGAAGGCCTCGCGCCAGCCGAACATGGTGGCGAAACCAACCAGCAGGACGGGCGCCGCGAAGGAGCCCAGCAGGTTCGAGCCGAAGTTCTGCGTGATCCCCTGCGCCAGCCCGCGCCGCTTGGGCGAGACCTCGGCGGCGACCATCGTGTGGGCAATGGGCATGAAGCCCCCCTCGGCTGCCCCCATCAGAAGGCGCGCGCCCAGCAGGAGGGCAAAGCTGCCGGCCAGACCCGACAGCACCGAGCAGAGCGAGAAGGCCACGGTCGAGGCGATGAGCAGCGTCTTGCGCTTGCCCAGGCTGTCGGACAGTCGCCCGATGACGAAGGCCGACACGGCCCAGGTCAGCGACAGGGCAGAGGCCAGCATCCCGATCTGCGAATTGTTCAGCCCCAGTTCGGGCTGGATGAAGGGCATGAGAAAGCCCAGGGCGTTGCGGTCGAAGAAGACCACGCCGAAGGTCAGGCTGAGAAGCGCGACCATGATGAACTGATACCGTGCGGACCGCTGCTTGCCTGCGCCCGCCTGTGACATGGTGGCCATGTCGTCCTCCCTGAATGTGCTGTGGCCGAAGCCGGAATGGCTGCACCGGGCGCGTTCTCCTCCCCGCCCGGCGCTGTCTCCTGATCCGTGGCGCTCTTAGATGTAGAGCTGCTCGTTGATCTCCAGGCCGTTCTCTTTGCAGTAGGTCTCGTAGTGGTTCATGAACCACCAGACATCCGCGGTGAACGAGAAGTTGGCCTGGTCATCGTAGAAGTCGATCGCGCCCTGCATCCAGCCAAACAGCTTGGTGCCCTGGGGGTGGTCGGTGACAAGGGTGTGGGCCTCGCCGGGCACCTCCTGGATGAAACCGCCGGGGGTGGCGGTCCAGTCGTATTCCAGGTAGCGGGCGCTGCCTTCGAGGCAGACCATGACGATCTGGCCGCGGTGGTAGTGGGTGCCTATGACGCCCGGACCCTTCATCCAAAGGATGTTGGAATAGATGTTGTTGCGCACGTCGAAGGCCAGGTGACGGATCGCGGCGTTGTCGCCGAAGGGGATCCAGGGGCTGTCCTTGTCCTCGGGGCCGACGTAGGTGCCTTCGAGGCCGCGGCGGGCCGACAGTTCCTTGTAGGGATCGGGGACGTCCACGATGCGGAAGGCCTCCGAGGGCGGGGCGTTGCGTGCCTTGCTTGCGTCGTCTTTCATGCTGGCTCTCCTTTGCCGTTCCGGCGGAACGGGAGAGCGCAAGGCAGCGCCCGACCTGAACCGGGCAGGGGCCCGGCGTCGAGATACCTCCTCCTTGGCGCAACCGTGGCGGGGGCATCGCTGCCCACCCTCCGCGGCCTCCTCCCGTTCGCGCGTTGGTTCGATGAGAGTGGCAGACGGGGCGAGCGGCGACTTGGATTCAGACGCAGGTAAGACGGGACAAATGCGCGAGCCGTTCAGGTGCGCTGGCGCCACTGGGTCGGGGTCACGCCGAACTGGGCGCGGAATCGGCGGGCGAAATAGGCGCTGTCGTTGAACCCCTGCTCGAAGGCGATCTCGGTGACCGAGCGCCCGGGTTCGGCCAGCAGGCAATCGGCGGCGCGGTCCAGGCGTTTCGACAGGATGTAGCGGGTGGGCGTCGTGCCCATCTCGGAAAACAGCGCCTGCAGGCTACGCGGCGACAGGCTGAACTCGCTGGCGATTTGGGCGATGGTCAGCTCCGGGTCGAAGAGTTCCGCATCCATGAAGGCCAGGATGCGCTGGCGCAGCGCCTCCTTGCGTCCCTTCAGCGCCTGGGGTTCCTCCTGCCCCTGGCGCAGGGCCATCACCCAGAGATCGGCAAGCACCTGTGAGGCGCCCTGGCCGAAGACCGGATCGCCTGCGCCGATGTCGTCCTGCCGCCAGAGCGAAAAGAGGAACTCGCGAAAGAGACGCCCGCCGGGGGTGAAGATGGTCTGCGCCCGGTCGAGGTGCCCGGCCAGCCCGTCGATGCGGCTTTGCAGGACCTCCATCGGCATTTCGACGACGATCAGGTCATGGCCCTGCGACAGGTCGAAGACATAGCCGTGGCCCGCATCCGTCAGGACGAAATCCCCGGGCGCCAGGTCGATGGTGCGGTCGCGCAGCTGCATCCGCGAGCGGCCCCCGACCTGCATGTGCAACACCACGGATCGCCCCTCGCAGCCGGTCGGATCCGCCGGCCGGCGCACGGTCGAGGCATCGGAGCGCGGTCGCAGCAGCGTCGTGTCGCCCAGAGACAGGCGCCACATCTCGGCCCGGAACGCGCGGCTTTCACTGTCGACGGTGGTGCCTCGCAGGCTCTGTTCGCAAAGCTCGTTCCAGAAATCGAGCCTGCGGCCCGTCGGTATGGACGACGAGGTGAATTTCTCGATCACGGCCCCTCCTCCCAAAGGTGCGTCGATGGCGCGGATCGACCGCGCTACGGTGCGCCATCGTTCCAAATATACATGCCAAGATCAAGATTGTTGCGAGAACGGGAGCTGGGGGAACCCGCGCGCCGGCCAGGCGGGCGCGCGGGTCGTCTCGGTCGTGTCGTCTCGGGCGGCGCCTCAGACGCGGGGCATCTCCGAGAAGATCTCGGCGCCATCCTCGCGCAGGATCACGATCTCCTCCAGGCGAACACCGAATTTGCCTTCCAGGTAGATGCCCGGCTCGATCGAGAAGACGTTGCCCACCTCCAGCACCCGTTCGGAGGTGCCGGTGATATAGGGTTCCTCGTGCACGTCGACGCCCAGGCCGTGGCCGGTACGGTGCAGGAAGTAGGGCCCATAGCCCGCCTCGGTGATGACGTTGCGCGCGGCGGCGTCGACATCGCTGGCGCGCGCGCCGGGCTTGGCGGCGGCGACGGCGGCCTGCACGGCCTCTTCCACGATGTCGCGCACTTTCAGGTACTCCGGATCGGGCGTCGCGCCGAACCAGCGGCAGCGGGTCATGTCCGAGGGGTAGCCGTCAAGGTAGCAGCCGGTGTCGAACATCACCGCCATGCCATCCTTCAACTGGGTCTCGCCGGAATGGTGGTGCGGATAGGCGCCGTTTTCGCCGAAACAGATCAGCGAGAATGCCGTCTTCGCGCCGTGGGCCTTGTAGTAGTCCGCCAGCAGGTCGACCACCTGCGCCTCGGTCATGCCGGGCTCGAGCGCGGCAAAGGTTGCCTCGACCGCCTTGTCGTTCAGCAGGTGCGCGGCCTTGATGCGGGCGTCTTCCTCGGCATCCTTGTGGGTGCGCAGAAGGCCCACCGTGTCGGCGGTGAAGCGGCGGCGGGGGCTGTCCAGCGCGTCCAGCAGGCGCAGGGCGAAGTCGGCGCGCATGGTTTCGTCCAGCACCACCGACAGGTCGGGCCGCTTGGCGTCGCAGTCGGTCAGCAGCTGGTCCAGGGCCGCGTCGGGGCCCTCGTCATCGGCCCATGTGTAAAGGGGCAGGGGGGTGTCCTTGCGTGCCGCGTCGGCGTTCAGCAGCGGCATGAGGAAGCCCGCGAACCCGGCGGTGACCAGCAGCATCACCAGCCGCTCGTCGCCATGCGGGCTGACGCCGGTCAGCCAGCTCATGTGGCTGGACGGGCCCAGCACCACGAGGTCAGTGCCGGTTTCGGCCATGCGGGCGCGCAGGCGGGCCAGGCGCGCATCGGCCTGCTTCATGTAGGACATGGAAAACTCCTGAAACGAAAGGGGCCGCCGGATGTCCGGCGACCCTGGGGGTGGTTAGGCGTGGTCGCGGATCACTCCTTGTCGACCAGCCGGTAGTAGACGAAGTCCGAGGTGGCGCCGTTGACGTAGCCCGTCACGTCCGCGTCCATGGCGACCTGATAGGAGGCCTGGAACATGATGACAATGGGCGAGCTTTCCTGCACCTTCTGCTGCAGGTCGCGGTACATCTCCAGGCGGGTTTCGGGGTCGGATTCCGACAGGGCGGCCATGGTCTGTTCGTTCATCTCGTCCGGCACGGCCCAGCTGTTCCGCCAAGTGGTGGTCGCCTGGTAGTTCTCGTCCGAGTTGTCGGAGTTGTAGGCGAAGGCCTTGGCGTTGGAATGCGGGTCCATGAAGTCGGGGCCCCAGTAGAGCAGCATCGCCTGGTGGGTCCGCTCGCGGTACTTGGTGATGACCTGGGCGCCGGTGCCCGGCAGGATCTCGAACTCGATACCGGCATCGGCGAAGCTGGCCTGCAGCGATTGCGCCATGTCGGTGAACGGAGCGGCGTTGATCACGTCCAGGGTGACCTGGATCGGGGTCTCGATGCCGGCCTCTTCGAGGATCTGCTTGGCCTTCTCGGGATCATAGGTGAAGGGCGTCTCGTCGTAGGAGCCGGGGAAGCCCTTCGGCCAGAAGGCCTGGTGCACTTCCATCTGGCCGTTGATGATCGTGTCGGTCATGCCGGTGTAGTCGACCAGATAGCGCGCGGCCTCCCAGACGGCGGGATCGGTCAGGCTCTCGGTCTTCTGGTTGAACGACAGGAAGTGGACGGCGGCCTGGGGGAAGGTCTCCACCTTGATCTCGTCCGAGGACAGCGAGGCGATCTGGTCCGGCGTCAGGTTGCGGGCCAGGTCGATGTCGCCCTGTTCCAGCAGCAGCTGCTGGGTCGCGGCCTCCGCCACGTGGCGGATGATGACCTGCTGCATCTCCGGCGCGCCGTTGAAGTAGCCTTCGTTGGCGGCCAGGCGAACCATCTGGCCGGGCGTGTAGCTGTCCAGCGAGAAGGGGCCGGAGCCGGCGGAATTGGCGTTCAGCCAGGCGTTGCCCATGTCGCCGTCTTCTTCATGCTCCATCACCAGCACGCTGTCGACGATCGAGGCGGGGCGCGAGGCCAGCACGTTCAGCACGAAGGCGGGGGAAAAGTCGCCCTCGTAACGCACGGTCACGGTGTCGCCCTCGGCGGTGACCATGTCGTCGACGTTTTCGGCGGTCCAGCCCAGTTGCGCCAGGATGAAGGCGGGCGTCAGGTTCAGCTTGATCACGCGGCCCAGCGAATAGGTCACGTCCTCAGCCGTCACCGGGTTGCCGGAGGCGAAGGTGGCGCCGTCCCGCAGGGTGAAGGTGATGGTCTTGGTTTCCGCATCCGCGGTCCATTCCGACGCCAGGCCCGGGGCCAGCACGGTGGTATCCTCGGCGTCGTATTGCACCAGCCGGTCGTAGAGGTTGGTGACCAGTTCGCCGGAGGTGAATTCATAGGCCTGGGCCGGGTCGATGGCGACGATGTCATCGATGTTCTGGGCCACGACCAGCATGGAATCGGGGGTCTCCGCCAGGGCGACGCCCGTCAGCGGAAGCGCCATGGCCGAGGCCAGAAGCGCGGGTTTCAGCAGTTTCATCACTCTCTCCTTGTTGGGTCTTCTTGTTGGTCCGGGACGGTCGCTCAGGCGTCGAGCGGGGCCATCTCGGGCAGTTTCATCGCGCCCTTGCGGTTCAGCACGGCCAGCGTGCCCGTCCAAAGCAGCCGGGCGGGGCGGTCGGTGGGATTGGTCCAGGAATGCGGCCGCAACCCGCTGTAGTGCAGGCTGTCGCCGGCGGTCATGCGGATCACCTGGCCGTCCAGGGTCTGCGTGATCTCGCCGTCGAGGATATAGATGATCTCCTCCCCCTCATGGCTGACCACTTCGGAGGCATAGCCGGGCGGCACATGCAGGATGTAGCTGGACAATTCGGCGCCGGGGAAGTCGGTGGCCAGATTTTCGTAGCCGATCGAGGAGCCGTTGAGCGAGAATTGGGGACGGGTTTCGGCGCGCGTCAGGGAATCACCGGGGCCGGGGGCGGCGATGAAGAACTCCAACCCGACCTCCAGCCCGGCGGCGATCTGCGCCAGCGTGCCCAGCGAGGGCGTGGCGTTGTCGCGTTCCACCTGGCTGAGGTAGCCGACGGAAACCCCCGCGCGGTCGCACAGCGCCTGAAGCGTCAGGCCAAGCTGCTTGCGCCGTCTGCGGATCAGCGGGCCGATCTGCGGGTCCGCCTTGTGCTTCTCCCTCGCCATGGGCGTTTCCTCCGGGTCGTTTCCCACAGGCTACAAAAAAATTTTTACTATGGCAAAAAATTTTGTAATCTGGGTGAAGAGTTTTTCACCTGGACGATGCCGGAGGAGGCGCGGACCTTGGCTACAGACACAACATTGGCGGTGCGCGCCGGGCGGCGGGCGCGGGGGCTTGGCGGCTTTGTCGTCGTCACCCTGCTGACCTTCCTCGGGCTGCTGGCGATCACCTTCTTCATCGGGCGCGTGGTGCCCATCGACCCCGTGTTGTCGGTGGTCGGCGACCGCGCCACGCAGGCGCAATACGACGCGGCGCGGATCGCCATGGGGCTGGACCGGCCAATGATCGTGCAGTTCCTCGACTATGTCTGGTCGGTGGCGCAGGGCGACCTCGGTCGCTCCATATCGACCAACCGTCCGGTGGCCGAGGACCTGGCGCGTGTCTTCCCCGCGACGCTGGAAATGGCGACGCTGGGCATCATCATCGGTGTCGTGCTGGGCGTGCCTGTAGGCGTCTGGGCCGCCACGCGGCGCGGCGAATGGGTCGACCAGGTGATGCGCGTCTTTGCCCTGCTGGGCTATTCGGTGCCCGCCTTCTGGCTGGGCCTGGTCGGGCTGGCGGTGTTCTACGCCGGGCTGGGCTGGGTCGCGGGGCCGGGCCGCCTGGACATCTTCTACGAAGGCCTGGTGCCCGCGCGCACCAATGTCATGCTGATCGACGCGGCGATTGCCGGGGACTGGACCGTCTTCTGGAACGCCCTGTCGCACCTGGTGCTGCCGGCCTCGATCCTGGGCTTCTTCTCGCTGGCCTATATCGCCCGCATGACGCGCAGCTTCATGCTCGACCAGCTGGGGCAGGAGTTCATCACCACCGCCCGCGTGAAGGGCGTGCCGGAATGGCGGGTGATCTGGTCGCATGGGTTCAAGCCGATCCGCGTGCCGCTGATCACCGTCATCGGCCTCAGTTATGCGGCCCTGCTGGAAGGCTCGGTGATGATCGAGACCGTCTTCAGCTGGCCCGGCATCGGCAATTACCTGACGGTAGCCCTGCTGAACGCCGACATGAACGCCGTGCTGGGATCCACGCTGGTCATCGGCTCGGTCTTCATCCTGATCAACAAAGTGTCGGACGTGCTCTATCGCGTTCTCGACCCGAGGAGCCGCTGATGAGCACCCGTGACTGGCTTCTGGACGACAGTCCCGCCACGCTGACCCAGGCCAACCTGGGCCGCGCCTGGCGCATGTTCACCGCGCTGATGCGCAATCCGCTGGCGGTGGCGGGGATGATCATCATCCTGTTGCTGCTGGCAACGGCCCTGTTCGCCCCCTGGATCGCCCCGGAAAGCCCAGTGGGTCAGAACCTGCAGGCGCGCCTGCTGCCGCCTTCGGCCGATCACTGGATGGGCACCGACGAGTTGGGCCGCGACATCTTCAGCCGGGTCGTTTACGGCTCGCGCATCACGCTGATGATCGTGGCGCTGGTCGCGGTGATCTCCGCGCCCCTCGGGCTCATCATCGGCGCCGTGGCGGGCTACTTCGGTGGTTGGGTCGACCGCATCCTGATGGGGTTGACCGATGTCTTCCTGTCTCTGCCGAAACTGATCCTGGCGCTGGCCTTCGTCGCCGCCCTGGGGCCGGGGATCGAAAACGCGATCATTGCCATCGCGATCACCGCCTGGCCCGCCTATGCGCGCATCGCGCGGGCCGAAACCCTGACCTTCCGCAATGCGGAGTACATCCAGGCGGTGCGTCTGGTCGGAGGCTCGCACGGGCGGATCATCTTCCGCCACGTGCTGCCGCTCTGCACGTCGTCGATGATCGTGCGGGTGACGCTGGACATGGCGGGCATCATCCTGACCGCGGCCGGTCTCGGCTTCCTCGGCCTGGGTGCGCAGCCGCCCCTGCCGGAATGGGGCGCCATGATCTCGCGCGGGCGGACCTTCATCCTGGACCAGTGGTGGGTTGCCACCATGCCGGGCTTTGCCATTATCCTCGTCTCGCTGGGTTTCTGCTTCCTCGGCGACGGTCTGCGTGACGTGCTGGATCCGAAACAGGGGGGCGCGAAATGATCGATCAACAGGCACCGCTGCTGGAGGTCGAGAACCTGCGCGTCAGCTTCGCCACGCCCACGGGGCCGGTGGAGGTGGTGAAAGGCCTCTCGTTCAACCTGGGCCGCGAGGAACGTCTGGGCATCGTCGGCGAAAGCGGGTCGGGCAAGTCGATGACCGGCCGCGCCATCCTGCGCCTGATCCGCGCCCCGGGCCGCCAGACGGCGGATGTGCTGCGCTTCGACGGGCTGGATCTGGCGGCCCAGAGCGCGCGGCAGATGCGCGGCATCCGGGGCGCGCGGATTTCCATGATCATGCAGGATCCGAAGTTCTCGTTGAACCCGGTGATGACCATCGGCGAACAGATCGCCGAGGCGCTGAAGGTGCATGAACGCCTGCCGCGCCGCGACCTGCAGGCCCGGGTGATCGAGATGCTGACCTCCGTGCGCATCAACGATCCCGAACGGGTGGCGCAGATGTACCCGCATGAGGTGTCGGGCGGCATGGGCCAGCGGGTGATGATCGCCATGATGCTGATCCCCCGCCCGCAGCTGCTGATCGCGGATGAACCGACCTCGGCGCTGGATGTCTCGGTGCAGGCCCAGGTGCTGGACCTGATCGAGGAGCTGGTGACCGGCAACGGCATGGGGCTGATCCTGATCTCCCACGACCTGAACCTGGTGGCGCGCTACTGCGACCGCATCCTGGTGATGAACGCCGGCCGCGTCGTCGAAAGCTGCGCCGCTGCCGATCTGCACAAGGCGCAGCACCCCTACACCCAGGGTCTGCTGGCGGCGCAGCCACGGATGCAGGAAACCCGGGACGAGCTGCCCGTCCTCGACCGTACCGCAGGAGAAAGCACATGACCGCTCCGGCGATTTCCCTCAAGGACGTGGATATTTCCTACGGTGACACCAAGGTCGTCCGTGACGTGACCTTCGACGTGGCCGAGGGCGAGAGCTTTGCCCTTGTGGGCGAAAGCGGGTCGGGCAAGTCGACGGTGCTGAAGGCCATCGCGGGGCTGGCGCCGCAGTGGACCGGGGCGATCTCGGTCCTGGGCAAGCCGCGCGGGCATGGCCCCGACCGGGCCTTTTCCGAGACCTGCCAGATGGTGTTTCAGGATCCCTATGCCTCGCTGCACCCCAGAAAGACCATCGACACGGTGCTGTCCGAGCCGCTGGCCATCCACGGCATCGGCAAGCGCAGCGAGAAGGTGCTGGAGATGCTGGCGGCCGTGGGCCTCGACCGGCGGTTCCGTTTCCGCTTTCCGCACCAGCTGTCGGGCGGGCAGCGTCAGCGCGTGGCCATCGCCCGCGCCCTGATGCTGGAGCCGAAGGTGATGCTGCTGGATGAGCCGACCTCGGCGCTGGACGTGTCGGTGCAGGCGGAGATCCTGAACCTGCTGAAGCGCCTGCGCCGTGAACAGGGGCTGACCTACCTGATGGTCACCCACAACCTGCCCGTGGTCAGCTTCATGTGCGACCGCATGGCGGTGATGAACAAGGGCCGCATCGTCGAGATCGCCCCCAAGACTGCGCTGTATGACGGCAGCTTTGCCGATCCCTACACGCGCGACCTGTATGCCGCTTCCGGCGGCAACCCCGATGCGCCTGCGCCGCTGGCCGCATCCGACAGCTGAGGACTTCCATGACCGACACGACCCGGGCGCTTGACGCCTTCACCGCCGAACTGACCGGCGCCACCAGCGAAGAAGCCGCCTTCGATGCGCTGTGCCGTCTGACCAAGGCCACGGTGGGGGCGAAGCTGTTCACCGTGATGACCTCGGACACCGAGGCGATGGTGGCGCGGCGCGCCTATACGGATGACGCCGAGAACTACCCGACTTCGGGTGAGAAACCGATCGAGATGAACCGCTGGTTCGACCAGGTGCTGACCCGGCAGGAGGCCTTCGTGTCCAACACCCTGGCCGACATCGACACGGTATTTCCCGATGCCGAGCTGATCGGCAAGCTGGGCTGCGGGTCGGTGGTGAACCTGCCGATCATCATGGGCGGCAAGGTCATCGCCACGATGAACATCCTGCACGAGGAAGGCTACTACACGGCCGAGCGCGTGGCGCAGATTCACGACACGCTGCGCCTTCCGGCCTTGGCTGCCTGTGCCGTGGCCATGCAACTGGCGCGCTGAGCGACTGAGCTTGCGAACGAAAAAGGCGCCGTCGACGGGCTGTCGGCGGCGCCTTTTGCGTGAACGGGGGCGGGCTCAGGTCGCCACGTCGCATCCCATGTAGCCGGTCATGAAGGCCACGAGGGAGGTCGTCAGGTCGGGCGACAGGTAGCCGCCTTCCTGCACCAGAACCGTCGGCAGCCCGGCATCGGCGATCATCCGGCCCGCGCGGGTGAAGCCGTCGAAGGTGACCTTCAGCCCCTTCAGCGGGTCGTTCTCATGGGCATCAAGCCCGAGGCTGAGGACCAGCGCATCGGGGGCGAACTCCGCCACCCGCGCCAGCGCCGTTTCCAGCGCCGCGCACCAGCCGTCATCGCCGGTGCTTTGCGCCAGCGGGATGTTCAGGTTGAACCCGTCCCCCGCGCCCGCGCCGGTCTCATGCGCGTGCCCGACGAAGAAGGGGTAGTAGGTTTCGGGCGTGGCATGGACGGAGACGAAGAGCACGTCGTCACGTTCATAGAAGATGTCCTGGGTGCCGTTGCCGTGGTGCACGTCGATGTCCAGCACCGCGACCCGTTGGTGGCGCGTCTTCAGCGTTTCGGCGGCCACCGCGGCGCAGTTCAGCATGCAGTGCCCCGCCACCACGTCTGCGGAGCTGTGGTGCCCCGGCGGACGGCAGAGGGCATAGGCGCTGCGGTCACCCTCCAGCACGGCGCGGGCGGCAGCATGGGCGGCGGCCACGGCCCCCAGGGTGGCCTCCCAGCTATGCTCGGCCAGCGGGGCGGAGGTGTCGCCCATGTGCCAGCCGGCGCGGCCGATGATGTGCTTGGGGTAGGTGCGTTCCTTGTTCAGGGCATGCACATTGGGCACCACCTCCGGCCCGGCGTCGGGCAGGGTCTGCCATTCGGCCCAGCCGGTTTCGAGGAAGGTCAGGAGCTCCGTGGTGTGCACCGTTTCCAGGATCTCGCGCGGGGCGGGATCGGGTTCGGTCACCGGAAGGTCCAGCTGGTCCAGCCCGGCCAGAAGCAGGCGCGCGCGTTCCGCCTGTTCGGCGTTGCGGGCGATGCGGCCCAGGGAGATGCGGAAGACCGGGTCATGGGCCTCGGTCGCCTTGGCGTAATAGCATTTCATGTCCTGCCGGCCTCCTGCTGTTGCTGGGCTTCGATATGGGCCGTAACCAGGTCCTTGGCGACGCCGATGTGATAGGCGATGGCCGCAGCGGCGGCATCTGCGTCACCCGCGGCGATGGCCGCGATGATCGGCTCATGCGTCTCGGCCATGCGGTGCGCATCGTCGTAAAGGCGCCCGATCACCAGAAGGCCCAGCTTCGTTTCATTGGAAATCTGGTCGAAGACCTGCAGGAAGCGCCGGTTGCCGGATCCTTCGCAGATCAGCCGGTGGAACTGCATGTCGGCCGACACATGGGCCATCATCTCGGCGTCCTCGTCGGCCAGCCGGTGCAATTCGGCCATCTGGGCACGCAGGCCGGGTAGGGCGCCCGGGTTGGTTTCCGTCAGGGCGCGCACGGCGGCCGTCTCGATCACGATGCGCAGCTCGTAGAGCTCGCGGATCGAGGTGGCGGAAATCACGTGGACGAAGAAGCCGCGGTTGGCGCGGTATTCCACCAGGCCCGAGCTTTCCAGCAGGCGCAGCGCCTCGCGGACGGGGGCGCGCGACAGGTCCATCTGGCGGGCGATCTGGGATTCGGCCAGCCGCTCGCCGGGGCGGATCGCGCCCGACAGGATGGCATTGACCAGCGAATGGGCGACCCGGTCGACCAGGCCATCCCGGCTGAGGGGCAGGAACGGGTAGGCCTCAGTCACGGCGCTGGTGTCCCGGGTCATGGGGCGTCCAAATCTCAATCATCTCAGGACCTGACTATCTGTCGTTTTGTCGGCTGTCGACAATCTTCTTGACTCAAGCGCCTTCAGGCAATCTCTTTTACGTGAACCGACGATCCGAAGCTGATCCGAAAGGCAGAGCCGCCCATGACCACGCTTTCCAGGCCGATGCCCGAAGAATCCATGTCGCTCGGGGGAGGGGACACCTCCGCCGCGCAGAGCCCGAAGACCGAGGCCGAGATCCGTCGCGATCTGGCCGCCGCCTATCGGGTGATCGCGCTGAAGGGGATGGACGACGGGATCTACACCCATATTTCCGCCCGGCTGCCCGACGGGCCCGAGGGGCAGAAACGTTTCCTGCTGAACCCATTCGGCCTGATGTTTGACGAGGTGACGGTCAGCAACCTGGTGACGGTGGACGAAGAGGGCGCGATCCTCGACGATCCCTATGGCCACGGGGTGAACGCCGCCGGCTTCACCATCCATTCCGCCGTCCACATGGCGCGTCACGATGCGGCCTGCGTGCTGCACACCCACACCGTGGCCGGTGTCGCCGTCAGTTCGGTCCGTGAGGGGCTGATGTCGCTGAACCAGTGGTCGGCGCAGTTCCATGACGCCATCGCCTACCACGACTACGAGGGCATCGCCCTGAACCTGGAAGAACGGCAGCGCATCATCGCCGACCTGGGCCACCTCAACGTGCTGATGCTGCGCAACCACGGCACGCTGGTCTGCGGCCGGTCCGTGGCCGAGGCGGTGAAGCTGGCGCTGAACCTGGAACGGTCGTGCAAGGCCCAGGTGGCGGCCCTGTCGATGGGGCTGACGCCCGATCCGCTGTCCGACGAGGTGGCCGCCCATACGGCCGGGCAATATGCCCGCGCCTACGACAAGATCGAGGCCTCGGGGCAGGACCCCGAATGGGCGTCTATCCTACGGCTGCTGGACCGGGAGGCTCCCGGCTACATCGCCTGAATTCAAACCGAGGCCCGGCAAACCGGGTCCGACAAACCCCAAACCAACAGGGAAAACCAAGATGAAACTTCTGAAGGCAACGACTTTCCTCGTCGCCGCCAGCATGGCGACCGGCGCTGTGGCGCAACAGGACGGCGGACGGCTCGACCTGATCGTACAGCCGGAACCCCCCAGCCTGATGCTGGGCTTGGTGCAGAACGCACCGACCCAGATGGTGGCCGGCCAGATCTACGAAGGCCTGCTGCGCTACAACACCGATCTGGAGCCGCAGCCCTCGCTGGCGAAGGAATGGAGCATCTCGGAAGACGGGATGACCTATACCTTCATCCTGAACGAAGGCGTCACCTGGCATGACGGAGAGCCCTTCTCGTCGGAGGACGTGATCTTCTCCACCAAGTTCCTGCAGGACAACCACGCGCGTTTCCGCGGCGCCTTCTCCCACGTGGAAAGCGTCGAGGCGCCGGATGCCAACACCATCGTCATCACCATGAAGGAACCCTACGGCCCCTTCATCAACGCCTTCGAGGCGGGCTCCATGCCCATCGTGCCCAAGCACATCTACGAAGGCACCGACTATGCCACGAACGAGATGAACGCCACGCCGATCGGCACCGGCCCCTATGAGTTCGTGGAGTGGGAAAAGGGCAGCTACATTCACCTGACGAAGAACGAGGACTACTACCTCGACGGGCTGCCGCATATCGATGATCTCTACTACCGCGTGGTGCCCGATGCGGCCTCCCGCGCCGTGGCCTTCGAAACCGGCGAGGTCGATGTGCTGCCCGGTGGCGCCGTGGAAAACTGGGACGTGGCGCGGCTGACCGAGATGGACAACGTCTGCTCCAGCTCCAAGGGCTGGGAATTCTTCGCCCCCCACGCCTGGATGTGGCTGAACAACCGCGAAGGGCCGACCGCCGACAAGCGGTTCCGCCAGGCCGTCATGTTCGCCATGGACCGCGAATTCGTGAAGGACGTGGTCTGGAACGGCTTCGGCACCGTGCCGACGGGCCCCGTGTCGTCGAAGACCAACTTCTACACCGACGACGTGCCGCAGTACCCCTACGACCCCGAGAAGGCGAAGGAACTGCTGGACGAGATGGGCTATGACGGCACCCCCGTCCGCCTGCTGCCGCTGCCCTATGGCGAGACCTGGCAACGCTGGGCCGAAGCGGTGAAGCAGAACCTGGGCGAGGTCGGCGTCGAGGTTGAGATCGACAGCGCCGACGTCGCGGGCTGGAACGAGAAGACGGCCAACTGGGACTACGACATGGCCTTCACCTATCTCTACCAGTACGGCGATCCGGCCCTGGGCGTGGCGCGGAACTACGTCGAGAGCCAGATCAAGAAGGGCAGCCCCTGGAACAACGTCGAGGGCTACGTGAACCCCGAGCTGGACGCGCTGTGGGAACAGGCCGCCGTCGAGCCCGACAACGAGAAGCGCCAGGAGCTCTACACCGAGATCCAGCAGCAGATCGTGGAAGACGTGCCCGTCGCCTGGCTGCTCGAGATCGAGTTCCCGACGATCTATCGCTGCAACGTCAAGAACCTGATCACCACGGGGATCGGTCTGAACGACGGCCTGCGCGACGCCTGGATCGAAGAGTAAATCCTGATATCGGGAGGGGCGGCGCTGCCGTCGCCTCTCCCCAAGACCAAACGGGAGGCTGGCCATGGCCATTGCCGGAGCGATCTTGTCGCGTCTGCTGAAGGCGGCGATCACACTACTTGCCATCGCGATCCTGAACTTCTTCCTGGTCCATGCGGCCCCCGGTGACCCGGCGGCGGTGCTGGCAGGCGAAGCGGGCGCGGCGGACGAACAGATGATCGCGGATCTTCGGGCGCAGTTCGGGCTGGATCAGCCCTTCTACGTCCAGCTGGCGCGCTACGTCGGCAATATCGTCACCCTCGACCTCGGCTATTCCTTCCGCCAGGGCCAGCCGGTGCTGGAGCTGATCCTGGAGCGGCTGCCGGCGACACTGATCCTGACGCTGACGGCCTTCTGGATCTCCCTCGTGGCGGGGGTGGCGCTTGGCGTCGCAGCCTCGGCGCGGGTGGGGAAGTTCACGGACACGCTGATCACCGGCACGGCGCTGCTGTTCTACGCCACGCCGCTTTACTGGGCCGCGCTGATGGCGGTGCTGGTCTTCTCGGTGCAGCTCGGCTGGCTGCCCGGCTTCGGCTATGAAACCGTCGGCAGCGGCTTCGGCGGGCTGGCGCGGGCGCTGGACATCCTGAAGCACCTGATCCTGCCGGCGCTGACGCTGGGGCTGTTCTTCATGGCGGTCTACATGCGCATGACCCGGGCCTCGATGCTGGAGGTGGCGCAGCAGGACTTCGTGAAGACCGCACGGGCCAAGGGCCTGAACCCGGCCACCATCCGGCGCCGCCACATCCTGCGCAACGCGCTGCTGCCCGTCGTCACCCTTGCGGGCCTGCAGGCCGGGCAGCTGGTCGGGGGCGCGGTGCTGACCGAGACGGTCTTCGCCTGGCCGGGTATCGGCCGGCTGATGTTCGAAAGCCTCGCGGCGCGTGACTACAACACCATCCTCGGGGTCTTCCTCGTCTCGGCCGCCATGGTCATCGTCTTCAACATCCTGACGGACCTGGTCTACCGGCTGATCGACCCGCGGATCGGACACAAGGCATAATCATGACACTCTGGAAACGCTTCCTCACGAACCGCGGCGCCCTTTTGGGGCTGGCGATCCTGATCGCGGTGATCGCCGTGGCCCTGCTGGCGCCCGTCCTCTATCCGCGTGGCCCCTGGGCCATGGTGCAACGGCCCTTCCTGGTGCCCTTCAGCACCGACGGGCTGCCGCTTGGCACCGATACCCTGGGCCGTGACGTGCTGGCCGGGCTGGTCTACGGCGCCCGGGTGTCGCTGCTGGTCGGGCTGGTCTCCACCCTGATGGCGCTGCTGATCGGCGTGCCTCTTGGCGCGCTGGCGGGCTTTTACGGCAAATGGGTCGATGAAGGCGCCATGCGCTTCACCGAGTTCTTCCAGACCATCCCCAACTTCGCCCTGGCCATCGTGCTGGTGGCGATCCTGGAGCCCACGCTGACCTCGATCACTATCGCCATTGCCATCGTCTCCTGGCCACCGGTGGCGCGCCTGGTGCGGGCCGAGGTGATGTCGGTGACCAAACGCGAATACGTCGACGCCGCCCGCCTGGCCGGCCTGTCCAACCTGTCGATCCTGGTGCGTCAGGTGCTGCCCAACACCGTGTCGCCGATCATCGTCATGGCCTCGCTGATGGTGGCCACGGCGATCCTGCTGGAAAGCTCGCTGTCCTTCCTCGGCCTGGGCGATCCCAACATCATGTCCTGGGGGTTCCAGATCGGGGCGGCGCGCACGGTGATCCGCTCCGCCTGGTGGCTGTCCTTCTTCCCCGGCGTGGCGATCGTGCTGACGGTGCTGGCGCTGAACCTGATCGGCGAGGGGCTCAACGATGCCCTGAACCCCCACCTGTCGCGAAAGGGCCGGTCATGAGCGTCCTGAAGATTTCCGACCTGTCCATCGCCCTGCCGAAGGGCGCCGACCGGGAACATGCGGTGAGCCAATGTTCCTACGAGATCGGCGCGGGCGAGATCCTCTGCGTGGTGGGCGAAAGCGGCTCGGGCAAGTCGATGACGGCCAACGCCCTGATGGGCCTGCTGCCGGAAGGGGTGCGCGTCGATCACGGCACGGCCGAGTTCGGCGGCAAGGACATCCTGCGCGTCAGCGAGGCGGAACAGCGCGCCCTGCGCGGCGACCGCATCGCGATGATCTTCCAGGAGCCGATGACGGCGCTGAACCCGCTGATGCGGATCGGCGATCAGATCGCCGAGGTCTACGAGGCGCACAACCGGCACCGCCCGGCGGAGCGGCGCGAGAAGGCGCTGGAGCTGATCCGCGAGGTGCAGCTGCCCGACCCCGAAAAGATCATCCGCGCCTATCCCTTCCAGCTGTCCGGCGGGCAGCGGCAGCGGGCGATGATCGCCATGGCCCTGGCGCTGGAGCCGGAACTGCTGATCGCGGATGAGCCGACCACCGCGCTCGACGTGACCACCCAGGCGCAGATCCTGAAGCTGATCCTCGACCTGCGCGAAAAGCATGGCATGGCGGTGATGTTCATCACCCATGATTTCGGCGTCGTGGCCGAGATCGCGGACCGCGTGATCGTCATGCGTTACGGCGAGATTGTCGAACGCGGCACGGCGGCGGAGGTGCTGGAGAACCCGCAGCACGATTATACCCGCCGCCTGCTGGACGCGATCCCCACGGGGATGGTCCCGCAGTCGGTCGAGGTCGCAAAGGCCCCCGCGTTGGAGATCCGGCATCTGAAAAAGACCTACAACACCGGCGGCGGCCTCTTCCGCGAGGCCCGCGCGGTGCGTGCCATCGACGACGTGTCGCTGACCATCTCGCGCGGCGAGGTGCTGGGCCTGGTGGGGGAATCCGGGTCGGGCAAATCCACCCTGGGCCGCGCCGTGGTGCGGCTGGTGACGCCGGATTCCGGGTCGGTCATGGTGGGCGGCACCGACATGGCGGCGCTGAACGACAGCGAGCTGCGCGCGGCGCGGCACAAGGTGCAGATGGTCTTCCAGGATCCCTATGCCTCGCTCAATCCGCGCCATCGGGTGATGCGCGCGCTGACCGACGGGCCGATTGCCAAGGGGGTGCCCAAGGCCCAGGCCCGTGACCGGGCGCGCGAGCTGATGGAAACCGTGGGGCTGGGCGCCGATGCGGTCGACCGCTTCCCGCATGAGTTCTCCGGCGGGCAGCGTCAGCGGATCGGCATCGCCCGCGCCCTGGCCATGGACCCCGAGCTGATCATCGCGGACGAGGCCGTCTCGGCGCTCGACGTGTCGATCCAGGCCCAGGTGCTGGACCTGCTGCGCGACCTGCGGCAGCGGTTCGATCTGTCGATCCTCTTCATCACCCATGACCTGCGGGTCGGGGCGCAGCTGTGTGACCGGATCGCGGTGATGCAGAAGGGCAAGCTGGTGGAGATCGGCCCGGTGTCCGAGGTCTTCCTGAACCCGCAGCATGACTACACGCGGACCCTGCTCGACGCCGTGCCCGGCGGGGGCTGGGGGCAGGCGGCGGAATGAGCCGCTGGACCGGCGTTGCCACCTGCACGATGCTCGACATGACGCGGTTCCAGCGCGGGCCCTACCGGGCCTTCGCCCCGGAGGTGCGCCTGCTGCTGCCCGAAGAGGTCGAGGATCCGGCGGCGGTGGATTTCGCCCTGACTTTCGTGCCGGGGGAGGGGGCCTTCGCGCCCTATCCCAACCTGCGGGCGATCTTCTCGGTCGGCGCGGGCACGGATGGCATCGACGCCTGTCAGTCCCGCCCGGACGTGCCGGTCTTCCGGGTCGAGGATCCGGACCAGGCACAGCAGATGGCGGGCTTCGCCGCCTTCCACGTCCTGTGGCATCACCGCCGGATGGGAGAGTTCCTGGCCGCCCAGGCCCGGGGCGCCTGGGAGCGTCGGGTGGGCGACCAGAGCCCGACCCTGCGCCGCATCGGCGTCATGGGATTCGGCCTGATGGGCCGGGCGATCGCGGCGGGGCTTGTGGCTCTGGGCTATCCGGTGACCGTGCTGTCGCGATCGACCCCGCGCGAGCCGCTGCCGGGCGCGCGGCACATGACCGACGACCGGCTGGAGACCTTCCTGGCGGAGACGGACATCCTGATCAACGTACTGCCCCTGACGCCTGCGACGCAGGGCATCCTCAACGCCCGCAGCTTTGACGCGCTGCCCGAGGGCGCCGCGCTGATCCAGCTGGGGCGCGGCGCGCATCTGGTGGAGGCGGACCTGCTGGCGGCGCTGGACAGCGGCCAGCTGTCGGGCGCCTCGCTGGATGTCTTCGAGACCGAGCCGCTGCCAGCAGACAGCCCGCTTTGGGCGCATCCGAAGTTGGTGCTGACCCCCCATGTGGCCAGCACGCCCCGGCCCGAGGCGGTGGTCGAAAACGTCAAGCGCGGCATGGCCTCGCTGGAATGACGCGCGGGCGCGAGGAGGGGCTCAGCCCTCCTCCGCTTGCTCCTTCGGCTTGATCCAGGAGGCGGCGAAGGGCAGGGCGGCGACGATCAGGAAGACCCGCAGCACATGATGCGCCGCGACCATCGCCGGGTCGATGGCCAGCGCCAGGGCGACCACGCCCAGTTCGGGTGCGCCTCCGGGCAGGTAGGCCAGGAACAGAGGCGCGACCGGGGCGTCGATCAGCGGCGCCAGCGCGTAGGCCCCGGCCAGCGAGCCGAGCGCCAGCACCACGCCCACCCCGGCGGCCAGGCTGCCGTCGCGGGCGATCTGGCGCAGGGTGTAGCTGGCAAAGCGCGCGCCCACCGATCCGCCGATGACGATCTGCGCCGCCGCCGACAGCAGCGGGGGCACATGCACCGTCAGCACGCCGGTCATGTGCAGCGCGGCGGAGGCAAAGAGCGGGATCAGCAGCTGCGCGGAGGGGAAGCGGAAGCGTTGCCCCAGCCACCAGCAGGCCACGGCGACGGCGGCCATGGCGCCATGGCGCAGCGGGTCCAGCGGCTCGGCCTCGGCAAAGCTGGCCCGGTTGGCCTCCGCCAGGTCGATGCCGGAGATCATCTGGATCAGGATCGGCGCCGTCACCAGCAGCACCACGATGCGGGCGGTGTGGCACAGGACCACACGGTTGACCTCGGTCTTGTGTTCCTCGGCCAGCATGGTGACCACGGACAGCCCGCCCGGCATGGCGGCGAAGAGCGCGGTGGAGCGGTCCATGTGGCCCCAGCGTTTGAAGACCCAGTAGGCGCCCAGGCAGAAGATCAGCGACAGCAGGCACATGGCGATCAGGCTGGGGATCCAGCTGTGGGCGCGCACGATCACGTCATGGGTGAAGCCGGTGCCCAGCATGGTGCCGATGGCGATCATCGCGTAGCCGCGCCAGGCGGGGGGCAGCTTGGGCTGGAAGGGCGTCGCCTGCGCCAGCAGCGCATTGGCGAACATCGACCCCAGCACCCAGGGCAGGGGCAGGTTGAGCCAGAAGAACAGGAACCCGCCCCCGGCGCCGATGGCCAGGGTCATCAGGCCGCGCAACGCCGGGTTGGTCGTCAGGGTCATGCGTCTCAGACCTCTGTCCGCGCCTGGCGCCGGCGGCGCAGCGCCTTCAGCGCGGGCGCGCCCACCAGGACCAGCAGCATGATGATGAACAGCACCAGCGCAATAGGCCGCTCCAGCATGTAGCGCAGCGGGTTGCCGCCGGAGATCTGCATGGTGCGCACCAGCTCGCCTTCCATCATCCGGCCCAGCAGGAGGCCGATCACGGTGGCGGCGACGGGATAGTTGTTGCGCCGCATCAGCCAGCCGAGGGCGGCAAAGCCCGCCACGGTCAGGGGCCCGGCGATGGTGCCGGTGATGCCGTAGCCGCCCCAGGCGCACATCGCCAGGACCGAGG
Source organism: Pseudooceanicola marinus (assembly GCF_020177265.1). GTDB lineage: Bacteria > Pseudomonadota > Alphaproteobacteria > Rhodobacterales > Rhodobacteraceae > Pseudooceanicola > Pseudooceanicola marinus_A. The sequence goes on from NZ_JAIVMC010000008.1 coordinate 215,361, forward strand.
GCACAAGGTAGGACAGCGGCACCCGCACCACGAGGCCCAGCAGGCGCAGGCTGAGAAGACCCAGCACCGCCAACAGCAGCACCTGGCCCAGGTTGCCCAGGATGATCGAGTAGACCACATCGGTCTGGTTGCGGATGAAGCTGGGGCCGCCGATGATGTTGTGGAACGAGAATGCCGCCAGCAGCACCGCCGTGGCCGCCCCGCCCGGAATGCCGAGCGCCAGCAGTGCCGTCATCGAGCCGCCCTCGGAGGAGGAGTTGGCGCTTTCGGCCGCCACCACCCCTTCGGAGGCGCCCTTGCCGAAGCGTTCGGGGGTCTTCGAGGTGCGTTTCGCCTCACCGTAGGAGACCAGGTTGGCCACCGAGGAGCCGACGCCGGGGATGGCCCCGATGACCGCGCCCAGAAGGCTGCCGCGGATCAGCACGCCCGGGTATTTGAACGTCTCGCCCGCGCCCTTGAGGATGCGACCGAAGGAGATGTCGCGCTGTGCCTCGTTCTGCACCAGGTAGGTTTCCCCGCGCAGGCGCAGCAGTTCCGAGGCGGCGAAGATGCCGATCATCGCGGGCACCACGGGCAGGCCGTCGATCAGGTAGGGCATGCCGACGGAGGTGCGCATGACGCCCGTCGTGGACATGCCGATCTGGCTGAGCATCAGGCCGAAGAACCCGGCCAGCAGGCCCTTGGCCATCGAGCTGTCGTTCAGCGTGGCGATCAGGGTCAGCCCCCAGAGGACCACGACGACCATCTCCAGCGGGCCGATCTTCAGCACGAAGGCGGCCAGCGGCTGGATCATCAGCATCAGCAGGATGTAGCCCACGAAGGCGCCGACGACCGAGGCGGCAAGGCCCAGGCCCAGGGCCTCGTTGTGCTTGCCCTGGCGGGCCATCGGGTAGCCGTCGAAGGCCGTGGCGATGGAGCTGGACGAGCCGGGAATGTTCATCAGGATCGCCGTCACCCCGCCGCCATAGGCGCCGCCGGTGAAGATCGAGGTGAGGAACAGCATGGCCTGCAGGAAGTCCATGGAGAAGGTAACCGGCAGGAAGACGGCCATCGCCATGGAGATCTGCAACCCGGGGATCGAGCCGAAGACCAGACCGATCAGCAGCCCGGGAATGACCCAGAGCCAGGGGGTGAAGCTGGAGAACAGCAGGTCCAGCGCCTGCGACAGGGCAAATTGGTCGATCATGTCACAGCACCAGCGTCAGCATGGGATAGGGGAAGAGCGAGCCGAAGCCGTAGACCAGCGCCGCGGTGAAGAGCGCGGCATAGAGGGGCGGTTGCCACCAGCCCTTGCCGCCGCTCATGACGACACCGGCCCAGACGAAGAGGAAGGTCGCCAGGTCGAAGCCCACCTTGGTCAGCGCGTAGCAGAAGACGCCGAAGCCTGCGAGCAGCAGCATGTCGCCCCAGATGCCCGGATCCTTCGACGGGGCCTCGCCCGCCTCGCCTTCGGCGGGGGCAGGGGCGGGTTTCAGCAGGGTCACCGCCACAAGGATCACGGCCAGCAGGGCGATGACGCCCGCGACCGGGGCGACCACGACCAGGTTGTCGAGGCTGGCGCGCGCGTCTACCGCGCTCCAGGTGATGAAGCCGGATATGGCCAGGATGATGCCGATCAGCGCGGCGTGGGTGGCGTAGAACTTGCCTGTCACCTGGTGACCTCCCGCAGATGTCTTCGGAAATGAAACCGGCCGCCTCTCCACCGCCCCGCTATGGGGCGGGGCACGGGCGGCCCGGATCCGGGGCGAGGGCAGATGCCCCCCGCCCCGGGAACGTGTCGGCGATCACTCCCCGGCGAAGCGGGTCAGGATCTCGTAGTTCGACATGACGATCTCGGTCGTGCGCTCCGGCCCGAGCCATTCGGCACCCATGTCCTGGGCTTCGAGGGAGGCGACGAATTCCTCGTCCATCATGACGTTATGATAGGCGTCCACCAGTTCCTGGAAGGCTTCGGGGTGCTTTTCCTTGAAGGTGGCGTGGGCCGCAAGGCCGCGCATGGAGCCTGCGAGGGTGGTCACCGGTTCGTGACCGGAGGCTTCCAACGCCTCGTCCAGGGTCGGTGCATCCCAGTCGTCCGAGCGTTCGTCGGCGGCATAGGCCAGCGGACGGACGTATTCGGCGATCGACAGGGTGCCGTCGGCGGCCAGCACGGTCATGTCGACCTGGCCCCCGGCCACGGCGGTCCGTGCCGCGCCACCGGATTCATAGGTGACGACGTTCACGTCATCCTCGGTCAGGCCGAAGGCCTCCAGCGCCAGGCTGAGGTTGATCGCGCCGGAGGAGTTCGGGACCACCGACACGCTCAGATCGCCGGGATTTTCCTTGGCCGCGGCCATGAAATCGGCCAGCGATTCATAGGGCGTCTCGGCGTTGACGGCGAAGATGTCGAAGTCGTTCCACTGCCCGTTGATGAAGGCGAAATCTTCCAGCGTGTAATCCGCGTCGTAGTTGAGGATCGCGTTGGAGATGTAGGGGTGGATCGACGTCGCCAGGAAGTAGCTGCCGTCGTCGGGCATGTTCATGAAGTAGGTGTGGCCGACGTGGCCGCCGCCGCCCTGCTGGTTGATCACGGAAATCGGGGTGTCCAGCTCTTCCTGCAGGCGCTGCGCCAGGGCGCGCGCGGTGCGGTCGGCGGAGCCGCCCGGGCCGAGGGCCACGACGAAGGTGATCTGGCGCGGCGGCCAGTTCTCCGCGGCCGAGACGGCCAGCGGGGATACGGCAGCGGCCAGGGCGGTGCCCAGGGTGACCGCGGTGAAAGCGCGTTTGGTGAGATTCATAGAGTCCTCCCCTCATGTCTCAATATGATCGACTCGGCCAGGATTGTAGAACAATAACGCCGATGGGCAAGATGTAGGCCCGTGGTGTGATTGCTGTCAAGTCAGCAAGTTTCATTGACATTTCGCAAGTATATAGCGATTTATATGCCTGAATTCCAAGTTTTTCGCTGTTCTGTCGGCGGCTGCGGGCCAGAGGGAGGCCGGTATATTGTTAACAAAAGCGGAGGAGATCCGGGGAGTCGCAGCGGAGCGAGTCGCCTTGGCCCTGCAGGAAGAGATCCTGGCCGGGCGCCTGGCGCCGGGCTCGCGCCTGGGGGAGGTCGCCCTGGCCGAAAGGTTCGAGGTCAGCCGCGGCCCGGTGCGTTCGGCGCTGAACCAGCTGGCCGATGCTGGCATCGTCACCATCGTGCCCAATAGCGGCGCCCGCGTGCGCGAGATGGGGCGTGAGGATGCCCGCGCGCTTTACGAGGTGCGCGCCGCGCTGGAGGCAGAGGCCGCCCGGCTGGCCGCCGGCCAGGCCGATGCGCGCAGCGGCGAGACGCTGACGCAGCTTCTGGGCCAGCACGCGCAGGAGGTCTCCTCTCATCCCCAGGGCGCCTACCTGCAGGGTCCGGGCGACCGGGATTTCCACATGGTCATCGCGCGTCTCTCCGGGAACCCGCTGATCCTGCGCTATCTCACGCGCGAGCTGTACCCGCAGCTGTCGCTGCTGCGCGTGAAACACCGCAATGTCACCGGGCGCGGTCAGGCTGCGCTGCTGGAACACCGCCGCATCGCCGAGGCCATCGCCTGCGGCGACGGCGAGGTCGCCGCGCTGCTGATGCGCCGTCACATCCGGGCCAGCTGGGAGGCGCTGGAAGCGCAGCTGGCGGCCCCGTCCGAGGAGTCCGAGGCATGAGCCAGATTGCCGTTCCCGCCGCCTTCATCCGGGGGGGCACCTCCAAGGCGCTGGTCTTGCAGCGCCGCGACCTGCCGCAGGACGAGGCCACCTGGCCCGCGCTCTTCGCCGCCATGCTGGGCTCGCCCGATCCCAACCTGCGCCAGCTCGACGGCATGGGCGGGGGGATTTCCTCGCTGTCGAAGATCTGCGTGATCGGCCCGCCGACGCGCCCTGATGCCGACATCGACTATACCTTCGCCCAGGTCGGCGTGATCGACGACAGCGTCGACTTCTCCGGCAACTGCGGCAACATGAGTTCCGCCATGGGCCCCTATGCCTATGACGAGGGGCTGGTGGAGGGCCCGCGCGACGGCGAGGCCGTGGTGCGCATCCACAACACCAACTCGGGCAAGGTGATCGCCGCCCGCTTCCCCGTCCGCGACGGGCTGGCGGAGGTGGAGGGCGATCTGTCCATCCCCGGGGTCGAAGGCACTGGCGCGGCCGTCGCGCTGGAGTTTCTCGATCCCACCGACACCGCCGGTCACGGCGCCTTGCCGACCGGCAGTCGCGCCGACCGGCTGACCCTGTCGGACGGGCGCGAGGTCGAGGTGACGATGATCGACGGCGCCGTACCTTCCGTCTTCGTCGAAGCGGGGCAGGTGGCGGGCGACAGCCGGACCCACCCGGCGAAGATCGATGCCGACCGGGCCCTGATGGACCGGCTGGAAGAGATCCGCTGCCAGGCTTCGGTGGCGATGCAGCTGACGCCCGATCTTGCCGCCGCCCGCGCCCGTATCGCCACGCCCAAGGTCGCGATGGTCGGTGCGCCGTCGGATTACGAGGACCTGGCGGGGTTGGTGCATCCGGCCGACGGCCAGGACCTGCAGATCCGCATGATTTCCGCCGGCCAGGCGCACCGCGCGGTGCCCGTCACCGGCGCCCTGGCCCTGGCCTGCGCCGCGGCCATCGACGGCTCCGTCGTGCAGCGCCAGATCGCCCCCGGCAGCGATCCGCAGACCCTGCGGATCGGCACGCCCTCCGGCATCGTCACCGTCGGCGCGCGGCTGGACCTCGACACCGGCGACATCACCGCCGCCAAGATCCTGCGCACGCAGCGCCGCCTGATGGACGGCAAGGTCTACGTGCCGCGCGGCAAACTCTCCCTGACATGACACGAAAGAAACGAGGCATCCCATGCTGAATCATGAAGTGAACAAGCGGTTCAAGGCGCGTGTCGCCGGGGGCGGGGCCATGCTGCTGCCCGGCGCGGCCAACGCGCTTGCGGCGCGGGTCATCGAGGACCTGGGCTACGAGGCGGTCTACCTGTCCGGCGCCGGCCTGACCAACACCTACCTCGGCATGCCCGACCTGGCCTTCATCTCCCTGCCGGAGATCGCGCAGCATACCGCCACCATCCGCGACGCCACCGACCTGCCCATCGTCGTCGATGCCGACAACGGCTTCGGCAACGGGCTGAACGTGCGGCACACGATCCGTACGCTGGAACGCGCCGGCGCCTCGGCGATCCAGCTGGAGGACCAGAAGACGCCGAAACGCTGCGGCCATTTCTCCGGCAAGGAGGTCGTGCCCCTGGCCGAGGCTCGTTCGCGTATCAAGGCGGCGGTGGATGCCCGCCAGGATGAGAACACGATGATCGTGGCCCGCACCGATGCGGCGGCGACCGACGGCATGTCCGAGGCGCTGGATCGCGCCGCGGCCTTCATCGAGGACGGCGCCGACATCACCTTCGTCGAGGCGCCGCAGACGGAGGCCGATCTGCGCTCGATCCCCGCCGCGCTGAAGGGCACGCCGCAGCTGGTGAACCTGGTGGTGGGGGGTAAGACCCCGATCCTGTCGGTGGACGAATTCACCGAGATGGGCTTCTCTCTGGTGCTTTACGCCAACGTGGCGCTGCAATCGGCGCTTTACGGCATGCAGACCGCGCTTACCCAGCTGAAGGAGCAGGGTCAGATGGACGAGGACGGCCCGCTGGCCGGCTTCCTTGAACGGCAGCGCGTGGTGCGCAAGGACCTGTTCGACGAGCTGGACAAGCGGTACGCCTACTGACCCGGCTCCCTTGCCGTGTCGCGCGGCAAGGGCCCGTTCAGATCGCCGCCGGTCGGCGCCAGCGCAGCACCAGCAGCGTGGCGCCGCCGAAGACCAGGGCCCAGAGCGGCGCGCCGATCCCCAGGAAGCCGACGCCCGAGACCGTGGCCATGAAGGTGACCAGCGCCGCCTCGCGCTGATCGGGCCGGTCCATGGCTGCCGTCAGGCTGCTGCCGATGGTGTTCAGCAGGGCCAGTCCGGCGATCGTGGCGATCAGCGCCTGGGGTGCCACCAGGAAGAGGCCGATGATGGCGCCCCCCATCAGGCCCACGACGGAATAGAAGACGCCCGCCAGGGCTGCCGCCTTGTAGCGGCCCGCCGGGTCTTCATCTGCTTCCGGCCCGGCGCAGATCGCCGCGGTGATGGCAGCCAGGTTGAAGGCGAAGCCGCCGAAGGGGGCCATCAGCAGCGAGGTCAGGCCGGTGACGGAGATGCTGGCCGAGACCGGCACCCGGTATCCGGCGGCGCGCAGGGTGACGACGCCCGGCACGTTTTGCGAGGACATGGTGACGATATAGAGGGGCAGGCCCACACCGATCAGGCTGGTCAGGGTGAACTCGGGCCAGGTGAAGACCGGCCGCGCCAGGGTCCAGTCGATTCCGCCCGTCGTGGACAGGTCGAAGGCGCCGGTGCCCCAGGCCATGGCGCAGCCCGCCACCAGCACTAGCGGGATCGCGTAGCGGGGCAGGGCGCGGCGCGCGACGAGGTAGGTCACGCACATCACCGCCACCATCGGCAGGTCGTCCTCCATCGAGGCGAAGATCTCCAGCCCGAAGCGGAAGAGGATCCCGGCCAGCAGGGCGCTGCCCAGGGCCTCGGGGATGAGGTGCGAGACGCGCTCGAACCAGCCGGTGATTCCCGTCAGGGTCAGCAGCGCCGCGCAGAAGAGGAAGGCGCCGGTGGCCTCGGGCAGGGACATCCCCTGAAGCCCCACGGCCAGCAGTGCCGCGCCCGGCGTCGACCAGGCCGTCAGGATCGGCATCCGGTAGCGCAGTGACAGAATCAGGCAGCTCAGCCCGGTGCCGAGGCCGAGCGCCAGCATCCACGACGTCGCCTCCGCCGGGCTGGCGCCGACCGCGTCGATGGCCTGGAAGATGATGGCGGCGCTGCTGGTATAGCCCAGCAGGACCGCGATCAACGCGGTCACCAGGTGCGAGAGTTTCAGGCCGGTCATGCGTCAGGTGCCTTTCGGGGCGGCGGGGGATAGGGTAGGGCGATGACATGTTGCGCCCGGCCGTGATAACGGTCGGACGCTATAGCGCACGGACGTCATAGCGCACGACACTGCCGCCCTGCAATCGGAAAGACCGGATGAGCGACACGACCCTACAGATCCGCCTCAAGGCGGTGCGCGCCCAGGCGGGCCTCAGCCTGGCGCAGGCGGCCGAACGCACGGGCGTCAGCAAGGCCATGCTGGGCCAGATCGAACGCGGGGAATCCAGCCCGACGATCGCCACGTTGTGGAAGCTGTCCAAGGGCTTTCGCCAGCCGCTGAGCGCCTTCCTGCATCTCGCGCCGCAGGACGGCCACCCTCCCGTGCCGGTCAGCTTCCCCGGCGAGATCACCGTGCAGACGGTCTTTCCCTTCGATCCGCTCTACGGGTCGGAGACCTTCCTGATCACGCTGGAGCCGGGGCAGGCGCATGTCTCGCAACCCCATGCGCCGGGAGTGGTCGAGGACGTGGTGGTGACACGCGGCCAGATCGAAGTGCTGCAGGGGGATGCCTGGGCGGTTTGCCCGCCCGCCAAGGGCCTGCGCTTTGCCGCGGATCAGTTGCACGGCTATCGCAACGACACGGCGGAGCCGGCGCAGTTCCTGAACGTCATGCACTATCCGTCCGCGCCCTAGGGGCCGCCTCTGTCCGGTTCATGAGGTCCGTTCATCTGTGATTGCACAGCTCCGCCCTGTCCGGCGGCGCCAGTCTGCCCTATCTGCCCCGGGGCGCGGAACAGCATCCGCGCTTTGACAGACAGGACAGGCCATGACACGCCCGCATATCATCTGCCACATGATCACCACCCTCGACGGTCGGCTGGCGACCGAACGCTGGCCCGTGTCCGAAGACCGGCTGCTGCAGGTCTACGACGCGGCCGTGGAGGAGATGCAGCCGGATGGCTGGATCACTGGGCGGGAGACCATGGGGCATTACATGGCGGCGGGGGAGCCCCAGTTGGGCACAGCCCCGGAAAACCGTCCCGACCGCATCGGTGATACCGCCGGGCGCGGCCTGGGGATCTGTTTCGACCGAACCGGGCGCCTGCGGCCCGAGGGAGAGGATCTGGACGGGGATCATCTGGTAATGGTGCTGTCGGAGCGTGTCTCGCAGGCTCATGTCGATCATCTGGCCTCACTTGGCATTTCGGTGGTCTTCTCCGGGCCCGAGGGCGCCGACCTGGCTGGCGCGCTGGCGCGGATCGGCGCGGCCTTCGGCGTGACGCGGCTGGTGCTGGAAGGCGGGGGCCGGATCAACGGGGCCTTCCTGTCCGCAGGCCTGATCGACGAGACCAGCACCTTGGTGCATCCAACGGTGGACGGCCAGGGCGGGGTGCCCGCGATCTACGATCATGCCGCAGACACCCGGCCCCGCACGCTGGAGCTGATGTCGGTCACGACGCGCGAGGACGGCGTGGTCTGGATGCGCCATCGCGTCCTGTCCTGACGTCTGGCGCGGCCCGTGGCGTTGCCCCGCCTCTCCTGACCAGCGCATCGAATTGCCCATTTCCTGTGCGTGGGATGTAACCCGTTCCTAACACCTCCGGTCCCATTGAGGTCAGGGCCAGTCCGGCCCGGCAGCACGGTTGCCCGAGAGCGCCAAAGCCGCTTGGCTCGGGGTGCAGGACGGGGATCGAGACAGGGAGAGGTGCGAGGCCATGGACAGGATCGACATGCTGGTGATCGGCTCCGGCCCCGCCGGGCGGCGGGCGGCGGTGCAATCGGCGAAACTGGGCAAATCGGTGCTGGTGGTGGACAAGGGGCGCCGGCTGGGGGGCGTGTCGGTGCATACCGGCACGATCCCGTCGAAGACCCTGCGCGAGACGGTGCTGAACCTGTCGGGCTGGCGCGAGCGCGGGTTCTACGGCCAGGGCTACCGGGTGAAACAGGACATCGGCGCCATCGACCTTATGCAGCGGTTGCACAAGACCCTGGATCACGAGGTCGAGGTGCTGCAGCACCAGTTCATGCGCAACATGGTCCGCTCGGGATTTGGCGAGGTGCGGTTCCTGGATCCCAATACCGCCGAGGTGCGCACCGAGACCGGCGAATGCACCCTGGTGGAGTTCGACAAGGCGCTGGTTGCGACCGGCACCCATCCCTACCGCCCTTCGCATATCCCCTTCGATCGCACCCGCGTCTTCGACAGCGATGAGATCCTGGAGCTGGAGCGCATCCCCCGTACCATGACGGTGATCGGCGGCGGGGTGATCGGGGTGGAATATGCCACGATCTTTTCGGCCCTCGACGTGCCGGTCACCCTCATCGAGGCGCGCGACGAGATTCTGAACTTCGTCGACCGGGAAATCGTAGACGACTTCATTCACCAGATGCGCGACCGGGGCATGACGATCCGCCTGGGGTCAGAGGTGAAACAGGTCACCACGGGCGCCACCGGGGTGGACGTCGAACTGACCGACGGGCGGCGTATCCGGTCCGACACGCTGCTGTTTGCCGCGGGGCGGGCGGGCAACGTGGAACGGCTGAACCTGTCGGCCGTGGGTCTGGAGCCCGACAGCCGCGGGCGGCTGAAGGTTGATCCGCTGACCTTCCAGACCGAGGCTGCCAACATCTATGCCGCAGGCGACGTGATCGGATTTCCGGCGCTGGCCTCCACCTCGATGGAACAAGGGCGGGTGGCCGCCTGCCATGCCTTCGGCGTGTCGCCCCCGCCGCCGCCCGAGACATTCCCCTATGGCATCTACGCCGTGCCCGAGATTTCTACCGTCGGCCAGTCCGAGGAAGAGGTGAAGGCCAGTGGCGAGCCCTATGAATGCGGCATCGCGCGGTTCCGCGAGACCTCGCGCGGGCACATCATGGGGGTGAACACCGGCTTCCTGAAGCTGATCTTCTCGCTGAAGACCCGCCGCCTGCTGGGGGCGCATATCGTGGGCGAGGGGGCGACCGAGCTGATCCATATCGGCCAGGCCGTCATCAACCTTCAGGGCACGGTGGATTTCTTCGTCGAGAACACCTTCAACTATCCCACGCTCGCGGAGGCCTACAAGGTGGCCGGGCTGGACGCCTGGAACCGGATGGGGGCGGGGTAGGCGCCCTGGCCGGACGGCGCGCCCTTGGGCTGCGTCGCGCCGGAGTATTTGGAACAAGGTGAACCAGGGGCGCAGGGCGCGGCGGACCCTGCGGCGCCCCTGTCTGGCGTCGGATCCGCCCCTGGCAAACGTCCGGTACCCGGCGGGTCAGTCGTCCAGGGTGATGGGGACGGTCTGACGCAGCTTTCCGGTGGCGTCGAAGATCAGGATCTGCTGATCGGCGGTGACCACGGCGGTCCAGCCACGGCCTCGGGTGACGGCCTCGGCGCGGGCGCCCTCGGGCAGGGTAATCTCTGCGGGCATCGCCGGGGCGGGCGGGCGCGCAAAACGGATGACAACCAGCCCCACGAGCGTTATCAGCCCCAGGATCATCACCACCAGAAGCGTCGTCACCAGGCGGCGCAACAGACGCAGGCTGGCCGGTTCCGCGCCGTCCGCCGCCTCAGGAAGGTCCTTTTCCATGTCCGAGTCCTTGTCCGGGCCCATCTCCGAGATCTCCTCCGGCGCGCGTCTGTCGGTGCAGATCGGTGCCAATCCGCCCGGCCGCCTTGATAAGGCGCTTTCCCGCGATGTGCCAGAGGAGGCCGCCCTGTCGCGCACCCGCCTGGCGCGGCTGATCGCCGAGGGGCAGGTCAGCCGCGACGGCGTGGCGCTGACCGATCCCAAGGCCAAGGTGGCCGAGGGCGACGTGCTGGAGATCGTGCTGCCGCAGGCGGTGGAGGTCGAGGCGCAGCCGCAGGTGATCCCCCTCGATATCGTCTACGAGGACGAGGAGATGGTGATCGTCAACAAGCCCGCCGGCATGGTGGTGCATCCGGCCCCCGGCTCTCCCGACGGGACACTGGTCAACGCCCTGCTGGCCCATTGCGGTGACAGCCTGTCGGGCATCGGTGGCGAGAAACGTCCGGGCATCGTGCATCGGATCGACAAGGAAACCTCCGGTTTGCTGGTGGTGGCGAAGTCGGACCGGGCGCATCACGCTCTGGCCGCGCAGTTCGAGGCCCATAGCGCGGAACGCGCCTACCTGGCGCTGTGCCACGGGGTGCCGGACCCTTCCGACCCGCGCCTGCGCGGGGTGCGCGGCGCCTCCTTCGAGACCGGCGGCGTGCTGAAGATCACCACGCAGCTGGATCGCCACCGCAGCGACCGGCAGAAGCAGGCGGTCTATTTCGACCGCGGCCGCCATGCGATCACCCGGGCGAAGCTTCTGCGCACCTACGGCAACCCGCCCGCCGTGGCGCTGGTGGAATGCCGGCTGGAGACGGGGCGCACTCATCAGATCCGCGTGCATATGGCGCATGCGGGCCACGCACTGGTCGGGGATCCGGTCTATGGCGGTAAGCGCAAGGTGTCGGAGCGGGCTTTGGGCGTGGCTGGTGCCCAGGCCGTGACCCGATTCCCGCGCCAGGCTCTGCACGCCGCCGTGCTGGGCGTGGCGCATCCGGTGACGGGCGAATGGCTGCGCTTCGAGGCGCCGCTGCCGGCCGACATGCAGGCCCTTCTGGACGTGCTGCCCGCCAATTGAGGGCCCGATCGGCCGTATGGTTCCATGTGCCTCAGCGCGCGCAATGCGGTTTTGCGCACGAAGTTGTGCGCTCATGCGAGGTCGGTTTGTCTTGTGCGACTCCGGCGCGCGACGGTAATCTCATTGCAACAGCGGGTCCCAGCCATCCTCAACGGAAGGTGACCGGGGCCTTGGAACGTTTACCTCCCGTTTGGGTTTGCATGACAAATGCTTGAACCCGCGGCCCCATGTGCCCATGTGTATGTTAACAGCATTTACATGGGCCGTGCGGGAAATTTGGGAAGGACAGAGACTTGAGTAACTATGCCAATCTGCCGGCGCCGACGCCGGAAGGCGGTCTGAACCGCTACATGCAGGAAATCCGCAAGTTCCCGATGCTGGAGCCTGAGGAAGAATACATGCTCGCCAAACGCTGGGTGGAGCAGGAGGACACGGCCGCCGCGCACAAGATGGTCACGTCCCACCTGCGCCTGGCCGCCAAGATCGCCATGGGCTATCGCGGCTACGGCCTGCCCCAGGCCGAGGTGATTTCAGAGGCGAACGTGGGCCTGATGCAGGCCGTGAAACGCTTTGACCCCGAAAAGGGCTTCCGCCTGGCGACCTATGCCATGTGGTGGATCCGCGCCTCGATCCAGGAATACATCCTGCGGTCGTGGTCCCTGGTGAAGCTGGGCACTACCAGCGCGCAGAAGAAGCTGTTCTTCAACCTGCGCAAGGCCAAGGCGCGCATCGGCGCGCTGGAGGACGGTGACCTGCGGCCAGAACACGTGAAGCAGATCGCGACCGACCTGGGCGTGACCGAGGACGAGGTGACCTCGATGAACCGCCGGATGGCGGGCTCGGACGCCTCGCTGAACGCCACCGTGGGCGCCGATGCCGACAGCACCATGCAGTGGCAGGACTGGCTGGAAGACGAAGATGCCGACCAGGCCACCGATTACGAGGAGCGGGACGAGCTGACCGCCCGTCGGGCCATGCTGGCCGAGGCGATGGATGTGCTGAACGACCGCGAGAAGGACATCCTGACGCAGCGCCGCCTGTCGGAAGAGACGGTGACACTGGAAGACCTGTCGGCCAAGTACGACGTCAGCCGCGAACGGATCCGCCAGATCGAGGTGCGCGCCTTCGAAAAGCTGCAAACGCGCATGCGCGAGCTGGCGGAAGAGAAGGGAATGATGGCCGAGGCCTGATCCGCGCCGGATCCTCGTCCCTGTTCCCCCATGGTCCGATCCCCCCGGACCCGCCCACTCACGGAAAAGGCCGCCCTTCGGGGCGGCCTTCTGCCTTTGTGACCTGGCGGTGGCGCTAGTTCTGGCTCTGGGCGGGCAGGCGGGCGCGCAGCACACGTTCCATGTTCCCGCCCATGACCTTGCCGATCTGGGCCTCGCTCAGGCCCGTGTCCATCAGGGCCTGGGTCAGCGCGGGCAGTTCCGAAATATCGAAGGCCGTGGCGACCGACCCGTCGAAGTCTGAGCCCAGCGACACTGCGTCCTCGCCCAGTTCAGCGACGGCAGCGGCGATCATCTCGGCCACGTTGGCGGGGCTGGCGTCGCCGCAGGTCACATCGGCCCAGTAGCCCATGCCGACCACGCCGCCGCTGTCGGCCACGCGGCGCATCAGGTCCACCGGAATGTTGCGTTTCACGTCGCAGTAGCCCGCGAAGCCGCCATGGCTGACCACCAGCGGAATTTCGGTCATCGCCAGCACCTCCTCGACGACCTGTAGCGAGGAATGGGCGAGGTCCAGCACCATCCCGCGCGCCACCACCTGGTCGACCACCGCGCGGCCGAAGTCGTTCAGCCCGGCCTCGGAATGGCCATGCAGCGAGCCGCCGAGCGCGTTGTCGAAGAAATGGTGCAACCCGATCACGCGGAACCCGGCTGCCTCCAGCCGGTCGAGATTGGCGAGATCCCCCTCCAGCGCATGCGCGCCTTCGATGCCCAGCAGGGCGCCCAGGTGCGGCTGCCCCTCGGCACGCGCCGCCAGCACCGCGTCCAGGTCGGCCACGCTGCGGATCAGGGTCACGTCGCCGTCGTGGCGGATGAAGCCGTCGAGCTTCTCGGCCTGGTAAAGGGCCCGTTCCGTCAGGTCGTCCCAGGTGCGCGGCGGCCAGAGGGAAACCATGGAGAGCAGCGTGATGTTGTCCGCCGCATCGGCCGAGTTTTCCTCGTAGTTCTGCCCCTTGGGGCTCTTGGTGACGGTGGTGAAGACCTGGATCGCGGCATTGCCCTCGCGCATGCGGGGGAAATCGACCTGGCCGCGGTTGCCGCGTTCCGTCAGGTCGCGTTTCCACAGCAGGCTGTCGGCATGCCAGTCGCCGATCAGAAGGTCGTCGTGCAGCGCCTGCGCCGCGTCCGAGACCGGGTAGGCGGGGTGGTCCGCCACGGGGTTGCGGCTTTGCTCGACGTAGCCGGGCACGTAGATCAGTATCACCGCCAGGGCGATGGCGGCCAGGACCACGAGGCCCAGAATGGTATTGCGGATGAATTTCATGATGTCCTCCCTCGCGCGCAGCCTAGGAGGGGGCGGACGCAGCGCCTAGCAGGACGCGACGGCAAGTAGCTTTAGCGCCCGCGCAGACGGCGGATCAGCGGGCCCACGTCCAGCGCCGCGACGGCCACGCCGAGAGGCAGCATCCAGAAGCCGACGATGGGAAGGAAGCCCAGGATCCCGCCCAGCATCAGCAACAGGCCGACGGGCAGGCGGGTGCCGGGGGGAAGGGTGCGGCGGATGCGGACCAGCGCCCGCCGCGACCAGCGTTTGAAACGTTCACGCCGGGTTGGCATGGGGGACATCTCAGTCCTCCATCGCCTCCAGCTCGTCGATGAAGCCTTCGATCATCGAGAGGCCCTTGTCCCAGAAGGCCGGGTCCGAGGCATCGAGGCCGAAGGGCGCCAGAAGTTCCTTGTGGTGCTTCGACCCGCCGGCCTTCAGCATCTCGAAGTATTTCTCCTGGAAGCCCTCGGGCGCCTCTTCGTAGACGGCGTAGAGGGCGTTCACCAGCCCGTCGCCGAAGGCATAGGCGTAGACGTAGAAGGGGGAGTGGACGAAGTGGGGGACATAGGCCCAATAGGTCTCATACCCTTCCATGAAGTCGAACGCCGGGCCGAGGCTTTCGGCCTGAACCGACATCCACAGCGCGTTGATGTCCTCGGGCGTCAGCTCACCGTGGCGACGGGCCTCGTGCAGCTTGCACTCGAAGTCGTAGAAGGCGATCTGGCGCACGACCGTGTTGATCATGTCCTCGACCTTGCCGGCCAGAAGGGTCTTCTTCTGCTCCTTGGTTTCGGCCTTGGAGAGCATGGCGCGGAAGGTCAGCATCTCGCCGAAGACAGAGGCCGTTTCGGCCAAGGTCAGCGGCGTGGAGGACAGCATCTCGCCCTGGCCGGCGGCCAGCACCTGGTGGACGCCATGGCCCAGCTCATGCGCCAGGGTCATCACGTCGCGCGGTTTGCCGAGATAGTTCAGCATCACGTAGGGGTGCACGTCGGTCACGGTGGGATGGGCAAAGGCACCGGGGGCCTTGCCGGGCTTCACGCCCGCGTCGATCCAGCCCTTGTCGAAGAAGGGCTCGGCGATCTCGGCCATGCGGGGGGAGAAGCCTGCGTAGGCCTCCATCACCGTCTTCTGCGCCTCGTCCCAGTTGACCAGCTTGGGTTCCTCGGTGGGCAGGGGCGCGTTGCGGTCCCAGACCTGCATTCGGTCGAGGCCCAGCCACTTCCGCTTCAGCTCGTAATAACGGTGCGACAGGCGGGGGTAGGCATCGACGACGGCATTGCGCAGCGCCTCGACCACCTCGGGTTCGACGTGGTTCGACAGGTGGCGGCCGGTCTGCGGGTTGGGCATGCCGCGCCAGCGGTCGATGACCTCCTTCTCCTTGGCGGTCGTGTTGTGCACGCGCGAAAAGGTGCGGATGTTCTCGCCCAGCACGGCGGCCAGTTCGCGGGCCGCGGCCTCGCGCTTGGACCGGTCGTGATCGGTCAGCAGGGTCAGCGTGCCCTCGATGCCCAGTTCCTCGCCGTCGATGATGAAGGTCAGCCCGGCGATGGTCTCATCGAAGAGCTTCTCCCAGGCATCGCCCACGACGCCCAGGTCGTGCAGGAATTTCTCCAGCTCGTCGGACAGCTGGTAGGGCTTCATCGCGCGGATGCGGTCGAAGATCGGCTTGTAGCGGGCCAGCTCGGCGTTTTCATCGAAAAGACCGTTCAGGTGATCGTCCGGCAGGCGGTTGATCTCCAGCGTGAAGAAGACAAGCGGCGTGGTGAAATTGGTCAGCTTGTCCTGCATGTCGGACATGAACTTCACCCGGTCGCCCGCGGTGGTCAGCTGATAATAGCGCAGGCCGGCGTAGGACATGATGCGCCCCGACACCGCCTGGATGCGTTCGTTGCGCAGCACGCAGTCGAGGAACCCTTCGGCGTCCAGCTCGGCCAGTTTGCCCTCGAAATCCTCGGCGAAGCGGGCGCAGGCGTCTTCCAGCCAGTCCAGGTCGCGCTTCAGCTCGGGCGCATCGGGGGAAGCGTAGAGGTCGCTCAGGTCCCATTCCGGCAGGTTGCCGAAGGGGGCCGCCTCGTCACCGGCGCTGGCGTTGGCGTCGCGCGGGGGCAGGGGGGCGTGAAACGGGGCGGCAAAGGGGAGCGGGCGCATGGATCCTCCAGTTTGGTTCCGGACCTTCGACATATGCCGCCGGGGCCAGCAGGACAAGGCCGCCGGGATGCGGGGCGCGCGGACGCGCGCCTCAGGACGTGGGGGCGGGCAGATGGGCGTCGAAATGGGCGGCGCAGGCATCGAAGACCTGCGCGCGAATGGCCGGGCCTTCCATCATCACCTCGTGGTGCCCGCCCTCGATCATCTGCAGCCGTCCGTTTGGCCAGGCGGCCATGCGGGCGCGGATCCGGGCGGTGTCGACGATGGCCTCGTCGCTGCCCAGGAAGGTCAGGCAAGGCACGGCGGGAGAGGGCATGCGGGCCAGCCGGCGGGTTTCGCGCAGGGCCTCGTTCAGCCATTTCATCGTCGGCCCGCCGATCATCAGCGCGGGATGCGCCTGCGCCTGGCGACGCATGTGATCGTACATCTCGCGGTCGTGGGTCAGCTTGTTCTGCTCGAAGGGCTCATACAGAACGTAGGTTTCCGACTTGGTGCCGGGGGTGATCGCCTCCACCATTCCCAGAAGGTGCGACGTGCCGGTCAGCAGCCAGGCGATCGGGCGCAGCAGGCCGGGCATGCCGATGCCCCACATGGGCGCGGAGAAGGCGGCGGCGGCCACCGGCAGGCCGTCGTGCAGGGCGCGCAGCCCGATGGCGCCGCCCATGGAATGGGCCAGCAAGAACAGCGGCCCCTCGACGCCGAGACCCGGCAGCGCCTCCATCAGGGCCGCGACGTCCTTCTGGTAGTCGGAAAATTCCGCCACGTGGCCAAGCGCGGGGTCCCCCGATACCCGGTCGGCCAGCCCCTGGCCACGCCAGTCCAGCGTGACGGTGGCATAGCCGCGGGCGGCGAAGTCGACGGCGGCCCGGCCGTATTTCTCGGCATATTCCGTGCGGCCGGTGAACAGCAGCACGGTGCCCTTGGCGCCCTCCATCGGCCAATGGACCACGCGCAGGCGAACCCCGTCGGAGGTGGTGATCCAGCGGGCGATGCCGCCCTCGGGGCCATCGGCCACCTCGTCGAACAGGGGCGCTGTGGTGGCGTCGGTCATGGGGGTCACCGTATCTTCCGTCGTAGGGCGCCGTCCGGAGGGCGGCAGCGGGCCAGGACGGGGCAGCCGGGCGACGGGCGCCCGGTCGCCCCCTGCAGATCAGGCCAGCAGCGAGCCCAGCTTCATCGCCGTGCCCATGTCGCCATCGACGCTCAGCTTGCCGGTCATGAAGGCGGAGGTGGGGTTGAGGTCACCCGACAGCATGTCCTGGAAGGTGTCGGCTTCGGCGGTCATGGTGACGTCGGCTTCGTCGCCCTCTTCGGCGGCACGGGCGCCCTTGTCATCGACGAAAATCTCGCCCTCGCCCTCGATCACGAACTTGGCCGTGAAATCAATGGTTTCCCCGGCCAGCTTCTCGTTCAGTGCTGCCACCGCCGTGGTAATCACTTCGCTCATGTCGCGCTTCCTTCAATTTTACATGATCGGGGCTATCAAAGCCCTCTCCTCGCGTTACACTTATAAGCGTCATGCGCGCTTTCAATCGACATCTCAAATTCGTTCTGACGGCGAGTGCCGCAGCGTTATTCCTCACAGTCCCGACTGTAGGACGGGCCGACGATTCGGTCACGCGGCTGCTGGACGGTCTGGGGCAGGCGGAACCGGCCGAGGCGAAACAGATCGAGCGCGAGCTGGAGCTGATATGGTCGCGCTCCGGCTCCTCCTCGATGGATCTGCTGCTGCGCAAGGGGCGCGACGCGCTGCAGGGCGGTGATCCGCAGGCGGCCATCGGCCATCTGTCGGCGCTGATCGACCATGCGCCCGATTTCGCCGAAGGCTGGCATATCCGGGCGTCAGCCTTCTACCAGCTGGAGGAATTCGGCCAGGCGCAATCTGACCTGATGCAGGCGCTGGCGCTGAACCCGCAGCATTTCCAGGCCGCCTTCGGACTGGCCGCGCTGATGGAACAGACGGGCCGGATCGACGCGGCCTACGACGGTTACCGCGCCGTGCTGTCGGTCTACCCCGCACATGAACAGGCCCAGGCCGGACGTGATCGGCTTGCACCTCTCGTATCTGGCAGCGATACCTGACCCCGTAAGAACGAAAGCGAGGGCAGGGCATGTCCCAGAAGGGCAGGATCACCGCGGTCCTCGGGCCGACGAATACCGGCAAGACCCATTACGCCATCGAACGGATGCTGGGGCATCGGACAGGCATCATCGGCCTGCCGCTGCGCCTGCTGGCGCGGGAGGTCTACGACCGGATCGTCGCTGCACGGGGCCCGTCGGTCGTGGCGCTGGTTACCGGCGAGGAACGCATCGTGCCGCCGCGCACGAAATACTGGGTCTGCACGGTCGAGGCGATGCCCGAGGGCATGGGCTGCGACTTCCTTGCCGTGGACGAGATCCAGCTCTGTGCCGATCCCGAGCGCGGCCACGTCTTCACCGACCGGCTGCTGCGCGCGCGGGGTCTGACCGAGACGATGTTCCTGGGCTCGCATTCCATGCGTGGCGTCATCGCCGACCTGCTGCCTGAGGCGCAGTTCATCCGGCGCGAACGCATGTCGCAGCTGACCTATGCCGGCGACCGGAAGATATCTCGCCTGCCGTCGCGGTCTGCCGTGGTGGGCTTCTCGGTCGATAATATCTATGCCATGGCGGAGCTTATCCGCCGGCAGAAGGGCGGCGCAGCGGTCGTCATGGGGGCGCTGAGCCCGCGCACCCGCAATGCCCAGGTGGAGCTCTACCAGAACGGCGACGTGGATTACCTGGTGGCAACGGACGCCATCGGCATGGGCCTGAACCTCGACGTGAAACACGTGGCCTTCTCCGCCACGACGAAGTTCGACGGCCGCCGGATGCGGGAGCTGTTCCCGCATGAGATGGGCCAGATCGCGGGCCGGGCCGGGCGTGGCATGGCCGATGGCACCTTCGGGGTGACGGGCGAGGCCGGGCCGCTGCCGCCCGAGCTGGCCGAGGCGATCATGGAGCACCGCTTTGCCCCGGTGCGCAAGTTGCAGTGGCGCAATCCGCAGATGAACTTTGCCGGGATCGAGCCGCTGATCGCCTCGCTGGAGGTGGCGCCCAAGGACGAACGTCTGCTGCGCGCCCGGGAGGCCGACGACCAGATCGCGCTGAAGAGCATGTCGAGCGATGCCGAGGTCCGTGCGCGCGCGTCCGACACCGCCTCGGTGCGTCTGCTGTGGGACGTCTGCCGGATCCCCGACTTCCGGGGAATCAGCCACAATGAACATGCCGGCCTGCTGACCCGCATCTTCGGCTTCCTGCATGAGAAGGGGCGGGTGCCCGACGACTGGCTGGCCGGCCAGATCCGTCGCATCGACAAGACCGATGGCGACATCGACGCGCTGTCCAAACGGTTGTCTTTCATCCGCACGTGGACCTACGTCGCGCAGCGCAATGGCTGGGTGAACGACGAAAGTCATTGGCGCGGGGAGACTCGCGCTGTAGAAGACCGCTTGTCGGACGCGCTCCACGCGCGCCTGACCCAGAGATTTGTGGACCGGCGCACCAGCGTATTGATGCGCCGGCTCAAGCAGAAGGAGGCCCTCTTGGCCGAAGTGAGTGATACCGGCGAAGTGACCGTCGAAGGCGAATTCGTGGGACGGCTGGAAGGTTTCCGCTTCCGCGCTGACAAGGAGGCCGAGGGGCAGGAGGCGAAGACCATTCGCCAGGCCAGCCTCCAGGCGCTGATCCCCCATTTCAACCTGCGTGCGGATCGTTTCTACAACGCGCCGGACACCGAGATCGACTTCACCGAGCAAGGTGGGCTGATGTGGGGCGAGCAGGCCGTGGGCAAGCTGGCCGCGGGACCCGAGCCCATGAAGCCGCAGGTCGTGGCCTTCGTCGACGAGGAAGCCGGCCCGGACGTCGCGCAGAAGGTGCAACGCCGTCTGCAGCATTTCATCGACCGCAAGGTCGCGGCCCTGTTCGAGCCGCTGATGAACCTGCAGCGCGACGAGACCCTGACGGGCCTGGCCCGTGGCTTCGGCTTCCGCATGGTCGAGAACCTCGGGATCATCCCGCGCGGTGAAGTGGCCGACGAGGTGAAGCAGCTGGACCAGGAGGCCCGCGGCGCGCTGCGCAAGCACGGCATCCGCTTCGGTCAGTACACCATCTTCATGCCGGCGCTGCTGAAGCCCGCGCCGACGCGCCTGCGCCTGGTGCTGTGGTCGCTGTCCAAGGACCTGCAGGAGTTCCCCGAGGCGCCGCCGCCGGGCCTGGTGACCGTGCCGGCCGACAACGGCCTGCCGCAGGGCTATTTCGCCATGGCCGGCTATCGCGCCGCCGGCGAACGCGCCATCCGCATCGACATGCTGGAACGCCTGGCCGACATGCTGCGTGGCGAAGACAGCCGTGGCGGGTTCGAGGCCAAGGCCGACATGCTGTCGATCACCGGCATGACGCTGGAACAGTTCGCCGACCTGATGCAGGGCCTGGGCTACAAGGCCGAGAAGGGCGAGCGGACCAAGATGAAGCCCGCCGAGGCCCCGGCGGCCGAGGCGACTGCCGCGGAGGCCGGCGACACGCCCGCTGAAACGCCTGCCGCCGACAGCACGGAGACCCCGGCAGAGCCCACCGCCGAGGGAGAAGCTCCGGCAGAAGCACCGGCCGAGGCATCGGCCGAGACCAGCGCCGAGGCCCCCGTCGAGGCACCCGCCGCTGAGATGGTGCCGGTGCTGGGCGAGGATGGCACGCCCGAGGTGGAGGTCTTCTTCACCTTCACCTGGGCCGGTCGGGCCGCGCGCCAGAACCGTGACGGCCAGCGTGGTCGTCCCCGTGGCGATCGTCCGCAGGGTGAGCGTCAGGGCAAGGGCGGCCCGCGCGGTGATCGTGGCAAGGGCGGCAAGCCCGGCAAGGGACGCAAGCCCGAGGGCAAGGGCGGTCAGAAGGCCAAGACCTTCGAATCCGCCCCGCCGAAGAAGAAGGACCGGATCGATCCGGACAACCCCTTCGCTGCGGCGCTCATGGGCCTGAAGACCAAGGATTGATCCTTGGAACCTGCTGCCCCCCGCATGCGCGTGGACAAATGGCTGTGGCAGGCGCGGTTCTTCAAGAGCCGCAGCCTAGCCGCAGGCTGCGTCACCGGGGGGCATCTGCGTGTCAACGGCAACCGGGCCGCCAAGGCCTCGGCCGCTGTCGGCCCGGGCGACGTTCTGACCTTCCCCCAGGGCCGTCTGATCCGCGTGGTGAAGATCGTGGCGCTTGGCACCCGGCGCGGCCCGGCGCCCGAGGCGCAGGCCCTTTACGAAGACCTGTCCCCACCCGAAGAGCAGGAGCGGAAACCCGTTCCGCCGATTGCCCGGATCGAAGGCAATTCTCGCCCGACGAAGCGTGACCGCAGGAAACTCGATCTTGATCGCCGTGGACCGCTTGAATGATCCCGGACACTGGATTAGCTAAACCTCTGACCGCACTTCGAGAGTAAGCCATGACCTACGTCGTCACCGAAAACTGTATCGCCTGCAAGTACACCGACTGCGTCGAAGTCTGTCCGGTGGATTGTTTCTACGAGGGCGAGAACACCCTGGTGATCCATCCCGACGAATGTATCGACTGCGGCGTCTGCGAGCCCGAGTGCCCCGCCGACGCGATCCGCCCCGATACCGAGCCGGACATGGACAAGTGGGTCGAGTTCAACCGCAAGTATTCGGAACTCTGGCCGGTCATCATCTCGAAGAAGGACCCGATGCCCGAGGCGGACGACCGCGACGGCGAAGAGGGCAAGATGGAGAAGTACTTCTCCGAAGCGCCGGGCGAGGGCGGCTGAGCCAGGCGAAAACCGACCGGCGTCACCCCGGCCATCGCGCCGGGTCTGGCCGGTTTTGCACAGGAATGAGGCGCCGCTTTGATTCGCGGTGATTCTGTGCTATACACTGTCTCTACACATGACAGATACTGCCCCATCCGGGATTCCGGGCGCTGCTGACCGTGAATCCGAGATCTGAAGAGTTGGAAATGCACGTTTGGTGCCGCAGGCCGGCGCCGGACGTTTTCGTGCCCTCTGATGGACGGGCAGGTGAGGAAGATGCTCTATGACCAAGACCAAGAAACCCGAGTTCAGCCCGAATGACTACGTTGTCTACCCGGCTCATGGTGTGGGGCAGATCGTCTCCATCGAGAGCCAGGAGATCGCCGGTATCCAGCTGGAACTCTTCGTCATCTCCTTCGAGAAGGACAAGATGACCCTGCGTGTGCCTACGCACAAGGCGACCGAGATCGGCATGCGGTCGCTGTCGACCCCCGATGTGGTCAGCCAGGCGATGAAGACCCTGAAGGGCAAGGCCAAGGTGAAGCGCGCCATGTGGTCGCGTCGCGCCCAGGAATACGAACAGAAAATCAACTCGGGTGACCTGATCGCCATCGCCGAAGTGGTGCGCGACCTGCACCGCAGCGACGACCAGCGGGAACAGTCCTATTCCGAACGTCAGCTGTACGAAGCGGCGCTGGAACGCCTGACCCGCGAAGTGGCCGCCGTCTCGGGTGGTGACGAAGTGGCCGCCGCCAAGCAGGTGGATGAGGTTCTGGTGAGCCGCGCCGCCTGATGTGGACGGTCTGAGCCGGGCCAATGCGAATGATCCAAGGGTCGTCCCGTCGGGGCGGCCCTTTTTCGTGGTCTCAGGCGATCAGCACCAACAGCACCGCGATTTCCGCCAGCTGCTGCGCCGCGCCCAGGATGTCTCCGGTCTGGCCGCCGAGCTTCGCATTGGCAATCCGTGCCAGCGCCAATGTCACCAGCGCCGCGGCCAGCAGGGCGGGCAGGGCGATCCAGCCCAGCAGGACCAGCGCCAGGACAGCCCCGATGAAAGCTGCCAGAGCGGCCACGGGCGTTGAACAGCGCCCGACCGCCCGCGACAGGCCAGTGTCGCGGGCATGGGGCAGGGCGGCCATCAGCGCGGGCATCGCGGCGCGGGACAGGGCGGCGGCGGCGATCACCGCCCAGGCGGCGTCGGGGGCGGCAAACAGCAGTGACAGCGCGCTCCACCGCGCCAGCAGTGACAGCACCAGCGCGATGACCCCATAGGCGCCGATGCGGCTGTCCTTCATGATCTCAAGCCGTCGGGCGCGATCAAAACCGCCCCAGACCCCGTCGGCCACATCCGCCAGACCGTCTTCGTGCAGCGCGCCGGTCACCACGACCGAGGTGCCGAGACAGATCAGCGCGGCCAGTTGCGACGGCAGCGACAGGGCCAGCGCCAGCAGCCCCGCCAGCGCTGCAAGCCCACCCAGCACCGCGCCGGCCAGCGGATAGGCCCAGGCGGCAGGGGCGCCACGCCCTTCGTGGGCGGGCAGGGGCAGGCGGCTCAGCAGGCCGAGCGCGGACAGAAGGTCGGTCCAGGGGCGGGTCAGGTCCATCTTCGCGGTTGCTCCGGCAGGCGCAGGGAATAGACAGGAGGTAGTGGCGACATACAACGGATCCGACATGACTGACAGTCTTCCCTCCCTCGACGCCTTCCGCGCGGCCCTGGCCGCCGCCCCGCTGGCCGACCCGCAGGCGCGCGACGCGGCGATGGCGCGCAACGGCATGCTGACGAAGCCGCCGGGCGCGCTTGGCCGGCTGGAGGACCTGGCGATCTGGTACGCGGGCTGGCGCGGGGACGCGCGGCCCCGGCTGGAGGCGCCGCAGGTGGTGATCTTCGCCGGCAACCACGGGGTCACGGCCCAGGGCATTTCCGCCTTCCCGGCGGAGGTGACGGCGCAGATGGTGGCGAATTTCGAGGCCGGCGGTGCAGCGGTGAACCAGCTGTCTCAGGTCGCAGGCGCGCAGATGAAGATCGTGGCGCTGGACCTGGACAGGCCCACGGCGGACTTCAGCACGGCGCCTGCGATGAGCGAGGCGGAACTGCTGGCGGCGCTGAACGCGGGCTGGCAGGCCGTCGACCCGCAGGCGGATCTGCTGGTGACCGGCGAGATGGGCATCGGCAACACGACCTCCGCCGCAGCCCTGGCCCATGCGCTCCATGGTGGGGCGGCGGCGGACTGGGCCGGGCGCGGCACCGGGCTGGACCCCGAGGGCGTGGCTCACAAGGCCGAGGTGGTGGCCCGCGCCGTGGCGCTGCATGCGCCGAAGGCCGGGCTGGAGGCGCTGCGCTGCCTTGGCGGGCGCGAAGTGGCGGCCATGGCCGGGGCCATCGCACGGGCGCGAGCCCTGCGCATCCCGGTGATCCTTGACGGGTTCATCTGTTGCGCCGCCGCGGCCTGCCTGGCGGCAGAGGCGCCAGAGGCGCTGGACCACTGTGTCGCCGGCCATGTCAGTGCCGAGGGCGCGCATCGCGCCTTGTTGGAAAAGCTCGGCAAGGCGCCGCTGCTGGACCTGGGTCTGCGCCTGGGCGAGGGATCGGGCGCGGCGCTGGCGATCAACATCCTGAAGGCGGCTGTGGCCTGCCATTCCGGCATGGCGACCTTCGCCGAGGCCGGCGTGTCGGAGGACTGACCCCAGCTCTTCTCCTTGCCGGAATATCCCCGCCGGAGGCATCGACCGGCGGGGCGACAAAAGGGATGGACTAGGGACGGGCGAAGGGTCAGCCCCGCTCGTCCTCCTCCTCGTCCGACAGCTGCGACAGCAGCGCCGCTTCCAGCCCCTTGGCCAGTTCGCGCGATCGGGCGATATAGGCTTCGTTCTGGCCCGTGGGAATATTCGGATCCCACAGCTCGGCCAGTTCGCGGATCGCGTCGCGGTCATGGTGGAAGAAGATCTTCTCGGCCTCTGCCGCCTCGAAATCGCTCAGCCCGATGTTTTCCAGCACGTAGCGCCCGGCCCGCAGGGAGCTGTCGAAGGTTTCGCGCACGATGTCGTCGGCGCCCGCGCGATACAGCTGGTACACATGGGTGCGATCATAGGCGCGGGCGATGATGTGCAGGTCGGGCCGCTGTGCGCGCGCATAGGCCACCAGCTGCGTCACCGCATTGTTGTCGTCCATCGCTGCCACCAGCACCCGCGCCTTGTCGAGGCCCGCCGCATGCAGGATGTCGGGCCGGGTCGGATCGCCGAAATAGCCCTTGAAGCCGAAGCGCCGCATCAGCTCGATCGTCGCCATGGAGTTGTCCAGCACGATCGTCTTGCAGCCGGAGCTTTGCACCATCCGGTTCACGATCTGGCCGAAGCGGCCGATGCCCGCGATGATGACCGGCCCGTCCTCCGCGATCTCGTCGGGCTCCTCGTTGCCCCCATCGTCGTGCATCCGCCGCGACAGCAGGTCGTAGGCGATGAAGAACAGCGGCGTCAGCAGCATCGTCAGGGTGATCGACAGCAGCAGCTGTTCAGACAGGGTGCCGGGCAGGACGTTCACCTGGCGCGAGAAGGAGATCAGCACGAAGCCGAACTCGCCCGCCTGCGCCAGGCCCAGGGTGAACAGCATCAGGTTGCGCTTGCGCAGCTTGAACAGCAGGCCGAGGACCAGCAGGATCACCCATTTCAGTGCCATGACCCCGACGGCGATGCCGAAGATCTTCAGCGGCGCATCGAGGAAGGTGTCGAAGTTGATGCCCGCCCCCACCGTGATGAAGAAGAGCCCCAGCAGAAGGCCCTTGAAGGGCTGGATGTCGCTTTCCAGCTCATGCCGAAATTCGCTGTTGGCCAGGACCACGCCGGCCAGGAAGGTGCCGAGCGCGGGCGACAGCCCGACCAGGTTCATCAGGAAGGCGATGCCGATGACGATGGCCAGGGAAAGCGCGGTGTACATCTCCGGCAGGTGCGCGGCATGGATGAAGCGGAAGACGGGGCGGATCAGGTAGATGCCGATCAGGATGACGGCGACCACGGCGCCCAGGGTGACAAGGGTGACACCCCAGCCCGGCAGCCCCTCGACCAGGGACATGCCGTCATGCGCGGCCTCCTCGGCGCCGCCGACGGTGATCGATCCGTCGGGCGACAGCTGCATCAGTGTCGGCACCGCCAGCAGGGGCAGGGCCGCGATCATAGGGATCACGGCGATATCCTGGGTCAGTAGAACGGCAAAGGTGGATCGCCCGCCCTGGGTCTGCATCAGCCCCTTTTCCGACAGGGTCTGCAGCACGATGGCCGTCGATGAAAGCGCCAGGATCATGCCCACGGCCAGCGCCGGCTGCCACTCCAGCCCGAAGGCGATGCCGGCGGCCATCACCGCCAGCATGGTCAGCACCACCTGCAGCCCGCCCAGTCCCAGCAACTTGTGCCGCATGTCCCACAGCGCCCGCGGCTCCAGTTCCAGGCCGATCAGGAACAGCATCATCACCACACCGAATTCCGCGAAATGCTGCAGGTCGTGGGTGTCGTGGCCGATCAGGTGGAACACCGGGCCGATCACGATGCCGGCGGCCAGGTAGCCCAGCACGGACCCCAGCCCGAGGCGGGCCGACAGGGGCACGGCGATCACCGCGGCGCAGAGGTAGATCGTGGCCTGGTAGAGAAAGCCTTCCATGTCATCTCCTTGAGGGGGCCGGCGGGCACAGGGCACCGGTCACGGGCAGGGCGCTGCAGGCGTCGGGGCGACACCCGGGCCAATGATAGAGAGCGACCCGGCCCAGGGGCAACAGCCATGCGGCGCGCGAGCCTTGTGCGCGTCCCCGGTCCAGGAGGTCCGGGCGGGGCGCTGCGCAGATCGCGGGCGGTGGATCAGTCGGGCATTTCCAGCAGCAGGTTGCGATTGCCCTTTACGTAGCGCAGGGCCGTGTCGCCAATGGCCGCCACGCGACCGCCGTCCAGCCGGTCGCCGACCTGAACGCTGCGGATACGCCCGTCGGGCAGGCGCACCAGGGCGGTGCGCTCCGACGGGCTGCCGGTGACGCCGATCAGGTTGACGTTGTTCAGGTTGATCGCGTTCTCGACCGTGGCCTGTCGCGCGACCGAGGGCTGACTGGGCGCGGAGGGGCTGACCGTGGGGCTGGGGATGCTGACGGTGGGCGGAGCAACCGCCGCCGCCTGCGCGGCCGCGACCAGCGCCTCGAACCCGTCGGGACGGGGGCGGGGACGCAGGGCCAGGTCGGTGGCCAGGTCGGTGCCGGTGTCTTCCAGCTCCGGCTGGGTCTCCTCGGAGCCGTCTTCCGCCGCGCCGTCGGTGGTTTCCGCCTCCGCCTCGGGGTCTGCTTCGGATTCGGGCGCCAGGCCCTCCGGGCGCAGACGCGGGCGCAGCTGATCCTCCGGCGCGGTGACGATCTCCTCCACGGTGTCCGCCGCGATCTCTTCCGCGGGCTCGGTGGCGATCGCTGTCTCGCTGTCTTCCGTGGCCTGGGGCGCGGTGTCCTCCGGGGCCTCCGTCGCGGGCGGGGTCAGGGCGGCGGGCAGCAGGTCGGCGGCGCTGTCGCCGGGGACCCGTGTGGCCTCGGGCCGGCTGGGCGGCACCACCGGCGGCGGGCCGGCAAAGACCAGGTGCCCCTCGGGCGTCCGGGCGCCGTCCTCGGTGCCGGCGACCAAGCCGCGTGCGTCGAGGTCGAAGCGTTGCGAGGGCAGCGGCGGGTTCGGCGGGCTGCTGAAGCTGACCAGCGGGCTGGACTGGTTGGTGTCGGCCAGGCCCGTCACCCCTTCGACCCGGTCGGCGGGGGCCATGGCGGCCACCTCGATCTCGCCCAGGGGCGTGGCAACGGGAGAGACCGGGGCCTGGGGCGCGCGCTGCCAGATGCCTGTGGCGGCATAGCGCGCGGCCGCTTCGGCCGGGGTGGCCGGCGCCGGGCGGATGTTCATCGGCGTCTCGGGCGGGGCGGGGGCGGCGGCCTCCCGGCTCTCCTCGGGCTCTGCGGGCGCCTGCTCTGCCGGGGGGACCTCTTCGACCGTAACCTCCGGGGACGGGGTTGGTTCGGCAGCGGCCTCAGGGTCCGGGACTAGGGCGGCCTGCTGGCTTTCGTCCGCCGTGGTATCGTCCTGCGGGGGCTGTGCCTGAGGCGTTTCGGCCTCGGCGATCTCGCTGGTCGTGGCCTGCGGGACGGCGGCTTCCTCACCTCCCCCAAGGAAGGCCCAGGCGCCCAAGGCGACCACGGCCACCCCGGCGGCGGCCAAGGCCAGCCGGTGCAGGCGGCGCCCCTCCTTCGGGGGCACGTCCTGTTGCGAGGGGCGGGCACCGAAGACGGTCAGCTGCTCTGCCTCTTGCGCGCGCTGTTGCTCTGCGTCCGGGGCTTTGCGCGTGGCGCGTGGGGCGGCAGGCGCCTCCGTCGGAGCAGGGCGTGCGACCGGGGCGGTCTTCTTCTTAGCTGCGGCGGGCGGTGTCTGTGCGGATGCCTTGGCCACGGCGTAGGCCGCAGGTTCTGCCGCCGGAGACTCTTTCGGCGTTGTAGGCCCCTTGGTCGAGCGGGCCTTGCCCCTGGCGGGAGGGGGCGGTGGTGTATCGCCCCTGTCCGCGCGGATCGAGACGAAACCGCCTGCGGGCGCGCTGCTGGCGTCCCTGCCCTTGTCGGCAGTGCCTGCCGGGGCCGGCTTCGCGGGTGTCGGACGGGGGGTGGGACGTGCCTTTGGAAGGGCTTCGGGGTGGTCAAAAAGGTCTCGGCGGGCGCGGAAGGTCGGGGGAGGCCCGTCATCGCCTGCCGTCTCGTCGGGAGCGGCGGACGCCGCGGAGGGGCCCGGCGCTGCGGGGCGCTTGGCTGGTTTCGTCGGCGCGTCGCTGGCGGTATCAGGCGTCTTCGGGATTTTGCGTGCAGGTATGTCGGGCTTTGCCGGGGCATCGCTGGCCGTGTCGGGGGTCGCCCTCGGCGCGGGGGGCTGAGGGGCGGGCGATGTCGGCGCGGTACCTTGCGGGCCCGGCGCCTGTGCCGGGGCGTCAGCCGGGCGGGTGACCGCCTCCGGCGCTGCGGCGGGCAGATCCGGTAGCCTTGCCTTGCCGATCTCGTGGACCTGCACGGCGTCGCGCTCCAGCGTCTCGCCCTTCAGCAGGCTGTCGGCCAGACGGGTCGGGCCGAAGAAGGGCTCGCCCAGGTAGCTGGCCTCGCCCGGGATGGCGACGAAGCTGACCGGGTTCAGCCCGTTCTCGGCGGCGAAGCTCTCGGCCTCTTCCAGCGTTTCGCGGGCCACGGCGGCGATATGGGTGGTGGTGCCTGACACCGACCAGCAGATCGCCAGGTCCTTCAGCGCATAGGGGGTGGCGCCGTCCAGTTCCGACATCACCAGCGCGCGCCGGTCGTCTTCGGTCGTGGCGCCGGTGAAGACCGACATGTAGCGGATCTGTTCGTTGGGCAGGATCAGCTTGGTGCGCATCGGCGCGGGATCCAGCGCCTCGCCCAGGCGGCGCAGCCGGTCGAGGCCCGCGGTCAGATCCTCCTCGAAGGAGACCTCTCCGACGCGCTCCCAGCCCGGCGAGGCGCGGTGAAGCAGGTGGAGCCCGTCGGCCAGGATATTCAAGGCAAAATTCGGTCGCATGTGTCCCACGGATCTGCGTCAGGCGGGGCCGAAAATGGCGGCTGCTATAAGAAGGAGGCGTAACCTCCCGATTTTTCACGGGGACATTAACGCAGCGAGAGGCGCAGGCAAAGGGGGGCGCGGCGCGTCGGCGGGAAAACGTCGCAGCAGCCTAAGGGCGTGCCCGGCCAGGGTTAGCGCATCCAGAAGCCCTCGCGTTTCAGGCGATTGCGCAGGGCCTGTTCCTTCCGGGGCAGCGGCTGACCCTCGAAGAGCGCGCGCACCTTGGCGCCCCGCCCCTGGTAGATCATCCGCTTCATCGGTTCGTACTGCTTCAGCACCTTCTTGATCTTGTTGGGCGCCGCGACCTCCTCCAGCACCTCGACCACCCGGTCGTCCTCGCGCGCATAGAGCAGCGGGAAGAGGCGGTAGTGGCAGGTCGTCTTTCCGTCCAGCCAGCCCTCGGGCAGGGCGTCGCGCCCGCCGCCGAAGGAATGGATGACCAGCGGCAGGGCCACCTGGTCTAGCCAGGGATCGAGGCTCTGGCAGACCAGCGCCTCTGGCGCGTCGTCGCGGATCGCCAGCGCGTAGTCGAGGAAGCGTTGCCCGAAGGCCTGCGGGTCTTCGTGGTAGAAGAACCCGGCATTGAAATAGAGGTAGTGGCGCCAGAACTCCTCCGGCCAGGCCGGGTCGAGGGAGCTTTCGAAATCCAGCCCGAACTTGTCGTAAAGACTGCGCCAGGTCTCGGTGTAGCCCGGCCCGTACAGCTCGATCTGCGGCCAGGTGCCTTCGCAGCGCAGCGAGGCGGCGGGGCGGGCGAAGTCGAAGGGCACATCGGTCAGCTCGTCCAGCACCAGGGTGTCGCTGTCGAAGAAGACGAAGGGGTCGCCCGCCGGCAGGGCGGCCAGGCATTCGATCTTGTTGCCGTATGGGTAATCGGCGCCGAAATGGCGGCTCTCGAAGGGCAGGATCTCGGCCCCGAGCGCGTGCAGTGCCTCGCGCACCTGCGGGTTGGTGATGCGCGGATCGCCGGGCCAGAGGGGGCCTGGCTGTGGTTCCGCGACGAAGAGGCGTCCGGCGAAGCCCGGGCTGCGGGCCCGCAGCGAGGCGGCAAAGAGCACGGCCTCGTATTGCAGCCGGCCGGACTGGCCGACGATGACGATGTTGAAGGGCCGTGCCTGCTGCGTCATGCCTACCGCTCTGTCTGGACGGCCCGGGGGCCGTGGGGGATCTCGGCCGGACTATAGTCAGGGGGGCAGCGGGTCGGAAGGCCCGGTGGCACCCTGCGCGGGGGAATGCCGCAGGCTGCACGGCGCGCGGGCGACGGGCGATCTGCCGCGGCGGAAGCCTGCCCGAATTGTCGCCCCACGCAGCTTGCGCTGGACGCGGGGCGGGAAGTCTGTCCGGAGGGCGGGGAGGTGAGCCGTTCAGGTCCCGGCCAGCACCCCGAGGGCGCGCAGGGCGGCGATCTCCTCCGCGCTCATTCGCAGACGCTCGCTCAGCACCTCCTCGGTCTGCTCGCCCAATAGGCTGGGCGCGCGGGCGGGGGCCGCGCCCTGGCCGTCGAAGCGGATCGGACTGCGCACCAGCGTCATCTCCCCCGCGACCGGATGGCTGACCTGGTCCAGCATGCTGCGCGCGGCCACGTGGGGCTGGGTCAGGGCCTCGCCGATCGACAGGATCGGGGCGCTTGGCACGTCAAACTCGGCCAGCCGGTCCAGCCAATAGGCCGTGTCGTCCTGCGTCATGCGCGCGGCGATCAGCGGCTCCAGCGCGTCGCGGTTGGCCAGCCGCGCCTCATAGGCGGCAAAGCGTGGGTCCTCGATCAGCTCCTCCTGCCCGAGGCAGCGGGCGAAGTTGTGCCAGAACCGTTCGGTCAGGCAGGCGACGATCACATGGCCGTCGGAGGTGGGGAAGGCGCCGTAGGGTACGATGCTGGGGTGGCGGGTGCCAACAGGTTCGGGGCTCTGCCCGGTCAGGAAATAGATCTGCGACAGGTAGCCCTGCATCGCGATCAGGCTGTCCAGCATGGCGACCTCCACATGCTGGCCCTCGCCCGTGACATTGCGTTCATGCAGTGCCGCCAGCAGCCCGAAGAGAGAGAAGATGCTGCCCGCCATGTCGCCCAGCGGAAGGCCCAGCCGGTTGGGCGGCTGGCCGGGTTCGCGGTTCACGCTCATCACCCCCGAAAGTGCCTGGGCCACGATGTCGAAGGCCGGCTTCTCGCCCAGCGGGCTGTCGGCGCCAAAGCCCGAGATCGAGGTGTAGATCAGCCCCGGGTTTTCCGTCTTCAGCGTGTCGTAGCCCAGCCCCAGCCGGTCCATCACCCCGGGGCGAAAGTTCTCCAGCAGGATGTCGCTTTGCGCCGCCAGCTGGCGGGCGATCTGCAACCCTTCGGGCGACTTCAGGTCCAGTGCGACGCTTTTCTTGCTGCGGTTCAGGGCGATGTAATAGTGGCTGAGCGGCCCCTGGTGCGGCGGAAAGCCCCGGGTTTCATCGCCCCGGCCCAACGGTTCGATCTTGATCACATCGGCGCCCAGATCGGCCAGCACCATGCTGGCGTAAGGCCCCGAGAGGATGCGCGAGAAGTCCAGCACCTGGATCCCCGAAAGCGGGCCCTTGCGGGGCGTGTCGTCGGCCTGGGTCATCGGGCGGCTCCTGTCTGTCTGTGGATCTTCATCACGGCGGTCGCATCGGCCACGGGCCGGTCGCCTACGGTCAACTCGGCGTCGAGGAACAGCAGCGACCGGGTCTGGCGGCGGATGCGCGGGCGGGCGATCAGCAGATCGCCGGGGCGCGCCGCGTCGAGAAAGCGGGTGTCCATCTGCACTGTGACCGTGGGTTGCCGCTCCGCCGCTTCCCAGGCCAGCAGGGCGATGGCCTGATCCAGTAGGGCGGTCAGCGTGCCGCCGTGGATCACGCCCAGGGCATTGGCGTGGCGGGCGTCGGTCTGCAGCGCATAGCGCGGGGTGTCGTCGCGCGGATCGGGGCGCAGCAGGGGGCCGATCAGGCCGATCAGCCCGTCGATCCGCATCGGGCGCCAGCCTGCGGGGGGTGTCGTCTCGGTCATCGCGTCACGCCCCCATCACGACCTGGCTGTCCTGGATCTCATCCCGGATGGCGATCAGCGCCTTCGCCAGTTTCGGCACGTCGCCCTTGGCCAGCCGCTCGGAAATGCCGATGGCGACCAGCGAGCGGATCATCTTGCCGCGCGCGTCGAAGACCGGCACGGCGATGACGGTGACGCCGGAGATATAGCTGCCCTCGTCGACGGCAAAGCCGCGCGTGCGGGCCTCCTCGACCTCCGCCAGCCAGTCCTCGAAGCTGGGCGGGTGATCCCAGACCAGCCGCGCGAACCTTTCCTGCAGGCGGTCGCGGTCCAGCTCGGCGAAGGCTGCGAAGAGGCGCCCGGTGGCGCTGATCAGGGTGGGGAAGCGGCTGCCCATGTCTACCTGCAAGCGGAAGGGCATGTTGGAATGCGACAGGGCCACCACAACCATCTGGTTCGGTTCGGCCAGCTGCGTGGCGATGCCGGTCACGCCGAAATCCTCCGACAGCTGCGACAGGCGCGGCTGCACCAGCGTCGAGAAGGAGTTCTTCTGAAGCGCCGCCCGGGCCAGCGGCAGGATACCGATTCCCATCGAGTAGCGCTTGGTCTGCGAATCGAATTCCACCAGCCCCTCGTCCTGCAACACCCGCAGGATGTGCAGGCAGGTGGAGGGGATCAGATCCAGCTCGCGCGCCATGGGATTCACCCCCACGGGTTCTGGCGAACGGGCCAGAAACCTCAATATTGCAACGGCCCGCGTCACCGCCGGCACCTGCCGCTTGGTGGTCGTCTTTGCCTCGTCCGTGGTCACGCCAGCCTCCTGATTTCCCTGCATTTCATTGCCTATATACAATGATATAATCATATTGACAATAATTCGCCTCGATCCCTAGGCTTGTCAACGAGCCGCCTGATGAAAGTCGGGTCCGGTTCACCGGCACGAGAGGGAGGGGGTTGCGGATGACGCGGCTGACGGAATTCACGTCCTACGAGGACGCGCAAAAGCACTACGCCAAGGACAAGCTGTGGGAGCTGTTCGACGGCAGCCGCGAGCGGTTCAACATCGCGCATGAGTGCATCGACCGTCATGTCGAAGGCGACGCCGTGGCCCTGCGCATCGCCCATGCCGATGGTCGGGACGAGGTCATCAGCTTTGCCGAGATCGCCCGCCGGTCCTCGCAGATCGCGCATTTCCTGACAGAGCAGGGGATCGGCAAGGGCGACCGCGTGGCGGTGATGATCGAGCCCTCGCTGCCCTTCTACTGCGCGCTCTTCGGTGCGATGAAGGCGGGCGCGGTGGCGGTGCCGATGTTCACCCTGTTTGGCCCCGACGGCATCCGCCTGCGGGTGGGGGACTGCAATCCGCGGGTCTTCTTCACCAATGCCGAAAAGGCCCCCGAGGCGCGCGAGGGCGGGGCCGAGAACGTCATCGCCTGCGACCGCAAGTTTCTGGAAAGCCTGGATCATCTGCCCGCGACCTATGATTGGGACACGGCGGGCGACGATCTGGCGGTGCTGCAGTACACCTCCGGCACCACGCGCGCCCTGCCGGCGGCGGTGCGTCACAGCCACCGGTCCATCGTCACGCTGATGGTGGCCGCGCTTTACGCCACGGGCATCCGGCCCGGCGATCGCTTCTTCTGCCCGTCCTCGCCTGCCTGGGGTCATGGCCTCTGGCACGGCACCTTGGCGCCGCTGGCCATGGGCGTGTCGACCGGCACCTTCTCGGGCAAGTTCGACGCGGTGCGCCTGTTGAAGGCCCTGCAGGATTTCAAGATCACCAACCTGACGGCGGCGGCGACGCATTACCGGATGATGCGCAATTCGGGCGAGGCGGAAACCTTCACCTATTGCTTCGACAAGCTGTCCTTCACCGGCGAGCCCATCGACAGCGAGACGGCGGCCTATGTGGAACGGATCTTCGGCACCAAGGTCCGGTCGATGTACGGCACCACCGAGATCGGCGTGATCATCGCCAACTACCCCGGCGCCGATGATCTGGAGGTGCGCGACGGCGCCATGGGCAAGGCCGTGCCGGGCGTCGAGGTCGAGGTGCAACGCGAGGACGGCAGCCGCTGCGATCCCGGCGAGACCGGAGAGCTGATGGTCAAGAAGGGGGGCAAGTGGTTCCCCACCAAGGACCTGGGCCGGGTCGACGCCGACGGCTATTTCTACCACGGCGGCCGCGCCGATGACGTGATCATCTCCGCCGGCTGGACCATCGGCGCGGTCGAGGTCGAGGACGCGATCCTCAGCCACCCCGCCGTGGCCGAATGCGGCGTCATCGGCAGCCCCGATGCCCTGCGCGGCCAGGTGGTGAAGGCCTTCATCATCCTGAAGGACGGGCAGGAGGGCAGCGACGCCATGACCCGCGCCATCCAGCAGCACGTCCAGGCGCGTCTCGCCCGCCACGAATATCCCCGCCAGATCGCCTTTGTCACCGAGCTGCCGAAAACCCCGGCCGGCAAGGTGAACCGGAAGATCCTGCGCGACCGCAATGCAGAAACACTGGCCGCCGCCGACTGAGCGACGCCACATCTTTGGAGGAGAGAAAAATGAACGACATGACACGGAAGTTTCCGAAGATCACGGAGGAGGGCCTCGACGATCTTCGCAAGCGCATCGGTGTGAAGATCGAACGCACGGTCGAGCCCTGGTGCTATGAGGCGACCCGCGACAACATTCGCCACTACGCCCACGGCATCGGCGACGACAATCCGCTGTGGTGTGATCCCGAATACGCCAAGACGACGAAATACGGCGACGTCATCGCGCTGCCCAGTTTCCTTTTTGCCACCAGCCGCATCATCTCGGGCTACGTCGGTGGTCTGCCGGGCGTGCATGCCATGTGGTCGGGGGCCAACTGGACCTGGCACAAGCCCATCATGCGCAACACCGAGTTCCGCACAGAGGCCTATCTGAAAGACCTGGTCGAGCATCAGACCCGCTTTGCCGGGAAGGCCGTGCAGCAGATCTATCACGTCGATTTCTTCGACGCGAAGACCGGCGACATGCTGGCCGAGGCCGACAGCTGGTGCTTCCGCACCGACCGCGACGCGGCGCGCGAGAACGGCACCAAGTACACCGAGGCCAAGGAGAAGGGCCGCCGCGTCTGGACCGAGGAAGAACTGCAGGAATACTACAAGTACTACGAGCAGGAAGAGATCCGCGGCGCCGAAACCCGCTACTGGGACGATGTGGTCGAGGGGGATGAACTGCCCACGATGGTCAAGGGCCCGATGACCGCGACTGGCTTCATCGCCTATGCGCAAGGGTGGGGCGGTCTTTACATCCGCGCCAACAAGCTGGCCTGGCAGCTGCAGCAGAAACACCCCTCGGCGGGGATCAAGAACCGCTTCGGCATCCCCGATTGCCCCGAGCGGGTGCACTGGGAGGAGGAGTTTGCCCTCGAAGTGGGCGCGCCCGGCGCCTATGACTATGGGCCGGAGCGGACCTCCTGGCTGACGCATCAGGTGACCAACTGGATGGGCGATGACGGCTTCCTGCGCCAGGCGAAATGCCAGGTGCGCCGGCACAACCCGGAAGGGGACATCATCCTGATCCACGGTACGGTGGTGCGCAAGTTCGAGGAGGATGGCCGCTACCTGCTGGAGATCCGCCAGCAGGCGGAACAGCAGGACGGAGAGCTGTCCGCCGCCGGCTCGGCCATCGTCGAGCTTCCGAAACGCTAGGGGGGCCGGCCCTTCGGGGCCGCCGTCCGCGTCAACCAACTGGGAGGTAAGGTTGAACGTCTTCGGTATCATCTTGTCTAAACTGGAGGACATCCTGCATCTTGCCGGGTGCCTCTGCCTGATCGTCGTCGTCGCCCTGATCAACGCGGACATCCTGCTGCGTGTGGTGTTCAACCACCCGGTGCAGTTCCAGTTCGAGTTCACCGAGCTCTACCTGATGCCCGCGCTGGCCTGTCTGTCCCTGTCGCGGGTCTTCCGCGACGGCGGACACCTGGCGCTCGACTTCGTTCCCGATCACCTGCCCGGATGGTTCGGCAAGGTCGTGGCGCATCTGCGCCTGCTCTTGCCGGCGGCCTTCTTCGCCGCCGTCACCTACATGTCCGGGGCGTTCGCGCTTCATGCCTTCGCGCAGGGAGACGTGGAGTTCGGGGTGGTCGATTGGCCGCTCGGGTGGGCCTACATCGTCGTGCCTCTGGGCTGCGGCGTGCTGGTCCTGCGGCTGCTCTATGACGCCATGGGAGGACAGGCGTCGACGGAGTGAACCCGGCAACATTTCTTTGGGAGGAGAAGACAATGACCATGATGACAAAGGCACTGGCCGCCCTGGGCGGCGTGATGACCCTGGCCGCCAACCCGGCGCTGGCGGAAACGCTGAGCCTGGGCGATTTCCAGTCGACCAGCCATATCGTGTCGGTGGAGGGCACGACGAAATGGATGGCCGCCGTCGAGGAGGCGACGGGGGGCGAGGTGACCTTCGATCACTTCCCCTCGCAGCAGGCGGCGAAGTCGAAGGCGCAGCTGGATGCGGTGAACTCCGGCATCCTGGATGCGGCCCTGCTGGGGGCGCTTTACCATTCCGAAACGCTGCCGCTGAACTCCGTCGTGGGCCTGCCGGGCTACTACGGCACGGCCGTGGAAGGCACCCGCGCGGTGCAGGCCCTGCTGAAGGAGGGCCCGCTGCGCGACGAGCTGCTGGCCGCGGGCGTCACGCCGATCTTCGGCTTCGTCCTGCCGCCCTACCAGGTGCTGGCCAAGACCCGTCTGGGCATGCCTGCCGACTGGGACGCGCTGGACATCCGCACCTCGGGCGCCACGCAGGCGATGACCGCGCGCAGCCTCGGCGGTGTCGGCATCTCGATCCCCGGGCCGGAGGTCTACACGGCCGTCGAACGTGGCCGGCTCGACGCGGTGCTGTTCCCGCTGGCCTCGGTGCCGGGCTACAAGCTGAACGAGGTGGTCAGCCATATCTCCACCAACGGGTCGTTCGGCGGCTACAGCTTCGTCATGGTGGTGCGCAGCGACCTTTTCG
Source organism: Pseudooceanicola marinus (assembly GCF_020177265.1). Taxonomy (GTDB): domain Bacteria; phylum Pseudomonadota; class Alphaproteobacteria; order Rhodobacterales; family Rhodobacteraceae; genus Pseudooceanicola; species Pseudooceanicola marinus_A. The sequence continues at coordinate 252,920 of NZ_JAIVMC010000008.1, forward strand.
ACGGCCTGTCGCCCGAGGTGCAGGAGGCGATGATCACCGCCGGTGACGAGATTGCGGTCCACGTGGCCCAGGCCCAGGACGACAGCGTGGATGATCTGATCCAGCAATGGACCGACGAGGGCATCGACACCTACAGCTTTACCGAAGAGGAACTGGCGACCCTGCGCGACGGCATGGCGCCGGTGACCGAGGACTGGGTGAGCCGCATGGGCGGCGAGGCCGCGCAAGAGGTCCTCGACCTCTACCAGGCCGCGATGAGCGAGTAATCGCGCCCGCCTTCACCCTTTCGACGGAGCATGGCGGCCGGACCTGCGGGCCCGGCTGCCTCACTCAAGGGCTTGCCTTCGCACCATGCTGACTTTCTTCGCCATTCTCCTGCTGCTGGCCGTGCTGATGGCCTTTCGCGTGCCGATCGCCTTTGCCATGGGCATCACCGGCTTCCTCGGGCTGTCCCTGCAACTGGGGCTGAAACCCGCGCTGGCCGTGCTGGAACGCAGCTTCTTCGACAGTTCCGCCAGTTTCATCCTGGTGGCGATCCCGCTGTTCATCCTGATGGCCGAATTGCTGACCTTCGGTGACGTGACCCGCCGGGCGATCCTGGCCTGCCAGGGCTGGCTGGGCCACGTGAAGGGCGGGCTGGCCATGGCCACCGTGGGCGCCTCGGTGATCCTAGCGGCGCTGGTCGGCAGCTCGACCGCCTCGACCGCCGCCATGGCCTCCTCGGCCTACCCGGAGATGCGGTCGCACAACTATTCCCGCCGTCTGGCCGCTGCCGTGGTCTCGGTCGGTGGGACGCTGGCCGTGGTGGTGCCGCCCTCCATCGTGCTTGTGGTCTACGGCGTGCTGACCGAGACCTCGATCGGCAAGCTGTTCATCGCGGGGATCGTGCCGGGCCTGCTGACGGCGACGGGCCTGGCCATCGTGATCAAGCTGATCGCCCATACCACCGACCAGGCCCCGGCGGGGGAGCCCTTCGAGCTGAAGCGCGCGGTCAAGGCCAGCCGCCACGTGCTGCCGATGATCGTGCTGATGGTGCTGGTGATCGGCTCGATCTACGGCGGCATCGCCTCGCCCTCGGAGGCGGCGGCGCTTGGCGTCATGGGCTCGTTGATCATCGTGCTGCTGCAACGCACGATCAGCTTCGCCACATTCAACCGCTCGGTGTCCGGCGCGATCCGGGCCACGGTGATGATCGTGGCCATCGTGGCCTGTTCGGCGATCTTTTCGAACTACCTGGCCTTCACCCGGATCACCCACGCCCTGCTGGAGTTCGTGGCGGAGACGGAGATGTCGCGCACCACGATCATGGCGATCATCATCCTGGCGTTGCTGGTGATGGGGATGTTCATGGACCAGCTGGCGATCCTGTCGCTGGCCATGCCGCTGGCCTTCCCGACCGCCATGGCGCTGGATTTCGATCCCGTCTGGTTCGGCATCGTGGTCACCAAGACGGTGGAGATCGGGTTGCTGACGCCGCCCCTCGGGCTGAACGCCTATGTGGCGGCGGGGCAGACCGGGGTGCCGCTGAAGACGATCTTCCGCGGCATCCTGCCCTTCGTCGCGATGGAGATCCTGGTGCTTCTGCTTCTGCTGCTGGTGCCGCAGATCACGCTTTGGCTGCCGGGGCTGATGCTGCGCTGATCAGCAGGCGGTCGGGGCAGGGGCATCGCGCTCCTGCCTCGGTCAGTGCAGCCGTCCGGCGGCCGGGCGCCGTGGCGCCGCCTTGTCGGACAGCGCCGGCGGCGGGGCCGCAGGCAGCCCGTCGCGCCGGTCGGTCGGTCGGTCCTCCGAGGGCGTCGCGGGCAGGCTCAATCGCACGATCAACCCGCGCCCCGGCGCATCCAGCAGCTCCACCCGGCCACCGCGGCGGTCGGCGATCTTGGCGATGAAGGCCAGCCCCAGGCCTGTGCCGCCACCCTTTTCCTGGCTCTTGCCCGTGCGCAGCGGCAGCAGCACCTTGGGTTTCATGGCGTCCGGGATGCCGGGGCCGTCGTCCTGCAACTCGATCCGGAACAGGCTGTCATCGCGGGTGACACGGATCACCAGGGTGCCGGTCCGCCGGTCATGGTGACGGATCGCATTCTGCAGCATGTTGCGCAGGGCGATCTCGAACTCGACCATGACGCAGTGGATCACGGCCAGGTCGATCTCCTGCCGCAGGGTGAACCCCTCGGGCAGGGTGCAGGTGCGCAGCACCCGGTCGATCACCTCGCCGGGGGCGAAGCTTTCGGGCAGGCTGCGTTCGCGGCCCAGGAGCGAATATTTCAGCAGCCCGTCGACCAGATCCTCCAGCCGCTCGGCCTGGTTGGTGATCTCGTGCAGGTGATCGCAAAGCTCGGGGCCCAGATCCGGGGCGTCGTCCTCGATGAAGGTGGGCAGGATGCGCAGGGCCCGCAGAGGCGTTTTCAGGTCATGGGCGGCGGCGCGGGCAAAACTTTCGAGGTCGGCGTTCGAGCGCTGCAGCTCGGTGTTGGTGTCCTCCAGCTCGGCGCGCGCTTTCTGTTCCATCTCCAGCGCGGTTTCCAGGTCACGGGTCATGCCGTTGAAGGCCTGGCCCAGGATCGCCAGTTCGTCGTCGCCCTGCGTGGCAACCGTGATGCCGCGGTCACCCGCACTGATGCTGCGCGCAGCCCGGGTGATGTGATCGAGGCGGCGGGCGACCCGGTTCAGCACCGCCCAGATCAGGGCGCAGGCCAGGGCGGCGATCAGCCCGGCGGTGCCGGCCAGGGTCAGGAAATCCCGGCGCACCAGGGTTGCCAGCAGGTTTTCGGGGACACTGGCCATGACCAGCCAGCGTTGCCGGGTGGCGTCCCCGAGCGACACCCACTGATAGGCCGCCAGGGCAGGCGCCGCCCAGGGCGCACCGCTCGGTTCCAGCCGCAGAAAGCCGGGGGCGGCCGACAGGGTGGCGGGCACCAGGTCGAACTCGGCCCGGGCGCCGGTCCCGGTGCCCCGTTCTAGGCCGAAGGTCTGGGCGGGGTCGGGGTGCAGCAGGTAAGTGCCATCGGGCCGCATGATCCGCAGCTCCGTCTCGCCGACGTGCGCCGCCGGCAGGATCTTCGACCCGTCGAGGTTCAGAACCAGCAGGCCGACGCGCTGTCCCCGACCGTCGAAGACCGACATCATCAGGCGCAGGGTGGGGGTCAGGGGATACTGGATCTCGCCAAACTCGCGGTTGGGCTCCAGCGCCGACAGTCCGACCTCGCCTGGGGCAAGCGTCAGCGCCTGTTCCACGTAGGCGCGGCCCGACTTGTCCTGAAGATCGGCCTCGGGGATGACCCGGGCCTGTCCCGCCACCCGGTCGACGCGCAGCCTTTCCTGGCCGCCGGTGTCTAGGAACCGCACCTGGAGGATCTGCGGGTGATTGGCGGCCAGGACCGCAAAGCGGTCCGTCAGATCCTCCGCCGCCCCCTCTTCCAGGAAGCGGTGCATTGCCGGCCCGCCCGCCAGGCGTCGGAGCAGGTGCTGCGAGGCGTCGATCCGGGTGCGGATGGCGCTGACCTTGGCTGTGACCTCGGCCGCCAGCGATTCTTCCAGATGCTGCCGCAGCAGGTCGCGATGGTTGGCTCCGATGATCCCCACCAGAAACAGCGTGACAACGATCAGGGCGCCGATCGTGATGAGCTGGGCACGGGTGGCGAGCCGCATGGGTCAGACCTGCGCCGGTTGCGACGGATGCGGCAGGTCGACCTGGGCGAGGTAGTCGTTCAGCAATTTCAGCTTCGGCCGGAAGTCGCTGAAATCCGAGGTTTTGGTCATGTAGCCCGCCACGTTCAGCTCATAGGCGCGCTGCACATCGGCGGAGGCGGCGGAGGTGGTCATCACGAAGACCAGGTGGTCGCGCAGCGTCTCGTCCTTGCGCATCGCCTCCAGCAGTTCGAACCCCGTCATGTTGGGCATGTTCAGGTCCAGCACGATCAGCGCCGGGCGCGGCCCCGGGTCCTGGCCCCGTTGCAGGCGGCGAAGCCGCTCCAGCGCCTCCAGCCCGTCGGAGGCGACCTCGATCCGGGCGTTCAGGGCCACCGACTGCGCGGCGCGCTCGAAGATCTTCACGTCGATCCGGCTGTCCTCGACCAGAAGGACGCTTGGTGTCTCATGCCCCTCCGTCATCGCTGTCCTCCGATCCATGGTGCTTCCCGAGGAAAGGGAAAAAGGCTGAAAGCTTCGTTACGGCGGGGCGGTGGCGAAGTTCGCATTCGACGCAATTTGCGGGACGGGCAGGGCAGAGGCGCAGGGCGGGCTGTGCGGTGACGTCGCGCCGCTGTGCTTTGCCTTTGTCTCTTCGTTGCTATCTGTTGGGGGCGACCTGTCCGGGCGATCCGTCGCGACACGGCGGCGGGCCCCGGGGTGAAGTGAAGGAGAACCTCATGCAGAAGCTCAACCTCTACATTGGCGGCGATCACGTTCCGGCGGACGGCGACAGGGTGTTCACCCGCGCGAACCCTGTGACCGGCGACGTGGTGACAGAGGCCGCCGCCGCCGGATCGGCGGATGTGGCGAAGGCGGTCGAGGCGGCCGCGGCGGCCTTCGACGGCTGGTCCGCCACCGGCCCGGGCGAACGGCGCAAGATGCTGCTGGCCGCCGCCGAGAACCTGAAGGCGCGGGGCGATGACATCGTCGCCGCCATGAAGGAAGAGATCGGCGCGACCGAGGCTTGGGCGCGGTTCAACGTCATGCTGGCCTCCGACATGCTGGTCGAGGCCGCCGCGCTGACCACCCAGATCAAGGGGGAGATCATCCCCTCGAACCGCCCCGGTTCCACCGCCATGGCGATCCGTCAGCCGGCGGGCGTCGTGCTGGCCATGGCGCCCTGGAACGCGCCGGTGATCCTGGGCGTGCGGTCGATCGCAACCCCGCTGGCCTGCGGCAATACCGTGGTCATGAAGACCTCCGAACTGTGCCCGCGCGTCCATGCCCTGATCATCGAGGCGGTGGCCGAGGCCGGCTTCCCGGCGGGCGTGCTGAACGCGATCTCCAACGATCCCGAGGACGCGCCGCAGGTGGTGAAGGAGCTGATCGAACATCCGGCGATCCGGCGTGTGAACTTCACCGGCTCCACCCGGGTCGGGCGGATCATCAGCGAAATCGCCGGGCGCAACCTGAAGCCCGCGCTGCTGGAACTGGGCGGCAAGGCCCCGATGATCGTGATGGAGGACGCCGATATCGACGCCACCGTCGCCGCCGCGGGCTTCGGGGCCTTCATGAACCAGGGGCAGATCTGCATGTCCACCGAGCGGATCATCGTGGTGGGCGAGGCCGGCGACCGCTTCGTCGAGGCCTTCACCGCCAAGGTCGAAAGCCTGGTCGCCGGGGATCCGCGCGACGGTGACGCTCCGCTGGGCTCGGTGGTGAACGGCGCCGCCGCCGGTCATGTCGAGGAGCTGATCGCCGATGCCACCGGGAAGGGTGCGACCCTGATCGCCGGTGGCGGCGAGGGCACCATCCTGAACGCCGCGGCGCTGGATAACGTGACCTCCGACATGCGGATCTACAGCGAGGAAAGCTTCGGCCCCGTCGTGGCGATCATCCGCGCCGACACGGTGGACGAGGCCGTGCGCATCGCCAATGAAAGTGAGTTCGGCCTGTCCTCGGCCGTCTTCAGCCGCGACACCCTGGCGGCGCTGGCGGTGGCCAAGCGGATCGAAAGCGGCATCTGCCACATCAACGGCCCCACGGTGCATGACGAGGCGCAGATGCCCTTCGGCGGTGTGAAGGGCTCGGGCTATGGCCGCTTCGGCGGCAACTGGGGCATCGCCGAGTTCACCGACCTGCGCTGGATCACCATGCAGGACGGCGACATCCACTATCCGATCTGACACAGGTCCGATCTGCGGGCGGCAGATCCCGGCGGGATCTGCTGCGAAAGGGGGAGGCGGCCATCTTCGCATGGCCGCCTTTCTGCTGTCCGGGCCGGTCGGACGGTTTTTCCGTCAAAAAGAACACTCGCCCGTGTCCGCGCCGTCAGGGCGGGCTTCGTTCCATGGCGCGTGCGCCGTGAAACCCTTGTTCCGACAACGACCGTCCGGGCAAAACGTTCGTCTTGGGGGCGATGTGGTGGCCTCGGGTGAAGCCCTTGAAGTTCCCGCCAAATGCGCGACATGAAGCGGTAAATTCCCTTTTGACGGAGCTTCCCCATGCCTCGTGCCCTTCTTGCATCCACCGCTCTCATCGCCCTGACCTCGCCGGCCTTCGCCGCCGATCTCGGCCCGCTCGTCACGCCGGCCGAGCTGGACGGGGCCGAGGTCACCGTCCTGGACATCCGCGGCGACGCCTATGATCAGGGCCACATCGACGGCGCGCTGGACGCGCCCTATGGCCTGTTCCGCGGCCCGGCGGACAACCCCGGCCAGCTGGTCCCCGTCGAAGAGCTGGAAGCAACCTATGAATCCCTCGGCCTCAGCCCGGATGAGCCGGTTGTCATCGTCTCCCAGGGCGCCAACGACAGCGATTTCGGCGCTGCCGCCCGGGTCTACTGGACGCTGAAAAGCAGCGGTTTCACCGATCTGTCGATCCTCAACGGTGGCGCCCAGGCCTGGGTCAATGCCGGCCTGCCGGTGACCCAGGACGTGCCCGAGATCGAGCCGACCGAGTTGGACATCGCCTGGGACGACACCTGGACCGCCGACACGGCGGAGGTGAACGAGGTGATCGCAGGCGACCGCAGCGCGGCCCTGATCGACGCCCGTCCGCAGGCCTTCTACGAGGGCCAGCAATCCCATGGCGCCGCCGCGCGTCCCGGCACGCTGCCCGGTGCGCAGAACCTGGAATACACCCGGTTCTTCCAGCCCGGCGCCACGGCGATCAGCCAGCCGTCCAACGTCGACGCCCTACTGGAGGAATTCGACGTGACCCCCGGTGAGGAGGTCGTTTCCTTCTGCAACACCGGCCACTGGGCCGCGACCAACTGGTTCGCCCTGAGCGAGCTGGGTGGCGTGCCGAACGTGACGCTCTACCCCGGTTCGATGGTGGAATATGCCTCCACCGACGGTGACATGCTGAACGAGCCGGGCCTGATCCAGAACCTGCTGGGGCAGTTCAAATGAGCGACGCGGCCGTTCTGCCTTCGGGCGGCGGCGTGACGGCGCGGCGCGGCGGGCTTCTGCTTGCCGCGCTTGTTGCCGTTGTCGCCGTGATGTTTCTGGCCGGCGCCCGTTACGGGCTGCTGCTGGCCGTGGGCCTTGGCTTTGGCATCGTGCTGGAGGGGCTGCGCTTCGGCTTTGCCGGGCCGTGGCGCCGGATGATCCTGTTCCGGGAACCCGCGGGCGTGCTGGCACAGCTTTTGTCCATCGCCCTGGTCACCGTCATCGCCATCCCGCTGATCGCCGCCCGCCCGGGCGAGATCACCGGGGCCCAGGCGCCGATCGGCTTCGCCATGATCGGCGGCGCCTTCGTCTTCGGCGCCTGCATGCAGATCGTGCTGGGCTGCGGGTCGGGCACGCTGGTCAACGCCGGCAGCGGCAACCCGGTCAGCCTGCTGGCATTGCCTTTCTTCGCCGTCGGCTCCTTCGCCGGGGCCTATCACCTGATCTGGTGGACCAACCTTGGCGCGCTGCCGATCCTGTCCTTCCAGGGCCTCAGCGGCACGGTGATGACACTGGTGCTGCTGGCGCTGGCGGCGGCACTGTTCTTCTTCCTCGGCAAGAAGGGCAGCCGGGCCCTGCCGCGCCGCTACGTGATCGCCGCCGTGCTGCTGGCCGTGCTGGCGCTTGCGAACCTCGCGATCGCGGGCCAGCCCTGGGGCGTGGTCTACGGCCTGGGCCTCTGGGCCGCGAAGGGGTTCACCGCGCTTGGCGGCGACCTGTCCGGTTCGGCCTTCTTCAGCGCGCCCGGCTCCATGGATCGGCTGCAGTCCTCGATCCTGACCGACTATACCTCGCTGACCGACATCGGCATCATCGCCGGGGCCTTCCTGGTGGCGGCTTGGCGGCGCGGGGCGCTGTCCTCGCCGCTGCCGTCCTACCCGGCGCGGGCCTGGGTGGCGACCGTTGTGGCGGGTCTCCTGCTGGGCTACTCCTCGCGGCTGGCCTTCGGCTGCAACGTGGGGGCCTTCTTCTCCGGCATCGCCACGGGCAGCTTCCACGGCTGGGCCTGGTTCATCGCGGCCTTCGGGGGCGCCTTCGTGGGCATCAAGATCCGGCCCCTGGTCGGACTGGAGGCGAAATGAGAACCCGTGCCTTTACCGCGACCCTGTCGCTGGTCTTCGTCGCGGCGCTGCTGGTCTTCGACCAGGCGACCTCGGACCTGAACCCCTACCAGGCGCCGCCGGCCTTCGGCCTCGGCTCCGGCGAAGCGGCCTCGGGCGGCTTCTGCGGCGCCCTGCCTGGCTGACACGGCTCACACGGGCCTGCTGTCGGCGCAGCACGAAAGCGCGCGCTTCAGCAGGCCCTCGAATGGCCCCGACCCAGCTGTCCGATACTTTGCTCTCTTCGGGGCTCCACCGTATCGGGCCGGTTGGCCGTGCGCTCTTGGGCGGGAGTCCGGGGTACGGATAGGGGCTGCGAGCGATCATCTGCTGCGGAGGGCGCGAACGATAGCTTCGGGCTGATCGCGGCAGGTCCGCCCGCGCCGCATGTCGCTGTTGCGACGTCTGCTGCCTGCGCCTCATTGCCGTGAGGCAAGGTGCATCGAACGACAACTCGTCCCACTTCCTGTCGAAGGCAGCCCTTCATGCTGCACTTGGGGACGTGCCTCGTAAGGGGCTGGGCCTCACCATGCCCTCGGAGCTGTCAGATCGGGGCCTTCGGTTACCTTTACTCTTTGCTCGAAGGTGCGAATTCGAGGGGCCGAGGGGCCCGCGACATCCTGCTTGCTGGGCTGCCGCTGCCGTAGTTACCTGTCGGGGAAGGGGAGCTCCTGTGTTCGGATTGATCTTCATTCTAACCCTATCCCTCTCAGCTCTCCTGGCTGGCTTGTTCGTGCCTGGGCTTTCGGACCTTGTGCTTCTGGCGGGACCTGGCGTGATCGGCAGCTTGCTTCTTCTGCTCTGGCGTGTCCGGGGAACTGGCCTTTCGCGGCGTGTGAATACGCCGTGGATCCTGCTGGATGGCTCCAACATCATGCACTGGAAGGGACACGGTCCGGACATCGCTGCGGTTAGAGATGTCACGCAATACCTGAGCAATGAGGGCTACGCGCCTTGCGTGGTTTTCGATGCAAATGTTGGATACAAACTGGTCAATCGGTATCAGAGCGACGTCGAGCTTGCGAAGCTCTTGGGGCTTCGAGTTGGCAGGGTAATGGTTGTCGCCAAAGGTACAGCTGCAGACGAGATCATTCTCGCTGCGGCCCGCGATTATGATGCGCGCGTGGTCACCAATGATCGCTTTCGAGACTGGGTTGAACAGTACCCGGAGCTCGCCCGCGGCAACCGTCTGGTGCGCGGGGGGTATCGCTCCGGGAAGCTTTGGTTGGCGCGGCCTCTAACCGACCAGCAGTAGAATGACCGGCGCCCCAATGATCTTACGCCTCACAGCCTGTTCGGCTGGTGAGCGTGGAAAGTGGATAGCGGACCGACATTCGATCACTGAAAGCTGAGCATATGGATGGAACGCCAGACCTGGGTTCGGACTGGCCAAGTTGCGGGACACTCCGCCGCTAACCTATTGAAACCAATAGGTCGCAAAACAGGCGGTGCGGGCCACCTACCCATTGATATCAAAAGATAAAGGGGAAGTGGTGGGCGACCCTGGAATCGAACCAGGCATGGGTCTCCCCGGCGGAGTTACAGTCCGCTGCCGCACCTTGCAGCTCGTCGCCCGAATTGGTCTGGAGCGAAGCGCCCCGCCAACCGTGAGCGGGTGTTTACGGGTGCAGGCCGGGGGCGTCAACAGGAAAATCCGGGCCTTTTTCACCCCCGTTCCGCTTGCGTGGAAAACAGGGGCAGCGTAGGACGCCGGGACCCTGTAGAAGGGAAAATACCCGGCCTCGCCAGGGCGGTGAGCGGGTGTTTGCAAAGCAGGAAACAAGGCAGGGGCTGACGCAAGGGCGCAGGGCCGGCCCGGCCGGGAGAGGCGCGATGAAGAAACCGCAGTGGGTGATCGACAAGGAAAAGACCAAGCGCGCGGCCGCGGCCGAGACGCTCTGGCTGTTCGGCCTGCATGCGGTGCGCGACGCGCTGATGAACCCGGCGCGCGAAAAGGTCCGGCTGGTGGTCACCAAGAACGCGCTGGACAAGCTGGCCGATGCCGTGGCCGAGGCCGGGATCGAGCCGGAGATGAGCGACCCGCGCAAGTTCGCCGCCCCCATCGACCCGCAGTCGGTGCACCAGGGCGCGGCGCTGGAGGTGAAGGCGCTGGACTGGGGCAGCCTGGAAGACGTGGCGCTGTCGAACCGCGGTGCCGGGGCGCCGCGGCTGGTGCTGCTGGACCGGGTGACCGATCCGCACAACGTCGGCGCCATCCTGCGCTCGGCCGAGGTCTTCGGTGCCCTGGCCGTTGTCGCCCCGCGCCACCATGCGGCGCCGGAAACCGGCGCGCTGGCGAAAACCGCCTCGGGGGCGCTGGAACGCCAGCCCTACCTGCGCATCCGCAACCTGGCTGATTCCATCCTGGAGCTGCAGAAGATGGGCTACCTGGTCCTGGGCCTCGACGGTGAGGCCGAACAGACCGTCGAAGAGGCCCTGGAGGGGCGCCGCGACCGCCCGGTGGCGCTGGTTCTGGGCGCCGAGGGGCCGGGCCTGCGCCCGCGCACGCGCGAGGTCTGCGACGGGCTGGTGAAGATCGCCTTTGCCAGCGATTTCGGCTCTCTCAACGTGTCGAACGCTGCTGCCGTGGCGCTTTACGCCGCGCGCGGCTGAGGCGCGCCGGTTACCGACCCGGGGGGACGGCCTGAAGACGCTTCGTCTTAGGGCTTTGTTCACATTCCTATTACAGCCTCTTCATGTCCGGTACGGCGACCTTACGTATCGTACAGAAACACCGGCCTGGAACGCCGATGTTTCCTTTCACTGTCCCTCGTTCCGTACTGGCGCCCAGGTCTTCCTGGGCGCTTTTTTCTTGCTGGCCCGGCGTCCCCGGGGGCGTGGCTCCATTCGCGACCCATCTGGGGGCCATTGCCTCTGCCGCATGAAGGCGCCAGTCTGGCGTGGCACGCGCGACAGGAGGATCCCGCCATGACAATCGAAGACGACGCCGGCCTGCGCCGGATCCTGACCGAACAGCGGGTGATCGCCATGGTCGGCGCCTCGCCCGATGCGACGCGCCCCAGTCACGGGGTGGGCGAGATGCTGACAGCGAAGGGCTATCGGGTTATCCCGGTCCACCCCGGCCACGCGGGAGAAACGCTGTTCGGGGAAACCGTGCGCGCCGACCTGGCGGAGGTCGGGCGCGACCTGGGCGCGGCAGTCGAGATGGTCGACATCTTCCGCCGCTCCGACGCCGTGCCCCGCGTGGTCGAGGAGGCGCTGGCGGCCCTGCCGGGGCTGAAGACAGTCTGGATGCAGATCGGGGTCATCAGCCCCGAGGGGCGCGACATGGCCGAGGCGCGGGGCGTCGAGGTGGTGATGGACCGCTGCCCGAAGATCGAGATCGCGAGGCTGGGATTGTGAGCGGCGCCGGGGCCCGCGACGCCATGACCGCAGGGGCCGGCGATGCGCGGGATTGAGCTGGCCGGGCTGATCGCCACCGTCTTTGGCGCGGTTACCTGCGTGGTGATCGGGGATACGGCGGGCAAGCTGATGACCTCCTCCGGCATTGATCCGGTCTGGGTCGCCTGGACGCGCTTCGGCCTGGCCGCGCTGGTGCTTCTGCCCTTCAGCGGGCTGACCCGGGCCGAGCTGCCGCGCCTGCTGGACTGGCGCGTGGTGCTGCGGGGCTTCTTCATCGCCGCCGGGATCAGCTGCATCCTGACGGCGCTGCGGACAGAACCGCTGGCCAATGTCTTCGGCGCCTTCTTCATCGGCCCGGTGGTGGCCTATGTCTTGGCGATCCTGTTCCTGGGCGAACGCCCCGCACCGCTGCGCAGCCTGCTGCTGGCCGTCGGTTTCGCGGGGGTGATGCTGGTGGTGAAACCGGGGTTCGGGGCCACCATCGGCATGGCCTTTGCGCTGACCGCCGGCACCTTCTACGGCGCCTACCTGGTGATGACGCGGGTCGTCTCGGGCCAGGTTCGGCCCCGCTTCCTGCTGCTGTCGCAGCTACTGCTGGGCACGGCGATGCTGACGCCCTTCGGCCTGGGCGGCGACTGGCCCGGGATGACCTGGACGCTGGCTGGGCTGGTGGCGATCAGCGCCGGCGGATCGGCCATGGGGAATTTCCTGCTGGTGATGGCCAGCCGCCGGGCGGAGGCCAGCCTGATCGCGCCGCTGGTCTACAGCCAGCTGCTGTCGGCCATGGTGCTGGGGGCGTTGGTCTTCGGCGACTGGCCCGATGTCTGGGCGCTGGCCGGTCTGGCGCTGATCGCGCTGTCGGGCGTTGGCTCGCTGCTGGTCGGCCAGCGGCAGGCGCGGCTGGCGGGGCAGGGGGCGGCCTGAGGGATCAGCCCTTGGGGCGGCTGGCCTTCTCGGCCACGCCCGAGGTGCCCTCGCGCGCCTCCAGCACGTCGAGAACAGCCTGCAGCGGCACGTCCCGCGCCGCCAGCATCACCAGCATGTGGTAAAGCACATCGGCGCATTCCGAGGCCAGCTTTTCGGGGTCGTTCTTCACCGCCTCGATGATCGCCTCGACGGCCTCTTCGCCGAACTTCTCGGCGCATTTCTCCGGTCCCTTGGCCAACAGCTTGGCTGTCCAGGAACTGTCGGGGTCGGCGCCGCGGCGGCTTTCGATGGTGGCGGAGAGGCGGGAAAGCGTGTCGGTCATGGCGGCCTCCTACTGCAGTCGCATCGGGATGCCCGCGGCGGCCATGTGTTCCTTGGCCTCGCGGATGGTGTGATCGCCGAAGTGGAAGATCGAGGCGGCCAGCACGGCGGAGGCGCCGCCCTCGGTCACGCCCTCGACCAGGTGATCCAGCGTGCCGACGCCGCCAGAGGCGATGACCGGCACCGAGACCGCATCGGAAATCGCCCGGGTCAGCGGCAGGTTGAACCCCGCGCGGGTACCGTCGCGGTCCATCGAGGTCAGCAGGATCTCTCCGGCGCCCTTGGCCGCCACCAGCTTGGCGAACTCCACCGCGTCGATCCCCGTGGGCTTGCGCCCGCCATGGGTGAAGATCTCCCACTTGCCGGGGCTGACGGTCTTGGCGTCGATGGCGCAGACGATGCACTGGCTGCCGAACTGGTCGGCGGCGCGGGCCAGGACGTCCGGGTCGGCCACGGCGGCGGAATTGAACGACACCTTGTCGGCCCCCGCCAGCAGCAGGTTGCGCACGTCCTGCACCGTGCGCACGCCCCCGCCCACGGTCAGCGGCACGTAGCAGTTCTCGGCGGTGCGGGTGACCACGTCGAACATGGTGCCGCGGTTTTCATGGGTCGCGTGGATGTCGAGGAAGGTGATCTCGTCCGCGCCGGCCAGGTCATAGGCCTTCGCGGCATCCACCGGATCGCCCGCATCGCGCAGGTCGACGAAATTGACGCCCTTCACCACGCGGCCGTCGGCCACGTCGAGGCAGGGAATGATGCGGGTCTTCAGCATGGGGATCTCCCGGTGCGGGGATGGGTCGGCGCCGGTTTAGCGCGCGGCGGGCGCGCTGGCCAGAGGGGCCGGGTCAGCGGCGCGTCACACGGGTGTAGATCTCCAGCCCGAGGCTGACCAGCAGGATCACAGGGCCGAAGTAGAGATAGCTCATGAACAGCAGAAGCAGGATCGGGGCAATGGCGGTCAGCGGGCCGGTCAGCCCGGCGGCGCAGTCCGACAGCCCGTTCAGCAGGTCGCCCGAGCAGTTGTTGTCGGCGATGATCATCAGCGACAGCGAGATGGCGAAGGTCAGCCCGGCGATCCGCAGCAGCCAGAAGGCCATGCGGTTGCGGGTGAAGAAGCTGAGGCCGAAGGCCGCCAGCGGGATCGCCACCATCAGGATGGCCAGCATGTCCTTGGTCATTTCGTCGTGTCGTCCCTGTTTGTCTTTTCTTTGGTGCCGGGCGTCATCTTGTCTTCGGGGCCCGGGCCAGTCGCGGAGCGGGGCAGGGCCATCAAGAGGATCAGCCGCACCACCGCCCAGAGCAAGGCGAAGCCGCCGGAGAAGGGCAGCATCAACAGCCCGCCCCAGGCGGCGAAGATGCCGGTGGTATAGGCGAAGTCCGACAGGTCCAGCTCCGCAAGGGTGCAGGGATGGGCCGATCCCTCGTCGATGGCACAGCCCGCCGCGCCCAGGGCGAGGGTCACGCCGATGGCACCCAGCCACAGGGCAAGCGGCGCCAAGACGAGGACCAGCGCGATCCGGTCCAGCCGGCGGGTGGCGGGGCGGCGTGCCATGTCAGCCCTTCATCACCGCCAGCGCCTCGGCCAGGTCGATGGCCCCGTCATAAAGCGCCCGGCCCGAAATCGCGCCGTTCAGCGGCGCACCGCAGGTCTTCAACGCCTGCAGGTCGGCAATGGAGGAGACACCGCCCGAGGCGATCACCGGGATCGACACCGCATTGGCCAACGCCGCCGTGGCCTCGATGTTGGGGCCCTGCATCGCGCCGTCGCGGTTGATGTCGGTGTAGATGATGGCAGCCACGCCCGCGTCCTCGAAACTGCGCGCCAGGTCGGTGACCTGCACGTCGGTTTCCGTCGCCCAGCCCTTGGTCGCCACGTATCCGTTGCGGGCGTCGATGCCCACGGCCACCTGGCCGGGGAAGGCCTTCGCCGCCTCGCGCACCAGCGCGGGGTTTTCCACCGCCACGGTGCCCAGGATGACCCGTTGCAGGCCCTTGCCCAGCCACATCTCGATGGTGGCCATGTCGCGGATGCCGCCGCCCAGCTGGGCCGGCACCTTGCAGCGCTCCAGGATCGCCTCGACCGGGGCGGCGTTCACCGGGCTGCCGGCGAAGGCGCCGTTCAGATCCACCAGATGCAGCCATTCGCAGCCCGCCTCCACGAACTCCATCGCCTGGGCGGCGGGGTCGTCGTTGAACACGGTGGCCTTGTCCATGTCGCCCTTGAACAGGCGCACGGCCTGGCCGTCCTTGAGGTCGATGGCGGGGTAGAGGATCATCGCGCGGGCCCTTTCCTTGGTCGCCAAAGCCTATGGCACGGGCGCCGCGCCAATTGCAACGTGCGAGCGCGTCCGGCGGGGTCTCGGGCAGGGCCTGACGCGGGTGGGACAGCATGCCTGACCTTGACGTCAAGTCATATGCCCGCGCCCTTGCACGGTGGACCTTTGAGGAGTCAGGGTATGCCTAGAGGAGTTCTGAGGGAGGAAATCTCATGTTCAAGGCACTGGTTGCGGCCGGTTTCGTCGCGCTTGGCGCCGGGGCGGCCATGGCGGATCCGGTCGAGGGGATCTGGAAGACGGAAGTGGACGACGGCAGTTACGCCCATGTCACCTTCGCCCCCTGCGGCGCCGCCCTGTGTGGTGTCATCAGCCGCACCTTCAACAATTCTGGCGAATACCAGAGCGCCAACCGCGGCAAGCCCATCGTCTGGGACATGCAGGCCGAGGGCAACGGCAAGTACGGCGACGGGCGCATCTGGCAGCCCTCCACCGACAAGGTCTATCGCTCGAAGATGGAACTGTCGGGCGACGTCCTGCGGGTCGCGGGCTGCGTCGGGCCGATCTGCAAGAGGCAGACCTGGACGCGGGTGAAGTGATCCAGCCGGCGGGGCGGGCGCAGGCCTGCCCCCGGCTCCGACGCCCCGTCCGGGGCGTTGCAGGCCTGGCGCCAAACGGGCCATTTTCAGAAAAATCGCGAGATTTCCTCGGCCAGTTCCTGCCGGAACCGCGTTTTCGACTGCGGCGTTCTCTCTTTGCGAAGGGATTCCTGCTACGTCTTGTCGCCGATCATGGCGGGAACGGCGCGCGGCGTTAGGATTCCGGGATCCATTATGGGTGGGAGCACTCCAGAAGGGAGATCGAGCGATGATGACGGATCAGATTTCAGGCAAGGGCGCGACCCTGCGGCGGCTGCTGGGCGGTTGCCTGCTGGCGGTGATGGCCGGGCAGGCCGGCGCCGCGGAGACAGTCGTCGGTACCTGGGCCTCGCCCCCTGACCGCAAGGGACAGACCGGCCATGTGGTCATCCGCGATTGCGGCGGTGCCTACTGTGGCCGCCTCGAACGGGCCTTCGATCCCGAAGGGCAGGAGATCGTGACCAAGGCCGTGGGCGAGATGGTTCTGCGCGGCATGGAACCCGCCGCGGGCGGCGCCTATCAGGGGCAGGTTTACGTGCCGCTATTGGACAAGGTGGTGGCGGCCAAGGTCGAGGTGCAGGGCGATCAGCTGGAGGTGCGCGGCTGCGCCGGCATCATCTGCAACAGCCAGACCTGGCGACGGGTGCACTGACCCGCAGCCTGTCCGACTGTCTGAAACCGCGACCCGGGGGCAAAGAGCATGATCCTGCTTCTGAACGGTTAGCCGGGCGTCGGCAAGTTGACCATCGCGCGTCATCTGGCCGACCGAACTGGCGCGGTGCTTCTGGACATCCACACGCTCTACAATCCGGCCTACGCCCTCGCCACGCCGAAGTCGGAGGCCTATTTCGACATCATCCGCGATGTCTGGCCGGTGGTCGATCCCCGCATCCTGGCGCTGCCACCCGGGCGGATGGTTATTTTCACCGATGTGCTGGCTGGATGGCCGCCCCTCGATCCCTGGATCGAGGAAAACCTGGTCCGGCTCCGGCACCTGGGGGCAGCCCGGGGCGGCTTGGCGGTGGTCAACCTGTCCTGCGATCGGGCCGAGAACCGTCGCCGCATGGCCGCGCCCGAGCGGGCCGGGGCAGGCAAGCCGCGCGATCCGGCCTATGCGGATGCCAAGCATGATGCGGGCAAGCCGCTGCTGTCCTGCGGCGCGGACCGCATGCTGGCTTTGGATGTGACGGCGCTGTCGGCCGAAGAGGCCGCCGGGCACATCGCAGATTGGCTGCAAGCGCCGGGCTGAGGGGTCAGGGTTTCCAGCTGAGGAAGTTCGCGATCAGCCGCAGGCCGTTGGCCTGGCTCTTTTCCGGGTGGAACTGCGTTCCCACCATCGTGTCGCGCCCGACGATGGCCGTGACCGGCTGACCATACTCCACGTGGGCGATCAGTTGCGCGGGGTCGGCGACGCTCATGTGGTAGGAGTGCACGAAATAGGCGTGGTGACCGGTTTCGATCCCCTCCAGCACAGGGTGGGGGCGATCGATGACCAGATCGTTCCAGCCCATGTGCGGCACCTTCAGCTTTGGATCCTCCGGGAGGATTTTCGTCACCTCGCCGTCGATCCAGCCGAGCCCTGGGCATTCCTCGTATTCGTGACCCACGCGTGCCATCAGCTGCATGCCGACGCAGATGCCCATGAAGGGGCGGCCCTTCACCTCGACCGCCTCGCGCAGCGCCTCCAGCACGGAGCCCGCGCCCGCACCGGCCAGGGCCGCATGGCAGGCGGGGAAGGCCCCGTCGCCGGGCAGCACGATCCGGTCGGCGCGCGCCACGTCCTCGGGGCGGTCCGACACGATCACCTCGCCCGCGCCGACCTCCCGCGCCATGCGCTGGAACGCCTTCTCGGCCGAGTGCAGGTTGCCGCTTTCGTAGTCGATGAGAACGGTGAGCATGGGGGCGCCTTTCGTGATCCGGGCCTGTCGTGGCCCGGATGCGGAACGGGGTCAAGGGCGGGTCAGAGCGTGCCCTTGGTCGAGGGGATGGCGTCGGCCTTGCGCGGGTCGCTTTCGACGGCGGTGCGCAGGGCGCGGGCCACGGCCTTGAAGGCCGCCTCGGCGATATGGTGCGAATTCAGGCCGTGCAGCTTGTCCACATGCAGGGTGATGCCGCCGTGGGTGCTGAAGGCCTGGAAGAACTCGCGCACCAGCTCGGTGTCGAAGCTGCCGATCTTCTCGGTGGGGAAGTCGACGTTCCACACCAGGAAGGGCCGGCCCGACAGGTCCAGGGCGGCGCGGACCAGGCTGTCGTCCATCGCCAGGTGGCAATCGCCATAGCGGCGGATGCCCCGCTTGTCGCCAAGCGCCTTGGTCAGGGCCTGGCCGAGCGCGATGCCCACATCCTCGACGCTATGATGGTCGTCGATAAAGGTGTCGCCCTTGCAGGTCAC
The DNA here is from genome assembly GCF_020177265.1 of Pseudooceanicola marinus. GTDB lineage: Bacteria > Pseudomonadota > Alphaproteobacteria > Rhodobacterales > Rhodobacteraceae > Pseudooceanicola > Pseudooceanicola marinus_A. The sequence continues at coordinate 271,016 of NZ_JAIVMC010000008.1, forward strand.
GGTGATGTCGATCAGCGAATGGCGCGACAGCTGGTCCAGCATGTGGTCGAAGAACCCGACGCCGGTATCGCATTCGTACTGGCCGGTGCCGTCGAGGTCGATGACCACGTGAATGTCGGTTTCTGCGGTCGAGCGGGTGACCTTGGCATTGCGCATGGAAGCCTCCGGAGTTTCCGGGGGCTTATAGGCCGGGAGCGGGGGATTTGGGAAGGGGGCGCATGGTGCCTCGGGCCAGGCGCGTGGCGCCGACCGGGCGCCATGGCCGGACTGAGCTTGATGGACAGTCTGGCCTCGAAGGGTAGCCGCGCGTTGACGTTGGGTCGTCAGGCAGGGCGCGGGGCGGTCGCATCAGTTCAGCCGCGGCGGGGGCGGATCCTCCATCTGGCCGGGCAGGGTGAACACCACCCGCGTGCCGCGGGGGGGCGCCGTGGCCTGATCCACGACGGTTTCCACAGTCGCCTTGGCAGGCCGTGGGCCCTCAGGGTCTGCATCCTCGGGCGGGGCGATGTGAATCTCGCCGCCCAGGCGGGTGACGATCTTGCGCGCGATGGCCAGGCCCATGCCTGACCCTTCGCATTGATCCCGCGGGCGCAGCGTGCGCAACGGGGCGAAGACCGCCTCCCGGAACCGGGTGGGAATCCCGGGCCCGTCATCGTCCAGGGTCAGGCGCAGGAGGGGGCCGTCATCCGCCAGGCTCAGCCTGATCCGTACCTGGTCGCGGTCATGGTGCTTGACCGCATTGGACAGCAGTGCAGCGAAGAGCATGGCGAGTTCATTGCCCGGCCCCGTAAGGGTCGCGCTGCCCGTGACCTGCAGGCTGGCCCGATCGGGGAAAGGCGAGATCTGGCTGGCACGGTCCAGCACCTCCTCCAGCGGGTGGGCCCCGATCGGGTCGGCAAGGCGCCCGATGCGGGAGAAATCTCGCAGGTCCAGCAGCATGCGGTCCGCACGGGCGGCCTGGGTCGTCAGCAGGTCAAGGTGTTCCGCCACGATGGCCTCACGTTCCGGCGGCAGGGGACCCATGTCCTCGCGGATCCATTCGGGGATCGTGTGGAAGGCACGGAAACTGGCACGCAGATCATGGGTGATGATGTAGATGAACTCCTCCATCCCGGCTGCCGGATCGCGATCGGCCGGGTCGTTCCTGGCAAGGCCGGGGCCGGCGGTCTGGACGGCCGGAGCGTCGGGGGGAGGAGGGTCTTCGGTCATGCCCGCAGAATGTGGGGCGCAGGCGAACAAGCCCTTAATGGGGGCGGCGCTGGGACCCGGGATCTGCAGTGATATTGCCGAAAATTGCGTTTGAATTTCAGGCGTCTGGCAGGTGCCCCTTAACAGCTTGGCAAGGACGGGAGGGGGAAGCTCTTCCCGGGATATCGTTTGACGAGAAGGAGTCGGGAGATGGAGCCGCATCAGGACGAACCGCGCAGGGAGCCGGCGGCGCCTCATGTTCCCGAGGTGCCGGGGCTGCTGACCACGCCGGCCGAGCCGGAGCCGACGCTGATCGACGTGCTGGTGCTCGACGACAGCCGTTTCGACGCCTTGCAGTTGCAGCGCGATTGCCGGTCGACGGACCTGCCCGTGCGGGTGTCCATCGCCAGCGGGATCGAGGAATTTCGCCAGATGCTGCAGGCCCGGCGCTACCACGTCGTCTTCATCGATTACCTGCTGCCGGACGGCGATGGCCTTGCCGCGCAGGAGATGCTGCGGGGGATCGAGAAGAACGGCCAGGCGCCGGTGGTGATGATCAGCGGCGAGGCGCGGCATGACGTGGCGGTGGAGGCGATCCGCAGCGGCTGCATCGACTACAAGGCGAAGACGGATCTGGACCGCGACGCGCTGAAATCCCTGATCCTGCGCGCCCTGGAAGCGGGCAGCCGGGTCGCCCAGCAGAACCTGCAATCCGCGCTGGAAGCGCAAAGAGAGGAGATCGTGGCCGCCATGCGCGCCATCGTGCGTGAAGAACTGTCGCGCGGCGTGCCCGATGCGACGGCTCCGGAGGGCGGCGCGGTTACCCTGCAGATGCTGCGGTCCTACGGGCTGATCCCGGAAGACAAGTCTGGCGACTGGGAAGACCTGCTGGACGATCCGGCGATGCAGTTCGTCTTCCGCAAGCATTGAGCCTGGTGGCCGTCGCCGCTTGAACGTCGCTGCCCCAAGGGCGTGGCGTCCCTTCCTGCCATCCCAACTTGCCGCCGTCCCACCAGGCAAAGCCACGGCAGACTGGTTGCCTGTCAGTGGCTGGCGCAACAGTGGCCGCAAAAGTTGCTTGGGCCCGCCCTGTAAACGCGGCACGGAACCGCGGGTGGCCCACGTCAGCGGACGGGGTGCTGCTTCGGCACCACCAATCAGAGCGACGCCTTAGGCCAGTTTCAGCGGTCTGCCGCAGCATGGGGCGGTGCGCCACGCTGATCGCGGGTCTGCATGCGACTCTGTATGTGATCGTTGCTTCGGCAATCCTGCTTGGGCTGCGGTCCAGGTCCGCTTTCCCGCTTGCGGGAGCTTTCGACCGACCTGGCACGCTCACAGGTAGCCGCGGGCGCGGTAGGTCTCCAGGATCTCTTCAATGGCGGCATCGCTGATCGGCTTGGTGAAGAAATGTTCGACCACCCCGCTCAGCTGCGACCGTTCCTGGTCGCGTTCGTTGTCCGAAGAAGAGAAGAGCGCCACGATCTGCATCTCTGCCTCCGCCGCGCTACGCCGACGCTTCAGCTCCTCAATGGTTTCGAAACCGTCAAGCTCCGGCATGTTGATGTCCAGCAGGATCAGCTCCGGCGGCGTGTCCTTGTCCGGCGCGGGGCGATCGGCGGCGAAGAAGCGTTCGAGAAACTCCGTCCCGTCGGCCGATTCCCTGATCGGGTGGAAGTTGCCGTTCTTGGCCAGGCGGCGGCGCGCGATATAGCGGTCGGAAGCGACATCATCGACGATGAAAGTGGGGATCATCGGTCAGGTCCTGAGTGGAAGTGTGATGGTGAAGCGACTGCCGCCGGGAGAACTGTCGAGGCGGATGTCCCCTGACAGGCGGCGCACGTGTTTCTGGACGATGGCCAGGCCCAGGCCGTGGCCATCACTGCGCGCAGAGCGGCGGAACATCTCGAAGACGCGGCCCTTGTCAGCGGTGCCGATCCCGGTTCCGTTGTCGCTGATCCGCAAGGTCAGATGAGTACCGCTCCGGGTGTCGAAGCAAAGTTCGATCCAGTGACTGGCCTTCGCCGGATCACGGAAACGGATCGCGTTCGACAGCAGATTTTCGATAATCGTCTCCAGCGTCGGACGCTCGGTCAGGAGCCAGGCGGTGCCGCGGGTGACGATGGTGAAGCCCGGGCGCGTGGTCCATTTCGATGACATGTCGTCCCAGATCGCCTGGGCGGTGGCGACCAGGTCGATCCGTTCGTCGGGAATGGCATCCAGCCCGGCCCGGGCAAGGGTGAGGACCTGTTCGACCTTGTTTATATTGCGCCGCGCGGTGGTCAGGGCGTCCTGGATGCAGCGCCGGGTCTCGGCGGTTTCGCCGGCGGCCAGGTCTTCGAGGCACAACTCCAGCAGCCCGGCGATGGTGGCCAGGGGGGCGCGCAGGTCATGGCTGGCGGAATAGGCGAACTGGGTCAGCTCGTCGTTCAGGGCCGACAGACGGGCGTTGTGGCGCTGCAGCTCCTGCTCCTTGGCGTGGATGTCGGTCAGATCGACGAGCGTGGCCATGATCCGCTGCCCGCCGACACCATTGATCGGCGTGAGGGCGACATGCACCGGCGTCGCATGACCGTCGAGGCCGACGACGTTCAGTTCACGTCCGGAGGTCATGGCCCGGGGCCGGGGGGCCGACAGGTAGCTTTGGCGAAAGACCGAGTGCTGCAGCCGCATGTGATGCGGGACGAAACTGTCGACGTTGCGCCCGACCAGATCGCGTGGCGCGCCGCCCAGCAGTTCGCAGGCCATGGTGTTGACCAGCTCGATCGTGCCGTCGGGCGCCACCAGCACCATGGCGGTGGCCGAGGCGTCCAGCGCCTCACGTAGGCGGCGTTCGTTCAGGCGCCGTTCGCTGATATCGACGACGGTGGTGAATACCTCGGTCTCCGCACCCAGCGGGACAGGCGAAAGGCCGATTTCCACCGGGATCAAGCTGCCGTCCACGTGCAGGCCGAACACCTCGCGGCCCTGGCCCATGCTGCGCTGCGCCGGCTGGTGGGCGAAGGCGCCGCGCAGGATCGGGTGACGATCGCGGGAACTTTGCGGGATCAGCACCTCCACCGCCTGACCGGTCAGGCTGCCGGGATCATGGCCGAACAGCTGGTAGAGCGCGGCATTGGCACAACGGATCCGACCGTCGACATCGGCCATCAGCGCCGGCACCGGACACAGAGCCACCGCCAGATCGTAGCGGGATTGAAGTTCCTGCATCGACAGGGCGTCGGCGCCTCTGTGCGCGTCCTGCAACATGGTGCAGCCGGGCTGTGCAGGCGGGGGGAGGCCCCCGGGGGAGGCGGGGCCGGACCCTTCTGAAGCCGGTCTGTGATAGGTCATGGCACCTCACCCTGAATGTCATGCGCGCCGGGGCAGCGGGCCGGCCATCGCACGGCCGGCGTAAGCGGACGCCTCTTCACGCCCTCTGACAGGATCCCCGGTGCCGGCGTGGCGCGGCGGAGCGCGGGAGTCAGCCTCCAGACCCTAAGGGAGAGCGATTGAAAGATGTGTTAAACCTCACCGGTTCGGGGGAGGCCCGCGAAGCAAAAGGTCACTCGAAATGTCGGCATATCAGGCAGCGGGCGGGGGCCGCAGCGGCCCTCAGGCAGCGGGACGGCACGACCCGGCAGGTGTTACAAAAAGTTAACCGTCCCGATACAAATCTTTTTTCGAAGCCCCCTAGGACCGGCGCAAGGACCTAGGGGATGACTTCGTGCTTCGCATCGAGAAACTGACAAAGACATTCGGGCGCAACACCGCGGTGGACAGCGCAACCATTCACGTCGACAAGCCGATGATGATCGGCGTGATCGGCCGTTCCGGCGCCGGCAAGTCCACGCTGCTGCGCATGCTGAACCGGCTGGAAGACATCAGCGAGGGCACCATCACCTTCGAGGATCGCCAGGTCAGCAGCCTGACCGGCGCGGCCAAGCGCGCCTGGCAGGCCGATTGCGCCATGATCTTCCAGCAGTTCAACCTGGTGCCGCGCATGGACGTGGTGTCGAACGTGCTGCACGGCACGCTGAACCGCCGCTCGGCGTTTTCGACGCTGTTCAACCTCTATCCCAGCGAGGACATCCACCGCGCCATCGACATCCTCGACCGGCTGGGCATCGCCGAACATGCGCCTAAGCGGGCCGAGGCGCTGTCGGGGGGGCAGCAGCAGCGCGTCGCGATCGCGCGTGCCCTGATGCAGGACCCGAAGATCATCCTGGCGGATGAACCGATCGCCAGCCTCGACCCGATGAACGCCCAGGTGGTGATGGACGCCCTGCGCCGCATCCACGAGGAAGACGGCCGCATGGTCATCGCCAACCTGCACACCCTGGATACCGCGCGGCGCTATTGCGACCGGGTGATCGGGATGCGGGCCGGGCGCATCGTCTTCGACGGCCTGCCCGAACAGCTGACCACAGACATGGCGCGCGAGATCTACGGCGCCGACGCCACTTTCTCGGAAGAGGCCACCTCGACCGAGATCGACACCATCGACCGCAGCGCCGCCAAGGCCGCGCTGGCGAAGGTGACCGCCTGACCAACCCCACGTTTCGTCTGCCCCGGGGAGCAAGGGATTGCCGGGGCCAATCCAAGGAGCTTGTAAGATGAAAAAACTGATCGCGGCCGCGCTGGCCACCACCGCCCTGGCCGGCGTTGCCCAGGCCCAGGAAATCTCCGAATTCCGTCTCGGCATCCTCGGCGGCGAGAACGCCCAGGACCGCATGGCCAACAACGAGTGCTATGCCGACAAGATCTCCGATGCGCTTGGCGTGCCGGTCCAGGTCTTCACCCCCGCAGACTACAACGGCGTGATGCAGGGCCTGCTGGGCGGCACCATCGACGCGGCCTGGATGGGCGCCTCCTCCTACGCCGGCACCTACATCGCCGACGCCGACGCGGTCGAGCCGGTGCTGGTGAAGCAGAACCTCGACGGCTCCATCGGCTACTACTCCATCGGCTTTGCCCGCGTCGACAGCGGCGTGACCGAGCTGGCCGACCTGGAAGGCAAGAAATTCGGCTTTGGTGACCCGAACTCCACCTCCGGCTACCTGATCCCCTCGGTCGAGATCGCTGCCGCTGGCTTCCCGATGGAGCCGGGTGAGTTCTTCGGTGATGTCGTCTTCACCGGCGGCCACGAACAGACCATCGTCGCGGTCAACAACGGCGACGTTGACGCCGGCGTGACCTGGGCCGACGGCCTGGGCAACTGGGAAGACGGCTTCAACTCCGGCGCCCTGCGTCGCGCGGTGGACGCGGGCCTGGTCGACATGAACGACCTGGTGCAGATCTGGCAGTCGAACATCATCCCCGAAGGTCCCTTCGTGCTGCGCAAGGCCCTGCCGCAGGACGTCAAGGATGCCGTCACCCAGCTGACCGCCGACCTGTGGGAAGAAGATCCCACCTGCGCCTACGGTGTGGCCGCCGGCGACGCGAAGGACTTCATCCCGGTGACCCATGCCGAGTACGAATCCATCGTCGCGGCACGCCGCTCGGTCATCAACAACTGATGAACCCCTCCGAAAGGGCCCGCCGCGTGCGGGCCCTTTCTCTTTGTTTCCCCCCATGACGGGACCTTCCATGGCAGATCAGACCGCTTCGGGCGCAGGGGGATCCTCCTCGGCCCAGATCCGCGAAAGCTACATGGCGCAGACGCGCCGCAAACGCCTTTACGGGGGCATGATCCTTGCGGTCTTCGTGGCCTTGATGGCCAGCGGCTTCATCACCGCCGACGCCCGCAATGCCGGCGGGTTCTGGGACGGGCTGCATCAGCTGGGAGCCTTCCCCGCGGCCGTCATGTCCGAGGCGGCGGAGAAGATCACCGACCTGCCCGCGAACCTGGTGAAATATTTCCCCGCCCTGGTGGAAACGATCAACATTGCTGCGGTTTCTACGCTGATCGGGGCCGCGGGTGGCATCCTGCTGTCGATGCTGGCGACCCGGGGCCTGGCCCGCTGGCCGCGGCTGATCCCGCTGTGGCGCCGCATGATGGACGTGATGCGCGCGGTGCCCGAAATCGTCATCGCCCTGGTTTTGATCTTCGTGCTGGGCGGTGGTCCGGTTCCGGCGATGATCGCCATCGCCTTCCACACCGTCGGCGCGCTCGGCAAGCTCTTCTCCGAGGTGAACGAGAACGCCTCGCTGAAACCGGTCGAGGGGCTGACCTCCGTCGGTGCCAGCTGGACGCAGCGCATGGTGCTGGGGGTGATGCCGCAGGTGGCGCCCAACTACCTCAGCTACGCGCTCTTGCGGTTCGAGATCAACATCCGCGCCTCGGCCATCCTGGGCTTCGTCGGCGCCGGCGGCATCGGGTATGAGCTGAAGAACGCCATGGCCTGGGGGATCGGTCGCTACGACGAGGCCGCGGCGATCTTCCTGCTGCTCTTCGTGACCATCGTGGCCGTCGACCAGATCGGCAGCCATTTCCGTGACCGGCTGACCCATGGCCGCAAGGAGGAGGTGCTGGCATGACCATGGCATCCGACATCCACACCGCCCCCACCGACAGCCTGAAGACCCGCGCCGATGCGATGTTCCGCACCAAGCGGCTGTGGTCCTTCGGCCTGCCGGGGCTGGTGCTGCTCTATCTCGTCTACGCCTTCTTCGCCTTCGATCTCCCCGGGCTGATCGACCGGGCGCGCCCGGAAAACGGCGCGATCCTGATGCGCGACATCTACAGCTACAAGACCCACGTCGAACGCGACAACCGCACCGGCGAGATGAGCTATGCCATCGAGGGGGAGCGCAAGGGCGAATACCCCGAGGGTGAGCGGCCCGACTGGGTGACCGTCGATGGCGACGTGACCACGGTCGAGATGCCCGAGGGCCACGAGGTGCGCTACTACCCCGACCACGTGGAATACGACATCCCCGGCTATGGCACGATCAGCGCCAGGTCCGAGGGGCGGGGGGTGGAGGCCACCTATCCCGATGGCCCGATGCCCGACTACATTTCCGCGGCGCGCAACCGCGTGATGGTGGTGACCGACGCCGGCCGGGTGACGATCACCCGCAACCGCACCGAGGTCTTCCGCTATTTCACCGGGTGGGAGCTCTTCTTCTTCACCCTCGACAGCCCCTATCACGGGCTGAGCGCCGGCGAGCTGCTGTCGCGGGCCACCTCCGGCGAGGCCGGGGCGATCTGGCATGACTTCTGGCAGAACAACATGTGGCGGCATGCCGACGTGGCTTGGGCCCTGTTCGAGACGCTGCTGATGGCCTTCCTCGGCACCTTCGGCGCGGCCATCGTGGCGCTGCCGCTGGCCTTCCTGGCGGCGCGCAACTTCACGCCGCTGATGCTGGTGCGGCAGTTCTTCCGCCGTATCTTCGACCTCTGCCGCGGGGTGGATGCGCTGATCTGGACGATCGTGCTGTCCCGCGCCTTCGGCCCCGGGCCGATGACCGGCGCGCTGGCGATCCTGCTGACCGACACCGGGTCCTTCGGCAAGATGTTCTCCGAGGCGCTGGAAAACGTCGATGACAAGCAGATCGAGGGCATCCGCTCCACCGGGGCGAAGCCGGTGCAACGGTATCGCTTCGGGGTGATCCCGCAGGTGACGCCGGTGCTGCTGAGCCAGGTGCTGTACTTCTTCGAAAGCAACACCCGCTCGGCCACCATCATCGGCGCGATCACCGGCGGCGGCATCGGGCTCTTGCTGACCCAGGCGATGATCACCCAGAAGGACTGGGAAGAGGTGACCTACTACATCATCCTGGTGGTGATGCTGGTCTTCGCCATGGACAGCTTCTCCGGCTGGCTGCGGCGCAAGCTGATCAAGGGCGACGACGGCGGACACTGACCCTGCCGCCGCTGGCCCCGATCACCTTTGCAAACTGCCCGCTTTGCAGCTTTGCTGGACGCAATGACATCACGGATGGGCGCGGGTCGAGGCCTGCGCCCTGACTTCTTCCAAAGGACACTCCATGGCCCGACTGACCGCCGAAACCCCCTATTTGCATCCGGATGTGGAGCTGACCGAGACCACTTTGGGCCGCTATGTCGAGATCGGGCGGGGCAGCCGCGTCGCGCATTCCAGTTTCGGCGACTACAGCTATTGCGACCGCTACGCCGATGTGGCCAACGCGACCATCGGCAAGTTTGCCAATATCGCCGCCTTCACCCGGATCGGCGCGACGGATCACCCGCTGGACACCGCCGCCTGCCATCACTTCCTCTACCGCTCCGCCGACTACTGGGACGACGTGGAAAACGACACGGCCTTCTTCGAGCATCGCCGGTCGCGGCGCGCTCGCGTCGGGCATGATACATGGATCGGCAATGGCGCGATGATCAAGCCCGAGGTCACGCTGGGCGACGGGGCCGTGGTGGCCGCCGGCGCCGTGGTGACCAAGGATGTGGCGCCTTACACCATCGTCGCGGGCACGCCCGCCCGGGTGCTGCGTCGGCGCCAGCCCGAGGCGGTGGCAGATCGGCTGATCGCCCTGGCCTGGTGGGATTGGGATCACGCCACCCTGCGCGCGCGCCTGGAGGATTTTCGGGCGCTGAGCGCCGAGGCCTTTCTGGAGAAATACGAGGGCTGAGCGCGTGCGGGCCGCCTCTATTGGGCGGAGAGGGGATGACTGTTACCCTTGGGATGTTTTCGGCAAAGAGAATACAGGGCCGGGCACCCCGGGCGGCGCCAGGCGCGGGGAATCTGGAAGGCGGACCGGAGCCGGAGGCCTATTCGGCGGCCATGGCCGTGCCTTGCGGCAGGGCGGTGAAGCGATGCGCGGCCTCGCCGGCCAGGTGGGTGATACGCCCAGCCGAGATCGTCGCCTCGATGGCGCGGGTCTGCTGGTTGATGACCACCATGTCGGCGCGCAGCCCCGGTTGCAGGCGGCCCCGGTCGGGCAGGCGCAGGATCTCCGCCGGGCGGGCCGAGATCATGTCCCAGGCGGCGGGCAGGGGCAGCAGCCCGCTGTCGGCCAGGGCGAAGGCTGCCTGGTGCAGTGCCGGGTAGTAGTAATCCGACACCAGCGCATCGCAGAGGCCCGCGCGGATCAATTCCACCGCGGCGATATTGCCCGACTGCGAACCGCCACGCACCACGTTGGGGGCGCCCATCAGGATCGGGTCGCCCACGGCGCGGGCCAGGGCCGCCGCCGAGCGCGCGGTGGGAAATTCGCAGATCTTGGCGCCGATCATCGAGAAGGTCTCACGCGTCTCGCCATCGGGGTCGTCGTGGCTGCCGTAGGTCACGCCCATGCCGTCGAACTGTTCCGCCAGCCGGCAGAGATAGCGCGGCACCTCGCGCGCCTGGCGCTTGGCGTCCTGGAGGATCTTCATGTGGTCCTGCGGGCTGCGGCCAGCCTTGCGCGCGGCGATCAGCAGGTCCTCGCGGCCGCCTTCCATCATCTGTGCGGCTTCGTCGAGGTGGTTGTTGAACACCACGTAGTCGATCCCGTAGCGGCGCACGGCATCGAGCAGCCGCGCCTCCGTCTCGGCGGTGTGGGTCTCGCAGCGGATCTGCACGCGCAGGTCGGTCAGGGCGTGGTCGGCGCGGTAGGCCTCCAGCGCGTCAAGCAGGGACAGGGCGAAGTCGGGGCTGCGGTGGCCGCCCTCCCAGGACCAGCTTTGCGCCAGCCAGGCGGTGGTGATGCCATTGGCGGCCGCGTCGCGATCAGTGGCGCGCAGCCCTGTCGCCAGGGGGAAGGGGGCCGTCGGGCGCGGGGCCATGTGGCGTTCGAACGCGTCGCCATGCAGGTCGATGATCCCCGGCAGCACCAGGTAGCCGGTCAGGTCCACCTCCGGCAGGGGGCCACGGGTGATCCGGCCCTCGGCAAAGGCGACGGAGCGGTCCTGAAGGGCGCCGTCACGCAGGATGGTTGCGCCGGTCAGGCGCAGGCTGGGCAAGGTATGGGGCATGGCTCTGCTCGACGTTTTGTTTGCTGTGGATAACCTCTGATTGTATCGGCGGCGTGACGTTGGGCCGCTAAATCCATCAAATCCGGCTGAAATCGCCGTGATTACAGCTTTGGATCGAGCCTGGCGGGATCATGGCTCGTCCTCCTCCCCCAGGGTCAGGGTGACGCGATCGCCGGAGAACCAGGTGCGCCCGTATTCCAGCGGCTGGCCGTCGGGGTCGACGTTCAGGGAGGTGGTGCGCAGGATCGGGTCGCCTTCGCGCAGCTGCAGCTGCACCGCCTGATGGGCATTGGCCAGCTTGGCGGTGATCCGCGTCCAGGCGCGGGTGTAGTCGGGGATGCCGTTGTCGCGCAGCGCCAGGGTGATCGACGACAGCCGCGCCAGGCTGTCCGGCAGGCCGGGCAGGCGGGTCACCGGAAAGATCGAGCGGAAGAGCGCGACGGGCTGGTCGTCGGCCAGCGAAATGCCCTCGGTCGCCAGAACCTCGGTGCCCGGCGCAAGGCGCAGCACCTCCGCCTCGCGCGGGTCGGCGGCGCGGGTTTCCACCAGCAGCAGCTTCTTCGCCGGCAGTCGCCCGGCGGCGCGGATGTTCTGGTGAAAGCGGACGCGGCGCCCGATCGGGTAGTCCGTGGGGCTTTGCGCCACGAAGACGCCCGCACCGCGCCGGGCGTGGGTCAGCCCGGCCTCCGCCAGCGCCGCCAGCCCGCGCCGCACCGTGTGGCGGTTGACGCCGAAGCGGGCCGACAGCTCCGCCTCCGTCGGAAGACGGTCGCCGGGGCGGTAGCGGCCCGAGGCGATGTCATTGGTCAGCGCATCCGCGATGGAGCGCCATAGCGGGGTCTTGCGGGGCGGGGAGCCATCGGCAGGCGTCATGAAAGTTTCATCCTGTTGCGGGGCGCCCGGCCTTGTGCGACTCGGGGCGGCTGTCTATAGATTTGTCTAGTTGTATAGTAAGCTAGACAAATCTGCAAGGTGTCTAATGTCGGAACGGCGGGAATTGACGGAAGAGGAGGCGGCCCGGAAAGCCTGGATGTCGCTTCTGGCGAAGGCGCCGGCGGCGCGGCTGGTGGCGCTTTGGGCCGAGGCGGGGCGTGAGGCGGGGTTCACCTGGCTGCGCGCGCCGGAGGTCGGCGGCGTGATGGTGCGCGGTCGGGCCGGGGGCACGGGTGCGGCCTTCAACCTGGGCGAGATGAGCGTGACGCGCTGTGCGCTGAAGACCGAGGCGGGGGCAGTCGGCCATGCCATGGTGCAGGGCCGGGATCGCAAGAAGGCCGAGATCGCCGCGCTGGTCGATGCGGGCATGCAGGGCGCCGATGCCCCGCGCCTGCGGGCCGAGCTGCTGGATCCGCTAGAGGCCGAGATGACGGCGGCCCGGGCCGCGCGAGCCGCCAGGGCCGATCAGACGAAGGTGGATTTCTTCACCATGGTACGGGGGGAAGACTGATGACCCGAAACGGAGCAATGGCAAGCGAGGCCCTGACGGGCGGCTTCGAGGATGCGCCACGCCAGTCGGCCCGTGCCTTCCGCGCGGCGCTGGAGGTCATGGCGCGCCCTGGCGAGGTGCAGGAGCTGGGCGATCTGGGCACGGCGCCCGCGCCGGTCAGCCCGGCGGCGGCGACCCTGCTGCTGGTCCTGTGCGATCCGGAAACGCCGGTGCATCTGGCAGGCGATCATGACCGGCCGGAGGTGCGCGACTGGATCACCTTCCACTGCGGGGCGCCGCTGGTCGGGCCGGGCGAGGCGGCCTTCGGGCTGGGCACCTGGGAGGCTCTGGGCGAACTGGGCCAATACGCCATCGGCACCGCCGAGTACCCCGACCGCAGCGCCACGCTGATCGTCGACGGCGCCTTTGCGGCCCAGCCGGTGACGCTGGCCGGGCCTGGGATCAAGGAGAGCCGCCGGGCCGAGCTGCCCGCCGTGGGCCCGTTCCGGGCCAACCGGGCGCTCTTCCCGCTGGGGCTGGATTTCTATTTCTGCGACGGCGCGACCCTCTGGGCGCTGCCGCGCACCACCCGCGTTGCCGAAGGGGAGCTTGCCTGATGTATGTGGCAGTGAAAGGTGGCGAGAAGGCCATCGACAAGGCCCATGAGTGGCTGGAGGACGAACGCCGGGGCGATGTGTCGGTCACCGAACTGTCGGTGGCGCAGATCCGCGAACAGCTGGCGCTGGCCGTGAACCGGGTGATGGCCGAGGGGTCGCTCTACGATCCCGACCTGGCGGCGCTGGCGATCAAGCAGGCGCGGGGGGACCTGATCGAGGCGATCTTCCTGATCCGCGCCTATCGCACGACCCTGCCGCGCTTCGGCTATTCGCAGCCCGTGGACACCGGGGCTATGGCCTGTGACCGGCGCATCTCGGCCACCTTCAAGGATGTGCCGGGGGGGCAGGTGCTGGGCCCGACGTTTGATTATACCCACCGTCTGCTGGACTTCGCGCTGGAGGCGGAAGGGCTGGAGCGCCCCGAGGCCCCGACGGAGGCGGCCGAGCATCCGGTGATGCCCCGGGTGACGGAGTTCCTGAACCGCGAAGGTCTGATCCAGGATGAGGTGCCGCCCGCGGCGCAGGCCGATCAGCCCGGCGACCTGACGCGCGAGCCGCTGGAGCTGCCCGCCGACCGCCCGCTGCGCCTGCAGGCGCTGACCCGGGGTGACGAGGGCTTCGTCCTGTCGATGGCCTATTCCACCCAGCGGGGCTACGCCAAGAACCACCCCTTCGTGGGCGAGCTGCGCATCGGCGCCGTCCCGGTCGAGGCCGAAATTCCCGAGCTGGGCTTTGCCATCGAAGTGGGCGAGATCACCCTGACCGAATGCGAGACCGTGAACCAGTTCCTGGGCAGCAAATCCGAGCCGCCGCAGTTCACCCGGGGCTACGGCCTGGTCTTCGGCCAGACGGAGCGCAAAGCGATCTCGATGGCGCTGGTCGACCGGGCGCTGCGCTGGAAGGAGCTGGGCGAGGACGACAAGGGCGCACCGGCGCAGGACGAGGAATTCGTTCTGTACCATTCGGATAACATCCAGGCGACGGGCTTCCTCGAACACATCAAGCTGCCCCACTACGTCGACTTCCAGTCGGAACTGGAACTGGTGCGCAAGATCCGCCGCGAGGCGGATGCGGCGCAGCAGGGCGTGAGGCGGGAGGCGGCGGAATGAACGGCAATCGCATTTTCGGCCCGTGCCGGGCCGAAGCCTTCGGCGAGAGTATTTTCAGCCAACGTATGGGGGCAGGGCGCGTGGCGTCTCTGGCCCGGGAGCAAGGCGCATGAGCGTGGAACAGATCGCGGGCGAGTACAATTTCGCCTACCTCGACGAACAGACCAAGCGGATGATCCGCCGCGCGCTGCTGAAGGCGCTGGCGATCCCGGGCTATCAGGTTCCTTTCGCCAGCCGAGAGATGCCCATGCCCTATGGCTGGGGCACCGGCGGCGTGCAGATCTCGGCGGCCATCATGGTGCCCGAGGACCGGTTCAAGGTGATCGACCAGGGGGCGGATGACACCACCAACGCCGTCTCCATCCGGCGCTTCTTCGAGAAGGTGGCGCAGGTCGAGACCACGGAGAAAACCGCCGAGGCCACCGTCATCCAGACCCGCCACCGGATCCCGGAACGGGACCTGACCGAGGGCCAGGTGCTGGTCTACCAGGTGCCGATTCCCGAACCGCTGCGCTTCCTCGAACCCTCGGAGGTGGAGACGCGCAAGATGCACGCGCTGGAGGAATACGGGTTGATGCACGTCAAGCTCTACGAAGACATCGCGCGCCACGGCGAGATCGCCACCGCCTATGCCTATCCGGTGAAGGTGGAGGGGCGGTACGTGATGGACCCCAGCCCGATCCCGAAGTTCGACAATCCCAAGCTTGAAATGGCGGGCATTCAGCTGTTTGGCGCGGGCCGGGAACAGCGGATCTACGCCCTGCCGCCCTATTGCGAGGTCGTGAGCCTCGATTTCGAGGACTACCCCTTCACCCGGATGCGGGCCGAGCATTGCTGCGACCTGTGCGGAGCGGAGGAAAGCTATCTCGACGAGGTGATCACCGATGATGCGGGCGGGCGGATGTTCGTCTGTTCGGACACGGATTTCTGCGGCGAACGTCGCGCGGCGGGGCACCTGGGGCCTCTCGGCGTGGCCGAGAACGCCGCCTGAGCGCGGAACGGAGAGTGAGACGATGAAGGACATGATCGAGGACCGCGCAGGCGCCACCGACCGGCCGCTGCTGACGGTCGAGGGGCTGGCGAAATACTACGGCGGGCGGATCGGCTGCGAGGAGGTTTCCTTTGACCTCTACCCGGGCGAGGTGATGGGCATCGTGGGCGAAAGCGGCTCGGGCAAGACGACCCTGCTGAACTGCCTGGCGGGCCACCTGGCGCCCGACACGGGCCGGGTGCTGTTCGACCGCGCGGGCCAGATGGTCGATACCGTGACGATGAGCGAGCCGGAGCGGCGCATGCTGGGGCGTACCGACTGGGCCTTCGTGCATCAGCACGCCCATGAGGGGCTGCGCATGAACGTCAGCGCCG
This sequence comes from Pseudooceanicola marinus, assembly GCF_020177265.1. Classification (GTDB taxonomy): domain Bacteria; phylum Pseudomonadota; class Alphaproteobacteria; order Rhodobacterales; family Rhodobacteraceae; genus Pseudooceanicola; species Pseudooceanicola marinus_A. Next base: position 286,568 of record NZ_JAIVMC010000008.1, read on the forward strand.
GCGGCAACGTGGGCGAACGCCTTATGGGGCTGGGCGCGCGCCACTACGGCGACATCCGAGCCAAGGCCGAGGACTGGCTGGGCCGGGTGGAAATCGCCGCCGACCGGATGGATGACCGGCCCAAGGCCTTTTCGGGTGGCATGCGTCAACGGTTGCAGATCGCGCGCAACCTGGTGACCGGGCCGCGGCTGGTCTTCATGGATGAACCCACGGGCGGCCTCGACGTCAGCGTGCAGGCGCGTCTGCTGGATCTCTTGCGCGGGCTGGTGCGAGAGATGGGCCTGTCGGCCATCATCGTGACCCATGATCTGGCCGTGGTGCGCCTGCTGGCGGACCGGCTGATGGTGATGAAATCCGGCCATGTGGTCGAAACCGGCCTGACCGACCAGGTGCTGGACGACCCGCAACACGCCTACACCCAGCTGCTGGTCAGCTCGGTTCTGCAGGTCTGAGGAGAGATGAGATGACGGACGCGATGATCTCGGTCGAGAACGTGACCAAGACCTTCACCCTGCACAACCAGGGCAGCACGGTGATCCCGGTGATGGAAGGGGCGAGCCTTGCGGTGGCCCCCGGCGAATGCGTGGCGCTGGTCGGCGCCTCGGGGGCGGGCAAATCCACCCTGATGCGGATGATCTACGGCAACTACCTGGCGGCCTCGGGCCGGATCCTGGTGGGCGGCACCGATGTCGCCACCGCCGAACCGCGCGAGATCCTGGCGCTGCGCCGGGCCGTGCTGGGGTACGTCAGCCAGTTCCTGCGTGTGGTGCCCCGGGTGCCGACGCTGGACGTGGTGGCCGAGCCGCTGCTGTCGGTGGGCCTGCCTCGGGAAGAGGCGCAGGAGCGCGCCCGTACCCTGCTGACCAGGCTGAACATTCCCGAACGCCTCTGGGGGCTGTCGCCCACCACGTTTTCAGGAGGCGAACAGCAGCGGGTGAACATCGCCCGCGGCTTTGCCCGCCAGTACCCGGCCTTGCTGCTGGACGAGCCGACCGCCAGCCTCGACGCGGTGAACCGCGAGGAGGTGTTGCAGCTGATCGAGGAGGCCAAGGCCCGCGGTGCGGCCATCGTGGGCATCTTCCATGACCAGCCGGCCCGCGACCGGGTCTGTGACCGCGAGGTCGACGTGACCGGCTTCACCCCGGCGCGGGTGGCCTGATGGCGGGACGTCTTCTGGGCATCGTCGGGCCGTCGGGCGTCGGCAAGGATAGCGTGATGGAGGCCGTCGCCGCCGCGCGCCCGGGCATCGGGCTGGTGCGGCGGGTCATCACGCGGCCGTCGGAGGCCGGGGGCGAGGATTTCGAGGGCGTCAGCGAGGCGGAGTTCGCCGCCCGCGCCGCCCGGGGCGCCTTCCTGCTGTCCTGGCCGGCCCATGGGCTGCACTATGGCATCCCGGCCTCGGTCCTGGACGAGCTGGCGGCGGGGCGCGACCTGCTGGTCAACCTGTCGCGCGCGGTGCTGCCAGAGGCCCAGGCGAAGGTGCCGGGTTTTGCCTGCGTCGCGCTGACCGCGCCCGCGGAGGTCCTGGCCGACCGGCTGGCCGCGCGGGGCCGCGAAAGCCGGGAGGAGATCGCGGGGCGCCTGGCGCGGGCTGGCTTTGCCCTGCCGGAGGGCGTTGACGTGGTGGAACTGGACAATTCGGGCCCGCTGGAACGCACCGTCGCGGCGGTGCTGGCCCTGCTGGACGACAGGCCGCAAGAGGCGGCGAGAGAGATGGAAGCGAGACGATGAAAGACCAGATGGTGAAAGACGAGATGGCGAAAAGCACGACGGACGAGCTGATCCTGGCCAATGCCACCCTGGTGCTGCCCGGTGAGACCCGTGTGGGCCATGTGGTGATCCGCGGTGGCGAGATTGCCGAGATCGGCAGCGGCGCGGTGCCCGGCGGTGCGGTGGATTGCGAGGGCGATTACCTCTCGCCCGGGCTGATCGAGCTGCACACCGACAACCTGGAACGCCACATCACCCCGCGCCCCAAGGCCCATTGGCCGCACAATGCCGCCATCGTCGCCCATGACGCGGAACTGGCCGGCTGCGGCATCACCACGGTCTTCGACGCGATCCGGGTGGGCTCGATCGTCGAGGGGCCGCGCGGCGACTACCGCCGCTATGCCCGCCCCATGGCCGACCAGATCGCCACCATGCGCGACGCCGGCGCCCTGAAGATCAGCCACAAGCTGCACCTGCGGGCCGAGACCTGTTCGGAGACGCTGATCGAGGAGCTGTCGGAGTTCGGGCCAGAGGACAACGTGGGCATCGTCTCCCTGATGGATCACACCCCGGGCCAGCGCCAGTTCAGCGACATCTCGAAGTTCGAGGATTATGTCTGCGGCAAGCACGGGTTGTCGAAGGAGGGCTTCGGCGAATACTGCCAGTTCCTCTATGACCTGCACGACCGGCTGGGCGCTCGACACGAGGCGGCCTCGGTGCAGGCGGCGGCGAATTATGGCGCGGTGCTGGCCAGCCATGACGACACCACCCGGGATCAGGTCGAAACCTCCGCCCGTCACGGCATCCGCCTGGCGGAGTTCCCGACCACGGTGGAGGCGGCGCGGGCCTGCCATGACCACGGCATCCAGGTCATCATGGGGGCGCCCAACCTGATCCGGGGCGGGTCGCATTCCGGCAATGTCTCCGCGCTGGAACTGGCGGACCTCGGATTGCTGGATATCATAAGCTCCGACTACGTGCCGGCGGCACTGCTGCAGGCGGCGGTGATGCTGGGCGAACACTGGGGCGACGTGGCGCGCGGGATGGCGACGGTGACCCGTTCGCCCGCGCGGGCCTCGGGCCTGAACGACCGGGGCGCGCTGGAGGTGGGCCAGCGGGCCGACCTGATCCGCTTTGCCAAGCGCGGCAACGTGCCGGTGGTGCGCGGCGTCTTCGTCGAAGGCGCGCGCGTCGGCTGACCTGGCCTAGCGATCTGACAGGAAGGGGCGGCCATGCGCCGCAGAAGGGGCAGCAGGGCTGCCCCTTGACCTTTCATAGGTGGCGGATCCATCTATTCGCCGAAAGGTGGTGCCCCATGGACCAGATCTCTCCCTACACCCTGACCCTGGAAGTGACCGGGCTGAATTGCGGCGGCTGCGTGCGGCGGGCGGAAACCGCCCTGTCGGAGATGCCGGGCACCCGCGAGGCGCGGGTGAACCTGGCGACCCGCAAGGCAGAGATCGAACATGATGGCAGCCTGACCCCGGCTGCCGTGGCGGCCAGGTTGCAGGAGGCGGGCTATCCGGCCTCCGAAACCACGCTGGTCCTGGATGTCGAGGGCGCCACCTGCGGCTCTTGCGCGGCGCGGATCGAAGGGGCGATGACGGCGCTGCCGGGGGTCGAGGAGGCCTCCTTCAACCTTGCCAACGGCACGGCCCGGGCGAAGGTCCTGACCGGCGCGGTTGACATGAAGGACGTCGTTCAGGCGATTGAGAAGGCAGGATATTCCGCACGTGAGGCCAGCAGCGGCGCCAGCGCCTCGGAACAGGCCGAGGTGCGGGCCGAAGCCGAAACCGCCGGATTGCGCCGCGACACCCTGCTGGCCGGTGCCCTGTCGCTGCCGGTGGTGGTGCTGGCCATGGGCGCGCACCTGGTCCCGGGTTTCCACATGCTGATCGAGAACAGCATCGGCATGACCGCCTCGAACGTGATCCAGTTCCTGCTGACCACGCTGGTCCTGGCCTGGCCCGGCGCGCGGTTCTTCCGTCTTGGCCTGCCCACGATCCGCCACATGGCCCCCGACATGAACGCGCTGGTGGTGCTGGGCACCTCCGCCGCCTGGGTCTATTCCACCGTGGCCACCTTTGCCCCCGGCGTCCTGCCCGAAGGCGCGGCCCATGTCTATTTCGAGGCCGCCGCCGTCATCGTGACCCTGATCCTGGCGGGCCGCTGGATGGAGTCCCGCGCCCGCGGCCGGGCCTCTGCCGCGATCCGGCGCCTGGCGGGGCTTCAGGTGCGCGAGGCGATGCTGCGCGCACCTGACGGAACGCTCTCTCCGGTGCCGGTCAGCGCCCTGCAGCCCGGTGACATGATCGCGCTGAAGCCCGGCGACCGTCTGCCGGTGGACGGTGTGGTGGCCGAAGGCACGTCGGACATCGACGAAAGCATGGTGACCGGCGAACCGATCCCCGTGACCCGCCGCCCTGGCGATCCGGTGATCGGTGGCACCGTCAACGGCGCAGGCGCGCTGGTGATGCGTGCCACGGCGACCGGTGAGGACACGGTGCTGGCCCGCATCATGCAGGCGGTGGATGAGGCGCAGGGCGCCAAGCTGCCGATCCAGAACCTTGTGGACCGCGTGGCGCAGGTCTTCGTCCCGGCGGTGATCGCCGTGGCGCTGCTGACCCTGGCGGTCTGGCTGCTGGCGGGCGGCGGGCTGGGGTCTGCGGTGGTCGCCGCCGTCTCGGTGCTGGTCGTGGCCTGCCCCTGTGCCATGGGGCTGGCGGTGCCGGTGTCGATCATGGTTGGCACGGGCCGTGCGTCGGAACTGGGCGTTCTGTTCCGCCGGGGCGACGCGCTGCAACGGATGCAGGAGGCGCAGGTGGTGGCCTTTGACAAGACCGGCACGCTGACCCGGGGCAAGCCGGTGCTGGGCGGGATCGCCGCTCTGGGCGACGAGGGCGAGGCGCTGGCCGCGCTTGCCGCGCTGGAGGCACAGTCGGAACACCCCATCGGTCGCGCCATCGTCGCCGGTGCCGAGGCGCGCGGGCTGGCCCTGCCGCAGGCAGAGGGGGTGACGGCCATCCCCGGCGAGGGGCTGACCGGCCTTGTCGGCGGGGAGGAGATCCGCATCGGCAATCGTGCCTTCCTGCGCTGCGACCTGCCGCCCGAGCTGGCCGCCCAGGCGATGGAATGGGAAAATGAAGGCGCCACGGTGCTTTATGCTGAGAAGCTCAACCAGCCTCTGGCCGTCCTGGCGATCTCCGACGAGATCCGCGAGGAAACCCGCGCGGTGATTGCGGCGCTGAAGGCCCGCGGTCTGCATCCCGCCATGGTCACCGGCGACAGCCAAGCCGCCGCTCGCCACGTGGCTGAGGAGCTGGGGATCGAACATGTCCGGGCAGAGGTGAAACCTACCAACAAGGCCCGCGCGGTCGAAGAGCTGCGCGCCGAGGCCGGTGCGGTGATCTTTGCTGGCGATGGCATCAACGACGCCCCTGCGCTGGCGGCGGCGGACGTTGGCATCGCCATGGGATCGGGCACCGACGTGGCGATGGAGGCCGCCGAGGTCGTGCTGATTGGGGGCGACCTGCGTGGTGTGGTGACGGCGATGGATCTGTCGCGGCGGACCATGTCGAACATCCACCAGAACCTCTTCTGGGCCTTTGCCTACAACGTCGCGCTGATCCCCGTGGCGGCCGGGCTGCTGGCGATCTGGGGCGGGCCCATGTTGTCGCCGATGCTGGCGTCGGCGGCCATGGCGGCCTCCTCGGTCATCGTGGTCAGCAACGCCCTGCGCCTGCGCCGCGTGGCGCCTGCGCTGACGGCCTCGGCCGCCTGACAGGTTGAAAAAGGGAAAAGGGCACGGGGGATCCACAACTGGAAGGTGGTGGAAATCCCGTGTCCGTATCACCGCGCCGCGCGCGTGATGGCGCGCCCTGACTGCGCCGTGGGTGGGTAAATCCTCTTGCACGGGGCCGGTCAGCCTTTAGGCTTCTCCCCGCGATCGGCCCCGGAGGAGAGGGCTGGCACGGGAGGACATCATGAAGCCCTTTTTGACCGGCGCCGCGGCTGCGGTGCTGTCCCTTTGTGCAGCCGGGGCCATCCGGGCAGAGGAGTGGAGCGTCTCTCTCTGGGGCAAGCCGCGGGTCTTCACCGCCCATGTGGAAAAGCTGGCCGAGGTGCTGGAGGAGAGCACGCAAGGCGCGTTCACCTTCGACATCAGCTATGGCGGGCTGTCGAAGAACACCGAGACCCTGGACGGGATCGCGGTCGGCGCCTTCGAGATGGCCCAGTTCTGCGCCGGTTACCACCGCGACAAGACCCCGACGATCACGGTGCTGGAGCTGCCGTTCCTTGGTGTGGACACGCTGGAGGAGGAAGTTGCAGCTTCAATGGCGGTCTATAAACACCCGGCAACGAAGGAAGATATGGGCCGTTGGAATGCGACGCTGCTGATGCCCTCGCCGTTGCCGCAGTACAATATCGTCGGCACCGGTGCGCCGCGACGGACCTTGGAGGACTTCGAGGGGATGCGCGTGCGCGCCACCGGCGGCATGGGGCAGGCCTTCCGCACCGTGGGCGCCGTGCCGACCTCCGTCACCTCGTCCGAGGCCTATGCGGCGCTGGACAACGGCAAGGTGGACACGGTGGCCTTTGCCCCTCATGCCCATCTGAGTTTCCGTACGATAGACATGGCGGACTGGTGGACCACCAACCTCAACCCCGGCACCGTCAATTGCCCCGTCGTGGTCAATACCGACGCCTACGAGGCGCTGCCGGAGGGTCATCGGGCCGCCCTGGACGCGGCGGTGCCCGTGGCGATGAGGCACTACCTGGCCGAATACGCGAAGATCTACGCGACTTGGGACCAGGTCCTGAAAGAGCGCGGGGTGGAGAAGGTGACCTTCTCCGACAGTGATATGGCCGCCTTCCGCGCCCGGGCCGCCGATCCGATCCGCGATCAGTGGATCGCGGAGATGACCGCCCGAGGCCTGCCAGCGCAGGATCTTTACGACACGATGATGGCGGCATTGAGAGACGCCCGGATGTGATCTTAGGGGGTGAGGAGCGTCTCTTAGTGGATTGAAGTATCAAATATAAACTAGATACGGCCCGTTGGTCTCGGGCAAGCCCGAGTGAGGCGCTGAAGATCGAGATGGGATATGGGCCATGGCAAGCGAGTTGAGGCAGCATCCGCTTTGGGCACGCGCTGGTCTTCGTGAAGGGGGCGACCTGCGGGTCGCTTCAGCAGGCGCAGCTCCCGCGGGGTCTAGCTGCCGTGCCATGTTGAATGGATTCAACGGGTGTGGGCGCGACCCTCTCCCTGCGGAGTTCCTTCTTGCAGCATAAGCAGGGTCACATCCCCTTGGGTACTTTCATCAACCGTCTGAGAGGCCGCGCCCGGCGGGGCGTCGAGGCCGTCATCCCCTTTTTCGGCCAGGCCGTGGCTGTAACGGGCGGGGTCGAAGCTCCATCGCGAGGCGGCTTTCGGCGCTGCCGCTGGACACCCGAGGAGGATCGCGACGCTCGGGCGCCCCTGATCGGCTCAGCGGGTCAGGCGCACTTGCGGGGCGTCTCGCCAGGCGCCGGGGGCCAGGTCGCCCAGCTCCCAGGGGCCGATGGCGGCGCGGATCAGGCGCAGGCAGGGGTGGCCGACGTGGGCGCACATGCGGCGCACCTGTCGGTTGCGGCCCTCGGTGATCTCCAGCGCGATCCAGCAGTCGGGAACGCTTTGCCGGACGCGGATCGGCGGATTGCGCGGCCAGAGGCCGGCGGGTTCCTCGATCCGCTGCACCTTCGCGGGGCGCGTCGGCCCGTCCTTCAGGGTCACGCCCGCGCGCAAGGCCGCCAGGGCGTCGTCGTCGGGCATCCCCTCGACCTGCGCCCAGTAGCGTTTCGGCAGCTTGAATTTCGGATGGCTGATCCGGGCCTGCAGGCGTCCGTCCGAGGTCAGAACCATCAGCCCCTCGCTGTCACGGTCCAGCCGGCCTGCGGGGTAGACGCCAGGCAGGTCGATGTGATCCGACAGGGTCGGGCGGGCGGAGCCTTCGGTGCCACGGTCGGTGAATTGCGGCAGGACGCCGAAGGGCTTGTTGAACAGGATGGTGCGCGACATGCCCCGCGCTTAGCCCGGGGCCGTCGGAAAATCCAGTGGGCGCGAGGCAGCGGGGGCGCCTGCGCAGTCATCAACGGGTCACGGGGTCGTCACAGGGGTGTTACCGGCGCGCGCTACCCGGTCTGCATCACCTTTGCCCATGGATCGGGGGATACCATGACCGAACTGTCGCCGCTGCGTTTCGTCCTGCATTGCCTTGTCGCCCCGCGCAAGGGCGGGGTCACCGAATGGCTTCTGTGCCAGGCCGGCGTCCTGCGGGCCTGATACCCGGGCAGGGCGGGTGTCGGGGCAGTCGAGGGATCATCCCGCCTGGCTGATGGGCGTCGCACATGGCGCCAGGTCGATCTGGCAGGATTGCGGTGAACAGCTGACGTGCCCGCGGCCCTGGGAACAGGCCAGCAGCCGCTCGGCCCTGCGCCGCGCGATTTCGGCCCCCGTCAACAGGGCGCAGCCGCGGTCGGCGGCCCGTCGGGTCAGCGGCGTCGCGCCATCGGTCGCGGCGATATCGACCAGCCACAGCGGGGCCTGAAATCCCTCGTCCGGCAGGACCTGACCGGGCCGGTGCGGGCCGCCCACTGGGGTCGCGTTGACGATCCCGTCGATCCAGCCGCGGGTCAGGCCGGGGCGTGAAAATTCGTGGAACAGGCCCTCCGGGCTGGCCAGCAGCGCGGCGCGGGAGCGCGTCGCGCGGTTGACGAGATTGGCCAGCGCCGCCGCGCGCCCCATGTCGCGGTCGTAGAAGGTCAGGCGGGACACCCCGAGCGTGGCCAGCGCCATGGCCACCGATTGCCCCTCGGTCCCGGCGCCGACGATCAGCACGTGATGCGCGGGCCGCCCGGCGAGGAAAGGGGCCAGGCACTCTTCCAGCGCGCGGGTACCGGCATCACAGCCAAGCGCGGGCCCTTCGTCGCTGAACAGCAAGGTGTCGACGATCTGTCCCGGCGCCAGCGGCGACCGGCGATCGGCCAGCAGGTCGGTGATCTCGCTTCGTAGCGGGTCGGCGAAATGCACTGCGTCGAAGCCGCCGGAGCGGCCCGCGCCCATCAGTCGGCGCGCGGCGTCTGGGCCGGTGAGATCGGGAAGGGGAAAACGGCGCAGGCGCAGGGGTGCGCGCCGCCGGGCTGAACGGATTTCCAGGATTCGAATGACGGGTTCCAGCCCGCGGTCTTGCCCGGCGATCCCGATCAGGACCGGCCGGTCTGGCGCGGAGGTCTCAACAACTTTCTGCATTTCGGTAACGTCTGACACTCATGACCACATTGCACGAGCGTATAGACTGCCGCTGAGAGGGAAATGCGACTATCGTCTTGGTTGTGGGTGTGATGCCGGGATCGCGCGATCGGGGCGCCGACCCGGCGTGGCTGGCTGCCTGGCGATGCGCGTCCTTGGGGAGAAGGGGCGCAGGGGCGCGGTTGCGAGCGTGAGGCGAGCCGGGTCGCCCGGTTTGCATCACAGGGGCGGCCTGGCGAGCTGTCCTCCGGTCGGAGGTTGGCGGGCTTGGTGGCGGCCGTGACGCGGATCTGTCTGGAGGAGAGCGGGCTGGAGGCCTGGCACACCGTCTTGCCGTCTGGGGCAGAGGGTCGCTGGGTCGGTCGAGCTGGCGGGAAAGGAGATGGCTTGCTGTCTTAGGGCTCTTCTACCCCGTGGACTCGGCGGGCGCAAGAGAAAAATGAATGAAATCAAATAGTTGATAGAAATCGTCGGACTTTGGAGGGTGACTCTTTTGCTCGGATTTTGGCGTGCGGCGCGATCCCGGTCGGGCAAGTGACTGGCCGCACAGGCCTTTTTCGATCCTGTCCCGACGTCCGTAAGGCATGGGCGGCTTCAGCCTCCGTGGCGGGCGTGGGCCAGGGAGGCCAGTTCGGCGACCCCGGCGCTGCAGGGGCGGAGGTCGATCTCGGCCAGGGGCACCCATGCGGCCTCCAGCGCATCGTCGGCGGCTTGAGGGGGCGGCGCATCCGCGGGCAGGGTGCACAGCAGGGCCAGCAGCACGTAGTGATGGCGCAGGGCGCCCGCCGCGTCGCGGTCGAGCACATCGCTGGCCCCCAGCACCGGACCGGCGGAAAGGGCGGTCAGGCCGGTTTCCTCGGCCAGCTCGCGCTGTGCCGCCTGGGCCATGGTCTCTCCCGCGTCGATCTTGCCGCCGGGAAAGCCCCAGAGCCCGGCATCGGGCGGATTGGCGCGGCGCACCAGCAGCACCTCGGACCCGCGCAGGCAGACGCAGAGCACGGCGGGAATCGGATGCGGAAGATCGGTCATTGTCGGCTCCGTTATCGGACTCAGAAGGCCTTGGCACGGGCGGAGACGGGCCAGAGCACTTCCACCCGGTCGCCGCGCAGGCCCACGTACCAGTCGTGAATGTTGCAGGTGGGGTCGCAATGCCCCGGCACCAGGCGCAGCCGGTCGCCCACGGTCAGCGCGCCTTCCGGGTCCTCGATCGTGCCATGTTCGTCGGAGCATTGGGTATAGGTGACATCGGACCGCCCGTGCACCACGGGCAGGCCGGAATCCAGCGATTGCACCTTCAGTCCGGCATCGCAGATGGCGCGGGTCGGGTGGGCGTGGGACATCACCTCGGTCAGCAGGAAGAGGGCGTTGTCCCAGGTGCCGGCGTCCAGTCGCTGGCCCGCCTCGTCCGTCAGCCTGCCATAGTCCGCATCCATGAAGGCGTAGGAGCCGCATTGCAGCTCGGTGAAGACGCCGGAGGCCGCCTCGAAGAGGTAGCTGCCGGTCCCGCCGCCGGTGACCAGCGGGGGCGGCAGGCCCGCGTCGGTCAGCGTGGCGACGGCGGCGCGGGTCACGGCGATGGTTTCGTCCAGCGCGGCGCGGCGGTCGGCATGGGTCGGCAGGTGCTGGGCCGGGCCGTGGTAGGCCTGGATGCCGCCGAAGGTAAGGTTCGGGGCGGTGTCGAGGGCGCGGGCGATGGCCAGCATCTGCGCGTCGGAGGTTGTGCCGCAACGCGCGCCGCCACAGTCGATCTCGACCAGCGCCTCGATCCGGGTGTCATGGCGGGCGCAGGCCGCTTGCAGGTCGGCAACGTTGGCCAGGTCGTCGAGACAGACCGAGATCGCCGCGCCGGTCCGGGGCAGCCCCGCCAGCCGGTCGATCCGCGCCGCGCCGCGCACCTGGTTCGAGATCAGGATGTCCGGCAGGCCCGCGCGGGCGAAGACCTCCGCCTCCGACACCTTCTGACAGCAGATCCCGCAGGCGCCGCCCAGCGACATCTGCAGCCGGGCCACTTCGACCGACTTGTGCATCTTGGCATGCGCCCGGTGGCGCAGGCCCCGGTCGCGGATGAAGGCGCCCAGCTTGGCGATGTTTCGTTCCAGCGCGTCGAGGTCGAGGATCAGGCAGGGGGTCTGCACCTCGGCCAGGGTCATCCCGGGCAGGGCGGGGATGTCGTATCCGGGCTCCAGCCCGTCGAGAGAGGTGGGGGCGGTCATGGTGGATCCTGTGGCCTGTCTTCGCGCATCCTAGGAGAGGGCCACCGCAGAGGCCATAGGGCGCGCGCGGCAGGTGCGGATCGCCTTGCGCCGCGGGTCGTTTGTCCCGTGCTGCACGTTTCCCGGGCCGTTAAGGGCGGGGCATGAATGAATTGCGAACGGTTCGCAGCTTTCTTGACTTCGCCCCTTGTCATCTTTTTAGTTGAGAATAAGTTGCAAGAAAGCCGCAACCTCGGTCGCGGCGGTATCGGACAAGGGCGAGGATTGACGCGCGATGACGACTTGGAAGGCCTTGCTGGGCGGAACGGGCCTGGCGCTGATGCTGGCGCAGGGGGCCGTGGCGGCCGACAAGATGAAGGTGGTCACCACCTTTACCGTCCTGGCGGACATGGCGGCCCAGGTGGCTGGCGATGCCGCCGAGGTCGTGTCGGTCACCAAGCCGGGGGCGGAAATCCACGGCTACGAACCCACCCCGCGCGACATCGTGCGCGCCCATGATGCGGACCTGATCCTGTGGAATGGCCTGAACCTGGAGCTGTGGTTTGAACAGTTCCTTGCCAATCTGCGTGACGTCCCGGCCGTGACGCTGAGCGAGGGGATCGACCCGATCTCCATCTCCGGCGGATCCTATGAGGGGCAGCCCAATCCGCATGCCTGGATGGGCCTGGATAACGCGATGATCTACATCGACAATATCGAGGCGGCCTTTGCCGAACACGACCCCGACAACGCTGAGGTATATGCCGCCAACGCCGAGGCCTACCGCCAGCAGCTGCGCGATACGCTGGATCCGCTGCGCGAAGAGATCGCCCAGATCCCCGAGGCACAACGCTGGCTGGTGACCTGCGAGGGGGCCTTCAGCTACCTCGCCCGGGATTTCGGCATGAAGGAGCTGTACCTCTGGCCGATGAACGCCGACCAGATGGGCACGCCGCAGCAGGTGCGCGCGGTGATCGACGGCGTGAGTGACAACGACATCCCGGTCGTCTTCTGTGAAAGCACCGTGAACACCGACCCGGCGAAACAGGTCGCGCGGGAAACCGGTGCCCAATATGGCGGCGTCCTTTACGTCGACAGCCTGTCGGAGGCGGGCGGCCCGGTGCCCAGCTACCTCGATCTGATGCGGGTCACCGCAGAGACCATTGCGCATGGCCTGGAAGAGGGCATGAACTAGGGCCGCGATATTTCGCCGGCCGCCGCAACGGGGCCGGTGTGATGACACGAGGGCCCGCTGCCGGGCCGATGGAAAGACGCATGATGAAAGACAGCCAGTCCCCAACCGCCGAAACCCGCGCCGACGAGGCGGGGGGCGGCATTCGGGCCAGCGACGTGACGGTGACCTATCGCAACGGCCACACCGCCCTGCGCCACGCCAGTTTCGAGATCCCGCGCGGCACCGTCACCGCCCTGGTGGGGGTGAACGGCGCGGGCAAGTCGACGCTGTTCAAGGCGATCATGGGTTTCGTCCCCGTCGCGGGCGGAGAAATCCGCCTGCTGGGCATGACGGTGAAGGAGGCGCTGAAGAAGAACCTCGTCGCCTATGTCCCCCAGTCAGAAGAGGTCGACTGGTCCTTCCCGGTGCTGGTCGAAGACGTGGTGATGATGGGGCGCTACGGCCACATGGGCTTCCTGCGTCGCCCCCGGGCCGCCGATCATGCCGCCGTGGCCGAGGCGCTGGCGCGGGTCAACATGACCGAGTTCCGCCACCGCCAGATCGGGGAGCTGTCGGGCGGCCAGAAGAAACGCGTCTTCCTGGCGCGCGCGCTTGCGCAGGAGGGGCAGGTGATCCTGCTGGACGAACCCTTCACCGGCGTCGACGTGAAGACCGAGGAGCAGATCATCGCCCTTCTGCGCGAGCTGCGCGACGAGGGCCGGGTGATGCTGGTCTCGACCCACAACCTCGGCACCGTGCCGGAGTTCTGCGACCGCACCGTCCTGGTGAAGGGCACCGTGCTGGGCTACGGCCCGACCGAGACCACCTTCACCCGCGAGAACCTGACCCAGGCCTTCGGCGGCGTGCTGCGCCACTTCACCCTGGGCGGGGCGGACCTGCACGACGATGACGACGAGCGCCATGTCACCATCCTGACCGATGACGAACGCCCCTTCGTGCAATACGGCGACCAGACCCGCGTGACGGAGGGTGAGAAGTGAGCGCCCTCTGGGAACCCTTCACCTACGGTTACATGCTGAACGCCATGCTGGTCTCCGCTTTGGTGGGCGGCGTCTGTGCCTTCCTGTCCTCCTACCTGATGCTGAAGGGCTGGTCGCTGATTGGCGACGCCCTTTCGCATTCCGTCGTGCCGGGGGTGGCGGGGGCCTATATGCTGGGCCTGCCCTTTGCCCTGGGCGCCTTCCTGTCCGGCGGGCTGGCGGCGGCGGCCATGCTGTTCCTGTCGAACCGCTCCGGGCTGAAGGTCGATGTCATCATCGGCCTGATCTTCACCAGCTTCTTCGGGCTGGGCCTCTTCATGGCCTCTGTCAACCCGATGGCGGTGTCGATCCAGACCATCACCATGGGCAACATTCTGGCGATCTCGCCCGAGGATACGCTGCAGCTGGTTATCATCGGGGTGGTCTCGCTGGCGGTGCTGGCGCTGAAGTGGAAGGACCTGGTCGTCGTTTTCTTCGACGAAAGCCACGCGCGGTCCATCGGGCTGCGGCCTGGGCTGCTGAAGGCCGTCTTCTTCGTCCTGCTGGCCGCCTGCGTGGTGGCGGCGATGCAGACCGTGGGGGCCTTCCTGGTGATCGCCATGGTGGTGACGCCCGGCGCCACGGCCTACCTGCTGTGCGACCGCTTTCCGCGGCTGATCCTGACCTCGGTGGCGATCGGCACCGGCACCAGCTTCGTCGGTGCCTGGATCAGCTATTTCCTCGACGGGGCCACGGGGGGCGTGATCGTCATCCTGCAGACCCTGATCTTCCTCGGCGTCTTCGTCTGGGCGCCGAAGCACGGCATGCTGGCCGCACGCGCCCGGGCCCGCGCGGCGCTGGATGAGGAGGCGCAGGCATGACCGAGACCCTGCTGCTGCCCTTCCAGTTCCCCTTCATGCAGTATGCCTTCCTGATCTGCGCTATCGTGGCGGTGCCGACGGCGCTGCTGTCGTGCTTCCTGGTGCTGAAGGGCTGGGCCCTGATGGGCGACGCGATCAGCCATGCCATCCTGCCTGGCGTGGTGCTGGCCTATATCCTGGGGCTGCCGCTGGTGCTGGGGGCCTTTGCCGCCGGCATGACCACGGCGCTGGCCACGGGGTACCTGGCCGAAAACAGCCGGGTGAAGCAGGACACGATCATGGGCGTGGTCTTCTCCGGCATGTTCGGGCTGGGCATCGTCCTTTACACCTCGATCAGCACCAATGTGCACCTCGATCACATCCTTTTCGGCAACATGCTGGGCGTGGGTCCGGAGGATCTGTGGACCGCAGGCGGCATCGCCCTGGTGGTGACCGCCGCGCTGTTGCTGAAATGGAAGGACCTGCTGCTGCATGCCTTCGACCCGGCCCAGGCGAAGGCCTCGGGCCTGCCGGTCGGGCTGCTGCACTATGGGTTGCTGACCATTCTGTCGCTGACCATCGTCGCCACGCTGACGGCCACCGGGCTGATCTTGGCGGTGGCCCTGCTGATCGCACCGGGGGCCATCGCCTTCCTTACGACGCGCAGCTTCGGCCGGATGCTGGGTGTCTCGGTCGTGGTCTGCCTGCTGTCGATGCTGGGCGGCACCTATGCCAGCTTCTGGCTGGACAGCTCGCCCGCCGCGACCATCGTGCTGGTGCTGACCGCGATCTTCCTGCTGGCCTTCGTCAACCGCATCCGCGTGACCCGCCGCGCCTCGCGCAGCGGCGCTGCCTCTCAGGTATAGGTGCGGCTCTCCAGCGGCACGTCCTCCAGCATGGCGTTCAGCATCTCGTGGAAGGCCGCCTCGGCATCCGACAGCTTCCGGCGCGGGTTGCTCAGCAGGTAGATGTTGATCCGGGGCAGCCCTTCCTCGGGGGGCAGCTGACGCAACAGCCCCAGGTCTACGTCGCGGCGCGCGACGTGCAGGGGCAGGGCGCCGATGCCGATGTTGGCGACGATCATGCGCCGCGTCTCCATCAGGTTGGCGGACATCCCGCTCCAGTGGGTCGACATCTTGGCGCGCAGGCGCAGCCGCGTGACGGGCTCCAGCGGGCCGCCCTCGGTTTCGGTCTGGAAGGAGACCGCCGGCTCCCCCTCCAGATCCGCGAGACTCACGTCGTCGCGGCCGAACAGCCGGTGGCGCGGGCCGCAGAACAGGCCGAAATATTCGCGGAACAGGATCTGCGTGCGCAGATCTGCCGGTTCCCTGTGCAACAGGCACATCCCGAAGGAGACGCGGTTTTGGCTGACGCGGCTGACGACCTCGTCGCTGTTGGCCACGGTGATCGAGAAACTGACCCGGGGATGGGCCTCGGAAAAGCGGCTGAGCACCTCGTCGAAATGGTCCGACACGACATGCGAGGCGCTCATGATCGAGATATGGCCGCGTAGTTCCGAGGCGTCTTCCTGTAACAGCGACGGCAGTTGCGACACCGTTCCGAAGATCGACGAACATTCCGCGTAAAGACGCTGGCCGGCCCGTGTCACCTTGAATTCATTAGGCTTTCTGACGATCAGCTGATGGCCCATCGTCTCTTCCAGCCGCTTCAGCGCGGAGGAGATCGTGGGTTGCTTCAGGCTCAGGAAATCCCCCGCGCGGGAGATGCCGCGCTGTTCCACCACCACCATGAAGGTGCGCAGAAGGTTCCAGTCCAGGTGCCAGGGAAAGCGCTGTTCGTCGGGGCCCATCATCGTCCTGATCTATGGTGAACATTTGCTTTATTTATTTGCGGAATGTCTGACTGCATGCAAGCCCTAAGAGGCGCGGGAGGAAAAAGCGCCCGCCAGATTTTTTCTCGCGCCCTGCGACGGGCGCGCCAACAGGAGAGAGACTGATGACCACCCGCCGCAATCTCATGACATCCGCCATCGCCGCCGGCACCCTGGCCCTGGCGGGCCTCGGCCTGAGCGCGCCCGTGATGGCCGACGAGCTGGACACGCTGAAGGAAGAGGGCGTGATGCGCATCGCCATGTCCGGCGCCTATCCTCCGTTCAACTTCGTCAGCGACAGCAACGAGGTCGTGGGCTTCGACCCGGCCATCGGCACCGAGATCAACAGCCGCATGGGCCTGGAAACCGAGGTGGTGACCACCGCCTGGGACGGCATCATCGGCGGCCTGCTGGCGCAGAAATATGACGCCATCGTCGGCTCGATGACGATCACCGAGGAACGCGCCGAGGTCGTGGATTTCGTCGGCCCCTACTACACTACCCGTCGCGCCATCTTCACCAAGCCGGGCAGCGGCATCGCCTCGCTGGAGGACCTCGAGGACGCCAAGGTCGGCGTGACCCTGGGCGAGACGCATGAGGAATGGGCCAAGGACAAGGGCTACAGCGTGCGCACCTACAAGGGCCTGCCCGAGCTGCTGCTGGAACTGGAGAACGGCCGCGTCGACGCCATCGTCAACGACTCCATCGCTGCCATCCTGGCGCTGAACGAGAACGGCTACGACTACGAGATGTTCGACGATCCCGAAAGCGAGCCCTTCGGTGCTGGCATCGCCATCCGCAAGGGCAACCCCGAGCTGAAAGCCGCCATGCAGGAGGCCCTGGACGCGATGATGGAAGACGGCACCTACGTCGAGATCGCCGAGGAATGGATCGGCGAAGACATCCGCTGATCCCGTCGGCGCCCCGGCGCCGGACCGGACCCGCCGCGCGCTATCCCCTTCGGGCGCGGCGGGTCCCCCAAACGCTGCCCTTACGTTGAAAGATCCCCATGGACGTTGATCTGATCCTCCGGGTCTATCCCTATTTCCTGGAAGCTGCGGTGGTCACCATCGAGCTGTCGGTGCTGACCATCCTGCTGGGCCTTCTGTGTGGCGCCGCCGGTGCCTGGGCCCGGCTATCGCGCTTTGCCCTGCTGCGCTTTGCCGGTGCGGCCTATGTCAGTGTCTTCCGTGGCACGCCTGCGCTGATCCAGCTTTTCCTGCTCTACTTCGGCGGGCCCCAGGTGGGCATCCAGCTCGATGCCTTCGAGGCCGGTGTGATCGGCCTGGGCGTCAACATCGGCGCCTACATGACCGAAACCATGCGCGGCGCCATCGTCGCCGTCGACCACGGCCAGGGCGAGGCCGCCCGCACCCTGGGCCTCAGCCGCGCGCAGAGCTTCCGCAAGGTGGTGCTGCCGCAGGCGCTGCGGCTGATGATCCGGCCCCTCGGCGTGAACATCAACGCCCAGATCAAGGGCACGGCCCTGGTCGCCGCCATCTCGGTGGTGGAGCTGACCTATACCGCGCAGCGCTACATCGGCTCGACCTACAAGCCTTTCGAGATGTTCCTGCTGGCCGGTGTCCTCTACCTCATCATCATCACCGTGGTCGGCAAGGGCATCAGCTTCCTCGATCGCAGGGTGCGCCTGCAATGACCCTGATCGCCCGCATTTCCCGACAGAAAGGCCGTTCCCATGGGTCTTGATTTCTCCGTCGTTCCCGGCTTCGCCGACGCGCTGCTGCTTGGCGTGCTGTGGACCATCGCCATCACCGTGGCCGCCGCCGTCCTCAGCTTCTTCGGGGGCATCCTGCTGGCCGTCATCGCGCTTTACGCGCCGCTGCTGGTGCGGCTGCCCTTCCGCTTCTTCGCCTGGCTCTTCATGGGCACGCCGCTGCTGTTGCAGCTGTTCCTGATCTACTTTGGCCTGGTGGAACTGGGCATCGACCTGCCGGCCTTCGTGGCGGGGGTGATCGGTCTGGGCCTGCATTTCGCCGTCTACAATTCCGAGCTGATCCAGACCGCCATCGTCGCCGTTGACCGCGGCCAGATGGAGGCCGCGCGTACCCTTGGCCTCAGCCGCGGCCAGGCGCTGGTGCGCGTTGTGATCCCCCAGGCGGTGCGCGACGTGATCCCGCCCATCGGCAACAACATGATCGCCCTGCTGAAGGATTCCGCGCTGGTGTCGGTGATCGGCGTGTCGGAACTGACCCTCTCGGCGCAGCTGGCCATCGGGCGCACCTACCGCCCGTTCGAGTTCTACGCCGTTGCCGCCGTCCTCTACTATTTCATCAACCTCGGGATGGAAGCGGTCCTGCGCCGGATCGAGCGCCGCACCCAGCTTTCCCGCTAAGCGAGGCCCAGACACATGACCGAGACACGACCCTTCGTCGAAATCCGCCATGCGAAGAAATCCTATGGCAGTCTTGAGGTCCTCAAGGACATCAACCTGACCGTCGACCGGGGGGAGATCGTGGCCATCATCGGCCCCTCCGGCTCCGGCAAGTCGACGCTGCTGCGGGCGATCAACGACCTCGATCCGCTGACCGGGGGCGAGGTGATCCTGGACGGCACCCAGGTCAACAAGGCCCTGCCGCACCGCCAGTACGAGAAGCACATCAACCAGATGCGCCAGCAGATCGGCATGGTGTTCCAGCACTTCAACCTGTTCCCGCATCTGACCGTGCGCGACAACGTGGTCATGGCGCCGAAGCTGCTGAAGGGCATCTCCGAGGATGCGGCGCAGAAGCTGGCCGAGGAACAGCTGGCCCATGTCGGCATGCTGGAACGCATCGACTACTACCCCTCGCAGCTGTCGGGCGGCCAGAAACAGCGGGTGGCCATCGCGCGCGCCCTGGCGATGAAGCCCAAGCTGATGCTCTTCGACGAGGCGACCTCGGCTCTCGACCCGGAGCTGGTCGAGGAGGTGAACCAGGTGATGAAGACCCTCGCCCAGGAACACATGACGATGATCATCGTCACCCATGAGATGGAGTTCGCCGCCGACGTCTGCGACCGGGTGATCTTCATGGACGGTGGCGTGGTGGTCGAAGAGGGGCCGCCCACGGTCGTCTTCCAGAACCCGACCCAGCCGCGCACCCGCGATTTCCTGCGCAAGCATCTGTCCCAGTACGAGAAAGAGAAATGACCGACGCGCCGTCCCACCTCTTCTACCAGGCGCGCGCGCCGCGCCCCTTCCTGTCCCATGGCGAGGGGATCTACCTCTACGATGAAAGCGGCAAGCGCTACATCGACGGCTCCTCCGGGGCGATGGTGTCCAACATCGGCCACTCCAACCCGCGCGTTCTGGCCAAGATGAAGGACCAGATGGACCGTGCCACCTTCGGCTACCGCCTGCATTTCCGCACCCATCCGTCTGAGGACCTGGCGGCGAAGCTGGCCGGGCTGATGCCCGGGGACCTCGACCGGATCTTCTTCGTCTCCGGCGGCTCCGAAGCGGTGGAAACCGCCGAGAAGCTGGCGCGCCAGTACGCGGTCACGCAGGGGCAGGGCAGCCGCTGGAAGGTCATCTCGCGCACGCCCGCCTACCACGGCGGCACCCTGGGCGCACTGGCGCTGACGGGGGGCAAGCTCTTTGCCGGCCCCTTCGCCGAGATGTTCCAGGAGATGCCCCATGTGCGTGCCCCGCAGACCTACCTCGACCGGGACAACCTGACCGAGGAGGAACGCGGGCTGAAGTATGCCGACGAGCTGCGCGAGCGGATCGAGGCGGAAGGCCCCGACAGCGTGCTGGCCTTCATCATGGAACCCGTGGGCGGGGCCTCGACCGGGGCGCTGGTGGCGCCCGACAGCTACTACACCCGCATCCGCGAGATCTGCGACGACTATGGCGTGCTGCTGATCTACGACGAGGTGATGAGCGGCGCCGGGCGCACCGGCACCTTCCTGGCCTGCGAACATTGGGGCGTGACCCCCGACATCGTCGCCATGTCGAAGGGCCTCGGCGCGGGCTATGCGCCGCTCGGCGCCGTGGCGGCGCGGTCTCACATGGTCGAGGCGCTGCTGGACGCGGGCGGCTTCCTGCACGGGTTCACCTATGCCGGCAATCCGCTGTCATGCGCCGCCGGTCTGGCGGTGCTGGAGGAGATGGAGGAACAGGACATCCTGGGCAACTGCACCCGCATGGGGGCCGTGCTCATGGACCGCCTTCAAGGGCTGATGGCGCGCTATCCCTTCATCGGCCACGTCCGGGGCAAGGGCCTGCTGACGGCCTTCGAGATGGTCTCGGACCGGGAGACGATGGCGCCCCTGCCGAAGGAGTTGAACGCCCATAGCGAGCTGGTCGAGCTGGCCTATGACGCGGGGCTGATCATTTACTCCCGCCGCACCCGTGGCGGGGTGGAGGGGGATCACTTCCTGATCTGTCCGCCGCTGATCGTCACCGAGGCGCAGATTGACGAGATCATGCAGATCCTCACCGGGGCGCTGGATACGTTCGCCTCGCGCCACGGGCTGGATGTCTCGGGCGAGGTGTCGGCATGAAGCTCTCGGACAAGACGACTTCCATGGCCGAGGCCGTGGCGGCGATCCCCGACGGGGCGACCGTCATGGTCGGCGGTTTCGGCGTGCCCGGCACGCCCTTCGCCCTGCTGGCGGAGCTGGCCCGGCAGGACAAGCGGGATCTGACGCTGATCAAGAACGACGCCAACGAGACCGGCACCGGGGTCGACCTGCTGATCGCCTCGGGGCGGGTGCGTCGGCTGATCACCACCCATATCGGGCTGAACGCCAATGCCATCGCGGCGATGAACGAGGGCCGGATCGAGGTCGAGTTCTGCGCCCAGGGCATCCTGGCGGAGCGGGTACGCGCCGGTGGCGCCGGCCTGCCGGCGGTGCTGACCGATATCGGAATGCAGACGGAGCTGTCGGCGGGCAAGCAGATCGTCCAGGTCGAGGGGCGCTGCCTGATGGTGGAAACCGCCCTGCGCGCCGACGTGGCGCTGATCCATGCGGACCGGGCCGATCCCTTCGGCAATCTGGCCTACCGGGCCACCGCGCGGAACTTCAACCCGCCGATGGCCATGGCCGCCACCACAGTTATCGCCGAGGCCGAGGTGCTGCTGCCTCTCGGCGGGCTGGCCCCGGACGAGGTGGAAACCCCGGGCGTCTTTGTCGATCACCTTTGCCCCATGGCCGAGATCACCGAGGAGTATGGCGTTGTCCGCAGATAAGATCGTGCCGCTGAAACCCGCCGATCCGCGTGGCCGCATGGTGGCCCGCGCCGCGCGCGAGATCGCGCCGGGCATGGTGGTGAACCTTGGGATCGGGCTGCCGACCCAGGTCGTGGATCACCTCGGTCCCGACTACCCCGTCTGCCTGCACACCGAAAACGGCATGGCGGGCGTCGGCCCGACCTTGCCGCATGAGCTGGCCGACCGGAACCTGATCGACGCGGGCGGGGCCTATGTCTCCCCCATCCCCGGCAGCAGCTATTTCGACAGCGCCACCAGTTTCGCCCTGGTCCGCTCGGGCCGGCTGGACCTGACCATGCTGGGCGCCTTCGAGGTGGCCGAGAACGGAGACCTGGCCAACTGGAAGATCCCCGGTCGCTTCTCGCCCGGGGCCGGCGGTGCGATCGAACTGGCGCAGAAGGCGCGGCGGGTGGTGGTGATGACCACCCATTGTGACCGCAAGGGCAACCCCAAGCTGAAGCGCCGCTGCACCCTGCCGCTGACCGCCGCCGGGGCCGTCACGCGGATCTTCACCGACCTGGCGGTGATCGACGTCACGCCCGCGGGCTTTACCCTGCGCGAATGCGCCCAGGGGGTGAGCGTCGCGGAGGTGACCGAGGCCACCGGCGCGCCCCTGCGTCTGCCCGAGGGCGACATCCCCACCTTCTGACCTGCCCACCCTCTGACTACCCGAGGTTCCCGATGGATCAAGACCTGACCACCCGCATCCTGCATGCGGTCGATGACCTGTTCGACCGCGAAATCGACTTCCTGGCCGAGCTGACCTCGCACCCCTCCACCCGGGGGCAGGAACAGTCGGCGCAGGATTTCATCGCCGGCGAGCTGGGCGAGCGGGGGCTGTCTGTCGACCGCTGGCAGATCGACGTCGAGGCGATCCGGGACCAGCCCGGCTTTTCCCCCGTCATCGGGGACTACGAGGATGCCCAGAACGTCGTTGGCACGCACCGCAGCCGCACGGGGCAGGGGCGCTCGCTGATCCTCAACGGCCATGTCGATGTCGTGCCCGCGGGCCCCGCCGACATGTGGGATCGCCCGGCCTTCGCCCCCCATGTGGATGACGGCTGGATGTACGGGCGTGGCGCCGGGGACATGAAGGCGGGGCTGGCCTCCAACCTCTTCGCGCTGGACGCGCTGCGCGCGCTGGACCTGCAACCGGCGGCGGATGTCTTCTACCAATCCGTTGTCGAGGAGGAATGCACCGGCAACGGCGCCCTGGCCTGCCTGGTGCGCGGCTACCGCGCCGAGGCCGCTCTGATCCCCGAACCCTTCGAGGAGGCGCTGGTCAGCGAACAGCTGGGCGTCATCTGGGCGCAGGTGCACCTGAAGGGCCTGCCGACCCACGTGGCCTATGCCGGCAGCGGCGCCAATGCGATCGAGGCGGCGGTGCCGCTGATCGCCGCGCTGCACGGGCTGGAAGAGCGTTGGAACCACGCCGGCTGCCCGCATCGTCACGGCGGCTATGCCCATGCTCACCACCCGATCAACCTGAACATCGGCAAGATCCAGGGCGGCGACTGGACCAGCTCCGTGCCCGCCTGGTGCGTCTTCGACATGCGCATCGCCATCTACCCGGGCCAGGACATCGCCGCCGCCCGCGCCGAGATCGAGGAGGTGATCCTGCAGGCCGCGCGGGAGAACGCCTTCCTGAAGAACGCGCTGCCCGAGATCGTCTGGCACGGGTTCATGGCCGAGGGCTACGCGTTGTCGGACGACCGTTCGGCCCGCGCCGGCGCGGCCATCGGCGCGTTGGAGGGGGCGCATCGCGCGACCACCGGCCAGGCCCTGGAACGCAAGGCGATCACCGCCACCACCGATGCGCGCTTCTTCGGCCTCTACGCCGACACGCCCGCGCTGGTCTACGGACCGCGCGCCGAGGCGATCCACGGCTTCAACGAGCGGGTGGAGCTGGAAAGCCTGCGCCGCATCACCGCCGCCACGGCGCTGTTCATCGCCGACTGGTGCGGCACCGAAACCATCTGAGGACCACGACATGCGCGATCCCGTCATCGTTTCCACCGCCCGCACGCCGATCGGCAAGGCCTATCGCGGGGCGTTCAACAACCTCGAAGGGCCGGCGCTGGCCGCCCATGCGGTGCGCGCCGCCGTCGCCCGCGCCGGTGTCGAGGGGGCGGAGGTCGAGGAGGCGGTCTTCGGCTCAGCGCTCACGCAGGGCTCCACCGGTATCAACGTGGCGCGCCACATCGCGCTGGCCTCGGGGCTGGGCGACAGCGTGGCGGGCGTCACCCTGGACCGGCAATGCGCCTCGGGCCTCAACGCCATCGCCGTGGCCGCCCACATGATCCGCAACGAGGGTGTCGAGGTGGCGCTGGCGGGGGGCCTCGACAGCATCTCGCTGGTGCAGAATGAGCATTGGAACGGCTACCGCTACCGTTCGCCCGGGGTGGCCGAAAGCTACTACATGAGCATGATCGAAACCGCCGAGGTCGTGGCCGAGCGCCATGGCGTGAACCGCGCGGCCCAGGACGCGCTGGCGGTGCAGAGCCAGGCACGCACGGCGGCAGCCCAGGCGGCGGGACGCTTCGACGCGGAAATCGTGCCGGTGGAGGCGGTGAAGATCGTCACCGACCGCGCCACGGGCGAGACCCGCGAGGAAAAGGTGCGGCTGACGGCCGACGAATGCAACCGTCCCGGCACCACGCTGGACAGCCTTGCAGGGCTGAAGCCGGTGCTGGGCCCGGATCATTGCGTCACCGCCGGCAACGCCAGCCAGCTCTCCGACGGGGCCTCCGCCATGGTGCTGATGTCGGCGGAGGAGGCCGCGCGGCGCAACCTGACCCCACTGGGCGCCTTCCGGGGCTTTGCCGTGGCGGGCTGTGCGCCGGAGGAGATGGGCATCGGCCCGGTCCTGGCCATTCCCCGCCTGCTGGAACGCACCGGCCTGGGGATCGAGGACATCGACCTGTGGGAGATCAACGAGGCCTTTGCCGCGCAGCTTCTTTACTGCCGCGACCGGCTGGGCATCCCGAACGAGCGGCTGAACGTCAATGGCGGCGCGATTTCCATCGGGCACCCCTACGGCATGTCGGGCGCGCGCATGGCCGGGCACATCCTGCTGGAAGGGCGCCACCGGGGCGCGCGCTACGGCGTCGTGTCGATGTGCGTGGGCGGCGGGCAGGGGGCCGCGGGGCTGTTCGAGATCTTCTGACCCCGCAGTCCGGCGCGCAGCAAAAAAAGCGGACGGCAGCCGATTGTCGGCACCTCACGCGTCCGACCCGCCGTTCGGGTCTTCTTAGGCAATGCCCTTCAACAGGTCGCGAAGCCAGATGTTTGGCGGGTCGCGCCTGTTGTGTGGGTGCCACGCGATCTGGGTCGGGAAGGTGCCGAGGTCCAGCGGGACCGCCACGTTCCGGAGACCGTAAGGCTCCGCGACCATCTTCGCGACACGTGCGGGTACCGTGGCGATTCCGCCGATGCTGGCAACCGCTGTCGCCGCCGTCAGGAAATGCGAGACGACAACGGCGGTGTTGCGGCGCAGGCCCGCGTCGGCGGTCAGCTTGTGCAGACCGGTGCGCCATTTGCCTGGCGGCGCCACCACCACATGCGGCAGCCGTTCATAGCGTTCTCGGTCCAGGACAGCACCATCGGCCAGAGCATCGGCCGCGACGAGGCAACGGAAGCCGTCGGCGAAGAGTTCCGAAACCACCAGGTCCTCAGGAGGTGGAGAGAACCGTCCCAAGGCAAGGTCGAAGGTTTGCCCGGCGAGCGCGCGCGGATCCAGGTCGGGCCCGATCGGGGCGATCTCCAACCGGGCCTTGGGCGCGTGACGCGCGAAGGCCGCAGCCAGAGGCGCGGTCAGAACGACCTCCGCGTAGGGGCCCATCAACAGCCGGAAGCGCCGCGTGCTTTGGGCCGGATCGAAAGGCTCGGCGGCACGAAAGGCCTGTTCCAGCCGGTCCAGCCCTGCCGCGATGTCCGGCGCGATCTGCAACGCTTTCTCGGTGGGCTCGACGCCATATCTGGCGCGCAGGAAGAGGTCATCCCCCAGGGCAAGACGCAATCGCGCCAGGGCCGCGCTGACGGTGCTTTGCGACTGGCCCAGGCGCTGCGCCGCGGCGGTGACATTGCGCTCCTCCATCACAGCATGGAAGACCCGCAGAAGGGATATATCGGTGGTCATATGTCCAGATTATCGATTTCTGACATGGATCACATCAATTTCTCGTTTCTTTGGTCATGCCCCATATGGGGGTCGAAGCGTCGCGGAGGTGTTCCGCCGCGGCGTCTGGACAAAACCAAGGAGGCCCTGAAATGGCACGTATTCTGATCCTCTCCACCGCCGCCGATGTCCTGGGCGACACCGGGAACCCCACCGGCGTCTGGTATGAAGAGCTGGCAAGCCCCTATTACGCCTTCCTCGACGCGGGCCATGAGATCACCCTGGTGACCCTGGGCGGCAGGCCCATTCCCATCGATCCAAATTCAGATGTGACCGGGCCGGACGCGCCTGCCTCGGTCACCCGGTTCCGCGCCGATGCCGCGGCAACGGCACTGCTGGAGGCGCCGGGGCGCTTGGAAGACGAGGATGTCACCGCCTACGATGCGCTCTACATTCCCGGAGGTCACGGGGCGATGTTCGATCTGGCGGAAAGCGATCTGGCCGCCAAGGCCATCGGCACAGCCTGGGACAGCGGCAAGGTGGTCGCATCGGTCTGTCACGGCCCGGCGGCCTTCAAGAAGGTCGTGGATGCGAACGGCGATCCCATCGTGAAGGGCCGCAAGGTCACCGCCTTCACCAACAGCGAGGAAGAGGCCGTCGGCTTGACCGAAGCGGTGCCATTCCTGCTGGAAACGACCCTGCGCGAGCTTGGCGGCGACTTCGAGGGCGTGGACGACTGGCAGCCCCACGCCGTGGCCGATGGTCGTCTGGTCACGGGACAGAACCCGGCCTCTTCCGAGGCCGCGGCGCAAAAGGTTCTGGGGCTTCTGTAACTGCGCGTGGCGCCGCTCTGCGATGAGCGGCGCCTTGGCACGGGAACCGGCCGGTGCCCGTCGTTTGTCCGGGGACAATGGCGGGCGCCCCGCGTGCAGGAGGCCCGACCATCATCCCCTGTGCCGTAGCGCCTCCAGAACGGCGCGGAACGCAGGTGATGGCTGGCGGCGGTTCGGGTAGTAAAGGTGGAACGGGTCGAAGAACGGGCAGTAGTCGTCCAGAACCTGCACCAGTCGTCCGGCTTTCAGATGCGGCTCGGCAAGGTCCGCTGACATATAGGCGCAGCCGAAGCCGGCGAGGGCTGCGTCGAGCACCAGGAAAATGTTGTTGAACGCCAGCTGGCCGTCGACCTTCACCCGCAGGTCGTGTCCGCCTTCGCGGAACTCCCAGGGGAAGTTGCGCTTCGCCGTTTGCAGGTGGAAGTTTACACAGGGCAGTTCCGCCAGGTCGCGCGGGTGCTGCGGTTTCGGGTGCGCCTCGAACACCTGCGGCGCGGCGACGACGATGTAACGCAGGGGCTCCCCGATCCTCGCAGAAATCATGTCCTTGGCCAGATGTTCGCCCCGCCGCACGCCGGCGTCGAAGCCTTCGGCCACGATGTCGTTGAAGCCGTTGTCCTGCGTGATCTCCACCTTGATATCGGGGTTCGCGCGCAGCAGCGGTTGCAGCTTGGGCCAGAGCACTTGGGCGATACCCAGTTCGGAGGAGACGAGGCGCACCGTGCCGGCCGGGGTCTCGCGCAGCGTGCCGAGCTCATCAAGTTGCGCGTCGATCTGACCGATGTGGTGGCTGATCCCGTCCAGCAGGCGTTGCCCGGCCTCGGTCGTAGAGACGGCGCGGGTTGTGCGGGTCAGCAGGCGCAGGCCGAGCCTTTCCTCAAGCTGGCGGATCGTGTGGCTCAGCGCGGATTGTGACACGCCAAGGCGGGCGGCGGCGCGGGTGAAGTTGCTTTCCTGCGCCACGGCCATGAAGGCCCGAAGGTCGTTGAGGTTCTCGCGGGGCACGGGCTGCCTCTTGTGCTTTGTCGATGGATCGAATGCGATTACATCCAAATTTCGATCAATGGGCAAGAAGTGCAGGTGAGGGATGGCGAGTATTCTCGTGACGGGGTCACATGCCACACCGGCGATCCCGACTAGATGCTGAGGCGCATGGGGGCGTCCGTCAGAGATCCGCTGGACCGGGCGCATGTGACACAATGCCGGCTGGCCAACGACGCCTAAAAGACCGGAGGCTACTGGCACCATTTGCGCAGGCTGCGCCCCGATCCGAAGGCCGAGAACCCAGGCTTCCAAGACGCGATGCCAGCGCCCTGTTCAGATCATCTCGATCCGAACGGGATAGGTGCCCTTGTGCAGCAGGGGCGCCACGTCGCCCTCGATATGGCCCAGCCGGATCAGGTCGTCCCGGAAGATGTAATCATCATGGAACAGCGCAAGATTGCCCCAGCCGAGGAAGTAGCACAGATCGCCCGGCGTCTCGTCGTTGAATGCCTCGAAGCCGCCTTCGTCAAGGCGACGGGGCAGGTGCACGATCTTTTCATTGTTGGAGAAATCCTTGATCTCCAGCTCGACTGGCAGCAGCGAGATCAGGTCGCGCACCGTCGGGTTGTCCGCCAGCTGATAGACCACCTGCTGATCGTCAAAGCTGACCCGCATCCGCATTGACTGTGCGCGGGCCACGGCGGGCACCAGGAGGGTGGACGCCGCGCCGGCCAGGATGGCGCGGCGGGTCGGAAGGGTCGGGCGTGTCATCGGTCAGTTCTCCGTCTTGGGTTTCAGCAGGTTCTGGCCGCTGCCGGTGATCGCAAGCGCGACGAGGGCCAGCAGGACGCTGCCGGCAAAGGTGGCCCGGATCGAGATGAGGTCCAGCAGGAAGCCCCCGATCACGCCGCCCAGCAGGATCGAGGCCTGGATGACGGCCACCATCAGCCCGCCGGCCGCCTCTGGCAGGTCATCGACGTTGCGGGACATCCAGCTCATCCAGATCACCGACATGGCGGTGTTCATCGCGCCCCAGATCGCCAGCAGCAGGCCCGCCGCGATCACCGAGCCGCCCGCGATCAGCAGCGCCGCCGTGCAGCCGCCCATCACCAGCGCGGGCAGGCACAGAATCCGCTCGACCTGTCCGCCGACCATCCGGCCCGACAGCGACGAACCGACGAAGCCAGCCGCGCCAAGCACCAGCAGCAGCACCGACAGCAGGTCGACGCCCACGCCCGTGACCTGCTCAAGGAAGGGCCGCAGGTAGGTGAACATGGTGAAGGCCGAGCCCCAGGTGAAGGTGATCGCCACCAGCCCGTGCCGGAAATAGCGCCGTCGCAGCAGCGTGCCGAAGGTCGACAGGCTCTGCCGCGTCTCCACCGGCAGCGAGGGCAGGGCGGCCAGATGCCAGACAAGGTTCAGCGCCACCACCGGCGTCAGCGCCCAGAAAACCCCGCGCCAGCCGACGATGTCGCCAAGATAGCTGCCCAGCGGTGCGGCAAAGGCCGCCGCGATGGCCTGTCCGCCATACATCAGGCCAAGCGCGCGGGGTACGTCGGCCTCGGGCACCAGCCGCATGAGGATCGAGGTCGCCAGCGACCAGAACCCGCCGACACAGACCCCCAGAAGCGCCCGCCCTGCCATTAGCACGGCGAAGGACGGCGCCATCGCCACCACGACGAGCGAGATCAGCATCAGCCCGGTCAGCACAACCAGTACCGTCTTGCGGTTGATCCGGCCCGCGATGGTGGTGATCGCAAGGCTTGTGGCCACCGCGAACAACCCGCTGATCGAGATCGCCTGGCCCGTCTGCCCTGTCGTCGCGCCAAGGCCCTCTGCCATCGGCGTCAGCAGGCTGACCGGCATGAACTCGGACGCGATCAGCATCGCGACGCAAAGCGACATCGACAGGACCGCGCCCCAGGCGCCGCGCGGTGCACTGTCGGTCGGCTCCATGGGGGTATCCGTCAAGGTCTGCTCCGTCTGTCTGTTTCTCGCCTGTTCTATCCGGTGAGCACACGCGTGATTATGCGTGAATCTGGCATGCAGTGATGCGTGATATGGATCAGAGAGCCGTCTCGGCTCCCGTTTCATTCATGAGGAGGCCTCATCACGACATGCGGATTTATGGTCTTAATCGCGGAGTTCCGACGCCCCACCTTTTGTGCAGCAACAGCCATTACAGGGATCCCCCATGACCGAGACTCTGCATACCACCGCCGAAACCGTCGCCCCCGATGAAGGCCGCCGTAACCTGCTGAAGATGGCGGGCGTCAGTGCCGCTGCCGTCGCCGCGGCCTCCTTCGGCAACCCGCTGCGCGCGCAAAGCAGCGAGTGGGACAAGACCTTCCCGCAAAGCGACGCGGTCGAACACTCCAAGGTCGAGTTCACCAACCGCTACGGCATCACGCTGGTCGGCGATCTTTACATCCCTGTCGAACGCCCCGAAGGCCCGATGCCCGCGCTGGCCGTGGCCGGTCCCTTTGGCGCGGTCAAGGAGCAGGCCGCCGGCCTTTACGCACAGATCATGGCCGAGCGTGGCTTCGTCACCGTGGCCTTCGATCCGTCCTACGTCGGGGAAAGCGGCGGCCAGCCGCGCTCTGTCGCGTCGCCCGACATCAACACCGAAGACTTCATGGCCGCGATCGATTTCCTCGGCCTGCATGACGCAGTGGATCGGGAACGGATCGGTATCATCGGCATCTGCGGCTTTGGCGGCATGGCGCTGAACGCAGTGGCCGCGGACAAGCGGGTGAAAGCCGTCGCGACGACCTCGATGTATGACATGTCCCGCGTGATGGCGAAGGGCTATTACGACAGCCTCACCGACGAGCAGCGCGCCGAAGGCCTTGAGGCGATGAGCCGTCAACGCTGGGAAGATGCGGCCTCGGACAGCCCCGCGCTGGCGGGCGGTCTGCCCGACAGCCTCGACGGGATCGACGATCCGGTGATCCGGATGTACCACGCCTATTACAAGGACCCCGAGCGCGGTTATCACCCCCGATCGGTGAACTCGAATGACGGCTGGACCGTGACCAACCCGCTGTCCTTCATGAACATGCCGCTGCTGACCTACATCGACGAGATCTCTCCGCGTCCGATGCTGGTGATCGCAGGCTCCGAGGCGCATTCGCGCTACTTCTCCGAAGACGCGGTGGCTGCTGCTGCCGAGCCGAAGGAGCTGATGATCATCGAGGGTGCCGATCACGTCGACCTCTACGACCAGGTCGACATCATCCCCTTCGACAAGCTCGAGGCGTTCTTCACTCAGAACCTCGCCTGAGAGCGTTGCAATTGTTGGAAGAGGGGCGCAGCTGACTGCGCCCCTTTTTTCCTGCGCATCTGTCGGCAGGAAGCACCGGCTGAAAGCGGATGCGCAGGCAGTCTCACCACGGCGTCACGCCATCCGGTTCCACGAACCGCCCGCTGTCCTCGCCCCCAAGCGCGTATTGCATCGGCAGCCGCGCACCTTCCTCGGGTGTCATCTCGCCAAAGCCGGTCAGGTCGGTCTTCACGAAACCGGGGCTGACGGAGTTCACCTTGATGCCCAGATCCTTCAGCTCTTCGTGCAGCTGTACCGTCAGCATGTTCAGCGCGGCCTTCGAGGCGTTGTAGCCGATGAACTGCTGCGAATAGTAGGTGGAGCTCGGATCACCGTTCAGCGTCAGCGAGGCGAGCGAGGTCGAGACGTTGACGATCCGACCCTCGGGCGCCGCCTTCAGCAGGGGCAGCATGGCCTGTGTCACGGCCAGGGTGCCGATGAAGTTGACCTCCATCACCCGCCGCACGGCCTCCACCGAGGCCTGACTGGGCACGGCGTCGCCGAAGTCGAAGATGCCTGCGTTGTTCACCAGCACGTCGAGCCGTCCGTGGTCTGCCTGCAGCTTCGCGGCAGCGGTGTCACGGGTTTCGGGCGCGTCCAGATCCAGCGCCACGGTGGTCGCCGTCAGGCCGTCCTGCGCCAGCGTCGCCACGGCCTCCGCCCCGCGGGTGGCGTCGCGCGATCCGATGACCACGTGCAGGCCCGCCTCGGCCAGTTGCCGCGCGATCTGGAACCCGATGCCCTTGTTGCCGCCGGTGATGAGCGCGATGCGTTGCTGTGTCATGTGCTTTTCCTTTCGGTCTGATGCCTTCAAGATATGAAGGAACATTGAGCTTTTGGATTCGCATATGACCCGAGGCCCCAAGCCCGCCCTCAAGGCCCGCAAGACACCGGTGCAAAGCCGGTCCCGCGTGACCGTCGACGCGATTTTCGAGGCGACCATTCAGGTTTTGCTGCGCGAGGGGATGCGCGCGCTGACCACCACGCGCGTGGCCGAGCGGGCAGGGGTGTCCGTGGGTACGATGTATCAGTATTTTCCCAACAAGCAGGCCCTGGTTTATGCGCTGAACGAACGCTACCTCGACGCGTTGGCGGGCCGGATCGAGGCAACATGCGCCGAGATGCGGGGCGCGCCGCTTGCCGAGATGGCGGAGGCGCTGATCGACACGTACTGGACGGCCAAGACGGAACGCGCGGAGGTGACGCGCGCGCTCTACCGCTCGGTGGTGGAGCTCGACAATGACGCGTTGCTGCAGGATTTCGCCACTCGCGCCGATGCCGCCACCACGGCGATGTTCGCCAGCGCGCCTGACATGGCGGACCGGGACGCGCCGACGCTGAACCTGACGCTGGCCGCGGTGATCTACGGCACGGTGCGCAATGCCTTCGAGCGAGGTCTTTCTGACAAGGATGCGCGGAGGTTGCGTCGTAACCTCGCGGATATGTGCCAGGCGTATCTGGCCGTTAAGGCAGAGCACCACACAGGGGCTATTGCATGGAGCACATCCTGATGCGGCAAGCCGAGCTCGGCTGCCGGGTGCAGGGCGGCGGCACGTCCGAACCGCACCCCGAAGCGGACGCGGTGGCCGATGCACTGGCGCAGCTGCCCGAGGGCGTGAGTGGCAGTCGCATGGCGCTGGTTATTGCGGATCTCTGCCGCGCCGGGGAAACCTTGGGCTGGGGCTCGGAATTCGCCCCGCAGGTCCAGCCCATCGACTGGAAGCAGACGAAGCACGGGCGCTTTGCCGTCACCGAGACCTGCGGCAAGGCGCGCTACACCAGCCGCGGCAAGGTGCGGGAGGTGGACCTGCGCTGCTGCCCGATCACGATCGAGAACCACCCCCGCGACCAGGCGCGCGCCCGGCGGGACTACCTGCTATGGTGGGCGGCATTGAAAGAGCTGCGCGACACCTTCCGGATCTACGGCGGGCTGACCGCGCACCAGGTCACCGAGGCGCTTCCGCCGATGAAGCCCTGGGAGGCAAAGAGGGCCAGGCGGGCGGCCTGAGACGAGCCTGACACCAATTGGAGCCGAGAAAGGGCCGGTGCGGAAGCCTCGGCCTTTTCTCTTCGCAGGTCGGACCGAAGAGGCTTCCAGGTCGATGCCGGCCTCCAGGCCTCGTGAAGCCAACAGGGTCTCCGGCCCTTTTCAGGGTTCTTTCGGAGGTCGCCCCACGCGAAGTGCATTGCTTCTGCGCTCAAGCCAAGATCATCACCCGTTGATCGCCTCGAATGCGGCTGCATGGCGACCTTCGGCCTCGGCATTGCGCTGGAAGGCTACGCGGCTCACGAGGATCTCGTCTGGAATATCTTTACGCGACAGGATGTCCATGACTTCGGCCGTGAAGTCTTCCAAGGGCATGGCCGCGGTCTGTTGCGACTGGCCGGGGGTCAGTTCGGTTGCAACAAGCGGCGGGGCGATCTCATGCACGGCCACCGAGGTATTGCGCAGCTGATGCCTGAGCGACTGGGTCCAGGAATGGATGGCGGCTTTCGTGGCAGAGTAGACCGGGTTGGCAGCCTTCGGAACGAAGGCCAGTCCCGACGATACCGTGATCAGCGCCGCTGTGGGTCGGGTCTGTAGATGCGGCAGAAATGCTGCGGCCAGGTGAACTGGCGCCGTCAGGTTTGTCGCGATCGTGCGTGCGGCCACGTCAAGATCGACGGGGTCGGCCGTGTAGTCCTCGCTCTCCATGATGCCGGCGTTGAGAATGACCGTGTCGAGCTCGGGATGTTCGGCCACGACCATTGGCGGGAAAGCGGCGAGCGCGTCGCGATCCGTCACGTCAAGGACGTAGCCGGCCATGCCTGGGTTCTCGTCCAGCACGGCCTGAAGGCTGTCCGGTTTGCGGCCAGTGATGATGATGCGATTGCCCTTGGCCTGAAGGTCCCGGGCAAGGGCCTGACCAATACCGGAATTGCCACCGGTGATCAGGATCGTGCTCTGTGTCAGAGCCATTTCGTCTTGTCCTTCTGAAAAACTGGCCCTTACTTGTCTGTCACGCTGCCAGCTGGAAAGTAGGCACCCAAAAGAGAGTATGAAGCCGATGACAGACCGTTCGTTGCGGCAGGAGCTGCAGGATATTGGCGCCACCGACCCCGCCGTGGACCGTCTCGTCGAAGAGGTCATCGGCAGGGTCGCCGACAAATGGACGATGCTGTTGATTGAAATCCTCACGGAGCGGGAATGCTGCCGTTTCGGCGAGCTTTCCCGGGCCTGCACGGGGATCAGCCAGAAGATGCTGACGCAGACGCTGCGCGCAATGGAGCGCGACGGATTCGTGACCCGAACAGTCTATCCGGTCGTGCCTCCGAAGGTGGAATATCGGCTGACTGACCTTGGCCTTGGTCTGAGTAAGGCATTCTGCGGCGTCTGGCTTTGGGCAGAAGCGAACTTTGAAAAAGTGGAATGCGCGCGGCGTGATTACGCGGCGAGGAACGCTGACGAAGGCTGATCCGATCGGGGCTCGTACGAGGCGCACGGCAACGCGATGACCAACCACGACGCCAAGCGACCTTGACGCTTCGGCCCTAGGGTCAGGACCCATTGTTTTCCGCAGGTTGGCGTGATTCACGGCTCGAAAAACGAGCGGTGACATGTCTGATCTTTTCTGGCTGACCGACGCGCAGATGGCGCGTCTTGAGCCCTA
>NZ_JAIVMC010000009.1 GCF_020177265.1 Pseudooceanicola marinus
CGGCAGGCTGAAGGATTGGCGGCGTGTGGCGACCCGATACGACAGATGCCCGAAAGTCTTCCTGTCAGCCATCGCCCTCGCAGCCCTCGTTATTTACTGGCTATGAGTCCTGACCCTAGTGTTCGCGTTGTGGGGGACGCGATGCAGACGGAGAACGCGCCGGAATTCAGGGAGGAAATCATGGTTCGGCGTCTTGAGGTTTGCCTCTACCGGCACTGCCGGGCGGCGCCCGACCCTCCCCCCGGGAGGGCGCATTGGCGATGTCCTAAGCAGAACGCCCGACACTTCGGCTTGAAGGCGCCCACGCTAAACTCAGGGCGCACATGCGCCCACCCAGGGTCGGGCGCCGACCTCCACCCTGAGGCTTCGCCGCTGGTCTCCGGCGGCTAGGAAGCAGCTTCCACCTGAGCTACGACCCTTCGACGCTCAAGCCGCTCCCCCGGAGGGTCTGCCCTGCTGCGCAGGGACCGCGTCTCACACGGCCTTGCCGAGCCACAGGGCCATCAGCTCGGCGCGGCTGCCGACGCCGTATTTCCGGAACAAACGTTTCACATGGTCATGGGTCGTGTGCACGCTCTGGCCGTTGTCCTCGGCGATCGCCTGTTCGCTGTTGCCGTGCAGCAGACCCGACAGCACGCGCTGTTCGGCGGGCGTGACGGGGCTGGAGGCGACGCCAATGCCCTCGGCCAGCATCAGGTGGCGGTGGAACCAGCGCAGCCCGCGCAGGGCGAAGGCCATCCGGTCGCAG
Organism: Pseudooceanicola marinus; assembly: GCF_020177265.1. Lineage (GTDB taxonomy): Bacteria > Pseudomonadota > Alphaproteobacteria > Rhodobacterales > Rhodobacteraceae > Pseudooceanicola > Pseudooceanicola marinus_A. Next base: position 749 of record NZ_JAIVMC010000009.1, read on the forward strand.
TCTTCGGGCCGGAAGAGCGCGTGGCCGCGGGTGCGGTAGAGGCCGAGGTACAGCTCGGTATCGGCGTTGACGGGGATGCCGGCCCACATCGTGTCGACGATGCCGGCCTCGTGGTAGTAGCCGCGGAAGAAGTCGCCGTCGCGCCAGCCCTCGGGCGCCAGGTCGTCCAGCCGGTGCACGCGGAACTGCCCGGCCAGGGCCACGCGGCGGATGGTGACGATGTCGGGCTTGCCGTCCTCCAGCTGCCGTGCCTTGGCGCGCACCAGGGCCTTGCTGTCCCTGGTATGGTGCAGCCGGTCGAACTTGCGCGGGCGCCAGCCGTGCAGCGGGTCGTCGGGATCGTGGCGGTCCATCCGCACGGCGCCGACCCAGGCGGCGTTCTGCGCGTCCAGCAGGTAGCAGAGCGTTTCAAGGAAGAAATGCCGCGCGCCGGCAATGTCGGAGGCCCGGAAATCCGCCAGACGATCCCACATGCCGAAGACGGCCTCGTCGAGAGGGGCTGTCACGTCCGTATCGGTCATGACATCCGGTATAGGAGGCGAGGGCGGTTCGGGGAAGGGTTCGCGGACCCGAGCAAACGAAAGCGCCGCCCCGGGGTGGGGCGGCGCATGGTCATCTCGTCAGGTCGTCCTGGCCGGGGGCGGGCTCAGCCCTCGCCTTGCTCGGTCACGCGATCCTGGATCATCGTGTTCAGCCGGGCCTGCAGGGCCTCGTCGGTCTGGGCGCTTTCCCCGATCTGGGTGTAGGTCTGCACATCCATGTTCTCGGTCGCCTCGATGGCGGCGACCATCTCGTCCCGGGCTTCGGTCTGCAGCGCCTGGGCATCGGCCTCGCTCTCGGCCGCCTGCAGCTGCGGCATGTAGGTGTCGCGGATCTCGGCCACTTCCATCGCGGCATCGACGAAGCCGTTCAGCTGTTCGTCGGAGAAGCTGGCCGCGGGGGCTTCCTGCGGGGCCTCGGGGCTGGTTGCCTCCTGCGCCACCAGGGCGGCGGGGGCCAGGGTCAGGCCGAGGGCGGTTGCGGCGGCGGCAAACTTGCCGGTCAGGGTCATCTTGGTCATCTTGGATCCTCCTGCTCGTGGTCCATGGTCGTTCGGGGCCTTCCGGCCCGCTGCCAAAGACCTGTGCCTCCGGTCGGCGGGGTACAACCGCCTGTGTCGATCTCGGCGTTCTGCCGCCGGATTGCCGCCCGGATGTGCGCGTGCCCCCGCCGGTGTGTCCCGCCGGGGCAGGGGTTACTCCCCGGCGATCTGTCCCTGGGCTCTTGTCATCACCCGATCTCGGGCGGACTTGAACAGCTGCGGCACCATGGTGCCCAGCAACATCATCATGCCGCCGAAGTTCAGGAATTTCCCGACCCCGGTCATGAAGGTGAAGATGATGACGGTGCCGTTTTCGCCGGGTTGGGTCACCGAATTGGCGTTCAGCATCATGCCAGCGCAGAGCATCGCCACGGGCAGGCTCATGCACCAGATATGACCCTTGGGGGTGTCGCCGTGCAGGCGCAACACAAGGCTGATCGCGACGCCGATGAAGAAGAAGACCAGCGGCGTGCCCGCGCTGGCGAGCATCGGCAGGATGTAGACGAGGTTCTCCATGGTGCTCTCCTAGTTGCTGCTGCCGCCGGACAGGCCGCCGATGAGGGTGTCGGTCATCTCGGCCGACAGGTCGCCCCGTGCCACCTCTTCCGGACGCAGGATCCGGTAGTCGCCGGCCGACAACCTGTTCAGGTCGATCCAGCCGGTGCTCTGTTCCTCGCCCAGCGGGGCGACCTCGACCCATTGCGTGGTGCCGAAGAACTTCTGCGTCTGCACGTCGCCGGTGATCACGAAGGCCGTCCCGGGCTCTGCCGTGGCCACCGATTTGCCGGGCAGGTTGAAGAGGCCCGTTGGGGGCGCCGACAGGATCTGTGCGCTGGCGCCGTCTTCAAGGATCAGGGCGCCGCCGATTGGTTCGGCCTGCAGCCGTGTGGGGCCGAGAAGGATCAGCAGCGCGATCAGGGCGAAGGGTGTGCTGCGCGAGAGCGGGTTCCGCCCGCCGACCAGGTGCCGACCGCGCCCGAAGCGTTCATTCTGAAACATGATGTTCTCCATGCTGGCGTGACCGGGTCGGGCCACGCTCTGTCCGAAAAGCGTGAACGTCTGAAATGCGGAGAAGTCTGAGAAAGTATCTACAGGTTGATGCGAAATGGCATCGGTGGCGAGTGGGGAATACCTGACTTCCCGGCTGAGTTGTTTCTGTCCCGCCTGGCAGCAGCCCCGTCCCGACCTGCGGGACACCGCCAGCGGCCAAGCCTGTCTGGCGCATCTGCCGGGCGCGTCGCGTTATTTTTCTTCCCCCGACTCGCGAAACCTGCGATAGAGGGACCCGCTACGCGACCTCTATCGACCCCCTGTTATGCTACCGGCGACAGTCTCGATCAGACGACCTACGCCGGGCCGCAGCACTTCCGCGTGCGGCACAAGAAAACAGGAGTTCACGACATGGCCACTGGCACCGTGAAATGGTTCAACACCACCAAAGGCTACGGCTTCATCGCACCCGAAGGCGGCAGCAAGGACGTTTTCGTCCACATTTCCGCCGTTGAGCGTTCGGGCCTGACCGGCCTGCAGGATGGCGCCAAGATCAGCTTCGAGATCGAAACCGGCCGCAATGGCCGCGAAGCAGCGACCAACCTGGAACTGCTCTGATCGCGCCGGGGCCGCGCGTCGCGCGTCCCGCCTGAGAGATTTCGAAAGGGCCGTCCCGCGGGGGCGGCCCTTTTTCATGCGTTCCATGGGGCGCGCGGGCCGCAGCGGCCTTGGATCGTCGCAAGACGCTTTTCATCACCCCCCGTTCCCGGCTAGGTAATTGACGCCGACAATCATATTTGGAGCCGCCCGATGTCCCGGGATCACTGGACCTTTCGCGCCCTGCAACTCTTCCTCGCGGCCTCGGTCGCGCTTGGGGTCGCCTGGGGGCTGGGCATCACCAATCCCTTCTGGGCGGCCATGCCGGTCTGGGTGGTCAGCCAGTCCTGGCGGGAGGACCTGGTGATCCGGGGCGTGCTGCGCATCCTGGGCACGATGCTGGGGGCCGGCCTGGGCCTGGTGATGCTGGCCCATGTCCAAGAGCCGGTGGCGCTGGTCGCGCTTTACGTCCTTGGGGTCGGCGCAGGCACATTCGCGGCCTTCTGGATCGGCACGATCTATTCCTACGGGGCGTTGATGGCGGCGATCACCCTGGGCGTGGTGGTGCTGCCCGGCGTGGCGACGGCGGGAGATCCCTGGGACCTGGCCCTGGGTCGGGTCTGGTGCACGCTGATCGGCGTGGCCTCGGTCACGCTTTTCACCTTCCCCTTCACCCCGCGCCGGGACGAGGCACAGCGGCTGCGGCTCGACCATGGGTTGGGCCGGGGGCTGCGCCATGGGGCGGTGGCGGGGCTGATTGCCGGGGGCGGGCTGGTCCTGCTCTTGCTGATCGGCCAGTTCTGGATCGTGGCGGGGGCGCTGGCGCTGACGGTCTTCGCCTCGATCATGGGGTCGATGCCCGATCCCCGTCCGCTGATCCGCTACCTGCCGCCGGCCGCGGCGCTTGGCGTGGTGGCGGCGGTGGCCTATCGCGGGCTGGGGCATTGGTTGGGCCTGGGGGATCCGGGCCTCTACCTGCTGGGCGTGGTCTTCATCGGGGCCGGGGCGCTGCTTCGCGCGCACCCACGAATGGCGCCCTTCGGGCTGGACAGCAACATGTGCTTCCTGCTGACGGCGGAGGTCGGCGCCATCGGTCACGGGCTGGCGCAGGAGGCCGCAGGCGGCCTGGCGCTGGTCTGTGGCACGCTGCTGGTGACGGCCGTGCACCGCCGCCTGCTGCCTGCGCATCTGGCCTAGGCCTCGTCGCGCGGCGCGCCCCCCTGAAAGGCATTCGCCCGGTCATAGCGGCAGGGGTCTTCCTGCATCGTCAGGTGCAGGGCATCGCCCGTGTAGGGATGCGCCCGCGCCAGCGCCTCGTCCACCTCGATCCCCAGCCCGGGGGCGTCGGACAGGGTGACATGACCTGCCTCCACCCGGATTGCACCGCCGATCAGCGCGTCATGGAACGGGGTCTCGATGGTCTCGGCCATCATCAGGTTGGGGATCGTCGTGGCCAGGTGCAGGTTGGCGGCCCATTCCACCGGCCCGGCGTAGAGGTGCGGCGCCACCTGTGCGCCGAAGGCCTGGGCCAGGGCGGCGATTTTGCGGGTCTCCCAGATCCCGCCCGCCCGGCCTGTCGCGGGTTGCAGGATCGCCGCGCCGGCCTCCAGCGCGGCGCGGAATTCGGCCAGGGTGGTCAGCCGCTCGCCCGTGGCCACCGGCAGGCCGGAGGCGCGACAGACCTCGGCCAGGCCGGTCAGGTCGTCGGGCGGCACGGGTTCCTCGAACCAGGCGGGGTCGTAAGGGGTGATGGCGCGGGCCATGCGCAGGGCGCCGGTGGCGGTGAACTGGCCATGGGTGCCGAAGAGCAGATCCGCGTGATCGCCCACGGCCCCATGCACCGCCTCGCAGACCTGTGCCGACAGGGTCAGGTCCGATCGCGCCGGCATGTGGCCGCCGCGGATCGTGTAGGGGCCGGCGGGGTCGAACTTCACCGCCGTATAGCCCCGCGCCACCAGATCGCGCGCGCTGTCTGCGGCCATCTCGGGGCTGGTCCAGAAGGCCGACACGTCGTGGTGCGGCAGGGGGTAGAGGTAGGAATAGCAACGGATCCGGTCGTTGATCCTGCCGCCCAGCAGGGCATGAACGGGCCGGTCGCGGGCCTTGCCCAGGATGTCCCAGCAGGCGATTTCGAGCCCCGAAAAGGCGCCCATGACCGTCAGATCGGGCCGCTGGGTGAAGCCTGCCGAATAGGCGCGGCGGGCCATCAGCTCGATCTGCTCGGGGTTTTCGCCGGCCATGTGCCGGTCGAAGACATCGCGGATCACCGCCGTCATCGCCTCGGGCCCGACCGAGGCGGCGTAGACCTCGCCCCAGCCGGTGATCCCGCAGGCGGTCGTCAGCTTCACCAGGATCCAGTAGCGCCCGCCCCAGCCGGGGCTGGGCGGGGCGGTGATGATGATGTCGAGGTCGGACAGATGCACGGGGGGCCTCCTTCAACCGGCCGCGCGCCCACGGCCTATTTCATCATGATCACGTTCCGCCGGGCCTGGCCGGCCAGCGTGTCGGCGATGGCCTCGTTGATCTGGTCCAGCGTCCAGCGGCCCGAGATCAGCTCGTCCAGTTTCAGCCGTCCCTGCTGGTACATGTCGACCATCCAGGGAATGTCGCGTTTCACCACCACGTTGCCCATCTTGGACCCGACGATGCCCTGGCCCGCGTCCGCCATGATCAGCGGCGAATAGGACGCGGTCTTGTCGCCATGGGGCATCCCCACCATGACGATCCTGCCGCCCCGTGCAAGATAGCGCGGCGCCATGTCGTAGACCGGCGCCACGCCCACGGTGACCAGCACCGCGTCGGCGCCCCGACCCAGCACCTGCTTCACCTCTTTCCAGGGCTTGCCCTCGGCGCTGACCACGTCGGTGGCGCCGAACTCCTTCGCCGCCTCCAGCTTCTCCGGGACCAGGTCGACCGCCACGATGCGCCGGGCGCCCGCGATGCGCGCGCCCTGGATGGCGTTCAGGCCGACACCGCCCGCGCCGATCACCACCACGTCGTCGCCCGCGCGGATCTCGCTGGCGTAGACGGCGGCGCCCACCCCGGTGATCACCCCGCAGGAAATCAGGCTGGCTGCATCCATCGGGATGCTGTCGGGGATGGCGACAACCTGGCTCTGGTCCACCACCATCTTCTCGGCGAAGGCGCCGGAGGCCATCGCCTGCATCACCGGCGTGCCGTCGGGCAGGCTGATCGGGCTTTGCGTCACGGCATCAAACGGCGTTTCGCAGATCGTGGGCTGGCCCGAGCCGCAGCAGTCGCAATGGCCGCAGGCACGGATCAGGGTGACGCAGACCGGGTCGCCCACCTTCAGCCCGTGCACCCCTTGCCCGAGCGCGGTGATCCGCCCCGCCGCCTCATGCCCGAAGACCGCCGGCACCTGCCCGCCGAAGCCGCCCTGCCAATAGGAAATGTCGGAATGGCAGATCGCCACCGCTTCCAGTTCCACCTCGACCTCGCCCATTTCGGGCGCGCGCAACTGCACGTCTTCGATGGTCATCGGCGCGTTGAACTCGCGGCAGAGCGCCGCCTTTATGGTCTGCATGTGATCCCTCCCGTTTGCCGCGACCGCCCTTCGGGCGACCTGCCGCATTCTGCGAAATATATTTCCTCATGTCGAAATTAGCGACTGTGGCCGCCGACCGATAGGGAAAAGATTGCCGCATCGCGAGCCGGACAGGCGCGCGCCCGGACAAGGCGCGCGCGCCGGGATCAGAGCGCGGAGACCGCCGCCGCGAAGGCGCGGGCATTGGCGGGGGCGTCGCCCATCTGGGTCTCGGGGGAGAAGAGGCCCGACAGGTCCAGCGCGGGGAAGGCCTCGCGGGCCAGCTCACCCAGCGGACGACCCGACGCCAGCACCTCCTGCGCCAGCTCCTTCACCTTCGCCTGTGCTTCGGGGCGGGGCATGGCACCCGCCAGGCGGAAGGACAGCGCCTCGGCATGCAGCAGGCCCAGGCTGTCGCTGAAGACGGCGTGCATCTCCTCGGCCTTGGGGGTGAGGCCCGGCGCCATGTCGCGCGCGGTCTGCAGGGCGGCAGCGGCCGAAAGGCACAGCTGCGGCAGGGTCAGCCATTCGGTGAACCAGGCCGCCCCGTCGCGTTCCTGCCGCGGCATGCCCGCACCATCGAGGATCGCCTTCAGCCCCAGCACCTGACGCGCCGAGGCCAGCAGGACCGAAGGCTGCACCGGGTTCTGTTTCTGCGGCATGGTGGAGGAGCCGCCGGAGGCCGAGAGCGTGATCTCCGACACCGAGCTTTGGGCCATCAGGATCAGGTCATCGCCCATCTTGCCCAGCACCTGCGCCATGCGCGCCAGCCAGGACGCGATGCGCAGCACGGGCCCGCGATCGGCGTGCCAACTGCGGCCCGGATCGCCCAGGCCCAGCCCTTCGGCCAGCTTGGCGCGCAGCGCGGCGCCCTGTCCGGCGAACTCCGCCCCCGTGCCGGCGGCGCCGGACAGAGAGACCCAAAGCGATGCCTCGCGCAGGGCGGGAAGCTCCTTCAGCAGATCCAGCAGGGGCCAGCCCCAGGCGGCGACATGGCTGCCGAAGCTGACGGGCGTGGCGAACTGGCCGTAGGTGCGGCCCGCCATGGGCAGTTCGGCATGGTCGGAGGCCAGCCGCGCCAGCGTGCCCAGCAGGTCCTTCAGCCCGTCTTCGCAGAGCGTCAGCAGCTGGCGCAGGCGCAGCATCTGCCCGGTGTCCGCGATGTCCTGCGAGGTGGCGCCCCAATGCACGTATTGCGCATGTTCCGGCGCCTGCATCTCCTTGCGGAACTCGGCCACCAGCGAGGGCACGGCCACGCCGTTCTTGCCCGCGCCGGCCTGCAAGGCGCCGGGGTCAATGGCCAGCTCCATCGAGGCGCGATGGATGAAGGCGGCGGAGACCTCCGGGATCATGCCGAGCCCGCCTTGGGCCTTGGCCAGCGCGCCTTCGACGATCAGCATCGAGCGGACCTCGGCGCTGTCGGTGAAAAGCCGCGCGGCCTCGCCCGCGTTGAACAGCTTGGAATAGATCTGACCGTCGTGGACCGAACCCGCCATCACAGGTCCTCCGCGATGCGAGACAGCAGGGCGGCGAGGCCCTCGGGGTCGGAAAGGAAGGGGGAATGTCCGGTGGGCATGTCGTATCTGTCCTTCGGGTCACAGGAGAGCGCCATCTCGGCCTGGGCGTCAGGCGATATGGTCAGGTCTTCGGTGCAACGGATATAGGATCGCGGGCGGCTCTGCCAGTTCGGGCCCAGGCGGATTTTCTCACTGTGCGGGGCCATCGGCTCGGGGCAGAGCCGGCTGCGGGCCTCGGCGCGCAGGGCCTCGGGCAGGCCGTGGTAGAAGCGGGTGTCGTCCGCGCCGTCGTTCATCGCGTAGTCCTCCCCCTGCCGGCGGGCCAGGCCCTTCAGCGGTGGCTCGGGCATGGCGTTCGCCATCTCCAGCAGGGAGGCGCCGTCGCGGGGCAGGAAGGCGCAGAGGTAGATCAGCCGCGTGACCCGCCGCGGGTCCAGCTCCGCTGCGCGGGAGATCGGGAAGCCGCCCGCGGAATGGCCGACCAGCACCGAGGGTTGCTCGGCATGGTCGAGCACGCAGCGCGCGTAATCGTCCAGGGTCAGGCTGTCATGGGGGCGGGGATCGCCGCCGCGACCGGGCAGGTCGGGGGCGGTCACGTGATGTCCCCGAGCCAGAAGCTCGGGGACCACTTGGTGCCAGCACCAGCCGGTATGGCAGGCGCCGTGGATCAGCACGAAACGGGCCATCAGATGTGGGCCATCAGATGTCGAGGAAGACCGTCTCGCCCTCGCCTTGCAGGCGGATGTCGAAGGTGTACTTGCCCTCGGCGGTCTTCTTCGCGATCAGCGTGTCGACGCGCGGACGCTGTTCGATCCGGGCCAGCAGCGGGTCGGCGCTGTTGTCCTCGTCCTCGAAGTAGATGCGCGTCTGCAGGCCGATGTTGATGCCGCGGGCGACGACCCAAACCGAGATGTGCGGCGCCTGAATCACGCCGCCACGGCCCTTGGTTGCGCCGGGCTTGACGGTGCGCAGGGTGAAGATGCCGGTTTCCTTGTCCGCGGTGAAGCGGCAGAAGCCGGAGACCTTGGGATCCGCACCCTCGCTGCCGGGGAAGATACCGGCGGCATCCGCCTGCCAGCTTTCCATCATCGCGTCGCGCATCGCCCAGCCGGTGCCATCGTAGACGGAGCCGGTGATCTCGATGATCTCGCCCTTGGCGCCGTCTTCGATGGGCGACAGGGCCAGGTCTTCGGGATAGATGCCTTCCAGGCCCGCGAAGGTCGGAACGCAGCCGATGTGGACGTAGGGGCCCGCCGTCTGGGACGGGGTTTCCTGCAGGATGTCGAGTTGCTGGGTCATGGATTACATCCCCTCGAGCTTGTTTTCGAACATGGTCTGACGGCGGCCGCGCAGGACGACGTCGAACTTGTAGGCCAGGAAGTCCATCGGACGGGCCTTGGCCATGTCCAGCGGAGCGACCAGGCGGTCCAGCTGGCTGCGCGACTTGATCGTGGCCGCGATCGGGCAGCGGTCGATCAGCGGGTCACCCTCGAAGTAGAGCTGGGTGATCAGGCGCTGGCCGAAGCTGTGGCCGAAGACCGACATGTGGATGTGCATCGGGCGCCAGTCATTGCCACGGTTCGGCCAGGGGTAGGCGCCGGGGCGGATGGTCAGGAACTCGTAGTAGCCGTTCTCATCCGTGATCGTACGACCACAGCCGCCGAAGTTCGGGTCGAGCGGGGCAAAGTAGGTGTCCTTCACGTGGCGGTAGCGCCCGCCCGCGTTGGCCTGCCAGATCTCGACCAGGGTGTGCGGCACCGGGCGGCCGTTCTCGTCCAGGACGCGACCGTGCACCAGGATGCGTTCGCCCACGGCCGGCGCGGCGCCCTTGGTCCAGTTCAGGATCAGGTTGTTGTCCAGCTCGCCCAGCAGGTTGTGGCCGAAACGGGGGCCGGTTTCCTCGGACGGGGTGGATTCCATCGACAGCAGCGGCAGGTTCGGCGAGCGCGTGATGCTGGTCTTGTAGCCCGGGTCGTAGGGCACGGGATGGATCTCGCGATTTCGCGGGATCAGCGGGCCGAGATCGGTCATTGGTCTTGCTCCTCCATTTCGGCGTAGGTTTGTTTCGCCAGCTTCAGCGCGTGGTTTGCGCGCGGAACGCCCGCGTAGATGGCGACGTGCTGGAAGGCTTCCTGCACATCCTGTTTCGACGCACCGGTGCGGGCGGTGGCCCGGATGTGCATCGGAATCTCCTCGAAGTTGCCGGTGGCGGCCAGCAGCGCCAGGGTTAGCATCGACCGCTCGCGCTTGCTGATGCCGTCACTGGCCCAGACATTGCCCCAGGCCCCTTCGGTGATCAGGGTCTGGAAGGGCAGGTCGAAGTCGGTCTTGGCGGCCTCGGCGCGGTCGACATGGGCATCACCCAGGACCGAACGGCGGACCTCCATCCCTTTTGTGAAACGGTCATTGGACATGGCCGGTCTCCTTGATGAAATCACTGAGGATACGGGCGTATTCCTCGGGGGTCTCGACGCAGGGCAGGTGGCCCGCGCCGCGGATCAACTCCAGCCGCGAGCCCGGCACCAGGTCCACGGTCTCGCGTACCAGGTCGGGCGGGCTGGCGCCGTCCTCGGTGCCCGCGATGCCCAGACAGGGCAGGCGCAGGCCCGAGGTGGGCGTGTAGAAATCGGTGCCGGCGATGGCGGCGCAGCAGCCGGTGTAGCCCTCCAGATCCTGGCGGGCCAGCATGGTCTGCCACGCGGCAAGTTCCGGCGTGGCGCGGAATTTCTTGCCGAACCAGCGTTCCATCGTGGGGGCCGCGATGGACCCGACGCCCTCGGCCCGGCACTTGGCGATCCGGTCGTGCCACATCTCGGCGGTGCCCATCTTGGCAGCCGAGTTGGAGATGACCAGCGCCCGCACCAGGTCCAGACGTTTGACCGCCAGGCCCTGGCCGATCATGCCGCCGATGGACAGGCCGACGAACAGCGCATCCTTGACGCCCAGGTGATCCAGCAGCGCCTCCACGTCGGAAATCAGCGTGCCCATGGAATAGGGCGCGGGCGTGCCTTCGCTCAACCCATGGCCGCGCTTGTCATAGCGGATGATGCGCAGGCCGGCAGGCAGCAGCGGCACCAGCTTGTCCCAAAGGCGCAGATCCGTGCCAAGCGAGTTGGCAAAGACGATGGGGGCGCCGTCGGGGTCCCCCTCGTCGGTGTAGTGGATCTTCAGTCGGTCAAGGTCGGCGATTTTCATCAGTAGGGCAGTCCAACATAGTTCTGCGCCAACACCTTTTGCGCTTCGGTGTTGTCGCGCAGGAAGTTCAGTTCGGCCTGCTGCATCTTGACGTCGAACGCCGGCTGGTCGGGGAACTGGTGCAGGAGGTTGGTCATCCACCAGGAGAACCGCTCGGCCTTCCAGATGCGCAGGAGGGCTTTCTCCGAGTAGGTGTCGAGCCCTTCGCTGTCGCCGTCAAGGTAATGCGCCTTCAAACCCTCGTAGAGGTAGTGGATGTCCGAGGCGGCGGTGTTCAGCCCCTTGGCGCCCGTGGGCGGCACGATATGGGCCGCATCGCCGCACAGGAACAGGTTGCCCCATCTCATCGGTTCGGTGACGAAGCTGCGCAGCGGCGCGATGCTTTTCTCGATGGTCGGGCCGGTGACCAGTTTTTCAGCCATCTCGGCGGGAATGCGGGATTTGAACTCGTCCCAGAACCGCGCGTCCGACCACTCCTCGACCTTGTCGGTCAGCGGCACCTGCACGTAGTAGCGCGACAGGTTGGCATTGCGCATCGAGCACAGGGCGAAGCCACGGGGTGAGTTGCAGTAGATCAGCTCGTCATGCACCGGGGGCGTTTCCGACAGGATGCCCAGCCAGCCGAAGGGATAGACCTTTTCGTACTCGGTGCGCACGTCCTCGGGGATGGTCTGGCGGCTGACCCCGTGGAAGCCGTCGCAGCCAGCGACGAAATCACAGTCGATCCGCCGCTCTTCGCCGTGGACGGTGTAGGTCAGGTAGGGGGCATCGGTCTTGGCGTCGTTGATCACCACATCCTCGACCTCGAACTCGATCTGGCCGCCGGCCTTCTCGCGGGCCTCGTAGAGATCGCGGGTCACTTCCGTCTGGCCGTAGACCACGACCGGCGTGCCAGTCAGCTCGGAAAAGTTGATCGGGATGATCTCGTCGCCATTGGAAATCACCGTGCCGTCGTGGGTGTAGCCCTCGGCGTCCATCCGGTCGGAGACACCGGCCTTGCGCATCAACCCGACGAAGCCCTGTTCCAGGACACCGGCGCGGATGCGGCCCAGCACGTACTCCTTCGTCTTCCGTTCCAGCACGATGGACGAGATGCCGGCCTTGTCCAGAAGCTGGGACAGCAGCAGCCCGGAGGGGCCGCCGCCAATGATGGCAACTTGAGTTTTCATGCAAATTCCTCCCGTTCGCAGGAAGAGGATTGGCAAACATAATTAACTGCGTCAACTAAAATTACTCTAAATCACCCCCTCGCCCTCGCCGCGCCGCCGCGCCCGGGGCGGGTGGCGAAGAGGGCCTCCGGAGCGACCTGCACCCGGCTCTCGCCCTGAATTTTGCAGCCGAGCTGCGGGTTTCACGTCAAAACGCCCGCCTGGCGCGGGGCCGGACGGGCGTCACGTGCAAAGGGTGATCGGCGGATCAGAGCGTGGCGAGCGCCCGGGCGAACATCGCCGGGTCGACGTTACCGCCGGAGATCATCGCGACCACCGTGTCGCCCTGCAGCGAATCTGCGCGGGTCAGCGCAGCGGCCAGGGCCACGGCGCCGCCGGGTTCGGCTACCACCTTCAGCCGCAGGAAGGCCTGGGCCATGGCCTGCAGGGCCTCCTCGTCGGTGACCACCAGGCCGGGGCCGCAGAGCTCGGACATGATCGGGAAAGTCAGGTTGCCGGGCTGGGGCGTGACGATGGCGTCGCAGATCCCCCCCGACATGGAGGCGTTGCGCTGGATCTCACCGGCGGCGAGCGAGCGGGTCACATCGTCGAAGCCTTCCGGTTCCACGGGGCGCACACGCAGACCGGGGGCACGGTCGGCGCAGGCCAGCGCCACGCCCGAGGTCAGCCCGCCGCCGCCGCAGCAGACCAGCATCTCGGCCTCGGAAATGCCCATCTCCAGCAGGTCCTCGGCGATCTCCAGCCCGGCGGTGCCCTGGCCCGCGATCACCTGCGGCTCGTCGAAGGGTTTGATCAGGGTCAGGCCGCGTTCTGCGGACAGACGCGCGCCGATCTCGTCGCGGTCCTCGTTGGCACGGTCATAGGTCACCACCTCCGCGCCGAAGGCCCTGGTGTTGGCCAGTTTCAGCTGCGGCGCGTCGGCGGGCATGATGATGACCGAGGGCACCCCGTGCATCTTCGCCGCCAGCGCCACGCCCTGGGCATGGTTGCCCGACGAAAACGCGATGACGCCGCGCGCCCGCACTGCCGGGTCCAGCGCCGAGATTGCCGACCAGGCGCCGCGGAACTTGAAGCTGCCGGTCAGTTGCAGGCATTCGGGTTTCACCAGAACGCGGCGGCCCGCGATCTCGTCCAGGAAGGGCGAGGACAGAAGGGGCGTGCGGCGGGCGTGTCCCGCCAGCCGCGCGGCGGCGGCCTCGATCATCTCGATGTTCATTTCGGAGCTTTCTTTCTGGGCCTTATCTCAGGGCCTCAAGCCAGGTCGCCAGGGCGGCGAGCGCCTCCGGCTCGTCAAGGAAAGGGGTATGCCCCCGGTTCGGGACCCTCGCAAGGATCATGCCAGGCGCACGGGCCTGCATTCGGGTCACCGTCTCTTCGCTCAGCAGATCAGAGTTCTCGCCCCAGATCAGCGCCAGGGGTTTCGCCGCCAGCGCATCGAAGAGCGGCCAGAGGTCGGGGGCGGGATCGGGTGGCGGCCTGCCGAAGACGGCCTCGCGCAGGGCCGGGTCATAGTCGATGACCAGCCCGTCGGACGTTTCGCGGGTGGTGTTGCCGATCATCTGTCGCCAGCGGTCAACGGAGACGTCCGGGAAGGCCGGATCGCCGACACGGGCGGTGGCGGCTTCGTCCAGCGTGGCGAAGGGCGGGTTCTGACCGAGGTAGCCCGCGATGGCGCCCAGGCCGTCGGTGTTCAGCTCGGGCCCGACGTCGTTCAGCGCCGCGCCCCGCAGGCGGTCAGGGGCATGCAGGGCCAGCCCCATGGCAATCAGCCCGCCGCGCGATGTGCCCAGGATCGCCGCGCTGTCGATCCCCAGGTGATCCAGCAGCGCCAGCGCATCCTGTGATTCGGTGGGCAACGTGTAGGTGGCCGGCCCGGTCCAGTCCGACCGCGCGCGGCCGCGGTAATCCATCCGGATCAGCCGGACGCCCGGCAGATGCGGCGCCACGATGTCGAAATCGCGCCCGTTGCGGGTCAGCCCCGACAAGCACAGGACCGGCAGGCCCTCGCCCGCCTCCTCGTAGTAGATCGCGGCGCCGTCGGGGGCGGTGAAACGGGGCATCAGAAGACCTCCAAATCGGGCACGGCGGACAGGTCCGTCAGGATATGCTCCGGCGTGCCGGGCAGCCGGTCCAGCGGCAGGCCGGCGCGGTTTACCCAGGCGGTGGCGAACCCGTAGGCCGCCGCCGCCGAAACGTCCCAGCCATTCGATGACACGAAGAGCACCTCTTCGGGGTCGCAGCCGAAGCGCCCGCCGACCAGATCGTAGACCGGCGCCGCCGGCTTGAAGACGCCGACCCGTTCCACCGACAGCACCGCGTCCAGCAGGGTTTCCACCCCGGCGGAGGCCACGGCCCCTTCCAGCATGTCGGGGGATCCATTGGACAAAATCCCCGTGGCCAACCCGCGCGCCTTCAGCGTTGCCAACACCTTGGGCACCTCGCGGTAGGCCGGCAGTTCCCAGTAGAGGGCCAGCAGATCCTCGCGCAGCACCGGATCGTCCAGCCCCTCCGCCTCCAGCGTCCAGTCCAGGGCGTCCTTGGTGACCTGCCAGAAATCCGTGTGCAGCCCGCGGATGGCCCGGTGCCAGGAGTATTCCAGCTGCTTGGCGCGCCACTGGGCGGCCACGCGCGACCAGCTTTCGTCCAGGGCGCCGGCGCCGGGAGCCTCGGCGGCTGTGCGGGCGGCGGCGTTGACGTCGAACAGCGTGCCGTAGGCGTCGAAGATGCAGGTGGTGACGGGCATGGCAGATCCTCCTCCGGGCGCCGCCCTCCCGGCGCCTTCGGAGGCAACCTGCCATGGGGCGGCGGGGGTGGGAAGGCCGGTTTGCGATCCGCGCGCGCCTGCGTTAAGTTGGAGGAGAGAGAAGGCACCCGGGCAGGACCCGGCCCTCCAAACCCACCCCGACAAGATTGGACATTCCATGAGCACCGCAAAATCGGGCGATACCGTACGCATCCACTACACCGGCACCCTGACCGACGGCACCACCTTCGACAGCTCCGCCGGCCGCGAGCCGCTGGAGTTCACCGTGGGCTCCGGCCAGATCATCCCCGGCCTCGACAAGGCGATCCCCGGCATGGCCGTGGGCGAAACCCAGAAGGTCGAGATCCCCAGCGAAGAGGCCTATGGCGCGCATAACCCCGACGCGCTGCAGCAGGTCCCGCGCGACGCGATCCCCGCCGAGATCCCGCTGGAAATGGGTCTGCAGCTGCAGATGCAGACGCCTCAGGGCCAGGCGATCCCGGTGACCGTGGTCGAAATCACCGACGAGAACGTCACCCTGGATGCCAACCACATGCTGGCGGGCAAGGACCTGGTGTTCGACATCGAGATGGTCGAGATCGTTCCGGCGGCCTGATCCGGCCCTGATTTCAGGCCCTTCGCCCCCAGGGGCGCGGGGCCACCGCCCGCCCCGGCCAGCCGCGCCGGGGTGGGCGCCCCCACCCGACGCGGCCTTCCCCCGACATCGCAACGCCCGCTGCTGTCCGTGCCCCGGCACGTCACGCTTCCCCGCTGCGGCCCGCGCCGCTAGACCTTGTCCTGCCCCGGCAGACCACAGGAGCGGACAGGCATGCAGGACAGGATCGACGAGCTGCGCGCGCGCATCGCGGCACTTCAGGATCAGCTGGAACAGGAACTGGCCGAGCGGCGCAGCCGCTTCTGGGACCGGATCGAGAACGGTCGGGTTGTCTGGGAAGAGGGCATGCGGCGCCGCCACAAGGAGCTGCGCCAGCATGTGCCGGGCTTCCTGGCGGCCAGCCCGATCCGCCACACCATGACCGCGCCGGTGATCTATTCGCTGATCGTGCCCTTCGCGATCCTGCACCTGTGGGTGTGGATCTACCAGGCGATCTGCTTTCCCGCCTACCGAATCCCCAAGGTGCCGATGCGCGACTACATCCGCATCGACCGTCATCAGCTGGCCTACCTGAACGGCATCCAGAAACTGAACTGCGTCTATTGCGGCTACTGCAACGGCGTCGTGGCCTGGGTGCGCGAGGTCGCCGGCCGGACGGAGGCCTTCTGGTGCCCGATCAAGCACGCGATGAAGACGCGCGGTCCCCACCCCCACTATGCTCATTTCGCCGACTATGGGGACGGCGAGAACTTCCGCGCCGAGTGGGAGGCCTCGCGCGCGCGGATGAAGGCGCTGAACTGTGCCGCGCAGGGCTGCGATCACTGCCGGTCGCAGGACGAGGCCAACTGATCGCGCGCCGCGACGCCTCGCTGCCAGACATGAAAAAGCCGCGTCCCGGGGGCGCGGCTCTTTTCATCGTCCGTGTTGTGGCGCCGTGGCCTCAGCCCTTGCGGCGCAGGCGGATCACCACGTCGACCTTGGAAATCTCGGCCCCGTCGGGGGCACGCGGCACACGCGCCAGCTCAAGCTCCTCGGAGGGCGCATCGCTGAGCGACCCGTCGTCTTCCCAGAAGAAATGCGGGTGGTCGTGCATGTTCGTGTCGAAGTAGCTGCGCGAGCCGTCGACGGTGATCTCACGCATCAGGCCCGCGTCGCAGAAAGCGCGCAGGGTGTTGTAGACGGTGGCCAGCGAGACGGGCTGGCCGCTGTCCTTGGCGGCGGCGAAAAGGCTCTCGGCGGTCACATGCCGGTCCTGCCCATCCCCCACGAGAAGGGAGGCGAGGCCGATCCGCTGCCGGGTCGGTCGCAGGTCGGCCTTTGCCAGCCAGTCCGCGCCGCGTTCGGTTGCCGTTGGGGTCATGCCGTTCTTGTATCCTTCAGTTCGCCAGACAATATAGGAAAAAAGGGCCCCGAAACGCAACCGTTCCGGCAAATCGCCGCGACGGAGCGCCTTTGCCAGCACCTTGCATGGTTCGCGCGCGCGGTGATAGAGGGGTCGGGATGAAAAAGATGACACGGAAAGGGGCGCGCCTGAATGGCTGATTATCCCAGCAGTTTCGACCGGGAAGACCTTCTGAAATGCGCGCGCGGAGAGCTGTTCGGCCCCGGCAACGCCCAGTTGCCGGAACCGCCGATGCTGATGATGGACCGGATCACCGACATCTCCGCCGATGGCGGCGCGCACGGCAAGGGCCACGTTCTGGCCGAGTTCGACATCAACCCGGACCTGTGGTTCTTCGAATGCCACTTCCCCGGCAACCCGATCATGCCGGGCTGCCTCGGCCTGGACGGCCTGTGGCAGCTGACCGGCTTCAACCTGGGCTGGCGCGGCTGGCAGGGGCGCGGCTATGCGCTTGGCGTTGGCGAGGTGAAGCTGACCGGCATGGTGCGGCCTGACCGCAAGATGCTGACCTACAAGATCGACTTCACCAAGGCCGTGCAGACCCGCCGCCTGACCATGGGCGTGGCGGACGGCATCGTCGAAGCCGACGGTGAGGTCATCTACCAGGTCAAGGACATGAAGGTCGCTCTCTCCGAGAGCTGATCCATCGACACCTATCTCTCCACGGAAGGAGGACACCATGCGTCGAGTCGTGGTCACCGGATTGGGGATCGTCTCCTCTATCGGGAACAACGCCGAAGAGGTCGAGGCCTCTCTGAAAGCGGGCAAATCCGGGATCGAAGGATCCCCGGAGATGGCCGAGCATGGCTTCCGCAGCCAGGTTGCCGGGACGCTGAAGATCGACCCGGCCGAGCATGTGGACAAGCGCACCCTGCGCTTCATGGGCCCGGGCGCCGCCTATGCCCATATCGCCATGCAGCAGGCGATCGCCGATGCTGGCCTTGAGGACAGCGACGTCGTGAACGAGCGCACCGGCCTTGTCGCGGGCTCGGGCGGGCCGTCGACCTCCGCCATGTTCCAGGCGCACCAGACGGTGCTGAAATCCGGCGGGACCAAGCGGATCGGCCCGTTCGCCGTGCCGAAGTGCATGTCGTCGACGATCTCGGCCAACCTCGCGACGGCCTTCAAGATCAAGGGCATCAACTACTCGATCACCTCGGCTTGCTCGACCTCGCTGCACTGCATCGGCAATGCGGCTGAACAGATCATGATGGGCAAGCAGGACGTGATGTTCGCCGGCGGCGGCGAGGAGCTCGACTGGACCCTGTCCTGCCTCTTCGATGCCATGGGTGCCATGTCCTCGAAATACAACGACACGCCGGAACTGGCCTCGCGCGCCTTCGACGCGGACCGGGACGGCTTCGTCATTTCCGGCGGCGGTGGCATGCTGGTGCTGGAAGACCTCGAACACGCCAAGGCACGGGGCGCCAAGATCTACGCCGAGGTCACCGGCTTTGCCGCCACCTCGGATGGGCACGACATGGTCGCGCCCTCGGGCGAGGGTGGCGAGCGGGCGATGCGCCTGGCGCTGCAGACGCTGCCCGAGGACCGCAAGGTGGGCTACATCAACGCCCATGGCACCTCGACCCCCGTCGGCGACGTGGGCGAGGTCGAGGCCGTGCGCCGCGTCTTCGGCGAAGGCGCGACCCCGCTGATCTCCTCGACGAAATCCATGACCGGCCATGCCCAGGGCGCCGCGGGCGCGCTGGAGGCGATCTTCTGCCTGATCATGCTGGCCAAGGATTTCATCACGCCGTCGATCAACATCCAGACCCTCGACGAGGCGATCAACCCCGGCGAGATCGCCCGGTCGCTGGTCGAAAAGGCGGGCCTGGACACGGTGATGACGAATTCCTTTGGTTTCGGCGGCACGAACGGTTCGATGCTGCTCTCGCGCTATACCGGGTGACAGGGTTATGACAGGACAGATGCAGGGGAAACGCGGCCTGGTGATGGGCGTGGCCAATGATCGCTCCATTGCCTGGGGGATCGCCAAGGCTCTTCACGAGGCCGGGGCCGAGATGGCCTTTTCCTACCAGGGAGAGAACTTCGGCAAGCGCGTGGCGCCCCTGGCCGCCTCGGTGGGTGTGGATTACCTGCTGGACGTGGATGTCAGCGACGATGCCTCGATGGATGCGGCCTTCGCCGACCTGAAGGCGAAATGGGGGACGCTCGATTTCGTCGTCCATGCCATCGCCTATTCCGACAAGGCAGAGCTGTCGGGCCGGTTCATCAACACCAGCCGCAACAACTTCAAGCATTCGCTGGACATCTCCTGCTACTCGCTGATCGACGTGGCGCGCCGCGCCGCGCCGATGATGACCGAGGGCGGCGCGATCCTGACCCTGACCTACCAGGGGTCGAACAAGGTGACGCCCTATTACAACGTCATGGGCGTGGCCAAGGCGGCGCTGGAAAGCGCCGTGCGCTACCTGGCCAACGACCTCGGCCCCGACGGGATCCGCGTCAACGCGATCTCCCCCGGCCCGATGAAGACCCTGGCCGGTGCGGCGATCTCCGGTGCGCGCAAGACCTTCCGCCAGACCGAAACCAACGCCCCCCTGCGCGCCAACGCGACGCTGGAGGCCGTGGGCGGGACGGCGGTCTACCTGGCCTCCGACGCCGGTGCCTGCACCAGCGGCGAGATCATCCACGTCGATGGCGGCTACCACGTGCTGGGCATGCCGCAGCCGGAAAACCTCTGAAGCATGCCCGGCGCGCCCCTTGCGGGCGGGCCGACGCCTCCGGCGGGAGTATTTCTAGCTGTCGGATAATATTAGCGATTGCTTAACCCTGCGCGGGCAGCATCGAGCGGCGGTACAGGGTGGAGACCCGATGACCGTGCTAGAAGGATGGGCCTCTCGTCACGTTGGTTCGGGCGAGAGGTTCTTCTTTATCCGACAGCCCAAAATACTCCCGCCGGAGGCTTCGGGCCGTCTTGCGGCCCGAAATCGCCCTCACCGTTTGCGGAAGGTCAGGTAGTGCGGCGTTCGGCCCTCGCGTAGGGCCTTCTGCTCATAGCGGGTCGAGATCCAGTCGTCCCAGGACTGGCGCCAGTCTGTCGGGCTTTCGGCCAGCCAGTCGAAGCCGTGACGCGGCACCTGTTGCAGGGTCTGGCGCACGTAGTCGGGAATGTCGGTCGCGACGCGGAAGATCGCGCCGGGCTTCAGCACCCGGTTCAGCGGCTCCAGGTGTTCCGGCGTGACGAAACGGCGCCGGTGGTGGCGTTTCTTCGGCCAGGGGTCGGGGTAGAGCAGGAAGGCGCGGGAGATCGAGGCATCGGGCAGCACGTCGAAGAGGTCGCGCACATCGCCCGGGTGCACCGCCAGGTTTTCCACGCCAGCCTCGCGGATCTTGCCTAGGAGCATCGCCACGCCGTTGATGTAGGGTTCCGCCCCGATGATGCCGATGTCGGGATTGCCGGCGGCCTGGTGCACCAGGTGCTCCCCGCCGCCGAAGCCGATCTCCAGCCAGACATCCTTGCCGCCGAAAAGCGCGTCGAGGTCGATTGGGGTGCGGTCTGGGTTGTCCTCCCAACTGACCTTGCTGGGCGACAGCTTGCCCAGGTCCTCGTCCAGGTAGGCTTCCTGGCTGGGGCGCAGACCCTTGCCCTTGAAGCGGCCGTAGAAGTTGCGCCAGGGCGCGCCGGAGGGGTGGGTGTCGGGGCGATTGTCGGTCATGTTTCTATCTCTGCCAGTCGGGCTGTCCCTGGTGCGCCAGGGGTCGGGGCGCTTGTGCCAAGGCGCCGGGGCGGGCGTCAAGCGGTCAGCCGCGACCGCGATAGGGCGGCACACCCTGATCGGGGATCCAGAGGTCTTCGGGGGCGGGGCCGGTGGCCCAGAAGACGTCGATCGGGATGCCGCCGCGCGGATACCAGTAGGCGCCGATGCGCAGCCATTCGGGCGCCAGCAGGTCAGCCAGGCGGCGGCCGATCATCACCGTGCATTCTTCGTGGAAGGCGCCGTGGTTGCGGAAGGACCCCAGGAAGAGCTTCAGCGACTTGCTTTCGACCAGCCAGTCGCGGGGGACGTAGTCGATCATGATATGCGCGAAATCCGGCTGGCCGGTCATCGGGCAGAGCGAGGTGAACTCGGGCGCGGTGAAACGCACGTTGTAGCGTTCGCCCGGCGTGGGCTGGGGGACGCGTTCCAGCACGGCGGCCTCCGGCGAGGTGGGCAGGCCGGTGGACTGGCCCAGTTGGGTCAGGCCCGTGGTATCCGTCATGATCTTGCTCCTGGCTGCGGAAGGCGGCGTCCTAGCATGGCTTGCGGTCCCGGGCCAGTGGGCAGCGAAAAGCCCTGCTCCGACGGGCGGAGCAGGGCGTGTTCATGGGCCAATTATCGGGGCCCACTCTCTAGGCCTCAGAGCGCGCTCAGAGGTTGGACTTGATCGCCTCGACCAGGTCGGTCTTCTCCCAGGAGAAGCCGCCGTCGGCATCGGGCGCGCGGCCGAAGTGGCCGTAGGCCGCGGTGCGCTGGTAGATCGGCTTGTTCAGGTCCAGGTGCGTACGGATCCCGCGCGGGGTCAGGTCCATGGACTTGGCCACGGCTGCCTCGATCTCGGCCTCGTCGACCTTGTTGGTGCCGTAGGTGTCGACGTAGATCGACAGCGGCTTGGCGATGCCGATGGCATAGGACAGCTGCAGGCAGCATTTGTCCGCCAGGCCGGCCGCGACGATGTTCTTCGCGAGGTAGCGCGAGGCATAGGCCGCGGACCGGTCCACCTTCGTCGGATCCTTGCCGGAGAAGGCGCCGCCGCCGTGCGGGGCCGCCCCGCCGTAGGTGTCGACGATGATCTTGCGGCCCGTCAGGCCGGCGTCGCCGTCGGGGCCGCCGATGACGAACTTGCCGGTCGGGTTGACCCACCATTCGGTTTCATCGGTCAGCCAGTCTTCGGGCAGCACTTCGCGGATATAGGGCTCCACGATCTCGCGGATGTGGGCCGAGGTCTGGGCGTCGTCCGCGTGTTGCGTGGAGAGCACCAGCTGGGTCACGCCCACGGGCTTGCCGTTCTCGTACTTCAGCGACAGCTGCGACTTGGCGTCGGGGCGCAGGGTCGGCTCGGTGCCGTTCTTGCGGACCTCGGCGAGGCGCTGCAGGATCTTGTGCGCGTAGTGGATCGGCGCCGGCATCAGCTCCGGGGTTTCATTGGTGGCGAAACCGAACATGATGCCCTGGTCGCCCGCGCCCTCGTCCTTATCGTTCGAGGCGTCCACGCCCTGGGCGATGTGGGCCGACTGTTCGTGCAGCAGGTTGGTGATCTCCACGGTCTCGTGGTGGAACTTGTCCTGCTCGTAACCGATGTCCTTGATGCAGTTGCGGACGATGCCGTCGACATGCTGCATGTAGTCGTGAAGTTTGTCCTGATCAGCCAGACCGACTTCACCCCCGATGACTACTCGGTTGGTGGTGGCGAAGGTCTCGCAGGCGACGCGCGCCTCCGGTTCCTCGGCGATGAGGGCGTCCAGGATGGCATCGGAAATGCGATCGCAGACCTTGTCGGGGTGGCCCTCTGAAACGGATTCAGAGGTGAAGATGTAGTTCTGGCGTGTCATTTGGAAGTGCTCCGGTAAAAGTTCAGACCTGCCCCGTCAGGAAGCCGTTGGGGCGGCGCGTAGTATTGGGTAGGCCGCTAGAACCTTGGGGTCAATCAACTTTCTGGCGAAGACCTGAACACATGGTGAACAAATCCCGCAGCAGCGACACAAAAGAGCGCAAAAGCGACGAGCAGTGCCGGCCAGTCGCCGTGCCGGCTGTAGGGCGTGGGCGCCGAGGGCGGCGGCAGCGTGACGTCGAGATGGCCGGTGGTGTTCAGCGGCAGGCTGGCCAGCAGTTCACCATCGGCGGAGATCAGCGCCGAGACCCCGGTGTTGGCGGCCCGCACCAGCGGTAGCCCCTGTTCCACGGCACGCAGACGTGCCTGTGCAAGGTGCTGATAAGGCCCGGAAAAACTTCCGAACCAGGCGTCATTTGTCACTTGCAGAAGCAGATCGGGGCGGGCCGGCGCGGCACGGATGTCGCGTGGAAAAACGGCTTCGTAGCAGATCAATGGCAGGGCGCGGCCGATGCCTGGTAGCTCCATCAGGCGGGCGCCGGGGCCGGGCGTGTAGCCGCCGCCGAAGCGCGAGGCGAGCGCGCCGATGCCCACATCAGCCATGAGGTCGGCGAGTGGCAGGTATTCCCCGAACGGGACAAGGTGGTGCTTGTCATAAGTGCCCGAAATTTCGCCATTTGCGTCCAGAAGGGCGAGGGAGTTGTAGTAATCGGCCCCGTCGCGGCGCTGCACGCCGAAGGCCAGGGCGCTGCCCCGGGCGGATTCGGCCAGCAGATCGGTCAGCGCGGCGCCTTCGTTCAACAGGTAGGGCACCGCCGTTTCCGGCCAGATCACCAGGTCAGGGCGCTGGCCATCGGTGCCCTCTTCGGTCGTCAATTGCTGCAGCCGGTTGAAGAAGACGGGGATGCGGTCAGGCAGCCATTTCTCGCGCTGCGGGGCATTGGGTTGCACCAGGCGCAGGACCGGGGCCTCGGCCCCTGCGGGCAGGGCACGGGGGGGCAAAGACAGGGCCAGGGCCAGGGGGGCGGCGAAGCCGGCCAGCGCCAGCAGGGCGGGGGCGATCCGGCTCCGGCCCGGGTGGGACAGGGCGGCGCCCAGCAGGGTCGCGGGCCACAGCAGCAGCAGCGAAAGGGCATGCGGCCCGCCCCAGGCGGCCAGCGGCAGCAGCGGTGACGGGATCAGCGCGTGGCCGATCAGCGCCCAGGGGAAGCCGGTGAAGATCCAGCCGCGCAGGGCCTCGGCCAGGGTCAGCGTGGCGGCCAGGGCCAGCGCGGCGGGCAGGCCGGCGGGCGCGACCCGCTTGGCCAGCGCGGCAGCCCCGCCCCAGAACAGCGCCAGCCCGCCGGCCATCAGCACCAGCGCGAAGGGTGCCATCCATCCGTGCCGGGCGATGTCCACCATGAAAGGTTCGACGATCCAGGCCAGGGCCAGCGCGAAATAACCTGCGCCGAAGAGCCACCCGGCCCGGGCCGCCCGCGCAGGGCGCTCGGCGCGCAGGACCGCGAGGGTCAGCAGGGCGAACCCCAGGATGGCGGCGGGCCAGAGCGACAGGGGCGCCTGCCCGGTGGCGGCCAGGGCGCCGGCGGCGACGGGCCAGAGCGGGGCCAGGCGGCGCGGCGAGAGGCACGACAGGCGGGACGTCATGATCGGGTCAAGTCCGGAAAAAGAGGAGCGGGCAAGCGGACGGCCCGCCCTGCGCTGTGTGGCGCGCGCCGGCCCGGGGCAGGGCGCGCGCCGGGGTCATTCCGCGTCGACGGGTTTCAGGCGGACGCGCAGGCGCTTGATCCGGCGGGGGTCGGCCTCGACCACCTCGAATTCATGCCCCGCCGGGTGCACCACGACCTCGCCGCGCGCGGGCACGCGGCCCGCCAGCATGAAGACCAGGCCGCCCAGCGTGTCGATCTCTTCCTCGTCGACGCTGTCGTCATCGGTCAGCGACAGGCCCGTGGCCGCCTCGAAGTCCTCCAGGGGCGCCTTGGCCAGAGCCAGGTAGCTGCCGGATGCCTCGCGCGTCCACAGCGCGTCCTCGTCAACGTCGTGTTCGTCCTCGATCTCGCCGATCACCTGTTCGATCAGGTCCTCGATCGTCACGAGGCCATCAACGCCGCCGTATTCGTCGATCACCAGGGCCATGTGGCGCCGTTCGGTCTGCATCTTCTGCAGCAGCACCCCGATGGGCATCGAGGGCGGCACGAACAGAAGCGGGCGCAGCAGCTCCTCCATCTGGAAGTCAGAGGTCGCATCCCAGCCGTGCTTCAGCGCGAAGTCCTTCAGGTGGACGAAGCCCTTGGGGCTGTCCAGCGTCTCGTCGTAGACGGGCAGGCGGGTCATGCCGCTTTCGCGGAAGATGCCGACCAGATCGTCCTGGCTGATGCTGTTGGGAACCGCCACGATCTCCACCTTGGGGATCGCCACATCCTCGACCCGCATGTTGCGCAGGTTCAGCAGGGAATGGCGCCGTTGCGGCGGGCTGGCGGGTTGCGCGCTGGCGCTGCTTTCCGGGGTGCGGGTTGCGGCGCTGCTGCGGTTGCCCAGCAGGCGACCGAAGAAACCGGGACGTTGCCGCGGGTTCGCATTGGCCGGGGCGGCGGCGGGCGCGACACCGGGGGTGGCACTGGACGCGACGCTGGGGGCATGGGGGGCCGCAGGCGGGGTCCCGTTGGGCCGCGCAGGTCCATTGCCGCCCTCGGGGGAGGAGGCAAGGTGCAGACCATCCGTGGCATGAGCCAGAGGGATGCCGTCCGTGCCGGTCATGGCAGGGCTGGCCTCACGGGATCCGTTGACGAGGCTTCCGGACGCCACGGCATCAGCCGCATCGATCACGGAAGGGGCCGCGGCAGAGCCGGCGACGCGGGACACGGGTCCCTCGGTTTCGACCAGGCGCATCGCGGGATGCGGTGCTGCGGGGTCTGGGGTCATGGAACGCGCGCGCTGCGCCGCGTTAGAAGACCCGTCTATGCTGTCGCCCATTGTTCCTTTCCGGTTGCCGGCCTGTCAGTCAGCCAAAATGCTATATGGGAATTAATATGGGTCAGCGATACCCAGTTTGCCAAGTATTTCCGTCTCCAGCCCTTCCATCAGCTCCGCATCGCCGTCGCGGACGTGGTCATAGCCCAAAAGATGAAGGATTCCGTGAACGACGAGATGTGTCACGTGGTCGGAAAAAGACTTGTCCGCCTCTGCCGCTTCGCGGGCGCAGGTGTCCCAGGAAATCGCGATGTCGCCCAGTTCGACCGGGCCGAAGATCTCCGCCTCGGGGCCATCCGGGGCCTCCTCGGGCAGATCCGGGGTGCCGCCCTCGTTCTCGGGGGCCAGCTCCTCCGCCGGCCAGGACAGGACGTTGGTCGGTGTGGGCTTGCCCCGGAACTCGGTGTTCAGCGTGGCGATGCGCGCGTCGTCGCAGCCCATGACGCAGATCTCGTAGCCGGCCGGGCCGATCCCGAGACGGGTCAGTACCGCCCGGGCGGCGGTTTCGGACAGCGCAGGCAGATCCGCATCATCCCAGCGGGGATCCTCGATCACGCAATCGACGAGGGCAGGGGCGGAGGGGGCTTGGTCGGTCATGGGCGCCCCATACAGCACCGAAGCGGCCCCGCCAATGCCTCTCGGCGGGGCTCGGCGATGCCTCAGCTTTCCTCGTCGGCCTCGTAGGCCTCGATGATCTTCGCCACCAGCGGGTGGCGCACCACGTCCTTGGCGGTGAAGTAGTTGAAGCTGATGTCGGGGATCGCGCCCAGCAGACGTTCAGCATCGCGCAGGCCCGATTGCACCCCGCGCGGCAGGTCCACCTGGCTGCGGTCGCCGGTGATCACCATGCGGGAGTTCTCGCCCAGGCGGGTCAGGAACATCTTCATCTGCATGGTCGTGGCGTTCTGCGCCTCGTCCAGCACCACGAAGGCATTCGCCAGGGTCCGGCCGCGCATGAAGGCCAGCGGCGCGATCTCGATCTTGCGGGCCTCGCGCAGTTTGCCCACGTCCTTGGCGCCGAGGAAATCGTTCAGCGCGTCATAAAGCGGCTGCATGTAGGGATCGACCTTTTCCTCCTGCGTGCCGGGCAGGAAGCCCAGGCGTTCGCCGGCCTCGACGGCGGGGCGGGTCAGGATGATCTTGTCGACGTGGCCTTCGATGAAATGGTTCACCGCGACAGCCACGGCCAGGTAGGTCTTGCCGGTGCCGGCCGGGCCGATGCCGAAGGCCAGCTCGTGCTTGTAGAGGTTCTGGACGTATTCCTTCTGCGCCGCGGTGCGCGGCTCGACCATCTTGCGGCGGGTCTTGATCTCCACCTCGCCGCCGCGGAACATCTCCAGCTGGTCGCCGCCTTCGGTGGGAGAGACGGTGCTGTCGGCGCCGGGCTCTCCCATGCGAAGCTCGCGGTCGATGTCGGCCTGGGTGACCTCGCGGTCGGCTTCCAGCCGGGCATAGAGGGCGCGGAGCACGCCGACGGTCTGCTGGGGCGCGGGCGCCTCGCCATGGGCGACCAGGTGGTTGCCGCGTCTGAGGATCTGCGTGCCGAGCTGCTGTTCCAGGTAGGCCAGGTTCCGGTCGTATTCGCCGCAGAGTTCGATCAGCAGCAGGTTATCGGGAAACTCGACCGAGGCTTCGGAAATTCCGGTGTCATCCGTGTCGGGGGACGTATTCGGGGTCAGCAGGCTTGTGGCCAAGTGGCGCTCCTTCAGATCGGGCCGGTGCGCGGCACCGGCGTGCCATGGGGATAGCGTGGCAGGGGGCGGGGCGAGGGGCAAGAGGGGATTGCATTTGCCGGTCGCACGGGACGAAAAATGCCGCAAGCGAAGGCTTGCGGCATTCTGATGTGGGTATCTGCGCGGGGCGGCGCAAGGCCACGGCTCCCGCTCAGGTTCCGGGGGCCTGCGTCGGGTCGGGAATGCCCGAGCCGCGCTTGAAGCCGCCGGTGGCGGTGTTGGGCGGTGCGGTGCCCGAGCAGACAGGCTTGCCGTACTTGTCCAGGCGCTGCGACAGGTAGCCTTCGAGGCCGTCGTCGATGATCCAGTGGTCACAGCCGTTGGGATCGACCCAGATGCCGGCCTTCAGCGTGGACAGGTGGTGCGAATTGATGCCGTAGTCGACGCTCTTGTCGCCGGGCACGTTGCCCGGGTGACCGCAGGCGGCCAGAGAGGCCAGCAGAAGAACGCCCGAGGCGGCTTTCACGATATGCATGTGGCTGGTCCCCTTCAGCGGATGCAGATGATTTCGACGCGCCGGTTGGCGGCCATGCCGGTGGCGGTGGTGTTGGGCTGGGCGGGATAGCGTTCGCCGTAGCCGCGCACATCCGCGATCCGCGCGCCGACCGAGGCCGCGACCTGGGCCACGGCATTGGCGCGGTTCATCGACAGCTTCAGGTTATAGGCGTCGGAGGCGCGGCTGTCGGTGTGACCGACGATGATGTAGGAGGTCGCGCCCGTCGAGGTGAAGAACTGCTGCAGGCGCTGCCGGTTGGCGGCGCTGATCGCATATTTGTCCGTGGCGAAGAACTGGTCGGTGGGCAGCACGCCGCAGACGTTCTGGCGGCGGCAGACCGGAATGCCCTGGCGGGTGACGTGGGGCGTCATGTAGCCCTCGGCGCCGTCATCCATCACCCAGTGTTCACAGCCGTCCGGGTCCACCCAGATCGTCGGCACATAGGGTTCGTTCCACCCCTTGCCCTGGGCCTGTGCGGTGCCGGTCATCCCGGTCGCCAACACGGCCAGCCCGAGCGCCGCTGCCGAAAAGGCAGCCAGGCCGCGCCGGGCGAAATGCGCGAAAGTCTCTACCACAACAAATATCCTTTCCGTCCCCCGGGGCGATCCGCGCCCGCTTCTTGTCCCGGAAGCCTGCGGATCGGCAATGAAATGCGCTTTCACATTGCAGCAGAAGCCTGCGCTTGTGAAGGGTGTTCACCGGCGCGGCGGGGGCGTTTCGGGCATATTATGGTTTTGATGCCGCAGCTTGACCTCTGCGGGGCTCTGCGTGGGCAATGCCCGAGGTTCGCACAGTTGCGGGGCGCAGGGCACGCAGTCGCCCGCCCGAAGGTCTCAGACCAGCGTACCGGCCAGCGAGTTGGCCCCGGCGGAGGTGATCTTCACCCGGCGCAGGTCGCCCGGTTGCAGCCCCTCGGCTTCGACATGGACGGCATGCAGGTGGTCGGACTTGCCCACCATCTGGCCCGGATGCCGGCCCGCCTTCTCGAACAGCACGCCGACCTCGCGGCCCACCATGTCCTGCATGAAGGCCTGCTGCTGACGGTTCAGAAGCGCCTGCAGCTCGATCAGCCGGTCCGAGGACACGGAGGGATCGACCTGGCCCTTGCGGTCCGCCGCAGGCGTGCCCGGGCGGGAGGAATACTTGAACGAGAAGCAGGAAGCGTAGTTGACCTGCTCCACCAGATCCATGGTGTCGCGGAAGTCCTCATCGGTCTCTTCCGGGAAGCCGACGATGAAATCCCCCGACAGCGCCAGGTCGGGTCGGGCCTCGCGGATGCGGTCGATCAGCCGCATGTAGCTGTCGCGGGTATGGCTGCGGTTCATCCGCTTCAGGATGCGGTCGCTGCCCGATTGCACCGGCAGGTGCAGGTAGGGCATCAGCTTCTCGCAGTCGCCATGGGCGGCGATCAGGTCGTCTTCCATGTCGTTGGGGTGGCTGGTGGTGAAGCGGATACGCTCCAGCCCGTCGATCTCGGCCAGGGTGCGGATCAGCCGGGCGAGGCCCCAGTCGCGGCCCTCGGGTCCTTCGCCGTGGTAGGCGTTGACGTTCTGGCCCAGCAGGGTGATCTCGCGCACGCCGCGGCTGACCAGATCGCGCGCCTCGCTCAGCACGCGATCCACAGGGCGGCTGACCTCGGCGCCCCGGGTATAGGGCACGACACAGAAGGCGCAGAACTTGTCGCAGCCTTCCTGCACGGTCAGGAAGGCGGTCGGGCCACGCTTGGCGCGGGGACGGCCCTTCAGCTTCTCGAACTTGTCTTCCTCGGGCATGTCGGTGTCGACGACGCGCGTGCCGCGCCCGGCCTTCGCCTCCATCTCCGGCAGGCGGTGATAGCTTTGCGGGCCGACGACCATGTCGACCATGGGCTGACGCTCCATGATCTCACGGCCCTCTGCCTGGGCGACGCAGCCGGCGACGCCGATTTTCAGATCCGGCTTGGCGGCCTTCAGCCCCTTGAACCGGCCCAGCTCGGAATAGACCTTCTCGGCCGCCTTCTCGCGGATGTGGCAGGTGTTCAGCAGGATCATGTCCGCCTCGTCGGGCGAGCTGACCTCGGTATAGCCCGCCGGGCCCAGGGCCTCGGCCATGCGCTCGCTGTCGTAGACGTTCATCTGGCAGCCGTAGGTCTTGATGAAGAGCTTCTTGGGGCTGGACATGGGCACGGACCTTTGCGGGAACGGGATCAGGGCGTGTCCCTACACCAGATGCGGGTGGGCTTGCAATCCGGGGGGCGATCGGGCTTGCTTGGGCCGCAACGACAGCAGGGCCGGGAAGGGCGCGGCGGATGTATTTCAGCACGTTTGAGGAGTTCCTGCGCAACGGCAGGGACCTGCTGGCCAAGGGGCCGGTGGCGATGATCTTTGCCGAGGACGAGGTGGAGCTGGACACCACCCTGCGCCACCATCGCGACGCGGGCTTTGCCCAGGTGCTGCTGTTCGCCCCCGACGCCTTCACCGTGCCCGACGACCTGAAGGACCTGCCGCGGATCGCCTACAGCATGGTCGCAGACAATGCCCTGAGCCGCGCTGTCAACGCGGTGATCGAGGCGGCGCCGGCGGGCACCTGGCTCTACTACTGCTACAACGCCGAGTACCTCTTCTATCCCTTCTGCGAGACCCGGACGGTGGGGGAGCTGCTGACCTTCCACGCCGAGGAACGGCGCGACGCGATGCTGAGCTACGTCATCGACCTCTATGCCGACGACCTGGAGGCGCATCCCCTGGCCGTCTCGATCGAGCGGGCGCATCTGGACCGGGCCGGCTACTACGCGCTGGCGCGGCCTGACGCCTGGGGGAATGAGCTGGCGCGGCAGCTGAATTTCTACGGGGGACTGCGCTGGCGCTACGAGGAGCATATCCCGGAGGGGCGCCGCAAGATCGACCGGGTGTCGCTGTTCCGCGCCCGGCCGGGGCTGGTGATGGGCGAGGACTATCTGTTCAACGATCCCGAGTACAACACCTACGCCTGCCCCTGGCACCACAACCTGACCGCCTGCATCTGTTCCTTCCGCACCGCCAAGGCGCTGAAGTCGAACCCCGGCTCGCGCTTCGATATCGGTGGGTTCACCTGGCACAATTCGGCGAGGTTCGAATGGCATTCCCGGCAGCTTCTGGACCTCGGCCTGATGGAGCCGGGGCAGTGGTTCTGACGCCTCCGGGTGCGGGCGCCTTGCTTGGGTGAGCGGGGAGGGGGGCGCTGCCCCCTCTTGCGCCGGGGGCGCAATTCACCCCCGGAGTATTTGCGGCCAACGTATGGGACGAAGGCGCGCGGCGCGGGCAGGCCTGGATGCTCAGGGGGCCAGAAGGTGGTCTCGGGCGGTCTGGCGCAGGGCCTGGGTCAGCGGCGCCAGCGCCTCGGCCATCACTCGACTGACCTGCCAGTACAGCGGCGTGTCGAGGGTGGCGTTCGGGATCAGCTCGACCAGGGTACCGGCCTCCAGGTCCCGCTCCAGCAGGGCGCGGGGGTTCAGCCCCCAGCCCAGCCCTTCCCGGATCGCCAGGGTGAACCCTTCGGCCGAGGGCAGGCGGTGCGCCGGGGGCAGCGGGCCGGGACCCGCGAAGCGCCGCAGCCAGCTGGCCGCCAGCGTATCCTTTTCGTTGAAGATCAACGTGGGGGCCCGGGCCAGGGCCTTGGCGGTGACCCCATGGGCGAAGTGGCGCGCGATGAAAGCGGGGCTGGCGACAGGGACGTAGCTGAGCGCGCCCATGGGATGCGCCTCGCAGCCGCGCAGGGCGGTCCCGTCGGAGGTCAGCGCGGCCGAGACCTGGCCGCGGCGCAGCCACTCGCCGGAATGGTCCTGATCGTCGACGTCGATGGAGAAGAGCGTGCCGGGCATGGCCTCCTGGGCGCGGGCCAGCGCCGGCGGCAGCCAGGTGGCCAGGCTGTCGGCGTTGACCGCGATCCGCACGCGCGCCGATGTCGGCTCCAGCCCGAGGCGGCGCAGGGTCAGTGCCTCCAGCTGCCCGACCTCCTCGGCATGGCGGGCAAGCTGGGCGCCGGTGTCGGTCGCCGTGACCGGCGGCCCCCGCTGCACCAGGACCGCGCCGATGCGTTCCTCCAGCGCGCGCAGGCGCTGCGACACCGCGGACTGGGTGATGCCCAGGTCCATCGCCGCCTGTTCAAACGACCCGCGGCGCAGGATGGCGGAGAGGGTGGCCAGCTGTGCGCGATCCAGCTGCATAAGAACTCCTAATGCATAAGCAAATTCATTTATTGGACTTACCCTAATGAGGGCCCTAGTCCAATAGGGTGTGTGTCAGTTGTGGGGGAACTGATGGGCGCTGCTTACTGGGCGGGTTTCGGGCTTGGACTGTCACTTATCGTGGCGATCGGGGCCCAGAACGCCTTCGTCTTGCGCCAGGGTATACTACGGCAGCACGTTCTGCCGGTCGTCGTGTTCTGTGCCGTTTCCGATGCGGTTCTGATTGTTGCTGGTGTGTACGGGTTCGGCACGTTGGGCGCGACGGCACCCTGGGCAACGGAAGGTCTGCGCTACGCCGGCGCGGCCTTCCTGTTGGTTTACGGCGCCCTGGCCTTGCGCAAGGCCTGGCGCGGCGGTGGCGGTTTGCGCGCCGAGGAGGCGCCGTCTCCGTCCCTCTGGCGCTGCCTCGGGATCTGCGCGGCGCTGACCTGGGGCAATCCCCATGTCTACCTCGATACCGTCGTCCTGATGGGGGCCGTGGCCTCCGGCTTCGCGGATCGCGCCAGTTTCGCCGAGGGCGCGGTCAGTGCCTCCTTCCTGTTCTTTTTCCTGCTGGGCTACGGCGCGCGACTGCTGGCGCCCCTGTTTCGCCGGCCGGGCGCCTGGCGGCTGCTGGATCTGGGCGTGGCGGTGATCATGTGGAGTGTCGCCGCCAAGCTGCTGGTGGGCTGATCCGTCGCGGCCGCTGACCTCGGCGTTGCGCGCGCCTGTGAGGGCTTGCCAGCCCGGGTTCGGCCCCCTATCCCGAAAGCATGACAGAAGCACGCAATTCCCGTCCCGTGGTGGCCGTCGGCTGGATGCTGATCACCGGGGTTCTCTTCGTGTCGGTCACCGCGCTGGTGAAGACCCTGGGCCCGTCGATCCCGGCGGCCGAAGGGGCCTTCCTGCGGTTCCTGCTGGGGCTGGTGCTGATGGCGCCGGTGCTGCCGCGGCTGTTCCGCCTGCGCCTGGACCAGGCCACCTGGGGGCTGGTGGCGCTGCGCGGGCTGCTGCACAGCGGCGGCGTGGCCCTGTGGTTCTTCGCCATGGCGCGCATCCCGATCGCGGATGTGACCGCGCTGAACTACCTCAACCCGATCCTCATCACCCTGGGCGCGGCGCTGTTCCTCGGCGAAACCCTGGCCTTCCGCCGCATCGCCGCCGTGCTGGTGGCGCTGTTGGGGGCGATCATCATCCTTCGCCCGGGCCTGCGCGAGATCAGCACTGGCCATCTGGCCATGCTGGGCACGGCGAGCTTCTTCGCGGGCTCCTACCTGATCAGCAAGCGGCTGACCGACCGGATCGAGCCGGTGCTGGTGGTGGCGCTGATGTCGGTGACCGTTTCGATCGGGCTGGCGCCGCTGGCACTGCCGGTCTGGGTGACGCCTAGCCTGGGCCAGCTGGGCCTTCTGATGGGCGTGGCCCTGGCGGCGACGGCGGGGCACTACTGCATGACGCGGGCCTTCCAGGTGGCGCCGATGACGGTGACCCAGCCGGTGACCTTCCTGCAATTGCTCTGGGCGGTCATCCTGGGCGCGGTCGCCTTCGGGGAGCCGCCGGACCCCTGGGTGATGCTGGGCGGCGCGCTGATCATCGCTGCGGTCAGTTTCATCACCTGGCGCGAGGCGCAGCTGAAGCGGCGCCGGATCACGCCGCCGGTCGAGGCGACGAAGCTCTGATGACCTCCGCCCCATGGTCCGCCTTCGGGCACTACGGCAGCGTAGGGGAAAGTGCGCCGGTTTGATCCCTGTCAAAGTCGAGGCGGTGAATCATCAATAGACCTGTCCTCCAGGAAACGAAGCGAAAGGATCGCCCACATGTCGCATACCCCTCACACGCTCGATCAGGAGTTCCCGGAGTTCGTGGAAACCATCGACGCGCTGAAGGCGTCTGACCCGCATTTCGCCAAGCTGGCGGAGGATTACCACGAGGTGAACCGCCAGGTGCACCGGATGGAGACCAACGTCGAACCGGCCGAGGATCTGGCCATCGTCGAGGCGCGCAAGAAACGCGGCCTGCTGAAGGATGAGATCTTTGCCGCACTGAAGGCCGCGCAGACGACCGCCTAAGCCGTTTCGCTGATCGGATCGAGACAGACGGGCGCCCCGGGGCGCCCGTTTTCATCTGCGCGCCTCAGCCCACGTCGTAGGGCAGGGTGCCGCGATGGTTGGCGTCGATGGTCAGGCGCCGTTCCAGCGGCGGCACGGAGCGCTGATGGCAATTCTCCCGCTCGCAGATCCGGCAGGAGATGCCGATCGGCTCAAACGCCTGGGGGCTGCCGATGTCCAGCCCGTCCGCATAGACCAGCTTGTCCGCATGGGCGACCTCGCAGCCCAGCGAAATGGCATAGCGCCGCCGCGGCGCGCCCCAGCGACCGCCCGATTTCGACACGTCCCGAGACAGCGAGACATAGCGCACCCCGTCCGGCGTTTCCGCCAGCTGGCGCAGGAACTGGCCCGGCGTCTCGAAGGCGCGGTGGACGTTCCACAGCGGGCAGGCGCCGCCGTAGCGGGCGAACTGCAGGCGCGTGGCCGAATGGCGCTTGGTGATCGTGCCGGCCTGGTCGACCCGGACGAAGAAGAAGGGGATGCCCTTGGCGCCGGGGCGTTGCAGGGTCGACAGCCGGTGCGCCACCTGCTCGATGGAGGCACCGAACCGCATGCCGAGGATCTCCAGGTCGTGCCGCGTCTCCTGCGCGGCGGCGAGGAAGCGGCCATAGGGCATCTGCGCCGCCCCGGCAAAATAGTTAGCCAGGCCGATCTTTGCGATGGAGCGGGCCGTGGGGGTCTGGAAGCGGGCCAGGTCCAGCGTCGCCTCCAGCAGCTTGTCCTGTTCCAGCAAGGCGACCTGCAACAGCAGCTGGAAGGTCTGGGTTTCCGGATCGGCGCGCAGCGACAGGGTCAGCTCCTTGCGCTCGGGGTCGTAGCGGCGCAGCTCTGCCACGTCCTCGAACTTCACCCGGATGCCGAGGTTGCCCAGGGCCGAGACGGCGCGCACGCGGATGTTGTTTTCATTCCGCACCGGCGTGGCGAAACGTTCGGCGGCCCGGTCCACGGCGTCTATGTAGTTGTCGCAGTAATGGAAGAAGTCGCGCACCTCGTCCCAGGGCGACGGCGTGGCGCGGGTGTCGTCGCGGCCCAGGGCCTCGTCTAGCGAGGCGAGGCGTTCGTGGGTCTGCCGGTAGGCTCGATGCAGATGCAGGAAGGCGCGCGCCAGCGCCGGGGCGTTGGCCGCCGTAAGCCGCAGGTCGGCCAGCGGCGGGGCCAGGTCGGCCAGCACCGGGTCGGCCATCGCCTCGCGCATGTCCGACACCAGCCGTTCGCTGTCCCCCGTGGACAGTTCCGTCACGTCGAAGCCGAATTCCTGCGCCAGCGACAGCACCACCGAGGTCGAAACCGGGCGGTTGTTGTTCTCCATCTGGTTCAGGTAGGGCAGCGAGATGCCCAGCTTGGCCGCGAAATCCTTCTGCGTCAGACCCAGCTTCTGCCGCGTTTCCCGGAGCTTCGCCCCGGCGTAGAGCTTCTGTGCGGACATCCCCACTCCCCCTCGCAGCACGCGCGCGATGCGCGGCTTTGCAGTTTTGCCTCTGGAGGAGGCTAACTTTGCAAAGGGTGGTTAACAAGCCGTAAGGCGAGGCTGATGGGATGGCTGCGGTCAGGCGATGCCGATGCGTTTCTCGCGCCGCATGACCATCGTGATGAACCCGATGGAGGTGACGCCGCAGGCCAGCATCAGCCAGATCAGCGGGAAGGCCCCTGTGCCTGGTCCCAGCAGGGAGCCGGCCAGTGCCGACAGCGCCGCGCCCCCGCCGATCATCATCGCCCCGCCCAGGCCCGAGGCCGTACCCGCCAGATGCGGTCGCACCGACAGCATGCCGGCGTTGGCGCAGGGGATGGTCATGCCGCTGCCGAAGCCGACGAAGGCCATGGCGCCGAAGAAGACGTATTCGCCGCCGATCCCCGCGTAGGCACAGAGCAGCGAGAACAGCATCCCGCCCGACACGATCAGGCAGCCGGACATGATCATGCGGTTGGTGCCGATGCGCGCGGCCTGTTGGCCGGTGAACCAGTTGCCGAGGAAGTAGCCCACGCCGGAGGTGGCGTTGAAGATGCCGAACTGCGTCGGTGTCAGCCCGTAGACCGAGGTCGCCACGAAGGGCGCGCCGCCGATATAGGCGAAGAAGGCGCCCGAACAGGTCGCCGCCGCCATCGAATACCCCCAGAAGCGCGGCGATTTCAGCAGCTCCGGGTATTCGGCAAACTGGCGCAACACCGACAGGTCCGACGGTTTCGCGGTCTCGCCCAGATCGTACCAGGTCAGGATCAGGATGGCGAAACCGCAGGAGAAGAGCAGCCAGAAGGAGGATTTCCAGCCGAACAGCTCATCCAGGACGCCGCCCAGGACGGGGGCGAACATCGGCACCATCGACATGCCCATGGTGACATAGCCCATGGCCGCCGCGGCGCGGTCGGGGGTGTTCACGTCCCGCACGATGGCGCGCGACAGCACCATGCCCCCGGCAACCGTCGCCTGCAGCAGACGGAAAATCATGAAGACGGTGAAGTTCGGCGCCAGAAGGCAACCCAGCGTCGCCACGAGGAAGATCCCCAGCCCCCAGAGCAGCAGCGGCCGCCGCCCGTAGCGGTCGGCGAGCGGTCCGATGAAGATCTGCAGGAAGCCGCTGACCCCGAGGTAGCCGGCCACCGACAGCTGCACCAGCTTGTAATCGATGCCGAAATGGTCTGCGATACGCGGCAGCGAGGGCAGGAAGACGTTCATCGTCATCGCGCCGATCCCGGCCAGCAGGATCAGCGTCGTCATGTTTGGCGGCGTGGTCCGGTCGAGGAACCGGCGCGGTTGTTGCGATGTCATGAGTTTCTGCTAGTCGCGTGTTGGCGTCATGTCCATGCGCATTGCATGCTCTTTGCGGATTTGCAATTTGCAGTGAAGCCTTTGGCAAGACTTTGCAAATTTGCCCCTTTTTCCTTTTTGCAGGGCCTTCCGGGTTCTATGGTCCCCGAGAGGCTGCCCCGCGTGGCGCCGTGATGCCGATACGGCGCGCGGCCGGATCAGGGCACAATGGCGCCGCCGGGCGGGTCGCAACCCCCGGGGCCCGTGAGGGAAGGAGATCGCGATGAAGGACATCCTGCAAGAGCTGAACGAGCGCCGGGAGACCGCGCGCCTGGGCGGCGGCCAGCGCCGGATCGACGCGCAGCATGCCAAGGGCAAGCTGACGGCGCGCGAGCGGATCGAACTGCTGCTGGATGCGGACAGTTTCGAGGAATTCGACATGTTCGTCGCGCATCGCTGCACCGATTTCGGCATGGAACAGCAGCGGCCCTATGGCGACGGCGTGGTCACCGGCTGGGGCACTATCAACGGCCGCATGGTCTATGTCTTCAGCCAGGACTTCACCGTCTTCGGCGGGTCGCTGTCGGAAACCCATGCCCAGAAGATCTGCAAGATCATGGATATGGCGGTGCAGAACGGCGCCCCGGTGATCGGGCTGAACGATTCGGGCGGCGCGCGGATCCAGGAGGGCGTCGCCAGCCTCGCGGGCTATGCCGACGTGTTCCAGCGCAACATCATGGCCTCGGGCGTGGTGCCGCAGATCTCCGTCATCATGGGGCCCTGCGCCGGGGGGGCGGTCTACAGCCCCGCCATGACCGACTTCATCTTCATGGTGAAGGACAGCTCCTACATGTTCGTCACCGGCCCCGACGTGGTGAAGACAGTCACCAACGAGGTGGTCACCGCCGAGGAGCTGGGCGGCGCCAGCACCCATACCAAGAAATCCAGCGTCGCCGATGGCGCCTTTGAAAACGATGTCGAGGCCCTGGCCGAGGTCCGCCGCCTGGTCGACTTCCTGCCGCTGAACAACCGCGAGAAGCCGCCCGTGCGGCCCTTCTTCGACGACGTGGACCGGATCGAGGCCAGCCTCGACACGCTGATCCCCGACAATGCCAACAGCCCCTACGACATGAAGGAGCTGATCGTGAAGGTCGCCGACGAGGGCGATTTCTACGAGATCCAGGAAGATTTCGCCAAGAACATCCTGACCGGGTTCATCCGCCTGGAAGGGCAGACCGTGGGCGTGGTGGCCAACCAGCCGATGGTGCTGGCCGGCTGCCTGGACATCGACAGCTCGCGCAAGGCCGCGCGCTTTGTGCGCTTCTGCGATGCCTTCGAGATCCCGATCCTGACCTTCGTCGACGTGCCGGGCTTCCTGCCGGGGACCGGCCAGGAATACGGCGGGGTCATCAAGCACGGTGCGAAACTGTTGTTTGCCTATGGCGAGGCCACGGTGCCCAAGGTCACGGTGATCACCCGCAAGGCCTATGGCGGCGCCTATGACGTGATGGCCTCGAAACACCTGCGCGGCGATTTCAGCTATGCCTGGCCCACGGCCGAGATCGCGGTGATGGGCGCCAAGGGCGCGACCGAGATCATCCACCGGGGCGACCTGGGCAATGACGAGAAGATTGCCCAGCACACCAAGGATTACGAAGACCGCTTCGCCAATCCCTTCGTCGCCGCCGAACGGGGCTTCATCGACGAGGTGATCCAGCCGCGCTCCACCCGGCGCCGTGTGGCGCGGGCCTTCGCGAGCCTGCGGGGCAAGAAGCTGCAAAATCCCTGGAAGAAACACGACAACATCCCGCTCTAAGCGGGGTGTCGTGATGCCCGGAGGAGGGGACATGGCAAAGGACGGCTGGCACAGGTTGAGGGAGGAGGACGCGGTCACCATCGCGCGTCGCCTGCCCGTGCGCTTCGATCTTTCGGTCGAGGCGACCCTTCCCGTGTCGGGACCTGTCAGCCTGACCCGCGTGGCGCATCAGGTCCGCCAGGACATGTGGCGGCGTTTGCAGGGGCTGCGCGGTTTCAGCCCTGCCGTCCGCGTGACGCAGGGCGACGGACAGCTGGTCGTTCGGGCTGGCGGCGCGGTCGAGGGCGCGCTGCCGGACAAGGCCCGCGACGCGCTGTCGGAGCTGCTGGAGAGCCCCAGCCACCGGACCCGTTGGCTGGCCCATGCCACGAGGCGCGAGCATGGCTGATTCCCGCCGATCCCTGCCTCTGACGGCCCCAGGAAAGGCTTTCCGCCTGCGCGCGCAAGTGTCTGGGAACACGCCGGATCTTGGGTTCGGGACCCTTGCCGCACAAGATGTTGCGGCGGTGCCGCGCCGGGCGTATCAGCCTGAGCTTTTCAGAGCACAGGGAAGGCCCGTGACCGCATCCAGATATGAAATTCGCCCCGCTCGGGCTACAATTCCTCAAGGCCGCAATCCCGCGGCCGCAGCATCCGGGTCCGTCCGCCCGGGATCGCCTGATCCCCGCGGACCCATGAGGCAAGACAGGAGTTACCCATGTCCAAGAGCATCCAGTTCATCCTGGCCGCCAGCTTCGTCGCTGGCCTGGCCGCCTGCTCCAAGCCGGCAAGCGAAGAATACGTCGTTGTCGAGCCCGAGCCCATCTCGGCCGAGCCGGTCTACACGGGCAAGTACAAGTAAGCCCTTCGCGGGCACCGGGGGGCGGGTTCGCCTCGCCCTCCGCGCATTCGGCGCGCCCCGCGCCGTCCCCCTCCCTGGCCTGGTGGGCCGCGCGGGTCGCGCCACCACTGACAGGAGGGCTTTCGCATGCTGAAGCATCGCGGCTTCCCGGGACGTCTTCCCGGCACCGATTTCCAGTTCACCATCCGCCGCGCCAATCCCAAGGGCGTGACGCCGATCACCCGGCGCGAACGCTATCGCGACCGCCGGGCGCCTGATCGGCGCGCCGACGAGGCATTCCTGCGCGCCCTGTGGGAGCATTTCGGCGATCAACCCTTCGAGCGGGGCAACCTTGATGCCGGCCGGCTGAGCTGGCTGTTCGGGCGCGAGGTGCTGCCCGCCGAGGAGCCCTTCGACCCCGAGAGCTACGACGCGCTGCTGGTCATCGACGAGGAGGCCGCGCGTGCCTCTTTCCCCGGCGCGTTCGAGGAGGAGGACTGGGCGTGATCTTGCCGCTGCCCTTCGGAATTCAGCGGGTTTCGGCCCAGCCTGCGCAGGCCTGCGCAGGGGGCTTTGCGCCGCTTGGATTCAAGGGCAGCATCCGATCTGTTGTCGCCTCGGCCCCCAAGATCGAAGCGGCAGCGTGTCAATACCGTTACCCTTCCCCTCGCGGGCGGCCGTTTGTCCCCAATCCTCGGTCGCCCGCTTTTTCCGGTTCCGGACTTGCCTCGTGTGAACGGCGAACCCAGGCGGTATTGCCGCGCCAGGCGTGGCGCTCGCCTGCTGCCGACCCGGCTCCGTCGGATCGGTGCGGTATTGACACCGACCAGGGGGAACCTTTCTTCTTTTCCTGCGTTAGGTTCCGCAGGAACGTTTCAATCGAAGGTAAAAACTCATGTTCAAGAAATCCTGGATCATCGCCGGCGTCCTTTGTGCTGGCCTCGCGGCATGTGGTGACACGATGGGCGAACAGGCCCTGGTCGGCGGCGCGGCCGGCGTGGGCGCAGCAGCTGTCACCGGCGGCAACGCAGGCACCGGCGCGCTGGTCGGCGCAGCTGGCAACGTCGCCTACTGCCAGGCAAACCCGGGCGCCTGCCGCTAAGGCAACGCCTGCGCGTCGCACCGGGGCTCGTTCCGGCGCACGCCTGATATCCAGAACCATTCGCCCCTCGGCTGCGGTGTCCCGCGGCCGGGGGGGTTTTGCATGCGCTGCCCCCGCTTCAGGGGCGGCCGGCACAGTACAATGACCTCGGGGAAGGGCCAGACATGTTCCAGAAGATCCTGATTGCCAACCGGGGCGAGATCGCCTGCCGCGTCATCAAGACCGCGCGCAAGATGGGTATCGCCACCGTCGCCGTCTATTCGGATGCCGACAAGCACGCGCTGCATGTCGCCATGGCGGACGAGGCCGTGCACATCGGCCCGCCGCCCGCGAACCAGTCCTACATCGTGATCGACAAGATCATGCAGGCGATCAAGGACACCGGCGCCCAGGCCGTCCACCCGGGCTATGGCTTCCTCAGCGAAAACCCGAAGTTCGCCCAGGCCCTGGCGGATGCCGGCGTGGCCTTCATCGGCCCGCCCGTCGGCGCGATCGAGGCCATGGGCGACAAGATCACCTCGAAGAAGATCGCCCAGGAGGCCGGGGTCAGCACCGTGCCCGGCTACATGGGCCTGATCGAGGATGCCGACGAGGCGGTGAAGATCTCGTCCGAGATCGGCTACCCGGTGATGATCAAGGCCTCTGCCGGCGGCGGCGGCAAGGGCATGCGCATCGCCTGGACCGACGAGGAGGCGCGCGAGGGCTTCCAGAGCTCGAAGAACGAGGCCGCCAACAGCTTTGGCGACGACCGGATCTTCATCGAGAAGTTCGTCACCCAGCCCCGGCACATCGAGATCCAGGTGCTCTGTGATGCCCACGGCAACGGCATCTACCTGGGAGAGCGGGAATGCTCGATCCAGCGCCGCAACCAGAAGGTCGTCGAAGAGGCGCCCAGCCCCTTCCTCGATGAGGAAACCCGCCGTGCCATGGGCGAACAGGCCGTGGCCCTGGCCAAGGCCGTGGGCTACGCCAGCGCGGGCACGGTGGAATTCATCGTCGACGGGGCGAAGAACTTTTACTTCCTGGAAATGAACACCCGCTTGCAGGTGGAACACCCTGTGACCGAGCTGATCACCGGCGTCGATCTGGTGGAGCAGATGATCCGCGTGGCCAATGGCGAGCCGCTGACCCTGACCCAGGACGACGTGAAACTGACCGGCTGGGCCATTGAGAACCGTCTCTATGCCGAGGACCCCTATCGCAACTTCCTGCCCTCCATCGGGCGGCTGACCCGCTACAACCCGCCCGCTGAGGTGGCCGCCGGGCCGCTGCTGGAAAACGACAAGTGGCAGGGCGAGGCGCCGTCCGGCCCCCATGCGGTGCGCAACGACACCGGCGTCTTCGACGGTGGCGAGATCTCGATGTACTACGACCCGATGATCGCCAAGCTGTGCACCTGGGCGCCGACCCGGGCCGAGGCGATCGAGGCGATGCGCGTGGCGCTGGACAGCTTCGAGGTGGAGGGGATCGGGCACAACCTGCCGTTCCTGTCGGCGGTGATGGACCACGAGATTTTCGTCAACGGCGAGATGACCACCGCCTTCATCGCCGAGCAGTACCCCGAGGGCTTCGACGGTGTGGAACTGGCCGAGGGAGAGCTGCGCCGCATCGCCGCCGCCTGCGCCGCCATGCACCGGGTGGGCGAGATCCGTCGGGCCCGTATCTCGGGCCGGATGAGCAACCATGAACGCGTGGTGGGCACCGACTGGGTCGCGACGCTGCAGGGCCATGAATACCCCGTCAGCATCGCCGCCGATCCCGCGGGCGCCGATGTAACCTTCGCCGATGGCACCGCGCTGCGGGTCGAAGGCAGCTGGACGCCGGGCGACACCCTGGCGCGGATGACCGTGGACGGCCGCCCGCTGGTTCTGAAGGTCGACAAGATCTCCGGCGGGTTCCGCATCCGCAATCGCGGCGCCGATCTGAAGGTGCATGTGCGCAACCCGCGCCAGGCGGAACTGGCCAAGCTGATGCCGGAGAAACTGCCGCCCGACACCTCGAAACTGCTGCTGTGCCCGATGCCGGGCCTGGTGGTGAAGGTCGACGTGGAAGAGGGCCAGGAAGTGCAGGAGGGCCAGGCACTGTGCACCATCGAGGCGATGAAGATGGAAAACATCCTGCGCGCCGAGAAGAAGGCCGTGGTGTCGAAGATCAACGCGGGCCCGGGCGACAGCCTGGCCGTCGACGAGATCATCATGGAGTTCGAATGACGTCATGAGGCTGTGCGCGGAGGGCATCGGGAGCATCGGGCCGGGGGGCGTCCTGCGCCGCCGCGGTTGGCCGTCTCCGATGCGCCCCCGCGTGCCGGAGGGTGTTAAGCGGTTCGGAAGGCTCCTCGGGCTAGTGGGGGCGGGTCTGCCCCTGCTGAAAGGCTGCCCCGCCCATGGAGATCATCCTGCATCCCGGCGCGCATCGCTGCGCCACCCGCTCGTTCCTGGCCTACCTGGAGGACAATGCCCCGGCGTTGGCCGAAATGGGATTGGTGGTTTGGGGGCCGGAAAAGGCGCGCAGCCTCCTGGCCGGGGTGATCCCCGGGCCGGGGCCGCTGTCGGCGGCACGCCAATTGGCCCGCGCCGAGGGACGCATCGCGCTGCACCTCGCGACGCTGGACCGGCGGGGGGTGGCCCGGGTGCTGATCGTTGCGCCCTCTGTGCTTGGCGCGCCCGGGGCCAGCCTGCGGGCGGGGCGCATCTACCCCGGGGCCGGCGCGCGTCTGGCGCGGGTCTTGGCGGCCTTTGGCGGGCGCATCAGCCGCGTCGCGCTGAGCATCCGGGCGCCGGAGCGATACTGGGCCTCGGTCTGGGCCATGGCGCTGCTGCAGGGCCATCCGCTGCCCGATGGGACCAGGCTGGACCGGCTGGCGACGCAGCCACGCAGCTGGCGCGCGCTGATCGGCGAACTGGCGGAGGCCGCGCCGGGCGCGGATCTGCTGGTCCTGCCGCACGAGAGATTTGCCGGCCTGCCGGAGCTGCGGTTGGCACGGATGCTGGCGGCGCCGGATCTTGCCCCGGATCTTGCCCTGCCCCGCGACCGGGCGCGGCTGTGTCTGGGACGGTCTCCGGACCTGGGGCCGCTGCGCAAGGCGCTGGCGCCGGGCCTGGCTTTGCCGCCGGGCGAGGGGGCCTTTCGGCCCTTCACGGCGCCGCAGCGCGCTGCGCTGGCGGAGAGCTACCAGGACGATCTGTTCTGGCTGACGGCGGGGGCGGACGGGCTGGCCCGGCTGGCCGCCGATCCCTGGCCCGAAGATGCGCGGGCCGGCATGGACAAGACAG
Source organism: Pseudooceanicola marinus (assembly GCF_020177265.1). GTDB lineage: Bacteria > Pseudomonadota > Alphaproteobacteria > Rhodobacterales > Rhodobacteraceae > Pseudooceanicola > Pseudooceanicola marinus_A. The sequence goes on from NZ_JAIVMC010000009.1 coordinate 44,396, forward strand.
GAGCGGCGCCCGCCCCGGCGCCGGAGAGGGAACCAAATGGCGAGGCACCGCCGGGCAGGATAGACCCGCGCGCCCGCCTCAGGCGAAGAGGACAAGGCGATGACATCGAAGAAGGACGCATGGGCCGAGCGCGCTGAAAAGGAACTGCGCGGCCGGCCGCTGGAGGATCTGACCTGGCATACGCTGGAGGGGATCGACATCCAGCCGCTCTACACGGCCGAGGACGTGAAGGATCTGCCGCACCTGGACACGATGCCGGGGGAGGCGCCGTTCACCCGCGGCGTGCGGTCGACCATGTATGCCGGGCGCCCCTGGACGATCCGGCAATATGCGGGCTTCTCCACGGCGGAGGAATCCAATGCCTTCTACCGCCGCAACCTGGCCGCCGGGCAGCAGGGCGTCTCGGTCGCCTTCGACCTGGCCACGCACCGCGGCTATGACAGCGACCACCCCCGCGTGGTGGGCGACGTCGGCAAGGCCGGTGTCGCCATCGACAGCGTGGAGGACATGAAGGTCCTCTTCGACGGCATCCCGCTGGAGCAGGTGTCGGTGTCCATGACGATGAACGGCGCGGTGATCCCGATCCTGGCCAATTACATCGTCGCGGGCGAGGAGCAGGGCGTCGACCGCGCGCAACTTTCGGGGACCATCCAGAACGACATCCTGAAGGAGTTCATGGTCCGCAACACCTACATCTATCCGCCCGAACCCTCGATGCGGATCATCTCGGACATCATCGAGTACACCTCGAACGAGATGCCCAAGTTCAATTCGATCTCGATCTCCGGCTACCACATGCAGGAGGCCGGGGCGAACCTGGTGCAGGAGCTGGCCTATACCCTGGCCGATGGCCGGGAATACGTGAAGGCGGCGATCGAGGCCGGGATGGACGTGGACAAGTTCGCGGGCCGGCTGTCCTTCTTCTTTGCCATCGGCATGAACTTCTTCATGGAGATCGCCAAGCTGCGCGCCGCGCGCACCCTGTGGTATCGCGTGATGGAGGAGTTCGGGGCGAAGAACGACCGGTCCAAGATGCTGCGGACGCACTGCCAGACCTCCGGCGTGTCGCTGCAGGAACAGGACCCCTACAACAACGTCATCCGCACGGCCTACGAGGCGATGTCGGCGGTCCTGGGCGGCACCCAGTCGCTGCACACCAACGCCCTGGACGAGGCGATCGCCCTGCCCACCGATTTCTCCGCCCGGATCGCCCGCAACACCCAGCTGGTGCTGCAGGAGGAAACCGGGGTGACCAAGGTCGTCGATCCCCTGGCGGGCTCCTATTACATTGAAAGCCTGACCGAGGAGCTGATCGAGAAGGCCTGGGCCCTGATGCAGGAGGTCGAGGAGATGGGCGGCATGACCAAGGCAGTGGCCTCCGGCATGCCCAAGCTGCGCATCGAGGAAAGCGCGGCACGGCGCCAGGCCGACATCGACCGCGGCAAGGAGGTGATCGTCGGGGTCAACAAGTACCGCAAGGACAAGGAAGACCCGATCGACATCCTGGACGTCGACAACGTCAAGGTGCGCGACAGCCAGATCGCCGCGCTGCAACGCATCCGCGAAAGCCGCGACGAGGCCGCCTGCACCGCCGCGCTGGATGAGCTGACGCGGCGCGCGAAGGAGGGCGGCAACCTGCTGGAAGCCGCCGTCGAGGCCGCCCGCGCCAGGGCCACTGTGGGAGAGATCAGCATGGCGATGGAGAAGGAGTTCGGCCGCCACCAGGCGGAGGTGAAGACGCTGGCGGGGGTCTACGGCGCCGCCTACGAGGGCGACGAGGGCTTTGCCGCGATCCAGAAATCGGTCGAGGCCTTCGCCGAGGAGGAGGGCCGTCGGCCCCGGATGCTGGTGGTGAAGATGGGCCAGGATGGTCACGACCGCGGCGCCAAGGTGATCGCCACGGCCTTTGCGGACATCGGCTTCGACGTTGACGTGGGCCCGCTGTTCCAGACGCCGGAAGAGGCGGCGCAGGATGCCATCGACAACGACGTGCACGTGGTCGGCATCAGCTCCCAAGCGGCGGGGCACAAGACGCTGGCGCCGCAGCTGATCCAGGCGCTGAAGGACAAGGATGCGGGCGATATCATCGTGATCTGCGGTGGCGTGATTCCGCAGCAGGATTACGACTTCCTGAAGAATGCCGGCGTCGCCGCGATCTTCGGCCCGGGCACCAATATCCCCTCTGCCGCTCAGGACATCCTGCAGCTGATCCGCGCCGCCCGGGGCTGAGGCCCGGCGTCATGCCGCGCGGTTGTGAAAAGACGGTGACGGGCCTTGATCGGGCCCGTCGCCGCACCATCCTTGGGGCAACTGTTTCCAAGGAGAGATTTCCATGACCCGCATCCTCGGCATTTCCGGCTCGCTGCGCCGCGCCTCCTTCAACGCCGGCCTGCTGCGCGCAGCCGCCGAGCTGGCGCCTGAGGGCACTGAGGTGGATGTGCAGGGCATTCACGGCGTGCCTCTTTACGATGCCGACCTGGAGGCCGAGGGCACGCCGCAGCCCGTTCTGGATCTGCGCGCGGCGCTGGAGGCAGCGGATGCGCTGCTGCTGGTCACACCCGAATACAACAATGGCATCCCCGGCCCCTTCAAGAACGCCATCGACTGGATGGCCTCTGGCCCCGGTGCCGATCTCTTCAAGGGCAAGTGGGTTGCCCTGATGGGCGCCTCGCCCATGGCGACGGGGGCGATCATGGCGCAGAACCACTGGCTGCCGGTGCTGCGCACCCTGGGCACCCAACCCTGGTTCGAGGGGCGCCTGATGGTTGGCCGTGCGAAGGACAAGTTCGACGACAAGGGTCAGCTGACCGACGAGGATACGCGCCGCCGCGTCGGCGATTTCATGGCCGGCTTCGCCGCCGCCCTCGACTGATCGTTGGCAGGCCGGTCAGCTCCGGGGCAGGGCGCTTGCCTGGGGCCCCGGCGCCCAGCCTTCGGGCGCCAGCTCCCACCCGTCGAAGGTGAAGGCGGGGGAGACCACGCAGGACACCAGCACCCAGCCCTGGTCGGCAAAGGCCGCCTGCCAGGCGTGACGCGGGATGAAATGGCTGGGCCGCTGGCCCCGGCTCACGTCGATCCCCAGCCAGCTGTCCACCGGCCTGTCGTGATCGCCCGCCGCAACCGAACAGCGCAGCGGATGGCCCGCGTGCCAGTACCAGGTCTCGTCGCAGTCGATCCGGTGCCAGTGGCAGCTCTGCCCCTCATCCAGCAGATAGTAGATCGCCGAGATGCCGGGCCGCCCGTCGCCCCAGTCCGGCTGCCATGTGTCGCTGTGCCATCCGCCCTCGGGATGGGGTGTCAGCCCCAGCGTCTCGATCAGCTCTGCCGCGGTGGTCATCCTGCTCTCCTTCTGCCGGCCCGGGCCGAGTAACGCCATTCGCGGCGGCGAAGGCCAGAGGGCAGGGCGTGATCCGCGATCCGGGTTCGCGCAGGTGATCAGCGCGCAGGCACTGCCCCCGCCATGGTGCGGCCCTGCGGGGGGCGGCCCCTTGCCTTCCCCGGCCGCGCGCGGGACAACTCCGCCACGACCTGTCCGGAGCTCTCCCATGTCCCTCACCATTCGCCCTGTCGAACCGCGCGACCACGCCGCGCTGGCCGAGATATTCAGCCACTACGTGCGCCACACCACCGTCTCTCTCAGCGCGGTGGAAAAGGACGCCGCCGCAATGGGCGGCTATTTCGAGGGCCGCGCCGCCCTTGGCCGGGGCAGCTTCGTCGCCGAGGAGGGGGGCGTGGTGCTGGGCTATGCCACCTATGATCAGTTCCGGCCCAACGACGGTTACCGCCACACGATGGAACACACGATCATGCTGACCGCGGCGGCGGCGGGCCGCGGCGCCGGGCGGGCCCTGATGCAGGCGCTGGAGGATCACGCCCGTGCCGCCGGCCAGCACGTCCTGGTGGGGGCGATCACCGCCGACAACGCCGCCAGCATCGCCTTCCACGAGGCCATGGGATTCGAGATCACCGGCCGCATGCCCCAGGTGGGCCGCAAGTTCGACCAGTGGCACGACCTGGTGCTGATGCAGAAGATCCTCTGAGCTCTTGTTCCTGGAGGCGGACCGACCAAAGGGGGCGCGACGGAACGCCCCGCTGTAACACCCTTCAAATCCCCGCGGGGCCTCGGGACAATCGGGGCGAAGCAGGCTAGGATCGCGTCCATGTCCATCTGGTCCCGCATAATGGAGGCGCTGCAGGCGCTGGCAAAGGGCGAAGCGCTGTCGGCGGTCTTCGATCGCCTGCGCACGCCCCCCGAACGCTCCGTCGCCTTCACCATCGCCGTCATCGCCCTTGGCGCCAAGATGGCCAAGGCCGATGGCCTGGTGACCCGCAACGAGGTCACGGCCTTCCGCGAGGTCTTCCGCATCCCGCCCGAGGATGAGGCCGGCGCCGCGCGGGTCTTCAACATGGCGCGCCAGGACGTGGCGGGGTTCGAGGATTACGCCGCCCGCATCGCCCGCATGTTCGGCCCCGAAAGCCCTGTGCTTTGCGATCTGATGGAGGGCCTCTTTGCCATTGCCGTGGCCGATGGCGAATACCATGAGGCCGAGGATGCCTTCCTGAAACGCGTGGCCGAAATCTTCGGCCTCGGCGAGGGGCAGTTCCGCCGTGCCCGATCGCGTTTCGTGCCCGATGCCCGGCCCGATCCCTTCGCCGTGCTGGGCCTGCCGCCCGATGCCAGCATCGAACAGGCCCGCGCCGCCTGGCGCGAGGCGGTGCGCGAAAGCCACCCCGACCGGATGCTGGCGCGCGGCGTGCCCGAAGAGGCGGTGAAGATGGCGGAAAAGCGGATGATCGACATCAACGCCGCCTGGGAGGAGATCCAGGCGCGGGATACGGCCCACTGAGCGCCGCGCCGCAGGCGGTCTTTGAGATGTCACGCGGCTGCCCTATATCTGGGGTATGAAACAGACGCTGCTTGCCCCGCTGATCTGCCTGTCTCTGGCTGCCCCCCTGCCGCTGATCGCCCAGGAGGCGCCGCCCGGGTCGCAATCCGACGACTCGGCGACCGAGGAGGGCGGCGATAACGGCGCCTTGATGCGCGAGGGCCTGCGACTGCTGATGGAAGGGCTCTCCGGCGGCCTCGACGACACGCTGGACGACATGGGCGAGGCGGCCGAGGAGGCCGCGCCGAAGATCCGCGATTTCGTGATGCGCATGGGGCCTGCCATGGCAGATGCCCTGTCGAAGGTGGGCGACCTGGCGAACTACGAGGCGCCTACGGTGCTGCCCAATGGCGACATCCTGATCAAGCGCCGCGACGATGCCCCCCGCTACGCCCCGCCGGTGCCCGGCGAAAACCCCGACGGCTCCATCGACCTCTGATCCAGCGCGCCGCGTCGGTCCCCGATCCATCGGTCAAGTCCGGTGGCGACGGGGCCGACAGCCCTCAGCCTCTCAGCTCCGCGTCGGGCCCAGCTTCAGAGACACCTCGGCCTTCAGCGAGGAGGCCAGAGAGCGGAAGCGCGCCTCGGCCACCTCCCCGAACAACGGCCAATGGGCCTCGGCCATCTTCAGCTCCAGCACCTTCTTCTTCGGGAACCAGCGCAGCTCGCCGATCTCTCCGTCCCGCTCAGGCCAGAGCATGGCACCGAAACGCATGGCCTTGCCCAGGATCTCGGCTTGCTGCTGTTCCTCTTCCGTCAGCAGGTCGTACAGCTCTTCGAAGGCCGTGCCCTCGCGCCGGTTGCGGTAGCGGTGCAGCAGCGCCAGGCCCAGGAAGACCCGCTCGGCATGCTTAAGCCCGCCGAGGTTCGCGCGGGTGGCATTGTCGAAACAGACCTCGGCGCGGTAGTCGGGATGGGCGCGCCAGGTCACGTCGTGCAGCAGGCAGGCGGCCTTTACCAGGCGCAGCCGCTCGGGCTTGGCGGATTTGAACAGCGGCTGGATGAAGGTGTAGAGCGTGCGGCCAAAGCCCGGCAGGCGCGCGTCCTTCTGTTCCGCGAAGCGGCAGCTTTCGATCAGTGGATCGCGGTCGCGCAGGTGCTGCGGCATCTGTTCATACAGCAGCCCCTCGCGAATCCCGTAGGACGACACCGCAATGTCATGCGGCTTGTAGCGTTTCACCAGCTCCAACAGCACTTCCGAGGCCATGGGCACCAGCCCCATGCGGGTGGAGGACAGGGAACAGCGCTTGCGCAGCGCCTCCGGGTCCTGCTTGGCGATCCAGGCCACGGTGTCGCGCACCGTCTTTGCGGTCATGCGGTATTCGTGCAGCACGTGCAGCGGATAGCCGCGCCGTTCCATGTCGATCCGCGCGATGGCCCGCCAGGACCCGCCCACCAGGAACAGGCGGTTGCGGTCGGCGGGGATCGTCTCGGTCAGCGTGTCGATCTCGGCCTTGATGTAGGCGCGGCGCCCCTTCTTGCCGCCCTTCACATCGGCCAGCTTCAGCGGACCCAGGGGCGAGGTCTCGCGGTCGCCGACGCGCCCGTCGTTGATCCGCGCCAGTTCCATCGACGATCCGCCGATGTCGCAGACGAGGCCATAGGAGCCGGGCCAGCCCAGCAACACGCCCTGCGCCGACAGCCGCGCCTCTTCCTGGCCGTCGATGACATGCAGGCGGATGCCGGTCTGGCGTTCCACCTGGGCGGCGAAATCGGGTCCGTCCTCGGCGTCGCGGACGGCCGCCGTCGCCACGGCCGACAGCGGCGTGGCATCCATGCCCTGCGCCAGCAGCTGGAAGCGATGGATCGCCGCCAGCGCGCGCTTGCGCCCCTCGGGGTTCAGCCGCCCCGTCTCGGACAGGCCGGCGCCCAGGCCGCACATGATCTTTTCGTTGTAGAAGTAGGCCGGGCTGCGCGCCGCGCCGTCGAACACCACGAGGCGGACAGAGTTCGAGCCGACGTCGACCACGCCGACCCGGCTGAGCGCGCGCGCCTCCGGGTTGTCGAAAAGCGGGCGCCCGAAGGGCCCCCAGTCGGAAACGCTTGGCTGGTTATCCCCATCCATCACTGGCGGACTCCCGGGTATTTCTGGTCTGTTATGCGCAAAGCTGCGGGCCCGGGTCAACCGGCGGATCGATCATGGGTCAGATGCGGCACGTCGGAGGCCCCCGCAGACCCACGACCCGAAAGCGAGGGGTTCTCCATGAAGAACCTGTGGCAGTTGAAGGCGGTTCCATCTTCGGGACGATCGGCCCGAAGGAAACGGCCGTCGGGCTGCATCACCCAGCTCTGGTCGGTGTCGTGCAGGTTGGCGGCCATGATCTGCCGCACGATCTGGTCCTTCACGGTCTGGGTCTTGCATTCCACCAGCGTCTCCACCCGGCGGTTCAGGTTGCGTCCCATCCAGTCGGCGGAGGAGAAGAAGACCCGCGCCCCGTCCGACGGCAGGCCGCCGCCATTGCCGAAACAGACGATGCGCGAATGTTCCAGGAAGCGCCCGACGATGGATTTCACCCGGATGTTGGGCGACAGCCCCTCGATGCCCGGACGCAGCCCGCAGATGCCGCGGATCACCAGGTCGATCTTCACCCCGGCCTGACCTGCGGCGTAGAGCGCGTCGATCACGTCCGGTTCGATCAGAGAGTTCATCTTGGCCCAGATCGCCGCCGGCCGGCCGGCCTTCGCGTGTTCCGCCTCGTCCCCGATCATGCGGATCAGGTCGGATTTCAGGGTCAGCGGCGAAATCGACAGGTTTTCAAGCTTCTCCGGCTGCGCATAGCCCGAGAGATAGTTGAACACCCGTGCCGCGTCGCGCCCCAGGCCCGCGTCACAGGTGAAGAACGACAGGTCCGTGTAGATCCGCGCGGTGATCGGGTGATAGTTGCCGGTGCCGTAGTGGGAATAGGTCACCAGGTCCTGCCCCTCGCGGCGGACCACGGTGGAGATCTTGGCGTGGGTTTTCCAATCGACGAAGCCGTAGACCACATGGGCGCCGGCGCGTTCCAGCACGCGGCTCTGCTGGATGTTGGCGGCCTCGTCGAAGCGCGCCTTCAGCTCGACCAGCGCGGTGACCGACTTGCCCTCCTCTGCGGCCTCGCAGAGCGCCTCGGTGATGGGCGAATTCTTTGACGTGCGATAGAGCGTCTGCTTGATCGCCACGACGTCCGGATCCTGCGCCGCCTGCTTGAGGAAACGCACCACCATGTCAAAGGTCTCATAGGGGTGGTGCAGAAGCATGTCCTTCTGTCGGATCGCGGCGAACATGTCGCCGTCGTGGTCCTGCACCCGTTCGGGCACGCGCGGGGTGAACTTCGGCCACAGCAGTTCGGGCCGGTCGTCGATCACCAGCTCGGACAGGGAGGCGATGCCGATCAGCCCGTCGACCTCGATCACCTCGTCCTCGATCACCCGCAGCTCGCGCTTGATGACCCGTTTCAGCTGCTCCGGCGCCCCGGCGGACATCTTCAGCCGCACCACCTCGCCGCGGCGGCGGCGCTTCAGGGCCGTCTCGAACTCGCGCACCAGATCCTCGGCCTCTTCCTCGATCTCCAGGTCGCTGTCGCGCAGCACACGGAAGGTGCAGTGGCCGGTGTCGCGGTAACCCGGGAACAGCCGGTCGAGGAAGACCAGCAGCACCTCTTCCAGCGGCACGAAGCGCAGCGCGCCCTCAGGGGCGGGCAGGCGCAGGAAACGGTCGATCTGATGGGGAATCGGCAGCAGCGCCTGCAGGGGCCGGCGGTCGCGCTTGCGCTCCAGCTGCAGGGCCAGGGAGAAGCCGAGGTTGGGGATGAAGGGGAAGGGATGCGCCGGGTCGATGGCCAGCGGCGAGAGCACCGGAAAGATCCGGGTCAGGAAGATGTCGCCCAGGTAGTCCCGGTCGGCATCGGTCAGGTCGTCGCGGCTGAGGATGTGCATCTCTTCCACGGCCATCAGGCGGCGCAGATCCGGCAGCACCGTCTGCTGGTGTTCCAGCAGGTTGCGGGCGTCCTCGTTGATCTTCACCAGCTGTTCGGCGGGGGTCATCCCGTCGGCGGCGGGGTTGGTGTTGCCGGCCTTGGCCAGTTCGCGCAGACCGGCCACGCGGACGGTGTAGAATTCATCCAGGTTGTTGGCGCTGATCGACAGGAACCGCAGCCGTTCCAGCAGCGGCACCGAAGGGTTTTCCGCCTCTTCCAGCACCCGCCAGTTGAACCCCAGCCAGCTGAGCTCACGGTTGTAGAACCGGCCGGGGCCGGTCGGGTCGAGCTCTGGCATGGCAACGGGGACGGGGGTGGGCTGGTTCAAAAAGTCTGCGTCGATCATGGCACCTGCATCGGGTACAAATGTAACGATTTTTCGCGGGTCGCGGGAAAAATCGGGTCTCCTGCCACAGTCTAGGCGCGATCGGTCGCCTCCGCCAGACGCTCCAGTACGCGGGCGGCCATGGCGCGCGTGACCGGGCGCTGCTCGGCCAGGGATTGCGCATCCAGCGCGGCGGCGATGCGTTGCGCGGCGGTGAAGGAGCGTTCGATGCGGCGCAGCAGGTAGGGGATGACGTCGGGGTGGGGGATCACCTGACGGTCGGCAAAGAACTTGCCCAGCAAGGCGCCCAGAAGCGCATCATCGGGGGCGGCCAGGGTCACCGCCGGGCAGGCCTGCATGCGGCTGGCCAGGTCGGGGATGACCAGCGGCCAGCGGGCGGGGGCCGTGTCGGCGGTCACCAGCAGGGTGTTGCCCTCGGCCAGAACGAGGTTGTGCAGGTGAAAGAGCGCCTCCTCCGCCGCCCGGTCCCCGGCGATCTTCGGCACGTCCTCCACGGCGACGGACCCGCGGGCCAGGGCGGGCACGTCCGCCCGGGGCAGGTCAGCAGCATTCAGCAGCGTGGCCTCGGCCCGGGTCGCCCAGATATGGGTCAGATGGGTCTTGCCTGATCCGCGCGGCCCGATCAGGGCCATCTTCCGCGCGCTCCAGCCCTCGGGCCAGCTTTCCAGCATGGCAAAGGCCATCTGGTTGGGGCTGCCCAGGATGAAATCCTCGCGGCTCATCCGGCCTGGCGGGATTCGCAGGTCCAGCGGCTTCTGGTGATCGGTCATCGCTCAGTCCTGCGTGGTGTCGCGGACCGGCGCCGTGTCCCAGGGGTCTTCGTTGACGCCTCTGTACAGCTTGCTCTGCTTGTATTGGCCGACGACGAAACGGGCGATGACGCCGATGGCCGCGGCCAGAGGCACGGCGGCCAGCATGCCGACGAAACCGAAGAGAGAGCCGAAGACGGACAGCGCGAAGATCAGCCATACGGGGTGCAGCCCGACGGAAGACCCCACCAGTTTCGGCGTCAGGAAATTGCCCTCGATCACCTGGCCCAGCACGAAGATGCCGGTGACCAGCCCGATGGACAGCCAGTCGCCCCAGAACTGGAACAGAGCCAGCCCGATGGCCAGGACACCGCCGGTTAGCGCACCCACGTAGGGGATGAAGGTCAGCAGCCCCGCCACGACCCCGATCACCAGGCCGAAGTTCAGCCCCGCGAGCATCAGCGCCCCGGCGTAGTAGGTGCCCAGGATCAGGCAGACCGACCCCATGCCGCGGATGAACCCGGCCATCGACCGGTCGATGTCGCGGGCCAGGCCGCGGATCGTGTCGGCATGTTCACGCGGCAGCAGGCTGTCGACCTCGGCCACCATGTTGTCCCAGTCGTAGAGCAGGTAGAAGGCCACCACCGGCACGATCACGAAGAGCGTCACGATGGAGATCAGCGAGCCCACGGAGCTGAGCGCGGTGTTCAGCAGCTCGCCGCCCTTCGACTGGATCGTCTCGCCCACGGCCGACAGCGACTGGCGCAGGACGGAGCCTTCCTCGGTCAGGTCGGGAAAGCGTTCGGTCAGGAACCGTTGCAGGTTCTGGAACAGCTGCGGCGCCGTGTCGAACAGGTCCAGCGCCTGGTTGATCGCCACCGGCAGCACCAGCAGGGCGCCCAGGATGAAGATCAGCAATGCGCCCAGGGTGATGATCGCGGTGGCCGCCGCGCGCGAGGTGCCCCAGCTTTCCAGCCGGTCGGCGACAGGATCAAGGAAATAGGCAATGGCCATGCCCAGCAGGAAGGGCATGATGACATCCCCCAGCCACCACATGGCCAGGAGGAACACCGCTGCGGCGACGCCCCAGTACTTCATCTGTTTGCGCACGGGCAGGGCCAAGGTCTTCCTCCGGGTGGGTCACGCCCTTATCTCACCCTGCAGGGGGTATTTTTCAAGCACTGATCGGCCCGATCGACCGCCGATCGGCGGGATAGGGCATTGCCCGGGCGGACGGCATTCAATACACCATGGCGCGACCCAACCAGAGAGGCCACAATGCGTCTGTCCCGCTATTTCCTGCCCGTTCTGAAGGAGACTCCCGCCGAGGCGCAGATCGCCAGCCACCGCCTGATGCTGCGGGCCGGCATGATCAAGCAGGCCAGCGCGGGCATCTACTACTGGCTCCCCATGGGCTTCAAGATCCTGCGCAAGCTGGAGAATATCGTCCACGAGGAACAGCAGAAGGCCGGGCACATCCCGCTGCAGATGCCGACGCTGCAATCGGCCGACCTGTGGAAGGAATCGGGGCGTTACGATGCCTACGGCCCCGAGATGCTGCGCATCCGCGACCGTCAGGACCGCGACATGCTCTATGGTCCGACCAACGAGGAAGCGATCACCGACATCTTCCGCAGCTACGTCCGCTCCTACAAGGATCTGCCGCTGACGCTGTACCAGATCCAGTGGAAGTTCCGCGACGAGATCCGCCCGCGCTTCGGCGTGATGCGGGGCCGCGAATTCTACATGAAGGATGGCTACAACTTCGACCTGACCAAGGAAGATGCGCTGCACGCCTACAACCGCCACCTGGTCAGCTACCTGCGCACCTATGAACGCATGGGCCTGCAGGCGATCCCGATGCGCGCCGATAGTGGCCCGATCGGCGGCGAGAACACGCACGAGTTCCTGGTACTGGCGGAAACGGGCGAGTCGGAGGTCTTCTACGACAGCGAGATCACCGAGCTGACTTTCGGCGACCGCCAGATCGACTACGATTCGCATGAACAGTGCGAGGCGGTGATGCAGGAATTCACCTCCCGCTATGCCCGCACCGACGAGACCCATGACGAGGCGGTCTTCGCCGAGGTCCCCGAGGATCGCCGCCGCGTGGCGCGCGGCATCGAGGTCGGCCAGATCTTCTACTTCGGCACCAAGTATTCCGAGGCCATGGGCGCCACGGTGCAGGGTCCCGATGGCAAGCAGGTGCCGGTGCACATGGGCTCCCACGGGATCGGCGTCAGCCGCCTGATCGGTGCGATCATCGAGGCCAACCACGACGACAAGGGCATCATCTGGCCCGAGGGCGTCACGCCCTTCCACGTTGGCATCGTCAACCTGAAGACCGGCGATGCGGAGGCCGACGCGGCCTGCGATAGCCTCTACAAGGCCCTTGAAGCCAAGGGGCTGGAGCCGCTCTACGATGACCGCGACGAACGCGCCGGCGGCAAGTTCGCCACCATGGACCTGATCGGCCTGCCCTGGCGGATCACCGTCGGCCCGCGCGGGCTGAAGAACGGTGTGGTCGAGGTCACCTCGCGCCGCACCGGCGAAAGCGAGGAAATGGCGCCCGAGGCGGCCATCGAGAAGATCGCCGGAATCTACGCCGGGCTGTAGGGCTGGCCTGGCGCCGGAGTATTTCCGGCTATCGGATGGGAGGGGCGGCGCCGTAAGGGGCCGCCCCTTCGTGCTTGAGGACGGACGTGACGGTCGCCGCCGGTCCCGGAACCGGCCTCAGTAGCCCTGGCTGCGGTCGACCTCGAAGAGGAAGTCCTGCCCGGCCTCGCCGCGGGCCACGTTGTCGGCGATGATGCGCGAGGCGGTCAGGGGCCGGGTTTCCGAGGCGATATGCGGGCAGACCGTGACCTTCGGGTGCGACCAGAAGGGATGCGCGGCGGGCAGCGGCTCCTCGCGGAAGACATCCAGCGTGGCATGGCGCAGATGCCCTCTGTCCAGCGCGGCCAGCAGCGCGTCATCGACGATCAGCGGCCCGCGCCCGGGATTCAGGATCACCGCGCCCTCGGGCAGCTGTTCCAGGCGGGTGGCGTCCAGAAGATCCGTCGTTTCCTCCGTCAGCGGCAGCAGCAGCACCAGGATCTGCGCGGTGGAGAGCGCCTTTGCCAGACCGTCGATGCCTGACAGGCAGGTCAGCCCCTCGATGTCCTTCTGCGTGCGCGACCAGCCGGTCACCGGGAACCCCATCTGTGCCAGCGACTGCGCGCAGGCGGTGCCCAGCTCGCCCAGGCCGAGCACGGTGACGGGGCGTTCCTCGGCCAGCGGCGGGATCAGTTTCGCCCCCTCCCAGTCGCCGTCCTGGTGGGCCAGGAAATGGTCGATGTGCAGGTGGTGGCGCAGGGCGTGGCCCGTCACCCATTCCACCATGCCCCGGGTCAGCCCGTGGTCGACCATGCGGCACAGCGGCTGGGTCAGGGTCTGGTTGCCGACGATGGCCTCCACCCCGGCCCAGAGGTTCAGCACGGCCTTGCAGCGGGTGTAGGGGGTGAAGTCCTGCACGTCGGAATTGGGCGCGTAGATGATGTAATCGACCTCCTCCGGCGCGAAGGCGTCGGGGGCGAAATCGGTACGCAGGTCGACGGCCAGGGCGCGGTCGGCAAAGGCGGCGGTGAGGGGGGCCTCGTATTCGCTCCAGCGGGCTTGGGTCGCGGCGAAGAGGACGTTGATCATGGGGCTTCCTTTCCTGTTGCCGCGAAAGCTAGCAGGGGCGGAAGGAAGTGCCAAACACCTCGCCGCGCGCGGCGGTGTCAGCCGCGGCTTTGCCGCACCAGCTGCGCCAGGGCGCGGTAGGGATCGGCGGGCAGGGGCGCCTCGGTGCCACGGTTGCGCAGGGCCTCGGCCAGCCCCTGCAACTCCGGCGCCTCGGCGTCGAGGAAGGCGGCCAGGCTCTCGGCGTCGCGCACCTGGCGCACCGCATCGTCCAGCAGTGCCTCGCGCGTGGCAGCCCAGAGATCGGGGCGGCGGGCGCGGGTGATCTCCTCCGCCATGCGGCGGCGCCACTTGGCGATCTCGCCGTGGTGGCCGGACATGATGACCTCGGGGATCTCGCGGCCCTGCCATTCCGGCGGGCGGGTGTACTGCGGATGCTCCAGCAGCCCCTCGGAGAAACTCTCCTCCTCGGTGGAGGCGGCATTGCCCAGCACGCCCGGCAGCAGGCGCACGGTGGCGTCCAGCATGGCCAGGGCCGCGGGCTCGCCCCCGGTCATGACGAAATCGCCCAGCGAGACCTCCTGGATGCCGAAATGTTCGATCACGCGCTCGTCCAGCCCCTCGAAGCGGCCGCAGATCAGGGTCACCCCGTCGCCGCGCGCCCAGTCGCGGGCCATCTGCTGATCGAAACGGCGTCCGCGGGGGGAGAGGTAGACCAGCGGATGGTGGCCGCGCGCGCGGGGCCGGGCCTCGGCGATGGCGCTTTCCATCACGTCGGCGCGCAGGACCATGCCCGCGCCGCCGCCGGCCGGCGTGTCATCGACGTTGCGATGCTTGCCCAGCCCGTGTTCGCGCAGGTTCACCGTCTGCAACTGCCACAGCCCGTCCTTCAGGGCCTTGCCGGTCAGGCTTTCGCCCAGAAGACCCGGAAAGGCCTGGGGCAGCAGGGTGATGACCTGCGCCGTCCAGACACCCGCCAGGGTTTCGGGTTCGTCCATCAGGCTGCGCGGCTTCAGGGTCGCGCTGATGCTCTTGCGGCCATGGGATTTCAGGGTCATCGGCACTCTCTCCAGTTCCGCCCGTCTCTAGGCGGCGGGGCGGCGGGGATCAAGCGGGCGGGCGCCGCACCCGCGCCGCGCCCCTCCCATACGATGGCCGGAAATACTCACGGCGCGACAGCGGAGCCGGGCGCAAGCGCGGGTCAGAAAAGCCCCTCGGGCGGATCCGCGACGATGCGGCGCGCGTCCAGATCGACGGTCGGCACCGCCTCTCGGGTGAAGGGCAGCAGCACGGTGGCCGAGGCGCCCGGGGCCGCGATCTCCAGCAGGTCGCCGGCGCCGTGGTCCATCACCGCGCGCACCTTGCCCAGCTCGGTGCCGCCGGTGTCGACCACGGTCAGGCCGATCAGGTCGGCGTGGTAGAACTCGTCATCGGGCAGGGCCGGCAGGCGGTCGCGCGGCGCGAACAGGCGCAGCCCCTTCAGCGCATCCGCCTCCTCCTTCGTCTCCACCCCCGGCAGGCGGGCGGCGAAGCCGTTCTTGATCGGCCGGGTCAGGGTGACGGCATAGCTCTGGCGGCCATCCTCGGAGGTCAGCGGGGTGTAGTCGGCGATCGCCTCCGGCTCGGCGCAGAAGCTTTTCAGCCGCACCTCGCCGCGCACGCCGTAGGCGCCGGCGATGGCACCGAGGCAGATCAGGTCGGGGGCGGCGTTGCTCTGGGGCTCTTGGTCTGTCGTCATGCGCGTGTCTTACCTTGGCAGGGGCCGTGGCACGAGGCCGCGGCGCGTGGTGCCGGGCAGGATACTAGCACAGGCGCTCCGCGAGAAGATCCGGATTGGCCTGGCACTCCTGCGCCACTCGGTCGCGTTCGTAGACGATGCCGGCCAGGAAGGCGAGGCCGAGAAGGATGGGCAGGCGAAAGAGACGAAAGATCATTCCAGGGTCCGCAGCGGCAATGGCGGGCCCCCGGGGGGCCGCGTCTGCCCGCAGAGCTAGGGCGCAATCACGACGGAAAAATGGCAGCGGCGGAAAAAGACCTGCCCTGGGCGGGGCCTCGCCGGCCCGTGACAAGGCGGAAAAGAAAAGGGCCGGCGCCATGATGGCACCGGCCCCGAAGCTGTTGCGCGGGTCCGTGACCCGCGCACAGACCGATCACTCGGCTGCGGCTTCCTCGGAAGCGGCGGCTTCTTTCTCTGCCTTGGCGGCGGCGCGTTCCTGCGCGGCCTTGCCCGGGGTGCCCTTCTTGGGGTTGGCACGCTCTTTCTTCTCCAGGACGCCGGCGGCTTCCAGGAAGCGGGACACGCGGTCGGTCGGCTGGGCGCCGTGGTCCAGCCAGTACTGCACGCGCTCCATGTTCAGCTTGACGCGGTCTTCGCTGTCCTTGGGCAGGAGCGGGTTGTAGGTACCCAGCTTCTCGATGAAGCGGCCGTCACGCGGCATGCGCGAGTCGGCGGCGACGACGGAATAGTGGGGGCGCTTCTTCGAGCCACCACGGGCGAGACGGATCTTCATGGCCATTGGTTTTCTCCTTCAAATGGCGGTTCGGCGCGGGGCGCCGGAGGGGTTGGCGGCGCGAGGCGCCGGATGAGAGGGGCGGCCGGGGCCGCCGGGTTCGGATGGCGGGTTTTCCGCCGGGTCTTTCCGGGCCGCGGGCGCGGGGCCTGCCGGTCCGGTCTGGGCCGTTCAGCCCTGGTGCTGCCGGTGATGC
The DNA here is from genome assembly GCF_020177265.1 of Pseudooceanicola marinus. GTDB lineage: Bacteria > Pseudomonadota > Alphaproteobacteria > Rhodobacterales > Rhodobacteraceae > Pseudooceanicola > Pseudooceanicola marinus_A. The sequence continues at coordinate 60,702 of NZ_JAIVMC010000009.1, forward strand.
CGGATCACCTCCTGAATGATGAAATTCAGGAATTTCTTCGCGAATTCGGGATCGAGGTCCGCTTCCTTCGCGAGCTCTTCGAGGCGTGCGATCTGTACGGCCTCGCGATTGGGGTCCGAGGGGGGAAGGTCATGTTCGGCCTTCAGTTTCCCCACGGCCTGGGTGTGCTTGAACCGCTCCCCCAGGGTGTAGACGAGGATCGCATCCAGGCGGTCGATCGAGGCCCGGTGGCCTTTGAGCACCTCGGCCGCGCGGGCCGTGACATCATCAGTCAAGGGCGTATCCTTTCGGTTTGAAAAGCGGGTCCATGTAGGACCGGATTTCCAGCTCGATCCCGTCGGAGATCTGGCTGTTGTTCAGCGCGGCGGGCGAAGGGTGGCGATAGCAGTGTTCGTTGCCGTCCACCGTGGCCGCCTCCGTGTCGCGCTTGGCGCCAAGCCGTTCGCAGAGCCGGATCGAGGCGAGGTTCTTGGGGTCCACGTAGGACACCGCGCCCTCCCACCCCAGCTGGTCGTAGAAGTGGCGCCGCGCCGCATGGGTCGCTTCCAGCGCATAGCCCTTGCCGGCGGTCTCGGGCCAGATGATCCAGGCCAGCTCCGGCTCCGGCCAGGAGGCGGGTTTCCAGCCGCCGGCCATGCCCAGGGTCTTGTCGGTGGCACGGTCGTGGATCATCCACATGCCATAGCCGCGGATCTGCCAATGGCCGATCTCGGCGGCGTAGAGCATCCAGGTGTCATAGGCATTCAGCGGCCCGCCGATGAAGCGCGAGCGGTAGGAGCTGAAGGCATGCTTGAAATTCGGGTAGTCCTGCGGTTCGGGCCCGCGCAGCACCAGCCGTTCGGTTTCGATGACGGGGATCTGGAAACTCATGCGGCCTCCTTCGCCACGGCGGGGTGGCGGTAGACCAGCACGGTGGTGCCATAGAACTCGTGGCGTTCGCGTTCGACCACGGCGCCCAGCCGTTCGGCCAGGGCGCGCGACCGGGCATTTGCCGGGTCGATGTAGGAGATCAGGCGATCCAGCCCGAAATGATCGGCGGCGTGCTGGCGGGCGGCCAGGGCGGCTTCATGGGCGTAGCCCTTGCCCTCGAAGCCCGCGAAGACATGCCAGCCGATTTCCGGCTCGTCCCACTGCAGGTGGTTGATGAGGCCGACGCGGCCCACGGTTGCGCCGCTGGCCTTCTCGGCCAGGGTCCACATGCCGTAGCCGCGCCACATCCAGTGGCCGATCGTGGACAGGAAGCCGCGCCAGACCTGGTCGCGGTCGGTCACGGGGCCGCCGATGTACTGCGAGCGGTCGGCATCGGCCAGGAAGGTCTCGATCACGTCGAAATCCTGCGGCTCGGGTCCGCGCAGGACCAGCCGCTCGGTCTCGATCACGGGGATCGGCAGTTGGGTGGCACAGGTGGCAAGCGCGGTCATGCGTAAGCCTCCGCCCCGCCTTCCGACAGCGCGTCGGGGCCGGGATGGCGGTAGATCACCACCTCGTGGTCGCCCATGGTGAAGGTGCCATCGGGGGCGGCGCCCAGGCGGCGGGCCACGGCGGCAGAGCCGTGGTTTTCCGGGTCCACCAGCGAGATCGCGGTGGTCCAGCCCAGCACGTCATAGGCATGCGCGCGGGCCGCCTCGGCGGCCTCGGTGGCATAGCCGCGGCCCTCGGCCCCCTCGAACAGGTCCCAGCCGATTTCCGGCTCGGGCCAGCCTTCGGGGTTCCAAAGGCCGACCATGCCGACGGTTTCACCGGTTTCGGTCACGTCGACCATCCAGCGGCCGTAGCCGTGCATGACCCAATGGCCGATTTCGGTGCCCAGCTGGCGCCAGGCCTGGGCGCGATCCTTCGGCCCACCGACGAAACGCGCGCGGTCGGAGGCGTAGAAAGCCATCAGCGCCTCGGCGTCCCGGGCACCGGGGGCGCGCAAGGTCAGCCGGGGGGTGTGAAGCGTGGGGATCGGGGCCAGGTGCGTCGTCATGTCAGATCCCCTCCAGCAGCTTGCGGCCCGCGACGGTGCGCGGCAGGTGGCGCCAGATGCGCATCTCGCCGGCCATGCGGTGATGGAACATGCCCTCGGCGCGGGCGCCCAGCCGTTCGACCATGGCGACCGAGCGGTCGTTTTCCGGGTCCACCAGGCTGATGCAGGATGCCCAGCCCTTATCCTGGAACAGCCAGTTGAGCACGGCGCGCGCCGCCTCGGTGGCATAGCCCTTGCCCTCGGCGCCATCCAGCAGCTGCCAGGACAGTTCCGGCTCCGGCCAGCCGCGCGGATACCAGGGGCCGACCAGGCCGACCTGCAGGCCGGTGTCGCGTTCGCAGACGGCGAAATGGCCGTAGCCGCGCAGGTGCCAGTGGCCGATGATCGTGGCGATCGACCACCAGGCGGCTTCCTCGTCGGGATGCTGATCGACGAAGCGCCGGGCGCCGGGCATCAGGTAGGCGGCGGTGGCATCGAATTCGGGCGAGGCCGGGCAGACCAGGCGCAGGCGCTCGGTCTGCAGTTCGGGCCAGCGGGCGGGGGCGACGGCGATCATGCGGCGTCCTCCCGGTCGTGGTCCGGGGTCCGGGGGGTCTTGTCGTAGGCGGCCGCCTGATCCGCTGGTATTGCGTCCAGTTGCGGATGCTTGCGGGTGGCGGTGGCGCGCGGGTCATGGGTGGCGGGGCGCAGACGCGCCTGCCGGGCCGCCCGGTGCGGGGCGACGAAAAGCGACGCGAAGATGTCGCCGGATATGAGGAGCGCGCCGCTCACCTCACTTCTTCTTGCCGAAGCCGGAGAGGCCGCCGGGCATACCGCCGCCCATGCCGCCCATGCCACCGAGACCGCCCATGCCGCCGAGGCCCTTGCCGCCGCCCATGGCCTTTGCGGCCTCTTCCAGCTGCTTGGGGTCCATCTGCGAGGGATCCATGCCCTCGGGCATGCCGCCGCCCTTGCCCATCATCTGCTTCATGGCCTGTTTCATCATGCCGCCTTTGCCCATCTTGCCCATCTTCTTCATCATGTCCGCCATCTGGCGGTGCATCTTCAGAAGCTTGTTCAGGTCGGACACTTCCATGCCCGCACCGGCGGCGATGCGTTTCTTGCGGCTGGCCTGAAGGATCTGCGGGTTGGCGCGTTCCTTCTTGGTCATCGACTGGATCAGGGCGATCTGCCGGGTCAGGACCTTGTCGTCCATGCCCGAGGCCTCGACCTGCTTGGCCATCTTCTTCATGCCCGGCATCATGCCCATCAGGCCGTCCATGCCGCCCATCTTGATCATCTGCTCAAGCTGCATCTTCAGGTCGTTCATGTTGAACTGACCCTTGGAGAAACGCTTCATCATGCGTTCGGCCTGCTCGGCCTCCAGCGTTTCCTGCGCCTTCTCCACCAGGGCGACGATGTCGCCCATGCCCAGGATGCGGCCCGCGATACGCTCGGGCTCGAAGGTTTCCAGCGCCTCCATCTTCTCGCCGAGGCCGACGAACTTGATGGGCTTGCCGGTGATGGCGCGCATCGAAAGGGCGGCACCGCCGCGGCCGTCGCCGTCCATCCGGGTCAGCACGACGCCGGTGATACCGATGCGTTCGTCGAAGTTCTCGGCGGTGTGCACGGCGTCCTGGCCGGTCAGGCCGTCGACCACCAGCAGCGTCTCGCGCGGGTTGGCCACGTCACGGACGGCCTCGACCTGGGCCATCAGTTCTTCGTCGATGGACAGGCGGCCGGCGGTGTCCAGCATGTAGACGTCATAGCCACCCAGGCCCGCCTGGGTCTTGGCGCGCTTGGCGATCGCCACCGGGTCCTCGCCCTTGACGATGGGCAGGGTGTCGACACCGATCTGGGTGCCGAGGATCGCCAGCTGTTCCATGGCCGCCGGGCGGTTCACGTCGAGCGAGGCCATCAGCACCTTCTTGTGCTCACGCTCCTTCAGGCGCTTCGCGAGCTTGGCGGTGGTGGTGGTCTTGCCGCCGCCCTGCAGGCCGACCATCAGGATCGGCGCGGGCGGGTTGTCGATCTTCAGCTTGCCGGGCTCGCCGTTCTCGCCCGCCAGCACGGCGATCAGTTCGTCATGGACGATCTTCACGACCTGCTGGCCGGGGGTCACCGACTTGGTGACCGCGGCGCCGGTGGCCTTCTTCTCCACCGCCTTGATGAACTGCCGCGCGACAGGCAGCGACACGTCCGCCTCCAGCAGGGCGACGCGCACTTCCCGCAGGGCGGTCTTGACGTCGTCCTCCGACAGGCTGCCGGCCTTGGTCAGACGATCGAAGACGCCGGAGAGGCGTTCGGATAGATTTTCAAACATGCCCCGGCCCTCCAATGGCCTCTGACTGAATTACCCCCCAGATGGGTGGGGGAGGTGACAAGCTCAACCATGCGGCCCGGCGAGGTCGGCACAAAGTCCGAGCGCACCAGTGGGCGCAACGCGCTGACTGGTGGCGATCCCCGCATAAGGCGATGGGACCGGAATCAACTTAGACTCCGGGATATTGTCGCGCGGTTTACGCCGCAGGGTGGGGGGAGTCAACAGGAGCGGCCTGTGACGGCCCCGCAGGGCAAGACGCGGGCCGGGCGGCGGGGGCCGCCCGGCGAAGGTCACACCGGCGTGCTGTGATAGGGGTGCTTGCCGGGCTTGCCCAGGTCGGAGGCATGGATCCCCTTCAGCAGCGCCGCGTTCATTTCCATCGCGGTCATCCAGAAGGTGACACCTGCCATCCAGCTGTAGGCGGCAGCCTGGGCGGGGGTGAAGGCCGGGTAAAAGGCAAACATGGTTCATTCCTCCCTTCGTTCCCGCAGAGACAGGGAAGGCGCCTGCGGGGAAGACTGCACTATAACAGAGTCGCGGCGATTTACCTTGCGGTAGGTCAAACCGCGGCGGCATGACGTTTTGCCATTGCATTTCCGCACGGAAACCGATCTGTCTGGCGGCATAGTTTTCTTGCGCACATGAGTTTTCGAGGTGGCCGCATGGACAATTGGGATGAAATCCGCACCGCGTACCAGGTTGCCCGCCTGGGCACCGTGTCCGGCGCCGCCGAGGTTCTGGGGGTGCACCACGCCACGGTGATCCGCCATATCGACGCGCTGGAGAAGCGCCTGGGGGTGAAGCTGTTCCAGCGCCACACCCGGGGCTACACCGCGACCGAGGCGGGGCAGGATCTGTTGCGCGTGGCCCAGGCCACCGACGATCAGTTCAGCCAGCTGTCGGCCCGGATCAAGGGGCGCGGCAACGAGGTCTCGGGCGAGCTGGTGGTAACCACCATCGGCGGGCTCAGCCAGTTGCTGGTGCCGATCCTGGCGGGCTTCCAGGCGGAATACCCCGACGTGCAGCTGCGCTACCTGACCTCGATGCGTCTGTTCCGGCTGGAATACGGCGAGGCCCATGTGGCGATCCGCGCGGGCAGTCCGCCGCAGCAGCCCGACAACGTCGTGCAGCCCTTCCTGACACTGAAATCCGCGATCTACGGCAGCCGCGAGTATATCGACCGCTACGGCATGCCGGACATCCCCAACCGGATGGCGGGGCATCGCTTCGTCGGTCTCGACGATCAGGCCAGCCGCGCGCCCTTCGCGCAGTGGATGCGCGAAACCGTGCCCGCGCACCAGGTGGTCTTCCGCTCCGGCGACACCCGCGCGGTGCGCCAGGCGGTCCTGTCGGGCGTTGGCCTGGGCTTCCTCGGCACCTATGAAAGCACCGACGGCGGCGACCTTGTGGAGGTGCACCCGCCGCTGGAGGAATGGGAAAGCCGGCTGTGGCTGGTCACCCACATGGACCTGCACCGCACGACCAAGGTCCAGGCCTTCCTGAAATACCTCAAGGACCATACGGAGCACCTGCGGGACGAGGTCGAATGACCCACGCAGATTTGCGGGGCTCGGCCGCCGAACGGCGGAAGGGGCACCTGGCGATGCTGGCCTTCTCGGCCATTGTCGCGGGCAGCTTTCCCCTGGCCGGCATGGCCGCCCCCCATGTGAATCCCGCCGCGCTGACCGCGGTGCGGCTGCTGCTGGCGGCCGGGGTCGTGGGTGGCGTGGCCCTGGCGGGGCCGGGCCTGCATCTGGCGCAGTTCCGGGCGCCCTGGCGCTACCTCCTGCTCGGCGGCCTCTTCGGCGCTTACTTTGCTCTGATGTTCGAGGGGCTGAAGACGGCCGAGCCGGTCTCCACCTCGGCGGTCTTTACCCTGGTGCCGCTGCTGTCGGCGGGCTTCGGCTGGCTGCTGCTGCGGCAGGTGATGACCGGGCGCATGGCGCTGGCGCTGACCATCGGCGCCCTGGGGGCGGTCTGGGTGATCTTCCGCGGCGATCCCGGGGCCCTGCTGGGCTTCCACCTAGGACGGGGCGAACAGATCTATTTCCTGGGCTGCGTGGCCCATGGGCTCTACACGCCGCTGGTGGCCAGGCTGAACCGGGGCGAGCCGGCGGTGGCCTTCACCTTCGGCACGCTGCTGGCAGGGGCGGGGCTTCTGGCGATCTGGGCCTACCCGTCGATCCTGGCGACCGACTGGCTGTCACTGCCGCCGATCGTCTGGATCACGCTGCTCTACGTGGGCGTCTTCGCCTCCGCCGTGACCGGGGTGCTGCTGCAATTCGCCTCCTTCCGCCTGCCCTCGGCAAAGGTCATGGCCTATACCTACCTGACGCCCAGCTGGGTGATCCTGTGGGAGGCGATGCTGGGCCGCGGCCTGCCGCCGGTGATGATCCTGGGCGGCGTCGGCCTGACGGTGGTGGCGCTGCTGATCCTGCTGAAGGACTAGCGGCCCGGGGCCTCCTCGCCCGCATCCTCATCGGGGCCTGGCAGGGCGGCGGGCGCCAGTTCCGTTTCCAGGAAGCGCTCGAAGGCATCGAGGTTGATCGCCTCGAACTGGCCGAAGCCCTGCATCCAGACCGAGGCCTCGCGCAGGGCATCGGGTTGCAGCTTGCACCACTTCACCCGCCCGCGTTTCTCCTGGGCGATCAGCCCGGCATTGGCCAGGATCACCAGGTGCTTCGAAATCGCCGCCAGGGACATCTCGAAAGGCTCGGCCACGTCGGTGACGGCCATGTCGTCTTCCAGCAACATGGTCAGGATCGCCCGACGGGTCGGATCCGAAAGCGCCGCAAAGATGGTGTCGAGGGAAGGGGCCATGGCCTCGGGGTACGCCGCGCCCGGGCGCCGGTCAACGCCAAAGCTCAACCTGCAAGTTGAGCGTCAGGCGCCCGCCTGACCCGGCAAAACACCCGCAAAAGCCTCCAAAATCCATGTTCAACCGAAGGGTTGAGAATGCCCTTTCAGCCCCTTTTGGCCGCCAATGCCGGCCAGTTCCTTGAATCTTCCTCTATTCATCTCGTCAAAAATACTAGAATTCAACGGCTTAACGCTTGGTGCGCCGCCTGATCACGAGGCGTTGACTCGGACCCCTCCGCCGCTTAGCAAACCAGCAACCAAAGCGGGGATTTCTCTGCCATGTCTGACCCGGATCACCGGACGCGCCTTTCGGATCTCGAAGCCCGGATCGCTGCGGCCAAGGGCGGCAAGCAAAAGGCCTCGCACGGACAGGATCATTACTCCGCAGCCCAGGTGGGCTGGAGGATGGTGACGGAACTCGTGGCCGGGCTCTTGCTTGGCTTCGGCATCGGATACGGGCTCGACTGGCTGATCGGCACGGCGCCCCTTTTGATGATCACCTTCACTCTCCTGGGCTTCATAGCCGGGGTCAAGACAATGCTCCGCTCCGCGCAGGAGCTGCAGGAACAACCGACCGGCAAGACGTCCGGTGACGATGACGAGGGATAAGCATGGCGACTGAAGCAGCGCACGGTGCAGAAGAAGGTTCCAGCCTGGTCTTCCACCCGATGGACCAGTTCATCGTGAAGCCGCTGTTCGGCGGCTCTGAGGTGCATTGGTACACGATCACCAACGTGACCCTGTGGATGGGCATCTCCGTCCTGGCGATCCTGGCGCTGATGGTCCTCGCGACCTCGGGCGCCAAGCGTATCCCGTCGCGCGGCCAGTCGATCGCGGAAATGGCCTACGGCTTCGTCTACAAGATGATCGAGGACGTGACCGGCAAGGACGCGGTGAAGTTCTTCCCCTATGTCTTCACGCTGTTCATGTTCATCGTCTTCTCGAACCTGCTGGGTCTGCTGCCGATGTCCTTCACGCCGACGTCGCACTTTGCGGTGACGATCGTGCTGGCGCTGGCCGTCTTCCTGACCGTGACCATCGTGGGCTTCGTCCTGCACGGCGCGCAGTTCCTGGGCCTCTTCTGGGTCTCCTCGGCGCCCGCCGCCGTCCGCCCGCTGCTGGCCCTGATCGAGGTGATTTCCTACTTCGTCCGCCCGGTCAGCCACTCCATTCGTCTGGCGGGCAACATGATGGCCGGCCACGCCGTCATCAAGGTCTTCGCCGGCTTCGCAGCCATCGCCGCGGTCTCGCCCGTTGCCATCATTGCCATCGTCGGCATGTACGGGCTGGAGATCCTGGTGGGCTTCATCCAGGCCTATGTCTTCACGATCCTGACCTGCGTGTACCTCAAGGACGCGCTGCATCCGGCTCACTGAGTTTAGAACATCCGCAGGGCAGGTCCGCCTGCCGTGCGATCCAATCCAGCCAATTCCAACGTAAGGAGAAAACGAGATGGAAGGCGATATCGCAGAACTGGGCAAGTACATCGGTGTTGGTCTGACCGCCATCGGCATGGGCGGCGCAGCCATGGGTGTGGGCAACGTGGCAGGCAACTTCCTGTCCGGCGCGCTCCGCAACCCCTCCGCCGCTGCCTCGCAGACCGCCACGCTGTTCATCGGCATGGCCTTCGCAGAAGCCCTGGGGATCTTCTCGTTCCTCGTCGCTCTGCTGCTGATGTTCGCCGTCTAAGACTGCCGGAACAGATCCTTACGCGCGGGTGGGCCCCTCGGGCTCACCCGTGGTAACTTGACTACAGATCCAGTTCCCGGGAGTTCGCAGAGATGGCGACCGAAACGCACGACGCCGTGGAAGGCGCTGCCCACGCAGCCGAATCCGCAGGCATGCCGCAGCTCGATTTCTCGACCTGGGGCAACCAGATTTTCTGGCTGATCGTCACGCTCGTCGTGATCTACCTGATCCTCACCAAGATCGCGCTGCCGCGCGTCGGGGCGGTTCTGGCGGACCGGGCGGGAACGATCGCCAATGACATCGCCGCCGCGGAAGAGCTGAAGCAGAAGGCCAAGGAGGCGGAAGCCGCCTACGACAAGGCCCTCGCCGATGCCCGCGCCGAAGCCTCTCGTATCGTCGAGGCCACCAAGGCCGAGATCAACGAGGAGCTGAAGGCCGCTACCGCTAAGGCCGATGAAGAGATCGCCGCCAAGGCCGCCGAAAGCGCCAAGGCCATCGACGAGATCCGCGCCGGCGCTGCCGAGGCCGCGGAGACCGTCGCCAAGGATACCGCCGCCGAGCTGGTCGCCGCCTTGGGCTTCACGCCCAAGGACGACGAGATCGAGGGCGCCGTTTCCGAGCGTCTGAAAGGATGAGCCCGATGAAGAAACTCGCCCTTCCCGCCGCTCTGAGTTTTGCGGCCACCCCGGCCTTCGCGGCCACCGGCCCGTTCTTCTCGCTCGGCAACACCGATTTCATCGTGTTGATCGCCTTCATCGTCTTCGTTGCGGTGCTGGTCTACTTCAAGGTTCCCGGCCTGATCGTCGGTCTGCTGGACAAGCGGGCCGATGGCATCAAGTCGGAGCTGGAAGAGGCCAAGGCCCTGCGCGAAGACGCCCAGGCGCTGCTGGCTTCCTACGAGCGCAAGCAGAAGGAAGTGCAGGCCCAGGCGGATCGCATCGTCGAAAGCGCCAAGTCCGAAGCCGCCGCCGCCGCCGAACAGGCGAAGGTGGACCTGCAGGCCTCGATCACCCGCCGCTTGGCCGCCGCCGAAGAGCAGATCGCCTCGGCAGAGGCCTCGGCCGTGAAGGATGTCCGCGACACGGCGATCGCCGCAGCGGTTTCCGCCGCGCGGGAGGTCATCGCCAAGCAGATGACCGACGCCAAGGCCGCCGAGCTGACCGAAAAGTCCATCGAAGAGGCCAAGGCGCGCCTCAACTGAGCCGCCTCTCTTCGCTGACAGTTTGCAGACCCCCGGCAACGTGCCGGGGGTTTTGCTTTGTACAGCAATCGGTTGCGCAAAGGCCGGCCACCTCGCGGTGACACCGTCCTCATACACTGGCTGGAAATACTCCGGGGGAGGCGCGCGCCCGGCGCGCGGCGGGGGCAGAGCCCCCTTGGCGGCCCGGCCCACAGACCGGTCAGCTGCGGGAGGTTTCCCGGTCCAGCCGCATCTGCGCGATCTCCTCGCGCCGGGCGGCATCCAGTCGCGCCTGGTAGGCGGCCCGGACGAAATCCAGGTGCGCCTCGACAGCGGCGCGGGCCGCGGCCGGATCCCGCGCCTGGATCGCGTCGTTGATCGCCCGGTGCTGGTCAAGCAGCCGCTCCGCCGCCGCCATGCCGTCGAACATGATGTCCCGGTTGTAGAAGACGCCCGAGCGCAGCAGGTCCAGCATCGACCGCATCATGTGCAGCAGAACGATGTTGTGCGAGGCCTCCAGGATCGCCATGTGAAAGGCCGCATCCAGCCGTGCCTCCTCTGCGGCGTCCACCTTGCCATGCGCCGCCTCCATCTTGGCAAAGGTCGCCTCGACCAGGGCCAGTTCGGCGGGCAGACCCGCGCGGGCGGCGCGTTCGGCGGCCTGGCCTTCGAGGTCACGGCGGAAGGAGATGTAGTCCAGCACGGCTTCGCCATGGCGCTGGAACAGAGCCACGAGAGCGGGGGAGAAGGCCGCGCCGAGGACGTCGGCCACGTAGACGCCGGAGCCGGCGCGGGCTTCCAGCAGACCGCGCGCTTGCAGGTCTGCCAGCGCCTCGCGCAGCGAGGGGCGCGACACCTCCAGCCGTTCGGCCAGCTCGCGCTCCGCCGGCAGGCGTTCGCCCGGGCGCAGGATGCCGCGCAGGATCAGCAGTTCGATCTGCCGGGTCACCGCGTCGGCGCGTTTCTCGGGCGGGATGGGCTGGAAGGGCATGGGGCGGCCTCGCTTGGATTGGTCAGAAATTATGACCAGCGGCGCGGCCGCGCAACCCTCACGCGGTGTTCGCGGACCTTAAGTAGGCGTTAACCAGGGCCGAGGGAGGCTGCGCCCCATGCGTGTGGTTCTGCTGTCCCTTTCCTGTCTGCTGCTGCTGTCGGGCTGCGGCATGCCCGATCCGCATTTTCGCCACAGCCCAAGGGTGCGCGTGCTGATCGGCCCGGATACCTTCGACGTGCGCCGGCGCGGGCGCCTGGCTGAGGCCGTGCGCCGCAACCCGCGCTATGCGCCCCGCCTCGGACCGGTCGGGCCCCGCGCGGCGCAGGCCATGGCGCTGGTCACCGGCTGTCGCGTGACCGAGATCCGCGGCGACGCGGTGATCATCCTCGGGATCCTCGACTGCGGCGGGGAGGCGGGCCAGGCAGCCGCCGTCGACCGCAACAAGCTGCCGCCCGAAGACTGCGAGATCGTGGAAAGCTGGCGCCAGTTGGGGGGGCAGGAGCTTGCCCTGGTGCTCGACTGTACGCGGATCTAGAGGCGCCGGGCGAAAGTCACGCTGGTCGGGCGGTCAAAGCCCGGGTGGGCGGTGCGACCAACCTCGACGAAGCCCAGCCGGGTGAAGGTCGCGTGGTTCTCTACCAGCTCCACCCGGGTCTGCAGGCGGATCTCACGCAACCCATGGGCCAGCGCCCGGGTTTCCGCCTGGCCGATCATCTGCCGGGCCAGCCCTTCACCGCGCCGCGCGGGCGCCACGGCCAGCTTGCCGAGGTAGAGATGATCGCCCCGTGGCGTCACCAGCATGCAGGCGGCGGGGGCGCTGTCGGGCGGCAGGATCCACAGTTCGGCCCGGGTGGCCTCCGCCGTCAGCTCTGCCACCCCCATGCGGGTCAGCGACGACGGCGGGTCGATCCGCCCGTCCATGGTGGCAAAGCTGTCGCGCAACAGCGCCAGCACCGGCGCCAGGTTGTCCGAGGGGCTGAGGCGCAGCGGGGTCATGGTTCAGGCCACGACCGGGACAAGGGTCTTGGTCATGAAGACCGAGACGCCGTTGTCCTCATAGTCGCCGAAGACCCCGCAGCGGGTGAAGCCATTGGCCTCGTAGAGGCGACAGGCGGCGGCCAGGGCGTCGCCGGTCTCCAACTTCAGTTCGGTCAGCCCCTCCGCCAGCGCCGTCTCCTCGATCCGGCGCAGAAGGGCCGTGCCCACGCCCCGCCCCCGGGCCGCCTCGGTGACGTAGAAGCTTTTGACCTCCCCATAGCCTTCCTTGATCTGAAGGGCCGCGCAGCCCAGCGTTTCCGCGCCGTCGGCGGCGGTGAAAAAGCGCACCGATGGATCGCAAAGCGCCTCATGGCTGAGGAAGTTGTTTTCCTCCGGCGTGTAGAGCTGCTGCATCAGCGCCTGGGAGGCGTCGAGCAGGGCCGAGGCCTCGGGCGCCAGGGGCGAGGCGGGGGCGATATGAAGGGTCGTCATCTGGTCACTCCGTCGAAACTTGCGCCGCCGCGGCGTGGGGTGGACATGGTCGTGGGCGCCATGCCCCGTCCGAACGTCAGCACGCGCCCTCCGGTTGCCTGCCGAAGCCCGTCCGGGCAAAAGGCCGAAGGCCCGGGGGAACGGGCCGGTCGCCTGCGCCCTCTGTGGCGGGCGGCAGGGGCATTCTGGCGTCGCCGGAGCCGAGGTCAAGCGTCACCCGCGCGGCCCGGGCCGTCGCCGGGCCGCGCTGCGGGGGGCAGACGGCGCTGATTGGGCGGATTTGCGCAATATCTTGTGGAAAACCGCCCATCCCCTCCCAGATGCTGCGGCCCTCCCGTTGACTCGTGTGCCGTGGCTCCGCACCATTCCCTTTCAGGTCGGAATCACCCCGGTATGGCCCGGCAGGGTCCGACAGCCACCAGAGCAGACACCCCAGGCCCAAGCGCGGGAGCGCCGCATTGCATTTCTCCAGACTGAGACTGACCGGCTTCAAGAGCTTCGTGGACCCGACGGACCTGATCATCAATCAGGGCCTGACCGGCGTCGTGGGGCCCAATGGCTGCGGCAAGTCGAACCTGCTGGAGGCGCTTCGCTGGGTCATGGGCGAGAACCGCCCGACCGCCATGCGCGGCGGGGGGATGGAAGACGTGATCTTCGCCGGGGCCGCCACGCGCCCGGCGCGGAACTACGCCGAGGTCAGCCTGCATATCGACAACTCCGACCGTCTGGCGCCCGCGGGCTTCAACGAGGAGGATCAGATCGAGATCATCCGCCGGATCACCCGCGACGTGGGGTCGGCCTACAAGGCGAATTCCAAGGATGTGCGGGCGCGGGACGTGCAGATGCTGTTTGCCGATGCCTCGACGGGCGCGCATTCGCCCGCGCTGGTTCGGCAGGGGCAGATTTCCGAGCTGATCAACGCCAAGCCCAAGGCGCGGCGGCGGATCCTGGAAGAGGCGGCGGGCATCTCCGGCCTCTACCAGCGCCGGCATGAGGCCGAGCTGAAGCTGAAGGGCGCCGAACAGAATCTGACCCGCGTCGATGACGTGATCGAACAGCTGGCCACGCAGCTTGGCTCGCTCGAACGCCAGGCCCGCCAGGCGGCCCGCTATCGCGCCATCGGCGCGGAACTGCGCCAGGCCGAAGGCATGCTGCTCTACCGCCGCTGGCTGGAGGCCGAGGAGGCGCGCAACGCCGCGCTGGCGGAGCTGCGCGAACGCTCCACCGGGGCGTCGCAGGCGGAACGCATCGCGCGCGACCTGGCGGCGAAGCGGCAGGAGCTGGAAGACGCGCTGCCCCCCAAACGCGAGGAAGAGGCGATCGCGGCGGCGGTGCTGCAACGGCTGACCGTGCAGCGCGACAGCCTGGGGGCCGAGAAGGAACGCGCGATGCAGGCGATCCTGACCCTGCAGAACCGGATCGAACAGCTGTCCCGGGACCGCGAGCGCGAGGCTGGGCTGAACAAGGACGCCGGCGAGACGATCGAGCGGCTGGACTGGGAGGCGCGCGAGATCGCCCGCGCGCATGAGGGCCATGAGGAGCGCCTGGCAGAGGCCGCGGAACTGGCGACCGAGGCCGCCAGCGTGCTGTCCGACCGCGAGGCGGACCTGTCGACCCTGACCGAGGACGTGGCCCGCCTGGCCGCGCGTCACCAGTCCGCGCAGCGCATGCTAGCCGACAGCCGCAAGGGCGCCGAGCGTAGCGAAACCGAGGCGGCTCGCGCCCGCGAGGCCGTGGCCGAGGCGCGCGGCAAGACCGAGGCAGCCGAAGAGGCCTTCGAGGCCGCCGAGGAGCGCGAGGAGATGGCCCGCGCCCAGGTCGAGACCGCCGAGGAGACCCTGGCCGAGGCCGAGGCCGCCCGCGCCGAGGCGCAGTCAGGCGAGTCCGACGCCCGCGCGGCCCTGTCCTCGGCCGAGGGCGAGGCCAAGGCCCTTCAGGCCGAGGTCGGCGCCTTGGCGCGGCTGGTCGAACGCGAGTCCGGTGAAGGCAAGCAGTTGCTGGACGCCGTGCGCGTCGATCCGGGCTATGAGAAGGCGCTCGGCGCGGCCCTGGCCGATGACCTGCGGGCGCCGGTGGTGGGCGCGGGGGACCTGTCGGGCTGGGTCGAGCTGCCGGGGTATGACGCGCCACAGCCGCTGCCCGAAGGCGCCGCGCCGCTGGCCGCCCACGCGCTGATGCCCGGCGTTCTGGATCGGCGCATGGCGCAGATCGGCGTGGTAGACGCCGGGCAGGGCGCCGCCCTGCAGGCTCAGCTGAAACCAGGCCAGCGCCTGGTCAGCCCCGAAGGCGACCTGTGGCGGTGGGACGGCTACCGGGCGGGCGCCGAGGATGCGCCCTCGGCCGCCGCCCTGCGCCTCGAACAGATGAACCGCCTGGAAGAGCTGCGCGGTGACCTGGCCGAGGCCGAAGAGCGCGCCGAGGCCGCGCGGGAGGCCCACGCCGACCTGGCCGAGCAGCTGTCGCAGCTGACGGCCGCCGACAAGGCCGCGCGCCAAGCCCGCGCCGAGGCCGACCGCCAGCTGGCCGAGGCCAGCCGGGCCCTGTCGCGCGCCGAAAGCGACCGCAGCCTGGCTGCCAGCCGGGTGGAAAACCTGCGCATGGCCGTAACCCGCCACGAGGAAGAGGCGCTGGAGGCCCGCGCCCAGGTGAAGGAAGCCGAGGCGGCGGTGGCCGACCTCGACGATATCGACGAGGCCCGCGCCGGGATCGAGCAGATCCGCATGGCGGTGGAGGCGGCACGCATGGCGATGATGTCGCGCCGCGCCGCCCATGACGAGATCCGCCGCGAGGGCGAGGCGCGCACGAAACGCCGGCAGGAGGTGCAGAAGGAGGTCTCGGGCTGGCGTCACCGCCTGGAAAGCGCCGACCGCCGCATCGCCGAACTGGATGAGCGCCGCGCCGAGGCCGAGGAGCAGCTGGAAGAGGCGCGCGCCGAACCCGAGGAACTGGAAGCGCAGCGCGAGGAGCTGACCGAGGCCATCGAGGAGGCAGAGGCTCGCCGGGCCACCGCCGCCGATGTCCTGGCCGAGGCCGAAAGCGCCCTGCGCGAGGCCGTGGCCGGCGAACGTGACGCCGAACGCACCGCGTCGGAGGCGCGCGAGGCCCGCGCCCGCGCCGAGGGCCACGCCGAAAGCGCCGCCCAGGCGGTGACCCAGGCGGCCGAACGTATCGCCGAGGCGATGGAGGTGACGCCGAAGCAGCTCCTGGAAAGCCTCGACATGGCCGTCGAGGACATGCCGCCCTCCGACCGGATCGAGGCGGATGTGAACCGCCTGAAGCGCCAGCGCGACGGGCTGGGTGCGGTAAACCTGCGTGCCGAGGAGGACGCCAAGGAGGTGCGCGAGGAACACGACACGCTGGTGGGCGAGAAGGCCGACCTCGAAGAGGCCATCCGCCAGCTCAGGAACGGCATCGCGGGCCTGAACCGCGAGGGGCGCGAACGCCTGCTGACCGCCTTTGAGCAGGTGAACGCCAACTTCTCCAACCTCTTCCGTCACCTGTTCAACGGCGGCGAAGCCAACCTGGAACTGGTGGAAAGCGACGACCCGCTGGATGCCGGGCTGGAGATCATGTGCCAGCCGCCGGGCAAGAAGCTGTCGACCCTGTCGCTGTTGTCCGGGGGCGAACAGACCCTGACTGCCATGGCGCTGATCTTCGCCGTCTTCATCGCCAACCCGGCACCGATCTGCGTGCTGGATGAGGTCGACGCACCGCTGGACGATGCCAACGTCACCCGCTTCTGCGACCTGCTGGACGAGATGTGCCGCCGGACCGAGACGCGCTTCCTGATCATCACCCACCACGCGGTGACCATGGCGCGCATGGATCGCCTGTTTGGTGTAACCATGCAAGAACAGGGCGTCAGCCAGCTGGTGTCGGTGGACCTGAAGAAAGCCGAACAACTGGTCGCCTGATCTCTGGAGTTGGGGGATCCCCTGTCGGGCGATGCCTCCGGCGGGAGTATTTGCAACAAGGTGAAGAAGCGGGACAGCGCCCTGCCGGGTGCCGGACGTCAGCCTGCCTGCAGGCGCGACCGTCCGTTTGCAGGGGCCGGCTGCCACGGGGGCGCCGTCCTTCTTCTTCACTTCGTCAGAAATACTCCGGGGGAGTCTCCGGTACGGAGACGGGGGCAGAGCCCCCTTCCCCTTTCAGATGCCGCCAAGGCGAGGCGCCGGGCCCCTTACAGCCGGTTCAGCAGATCCGCCGTCGGCCAGCCGTCCACCGGCAGGCCCATCTCCGCCTGTACGGCCCGCACGGCGGCACGGGTGCCGGCGCCCAGAATCCCGTCGATCTCGCCCACGTCATGGCCTCGCGCGGCCAGCTTCTCCTGCAGGCGGACCATTTGCGGCCCTTCCAGCCCCGGCGCCGGGTTGCCCGCGTCGAAGACCGGCGCGCCTTCCAGCCGGGTGGCGAAATAGGCCGCCGTCAGGACGTAGGTGAAGCTCTGGTTCCACTCGAAGAGAACCGAGAAGTTCGGATAGGCGAGGAAGGCGGGCCCGTCCTTGCCCTGCGGCAGGATCAGCGAGGCGGGCAGGTCGGCCTGCCAGCGGCCCCCGCGCGGCGCCACGCCCATGGCCTGCCAGTCCGACGGAGCCAGCGTCGTGTCGAGCCCCGCACGGCTCCAGTCCATCCGGTCGGGCACCGTCACCTCCTGCAGCCAGGGCTGGTTCGGCGCCCAGCCGAGCGACCGCAGCATCTGCGCGCCCGACATCAGGGCATCGGGGGCGGAGGTCTTCAGCCGGACATGGCCGTCGCCGTCGCCATCGACGCCGTTCTCGATAATGTCGCGGGGCAGCATCTGCACCTGGCCGATCTCGCCGGCCCAGGCGCCTGTCGTGGTGGCCGGGTCGAAGTCGCCGTGCGCGTAGAGCTCCAGCGCGGCAAAGACCTGGGGCCGGAACAGCTCGGGCCGGCGGCAATCATGGGCCAGGGTGACCAGCGCGTTGGCGGTGTTGAAATCCCCCTGGAAGCCGCCGAAGTCGGTCTCGAAGGCCCAGAAGGCCAGCAGGATGCCGCGCGGCACGCCCATCTCGCGCTCAATCCGGTCGAAGACGCTGGCCCATTGCGCCTCCTTCGCCTGGCCGGTCTGGATCCGGTTCTGCGAGATCAGGCGGCGGGCGAAGCTGGTGAAGTCGAGCTGGAACACCCCCTGACGGCGGTCGGCGGCGATGACGTTGGGGTCGTGCCGGACGGGGGCGAAGAACCGTTGCACCAGTGCCGGGTCATGGCCGCGGGCCACGGCCTCCTCGCGCAACCCGTCGACGAAGCCGGCGAAACTGCCGCCGCAGCTTTGCGCCAGGGCGGGCAGGGGGGCGGTGGCAACGGCCAGGGCGAGGGCCAGGGCGCGGGGGGCGGCGCGGAACATGGGCGGTCCTTTCGTGATCGGTGTCCGGGAAGGTAGCAGGGCAGCGCCCCCGGGCAATGGGCAGAAGGACCTATGTCGCCGCGTCGCGTCAGCCGGCGAGCAGCGCCAGCAGGGCTGTTGTGGCCAGCAGCGCGGCCCAGAGACGCCAGAGCCAGGCGCAGGTGGCCTTGATCTCTGCCGGGCCGGGATGGCGGCGCCCCTCAGGGTGGACGAAGGGATAGTCCCGCAGCATGCCGTCGTAGCGACGCGGGCCGGACAGGGCGACGTCCAGGGCGCGGGCCATGGTCGCTTCGGGCCAGCCGGCATTGGGCGAGCGGTGGCGCCGTGCCTCGGCGCGGATCGCGGGCCAGGCGCGCAGCTGGCCCGACAGCGCGGCCAGGGCCAGGGCCGTCAGCCGGGCCGGGATCAGGTTCAGCAGGTCGTCGGCCCGTGCCGCGGCCCAGCCGAAGGCCGCGTGACGCGGGGTGCGGTAGCCGATCATCGAATCGGCGGTGTTGATCAGCTTGTAGATCAGCAGGCCGGGCAGGCCGGCGACAATGAACCAGAAGGCCGGCGCCACCACCCCGTCCGAGGCGTTTTCGGCGCCGCTTTCGATGGCCGAGCGGGCCACGGCGTCGGGTGCCATCTCTGCCGTGTCGCGGCTGACGATCATTGCCACGGCGCGCCGCCCCTCCGGCAGGCCCTGCCGCAGCCCGGTGGCGACGGCGCGGACGTGGTCCACCAGCGAGCGTTGCGCCAGCAGGACTGCCGCCACCAGCACCTCGGGCAACCAGCCGAAGGCGGCGATCGAGGCGCCGAGGGCCCAGCCCAGCAGGACAAGCCCAAGTACCAGGGTTGTCCCTTTGACCCGTCGACCCTCACCTTGGTTGAACCGCGCGTCGGCCCAGCCGATCAGCCGCCCGGCCAGCACCGCCGGGTGGGGCAGGCGCGACCAGATCCAGCGTGGTTCACCCAGCAGGGCGTCCAGCAGCAGGGCGAGGGTCAGCATCAGCGCGGTGCTCATGCCAGGGCGGCCTCCAACTGGCCCCAGCGGTCCCGCGGCGGCAGGCCGAGGCGGATCCAGCGCGTCGAATAGGGGAAGATCCGGGACCAGATGCGATGCCGGGCCAGGTGGCTTTGCATCGCGGTGGCGTTCTCCACCTCGTAGAGCCGGAACAGGGCGGTGCCTCCGGCGGGCTCTGCCCCTGCCGCCTGCATCAGGCTGTCCAGCCTTGCCGCATCGCCGGCCAGGCGCAGGCGGGTCGCCTCGGCCCAGGTGGCATCGGACAGGGCCACGGTGCCTGCGCGCAGCGCCGGGCCGGAGACCGGCCAGGGCCCCAACATTTCCGCCAGCCGCCCGACGGGGCCGGTCGCGCCGATGACGAAGCCCAGGCGCAGGCCTGCCAGCCCCCAGAACTTGCCGAAGCTTTTGAGCACCAGCAGGTCGGTGCGGGGGCAGAGGGAGACGTGGCTGTCCTCCGGTGTGACATCGCAGAAGCTCTCATCGATCACCGTCAGCCCGTGCGGGGTCGGGGCCGGATGCAGCCGCCCCGTCGGGTTGTTGGGATGGACCAGAACCAGCCCCCGCGCGGGCCCGCCCGGCGTCACCTGCCAGCGATGGCGGGCGAAGGCGGCGGCATGTTCGTTGTAGGTCGGTCCCGGGATCTCCACCCGGCCCGGGGGCGCCAGCCGGGGGATCTGCGCGATGGCGGCAGAGGCGCCGGGCACCGCCAGAACGGCGGCCTCGTCGGGCACGGACCAGAACTGTCGGGCCGCGGCGATGAGCGCAGCCTGCGCCTCTGCGTCGGGCAGCGCGGCCCAGTCCGCGGCGGTAAAGGCGGGCAGAGGGTAGGGCTCGGGGTTGATCCCGGTCGACAGGTCAAGCCAGTCGTCGCGGTTGCCGCCGAACTCCGCGCGCGCGGCGTCCAGATCACCGCCGTGGTCACGAGCGGCGCTCATCGGTCGGTGTCCGCGGGGCGGGCGTGGTGGGGCAGGATGGGACGGGGCATGGTGCACCTGTGGTTGGGCGGATTGAACCCCTTTCATCACAGTGTCCGGGAAATGCAAATGCTCTCCGCCTCCGCCGGGTCGGCGGAGCCATGCGCAGGGGGCAGAGGCTGCTGCGCGGGTCCTCGCGCAGATGAGGCGGTGCGCTTTAGTCGTTAGGGTTTTGTTAAAGATTGAGGCGGATATCTCGTTTGTAGATCAACAAACTGCCGCACCCCAGCCGCCGCCCGGGATCGGCCTGACATCGAGGAAGGGGCCTGCGTGGGCAGCGTGACCGACATCATGGGCAAATGCCCGCATCCCCGGGAGGAACTGGAACATTGGCCGGAGGGCAAGGTGCACGCACTCATCGTCGAGAGCGAGCCGAACCTGGGCTGGATGTGGAAACGCCATCTCGATCGCCTGGGGGTGGCTACCTGCCTTGCCCATGGGCAGGATGCGGCCGCTGCTTTCCTGCAACGGGTGCCTTTCGATGTGATCGTGCTGGACCTGGTGCTGGAGCGCGGCTCCGCCCTGGCGATTGCCGATCTGGCCAACTACCGCCAGCCTGACGCCAAGGTGATCTTCGTCACCAACACCAGCTTCTTCTCGGATGGGTCGATCTTCCAGCATGCGACTAATGCCTGCGCGCTGGTCAACTCGGCTGCGCCGCCTTCGGACCTGGCGGCCCTGGTCGAACACTACGGCAGCGCCCCCCGGTAACGAAAGGGACGCGGCGCGGGCAGGCGCCGCGCCCTCCGCGACGCTCAGCGAATGCTGCCTTGGGAGATCAGGCGGCGGGCAGTGCTTCGCGGCCGTGGGGCGACATCAGATCCAGGTCCGGCGTGATCGGCACGATCCGGTTCGGATTGATGTTGTCGTGGCTGTAGTAGTAGTGCCGCGTGATGTGGTCGAAATGCACCGTCTCCGCCACACCGGGCATCTGATACAGTTCCTTCACGTAGCCCCAGGTCGCGGGGTAGTCGACGATGCGCTTGAGGTTGCACTTGAAATGCGTGTGGTAGACCTTGTCGAAGCGGATCAGCGTGGTGAACAGGCGCCAGTCGGCCTCGGTCACGCGATCTCCCAACAGGTAACGGTTCTCGGTCAGGATGCTTTCGATCCACTCCAGACTGTCGAACAGCGGGCGCACGGCCTCGTCGTAGGCTTCCTGCGAGGTGGCGAAACCGGCCTTGTAGACGCCGTTGTTCACCGTGTCGTAGATCCGGGCGTTGATGTCCTCGATCGGCTCGCGCAGTTCTTCGGGCCAGAAGTCCTGGGTGTCGCCGGTGATGCCGTCGAAGGCGGAGTTCAGCATGCGGATGATCTCGGCACTTTCGTTCGACACGATGGTGCCTGTTTTCTTGTCCCACAGGACCGGCACGGTGACCCGCGTGGTCAGGCCGGGCTGCGCCTTCAGGTAGACTTCGCGCAGGTAGTCGAACCCGAACAGGTCGTCGCCGGTCGCGCCGTCGAAATCGCTACGGAATTCCCAGCCTTCGGACAGCATCTCTGGATGGACGACCGAAACGCCGATATGATCCTCCAGACCCTTCAGGGCACGGAAGATCAGAGTGCGGTGCGCCCAGGGGCAGGCATAGGAGACGTAGAGGTGGTAGCGCCCGCTTTCAGCCTCGAAGCCGCCCTCGCCGGAGGGGCCGGCGCTGCCGTCGGAGGTGACCCAGCTGCGGAACTGCGCCTCGGACCGGACGAACTTGCCGCCGGTGCTTTCGGTGTCATACCACTTGTCTTGCCACTCGCCGTCGATGAGCAAACCCATGGCCGCGCTCCTTTCCGTTTCGCCGGACGAGGGACGCCCGGTTCCTTTGTTCAAGAGCTAGGATGGTGCGCGGGTTCCGTATAGCCCGATGGTCGCGCAGAAATCGTGCAGACCTGCACAACGCGGGTCGAAGATGGCCGGCTCGGCGCGCTCGGGCGAGGGGCGGGGATTGCCTCCCCGGGGACCGTTTGGCTAGAGAGAAGGCAGCCCCGCCCGGGCGTGGGGTGCCGAGCCCGCCCGTTGCGGGCGTCGAGAAGGAGCCGATCATGTCCCGTTTCCCCCCTGTGCGTCCCGGCGCGGTCAAGGCCGCCCTGCTGATGATCCTGCCCCTGCCGGCGGCGGCCCACCCGGGCCACCTGGCCGAGGTGGCGGGCCACGGGCACTGGTTGGGCGCTGCCGCCCTGGGGGCTGCCTTGGCCATCGGGCTGTGGAAAGGCCTGCGCGGGCGCGCCGAGGCGTCGAAGGACGCAGAGGACGAGGCGGCAGAGGCGGACGGCACCGAAGAGCTTCAGGACGCCTGACACGCGGTCGGCGCCTTGCGCGGCACACTGCGACCTTGCGGCCTCGGTCGCCGGACCAGTTTCGGGCGGCGCGACTTTTTTCTGTCACCCAATCTTCATCGTGGTTAACTTGATCTCAATGCCCGCCGTGCCAAGTCATGGCGCGTAGGGCACAGGAACGCCGGGGCTGACCATGACGACATTTCTTCCCAAGGATCTGGCCGATGGGCTGGAAGAGGCGCGCAAGCTGAAGGCGCGCAAGGCGTCTCGGCTGCGGATCGAGGCCGACGGCCAGAGCTATCCCGTGCTGCGGCGCTGGGAGGATGGATTCTCCGTCGAAAGGGAACTTGTGCCGCAACTGCGCGGCCACGTGGACCTGTTCGAGGGCAGCCGTTTCCTGGCGACCTGCCTGATCGTGGCCTCTGCCGAGGCGGCGGGTGAAATGCGCTACGAGTTCAAGCGCGCGACCCCGGCCCGCGACACCGCGCCGGTCGATTTCCAGCAGGACGAAGAGGCGCCGGTGGCTCTTCTGGGCCGGCCCGACTGATCTGACACAAAGCGCGTAGCTGCGGGCCTGGGCCGTGGGAGGCCAGGGGTGCCGCATGGTCGGTGGAGCGTCCCGTTGGGGCGCCCCTCACATTCGATTTGCCGAAAGTGCCCCGGGGGCGTGGCGACATCGCCGTGACAGGGGCCAGCCCTGTCCGACGGTGCCCGAGGCTCAGGCCCGCAGGGGCAGGTCCAGCATCTCGCGTGCCTGCTGCCAGGTCGCCACGGGGCGCTCGTATTTCTCGCAGAGCGCCGTCACCCGCTGCACCAGGGCCGCGTTCGAAGGGGCCAGGGTGGTCTTGTCGAGGCGGATATTGTCCTCCAGCCCGCAGCGGGCATGGCCGCCGGTTTCCACCACCCATTCGTTCAGCGTGATCTGGCCGGCGCCGATCCCGGCGGCGCACCATTCGCTGTCGGGCAGAAGGCGCTTCATCGTCGCGCGGTAGTAGTCGAAGACATCGCGGTCGATCGGCATGGCGTTCTTCACCCCCATGACGAACTGCACGTAGGGCGATTTCTCCAGTCGACCGTCGGCATACATCTTCGCTGCCTGGTGGATGTGCGAGAGGTCGAAGGCCTCGATCTCCGGGCGGATGCCGTAGGTCTTCATCTCCGCGGCCAGCCAGTCGACCAGATCCGGTGGGTTCTCGTAGACGCGGGTGGGGAAGTTGTTGGATCCCACGGACAGCGAGGCCATGTCGGGTTTCAGCGGCAGCATCCCGCCCCGCGTCTGGCCCGCGCCGGACCGTCCGCCGGTGGAGAACTGCACGATCATGCCGGGGCAGTGCTTTTCCACCCCTTCCTTCAGCGCCGCGAATTTCTCCGGGTCAGAGGAGGGCGTTTCATCATCGTTGCGCACATGGGCGTGGACGATGGTGGCGCCTGCCTCGAAGGCCTCATGGGTGGATTCGATCTGTTCCGCGACGGTGACGGGCACCGCGGGGTTGTCGCTCTTGCGGGGCAGCGAGCCGGTGATGGCCACGCAGATGATGCAGGGTTTGGGATCCATGCGGGCAGTTAGGCGCCTCGCCGCGAAGCTGTCAACGGCGCCGGCGGGGCCGCGCTCACGCCCAGGTCACGCACAGGTGATGGATCCGGGGGATCGGAAAAAGAACCACCCTGCGATCCGCCCCGTAACTCCTGTGACGCTGCCCCGGAGGAGAGGGGCGGCGCGCCACTCAAACGGAGGAAATTCCATGAAACGCATTCTGACCCTCAGCACCGCCCTGATCTGTGCCGCGACCCTTCCGGCCTTCGCCGATGACCACATGGCGGGCGAAAACCCGATGGTCGGCGGCGCCGAGATGTTCGCCGACAAGACCATCGCCGAGAACGCCTCGGCCGCGCCGAACCTGACCACGCTGGTCGCCGCCGTGCAGGCCGCGGGCCTTGTCGACACGCTGATGAGCGAGGGCCCCTTCACCGTCTTCGCGCCCACTGATGATGCCTTCGGCATGATCAAGGAAGACAGCCTGAACGCGTTGCTGCAGCCCGAGGCGAAGGACCAGCTGACGCAGATCCTGACCTGCCACGTGGTCGCCGCCGAGGCCTTCTCCACCGACATCGTCGGCATGATCGAGGATGACGGCGGCATGCACAGCGTGACCACCGTCGGCGGCTGCACCCTGGAGGCCTACATCGAAGACGGCATGGTGAAGCTGAAGGACGAGAACGGTCGCGTCGCCACCGTGACCACCGCCGACGTCGACCAGTCGAACGGCGTCGTCCACGTCATCGACCGGGTGATCCTGCCGGCCGGCCAGGCGGGCTGATCTCCTCCGTCTCGCCGGGCCGTCTGGCCCGGGCCGGCGCGGGCCGCTCCGTTCGGGGCGGCCCGTTCTGTTTGCCGCACCGTCAGGCGTTCGCTCGCGTCAGTCGGGCAGGCCGGGAAGAAAGCTGATTCCGCTCACGTGGACCCAGCCGCGGTGGGTCGCGCGCACCTCACGCTTTTCCAGGGCGCCACAGACCTCGCGGTTGTGGCCATAGGCAATGCCGGCCCAGTCGCCGCGATACTCGAAGACCAGGAAGGTGTCGCCATGGGTCAGGGCGTTGCGGGTGCGATAGTCCGGCCCCGGGCCGCTGCGCACGGTCAGCACCTCCGTCGCCGGGTCGCGACTGGCGATGAAAACGGCCGGGTCGCAGTTGCGCGCGCTGTCCCGGGGATACTCATAGATCGCCGCATCCGCCGGATTGGCCTGCCCCAGCGACAGAGGCGGCAGGACGCCCCGCGCCAGCAGCAGCAAGGCCCCCCCGGCCGCGAGGCAGAGAAGGGAGCCGGCCAGCAGGAGACGCGGCAGCAAGTTGGGCGGTTCGACGGGCATGGCCTTCTCCGGGCGGCGGATCCGCCCGACGGCCATAGCGGGCCAGCCCCCACCCGGTCACGGGAATTGCCTGCGGGATTCGAGGTAAATACCCCCGAAAAAGAACCGCCTGGGGCGACTGGGCGGACGCCCCAGGCGGGTCCCGCCCGACCCCGAGGGAGGTCGGGCCGGAGGAAAACCGTCAGGCCAGCAGGCGCCGCGCGATGACCTGGGCCTGGATCTCCGCCGCGCCTTCGAAGATCGACAGGATCCGCGCGTCACACAGAAGCCGCGAGGCGGTGTATTCCAGAGCGAACCCGTTGCCGCCGTGGATCTGCAGCGCGTTGTCGGCACAGCCCCAGGCAATCCGCGCGCCCAGAAGCTTGGCCATGCCCGCCTCCAGATCGCAGCGGCGGTCGTTGTCCTTCTCGAAGGCGGCGAAATAGGTCAGCTGACGCGCCACCATGATCTCCACCGCCATCATGGCCAGCTTGCCCGAGACGCGGGGGAACTGGATCAGCGGTCCGCCGAAGGCCTTGCGGTCGAGGGCATATTGCAGGCCCTCGTCCAGCGCCGCCTGCGCCACGCCGATGGCCCGCGCCGCGGTCTGGATGCGCGCGGATTCGAAGGTCTGCATCAGCTGCTTGAAGCCCTTGCCTTCTTCGCCGCCCAGCAGGTTCTCGCCCTTCACCGGGAAGCCGTCGAAGCCCAGCTCGTATTCCTTCATGCCGCGATATCCCAGGACCTCGATTTCGCCGCCGGTGATGCCGGCATCGGGGAAGGGGGCGTCGTCGGTGCCCGGGGTCTTCTCCGCCAGGAACATCGACAGCCCGCGGTGGTCGGTGCTGTCGGGATCGGTGCGCGCCAGCACGGTCATGACATGGGTGCGCGCGGCATGGGTGATCCAGGTCTTGTTGCCGGTGATCGTGTAGTCGCCATCCGCGCCCTTCACCGCGCGGGTGCGCAGGGCGGCCAGGTCGGATCCGGTGTTGGGTTCGGTGAAGACCGCCGTCGGCAGGATCTCCCCCGAGGCGAGCTTCGGCAGCCAGTGGCTCTTCTGCTCATCCGTGCCGCCACACAGGATCAGCTCCGCCGCGATCTCGGACCGGGTGCCGAGAGAGCCGACACCGATATAGCCGCGCGACAGCTCTTCCGAGACGACCACCATGGAGGCCTTGCTGAGCCCGAAGCCACC
Organism: Pseudooceanicola marinus; assembly: GCF_020177265.1. Classification (GTDB taxonomy): domain Bacteria; phylum Pseudomonadota; class Alphaproteobacteria; order Rhodobacterales; family Rhodobacteraceae; genus Pseudooceanicola; species Pseudooceanicola marinus_A. Next base: position 86,816 of record NZ_JAIVMC010000009.1, read on the forward strand.
AAGGTTTTCCGGGATGGTCAGGCCGAAGACGCCCATCTCGGCCAGTTCCTCGATCACCGACATCGGGATCAGCTCATCCTTCAGGTGCCATTCATGGGCGAAGGGGGCGACCTTTTCGGCGGCATAGCGGCGGAACTGGTCGCGGATCATCTCCAGCTCTTCGTCGAGGCCGGTGGCGCCGAAGATCCCGGCGCCCTGGCGCTCGACGATCAGCTCCGCCAGGCGCGTGCGGGCGGCCTGGGTGTTGCCGGTGGCGATAAGCGTGGCGACCTCGCCGGCGGTGAACTCGGTCGCGGCATTGGCCGGCAGACCCATGTCATGCAGGCGCAGGATCTCCTGCTGGGACATCTGGATGCCGCCGGCGATCTGGCCGAGGTATTCGCCGAAGGCGATCTGGTGGATCAGCGCCTCCAGCTCTCCGAACTCGCCCCTGGCGTCCAGCTTTTCCGCCCAGGTCTGCATCTGGCGCAGCGCCTCGACATAGGTGGCCAGCCAGGCCAGCCCGTGCGTGGCGGTCTGTTCGGCCTCCACCGCGCGCGCGGACACACGGTCGCCCTCGACCACCCGGGCGCGCACCGCGTCGCGGGCGGCGGCCAGCAGGGAGTCGGCCGGGGGGATGGCGGCGCCGGTCAGGCGCAGCAGGTCGGGCAGAAGGGCGGTCTTGGTCATCTTCGGGTCCTGTCCGTCATGGGGCATGGGGGCAGCTCCTCCTCCAGGTCACTGGTCTCGCTGCCCGTCCTAATCCCTTTGCAGGTGCAGCGCAATATGTTTGCGTACAGCATCTTCTTTTGGATCTATAATTACGTCACGGATTTTGCATCGCGCCGGGTTCCCGGCGGGTGTAGGCAATCGGCATGATGGATTTGAGCATGATGGGGCCCGGCGCCCTCGGCCCCTGGGCCTGGGGGGCGATCGTGGCGGTGGCGCTGTTGGCGGGGCTGGTGAAGGGCATGGTGGGGTTCGCCATGCCGATGATCATGGTCTCGGGCCTGGGCAGCATCGTCGGCCCCGACTGGGCGCTGGCCGGGTTGATCCTGCCGACGCTGGCCACCAACGGCTGGCAGGCCCTGCGCCTGGGGCCGGCGGCGGCCTGGGCGGTGGTGAAACGGTTCCGCGTCTTTCTGGGCGTGGCGCTGGTGGCGCTGCTGATCTCGGCGCAGTTGGTCTCGGTCCTGCCGGAGCGGGTGATGCTGCTGATGATAGGCGGGCCCATCGTCCTCTTTGCCCTGACCCAGCTGATGGGTCGCCAGCTGCGCCTGGCGCATCCGCCGAAACGGGCGGTGGAACTGGCGGTGGCGCTGGTGGCGGGGTTCATCGGCGGGTTCTCGGGCGTCTGGGGGCCGCCGACGGTGGCCTACCTGACGGCGTTGGAGACGCCCAAGCGCGAACAGATCCAGGTGCAGGGGGTGATCTACGGGCTGGGCGCGGTCTCGCTGCTCTTTGCCCACCTTGGCTCCGGCGTGCTGCGCGCCGAGACGCTGCCGTTTTCGTTGATGATAGTGCCGCTGGCCCTGGCAGGCATGTGGGTCGGGCTGCGCCTGCATGATCGGATTGACCAGGCCACCTTCCGCCGTGCGACCCTGGTGGTGTTGCTGGTGGCGGGGCTGAACCTGTTGCGGCGCGCGCTGATGGTCTGACGCCGGGGGCGTTGCCCCGCCGCCGTCGCGGCAAATGGACGGCGGAGGGGGCTTTTCCCCCGCCGCGGCTGCGGCAAGTGACGGGGAGAGGGGGCCTTGCCCCCGTCTCCGTGCCGGAGACTCCCCCAGAGTATTTCCAGCCATCGTATAGGTGAAAGGGGGCGCCGCGCGTGACGCCGCCCTTTCTCTGTCCGGAAGCTGGAAATACTCCGGCCTGAGGTGTCCGACCCGGCGGAGGTCGACAGGCCGGGGCGGCGCGCGGCCTCAGGTCTTGCGTTTGCTGCGCGGGCTGCGGGGCGCGACCTTGGCCTCGATGTGCTGCAGGACCAGCGAGGCGATGTCCTTGTGCGAAACCTTCTCGATCCCTTCGAGGCCCGGGGAGGAGTTCACCTCCAACACCTTCGGGCCGTCCTCGCCGCGCAACAGGTCCACGCCCGCCAGGTCCAGCTTCATCGCGCGGGCGGCGCGCACGGCGGTGTCGCGTTCGGTGCGGGTGATGCGCACCGGCTCGGCCGTGCCGCCCTGATGCAGGTTCGAGCGGAAATCATCAGGCGCCCCCCGGCGGCGCATCGCGGCCACCACCTTGCCGCCGACCACCAGGCAACGGATGTCCTCTCCGGCGGCTTCCTTGACGAAGCTCTGCACCAGGAAGTCGGCTTTCAGGCCGCGGAAGGCCGAGATCACCGACTCGGCGGCCTTCTTGGTCTCAGCCAGAACCACGCCCTTGCCTTGCGTCGATTCCAGCAGCTTCAGCACCAGAGGCGCGCCGCCCACGAGCTGGATCAGGTTGCCCGAGTCCTTGGGGCTGCGGGCGAAGGCCGTGGTGGGCATGCCGATGCGGTGCCGGGCCAGGACCTGGTGGGCATAGAGCTTGTCCCGGGACATGGCGATGCCTTCGGAGCCCGCCAGGGAATAGGTGCCCATGCTTTCAAACTGGCGCACGACGGCGGTGCCGTAGTTGGTGATCGAGGCGCCGATGCGGGGGATCACCGCGTCGTAGTGAGGCAGGCGGCGGCCATCGTAGTGCACTTCGCCCCCCACGGCGCGGATGTTCATGTAGCAGCGCGAGGTGTCGATCACCTCCAGCGTATGGCCGCGGGCTTCTGCCGCCTCGATGAAGCGGCCCGTGGAATAGTTGCCCGGTTCCCGCGTCAGGATCGCCAGGCGCAGGGCGCGACGGTGCTTCTTCAGCCGGGGCGTGTCACGGTAGCTGTCGAAGGACAGCTCCGGCTGGCAGAAGCTCTGTGCGGGCGAGACGATCATGTCCTCGGCGATGGCCGACCGTCCCAGCAGCATGCGGTAGGCCATGGAGCCGCGATCGGTCAGCGTCACCTCCAGCGGCCAGCTGCGATCGCCCATGGTCACCTCGGTCTCGATGACGAAGCGCAGCTCGGTCTCGCCGTTGGACGAGGTTACCTCGCGGCGGTCCTTCAGCGGCGCGGAGCAGATGATCTCCAATGACTCGTCGGACGGGTCGGGGTGGATGGCGAAGCGCACCATGGGTTTCTCGGCCGGGCCGAAGGGTTCGATGGCGAAGGCGTGCAGGGCAGATGTCCGGGCGCCGGTGTCCACCTTGGCGCGGATCGCGGGCAGGCCGAGGCCGGGCAGAGAGAGCCATTCCTCCCAGCCGAGTGTGAATTGCGCCATGTCGGGTCCTTCTGGAATGCGGGCTGGATGCGGGCGGAATCGTCGGGTCTGGTTGCGACCCTAACAGGGCCACTAGCCAATCACACCCGCCGGGTGCAATGGCTGTATGACAGCGGTGCCGTGAGGGCGCGCGCGTCGTCGTCCTGCCTGAAATATCCCCGCAGGCGGCATCGCCGCCTCTGCCTCCGTCAGGAGACGAAGCTGTTGCCGAAACAGATGTCGATGGCGGCAGGGGCCTGCATGGCGGGCACCACCTCGAAACTCTGGCGCAGCAGGGTGTCCTCGCCGCGGCTGACCTCGAAGGTCCAGGTGCCGGGCACCATTTCGCGATCGAACTCGAAGTTGAAACTGCGCACGCCCCAGTTGGCCGACAGCGCCGGGTCCCAGCTTTCGACGGTGACCTGGCGGGGACCAATGGGCGGGTGGCGCACGGTGAAAAGGTAGGGGCCGGGCTCCGTTCCCGGCGCCAGCCGGATGCGGATGCCGAAGGAGATGCCGATGTAGGCCGGCACAACGCGGCTGGTCAGGGCCAGCTCGGGGTTGCCCTCGGTCAGCAGGATGTAGCCCGATTCCGTGTTGGGCGCCGGTTCCTTGCTGACATGGTCGGCGGGGCAGTAGATCCCGGCCTCGTCCATCTCCAGCGGGTCCGCGATCATGTCGGGATCGGTCTGCGCGGCGGCGGGGCCGGCCAGCAGCAGGGCCGCCAGCAGCGCGGCCCATCCCCGACGTGCAGACGCCCCGCCGGACAACCGGGCGGGGCGCTGCGAAGATATGTGCGAGAGGATCTGCATCCGCCTCAGCCGATCGCGGCGGCTTTCACGTCGTCGTCGATATAGGGCAGGTATTGCTCGAAGTTTTCCGAGAACATGCCGACCAGCTTGGCGGCCTGGGCGTCATAGGCGGCCTTGTCGTCCCAGGTCTGGCGCGGGTCCAGCAGGGCGTCGGCCACACCGGAGACCGAGACCGGCACCTCGAAGCCGAAGTTGGCGTCCTTGCGGAACTCCGCCTCGTTCAGCGAGCCGTCCAGGGCGGCGGTCAGCAGGGCACGGGTGGCGCGGATCGGCATGCGCGAGCCGGTGCCGAAGCCGCCGCCGGTCCAGCCGGTGTTGACCAGCCAGCAGGTGGCGCCGTGCTTGGCGATCTTCTCGCGCAGCAGGTTGCCGTATTCCTCAGGGCGACGGGGCATGAAGGGCGCGCCGAAGCAGGTGGAGAAGGTCGGGATCGGTTCCACGACGCCGCGCTCGGTGCCCGGGGTCTTGGAGGTGAAGCCCGACAGGAAGTGATACATTGCCTGCGCCGGCGTCAGCCGGGCGATCGGCGGCAGCACGCCGTAGGCGTCGCAGGTCAGCAGGATGATGTTCTTCGGATGGCCGCCCAGGGCCGTATCCGACGCGTTGGAGATCGCCTCCAGCGGGTAGGCGCAGCGCATGTTCTCGGTGAGGCTGGAATCCTCGAAGTCGAGCTCGAAGGTCTCCTCATCGAAGACCATGTTCTCGATCACCGTGCCGAACATCGAGCAGGTGGCGTAAATCTCTGGCTCCGCCTCTTTCGACAGGTTGATCGTCTTGGCGTAGCAGCCACCCTCGAAGTTGAAGGTGCCACGGTCGGACCAGCCGTGTTCGTCATCCCCGATCAGGGTGCGCGCCGGGTCGGCGGACAGGGTGGTCTTGCCGGTGCCCGACAGGCCGAAGAAGATGGCGGTGTCGACGGGGTTGCCCTTTGCGTGGTTGGCCGAGCAGTGCATCGGCATGACGCCCTTCTCGGGTAGCAGGTAGTTCAGCAGGGTGAAGACCGACTTCTTGTTCTCGCCGGCATATTCGGTGCCGCCGATCAGGATGACCTTCTTGGCGAAGTTCAGCGCGATGACGGTTTCGCTGCGGCAGCCGTGCTTTTCGGGATCGGCCGAGAAGCTGGGGCAGTTGATGATGGTGAAATCGGACACGTAGTCGTTCAGCGCCTCGCGGTCGGGACGACGCAGCAGGTGGCGGATGAACAGGTTGTGCCAGGCCAGTTCCGAAACGACGCGGACGTTGATCGCATAGGCCGGGTCGGCGCCGCCGACGAGGTCCTGCACGTAGTAATCCTTGCCCTTCATGTGCTCGACCATGTCGGCGTAGAGGACATCAAAGGCCTCCGGCGACATCTCGGCGTTGTTGTCCCACCAGATCTTGTCGGCCACGTCGGGGGTCTTCACGACGTGCTTGTCCTTGGGGGACCGGCCGGTGAACTTGCCGGTGGTGACGAGGAAGGTGCCGCCCTTGCCAAGGGTGCCTTCACCCTTCTTCAGGGCGGCTTCGATCAGCGCGGGCTCCATAAGGTTGTAATAGACATTGCCGAGCCCTTCGATCCCCTGATCTTCGAGCCGGAAGTGCGGGTTCACCCGTCCAAATGCCATATCTTAACACTCCTGTAGCCGCGTCGGTGCGGCGGTCCTCTCATCCGTCGCCGTCCGTTCGCGCGCCCGATGGGGCGGCTGGCGGCGGAACCGGGGCGGGACGCCTCGATAACCGGCCTCTTAGCATGTCGTCTTCGGATGTGAACAGGGCGCTTCCGGGAGGTTAGCGCAACCATACCGCGTTTAGCGCAACCAAGCGCGGGAACCGGCCACCGGGGTGGCAGGTCTCTGTCGTGCAACGGAAAATTCCGACGTGCATAAGACATTTTCGCCACAATCCAATCCTGGTGCGAAGCACGATTCGCGTTTCAGGATTGCCTGATCGGTCCGGAGGGGCGAGTATTGCGGCAAAATCATGTCAATGAGACTCCCAGACTGGTCCGAAGGGTGCGGGCCCCGGTTGCCCCGATCACGGGACGGCATAGGGCGACAGACAGCCGGGACCGGAGCGAGCAGTTTAGAAGGGAAGCAGAATGTCCAAGATCGCACTCGTGGACGACGACCGGAACATCCTGACCTCCGTGGCGATCACGCTGGAGGCCGAGGGGTTCGAGGTAGAGACCTATTCCGACGGCCAGGCCGCGCTGGAGGCCTTCAACAAGGCGCTGCCGGACATGGCGGTGCTGGACATCAAGATGCCCCGCATGGACGGCATGGACCTGCTGCAGCGGCTGCGTCAGAAGACCACCATGCCGGTGATCTTCCTGACCTCGAAGGATGACGAGATCGACGAGGTGCTGGGCCTGCGCATGGGTGCCGACGACTACGTCAAGAAACCCTTCAGCCAGCGCCTGCTGGTGGCCCGGATCCGCGCCCTGCTGCGCCGGCAGGAGGCCCAGTCGGGCGACGTCGTGGCCGAAACCGACGACACCAAGGTGATGGAACGCGGCCACCTGCGCATGGACCCGCTGCGCCATTCGGTGACCTGGAAGGGCCATGACGTGACCCTGACCGTGACCGAGTTCCTGCTGCTGCAGGCCCTTGCACAGCGTCCCGGCTTCGTCAAAAGCCGCGATCAGCTGATGGATGTCGCCTACGACGACCAGGTCTATGTCGACGACCGCACCATCGACAGCCACATCAAGCGCCTGCGCAAGAAGCTGCGCTCGGCCGATGACGAGTTCTCGGCGATCGAGACGCTCTACGGCATCGGCTATCGCTACAACGAAGAGTAACGGGCCAGGCCCATGGCGCTTGCCGAAGGGATCAGCGTGCAGGACGACACGGCCAGGGCACGGCGGGGCAGCGGCGGCGCGAAGAAGCGCCGCGGCGACGTTGTGCTGGGTGAGGAGTTCGAGGCCCCGGGAACGGTCGTGGACGAGGAGTTCCGCGCCCGCCGCGAGAAGCGTGGGGTGCTGGCGCTGAAGGCGTCGCCGCTGACGCGCAAGATCATCATCTTCAACCTGATCGCGCTGAACGTGCTGGTGGCGGGGGTTCTCTACCTCAACTCGTCGCGCGACAGCCTGCTGGCACAGCGCCAGGCCGCGCTGGTCAGCGAGGCGGATCTGGTGGCCAGTGTCTTCGAGGCGCAGATCGCCCCGGGGGCGGAGGTCGACCTGATGACCCGGCGCGGCGTCGACGTGCCGGGCACGCTGACCGCCCTGGATCTGCGCAGCGGCCTGACCCTGCTGGTCTTCGACGACGACGGCGAGCTGGTTGCGCGCCGGGCCGGCACCGCACCGGGCGCCGCCCCCCGGTCGCAGTCCGAACGGCCCACCTATGTCACCGATGCGCTGACCGCGATCTGGAACGGCATCACCGCCGTCTTCTCCTCCGGTCGGGTGCCCCAGCCCACCGTCGCCATCGAGCAGGAGGCGCAGCGCCTGCTGGCCGATCACGGGATCGGCGCCGCCGAAACCTCCACCGCGCGCGGATCGGAGGGGCGGTTCCACACCGCGCTGTCGCCGATCGAGGCGGGGGGGCAGGTGGTGGGCGCCGTGGCGCTGGCCGGATCGGTGGGCGAGATCGACGACATGGTCCGCCAGGAACGCGAGCGCGTGCTGCAGATGTTCATCATCGCCACGCTGGTTTCCGTGGGCCTCAGCCTCGTGCTGGCCTCGACCATTGCCAATCCGCTGTCGGATCTGGCCGCCGCCGCCGAGCTGGGGGGCGACCGGGGCAATACCCGGCCGAAACCCAGCCGCGTGCGCATCCCCGACCTGACCGCACGTCCCGACGAGATCGGGCGGCTGTCCGGCGCCCTGCGCGGCATGGTCAGCGCCCTTTACGACCGGATCGACGCCAACGAACAATTCGCCGCCGATGTGGCGCATGAGATCAAGAACCCGCTGGCCAGCTTGCGCAGCGCCGTGGGCACCCTGCGTGTGGCCAAGCGCGACGATCAGCGCGAACAGCTGATGGACGTGATCGAACATGACGTGCGCCGCCTCGACCGGCTGGTCAGCGACATCTCCAACGCCTCGCGGCTGGATTCGGAGCTGGTGAAGGAAGAGGAAGAGGAGTTCGACCTGCTGCGCATGCTGGGCAGCCTGACCGACTACCTGGGCGAACAGGCCGCTGGCAAGGGGATCGACTTCATCACCGACCTGCCGGACGAGACCCTGATCCTCAGCGGGCTGGAGGCGCGTCTGGCGCAAGTCTTCGTCAACCTCATCACCAATGCGATCAGTTTCTGCGAAGAGGGGGACGCGATCCGGGTCTGGGCCCGGCGCCGGGAAAACCGCGTGCTGGTGGTGGTCGAGGACACCGGGCCGGGCATTCCCGACCAGTCGCTGCAGAAGATCTTCAAGCGCTTCTACTCGCACCGCCCGGCGTCGGATTTCGGCAACAACTCCGGCCTTGGTCTGGCGATCTCCAAGCAGATCGTCGAGGCCCATGGCGGGGTGATCTGGGCCGAGAACATCCGCCCCACCGATGCTGACATTACCTCCGACCCGCTGGGCGCGCGTTTCGTCGTCGGCCTGCCGATCTGAGATGGCGTCCGCGACCGACAGCGTGGGCGGGCAGGGGGCGCAGGTCGTCCATGCCAGCTGCGTCGTGGTTGGCGGGCGCGCGGCGCTGATCCGGGGCGCGTCGGGGTCCGGAAAATCCTCCCTGGCGCTGGAGTTGATGGCCCGCGGCGCGCGGCTGGTGGCCGATGACCGGGTAATCCTGACCTGCGACGGCCCCCGCGTGATTGCCCGTGCGCCGGAGGCTTTGTCGGGCATGATCGAGGCACGCGGCGTCGGCCTGTTGAACGCCAGCCCCGCCGGGCCCAGCCCGCTGGCGCTGGTCATCGACCTGGACCGCCCGGAAACAGAGCGGTTGCCGCCGCAGCGCAGCACGAATTTGCTGGGGGTTTCCTTAACCTTGCTTCACAATACTGGGACCGCGGCATTCGCCGCGGCGATTCTGCAATATTTGCGGGAGGGACGTCGCGCGTAGACACGCGAGGCGGGTTCTCCCGTCCACCCGAGACCGACGGCAGCCATGGCCACCGCCGAAGAACAGCCCCGACAATCCCCGCGCCTCGTCCTCGTGACGGGCCCCGCCGGCGCGGGCCGGTCGACGGCGATCCGCGCGCTGGAGGACCTGGTGTTCGAGGCGATCGACAACCTGCCCCTGTCCCTTCTGCCGCGCCTGCTGGACGGGCCGCCGCTGTCGCGCCCGCTGGCGCTTGGCGTGGACACCCGCAACCGCGACTTCTCCACCGAGGCGCTGATCGAGGCGCTGGACCGGCTGCGCCAGCTGCGCGGCCTGCCGCTGGAACTGCTCTACGTGGATTGCCGGGCCGATGTGCTGTCGCGGCGCTTCAGCGAGACCCGGCGGCGTCATCCGATGGCGCCCGAGGGCACGCCGGAGGAAGGCATCGCGCGGGAACTGGACCTGCTGGGGCCGATCCGCGCCCTGGCCGACATCCTGATCGACACCTCGGAAATGACGGTGCATGACCTGCGCGGCGAGGTCGACGGCCATTTCGCCCCCCAGGGCGGACAAGGCCTGGCGGTGTCGCTGCATTCCTTCAGCTACAAGCGCGGGCTGCCGCGCGGGCTGGACATGGTCTTCGACGTGCGTTTCCTGGCCAACCCGCACTGGGAACCGGCGCTGCGGGCGCTGGACGGCACCAGCGAGCCGGTGCAGACCTACGTCGCCTCCGACCCGCGCTTCGCGCCTTTTCTCGAAAAGGTGACCGATCTTACGCTGATGCTGCTGCCCGCCTATATAGAGGAGGGCAAGGCCCACCTGGCCATCGGCTTCGGCTGTACCGGCGGTCAGCACCGTTCCGTCACTTTGGCGGAAAGGCTGGGCCGGGCTCTTGCGGAGGCCGGTTGGCAAGTGTCAATTAGGCATCGCGAACAGGAACGGCGCCGGACTGCGGAGGGGGGAGGATGACCCCCGGCGCGGTCCCCGCGCGCATACCCGAGGGAAGACCGGCCTTGATCGGAATCGTCATCGTCGCCCATGGCGGGCTGGCACGGGAATACAAGGCTGCGGTCGAGCATGTGGTCGGCCCGCAACCGGGAATCTCTGCCATCTCCATAGACGCCAATTGCGACCGCGGCACGAAGGAGCGGGAGATCTGTTCCGCCGCCGAGTCCGTGGACCAGGGGCAGGGCGTCGTGGTGGTGACCGACATGTTCGGCGGATCGCCCAGCAACCTGTCGCTGATGGCCTGCCGTCCCGATGATCGGCGGATCCTCTACGGCGTCAATCTTCCGGCCTTGATCAAGCTGGCCAAGTCGCGGCATAAAACGCTGCCGGAGGCGGTGCGCGTGGCCACGGAAGCCGGGCGCAAGTATATCGACAGCCGCAATCTGAGCGCCGGGTCCGCCTGAGGGTCGATCGGGTTTTGGGACGAATGAGGGGCCGGGATGAGCGATAGCGTCACACGACATTTTGAGATCGTGAACGAGAAGGGTCTGCATGCCCGGGCCTCGGCCAAGTTCGTCGAGGTTGTGGAGGCTTTCGACGCCTCCGCCGAGGTCAGCCGCGACGGGATGTCCACTGGCGGCGACAGCATCATGGGCCTTTTGATGTTGGCAGCAGGCAAGGGAAGCTCTATTGAGGTTGAAACCTCCGGGCCCGATGCCGTGGCACTGGCCGATGCGCTGGAAAAGCTGGTGGCGGACCGTTTCGGGGAAGACATGTAGAGACGGACATTCCGTTCCGCCGCGTATAACCCACACGACAGAACGCGGACGACGAAGACAGGTGACTTGCCTTGGTAGACTCGACTGAAAATCACGTCGCTCGCGGGCACCAGAGCGCGCCCGATCAGGTCAACTATACCAAGTATGACCGACGGTCCCTGACCTATTCCAACACCTTCGACAATGCCTTCCAGCGCAATGCGATCCGCACCCTGGAATGGTTCACCGGCAAGCTGACGATCCTGCGGCTGATCCGCAAGTTCGAGCGTCAGGGCGCGCCGCAGGGCCAGGCCTTCTGGAAGGCCTGCCTGGACGTGATGGGCATCCCCGTCACCACCCCCGAAGAGCAACTGGCGAAGATCCCGGCCGACGGCCCCGTCGTGGTGGTCGCGAACCACCCGCACGGCATGGTCGACGGCATGATCCTGGCCGAGATGGTCGGCCGTCGCCGCCTCGACTACAAGATCCTGACCCGCTCCGTGCTGACCGGCATCGACGAGGTCGCCTCGTCCTACATGATCCCGGTGCCCTTTCCGCATGACCCGGAAGCGCAGAAGAAGATGATCGAGATGCGCGCAAAGGCCATGGCGCACCTGAAGGAAGGCGGGCTGGTCGCGCTGTTCCCTTCCGGTGTGGTCGCAGCCTCGGAAAGCATGTTTGGCCCGGCCATCGAGGCCGAATGGAACGTCTTCACTGCGCAGATGATCCGCCGCTCCGGCGCCAAGGTCGTGCCGATCCATTTCACCGGCGGCAATTCGCGCTGGTATCACGTCGCCAACCGCATCTCGGCCACCCTGCGCCAGGGTCTGCTGCTGCATGAGATCGTGCATTCGCTGAACAAGCCCCAGGCGCCGATCGTCGGTGACGTGATCGACGACGCGCAGATGGAAGAGCTGAAGAAGAACCCCCGCGGGTTCATGGCCTGGCTGCGCGAGCACACGCTGAAGCTGGGCAACAAGGGCTGATCGCCTCGCCCCGGTTGGACGGCAGAGGGGGCTTTGCCCCCCGGCGTGGCAGGCCACGCCTCCCCCCAGAGATTTTCGGCTGTCGGATGACCCGTATGCCGACTAACGGCCCTGGGCGATCCGGTTACTGGTTGCGCAGAAGGCGGAAGATTTCCGAGGCGCCCCAGCCCGCGAAGATGGCGATGAAGATCGCCAGCAGCGCGTAGAGCACACCCTGTTCGCGCGACAGCGCGTAGAGCCATTGTTCCAGCCCCACCTTGCCCACACGGATCGCCGTTTCATGGGTCGAGGCGACCGACCCATCGCGCACCAGGTAGACGTCGACGCTGTAGACGCCCGTGGGCAGCGACGAGGGCAGCGGCACCGAGGTCCGGAACAGCGTCTGCCGGTCGAAGCCCACGGTTTCCTCGCGCATCTGGTAGAGCCCGGCGCGCTGGCGGATCCGCACCAGTGCCTCGACGAAGGCGTCCTCGTCCGTCACCTCGTCGCCCGAGGTGATCGAGCGGATGGCGCGGGGGATCGAGATGCGGTGACGCAGATCCTCGGTGGCTGACAGGATGTCGTCCAGGGGCGCGGAGGTGGCCACGGCGTAGAAGCTGGGCGCCTGGCGGATCGTCACCTGGTCGGCGTTCACCCAGATACCGGCACGGCGTTCCTTGCGCTGCACCGCGATCGGCTCGTTCGGCCCGGCGACGGTGATGATGACATCGGCCGGCTCCGCCAGCGGCGCGGTGTCGCGTTTGACGGCGCCGAAGATCAGGATCTCGGAGCCGTCGAAATTGGCGGTGATCGCCACGCGGTTCTGCGACAGGCCCAGGACCAGTTCCTCGGGTGCAGGCAGGGCGGGGACCTCCTCCGCCTGCTGCGCGGGCAGGGCGACGGGGGCGGCCAGCAGGGCGGCGGCCAGGAGAGCCCGAAGGGCAGAGAGGCGAGGCAGGCGCATGGTCACTGCACCTCCGTCAGCGTGTAGACTTCGGCCGGGGGCAGCACCAGGTCGAGGCCCAGCTTGAAGCAGACCGACAGCACCAGCAAGGCCAGCAGGATACGCAGCTGTTCGGCCTTCATCTTCGCCCCGATGCGGGTGCCGAACTGGGCGCCCACCACGCCACCGATCAGCAGGAACAGGGCCAGGGCGATATCGACCGAATGGTTGGTGACCGCGTGCAGGAAGGTGGTAACACCGGCCACCAGGATGATCTGGAACAGCGAGGTGCCGATCACGACCTTCGTTGGCATGTGCAGCAGGTAGATCATCGCCGGCACCATGATGAAGCCGCCGCCGACGCCCATCACTGCCGACAGCACGCCCACGGCCGCCCCCACCAGGAAGGGCGGGATGACCGAGATGTAGAGGCCCGAGGTGCGGAAACGCATCTTCATCGGCAGGGTGTGCACCAGCCCGCGCTGCTTGCGCTTCTTCACCGGACCGCCGCCACCGCCGCGCGCCCGGCGCAGCGCCGACAGGCTTTCCACGAACATCAGAGAGCCGATGGCGCCGAGGAAGACCACATAACAGAGGTTCACCAGCAGATCGACATGGCCCAGCTGTTTCAGCCAGTTGAACAGCAGCATGCCCAGCCCGGCCCCGACGACACCGCCGCCCTGCAACAGCATCCCCATGCGCAGGTCCACGTTGCGCCTTTTCAGATGCGCAAAGAGGCCGGAGACGGAGGAGGCGATGATCTGGTTGGCGGAGGTGGCCACGGCGACTGTGGGCGGGATCCCGATGAAGAACAGCAGCGGCGTGATCAGGAAGCCGCCACCGACCCCGAACATGCCCGACAGGACCCCCACCATGCCCCCAAGCCCCAGAAGCAGGAACATGTTCACGGAAACCTCGGCAATGGGGAGGTAGATCTGCATGCTGTCTCCTAGCGCGATTGCCGCAGTGCCGCAATGGAGGGCCGCGGCGGGCGAGGGCCCGGCGCGGGGTCATCTTCGACTTTGCCGCGAAGCGCGGGCGAGGGCAATCACCCGGCTCGTGTCAGCGGCCGGGTGTTGCCGGGGTGCCGGGGGGCGGATCTGATTTGTGGGATAGGGATGCGGCGCGTCGCGGCGCTGCGAGAGCCGGGGCGCACCCTGGGTCAGGTGCGCCCCGCTCGGGGCGTGCTATCGTTCCTTGACGTAGGGATCGCCCGAGGCACGCGGTGGGATGGCCGCGCCGACGAAGCCCGCCAGGATCACGATGGTCAGGATGTAGGGCAGCGCGTTCATGAACTGCACCGGGATCACGAAGGCGCCCAGGTCGATGTTCTGATATCGCAGCGCCACCGCCTGCAGCAGGCCGAACAGCATTGTCGCCGACAGGCAGTACCAGGGGCGCCACTTGGCGAAGATCAGCGCCGCCAGCGCGATATAGCCCCGTCCGGCGGTCATCTCGCGGGTGAAGCCCGCCTGCAGACCGGTCGCCAGGTAGCTGCCGGCCAGCCCGCACAGGACCCCCGCGATCAGGATCGCGGCAAAGCGCAGGCGCACCACCGAGATACCGGCGGTGTCCACGGCGGCCGGGTTTTCCCCCACGGCGCGCAGGCGCAGGCCGAAGCGAGTTCGGTAGAGGACCCACCAGGACAGCGGCACCAGCAGGAAGGCCACGTAGACCAGGATCGAGTGGCCCGAGATCAGCTCGGCATAGATCGGACCCAGCACCGGCACGTCGCGCAGCGCCTCGGCGCCGGGCAGGGGAATGCCGCTGAACCTCGCGTTCTCCAGCGTCGGCGTGCGGCCGCCTTGGGCGAACCATGTCTGCGCTACCAGCACCGTCAGGCCGGAGGCGAGGAAGTTCAGCGCCACGCCGGAGATCAGCTGGTTGCCGCGGAAGGTGATCGAGGCGACGCCGTGGATCAGCGAGAAGCAGATCGCGGCGACGATGCCGACGAGCATGCCCACCCAGACGGAGCCGGAGTAGTAGGCGAAGGCGGCCGAGAAGAAGGCGGCGGCCAGCGCCTTGCCTTCGAGGCCGATGTCGACCACGCCCGCGCGTTCGGAAAAGAGCCCGGCCAAGCACATCAGCAACAGCGGCGTGCCCAGTCGGACGGTGGAATCGAGGATCTGGAGGATCGTCATCAGGTCCATGGGTCAGCTCTCCGCGTCGGTGTGGGGCCTGGCCAGGCCGTGAAATGCAGGATGGAAAGTCACGCTCAGCCCTCCTGCCGCATCGCCATGAAGACCCGCTCCAACGGCCAGCGCACCATGTTGTCCAGCGCGCCGGTGAACAGGATCACCAGGGCCTGGATCACCACGATCAGCTCGCGCGGGATCGAGGTCCACATCGCCAGTTCGGCGCCCCCCTGGTAGAGGAAGCCGAAGAGGATCGAGGCCAGCAGCACGCCGAAGGGGTGGTTGCGGCCCATCAGGGCCACGGCGATGCCGATGAAGCCCGCGCCCTCGGCGGAGTTGAGGATCAGCCGTTCGGCCTCACCCTGGGTCACGTTGATACCCATCAGGCCTGCCAGCCCGCCGGAGATCAGCATCGCCACGATGATGATGCGGAACGGCGAGATGCCGGCATACTTGGCGCCCGACTCAGAATAGCCCTGGCTGCGGATCTCGTAGCCCAGCTTGGTGCGCCAGATCAGCAGCCAGACCAGCAGGCAGGCCGCCAGGGCGACGAAGAAGGTCACGTTGGCGGGCGAGCCGCGGAACAGCACGCCCTCGCCACCCGCGAAGATGTCGCGGAAGTTGGGCAGATGCGTGGCCTCCGGGAAGGTGGCCGAGGCCGGTTCCATCGCGCCCACGGGGCGCAGGTGGTTGACCAGGACGTAGTTCAGGAGGGCGGCGGCGATGAAATTGAACATGATCGTGGTGATCACGATGTGGCTGCCGCGCGCCGCCTGAAGGTAGGCCGGGATCAGCGCCCAGAGCGCGCCGAAGAGCGCGGCGAAGACCGTCGAGCCCAGCAGGGCGATCGTCCAGTGCGGCCAGGGAATGTAGAGACAGCACAGCGCCACGCCCAACGACCCGATCACCGCCTGGCCTTCGCCACCGATGTTGAACAGCTTGGCGTGGAAGGCCACCGACACGGCCAGGCCGCAGAAGATGAAGTTGGTGGCGTAATACAGCGTGTAGCCCCAGCCGGAGGAGCGCATCAGCGCCCCGTCCACCATCAGCGCGAAGGCGTCCCAGGGGTTTTCGCCGATGGCCCAGATGGCCACGGCCGACAGGGCCGCGGCCAGCAGCAGCGAGATCAGCGGGATCAGGACCACGTCGGCCCAGACAGGCATCCTATCCATTTTGCGGCGCCTCTCCTTGTTCGACGGCGGTGATGTTCTCCTCGACCGCCTTGAAATCATCCTTGTCGGGCTCGCCCGAGATACCGGCCATCAGGAGGCCCAGCTCGCGTTCGTCGGTCTCCGACGGGTCGCGGAAGCCCATGACCTGGCCGTCGAACATGACGGCGATCCGGTCGGACAGCGACATGATCTCGTCCAGTTCGACCGAGACCAGCAGGATCGCCTTGCCCTGGTCGCGCAGGCGCACGATTTCCTGGTGGATGAACTCGATTGCCCCGATGTCGACGCCGCGCGTCGGCTGGCCGACCAGCAGCAGGTCCGGGTATTTCTCGATCTCGCGGGCCAGCACGATCTTCTGCTGGTTGCCCCCGGAGAAGCTCTTGGCCTTCAGGTTGGGATCCGGCGGGCGGACGTCGAACCGTTCCATCTTGCCCGCGGCCTCCCTCTGGATCGCCGCGTTGTTCATCAGCGCGCCCGACTGCCACTGCGGATCGCGGTGATAGCCGAAGACGGTGTTCTCCCAGGCGGTGAATTCCATGATCAGGCCTTCACGCTGGCGATCCTCGGGCACGTTGCCGATCGAGGCCTTGCGCCGCGCCGCGCCGTCGGATCCCTTGCCCGACAGGGGAAGGGGCTGGCCCAGCATGGTGATCTCGCCGGTGCCGTCCATGATACCGCCCAGGACGTGCATCAGTTCCGACTGGCCATTGCCCGCGACGCCTGCCAGGCCGAGGATCTCGCCCGCGCGGATGTCGAAGGAAATGCCCTTCACACGCTCGACGCCCTTTGCATCGGTCACGCGCAGGTCCTTCACCGACAGCACCACGTCGCCAGGCGTTGCCGGTTTCTTGTCGACGCGCAGCAGGACCTTGCGGCCCACCATCAGCTCGGCCAGCTCCTCGGGGTTGGTTTCCGAGGTCTTCACCGTGGCCGTCATCTCGCCCCGGCGCATGACCGAAACGGTGTCGGTGATCTCCATGATCTCGCGCAGCTTGTGGGTGATCAGGATGATCGTCTTCCCCTCGCGCCGCAGGTTGTCGAGGATCCGGAACAGGTGATCGGCCTCGGCCGGAGTCAGCACGCCGGTCGGTTCGTCCAGGATCAGGATGTTGGCTTCGCGGTAGAGCGCCTTCAGGATCTCCACCCGTTGCTGGTGCCCGACCGAGAGGTGTTCGATCAGGGCGTCGGGGTCGACGTGCATCTCGTACTCGTCCGCCAGGCTTTGCAGCGACTTGCGCGCCTTGCGGATCGAGGGTTGCAGCGAGGCCCCCTCTTCGGCGCCGAGGATGATGTTCTCGACCACCGAGAAATTCTCGACCAGCTTGAAATGCTGGAAGACCATGCCGATGCCGGCCGCGATGGCGTCCTGGCTGTCGTTGATGGTCGTCTTCGTGCCATTGATGAAGATCTCGCCCGCGTCGGCCTTGTAGAAGCCGTAGAGGATCGACATCAGCGTCGACTTGCCTGCGCCGTTCTCGCCGATGATGCCGTGGATCGTGCCCGGCATGACGCGGATGGAGATGTCCTTGTTGGCCTGGACCGGGCCGAAGGCCTTGGAAATGCCCTTCAGCTCGATCGCCGGGTGGGCGCCCGGGTCCGGAGCGGGCCGGTTGGCTGGTTCTGTCATGTGCAGCGTCCCGTGAAAGGAAACAGGGACCGCGCGGGGGCGGCCCCTGTCAAAGTGGAGCGGGGCCGCAAAGCCCCGCCGGACCCGATCAGAATTCCACTGCCGGGCAGGTGTTGTCGGTGGAGTAGTCGTGGACCGAGATCTCGCCCGCGACGATGTCGGCGGCGGCGGCATAGACTTCGGACAGGGTGTCGAAGTCGATCAGCATCTCGTTGTAGCCGTCCAGCGCGAAGCCCACGCCGCGGTTCGACAGGTCCTTGGTCTGGACGCCGGTTTCCAGGTCGTCCCCTGCGGTCATCGCGTCATAGACGGCGTTGTCCACGCGTTTCAGCATCGAGGTCAGGATCGAGCCGGGGTAGAGGTAGTTCTGGTTGCTGTCCACGCCGATGCCGTAGATGCCCTGGTCGGCCGCGGTCTGCAGCACACCCAGGCCGGAGGCGCCAGCGGCGGCGAAGACCACGTCGGAGCCCTGCGAGATCTGGGCCTGTGCCAGCTCGGAGCCCTTCACCGGGTCGGCCCAGGCGGAGGGATCGGTGCCGACCATGTTCGGGATGATCGTGGCGCCTTCGTTGACGGCCTTCACGCCCTGGGCGTAGCCGCAGGCGAACTTGCGGATCAGCGGGATGTCCATGCCGCCGACGAAGGACACGGTGTCCGTCTCGGTGGTCAGGCCGGCGATCATGCCGACCAGGTAGGAGCCTTCATGCTCGGAGAAGCCGATGGACAGGACGTTGGGGTTCGCTTCCGGATCGACATAGCCGTCGATGGTGACGAACTTGGTGTCGGGGTAGTCGGCTGCGACATTGGCGATCGGGGTCGAGAAGGCGAAGCCGGTGGTGATGACCGGGGAGAAGCCCTGTTCGGCGAAGCGGCGCAGGGCCTGCTCGCGCTGTGCTTCCGAGGTCAGCTCGATGTCGCGGAACTCGCCGCCGGTTTCGGCCGCCCAGCGGGAGGCGCCGACGAAGGCGGCTTCGTTGAAGGATTTGTCGAACTTGCCGCCCAGGTCGTAGATCAGCGCGGGATCTGCGACGGCAGCGGTTGCGGTCAGGGCCAGGCCGGTCGCGGCAGCGCCGAACATCTTGGTCATCAGGGTCATTGGGGTCTCCCGGTTTATGGCCGTCCAGCCGGTCTTCGGCATCGCGGCCCTGCTTTGTGCAGATTGTTTCGGTCTGGCCGATTTAGGACAGAGCGGGTCAGACTGGTCAATACCATTCTCTGACCGTTTGGTAGGAGAAACCTGCTATACCCCCGAGTTTACCCTAGGTCCTTGCGCAAGATTTCAGCGTCTTTCATCTCTCCGTCCGGGGCGCGGTAATAGCGTGGCCGGCGTCCGGCGCGGACGAAGCCCGCGCCGAGGTACAGGGCGATGGCGGGGGCGTTGTCGGCGGCCACCTCGAGAAAGGCGATGGTGGCGCCGCGGGCGCGGGCGGTCTCCTCGAAGGCGGCAACGAGCGTGCGGCCCAGGCCCTGACGCCGATGCGCGGGATCGACGGCCAGCGTCAGGATCTCCGCCTCGTCCAGCGTGGTGCGGCCCAGCAGGAAGCCGCCCGGTTCCGCGACCAGGAAGCAGGCCGGATCGGCGATCAGCCGGTCCAGTTCCTGCGCGGTCCAGGGACGGGGGGTGGTGAAACAGGCGGCATGGATGCGGGCCAGCGTGGCGGTGTCGGTCACGGCACGATCCGGGGCGGCGCATCGCGGGGCGGCGCCGCATCGGCAGGGCGCAGGTAGAAGGGCGCCGGGGCAGGCAGGGCACGGGAGGCCGCATCGGCCAGCCGGGCGGCTGCGATCCGGGCAATCGCCGGGGCAGGGTTGTCCGGCCCGGAGGTCGCACCGGGGGCGGCCCCCAGCAGGCCGGTGCCGGGCGGCATCAGCTCATCGGGCAGGGCGTCGGCGGGGCAGAGCTGCGGTGCGCCGGTCTCGCTGTCGGTGATCAGCTGGGCATAGACCTGTCCGCGAGGCGCGGGCAGGGTGGCCAGCACCGGGCGCGACGCGCCCTCGCTCAGCACCTCGAAGCCGGTGACGCCGATCACCGGCACGTCCAGCCCCAGGGCCAACCCGCGCGCCAGGGCGACAGAGATGCGGATGCCGGTGAAATTGCCGGGGCCGACGCCCACGGCCAGCGCCGACAGATCGGCCCAGCCGTGCCGGGCTTCGGCCAGCAGCTCTTCCAGCAGCGGCACCAGCCGTTCGGCCTGGCCGCGGGTCATCTCCTCGCGCCGCTCCACCAGGATCCGGTCACCGCACAGCAAAGCGGCCGCGCAATGCGCGGCCGATGTGTCGAAGGACAGGATCAGCGGGCCGTCAGACGGCAACGGGCCGAACCTCGGTCACCTCGGGGATGTAATGCCGCAGCAGGTTCTCGATCCCCATCTTCAGGGTCAGGGTCGAGGAGGGGCAGCCGGCGCAGGCGCCCTGCATGTGCAGGTAGACGACGCCGCGTTCAAAGCCGTGGAAGGTGATGTCGCCACCATCCTGGGCCACGGCAGGACGCACGCGGGTGTCCAGCAGCTCCTTGATCTGGCCGACGATCTCGCCATCGGGGCCGTCATGCTCGGCATGGGCGGTGGCCTGGGCCGCGCCGCCCATCACGGGCTCGCCCGACTGGTAGTGTTCCATGATCGCGCCCAGCAGGGCGGGCTTCAGGTGGTCCCACTCCAGCCCGTCACGTTTGGTCACGGTGATGAAGTCGGTGCCGAAGAAGATGCCCGTCACGCCGTCGATCGAGAACAGGCGCCGCGCCAGCGGCGATTTCTCGGCCGTTTCGGCCGTGGGGAAGTCGGCGGTGCCGGCGTCCAGGACGGACTGGCCGGGCAGGAATTTCAGCGTCGCCGGGTTCGGCGTGGATTCGGTCTGGATGAACATCGGCGGACCTTTCTCTGGTTGGCCCCCGATATGCGTCTTCGGGGCCGTTCTGTCAAGAATTGGAACCGTTCTAAGGTGGCGAGCCGCGATGTGCGGCTGTGCACGGGGTGCGGGCCCTTGGCCGGGCCCCGCGCGGCGCTGCCGGGTTCAGGTGATGGCCTCCAGCCGGTCCTTCGACAGGTCTTCGGGCACGATGGTGATGGGCACGGGCAGGGAACCGGCGTTGCGGCTCATCTGGGTGACCAGGGGGCCGGGGCCGCCCTTGCCAGCGGAGGCGCCGAGCACCAGCACGCCGATCTCCTCGTCTTCGCGGATCTGGGCCAGGATCTGTTCATAGGCCTCGCCCTCGCGCACGATCAGGTCTGGCTCGATCTTCTGGCGGTCGCGCATCCATTTGGCGAAGACGTTGAAATGCGCCTCGATCCGCTCGCGCGCCTCGGCCCGCATGATGTCGGCCACGCCCATCCAGTGATTGAATTCCTCCGGGGGGATGATCGACAGGATCGCGACACCGCCGCCCGAGTTGGCGGCACGCATGGCGGCAAAGCGCATGGCGTTGAGGCATTCGCGGCTGTCGTCGAGGATGACCAGGAACTTGCGCATGAGTTTCCCCTTTTCCGACCGGATCATGACGCATGGAGGGGGCGGGGGCAATGGCCGCCTGTTGCCGGGGTGATTGACCGCGCCGGGGCCGCCCGCTAAGGGCAGGGCGCGCGGAGGGCCGGATGGCCGCGGGGGCAGGCTGGTAACGGCGTCTCCGAGGAAAGTCCGGACTCCACAAGGCAACGGTGCCGGGTAACGCCCGGCGGGGGCAACCCCAGGGACAGCGCCACAGAGAACAGACCGCCCTGCACGCAGGGTAAGGGTGAAACGGTGCGGTAAGAGCGCACCGCGGGACCGGCAACGGGACCGGCATGGCAAGCCCCACCGGGAGCAATGCCGAATAGGAACCTCGCGCGGGGCGGGCAGGTCGGGCAACCGAAACCGCCGCCACCGCAGGGCCGCCTTGGCCCGGAGGTTCGGGTTGGCAGCTTGAGGCGCCGGGTGACCGGCGTCCCAGATGAATGGTCATCGAACCGGCTTCGGCCGGGGAACAGAATCCGGCTTACAGGCCCTCCGCGCATATCCGCCCATAGCTCGCGCAGATCCGCCGATCGTCCCGTTCCGGGGCTATCGGAGGGAACCCGCCCGGCCGCTGCATTGCAGCGCGCTGAAACCCGCCAGTGGGCGGGAGGCACCGCGGGAACGCCGGGGCCAGCGCCACGTTGGACTGGCAGAGATCCCCGCACCCTGCGTGGATGAGCTTGAGGAGGAGAACTCATGACCTCTCTGATGCGTAGTACCAGCCGTGCAACCCTTGTCGCCCTCGCCCTGGCCGCCCCCGTCGTGGCGCCGGTGACGGCCATCGCCCAGACCAGCGACCAGAGCGTCGAGCAACCCGCCGAAGACCCGGCAGTGCCCGAGCAAATGCCCGCGGCCGAAGAGGGCGAGCCGGCCCTGATGCCCGAAAGCGAGGCCGCCGAGGGTGGCGACATGGCCGCAGATCCGATGGCCGAAGACCCGATGGAAGGCGAGGCGATGGAGGGCGAGGCCAGCGACATGGCCGAGGCCGAGGAGCCCGCCAAGCCGGTCGAGGGCCAGATCACCATGCAGGACCAGGACACCATCCTGGCCGATGACCTGCTGGGCGCCGCCGTCTACAATGGCGCCGACGAGAAGGTCGGCGACATCAACGACCTGATCATCTCCCTCGGCGGTGAGGTCGAGGGCGTCGTGATCGGCGTCGGCGGCTTCCTGGGGATGGGCGAAAAGGACGTGGCCGTGGAAATGGCCAGCCTGGACGTGGTGCGCGATGATGCCGGCGCCCCGCGCCTGGTGACCAGCGCCACCAAGGCCGACCTGGAATCGGCGCCCGAGTTCGTCACCGCCGATGAGCAGGCCCGCGAGGCCGAGGCCCTCCGGATGGAGGAGGAAACGACCACCGGCGGCAGCGAAGCGCCCCTCGAGTGATCGGGTTTCGACCCATTCCGTCCCTGGTCGGGGCGAAAGGGGGCCTTCGGGCCCCCTTTTTCGTGCCATGCCGGTCCACAAAATCGACGATTTCCGCTTTTTCCCCAGATCCCCGGTTGACTCGTGACCGAGTCCCGGTAAAAGGCGGGCTTCAAGAGATTTCGCGGGCGGCCCGGAGTGCGCCTGCTGTAGGAGAAGCACAATGGCGAAGCCGACGACCATCAAGATCCGTCTGAACTCGACCGCGGGCACGGGCCATTTCTACGTGACCAAGAAAAACGCGCGTACCATGACCGAAAAGATGACCGTACGAAAGTACGATCCGGTGGTGCGGAAGCATGTCGAGTACAAGGAAGGCAAGATCAAGTAAGATCTGAACACCTTGAAGACCATGCAAAGCCGCGCCGCAGAGCGCGGCTTTTTGCTTTTGGGCCGCGCCCTGTCTCCCCCCCTCCCCGACAGACCCCGGTGACCGCCGGGGTGAGAGACAAGGACCGCCCCGATGCCCCTTTCTTCCGGCGAAGATACGCCCCCCGACCATTCCGACGATCCCTTGCATGAGGGCGAACTGGCCGAACTGCTGACCGCACGCGCCGCCCCTGCGGCCGCCGCACGGCCCGCCCTGCGCCCGAGCCTCGACACCGATCCGGGCGCCCTGGGGGCGGTCATGCCTGCCGCCCCGCGCAAGCTGGCGCCGGTGATCCTGCCGGACGACCTGATGATGCGTCCCGGACTGCCCGCAGACACCGAGGCGCTGAACCGGATGCTGGCGCGGTCCTACCGGGCGCTGCTGGCCCCCGATTACCCGGCCGAGCTGCTGCGCGAGGCGCTGCCCTTCGTGAAGCGGCCGCGCCCCGGCCTGCTGACCTGCGGCACCTATTTCCTGGCGCTGGATCCGGCGGATGACCGGGTGCTGGCGGCGGGTGGCTGGACTGATACCTCGCCCTGGGGCGCGGCGGGTCGGCCCGGTGAGGGGCATGTGCGCCATGTCGCCACCG
The DNA here is from genome assembly GCF_020177265.1 of Pseudooceanicola marinus. Taxonomy (GTDB): domain Bacteria; phylum Pseudomonadota; class Alphaproteobacteria; order Rhodobacterales; family Rhodobacteraceae; genus Pseudooceanicola; species Pseudooceanicola marinus_A. Next base: position 110,276 of record NZ_JAIVMC010000009.1, read on the forward strand.
ATCCCGATGTCGCCCGCCAGGGGCTGGGACGGCAGATCATGGGGCAGGTCATCCGCTCTGCGACCGCCGCGGGGGTGGAACTGCTGCATTGCCAGGCCACGCTGACCGCCGTGCCCTTCTACGAAAGCTTGGGCTTCGAGGCGCGCGGCCAGATCGACCTGCGGCTGCCCAACGGGCTGTTGTTCCCGGCGGTGCAGATGCGCTGGCAGGCCTGAGCCGCGTCGCGGGGCACTCGTGCCGAGATGCGGGCAAAGAAAAAGGCCGGTCCCTGGGGACCGGCCTTCGTCGTTTTCAGAACCTTGTGCAGATCACTCGCGGTTGCCGAGGAACTGCAGCAGGAACATGAACAGGTTGATGAAGTCCAGGTAGAGCTGCAGGGCGCCCATGATCGCGGACTTGCCCAGCCATTCTTGGTCCATCGAATGGGCGTGCTGCAGGTAGGTGGTCTTGATGTTCTGCGTGTCGTAGGCGGTCAGGCCCGCGAAGATCAGGACACCGATCGCGGAAATCGCGAAGTGCAGAGCGGGGGAGCCCAGGAAGATGTTGATGATCGAGGCCACGACCAGGCCGATCACACCCATCATCAGGAAGGCGCCCCAGCCGGAGATGTCACGCTTCGTCGTGTAGCCGTAGAGGGACAGGCCGGCGAAGGCGATCGACGTCACCAGGAAGACCTGGGCGATCGAGATGCCGGTGAAGGCGACGAAGATCCAGGACAGGGACAGGCCCATCACGGCGGAGAAGACGTAGAAGAACGTCTGCGCGCCGGCAGCCGACAGGCGGTTGATCATGGCGCCGAAGCCGAAGACCATCAGCAGCGGAGCGAACATGATGATCCAGCCCAGGATGTTGGGCTGCAGCGTCTGCGGGTCGCGGAAGATGCTGAGCAACTCGGGCGAGGAGCCGACGGCCCAGGCCACGAGGAAGGTCAGCAGGGTGCCCACGGACATGGTGCCGTAGACTTTGTTCATGTGGGCGCGCAGCCCTTCGTCGATGGCGGCGGACCGGCTACCTGCCGTTGCCTGCATCGTTCTGTAGTCAGCCATTCTTGCCTCCGATCAAACAGCAAAGCCCATGGGGGCGGATGTTGTGACCAATATCGGGAAGGTTGCCCCTGTTTTCAAGATTTTCAGCTCGCAAATCGCGCCGGTGAGGCCCTGTTTTGCCGGGGTTTGAGCGCCCTCGTGCCCTGCCGGGGTGCCGGGGGCCTTGAACATAAGGCTGTGCGGCCTAAGAGGGGTTTGAAAAATCAGAAGAAAAAACCCGCAGGCCGAGGTCTCCCATCGGGGAAACCGGGCGCTGCGGGTCAGTCACGGACCGTCGGGAACGGTCACGGGGAGATAGGGGCCGCGCCGCCCGCAGGGGCAGGACGGGCGCGGCAGGGCGGTGCGGGCACTGGGGGCTGTGCCCGACACCGCCGGGATGGGATCAGAACGGGCGCACCGGGGTGTCCCAGATCGGGCGCGTGGATTCGAGGCGCGCCTGGTCGGGGGTGACGCCGATGTCCTTCAGCAGGGCCGCGTCGAGATTGCGCAGGGCTCGGCGTTCGCGGTGAACGCCCAGCATGGTCATCAGGCGGGTGAAAGGCGCGCGGGACGCGCGCGGGGTGCAGGCGACGTCGGACGTCAGGCTTTGGGTGCTCATCGGTCTTACCTTTCCAAAATTGATGAGTGAACGAGGACTTCATGATTTCTGTTGATGTATATGCGCCTTTATGATCAATATTGAAAATGAATGTTTCTGACGGATCACATCACGAGGGGTGATGAAATGCGAAATCTCGACATGACCTCGCTGCGCAGCTTTGTCGCGGTGGCGGACCACGGTGGCGTGACCAAGGCGGCCGGCATCCTGAACTTCACCCAGAGCGCGGTGTCGATGCAGTTGAAACGGCTGGAGGAAATGCTGGGCATTGCCCTTCTGGACCGGTCCAACCGGCGCATCGCGCTGACGCCGGCGGGCGAACAGCTGCTGGGCTATGCGCGGCGCATCATCGACATGAATGATGAGGCGCTGACCCGCCTGACCTGCAAGAGCTACGAGGGCGAGATGGTGCTGGGCGTGCCCCATGACATCGTCTACCCGGTGGTGCCGACGGTGCTGCAGCAGTTCGCGCAGGAGTTCCCGCGCATGAAGGTGCAGCTCGTCTCGGCCTATACCCGCAGCCTGAAGGAAAGCTTCGACCGGGGCGAGACGGATATCATCCTGACGACGGAGGCGGAGCCCGACAATCGCGGCGAGATCCTGGATGAACGGCCCCTGGCCTGGATCGGCGCCCCGGGCGGCCAGGCCTGGCGGCAGCGGCCGCTGCGCTTTGCCTCGGGGCGAAATTGCCTGTTCCGGCCGCTGGTGATCCGCACCATGGAAGAGAACAGCGTCGACTGGGAAAACGCCGTTGATACCTCCAGTGACCGCACGGTCGAGGCGACGGTCAGCGCCGACCTGGCCGTTTCGGCGATGATCGCCGGGACCGAGCCGCCGCAGCTGGCCGTGGTGGATCATGGCGGGGACCTGCCCGAACTGGGCACGCAGAAGATCTGCATGTACCGCCAGGATCGTGGCGCAGGCGAGGTGATGGAGCGCATGGCGGAGATGCTGCGCCTGGGCTTCAGCTGCAGTTCGGGCGGCTACAAGTCCGCCGCGCAGCGTGAGGCGGAACATGGCGGCGGCAGCGGCCTGGGCCGCTACGTCTGGCAGCAGGAGCTGAGCCGGGCCCGTCGCGCCTCGGTCTGATGGCGCTTTCGCGGCAGGGAGGCCCGTGAAGGGCACCCCTGCCGCCCGTCCTGGCTCAGGGCTGGATAATGACCTTGCCCGAGGCGGCGCGGTCGCGCAGCAGGTACAGCCCCTCCATCGCCTGTTCTAGCGGTAGGCGGTGGCTGATGTGGGGGTGGATGCGGCCCTGGGCATGCCAGTCCAGCAGCGTGGCCAGCGACCGGGTCAGCACCTCGGGGCGGAATTTGAAATAGGCGCCCCAGTAGAACCCGATCAGGTCGATGTTCTTCACCAGCATGTGGTTGGGCTTGATCGCGGGCGTGCTGCCCGAAGCGAAGCCGATCAGCAGATAGCGCGCCTCCGGGTTGCAGGCGCGGAACGCCGCCTCGCCCAGGGCGCCGCCCACTGGGTCATAGACCACGTCAGCCCCGCCAAGCGCCTTCACCTCGGCGCGCAGGTCGGCCGTTTCGCTGTCCAGGTAGATGTCGGCGCCGGCATTGCGCGCGATATCCTCCTTCTCGGCGCCGCGCGCCACGGCGATGACCCGGGCACCCATCAACTTGCCGAGTTCCACCGCCGTCAGGCCGACCCCGCCGGTGGCGCCCAGCACCAGAAGCGTCTCGCCGGGACGTAGACGCGCGCGGTGGTCGAGGGCCAGGTGGGAGGTGCCGTAGGCGATTTGCAGGGCGGCCGCCGAATCGTACCCCATCCCCTCGGGCAGGGTTACGGCGCGATCTGCCGATACGATGGCGTAATCGGCGAGACCTCCCTGCCCGGGGAAGGCCGCGACTCGCGTGCCGGTTGCAACCTCAACACCGTCGCCAACGGCGTGGACGAGGCCCGAAATTTCCATGCCGAGCGTAAATGGGTGAGTCGGCGTTTCCTGGTATTGGCCCCGGATCATGAGTAAATCGGCGAAGTTCAAACCGCAGGCGCGGACCTCCACCAGCATTTCCCCCGGGCCAGGTCGGTCTGCGTCCAAATGTTCCAACTGGGGTTGACTGTCTGCCCCCCGACACCGCCACGCGCGCATGTGCCTCTCCTATTGTCGTTTGATTTCGGGAGGATAGTTTGCTTAGAAACGATCACCTCCCCGTTCCTCCAGGTTCCAATTCTTGCTGCAATGCGGCAGATCCTGCAAGTTTAGGAAAGCAGGGCGCTTGATGCACATCCGGAAATTGCGTTAACTATTGCGTCAGTCTGCTCTTTCGGGTGGAGACAAGTTGCGTAAAAGTTGAAAACTGTTACGATCCTCTCACGCTGTAGGGATGTGCGGCGTGTCAAAAACGAAAACCAAAGCTCGGCTTGGCGGCTCTCGTACTTCGCGAGGGGCGGGGCCGGGTATGACAGGAGCCGCGAATGACTCATCCGGTCGATGTGCACGTGGGAAAACGGATCCGGCATCGCCGCTGGCTGGTCGGGATGACCCAGCAGCAGCTTGCCGAACGCGTTGGCATCAAGTTTCAGCAGATCCAGAAATACGAAACCGGCGCGAACCGCGTCAGCGCCTCCCGGCTTTGGGATATCGCCGACGCGCTGGATGTTCCCGTCAGCTTCTTCTTCGAAGGCATCGAAGGTGAGGTCGCAGAGGGCGAAGCCGCAGTCGCACCGACCGCCGTGCCGGCCGATGTGATGGGCGACAAGGAAGCGCTGGACCTGATCCGGTCCTACTACGCGATTCCCGAGAACCAGCGCCGCCGCCTGTTCGAACTGGCCCGCGTGCTGAGTGACGTCGCCTGAAAGGGTGACCAGGCGTGATCTGACCTGGGGACGCAGGTTAGATTCGCAGCGTAAAAATGACCTTGGCCCGTTGCGGGCCGACAGGGGCGATCAGGATCCGGGGTGGCGGATCCGACGATCGACATGGGGACAGTGATCGGCCGGGCGGGACCCCGGCAGGACACAAGACTTCAGAAAATGCGGTTCGTGCAGTGGCCCGTGACTCTTGTCACGGGAGCCGTCTCGGGCTAGCTCTCGCGTCCACGTGACGTAGGGGAGGCGAGACGATGCAGCCGGATGGAACCGAGATCCTGGCGACGGCGCACGAGATGGCGGAGGCCGCCCGTGCGGCGATCCTGCCGCATTTCCGCAGCCAGACCCTTTCCGAGGACAACAAGCTGGCCGGGGGCTACGACCCGGTGACCGAGGCCGACCGTGCCGCGGAACGTGCCATGCGCGCGGTGCTGGCGGACCGGCGTCCGCAGGATGCGGTCCTGGGCGAGGAGTATGGCGCCCAGGCGGGCGAGAGCGGCCTGACCTGGGTGCTGGATCCGATCGACGGCACCCGCGGCTTCGTCAGCGGCACGCCGACCTGGGGCGTGCTGATCGGCCTCACCGACGGCGACCGGGTCCTGATGGGCATGGTCGACCAGCCCTACACCGGCGAACGCTTCTGGGGGGGCTTCGGAGAGGCCCGGATGACCGGCCCGCAGGGAGACCGCCCTCTCGCGGCCCGCGAAGAGACGCCGGGCGGTCTTGCAGGCGCGATCCTCTTCACCACCTTCCCCGAGGTTGGCAGCCCGACCGAGGCCGAGGCCTTCCGCTCCGTGGCCGAACAGGTGAAGCTGACCCGCTATGGCATGGATTGCTATGCCTACGCCCTGCTGGCGGCCGGCCAGGTCGATCTGGTGATCGAGGCCGGGCTGAATTCCTACGATATCCAGGGGCCTTTGGGCGTGATCGAGGCGGCGGGCGGCATAGTTACCGACTGGCGCGGCGGTCCGGCCCTTCAGGGCGGGCGCGTTCTGGCGGCGGCGAACCCGGCCATCCACCGCGCGGCGCTGGACATTCTCGCGGCTTTCCCGGAATAAAGCCGCATGGAGCGCAGCTACCTGATCCGCAACGCGGAACATATCCTGACGATGGATGATCACCGGACCGAGCTTTTCGGCGCCGACATTCTCGTCTCCGGCGGCAAGATCCGCGCCATCGGCCCCAAGCTCAGCCAACCCGAGGCGGAGGTGATCGACGCCACCGGCTGCGTGGTGACGCCCGGTCTGGTGAACACCCATCATCACCTGTTTCAGACGCTGACGCGGGCGGTGCCGGCGGCACAGGATGCGCTGCTCTTCGGCTGGCTCCAGACGCTCTACCCGATCTGGGAACGCTTCGGCCCTGCCGAAATGCGCTCCTCCGCGATGATCGGACTGGCGGAACTGGCCCTGTCGGGCTGTTCGCTGACCTCGGATCACCTGTACCTCTTTCCCAACGGGTCGCGGCTGGATGACACCATCGAGGCGGCGGCGGAGGTCGGCCTGCGCTTTCACCCCACGCGCGGTGCCATGTCCATCGGCGTCAGCCAGGGCGGCCTGCCGCCGGACAGCCTGGTGGAGGACGAGGCGGCGATCCTCGACGATTGCATTCGCGTCATCGACACCTTCCACGACCCGCGCGAAGGCTCCATGCTGCGCGTGGGCATCGCCCCCTGTTCGCCCTTCTCCGTCTCGCGCGAGCTGATGCGCGATGCGGCCCTGCTGGCGCGGGACAAGCGGGTGATGCTGCACACCCACCTGGCCGAAAATGCCGAGGACATCGCCTATTCCGAGGCCAACTTCGGCTGCCGCCCCGGGCAGTACGCCGAGGATCTGGGCTGGACCGGGGACGATGTCTGGCATGCCCATTGCGTGAAACTGGACGACAGCGAGGTGGCGCTTTTTGCCCGCACGGGCACGGGCGTCGCCCATTGCCCCTGTTCCAACTGCCGGCTGGGGTCGGGCATCGCGCCGGTGCGCGGCATGCGCGATGCGGGCGTGAAGGTCGGGCTGGGCGTCGACGGATCGGCCAGCAACGACGGGTCGAACCTGGTGGCCGAGGCGCGGCAGGCGATGTTGTTGCAGCGGGTCAGCCAAGGGGCTGACGCCATGAGCGCCCGTGAGGCGCTGGAGATTGCCACCCGCGGTGGTGCCGATGTGCTGGGCCGGCCCGATTGCGGGCGCCTGGCCCATGGCAAGCGCGCCGATATCGCCATCTGGGATGTCTCGGGTATCGACAGTGCCGGAAGCTGGGATCCCGCCGCCTTGCTGCTGGCTGGGCCGATGCGGGTGAAACACCTGCTGGTCGAGGGTCGGCAGGTGGTGCGCGACCGGCAGATGCCGCATCTGGATCTGCCGGCGCTGGTCGCGCGGCAGCGTCAGCTGGCCGAAGGGCTGATGGCATGAGTGGTGTCCGGTCTCTGCCCCTGCGCCCGCGCGCGCGCCTGGCCCTGCTGGCCTGTCTGGCGCTGATGGCCTGCCAGGGCGGAACGGCCCGGCAGGCGGCTCAGCAGAGCGCGCCTGTAGGTGCGGCGGTCGCCGTGCCCGCCAGCCTGCCCGCCCCGGTGGTGACCCGCGAACAGGGCGATCTTCTGGCAGCGATCAACGCCTTTCGCAGCGCCCGTGGCCGCGCGCCCCTGGAGCCCGATCCGCAGGCGCGCCTGGCGGCGGAACGCCATGCCCGCGACCTGCGCGGCCTGGGGGAACTGAGCCACGTCGGATCCGATGGCAGCACTGTGGGGGAACGGGTCAGCCGCGAGGGCATGGCCTGGTGCCGCGTGGCCGAGAACCTGGCCCGCGGCCAGTCCAGCGCCGATATGGCCGTGACCGGCTGGTCTGTCAGCCCGGGCCACCGCCGCAACCTGCTGGGGGACTACACCCTGGTCGGCACGGCGCGAAACGGCGAGATCTGGGTGGCGGTCTTCGTCAAACCCTGCTGAGCTGCCGCAGGCTCAGGTGAGGGGTGGGGCCGCGCCACTGGCGCGACCCGGCGGGCCTCAGCCCTTCTTGGCGCGGATCACCTGCATCAGCGGCAAAACCTTGGACATGTCCGGCCCGTGTGACATGCCGGTCACGGCCTTGCGCAGCGGCATGAAGAGGCCACGGCCCTTGCGGCCCGTCGCCTCCTTCACGGCCTTGGTCCACTCGCCCCAGGTGGTTTCGTCATGCGGGCCCTCGGGCAGCAGGGTCATGGCCTCGGCGATGAAATCCTCGTCCTCGGGGTCGATCAGCGGGTCGGCGCCGTCGCGGAACATCGTCCACCAGGCCGGCAGGTCGTGCAGCGTGGTGATATTGTCGCGCACCACGGTCCAGAACAGTTCGGCCCGGTCGGCGGGCACGCCAAGGGCCGCGACCTCGTCAGCCACGTCCGCCAGCGGACGCTGCTGCAGGATGTGGGCGGTCAGCGGGAAGAGGTCCTTCTCGTCGAATTTCGTCGGCGCCGAGCCGAAGGTGTCCAGGTCGAAGCCCTCCGCCAGCTCCTCGACCGAGCCCGCGACCTCGACCGGCTGGGAGGAGCCCAGGCGGGCCATCAGTGACAGCAGGGCCATCGGTTCGACCCCTTGGGCGCGCAGGTCGCGGATGGACAGCACGCCCAGACGCTTCGATAGAGCCTCGCCCTGCGGGCCGGTCAGCAGCGAGTGGTGGGCGAAGGTCGGCACGCTGCCGCCAAGCGCCTCGATGATCTGGATCTGGGTGGCGGTGTTGGTCACGTGGTCGCTGCCGCGCACGACGTGGGTCACGCCCATCTCGGTGTCATCGACGACCGAGGCGAGGGTATAGAGCATCTGCCCGTCGGCCCGGATCAGCACCGGGTCCGAGACGGAAGCCGCGTCGATGGAAATCTCGCCCAGGATGCCGTCCTCCCAGGTGATCCGCTCCTGGTCCAGCTTGAACCGCCAGACGCCGGGGCCGCGCTCCTCGCGCAGCTTGGCCTTCTCGTCGTCCGACAGGTCCAGCGCGGCGCGGTCGTAGACCGGCGGCTTGCCCATGTTCAGCTGCTTCTTGCGCTTCAGGTCCAGCTCGGTCGGCGTTTCGAAGGCCTCGTAGAAGCGGCCCATGTCGCGCAGCCGGTCGGCGGCGTCCAGGTAACGATCCATCCGCTTGGACTGGTATTCCACGCGATCCCAGGTCAGGCCGAGCCATTCCAGGTCTTCCATGATCCCGTCGATATATTCCTGCTTCGAGCGTTCCTGGTCGGTGTCGTCGATGCGCAGGATGAACGTCCCGCCGGCCTTGCGGGCGATCAGGAAGTTGAACAGCGCGGTGCGCAGGTTGCCGACGTGGATATAGCCGGTCGGCGAGGGGGCAAAACGGGTGGTGGTCATGGCGAACTCCTGTTGGCCGCCTCTAAGCATGCGCCGCGCCGATTGTCCAGAAAACGAAGGGATCGCCCGTGCCGGGCGAGGCCTCCGGCGGGAGTATTTCCGGCCAGGGTATGGGCAGGGGCGTCGCGCCCGGATCGGGGGGACCCGCCTTTTCCCATACGATGGCTGAAAATACTCCGGGGGGCGCCTCCGGACCGGAGGCGGGGGGCAGCGCCCCCTCCCTCGGTCGGGCCGGGGTCAGCGGATGAAGCTGAGGACTTCCTTCTCGGTCACGATCATGTCCAGCGGCTGGTCGGTGTCCTCGCGCGGCAGGCTCTCGGCCTCCTGCGCGGCATAGGCAAAGCCGATGGCCAGCGTGGGGCGGTGCGCACGCAGCCCTTCCAGCGTCCGGTCGTAGAAACCGCCGCCGTAGCCCAGGCGCGTGCCTGCGCGGTCGAAGGCCACCAGCGGCATGATCAGGATTTCGGGCGTGATCCAGTCGTCCACCGCTGGCACCGCGGCGCCGAAGAGGCCATCGCGCATGGCACAGCCCGGTTCCCAGCGGGAAAAGCGCAGGGGCAGGCCGTGATCCTCGATCACCGGCAGGCCGACGGGGCCGTGGGCGGCGGCCTCTTCCATGGCCGGGATCGGGGAAATCTCGGTGCGGATCGGCCAGTAACCCGCCAGCGGCACCCCGCGGTAGCCCGCCAGCACCGAGGACAGCAGCCCCGCGCGTCCCGGCCCGGCGGTGTCATGCGCCTGCTTGCGGCGGGCGAAGGCCGCCTTGCGGGCGGCGGTCTTGGCTTCGGTCAGCGCATCTGCAGTCATCTTGTCGTCTCTCATAGCAGGACCATCCCGGCGAGGCCGAGGAAGGCGAAGAAGCCCACGACGTCCGTCACCGTGGTCACGAAGGTGCCCGAGGCCAGGGCGGGGTCGATCCGGAACTTGTCGAGGATGACCGGCACCGCGATGCCCGCCAGACCCGCGACCACCAGGTTGATCACCATCGCCGCCGCGATCACCCCGCCAAGGGCCAGACTGCCGAACCAGACGAGTCCGACGATGCCCATGATCACCGCGAAGGCCAGGCCGTTGAACAGGCCCACCATGATCTCCCGTCGCAGGACCCGCCAGACGTTGGAGCCGGTCAAGTCCTTGGTGGCGATGGCGCGCACCGCGACGGTCAGGGCCTGGGTGCCGGCGTTGCCGCCCATGGAGGCCACGATGGGCATCAGTACCGCCAGGGCGACAAACTGCGCGATCGTATCCTCGAAGAGCGAGATCACCAGCGAGGCGATCACCGCCGTGGCCAGGTTCACCGCCAGCCAGGGCAGGCGCTGTTTCACCGTTTCCGACACACGGTCGTTCAGGCTGCCTTCGCCGACACCGGCCAGGCGCATGATGTCTTCCTCGTGTTCCTCGTCCAGCACGATCATCGCGTCGTCGATGGTGATCACGCCCACCAGTCGCTCTTCCTCGTCCACCACCGGGGCGGAGATGATGTGGTACTGGTTGAAGGCATAGGCCACCTCGCCCTCGTCCTGCATCGCCGGGATGGTGCGGAACGCCGGTTCGGTGATTTCCTGCAGGCGGGTGCGGCGGGGTGAGGCCATCAGCTTGCCCAGGGTCACATGGCCCACGGGGCGGATCTTCGGGTCCAGCAGGATGACGTGGTAGAACTGTTCCGGCAGGTCCTCGCGTTCGCGCATCATGTCGATGGTCTGGCCGACAGTCCAGAACTCGGGCACCGCCACGACCTCGCGCTGCATCAGGCGGCCGGCGGATTCCTCGGGGTAGTTCAGCGCCTGTTCGACCGCGTGCCGGTCGCTGTCCTCCAGGGCGCCCAGGATCGCTTCCTGCTGCGGTTCCTCCAGGTATTCGACCAGGTCGACCACGTCATCGGAATCCAGATCGCGGACGGCTTCCTTCAGCACGTCCGGCGTCAGGAGCTGGATGACCTCCTCGCGGATGCCCTCGTCCAGTTCCGACAGGATGTCGCCGTCGAAATCGCGATCATAAAGCAGCACCAGCCGGCGCCTGTCGTAGGCGTTGACCTGTTCCAGAAGGTCGGCGATGTCCGCCGCGTGCAGCGGCTCCATCAGCTCCAGCAACTGCGCGCGGTCGCCGGTGTCCACGGCATAGAGAATCGCCGCGACATTGCGCCGGTCGAGCGTATAGCTCTCCTGCTCTTCCGTGCCGGCCTCGGGGGCGGTTTCGGGGTCGATTTCCTGCTCGATCTCGGTCATGCGCCGCCCTCTTTGCTTTGCCTCGACCATATCGGACGCCGGGGCGCGGAAACAATGGGCGAGGCACGTTTACCCGCCCCTTAGCAGAGGATAATCTGGGCGGCGGTCGTCGCGTTGGCGGCCAATTGGCAGGGACGGGACCAGGATGGGTGCGATGGGTGAAAAAGTTCTTATGACGGGGCGGGTGATGGATTTCACCGCGGATCCCTTCAAGGCACCCTGGGCCGACTGCGTGTCCTACGAAGAGCATGGCGGGCTGCTGATCGAGGGGGGCCAGATCCTCGCCCGCGGCACCGCCGACGCGCTGAAGGCCGATCACCCCGACGCGCGGGTGGTGGACTATGGCAAGGGCCTGATCCTGCCCGGTTTCGTCGACGCCCACGTGCACTTTCCGCAGACGGCGATGATTGCCAGCTGGGGCAAGCGGCTGATCGACTGGCTGAACACCTATACCTTCCCCGAGGAGATGAAGTTCGCCAGCCTCGACTATGCCGCCGAGATCGCGGCGCGCTACCTCGACCTGACAACGGCCCATGGCACCACCTCGATGGTCAGTTTCTGCACCATCCATCCCGAAAGCGTGGAGGCCTTCTTTGCCGAGGCCGGCAAGCGCGGCCAGCGGGTCGTCGCGGGCAAGACCTGCATGGATCGCAACGCTCCCGAGGGGCTGCGCGACACGCCGCAGACGGCCTATGATCAGTCGAAGGCCCTGCTGGAGAAATGGCATGGCCAGGGGCGGATCGGCTATGCCATCACACCGCGTTTCTCGCCCACCTCGACGCCGGAGCAGCTGGAGGCCCTGGGCGCGCTCTGGGCCGAGCACCCCGAGGTGCTGATGCAGACCCACCTGAGCGAGCAGACCGACGAGATCGCCTGGGTGCAGGGCCTCTACCCCGAGGCCCGCGATTACCTCGATACCTACGAGGCGTTCGGCCTGCTGGGCAGCAACGGTCTCTACGGCCATTCGATCCACCTGGAACCGCGTGAGATCGCCCGGCTGGACGAGATGGGCGCGGCGGTGGTGCATTGCCCGACCTCCAACACCTTCATCGGCTCGGGCCTGTTCGACATGAAGGGGATCACCCAGACCAAAATCCGGGTGGGCCTGGCCACGGATACCGGCGGCGGGTCCGACTTCTCGATGCTGCGCACCATGGCCGCGGCCTACGAGGTGGGCCAGCTGCGGCACAATCCGCTGCATCCGGCGCAACTGCTGTGGCTGGCGACCGCCGGGTCGGCCGGCGCCCTGGGCATGGCCGATCGCATCGGCACCCTGGCCCCGGGGTCGGAGGCCGACGTGGTCGTTCTGGATCTCGCCTCGACACCGGCCATTGCACAGCGTGAAGCCCAGGCCGGGGACATCTGGGAGGCCGTCTTCCCCACCATCATGATGGGGGATGACCGGGCGGTGCAGGCGGTGTGGATCGGCGGGCGCGCGGCGTTCTGACCGACCCGGCCCGGGCGCGCGGGATCGTCGCGCCGGCCTGTCTCGCGCTTGGCGCAGGCCATGGTTTCGTGGCAAGACCGTCCGACGACACCTGTGGAGGAGGGTCGCGACGCCCATGGCCTCGCTGTTTCACCAGATCTGGATCGGTTCGGTCCTGGTCATCATATCGGTTCTCGTCTCGGCCGTGATCTTCGTCACGCTGGAGGCGCTGGTGGCACGTATGCACCGCTGGCTGATGCGCCCGCCGCACCGGCCAAAGCTGGCGCTGGTGCTGGTCGGCACGGTGATCGGCGCGCTGGCGATGATCACCATCAGCGTCTGGATCTGGGCGCTGGCCTTCCTCTGGCTGGGGGTCTTCGAAGGGTTGGAGGAATCGCTCTACTTCGCGCTGGAAAGCTTCACCACCCTGGGCTTCGGCGACCTGCTGGCGCCGAACGACTGGCGAATCCTGGGCGGCATGACGGCGGTGAACGGTTTCCTCAACATCGGCATGATCTCGGCCATCGTGCTGGAGGTGATCCGCTACGTGCGGCGCAACCAGATGGCCTCGCCGCTCTGACGCGGAGGACGGAGGGGGCCGTGCACGCCCCGCCTAGTCCGAAAGGCGCGCCACCTGCAGTCGCGCCAGGTGGTGATCGACCAGCTCCGTCTCCTCCGCCGTCAGCTGCTGCGCGCGGGGATAGCGCGGCGTGGCGCGGTCATCGAGGATGGGCGTCGCGTCCCAGCCGTCGGTGGTGTCGAAGAAGCGCGCCACGCCGGCCTCGCCAAACTCGGCCCTGTAGCCCTGCACCACGACGTCGAGGTAGGACAGCAGGATCGCGCGTGGCGCGGGGGCGGCGGGATGCTTGTCGGCGGGGATCGAGTAGATGGCGATCTCCGGCGCCGCCGCGGGCGCATCCGGCGGGGTGATGTCGGGCGTGGCGATCAGCCGGTCATAGGCCGCCTCGCGGGCGTCCAGCGCCGCCCAGTCGCCGCCGGGCACCGCCGCGATCAGCCCCTCGATCTCGCTGCCCGGGCTGGGGATGGCCGTCAGGATTGCCACCTCGTGATCCCCGGAATGGCGCCACAGGCGCCGCCAGCCGCGCGCAGTGGCCGGACGGGCGCCGCCGTAGACATGCGTGGCGCGGTTCACGAGGCTGCCATAGCCGAAGAAATGCGGGTCCTGGGTCAATTTCTGCCTCCTTTGATGCAGGTCAAATACATCTTGCGGCGGAGTGGTCAAAGGTGTCGCTGACGCATTGCGTGCCATGCTGGCCCGAATGTGTCGTGAAGACGCACGCGAGGGGAGCGCCCCCCGGGGAGCCAGGCGAGAGGGCATGACATGCGGCTGACGAAACGAACCAACATCTCCATGCGCGTACTGATGTATTGCGCGGTGAACAAGGGGCGGCTGGTCACCAAGGCCGAGATCGCCGAAGCCTGCAACATCTCGGAAAACCACCTGGCGCAGGTCATCAACCGGCTGGGTCAGCTGGGCTTCCTGATGACGCAACGAGGGCGCAACGGCGGCATGACCCTGGGCCATCCGGCGGACAAGATCCGCGTGGGCGACGTGTTCCGCGCCGTGGAATCGGCCGTGCCGATCGCCGAGTGTTTCGCCGACCAGGCCAATACCTGCCCGCTGGTCGATGTCTGCCGCCTGCGCGAGGCGATCGACCAGGCCACCCAGGCCTTCTACACCTCGCTGGACGGGGTTACTCTGGATGAGCTGGTCTGCGACAATCCCGGCCTTGCCGAACTTCTGAGCCCCGTCGCCTGCCCGGCCTGACTTTTTCGGCCCTTTTGGCGATCCGGCGGAATGCGACGCTTGAAGAGGCTTGCGCGACGCGCGGCTTTGACGGTATCCGGGACCTGTCGGAACGGGAGAACTGGCCGCAAGGCCGGTGCCGAAGGAGCAACCGCCCCGGAAACTCTCAGGCTTCAGGACCGCCCGACAGACAGACTCTGGAGAGAGGCCCGGGACGGGTCCGCCGAAGGGATAGCGATCTCAGGCAAAAGAACAGAGGGGGCATCAAGGCGTGGCGTGGCCGCGCGGATGATGCCCGGCGCATTGGCCCGGGAATTGAGGGAGTGACCAATGGGCCAGGATGCACCTGCCGATGAAATGATCGACCTGCCGCTGGCCGGGCTGCACGCCGAGTTGGGCGGCAAGATGGTGCCCTTCGCGGGCTATGCCATGCCGGTGCAATATGCCGCCGGCGTGATGAAGGAGCATCAGCACACCCGCGCCGCCGCCGGCCTCTTCGATGTCAGCCACATGGGCCAGGTGATTCTGCGCGGCGCCGATGCCGAGACCCTTGCCCTGGCCTTCGAGAGCCTGACGCCCGCCGCCGTGCTGGGCCTGAAGGAAGGCCGCCAGCGCTATGGCCTGCTGACCAATGATGCGGGCGGGATCCTCGATGACCTGATGTTCGCCAATCGCGGCGATCACCTGTTCGTCGTCGTCAACGCCGCCTGCAAGGCCACCGACATTGCCCATATGCGCGCCAATCTGCCCGGCATCGAGGTCGAGGAGATCACCGACCGCTGCCTGCTGGCCCTGCAGGGCCCGGGTGCCGAGGCGGCGCTGGCGCGTCTGGCGCCTGAGGTGGCCGAGATGCGTTTCATGGACGTGGGCTACGTCACGCTGGAAGGGGCCGAGTGCTGGATCTCACGCTCTGGCTACACCGGCGAGGATGGGTTCGAAATCTCCATCCCCAACGAGGCCGCCGAATCCGTGGCGCGGGCGCTGCTGGCTGACGACAGCGTGCTGCCCATCGGGCTGGGCGCCCGCGACAGCCTGCGGCTGGAGGCAGGTCTGTGCCTTTACGGCCATGACATCGACGAGACCACCAGCCCCGTCGAGGCCGCACTGCAATGGTCGATCCAGAAGGCGCGCCGCGCCGGGGGCGACCGCGCCGGCGGCTTCCCCGGGGCCGAGCGCATCCTGGCCGAGCTGGACCGCGGTCCGGCCCGCTTGCGGGTCGGACTGCGCCCCGAGGGCCGCGCGCCCATGCGCGAGGGCGTGACGCTGCACCATGAGGGGGCAGAGGTTGGCCGGATCACCTCCGGCGCCTTCGGCCCCTCGGTTGCCGGCCCCGTCGCCATGGGCTACCTGCCCGCCGCGCTGGCCACGCCCGGCACCGCGGTCGAGGGCGCCCTGCGGGGCAAGATGCTGCCCGTCAGTGTCGCCTCGCTGCCCTTCCTGCCCGCCAATTTCAAACGCTGACCCACAACCCGACATACCGGAGCGCCAAAGCCGCCCGGCCCGAGACAAACCAGGGAGACCATGGACATGAAATTCACCGAAGAACACGAATGGCTGCGCCCCGAAGACGAGCTGGTCGTCGTGGGCATCACCGAACATGCCGCCGAACAGCTGGGCGACATCGTTTTCATCGAGCTGCCCGAGGTGGGCACCCAGGTGAACAAGGATGACGAGGTGGTGGTGATCGAAAGCGTGAAGGCCGCCTCCGACATCCTGGCGCCCATCGACGGCGAGATCATCGAGGTCAACGAGGCGCTGGTCGAGGATCCGGGCAAGGTGAACGAGGATCCGACCGGCGACGCCTGGTTCTTCAAGATCAAGCCGGCCGAGCCCGAGCAGATGGACGAATACATGAGTGAAGCCGCCTACATGAAGTACGTCGGCTGATCCTGACCTGATCAACCCGGGCCCGGCCAGGACCGGGTCCCACCGCCCCGCAACGGCCCCGGTTCTCCGGGGTGCCGCCTCCGATGCCCGCTCCGGGCACCGGCCCTGTTTTTGCATCCTGTCGACAGGATGCCCCCTGCCGCAAAGGAGCCCCAGATGCCCTTCACGCCCACCGACTACCGCCCCTATGACTTCGCCAACCGCCGTCACATCGGCCCCTCGCCGGACGAGATGGCGGAGATGCTGCAGGTGATCGGCGCCGACAGCCTGGATGCGCTGATCGACGAAACCGTGCCGACGGGCATCCGCCAGGACGATCCGCTGGACTTCGGCCCGGCCCTGTCGGAGGCGGATCTGCTGAAGTTCCTGCGCGGGGTGTCGGCGAAGAACCAGGTCTTCACCTCGCTGATCGGGCAGGGCTATGCCGACACGATCACGCCCCCGGCGATCAAGCGCAACATCCTGGAAAACCCGGCCTGGTACACCGCCTACACCCCTTATCAGCCCGAGATCAGCCAGGGCCGGCTGGAGGCGCTGCTGAACTACCAGACCATGGTCAGCGACCTGACCGGGCTCGACATCGCCAATGCCTCCCTGCTGGACGAGGCGACGGCGGCGGCCGAGGCCATGACCATGGCGCAGCGGGTAGCCAAGTCAAAGGCCGGGGCCTTCTTCGTGGACGAGAACTGCCATCCCCAGAACATCGACGTGATCCGCACCCGCGCCGAACCGCTGGGGATCGAGATCATCGTCGGCGCTCCGGAGGATCTGGACGCTTCCCGCGTCTTCGGCGCCGTCTTCCAGTATCCCGGCACCCATGGTGGGCTGACTGACTTCACCCCGCAGATGGAGGCGCTGCACGAGGCAAAGGCCGTGGGCATCGTCATCGCCGACATCATGGCGCTGTGCCTGCTGAAGGAACCGGGGGCCATGGGCGCGGACATCGCCGTGGGCAGCACGCAGCGCTTCGGCGTGCCCTTGGGCTATGGCGGCCCGCATGCCGCCTATATGGCCTGTCGCGATGCCTACAAACGCTCGATGCCCGGCCGGATCGTCGGCGTGTCGATCGACAGCCGCGGCAACCGCGCCTACCGGCTGGCCCTGCAGACGCGCGAACAGCATATCCGGCGCGAGAAGGCCACGTCGAACGTCTGCACCGCCCAGGCGCTGCTGGCCGTGATGGCCTCGATGTACGCCGTCTTCCACGGGCCGCAGGGGCTGAAGGGCATCGCGCAGCGCATCCACCGCAAGGCGGTGCGCCTGGCGAAAGGGTTCGAGGCGGCCGGATTCGAGGTGGGCCCCAAGGCCTTCTTCGACACGATCCACGTGGAGGTCGGCGCGTTGCAATCCGCCGTGCTGAAATCGGCCCGGGACGAGGGGCTGAACCTGCGCGCCGTAGGGGACACGAAGGTCGGCATCGCGCTGGACGAATGCACCCGCCCAGCCACGATCGAGGCCGTCTGGCGGGCCTTCGGGATCGAGCGGACGGACGCGGTGGAGCCCTATGAGTACCGCATTCCCGACGGCTTCGTGCGCGAGAGCAGCTATCTCGATCACCCGATCTTCCACATGAACCGCGCTGAGACCGAGATGACCCGCTACATGCGCCGTCTCGCCGACCGCGACCTGGCGCTGGACCGGGCGATGATCCCGCTGGGCTCCTGCACGATGAAACTGAACGCGGCGGTGGAGATGGAGCCGATCTCCTGGCCCGAGTTCAGCGCCCTGCACCCCTTCGCGCCGAAGGAGCAGGCGGGCGGCTATGCGCAACTCTTCGAGGATCTATCGGCCAAGCTGTGTGACATTACCGGCTACGCGGGCTTCTCCATGCAGCCCAACTCGGGCGCGCAGGGGGAATATGCGGGGCTGCTGACCATCCGCCGCTATCACGCGGCGCGCGGCGAGGGGCATCGCAACATCTGCCTGATCCCTACCTCGGCCCATGGCACCAACCCGGCCTCGGCCCATATGGCCGGCTGGAAGGTCGTGCCGGTGAAATCGCGCGACAATGGCGACATCGACCTGGGCGACTTCCTGGAGAAGGCGCAGAAATACGCCGCCGATCTGGCGGCCTGCATGATCACCTATCCCTCCACCCATGGGGTTTTCGAGGAGACGGTGCGCGAGGTCTGCAAGATCACCCATGAAAATGGCGGCCAAGTCTATATCGACGGCGCCAACATGAACGCCATGGTGGGCCTGTCGCGGCCCGGCGATCTGGGCGGTGATGTCAGCCACCTGAACCTGCACAAGACCTTCTGCATTCCCCACGGCGGCGGCGGCCCCGGCATGGGCCCCATCGGGGTGGCGGCGCATCTGGTCGACCATCTGCCGGGCCATGTGGCGACCGGCGGCAGCGGGGCGGTCTCGGCGGCCCCCTATGGCTCGCCCTCGATCCTGCCGATCTCCTGGGCCTATTGCCTGCTGATGGGCGGCGACGGGCTGACCCAGGCCACCAAGGTCGCGATCCTCAACGCCAACTACATCGCGGCGCGTCTGAAAGGCGCCTATGAGGTGCTTTACAAGGGCCCGCGCGGCCAGGTGGCGCATGAATGCATCCTCGACACCCGCCCCTTCGAGAAAAGCGCGGGCGTGACCGTGGATGACATCGCGAAACGGCTGGTCGACTGCGGCTTCCACGCGCCCACCATGTCCTTCCCGATCCCCGGCACGCTGATGGTGGAACCCACCGAAAGCGAGACCCGGGCCGAGCTGGACCGCTTCTGCGACGCCATGCTGGCGATCCGCGCCGAGATCACGGAGATCGAGTCTGGCGCGGTGGCGCCCGACGCCAGCCCGCTGAAGTTCGCCCCGCACACGGTCGAGGATCTGGTTGCCGCCGACTGGGACCGCGCCTATGGCCGCGAGCAGGGCTGCTTCCCCCCCGGCGCTTTCCGGGTGGACAAGTATTGGCCGCCGGTCAACCGCGTGGACAACGCCTGGGGCGATCGGAACCTGACCTGCACCTGCCCGCCCATGTCGGACTATGCCGAGGCGGCAGAGTAGGAGGGCCGCCGGGGCTGGGGGCTCTGCCCCCGTCTCCGTCGGAGACTCCCCCGGAGTATTTCTGGCTGTCGGATGAAATAAAGAGCCACTTCATTTCATCCGAAAGCTGAAAATACTCTGGGGGGAGGCTCGCAAGGGCCGGGGGCAAAGCCCCCGCCTAGTCCCGCGCCCGCAGCACCTGCGCGGGGCGGGCCGAGAGCGGCCGCCAGGCGAAGAGAAGTCCTGCGGCGAGGTTCAGAGCCAGCCCGCCCAGCACCACCGCCAGGGCATTGGGCCAGATCACCCGGAAAGACGTCTCTAGCACGAAGTGGCTGATCGCCCAGGCGCCCAGGAGACCGGTCAGCAGCGCCACCAGGCCCGCGCCCGCACCCAAAAGCGCCGCGCGCAGGGCGAAGCTGGCGAGGATGCGCGCGCGTGATGCGCCGAGCGTCTTCAGCAGCGCCGACTCGTAGCGCCGCGCCCGTTCCCCCGACAGGGCCGCGCCGATCAGCACCAGGAACCCCGTCACCAGCGTGGCGCCGGCCCCCCAGGAGGTCGCGGCGGCGATGGAGCCCATCAGGTCGGTCACCAGCGCGATGGCGTCGCGCACCGAGATCACCGTCACATTGGGAAAATCGCGCCCCAGGTCGCGCAGAATCGCCGCCTCGGCCTGTGGCTCGGCATAGATCGTGGCGATCCAGCTGTGCGGCGCGCCCGCCAGGGCCGACTGGTTCATCACCAGGATGAAGCCCATCCCGGCGGTCGAGAAATCCACCGCGCGAAAGGAGGTGATCTCGGCCTCGATGTCGCGGCCCAGCACATTGACGGTCAATCGATCGCCCAGGCTCAGGCCCATCTCCTCGGCCTCCTCGGCGGAGACGGAGACCTGCGGCGGTCCGTCATAGCCTTCGCCCCACCACTCACCCGCCGTCACGGTGGTGTTTTCCGGCAGGGCATCGGCATAGCTGACGCCGCGGTCGCCGTTCAGCACCCAATGCTCGCCGGCCACCTCCGTCGCGGGCTGGCCGTTGATCTGGGTGATGACGCCGCGCAGCATCGGGGCGCGATCAACGCGGCTGACGGCCGGATCATTCGTCACCCGGTCCAGGAAGGCGTCGAGCTGCTGCGGCTGGATGTCCACGGCGAAGAAGGAGGGGGCGCGGGTGGGCAATTCCTCGGCGATGGCGGCGCGCAGGTTGCCGTCGATTTGCCCCACCGAGGCCAGCACCGACAGGCCGAGGCCCAGAGACAGCACAACGGGCAAGGCCTCTGTTCCCGGCCCGGCGATGGCGGCGGCGGCCCATCGAAGCGCCGGGCGGCCGCGCGCGGCACGGGCCAGGGGGCGGGCCGCGCGCCGCAGGGCTGCGGCGGCGCCGGCCAGCAGGACCAGCGCCACCGCGATGCCGGCGAAGGTCCAGAGGGTCAGTTCCACCGCGCCCGAGAGCCAGGCGGCGCTGGCGACCAGCGCCGCAAGCAGCACGGCGAGCAGGACCAGGAAACGGGGCCGGGGCCAGCCGCGCCCGCCGGAGGGATCACGGAAGAGCTGCGCCACGCGCACCTCATCCAGCCGGGCCAGCGGCCAGAGGGTGAAGATCAGCGCGGTCAGCGCGCCGTAGAGCGCGGCCTCGGCCAGCGGGCCGGGGTAGAGGCCGAAGTCGGCCGGAATGGGCAGCATCTCTCCCAGTGTCGGGGCCATCAGCAGCGGCAGGGCGCCGCCCAGGATCAGGCCCAGCAGGATGCCAAGCGCCGCGAGGGCCCCGATCTGCAGGAAATAGGTCAGGAAGATCACCCGCCGCGTCGCCCCCAGTGTCTTCAGCGTGGCGATGATGCGGATCTTGCCCGCCAAGTAGGCGCGCACGGCCGCCGAGACCCCCACGCCCCCCACGGCCAGCCCGGCCAGCCCGACGAGGACGAGGAAGGCCGACAGCCGTTCCACGAAGGAGGAGATGCCGGGCGCGCCGTTGCGCGCGTCGCGCCAGCGCGCGCCGCTGGTGGCGAAACGTTCGGCCACCGCGGCCTGCATCGCATCGAGGTTCGTCTCGGGCGGCAAGACCAGGCGCAGGCGCGAGTCGAAGAGCGTGCCGGGGGCAAGCAGGGCGCTGCCCTCCAGCGCGGACCGGGCCACCAGGCTGCGCGGCCCGAGTGTGAAGCCCGAGGCATTGGAGTCGGGTTCCTCGGTCAGTGCGGCCATCAGGGTGAAGGCCACGCCGCCGATCTCCACCGCCTCCCCCGGGACAATGTCGAGGCGCGCAATCAGCGCCGGCGCCATGACCACGCCGGGGCGATCCCCGTCGCCTGCCAGCGCCTCCGCTAGCGGCATGGCGGGATCCAGCGCGACCTCTCCGACCAGCGGATAGGCGTCATCCACGGCTTTCACCTGCGACAGGGCGCGGGCGCCCTCCGCGCCGGGCGTGGTCGCCATGGAGCGGAAGTCGGCGATCTCGGACAGCGCCGTGGAACGGTCGGCCAGCCAGGCGCGTTCGTCGGCGTCGGCGAAACGATAGGTCAGGGAAACCTCGGCGTCGCCGCCCAGCATCTCGGCCCCCTGTTCGGCCAGACCGCTTTCGATGGCCTGGCGGACGGAGCCCACGGCGGCGATGGCCGCGACCCCGAGGGCGAGACAGGCGATGAGGATGCGGAAACCAGCGAGGCCGCCGCGCAGCTCGCGGGCGGCCAGGCGGGCGGCACGGGTCAGGTCGCTCATGCCGGGGTATCCTGCAGGGCGATGCGCCCGTCCCGGAGCGGCACCACCCGGTCACAGCGCGTCGCCAGATCGGGGGCATGGGTCACCATGACCAGCGTCGCCCCATGGCGGTCGCGCAGGCCGAAGAGCATGTCCATGATGGCGCCGCCGTTGGCCTCGTCCAGGTTGCCGGTGGGTTCATCCGCCAGCAGGATCTCGGGCCGGGGCGCGGCGGCACGGGCTAGGGCCACGCGCTGCTGCTCGCCACCCGACATCTGGCTGGGGTAGTGATCGGCGCGCTGCGCCAGGCCGACCTGGGCCAGCTCTTCCGCCGCGCGCTCAAACGCATCGGCGTGGCCGGCCAGTTCCAGCGGCGTCGCGACATTTTCCAGCGCCGTCATCGTCGGGATCAGGTGGAAGCTTTGGAAGACCACCCCCATATGATCCCTGCGGACCCGGGCCAGCGCATCTTCGGACAGGCCGGTCAGGTCCTGCCCCAGCACCCGGACGGTGCCGGCGCTGGCGCGTTCCAGCCCGCCCATGAGCATGAGGAGAGACGATTTGCCCGACCCCGATGGCCCGATGAGCCCCAGCGTTTCCCCGCGCGCGACCGTCAGGTCGATGCCATGCAGGATCTCGACCGGGCCGGCGTTGCCCGCCAGCGAGAGGGCGGCGCCCGACAGTTCAATCACGGGGTCCGGATGGGTCATGGCGGGGGTGTCCTGTCTTGCTCGGGGGCGGCACCTCGCGGCGCGTCTACTTGGATATGGGCGCAGGGGGGCACGGGGCAAGAGACCCGGCGCATTCGTGACATTTTCTTTACTGGCAGGGCTTTGGGTGCTGCCGGGCGCGGCGATGGCGCAGGACGAGTCGCTGCAACTGCTGGCCTTCGGCGACAGCCTGACCCAGGGCTACGGTCTGCCCCAGGGCGAGGGGCTGGTGCCCCAGCTGGAGGGCTGGCTGCGCGAGCGGGGGCAGGATGTGACGGTGATCAACGGCGGCGTCTCGGGCGACACGACCGCGGGCGGGCTGTCGCGCATCGCCTGGTCCCTGACACCCGAGGTGGACGCGGTGATGGTGACCCTGGGCGGCAACGACCTGCTGCGCGGTCTCGACCCGGCGGACACCCGCGCCAACCTCAATGGCATCCTGGCGGAGATCGCCGCCCGCGATCTGCCGGTGATGCTGGTGGGGATGCAGGCGCCGGGCAACTACGGCGCCGCCTATCAACAGGCCTTCGACAACCTCTATCCGGAGCTGGCGGAGGCCCATGATGCGGTCTACGTGCCCAGCTTCCTCGCGCCCCTGATGGGCGATCCGGAGGCGCCCGACCCGGCTGCCGCCCGCGCCTTCCTGCAGGCCGACGGGATCCATCCCAATGCCGAGGGCGTGGCGCGGATCGTCGAGGCGCTTGGCCCGCAGGTCGAGGACCTGCTGGCGCGGGTCGATCGCTGACCACACGCAAAGCAGGGCCCCGTCACCGGCGCCCGTTCTTCTCTTTGCCGATAATATCCCGGGGGAATTGAGCCGCAGGCTCAAGGGGGTAGCGCCCCCGCCCCGGAGGACGCCGGGCGCTCCGACCGGATCAGTCCACCGAGACGTTGATCGCCGACAGGCGGCCGTCGCGGCCTTCCTTCAGGTCGAAATGGACCCGCTGGTTGTCCGACAGCCCGGGCAGGCCCGAGCTTTGCAGGGCCGTGATATGCACGAAGATGTCCTTCGCGCCGCCTTCGGGTGCGATGAACCCGTAGCCCTTGGTTTCATTGTACCACTTCACGATTCCGGTTTTCATCTGTCTGATCCACCCTGGTTCGGCGGTCCTGCCCGTTTGGGGGGATGCGCCGACATTCCTGCCCGCGACATGCGGCAGAGCGGCCCGGTGCGCGGCGGCGGACGGAAGCCCGGAGGGCACTCTGTCATCGCTGGTCCGTTGCCCGAAAACTGTTCGCCGATTCTGACGATAAATCAAGCGTCTCGCGCAGTGGGTGGCGTTGTTCCGCCGCGCCGCAGGGCCCCGGCCAGGAAAGCGGGCAGGCGCCGCAACGTGGCGCGGGCCATGTCGGGATATTCGATCTCCCCCGCCAGCAGCCGCATGTAGAGATGGCGCAGGTGCCCGGAGCGGCGGAAGGCCGCGAGGAAGGCCGGGCGGAACACCGGCGCGAAGAGCAGCAGGCGAATGGCCCGGGCCTGGCGGATCGCGCGGTGGATCGGGCGCAGGGTGGCGCGGTAGCGGCGAAGGGCCGTCGCGGGCGCATCCTCGGCCAGTGCCTGCGCGGCGGCCTGTGCCGCCAGTTGCCCGCTTTTTAGCGCATAGGCGATCCCCTCGCCGGTGATCGGATCGACCAGCCCGGCCGCATCGCCGGCCAGCAGCACCGAGCCACGTCCGGGGTGCCTGTGGAAATCGCCGAAGGGCAGGTGGTGCCCTTTCACCGGCTGCGTCGGGTCCTGGCCCAGCAGATCGAGGTAGGCGGCCATGGCCCCCTTCATGTCCTCGTTGCGCGACAGCACCCCGCCGATCCCGATGGTCGAACTGCCGGTTTTCGGGAAATCCCAGCCATAGCCCCACTGGGCGGCCCCGAAGTCGATGCGCAGGGGGCGGTCGGCATTGCCGGGCGGCGCAGGGGCCTCGACCTCCAGCCCGAAGCCGATGCGCGCGGGATCATGGGCCCGCCCGAAGAGCGCGCGCGCCACGGGCGAGTTGACCCCGTCGGCCCCGATCAGGACACGGGCCGACAGGCGCCGCCCGTCGGAGAGTGTCAGCGCCGGAGCAGTGATGTCGATCTCGGAGACGCGGCATCCGGTCAGGTCGGTCGCCCCGGCGGCCAGTGCGCGCGCCACGAGGTCGGCATCGAAATCCCATCGCATGGTCAGGTGCATCGGTGGGATCTGCGGCAGCGTGCCCAGGGAGCGCCCCTCGGCGTGGAACTCAACCGAGGTCTTGGTGTCGACCAGGGCCTCGGGCAGGGGGGCGCCGAAGATCTCCTCGAAATACCGGGCAGAGCGGCCGGTCACGCCACCGCCGCAGAGCTTCGTCCGGGGGAAGCGCGCCTTGTCGACCAGCGCCACCGACAGGCCCTGCCGGCAGGCGGTCATGGCCGCCGCCGCCCCTGCCGGCCCGGCGCCCAGAACGATCACATCGAAGGTGTCGGGGGCGGCGGAAGGGGCGGGATCGGTCAAGGCTCAGTCCTCGTCGAAGAAGAAGCTGTGGATGTCGTCGAAGAGCCGCCGCGACGTGACGAAGAGCAGGTGGCCCTGTCCCTGATAGTAGGTAATCTGATCCGCTGGAAGGCGGGACGCCAATCGGCGGGCCATGGCGGGGGTGAAAACCGTGTCCGCGTCGCCATGAAAGAGGCGAACACGGGCATCTGACAGCACGCCGGGCCGGTCCAGGGTCCAGAACATCAGGCTGAGGGTATGGGCGAGGGTGCGTCGCAGCGAGGGGGTCGACATATTCTCGCGCTGAGCCTCGGCGCGGGCGGCGCTGTCGCGGGCGCGGGCCGGATCGTTGAGCCCCTCGTCGCCGTAGAGAAGCGTGCGATAGTTCTCCGTCCAGGCGTCGCGCGGGCGCAGGGACCCCGTGCGCAGCATGGCACGCAGCACCTCGACGCCCGATCGCATGGATGACAGGATGCCTGCGGGCGCCGGTCCGGCGGTGGAGATCAGGGCAAGCGAGACCTCCGGAGCCTCGATCCGCTGTGCAGTTTCGATCGCGATGGGACCTCCAGTGGAATAGCCCAGCAGGTAGACCTCCTGCGCGCCGAGGTCGTTGACATAGTCGGCGATCAGCTGGGCCGAGCCGTCGATCTGCACCCGGTGGTCCAGCGGCAGCCCGTCCATGTCCGGGAAACGGTAGACGATGACGGTGCTGTTGGGCACCTGCCAGTTGAGAACGGGGGCGAAGATGTTGGCGGAGGCGAAGGCACCAGGGATCGCCACGATGGCGCGTTTGACGCCGGGCCGCGCGTTGCCGTCCTGCAGCAGCGGGAAGGTGCCCGCCCGGTCCGGTCCGGGCAGGGGCGCGCAGGCCACCATTCCCAGAACCGCCAGCAGCAGGGGCAGCCGGCGGGCCAGGTGGATCAGTGCCGAGAGGGCCGTCAGGCCGGACAGGCGCATGGCGCGCTGGTCAGAGCACGGTGACCGGCGTGCCGGTCGGCACCTTCTCGTAAAGCGAAATGACGTTCTCGTTCAGCATCCGGAAGCACCCCGAGGAGGCGTTGCGCCCGATCGAGCTGGGCTGCGTGGTGCCGTGGATGCGGATCGCCGTATCGCGCCCATCCTGGTAGAGGTAGAGCGCGCGGGCGCCCAGCGGGTTGCCCGGGCCGCCGGGCATCCGGTCGTTGTTGCCCTTGAACTTGCCGTAGATGTCCGGGTCGCGCTCGATCATGTCGGGGGTGGGGCGCCAGGAGGGCCATTCGACCTTGCGGCCGATCACGGCGGTGCCGGTGAAGCCCAGGCCGGGACGCGCCACGGCGATGCCATAGCGCATGGCCTGCCCCGGGGCGGTAACATGGTAGAGGAAATAGGCCCGCGGCAGGATCACGATGGAGCCCTCGGCGTAGTCACGCGAGAAGCTGACCCGCTGCGCAGCCAGGATCGGCGGGCTTTGCACGGCGGCGGCGGGGCCGGCCAGCGCAAGAACGGCAGGGGCCGCGAGGGCGGAGGCGAGGAAGGAGCGGCGGCTGGTCATCGGCGGTAACCTTTGGGAATCACGGGGACATTCGACAGCAAGTATGCGGACGAACTTGCCGGACCAACACATCCCGGCACGTTAACGTTCCCGTGGGAAGCGTTTTGACTTGCAATCTGTTGCCTCGAAGCCACTCCGCCAGCGCCGCAATGGGGGCCCGTCCCCCGATCCTGGTCCGAAAAGCAGGAGGCGCGGCCCCGTGCTTCTGCTATGCAAAGAAAAAATAAACGCTTCGTCCGCTATGCCTTTGGTCGTTCGGCCCGGACCGAACAGCCCAGACGCCAGCCCGGTCGCGGGCGCAAGGAAACGGTGCCAGAATGGACATCAACCCGACGGATCTGCCCGAGGTCCTGATGCTGACCCCTCGTCGTTTCGGCGATTCCCGGGGGTTCTTCAGCGAGACTTGGAATGCCGCCCGCATGGCCGAGGCGGGGCTGGATCTGACCTTCGTCCAGGACAACCATTCCTATTCCGAGGCCTCTGGCACCCTGCGCGGCCTGCATTTTCAGGCGCCCCCCCATGCCCAGGGCAAACTGGTGCGCTGTGGCCGCGGACGGTTGTGGGACGTGGCGGTGGATTTCCGCCCCGGGTCGCCCCGTTTCGGGCACTGGGTCGGGGTCGAGCTGAGCTTTGAGAACGGCCGTCAGCTGTGGATCCCGCCGGGCTTCCTGCACGGGTTCGTCACCCGCGAGCCGGGCACGGAAATTTGCTACAAATGCACCGATTTCTACGCTGCGGAGGCTGAAGGCGTGGTGCGCTGGGATGATCCAGATCTGGGCATTGACTGGGGCGTCGATCGCCCGGTGCTGTCGGACAAGGATGCGGCCGCGCCGCGGTGGCGTGACGTGCAAAGCCCCTTCACCGGCACGGGGGGTATGGCATGAAAATCCTGGTGACAGGAGGCGCAGGGTTCATCGGGTCGGCCGTGGTGCGCCACGCGGTGGCCCAGGGGCATGCGGTGGTGAACCTCGATGCGCTGACCTATGCGGCCTGTCTGGACAATCTGGCCAGCGTCGCCGACAGCCCGCTTTATGCCTTCGAGCGTGCCGACATCCGCGATGCGGAGGCCCTGCGCCGGATCTTCCGCGACCATGCGCCCGACGCCGTGATGCATCTGGCCGCCGAAAGTCACGTGGACCGGTCCATCGACGCGCCGGGCGGCTTCGTGGACACCAACGTGATGGGCACGGCGACCCTGCTGCAGGCTGCGCGGGGCTACTGGGAAGGGCGGGGGCGGCCCGCGGAATTCCGCTTTCACCATGTCTCCACGGATGAAGTCTTCGGCAGCTTGCCGGGGGACCCCGATCACCGTTTCACCGAGACGACGCCCTATGCCCCCAATTCGCCCTATGCGGCGTCCAAAGCCGCCTCGGACCACATGGTGCGGGCCTGGGGGCGGACCTATGGCCTTCCCGTGGTCCTGTCGAATTGTTCCAACAATTACGGCCCTTTCCATTTCCCGGAGAAGCTGATCCCTGTGGTGATCCTGTCGGCGCTGGCGGGGCAGCCGATCCCGATCTACGGCGATGGCGGCCATGTGCGCGACTGGCTGTTCGTCGAGGATCACGCCGAGGCCCTGCTGCGGGTGCTGACCCGCGGCGAGGTCGGGCGCAGCTACAACCTAGGTGCCGAGGCGGAGGTGACCAACCTGGAGCTGGTACGCCGCATCTGCCGGCTGCTGGATCTGCGTCGGCCCGCCGGGGCCCCGCATGAGGAGCTGATCACCTTGGTTGCCGATCGCCCAGGTCATGACCGTCGCTACGCCATCGATCCCGAGCGCGCCGCCTCCGAGCTGGGCTGGCGGGCGCAGGTTTCGCTGGAGGAGGGGCTGTCCCGGACGGTCGACTGGTATCTGGAGAACCGCGACTGGTGGCAGCCGCTGCTGGACCGCGCGGGCCTTGGCCAGCGTCTGGGGCTGGGGGCCGGGGCATGAGTGCGACGGGGCCGATCCTGGTCTTCGGGCGCAGCGGCCAGGTGGCGACCGAACTGGCGGCCCGCGCCCCGGTGATCGCCCTGGGCCACGAGGCCTGCGACCTGCGGTGCCCGGGCGCGGCAGAGGCGGCAATTGCGGCCCATGCACCTCGGATCGTCATCAATGCCGCCGCCTTCACTGGCGTCGATGCTGCCGAGACGGAGCGGGCGGCAGCCAACCGGTTGAACGCCGGGGCCCCGGGCGAAATGGCGCGGGCCTGTGCCGCCCGGGGTCTGCCCTTCCTGCATGTCTCGACCGACTATGTCTTCGACGGCCTTGGCACGCTGCCCTGGGACGAGACAATGACGCCTGCCCCCTGCAATGCCTACGGCGCGAGCAAGCTGGCGGGGGAGGGGGCGGTGCAGGACGCCGGCGGATCCTGGGCGATTCTGCGCACCTCCTGGGTGTTTTCGGCCCATGGGACGAATTTCGTGAAGACCATGCTGCGCCTGTCTGAGACCCGCGATCAGCTGTCCATCGTGGCGGACCAGGTGGGCGGTCCGACCCCTGCGGCGGACATCGCCGCGGCTCTGCTGGAGATGGGGCGGCAGATGGCCGAGGGCCGGGCCGGTGGCCTTTACCATTTTGCCGGCGCTCCCGCGGTCAGCTGGGCCGGCTTCGCGCGCGAAATCTTCGCACGCGCCGGGCGCGCGGTGAGCGTGAATGAGATCGCCACCGACGCCTATCCGACCCCGGCCACCCGTCCACGCAACTCCAGGCTCGACTGTCGTCAGATCGCGGCGGATTTCGGGATCGACCCGCCGGACTGGCGGGCCGGCCTCGCTGCGGTCTTGGCACAATTGGAGGAGACGGCATGAGCACGCCACGCAAGGGGATCATCCTGGCCGGAGGCTCCGGCACGCGGCTTTACCCGATCACCATGGGGGTGTCGAAACAGCTGTTGCCGGTCTTCGACAAGCCGATGATCTACTACCCGTTGTCGGTACTGATGCTGGCGGGGATCCGTGATATCGCGATCATCACCACGCCGGAGGATCAGGCACAGTTTCAAAGGCTTATGGGGGACGGTAGTGCCTGGGGACTGTCGTTCACCTGGCTCGAACAGCCCCAGCCGGAGGGGTTGGCCCAGGCCTATCTCCTGGCCGAGGGGTTCCTGGACGGCGCCCCCTCGGCCATGGTGCTTGGCGATAACCTGTTCTTCGGCCATGGCTTGCCCGAGCTTCTGCAGGCGGCCGGCCAGGCTGAAGGCGGCACTGTCTTCGGGTATCGCGTGGCGGATCCCGAGCGCTATGGCGTGGTGGATTTCGACGACCAGGGGCAGGTGCAGGCCATTGTCGAAAAGCCCCCCGTCGCGCCCTCTCCCTTTGCGATAACGGGGCTTTACTTTCTGGATGGCACGGCACCGGAGCGGGCGCGGCGGGTCACGCCCTCCGCGCGGGGCGAGCTGGAGATCGTCTCGGTCCTCGAAAGCTATCTGGCCGAGGGCGCCCTGCGGGTGCAACAGATGGGGCGGGGCTATGCCTGGCTCGATACCGGCACCCATGGTTCGCTTCTGGACGCGGGCAACTTCGTACGCACCCTGTCAGAACGGCAGGGCCAACAGATCGGCTCGCCGGACGAGATCGCTCATGCCCAGGGCTGGATCGATGATGCCGCCCTGCGCGCGCGGGCGGAGGTCTTCGGCAAGAACGCCTACGGGGCCTACCTGCTGGGGTTGCTGGGCGAGGCCCCCTGACGAGGGCGCACGGACCCGGCCTGCGTACGGTGGCAAGAGGGGCTGTTTACTCCTGCGCGCCTAGCGTCTCGGCGATCTCTCCGATTGCCGGATGAACGCGAGGAGCCCCCGATGCCGGAACTGTCCGCCAGCCTGTCCATGCCCTACCTGCAACCCAGTCAGGCGCAGAAACACGTCACCCATAACGAGGCGCTGCTGATCCTCGACGCGCTGGTGCAGCTGGCCGTGGCCGACCGCGACCTGGCCACGCCGCCTGCGGGCCCCATGGAGGGGGAGCGCTATATCGTGGCGGGCGGTGCCACGGGCGCCTGGGCGGGCGAGGATGGGCGCGTGGCGCATTTCGATGGGGCCGCCTGGGTCTTCCATCAGCCGCAGCCCGGCTGGCGTGCCTGGGTCTTGGATGAAGAGCGGTTGGTGACCTGGCGTGGCGGCGCCTGGCAAGATGACAGCGGTCTGCCGCTGGAGGCCGCCGAACTGGGTATCAACACCGCCTCGGATGCGGTGAACCGGCTGGCCGTGTCGGCGGCGGCGACCCTGCTGACCCACGCGGGCAGCGATCACCAGCTGAAGATCAACAAGGCCGGGGCGGGCGACACCGCCAGCCTGCTGTACCAGTCGGGGTGGAGCGGCCGGGCCGAGATGGGCCTGGCCGGGGAGGAGGACTTCTCCGTCAAGGTATCGGCCGATGGCAGTGCCTGGGTGACCGCCCTGCGGTTCGATGGTGCGACCGGCCTGGCCAGTGGCGCGGCCGTTCAGGGCTCGGCGGGGGATGCGACCGCTGGCCGGTTGCTGGCCGTCGGTGCCTTCGGGATGGGCGGTGGCGCCGTGGCGGCCCCGGGGGACGATGCGAACAGCTGCGTGACGGGCGGGATCTATGGCTTCACGGCCTCGGGGACAAATTGCCCTGTGGGCGACCCCTCGGGCGGCAGCCTGATGGCGCTACCCGGCGGCAGCGGCACGCGCCAGATCTTTGCTGCAGCCGACGGGACGCTGTGGTTGCGCAGCCATGATGGGGCGACCTGGGGAGACTGGTCCGCGCTGGTCACCCGCGCCGAGACGGTGGGGACGGTGGCGCAGAGCGGTGGTGTCCCCACGGGGGCGGTGATCGAGAGCGGCTCGAATGCCAACGGCGCCTATACCCGCTGGGCCGACGGTACTCAGATCTGCACCAATGGCGGCAGCGCGATCACCACCGATCCGGCCAGTTTCGCCGGGACCCCGGTCTCGATCGACGGCGGCAAGCTGAAGATCGGTCGTTGGTTCTGAGCTGGATTATGGCGTTGATGGAGGTCGGCAGGACCGGCCCCACGCCACGTTTTGCGGGACACCGTCCCGGTCGGGCTGCTGCGCGGTGACGAGGCTGCGCCGTGACTTGGCCAGCAGGGTCTGGGCGTGACTCGGATCGGCCCGGGCACCTGCCCGCGTTGTCGCATCCCCTCTCCCCTGCGCTGGGGCGGCGGCGGGCCGTTTCGCGGCTGCGCGTTTCCTCAGCGGCGCAGGATTTCGCGGTGGTGACGCCGCAGGAACAGCAGGCCGAAGACGAGGCTGATCAGACCCCAGAGCGCGACGTAGACGGGTGAGGCCCAGTTCGCATCGTAGCTGGGATAGATGCCTCGCCGCAGGATCGCGACCACATGTACCAGCGGGTTCCACCACAGCCAGTCACGCCAAGGCTGCGGCACGCTTTCGAACAGGAAGAAGATGGTCGAGATGATGAACATCGGCCGCATGAGGATGGACCAGATATGGACCCAGACGGGAATCATCCCCTGTAGCAGGCAGTTCAGCGTGCCCAACCCGAGGCCCAGTAGGGCGCAAAGGGTGTAAGCCTCCAGGATCTCGCCAAAATCCAGGATAGCTCGGGTGCGGAAAATCCACAGGATACCGGCCAGCAAGATGTAGCTGATCATCACCTGGGTCATCAGGTTCAGCAGGAATCGCGCGGCGATCGCCTCGCGCCAGCCGACACGGGGCAGGGCGAGCAGCGGGCGGGAAAACTCCAGCGCGCCGGCGGTGCGCGACACCAGCAGCGTGAACATGCCGAAGGGCAGCATGCCCGTCGCATAGAATAGCGGGAAGGTGACGCCGAGGCCCGGATTGCGCAGCGCCACCGAGAAGATGAACGACAAGAGCGCGATGCCCGCCACGGGCTCGATCACCGCCCATAGATAGCCGCCGGGCGAGCGTCCGTGGCTGGTTGCCATTTCCCTCAGCATCAGGGCGAAGATCACGCGGAAACTGTCCCCGCGCCTCGGGGGTCGGACCGCCAGCGGCGGGGGATGGGTGATCTCCTCTGACACGGGTGCTGTTAACCCTTCTCTGACATTTGCCCGGCTAGTCTTTCCCGGATGAATGAACAAACCGCAAATACCGTTGCGGCGCCGAGTCTTCCGGCGCTGTCGCCGCAGAAAACGCCGCCGAGCCGCGCGCAGCGTCCGGTCCTGCGACCTGCGACGCGCCGGCGCAAGCGGGTCGCGGTTAGTTTCATCCTCTGCGTGGTGCTGCCGCTGATCCTGGCGATCTGGTATCTCTGGGTGCGGGCGGCAGACCAATATGCCTCGTCCCTTGCCTTTACCGTACGCTCGGAAGAACAGACGCCGAGCCTGGATTTCCTCGGCGGCCTGTCGGAGCTTTCGGGCAGCAGCACCTCGGATACCGACATTCTTTACAGCTACCTGCAAAGCCAGGATCTCGTGGCCGCTGTCGGAGAGGCGCTGGATCTGCGGGCGATCTGGTCGCGACCTGGCGTTGGCTGGCAGGAGGGCGATCCCGTCTTTGCCCTGGCCCCCGATGCCTCGATCGAAGATCTGGTGGATCATTGGCGGCGCAAGGTGAAGGTGTTCTACGATGGGGGGACCGGGCTGATCGAATTGCGCGTCCTGGCGTTCACGCCCGAGGACGCGACGGCGATCGCGGATCAAATTGTCGAGAAAAGCTCTGGCATGATCAATGCCTTGTCGGATTCTGCCCGGGAAGATGCCATCGCCTACGCGCGGGAGGAAGTGGAGTTGACACTGACTCGGCTGAAGGCGGCGCGCCGCGCGATGACCGAATTCCGCAACCGTCACCAGATCGTCGATCCCGGCGCCGAGCTGGAGACCCGGGTCGGACTTCTGGGGGAGCTGCAAAGCCAGCTTGTCGAGGCCCAGCTGGAGCTCGATATGCTGCTGGCACGTCCGGCGCGCCATCAGGTGCAGACGACGAATGCCGAGCTGAAGATTGCCACGATCGAGCGCCGCATAGAGGCGGAGCGCGCACGGTTGGGTCTTGCCGGGCCCACGGACGGCGAGCAGGCCTTCGCCGGTCTCGTCGGTCGCTACGAGGAACTGGCGGTGGAGCGCGAGTTTGCGGAGGCGACCCATCGTGCGGCCCTGGCGCGTTTCGACGCGGCGCAATCGGAGGCGCGGCGGCAGAGCCGCTACCTGGCGGCCCATGTGCAGCCGACGCGGGCGGAGACAGCGCGCTATCCCGAACGCGGGCTTCTGCTGCTTTGCGTGGGGATCTTCCTGGCGCTTGGTTGGTCCATCGCGGTGCTGAGCGCCTATGCCGTGCGCGACCGGGGCGCCGGATGATCCGGCTGCAGGACCTGAGCAAGGTTTATGTCAGGGATGGGCAGCGCGTTCTGGTGGCAGATCGGATCTGTGCCACTTTTCCGGCCCGCCGCTCGATCGCCCTTCTGGGGCGGAACGGGGCCGGAAAGTCGACGCTGCTGAAGCTGATCGCGGGCACAGAAGACGTCAGCGGAGGGTCGGTGATCACCACCGGCACGGTTTCCTGGCCGGTGGGCTTCGCCGGGGCCTTCCATCCGCGCCTGACGGGGGTGCAGAACGTGCGTTTCGTGGCCCGGATCCACGGTGTGGACAGTGATGCCCTGCTGCAGTTCGTCGAGGATTTCGCGGAGCTTGGCGCGCGGATTCGCCTGCCCTACAGCTCCTTTTCTTCGGGCATGCGTGCGCGCATGGCCTTTGGCCTGTCCATGGGGTTGGGCTTCGACACTTACCTCGTGGATGAGATCACGGCAGTGGGCGATGCTGCCTTTCGCCGTCGCAGCGCGGCCCTGTTCCGGGAGCGGCTGACCCGCGCCGGGGCCATCGTCGTCAGCCACTCCATGCCGCAGTTGCGAGAGCTGTGCGATATGGGCGCCGTGCTCGAAGGGGGGCGGTTGACGATGTACGGGGACCTGGAAGAGGCGATTGCCCACCACCAGCGGAACATGGCCCAGGCCGCGTGACTGACCGTTGGGCCTCGCCCCCGAGCAAGTCGGGGAGGGCCGTCACGGGCAAAGGTCCGGACCGATTGTTCGTAGTTTGCCCAATGAGCCGTGCATCAATTAACGCGGCAGCAAGAACCACGGACTAGAACCCCCTGGACGGAACCTCGCGAGGAGCGAAAGGCATGGGCCTATTCGGGAACAGGACGACGGCTGCTGCCGGACTATCGGCCGATGAGGCGGCGATCCTTCAGATCGTGGAAACGACCCAGGCGGTCATCCATTTCGAACCGTCTGGACGGATTCTCGGCGCGAACCGGAACTTCCTCGATGTTCTGGGTTACAGCGCGGGAGAGGTGGTCGGTCAGCACCACTCCATCTTCGTCGATCCCGCCTATGCCGCCGGAGCCGAATATGCCCGTTTCTGGGAGCGTCTCCGGACAGGCGAGCCCGTTACAGACCAGTTTCCCCGTGTCACCAAGGGCGGCAAGCGGATCTGGATCCAGGCGACCTATGCGCCGGTCCGTGATGCTTCTGGTCAAATCGTGCGGGTGACCAAGATCGCGACCGACGTGACCATGCGACGCACCGCGATCGAAAGGATCAGCGCGGCGCTGGAGAAACTGAGCCAGGGCGATCTGAACGTTCGCGTGCAGACACCTGGCGTGCCGGACCTCGACACGCTGACCCTGGCCTTCAATACCTCTCTGGAAAACCTCGGGCGCATCATCGGTGAGGTTCAATCCGTGGTGGTCGACGTCGAAGGGGTCAGTCAACAGATCGGCGGTACGACTGACGATCTTTCGCGCAGGACCGAAAGCCAGGCGGCGACGCTGGAGCAGACGGCTGCGGCCATCGAGGAGTTGAACACCAGTGCGCGAGTCGCTGCGGACGGCGCCACCGGCGTGAAACGTTCGGCGGACGAGACCCGCAGCGCGGCCCAGACCAGCGGTGACCTGATGGATCAGGTGACCAACGCGATGGAGAGAATCGAGCACTCGTCGAAGGCGATCGCGGAGATCCTGTCGGTGATCAACGACATTGCCTTCCAGACCAACCTGCTGGCGCTGAACGCGGGGGTCGAGGCAGCGCGCGCGGGCGAGGCGGGGCTGGGCTTTGCCGTCGTGGCAAGCGAAGTGCGTTCTCTGGCCAGCCGCACTTCGGAATCAGCTCGCGAAATCAAGACCCTGATCGATCAGAGCTCTGACCATGTCACCCATGGATCCAACCTCGTGCGGCAGACCGGTACGGAATTGCGTGGCATCTTCGATCGCGTGGCGGCGATGACCCAGCAGATCGATGATGTCGTCCTCGGGATTTCGCAGCAGACAACGACGATTGGTGAGATCAACAGCGCCGTCACCAATCTGGACCAGGTCACACAGCGCAACGCCGCGATTGCCATCGAGACGGCGGAGGCGACCCGGAGCCTGTCGCAGAAAAGCGCCATGCTGCGGGAGCAGATGTCGTCCCTGCACATCCGTCCGGGCGGCGGCGCTTGGGACACGCAGGTGCAGGGGATGCCGGCACAGCTGCGCGCCGGTTGACCTGTCCGCTGCGCTGACTACGGCGCGAGCGTGAGGCTTCGACATCGCCGGCCGATAGTCCGGTCCGTGCTTCCGAGGGGCCGCACCCGAAATGGGAGGAGCTTCGGTTCCGCGTGGCCCCGGGGCGCCTCCTTTATTCAGGCTGTGCCGTCGATCGCCAGGGCCAGGTCGGCCGGTTACTTGGAGTGTTGGTCAGTTGCGGGGCGCGGTCAGGCGTCGCAGGCGCCGAAGAGGTCGCCATCTTGCCGTGGCGACCCCGGAAGAACAACTCTGAACCGCGAGGTATCAAGGGCTTAAATCCGAAAGATCCAAGAATCCGAGCCTATAGGAATCAATGGGTTGCGACAGAGGTTCCAACTCAATTGCGGGCGTGCCAGGCCCGGACAAAACAAAGCAATCGGTGAATCTTGAAACGCCTCTGAGCATGGGCCCTAGACCTTAGGATAGTGTTCACTGGAGCCGGAGGGCACTATGCTTAGGATTGTATTCCTTGCTCCTTCTCCAGCTTTGTGACGAGTGCCCTGATGACCGCCTCAGTGTTCCCACCAACCAGGTTCGACTACCTTGCGATCGACCGCTATTGCTCGGCCTGTGACGCCTCCACCAGGATGACGATTTCAGATGTGAGGTACGGAACGATGCCGGTCTGTCCTCAATGTGCCGAACCATGGGCGGATGGAATGAAATGGCTGCTGCGCGGGCTCAACGTGACCGAGCACTACTTGCAGTCCAGGTCCACGGACGAACACAAACGCGGGGCCTCTGGTCATATCAGAGGCCACAGGTGTACCTAGATCCGCTCACCCCGTCTCCGCCTCAGCTCCAGATCCGCATCGGTCATCCAGTGGACAATGGTGGCCTCCGCGCTCTTACAGCCGCACTTGGAGCATACGGCGGCGGCCTGAACCTGATCGGCCGTTCGGAGCCGCAAAAAGGGTTCCGCGAGGCGCGTGGTGCTGTGGCCGCAGCGGCAGAAGAGCGAGATGATCAGTGGCACTGAGCAGGCCTGCCTCGCAAGAACAAGTCGAGAACTTATAGCCTAGCGAAACGCCAATCAACGGCCTAGAGCTAGGTGGCCAGGCTGCCCGCGAAGAGACAGCCTAGCCTGCCATGGGTCGCTACGCGGCGCCAGGCTTCGGGAGCAGGTACGGGAGATACTCAAGTGCGACCGGGTCCTTCGCCTGGAAGTAACTGGCCGCTCGATTTGGGATCCACACCTCAAAGAAGTGGGCTCGGAACGGTGGCAGAAGTGAGTTCGGGTACGCCTTCGGATGAACCACACGCCCGTCCTCAAATTCGTGTCGGTAAGTTGGCAGGCTGTCTGTATCCACGTTGAGGCTGTCCCGCAGAAACTTGCAGAACATCCTGCCTTCCGAGATGTCCGGTAGCATGTTCTCGGGCATTTGATAGCCTCTGGATTCCATAGGGCCAATCAGCTGGACCATCATCTCCTGGAGCATGGACCAGTGGCCATATGGGACTGCCTGCATGTTGGAGGTGTAGCGGCGAAGATGATAGCTATAGCCTGTCTGGGCATGACGGCCACTAAGCCAATCAAAGACCCATTTACTCACCTTCAGCGCAAACTCCGGAGAGAGCCATTGCGCCAAATGTATCGCGACCTGCGGGTGCACCCATGTGCCTTGCAACCTAGGCTCGCCGCCCTTCGCCGCCTTAACAAGTTCCGATATGGGAATTCCCATATCGGCCTCCGCAGCAGACAAGAAAGCCTTCGTGCTCGACAGCCGCGCGTAGTCGGCCCACATCTTGCCAGCTACTCGGCACATTGCGGTGGCGTTGATGTAGCCATCTTTGGCCCGCTGCTGGACCGGACTACCCTGCACTTCGTGCTCTATCAGTTTCAGTGCGTACTGCGTCATCTCCGCTCCTTTCGAGCGTCGTTTCGCTGCTACGCGGCCTTGACCAACCGTGATGGACACAGTTAGATCGGGATGTTCCGTGAGTGGTGCCACGTGCAGCGTGGTTATCGGAAATCTGCCGGGGCACTAGTATTGGACCACCTGTGTCCCGGCTCTCACCCGCACAGAATACGAAACCAGACCGGTCAGCGCAAAGATGACCTTGCACAAATTTGCGCTTGACTGATCTGCCGTCATCTCAGAATCAATCACCCTATTGAATTCAAAGTGTAATGCGAGCAGGTAGGCGCTGTGTGGGTTCAGTTTTTCTTTGGACTTTACCGCCAGGGGGAAGGTAATTTTACTTGCGGGAAGGCCAGCTAGATCCGGCCTCAATTCCCCGTAGATGCAGCAGGCAAGTCGAAAACGATTCGCGCTATTCGCACATCGCGCGACGGGCGCTCGCGAGAACTAACGATGCTTCAGAATCATCCGGTCGGGTAAATTTCAGAAAGCGATCCAGCTAAGGTCCCCCGGAGGCCTCGCACTCCGCCTTTTAGGTCGCATTGGTCTTCAGGTCGCGCCGCATGTTCCAGGCCGCATGGGCTGCTCGCCAGTCGATCTCGGCCTGGCTGACGATCCGCATCACCTCCACGTCGCAAAAGGCCGGGCCGGTTGGCGGAGCTGTTTGAGTGTTCGAGCACCATGCTGAATTATGTCGATCTGCGCAAATCAATGGGCCTCGAGGCTATCTTCAGGCTTAACGGTGCAAGACCAAAAGACAGAAGTCGGTGTATGTCCTGCCGGGCAGGCTCATTCGGCTATGTCTGGGAGTAGCAGAGGCGAAGGTCACCGCTCGCCCCACTTTCAAAACGGATCGGAGTTGCCCCCGAATGGATCAGCCGAGCTATAGCTTCGGTTTCCTGTGATTGTTTGCCAGCACTCTACAAACTTGAGAATGGAAGCATAGGATCCACCTAGAGAGAAGACCGCCAGTCGCCGACCATCTGCGTTGTAGAGAGCCACAGCATTACCCTGCATTACATCGTCCACGAAGTGAATCGCGCTGCTCACATCATCTGGAGTGATAGAGATGGCGTTGTCCTCACCATACCCGTCCATATCCCAACGCTTGTAATCAACGTCCAAACGGAAGCGAATTTTGCGACCAGGAATACTCCAAGTGTTATCGATGATCATCACCGTGAACTGCCCACTACCATAGCCGATGAGCGAAAAGTGCTGACCGCGATCGTTCAGGGTCTCAGCAGAACACCACAGCTCTCCATCGAGACCATCATGA
Organism: Pseudooceanicola marinus; assembly: GCF_020177265.1. GTDB lineage: Bacteria > Pseudomonadota > Alphaproteobacteria > Rhodobacterales > Rhodobacteraceae > Pseudooceanicola > Pseudooceanicola marinus_A. Next base: position 149,312 of record NZ_JAIVMC010000009.1, read on the forward strand.
GTAAGGACCGTCTCCCAAGCGCCCTTTGAAAACAAAAGGCGCGTATCATATCGCTCCTGCGCAGTTGCATTATTTGGTACGGAGGGCGCCAGTAGCGCAGCAACCGATAGGAAAAAAAGTGCACGTTTTACGGTATTTCCAAGCCACTCCATACGAACCCCAAGCCATTGATCTCATTCACGGTACATGCCCAAACGGCCATCACTGCAAACCTGCGACAATGCACAGGTTATGGACAAAGATTGAACGATGCAACGTGAGCAAAGCTTAGGGTCAGGCTTTATAACCATTGCGCTCAAGTCTCATAGCCACAAGAGCAAGGTTGCGGTCAGTACGATGACAGAGAGAAAGACCTTCAGGCATCTGTCGCAGCGGGTCGCGACGCGTCCCAGCCCTTCATAGCTGTGCCTTCCTGCCGCTCCTAACCGCGAGTTTCAGGTGGGGCGACCTACGCCAGCACTCGCCTGGAGCTGCCCGTTGCTCAGCACGCGCCCCCTGAAAGCACTATAAACTGCCGTTTATTTCTGATAGACGACTCCCTGCGAGTGACTAGGAAGGTCTTTCTGGCGAAGGTGTTCTCGCGGCCCAAAACTGGCCTTTCTGCCGCCTGGGACGGCGGCGATGCGCACGGCCCTGGGTCGGAAATCACCCAGCCATAACGCCTGTCCCCCCGTACAAGTCACTCGCACCTTGCCTTAGCATCTCGGAAAACCAGAGCGAGGCCTGACATCAAGAAGTTACCGACCTGTTTTATAGCTCAACTTTGCCCCTTCAGCTCCCTTAGGCACTGTTCGATGGGGAGGGTTGTTCATGGCGCCCATGACAGTCACATACAAGTGTACAGGTGCAGCTATCCGAAGAACTTCAACGAACGGCGGCTAGTGGTAGACTAAACGCATGACGAAAACACCTTGCCTCTCACCAACAGCGAGCAGCCTGTCAGATCTGAGAGATCAGCTATCCCTGTTCGCAGCACATGAGGTCAGAGAGGCACGAGAGTACTATCTGCACCGTCTCGCAGAGCTCTTCGAGGCACATAGCGCAGCCTGGGTCATATCGGTGCTGAAGAACAATGGCACGGAAGAAGACCCCTCGCTCGATTGGTCCCCGCGCGTGTTGACCAAGCTTCGCGTGGATGGCTCTTTCACCGCGACACTCAGAGCCACTAACAAACCCCTAGCCGATAAAGAGCTCGGCGTTACCACGATGGGCCGGTTGGCTGACGCTGGTTCATTTCATATCTATCAGCTAACTGATCTAGCCGATGAAGCGTCAGGGGTATCATCCCGCCGTCGGGAGTTCCTTCTGGAGATGGGGCTGTCCGATTCCATGTGTGGACTAGTGCCAGTAGGGACGGACATCTACGTGCATGTCCGTGTTGATCGCGGGGCGAAGCAGCCGATCTTCAACCAAGAGGAGGCAGCGGCTTACGCTTCCGCCCTCCAGGGCCTGAAATGGTTCTTCAAACAGCAGGTGCTCGGCGAAGGGATCTTCTCAGCCCACACTTATCTAACAAACGCTGAACGCGAGGTCCTACTCTGTTTGCTACAAGGGGATTCCAAGGACGTCATTGCACATAATCTGTCGAAGAGCCCCCACACAATCAGTGACGCCGTCAAGAACATTTTCAAGAAATGCGGCGTCGATAGTCGTCCCGCTCTGACAGCGCTCTGGCTAGGAAAGGGCGTGCGCACCGTCTCGTAGGGTGGGTCGCCGATACGTAGCCTCGGAGTTAGAACAACTGCCCCGTTTCGGTCGAAAACAGCCTGCCCAAAAGCTCACCCCTGTTCTCGCAATCCCGGGCATTCATCGGCCGAGCGTATGGGTGGAGCAGAAAGTCTGCTAAACGCGATGCTGCGAGTGGCCCTTCGCTTGGTTGAGGCCGTGTCAACGTCTGAAGCTGTTCCCGTTGCAGCTTCCAATTGCGGCACGCCCGCGGGAAAGGCGCCTGGCTAGGCCTCGACCATGCTCCCACACCATTGGGTCACTCGCACCACAAATCGTCAGCTCTCGGCGCGTCGCCACTCTTCGATAGCTGCGTTGCCCTCAACACCCGCGCTCACTGCCCGCAGACCAAGCTCCGCATCCGCCCCGCTATCCGCCACGCCCGGACTGTCGGCCCGCAGCTTGCGCAGCGCGGCCAGGCTCTCAACCACCTGCGGGACCCGCGACATGGTATCGGCGATGCTCTTCTGGAACTCCTGACCCTTCACCTGCTGACGAGCGCCGAAGTAGAAGCTGACCACGACGCCAAGAAGCCACCACAGCGGCTCCGGCACCAGGGCGAGGCCGGTCATCCGCTCCGCGAACCAGATCGGATCGACCATGGCCGCCACCAGCAGCCCCACGACACCGAAAGCCATGGCCGGGCGCGGCAACCGGTTCAGACCGTCGATCATGCCGTCGAACCAGTTCCGGCGGGGCTGGCCGTATTCGGCCGCCATCTGCGCTAGGGCGGCCGCTTGAGCATTGGCCCCACGCTGATCGGCCGCCTCAGCATTCACGCGGAACACCTCGGCCGTCTCGCGGATCACGTTGCGCTCGCCCCCGAAGAGCGCGCTGAACAGGGTGGTAATCAGTCCCATTTGGAAGTCCTTTCCCGAAACTCTGCCGCGCTCATGTGATAGCGCGGATCCATGAACTCCTCGGCGCGGCGGATCCAGCCACCTTTCCCGCCATCACGGGCGCGGCAATACTTGCGCGAGGGCGGCCGGCGATCGGCCAGGGCGAAGTAGTAATTGCGCCGGGCGATCCCGTAGGCATCGCGCAGGTAGCCGCCCGCGCTCTGCGCCACCGCATGGGCGGCCCCGATGCTCTGCGGCCCCAGGGCGCCATCCACAGCCACGTCCTGGCCGAACTCGCGCAGCAGCCGCTGCATGATCTTCACCGCGTTCGCGCCGGCGTTGACGTTCATGTCGAAGACCGTGTCGACCAGGTCGGTCGGCAGTTCGTCGATCCTTGGCGCATAGAGGTAGTGATCCAGGAAGATGTCGGTGGCCTGGTCGCGGGACAGCGCCCGCACATCCGCCACGTCCACATCACCGTCCCGGTCCAGGTCGAGGCCGAGGCGGCGCATCGTGTGGATCGTCACGCCGAAGTTCGTGGCGCCGCCCGGGTCGTCGGGATCGTTCACGAAGCCGCCCTCACGGGCGACGATGCTCCTTGCAATCGATTGTACGCTTAGATCATAGGGCATGGTTACCTCCCATCAGGGGTGCGCTCGATCCGTTCGAGGCGCGCGTCGATCCGAGACAGCAGGCCCAGGATCGAGGAAAAGCGCTCATCGGCGCGGGCGAGTTCGTTTTCCAGGGCGCGCGTGCGGCGCTCCAGGTCCGCGACACGCAGCGCGGCTTCGTCGATCTCGGCGACACTGCGCGCGATCTCGGCCGCATTGGCCTGGGTCCTGGCATCGACTGCGACGAAGGTCGCAGTGCCGGTCACGATCATGCCGACCAACACCAGGACATTCCCGAAGCTGATATTTCTGGTGAATTCCGGTTTCGCTGTCATCCTGCCCCCTTTCAGGCAATACGCGGCTTAGGGGCGCGCCGCTGTCGGCACGCCCTCGCAATCTAGAGAGGGCCTTCAGGACCCCGAGTGCTGGTGTTGGCGTTACTGCACGCTCGGCCGCGCCACGCGCGCCGGCCGCTCGATAACTTCTTCGGCTTCGCCCGTGACCTGGCGCGCCGGGATCGTGGCGACACTCTCCCAGAGCGCCCAGGCTTCCGCATCGGCCTCGACGGCCGCGTAAAGGACCGCGCCGGTGCCGAGGCCCTGGTAGGGCATCTGACCGAGGATGGTGATACCCAGGGCCGGATCGGCAGCCAGGGCCGTCCACTGGGCGACCTGCGCCGGCGTCAGATTGGCATAGAGGCCAGCCGGGCCGTCGTTCGCCTGGCCGGGGTTCGGGTAGCTGGCCGTGCGGGCCATCCCGCCCGCGACGCGTGTTCCGTCCTCGGCGATGACGTCGGGGCGCTTCTCGGCCAACCAGTCGATCAGGGCTTGCTCATTGGCGATGTGGATCAGGGCTGCGGTGACAGTCATGCGGTCAGTGCCTCCATGCTAGCGACGGTGTAGGACGGGGCGGGGGCTACCCATAGCTCGGCGAACTCGACAAGTCTCGGCTTGCTGAGCCCCGACGCGCTTGATGCAACATACAGCGCTCCGGCACTTGGGAAGATCCCAGAGCCGGTGCCGGAAATCTCCACACCGTTGACCACGAATGCGAAATTTCCGTTCTCCATACGGTACGCCACCTTCACGTCCGTTCCCTTGGTGTAGGGGACAGAGGCGATAAACTGGGCATTATAGTCAGTCACCGACCGCGCGATTAGCTCTCCAGCTGCCTGATCGTAGTAGACTTGGGCACTGTTGGGGTTATCGTCCCCGAGTTGGAAAATGCGGTCAGCGCTGTTCTCTTCGTCTGACAAGGTGAAGTTAGCGTACACCCAGCACCCATTCGCCCCGCCAATACCGAACCCAGACAGGTCTGAGGTGAAGAACTCGGGGGCGCGGGTAGCACTGGACCCTGCAGTTTCGATCACCGATGTTGCGACGTCTCCTTCCTCCAGCTGGGCGCCCCACACGGCTATTTGGTAGTTATCGTCAAAGATGCCCGGCAGCGAGGTGGAGAGGCGGTTTTCCAAAAGCCAATTGTAAGATGTACCGTCACCTGCATCGATGGTCCGCGTGGCAGTAATTCGCTGCCATGTACCATCCAGTGTTATCTGCCCGTAGTTGTCGATCAGATCAGGGTCTTCAAGTACAGGGGCCGCCCCAGGCTTCCTCAGATACAGAGGTTTACCGACCCCCTCTGGACTGCATTTCACCCAGCAAGACGCCGTGTAAGTGGCTCCTTCCACTAGGTTGCCGACCGTGCGGTAGAACGCACGGTCACGGTACTCATAGCTGCCGATAGTGTTGAGGCCGTCTGGCGCAAGCACCGTTGCCTCAAGTTTCCACTCATTGGGGCCTGTGAACGAGGCTTCCCAGCCCTCGGTTTGGTTCAGCGTGCCGAACGCGTGGCGGTTCGTCGCGGTACCTTCCATCAGCCATCGCCGCGACCCGGTCGAATAGTCGGCAAGGCGCGGTACGTCCACGCCAACGGGCGTAAGCAGTGGGCTGCCCTGCTTGCGCTCAAACCGCGTCCCAGCTGCCTCAAACGTGCCCATCTGCGAAAAGGAAACAGGGACACCATCCCGCGCATAGCGACCCGTTGCGGGCGAGAAGTAGAGATGGGCATTGCGGGCCACCGGATCCCGCGCGACCCAGTTCCCGGCGCCGCCGCCTAGGGCGATGGCGCCTGTTCCGATACCGATCATGGGATCACCAGATCGCCAGGATGTCGGACGCGGTGGTGCCGGTGGCCATGACGCGGACCCCGCGGAACGCGATCTCCGTGCCGGCCGCCACGTTCTTCCGCACACAGACTTTGCCGGCAGCGTCACGGATGGCGAGATCACCGCCGTTGCCCACGTAGAGCGCGCGAGGGATGACCGGCAGATCGGTGCCGTCGTCGGGCGTGACGTCGTCGTGGTAGCGGCCGGAATCGGTCATGCCGACCGGCTCATGTTTGAAAAAGTCCATAGCTATCTCGCTCCATTGTTAAGGGGCTGCACCGCAGCCTCCGCCACGGCACGCGGGCAGGCTTTCGGCCTGGCCCGGATGACCGGCCAGCAGCAGAAAACCAAATGCGCGGGATGCGCTGACAATCAGCCGTAGCTGTTTTCGCCAGCGCGCGTGATGTAGACCCCCATGCGCAGCATCTGCACAGTCGCCGAGGCGTCGATCCGGAAACGGAGCGCGTTGGCATCGGTCACCGGGGTGAAGATGAAAGGCGTGAGATCCTCATAGATCGAGAGCGAATAGGGAACGCCCGGAATGACACCGACCAGCAAATCCACGGGCGTGTCAGGAATAATCCCACCCGGGCCAGACCCCTCGATCTCCTGCGACATGCGCCGCCAAGCCGACCAGTTCGCCCCATTGTCGCTTGACGTGGCGAACTGCAAACCCTGCCCTCCGGAACCGCCAGTATACAAAAACAAGCCCGACACCCTGAACCCACCGACATGCACCAGGTCGGTCACCGTGTAGACGGTGTTGATTGCGTCGATGGTCAGCACGTGCGTGTCGAGAGAGTTGCCCTTGATCCGGGGTGCACCGAGAGCAGCCTTGATCGCCGCGACCACATTGTCCCGAAACGCGCGGGCGAGCTGTGTCGTGTAGGGCGCCTTGTGCTTTACTTCGTCGTCATCAATGTCTCGCCAGGTCATATCTCACCACGCCAAATAGGGGCCCGTCCCGTCCGGGAAGGTGCCGATTGTCTCATCCATCGCGAACATGCCTTCGCGCTTCTCCTGATCGGTCGCGTCATCGTAGAGAGGTGCGGTGTCCAGCATGGTGAAGCCGAACCGCCCGGAGAATACGAAGGTCTCGACATCGACCGTGAAGCGGTGACCAGGCACCGTCTCCTCGATCGCCCGAACCTGCACCTCCGCCTGCAGGTTGCTTCCGTCAGCGTCCTGAATGGCCCGGGTGTCGAGCACGTGCAGAGATCCCGGTGAGATCAGCTCGCGGTCCTTCCAGTCGAGGTCGAAGGACACCCGCACGGGTAGATCCTCGAAGCGAGCCATCAGCCGCGACCCAACCGGCCAGGCGACTGTCTCGTCCCCCTTTCGGCCGAGCCAGCGTGTGTAGATCTGCCGTATGCGGTCCTCTTCGAACTGCTGGCCGCCGGCGACCGTGCAGCGGTTGAAGTTGCTGCCGCGCGACACGGACCCGAAGTAGTCCCGGATCCCGTGCCAGAACAGCACTGCAGTCAGGCGTTGCTTCGGCATGTCCTCCTGGTCGGCGGTGCCGGCGATGATGTTTGCCCGATCGCTTAGCTCGGCGGGCTCTTCGTCGATGTCCAGCGGGCGATTGGCCCGCATCGAGATCTCCTGCAGGTGATCGTCCTGCCACCAGAACACGCCCAGCTCCGCCAGCTCGTTCATCAGGGTGCGCGTGCCCACAGGGCGGGGGATCGTTGTCGTGAGCCGCGTTCCGGCCAGCCAGCGGCCCGCCTCATCGGCCCACTTCGCATCCGGGATCCAGCTTTCCGGCACCCCCGAGTAGGTGACCATGATGCTTTTCGCCACGTCCTGGAGCGAGGCATCCTCCACGCGAAAGGACTGCTGGAACAGATCACCTTCGGCGTGGTCATCCGCCTCGGTCCCATCCACCCCGCGGGCAGTCAGGGTGATGTCGTCTCCCGATCGCGTGAAGGTGACGATCTCATTGCCGATGCTCGCCCGCCCGCCGACGTCGTACTCTGCGCCGACACCCTCCGGCACCAGGGTGAAGTCTGTGGCCGACGCCGAGACGTCACCGCCCAGCACGCCATTCGACGGCTTCGGACAGAGGTTCTTCTCATCGTCGACCAGGTCGAGAATGTCTTTCACGACCCACGTGACTTCCGTGCCTGACCCGGCCCCCTGCCACTCCGACAAGATCGCGTGACGCGTCCACATGTCTTCCAGCGCGTCACCGACGAAGCCCTCCCGGATCCGAACCGAGGCGCCCTCATAGAACGGCCACCGCGCCCGGAGACGCCCGAAGTGCGTACCGCGCTCCTCCGGCTTGTAGCCGATGCCGCTGGCCAGGGCCGACCCATCCCGGCGGCCTAGGTGGTAGGGATCGAGACCAATGTCGGCGTCGATGAAATCCCGCAGGGAGATGGTCAGCCTGGCCCGCTTTCCGAAGCTGGCCGAATCCTTCGCGTTGCCCAGGTTCACCTCCGCCGGATCCGTCGACACGGAGAGCAGCGCAGGGTAGACCTTGAAGCCACGAGGCAGGCCAGCTGTGTTCCGGGCGTACCGAAGGGTCTTCACCTCCGGCGTGAAATCCTCCGGGCTCTGACAGGTCTTCCGGAGCCCGAAGCACTTTGCCGAGCCCGTCTCACCCAGCACAGCGCCGCAGGGCGCCACACCATAGGTGAGCGCGCAGAACGGCACGTCGATTTCCACGATCTGCTGGATCTCGCGGGCAAGATTGCTACCAGTCATGGCCGAGCCTCAGATTGAGCGTTGCGACCATGAAGTCGCGAACGCCTGCGCGCCGGGGCGCCAACGGATTGCCGCCGCGCCAGGCGAAGAAGGCATCATCCTCCAACCCGGGCTGCGGCACCCAGAAGAAGCCGGCGCCGCTGTTGTAGTGCCGCTGAAAGTCCGTCCACGCGGCGCTGCGCGCCTCATCCTCCCGCAGCAACTTGACCTCCACGGCCACGGAGCTCCCGGACCTCTCCACGGCGGAACCGAGGAGCTTGTTACCCTCGCTCACGTTCGTGCGCAGCTGGACGTTGGTCGGCGTCAAGGGCGGGGCGTAATCGCGGTAGATCCGACGCGGCAGGACAAGCGATCCGCCGACATGGAGAACCGCAAGCTCCACCAGATCACCTTCCGAAAGCCCGGAAATGCGCAGCCGCCAATCCGCAGCGGAGACAGCATGGAACATCCAGATGACCGGCGCGCCGTCGGTGCAGACATGCCCGCCCGCTTCGGTATCGGCCCAGGTCGACCCACCATCCAGCGAAACCTGAAGCGTAGCCGTGGCCCCCAGCTCTCCGAGGTTGTGCGAAGAGATTGCCGCGAAATCCGCCGAGGCCGGAGCGGCGAGGGACATGTCCAGGGTGACGACGCCTCCCGCATCGGCCTCAGCGCCCCAGACATCCCAATCGGCGCCGGTGCCAGCGTTCGCGGCCTCCTGACCCACCACCTCGGCACCAAGGCCCGTCGCCAGGTTGTCGGGGGTGCACAGGCTATCCCAGGAGATGACTGGGGCGCCCGCACGGCCAAGGGCGGCAATCTCGGCCGCCCGCGTGGTTCCAATGAGCACCGGCATCAGTAACCCTCTCCGAAGGTGATCCCGCGATCGCCCGCTTCCTCGCTCAGCTCCCGCAGCGTCCCGCGGATCTGTGACCCGCGATAGAGCTGGTCCGGGTCGATGCCGTCCCACGAGACACGCACCGGAGAGCCGCCCGCGAGTCCGCCACCAGACGGCTGCGCCGCAGCCCCGGAGGCCGCGCCACCCGAACCACCGCCGCCGGCGCCGCCGAGCTGCGTTGACTGGATCTGGCTGATCAGCGCGCCGGTTTTCAGAATCGAAGCGGCGGAGAAAGCCGCGGCAACAGGAGGACCGCCCACCCTCATGCCCTTGTCCCATGCGGTGACAGCCGCCGAGTAACCTTCGAGTGTTGCCTGAGCGATGGCTGCCACCTTGCCCACCTGGAACATCTTCTTGTTCTCGGTGTTCATCAGCGTCGCCAGGTCACCGAACATGCCGCTGTAGGCGGCGAGCTTCTGATCCCGCAGCTTGCGGTCCAGCGACGCCAGCGCCTCGGTGTGCTCCTCGGCGGCGCGGCGTTCGAGATCGTTGAACTCCTCCTCGCTCGCCAGCTTCTTCTCCCGGAACACGGCCAGCTGTTCGAGCTTCTCTTCGTAATCCATCTCGATCAGCTCGCGCTCCGTCGCGAGATTTTCGCGCAACGCATCAAGCTCGGACTGATAGTCAGTACCGCCGCCGCCACCGCTGCTCTTCACATCCGGGTCCCGGGTTAGCGGGACAGTTGGAGCCGGCGGGATGGTTACATTCTCGACCTTCGGCACGCCGTCACCGGTGCCGTACTCAATGATTTCTCCCGTCTTCGGATCAACGACACGGGAGCCGGTGCTGGTGCCTCCGTTGGCGCCCAGTCGGGGGTCATTCATGAGATCCTGAATCCGCCCGCCTTCCTCGTCGGAGTATTCGGCGGGCTTGTAGTTCCGCACGTCCATGAGGCTGGAGGCGAGGTTCACGTATTTCTCAGAGCCCGCCAGGATCTTCGTGATCGTGTCGGCCACCTGGATCAGGGCGGGCAACCACACCTCGCTGACCTGATCGACCAGATCACTAATCTCTTCGGAGTTATCCAGGATGGCCTGGGTGAGCTGCGTCTTGATCGTCGTCGAGAGCCCCTTCATTTTCCGATCGAGCTCTGCGGCGCCGGCGACCGCGTCCTTGTCGAGGATGCGGCCCGCCTTTTCAGCTTCGTCGCCGAGGCGGCGCAGCTCCACGCCACCATTGCGAAGGAGCGGAAGGAGATCCGTCGCGTTGCTGGCAAGCGCCTCCATGTAGAAGGTCATCTGCTGCTGACTGACACCGGCCTTTTCCAGCGAGGAGACGTAGAGCTGCAGAGCCTCAGGCCCGGAGAGCCGGGCGAATTGCTCTGCGGTGACGCCGACCCTGGGGGCGATGTTCTCGAAGAAGTCCGCGATCGGGCCGGCGCCCGTGGCCATGAAGTCCCCGAAGCGGTCATTGACGTCCTTCAGGATGTCGGACAGTTCCGCACCGTCAATGCCGACAGTCGCGACGGCTGCAGACATCTTCTGGAACTCGGTGGAGCTGGCGCCGGCGCGGCGAGACAGGCGCGCGATTTCGGTTCCGGCAGCGGCAGCGTTGCGGGTCATGTAGATCGCACTGGCCCCGGCCGCGGTGAGGCCGGCCGTGATGGCCACCCCCACCTTTGCCACCCGCGCGCCCATACGCAGCATGTCGCGCTCCATTTCCGCAACGCTCTTCCTGGAACGGTTCACGCCCCGGCGCAGCCCGTCATCCTCGGCGCCAATGCGAACGCCGATGCTTCCCAGAACTTCCATGGTTTCCCGTCCTACTCGCCCGTGAGCATTGCGTAGATTTCAGCGTCGGCCTCAGCCGCCCGCCGTTGGTCTGAAGCGATCCGCGCCTCGATGATCCACCAGACCTCGCCCGGCATGAGCAACCAGAACTCCGGCGGCGAGATCCACTCGGCCCGCACGAAGATCTGGTAAAGCGCTCTTACTCGGCTCCCGCCGGGCAGCTCTCCCCCGAGGCGTCCCCCTCTTCGCCGTTCGCCTCTTCCTCGCGATCGCCGTATCCCATCTGGAAGCCGATCGGCGGCGAGATGAGCATGATCATCTCCATGACTGCCGCCTGGATCGCCGCCATCGCATTCACGTCCTGGCGGGCAATCCCCTCGTGCATTTCCAGATAGACCTCCTCATCGCTGACCTTCGCACCCGCGTAGCGCAGGGCGGCACCGTAGGCGGCCGCCAGGCGCGTGAAGGGCGGGCCGCCGGGCCGCAGCAGCACGTCCACTGCCTGCCCGCCGCCCCGGCCGATCAGCGCATCCTCGACCTGAGCAACCAGCAGCAGCTGGCCCTTGGCCGGCACCACGTAGTCCTGACCCTTCCAGGTCAGCGTGATCGGCGAGAACCCCCTCATGATCACACCCCGCCGGCGGTGAAGGTGTGAGCCCCGTTCCGCACGAAGGTGGCGGTGAACTTCACCGCGTCCTGGTATTCGCCGGTTTCCGAGTAGGAGGTCATCACCCAGCTACCCGCGACCTCGGCAGCCGTCCCGGCGGTCGGGAACTCCAGCGTCAGATCGTCGAAGTGCTTCGTCGCGGCGCCCGGGGTAAGGGCCGCCGCGCGCAGCACACCGTCGGTTTCAAGGCCGTCGATGGTGACTTCCATCGTGTCCGTGGCCAGTTCACCGGCCAGGAACTCCTGGAACTCCCCCGAGCTTTCGTCGGTGGTGTCGATGCCGGCACCGTTCCAGGTCATGCTGACGGTGCGACCGCCAGCAATCTTCGTGCCGTCCTTCTTGAGCAGGACCTTCCGGCCCGGTTGCTTGGCCATTGCATGACCCTCCATGGTTAGCGTGCAGGCGGGTCCTTCACGCCCTCCCGCACCACGCAAGCCCGCCCGCGCTCATCGCGGGCAGGTATCCCTGCTATTCCAGCTCTTCGGGCTCGCCGAACTCCGTCCAGAGCATGGCGGTGAACTCCATCACCAGTTCGCCTTTCGGGCGCTCCCCCTTGTCATCGACGGAGAGGGCCGTTTCGCGCAGGCTGTAGAGGGCAGACACCGTGTCCAGATGGGACAGGACCGCCCGCTCGGCCCGCACCGAGAGCGCGTCGAGTTCATCATCGATGTCATCGCCACCGAGGATCTTGACGATGACCAGGATCTGAACGGCGCGCTCGACGCCGTCCTGATCGGTGCGCTGATCGCTGGAACGGTTGATGGCGATCCCGCCACGCGGAAGCTGCTGGTCGGAGCCCTTCATCCACCAGCGCCGATCCCAGGTGATCTCCGGGATGGCATCGGCCAGCGCCTCGCGCAGATCAGTGCGAAGCGTGGTGCGAACGTGTGTCATTCCAAGATCTCCCAAAGCGCGAAGGGCTGAAAGGCGTCAGCTGCCGGCGAAGTGATCGGAATTGGAAACCGCACGGTGTAAGCTTGCCCGCCTGTTTCGACCCGATCCCCCGGGCCAAGCCCTGAGGCATCACCCTTGTTGATCCGAAGCACTGGCGCGGCGCTGATGACCTCGAAGCCCTCATCGGTTTCAAGATCGACCTGCTGGCGTCGCAAGACGCCGCGCACCGCCTTGCCTGGGCCGCCGCCCGGGTAGATGGTGACCGACGCTCCGAACACACCGTTCAGAACGCCGGCCATGCCATCGAAGACCGACGTCATCGCGTCAGCGGATCGTGCCGTCGACCAGCACCTCGCCCTCATCGGAGGGGTCGGCAGCTGCGGCGGCGGCGGCGGCCACCAGGGTGTTGCCCGAGGCGGCGGTGGTCAGGACCCTGGTGGAATTGTTCCAGTAGATCTTCGCGCCCTCGGTCCAGGCCTGCGCCGACGTCTTGGCATGGCTGAAGCGACCGCGCCGCACCAGGACGACGGGCTCGCCAGTTGCGGCCGGTGCCTGGGCAAACCCGAAGATGGAGCCGACCAGGACGCCGTCCCCAGCGTTGACATCATACGGGGCCGTGAGGGTGATGCTCTCACCCGGGGCAATATAGTTTTTCATGGCGAACCTCTTTCGCGCTCAGGAAAGGAAAAGGGCGACCCGAGGCCGCCCTTCAGTTCAGACCCGGACGGACCGGATCAGGGAGATTCAGGTCAGGACGCGCCGGGGTTCTTGTAGGACCCGCGGAACTCGGTCGCCGCAGCACCGAAGATGTGCCGCGCATCCATCGTCACACGATCGGGGTTCATGCCCTCGACCGTGCGGACGACCGGCGCCTCGTACCCGTCGAGATAGGCCACCGAGATCGGGGGCAGCTCGCTCGACACCAGATACCAGGCTGCATCACTACCACCGGCGGCGGCGCTCAGCTGCGGTACGGTGATCGGCGTGAGCGTCCCCTTGTAGGGGTTGGCCTGCCCGTCCGTGGTCGGCACCGTCGCGGTGGCGAACTGCAGGGCAGGGACTTCCAGCGCCGGCGGAACGATCAGCTGATCCGGGGTGATCTGCAGGAAATCATCCTTATCCTTCGAGCCGAAGGCGGTTTGACCCCACATCGCCGCACGCCCCGCGCCGACCGAGGTGATCGAGATGGCGGCCCCTGCTGCGGCCAGGTTATTGTGCTTGGCCGCATGGAAGAGCGCGGTGCTGTCCGATTTCAGAACCGCATTGCTGCGGATCAGCGACCAGACCATGCTGTTTTCCATCATGCGCGCGGCCATGGCGAATTCGTTGGGGATACGGTTGAACGCCCCCATGTCGTCATTGACCACGGCCTCGAAGGTCAGATGGATGGTGCGACCACGGCGCTCGACCTTCAGGCCCTCGGCCTCATCGGCCAGCTGCGCCTGCTCATACTCGCCATTCTCCTTCACCGGCTTCAGCTGGAAGTCGCCGCCGAAGCGCACCGCGTTCAGCTCCCGGAAGTCCGAAGCCGACAGCGGAACGCCGGTGACCACGTTCCAGTTGGCACCGCGCCGGTTGTACTCGGCGATCAGCGTGCGGTTCATCACCTCGGTGGTGATATAGGCGAAGTCACTCACGCCATGGGCGCCCCCCATCATTGTGGTGGAGCGCATCCCGTTCATGATCACGTCGCTTTCGGAGAAGCCGCGCGAGGTGGAATCGCCGAGTTCCATCGCCAGGCGACGCACACGCAGGCCGCGATAGTCGGCGCCCGGCCCCGAGTAGTCGCGCATCATCGCCTGGATCATGCCCTCGGCCCGGGTCTCGGTTTCGTCGCGCGTCACGCGGACGCGGACGCCGCCACCGGTCTCACCGTCGTTCTGCGCCATGATCGCCATCATGCGGCGCGCTGCGGTATCTGCGGTGACGCCTTCGTCGATCACCCGCTCGACTTCCGCCTGGGTCAGTTGACCGGCGGCCATGAAGGGCTGCGCCGCCTCGCGGATGTCGCGCTGGCGCGTCCGCTCGGCGAGCTGGGCGCGCTGTGCGATCGCCGCCTCATCGGTGGCAGCCATCGACGGGGCGGGCGTGGGGTTGGAGGGGATCGGCGGGGTGACCGCCGGGGTGAGTTTATCCGGATCCATGCTGGTCTCCTGGGTTGCGGCCATGACGGCCTGAATGCGACCGGCGGCCCCGGTCTGACTGGCGCCGGGCACCTGGCCCGACGCGATGAAACGATCTGCGAACATGCGGAGCGTGGCCGCCGAGGCGCGGCTCAGCGACATGGCGGCTTCGAGCTCCGGCGGCGGGATCTCGGTGGCCCCGGTGATCGCATCGGCGAACCCGGCGGCAACTGCCTCGTCCGGCCCCAGCCAGGTCTCCTCGGTCATCATCTGCATGACCTCGTCGACAGGCCGCCCGGACCGCGCCGCGTAGACCCCGGCGTAGACACGGGCGAGCCGGTCCAGCTCCTCCGCCTGCTTGCGGAACTCTTCGGCGTTGCCGCACAGGCAGGTCGCCGGATTGTGGATCATCAGCAGCGACCCGGCCGTCATCTCGATCCGGTCCGCCGACATGATCATCAGCGAGGCGGCCGAGGCGGCCACGCCACCGACGACGACGGTCACAGCCCCCTTGTGCGCTTCGAAAGCAGCACGAATGGCCTCACCTTCATAGGGGCTGCCCCCGGGCGAGTTGACGCGCACGGTGACATCACCGTCGAAGCGGTCCAGCGCCTCCCGCACCATGCGGGCCGAGAAGCACCCGCTTTCGAGGAACCGGCAGAAGTCATGGGGGAGCACGTCGCCCTCCAGGATGATCTCGCCATTCAGGATCAGGTCTTCACCGTCCATCTTCATTCTCCTGTTGTTCGGTGTTGTTGCCGCTCGCTGCGCTATCGCGTGCAGCGTCCTCGGCCCGTTCCCGCGCGATCACGTCGGGGTCGTATCCCATCTCGCGCTGCTTGCGCTGGCGGCTGGTCAGGCCCGCTTCGATCTCGCTGACAGCGGCACCGATCTCCTTCGAGGGGTCGATCAGCGGACGCCGTGGAGGCGTCCAGTCCAGCCCGGCAGGTACGGGCGGCAGGGCCTGCGAAAGACGCACCAGGCGCCAGGTGTCGAGGGTCCAGCGCCCGATCCCGGCGCAGAGCTGACCGATGATCAGCTGCTGCTGCCAGGTCTGGATGAACCGGTCCATCTCCATGCGGCCCATGCGGCCGGAACTGAAGTTCACACCCGTCAGATCCCCGAAACTCTCATAGGTCAGGCCCAGGCCCGTCGCGATGGTCCGGACGCCTTCGCGCATGAAGTCCGAGTAGCCATCTACCTTCGGCGGCTCCGAGGGCGTCACGGTCTGGCCAGGCCCTAGACCGACAATCGCGCCCGGCGCCACGTTTTCCATGGCAGCGCCGTTGAAGACGTTCCCGTCCTCGCTCGCGCTGACGAAGAACGCCAGCAGCGATGCGATCTTCTGCTTGAGGATCTGTGCTTCCTGGTAGTCGCTCAGTTCACCGATGGTCATCATGACCGGAGCGAGCCAGGGCACGCCGCGCATCTGTCCCGGGCGATCGATCCGCCGCACGTGGATGATCTGCGCGGCCGGAACGCGGCGACTGGTGAAGCGGTTCCCGCGAAGCCGAAGACCATCTCCCGGATGGACGTCGTAAAGGTGATAGGCCACGGCCTTCCCGGTCGGGCCGTACTCGATCCCCTCGATGACTTCGTTCTGCCCATAGCTGGTGATGGTCTCATCGAGGTGGTCGACCTCCATCAACTGTACCTGGAACGGCAGCTTCAGGTCGGGCTCGAAACGCAGATTCCGCATACGCCGCCGGACCAGGACTTCGCCATCACTGAACACCGCATTCATCACCTGCCGCTGGATGCCCGGCAGAGCCTCCACTCCGTGGGCGTCGATGGCCGGTGTCAGCAGGTGCGCACGAATGACATCCATGGCAACCCGCGCCGCATCCGGGTCATCATCCACAGTCCGCACCGAGGGCATGACCCCGGTCCCGACCACGTTGCCCGTGGTGACGGCTTGCCCACGCACGGCGAGGGACCGATTGCGGATCATGTCGCGCGACAGGTTCCGAAGCTGCTTCCGGGACCCGCCGGCGGCGGTATCGGCATTGGTGCCCGGCGCCTTCCATCCGTGCGTGCGGCGCCCCTTGCTGGCGGCGTTGTAGTTCATCAACACCCGCGCCCGAGCACGGGCGGCCACTCGCCGGACCCCGCGCTCCGGCGAGAGGGCGAGGATCGCGCGGTCGATCAGGTTGTCCATCACAGACCCCGCGAGGTGTGGGCATAGGACAGCACGGGGCCGGTGACCGGCCGCCCGGCGATCTCAGCTTCCATCTGCTGAAGCTGTCGGCGCATGTCGGCGAGAGAGGCATACTGCACCTCCTCCCCGTCCATGCTCACTCGCGTCACGCCTTTGGCGATGGCCGCGCGGAGCGCGTCCACCTGGTCCAAATTGTAGGACATGGCTCACCTCTTGAGGAAATTGATCTGTTTCGGGGCCGCGCGTTGCGGCGCGGCAGCTGTGTCTTTCTTGGCCGCCCCGTCTTCTTCTAGCGGCGCGGCAAAGGCGTTCTGCGGCCCGCCCAAGGCCCAGGGCGGGGGCGACGCCCAGTTGACGGACAGAAGGCCCTTGTGCTCCGCGAGGGCACGCGCCTGGACGGTGAGGTCGGTGCCCTCGTTGCGGACCTGGCCAGCCTTCTTTGACCAGCCGTCTTTCAGCCTTTCCTCGGCCACATACTCGCCGAGCTGGTCTTCGTTCTCTTCCATCCAGCTGGGCAGGTAGACGGCGCCCGCGCCGCCCGAGGCCTTCCGAAGCGAGGCCTCCAGCGTGTCCTTGAGGCGGTCCGTCGCCATGGTCAGCAGCTTGATCGGCCGCGCCCGCTTGCCGTTCGAAGCGCGGTCAGGCGCTTCGTACTTGACCCGAAACGGGGTCTTCCAGCCGCCTTGCCCACGCGTCAGGCGCCAGCGATGGCCCGCGTGGTTCCGGCGCCGGTCCATCAGGAAGGCCTCGGCATTGTCGGAGACGCCCGGCTCGCCCTGGAAGTCCACGCCCACGAACACGGCGCGCAGCCCATAGTCGGCCCCCTCGACCGGGATGACCCGGTCCTGGAGCGGCTTCAGAAGGTCCCAATCCTCGACGTAGCGGGCCGGATCGAGGCGGCGGCGATTGCCGTCCGCATCAGCCTGGGCGTTCGGGGCGCCTTCGGGTGGTTGCGTCATGTCAGTGCGGTCGACCACCTGAGACCGTCCGCCTTCGCCCCAGGCGGTGACCTGGACCGGGAACCATCCCTTCTGCACGTCGACCGTGATCGTGATGAACCGGGTCCAGTCCGGCGCCACGCCCTTGCGTGCCGGCTGCAGGTGATCCTTCAGGAATTGGACGCCGAGCGCGTCTTCATCTTCAGCCACCAAGCGGCGGTGCGGGATCCCGATCGATGTATAGTGGCACATCGCCAGATCTGCATCGTCGCCCAGCGTCTCCGCCCGACGGCGCGCATTCTCATACTCCGCGACCAGCTCCGACCAGGTCGAGAAGCGCGCGGCAGCGCCGTTCAGCGCGTAGCTCGCCACTTCGGTCTTGCGCAGCGCCTCATCCTCGATCGAGACAAGCTGTCCGGGCAGGCGCCCCTCGTGACGCCAGCCCCCCTTGCCGGCGAGCGCTCGCGCATTCATTTCGTTTTTGTGGCGATGCGCCAGGAGCGAGCCGCAGTGTGGACATGCCATCTCGGCACTGTCGCCGGCGTCCCCCGGGTCGAGGCTTTCATCGTAGACCAACCGGTCGAAGCGGGGCTCGAACTCCCCGCCACAGTCGTGGCACTCCCAATACCAGCGCCCACGCGTGCCTTCATTGTAGAAGACCACGATCCCGCCGGCGACCGGCGGCATCTCATGCGGGCGGTCCTTCGTCGGGCGCCAGGACGGATCGAGGACGGGCCAGGCCGGGCTGCCCTCGCCCAAAACGCAACCGCGGCTCATGTAGCTGCGGATCCGCCGCATTGCCATCCGGATCGGGCTGCCCTCCGGGTTGTCCTTCCCCCCGAGCACCAGCGGCATGTGATCAACGTCGGTGAGCAGCACAAGGCCATAGGTGCCGCCGGAGAGGATCGTCGGGGTCGGATACCCGATCGTCAGCCGCATCCCCCGAAAGCGTTTCCGCGAGAACGTGCTGTCCTCCCGGCCACGCCCCAGGCGATCCCAGAGCTCCGGGCTGTTCCGGATCGTCGGGTCAAGCTTCTCCTCGACCCACTTGTCACGGTCCCCCTTCGTCATGTGCACGATCAGCGTAGGCCTCTGATCGCAGGTCACGGCGTGGAAAGCCGTCGTCTCCAGCATCTTCGTCTTGCCGCTCTGAGACGGCCCGACGAACCCGACACCCTTGAACCGACGGCTTTGGGTCATGTCGGTCGGCTCGACCATGTAGGGCGTCAGGTCCCTGTCGAAATCCTGCCAGGCCCCCTGGACCTCGACCCGAACGTAGCGCTCAGCCGCAGCGGTCGGAGAGACGCGGCTCGGCGGATCGAGGATCGGCAGGCAATCAGCCAGGATCTCCTGCGGTGTGGTCAGTGGCGGCAGAGGCGCGAACTGCATTCGCTGCCCCAAGCGGCCCTCCGAGACCTGGACCATCAGCCCGTCTCATCCCGTCGGGCGAGCGAAGTCACCTCGCCCGGCTGGAAGGTTTGCTCAAAGCGCTGGCGGGCGCCCGTCAGCGCAGCATCACAGCGACGCTGCATCTTCTCGACCTGGTCAGGCTCCAGGCTGAACTCCATCTCGGCGAAGTCCACCAGCGTAGTGACCTGCTGGCGGAACTCGCTCAGCACGTCGTCGAAGAGCTCGCGCACCCGCTCGGTCCTCGTCAGCTCACCTCGAAGCTCGGCGGCCCGGTTGCGCCGATAGTCGGCGTCGGCCTCCTCGGCAATCTGCTTTGCGGTGAGCGCCTGCGTCGCTGGCACCTCTTCATCGTCATTCCGAAAGAGCAGCCGCATCTGCATGGCTGCATCCTCAGCCGCCGCCGTCTCTTGCCGGGACTCCTCATCGCGCCAGAGCTTCCAAGCATAGACCTCGGCAAGCCGGAACTCATAGGCTTGGCCATTCGTCCCACGGCTCAACACCGGCAGGCCCTGCTCCAGGTAGCGCGTGATCATCGGCTCCGAAACATTTAGGGCCAACGCGCACTGACGACGATTGACCGTGGTGTCTTCCTGGCCATTGGGCAGCGGAAACTGCCGCAGGGCCGCCTCCAAATCGAAGCCCACGCTCATTTCTCCATAGCAATGAAAACAACAACCACGTCCGAAAGGCTCTTCGGAAATGGCCCATTTGCACGTATCGGGGCGCGAATTACCCCCGTGACGGCACCCCTGGGGAAGGACCCGCCGGGGTTATCGGCGCCGACCGCGCGCAGCATTCCGGGCGGCCTCGCGCATGAACTTCCGAAGGTTCTTCGGCAGCTGACGCTTGACCACTCGCTCGGCTACCGTCTGGACCGGGAGCCGCTTTTCGTATCGCGCCTGCGCTTCCGAGAAATGCAGGATCTTCGTCAGCTTCCCGCGCGCGCCGCGCTTGTAGACCCCGGGCGAGAGCTTCGACCCCTCGCGCGGAACGAAGTAGCCGGCCCGGCGCCGATTCCTCTTGCGGCTGGCCTCCGTTGTGTTCGCGCGGCGATCACCCTGTGACTGCACCGCCGAGAGGACCTGGTTCATCTGGCCACGCGACCAGTTGCCATGCTTGTTCAGTCGCGCGCCCCGAGCAGGCGTCACCGTCTGGATAATGCCGTGGTATCTCAGCCGAGAGGTTAGCAGGCGCTCGATGCCTGTCTTCGGACGCGGGCCGCCCCGGACCTGCGTTCGAAGATAGTGGCGAGCTGCGGCCGCATCCTTCAGGTCGACGTCAGAATAGGGTCGCGAGCGCGTCGCCGGGATCACCCTGAAAGCATTCAGCGTCCAGCGGGTCGGCTGGTCGAAGGCGCTCTGCATTTCGTCCTGAAAGCCCGCCCGAACATCGCGCGCGGTCTCCGTAAGCGCCCGCACCTGGGCAAATTCGGTCTCCGATAGGTAGCGATCAAAGGCCCGGCTCACATTCGAGACATCGCATTTGATCGAGAACACGGCGAGGCTCCTCCAATGGCTATTCGCCCCAATCCCAGACGAATAGAAGGCAATTCTTATTGCGTCAGGTGCGCCACCCAAATTAGCATCGTACGGCCCGCCATTAGGGCAAACGACACCGAGGGAGAATATGACCTACACTGCATCAATCTTGGCGACCGTCGCAGCGCTTTCACTTGCTGGCTGCAACGCTTCGACTTTCTCGAAAATCGAAGAGAGCAAGCCGGTCCCACTTTCAGCGGCTCAGATCTCACAAATCGAGGACACGGTCACGCGTGATTTCTTTGATCCTGCCACCGCCCAATTCCGCGACTTGCGAGCTGTCACTGTTCACCTAGCAGACGGCACGACAGAGACACGCGTCTGCGGCGAAGTGAACGGAAAGAACCGTATGGGCGGATATGTAGGCTTCCAAGGCTTCGGCGGTCAGCTCATCAATGGCCGTTTTCAACAGGAGCCGTTCTTCGCGCCATGCGAGCAGTGGTAGAAGAAAGCCCGGCGGCTGAAGGATCGGCCCCGGGCACATTTCTCGATGATGTCACAAGTGATGTCATTGGAAGGGCTAAGCGTCAAGCCCCTTCGTTTCGCTGCCTGGGCCGCACCAGATCATAGCCCTGCATGCGATCCAGCGCCGCGCAGAGCGACAGGCGCAAGGCATTCCGGCTTTTCTGGTCCACGGCCCAGCCATGAGCCTTCAGAACGCCCTCCAGCGTCTGCCCTCCGATGCACACCATGTCGACCAGCACGCGCACCCGGATCGCACGGCGCTTGAGGCCGCCCGGCCGGATCCGCCGCACCTCCTTTGCCAGGCCATCACCGATCCGACGGTGCATCGCGCGCAGCTGCTGGAAGTCCTGCAGGATGGCGGTCTCACGATCACCTGGCCCGCCGCCACCAGACACCCGGCCCTCGAATGAGGAACACGAAACGCCAGCGCAGGCTACCCGCTCACTCAATGCCGCGTAGGTTCGTCCGATGCTGATCTGGCCCGGATTGAACGGCGCGACAAACGCGGGCGGCTCACGACCCTCAGCCTCGGCACGGCGCCGGGTTGCCGCGTGGCGGTTGGACGCCTGGCGCTCCATCTCGTCGAAGGCATCGCAGACCCGAGCAGCATCCCGCCCCTCGAAGCCGTCGTGACGCCGCACGAAGCCACCGGTGCTGGTTGCTTCCATCCGACGCGGCGTGATCCGCTGCATCGGTCCGCGCCCTGGCGCGACGGGAATGTCCGGCCCACAGCTGGCCGGCGGCTGCGCGGCTTCGAGGATCGCAGCACAGGCGGCATCGCTCTCCGCAATGCGGGGCGGAATGCGCCCGACTGCCGCCCGCCCGGGCTGGCCCGGTCCGACATAGATCACCGCTTCAGCCAGGACCTCTTCCTTGCGTCTCGCCATCATGCTGCATCTCCGAGGCCGAGGCGCCGCGCATTCTTGCAGCGCTCAACCACATCGCGGCGCCGGCGGCACCAGCCCGCTTCCTCAGCGGTCAGCTGCTCACCCCGTCCCTCGCGCCTCTGCAGATCCTGCCAGCGGGTCACCCCAGGCCGGGCCTCGGTGCGCATCAAGCTCAAGACGTAGCTGTTCGGCCAGCGCCGGTTGGAGCGGAGCCAATGCAGCAGCTCGGGCGCGAACCCTTCCTGGATCGCTTCCGCACCGACCTGACTGGCAAAGACCTTGCGGATGAGAGGCGAGGCGTCAGCGGCGGGCTGCTCGATCCTGTTCGCTTCGGCCAGCACCTTCGCCGCGATCGGGAAACGGTCCCCGGATTTCCCGCCGCCCTGTCCTTGCATCACCTCGGCGAGCGCCTGCAGCCCCTCATCGGTCATGTAGGCGAGCTTCTGGCAGATTTCCTTCTGCATCACCCGGTACTGATCCAGCTTCATGCCGGCGGGCCTCATGAAGCCCAGGGCTTCCATCCTCTGGATGAATAGCTCCTTAACCCGCGCCTCTCCTGCTCTTTGCTCCGCATCATCCATCGCGGCCCCCTTTCTCTGCCCTATCTCGACTTATCCACAAGTCACCCGGCCCGCCGGCCTGTAGGGGTGTTCTGTCTTGTGTTCTGTTGTTCTGTCCTGTCGGGCAATTTCAGTGAAAATTGCTGAAATGTTTCAGTAGTGCTTCAGTAGTGTTGCAGTTGGTTTCAGTTAGATTTCAGGCCGCTAACCACGCCGGCCGCCTGCTGGAAACCGGGTCACCTCGCCCGTGTAGCCCAGTACCTCGGCCATCGCGGTCCGGACGTTGTCGTGGGTGATGTGCAGGTCCGACTGGTCGAAGAACTCCGCCAGGGAGTGCAGCACGGCACCGTCCTCGACGATGTGCGAGGCCAACTGCAGCTCCTCCATCTTCTTCTTGATCCGGCTCTTCCGCACCGAGAGGTTGCGGGCTTCGCGGCCGGCGTCCCGGCTCACCTTTCGCTTGTGCATCTCCTCGACCACGCCCTGCATGAAGCCGGGGTGGCCGAGACGCCGATAGGGCTCGGCCGCCCGGTCATCCTCGACCAGGACCTCCTCCCAGCCGTGAAGCACGCCGGCCTTTACCTCCAGCCACTCCTCGACCGTGGCAAACTGCGCAAGGGAGGCCAGTTCCTCATCGTCGAGCGGCAGAGTGCCCGCCGGGTCTTCACGCATGGCCTCAGTCCAGAGGATGATCGCTGTGCCGATGTCGGCCCGCCGGCGTTGCATCACCGCCTTGCGCACGAAGGAGGAACCGAGGAAGCGATGCCCATACATTGGGAACCAGTCATGGTTCGATAGGGTGTCGCCGCGCCGTAGCGGCCATGTGTCGGGCATACGATTTTGGTCGATCATTGGCCGCCTCCCAGCATGTGAGCGAAGCGGAATGCGAATCGCATCTGAGCAAGTAGCGGTCCCCAGAGGCTGGTTTTGCGTCTTCCAAACATGGAATTCGCATGGCTCCGCCAATTTTCTTGCGTCTTGTTCAGGGTCACGACAGGGGCCCCAAACGTAGGCCCACGCCACTCAAATGTGACCATTTCGTCGTCTGAGGGTAGTCGCGTCGAAACAGACACCACGGCCATGCCCGAGGACAACCCTCTGGACAGCGCTGTTCCGCTCTCGGATATCAGTAAGGGTATCTCGGACAGGTGTCCTACCACCCGCCCGAGACGCGACCCCAGACCGCGAAGCGTCTGGGAACACATGGTGCCAGTCCAAACCAAAAGACCTGGCACCGACATTGCCATGAAAGGAGATTTCAGATGGCAACGCAGAAGCACCCGCTTACGGGTGTGACGGTGAACGAATTGGGCTTCACGCGGAAGTCCATGACGTTCGAGGACGCGGTTACGGCGTTCATTCTTCGACTGCAAGGGCGTACCGTGACCGAAATGGTCCGAATTATGGGCATCAGCAGTTGGCGCATCAGCGAAGTTATCGGCGGGGTAGTCCACCCCGGCGCTGAAGCCGAAGCCGTAAAAAGGTTGCGGGAGAAGAACCTCATTCTTCTGTAACGGAAGGCCGGCGAGCGCGCAGGAGGGCTGCGCATGGGAGGAGCTCGCCACCTTCGCTTCGTTTAGACCGAGCATTACAGCAGCACCTCCTTCACGGGCCGCTGCAGGTGCACCGGCAGCGGCGGGTAGTCATCGGGACGGGTCAGGCGCTGGCGGCAGGGCGCGATGCGCCGATGCTCCGACCGGCCGTTCCACATGGGCGGCTTGATCCAGACGAGCCAGGAATAGGCCATCGCGGTGGAGGGCTTTTCGGCACCCCACTTCCCGTCCTTCTTCTCGCGCCAGATCGGCACGTCGGGGTCCATCAGCACCCCGCGCCACAGCACAACCCGTTCGACGAACGGTAGCACCAGCGCCTCGGGGCAATCGCGGAACAGCGCGTCATAGCGGGTGCCGCCCTCGACGAAGGCACTACGAACGAAGGCGGCCACGCCGACACGAGCGTGCCGCAGGCCTTGCTGGATGAACTCCAGGCCCAGCTTGAAGGGCGGGTTCATCACCACGAAATCCACCTTCGGCGCGTCGTGCGCCCAGTCGATCAGGAAGTCGGCCTGCGCGTTCAGGCCCGAATAGCCGTAGTCCTTCACGTCGGTGGCGAAGACCGTGCGGAAGCTCTCGCGCAGCGGCTCCGCCATGTATCCGCGATTGCAGCACGGCTCCCAGGCATCCATGACGGAGAGGTCGAAGCCCTCACGCGTCAGCTCCTCGCAGAGCGCCCGCGTGGCCCACGGCGCTGTCGGGAAATCGTCGAGGCTGTCCAGCGCCTCATGGCGCTGCTGACGGACAGCGGAGGAGGTGTTGGCGGCGTGGATCATGCCCATCAGTTCACCCTCACCTTTCCGGAGCCTCCGCAGGCGCCACAGACCTCACACCCGTTGTCCCAGCCGGGGTGCCAGCTGGTGTAGCCCCGCCCGCCGCAGCGGTCGCAGCGGACCTTCTTGGGCCCGGACGCATCATGGGCTTTGGCGGGGCAGGGGATCTCGCTGGCGCGAAGCGTGCAACTGAGAGACACGCTTCGCGCCCCGAAGCGCGCGACGGCCTGCCCTGCGCGCTCCGCACGGGGCTTGGAGGAGCCGCCCCGCGGATGGGAATGAAAAAGGGCGCAGGACGGGAAAGCCAACGGCACGTCCCGCGCCGGGTCGCCGGGCGCGCTGACAAGCGCCCGGGGGCAGTGCCCGCCACAAGGGCGGGATGCGAATGGGCTGAATTTAACCCCGTTCATGCCTGCTCTCCGGCTTTCGCGCACAGGACTGAGCGGAACCTGGCAGCAACGGCCATCACCTCATCCAGTTCTCGGATCTGTCGCTCTGCTTCTGCCGGCGTATAATCGTCCGGCCGTGCCGAAGCTGAGGAATGCGCCGCAGCGTGCTGTTGAAGCACGTCGGAGAACTCTCGGGTCAGCTGGTGAATGTCGCTCGCCGTCGGGCCGTCCAGGACCAAAGGTTGGAACGTTCCCCCTGCCAGCATCGCGAAATGCTGCGCGATCGGCACAGCGGACTCGGGCACGACCCGGCCGAGGCGATCTGCATAGTTGATCCCCAGGCCGCCCGGGCGGGACTCGGAGATCTCGGTGCCGTGCGACAACGTCGATACTCCGACGCCCAGGTCATTGGCGGCTGCTTCCAAGCCACCCGCCGCGCGGATGGACGACTGGACAGCCGACTGGATGGAAGCCGGGCGCGCTTTACGCATGGGGAAATCCTCCGAGGGTTTTCACGGGACTGGGTTGCAGCTTTGCGGCAAAGTCGACTTGACGACGGGCTTGCGCCCGAGCGGCGCGCAATGCGACATACAGAGTGTCCCGATATGAACGAAGAACAGTCACGCTACGTCTCGCTGAGCGGTCTTCTCGCTCGGAGCAGTCATGTGCTTCCGCAGGCGATCAGCGACGCGCATCGTCGGGCTCGAACGGCCCGATTTCCACAACTCCCACTGGCGCCAATTTGCACCGATTGCATCGCGCAGCACTTTTTGAGGCGTTACCCCCCTTTTCGCCGCTTAGCTTTCAACTTCTGCGATGAGCTGTTCCATGTCGCACTGTATGGGTAAACTTACCCGGTCTGGCAAGGGGTATTCTTCCCGATACAGCCCGCCTCAAGGCGCTGTCATAATCTCCACCATGATTGATCCCGCTGATAAGTTCCTGACAGGACTTCGAAAGATTATGGCTGAGCGCGGCCTAAAGGAGGCAACTCTCTCAGAGGCTGCCGGGATGAACAGTTCCTATCTGCGAGACCTCAAGCGAGGGAAAGCAGCATCGCCGAAGCTCTCCACGGCACTGAGGATCGCAAATCACCTCGGCATGACCGTAGACCAGATCATCAGCGCCGCTGACGCGGCCGTAGCGCCT
Source organism: Pseudooceanicola marinus (assembly GCF_020177265.1). Classification (GTDB taxonomy): domain Bacteria; phylum Pseudomonadota; class Alphaproteobacteria; order Rhodobacterales; family Rhodobacteraceae; genus Pseudooceanicola; species Pseudooceanicola marinus_A. The sequence continues at coordinate 175,468 of NZ_JAIVMC010000009.1, forward strand.
GGTCCTACGATAGCGATCGCAGGTAGGGTGGGGGCTGGTGCTCAGATCCCACTTATCGACGTTTACGAGAAGGGTGACGGGCCTCAGGTCGTTGCTCCGCCGGGGCTTAGTAACCACGGCATTGTTGCTGTTGAGGTTGAAGGCGACAGTATGGAACCCACCTTTTCAGCTGGTGACATCCTATTCTACTCACGAGAGACACATGAGGGCGTCCCGAGCGATGCAGTGGGTAACACCTGCGTCTGCGAGGACGAGAGTGGCATGGTCTGGGTGAAGCAGGTCAAGCTTGGCTCGGAGCCAGGCCTCTTTCACCTTATCTCACTCAACCCTCAGTCTGATAACTTGCACAATGTCAGGCTCAAGTGGGCTGCGCGGGTCCGGCTTCACTGGCCAAAGGACCTCGCTGTCAAGCTCCCGGCTAACTAGCCTGCCCGTCCGAATCTTCCGGCGGGGGTAAACTTACCCAGATTTGTATTGACTTGGGTAAGTTTACCCATAATGTTGCCTCCATCCAACCCGATGGAGGCGACCATGCGCGACCACCCCCCAAGCTATGACCTGCCCGCTGCGCCCGAGCTCTTCGCGCGCTGCCCTGTGGCGATGCAGTCGAACTGGGCCGAGGCCAAACGCGCCCAGGGCCACCCGATCAGCGAAGAGCGCATGGCGCGCCTGCGCCCGGGCCACCTGACCGGCCGCACGCTGCAGCACCTCGACATCGGCCCGCGCCGCATGACCGACGATCAGCCCCTCCGCGAGCAGCTGGCGCCCTACATGGAGCGCACCCGCGCCCGGGTGGCCATCCTCGCCCCCGGCATCATGCGCCGCGCCGCCGCCCGGCGGGCCGCTTTCGAACATGACACGCCCCCGGCGCCCGACGGTGGAGACGCGGCATGATCGACATTCCCCAGGAACACATCGGCTTTTACCGCGCCGTCACGCCGACCGGTTGGGCTGCGTTCAGTCGAAAGACTGGCGTCACCCGCCCGGCGACGGCGCAGGAGGCCGCCAGGGCGGAGCAGATGACCGCGCTGGCCGCCGCGCCCGAGCGCCCGCAGGAGCCGGAGGCATGAACCTCTCCCTGCACCAGGCAGCCCGCATCCTGCAGGCGCACTGGTTCCCGGCCGGGACCGTGAACCCCGACCTTCTCGACCACCTGAAGGACGCAGATTTCAACTCGCACCCCGCCGACATCGGCGTGGCCCTGGCGCTGGAAAGCCTGATCGATGCGACCCAGCCCCACCAACCCACAAGCAACACGGAAGGAACAGATCTGATGAATGAAGAGCAGTCGAAACCGAAGGGCTTTGCCTTCGACATGGGCGCGAAGCTCAAGCTCAAGGCGTCGCCGGAGGCCGGTGTCGTCATTGGCCGTGGCCAGATCGCGCACAGCGAAGACATCTACCTGCTGCGCTACTGCGCCGGCGATGGCCGCCAGGTTGAAAACTGGTGGGGTGAAAGCGCCGTCGAGGCGGCCTGACACCCCACCTGATCACGGCGCCCCGTAGCGCCGTGATCCTCCCCCCGTTTCTAACCTTAGCACAGGAGCCACGCATGATCGACTTCCTCGCCGCCCGCTACGACCGCCAGCGCCGCGCCCAGTCCCGGCCATCGCCCTTGGAGTTCGTCCTGCAGGGTCTGTGTTGGCTCTGCGTCGCGGGCCTGATCGCCATCGCCCTGTTCGACGTGAACACCCACCTGGCTCGCCGCCACATCAACGCCGAGGCCTTCCTCGGCGCCCAGCAGTGACCGAGGAGGCTTCACCCATGTCAAACCGCAGCGGACACGGCACATGGCGCAATGCGCGCCAGCAGCCCGCATGGGGCCAGCCGCACCAACCGATCCCCGCGCCCGACCATCGCGCCAGGGCCTCGGGCACGGCCTTGCTGACGGACCACGACGAGATCCGCGCCTTCCTCGACCGCGTGACCACGCTGCACGGCCAGGCCCTGCGCGAGGCCTTCATGACCCAGGCAATCGAAGGCGGCGGCACCTTCGCTGCGCGCCCGAATGACGGCGGCTTCGTGGTCCACCTGCACCGCATCCCCTGCCACGCGCACACTGAGGCCGGAGCCATCGCGCTCTGGATCCAGAAGGCGCGCGAGATCCTGGGCGACTGACGCCCGCACCACCCGACGGAGTAGAGTACCCGACATGCTGTATCAATCTTCGGAATCCATGACCCCGGTCAAAGTCAGGGCTGTCATTCCCCGCCAAGAGCTGAAAGCGGCGACCACTTTGCTGAACAAGGTGATCGACCGGCGCAACACCATTCCCATCCTCGGCTATTTGCGCATCGAGGTCCGCAATAACCAGGTCATCCTGAAAGCTACCGACTTGGATGCCGAGTTGACGATTACGCTGGAGGCCGAGACCGAAGGCGAGGCGGACATAATGGTAGCAGCGCGGATCCTCGCGGGGTTCGCGCCGACAGCTGCAGGGCCGGTGACCCTGTCACTGATCGCGAAACAGGACATGGACGAGATCCGCCTCGATGATGGCGAAACCATCATCACTCTCAATGATCACATGCCTGCTGCGGACTATCCCGCCCTTACATCGCCAAAGCTGCATCCGGCCTTCTCGATCAGCCAGGATCAGGCATCCCGGCTCATTCGCCTCAGCCAACACTGCATCAGCAACGAGGAAACCCGCTACTACCTGAACGGCATCTTCCTGACCGCTGACCCCGAGCGAGGGACCGTTCGCGCCGTGGCGACAGACGGGCACCGCATGGCCAGGATCGATACCGACGAGCCCGCCGATCTCAGCGGCATTCCCGGCGACGAAAGAAAGGGCGTCATTATTCCCAGGGCATATGTCGGCGCCCTCCATGCGATATTCGGAAAGGGAGGCAACGAGCCCGTCAGTTTCGCCCTGGCAGAAAGCCACCTTCGCGTCGAATGCGCCAATGTTGAGCTCCGCTGCAAAACCATCGACGGCACCTATCCTGACTACGCTCGGGTCATTCCCCCGATCAGCCAGGCCATGCGCGCCCAGCTTAGCGGTCCCGCACTGAAGCGCATGGCGGCCTTGGCAGAACAGATCTGCAGCAGCAGCTGGAGCATCGTGGAGCTGAACCTAGGGGATGGCCGGATGATCGCTAAATCACCCCATGCCGCCGAAGGGAGCCGCGCCTCCGTCCCGCTGCAGGGCGATGTCGCAGAAGGCTGCGTCCACAAGAGTCTCGGCTTCAACATCCGGTATCTGAGCGCCCAGGGCAGCGTGACGCCGAGTTTCACGCTCAGCACACTAGGCCCGGGTGAACCCGCTCGCATCGTTTCCGACGACCCGAACGCGCTTTGGGTCCTCATGCCAGCGCGGCTTTGAGAGACCGACATGAAGGTTTTTGACATGCCCCCGGACAGCCTCGCCCTGATGCAAACCGACATTACCCGCCTGCTGGCCCCCGTGCCTCAGGAGGGCCGCGATGAACCGCTCGACGCCGCTCTTGCCGCTGTCGTGGAGCACGAAAAGGCCTCAACCTCCTGGCTGCAGCGTCACTTCGGCATCGGCTACAACCGCGCCTCCGCGATCATCGAGACGCTGGAAACCCTCTACGTCATCACGCCGGCCGATGCCCAAGGCAAACGGCACGTGCGGACACCGTCCGAACTGCGTCAGGCCCTGGGCCAGAACACCCCGGCAGGCGGCATGAAGCAAACCGACGCGGCCCGCGACGTTCGCGACAAGGCCTATCGCGTCACGGCGGGCGAACTGCGCCAGTTCATCGAGCGCTTCGAGCGCCTGGACGCCGAGAAGAAGGACATCGCCGGCCAGCAGAAGGAGGTCATGGCCGAGGCCAAGGGCCGTGGCTACGACACCAAGGTCCTGCGCAAGATCATCGCTCTGCGCAAGCGCGAGCCCGACGACATCGCCGAGGAAGAGGCGGTGCTGGAGATGTACAAAGAAGCACTGGGGATGAGCTGATGGAGCTCTCCCTTAAGGCCGATCTGAACCCTCAGCGGGCACCATCATCCTCCCCAAGACCTGAACGTCGCCATTCACCGCACGCATGCTCTTACGCAGCCTGTCGTTGGTGTCCGCAACGTCAAACGTGAACTCGAGAAGGACCTCAGGATGAGCCCCACGAAGAACCACGTAGTTGCAGGTCCGCTGACCCGCCGGAGCAACGAACACCCCGCGATCATCGCGCCCTCTGGTCTCCTGGCCGGTCTCCTGCATCCAGGCGAAGTATTCCTGAATCGTGTCGGCCGGGCGAGCAAAGCCCTGCCGCACCTTGGATCGAGGCTTCCTGGCAATGATCTTCCTGCTGATGAGGTCATGGCCGCTTTGGTTGTCGATCCGGAAGACGACAAAGGAATCTCCCCGGACGTTGACCTCGGCCATGCCAGAGATCGTGACATCCGGCGCATCTTTCGGCGCCGGCAGGATTTTGAGGACGTTCATAAGCACCCCGACTGCTCCGCTGATGAGGCGGATCCAAGTTTCAAGAATGGCCAACTGATCCCTCCAGAAGCTCTTCGGTTGGTCGGGTGCGGAGGCGTTGCTGCGCCTTCGCACCACCAGGTTAGCGGCAAGACCTCCTATCGGTCCAGACCGATGCCCACGCACCACGCTCTTCCCTTGGATCAGGAGGCCCGCTGATGGACGGCACGCATCTCCTCGACCTCGCAATCGACACCCGCGCCGCGCCCCTCGGCCCGCCGCTGATCGTCGACAGCTTCGCCGGCGGCGGTGGCGCCTCGACCGGCATCGAGATGGCCCTGGGCCGCGGCCCCGACATCGCCATCAACCACAACCCGGCCGCACTGGCCCTGCATGCCGCCAACCATCCCGACACGCTCCACCTCAGCGAGAACGTCTACCGCGTCGATCCGCTGGATCATCTGGCGGGCCGCCACATCGGCCTGATGTGGTTCAGCCCCGACTGCCGCCACTTCTCCAAGGCCAAGGGCGGCGCGCCCGTGGCCCGCAACATCCGCGACCTCGCCTGGGTGATCCCTGGCTGGATCGAGCGCATCCAGAAGAGCGGCGGCCAGGTCGACGTGGTCATCATGGAGAATGTCGAGGAGTGGAAGACCTGGGGGCCGGTGATCGAAACCCCGCGCGGGCCGATGCCCTGCCCGCAGCGGCGGGGCGAGACCTTCGACAAGTGGCGCAAGGCGATCCGCGGGCTGGGCGGCAAGATGGAGACGCGCGAGCTCCGGGCCTGCGACTATGGCGCCCCCACGATCCGCAAGCGGCTCTTCGTCATCATCCGTTTCGACGGCCAGCCGATTGTTTGGCCGGACCCGACACACGGAGCGCCGGACGATCCGCGCGTGATCGCGGGCGCGCTGAAGCCTTGGCGCACGGCCGCCGAGTGCATCGACTGGTCGATCCCTTGCCCCTCGATCTTCGACAGCGCCGAGGAGATCCGCGCAACGCTCGGCCTGCGCGCCGTGCGCCCCCTGGCGAACAACACGCTGGCCCGGATCGCCCGCGGCGTCGCCCGCTACGTCCTGGAGGCCGAGGCGCCTTTCCTGGTGGCTACTCACTCCATCGTGAGCTCACGGAGCATTGCCCCCTCCATTAGCGGACATACGTACATCCCCGCGAATGGTACGGCAGATTGCTGCTGCCATCTGGACCGCCTCACTTGCCAGTGCCAAATTGGTATTGGCTCGGACACACACACCTGCGAGTTCCAGAAGGACCGACGCATTCGGAGCCAAGGCTTTGCTGTGCCATTCGCACCATCCCCCTCCAAGGATGCGATTTTGAGCCCGGTGCTGACCTACGCTCAGCAGGGCGGGAACAACCGCGACGCCACGCTACCTCTGCATACCATCTGCGCCAGCACGAAGGACCAGAATGCCGTGCTGCTGCCGACGCTGATCCAGACTGGCTACGGAGAACGCCCGGGCCAGGCTCCCCGCGCCCTCGACCTCGGCAAGCCGCTCGGGACCATCGTCGCCGGGGGCGCCAAGCATGCAACCTGCGCTGCCTTTCTGGCCCAGCAGAACGGCGGGCCGCGCATGGGCGCCCACGCAGGCCACGACGCGCGCGATCCGCTCTCGACCGTCGCGGCCAGCGGCAGCCATCAGACGCCCGTCGCCACCTTCTTCGCCAAGTACTACGGCACCGGGGATGGCGCCCGCACGGATGCGCCCTGCCATACCATCACCGTGAAAGACCGCATGGCGCATATGCAGGCGGCCCTGCAGGCCCCACCGTTCACGGAGGCGCATGAGGCCCGCGCCCGCGAGGTGGCCGAGTTCCTGCGGTCCCATGGCGCCTGGGACGGCGGCGACCTGGTCACCCTCGACATCGCCGGCACCCGCTACGTCATCGCCGATATCGGCATGCGCATGCTCACCCCGCGTGAGCTCTTCACCGCCCAGGGATTCCCCCGCGACTACGTGATCGAGGGCGTCTGGGAGCAGCACTGCGATGGCGGCTGGGACTGGCGCAGCTTCACCAAGAACACTCAGGTCAGCTGCGTCGGCAACTCTGTCTGCCCGCCCGTGGCAGCCGCGGTGGTGAAGGCGAATTGTGGGCAACTGGTTGAGAAGGAGGAAGCGGCATGACTGACCCGCACACCACTGACGAACTAGCCGAGGCTAAGGCTCACGCCGAGAGCCGGGCGGCCGAAGCCCCCGAGCCCGCGCTGCGGATCTTCTTCCAGGTCTGTGCCGATGTTCTGGCCGATGCGCTGAAGCGTGAGACGGAGGAGCTGGAGCATGTATGACAAGCCGCAACAGCCGAGGCACCAATGAGCGCAGCTCGTGCATCCATCGCGGTAATCCGCAATGCGATCCAGGCAGCACAGGACTGCGGCGTGCCGATCGGCGCGGTCGAGGTGCTGCGTGACGGGTCGGTCCGCATCCTTGCCATCAAGCCTGAGGCCCTCCTATCGTCGCCCGATCAGGAGGTGAACTCATGCGACGGGCTATTCGGAGAAGTGTCAGATTGAAGCATCTAAACAGATCAGGGACCTTTCCCAGCGGAAACGCCCGGTTCTACTTCCGCCCGAAAGGGCAGAGGGGCGTGCCGCTTCCTGACCTGTCGACAGATCACCCGGAGTGGCTGTCGGCCTACAGCGCCCTTCTAGCTGCGCACGACGGCGGCAAGCCCTCCCCGGAGGTGCGGCATCGCACGGGCACTATCGGAGCCGCCCTGCGGGCCTACATGGCCTCCGATCACTTCTTGGGCCTTGCCAGTTCGACCCGCGGCACCCGCCGGCGTATGATCGAGGATATTGAGGCGCTCTATGGGCGGGGCGTCTTGGCTGACCTCCTGCCGCGACACATTCGCCAGGATCTCGCACGGCTCCCACCTCACCCTGCCAACAATCGTCTGAGGGTATGGCGTGCCTTTGGGCGCTGGTGCGTGGACGCAGGTCTGATCGACGCTGACCCCAGCAGAGATGTTCGCAAGCGCGCGACGGCAGTGACCGAGGGGTACAAGGCCTGGGGCAGGGCGGACGTTGCTGCCTTCCGTCTGCGCTGGCCCCACGACAGCCAGCAGCGTCTCGCGTTCGAGTTGATGCACAGAACCTGCGCGAGCATCGGCGACGCCTGCCGACTGGGGCCGGGCATGGTCAAGAATGGCTGGCTTCACTACCGGCGTCAGAAATCCGGTAGCGAAGCCGCTTGCCCATTCAGCTTACCTGGCCCCGACTGGTTCGAGGCGGATGACCATCTTGCGCGGTGTCTGGCGACGGCGCCCAGGCACATGACGTTCATCACCACGAAGTCCGGTGCGGCGCGCTCACACAAGAGCGCCGCGCAGTGGTTTAGCCGCGCCTGTGATGAGGCAGGACTGCCAGAGCTAAGCGCGCACGGGATCAGGAAGCACCGGGCTTCCGTCTTCAAGGAGAACGGCGCCACCCCGGAGCAGCGCATGGCGATTCTCGGACACGAAAGCCAAAGCGAGGCCACGCGCTACAGCAAGAGCGCGGACCTTCAGAAGATCGTATGCGGAGCAGAAAGTTCCAAATCAGCCGGATCGAAGTTCCAACTCGGCTGATTTGTTCAATGTTTTCAAGGCTTGGCTGAGCAGGTGGCGACCCCGGAAGGACTCGAACCCTCAACCTGCCGATTAGAAGTCGGCTGCTCTATCCAGTTGAGCTACGGGGCCACGAGGGCGTTTTCAGGGAAACCGTGCCGCTTGGCAAGCCCCGGTTTATACTTGGCTGATGATCCACTGGACCAGCCCGAAAACCAAGAGCAGAACCAGGATGACAGCGATTGTGTACCAGAGCAGCGGTTGCTGATAAGCTTCCTTGCGAGCGAAGCATTTCCCGCAATGGTTGTGGGAGAACCTCATGCGATGACCGCAGTCCCGACAGGTGAAAATTCGTAATGCCATGAGCGGATATTCCCCATTCCGTCCGAGCAAGCGTTCTGAACGCGATAAATGAAATGTCCCCTCTATTCGCCTACATGCGCAGGCGGCCCGTGCGCAACAAATAAACCTGTCGCGCTAGAGATTAGTTGCTCATACCCCATGGAAATCTTCTGACCTGCCGGTTCAATAATCAAGACGAACCTGAAAAGCGTTGATTGCCAGTTGTTTGGAAATTGCATTGCAGCGCAAAAGGGTGCTGGCCGCTGCAAGTGAAATTGCAAAGGGCGCGGGCATTTGGAATGTCGAAAATCGAGCGTGGGCACCCGCCGGGATCCACCATCAAGTCGATCTTTGCTCAGGTGCAAAATGTTTGCGCGGCCCGCCCCAGTCATCCCGGAAACGGGCCGCGAGAAAGGTCGTCAGTGGGTCCAGGCGCCACGGCGGTTGGTGGCGAAATTCTCGCCATAGCCGAAGGGACGCACGTTGGGCTTGCGCTCATGCGGTTCGGTGACCACCGCGTCGATCCCATGCTCGGCCGCGTATTCGACGGCGGCCTCCTTGGTCTCGAAGCGCAGTTTGACCTGCGTCTGGGTGTCCGAAGACGAGGTCCAACCCATCAGCGGGTCGATGTCGCGCGGCGTCTCGGGGAAGTACTCAAGCACCCAGTTGTGGGTCTTGGCGGTCCCGGATTGCATGGCGGTCTTGGCGGGGCGGTAGATTCGTGCGCGCATGGCAAGCCTCCTGAAATGACGCTTCCTTATCGGGAATTTCTTGACGAAGAGCAAGCGGCGCAGGGCCAGGGGCCTCTTTGTCAGCAGCAGGGCGGCTGCCGGGGTTGAACCTGCGCGAAAAGAGGACAAATCTGGAACAAACCCGATCGGAGAGTCCATGGCCTACGCCCACAACGACAGCCTGCCGGCGCAGATGCACGCCCCCGCGCCCGACGTGAAGTCGCGCGAGAAGCTGGAGGGCGGCAAGCGGCTGGTGATGAACACCACCTTCGACCCGGCGGGCGACCAACCCACGGCCATCGCCGAACTGAGTCAAGGCGTGCTGGACGGGGATCGCGACCAGGTCCTGCTGGGCGCCACCGGCACCGGCAAGACCTTCACCATGGCCAAGGTGATCGAGGAAACGCAGCGCCCGGCGATCATCCTCGCGCCGAACAAAACCCTGGCGGCGCAATTGTACGGCGAATTCAAGGGCTTCTTCCCCGATAACGCGGTCGAGTATTTCGTCAGCTACTATGACTATTATCAGCCCGAGGCCTATGTGCCGCGCTCGGACACCTATATCGAGAAGGAAAGCCAGATCAACGAGCAGATCGACCGGATGCGCCACTCGGCCACCCGGGCGCTGCTGGAACGCGATGACGTGATCATCGTCGCCTCGGTCAGCTGCATCTACGGCATCGGTAGCGTCGAGACCTACAGCGCGATGACCCAGGACCTGAAGGTGGGCGGCGAATACGACCAGCGCGCGGTGATCGCCGATCTGGTCGCGCAGCAATACAAGCGCAACGATCAGGCCTTCCAGCGGGGCAGTTTCCGGGTGCGTGGCGACAGCCTGGAGATCTGGCCGGCCCACCTTGAGGATCGTGCGTGGAAGCTGTCGTTCTTCGGCGAGGATCTGGAAAGCATCACCGAGTTCGATCCGCTGACGGGGCAGAAGACCGACAGTTTCGACCAGGTCCGCGTCTACGCCAACAGCCACTATGTCACGCCGAAGCCGACGATGAACCAGGCCGTCATCGGCATCAAGAAAGAGCTGCGCCAGAGGCTGGATCAGCTGGTGGGCGAGGGCAAGCTGCTGGAAGCGCAGCGGCTGGAACAGCGCACCAACTTCGACATCGAGATGCTGGAGGCCACCGGCGTCTGCAACGGGATCGAGAACTACTCGCGCTACCTGACGGGCCGCGCGCCCGGCGAGCCGCCGCCGACCTTGTTCGAGTTCATCCCTGACAATGCCATTGTTTTCGCGGACGAATCCCACGTTTCTGTTCCGCAGATCGGCGGCATGTACCGGGGCGACTACCGGCGCAAGTTCACCCTGGCGGAACATGGTTTCCGCCTGCCCAGCTGCATGGACAACCGGCCCCTCAAGTTTGAAGAATGGGACGCGATGCGGCCCCAGTCCGTCTTCGTCTCCGCCACTCCCGGCAAGTGGGAAATCGAGCAGACCGGCGGCGTCTTCACCGAACAGGTGATCCGTCCCACTGGCCTCCTCGACCCGCAGGTGGAGATCCGCCCTGTCGAAATGCAGGTCGACGACCTTCAGGACGAGGTGCGTCGCGTCACCGAACAGGGGTACCGGACCCTGTGCACCACGCTGACCAAGCGGATGGCGGAGGACCTGACCGAGTACATGCACGAGCAGGGCATCAAGGTCCGCTACATGCATTCCGACATCGACACGATCGAGCGGATCGAGATCCTGCGCGACCTGCGCCTGGGGGCCTTCGACGTGCTGATCGGGATCAACCTGCTGCGCGAGGGCCTGGATATTCCCGAATGCGGGCTGGTAGCGATTCTCGATGCCGACAAGGAAGGGTTCCTGCGCTCTGAGACGTCGTTGATCCAGACCATCGGCCGGGCGGCGCGGAACGCCGACGGGCGGGTCATCATGTATGCCGACCGGATCACCGGCTCGATGGAGCGCGCCCTGGCCGAGACCGAGCGGCGGCGGGAGAAGCAGATCGCCTACAACGAGGAGCATGGCATTACGCCGGAGACGGTGAAGAAGAACGTTGACGACATTCTGGCCGGCCTCTACCAGGGCGATGTGGACATGAACCGTGTCACCGCCAAGGTCGACAAGCCGCTGGTCGGGGCCAACCTGCAGGCGCACCTGGACGGGCTGCGCGACGAGATGCGCAAGGCGGCCGAGAACCTGGAGTTCGAGGAGGCCGCCCGCCTGCGCGACGAGGTCAAGCGGCTGGAAGCCGTGGATCTGGCCGTGGGCGACGACCCAATGGCGCGGCAGTCGGCGGTCGAAGCGGCCTCGGAGGCGGCCACCAAGTCACGCGGGCGCTCCACCGCCGGTCGACCCGGCCAGCGCGGTGGCAACGTGAAACGGCGCAAGCGGTGAGGGGCGTGTGACCCGCACGGCCCTGATCCTCGGGGCGGCCGTTCGGCCCGATGGCTCCGCGTCGCCGGGGCTGCGCCGGAGGGTAGAACATGCCGCCGACCTGTTTCACCGCGGGGAGGTGGCGCGGGTCATCCCCTGTGGCGGGGTCGGGCGCCATGGCCCGTCCGAGGCCGAGGTCATGGCCGCGATCCTGCGCGACAGGGGCGTGCCAGCGCAGGCGCTGCTGCTGGAGGGCCGTTCCACCGACACCATCAGCAATATCGGCAATGCCCTGCGCCTTTGCCCCGACCTGCGGGAGGTGGTCATCGTCACCGATGCCTACCATGCACCACGTGCGCGCCTGATCGCCCGTCACCTGGGGCTGACGGCCTCCAGCTCCAGCCCGGCGGATGGTCCCTCGGGCCTGCGGCTGCAGCGTGCCCGGCTGCGCGAAGCCGCGTCGATGGCCAAGGTGGTGATCTGGATGGCCACGGGCCACCGGCTGCGCCGCGGGAACCTTTGACCCCGTTCGGACGTTCATTTTCCAGTTAAGGAATTGAGCACAACCGAACGGAGTTGACCCATGGAATTCGGACTTCTGGGACTGATCGTCCTCATCGCCGACATCTACGCCATCTACCAGGTGCTGACCTCTGCCGCGTCGGGTGGGGCCAAGATCCTGTGGACCCTGCTGATCCTGATCCTGCCGGTCCTGGGCTTCATCATCTGGCTGCTGGCCGGTCCGCGTGGCGGCCGTTCGGTGCGGGTGTAATCTGACCCCCCCCTAATTGGGGCATGTCGATGAAACGGGCCGCTGCGCGAATGCGTGGCGGTCTTCTTCGTTTTGTCAGGGGCGGTAGTGTGCGTCCGGTCCTGCTACCGCCCAGCGGGCACCACTAAAGATTTGAATTGCGGGGCTTCTTCGCGACCGGCAATTCACATGCGGAAATGCGGCGCATCATGCAATACGATCGGAAGCTGCTTCCTTCCGTCAGGGCGACCCGGTCAATTTATCTCGGGGCCTCAACGTCAGGCCCGGCGCGGCCAACACCTCTGCGCTAGCATCGCTACAGAGAATCTCGCATAGGGCGAATCGGACGCTATGCCTACAATCATCTGGCACTCACCTGATGGTTGCAAGATGGGCCTGCGTACTGCCGGTGGCTTTTGCTGGGCCTCGGCGCGACCCTGCCCGGCAATTGGTCACACGAGTTACTTGCAGAGCCTGCGCGGCCTCGGTTCGGGCAGTCCGGGCGTGATCTGGAAAGCCGAAGAAACAGGGGCGGGCCGATTGACTCTGTCCCGTTTGCCCGTATAAGCGCGGCTCCATTGGTGTTGGTGGCCCCCGCAAGGGGATCCCTGTCAACCCGGGTCGCCTGTCCCGCAAGGGGGAGGTCCGGGGAGAGGACAACGCCCTTCGTAACTCAAGAAGGAGATCAGCCGTGACCAAACGCACGTCTGCCAAGTACAAGATCGACCGCCGCATGGGCGAAAACATCTGGGGCCGCCCGAAGTCCCCGGTGAACCGCCGTGAATACGGCCCCGGCCAGCACGGCCAGCGCCGCAAGGGCAAGATGTCCGACTTCGGCCTGCAGCTGCGCGCCAAGCAGAAGCTGAAAGGCTACTACGGCGACCTGACCGAGAAGCAGTTCCGCCGCATCTTCGGCGAAGCCGAGCGTCGCAAGGGCGACACCGGTGAGCTGCTCATCGGCCTGCTGGAACGCCGCCTGGACGCCGTCGTCTACCGCGCCAAGTTCGTCGCGACCGTCTTCGCGGCCCGTCAGTTCGTGAACCACGGCCACGTCCTGGTGAACGGCAAGCGCGTGAACATCCCCTCCTACCGCGTGAAGGAAGGCGACGTGATCGAGGTCCGCGAGAAGTCCAAGCAGATGACCGCCGTCCTGGAAGCCATCCAGCTGCCCGAGCGTGACGTGCCCGACTACCTCGAAGTCGACACCTCCAAGCTGACCGCGACCTTCGTGCGCACCCCTGGCCTGTCGGACGTTCCCTACCCCGTCCAGATGGAACCGAACCTGGTCATCGAATACTACGCCCAGAACTAAGTTCTGCCACGACAGTTTCCGGAAAGGGCCGTGCCAAGTGCGCGGCCCTTTTTGCATGGGTGAAAGGGATGGGGCGATAGAGCCGGGGCGGGGCCGTCCGGTCCCTGCGCGGGTCAGTCGGGAGAGTTGCCGATGTCCTCGCAGGTCTCTTCCAGCTCGCGCGTGGGGTGGCGTGCGGCCTTCAGGGCGCTGTCGAGGTCGGCGCCCTCGACCGTGGCGCGGGCCAGTTCGTCCAGCGCGAAGGTCTGCACCAGGGCGGTGCCCTTCATCACGTCGCGCGACAGGGCGAGGATCGCCAGGTAGTCCAGGTGATTGCCCAGCATGCCGGAGCCGTCTTCCTCGCCGCCCTCGGCATTGATCCGGCAGGCCTCGACCGAGACCGACAGGAAGGAACGGCAGACCGTGGGGCGGGCGTCGTAGACCCGGCAGGCGCGGGTGTCCGGATCCAGCGCCGCGCAGGCGTTGGCGTTCCAGGCGCGGCCGTCGGGCTGGCCGGCCAGCGGGGCGAGGGCGGCGTGCATGCGGCGTGCCTCGGCCTCGGTGATCAGCCCGCCGTCGCCTTCCAGCAGGATGCAGCAGAAGGCGCAGCCCTCGGCGCAGGCGGCGTTGACCAGCTGCTCGGGGTTGTTGGCGCGGATCTGCTCGCCGGTCATCGCGGCCAGCTTGCGCGCGGCCTCGCCCGAGGCCAGCTCGGCCCGGATGTCGCGGAAGGGCTGGCCCTGGGTCTCGGCGCTGGCCAGCCAGGCATCCAGGATGCGTCGCCCGCGATCTTCCAGCGCTGCGGGCATGCCGCGGGCCCGGGCCTTCGTCAGCTTGGTGCGCAGGTCCGCGATGCTGGCCGGGCGGCCCTTGGCAGTCTTGCGTCCGGCGGTGGAGGATCGAGCGGGGGTGCGGGCCATGCGGGTCTCCTGGCGGGGTCCCTTCCGGGAGCTGGGAAGGCGGAGTATATCGGCTATGACCTCAGGGTCCAGCGAGCGGGGCAGGGCGCATGTCGCCGGCGCCGCGCTGCGTCGGGCGCGGCGCCGTTACCCGCGTTTGCCCGGCCCTGCGAATAGGGTCTTCACAAGCACGGGCAAAAGCCCTAGAAGCCCGCTCTGTCAGGGCATCCGGGATTCGGATCGCCCCGACGATTCGTCCGAGACGGTGGGTGAAGGGGATCTGCTCTTCATAATTCCTGCCTGAGACGGGTAAGCACCAGATTTCTTCGGGCCCGCTCGTGTGCGGCTCCCCGGGACGATCTTGGACGGACCCCGTTACGGACCCGCTTGCCGGGACGTAAGTCCCCGGCAGAACTGAGCCGGAGGGTCACACCTCCCTGATTGGAGTGAAACTGTGGATAGAGCCCAGAAAGAGAAAGTGGTCGAGGAACTCGGCCAGATCTTCGAAAGCTCTGGCGTTGTGGTGGTTGCCCACTACACCGGTCTCACGGTTGCTGAGATGCAGTCTCTGCGCGCAAAGGCACGTGATGCCGATGCAGCAGTGCGCGTCGCCAAGAACAGGCTCGCCAAGATCGCCCTGGAAGGCAAGCCCTGCGAGAGCATGGCCGAATTCCTGACGGGCATGACCGTTCTGACCTATTCCGAGGACCCTGTCGCAGCTGCGAAGGTCGCGGAAGATTTCGCCAAAGAGAACAAGAAGTTCGAAATTCTCGGCGGCGCAATGGGTGAGAGCGCTCTGGACCGGGCCGGTGTCGAAGCCGTGTCGAAGATGCCCTCGCGCGACGAGCTTATCGCTCAGATCGCGTCCTGCATCGGCGCACCCGCTTCGAACATTGCCGGTGCCATTGGCGCCCCTGCTTCGAATATCGCCTCCATCCTCTCCACGATCGAAGAGCGTGGCGAGGCGGCGTAAGCAACATGAGAACCGGCGTAGGGCCGCAGGCCCACACGTTGGAACACATCTAGAGATACGGAAAGAAGTCAAATGGCTGATCTGAAGAAACTGGCAGAAGACATCGTTGGTCTGACCCTGCTGGAAGCACAAGAACTGAAAACCATCCTGAAAGACGAGTACGGCATCGAGCCCGCAGCCGGTGGCGCCGTCATGATGGCTGGCCCCGCAGGTGGTGGCGAAGCCGCTGCTGAAGAAGAAAAGACCGAGTTCGACGTCATCCTGAAGTCGGCCGGCGCCTCCAAGATCAACGTGATCAAGGAAGTCCGCGGCATCACCGGCCTGGGCCTGAAAGAAGCCAAGGAACTGGTCGAAGCCGGCGGCAAGGCTGTCAAAGAAGGCGTCTCGAAAGAGGAAGCCGAAGAGATCAAAGGCAAGCTGGAAGCAGCTGGCGCCGAGATCGAAGTCAAGTAATTGGCTTTCGGTCCGCGCGTGTCGCGGATCGTCTCATAGGGAACGGGCGTCCTTCGGGGCGCCCGTTTCTCGTCTTGGCCCCGGCCGGCACGGCGTAGGGCCTGGGCGGGATCTTGTCGAAATATTCATACCTTGGCAGGCCGGCCATTGCGCTGACGCGCAAGGTGTCCTATTTGCAAGGTTCCGCTGGACCCGTGCGATTCGGGCTGGCCGTTGTTGCATTCCCGCGAGGTGTTCCCGACTTCCATCCAATTCGTCTTTCGCAGGAAGCGACCGGAGCGGAGCGGGGCAGGCCCCCGACAGGCGCCGGACCCTCGGATAGGCAGGATGCGTCAGGAGCAAATCTCAGGATCACGCGGGCGCCGCCCCAGGGCAGGCTGCCGGAACCGAAGAATTCACAGGCTGGATGCGGGATTTCCGCGTCCGGCTATCGCTGTCTGGGACCCCATCTTGGCGAGGGCTTGCCGCAAAGCCCTCTCCAAGGCGAGGTTCAAGGATCGGGAGGCCACCATTGGGCAGGTGGTCAGGCATTGATCCGAACCCCCTGTTTCGAAGGGCGCAGTACCGGGAGGCCCCGACGGTACATGCGACCGGATGAGAAACGAAAGGTGACGTCCGTCATGGCTCAGACCTATCTTGGTCAGAAACGTCTTCGCAAATACTACGGCAAGATTCGCGAAGTCCTCGAAATGCCGAACCTCATCGAGGTTCAGAAAAGCTCCTACGAACTCTTCCTGAAATCCGGCGACCAGCTGGAGCCGATGGATGGCGAAGGCATCAAGGGCGTCTTCCAGTCGGTCTTCCCGATCAAGGATTTCAACGAGACCTCGGTCCTGGAATTCGTCAAGTACGAGCTGGAAAAGCCCAAGTACGACGTTGAAGAGTGCATGCAGCGCGACATGACCTACAGCGCGCCCCTGAAGGTCACCCTGCGGCTGATCGTCTTCGATATCGACGAGGACACCGGCAACAAGTCGGTGAAGGACATCAAGGAACAGGACGTCTTCATGGGCGACATGCCCCTGATGACCCCGAACGGGACGTTCATCGTGAACGGCACCGAGCGCGTGATCGTGTCCCAGATGCACCGTTCGCCCGGCGTGTTCTTCGACCATGACAAGGGCAAGACCCACTCCTCGGGCAAACTGCTGTTTGCCTGCCGGATCATTCCCTACCGCGGCTCCTGGCTGGACTTCGAGTTCGACGCCAAGGACAACGTCTATGCCCGGATCGACCGTCGCCGTAAACTGCCGGTGACCACCCTGCTCTATGCCCTCGGCCTGGATCAGGAAGCGATCATGGACGCCTATTACAACACGGTGGATTACACCTACCGCCGTGGCCAGGGCTGGGTGACCAAGTTCTTCCCCGAGCGCGTGCGCGGCACCCGTCCGACCTACGATCTGGTCGACGCGGATTCGGGCGAGATCATTGCCGAAGCCGGCAAGAAGGTCACGCCCCGCGCAGTGAAGAAGCTGATCGACGAAGGCACGGTGAAGAGCCTGCTGGTCCCCTACGACCGCATCGTCGGCAAGTTCGTCGCCCGTGACCTGATCAACGAGGAAAACGGCGCCATCTACGTCGAGGCCGGCGATGAGCTGACCATCGAGTACGACAAGGACGGCGAGCCGATCGGCGGTACCCTGAAGGAGCTGCTGGACGCCGGCATCACCGAGATCCCCGTCCTGGACATCGACAACATCACCGTCGGCGCCTACATGCGCAACACCATGGCGATGGACAAGAACATGAACCGCGAAAGCGCGCTCATGGACATCTACCGCGTCATGCGCCCGGGTGAACCGCCGACCGTCGAGGCCGCGTCGAACCTGTTCGACACGCTGTTCTTCGACAGCGAGCGTTACGACCTGTCCGCCGTCGGCCGGGTGAAGATGAACATGCGCCTGGCGCTGGAGAAGCCCGACACCCAGCGGACCCTGGACCGCGAGGACATCGTGGCCTGCATCAAGGCCCTGGTGGACCTGCGTGACGGCCGTGGCGAGATCGACGACATCGACCACCTCGGCAACCGTCGTGTGCGCTCCGTCGGCGAGCTGATGGAAAACCAGTACCGCGTCGGCCTGCTGCGGATGGAACGTGCGATCAAGGAACGCATGTCCTCCGTCGAGATCGACACGGTGATGCCGCAGGACCTGATCAACGCCAAACCGGCGGCGGCTGCCGTGCGTGAATTCTTCGGCTCCTCGCAGCTGTCGCAGTTCATGGACCAGACCAACCCGCTGTCTGAAGTGACCCACAAGCGTCGCCTGTCGGCGCTTGGACCGGGCGGCCTGACCCGCGAACGCGCCGGTTTCGAGGTGCGTGACGTGCACGCCACGCACTACGGCCGGATGTGCCCGATTGAAACGCCGGAAGGCCCGAACATCGGTCTGATCAACTCGCTGGCGACCTATGCCCGCGTGAACAAGTACGGCTTCATCGAGACCCCCTACCGGGTGGTGAAGGACAAGCAGGTGACCGATGAGGTCCACTACATGTCCGCCACCGAGGAACAGCGTCACGTGGTGGCCCAGGCCAACGCGTCGCTGGACGGCGAAGGCAAGTTCACCAACGAGATGGTCAACACCCGCCAGGCGGGCGAATACACGCTGACCCCGACCGAAGCGGTCGACCTGATCGACGTGTCGCCCAAGCAGCTGGTCTCGGTCGGTGCCTCGCTGATCCCGTTCCTGGAAAACGACGACGCCAACCGCGCCCTGATGGGGGCGAACATGCAACGTCAGGCGGTTCCGCTGCTGCGGGCCACGGCCCCCGTGGTCGGCACCGGTATCGAGGGCAAGGTCGCCATCGACTCCGGCGCGGCCATCCAGGCGAAGCGTGCCGGCATCATCGACCAGGTCGACGCGCAGCGGATCGTGGTCCGTGCCACCGCCGATCTGGAACCCGGTGACCCGGGCGTCGACATCTACCGGATGCGCAAGTTCCAGCGTTCGAACCAGAACACCGCCATCAACCAGCGTCCGCTGGTGAAGGTGGGTGACACGGTCGAGAAGGGCGAAGTGATTGCCGATGGTCCCTCCACCGATATGGGGGAACTGGCGCTCGGCAAGAACATCATCGTCGCCTTCATGCCCTGGAACGGCTACAACTACGAGGACTCGATCCTGATCTCCGAGCGCATCGCGCGTGACGACGTCTTCACCTCGATCCACATCGAGGAATTCGAAGTCGCCGCCCGTGACACCAAGCTCGGGCCGGAAGAGATCACCCGCGACATTCCCAACGTCGGTGAAGAAGCGCTGCGCAACCTCGACGAGGCTGGCATCGTCTACATCGGTGCGGACGTGGAGCCGGGCGACATCCTGGTCGGTAAGATCACGCCCAAGGGCGAAAGCCCGATGACCCCGGAAGAGAAGCTGCTGCGCGCCATCTTCGGCGAGAAGGCTTCGGACGTGCGCGACACCTCGCTGCGCGTGAAGCCGGGCGACTACGGCACCGTGGTCGAGGTGCGCGTCTTCAACCGTCACGGCGTGGAGAAGGACGAACGTGCCCTCCAGATCGAGCGGGAAGAGGTTGAGCGCCTGTCGCGTGACCGTGACGACGAGCTGGCGATCCTGGATCGGAACATCTACGCCCGCCTGAAGGACATGATCCTGGGCAAGGTGGCCGTGAAGGGCCCGAAAGGCGTCAAGGCCGGCTCCGAGATCACCGAGGACCTGCTGGGTCAGCTGAGCCGCGGTCAGTGGTGGCAGCTGGCGCTGGAAGATGACAAGGAAGCCCAGATCGTCGAAGCCCTGAACGAGCAGTACGAGGCGCAGAAGCGCGCCCTGGACGCCCGTTTCGAGGACAAGGTCGAGAAGGTCCGCCGTGGCGACGACCTGCCGCCGGGTGTGATGAAGATGGTCAAGGTCTTCATCGCGGTGAAGCGCAAGCTGCAGCCGGGCGACAAGATGGCCGGCCGTCACGGCAACAAGGGTGTCGTGTCGCGCGTGGTGCCGATGGAAGACATGCCGTTCCTGGCAGACGGTACCCCCGTCGACTTCTGTCTGAACCCGCTGGGCGTGCCGTCGCGGATGAACGTCGGTCAGATCCTCGAGACCCACACGGGCTGGGCCTGCCGGGCCCTGGGCCTGAAGGTCGACGAGGCGCTGCAGGACTACCGCCGCACCGGTGACCTGACCCCGGTCCGCGAAGCCATGCGCCTGGCCTATGGTGACGATGTCTACGAAGAAGGCATCGAAGGCATGGACGAGACCCGCCTGGTCGAAGCCGCCAGCAACGTGACCGGCGGTGTGCCGATCGCGACGCCGGTCTTCGACGGGGCGAAAGAGGCTGACATCAACGACCGGCTGAAGCGTGCCGGCTTCGACGAGAGCGGCCAGTCCGTCCTGTTCGACGGCCGCACCGGCGAGCAGTTCTCGCGGAAGGTCACCGTCGGCTTCAAGTACCTGCTGAAGCTGCACCACCTGGTGGACGACAAGATCCACGCGCGCTCGACCGGCCCGTACTCCCTCGTCACGCAGCAGCCGCTGGGTGGTAAGGCGCAGTTCGGCGGCCAGCGTTTCGGGGAAATGGAGGTCTGGGCCCTGGAAGCCTACGGTGCCGCCTACACCCTGCAGGAAATGCTGACCGTGAAGTCGGACGACGTGGCTGGCCGGACCAAGGTCTACGAAAGCATCGTCAAGGGCGAGGACAACTTCGAAGCGGGCGTTCCCGAGAGCTTCAACGTTCTGGTGAAAGAAGTCCGCGGCCTCGGCCTGAACATGGAACTCCTGGATGCGGAGGACGAGGAATAACGGCCGCTTTCGCGACCCGTTAGGGCGGGGATCTCCCCGCCCGCCCCTCTCCTACTGCTCCCTCACCTCATCGAGGAATAAGACATGAACCAGGAACTGACGAACAACCCGTTCAACCCGCTGACGCCGCCCAAGGCGTTCGACGAGATCAAGGTCTCGCTGGCGTCGCCGGAACGGATCCTTTCGTGGTCCTATGGCGAGATCAAGAAGCCCGAGACCATCAACTACCGGACCTACAAGCCCGAGCGCGACGGCCTGTTCTGTGCCCGTATCTTCGGGCCGATCAAGGACTACGAGTGCCTCTGCGGCAAGTACAAGCGGATGAAGTACCGTGGCGTCGTCTGCGAGAAATGCGGCGTGGAAGTCACGCTGCAGAAGGTCCGCCGCGAGCGCATGGGCCACATCGAGCTGGCCGCGCCCGTCGCGCACATCTGGTTCCTGAAATCGCTGCCGTCCCGCATCGGCCTGATGCTGGACATGACGCTGCGTGATCTGGAACGTGTGCTGTACTTCGAAAACTACGTGGTGATCGAACCCGGCCTGACGGACCTGACCTATGGTCAGATGATGTCCGAGGAAGAGTTCATGGACGCCCAGGACACCTATGGCGCGGACGCCTTCGAGGCCGACATCGGCGCCGAGGCCATCCGCAAGATGCTGTCCAACATCGACCTGGAATCCGAGGCAGAGACCCTGCGCGCGGACCTGGCCGAGGCTACCGGCGAACTGAAGCCGAAGAAGATCATCAAGCGTCTGAAGGTCGTGGAATCCTTCCTCGAGTCGGGCAACCGTCCCGAGTGGATGATCATGACCGTGATCCCGGTCATTCCGCCGGAACTGCGTCCGCTGGTGCCGCTGGACGGTGGCCGCTTCGCGACCTCCGACCTGAACGACCTGTACCGCCGGGTGATCAACCGGAACAACCGTCTGAAGCGCCTGATCGACCTGCGCGCGCCCGACATCATCGTGCGGAACGAAAAGCGGATGCTGCAGGAATCCGTCGACGCCCTGTTCGACAACGGCCGCCGTGGCCGCGTCATCACCGGTGCCAACAAGCGCCCGCTGAAGTCGCTGTCGGACATGCTGAAGGGTAAGCACGGCCGCTTCCGTCAGAACCTTCTGGGTAAGCGGGTCGACTTCTCCGGCCGTTCCGTGATTGTGACGGGCCCCGAGCTGAAGCTGCACCAGTGCGGCCTGCCGAAGAAGATGGCGCTCGAACTGTTCAAGCCCTTCATCTACTCGCGCCTGGAGGCCAAGGGCCTTTCCAGCACCGTGAAGCAGGCGAAGAAGCTGGTCGAGAAAGAGCGCCCCGAGGTCTGGGACATCCTGGATGAGGTCATCCGCGAGCACCCGGTCCTGCTGAACCGTGCGCCGACGCTGCACCGTCTGGGCATCCAGGCCTTTGAACCCCAGCTGATCGAGGGTAAGGCCATCCAGCTGCACCCGCTGGTCTGCTCGGCCTTCAACGCCGACTTCGACGGTGACCAGATGGCCGTTCACGTGCCGCTGTCGCTGGAAGCGCAGCTGGAAGCCCGCGTGCTGATGATGTCGACGAACAACGTTCTGTCGCCCGCCAACGGCGCGCCGATCATCGTTCCGTCGCAGGACATGATCCTCGGCCTCTACTACACCTCGATCGCCCGTGACGGCATGAAGGGCGAAGGCATGACCTTCTCCTCCATCGACGAGGTCCAGTACGCGCTGGACACCGGCGAAGTGCACATGCACGCCAAGATCACCGCGCGGATCCTGCAGATCGACGAGGAAGGCAACGAAGTCTACAAGCGCTTCGAAACCACCCCCGGTCGTGTGCGCCTCGGCGCCCTGCTGCCGATGAACGCCAAGGCCCCGTTCGAGCTGGTCAACCAGCTGCTGCGGAAGAAGGACGTTCAGCGCGTCATCGACACCGTCTACCGCTACTGCGGTCAGAAGGAATCGGTCATCTTCTGTGACCAGATCATGTCCATGGGCTTCAAGGAGGCCTTCAAGGCAGGGATCTCCTTCGGCAAGGACGACATGGTGATCCCCGAGACCAAGTGGACCATCGTCGACGAGACCCGCGAGCAGGTGAAGGACTTCGAACAACAGTACATGGACGGCCTGATCACCCAGGGCGAAAAGTACAACAAGGTTGTCGATGCCTGGTCGAAGTGTAACGACAAGGTCACCGAGGCCATGATGTCCACCATCTCGGACGTGAAATACGACGAGAATGGTGCCGAGGGCGAGATCAACTCGGTCTACATGATGGCCCACTCCGGTGCGCGTGGCTCGGTCACCCAGATGAAACAGCTGGGCGGGATGCGCGGCCTGATGGCGAAGCCGAACGGCGACATCATCGAGACGCCGATCATCTCGAACTTCAAGGAAGGTCTGACCGTTCTTGAATACTTCAACTCGACCCACGGCGCCCGTAAGGGTCTGTCGGATACCGCACTGAAGACGGCGAACTCGGGTTACCTGACCCGTCGTCTGGTGGACGTCGCCCAGGACTGCATCGTGCGTGAGCCCGACTGCGGCACCGAGCAGGCGATCACCGCTGAAGCGGCCGTCAACGACGGTGAGGTCGTGGCGACTCTGGGCGAACGTGTCCTGGGCCGTGTCTCGGCCGACGACGTGCTGCGTCCCGGCACCGACGAGATCCTGGTCAAGGCTGGCCAGCTGATCGACGAGCGCGCTGCCGACTCGATCGAAGAGGCGAACGTGCAGTCGATGCGCATCCGCTCGCCGCTGACCTGTGAGGCCGAGGATGGCGTCTGTGCCGCCTGCTACGGTCGTGACCTGGCCCGCGGTACGCAGGTGAACATCGGCGAGGCCGTCGGTATCATCGCGGCCCAGTCCATCGGTGAACCCGGCACCCAGCTGACGATGCGGACCTTCCACATCGGCGGCGTGGCGCAGGGTGGCCAGCAGTCCTTCATGGAAAGCTCCACCGACGGCATTGTCAGCTTCGAGAACGCCAACCTGCTGGACAATGCGGCCGGCGAAACGCTCATCATGGGCCGCAACATGAAGCTGCGGATCATGGACGAGCATGGCGAGGAACGCGCCAGCCACAAGCTGGGCTACGGTACCAAGCTGTTCGTCAAGGACGGTCAGAAGATCGCCCGCGGCGACAAGATGTTCGAATGGGACCCCTACACCCTGCCGATCATCGCCGAGAAGGCCGGTAAGGTGCGCTACGTGGACCTGGTCACGGGTATCGCCGTGCGCGAGGAAACCGACGATGCGACGGGCATGACCCAGAAGATCGTCGCCGACTGGCGTGCCGCGCCCAAGGGCAACGAGCTGAAGCCGGAACTGCTGATCGTCGACGAGGATGGCGAACCGCTGCGCAACGACGCAGGCAACCCGGTGACCTATCCGATGTCGGTGGATGCGATCCTGTCGGTCGAAGAAGGCCAGGACATCCAGGCCGGTGACGTCGTCGCGCGTATCCCGCGTGAAGGCGCGAAGACGAAGGACATTACCGGTGGTCTGCCGCGTGTGGCCGAACTCTTCGAGGCGCGTCGTCCCAAGGACCACGCCATCATCGCCGAGATCGACGGCTACGTCCGCTTCGGGCGCGATTACAAGAACAAGCGTCGCATCGCGATCGAGCCGGCGGACGAAACCCTGGAGCCCGTGGAATACATGGTGCCCAAGGGCAAGCACATCCCGGTCACCGAGGGCGATTACGTCCAGAAGGGCGACTACATCATGGACGGCAACCCGGCGCCGCATGACATCCTGGCCATCATGGGTGTCGAAGCGCTGGCGGACTACATGATCAACGAGGTGCAGGACGTCTACCGACTGCAGGGCGTGAAGATCAACGACAAGCACATCGAGGTGATCGTTCGCCAGATGCTGCAGAAGTGGGAGATCCTCGACAGCGGCCAGACCACGCTGCTGAAGGGCGAACACGTCGATAAGGTCGAGTTCGACGAGGCCAATGCCAAGGCCGAGGACAAGGGCCAGCGCCCCGCCTCCGGTCAGCCGATCCTTCTGGGGATCACCAAGGCCTCGCTGCAGACGCGCTCCTTCATCTCGGCGGCCTCCTTCCAGGAGACCACGCGGGTCCTCACCGAGGCTTCGGTGCAGGGCAAGCGCGACAAGCTGGTCGGCCTGAAGGAGAACGTCATCGTGGGTCGCCTGATCCCGGCCGGGACGGGGGGCGCCACGCAGCGCGTGCGCTCGATCGCCGGTGCACGGGACAACGTGGTGCTGGATGCCCGCCGGGAAGAGGCCGAGCAGGCCGCGGCCCTGGCGGCGCCGTCGATGGACAATGAGGCCGACAGCAGCCTCGTGGAAACGCCCGAAGACGACAGCTGATCCGTCCCGACGGAAACGAAGTTCGGAGAAGGCCCCCCAAGCGGGGGCCTTTTTCATGCCTGCCGGTCCTGTTCTGTCGCGCGCCCGCCATCGTGCCGGGCGCCATTGCCTTTTCCCGCCCCCCGCGCCATGGCTATGCGGCCCGTCGGCGCGGCCCCGTCCGCTCGGGGCTGAAGGGGGAGGGGCAAAAGGGGAGGGGACCCATGTCCGACAACGTCCGGGCCGCTTTGCTGATGATGGCCTCGCTGGCGCTGCTGGCGCTGAACGATACCGCGATCAAGGCGGTGGCGATGACCGTGCCGCTGGCGCAGATCGTCGTGCTGCGCAACGCGATCACCTCGACCGCCCTGGCCTTCGCGCTGTCGCGCACGCGCGGCAGCCTGCGCCTGTCGGCCCGCGACTGGCGACTGACCCTGATGCGGGGCGTGGGTGAGGCTGGCGCGGCCTATTTCTACCTGACGGCGCTGATCCATATCCCCTTCGCCAACCTCACGGCCATCCTGCAGGCCACGCCCTTCGTGGTGACACTGGGCGCCGCGCTCTTCCTGGGAGAAAGCGTGGGCTGGCGCCGGCTGTCGGCGATCCTGGTGGGGTTTCTCGGGGTGATGCTGATCCTGCGCCCGGGCATGGAAGGCTTCGACCGCTATTCCATTTACGTGCTGATCTCGGTCTTCTTCGTCACCCTGCGGGACCTGTCGACGCGCCGCCTCTCGCCCGAGGTTTCGGCGATGAGCGTCACCTTCATCACCTCGACCATGGTGATGATCCTCTACGGGGTCCTCAGCCTGGGCACACCCTGGGTACCGATGCCGGGCTGGACCCTGCTGGCGGTGGTCTGCGCCGCGGCGCTGGTCCTGGCCTCCTACCTGCTGATCATCCGCGCGATGCGCCTGGGCGACATCGCCTTCGTCTCTCCCTTCCGCTACACGGCGCTGATCTTTGCCCTGATCCTGGGGCTGGTGGTCTTCGGGGAATGGCCCGACGCGCTGACCCTCCTGGGGGCCGCGATCGTCGTGGCCTCGGGCCTCTTCATGCTCTACCGTGAACGCAAGCTGGGCGTGACGCCCGACGTGCCAGACGAGCTGCCGGAGGTCCCGACCAAGCCATGACGCGCCTACAGATGCTGGGCCTGTGCCGTTTTTCCTACCCGACGGGGGGCGACGGGTTCTCCGAGGTCCGCGACGATCTCGATGCGAATATCGCCCGCCTTTACGATCCGGCCCGGCTGGCGCAGCGGTTCTGGTTCTTCGAGAATCTCTGCCTTCCCCTGTTGGCGGCGCAGACCGATCCCGACTTCCAGATCGTGCTCATCTACGGTGCGGCCCTGCCGCAGCCCTGGCGGGCGCGCCTGCTGGACGTCGTGGCGCGGGTGCCCCAGATTTCGCCGGTGGCGCTGCCCGAAGGGCTGCCGCACCGCGAGGCCTGTGGTCGCCTGATGCGCGCCGCGCGGGACCCGGAGGCGCGGGTGGTGGGCGAGTTCACCATGGACGACGACGATGGCGTGGCGCCCGATTTCATCGCCCGGGTGCGCGAGGATTTCGCGCCCCTGCGCGGGCTCTGGCGCCAGGGCAAGAGGATGGCGCTGGACTACAACTCCGGCCTGGCGATCCGCGCGCCGGGGCAGGGCGGGGCGGGTGACATCGCGATCACCCCGGTGCAGGCGGATTTCTGGGCGCCGGGGCTCGTGATCTTCACCGGGCCGCGTTCGACCCGCTCGCTCCAGGACTTCAATCACCGCCGGGTCTGGGCGCGGATCCCCTCGGTCAGCCTGCCGGACCCACCGATGTTCCTGCGTGGCAGCCATGACAGCAACGACAGCCGGGTGGAGAAACGCCTGAGCGGATCGCGCAGGGGCGGGGCGGCGGATGGCCCGACCATCCTGGCCGACCGCTTCGGCCTGGACGCAGGGGCCCTTCAGGCCAGCTGGCGCGCCTTCCGCGCCACGCCGCTCCCTCCCCCCGGCTGAAGCGCGGGGGGGGGCCGCGCAGTGCCCCATTCCCAACTCCAGGCGCGGTCCCGGCGCGTGCCGGTCTTGACCTTCCCCGACGTCCTCTGGCAGGGACGCTGGCAGCAGAGGGACGCCCGGCTGCCGCCCGGCGCTGCCGGGACACGCCGGGGCCCTTGCCGGAAGGCTCCTGCGCCTTCACCCAATGTTGACAACCCCTCCGACTCCCCCTATACGCGCCAGCAATCAGGCGAGGGGGCCGCCCCTTTGCCTTCCAGATTTACGTGGTCAAGATCCGGGAGAGATCCCCGATCCTCTGGAAAACCCACCGCGTCGATCCCCGTGAACGTGGGGTCGGATGCGGTTTTTTACGTTGCGCGCACATCGCCCTTTTGACCGGGGCCGAGCGCCCGACGAGAGGCCGGGGCCGATCCCCGGAAAAGCATCCCCGCCCCGGCGGGGTCATGATCACCCGGTTCCGGCGGACGCGTCGAGGGCCACATTGATGAAATCGCATGGGGAGACGGCCCCTCATGCAGCACATGTGTTAGAGACGGGAAAGTAACCCTATGCCAACGATCCAGCAGCTGATCCGCAAGCCGCGGCAGCCCAAAGTGAAACGCTCCAAGTCCATGCACCTGGAACAGTGCCCGCAGAAGCGCGGCGTCTGCACCCGCGTGTACACCACGACCCCGAAGAAGCCGAACTCCGCTATGCGGAAAGTTGCGAAGGTGCGCCTGACCAACGGCTACGAGGTCATCTCCTACATCCCCGGCGAAACCCACAACCTTCAGGAACACTCCGTTGTCCTGATCCGTGGCGGCCGTGTGAAAGACCTTCCGGGCGTTCGCTACCACATCCTGCGCGGTGTGCTGGATACCCATGGTGTTAAAGATCGTAAACAGCGTCGCTCCAAGTACGGCGCGAAGCGTCCGAAGTAAGAGGATTAGAGAATGTCCCGTCGTCACGCTGCCGAGAAGCGCGAAGTCCTGCCCGACGCCAAATACGGCGATCGTATCCTGACGAAATTCATGAACAACCTGATGATCGACGGCAAGAAGTCGGTCGCAGAGAAGATCGTCTACAACGCGCTCGATCGCATCGAAGCCAAGGTCAAGCGCGCGCCCGTGGAAATCTTCCACGAAGCGCTGGACAACATCAAACCCTCCGTCGAAGTGCGCTCGCGCCGCGTCGGTGGTGCCACCTACCAGGTGCCCGTCGAAGTGCGCCCCGAGCGTCGTGAAGCCCTGGCGATCCGCTGGCTGATCACCGCATCGCGTTCGCGCAACGAGAACACCATGGAAGAGCGCCTCGCAGGCGAGCTTCTGGACGCTGTGAACTCTCGCGGTTCCGCCGTGAAGAAGCGCGAAGACACCCACAAGATGGCCGACGCGAACAAAGCGTTCAGCCATTACCGCTGGTAAAACCTCAGGAAGGCAGACTTACCATGGCACGCGACTATCCGCTCGAACGGTATCGTAACTTCGGCATCATGGCCCACATCGATGCCGGCAAGACCACCACGACCGAGCGTATCCTTTTCTACACCGGCCGGTCCCACAAGATCGGTGAAGTCCACGACGGCGCCGCCACCATGGACTGGATGGAGCAGGAGCAGGAACGCGGGATCACGATCACCTCGGCTGCAACCACCACCTTCTGGCAGTGGCAGGAAGATCCCACCGCGGATGGCACGTCCGACACGAAGTTCCGCTTCAACATCATCGACACCCCCGGCCACGTCGACTTCACCATCGAAGTCGAACGTTCGCTGGCCGTGCTCGACGGTGCTGTCTGCCTTCTGGACGGTAACGCCGGTGTGGAACCCCAGACGGAAACCGTCTGGCGTCAGGCCGACCGTTACAAGGTCCCGCGCATCGTGTTCGTCAACAAGATGGACAAGATCGGCGCAGACTTCTTCAACTGCGTGAACATGATCGAGGAGCGCACCGGCGCGACCGCGGTTCCGATCGGCATGCCGATCGGCGCCGAGGATCAGCTGGAAGGCACCATCGACTTCATCACCATGGAAGAATGGGTCTGGAAGGGCGACGACCTCGGCGCTGGCTGGGTCCGTCAACCGATCCGTGACGAGCTGAAGGCGACCGCCGAAGAATGGCGCGCCAAGATGATCGAGAACGCCGTCGAGCAAGACGACGACGCGATGGAAGCCTACCTGGAAGGCGAAGAGCCCGACATCCCCACCCTGCGGAAACTGATCCGCAAGGGCACGCTGTCGCTGTCCTTCGTTCCCGTCCTGGGCGGTTCCGCGTTCAAGAACAAGGGCGTGCAGCCCCTGCTAAACGCCGTCATCGACTTCCTGCCCGGTCCCCTCGACGTGCCGCCCTACATGGGCTTCGCACCCGACGACGAAACGGAGACCCGGAACATCGCCCGCAAGGCCGATGACGACGCTCCCTTCGCCGGCCTGGCCTTCAAGATCATGAACGACCCCTTCGTGGGCTCCCTGACCTTCACCCGGATCTACTCCGGCGTGCTGAAGAAGGGCGACTCGATCATGAACTCGACCAAGGGCAAGAAAGAGCGCATCGGCCGTATGATGATGATGCACTCCAACGACCGGGAAGAGATCGAAGAAGCCTTCGCAGGCGACATCATCGCCCTGGCCGGCCTGAAGGAAACCACCACCGGCGACACGCTCTGCGCGCAGAACGCCCAGGTGGTTCTGGAAACGATGACCTTCCCCGATCCCGTGATCGAGATTGCCGTCGAGCCGAAGACCAAGAACGACCAGGAAAAGATGTCTGCAGGTCTGCAGCGTCTGGCCGCCGAAGACCCCTCCTTCCGCGTGGAGACCGACCTCGAGTCCGGTCAGACCATCATGAAGGGCATGGGCGAACTTCACCTGGACATCCTGGTTGACCGCCTGAAGCGCGAATTCAAGGTCGAGGCCAACATCGGTGCCCCGCAGGTGGCCTACCGTGAGACCATCAGCCACGAAGTCGAGCACACCTACACCCACAAGAAACAGTCGGGTGGTTCGGGTCAGTTCGGCGAAGTCAAGCTGGTCATCTCGCCCACAGAGCCGGGCGAAGGCTACTCCTTCGAGTCCAAGATCGTCGGCGGTGCTGTTCCGAAGGAATACATCCCCGGGGTCGAAAAGGGCATCAACTCGGTCATGGACAGCGGCCCCCTGGCTGGCTTCCCGGTGATCGACTTCAAGGTTGCCCTGATCGACGGTAAGTACCACGACGTCGACTCCTCGGTCCTGGCCTTCGAGATTGCCGCCCGTATGTGCATGCGTGAAGGCATGCGCAAAGCTGGCGCCAAGCTGCTGGAACCGATGATGAAGGTCGAAGTGATCACGCCGGAAGAATACACCGGCAGCATCATCGGCGACCTGACCTCCCGTCGTGGCCAGGTGTCCGGTCAGGAACCGCGCGGCAACGCCGTGGCGATCCAGGCCTTCGTGCCGCTGGCCAACATGTTCGGCTACATCAACAACCTGCGTTCCATGTCCTCGGGCCGCGCGCAGTTCACGATGCAGTTCGACCATTACGATCCGGTCCCGCAGAACATCTCGGACGAGATCCAGGCGAAATACGCATAAGCAGCGGTGCGGGGGAAACCCCGCACCCTACCACCTTGTAGGGTGCGTGCAGGCACGCACCGCCAGAAAGACTAGGAGGCCATCATGGCAAAGGAAAAGTTTGAGCGCGGCAAACCGCACTGCAACATCGGCACGATCGGTCACGTTGACCACGGCAAGACGACGCTGACGGCGGCGATCACGAAGTACTTCGGTGACTTCCGCGCCTACGACCAGATCGACGGCGCGCCGGAAGAGAAGGCCCGCGGGATCACCATTTCCACCGCCCACGTGGAATACGAGACCGAGAACCGTCACTACGCGCACGTCGACTGCCCCGGCCACGCCGACTACGTGAAGAACATGATCACCGGTGCCGCCCAGATGGACGGCGCGATCCTGGTGGTGAACGCAGCTGACGGCCCGATGCCGCAGACCCGCGAGCACATCCTGCTGGGCCGCCAGGTGGGTATCCCCGCCATGGTCGTGTTCCTGAACAAGGTCGACCAGGTCGACGACGAGGAACTGCTGGAACTCGTCGAGATGGAAGTCCGCGAACTGCTGTCCGAATACGACTTCCCGGGCGACGATATCCCGATCATCGCAGGCTCCGCCCTGGCCGCCATGGAAGGCCGCGATCCGGAAATCGGCGAGAACAAGATCAAGGAACTGATGGCCGCCGTGGATGAGTACATCCCGCAGCCCGAGCGCGCTGTCGACCAGCCGTTCCTGATGCCGATCGAAGACGTCTTCTCGATCTCCGGCCGTGGTACCGTTGTGACCGGCCGTGTGGAACGTGGTGTTGTGAACGTTGGCGACGAACTGGAAATCGTCGGCATCAAGGACACCAAGAAGACCACCTGCACCGGTGTCGAAATGTTCCGCAAGCTGCTGGACCGCGGCGAAGCCGGCGACAACATCGGCGCCCTGCTGCGCGGTATCGACCGTGAAGGCGTGGAACGTGGCCAGGTTCTCTGCAAGCCGGGTTCCGTGAAGCCGCACACCAAGTTCGAAGCCGAGGTCTACATCCTGACCAAAGACGAAGGTGGCCGTCACACCCCGTTCTTCGCGAACTACCGTCCGCAGTTCTACTTCCGGACCACGGACGTGACCGGCACCGTGACCCTGCCCGAGGGCACCGAGATGGTCATGCCCGGCGACAACCTGAAGTTCGGTGTCGAGCTGATCGCCCCGATCGCCATGGAAGACGGCCTGCGCTTCGCCATCCGCGAAGGTGGCCGCACCGTCGGCTCCGGCGTCGTCTCCAAGATCATCGAGTGATGGTGACTTCGGAGCGGTCCGCAAGGGCCGCTCCGGGCGCCTGATCCGAGGATCAGCCGCAGCCGAGGGCCTGGCCCGACGCCGCGGACCACCGGTTGGAAACGGCGGGGGAAACCCCGCCGTCTCTCTTACCGGCCCCGAAAGGCAGATTGCCTCTGGACAGATGTTTCGGAAGCGACTATGCCGCGCCAATTCCAAACGGCGGAGCGCCCAGAGCAGGTCCTAGATACCTGTGCGGGTCCGCCGACTGGGTTCGACGAGGGACAGGGGTGAGCCCTGTTCGTCCTATCAACTCCAATGCCGCGAAAGGCTATCAAAATGAGCCAAACCATTCGCATTCGGCTGAAGGCATTCGATTACCGCGTCCTGGATTCCAGCACGCAGGAAATCCTGAACACGGCAAAGCGCACCGGCGCGACCGTCCGTGGCCCGATCCCGCTGCCCAACAAGATCGAGAAGTTCACGGTTCTCCGTGGCCCTCACGTCGACAAGAAATCCCGCGACCAGTTCGAGATCCGCACCCACAAGCGGCTCCTGGATATCGTGGATCCGACCCCGCAGACGGTGGACGCGCTGATGAAGCTCGACCTCGCCGCCGGCGTGGATGTCGAGATCAAGGTGTAAGGGAGGCAACGAGACAATGCTGCGTTCCGGTATCATCGCAAAGAAAGTGGGTATGACTCGTCTCTTCATGGAAGATGGCAAGCAGATCCCCGTGACCGTCCTTCAGCTGGATAAGCTGCAGGTCGTCGCGCAACGCACCTCCGACGCCCACGGCTATTCCGCCGTTCAGCTGGGCGCCGGCACCGCCAAGGCAAAGCGCACCTCGCAGGCCATGCGTGGCCACTTCGCCGCGGCCAACGTCGAGCCCAAGCGCAAGGTTGCCGAGTTCCGCGTGGACCCCGACAACCTGATCGCCGTCGGTGAGGAAATCACCGCCGACCATTACTTCGAAGGTCAGTTCGTCGACGTGTCGGGCACCTCGATCGGTAAAGGTTTCGCCGGTGGCATGAAGCGCCACAACTTCGGCGGCCTGCGCGCCACCCACGGCGTGTCGATCAGCCACCGTTCGCACGGCTCCACCGGCCAGTGTCAGGACCCCGGCAAGGTGTTCAAGGGCAAGAAGATGGCAGGCCACATGGGTGCCGTCCGCGTCACCACGCAGAACCTGCAGGTCGTCAAGACCGACAGCGAGCGTGGCCTGGTCTTCATCAAGGGCGCCGTTCCCGGCTCCAAGGGTGGCTGGGTGACCGTCAAGGATGCCGTCAAGAAGCCGTTCCCCGAGAACGCCATTCTGCCGGCCGCCCTGAAGTCCGCCGCCGACGAAGCCAAGCGTCTGGCTGAAGAAGCCGCCGCCGCCGCAGAAGCCGAAGCCAAGGCCGCCGAAGAGGCAGCCGCAGCCGAAGCAGCCGCCGCTGAGGAAGCCGCTCTCAAAGAGGCCGAGGCCGACATTGAGGCCGAGAAGAAGGAAGGCGACGAATGAAACTCGACGTGATCAAACTGGACGGCTCGGCAGCCGATTCCGTCGATCTCAACGACGAGATCTTCGGCCTGGAGCCGCGCGCCGACATCCTGCACCGCGTTGTCCGCTGGCAGCGTAACAAGGCGCAGGCCGGCACCCACAAGGTGCTGACCAAGTCGGAAGTCAGCTACTCGACCAAGAAGATCTATCGCCAGAAGGGCACCGGCGGCGCACGCCACGGCTCCCGCAAGGCGCCGATCTTCCGCAAGGGTGGTATCTACAAGGGCCCGACGCCCCGCAGCCACGCCCACGACCTGCCGAAGAAATTCCGCAAGCTGGGTCTGAAGCACGCGCTGTCGTCCAAGGCCGCCACCGGCTCGCTGGTCATCATCGACGCCGCGGAATCCGAAGGCAAGACCGCCGCCCTGGCCAAGCAGGTTGCAAACCTGGGCTGGAAGCGCGCGCTCATCATCGACGGCGCCACCGTCAATGAGGACTTCGCCCGTGCCGCCGCCAACATCGACGGTCTGGATGTCCTGCCGTCCATGGGCGCAAACGTGTACGATATCCTGAAGCGTGACACCCTGGTGATCACCAAGGCAGGTATCGAAGCTCTGGAGGCTCGCCTGAAATGAGTGCCAAGGCAGAACATTACGACGTGATCCGCAAGCCGGTCATCACCGAGAAAGCCACCATGGCCTCCGAGGCCAACGCGGTTGTTTTCGAAGTGTCGATCGACGCCAACAAACCGATGATCAAGGAAGCCGTCGAGGCTCTCTTCAACGTCAAGGTGAAGGCCGTGAACACGTCCGTCACCAAGGGCAAGGTCAAGCGGTTCCGCGGCCAGATGGGCAAGCGGAAAGACGTCAAGAAGGCCTATGTGACCCTCGAAGAGGGCAACACGATCGACGTGACCACCGGTCTGTGATCGGGCCCGTGGGTCTGACCCACGCCACGACATGACAGGGCCCCCCGCTGCAAGGCGGGGGGCCTTTCTCTTGCGGGCCCCATGCCCGCGCAGCCGAGCGGAGGCCGCCATGATCCCCTGGGAACTCCTGTCCGAGGCGCCCGCGCCCGAGGGCGACATCCTGCGCCTCTTCCGGCGCGGCACGGAATATTCCATCCGCCTGGGCGACGGCAACGAGCTGATGAACTCCCGCCTCGGCGGGTCGGAGATCGCCCTGGCCACCCTGTCCTTCGACCGCCTGGGCGCCCGTCCGGCGCCCCGCATCCTGATCGGCGGCCTAGGCATGGGGTTCACCCTGCGCGCAGCCCAGGAGCGCGCGCCGGCCGACGCACGGATCGTCGTCTCGGAGGTGGTGCCCGAGCTTATTGGCTGGGCGAAGGGCGAGATGGCCCCGGTCTTCGCTGATTGCCTGTCAGACCGCCGGGTGGAGCTACGCGCCGGCGACGTGGCCGACGAGATCGCCTCGGTCACCGCTGGCTGGGACATGATCCTGCTGGACGTGGACAACGGGCCGGACGGCCTGACACGCGACGGGAACGACGTGCTTTACGGAGAGACCGGCCTGGCGGCGGCGCACAGGTCGCTGACGGTGCATGGGGTGCTGTCGGTCTGGTCGGCGCATCCGAGCCACGGGTTTGCCAAGCGCTTTGCGCGGGCGAACTTCGATGTGAAGGAGGAGGGGGTCAGGGCCGGGCGGTCCAAGCGAGGGTCGCGGCATACCGTGTGGACGGGGGTGCGGAAGGGGCGGTGAGGGTTATCAACGACATATGCGGTAGAGTAAGCCTACTACATTCTGATTAAGACTCATACTGTTCCTTCCGATCTATGAGTTCTATAGTCAATCCGGGTCTATTCTCTCTGGGATGTGATTAGATGAGCGTTTTCGAGTTCGAAGATATTGTCGAGACGCTGGGTGTTGATAGAGAGGCCCTAAAGCAAAGGCAGCTACCGCTGGGAGCTTTCTGGCATCAGGGCAGTTGGAAGATTTGGGTCCCCCACGAGGTTGGCAAGTACATGCTGCTTGCCGGTGGAGAGCCGGTTCACTTTACGTACTTGAGCGACGCTGGAGCTGCTTCTGAAGAGGACCTGCATTTCCAGTTGCTGGAATTTGCTTACCAGAAGTTCACTCGACCCAGAACTTGGAGCTTTGTTACAAGCATCCAAGACGACATTCACTTGCTTGCGGTACAAGCTTCGAAGCTAAGCTACTTCGCGAGCAAGCAAGCTGAAATCGACTCCTCACTCTTGGCCTCATACGCTAGGTCCGAGATCGAAGGCCTTTTGGTGACAGCTCGCTCTGCTATTGATCTGACCTACGAAGCTTTCTGCAGCTTCTGGACCCAGGAAGTAACTCTTCTGGACGAAGCCATGCAGTCGAGAAAATTGCAAAATAAGTTACCCAAGAAGATATCAAAATTTCTCCGGCTTGATGCCCAGGAAGCTCCACACATTGATGGCATTTGCGAGAAGTACGTGCTCGCCCCCCGAGCCGTTGCCGCAATTCTGGCGCGAAGACCGTTCCTGCTGGAACTTCGGACCGCGCGCGACCGCATCGTCCACGGGCGTGGTGACCCTGATTTGATATTCGCTACGGAACGGGGATTTGCTGTGCCGGCGCACGCCAAGTTGTGTGCCACATTCAATTGGCGACCCTTTCAAAGGTACAATGAGCATCTCTTTAGTCTCAAGCCATGGGTTGGGTACGTTGTTCATGAGACAATTGCGACATGTACTGACATATTGATGGCATGTGGGGCGGGGATCGAATTGGGTCCCAACCTGTTTCCAAATCACAATGTTTTCGTGAGGGATCCAGCAAATCCGGCACTAGATGATCTACTGCAATCAGTTTCTGCAGACGCAAGCATAGCCCAGTCAGCGGCCTTCTGGTGTAACAACCCATGACCTTGCTATTTGAGCGCCCCCCACACCCCTTGCCACCCCACCCCACCCTTGCTATACGCGCCCAATCCTGACGGCCCCGGATTCGCTCCGGGGCCTTCGGGTGTTTGACGCCTGGGGACCTTCGGGGCCCTGTAACATCCGGGTAGTCTGTCAGCGGCGGCACTTCCAACCGCCCGGCAAATACCCAACACATAGCCGTCCCACGTGGCCCCGGACCCGACTACACACCGGACCAAACGAAGGCGGCGCTTGCTAAACGGAAGACAGAAAGCATGGCACTCAAGTCGTATAAGCCGACGACGCCGGGCCAGCGCGGGCTGGTGCTGATCGACCGTTCGGAGCTGTGGAAAGGACGCCCCGTCAAAGCCCTCACCGAGGGTCTGACGAAATCGGGCGGCCGGAACAACACCGGACGTATCACCTCCCGCCGTCGTGGCGGTGGCGCGAAGCGCCTGTACCGGATCGTCGATTTCAAGCGGAACAAGGTCGACGTCGAAGGCGTCGTGATGCGGATCGAATACGATCCCAACCGGACCGCCTTCATCGCGCTGATCCAGTACGTCGATGGTGAAAAAGCCTACATCCTGGCGCCGCAGCGTCTGGCCGTCGGTGACAAGGTCATCTCCTCGCAGAAGGCCGACATCAAGCCGGGTAACGCAATGCCCTTCTCGGGCCTGCCGATCGGTACCATCGTTCACAACATCGAGCTGAAGCCCGGCAAGGGTGGCCAGATCGCACGCGCCGCGGGCACCTACGCCCAGTTCGTCGGCCGTGACGGTGGCTACGCCCAGATCCGCCTCAGCTCGGGCGAACTGCGCATGGTCCGCCAGGAATGCCTGGCCACCGTCGGCGCGGTCTCGAACCCCGACAACTCGAACCAGAACTACGGTAAAGCGGGCCGCATGCGGCACAAGGGCATCCGCCCCTCCGTCCGTGGTGTGGTCATGAACCCGATCGACCACCCCCATGGTGGTGGTGAAGGCCGGACCTCCGGTGGTCGTCACCCGGTGACGCCCTGGGGTAAACCGACCAAGGGTGCGAAAACCCGCACGAACAAGTCGACGGATAAGTACATCATCCGCTCGCGCCACGCGAAGAAGAAGGGTCGCTAATCTATGGCACGTTCTGTTTGGAAAGGCCCCTTCGTTGACGCTTACGTCCTGAAAAAGGCGGAAGCGGCACGCGAATCCGGCCGCAACGAAGTTATCAAGATCTGGTCGCGCCGCTCGACGATCCTGCCCCAGTTCGTGGGTCTGACGTTTGGCGTCTACAACGGCCACAAGCATATCCCCGTCAACGTCTCGGAAGACATGATCGGTCAGAAGTTCGGTGAATACTCCCCGACTCGGACCTACTACGGTCATGCCGCCGACAAAAAAGCGAAGCGGAAGTAAGTCATGGGCCAGGAAAAGAACCCCCGCCGCGTGGCAGACAACGAAGCAATGGCAAAACTGCGCATGCTTCGCACCAGCCCGCAGAAACTGAACCTGGTGGCTCAGCTGATCCGCGGCAAGAAGGTTGAGAAGGCGCTGACCGACCTCACCTTCTCGAAGAAGCGCGTGGCGCAGGACGTGAAGAAGTGCCTTCAGTCCGCCATCGCCAACGCCGAGAACAACCACGGCCTGGACGTCGACGACCTGATCGTCGCCGAAGCCTGGGTCGGCAAGAACCTCGTGATGAAGCGTGGCCGTCCGCGGGCACGTGGCCGCTACGGCAAGATCATGAAGCCGTTCTCGGAAATCACCATCAAGGTGCGTCAGGTCGAGGAGCAAGCCTAATGGGTCAGAAAGTCAATCCGATCGGCATGCGCCTTCAGGTCAACCGCACCTGGGATTCGCGCTGGTACGCCGACACCAAGGATTTCGGTGATCTTCTGCTGGAAGACGTCAAGATCCGTGAGTTCATCAAGGATGAGTGCAAGCAGGCCGGTATTGCCCGCGTGATCATCGAACGCCCCCACAAGAAGTGCCGTGTGACCATTCACACCGCACGTCCGGGCGTGATCATCGGCAAGAAAGGCGCGGACATCGAGGTGCTTCGCAAGAAGCTGGCTCGCATGACCGACAGCGAGCTGCACCTGAACATCGTCGAAGTGCGCAAGCCGGAACTCGATGCGATGCTGGTGGCCGAGTCCATCGCGCAGCAGCTGGAACGTCGTGTGTCCTTCCGTCGTGCCATGAAGCGTTCGGTTCAGAACGCCATGCGCATGGGTGCCCTGGGCATCCGCGTGAACGTCGCCGGCCGTCTGGGCGGTGCCGAGATCGCGCGGACCGAATGGTACCGTGAAGGCCGTGTGCCCCTGCACACCCTGCGCGCCGACATCGACTATGCTCACGCCGAAGCCTCCACCCCCTACGGTATCATCGGTATCAAGGTGTGGATCTTCAAAGGCGAGATCATGGAGCACGACCCGCAGGCCCGCGACCGCAAGGCGCAGGAACTGCAGGACGGTCCGGCTCCGCGTGGTGCCGGCGGTGGCCGCCGCGATCGCGACCGGTAAGGAGACAGAAAGATGCTTCAACCGAAACGCACAAAATTCCGCAAGATGCACAAGGGCCGGATCCACGGCCAGGCAAAAGGCGGCTCCGACCTGAACTTCGGCACCTATGGCCTCAAGGCCACCCAGCCGGAACGCGTCACCGCGCGTCAGATCGAGGCAGCCCGTCGTGCCATGACGCGCCACATGAAGCGTCAGGGCCGTGTCTGGATCCGCATCTTCCCGGATACCCCCGTAACCTCGAAACCCGTCGAAGTTCGTATGGGTAAAGGTAAGGGTTCCGTCGATTACTGGGCCTGCAAGGTCAAGCCCGGCCGGATCATGTTCGAGATCGACGGTGTGTCGGAAGAAATCGCACGTGAGGCCCTGCGCCTGGCGTCGATGAAACTGCCGATCAAGACCCGCGTCGTCGTTCGCGAAGACTGGTAAGCGGAGGGTGGGGCCAGCCCCACCACCCCACGAAATCCGAAACCCCCGCCGAGCAATCGGCGGGGGTTTTCCTTTGTGCGGTGCGTAGAGACGGTTTCGCCGAGCTGTCTGGGGCAGGGGCTCTGCCTCCGTCGCCACTGGCGACGCCTGCCGGGATATTTCCGGCAAAGAGAAGAAACAGGGCCGGCCTTGGAGGCGGGCGTCGCGCGAGGGGCGGAGGAGCGCGAGCGCCGTTGCCGACGTCGGCGGTGCCGGGTGCACAGATGGCGGGGAGAGCGCCTGGGACTCGGTGCAAGCGTGAGGGCCGACCGGAAGAGGGGCCATGAGGTCGCAGGCGCGGGGGCTTTCGCGCGGCGCGCGGGCAGGCTATGGCGGCAGCAACCCATCTGCGCCGAGGTGCCCGACCATGTCCGATATCCGCTCTCTCTTCGTCACCCGTCTCTACCGTGCCGCCCTGGCCGAGAAGGGGCCACAGGTCGATACCTCCGAGCTGGAGGCCAGCTGCTACTCCATCGCCGAGGATGACGAGGCAGGGCAGGAGTGGTGCGAGGCCAACGACTACCCCGGCTACACGTCTTATGCCTCTCTGACCGACCTGCCTTGGCGCTTCCCGATTTTCGAGGATGTGAAGCAGGCGCTGGACCTGCATGTCGCGGCCTTCGCCGAGGAACTGGGCTTCGACCTGGGCGACGGGAGCCTGCAGCTGGAGGATCTGTGGATCAACATCCTGCCCGAGGGCGGCACCCATTCCAGCCATATCCATCCGCATTCGGTGATCTCGGGCACGACCTACGTGGCCATGCCTGAGGATACTTCTGCGCTGAAGCTGGAGGACCCGCGCCTGCAGATGATGATGGCCGCGCCGACCCGGAAGAAGACCGCCCCGGAGGAGCTTCAGCCCTTCATCTACGTCAAGCCGCAGGTCGGCGACGTCCTGCTGTGGGAAAGCTGGCTGCGCCACGAGGTGCCGATGAACATGTCCGAAGAGGACCGCATCTCCGTCAGCTTCAACTACAAGTGGGTGTGATCGCCGGTCCGGACCGCGTAGCGGACCGGCAAACGGTCCGGGGGACTGTTTGAGGCGATCACGGGCGGAGCCCCCCGGCCCGGACCGCGTGGCGCCTAACCGGGTGGCGCCCCTGCCGCATCCGGGCTCGATGGGCGGCGGCGAAGGCGCTTGGCTCTGGTCCCCGGGCGCGCTTTGCGGCATGACCAGCGGATAACCTCGCCCAGGAGATCCCATGGACCCCCGCAAGCTCGACATGACCGTCCTGATGACCCCCGACATGGCCAATTTCAGTGGCAAGGTGCATGGCGGCGCCCTGTTGAACCTGCTGGACCGGGTGGCCTTCTCCTGTGCCTCGCGGTTTTCCAAGCAATATGCGGTGACGCTGTCGGTCGACCAGGTGATCTTCAAGGAGCCGATCAACGTGGGCGAGCTGGTCACCTTCCGGGCCTCGGTGAACTATGCCGGGCGCACTTCGATGGAGATCGGCGTGCGTGTGGAGGCGCAGGAGATCCGCTCGGGCAAGTCGCGGCACACCAATTCGTGCTACTTCACCATGGTCGCGGTGGATGAGGACGGCAGCCCGGTGGAGGTGCCCGAGCTGCAGGTGCTGACGGCGGAGGAGGAGAAGCGCCATCGCGCGGCCCAGATCCGCAAGAAGCTGCGCCGCGAGTTCGCGGAGGAGATGCAGCGCGCCACCGAGGGCTGAGGCGCCCCGCGGCGGCCGGCGATCGCGGTGTTTCGACCCCGTAGGCCCGGCGGCGCGGTTATTCTGCCCTTGTGCTGTTGACGCATGGCGGATGCGGGCGTATAGGCAGCGCTCATTGTTCTTACATAACCCACCGGATTCGCGGGTCACCCGTCAGAGGGGCCTGCCGGTGCAAGGAAGGAAAGGAAGCGCCATGAGCGCCAAAGAGCTTCGCGAGAAGACTCCGGACCAGCTGCGCGAACAGCTGGCCGAGCTGAAGAAAGCCCAGTTCAACCTTCGTTTCCAGCAGGCCACCGGCCAGCTCGAGAACCCGGCGCAGATGCGCAAGGCCCGCCGCGAAGCGGCTCAGGTCCTGACGGTTCTGAACGAAAAAGCTGCTGAAGCAGCCGGCGAATAAGGAGCTTTCCGATGCCCAAACGTATCCTTCGCGGTGTTGTCACCTCCGATGCCAACGCCCAGACCGTGACCGTGTCCGTCGAACGTCGCTTCACGCACCCGGTTCTGAAAAAGACCATTCGTAAGTCCAAGAAGTACCGGGCTCACGATGAGAACAACCAGTTCAAGGTCGGTGACGCCGTCCGCATTCGCGAATGCGCGCCGAAGTCGAAGACCAAACGCTGGGAAGTGATGACCGCCGAGATGATCGAAGCCGATCGGATCGAGCGCGAAGAACACGCCAAGATCCAGCAGGAGCTGGATGCGAAGCGTCATGCAGAGCACGAGGCCGCGGCTAACTGATAGCCCCGGCCTCCCGTCGAAACCCTGGGGGATCTAACCAGAACAGCCCCCAAAGGTCGGGAGAAACCACATGATCCAGATGCAGACCAATCTGGATGTCGCTGACAACTCCGGCGCACGCCGAGTTCAGTGCATCAAGGTCCTGGGTGGCTCGCACCGTCGCTATGCGTCGGTGGGCGACATCATTGTCGTTTCCGTCAAGGAAGCCATCCCGCGCGGCCGCGTGAAGAAAGGTGACGTCCGCAAGGCCGTCGTCGTGCGCACCGCAAAGGAAGTCCGTCGTGAAGATGGCACCGCGATCCGCTTCGATCGCAACGCCGCCGTCATCCTGAACAACAACAACGAACCCGTTGGTACCCGTATCTTCGGACCGGTTGTTCGCGAGCTGCGCGCCAAGAACTTCATGAAGATCATTTCGCTGGCTCCGGAGGTGCTCTGATGGCCGCCAAGCTGAAAAAAGGTGACACCGTCATGGTCCTGTCCGGCAAGGACAAGGGCAAGACCGGTGAGATCACCCTCGTCGATCCGAAGGCCGGCAAGGCCGTCGTGGAGGGCCTGAACATGGCCGTCCGTCACACCCGCCAGACCCAGACGTCGCAAGGTGGCCGCCTGCCCAAGGCCCTGCCGATCGACCTGTCGAACCTGGCGTTCGTCGATGCCAACGGCAAGGCGACCCGCGTCGGCTTCAAGACCGAAGGCGACAAGAAAGTCCGCTACGCCAAGACCACGGGG
Organism: Pseudooceanicola marinus; assembly: GCF_020177265.1. Taxonomy (GTDB): domain Bacteria; phylum Pseudomonadota; class Alphaproteobacteria; order Rhodobacterales; family Rhodobacteraceae; genus Pseudooceanicola; species Pseudooceanicola marinus_A. Next base: position 217,485 of record NZ_JAIVMC010000009.1, read on the forward strand.
GACGTGATCGATGCTTGATACCGCGAACTACACCCCGCGTCTGAAGACCGTCTACGCCGACACGATCCGGCCTGCTCTGAAAGAAGAGTTCGGCTACAAGAACGAGATGATGATCCCCAAGCTGGACAAGATCGTTCTGAACATCGGCTGTGGCGCCGAGGCCGTGAAGGACACCAAGAAGGCGAAAGCAGCCCAGGAAGACCTGAGCCAGATCGCCGGCCAGATGGCCGTCATCACCAAGGCCAAGAAGTCGATCGCCGGCTTCCGCGTCCGTGAAGACATGCCGCTTGGTGCCAAGGTCACCCTGCGCGGCGAGCGCATGTACGAATTCCTGGATCGCCTGATCACCATCGCGATGCCCCGGATCCGCGACTTCCGCGGCGTTTCCGGCAAGTCGTTCGACGGCCGTGGCAACTACGCCATGGGCATCAAGGAACATATCGTTTTCCCCGAGATCAACTTCGACAAGGTCGATGAAGTCTGGGGTATCGATGTCGTCATCGCCACCACCGCGAAAACCGACGCAGAAGCCAAGGCGCTGTTGAAGCATTTCAACATGCCCTTCACCAGCTGATCGCGCGAGGGAGATTTAGATATGGCTAAAAAATCCATGATCGAGCGCGAGAAGAAGCGGGAGCGCCTGGTCGCTCAGTACGCCGCTAAGCGCGCTGAACTGAAAGAGGTCATCTACGACCAGGACAAGCCCATGGAAGAGCGTTTCCGCGCTTCCCTGAAGCTTGCCAAACTGCCGCGGAACTCGTCCCCGACGCGTCTGCACAACCGTTGCCAGCTGACCGGCCGTCCCCACGCTTATTACCGTAAGCTGAAGGTGTCGCGGATCATGCTGCGCGAACTGGGCTCGAACGGTTTCGTTCCCGGCCTCGTGAAATCGAGCTGGTAAGGAGGGCATAGATTATGAACGATCCTATCGGCGATATGCTCACCCGTATCCGCAACTCGTCGCTGCGCGGCAAATCCACCGTCTCGACGCCGGCTTCCAAGCTGCGCGCCTGGGTGCTGGATGTGCTGGCGGACGAAGGCTACATCCGCGGCTATGAGCAAGGCACCGACGCCCACGGTCACCCGACCCTGGAAATCGGCCTGAAATACTACGAAGGCGCTCCCGTCATTCGCGAACTGAAGCGGGTTTCGACCCCCGGCCGTCGCGTTTACATGGGCGTCAAGGACATCCCGCAGGTCCGTCAGGGCCTGGGTGTGTCGATTGTCTCCACGCCCAAGGGCGTCATGTCCGATGCAGCGGCTCGCTCCAACAATGTTGGTGGCGAAGTTCTCTGCACGGTCTTCTAAGGAGGTCTGTAATGTCTCGTATTGGTAAGAAACCGGTCGAGCTGCCCTCCGGCGTCACCGCGACGCTGGACGGCCAGACCGTCGAAGTGAAGGGGCCGAAGGGCACCCACACCTTCACCGCCACTGACGATGTGACGATCGCTGTCGAAGACAACGCCGTCACCGTCACCCCCCGCGGCACGTCCAAGCGGGCGCGCCAGCAATGGGGCATGTCGCGCACCATGGTCGCGAACATGATCCAGGGCGTGACCACCGGCTTCAAGAAAGAGCTGGAGATCAACGGTGTGGGTTATCGTGCCCAGGCACAGGGTCAGATCGTCAAACTGAACCTCGGCCTGTCGCATGACGTCGACTTCCCGGTGCCGGAGGGCGTGACCGTCACGACCCCGAAGCCCACGGAAATCGTGATCGAAGGCAATGACGCCCAGCTTGTGGGCCAGGTCGCGGCGAACATCCGCGAATGGCGCAAGCCCGAGCCGTACAAAGGCAAGGGTATCAAGTACAAGGACGAGTTTATCTTCCGCAAGGAAGGTAAGAAGAAGTAAGGACCAGACAAATGGCAAATACGAAACGTACCCTGTTTCTGAAGCGCCGTCTGCGCGTCCGGAACAAGCTTCGCAAGGTGAACGCCGGTCGCGTGCGTCTCTCCGTGCACCGCTCGAACAAGAACATCAGCGTCCAGCTGATCGACGATGTTCAGGGCGTCACCCTGGCCTCCGCCTCCTCGCTGGAGAAGGACCTGGGCATGGTCGGCAAGAACAACGTCGAGGCGGCCTCCAAGGTCGGCGCGGCGATTGCCGAACGCGCCAAGAAAGCCGGCGTGGAAGAGGCCTATTTCGACCGTGGCGGCTTCCTGTTCCACGGCTCGATCAAGGCCCTGGCAGACGCAGCCCGCGAAGGCGGCCTGAAAATCTGATCATCGGGAGGCGGGGGCAACCCCGCCTCCTTCGATCTACCGATGGGCGGGGTCTTCCCCGCCTTTCGACCCCGCTGCGGGCACTTCGGTGCCCCGATGATCCGGGAGACGCCGTGGCCATGGCTCACGCGCCTCACCTGGATTGGATAACCCGGGCGGTCACAGGACACGCCCATGAAGTGAAGGAATTGCCTCATGGCAAGAGATGACAACCGGGGCCGCCGCGACCGCGACGAAGCACCGGAATTCGCCGATCGCCTGGTAGCGATCAACCGCGTGTCCAAGACCGTCAAGGGCGGTAAGCGTTTCGGCTTCGCCGCGCTCGTCGTCGTGGGCGACCAGAAGGGCCGCGTCGGCTTCGGCAAGGGCAAGGCCAAGGAGGTCCCCGAGGCCATCCGCAAGGCGACCGAGCAGGCCAAGCGCCAGATGATCCGCGTTCCCCTGAAAGAGGGCCGCACCCTGCACCACGACATCGAAGGTCGCCACGGTGCCGGCAAGGTCGTCATGCGCACCGCGCCGCAAGGTACCGGGATCATCGCAGGTGGCCCGATGCGTGCCGTCTTCGAGATGCTGGGCATCCAGGACGTGGTCGCCAAGTCGACCGGTTCGCAGAACCCCTACAACATGATTCGCGCCACCCTGAACGGCCTGACCAAGGAATCTTCCCCGCGTCAGGTGGCTCAGCGTCGTGGCAAGAAGGTCGCCGACATCCTGCCGTCCCGTGACGAAGCGCCCGCCGCTTCCTCCCAGGTCGCAGAAGAGGCGTAAGGAGGCTTCAACATGGCTACCATCGTCGTCAAGCAGATCGGCTCCCCGATCCGTCGCCCCGCCATCCAGCGCCAGACGCTGATCGGCCTGGGCCTGAACAAGATGCACAAGACCCGCGAGCTGGAGGATACCCCCTCCGTGCGCGGCATGATCCGCAAGATCCCCCACCTGGTGGAGATCGTCGAAGAGAAGGCCTGAGCCTTTCTTCACGGTGAGTGAACAGGACGCCCCGGTCGCAAGGCCGGGGCGTTTTTCTGTGCGCAGGGCGCGCGACGCGCCGGCCCGCACAACCGACCTGCGGGAGCTGCGGTTGCCCCGCTGGCGTGCCGCTTCTACCAATGGGCCAGCCGTTCCGAGCTTCCGACGGCCAGGAGATTCCATGCCCCTCGACCCCGACGCCTTTCGCCACCATCCCGGCCTCATCGGCAAGATCCGTGATCCGGAGGACAGTTTCTTCCGCACCATGGTCCCCGCCGACCTGGAGGCCGAGACCCTGCGCCGGGGCGGAGAGCCGATCGCGCTCTACACCGACGAGGAGCGCGAGGCGATGCGCCACGCCACCCTGGCACCGCATTATGGAGAGGACATCTGGGTCTTTGCCTACGGGTCGCTGATGTGGGATCCGGCGATCTACTTTGCCGAGCTGCGGCGCGCCACCCTGCCGGGCTATCACCGCTCCTTCTGCCTGGTGGACCGCAGCGGGGCGCGCGGCACGGCGGACGCGCCCGGCGCCATGGCGGGCCTCGGCCAGGGGGGCAGCTGCGAGGGGCTCGTCTTCCGCGTCCCCGCCGCCTGCGCCGAGCAGGAGACCGAGGTGATCTGGCGTCGCGAGATGGTCGCGCCCTGCTACCACGCCGTCTTCGCCCCGGTAGACACCGCGCAGGGCGTGGTACAGGCCCTTTGTTTCGTCGCCGATCCGCAGGCGGAGATGATCGAGGCAGATCTGCCCCACGCGGAACGGGTCCGCTATCTCGCCACCGGCGAGGGGTTCCTGGGCACCAGCCGCGAATACCTCGAAAACGTCATTGCCGGCTGTCGGGAGCTGGGGATCGACGATCCCGATCTCGACGCCCTGCTGGCCGAGGTCGACGCCTGGCCCAGCCCTGCGCAGGTTGCCACGCAGGACTGAGCCCGCGCCTCAGCGCACCGGGATGTCGGCGTAGTCGGGCAGGGCGGTGATGACGCCCGGGCAGGTCTGGTCGCTATCGGCCACGGCAATGAAATGATGCCCGCCGTAGGTATCGACCGTCAGCACCGGCGCATTGGGCCCCAGAGGCCCGATCGGCACTGGCTGGCCTGCATGGTCCAGCCAGTAAATCGTCATCGGCCGGTTCTGCGCCGCGTAGCGGAAGGTCGCGGTGAAGGGCGTGCCCCCGTCGGCCGAGCGCACCGTGCCCGGTTCAGGACAACCGAAGGACAGATCCACTCCACCGGGGCGCGGCCTCTGGTCTTGCGCCTCGCTGAACATGCCGCCGCCCAGCCCGTTGCGTGCGGCGCATTCGTCGATCTTCAGGATGGCGGCGGCAGAGCCGGTCAGCGGGCGGGCATAAACCTGGTTGTCCATCTGCACCCGGAACTGGCTGCCCTGCATCAGGGCCTCGACGTCCCAGGCCGCCAGCCAGACGATGGTCCATCCGTCCACGGCGGTGCCGCTGACTGGTGTGCCCTGGCCGTCGATGGTCAGGGTGCCCTCCCAGTCGGGGCGGGAGGTGACCGGCAGGATCAGCTGCCACTGGCTGGTGGCGTAGCCGATGGTCATCTCCGACCAGTTCGGCCCGGATGTGGCGGCGCAGTAGATCGGGGCGCCTGCGGGGGAATGGCCCAGGCCGACGGTCCAGCCGCGTGCCTCGCCATAGCGCAGGACCTCGCGGCCCTGGGTGGGCACGGCGTCGATGATGTCGGGATAGGCGGATTGGGCGCCGGCGGGACCGGCGAGGGTGGCCAGCCCGGCCAGCAGGGTGGCGGCGAATCGAAGAGAGGGGCGCATGGTGGCATGTCCTGGAAATGAAACGGGTCAAATCTTAGCTGGGTGTGCCGCCCCGCCTGCGACAGATTGCACCGGGGTGGCGCACCGATCAACGGGGAATACCCGACCGTAGGGTTTCGCCCGGCACTCTTGCCCGGATGAAGGGCAGGCGCCATATAGGGATCAGCCCAGAGGAGATGCCGATGCCCCGCCCGACCCGTTCCGCCGTCGCACCGGCCCTATCCCTTCTGGTGCTGTCCCTCTCGGCCCTGCTGGCCCTGTCGGCCTGTTCCGGCAGCAGCTACCGGCCCGCCCCGGCCTATGAGACCCAGACCGGCGTACACGGTACGGTCGGCGTCGGCGTCAACAACCGCAAGGGTCTGGTGACCAACACCGACCTGACGCTCTCGGTCTGTCGCCAGCCGCGCCCGGTCACCCTGGGCGTGGGCGTCAACAGCCGTACCGTGGACCTGGAGGCGCGCTGCTGAACCGGGCCCCGCGCGGGCGAACCCCAATGGCGTCCTCTGAGGGCCGGCGGGCTGCTGCTGGCCTTGCATCGTGAAGGCACAGGCCCTATACGCGCCCGGTGGCCCGGTTCGCAGAATCGGGGCCGCGTTCAACCAACCAAGAAAAGCCGCGTTCGTCCCAACCGCTTCGGGGGCGTTTCCGGCCAAGGAGAAGCGATATGAAACTGAACGAACTTCGCGACAATCCCGGCGCATCCCCGCGCAAGCAGCGCATCGGCCGTGGCCCGGGTTCCGGCCGTGGTAAGATGGGTGGCCGTGGTATCAAAGGTCAGAAATCCCGCTCCGGCGTCGCGATCAAGGGCTACGAAGGCGGCCAGATGCCGCTCTACCAGCGCCTGCCGAAGCGCGGCTTCAACAAGCCCAACCGCAAGAAATTCGCCGTGGTGAACCTCGGCCTGATCGCCGCCTTCATCGAAGCCGGCAAGATCGACACCAAGGCTCCCGTGACCGAAGACGTGCTGGTTGCCTCCGGCCTGGTCCGCCGCAAGCTGGACGGTGTCCGCATCCTGGCCAAGGGCGATATCACCACCGCCGTGAACCTGGAAGTCACCGGTGCCTCCAAGTCGGCCATCGAGGCCGTCGAAAAGGCCGGTGGTTCGCTGAAGGTGGCTGCCGCAGCCGCGGAATAAGGTTGTGAGCCGCCTCCGGGCGGCTTACATCTTGCCACGTCATTTCTCATTGAGCGCCGCCGAGCCTGAAAATGGCTTCGGCGGCGCTTTGCCAAGAAAGAGAGCCATATGGTATCTGCAGCAGAACAGATGGCTGCCAACACCTCCTGGTCTGCCCTGGGCAAGGCCACGGAGCTGCGCAAGCGCATCCTCTTCACCATCGGGTTGCTGATCATCTGCCGCCTGGGCACCTACATTCCCGTTCCCGGCATCGACGGTGCCGCGCTGCGGGAGTTCATGGAAGGCGCGGGCCAGGGGATCGGCGGCATGCTGTCGATGTTCACCGGCGGCGCCTTGGGCCGCATGGGGATCTTCGCCCTGGGCATCATGCCCTATATTTCCGCCTCCATCATCGTCCAGCTGATGACCGCCATGGTCCCGGCGCTGGAACAGCTGAAGAAGGAAGGCGAACAGGGCCGCAAGAAGATCAACCAGTACACCCGTTACGGCACCGTTCTGCTGGCCACGCTGCAGGCCTATGGCCTGGCCGTGTCGCTGGAAGCGGGCGACCTGGCCTCCGATCCGGGGCTCTTCTTCCGCATCGAGGCGGTCATCACCCTGGTGGGTGGCACCATGTTCATGATGTGGCTCGGTGAACAGATCACCGCCCGCGGCATCGGCAACGGCATTTCCCTGATCATCTTCGTCGGCATCATCGCCGAGGTCCCCGCAGCCCTGGCGCAGTTCTTTGCCTCGGGCCGTTCGGGCGCCATCAGCCCGGCGGTGATCGTCGGCGTGATCGTCATGGTGATCGCGGTGATCGCCTTCGTGGTCTTCATGGAACGCGCCTTGCGCAAGATCCATATCCAGTATCCGCGTCGCCAGGTCGGCATGAAGGTCTATGACGGCGGCTCTTCGCACCTGCCGATCAAGGTGAACCCGGCGGGCGTGATCCCGGCGATCTTCGCCAGCTCGCTGTTGCTGCTGCCGACCACGATCTCGACCTTCTCGGGTGCCGACTCGGGTCCCGTCATGTCGACGATCCTGGCCTATTTCGGCCCCGGTCAGCCGCTCTACCTGCTGTTCTTCGTCGCGATGATCGTCTTCTTCGCCTACTTCTACACCCACAACGTCGCCTTCAAGACCGACGACGTGGCGGACAACCTGAAGAACCAGAACGGCTTCGTTCCGGGCATCCGCCCGGGCGCCAAGACCGCCGAATACCTGGAATACGTGGTCAACCGCGTCCTGGTGCTCGGCGCCGGCTACCTGGCTCTGGTCTGCATGCTGCCCGAAGTGCTGCGCAACCAGTTCGCGGTGCCCTTCTACTTCGGCGGCACCTCGGTGCTCATCGTCGTGTCTGTCACCATGGACACGATCCAGCAGGTCCAGTCGCATCTTCTTGCGCACCAGTACGAGGGCCTGATTGAAAAATCGCAGCTGCGCGGTAAAGGTAAGCGCCGCGCACGCAAGGGAGGAGCTGCACGCCGATGAATATCATTCTTCTTGGACCGCCGGGCGCCGGCAAGGGCACGCAGGCCGGGTTCCTGGTGAAAGAGCGGGACATGATCCAGCTGTCCACCGGGGACATGCTGCGCGAGGCCCGCACCTCGGGCACGGAAATGGGCAAAAAGGTCGCCGAGGTCATGGACCGGGGCGAGCTCGTCACCGACGAGATCGTCATCGGCCTGATCCGCGAGAAGCTGGAAGGCCCGCAGAAGGGTGGTTTCATCTTCGACGGCTTCCCCCGCACCCTGGCTCAGGCAGACGCGCTGCAGGCGCTGCTGGAGGAAGAGGGCCAGACGCTCGACTACGCGATCGAACTGCGCGTGCGGGACGAGGTGCTGGTGGACCGGATCGTGGGCCGGGCCCGCGAAACCGTGGCCGCCGGCGGCACCGCCCGGGCCGACGACAATGAGGAAAGCCTGAAGAAGCGCCTCATGGAGTACTACAAGAAGACCTCGCCGCTGCTCGGCTACTACCACGCGAAGGGCAACCTGAAGCGTGTGGACGGCCTGGCCGAGATGGATGTGGTGAAAGCCTCCATCGGCGCGATCCTCGACGCCTGACCAGGCACGACATCGCGATCTTTGCCTGCGGGGCGCCTTCGGGCGCCCCGTTGCGTTTCTGGCAGCCGGGCTGCGGTGCCCGCCCCTTTCTGACGGCGCTTGTCATTTGCTATGGCCCGACCTGCGGGGCAGGGTAGGGCATGCGTCTGTCCCCCTGCCTCCCCGTCCTTTGCCTGATCGCCACCCTTGCCGCCCCGCCGGCCCTGGCCGATGCCGTGGGCGATGCCCCCTGGGGCCCCGTCGACCTGGTGGAAGATCCCGCCTACTGCGATGCGACCGTGGCGCAGTGGGAAGAGCGGGAGCCGCAGGTGATGGAGCCCGAACACCTGGGCAACCACTACGGCGGCTGCAGCTGGGACGGTCGCCCGCTGCCCTGGCCGCTGCCACGCGGTGCGCGCTTCACCGTGCCCGGCGCGCTCTGCCAAGACGCCCAGGCGTTGCCGCAAGCGCGGTCCTGGCAGACCGACATCACCGGACGCCGGTTTCACGACGGGCGGGTGGTGGTCGAGGTGCCCGGCCGGATGCCCCGGCGGCTGACCTTCCATCCCTGCGACTGACACCCGGCGTAAGCGCCACGGAACAGTGAACCGGCCCCGGCCTGCGCGCTCCCCTTGATCCCGCCCGGCGGGCGATGTACCTTGCCTCGGTGACCTGCGGTTCAGGGACCATGCCGCAGCGTTCCCGTCCCTGCACACCCGCGCCATGTCGCGCGGGGTGGCACGTAACGGTGAAAAAGGGGTTGACCCCCCGCCCATTCCCCCCTACGCAGCCCTATCTACAAGGGCGTCCGCGATTCCCGCATATGCCCAGTAGTCCGTATTCAGACATGGCCCAAGGTCACCGTACCTCGGGCCATCCTGTTGTGAAAAAAGGATCTGGAGCTACGGATCCGCAACCGAAGGAAAGTGACCATTGGCACGTATCGCCGGCGTTAACATCCCGACTGCAAAGCGGGTGCCCATCGCCCTCACCTACATCACCGGTATCGGCCCCTCCTCGGCCAAAGCCATCTGCGAAGCCGTGAACATCGACCTGACCCGTCGCGTGAACGAGCTGTCCGACGCCGAAGTGCTCTCCATCCGTGAGCACATCGACGCCAACTACACCGTGGAAGGCGACCTGCGCCGTGAGACGCAGATGAACATCAAGCGTCTGATGGACCTGGGCTGCTACCGCGGTCTTCGTCACCGCCGCAACCTGCCGGTTCGCGGTCAGCGTACCCACACCAACGCACGGACCCGCAAGGGCCCCGCGAAGCCGATCGCCGGCAAGAAGAAGTAAGGGGAGTACGCAGACATGGCACGTGATACCCGTCGTGGGGGCAAGAAAAAGGTCTCCAAGAACATCGCAGCTGGCGTTGCACACGTTAACTCCAGCTTCAACAACACCAAGATCCTGATCTCTGACGTGCAGGGCAACGCCATTTCGTGGTCGTCCGCCGGCACCATGGGCTTCAAGGGCTCGCGGAAATCCACCCCCTATGCCGCTCAGATGGCTGCCGAAGACGCAGGCAAGAAGGCACAGGAACACGGTGTGAAGACCCTCGAAGTCGAAGTGCAGGGCCCCGGTTCGGGCCGTGAATCCGCACTGCGCGCCCTGGCCGCAATCGGTTTCAACATCACCTCGATCCGTGATGTGACCCCGATCGCCCACAACGGCTGCCGCCCGCCGAAGCGCCGTCGCGTCTGATCGGATATACCCATTTCGGGGGGTCGCGCCACGGCGCGGCCTCTCTTTCGTCTTTTTAAACCTCGGGCGTGCCGACCTTCGGACATGGGGTCGGGACAGGAATTGAGGAGACACGCATGATCCACAAGAATTGGGCCGAACTGATCAAGCCGACACAGCTTGACGTGAAGCCGGGCAATGACCCGGCGCGCCAGGCGACCGTCGTTGCCGAACCGCTGGAACGCGGCTTCGGTCTGACGCTCGGCAACGCGCTGCGTCGCGTTCTGATGTCGTCGCTTCAGGGCGCTGCCATCACCTCCGTGCAGATCGACAACGTCCTGCACGAGTTCTCCTCCGTTGCCGGTGTGCGTGAAGACGTCACCGACATCGTCCTGAACCTGAAGGGCGTCGCCCTGCGGATGGATGTCGAGGGGCCGAAGCGCCTGTCGATCTCCGCCAAGGGTCCGGGGGCCGTCACCGCCGGCGAGATCTCCGAAAGCGCGGGGATCGAGGTCCTGAACAAGGATCACATCATCTGCCACCTCGACGAAGGTGCGGACCTGTTCATGGAGCTGACCGTGAACACCGGCAAGGGCTATGTCCCCGCCGACCGCAACAAGCCCGAGGATGCGCCGATCGGCCTGATCCCGATCGATGCGATCTATTCGCCGATCAAGAAGGTCTCCTACGACGTGCAGCCCACCCGTGAGGGCCAGGTGCTGGACTATGACAAGCTGACCATGAAGATCGATACCGATGGCTCGATCACGCCGGATGATGCCGTGGCCTATGCTGCCCGCATCCTGCAGGACCAGCTGTCGATCTTCGTGAACTTCGAAGAGCCCGAATCCGCCGGCCGCCAGGACGAGGACGACGGTCTCGAGTTCAACCCGCTGCTGCTGAAGAAGGTCGACGAGCTGGAGCTCTCGGTCCGTTCGGCAAACTGCCTGAAGAACGACAACATCGTCTACATCGGCGACCTGATCCAGAAGACCGAAGCAGAGATGCTGCGCACGCCGAACTTCGGCCGCAAGTCCCTGAACGAGATCAAGGAAGTGCTGTCGGGCATGGGCCTGCACCTGGGCATGGACGTCGAGGACTGGCCGCCGGACAACATCGAGGACCTGGCCAAGAAGTTCGAAGATCACTTCTGAGGTCAGCGACCGGAACTTGGGCAGGGCGGGGGGATCCCCGCCTTGCCTTTTTCGCGACAACGGGCCCGTCTCGCTGTTGCACAAAAGGGCGGACCGGGCTATCCGGGCGCCCTCGGGCAACCGCCCCAAGGAGAGTCGGTGACACGCATCGCCGGCCGGACAAAGCAAAACCGCCCGTAGAGGGCACATAGGAGTAAGACACATGCGTCACGCAAAAGGCTACCGTCGCCTCAACCGTACCCACGAACACCGCAAGGCCCTGTGGTCGAACATGGCCGGCTCGCTGATCGAGCACGAGCAGATCAAGACCACCCTGCCCAAGGCCAAGGAACTGCGCCCGATCGTCGAGAAGCTGATCACCCTCGCCAAGCGTGGCGGTGACGATCTGCACGCCCGCCGTCAGGCCGCGTCCAAGCTGAAGCAGGACGCCCTGGTCCAGAAGCTGTTCGACGTCCTCGGCCCGCGCTACGCCGACCGTCAGGGTGGCTACATCCGCATCATGAAGGCCGGCTTCCGCTACGGTGACATGGCGCCGATGGCGATCATCGAATTCGTCGACCGCGACGTCGACGCCAAGGGCGCAGCCGACAAGGCCCGCCTGGAAGCGGAAGAAGCCGCCGAGTAATTCCGGCCTTCCGACCTGATTTCCGAACCCCCGGTGCCCCAGGCGCCGGGGGTTTTCCTTTGCCCCGCGCCGCCCGCCCTTGCGCACGCGCTGGTGAGTTCGCCTGGGTTGCCATTCCCGCCCGCGCTCCGCATATCTGGGGCCACGCCCCACGCACAGAGAAAGGCCCCCAGGTGTTCCGAGCTCTTGCCGCCCTCTGCCTCGCCTGCGCCCTGGCGCTGCCCGCCCAGGCCCGCATCCCGTTCTCGAAGGAGGAGATCACCCTCAGCTTCGCGCCCCTGGTGAAGGAGGCGACGCCGGCGGTGGTCAACATCTATGCCAAGCGGATCGTCGAAACACGGTCGTCGCCATTTGCCAACGATCCGATCTTTTCCGAGTTCTTCCGCAACTTCGCGCCTTCGCGGCCGCGGGTGCAGAACTCGCTCGGTTCGGGGGTGATCCTGTCCGACGACGGCTACGTGGTGTCGAATTACCACGTCGTGGGCCAGGCGGATGAGATCAAGGTGGTGCTGAATGACCGGCGGGAATTCGATGCCACGGTCCTTCTGTCGGACCCCCAGGCGGATCTGGCGATCCTGAAGCTGGAGGGCGCGCAGGACATGCCGCACCTGGACCTGCGCGACAGCGACACCGTGGAGGTGGGCGAGCTGGTGCTGGCCATCGGCAACCCCTTCGGCGTGGGCCAGACCGTCAGCTCGGGCATCGTTTCGGGACTGGCGCGCTCCGGCACGGCCACGGGCAACGAACGTGGCTACTTCATCCAGACGGATGCGCCGATCAACCCGGGCAATTCGGGCGGCGCGCTGATCGACATCAACGGCGATCTGATCGGGGTGAACACTTCGATCCTGTCGCGCTCGGGCGGCTCGAACGGCATCGGGTTTGCCATTCCCGCCAGCCTCGTGGCGCAGGTGCTGGACCAGGCGGAGGCCGGCAATGACCGTTTCCAGCGCCCCTGGGCGGGCATCACCGGACAAAGCGTCGACGCGGACATGGCGGCGCATTTCGGGCTCGACCGGCCCGAGGGGATCGCCATCACCCAGATGCACCCGGCCTCGCCCTTCGCCGAGGCCGGGTTTCAGCCCGGCGACGTGATCCTGGCGGTCGATGGCATGCCGGTGTCGTCACCGCCCGAGATGATCTTCCGCATGACCGTCGCGGGCCTTGGTAACGCGGTGGAGGTGACGCGCCTGCGCGATGGCCGGGAGCGCGAGATAGATGTGACCCTGGCGCCGCCGCCCGAGGATCCGCCGCGAGATCCGGTGACCACCAACCAGGCCTCCGCCCTGCCGGGCATGCGGCTGATCACCGTGAACCCTGCCGTGATCGCGGAAAACCAGCTGCCGCAGGACGCCCGGGGCGCGATGATCGACGACCCCGGCGCCATCGGCACCCGCGCAGGTCTTCAACGGGGCGACGTGATCCAGGCCGTCAACGACACGGTGGTCGACGGCGCCCCCATGGCCGAGGTCGCGCTGACCCGGGCCAACGTCTTCCTGCAACTGACCGTGCTGCGCGACGGGCGCAGCCTGTCCCTGCGCTTCCGGCTCTGACATGGTGGATCTCTTTGACAACGGGGCCGACGGAACGGCCAGCGCAGAGGGCGGCGGCAACAGCGCACCGCGCCCGCTGGCCGATCGGTTGCGCCCGCAGACCCTGGCCGAGGTGATCGGCCAGCAACAGGTCATCGGCCCCGATGCGCCGCTGACCGTGATGCTGGAGTCGGGCTCGCTGTCCTCGCTGATCTTCTGGGGGCCGCCCGGCACCGGCAAGACCACCATGGCGCGTCTGCTGGCCCATGAAACCAACCTGCATTTCGTCCAGATCAGCGCGATCTTCTCTGGCGTGGCCGACCTGAAGAAGGTCTTCGAGACGGCCAAGCAGCACCGCCGCATGGGGCAGGGGACGCTGTTGTTCGTCGATGAGATCCACCGTTTCAACAAGGCGCAGCAGGATAGCTTCCTGCCGCACATGGAAGACGGCACGATCCTTCTGGTCGGCGCCACCACCGAGAACCCCAGCTTCGAGCTGAACGCCGCGCTTCTGTCGCGCTCGCAGGTTCTGGTGCTGGAACGGCTGTCGATGGAGGATCTCGAACAGATGGCGCAGCGCGCCGAAGAGGCCCTGGGCCGCAAGCTGCCACTGACGGCGGAGGCGCGCGAGGCGCTGCTGGCCATGGCCGACGGCGATGGCCGCGCCTTCCTGAACCTCGTCGAACAGGCCGCCGCCTGGAAGACGAAGGAGCCCCTGACGCCCGAACAGCTGTCGGCGCGGCTGATGCGGCGGGCGGCGAAATACGACAAGTCGGGGGATGAGCACTACAACCTGATCTCGGCGCTGCACAAATCCGTCCGGGGCAGCGACCCGGATGCCGCGCTCTACTGGTTCAGCCGGATGCTGGAGGGCGGCGAGGACCCGCGATACATCGCCCGTCGCGTGACCCGCATGTCGGTCGAGGACATCGGCCTGGCGGACCCGCAGGCGCAGACGATCTGCCTCGATGCCTGGCAGGTCTACGAACGCCTGGGTAGCCCCGAAGGGGAACAGGCGCTGGCCAATGCGGTGATCTACCTGGCCCTGGCGCCCAAGTCGAACGCGACCGAGATGGCCTATCTCGCCGCCCGCGCCCAGGCCCGCAAGACCGGGAGCGTGATGCCGCCCAAGCATATCCTGAACGCGCCGACGAAGTTCATGGCGGGGCAGGGCTATGGCGCCGACTACGCCTATGACCACGATGCCGAGGATGGCTTCTCGGGGCAGAACTACTTCCCCGAGGAGATGCAGCGGACGGAGTTCTACCAGCCCGTCGAACGCGGGTTCGAGCGCGACCTGAAGAAGCGGATCGAGTATTTCGCCAAGCTGCGGGCGAAACGCGCGGGCAACCCCGGGACCTGATGCCGGGCAGGGGGCCGGGCGTCTTGCGCAACCCGGCTAATACCTCGCCGACACCCTTGTAAAACTTGACAACCGCGGGCCCGCGCGCGACAGACGCCGGATGATCCTGACCGTTCTTCAAGTTGCTGCCGGAGGCGCCATTGGTGCCTCGCTCCGATACCTGTCGGGGGTGGGCTTGATGCGCGTCTTCGGGCCCGGCCTGCCGATCCCGGTGGGCGTGATCTTCGTCAACATCCTCGGCTCCTTCCTGATGGGGGCGCTGGTGGTGCTGATCGCGGACCGGAGCCTGGGCCACTGGAACCCCTTCCTGGCGACGGGGATCCTGGGCGGCTTCACCACCTTCTCCTCCTTCTCGCTGGAGGCCTTCACGCTCTACGAGCGGGGGGAACCGGCGCTGGCGGCGGTCTATGTCGGGATCAATGTCATTCTTTCGCTCGCGGCCATCGTCGCGGGCACCTACGCGATGCGGGCGGTATTGGTATGAGCGGTGTGCAGCAGATCGAGATCCCGGCGGGTGACGCCGACATGCGGCTGGACCGCTGGATGCGGCGGACCTTCCCGCAGCTGACGCAGGGACGCATCGAGAAGATGTGCCGCAAGGGCGAGCTGCGCGTGGATGGCGGGCGGGTGAAATCCAACACCCGGCTGGCGCCCGGCCAGATCCTGCGCGTGCCGCCGATCCCCGAGGGCGAGGCGCCCGCGCCAAAGGCCGGGCCGCGCATCAGCGACGACGACGCCAAGATGATGCGCGACGCCGTGCTGTGGATGGACGACCATATCATCGCGCTGAACAAGCCCGCCGGCCTGCCGGTGCAGGGCGGCTCGAAACAGACCCGCCATGTGGATGGCCTGTCCGAGGCGCTGCGCTTCGACTACGACGAGAAGCCCCGGCTGGTGCATCGCCTCGACAAGGACACCTCGGGCCTGCTGCTGCTGGCGCGCACGCGCGAGGCGGCCTCGAAGCTGACCGGCGCCTTCCGCTCGCGCGAGACGCGCAAGATCTACTGGGCGCTGGTGGCGGGTGTGCCGCAGCCCTACATGGGCACCATCAAGTTCGGCCTGGTGAAGGCCCCGGGCCATGGCTCCGGCGGCGAGGGCGAGAAGATGATCTGCGTGCATCCGCGCGATGTCGACAGCACACCCGGTGCGAAACGCGCCGTGTCGGACTACTCGGTGCTGTGGCGCCTGGGCCAGCGCGCCGCCTGGGTCGGCCTGGTGCCGGTCACGGGCCGTACGCACCAATTGCGCGCCCATATGGCCGAGATGGGCCATCCGATCATCGGCGACGGAAAGTATGGCGGATCCAGCCAGGAGAACCTCGGCGATGGCTGGGGTGCGCAACTGGGGGGCGAGATCAGCCGCAAGCTGCACCTGCACGCCCGGCTTCTGCGCTTCACCCATCCCTTCACCGGGAAAGAGGTCGAGCTGGAAGCGCCGCTGCCCGACCACATGAAGCGCAGCTGGGATCACTTCGGCTGGTCCGAGGATACCGTGCGCAAGGATCCCTTCGACCTCGACGAACCGCTGGACTGAGGACCGCGCCATGGCAGATCTGCGATTGGTCATCTTCGACGTGGACGGCACCCTGTCCGACTCGCTGGGCGAGATCGTCGGCGCCATGGAAGCGGCCTTTGGCGCCGAACACATGACGGTCCCCGACCGGGACCGGATCATGGGCATCATCGGCCTGTCCCTGGAAGAGGCCATGCCGCAGCTGGCGCAGGAGGCCCCGGCCTCCACCCATGCGCGGCTGGTGGCGGGCTACAAGGCGGCCTACCAGAAACAACGCCTGGCGGCGGGGCCGGATCACTCGCCCCTTTTCCCGGGCATGCGCGACCTGGTTGAACGCCTGGCAGCGGAGCCCGAGACATTGCTGGCCGTGGCCACCGGCAAGTCGCGGCGCGGGCTGGAGGCCCTGCTGGACACCCACGGGCTGCGGCCCTTCTTCCAGTCGATCCAGGTGGCCGACGATCACCCCTCGAAACCCCATCCGTCGATGGTGATGACTGCCCTGGCCGAGACCGGCGTGGACGCCTCCCGCGCGGTGATGATCGGCGACACGAGCTACGACCTTGAGATGGCGCGCGCCGCTGGCGTTCCCTCCATCGGCGTGGCCTGGGGCTATCACCCGGCCCACCAACTGGCCCAGGCTGACGTGGTGGTCGACACGCCCGCGGACCTGGCCCGGGCCATCGACGCCCTGACGACCGGAGACAAGACCTGATGAGCGATTGGAAGCCCCGCCGTTTCTGGACCGAGGCCGCCGCCCTGCCGGTGACCGGCGGCTACACCGTGCAGCTGGACAAGCGCCCGGTGAAGACCCCGGCCAAGGCCGCGCTGGTGGTGCCGACCGAGGCGCTGGCCCAGGCGCTGGCGGCCGAATGGGACGCCCAGGAAGAGGTGGTCGACCCGGCCACCATGCCGATGACCCGCACCGCCAATTCCGCCATCGACAAGGTGGCCGTGCAGCGGGCCGAGGTGGCGGAAATGCTGGCCGCCTACGGCGACAGCGACCTGCTGTGCTACCGGGCCGACAGCCCGGCGGAACTGGTCGACCGGCAGGCGGCGCACTGGGACCCGATGCTGGACTGGGCCGAGGCCGAGCTGGGCGCGCGACTCAGCCCGCGCACCGGAATCATCCATGCGCCGCAGGATCCCGCCGCGCTGGAGGTCCTGCGGGAGCGAGTCCATACGCTCGACCCCTTCGAACTGGCCGCCTTCCACGATCTGGTGGCGCTCACGGGCTCTCTGGTGCTGGGCTTTGCCGCTTTTTTGACCACCCGGTCCGCAGACGAGATCTGGGAAGTGTCGCGCCTCGACGAGCGCTGGCAGGAATCCCAATGGGGGACCGACGAGGAAGCACGGCAGATCGAAGCCCTGAAAAGGGCATCTTTTGACGATGCGCGCCGATTCCTTGCGCTTCTGCATCGGTAAGATTGCCTAGAGAACCTCTTGGACGGGCGCGCCTGCGATGATGCGCGGCGCCCGACCTGTGCCTTTGTCGCAGATGGGATCGTTCGCTTTCCGTGATGAATGGGTTGACCCACCGCGATGAATCCGCTCACTGTTTAGGCACTGTTAGGGGGAGCACCTCTAGCGCTTTTTGTCTCCGACCCCAAAAGGGGCGGTGAACCGCCGCTGCAGACATGGATGCAGACAAGGCGGAAAATCAGGAAGAGGTAAACATGAAAAAATCCGTATTTCTTGGCGCGCTGACCGTCGCCGGCCTGGCCGCTGGCGTTGCCGGCGCAGCCACCCTGGACGACGTGAAGGCCCGCGGCACGCTGAACTGCGGCGTCTCCACCGGCCTGACCGGCTTTTCCTACCCCGACGCCAACGGCGAGTGGCAGGGTTTTGACGTCGGCGTCTGCCGTGCCGTCGCCGCCGCCGTCCTGGGCGATGCCAGCGCGGTCGAGTTCGTTCCGACCACCGGCAAGACCCGCTTTACCGCTCTGGCCTCCGGCGAGATCGACATGCTGGCCCGGAACACCACCTGGACCTTCTCGCGCGATGTCGACCTGAAGTTCACCTTCGTCGGCGTGAACTACTACGACGGCCAGGGCTTCATGATCCC
Source organism: Pseudooceanicola marinus (assembly GCF_020177265.1). Taxonomy (GTDB): domain Bacteria; phylum Pseudomonadota; class Alphaproteobacteria; order Rhodobacterales; family Rhodobacteraceae; genus Pseudooceanicola; species Pseudooceanicola marinus_A. Next base: position 235,563 of record NZ_JAIVMC010000009.1, read on the forward strand.
GAAAGAGCTGGGCGTGTCCTCGGCCAAGGAACTCGACGGCGCCACCGTCTGCATCCAGACCGGCACCACGACCGAGCTGAACCTGGCCGACTACTTCCGCGTCAACAACATCAGCTACGAGCCGGTCCCGATCGAGACCAATGCCGAAGCGCAGCAGCAGTTCCTGGCCGGTGCCTGTGACGTCTACACCACCGACGCCTCCGGCCTGGCCGCGACCCGCGCCACCTTCGAGAACCCGGGCGACTATGCCGTCCTGCCCGAAATCATCTCGAAAGAGCCGCTCGGCCCGCTCGTCCGTCATGGCGACGACGAATGGGGTGACGTGGTTCGCTGGACCCTGAACGCCCTGATCGCTGCCGAGGAATACGGCGTCACCTCCGCCAACGTTGCCGACCTGGCCTCCGCGCCGACCGACAACCCGGAAGTGAACCGTCTGCTGGGCACCGAAGGTGAACTGGGCGCCATGCTGGGCCTGGAAGCCGACTTTGCCGTGGACGCGATCGCGGCCGGCGGCAACTACGGTGAACTGTTCGAGAAGAACATCGGCGAGAACACCCCGATCGGTCTCGCCCGTGGCCTGAACGCCCAATACACCGATGGCGGCCTGCTCTACAGCCCGCCGTTCCGCTAAGATCCAACGGCGGAGGGCGCGGCACTGGCCGCGCCCTCCTGCCATCGGCCCCCTCGGGGGCAGTTACCGGCCCCGCGCGTAGACGCATCCCAGAACTGGCCGGACACGGGGAAGATTCACAATGACAACGCTTACTGATCCGCCGGCGGAGTCGTTCAAGCTATCCATGCTTGTCTACGACACGCGCTATCGGTCCATCACTTTCCAGATCATCGCGCTGATCGCGTTCCTGCTGTTCTTCGGCTGGCTGACGCTGAACACGGTCCAGAACCTCAACGACCTGGGCAAGGAAGTCTCCTTCGGCTTCCTCGGCAATCCCGCCGGGTATGACATCAACCAGCGCCTGATCGAATACGACAACCAGGACACCCACCTGCGTGCGGCCTTCGTCGGCCTGCTGAACACGCTGCTGGTCGCTGTCCTGGGCTGTATCACCGCCACCATCGTCGGCGTCATCGTCGGTGTGCTGCGTCTGTCGGGCAACTGGCTGATCGCGCGCCTGATGACCGTCTATGTCGAGATGTTCCGCAACGTCCCCGTGCTGATGTGGATCATCCTGGCCATGGCTGTCCTGATCGAAAGCCTGCCGGCCCCCTCGGCCTTCCGCGGCGACGATCCCGACTCCACGATGAAGCTCTTCGACAGTGTCGCGCTGACCAACCGAGGCGTCTACATCCCCGAGCCGCTGTTCTCCCGCGGGCTGGGCGACATCTCCTTCTTTGGCGCCTTCGACATCAGCGTCGACCTGATCGCGATTATCGTGGTGCTCATCGGATCCATCTGGGTGTCGAAACGCATCGGCCGCAAGGCGGATGCCACCCAGGAAGCCACCGGCATCCGCCCCACCACCTGGCACATCCGCACCGCCGTGGTGATCCTGCCCACCGTGGTCCTGCTGGGCATCCTGGGCTTCCACCTGGGCTATCCGGAACTGCGCGGCTTCAACTTCCAGGGCGGCACGCACATGCGCAACTCGCTGATCGCGCTGTGGCTGGCCCTGTCGCTGTACACCGCCGCCTTCGTGGCGGAGATCGTGCGCGCCGGCATCATGGCCATTTCCGCCGGCCAGACCGAGGCCGCAGCCGCGCTTGGCCTGCGGTCCAACCGGATCATGTCGCTGGTCATCCTGCCCCAAGCCCTGCGGGTCATCATCCCGCCGCTGATCTCCCAGTACCTGAACCTGACGAAGAACTCCTCGCTGGCGATCGCCGTGGGCTACATGGACATCACCGGCACGCTGATGGGGATCACCCTGAACCAGACCGGGCGCGAGCTTGAGACCGTTCTGCTGGGCATGGCGATCTACCTGGTGATCAGCCTGATCATCTCCAGCGTCATGAACGTCTACAACGAACGCAAGAAACTGGTGGAGCGGTGAGATGAGCAATACGCACGCTGATACTGTTCTTTACGTCCGCGACACCATGCTGGACCAGCAGGAGCCCCCGGCCTCGACCGTGGGCCCCGTGGGCTGGGCCAAGGACAACCTGTTCTCGGGCTGGCTGAACACGGCTCTGACGGTGCTGTCGAGCCTCTTCATCGCCTACCTGCTGTACCGGCTGATCCCGTGGTTCGTCTCGCCCACCTGGGACGGCACCTCGCTGTCCAACTGCCGCGAGATCCTGGACGGGCACGAAGGCGCCTGCTGGGGCGTGATCCGCGATCGCTGGCAACAGCTTCTGTTCGGGTTCTACCCGCCGGAGCTCTACTGGCGCCCGATCCTGACCCTGGTCCTGCTGCTGGTGGCGCTGGCGCCGGTGCTCTACACCGACTACGTCACGCCCAAGCTGCTGTATTTCTCGGCCGCCTTCCCCTTCCTGATGCCCTGGCTGCTCTGGGGTGGCACCGTCTGGATGCCGCTGATGGCGGCCGCGGGCTTTGCCATCGGGTTTGTCGTCTTCACCCTGGTCAGCCGGGTGCTGAACGCCGGTATCTCGATCTTCGCCGCGGCGTTGGTTGCGGTGCTCTGGTGGGTGCTGCTGGCCGCGCCGGTCGCCCATGGCATCGCCTCGGTCCTGCCGCTGGCGCTGGAGCCTGTGGCCAGCCGCGACTTCGGGGGCTTCATGCTGTCGATCACCATCGGCGTCACCGCCATCGGCTGTTCGCTGCCCATCGGGATCGTCCTGGCGCTTGGCCGCCGCAGCGACCTGCCGCTGGTGAAGATCCTCTGCGTGGGCTTCATCGAATTCATCCGTGGCGTGCCGCTGATCACCCTGCTGTTCGTGGCCTCGGTGCTGCTGAACATCTTCCTGCCGCCGGGCACCAACTTCGACATCATCCTGCGGGTGATGATCATGGTGACGCTGTTCGCGTCGGCCTACATGGCCGAGGTGATCCGCGGGGGCCTTGCCGCCCTGCCCAAGGGCCAGTACGAGGCGGCCGATGCGCTTGGCCTCGACTACTGGAAGGCGCAGCGGCTGATCATCATGCCGCAGGCCCTGAAGATCTCGATCCCGGGGATCGTGTCGACCTTCATCGGGGTGTTCAAGGACACCACGCTGGTGTCGATCATCGGCCTGATCGACCCGCTGGGCCTGGCCAACGGGATCCGCGCCGACACCGCCTGGAACGGCATCTACTGGGAGCTGTTCATCTTCATCGGTGCCGTCTTCTTCATCTTCTGTTTCTCCATGTCCCGCTACTCGATGTACCTGGAGCGCAAGCTTCAGACCGGCCATCGCTGAGGAGGTAATACCAAATGACCAATACCGCAGTCGAAACCCCGACTCCTGCCGCGATGAAAGTCTCTGACGAGGTCGCCATCGAGATCAGCCAGATGAACAAGTGGTACGGCCAGTTCCACGTGTTGCGCGACATCAACCTGACGGTGAACCGGGGCGAACGCATCGTCATCGCGGGTCCCTCGGGCTCGGGCAAGTCCACCATGATCCGCTGCATCAACCGCCTGGAGGAACACCAGGCGGGCAAGATCATCGTCGACGGGACCGAGCTGACGAGCGATCTGAAGAACATCGACAAGGTGCGGTCCGAGGTCGGCATGTGCTTCCAGCACTTCAACCTCTTCCCGCATCTGACGATCCTGGAAAACTGCACCCTGGCGCCGATCTGGGTCCGCAAGACCCCGAAGAAGGAAGCGGTCGAGACCGCGATGCACTTCCTGGAAAAGGTGAAGATCCCCGAGCAGGCCAACAAGTACCCCGGCCAGCTGTCGGGCGGTCAGCAGCAGCGTGTGGCGATCGCCCGGTCGCTCTGCATGAAGCCGCGCATCATGCTGTTCGACGAACCGACCTCGGCTCTGGACCCGGAGATGATCAAGGAGGTGCTCGACACCATGATCGAGCTGGCGGAAGAGGGCATGACCATGCTCTGCGTGACCCACGAGATGGGCTTTGCCCGCCAGGTGGCAAACCGCGTGATCTTCATGGACCAGGGCCAGATCGTTGAACAGAATGAGCCGGAAGAGTTCTTCAACAACCCGCGCTCGGAACGCACCAAGCTGTTCCTCAGCCAGATCCTAGGGCACTGAGCGCCCGAAGGCCCAGATTGGAAAGGCCCCGCTTAGGCGGGGCCTTTTGTCTTGGGGCGGAAGCGGTTCTCAGCGCGCCTTGGGCTCCAGTGCGGTGCGCACCTCGGCCCAGACTTGCGGCCCGGTCTCGCGCTGATAGACCCGCGGCGGCCCCTTGATCGCAACCTGGGTGCCGATATGGGCCACGCCCAGCACCTCGATGCCGCTGAAATAGCCCTCGTCCACCGGGCGGGGCAGGGCGGCACGGACGTTGACATTGCCCGCCAGCTGGAAACTTTGCCCCTGCATCTGGTCGGGCGGCGGCAGGTCGGCAGCATTGGCCAGGATCGTGTCGGTCCAACGGCTTGAGGCCGCGTCGAAACTGCCCAGCCAGATGACCCCGGTCTCGCTGACCGAGGCCAGCGAGACCACTGGATCGGTGACTGGTCCCTGTTCCACGGCCTGCGCCGTGGCGCTGTCGCTTCTATCCGGGCCGAGCCCGGACAGAAGAGCTGCAGTGGAGGCTTCTGCTGCGCTTCCCGGGGCAAGGCGGCCGAGCAGCGTTTCCAACGCCAGTTCCAGTTCGGCAATGCGGTCCTTGTTCTTCTGGCTTTCCACCGTGGCATCGGCGACGGCGGTCTTCAGGCCGACATTCTGGCCGCTGATCTCGACCTCGGCGCCGAAGAAGGACAGCTTGTTGATCGACAGGCCCAGGCCGCCGGCGGCTTTGAGCAGCATGATCAGCACTACCCCGAAGACACCCCATTTCAGGGAAAAGCAGGAGGCATCGACAATTTCCTTGAGAACCCGGTGTTCGGACGCGGGGCGCTCCGGTGCGGATGGGGCATCGGTCATGGTAAACTCCATGGGATAAATCACAGGTTGAAATTCGGTCGTAGAAAATACGCTTCAAGGGTAGCACGGCCCGGGCGGTGCGGGAATGCGCCTCAGGTCGTAGGACCTGCGAAAACCCCCGCCTGCACGGGGGCGGGCGGGGGCAAGGGCAGATAGGGAGGGAAGGCGAGGTGTCCGTCCTGGTCTTGGGCCTCAGCCCTGGGTCAGGGCCAGGGCGCCGCCGCCCAGCAGGGCCTGCACCAGCAGGGTCACGGCCCAGAAGGCGGGATATTCCCAGCCGCCGTTTTCATTGTTGAACCAGAAGCCGTTCTTGCCGTGGGCCAGGATGGCGGCGCCCAGCAGGGTCGGGATCAGCAGCAGCGCCACCAGGCTGGTCTGGAAGCCCAGGATCAGGGCCAGCCCGCCCAGGGTCTCGGCGGCGATGGTGATATAGGCGAACCACCCCGGCACGCCGAGCGAGGCGAAGAAGCCGGCGGCGCCTTTCGGCGTGAAGATGAAGTATTTCAGATAGGCGTGGGCCAGGAACAGCCCGCCCAGGGTGACGCGCAGCAGCAGGGCGGCGATGGCGATGGCGGTGTCGGAACCGGCGCCGGCGGCGCCCAGGATGTTGGTGGAAAGGTCGATCATTGTCTTGTCCTCAGCAGGGGCCCCGTGGGCCGTTGTCCGTTGTGTTGAGGCAGAGATAGACCTGTCGCACTTTCCATGAAATGGCGATGATGTGGAATGACCTTCGCTGAAATGGGCGCAATGTGGAGCGGCCCCTCAGGCCATGGAGCGCCGGGATCGTCCGGTGCTCAGTCGGTCAGCTCTCGCGGCGTGATGAAATCCGCCGCCCGGCCCGTGTGTGGTTCCAGATCGCGCCAGCTGTCGATGGGGAAATCCGCGACCAGTGTCGCCCCGGTGGGGTAGTCGGTGAACCGCGGATGGGGCACCGGGTCAGCCAGAAGCGCCTCAGCCAGGGCGGCGATCCCGGGATTATGCGCGATCAGCAGGACGCAGTGGCCCCGCGCCGCCCTTAGGGCGGACAGCAAGCGGGGCGGCTCCGCCAGGTAGAGTTTCGCGTCGAGGTCCGGCGCGATATCGAGGTGCAGACCGGCAAAGGTCTCCTGCGTGCGTTTGGCGTCCGACACCAGCGCCTGGTCGGGCAGGTGCCCTCGCTCGACGAGCCATTGCCCAAGCGCCTCGGCACTGCGCTGACCGCGCGAGTTCAAGGGGCGGGCGTGATCGGACAGGGCCGGATCGTCCCAGGCGGATTTCGCGTGCCGCATCAGGATCAGGCGCCGGCCCGGCTCTTGCTCTGTCACGTATCCCCCAGGAATTGCCGCATGTGATAGGCGGAATGTGCCGCGATCCTGCCATGGCCGGCGCCCGCCGGGCAAGCGCGCCGTGCCAGGCAGCCCGCTGTCAGGCAGGGCGCGCCCTCGGGCTGGCGCAGGTGATCCTTGCAGGCGGGCACGTCATAGCCGCCCGCGCCCCCCAGGGCGCCAACGGGGCAGGCGGTGCGGCAGGGGGCGGCGCAGCCGTCGCAGGGGGAGGACAGGGGCGGCGGCACCGTCAACTCCCACCTCAGGGCCAGGGCGCCCCGGAAGGACGTCAGAAGTCCCATGCCGCGATGCACAAGCAGCCCGATGGGGGAGCTGTGGACCCGCCCGCTGGCCAGCGCCCAGGCCAGGAAGGGGGCGAAGGGCGGGCCGCCGAAGGGATAGAGGGGGATCGCACCGATCTCCGCCGCCCAGGCGCCGATCACGCGGGTCGACCAGCGGTCCATCGGATCTGGCGCACCGTCCCGCCATTCCGGGCTGTCGGTGAAGGCAGGCCAGAAGGCCGGTTCATGGGGTGACAGCAGAAGCAGGCTGCGCGTGCCGCCGGGCAGGTCGTCGCGGGCGGTACAGGCCCGCGCATCCAGCCCGCAGGAAACCGTCAGCTGGCGGGCCTGCGCGGCCCGTTCCAGCCTGTCGAGATCGGCAGGTGCCTCAGCTGGCACGGATCAGGGAGCCGGCCCCGTGTTCGGTGAACAGCTCCAGTAGCACGGCATTGGGGGCACGGCCATCCAGGATGACCACCGCGCGCACGCCGCGTTCGATCGCATCCAGCGCCGTCTGGGTCTTGGGAATCATGCCACCGGCGATGGTGCCGTCTGCGGTCATGTCGCGGATCTGCTGGGCGGTCAGCGCGGTCACCACCTCGCCCGAGCCGTCCTTCACACCCGCCACATCTGTCAGCAGCAGCAGCCGGTCGGCACGCAGGGCCCCCGCGATGGCGCCGGCGGCGGTGTCGCCGTTGACGTTGAAGGTCTGGCCCTCGCGGCCCATGCCGATGGGGGCGATCACCGGGATGATGTCGCTGCGGAACATCGAGTGCAGGATCGTCGTGTCCATCTCGTCCGGGGTGCCGACCAGGCCCAGTTCCGGGTCGTCCTGGCGACAGACCATCAGGTTGGCATCCTTGCCGGACAGGCCCACACCCTTGCCGCCCTGGGCGTTGATCGCCTGGACGATCCGCTTGTTCACCTGACCCGACAGCACCATCTCTACGACGTCCATGGTGGCCTGGTCGGTGACCCGCTTGCCGCGGACGAACTCGGATTTCACCTGCAGCTTGTCCAGCATCTCGTTGATCATCGGGCCGCCGCCATGGACGATCACCGGGTTCACGCCGACCTGCCGCATCAACACGATGTCACGGGCGAAATTCTCCAGCCCGTCGGCATCGGTCATGGCATGGCCGCCGAATTTCACCACCACGATGGCACCTTCGTAGCGCTGCAGGTAGGGCAGGGCCTCCGACAGGGTGCGGGCGGTGGCGATCCAGTCTTGGTTCATGGCGGTCTGCTTCTTCATGTCTCGGGCGTCCTTGGTTTCGTCGCTTGATACGCGTTGCCCGGCGCGCTGCCAAGTCCGACCCGTGCCGCACTGCGGCGCTGAGCGAGTTCAAGGGTGATCACGAAGGATTTTGCGGAAGCCAGCCGCAAGCGGCGGGGAATTGCCTTCGTTGCGCTGCCTTGACGGCGCCCGATGGCCGACGCCCGTGACAGTGATGCGATGTGATTGGAACTCTTCGCCGTTTCGGTGTGTTGATCCGGCGAGAACGCCCTCTGTCGGAGGTGCGTTCGCGGCGCATGCCCGAAGGGAGCGTCTCAGCAGGGTCGGTCATCCCCAGCCGTCCCTGGAAAGAAACGAAGGAGAAAAAGAATGCTTCGCAAAACCATGATCGCAGCAGTGGCCGTCAGCGCAGTGGCCGCCCCCGCCTTTGCAGGCTCCTACCAGGAAGCCCCCGCAGACCCGGTCGTCCCCGCACCCGCACCGGCCCCGGTCTTCTCGGGTTCCGACTGGACCGGCGCCTACGCCGGTGCATCGCTGGGCTATGGCGATCTCGACGCCGAGCTGGGTTCCGCCAGCGAAGGTGCCGACGGCACCGTCTACGGTGTGCAGGCCGGTTACGACTACGACTTCGGCACCTTCGTGCTGGGTGGTGAACTGGACTACAGCGCGACCGATCTGGACTTCGACGGCACTGACCTCGACTCGATCACCCGCCTGAAGGTCCGCGCCGGTTACGACGCCGGTCAGACCCTGATCTACGGTGTCGCCGGTGCCGCGCACGCCGAATCCGATCTGGGCGACGACAACGGCTGGATCCTGGGCGTTGGCGCAGACTACAAGCTGACCGACAACGTCACCGTCGGCGGCGAATACCTGTACCACCAGTTCGATGACTTCGACGATAGCGACATCGACATCGACGGCAGCACCCTGGCGGCCCGTGTGAACTACCGCTTCTGATCCGGTCCGACCGCGATCAACACTCTGGAAAGGCCCGGGATCTCCCGGGCCTTTTTCATGTGCGGCCTGCGCGGCGGGCCAGCGCCAAAGGCGCAATTTACCTCGCATTTTCAGAAAGTCTGAATGGCAAGGGGCGGCCATCAGGCAAGGTTCGGCGTGATTTTAGTGAACTTTTAGTGCGTCTGGCGTGTTGTGTTTGTGATGGAACAGCACCGCGCTCATATCACCGCCCTGGGTGGGCAAGCCGTCCGGACCGCGGCGGGATCTCTGGCACTCATGCTGTCGGCGCTTCTGCTCATGGCCACCACGGCACGGGGCCAGCCGCTGGACGACGATTGGACCGGCGCCTATCTCGGCGCCTCGCTTGGGGTCGCGACCGATGCCGACGGCGATGTGATGCGCAGCCTGCACGGCGGCTACCTGGAACAGAGGGGCACCACCACCTACGGGGTGGAGCTTGAGCTGGCGGAGACCGACATCGGAAGCCCGGCAGGCCCGGTGGACAAGATCGCCCGGGTGAAGGGACGCCTGGGGATGGTGCGCAGGGAGGTCCATGTCTATGCCGTGGCGGGGCTGGCCCACATGCAGGGCCGGTTCGGCAGCGATACGGGGTTCGTGCTGGGGGTAGGGGCGGAAACCCACCTGACGGAGCACGTGACGCTGGGCGGGGAACTGTTACACCATCAGGTGTCGGATTTCGACGGCACCGGCGAGCGTTTCAGCATGAACACCCTGACCGGGCGGCTCAATTACCGCTTCTGAGGCGGAGCTGCTGCCAGAGCCGCGAGGCGGCCGCGCATGCGCGGCCGGGCTCAGTCCAGCCCGGCGATGATGGCGCGCAGCGTGGCGATGCCGTCGCCCTTTTCCGAAGAGGTCAGCACCAGCTCGGGGAAGGCGGCGGGGTGTTTGGACAGGGCGCCGCGCACCTGGTCCAGGACCTTCTGCCGGTCCTTCTCCTTCACCTTGTCCGCCTTGGTCATAACGACCTGGAAGGTCACGGCGGCACTGTCGAGCAGCGTCATGATCTCCTCGTCGACGGCCTTCACGCCGTGGCGCGAGTCGATCAGCACGAAGGCGCGGCGCAGGGTCTGGCGGCCCTGCAGGTACTGTTTCAGCAGGCGCTGCCATTTCTCCACCACCGACAGCGGCGCATTGGCGTAGCCATAGCCCGGCAGGTCGACGAGGTAGCGTTCCTCGCCGAGGGTGAAATAGTTGATCTCTTGCGTCCGGCCCGGCGTGTTCGAGGCGCGGGCGATGCCCTTGCGGCCGGTCAGCGCGTTGATCAGGCTGGACTTGCCCACGTTGGAACGGCCGGCAAAGCAGACCTCCAGCCGGTCGGCCTCTGGCAGGCCGTTCATGGCGACTACGCCCTTGACGAAATCCACCGGCCCGGCAAACAGCAGGCGGCCCTTTTCGGCCATGTGGGCATCGGGCTCTTCGGCCAGGGGGAAGGGAAGGGGCATCATAGCAGGACCTCCACCGGCGCGTCGGTGGCGATGGTGCCGGGGGTGACCACCTTCGCCTTCACGCCGAAATCAACATGGCCCCAGGTCCGTCGCAGGGTGCGCAGCGTCTGCACGTCGTCCTGGCCGGTCTCGGGGTTAACCTGGGTGGCGCGGCAGCGGGTGATCCGCTCCACCACATCCAGTTCGACATCGCCCAGGCGGATACGCCGCCCGGGCCAGTCCAGCTCTTCCCAGGGTTCCAGACCCGACAGCCAGATGTTGCCGCGGAACCGACGAGGGTCCAGGGGCGTGCCGCAGGCCTCCGACAGGGCGCCCAGGGATGCACGGCCCAGGATCGACACGCAGGCATAGTTGGCGTCCGACATGCCTTCCGCGGGGGCCGCGATCAGCGCGCCCAGGGCGGGACGTTCGGCGGGCCAGAGCGCGGCGAGCCAGGCCGAGAGCGCCGCACCGTCGCGGGCCGGATCGACCTCGATCTCACCCGCCGTGGGGTGGCTGAGGTGGATGCGCCCATCTTCCAGCGTGCGGGCGGTGATCGCCATCAGCTGGGGGCCGTAGCAGCCGCGCGCGAAGTTGCGGCAGGATTGCCAGGCGCCGGTATCCTGCGCCTGGCCGGTCAGCATGGCCCAGGCCCGGTCACCGGGCAGGGGCCGTTCGGGCAAGAAGGCCGCGCTGTCCAGCGGCTCGGCCCCGATCCCCTTGATCGGGTGCCGCCAGATCTGCGCGACGCGTCTCATTTACTTCTTGCCCTTTGCTTCGGCCTTCTTCTTCCGGCTGAACGACGACTTGATGTTGCCGAAGACGTCGGGCTTGAACCCGTGAATCCGCATGATCGTGTACTGCTGGATGAAGGTGATCGTGTTGTTGGTGATCCAGTAGAGGACCAGACCGCTGGCGAAGTTACCGAGCATGAACATGAACACCCAGGGCATCCAGGCAAAGATCATCTGCTGCGCGGGGTCCGCGGGCGCCGGGTTCAGTTTCTGCTGCAGCCACATCGAGATGCCCAGCAGGATCGGCAGGACACCGAGGCTGGCGATGGCAAAGATGCTTTCCGGGCCCGGGGGGGCATAGGGCAGCAGGCCGAACAGGTTCAGGATCGAGGAGGGGTCCGGCGCCGAGAGGTCGCGGATCCAGCCGATCCAGGGCTGATGGCGCAGTTCAAGCGTGACGAAGATCACCTTGTAGAGCGAGAAGAAGATCGGGATCTGCAGAAGGATGGGCAGACAGCCCGCGGCGGGGTTCACCTTTTCCTTCTTGTAGAGCTCCATCATCTCCTTCTGAAGCTTCTGGCGGTCGTCGCCCGCCTTCTCCTTCAGCTCTTCCATGCGCGGCTGCAGCTCCTTCATCTTCGCCATGGAGGCGTAGGATTTGTAGGCCAGCGGGAAGAGGATGGCCTTCAGGAAGATGGTCATCGCGATGATCGACCAGCCCATGTTGCCGATGAAGCTGTGCAGCCAGTGGATCAGCCAGAAGATCGGCTTGGTGATGAAGAAGAACCAGCCCCAGTCGATCGAGTCGAAGAAGCGGGTCACGCCGGCATCTTCGTAGTCCTTGATCGTCTCACCTTCCTTGGCACCGGCAAACAGCTGCGTCTCGACCGAGACGGTCTCGCCGGGCGCGGCCTCGACGGTCTCCAGCACGGTCTCGGTCTGGTAGATGTCGGGGTTGGGGTAGTATTTCGCGGTGGAGCGGAAGGGACGGTCGCCGGGGATCAGCGTGGCCATCCAGTAGTGGTCGGTGAAGCCGATCCAGCCGCTTTCGGCCACGTCGATGCGTTCCGCCGGGGTGCCTTCGCGGGGGTCCACGTCATAGTCGGTCAGGTCGTCGTAGCCGGCTTCTTCCAGCTCGCCGTCGGACATGCGCACCAGGCCTTCATGCACGACGAAGAAGTTCTGCAGGTCGGAGGGTTCGCCATGGCGGCGCAGCAGGCCGTAGGGGCGCAGGCTGACGGCGCTGTCGTTGGTATTTTCAACCGACTGGCTGACCTGGAACATGAACTTGTCGTCGACGCTGTAGGTCTGGCGGAAGATCAGGCCCTGGCCGTTGTCCCAGGACAGGGTGACGGGGGTGTCGGGGGTCAGCACCTCGCCGCTTTCCAGCGACCACAGGGTGTCGGCGCCGGGCACGGCGGCCGGGTCGGCATTGGTGCCGGCGATCCAGCCGTAAAGCGCGTAGTACCCTTCGGGTTCGCTCTGCGGGCGCAGCAGGGTGACCTCGGGGGAGTCGTCGGCCAGTTCGACGTGGTAGTCCTTCAGCTGAAGGTCGTCGATACGGCCGCCGCCCAGCGAGATCGAGCCGGCCAGGCTGGGCGTGTCGATGGTGACGCGGGGCGCTTCGGCCTCCGCCTCGGCGGCGGGAGCCTCGGTCTGGGCCGTGGCAACGCCGTCGCCGCCCGGGCCAAGCGCGCCGTCTGCGCTGCCGCTGGTCGTCGGCGCACCGGCGGTGCCCTCAACCTGGGTCTGCTCCTCGGCGGTCTCGATGCCGGGGGCCTGTTCCTCTGGCGGGAAAAGAAGGAACCAGACAAGGACAACGATGAAGCTGAGCACCGTGGCCAGGATGAGGTTCTTGTTCTGATCGTCCATCGCGCTGCGCCACCCTTGGTCGTTGCAATATTCGGAAATTCGGTCTTGGGCGTTCAACCTGTCACCGGGCCAAAGGTCAAGGGGCTTCCCTCTTTTACAGGGCTAAGGGTCGCGGGGTTGTGTGCGGGAAACGGCGCGTTGCGAGCGGCAGATGGGTCATCTGGGGGCCGTCGGGACTGCAGGCCCATACCGGGGCCGCGGTCTGTCGAGGGGGGGCGGCTTTGACGGGGAGGCGCGGTTCTGGGCCAAGCACCCGATTGATGCGGGGCAAGGCGCGATCAGCGATCAAATCCGATGGGGTCGTGGTTCGCGCTGGTCAGCCGCTGCGGCGGCCGAACTTCGGCGCCTCGGTCAGGCCGGCGTGATAGGCGCGCATCCATTCGATGGTCTGGTCGAAGGGCATCGGCCGTGCGATTTCATACCCCTGGACGTGATCGCAGCCCAGTTGCGCCAGCATCGCGTGTTCGCCCGGCGTTTCCACCCCTTCGGCCAGGGTCGTCAGGCCCAGCCGTTCGGCCATGGTCAGGATCGCGGCCACCATGCGCTGTTGCTCGATGTCGCGGTCGACCTTCATCACGAAGCTGCGGTCGATCTTCAGCCGCTCCACCGAGAAGCGCCGGATGGAGGAGATGGAGGCATGGCCGGTGCCGAAATCATCCAGGTCGATGCGGCAGCCCATCTTGGCCAGCCCGTTGATATTGCGCGAAATCACATCTTCGGGGGAGGCGGCGACGACGGTTTCCAGCACCTCCACCGTCAGCCGTCCCGGTGTCAGCCCGTAGCGGTCCAGCTGCCAGCGGATCTTCTCGACCAGCTGGGGGTTCATCAACTCGTCATTGGCGAAGTTCACGCCGACCTGGGGCACGTTCACCCCGGCCTCGTCCCAGCGACGCAGGGCGATCAGGGATTGCACCAGCATCAGGTCGCCCAGCCGTTCCATCAGCCCGGCCTGCTGCACCATCGGCAGAAACTCCGCCGGGGAGATCATGCCGCGCTGCGGGTGGCACCAGCGCGCCAGCGCCTCGAAGCCGGTGACCAGCCCGGTATCGGTGGACACCTGCGGCTGGAAGAAGGGCAGGATCTGGCCCGCCTCCATCGCCGTCTCGATCTCGTCCGCCGGGATGGGGCCGGACCGCCGACGGCCCTGCATGTCGACCGAGAAGGAGCGGATGGCCGAGGGGGCGAACCGCCCGGCCTCGCGCAGGGCAGTGTCCGCCGCGGCCAGCAGCGAGGCGCCGCTGGGTTGCGGGCTGCGGGTGCCCAGGCAGAAGCCGATGGAACAGGAGAGGTAGACCGTGGTCGCATCCAGCGACAGCGGTTCCTCCACCGCCGCCTGCAGGCGCGAGGCCAGCTGAATCGCCGCCTCCAGGTCCAGCTGGGTCACGGGGCCGACGCAGATGCCGTACCTGGCATCGCCCAGACGGCAGAGCGTATCGTCATCGCGCAGGGCGCCGCGCAGCCGCGTGGCGATTCGATACTGCGCGTCATCGGCGGCGGCGGGCCCGTAGCGGTCGCGGTAGGCGTCGAAGTCGTCCAGTTGCAGCAGCAGGCAGGCGGTCTTGCCGATGGCGCCTTCGCGCGCTTGCAGCGCATGGTCCAGCGCCCGTTCCAGACTGTCGCGCAGGGGCAGGCCGGTGACCGGATCGCGCGGATCGCCCGAGGGGCGCGGCGCCGGATCGGACCCGGCGAAACTGTAGAAGACCGGCAGCAGCAGGGCCGTCAGGATCAGCGCCGCCTCCCCGGCGACCCAGAAGGCGGTCAGGCAGATCGCCGGCAGCACGGCCACCATCTGCGGGCCGCACAGGGCCCGACGCAACCGCGCCCGAACGCGTCCGACGTCTTTAGCCCTGATCCCCGGCATTGCAGGTCATCCCATGTGTCATGGGCGGTGACGCTACGTCCAGAAGTTCAATAGCGGCTTAACGCAGGCTGGGAATCGAATCTTCTTCCTGAGGCGCGGCGCCCAGGGTCAGCCCGGCGAAATCGAACAGCTTCGGATCCAGCAGATGCGAGGGCCGCGCGTTCATCAGTGCGCGGAACATCACCTGCCGCCGTCCGGGGCTGTTCTTTTCCCATCCGTCGAGGATCTGTTTCACCTGCTGGCGTTGCAGCCCGTCCTGGCTGCCGCACAGGTCGCAGGGAATGATCGGATAGTTCATCGCGGTGGCGAATTTCTCGCAATCCGCCTCGGCCACATGGGCGAGCGGGCGATAGAGGAACAGGTCGCCTTCCTCGTTCACCAGCTTCGGCGGCATGGTCGCCAGGCGCCCGCCGTGGAAGAGGTTCATGAAGAACGTCTCGAGGATGTCGTCCCGGTGATGGCCCAGCACGACCGCCGAACAGCCCTCTTCCCGCGCGATGCGGTAGAGGTTGCCGCGCCGCAGCCGCGAACACAGCGCGCAGAAGGTGCGGCCCTGGGGGATCTTGTCCATGACCACCGAATAGGTGTCCTGATATTCGATCCGGTGCGGGACACCCATCTTTTCCAGGAACTCGGGCAGGACGGTGGCCGGGAAACCCGGCTGCCCCTGGTCGAGGTTGCAGGCCAGCAGGTCGACGGGCAACAGGCCACGCCACTTCAGCTCATGCAGGACGGCCAGCAGGGTATAGCTATCCTTGCCGCCCGACAGGCAGACCAGCCAGCGCGCGCCGGGTTCGATCATGCCGTATTGTTCGATCGCCTCGCGTGTGTAGCGCACAATCCTTTTGCGCAGCTTCCGAAACTCGGTGCTTTGCGGGGCGCCGTGGAACAGCGGGTGGATTTCGTCACATTCATCACGCATGCTCGGCCCATAGATCGTTTCGCGTAAGCGGACAAGGGCGGGGTGCGTCATGGGCTGGCTGGGGCGTCTTTTCGGAAAGAAACAGGGCGAAAGGAAACAGGGCGGGGCGCCGGAGCGTCCGGCGGATGCCGCGCCGCTGGTGGCGGATCCCGCGCTGGTCAGCGCGCCGCCCGAACCGGAGCCTGCCGAGGCGGAGGCGCCGTCGTCCGATGCCCCCGCCGCGTTGCCCCCCGACATCCTGGCCGAGATCGAGGCGTTGGCCATGCCGGCCATCCGCCTTGTGCCGCAATCCGGCGCGTCGGTGCCAGAGGCCCCGGTGTCGTCCCTCGGGGGACGGCCCAGCCTGCCCGAGGGCATGGACTGGCCCGAGGACGACGCGCGGCCCATGCTGTTTCTCGCCCAGATCAACTATGCCGAGATGCCGCCCCTCGAAGGCTATCCCACGTCCGGCCTGCTGTCGGTCTTCGTGGCCGAGGGGGAAACCCACGGCTGCGCCTTCCCCTCACTCGATCAGGCGGGGTTCCGCAGTCTCTACTTGGAGGATCCCACGACCTGCCAGCGCCGCGATCCGCCGGATGCGCCGCAGGGGCCGGATCCGCTGGGCACAACCCTGCGGGCCGAGGGCGCGGTGCTGACCGGTGAGGCGGTGCACGACCTGCCCGGGGCCGCGCTGCGCGAGGTGGCGGCGTTGCAGAAAGGCTGGGCCGAGGCGGGCCGTGAGGTGGATGAGGCCGCCCTGGACCGTGTGCTGGAGGCGGGCCGCGCGGGGGCGATCACCTATGGCGGCTACCCCGTTTTCGCTCAGGGCGACGTGCGGACGGGGCGGCAGCGGTTCCATGCGAAGGTCCTGCTGCAATTGGGGCGCCTGGGGGCGGGGGACCGCGCGGTCAGCTTCGGCGATGGCGGGGCGGCGAATGTCCTCATCAAGCCCAAGGACCTTGGGCCACGGCGCTTCGACCAGGCGCTGTATCACTACGACAGTTATTAGGCGGGCAGGCAGCGGGCGCCCGGGCTCACCGCTCGGGGTCGCGGTCCTCGGCCTGCGCGGCGGCGTCTTGATCGCCGTCGGGGTGCCGGGCGCCCCGTGCGGGCGGCACGTCGTCCACCCCCATGCCGCCCCAGGGGTGACAGCGGGCGACCCGGCGCAGGGACAGCCAGAACCCGCGCAGGGCACCGTGTTTTTCCAGGGCTTCCAGGATGTAGGCGGAGCAGGTGGGGTCGTAACGGCAATTGTGCCCGACCCAGGGGGAGAAGATCAGCCGGTAGACCCGGATCGGCAGCGCCAGCACCCAGGCCGCCGGGCTGAGGCGGCGGCCGCTCATCCCCGCGCGCCGTCCTTGCGCGGATGCTTCGGTCCGGGCGCGCGTTCGGCGTGCAGCCGCTCCAGCGCGCGGGCCAGGTCCTGCTTCAACAGCTCGAAGGGGCGGTCGGCGGTTTGGTCCTTGCGGCCGATCAGCACATAGTCCCAGCCGGGGCGCCCCTGGAGGGGCAACACGGCGCGGGCGGCTTCGCGCATCCGGCGCTTGGCGCGGTTGCGGGCCACGGCATTGCCGACCTTCTTCGAGCAGGTGAAGCCGACCCGGATCGCCTCCGGCGCCTCGGGCTCATCCTCGGCCCGGCGACGGGCCTGCACCATCATCGACCCGGCGCCCTGACGACGGGCGCGGGCGGCGGCCAGGAACTGGGACCGCTTGGCGAGGATCTTCAGCGCGGGGGCAGGCGTGTCGGGCATGGCGGTCTCGGGTGTGGCCGCATCGGAGACAGGACCCGGGCACGACGAAACCGCCGAGGTCGTTGCCCTTTGCGCCGGTTCGGCGATGTCGGGCGTGACCTTCGGCGGTGTCATGATCTTGCGACCTGTCTGCCTGGAAAGCGGCTCCGGGAACCGGGGCCGCCGGGCGTCAAGCGAGGAACGGGAAATCGTCCGGTCGGCGCGGAAGACCCGCGCCGGCAGCGATCACGCGCTCAGCGACTTACGGCCGCGGGCGCGGCGGGCGTTCAGGATCTTGCGACCGGCCTTGGTGGCCATGCGGGCGCGGAAACCGTGGCGCCGCTTGCGGACCAGGTTCGAAGGTTGGTAGGTGCGTTTCATCGCTCCGTCTCCGTTTCTATTCCCGCGGTGGCAACCGGGGTTTCTGTTCAGATGCACGGCGGCGATGCCGGAAGGCCAGGGGCCTGCGCGATACCGACGCGATGCTGCACGGGTTCGTTCCGGGAATCGGCCCGGCCCCGCTGGTGTTCGAAGCCCGTGCTATAAGAACGCCCGCCCGTCTTGTCAAACCCATCCGCCCCGAAGCCGGGGTTTTTCTGCCGCGGCTGGGGGGAGATCGGGGGCCGGATCAGGGGGGGAACCGGCAAGATCGGCACTTTTCACCATGACAGCGCCGCCTGCACTGGGAAATTGTCACGCAAGGCCCTAGTTTCAGGGCAGTTATTGATCCAATTGCGGCCCTGGCCGCCATGCCGGGCCGGAGGTATGCGCCCCTGATGTTCCGTTCGCTTTCCGGACGCGTGCTGATCCTGACCGGGATCTTCGTCATTCTGGCCGAGGTCCTGATCCTCGTGCCATCCGTCGCGCAATTCCGGCAAGACTACCTGATCTCGCGTCTCGAACGTGCCCAGATCGCCTCTCTGACGCTGCTCGCGGATGACATGATTCCCGAGGACCTGGAAGAGGAGCTGCTGCGCAACGCCGGCGTCTACAACGTCGTGCTGCGCCGGGACGAGGCGCGGCAACTGGTGCTGTCCTCGCCGGTGCCGGGGCCTGTCGTGGACACCTTCGACCTGCGCGACCCGACGATGAGCGAACTGGTCCGCGAGGCGCTGCTGACCTTCTTCGAACACGGGGACGAGGTGATCCGGGTGATCGGCAACCCGGTGCGCGAGGCCGGTCTGCTGATCGAGGTCACCATGCCCACGGCGCCCCTGCGCGCGGCCATGGTCGAATACATGCGCTACATGGTGATGATCTCGACCCTCTTCTCGGTCTCCACCGCGCTGCTTCTGTTCATCGCCGTGCGGTCCTTCATCCTGCGGCCGATGAAACGGGTGATCGGCCACATGCGCGCCTACGCCCAGGACCCGGAGGACGGGCGGCGCATCATCACGCCCTCGGCCTCGGTCTCGGACATCCGCGACGCGGAAGAGGCCCTGCACGAGATGGAGACGCAGCTGACCAGCGCCCTGCGCCAGAAGGAACGCCTGGCACAGCTGGGCTCCGCCGTGGCGAAGATCAGCCACGACCTGCGCAACATCCTGACCTCGACCCAGCTTTTCGCGGACCGGCTGGAGGCCTCCGACGATCCCACGGTGAAACGGCTGGCGCCGAAGGTGGTGAACTCGGTCAGCCGGGCGGTGAACCTCTGCGAGGCGACGCTGGCCTTCGGCCGCGCCGAGGAGCCCGCGCCGCGTCTCAGCCTGCTGTCGCTGGCCGACGTGGTGGGGGACGTGATCGACGGCGAACGGCTGGCCGTGGCGGAGGAGGCCGACATTTCCTTCGCCGAGGACGTACCAGCCAGCCTGCGCCTGCGCGCCGACCCCGAGCAGCTGCACCGCGTGCTGGCCAACCTGGTGCGCAATGCCCGCCAGGCGCTGGAGGCCACGGGCCGCGCGGGCGAGATCGCCGTGTCGGCCGAGGAAAGCGACAGCCAGTGGCTGATCCGCATTTCCGACACCGGCCCCGGCTTGCCGCCCAAGGCGCAGGAGCATCTGTTCACCCCCTTCACCGGCGGCGCGCGCAAGGGCGGCACCGGCCTGGGTCTGGCCATCGCCGCCGAGCTTTTGCGCGGCCATGGCGGGCGTCTGGACCTGGAACGCACCGGGCCCGAGGGCACGATCTTCCTCATCTGCCTGCCGAAAGAGGTCGGGCCGGCGACCGAGAATTCCGGCGCTGGGGCCGATGCGCCTGCATGACAAGGGCTTTGGCCGGGGGCGAACGCGGGCGCGAAAAACTTGTCACGAAAATTTCGATTTTTCGCTTGCACCCCTCCGGCCTCAACTGTAGATCACGCCCCACGACGCACCGGTAGCTCAGCTGGATAGAGTACCTGACTACGAATCAGGGGGTCGGGGGTTCGAATCCTCCCCGGTGCGCCACTTCCCCAACCGGCTTTGAAACATTGGATAACTTGCCCGGGTTGAGCCTTCGGTTCGGCTGAGTTGGTACGTTCCATTCCCGATATGATCTTCTGAAGGTCCGCGCTGCCGCCTTGGCGAGCGGCCTTGCTTTGCGTTTGCTGTCCGGGAACCGCCATGCGCTGTTCACGCGTGGCGCAGGTCTGCTTGAAGACCGAAGCACGGTGTTTCTGATGCGGTGGACGCTCCGCCCCGTGAGACCCGCGTCGGGGCGGACGCGACTGCGCGATACTTTCCGGCTCTACGGGGGCCGACCGCGCACCAGGTCTCCGAGGCGCTGCCGCCGATGAAGCCCTGGGAGGTGGTCAGAGTCAAACCGGTCGCCTGACCGAAGTCAGGCAGCGTGAGGCGGAGTCCTCCGCTGCTAGTCCCGCAGGTCCAGGGAGCTTGCCGTAAGAGCCAAGGCCCTGTGCAGGTCGCGCTGGCTGAGCGGCTTGCTGAGGAAATCATTCATTCCCGCGGCCATGCAGGCGTCCCGATCCGAGGAGAAGGCGTTCGCCGTCAGGGCGATGATGTAGGGTTGTCGTATCTCCAGTCCCCTGATTTCGCGCGTGGCGTCGAGCCCGTCCAGCTCCGGCATGGACAGGTCCATCAGGATGACATCGGGCTGCCGGGAGAGTGTGGTCTCAACCGCCTGGCGGCCGTCTTCGGCGGTGATCACTGTCACCGGGGTTGTCTTCAGGAACTGCTCCACCAGGACACGGTTGATCGCGTTGTCATCCGCGATCAGCACAGTCATCGGTGTCAACGCTGCCGGCAAGGTTTCGGTGGTCTCACCGCCGGTGAAATCCTGCGCCACTTTCTCCAGCTGAAGCGTCAGCTCCAGCCGGGTGCCCGTCGACGCCCCCGGGGGCAGCAGTTGCAGATCCCCGCCCATGCGCCGGGCAAGCGCGCGGCTGATCGAAAGGCCAAGCCCGGTTCCGCCATGGCGGCGGGTCGAGGCGTTGTTGCCCTGGTAGAAGGGGTCGAAGACCTTTTCCAGACTGTCCTGCGGGATCCCGATGCCGCTGTCCGACACCAGGATACGCAGGCGCCAGCCCCCTTCGTTTTCGGTGGCGCTGGCGTGGACATTGACCTCGCCTTCTTCGGTGAACTTGATCGCATTGCTGGTCAGGTTCATGAGGATCTGCTTCAGCCGCGTTTCGTCGCTGACGGCATGGGCGGGAAGGGAGCCGTCCAGGACCAGGCTGAAGCGCAGGCCCTTTTCCTCGGCGAGAGGCTGCATCAGGCGCTTGGTCGCTTCCAGGGCGTCCCGGGGCGAGAAGGGGCGGTGTTCGAGCGTCAGCTGGCCCGCGTCGAGGCGGGAGAAATCCAGCACGTCGTTGACGATCCGCAGCAGCGATTTCGAGGCATCGCGGATGGTCGTCACGTAGCGGCCGGCCTCGGGATCGAGATCGCGGTTCTGCAGCAGCTCCCCCATGCCGGAAATCGCATTCAACGGCGTGCGGATCTCGTGGCTCATGGTGGCCAGGAAGGTGGATTTCGCCTGGACGGAGGCTTCGGCCTCCAGCCGTGCGGCCTCCAGTTCCCTGTTCGTGGCCTCCAGGTAGGCCGTGAATTCCATCAGTTGCCGTTCGTTTAGCAGGCGCTTGTGCCAGCTGCGCAGACCGAACCCGACGAAGGTGTAGGCGAGATAGCCAAGCAGCAGCACTTCGAGCATGTGCACCCAGAAGGTGCTGTCGAGCGGGGCGGGCGAGGACAGCACATGCGCGACGTAGATCGGGATCGCGCAGGCCAGGATCACCAGCTTGGCCCGGGCGGCCAGGGGGTGGTGGCTCATCACGAAGCCGGCGTTGATCGTTGCGGCCATCAGAAAGCATAGCGCGATCAGCACGGACTCGCCCGTCGGTGCCCCGAACAGCAGCACGAGGACACAGGAGCCGATCGTGGCCGACTGCAGCGCGGCGGACAGGGCCGTCAATTTCAGAAGCGGGGGCAGGGGCCGTTCCTGTTTCGACCGTGCCAGGGCGAATTTGAGGGCCAGCGCGTCGATGCCCTCGCCCAGCAGGGTGATGCCCACGCAGAAGGCCGCGGCGACGGCGCCGACGAAGTACCACACCGCTGCCGCGCCAATAGCTGTCGCGATCTGCCGCAGAAGCAGCTGGCGCATGCGGGCGTGGGCGTATCGCTCGAACAGCGGGCGTGGGCCATATTTCTCGTCGAAATAGGGATGGTCCGCGGGCGAGGCCGTCAAACGCTGGGTCATGTCTTTGCCTTGGCTGACTACTGCTGGAAAAAGTAGCAATTGCTGAGGTTCTGTCCAAGGACCCTGTATTGGGAAGGCGAGGGCATGGGAAGCTGTGTGATCCGGAAACCCGTCGAAGGTTGCTGGGAAGTGAGGGGAAGGAAAGATTGCTTCTGATGGCTTGGCCTTCCGGCGCAGTGCCCTTGCCCGGCCTATCCGAGGGGCTGGAAGTCTTACTCTCATGGAGCTGCGCGACAAACGGCTCCGAAAAGAGGCGGTGACATCAGCGGTATCTGCTGGCTGGCCGATGCGCCGATGGCACGTTTGGCCCCCTTGTTTACTGAGACACCGCGCCCTGCGCACCGTGCAGCGCGGTCGCCTCATCAGCAGGGGCGGTCTGAACGGCAGGTCTTCCTGCGGCTTACTTACGCCCTGGCCCTGTCGAAGCCAGACAGGGTCGCGTCGTACGGCGGTGGCGGCCCCTGCCATGACCTGTGTCTGGCAGGGGCTCTGATCAGTTGTTCCGGGTCACGGTCGCGCCGCCGTCCGGTGTGAAGGTCAGCGTCGTGGCTTCCCGCCCGAAGCGGGGCCATTCAGTCGTGCCGGTCGCATTCGGTGTGCCAGATTTGACGAAAGCCGAAAGCGTGCCCTTGGCCGTCTCGCTGGCCCTGCGGTCGAGCTCCGTGACATCCGGCCCGAAACGCGGCTCCAGGGTTCCGAAGAAGAAGGGGATTTCGGAGGCATGTGCCGCCCCGTTCGGATGGTCCCCGCGCTGGGTCTCGGCCACGTAGTCGAAGACATAGTGCCAGGTCGGCATCCCGCTGTCCGTCATCAGGGCGGCGAGGTCCCGCGCCCCTTGCAGCATCATGCCGTCCGGGCCGCCGATGTCCGCGGATGTCGCCCCGATCATCACCGGAACCTCCG
Source organism: Pseudooceanicola marinus (assembly GCF_020177265.1). Lineage (GTDB taxonomy): Bacteria > Pseudomonadota > Alphaproteobacteria > Rhodobacterales > Rhodobacteraceae > Pseudooceanicola > Pseudooceanicola marinus_A. The sequence goes on from NZ_JAIVMC010000009.1 coordinate 258,374, forward strand.
CGAAACGACCGCTGTCGTAGGCGCTTGTGGTGTCGACCACCGTTACCCCGTCGGTCACCGGCATGTGGAAGTCCGGCGGCGTCGCGTGATCGCGCGAGAAGAGCACTTCGAGGTTCAGCCCGTCGATGACGTCCGCAGCATCGAGGGCGCGCAGGGCCGCGGCGGCCTCCGGTCCGGTGCCGTCGATGCCCTTGCCCTCGGCAAAGGTCCGCGCCGCCCGGGCTGCCTGTTCGGGGCTGGCGGACATGCCGCTGCCGCCGTCGCCGCCCGACTGGATCACCGCGGCCGAGGCCATGCCCGCGGTCAGGGGCGAGGTCAGCAGGATGTGCACCGACCGGCCCCCGGCGCTTTCGCCGACCAGGGTGATCCGCTCCGGATCGCCGCCAAGGGCCGCGATGTTGTCCTTGACCCAGCTGAGCGCCGCCGCCTGGTCGAGGATGCCGAAGTTGCCGCCCGCTTCCGCGTCGGCCGCCCCCTCGGCCAATGCAGGATGCGCGAAGAAGCCGAAGCGGCCGAGGCGGTAGTTGATGCTGACGACTACCATGCCGTCCCGCGCCAGCGCAGCGCCATCATAGACCGGCGCCGAGGCGCCCCCGTTGATGAAGCCGCCGCCATGGATCCAGACCATGACGGGCAGTTCGTCCCCTTCGCTGATGCCGTCGGGCCGCCAGACGTTCAGGTACAGGCAGTCCTCGGCAGGTTCGGTGCCCAGCGGTGCGGCGTCGGAGGGGAAGGGCTTCTGCGCGCAGTCATGCCCGAACTCGGTCGCATCATAGGTGCCGGACCACGGCTCCACCGGCTGCGGCGCCTTCCAGCGCAGCGCGCCGACGGGGGGCTTTGCATAGGGCAGGCCGAGGAAGGCCTCGGTCCCGTCGTCGATCTTGCCCGCGATGTCGCCGGTTGCAATCCGGGCCGTTGGATTTGCCATGGCCGTGCCTCCCATTCCGATCAGTCCGACGGTGATCAGGCTGATGATGCTTGCGTATCTCACGTTCTACTCCTTGGGTGTTGCCTGGCCCCTACGGGCGGAAGGCGTGGTCCGGCAGGGAAACTTCCGTGCAGAGGGTCATGGTCGCCGCGTCGGCGCCGACGCAGACCGAATAGGTGCCCGCCGCGATATGCCACCCGTCCTGCCAGTGCGCGAAGAGGCGCGGCTCCAGCGGGACCGAGATCAGGCGGGACTGTCCGGGGGCGAGGTGGGTCTTGGCAAAGCCCGCGAGACGTCGGGTCAGGCCCGGGGCGGACACATAGATCTGGGTCACCTCGGACCCGCTGACCCTGCCGGTGTTCGTCACCGTGACATGGGCGGTCAGGTTGCGCCCGCGTGCCTCGATCCGCAGCGCGCTGTGCGAGAAGGTCGTGTAGGACAGCCCGAAGCCGAAGGGAAACAGCGGCACGTGGCCTTCGCGGGCGAACCAGCGATAGCCGGTGTCGGCGCCCGCGACGTCGTAGTCGACATGAAAGATCTCGCCGATGCGCTCCATGCCCGGGTTCGAGGTCGTGGTCTGCGGGTCGCGTTGCGCGGGATGCGGCAGCTGCGCCTCGGACGCCGGGAAGGTCACGGGCAGCCGGCCGGACGGGCAGACGCGCCCCCAGAGGATGCCGGTGATGGCCTCGGCGCCGCCTTGACCCGGATAGAAGGCCGCGAGGACGGCACGGACCTGCGCCAGCCAGGGCATCAGCACCGGGCCGCCGGTTTCCAGGATGACGACCGTCTCGGGATTTACCCCGGCCAAGGCGGCGATCAGGGCATCCTGATCGTCGGGCAGGGCCAGGCCGGACTGGTCCAGCCCCTCGGAGCGCCATTCCTCGGCGAAGACGAGGACCACGTCGGCGTCCCGGGCAGCCGCGCAGGCGGCCCCAAGGTCGCGGCCGTCGTGGAAGGTCACCTCGGCTGCGCCGGACTCGGCCCGCACGGCCTCGACCGGGATCGAGGGGTGGAAGATCCGCTGCACCGGCATCCCCATGATGTCCGTGCCATCGGTGGTGAAGCTGCCGACGGGGTTCACGTTGGACGAACCGCCGCCTGACAGAACCCCCTTGTCCGCGTGGTGCCCGACCACCAGGATGCGACGGGCCGCGCCCTTCGCAAAGGGCAGAATGCCATCGTTCTTCAGCAGGGTGATGCCGCCTTCGGCGGCGCGTTGCGCCAGCAGGCGGTGGGCGGAATGGTCGATCGTGCCGCCGGGCGCGGGCGGGGTGTCGATCGCACCCACGGCGAACAGGCTGCGCAACTGGCGCTGCACCGCTTCGTCGATGCGCGCCTGCGGGACGCGGCCCTCGGCCACCGCCGCGCGCAGCGGCGCGCCGAAGAACGGTTCGGGATCGAGGTTGGCGCCCGATTGCACATCGAGCCCGGCCAGGATCGCCTCGGTCGAATGGGTCGCGCCCCAGTCCGCCATGACCCAGCCGGCAAAGCCCCAGTCGCCCTTCAGCACGGTGTTCAGGACAAAGGCGTTCTGCGAGGCGTACTCGCCGTTCACCAGGTTGTAGCCGGGCATGATCGCGCCGGGCTGGCCGATCTCGATCCCGATCTGGAAGGCCAGCAGGTCACTTTCCCGCAGGGCCGGCTCCGACAGGTCGGAACTGACCATGACGCGCCCGGTCTCCTGCGCGTTCAGGACGAAGTGCTTCATGGTTGACACGATCCCCTGCGACTGGATGCCGGCCACGGAATGGCCCGCGATCCAGCCGGTCAGCAACGGATCCTCGGACACGTACTCGAAGTTGCGCCCGCCCCGCGGTTCGCGCACCAGGTTCGCACCGCCGGCAAGCTGCACGTTGAAGCCCTTGGCGCGCGCTTCCTGGCCGACCATTTCCCCGGTCCGTCGCGCCATGTCGATGTCAAAGCTGGCCCCGAGCAGCAGCGAGGCCGGAAGGGCGGTCGCATTGTCGCCGGGACGGACGTTGCCCAGATTGCTGACCCCGAGGCTGGCATCGGCCTGCTGGATCGCGGGAATGCCGAGGCGGTCGATGCCGGGGTAGTAGGCGGCGGAGCCGAGCGCCCCGTCGGGCCTGGGCGTGTCGCCCAACGGGATCGCCATCGGGGCGGACAGCCAGGAGAACTTCTCCTCCTCGGTCATCTCGGCCACCACCAGCCGGGCACGGGTATCAGGATCGAGGGTTGCGTCCTGCCAGGGGAAATCATCGGTCGTCATTGTCGTCTTCCGTCTTCGCGCCCCGGCGCGGAGGAAATGCCCGGTGCGCTCCGGCCCCGCCATTCCGGTCCGGTTCCGTGGCTAACCCCTTAAGTCAGCGGAAGGTTTCATGAGCGTGCTTCATGGCTGTCAGTCGCCCGGCCCGACCTTCCCAGGGGCCGCGACCTGGCTAGGTGACGGGGCAGTCAAGGGCGGCGGATCCGCGGCCCGACCACCAATCCAGAAAGGCGTCTCCATGCAGTATACGATCCTCGGACACTCCGGCCTCAGCGTCTCGAAGCTGGCCCTGGGCACGATGACCTTCGGCGCCGAAAGCACCGAAGAAGAAAGCTTTGCCGTGCTCGACGCCTTCATCGAGGCGGGCGGCAATCTGATCGACACCTCCAACGTCTATGCGGGCGGCGAGACGGAGGAGATCATCGGCCGCTGGTTCGCCGACCGGCCCCGCGACCTGACCCAGCACGCGATCCTCGCTAGCAAGGGCCGCTATTCGATCCGGCCCGAGATCAATGCCCACGGCCTGTCCCGTCGTGCCCTGCACAATGCCCTGAACGAGTCGCTGCAGCGGCTGCAGGTCGAGACCATCGACCTCTACCAGCTGCACGCGGCCGACATGCTGACCTCGGTCGAGGAAACGGTGCAGTTCCTGGCCGACGCGATCCGTGCGGGCAAGATCCATACCTACGGCCTGTCGAACGTGACCGGCTGGCAGCTGCAGCTCTTCGTGTCGACCGCCGAACGCCTCGGCCTGCCGAAGCCGGTGTCGCTGCAGCCGCAGTACAACCTGCTGTCCCGTGAAATCGAGTACGAGATCCTGCCGGCCGCGCGTCACAACACTCTCGACCTGTTGCCCTGGTCGCCGCTGGCCGGGGGCATCCTGACCGGGAAATACGAACGCGGCGGGACCGCGCCCGAGGGCACGCGCACCGGCGATGGCAGCCCGCTCTACGAATGGTCGACGGCGGAGTTCCTGAGCACGCCGGGCGGCTGGGACATTGTCGAGGCGGTTTGCGAGGTCGCGAAGACCCATGACGCGACCCCGGCGCAGGTGGCACTGAAATGGCTGATGGACCGGCCCGGCGTCGCGGCCCCCATCGTTGGCGCGCGCACCGTGGATCAGCTGACGGCAAACCTCGCAGCAACCGAACTCACGCTGGAGGCGGAGGCCGCTGATCGCCTCGAACGGCTCAGCCGGCCCGTGCCGCAGAAATCCTACCCCTACGGTGACTTCGGCGTCGCGCAGCGCGAACGCTTCCTCGACAAGGGCGCCCAGGTCGTTTTCGAAGTGGTCAAGGACGGCGCGGAGGCGCCGTTGAAAGACCGCAACGGCTGAAGGTCCGCGCGGCCCCTCCCGGGGGGCGTCACGCCCGCCGCAGCGGGCCGACCGGCGCGAGCGTTCGCAGACGCGGTACCTGGTTTCGGTGCGGCGGCGGACCCGAGCGCCGGCTTAGACGCTTGCGGGCGCGCACAGTCGCCCGCCGGTGGCAGCACTGGCGTCCAGCCCGGCACAGCGCATCGCGCCCCAGGCCCCGGCCACGGCCGAGGAAATGACAGGCAGGTCTTGCCGGGTCCGATCCATCCCGGGCCCGGCATATCTTCCCTGCGATACGCCTCTCCTGCCCCAGGGCCCTTTTCCAAGTCTCCAGAAAGGACCGGAATGCCTTTCCGTATTGCCAAGGGACACCGCCAGCGGACGCGGTGGGCCTATGCCGCCTTCCTTGCCTTGCCGGTGATCCTGTTCACCGCCGTCTACATCTATCCGCTCGTCTACTCCGTCACCATGTCGCTGCATTCCTGGGATGGCATGTCGCCGCAATGGACCTGGATTGGCTTCGGCAACTACTCTTCCCTGTTCGACGACGAGCGGTTCTGGACCGCGCTTGGAAACAACTTCCGCTGGCTGATCTTTGAACTGCTGGCGCCCACGGCCTTCGGCCTGGCCCTTGCGCTGCTTCTCAACGACAAGCTCAAGGGGGCAGGGATCTACAAGACGTTGATCTTCCTGCCCTTCACCATGACCCCGATCGCCGTCGCCGCCTTCCGGCGCTGGATCTACGATCCCAGCAAGGGTGTGGCCGAGGATGTTCTGGGCGCCATCGGTCTCGGTGCGCTGCAGCAGAACTGGCTGGGCGATCCGGATCTTGTGACCTACTCGATCATGTTCTCTTCTCTGTGGTGGAAAACCGGCTTCTCGTTCCTGCTCTACTTCGCCGGGCTTCGCTCTGTCCCGCAGGACTACATCGAGGCGGCGCAGATTGACGGTGCGAAGCCCTGGGTAATCTTCTGGCGCATCACCTTCCCCATGCTGTGGCCGACGACGATCGTAGTGCTGGGGATCTCGGGGATCGACGCGATGCGGGTGTTTGACCTTGTCCAGGGCATGACCCAGGGCGGGCCCTACAACTCGTCCCACGTCCTTGCGACGCTGATGTACGACGTCAGTTTCCAGCGTTTCCAGATGGGACGCGGCGCGGCGATCGCCGTTTGCCTGATGATCGTCGCGATGGTCATCGTGCTTCCCTACATCATCTACATGTCCAGCCGTATCGAGGACGTCCGCGAATGACCCGTAACAACGATATCTGGCGGCACGCGCTTCTGATCCTGGCCGCTCTGTTCTTCATCGGCCTAATGCTGATCGCCGTCTTTGCCTCCTTCAAGACATCGGAGGAAATGCTGACGCCACTGGCGCTGCCGGAGAGATTCTACCTGGGTAATTACCAGCAGGCCTTCGTCGATCTGTGGCGGCCGCTTCTCAATTCCGTCGCGATCACCGTGCCGGCCTTGCTCCTGTCCATCCTGGTGGGGTGCCTCGCGGCCTATCCCCTCAGCCAGATGGGGGCGAAGGCGGGTCCGGGGGGCTACATCTTCCTGCTGTTGGGGATGTTCATCCCGTTCCAGATCATCCAGATCCCGATCTTCATCATCATCCGGGCCATGGGCTTCTACGACACGATCTATGGCATGTGGGTTGTGCACCTGGCCCTGGGTATTCCATTCTGCACCTTCTTCATGCGGAACTTCTTCGCCACCGTGCCGCGCACCATGTGGGAGGCGGCGCAGATCGATGGCTGCGGGGCGGTCGGCTATTTCTTCAAGATCCTCATGCCGGCCTCCATTTCCGGGATCGCGGCCCTGGCGATCGTCCAGAGCCGCGGCGTGTGGAACGATCTGCTGTTCGCGTTGACGCTGACCCGCTCGCCCGATGCGTCGCCCGTGACACGGGAGCTTTACGGGATGGTCGGGGCCTTCCAGATCGAGGAGGGGCCGCTGATGGCATCGGCCATCGTGTCGACTCTGCCGATGGTGCTGGTGTTCCTGGTGTTCCAGAAGGCCTTCACTCGTGGGCTTCTCGGTGGCAGCTCCAAGTAAGGAGAAGACGATGACCAAACGTGTCGCCCTTGTGGGCGTGATCCACGAAGCCATGCTGTCGTGCCCGTTCCCGACGGGCGCGGAAACCACCACCGTGCTGCGCGGAGAGGAGATCATCGCGCAGCGGCCCTTCCTTGTGCGGGGCATGATCGACCGGCTGGCCGAGGAAGACGGGGTCGAGACGGTGCCACTGATCTTCGCCAAGACCTGGCCCGGTGGCGGGTTCGAGCGGTCCTTCTACGATGCCTTCGTTGCCGAGGCGCAGCAGCTGTTGCGCGACCAGGGGCCCTTTGACGCGGTCGCGCTGGCGAACCATGGGGCGATGGAGGTCGAGGGGCTGAACGAACATGGGGACACCCACTTCGCCCGCTTGATGCGCGAGGTGACCGGGGACGAGATCCCCTATGCAACCGCCTTCGATCACCATGGCCAGGTCACGCCCGAGCTGCTGGAGCACGTGACCGTCTTCACCGCCCTGCGCGAGGCGCCGCATCGCGATGACCACGATGCGTCCTACCGGGCGGGGGAATTATTGCTGCGCTGCATGGCCGGAGAGATCACCCCGGTGCGGGCCAGCGTCCGTGTGCCATTGCTGATGCCGGGCGAATGGGTGATGACCGACTACGAGCCGGCGCACGGATTGTTCTCGGGCCTTGCGGCGCGCGCCCGTGCCGAGGGCGTTCTGAACGCGGAAGTCCTCGTGGGCTTTGCCTGGAATGATAACCCCTGGGTGGGGATGCAGGCGATGATCCTGGCCGATTGTAACCCTGCCGCAGCGCAGGCCGCCGCGGCGCGGCTGGCGCAGGATATCTGGGACGCCCGCGTGGGGTTTGGGCTGCAGATGGAAACGGCGGAACTGGATGAAGGCCTTGCGTGCGCGGCGGCCTCCGTCGATAGTCCTGTCTATGTCTCCGACAGTGGCGACAATACCTCTGCCGGGGCAGGGGGCGATTTGACCACCGTTCTTCAGGCCTGTATCGCGCGGCCCGACATCACCGATGCCGTGGTCGCCGGGATTTTTGCACCGGCCACGGTGGCGCAATGCCTGCAAGCGGGTCAGGGGGCAGAGGTCACCCTGACCCTTGGCGCCGAACACCGCACCTTGCCGGTCACGGACACCGTCGTCCGGGGGCGGGTGATCGCCTGTGCCGCGACACTGGACGTGCCGCTGGGCAGCGGCTTTTCCGCCGGTGGCATCGACTGGGCCGTGGTCGACTTCGGTGGGGTCCTGGCGAAGTTCCATGCCGACCGGGTGGGGATCTCGTCGCCGCAGCATTTCGAGGCAATGGGTATTCATCCGACCGACTATGCCATTTACGTGGTGAAATTCGGCTATCTCATGCCCCAGCTGGAACAGATAGCGGCGCGCCACATTGTGCTGCTGACGGAAGGCTGCGCGAACCTTGATTTGCGCCAGCAGGAGTTCTCGCGCGTCGCCCGGCCGGCCTTCCCGCTGGATCCGGTCGGCGACACCCCGGAAACGGTGGCCTTTTCCGCCCCGTAACCGCCGCGTGGCTGCGTCAAAGGCGGGGGCGTTGGGCGCGAGGCGGAATAATCCGGCTCGCGTTCAAGTTTCCAGGGACAGCCGATCAGATCAGATGGGCCTGCCTCAATGTCACGAGAGTGCGCAGGCCCCGGCAGATCGAGGCCTCCGGAACACGCTGAGTGCTCAGTCGCGATCAGCGGCATAGCGCAGGCCGATCCGGTCGCGGATGCTGTCCATCGTGCCGAGGATCTCCACCGTTTCAGAGGGTTGCATGCGGGGCTCCCCCGTCTCGCCCGCTGAGATGGCCGCAGCGGCGGCAATGGCCTGGTGCTGCATGCCGCGCCCTTCGTTGGGCGCCGCGAACTCCTCCACGAGTTCCCCCTTGCTGTCGTACACGCACATCCGTGTTGGGGCGTACCAGATGGCGTCCAGCTCGATCCGGCCCTTGTCGCCGATGATCGTCGCCGTGTTCGGTCCCTGGAAGTCGCTGGCGCAGCTCAGTTCCGAAATGGCGCCGTTCTCGTGCCGCAGGATAATCGCGACACCCGCATCGGCACCAGTCTCGCGGAAGCGCGCGACGGCCTGCGCCTCGGCCGGCAGGCCAAGGATGTCGCAAGCGAAGGAGACCGGGTAGATGCCGAGGTCGAGCAGCGCACCGCCGCCCAGTTCCATCTTGTTCAGCCGGTGCTCGGGGGCGTCGGGCAGGTCCTGAGAGTGGTCCGCCTTGAGGGTGTGCACCTGGCCGATCGTGCCGGCTGCGAGGATCTCGTGCAGGCGGGTCATGTGCGGCAGGAAGCGGGTCCACATCGCCTCGAGTACGAACAACCCACGCGCCCTGGCGAGCGCGGTGATCTCCGCTGCCTCGGCCGCGTTCATCGCGAAGGGCTTCTCGATCATCACGTGCTTGCCGGCTTCCAGCGCAAGGCGCGCGCCTTCCAGGTGGAAGGGATGCGGCGTGGCAACGTAGATGATGTCGACATTGGGATCGGCCACGAGTGCCTCATAGCTGCCGTGGGCGCTCGGAATACCGTGCTCCTGCGCAAATGTCTGGGCTTTGGCTCCGGAGCGCGAACCGACCGCGGTAACGGGGAGCCCGGCGAGGGTGAGGTCCTTGACGAAACGTTCGGCGATTAGGCCCGTGGCCATGATGCCCCACTTGCAGGATTGGGTCATGTGTTCTCCGGATATTTGAAGCCCGCCCCATATGGGGCGGGCTCATGGGCCATGCGGCCGTCAGGAGTCTGTTAGAGTACAGTCGGAGCGGTGCAAGGCAGAGCACCTGTCCAGTCTGGTCCGGGCCTCACTGTGCGGTGCGTTGCCGATCGCCTGGGCAGGAAGGCGGTAGCGGCCATGGATCGGGCCTGAACTGCCAGATGCGCCCGTGCTGGCGATCCGCGGGGACCGGACAGGGAAACGTCGGAGCCGGAGGCAGCGGTACTCAGGTGCGGCTGCGAGGGGCTGCCGGGCAAGTCGCCCCGGCGCCTCTGTATACGTTGTAAGCGCAGCGGAGGGATCAGCAAGTCCGAGCAGGATTTCCTGGCCGTCGAACCCGGTGCCGACAAGGAAGAGGGGGCAGGGCCTTGCGCCTGCCTGGCGGGCCGCCGGTGAAGTACTTCAGGGGACGGGTCGCCACGAGGATACCAGCAGGACGGCGCTCTGAAAACGCCCGAAGATTCCTGGAAGCTGGTGAGACGCACAGGCCCACGGCCTTCGCGCGGCGAGCAAGGGAGGAAGGCTCCAACCCGCGCGAGACGCTGGTCACCGCAGATGATGAAACACAGGCAGGTGACTGGGTTTCAAAGCGCCGACGCAGGAACAAAATCAAAGATTTTTGCGGGTTGGATAAGTCCTGGACCTCTGGAAGCGGGTGGTTTCGGCGAAAAGCGCGGATCGAGAGCGCCAGTTAGACCTGTCTCAATCCGTAATAATTGAGAAAATTTGAGTGCATATATTTTGGCGGGTAGGATGGCTGGTTTAAAACCGATCCGCCCAAAATATCTTTTAGTAACAAAATTTTGGGTTGGATGCTGGAGGCGAGTACCGGACCCGCTACCATTTTTCTAAGCCCTTGAGCTACTTAGGGTCAGGACTCATAGCCAGTAAATAACGAGGGCTGCGAGGGCGATGGCTGACAGGAAGACTTTCGGGCATCTGTCGTATCGGGTCGCCACACGCCGCCAATCCTTCAGCCTGC
>NZ_JAIVMC010000010.1 GCF_020177265.1 Pseudooceanicola marinus
TAGGGCTCAAGACGCGCCATCTGCGCGTCGGTCAGCCAGAAAAGATCAGACATGTCACCGCTCGTTTTTCGAGCCGTGAATCACGCCAACCTGCGGAAAACAATGGGTCCTGACCCTAGTGTCCCGGAGCACTGCACGCAGCTTTTCTCAACAGGCGCACAAGCCGCAGATCGAAGCCACTCACCCACGTACCGAAATCATGGGCGGGAAACGGACCTTCTCTGCGTGTGCGAACACACCCTTACCAGGACGTAGAAGCGGACATTCCGCCAGGATCACGCCGTCGGACCCGGCGTGACCTACATAGCGGGGGGGGAAGCGGTCGTTCGCTGCGTCATGCATGAACGGCGGCAACGCGCAGGTAGCGGACTTTGCTCAGCTTGTCTCGGAACCGGAAAGCTGCCGTTCAGGCGGGGTGCAGCGATCGGCCCCTCCGAGCCCACTTTATCTGATGCTGTAATACGCTTGAACGCCCGAATCTCAAGAGGTGACAAAATCAAACTGAGTATCGTCAAGGGTTTGTGTCACAAGGTTTTCCATCGATTTTAGCAAGCCAGAAGTCTGTGACAAAAACGACTATTTTTGTCACGTAGGTTGTATCAGAGGCTTTTTGTCCAAGCTGATGCGCCTAGAAGGACAAGTGCTTGATTTTTGTTTGAAGCGATGCTGCACAAGACCTAGGCTTTTGAAATGTAGTAGAAGTGGGCAAGCATGATTGATAACAAAGACATTTGGGACAAAGCAGAAATTTGCGGGAAGGTTATCGGCGCAATTCTCATCCCGATTGTGGTGGGAGCTTCTGTATTCCACTGGAACACTGAACGCACTAGACGCAACACAACTGCTGCCATGTTGGAGATCGCGGTTGGAATAATCGAAAAACCTCGGAGAAATGACTATGTTGGTCCGGAGCCTCTCCGGCAATGGGCAGTAGACGTGCTTATGTCGCCCACCTCCCCACCCCCGATAACTCCCGAAGTTGCCGATCGACTTTTGCGTGATGAGATTGGATTCGAAAGCGAGTTATTGTACCAGGCAGCCGCCGAGATTGCAGCAGCTATGCAAGCCGACTTTATGATGGAATGGCTTCGTCAACACGATCCAGAAGAGTATGAGAGGATGCGCGCCGAGCTTGCAAAACCTCTAGATCTTCTAAGCGCCGAAGATCCGCTTGAATCGATAACAGCTCCCGAAAATCAATAGCACCGTTTCGCCAAAATCCGTACGTTTTGCCTTACTGTCCGAAAGCCGCCATTGGACCAGTCGCAGCGAAAGTTCACTTCGTCCGCTTCGCCGCACAGGCAACTCGAGGCCAAGGGCAGCTCAGGGCTGCGACCGGTCATCCGCTGCGCTTGACGCGAAGGTCGGCTTTGAGCCGGATCGCCAGCAGAGTCTTTCTGCACTTGCGAGATGATGCGCGACAGTTCCCCTAATCAAGAAGCCACGGTTTGAAGTGCTCCTGAACCTTCTTCATCTGTTCCGCGCTGAATTGCGCATTACCGGTTTTCGACATCAGATAGTTCTCGAATTCATCGGCCACCTCTTGCCAGCCGATACTTGCCTTCCGCAGCTCGGTCAGAAGACCGAACGCGCGTTGTTCATCCAACGGATGAGCCGCGAAGCCTGCCAGTTCGTGACCAAAGCACCCTGAAATCTTTTCTTTCCAATCCATTCTTGGCCCACTCTCATAACCGCTCAGCGCCCTGCGAAACGTTATTACTCTGCGCTGATATGATCAACACCCAGACCGTCAAACTTCACCTATCATCTCTTTCCCATGGGTCTTTCTGGTCCTCCGGAAGATCCCATTCCCGGCGGGGGCGTTCGTCTCGCCTTTGGTTGTACCGGGTCTCAATCTCCCGCAGCTCGCGCTCGTGGCGCTTTTGTGCTCGTTCCACCCTATCCGGGGGGACATGTCGGTCGGGTTTCTTCCGAATCCCCCGCTCGGCATAGGAGCGCCGGTCTACGCGGCCGTCGGTCGAGCCGCCAAAGGCAAAGAGGAAGAAATTCGCGATCTTTTCCCGGCGGGCGCGGGCCGTGGTAACGAAGCCCCGCTTGTCCACGCCTTGGATGCGCTTGGCAGCAAGCCCGTCCTCGCAAAGCCGCCGCATGGTCATCAGCATATGCACATGCGGGTTCTTACCGTCTTCCCCAAGGTGAAGCGAAAAATCCACCGTTTGTGAACGGCCTTATCAATGCCGACATTGACACAATCGCAGCGAAACGGCGTTTCAGTCCGCGCTACAAAACTTGCGACCCCGTTGGTTTTTGCGAGAGCGGCGAACGGCAGCTTTGGCGAGCTGCGCTGCGGCATTCTTAACTATGGCTGAAGGTCGGCTCTGGGCCGTATCACGCAGATATGGGTTTGGGAGGTGACAGTCGAAGAGCCAGTTGCTCAATTTGCAAGGTCGTTTCATCGGCACGCTGAATGTACTCATCGAGCGCCGCCATGCTCGACGCCCCCATTTCCGACATGTTCAGTTCAAGCCCTCTGAGCAACGCGCGTCCTTCAGTCTCCACGTGTGCGATATGCAGCGTATCCTTCCTGCGAAAGTCTTGATTTCCCAGAATGGGGTAATGGCGATTGTGATGAACGCTCCACTGGCGGCGCATCTCTTGGCAGGCTGATTGCAGCGTCACAAAGCTACGTTCTGCACGCATACGTTTCTCTTGAGCCTTCATCTTCAACGTGGCCACCTCCGACTTTAGCGTACTGGCCTGGGCTTTTCTTGAGACACGAAGGGCGAGGGCCGCATAGATGAGCGCGGCTGATGCGATTAAGAGCGAGGTTACGTCAAAGAAGTAAGTCCGGAACAACTCCGAAATTGATCCTACTACCCCATCCATGGCATCTGCCCCCCTCAGTGTTACCGTATATTGCGCTTTCTTGCGGCTTGTGCAAGGCAGGGTTGGCACCAGATCCGAGGACCTTCACATGTCCGCTATGTCGGGCCGCAACGCGGCATCCGCGTAAGAACGGGAAGGTCGGCTCTGGGCCGGTATCGAGCTACACAGGAAACGCGGCCGGTGGGTGACACGTCCGCTATCTGCTCCTTGCCGTTTTCGTCGCCTGCCGTGATGAGCCTCGTGCCCTGTGAGGAACGTAGCCGTAGTGATCAGTCTTTACCGGCGCGCCTTCGGCTCAGAAAACGAGCCAGATCTTCGACGGGCATCAAACCGTTCTTATGAATTATACGATGGCAGTTGGCGCATAGAGCCGCCAAATCAGATATATGCGTGCAAGATGCCTCGTCTAGACTGGACACTGGAATCTTGTGATGCGCCTCGATGTAGCCAGCGCCAAGATCACCATAAACGTCGGAGAAACGCATTCCACATGCTTCGCAGCAAGGGTCGTTTAGCGTGGCCTTAAAAGCGTCAATGAGTTTCTTGGAGCGCTCTCGCCTTAAGTGGATTCTTAAGGCAGCCTTGCCCTCCGGCGCCGAGATGAATGCGTCGCTTCCATCTTGAATGTTGTCGGGATTCGAAGGTGAGAGCTGGTCCAAACGCAGTTTCCAAACGCCTCTGCGTGCATTAACTCCAAATTTGCTTTCGAAAAGGTTTTCGCCTCCCTTATAGCTTTTGGCCTCAGCGCATCTTTCCTGAATTCGAGCCCGAATGCTTGCTCCCGGATCGCGTGGGAGAGGTGGAGGGGCTATCAATGCCACTCTTTCTACTATCTTATCGAGGTGGGCCTCGCCTCCGAGACTCGAGAGAGCATCCACGATATGTTCTACAGATATCGGCACTTAAACCTCTTGGAGATCGAACTTTCTTCAGAAATGATCCAGGGCGTAGCCCCATGCCTTTTTGACTGGTTGCGCTTGGGCAGTCTAGCGTGGGGAGACGAGATTGGGTTTGGGGATGGACCGAAACATCCAGAAACGTTCATTTTGCGTCTGGTAAACGCTCAGCTGCCGATGTCTGCCACCGACGCCCTTCCAACCTTGGCCTTCGAGATCATGCTGAAGATGCCACCGATGGCCGGATTGGGGAAGCTGCGCTGCAGCGGCGATCAACCCGGTGAATGGCCGGATTGGGCCGGTAGCGACTTCCAGAGCTGCCACCGGTCACCGCTTCGCGATACCTGCTTCCTGCGCAAAGCGCGCGTCCGGTCACCTAGTTGAGCTAAGCTTTGATAGGCGGTGCTCGAGTGCCCTGGATTGAGCATTCTAAGGTTGTTGCGTTCCGAACGTCTCGTCCTTTTGGTATAGCTTCTGGATGGCATCGCGTAGCTGGCTCAAGGTATAGCCGCTCTTCATGTACACCTCTTGGGTCACCCCTTCTTGTGCATGGCCTAGGATGCTTTTGATGATCGGCTCCGGCACATCTGCCTGATTAAGGTTCGTCGCGACTGTGTGGCGAAAGCTATGAAAGACAAGCCCAGGTTCCTTGATGCCGAGCTTGGGTAGAAAAGTCTCGTTGCTCCAACGTCCAAGGTTTCTCCCGTAGCCGCCGTTCTTGCTGTAGCTGAAGTCTGAGAACAGTCGCTTGCCAGATTGGCGCTCCGCAACAAAATCAAGAAATCCTAGCCGTATCAGGTCCGGGTGAAGAGGGACTTTCCGGTTGGCTGCGTCAGTCTTCAGCCTCTTGCTGTCATCACCTTCATCTGTGATCAGCAGATACGGAATCTCGCCCTCTCGCTGTACATCTGAGACTTGAAGTTGGCAGATCTCATTCAGACGAGCGCCCGTGTATAGCCCAAGGAGTATGCCCCATTTGTGACTGGGTTTGCGGACCAGCTTAGAGCGATCCTCTGTAAGCGCGGCGAAGATCGAGCGGACTTGCGCTTCGGAGAACGCTTTGCGCTCTGTCTCAGGGTGTTTGGCTTTGGCGACCTTCATGCCTTGAAACAGCTTCTCTGTGCAGTGGCCGTGGCGGACGGCCCAGTCAAAGAAGGCCTGATAGATCTGGATATGGCTGTTGATTGTCTTGGGTGAAATCCGCTTGAAGTTAGGAGCCTTGATCACCTCGCGGAGAGGAAGGTTCTTGAGTTCCGGTTTGGTGTTCCGGCTCGCAGGCAGAGCTTGCAGCACCTTCTTGACTTCGGCTGCATCTTGCTTGGTGATGCTCCCCAAGGGCTTCTCACTGCCGAAATATTCCACGAGAATATCCAAGTAGGCCCGGTTCTGGGAAACCGTCTTGGGAGCCCACTGCCTGCTGTGCTCGGCAAGGTAATCCGCTAGGGTGCCGGTGAGCGTCTGTGAGGGCTCCTCAGGGGCCTTCGGCATCTGAGGGGGCTGAGTGCCAGCCTGCCCAAAGGAGTAACTCTCTCGGCGCTCTACTGCCTTCAGAAGCTCTCTCAGCATCCCAAGGCGACCTTTTCTCACTTCGTCAAGAAGAGGACGTTCGTTTTCTGCCCAGTCGCCGTCGCTCAGACCGGCAAAAGCCTTGAAACGGGTCAAGGTCGGGCCGTCGAGATAGTCGTCGGACATGTCAGGACAACCGGTCTCGGGGTCCAGTACTTCGATCTCATCTTTGTAAGCCTGCAAGTGCCGCGCACTCAGCCCTGTGTCGTTCAGACGCTCCTTGTACTCGGTAAGGGAGGCCGTGAAGTGCTCCCTGACCAACTGTCGGATCTTGTCTTTTCGAAGTCTCGCCATTCTCGGATCGCTTGCCAGCACCCGGCCATGAGACGCGAGATACCTTGCCAAATCGCTAGCGTGCTTCGGACAGCGGGTGCCGAGGGACAGCCGTAGCGTGGCGCGCGGTGCATTCTGAGGTTGGGGGAGGGGCCACCGGAAGTAGAAGATCCCATGTCGGGACGGGGCCAGATATGACGACAACTTCATGGCTCTTGTGTTCCACCGTTGTGTCACACTCGAAAAGCCTGAAGCTAAGTCATTGATCTAGAAGAAAATGGAGGCGAGTACCGGAATCGAACCGGTGTACACGGATTTGCAATCCGCTGCGTCACCACTCCGCCAACTCGCCATCCGTGGTGTGTTTCAGGCGTTTAGACGACTCGGTCGCCCTGCGCAAGTGGTTCTGCCACTCAGTTTGCGCCACATTCCTGGTCCGTTCTTGTTCCAGTCTCGGCGTCGCTTTGCCTGAGCGTCTTGCCCCGACGCCCGCTGGCGAACGGACGCGCCGGCGGGCGTACCATGCAAAGGGCCGCCACCTCTCGGCCTCTTGGTTGATCCTTCCGGTGGCAGACGCTGGATCGGTTTCTCCCTGTGGGCTCTGTCGGACAGGAAGGTCGCGCCGCTCGGGACTGACTTCGCCGTTGCGACGCCGGTCTGCAGTGCCGGAGCGAAAGCCTGGGCGCTGTTCCGGGCGCGTTGCGGAAGGATATGCCAGGGCCCTTCCCCCGTTGACCTATCGACCTCTTTGTCCGGCGAGCCAGATGTGACTTAGCAGGAGTTGAGGTAGACTTGCGCGAAGCGCATCAGCTCTTCCATCGCCTCCGCGCCATGTTCCGGTTCACCGGTTTCGGCCGCGGCGATGATCCTCGCGTGCGTCCGCAGGGTGTGGTCGCGGTTTTCGGGGATGGCGTGGGTGATCATGCGCTGCCGGATGATCTGATCATCCAGCAGCTCGATGATCTGGGCCAGCCGATCATTTCGGGCGCCGTCGCGCAGCGCGGCGCGAAACTCGGCGTGGGCCTGGACGAAGGCGCGCGTGTCCCCTGCACGATGAGCGGCCTGTTCGGCGATGTAGGCGGGGCGAAGGCGCTCCAGAATTGTCGCGCCGCTCCGCTTGAGCGCCAGGCGCACCATCAGGGGGTCGAGCACCTCGCGGACCTCGCTGATCTGGGAGCGCTCTTCGGGCGAGAGGGGCGGCAGGTGGTATCCTCGTCCGCGCTTGACCAGAACACCCTCGCGGCAAAGCTGGAACAGGGCCTCCCGGACGGGGGTTCTGGACACCTGAAGGGTTTCCGACAGTTCCTGTTCAACCACGCCGGTATCAGGAAAGAGCCCGTTGCTGATCCGCTGCCGGAGCGCAGTGTAGACCTGGTCGCGCAGCGGGGAGGTCTGAAGTGGGCCGAACCCGTCGAATTTCCCCGCCATCCCTGTCAGTCTCCCTTGGCCCGTCTTGGCTGGCCCATGTGTTGGCCAGCCCTTGTTGGGCAGTCACTCTAGGCAGGGGCAGCGCCAAACGCCATGACCTACCGTAGGTCAATCCAACCAGGCCTTGAGGTCGATGTCGTCCTCGCCGGGCACGGTCTTGCGGGCGAACTCGGCCTCGCGACCCCAGGGCATGGTGGCGTCGATGCAGAGCCGGCCCCAGTGGTCCTTCTTCTCATCCCGATAGAAGCCCGGAATGTCGTTGAGGATCATTGCGCGGGTATCGGCGCGGCCGCGGGTCATATAGGCCCACATCACGTCGTCCATGTCCTGGATGTCGACGTCCTCATCCACCACGATCACCACCTTGTTGTAATCCAGATGCGAGGCCAGCGCGGCCAGGAAGACGTGCTGGGCGTGGCCCTCGTACATCTTCCGGATCTTGATGATCGAGATCATGACGTTGGGTCGGCAGGACACGTCGAGGACCCCCCGCACGGTGCCCGCCACATGCTTGTAGACCCGGGCCGCCGTGACCGCCTCCAGCGGGCGCAGATCTTCGGGCGAGCCGCAGAGCAGCGAGTGGAAGACCGCGTCGCGGCGATAGCTGACATGGGTCACCTCGAAGACGTGGTTGTCGCCCACCTCGACGTAATTGCCCATGAACTCGCCAAAGGGCCCCTCGGGGCGTTTGACGTTGGGCAGGAAGCGGCCCTCGACCACGATGTCGACCGAGGCGGGCACCTCCAGGTCGATGGTCTTGCAGCGGCGCATGGCGATCGCCTCGCCGCGGATCTTGGCGGCCATGTTCAGCTCCGACGCCTCATAGGGCAGCGAGGCGCAGGCGCCGAGGAAGATCTCCGGCGGGCCGGACAGCAGCAGCGCCGCTTCCAGTGCCTCGCCCTTCTCCTCGGCGATCTTCTGATAGCGGGTCAGGTCGTGCGGGCCGCCGAGGCGCACCCGCAGCTCGTCATCGGCGATGATCTGGCTGCGGTGGAAGCTGAGGTTCGGCACCCCGGTTTCGGGATCCTTGGCCAGGTAGATAGCGGAGGTGAAATAGGGGCCGCCGTCGCGGGCGTGGTAGGTGATAGCCGGCAGATCCGACAGCTTGCCCGAGACGAAGTCGTCGTCGCCCTCGAAGGGCACCAGGCAATCCTCGGCCCGGGCCGCGCCCGCCTCCTCGGTCAACGCGTTCCAGCGTTCGCAAAAGGTCTGCTCGGCGGCGGTGGCGATCATCCGGCGCAGGCGGTCGTGGCTGCCGAAGACATTGGTGATGACCGGCATGTCGGTCCCCGCCACGTCGTGGAACAGAACCGCCTTCTCGCTGGCCTTCTGGGATGCACGGGTGACGGCGGCCAGCTGGTGTTTCGGCTGGACGCTGCGGGAGACGGTGGAAAGCTCGCCATGGGCGCGCAGGATGTCGAGGAGGGGGAGCATGGCGGGTCCTGAAAGAGGGTTATGGCTGCGCCGGGGCGCTGTCGAAGTCTCTGTTGATCACCGGCAGCGGGCGGCCGGGCTGCGGGGGCAGGGCGCTTGCCAGCAGCATCCGGGTATAGGGATGGGAGGGCGCGCCGAAGATCTGTTGCGCCGGGCCCTGTTCCACCATCTGGCCGCGATACATGACGCCGACGCGGTCGGCGATGCGTTCGACGACGGCCAGGTTGTGGCTGATAAACACATAGGTCAGGGCGAATTGGGCGCGCAGCTCCTCGAACAGGTCGAGGATCTGGGCCTGCACGGAGACATCCAGCGCCGAGGTCGGCTCGTCGCAGATCAGCACACGGGGCCGTGTCATCAGCGCGCGCGCGATGGCGACGCGCTGGCGCTGGCCACCGGAAATCTGGTTCGGGTAGGCCTCGAACAGGCGCATCGGCAGGCCAACGCGGGTGAAAAGCTCTCTCGCACGGTCCTGGCGCTCGGCGGGTGCTAGGTCGCCCGCGACGGCAGCGGGCATCTCGATGATCTCGCGCAGGCTGCGGCGCGGGTTCAGGGAGGAATAGGGATCCTGGAAGACCGGCTGGACGAGACGGGCGAACCTGTAGGGTGCGATGGTGGCCATCGGCTGCCCGGCGAGGGTCAGGCGGCCGGCATCTGGTCGCAGCAGGCGCAGGATCATCTTGGCCATGGTCGACTTGCCCGAGCCACTTTCGCCGACGATGCCGAAGACCTCTCCCTGGGCGACCTCGAACGAGACATCGCGAACGGCCGGGATCATCTGCGGCGGGCGGAACAGGCCCTGGCGCTGGCGGAAGCTGACGGAGACCTCGCTTGCGGAGAGCACGACCGGATCGCTCATGCGGCCTCCTCCGATGTGGGGGCCAGGACGCAGCGATAGCCCTGGCCGGTATCGGCCCGGTGCCAGGGGATCCCCCCGGCGCAGGCGGCGTGGGCGTGCGGACAGCGATTGCGGAAGGCGCAGCCGGTGAGATCGCCCGTCAGCGCGGGGACGACGCCGGGGATCGGTGTCAGCTTGCGCTCGGGCTGTCCCAGGTCGGGCAGGCAGTCGAGCAGCGCCCGGGTGTAGGGATGAGCCGGGGAGCCGACCACCTGCGCGACGCTGCCTTGTTCGACCACTTCGCCCGCATACATCACCGCGACGCGGTCGGCGATATGGGCGACGACGCCCAGGTCATGGGTGATCAGGACCAGGGAAAGGCCGGCCTCCTTCTGGCGATCCTGAAGCAGGCGCAGGATTTCGACTTGGGTGGTAACGTCCAGCGCCGTGGTGGGTTCGTCCGCCACGACGAGACGGGGGTGGCACATGAGCGACATGGCGATCATCACCCTCTGGCGCAGCCCGCCCGAAAGCTCGTGCGGGAATTGTGCCATGCGGCGCTCGGCGGGGGTGACGCCCACGGCTTCGAGCAGTTCGGCGGCGCGCGCGCGGGCCTGCGACCGGGACCCCAGGCGATGTGCCAGGAAGCCTTCTGTCATCTGCTCGCCCACCGACAGGATCGGGTTCAGGGCGGTCAGCGGGTCCTGGAAGATGGCAGAGATCTGCGGGCCGGACATCGCCATGCGCTGACGCCGGGACATGCGGGTCATGTCCTGGCTGTCCCAGGTCATCCGTTCGGCCCTGAGGGTCGCGCTGTCGGGCAGCAGACCGAGGATGGCGGCCGCGGTCAGGGACTTGCCGCAGCCGGACTCGCCGACGATGGCGAAGACTTCGCCCTCGCGCACGTCGAGGGTGACGCCGCGCAGGGCGTGGAGCGTGCCTGCGGCGACGGGAATGTCGACCGTCAGGCCGGAAAGGGAAAGCAGCGCGGTCATCGGCGTCCGTCCGGTTGAGAGATATCGCGCAGCCCGTCGCCGAGCATGTTGATCGCCAGCACCATCAGGAAGATGGCGATGCCGGGGATCCAGACCAGGTAGGGTTTCGCGAAGAGGAAGGTGCGGCCCTCGGCGATCATCAGCCCCCAGGAGGGGGTCGGCGCGGGTACGCCCAGGCCGAGGAAGGAGAGGCTGGCTTCGGACAGCACGGCCATGGCCATTTCCAGCGTGGCGATGACCAGCACGTGATGCATCACGTTGGGGCGGATCTCGTTCCAGATGATCCAGGGGGCCGAGGCGCCGGCGACTCGAGCCGCGGAGACGAAGTCGCCTTGCACGATCTGGGCGGTGGCCGTGCGGACCACGACGGCGTAGCGGTCCCAGAACAGCAGGCCCATCACCAGGATCATCGTGGTCAGAGATCCGCCGATGATGGCGATCAGGGCGAGGGCGATCAGCAGGCTGGGCATCGTCAGGCGGGTGGTGATGATGTACATCACGACCATGTCCACCCGGCCACCGAAATAGCCCGCGATGAAGCCCAGGGTGGTGCCGATGACACCGGACAGCGCCATCACCGACAGGCCCACGATCAAGGAGACACGCGTGCCGTAGATCAGGCGGGACAGGTAGTCGCGCCCGAGATGGTCGGTGCCCAGCAGGTGCTCGGTGGATCCGCCGTCCAGCCAGACGGGGGGCAGGAGACGGCCGGTAAGGTTCTGGGCGATCGGATCGGCGGGGGCCAGCAAGGGCGCGAAGAGGGCGATCAGAACGGCGAGGATTATCAGGCCGCCGCCCAGCACCACGCCCTGATGCCGCAGGGCGCGTCGCAGGCGCAGACGGCGGGGCGTGGGCTCCGTCGCGGCGGGCAGCCTGTCCGGGGAGGTGTCGGTCATTGTGTTTTCCAGGTCATTTCCGGCTCCGCAGGCGCGGATCTATCCAGGCGTTCATCAGGTCGGCGACCAGCGTCAGCACGGTGTAGCTGAGGGCCACGAAGACCAGCATCGCCTGCACCACGGGGAAGTCTCCGCGCTGGATCGAACGGAAGGTCAGTTGGCCGATCCCGTCGATGGCGAAGACCGCCTCGACGATCACCGACCCGCCCAGGAGCGCGCCCAGTTGCACCGCGGTGAGAGAGATCACCGGCAGGAGCGCATTGCGCAGGGCATGCCGCATCAGCACCCGGTGCCGGGGCAGGCCCTTGGATCGGGCGGTGCGGATATAGTCCTGCGACAGCACCTCGATCATCCCGGAGCGCACGAGGCGGGCCAGCGCCGGAATGGCGCTGACCGCGAGCACGACGCTGGGCAGAACGAAATGCATTGCCGTGTCGGAGCCGGAAATCGGCAGCCAGCGCAGGGTGACGCCGAAGAAGCTGATGAAGATCAGGCCGAGCCAGAAGCTGGGCACGGCCTGACCCGAGAGGGCCAGCAGGCTCAGCAGCCCGTCGACCCAGGAATTGGGCTTCAGCGCCGCGAAGACACCAAGCGGCAGGCTGACTACCACCGAGATCACGAGGGCCGCGATGGCGAGGGTCAGCGTGGCGCCGAGCCGTTCCGCGAAGAGGCCGGTGACCGGTTCGCGGGTGAAGTAGGAGGTGCCCAGGTCTCCCTGCAAGGCGCCGATCAGCCAGTGCCAGTAGCGCAGCAGGAGCGGTTGATCGAGCCCCAGTTGCTGGCGCAACTGCGCGATGTCGTCGGCGGAGGCGTTTTCCCCCGCCAGCGACGCCGCCAGATCGCCCGAGGCCTGCAACAGCAGGAACCCCACGAAGGTGGCCGTCAGCAGAACGCAGACTGAAAGAAGGATACGATCCCTTGCAAAGGAGAGCATGGTCCGGATCAGCCCTTCCAGCTGACGAGGGAGAGATCCGGGAAGTCGATGAACGGCGCCTCGAACATCACGTCGTCAGAGGTGACATAGGCCGCGACCGGACCGTAGAGGGGCACCACGTAGGCCTCTTCGTTGATCCGGGTCAGCGCGTTGCGATACAGCTCCTCGCGTTTGGCCGGATCCATGGTGTGCATGGCCTCGGCGGTCCAGGCGGCGATCTCGGGGTCATAGGCGTAGTCGGTTGACGAGCCGTTGAAGAAGATGCCAAGAGAGTTCGAGACGTCCAGCGCCGACACGCCGTTGCCCCAGCCGACAATGCTCATTTCGCTTTCGTGCTGGATGTACTCGGTGCGCCAGGCGGGCAGGGGTTTGAGGTCGAGGTCCAGCCGGATGTTGATCTTGGCCAGCTCGCCCTGAAGGGCCTCGGCGATCGACCGCAGCCCGGACTCGGCAATCAGATCGACCTCGAAACCGTCGGCGTAGCCGGCGCTTTCCATCAGCTCCCGGGCCTTTTCCAGTTCGTAGGCATAGGTCGGTTCGATGTCCGTCAGGCAATAGTTCTGCGTCGGGTTGCAGTTGGTCTGAAGCACGGCCGCTTCGGGGCTGATCAGGCCATGCACGATGTCGGGCTTGTTGATCGCATGGCTGATGGCACGGCGGACATCGGCATTGCCCATCGGGTTGCCCTCTTCCTGCTGTGTCTCCATCGATAGGAAGTAGGACCGCGTGGTCTGACCATAGGTGACGTCGATCCCCGGCATCCCTTGCAACGCCAGAAGGTCGCTGTCGTTCAGGTTCATCGCGAAGTCGATGCCGCCGGAGGCGATTTCCGCGATCTGGGTTTGGGTTTCCGGGATCACGCGGACGCGGATATTGCCGATGCTCGGTGCGGGGCGGGCACCGGCGAAGTAGTCGGGGTTCGCCTCCAGCATGTAGTCGGAGCCGCGGGTCATGCTGACCAGCGCATAGGGGCCGGTGCCGACGGGCTCGGTCGCGTGGATCAGGTGGCCGTGCTCGGCGGTGTACTGGTCCGGCCAGATCACGATGCGCGAGGCCAGCAGGTTCGCGAAGACGGGCTCGGGTTCGCCCAAGGTAATCCGCACGCTGTAGTCGCCCAGTTTCTCGACCTCGGTGATGTTGCCGAAGTCCTGCTCCTGCTGGCGGAACCCGTTGCTCATGTCCATCAGCAGGCCGAAGGTATAGACGACGTCATCGGCGTTGAAGGGTTCGCCGTTCTGGTAGGTCACGCCCTCGCGCAGGGTGAATTCCACCGTCGTGTCATCCACCCAGGTCCAGTCCGTCGCCAGCGACGGCAGCATCTCGCCCGTTTCCCGGTCGGCGTACATCAGGGTGTCGAAGATCAGTGTGCCGAACAGATGCGAATCCGCGCTGGAGGTGTGGATCGGGTCGATGAAGTCGGTTTCGCGAGACATGGCGACGTCCAGCTGATCGGACGCCAGATCTGCAAGGGCCGGGCCTGCCAGAACGCTGCTGCAAAGCAGTGCCGCCAGGGCGCCGGTCTTGAGGTTCAAATGAAGCATGAGAGTTCCCTGTTGTGACGACCAACCTTGACGGATCGGCTCAATTGCATTTTGCATACAATAATGGTCCTAGAGAGGTCGCTGCCATGTCAAGGCGAATTGCCGACGATTATAATGACGCCAGGGAAAGGTTCCTTTCCGCCGCGAACCATGCGGGCGCGTCGCTAACTTCCTACGCACATCCACTACATGGCCCTTCGGGGGAGCCGCTGGCCACGGATGTTGCGCGCCTGGGGCCGGCTGGCTGCAAAAAGGTGCTGATTCTGGAGTCGTCGCTTCATGGGGTGGAGGGCTATGCAGGCTCCGCCGTCCAGGTCGAAGCGTTGAAACAGATCTGCCTGGATCCCGATGGCGAGCTGGCCCTGCTTCTTGTCCATGCGATCAATCCCTGGGGCTTCGCCCATGAGCGCCGCTTCAACGAGGACAATATCGACCTCAACCGTCACTTCATTGACTGGGACAATCCCGGGACCCTGGAGAACGAGGGCTATGACGAGATCGCTGACGTGCTGATCCCCGATGGACCGGATGCCGAGGCGCTGGCCCGGTCCGATGCAGGGCTGGAAGCCTTCCGTGCCCACCGGGGCGACGAGGCGCTGAAACAGGCCATCAAGCTGGGGCAGTATGCCCATCCCGAGGGGCTCTACTACGGTGGGCTCCGCCCGTCCTGGAGCGCCCGGACCGTGGCACGGATCGTGCAGGACCATCTGACAGGGGCCCGGATCGCCGGGCTGATCGACGTGCACACCGGGCTCGGGCCCTTCGGCTTCGGCGAATGCCTGTCCGGGGCGGCGCCGGACAGCGAAGAGGGGCGGCGGGCCTCGGCCTGGTACGGCCAGGTCGCCCATACGAAGGACCCGAAGACCGGCTATGCGGGAAGCAAGGCGTCGATCCTCGATGGGTATAGGCGCGCCGGGCCTGACCTGCAGTGGACGCCGATCGGGCTGGAGTTCGGGACACGCGCCCCTGACGTGGTGAGGGATGCGGTGCGCTTCGACGGTTGGCTGCATCTGAACGGAGGGCTCGCCAACCCCCAGGCCGGGATGGTCAAGGCGAAGATGCGTGACGCCTATTGCCCGGCGGAGCCGGACTGGGCGGAGGCCATCGTTGACCGGGGCATCGAAGTCGTCACCCAGGGCCTTGCCGCAATCGCCGCGCAGCCAGAGCCAGATGGGGCCGAGGCACGGAGCGCCTAGGCGCGGGAGCGACGGAGCTGGTTCAGATGGCTTGGGTCAACCGGCCATCCAGCCCCCATCGACCAGAAGGTTGTGCCCGGTCACGAAGGTGGTCGCCGGATCGGCCAGGAACAGGACGGCCTGGGCAACATCGCCAGGGGTGCCCAGGCGTGGCAGCGGGGTGCGCGCCTCGGAATAGGCGATCATCTCCGGGGCGGCGGCAGGTCCGCTCTTGCCGGTGAGGATCTTGCCGGGGGACACCGCGTTGCAGATGATCCCCTCGTGCGCGTGTTCGACGGCGATCTGGCGCATCATTTGCAGGACCGCGGCCTTCGACACCCCGTAGGAAAACCCGCCGGGTGAAGCGACCATGCCGTGCTGCGAGCCGATGATGACGATGCGTCCGCGCACCTCTTCGACGGGCTCTTGCGCCAGCATCTGTGCCAGGCCGCCGGACAGCACGTTGTAGACCCCGTCGACATTCACCGCCATGACCCGCTGCCAGTCCTCAGGCGTGGTTTGCGCCAGGCTGCCGCGCCCGGGCGTCATGGCCGAGGGCACCACCAGGTCGAGGCGGCCATGCGCGTCCGCGATCTGCCGGCACAGCGCGGCGCAGGCGGCATGGTCGCGCACGTCCAGCAGCGCGAAGCGCGAGGCGGGAGAGATCTCGGCCAGGGGCTCGGCCACCGGCGGGCCACCTTCCACGACCTCTTCGGTGACATCGGTGGCCCAGACCGTCGCACCGGCCCGGGCCAGGCGCAGGGCGATGGCGCGGCCGATGCCGGAGGAGGCGCCGGTGATAAGCGCGCTTTGGCCGCTCAGAGGGCCGGGGGGCGGTGTGGTCATGCGCGGGTCTCCTGCCAGCTTGCCAGCCAGGCCATCTCGTCGGCCACGGCCTCGGTCATCGAACGTCCGCCGTCGATGCCGGTCAGCGCGGCGATGGCGGCGGTGGACATCGGGCCGCGGCGCGGATCGGCGCGGGGGGCGATGTCGGGGGTGTCGGGGGTGAGGGTCGGGGCGGGCAGGCCCATGGCGCGAGCCCAGTCGGTCAGGGCGAAGGGCGCGCCGCCGGCAATGTTGAAACACCCGCCCGCCGCGGTGTCCATCCGGGTGGTCACGGCGGCGATCATCGCGGCGGCGTCGCGGGAATAGATCCAGTCGCCGCGCATTTCATGCGCCAGGCGCACCGGCGTGCCGCGCGCGGACAGCTGCCGCAGTTGCGCATGCGGTGACAGGTCGGGGCGGGCCTCTCGCAGGCTTTCCCAGGGACCGAAGAGCGGGCCGAGGCGCAGGGTGGCCAGGCGCAGCCCCAGCGTCGGCGCGATCCGGGCACAGAGCATTTCCGCCGCCAGCTTGGTCTCGCCATAAAGCGTGTCGGGGGTCGCGGGCGCGTCCTCGCGCAGTTCGACCGCGCCGCCGCCAAGGGCGCCGTAGACCGAGATCGAGGACAGCAGGACAACGTCGCGGATCCCCGTGGCCTGTGCTGCGGCCAGCAGGCGCAGCGCTCCGGTGACGTTGACCTCGGCGATGGTCAGGGCTCGGGCTTGGCTGGTCTCCCCATTGGGGGTGATGGCGGCAGCATGGACGATCAGCTCGGCACCGCTTTCGGCCAGGCTGTGCCGCAGAAGGGCCTCGTCCAGGATATCGCAGGGCAGGTAGCGCGTGCCCGCCAGTTCGGGCCGGGCAAAGAGCTGCGGATCGGGCGGGGCGAGGTCCAGCAGGGTCACGCGGTCGCCCTGCTGCCGCAGCGCCTCGGCCAGGGCCAGGCCCACGAAACCGGCGCCGCCGGTGATGGCGATGGAACGGCTCACCTCAGCGCCCCTCCGTGGCAGCGCCGGCGCGCGTGGCGGCAAGGCCCGGAATGTCCAGCGCGGCGGTGGCGCGGCGCATCTCCTCCATGAAGACCTGCAACAGGCCCGAATGGGGCACCCCGCGCCGGGTGAACATCATGCAGCGCACAGGGCAGGGCTGGGCCAGGGGCCGGGCCACCAGACCCCCGAAGCTGGCCGGCCCCTCCAGGTAGGGCTGGGCCGACCAGGGGTCGACGATGCAGACCCCCATGCCGCTGGCCGCCAGCGAGGCGGCGGTCTGGCAATACCGGGTTTCCAGCTGCGGGTGATAGGTGACATGGGCCTCCTCGAAGGCCTGTGCGACCATCCGGCCAAGATAGCTTTCCTGGTCGATGCCGATGAAACGCTCGCCGGTCAGGGCGGCGACCTCGATCGTCTCATGGCGGGCCAGGGGGTGATCGCGGGGCAGCAGGGCGACCATCTGGCCCAACCTCAGCTCCTCGGTGTTCACGTTGGGAATGCGGGCGGAGGCGAGGCCGATGCCGACGTCCGCCTGGCCGGTCTGGACCGCGTGCAACACATTGTCCAACCGGCGCACGTCGAAGCTGACGGTGACATCGGGGCGGGTGTCCAGAAAACCGCGCATGGCCCGGGGGATCACCGAGTAGCCCGGCGGCGGGGTGGCGATCACCCGAAGCCGCCCAACGCGCCCGTTGCGCAGGTCGCGGGCGCGCATGGCAAAACTGCGCACGATCCCGAACAGCGGCCGGATCTCCTCGTAGAGGTTGCGGGCCTCCAGCGTCGGCTCCAGGTGGCGGCCGGTGCGCTCGAACAGGGTCAGCCCCAGTTGCGCCTCCAGCTGGCGCAGCCCGGCCGAGACGGCGGGTTGCGAGATCCCGAGGCTCTCCGCCGTGGCCACCGTGGTGCGCTGACCCATCATGGCGGCGAAGATCTCCAGCAGGCGCATGGAGGTCTCGGGCAGGTTCTCGGGGCCCTTGGTCATGCGCTGGCCGTGTCGAAGGCGAAACCCGGATCGCCCTGCAACGCCGCAACGGCCTGGGCGACGGCGGCGGAAACCGGGTCGATCACGGCGAGGCCGGTTTCCGCTTCCAGCCGGGCGCGGATCAGGGCCATGCCGGCGCAGCCCAGCACGATGGCGCCGGCGCCCATGGCGCCCAGCTCCTCGGCGCGGGTGCGGATCAGGGCATAGGCCTCGGGGTCGCGCATCGGCGCCTCGGCCGAACAGCCCGACAGGTGCAGCTCTCCGGCCAGACGTCCCTCGATCCCCATCATGCGCATCTTGCGCATGTGGCGCGGGATCGAGGCGGGACCCAGGGCGATCACGCCGAAACGGTCGGCGCGGGCCAGGGCCGACAGCAGCGCCGCCTCCTGGCAGCCGATGGCGACGGGGCCGTCCGGCATGGCGCGCAAGAGGTCCAGACCGGGGTCGGAGAAACAGCCGGTGATCACCGCACGCGCGGGCGTGGCGCGGGCCAGCTCCAGCACCCCCAGCCCGGCGCGGGCGACATCTTCGTCGCTGGCGATGGTCGCGGGGCTTTCGGGCAGGTCGAGAGAAGTGAGCGACAGGCCCGGCGGCAGCATGGCGCGGGCCGTCTGGTCCATGCCGCGGGTCACGGTGGCCGAGGAATTGGGATTGATCAGCAGGATGTCGGTCATACGCGCAGGTCCGTGCCGAAGTTTTGCGCCGGGTCGAATTCCTTCACCGGCGCACCGGGCCGGGCGCGCAGATCGACGGGGGCGCGGCCGAAGAACCGGCCCTGGCCCTCGCTGGCCTTCAGCGCGCCCTTGTCGACGATCACCTCGCCCCGGGTCAGCACCGTCTCGGGGCGGCCGGTCAGCTCGCGCCCCTCAAGCGGCGTGTAATCCATGTTGTCGTGCTGGTCCTCCAGCGTGACGGTGTAGCGCGCCTCGGGGTCCCAGATGGCGATGTCGGCATCTATGCCGGGCGCCAGACGCCCCTTGCTGGTGCAGCCGAAGACCTTGGCGGTGTTGGTGGACGACAGCGCCACGAACTGTTCCAGCGTGATGCGCCCCGCCACGACCCCTTCGGAGAAGAGCCAGGGCAGGCGCAGGGCGATGCCGGGCATGCCATTGGCGATCTTTGGGTAAGGCACGTCGGACCCGTTGAGGAACTTGCCGGTCTCATCCGCGCGATAGGGGGCGTGGTCGGAATGCACGCCGACGAAGGTGCCCATGCGGATGTGATGCCACAGCGCCTCCTGCGTGGCGGTGTCGCGCAGGGGCGGGGAACAGATGTATTTCGCCCCCTCCATGCCGGGCCGGTCCAGATCGTCGCGGGTCAGCGACAGGTACTGCGGGCAGGTCTCGGCAAAGAGCTTGGCGCCGTTGAACTGCTCGCGCCGGATGATCTCGGCCCCGCCCTCGGTCGAGACATGGACGACGAAGAGCGCCGCATCGGCGAGCTTTGCCAGCTGCACGGCGCGGTTGATCGCCTCCTGCTCGGCCAGCTCGGGGCGCGAGATGGCATGGTACTTCGGCGCTGTCAGGCCCCGGTCGGCCAGCTGGCGGTTCATCCATTTGACCATGTCGTTGTTCTCGGCATGGACCATGGTGATGGCGCCGTGCTGTCGCGCCACGGTCAGGATATCGAGCATCCCGCCATCGCCGATGTTCATCAGGTCATAGGTCATGAAGACCTTGAAGCTGGTGATGCCGCGCCCGAAGGCGCGGGGCAGCTGATCCGCCAGCACCTCGGGGCGCGGGTCGGAAATGATCAGGTGGTAGGAATAGTCGATGACGGACCGCGCGCCGCGCGCGTCGTAGGTGGCCAGCACATCATCCACGTTCTCGCCGCGCTGCTGTGCCGCGAAGGGGATGAAGGACGAATTGCCGCCAAAGGCCGCCGAGATCGAGCCGGACAGGTAGTCGTCCGCCGTCATCACGCCCGAGGAGCTTTCCTGCGCGATATGGGCGTGGGTCTCGATCCCGCCGGGCATCACGATGCGCCCGCCCGCGTCGATGCGCCGGTCGCCACCCGGGATGGTCTCCGCCATGGCGGCGATCTTGCCGTCCTTGATGCCGATGTCGCCGGTGCTGACACCTTCGGTCGTGGCGATCTGGCCGCCGTGGATTACGCAATCGAATGTCATTGGGTCACTCCGGCAGCTTGACGCCCGTCTGGGTGGCGATGCGGCCATAGTGCTCGATCCGGCGGTGGGCTGCAAAGTTGAACACGGTGGACTTGCCGAAGGCGCATTTGGCGAAGTCGGCCTCGGCGGTGATCACCTCGTCGCCTTCCGTCTCGGCCCGGGCGATGACGAAGCCGTCGGGGTCGACGATGATCGTGCCGCCGATCATGTGATTGCCATCCTCCATGCCGCACTTGGCCACGGCCATGGCATAGGTGGAGTTCTGGTAGGCCCCGGCGCAGACCGACAGTTCGTGGTGGTAGAGCCGCTTCTCCAGCCCCTCGTCCTTCGACAGGTTGTTCTGGCTGGGGGTGTTGTAGCCGATGCAGACCAGTTCGACCCCCTGCAGGCCCAGCTCACGCCAGCTTTCCGGCCAGCGGCGGTCATTGCAGATCGCCAGACCCATGATCGCGCCTTGGCTGCGCACCACGTTGAAGCCGGTATTGCCGGGCAGGAAATAGCGCTTCTCCAGGTGCTGGTGGCTGCGCTCGGGCTCGTATTCGGCATGGCCGGGCAGGTGGGTCTTGCGGTATTTCAGCACGATCTCGCCCTGCGGAGAGACGATGATCGCGGTGTTGAAATGCTGCCCCTCGGGCGTCAGTTCGCAATAGCCGAAGGTCATGCCCATACCATAGGCCTTCGCGGCGTCGAACAGCGGCTGGGTGGCGGGGCCAGGCATTTCGGTCTCGAACCAGTGGTCGAACTCGGCGCGGTCCTCGACGTAGAAGCGCGGGAAGAAAGTGGTCAGGCACATTTCGGGGTAGGCGATGAACCCCGCGCCCGCGGCGTGGGCCTTTTCCATCAGCGCCAGCATCCGCGCCACCACCGCCTCGCGGCTCTCGTCCTTTTGGATGCCGCCCATCTGTGCTGCGGCCAGGATCATGCGTGTCATCGTTACGCTCTCTTCTACTAGGTCAATGGCTGATCGAAAGGCCGCGCTGGAAGCGCGAGATGACGCGAACGAGCGGCCACAGGAGGAGGAGGTAGAGGCCGGCGGCCATCACCAGGGGCGAGGAATTGTAGGTCACCGCACGGGCCATGTTGGCGCTGTAGAGAAGCTCGGACAGCGACACGACCGAGGCGATCGAGGTCAGCTTGACGATCTCCACCACGTTGGACAGCAGGTCGGGCAGCACGTTGCGGATGGCCTGGGGCAGGATCACCCAAGCCTGGGCCTGGGAGGGGCTGAGCCCGGTGGCGCGCGCCGCCTCCATTTGACCTCGCGGAATGGCCTTGATGCCGGAGCGGAAGATCTCGGCGAAATAGGCCGAGTTGTTCAGCAGGAAGGCGATGCAGACCGCCACGAAGGGCGGCACGCGGACGCCGACGAAGGGCAGACCGGCATAGATCAGGATCAGCAGGATCAGCGGCGGAATGGCGCGGAAGATGTCGATGAAGACGAAGGCCGGCAGCCGCAGCAGGGCCGACCGGGACGAAGCCAGCAGCGCCAGCGCCAGGCCGCCGCAGAGCCCCAGCAGGATGACCACCGCACAGAGTTGCAGCGTCACCCAGGCCCCTTTCAGCAGCAGGGGCGTGGCCTGGCGCATGATGTCGATGTTGAAGAAGGCGTCGATGATGGTGTCCATGCCGGTCCCTCAATGCTCGTAGTGGAACCGGTTCTCGATGTAGCGCGAAAGCAGCATCGCCGGATAGAAGATGATCAGGTAGGCCAGCGCGGCCATGGTCAGCGGCGTGGCCGAGCCGGAGAAGGCCTGGGCCGATCCCGCCACCGAGACGATTTCCTTCACCCCGATGACCGAGCCATAGGCCGTCATCTTGGAGATCGTCAGAGAGCGGTTGACCAGCGGCGGGATGTTCATCCGCAGCGCCTGCGGAAAGATCACGTGCAGCAGCACCTGCAGGAAGGACAGGCCCGTGGCCGCCCCCGCCTCCCACTGGCCGCGCGGCAGCGAGGTCATGGTGGCCCAGAAGATCTCCTCGACGAAGGCCGCCAGCACCAGCGTCAGGATCAGGTAGAGGACGAACCAGTCGGCCAGGATGATCCCGACCGAGGGCAGGCCGAAGAACAGCACCAGCATCAGGACCAGCGGCGGCAGGGCGCGCATCAGGTCGGCAAACAGAACGATGGGCCAGCTGAGCCAGCGTTTCTGATAGGCCCGCAGACCCGCCAGAAGGGCGCCAAGCGCCAGGCCCGAGATCACCACCAGGACCGAGATCCAGAGCGTCACCCAGACGGCCCGGATCAGCGCCGGCAGGTAGCGCGCGATGATCTCGGGGTTGAGGAAGGCGTCGAGGAAATCCATCAGGCGGCCTCGCCCGAGACGCGCGACAGGAAGGCCTTCAGCCGGTCGGACTTCGGGTTGCCGAAGATCTCTTCGGGCGGGCCTTCCTCGACGATCACGCCGCCGTCCATGAAGACGACGCGATCGGCGGCTTCGCGGGCGAACTGCATCTCGTGGCTGACCACGATCATCGTCATGCCGCCCTCGCGCAGGTCGCGCATCACCTTCAGGACCGATCCGACCAGTTCCGGGTCCAGCGCGGAGGTGGGTTCATCGAACAGCATCACCTTGGGATCCAGAGCCAGGGCGCGGGCGATGGCCACCCGCTGTTGCTGGCCGCCCGACAGCTCGCTGGGCATGGCGTCGGCCTTGTGCTTCAGCCCCACCTTGTCGAGCATCTCCAGCGCGCGGGCCTCGGCCTCGGCGCGGGGGCGCTTCAGCGCCTTGCGCTGCGCCAGCGTCACGTTCTTCAGCGCCGTGAGGTGCGGGTAGAGAAAGAAGCCCTGGAACACCATGCCGACCTGCAGGCGCATCCGGTCCAGCTCCTTGCGGGGGATGCCCAGCATGGGCTTGCCGCTGACATGGATCGCGCCAGAGGTCGGCTCCTCCAGGCGGTTGCAGCAGCGCAGCATGGTGGATTTGCCCGACCCCGACGGGCCGATGACGAAGACCAGCTCGCCGTTTTGGACCTTCAGGTCGATCGAGCGCAGCACCTGCGTCT
The DNA here is from genome assembly GCF_020177265.1 of Pseudooceanicola marinus. Classification (GTDB taxonomy): domain Bacteria; phylum Pseudomonadota; class Alphaproteobacteria; order Rhodobacterales; family Rhodobacteraceae; genus Pseudooceanicola; species Pseudooceanicola marinus_A. Next base: position 22,748 of record NZ_JAIVMC010000010.1, read on the forward strand.
CGCCAAAGCGCTTTTCCAGCGCGGTGATTTCAAGCGTGGGGAGGGGCTGTGCTGCCGTCATGTGGAACCTTGGGGAAGAAGTTGTCGGGCCGGGAGTTGCCCCGGCCCGGGGAAGGAGTGACCGCGATCACTCGAAGGTGCAGGACACCTCATGTTCGTCGGGCTGGTAGCCTTCGAAGCCCGGGGTGCCATAGCCGGCGTCGGGGGTGACGATCAGCTCGCCCTCCTCGGGAGTCAGGCCGAACCACTTCTCCGACAGGGCGGCCATGGTGCCGTCGGTCTTCAGGCATTCCAGGACCGAGTCGAAGAGGTTGCGCGTGGCGTAGTCGTCACGACGGAAGGGCAGGGCCCAGCTGAGGCCGGTGTTGATCTGGAAGGCGAACTCCAGGCGCGGGTTCTGCTGTCCGGCCCAGGCGGTCACGGTCATGCCGGCCATGCTGGCGTCGGCTCGGCCCGAGGTGACGGCTTCGAAGGCATCGGCCTGGGTGCCGAAGGTCAGCACGGTCAGGTCCATTTCCTCGGCCTTCTCGGTCAGCCAGGTCTCGTAGAGAGAGCCCTTGTTGGCGGTGACGGTCTTGCCCTGCAGGTCCTCGACGCTGTCGATGTCCGAGCCGGTCAGGGTGGCGAAGCCGAAGTTGGTCTCCATGAACCCTTCGGTGAAGAGCATGGTCTTGGACCGTTCCTCGGTCACCGTGGTCGGTGCGGCGATATAGTCGAAGGTGCCGGAATGCAGGGCGGGGAAGAGGCCGGTGTACTGGCCGGGGACGATCTCGATGTCGACGCCCAGCTTCTCGGCCATGGCCGCGGCGAGGTCGACGTTGAAGCCCTGGATGCCACCGTCGAGGGAGGGGAAGGCATGGGGGGCGAAGGTGCCGTCGATGCCGGCCTCATAGCCGTCGGCCTGGATCGGCGCGACTTCCGCGGGGGGCTCCCCTTCGGCAAGGGCGGCGGTGGAGGTCAGCAGGGCGGCGGCAAGGCCGAGGGATGCGAGTTTGAAGGTCAAGGTGGGTCTCCTGTTGGATCGCGCATCGTCGAGTGCGCTGTGCCGCCAAACTCGGGGCGGCGAGGGACAGGAGGCCAGATAAAACGGGATTATCTAGCGACTAAATGTATAAGCCCAAATTATACTATCCGGTTTCGGATAGGTTGCTGTCCCCAAGGAGGTTCTCCTTAATCATCTGACAAGAATGATTAAAATCTCACGCTGCCGACTGTACGACGCGGGCGCATTGTCTCTGTGTGGCGGCCTGTCGTGGCCTGTCCCGCAAAGCGGTGGTGGAGAAATTTTGGGCGTTTCGCTCTCATCTTGGTCAGCTTGAGGGCCGGAAACGGGGCTCTGGCCGGGGATTTCGCGTCGTCGGCCCGGGCAGGATTTTGAGAATCCTCTGCCGCGGTGGAAAAGGCGTTGATGACGCAAGCCCCAGGAGCGCCCGCATGTCGCCTGACCGCACGGTTCAAGTTCTGTTTTCCGCCCCGGACGTCTTCTACGACTCCTTTCTCCCCGTCCTCACCGCCGCGCTGCAGGAGGCGAAGCTGCCCACGGTGATCCGCCGGGAGATGGATCCGGCGGAGGTCGACTACCTCGTCTTCGCGCCCAATGACCTGATTACCGACTTTTCGGGGTTCGTGCGGGCCAGGGCGGCCCTGTCTATCTGGGCCGGTGTCGACCGAGTGCTGCAGAACCCGACGTTGACATTGCCCCTCGCCCGCATGGTTGATCCGGGTCAGCGCGAGGGCATGGTGGAATACGTGGTGGCCCATGTGCTGCGTCATCATGTGGGCATGGACCGTTACATCCTGTCGTCCTCCGGCTGGAACCAGGTCGCGCCACGGCTGGCGCGGCAGCGCCGGGTGGCGGTGCTGGGCCTTGGGGAATTGGGCGGCGCCTGCGCCCAGGCCCTGTCTGCGCTGAATTTCGACGTCCATGGCTGGAGTCGGCGGCCCAAGGCCCTCGACGGGGTGACCTGTCACCATGGCCCCGAAGGGCTGGAGACCGTGCTGGCCGGCACGGAGATCGCCGTCTGCCTGTTGCCAACGACGCCGCAGACGGAAAACCTGCTGAACGCCGAGACCCTGGCGCGTCTGGCCCTCGGGGGCGTGGTCATCAACCCGGGGCGAGGGGCCGTGATCGACGACGCCGCGCTGATCGCGGCGCTGGACGACGGGCACCTGGGCCATGCGACGCTGGACACTTTCCGCATCGAGCCGTTGCCCGAGGATCATCCGTTCCGCGCCCATCCGAAGATCACCGTCAGCCCGCATGTGGCCTCGCTGGTGCGGGCCGAGACCGCCGGTCGGGTGATCGCCGAGAACATCTGTCGGGGTGAGGCGGGCCTGCCCTTCCTGCACCTTGTCAGCCGTCAGGACGGCTACTGAGCAAAGACCGCAGGATCGCCTGCTGCGCAGCCGCCCTCTCGGGCGTGGCCGGTGTCAGCAGCACGAGGTGGCGTTGGTAAGCGGCGCCATCGGGCAGGGGGTGCGCCCCTTGCAACCCGGCCCAGTCGGGCACCAGCGCGGCCCCGATGCCGCTGGCGACCAGGTCCGAGATGACCTCCAGGCTGTCGAGGGCGCAAAGCACCTGCGGCGTGACCCCGTGATCGGCCAGGTAGCGCGCGGCGATCTGGCCGCCCCAGCTTTCGGGATCGTAGGCGATCTGCGGAAGATCGTCGAAGGCCGCTTCGGCGGTGCGGGCCGGGTGGCCTTCGGGCAGCAGCAGGCGCAGCGGCTCGCGGCGTAGCGGATGCTGCTGCAGACCGACGGGCAGGGGAAAGGGCGGGGTCACGATCAGCGCCGCGAGCAACTCGCCCGCCCGCACCGCCTCGTAGAGCGCGGCAGAGGTGCCGGGCGTGATCTGAAGTTCCAGCCCGGGCGCGCTGTCGCGCAGCTCCGGCAGCAGCTTGGGGATCTCTGCGGTCAACATCGTGGAAATCGCCCCCAGCCGGAACACGCCGCGGGCCAGCCCGGGGTCGGCGGCGCGGCGCAGGTCCTGCGCCTGCTGCACCAGGCGCCGCATGGCCGGCAGCAGGTCGCGACAGGCCGCCGAGGGGCCGGAGGCGTTGGCCTTCCGCTCCAGCAGGGTCCGACCCAGCTCTCGTTCCAGCACCTGGATCCTCTGGCTGACGGCCGCCGGCGTCAGGGCCTGGATCTGCGCCGCCGCGGCGATCGAGCCATGGTCGATCACCGCCAGAAGACTTTCCAGAAATCGCGTGTCCAACAGTTTTTCTTTCGCTGGGAGGAAGGAAAATTCGTTTTTCCTTTCTCTGATGATTGGCTACCCCAAGACAAGACCAAACCCGGAGCCCTCCCCATGAAGTCAGTTTTCCACCTTGCCCTGCATGTCACCGACCTGGATGAAACCCGCCGCTTCTACGGCGACGTCCTGGGCTGCGCCGAAGGGCGCTCGACCGAAACCTGGGTCGATTTCGATTTCTTCGGCCACCAACTGTCACTGCACCTGGGCAAGCCCTTCGAGACGACGCGCACCGGCAAGGTGGGTGAGCATATGGTGATGATGCCCCACATGGGCGCCGTGCTGGGCCTGGACGACTGGAAGGCGCTGGCCGCCCGGCTGGAGGAAAAGGGCGTCGCCTTCGACATCCCGCCGGTGGTTCGTTTTGCCGGCGAACCAGGCGAACAGCGCACGATGTTCTTCTTCGATCCGTCCGGCAACCCGATCGAGATCAAGGGCTTCGCCGACACCTCCGGCATCTTCGCGAACTGACGGATGGGCGCGCTGCTCACCCGTCGGAGCCGCGGGGTCTACATCATCGCCGCCACGCCCTTCACCGAAAGCGGGGCCGTGGATTTCGACAGTCTGGATCGGCTCGTCGCCTTCTACGAGGGCCACGGCGTGACCGGGATCACCATCCTCGGCATGATGGGGGAGGCCGACAAGCTGAGCCCGGAGGAGCGGCACCAGGTCGTTGACCGCGTCCTGGGGCGCACCGACCTGCCTGTCGTTGTGGGCGTGTCGGACCCGGGCCTGGCCAGCCTCTGTGCACTCGGGCGCTACGCGATGGAGCGGGGCGCGGCCGGAGTCATGGTGGCGCCCACACGCGGCCCGGCGCGCGAGGATCGGATCGAGGGCTATTTCCATGCGGCGGCCCAGGGTCTGGGGGCCGACGTGCCGCTGGTCTACCAGGACTTTCCCCTGTCGACCGGGGTGGTGGTGTCGCCTGCGCTGATCCGGCGGCTGTCGCAGGATCTGCCGCAGATGGTCATGTTGAAACATGAGGACTGGCCGGGGCTGACCAAGATCTCGGCACTGCGCGAGCAGGAAGCGGATCCGGCGGTGGCCCGTCTGTCGATCCTGTGCGGCAATGGCGGGCTTTACCTGCCACAGGAACTGGCTCGGGGCGCGGACGGGGCGATGACCGGCTTCGCCTATCCCGAGGCGCTGGTGCAGACCGTCGCCCTGCACGCGGCAGGGCAGGTCGAGGCGGCCGAGGATCTTTTCGACCGCTACCTGCCGATCCTGCGCCATGAGCAGCAGCCGGGCTGGGGGCTGGCCCTGCGCAAGCACATCCTGATGCGGCGCGGCGCCATCGCCTGTGCCGCGACCCGCGCCCCCGGGCCGCGACTGGCGGCGCGGGACATCGAGGAACTGGAACGACTGATGCGCCGGACCGAGAACCGGCTGAAGGAGAGATGAGATGGATCTGGGTTTGAAGAACCGCCGCGCGCTGGTGCTGGCCTCGTCGCGCGGCCTCGGGCTGGGCGTGGCCGAGGCGCTGGCCGCCGAAGGGGCGCGCGTGATGCTGACGGGGCGGGACAAAACGGCCCTGGCCGAGGCAGCGGCCGCGATCAACGCGCGTGGCGCGGGCCAGGCCGACTGGCTGACGGTGGATCTGTCCGCCCCTGATTTCGCCACCCGGCTGGCGGCCGAGGTGCAGGAGCGGTTCGGCGGGGTGGACATTCTGGTGAACAACACCGGCGGCCCGAAGCCCGGCCCGGCGCGGGACATCGCCGCCGCCGACCTGCTGGCCCAGGCGCAGGCCATGGTGGCCTCGGTGATTGAACTGACCGGCCTTCTGCTGCCGGGCATGTGCGCCCAGGGCTGGGGGCGGGTGCTGACCATCGCTTCCTCCGGGGTGGAACAGCCGATCCCCAACCTGTCGCTGTCCAACACCCTGCGCGGCGCCCTGGTGGGATGGAACAAGACACTGGCGACCGAGGTCGCCGGCGAAGGGGTAACCTGCAACATGCTGCTGCCGGGTCGAATCCACACGGCCCGCGTCGATCAGCTGGACGGTGCCGCGGCGGAACGCCAGGGCAAACCCGTGGAAGAGGTCCGCGCGGCCTCGCGGGCGACCATCCCCGCCGGGCGCTACGGCACGGTTGAGGAATTCGGCGCGGTCGGCGCCTTCCTGTGCAGCGATCCGGCCAGCTATGTGACCGGCAGCATGATGCGCTGCGACGGCGGCATGATCCGCAGCGTCTGAGCCACCCGTCTCCGTGCGTGGAGCTAGAGGGGACCCCGGGCCTGTCCCGGACCGGTCGGAGGAGCCCCCCGCGTACACCGCAGCAGACCCTGGACAGGCGGCTCTTTGCCTGGCCGCCTGGCGGGGTCTGGCGGATTTCTGCCCCGGGGCTGGCGGTGTCCTGCCACGAAACTTCGCGTTTTTTGTCAGTTTTTGGCTGACGTCCCCCCTCTAAATGCGCGAGGCTTCCGCCATCTCGAAGAGGAGTCGGGACAATTTTGGGCAAAATGCCCGACAAGGGAGGACGACCATGAGTTATTCTGTAAACCGCCGGACCTTTGGCCTGCTGGGCGCTGCCTGTGCGGCGGCGATCGGCTTTGGCGCGCCGGCAATGGCGCAAACCCAGCTGTCCATCGCGACCGGTGGCACCGGCGGCGTCTACTATCCGATGGGCGGTGGCCTGGCGGAAATCATCAACAACCACATCGAGGGCTATGCCGCGACCGCCGAAGTCACCGGCGCGTCGGTCGAGAACATGGGCCTGATCGCCCGGGGCGACGCGGACCTGGCCATCGGCCTGGCCGACACCGTGGCGCAGGCCTATTCCGGCACCGGCCGTTTTGAAGGCCAGGAACTGCCGATGATCCGTGGCCTGGGCTCGCTCTACGCCAACATGGTGCAGATCGTGGCCCTCGAAGGCTCCGGCGTGACCTCGCTCGCGGATCTGCCCGGCAAGCGCGTTTCCGTTGGCGCACCGGGCTCCGGCACCGAGGTGAACACCAACGCGATCCTCGAAGCCAACGGCATCAGCTATGATGACATCGAGGAACAGCGCCTGAACTTCAACGAGACCGCCGATGCGCTGGCCAACGGCGATATCGACGTCGGCTTCTGGTCCGTGGGCGCGCCGACCTCGTCGATCCTGAACCTCGCGACGACGCAGGACATCACGATCATTGCGCTGACCGAGGCCGAGCTGGACGCCGCCATGGCGCAGCACGACACCTTCGCCAAGACCACCCTCGCGGGCGGCAGCTACAACGGCGTCGACGAGGACATCACCGTGCTGGGGATCCCGAACGTGCTGACGGTCTCCTCCGAGATGTCCGATGACGTGGCCTATGCCATCACCAAGGCGATGTACGAGCACATCGAGGACTTGCGCGCGGTGCACCCGGCAGCGCGTGAGACGACCGTCGAATTCGCCCTGTCGGCCACTCCGGTGCCGCTGCACCCCGGCGCCATCCGCTACTACGAAGAGATCGGTTCCACCGTTCCGGACAAACTGCGTCCATGATCGGGACGATCGGGGGAGGGGGAGTGAAAGCACTCCCTCTCCTCCTTCTTCTGCTGCTGCCGGTCCCGGTGGGGGCGGAGGCGCTGACCGCCACGCTTGAAGACGGCACCGAGTTCGCCCGTTTCGATGTTGCCGAGGGGCAGGAGTGGTGCGTGCTCTGGAACCATTCGGTTCAGGGGTTCCCGGTGTCCGACTGTTACCAGAACCAGGCAGGCCACATGGTCCTGGTTCGCGCGCACCTGCCTGATTTCGCGGCCGGACTGGACCATATCCCCGGGCGCGGGCGGCAGGTCTCCGACGGGCAGGGCGGCTATTTCATTCTCGACATCAATGAGCCCGTTCCGGGAGACGCCTATGTCCTGCGTCCCGGTGCGGGTCCCGTAAACCACCGCCTGCAGGTCGGAGACGCGATTGTCTCCCTGTCGGCGGTCGCGACGCATCAAAGGGTGCGGATCGCTCTGGAAAGGAATGAGGGCCAATGAGTTCGACCACTGACGACACCCTTTTGCCGATTGAACAGCCGAAGATGGTCGTGCGGGCCATCACGGTGATCGGGATCGCCCTGTCGCTCTTTCAACTCTACACCGCCGGCGTGCAGCCGTTGGGGCTGTTCTTCCAGCGCCCCATTCACCTGGGTTTCGTCCTGGTCCTGTGTTTCCTGATCTACCCGGCCTTCGGGCGCCACCGGCCGCGGGGCGTGACAGGCTGGGTCATCGACGGCATCCTGATCGTGATGAGCATCGGCGCCGGGGCCTGGGTGCCGATGAACATCGACACCATCGCCAACCAGATCTTCCCCCGCACCACCGACATCGTCATGGGCGTCGCGACTGTCATCGTCGTGCTGGAGGCCGCCCGCCGCGCCGTCGGCCTTGGCATGACGGTGATCGGCGTCGTCTTCATCTGCTATGCCTTTGCCGGCAACCGCGGCGAACTGCCCTTCCTGGCCGACTGGATGCCCGGCATCCTGAACCATCGCGGCTATTCGCTGGATCGCCTGGCCAGCCAGATGACCCTCGGGGCCGAGGGGATCTTCGGCATTCCCCTGGGCGTTGCGGCCACCTTCGTCTTCATCTTCGTGCTGTTCGGCGCCTTCCTGGAAGTGACCGGCGCGGGCAAGTTCTTCATCGACCTGGCCTATGCCGCCGCCGGCAAGCAGCGCGGCGGCCCGGCCAAGGCCGCGGTGATTGCCAGCGCGGGCATGGGCTCGATCTCCGGCTCCGCCATCGCCAACGTGGTCACGACCGGGGCCTTCACCATCCCGCTGATGAAGAAGCTGGGCTACCGACCGGCCCAGGCTGGCGGGATCGAGGCCGCCGCCTCGACCGGCGGGCAGATCATGCCGCCATTGATGGGGGCCGGCGCCTTCCTGATGAGCGAATTTACCCGTGTGCCCTATGTCGAGATCGTCCTGATCTCGATCTTTCCCGCGGTGCTGTATTTCGGCGCGGTCTACCTGCTGGTGCATATCGCGGCGGTGAAGCAGGGCATGAAGGGCCTGTCCGCCGAGGATCTGCCCCACACCCGCAAGGTCCTGGCCGAAGGCTGGCATTTCCTCTTGCCGCTCGTCGTGCTGGTTGCTCTGCTGGTGGCCGGCTATTCACCGATGCGGGTCGGCTTCTATGCGATCCTGTCGATCATCGCGGCCGCCTCGGCGCGGGCGCTCTGGACCTTCCTGGCCTCCGGACCGACCGCGTCGGGCTTCGTCGCAATGCTCAAGCGTGGGATCAAGCTGACCTTCGAGGCGCTGGACCTCGGTGCGCGCAATGCCGTCGCCGTCTCCGTCGCCTGTGCCGTGGCGGGGATCATCGTGGGGGTCGTCGGGCTGACCGGCCTGGGGCTGAAATTCTCGGCCATGATGATCGCCTTCTCGGGCGGCAACATCGTGCTGGCGCTGATCCTCGTCCTGCTGGCCAGCCTGGTGCTGGGCATGGGCCTGCCGGTGACGGCGGCCTACATCGTGCTGATCATCCTGGTGGGGCCGGCGCTGACCGAGGAGTTCGGCATCCCGCTGCTGATCGCGCATCTGGTCGTGTTCTGGTATTCTCAGGACAGCAACGTGACGCCGCCCGTGGCCCTCGCCGGGTTCGCCGGCGCCGCGATTGCGGGATCCAAACCGATGGAGACGAGCGTTCAGGCATGGAAATACGCCAAGGGCCTCTACCTGATCCCGCTGTTCATGGTGTTCAACGAAGAGATCATCGTCGGCGGCCCCCTGCCGCTGGTGATCTGGGGCGGGGCGCTGGCGATCCTCGGGCTCGTGGCTTTTGCCGCGGTGCTCGAAGGGTTCCTGTGGCGCCCGATGGCGCTCTGGATGCGCGTGCTGCTCCTGCCCGGGGTCGTCGCCCTGTTCTGGCCCGACCTGCTGGTCGAGGCGGCAGGCTTCGTCCTGGTGGTCCTCCTGCTGGGTCTGAACTGGCTGCAGGCACGCCGCGAGAAGGATCTGCCCGGCGGCCCGCCCTGGGCGCGGGGCCTGTCGAACGGCTGACCCCATGACGCTGGTCCGGCCTCTTCTTCTTGCGGGCCTTGTGGGGGTGCTGGTCTGGGCTGTCGCGCAGAACCTCGCCCTCGGCACGGCGCGCAAGCAGCTGGACCAGACCCTGCTGCTGACCGAACGGGCCGTGGAGGCGGAGGTGGAGCGCCTGCGCTCTCTGCCCGCGGTCGCAGCCGAGGACATGCGGGTGCGCAACGCACTGTCCGGCAGCGGCCCCCTGCAGGAGGCCAACCGCTACCTGGAACGGATCGCGGTGCATGCCCAGGCGGAGCAGTTGTACCTGATCGACGCCCGGGGCGAGACGATTGCGGCCTCGAACTGGAACCAGCCGAGCAGCTTCATCGGGGAAAACTACGCCTTCCGGCCCTACTTCAAGGACGCGATGGCGCAGGGGCAGGGGCGGTTCTACGGCATCGGGGTGACCACCGGGGTGCCGGGCTATTTCCTGGCCACCCGGGTCGACGCGGCGGGCGCGCGCGGCGTGCTGGCCGTCAAGATGGACCTGGGCGCCTTGCAGGCCATCTGGCGCACGGCCGATGCCGATGTGGCCCTGGCTGACGAGAACGGCGTCGTCTTCCTGTCGGCGCGGCCGGATTGGGAATACCGTGCGCTGACGCCGCCCGGTCCCCATGTCCTGGCCGAGCTGCAGCTCACGCGCGCCTATGAGGGCACCGAGCTGGCGACGGCCCCGCCGCTTCTGGCGGCGCCCCCCGAGGAAAGGGACGTGACCGGGGAAGGCTGGATCGGCCGCATCTCCGCCATGCCGTCCACCGGCTGGCAGGTGATCGCCGCCCGCTCCACCGCCGGGCTGCGGATGGTGGCGCTTGGGGCCGGGGCTCTGGCGGCGCTTGCGACCCTGGCGATGGTCGCGATGGTCAAGGCCTGGGACCAGCGCCGTCAGATCATCGCCCTGCGCCTGTCGCAGTCCGAGAAACTGGAAACCATGGTGCGTGCCCGCACCGCCGATCTGGCCCGGGAAGTGGAGGCGCGCACCCAGGTGGAGATCGACCTGCGCGCCACGCAGGAGGCGCTGGTCCACACGGAGAAGATGGCGGCCCTGGGGCGCATGTCCGCCGCGATCGTGCACGAGATCAGCCAGCCCCTCGCGGCGATGGAGGCCACCCTGTCGGCGGCGGAGCTTGGCGTGGACAAGGCGGATGCGGCCACGACACGGCGCCTGGGCAAGGCGCGCGGGTTGATCCGCCGCATGCAGCGGACAACCAAGCACCTGCGGAGCTTCGCGCGCAAGGATGTGGCGGAACGCTCGCTGATCGACCTGAGGGGGCCGGTGGCCTCGGCGCTTGAATTGGTCTCGCCGCGGGCACGCGACATCGGGGTCACGCCGCTGTTCCAGCCGCCGGAGGAGAAGGTCGAGGTGCTGGCCGGCGCCGTCCGGATGGAACAGGTCGTGGCCAATCTGCTGCTGAATGCCCTCGATGCGGTGGCCGGGATGCCCGACGCCCAGATCACCGTCACCTTGACGACCGGGAACGGCCAGGCCCGGCTGTGCGTGGCCGACACTGGCAACGGCATCGCCGAGACGGACCTGCCCGATGTCACCGAACCCTTCTTCTCGACCAAGATGACCGGCGAAAGCCTTGGCCTCGGCCTTGCGATCTGCAAGGCGATCCTGTCAGATTTCGACGGCACGCTCGATATCACCTCCGATCTCGGCCAGGGCACACGGGTGACGGTCACCTTGCCTCTGGCCCCTGCCAAGGAAGCCCAGGCCGCATGAACGCCAGCATTTTCATCGTGGATGACGACGAGGACCACCTGTCGGCCCTCGCCGATCTGCTTGAGGCCTCGGGCTACGGGGTGGAGACCTTCGACGCGGCGGCCCCGGCCCTGGCCGCGATGCCGAAGCAGCCGGATCTGGTCATCAGTGACCTGCGCATGCCGGGCATGGATGGCATCGCCCTTCTCAAGGAGTTGCGTCAACAGCATCACGGCGTGCCCGTCGTGCTGCTGACCGGCCATGGCGATGTGGTCCATGCCGTCGACGCGATGCGCGCGGGGGCCGAAGACTTCCTGGAGAAGCCCTACGATTCCGCGCATCTGCTGGCGGTCGTGCGCCGCACGCTGGAGGCTCAGGCCGCCCGCAAGGAGGTCGCGCGCCTGCAACAGGTCCTGATCGAGCGGGCCGACGACAGTATCCTTGGCCGGTCGCGGGCAATGCAGCAGTTCCGCAAGCGTATCTCGGTGCTCGCCTCCGTCGACCTCGATGTGCTCATCACCGGCGAGACAGGGACGGGCAAGGAGCTGGCCGCCCGGGCCATCCACGCCGCGAGCACGCGCGCCGGCGGCCCCTTCGTGGCACTGAACTGCGCGGCCCTGCCCGAAGCGATGGCCGAAACCATCCTCTTTGGCCACGGGGAAGGAGCCCTGGCCCATGATGCCGAGGGCCGCGCGGGCAAGCTGGAGGCCGCCCATGGTGGCACCCTGATGCTGGATGAGGTCGAAACGATGCCGGTGGCCATCCAGGCCAAGCTGTTGCGGGTTCTTCAGGAACGCTGTTTCGAACGCCTGGGCGACACGGTGGCGCGGCCGCTGGATGTGCGGGTGATCGCAACGACGAAAACCAACCTGCGCCTGCTCGACACCTTCCGTCCGGACCTCTTCTTCCGGCTGGCGGGGGCGGAGCTGACCACGCCCACCCTGCGCGAGGCCGGTGAGGACATCCCGCTGATCTTCGCCCATTACGCGCAGCTGGCCGCCCGCCGCTATGGCCGCGAGGATCCGACGCTGCCCTGGGCCCTGCTGCAGAAGCTCAAGCGCCAGGCCTGGGTCGGCAACGTGCGCGAGCTGAAATCAAGCGCCGAGGCCTATGCCCTGGGGCTGGTTGAACTTGAAGGCACCGGCGCCCCCCGATCGTCCCCGATGACACTGGCCGATCGCGTCGCGGAATTCGAGGCGCGGGAGATTTCGGCGGTTCTGGACGCCCACGCGGGCAACACGCTGCGTGCAGCGGAGGCGCTCGGGATTCCACGGCGCACCCTGAACGACAAGATGCGACGGTATGCGATCTCCTCCGATGCGGAACGCGCATCGGACGACGCCGACTGACGTTCCGCTCCGGCCGCGGTTAGCAGGTTGCATGGGGTGGGAACCGGCCCTTGCCATGGCGCCTGTGCCGCGCGGATCGGCCGGGCTAAGATTTGACGCCCGGACAACTATTCGCCGTGGGCGAGGAAGGCTCCGAAGGACCATATCCCCTATTTAGGCTCGGCTGTGACTTTTTGGCCGCGCTTAGCACGAAAGGCGCGGCGTCAGGGAACAAGACGCAAGCGTATAGGTTGTGCCGTCCCGGTGAACTTTCCGCGCGGGTTTCAAAAAGATAAATCGTTCGTGTAAGTCCTTGATTTTTGACGCGCTTCGCAAGTGACCTTTTTAGGTGGGGTCGGAGATTTTCCGCCGTTGGCGCAACCCTCCGGCAGCGTTGACCCTGAGGCGGACGGTGAGACGGGTTGCAGCCGGTGCGCCCCGTGTGGAGAAAAATCCATTCCACCGAATGCCTTGCAGCTTGAAATCAAGCCAGTCTCAACGAAAAGTGAGGGTGAGATTGGGGCGGCAAATTAATGCCGACAAGCCCGGGGCAGGCCGGCAGACGTCTGCCGGAGCCATGCGGCAACGGGCAGGACAGAGGGCGGCAAAGCCGCGGAGCGGAAGAGCATGAGCATTGGACAACGGGCCCTCGCGGCTGTCGTGGCGGGCATCGTTCTGGCGGGCTGCCAGCATGATGCGTCGAGTGGAAACAACCTGAAGTCGCTGCTGGACCAGGGGCCGGACGCCGAAACGCGGGCGCTGCTGGACGAAGATCTGGCCGAGGTGCTGGAACGCCAGGAAAAGGCCATCGGCACCTATACCACGACCGTCAACACCGGCGCCGCTGCCGTGCCGATGAACGCGCTGATCGAGAACGCCCTGGCGCGCAACCCGACGATCGGCCACGCGGCCCAGGCAATCAACCAGGCGGATGCCGAGCGGATGCGCGCCATCTACGCGCGGCTGCCGCAGGTCTACATCAACTTCTCCTACGACGGTGTCCGCCAGAACGTGCGCGATTCCGACAACGCCGTCTTCGAGCGCGGCAAGGCGAACTACCCCGTGGCCACCTCCTCGGCCAGCCTTGTGCAGCCGCTCTTCGATCCCGCCCGGCGCTACCGGGTGCAGCGGGCGAAAAGCGTGCAGTCCGGGGCCGAGGTCGATTACATCGCCGCCGTGCGCGATGTTGTCTTCGAGGTCTTCGACAACTACATCGTGGCCAGCCAGGCCAAGGCCCGCATCGCGTCGCTGCAGGAACGCCGCTACCTGCTGAACCGGCAGATCAACAGCCAGGGTGCGCTGGTCGACACCGGGCTGAGCAACGTCTTGCAATCCTCCTCGCTGCGCAGCGAGCGTGACACGATTGCCGCCGAGGAATCGCTGGAAAGCGCCCGTCGGGCCGAGGCGCTCAGCAACCTGTCACAGCTGACCGGGCTGGTGGTGTCGGATCTGGCGCCGCTCGACTTCCCCGATGATCTGCTGAACGCGCCGGGCCGGGTGAACGTCGAACAGGCGGTCAGCACCGCGCTGGAAAACAACCCCGCGATCATGAGCGCGGCCCTGCAGGTGGTCAGCACCGAGTTCGAGCGCAAGGAGGCCCATGCCTCTGACATTTCGCCGGTGCTGGAGGCCTATGCCACGATCGAACGCGAGGATCGTTCTAACAGCCGCTTCGGCGGCGGCTCCCTCACCGTGGATGAAACCGTCGGCGTCAGCCTGACGATCCCGATCTTCAACGCCAACGGCACCGGCCTGTCCGAACCGACCAAGCGGATGGAGGTGCGCACCGCCGCGCTGCGCTACCACGCCCGCAAGCGGTCCGTGGAAACGGAGATCCGCACCGCCCATGCCCGCCTCGGCGAGCTGTCGAAGGCAATCCGCCAGTCGAAGAACGCCGCCTACCACGCCTCCCGCGCGCTGGAGGTGGAACGCAACCGGGTCTCCTCCGGGGAAAGCGTCGATCTGGCCGTGGCCGCGCGTCAGCTACGGGTGAACGAATCCCGCGCCCAGGTGGCCTTCTACGAGGCGGAGTTCCTGCGGGCCTGGGCCCGGCTGAACTACCTGATGGGCGCCGACCTGACGACGCAGCAAGGGTTCTGAGCCATGCGAGGGGCCACGATCCGGGGCTGGCTGATCTGTGCCATGATGGCGGTGCCCGCGGGCGCCGCCTTTGGTCAATCCACCAGCCGCGCGGATTTCGAGGCCCGGGCCCAGGCCCTGCAGTCGGGAGAGGGGACGACCACCTCCACGTCCAGCCTTGCCGGACCGCGCCCTGGTCTCGGCGTGACCGAGTTCAACTGCACCATCCGCCCGCTGCGCGTGGTGGAGGTCGCCGCCCAGATCAACGGCGTCGCCGAGACGGTTCTGGTGCGGCCCGGTCAGCAGGTGCGCGTCGGTGACCCGCTGGTCGAACTGGACAGCGAGATGACGCGCGCCGACCTGCGCCTGGCCGAGGCCCGCGCCGCCAATACAGCCACGCTGGAGGCGGCCCGCATCCGCCAGGCCGGCGCCGCTGAACGCGAGGCCCGCCTGAAGACCGCGCTGGAGCGCCGCGCGATCAGCCCCGCCGAATACGAGAGCGCCGCGCTGGAGCTGGCCATGGCCGAGGCCGAGATCCTGCGCGAGGAGCAGGCGCTGGACATGGCCCGGCTGGAGGCCGACCGCGCGCAGCTGCTGGTCGAGAAGGCCCGTGTCCTGGCCCCCGTCGACGGTGTCGTCGGCGAGGACCTGATCGACCCGGGCGAAAGCGCCAGCGGCCGGCCCCTGGCCACCCTCTACGTCAATCAGCCGCTGCGGGTCGAAGCCTTCGTGCCGGCCGCGGCCCTGGCCGGCTTCGTGGGGGCAGGGGGCTATGCCATCGCCGTGAACGACGACCGCGCCGCGCCCTATCCGGTCACCTTCGATTACGCCGCCCAACTGGCCGACATTGCCTCCGGGACGATCTCGGTCTTCTTCACCCTGGAAGCGCCCGACGTCCTTCCGGGCAGCAAATGCCAGATCTCCGCCAGCCGTGCCCCCGGGGAGGGAACCCAATGAGCCTTTCGCCCTACCAACCGCGCCCCGGACACGGGCGCCCGGGCACCATTCGCAAGTCGCTGGCCCTGCTGGGCGTCGGGGGCGTCCTGTCGGGCGCCGTGCTGATCGCCTTCGCCCCTGTCGGCCAGGCGCAGGTCGCCTCCAAGGGGGCGATGATCGCCGGCGCCGGCGTGTCGTCGGTCTACGGTGCCACCGCCGATCTGGGGCTGGAGATCGAGGATCTGTTCAGCGCCGGCATCGACCTGTCGCTGGACTATCGGCTGGGGGATCGCGGCCAGGGCCTGAGCCTCGACGTCGAGAAGGCGGTGGCTTTCGGCCAGACCGCGCTTGGCGCGGACACGGTGCTGGACTTCGGCCTGACCGCCGAGGTCGACGAATGGGATTTCCGCTCCTACCGGCGCGAAAGCTACGGTGTGAGCGTCGGTGTGGGCGCCGCCATCACGCCGCAGCTGCGCTACCGCGTCGGGCTGTTTCACGTCGCCGACGACCTGAGCGAGGCGGATGACGCCCTGTCGCCGCTGATCCAGGCGGATATGGGTGACAGCGACGCGACCGGACTTGAGGCCTCGCTGAGCTGGAGCAACCGGCAGAGCAAGTCGGTGCTGGAGCCGGGCGCCGACCTCGGCTTCGCCATCCGGGCCTCGGGCCTGGGCGACAGCCGCGAGTTCACCGAGACCACGGCCCATGTCGACATCTACCAGCCGGTCTTCGGCCCCGCGGTCCTGAACCTGGGCCTGTCGGGCGGCGTGGTGCGCAAAGGCGACGACGGCTATGTGGCGATCAACGAACGCGCCTTCCTGGGCGGCGACATGCCGCGCGGCTTCGCCTACGGCGGCATCGGCCCGATCGACGCCTCCACCGGCGACGCCCTGGGCGGAACCCGCTACGTGGCGGCGACGCTGGAGGTGATGGTGCCGACCGCGCGCCCCGATCTGGCCGTGGGGGCTTTCTGGGATGCCGCGACCCTGTCCGACCTGCCGGGCATCGACAGCCCGAACGTCGACGACAGCGCGCACCTGCGCCAGTCGGTGGGCCTTTCGCTGGCCTACCAGACCAAGATGGGTGAATTCACCGCCTCGATTGCCGAACCGATCGAGAAACGCGACGGCGACGACGTACAGAACATTTCTTTCTCCTTCACCGCCAGCTTCTGACGGTAAGGTTGATTCTTGTTGGGGCCTGAACGGCCAGAGGGACCAGAATGGGACAGCAACGCAAGCTCCGTGCAGAACCGTCGCTCGAAGTCGATCAGCGCGCGATCCCTCTTGAACCCCGTGTCATGCTCGATGCCAACCTGACCATCGACCTGGGCGGCACCCAGGACCTGACCGAGCTGATGCTGGGTCTGGCCCAGTCCTTCGACGATCAGGCGCAGCAGGCCGATGATCTGCTGGAGTCGCTGGAAAGTTCGGGCGAGGCGGCGATGGCGCTGCTGGACCCGCTGCTGGACAACACCGAGGACCTGTCGGCGGTTACCGATACCGTGACCCGGATCCAGGGCGCGCTGGACGAGCTGCGCTCGGGGCTGGCGGGCACGGTTGACGACCTGTTCAGTGACACCTTCCACGACCGCCTGGCCAGCAGCGGCTCCACCTCTCTGGGCTACACGATTGATGCCGCCGGCCTGTCGACCATCTTCGACAGCGACAGCGTCCTCAGCGGTGACCTGATGTCGGAACTGGTCGACTACCTGGATGACCAGGGCGCGACCGACGCCGAGGCCGACGCCGAGGCACTGCTGGATCTCGTGGTGCCCTCGCTGGACAGCTCGGTCTCCGCCCTCAGCTTCACCCTGACGGACATCGAGGTGGACGGTGAGACGCTGGTGACCTTCTCCGATGGCGGCAACGGGTCCGTCACCGCCGAGGTCACGCTGCTGTCCGAGGACTTCAGCGCCGATTTCACCACCCTGCTGGCCGATGCGCTGCCGGGGCTGGACCTGCCCTTCGACCTGAACGCCGCCGGCAGCGTCGGCAACGGCTTCAGCTTCGACATCTCCGCCTCGATCGAGGTCGACGCAGGTACCGCCGCGCTGAACGCGCTGGAAGTGCACGTCGACAATTTCGAATTCGATCCGCTGCTGACCGTGGGCGGGGCTCTGCCGCTGACCGGCGACCTGTCGGCCACGCTGGGCCTGCTGGAGCTGGGCATCGACAGCGTCGACACCGCCAGCTTCCGCCTGGCCGTCACCGGCGCCGAGGACCTGGACCTGGGCGGCGCGATCGACTTCTCCGGCGGGCTGGGCTCTCTCGACTTCGAGTTCTACGGCACCACCACTGGGGCCGACCTGTCGCTGGACGTGCTTCTGGCCGAGGCCGGCAGCAGCGACTATGCCGCCATCGAGGAAGGCACCAGCTATCGCATGCTGGACGTGGGCCTGACCGGCACACTCGACTTCTCCGGCGCGACGCAGACCTTTGGCACCGATGTCACCGTCTCCGCCGTGCTGTCGGACGGCAACGGCGGCAACATCCTGGACACGATGCTGAACAGCATCGACCTCGGCCTGGATCTGGACACCTCGGCCACCGTGCTCAGCGACGAGCTGAAGGAGGTGTTCGAGAACCTGGTGAACGCGCTGGCGACCATGTCGACGGGCGACCTTATCGACTTCCTCACCGACACCGGGACCGCGCTGTCGGGCGTGCTGACCGACACGATGTTCGACATCGAGATCCCGATGACCGACATCAGCCTGACCGACGCGGCCGAGGCGATCGCGGCGGTCTTCGACGACCTGGTGTCGGCCTTCGTCATCGACGAGGGCGTCCTGGGCTTCGATGCGCAGACCATCGAGACGCTGCTGACCAACGAGATCGTCACCTTCGAGGCCGACGTGCTGACCGATGCGCAGATGGATGCGCTGGCCGGTTACAGCACCATGACCTTTGCCGTGCAGCAGGGCACCGATGTCACGCTGAACGTCACCGTCGATCTGACCGCCGCGCCCGAGCTGCAGGACACCTCCCTGAGCGTGGCCGAACGGATGAACGCCCTGGCCGCGCTGCTGAATTCTTCCCTGCTGGGCACCCAGTACGGCATGACCTTCTCCGTCTCGTCGCTGGGCGCGCTGAAGGCCACCACGTCGCAGCGCACCACGGATCCCGACAGCGGCGCGGAAACCTACACCAGCTTCGCCCTGACGAGCGTCACCGAGACCGGCGGCACCCTGCGGGACGAGGTGAGCCTTTCGGCCCTCGGCTTCGACGGCTACGCTCTGGCCGCGTTGGATTACTACGTCGATGCCGGCGACCCGGATGCGGCAGTGCTGGCTGGCTCCGGCGCGGCGCCGGATGGTGAGACCTCCGTGCAGGAGAGCTTCCTGGGCTTCCAGGATGCCGTCACCTCCTTCGAGCTGAATGCGCTGGACCTCGACAACCTGACGGGCGTGACCGACCTGCGCTTCACCTTCACCGTCGATGGTGTGGACCGGAAGGTCGATGTCAGTTCCGAGACCGGCTGGACCGATCTGGGCGATCTGATCGCCGACTTCAACGCCGCGCTGGCCGCCGAGGGGATCGGCGTCAGCGTGTCGGCCAACACCGACGGCGACGGGCTGGCCTTTGCCATCGACGCGGAGGAAGACCGCCAGGTCGAGGTCTCGGTCGCGGATGGCGCGATCCTTCGAGCTACCACGCTGAACGGGCTGCTGGCCTGGGTCAACGCCGAGTTGCAGGACATCTGGGCCGGCGCAATGCTGGATCTGACCGACGATGGCGCGCTGATCTTCAGCCTGCCCGAGGTCACGGCCAGCGCAGAGATCACCAGCGACGATGAGGTGTATTTCACCGCCGAGGAGCTGGGCTTCGGCATGTTGGGCGACACCAACCTGTCGGCGCTGCTGACGGCCTCGCTGTCGGGCACGATGACCTCCGCCTTCGGAATCGACCTGGCCGACCTGGGTAGCGACCTGATCGCCGCTGGCGGCAACGCGCTTCAGGGCGCGGCAGGGCAGGGCGACAGCATCATCGACAGCGTGATGGACAATGCCTTCCTGACCGACGTCTCGCTGGAGCTGACGGTCAACGCCCAGGCCAGCGACATCACCGGCACGGCGGATCTGGGTATCGCCTCCATCGTCGTGGGCGGCGAGGATTCCTCCCTCAACCACGTGGCCTTCGGGGCCGAGCTTTACGCCAGCCTTGTGGGCAGCAACCCCGACGGCTCGGCCAGCAGCCGTATCAGTTTCAACAACCTGTGGAACGCGGTGGTGAACCAGGTCGACCTGGGCGATGACGGCGAGGTGGAAACCACGCTGGCCACCGGGTTGCAGGGCCTGATCGGGCGGCTGGACTTCGGCGGCACCATCGTCACCGACGGCGAGGGCCTGGCGCTGGATGCCTCGGGCGAGGCCGCGCTGTCGGGCAGCGCGGTGCAGTTCGTCAACGCCCATGGCTACGACGGCGACGACGTGCTAGCGCAGTTCTCTGCCCTGCTGGGCGACGTGTCGATCAACGTGGCCGGCATCAACGGGCTGAACGAGGACGTCATCGACGGCTTGGGTGTCACCGTGACCGACCTGACCGCGATCGGCGACACCGCCGAGATCGCGATCATCGCCAACGACCCCGACGCCGAAGCGGCCCTCGAAGGGCTGGCGGCGCTGGAAGGCGACGACATTCTCGACAGCCTGGTGTCCATCGCCAACATGCTGGTGGTCGTCGGCGACGCCCTGGAAGACAACCTGCCCTTCCTCGCCGCCGACATTCCGCTGCTGAACTTCTCGCTTCTCGACACCATCAGCTTCTCCGCCGATTTCCTGGAAAAGCTGCAGGAGATCCGCAACGACCCGCAGGCCGCCCTGGATGAGCTGGACGGCTTCCTCGAAAGCTTCTTCGGTGAAGACACCGTGGAACTGACCTGGGACGAGGAGGCCGCCACCCTGGTCTTCGGTCTCAGCTTCGAGTTCCTGGACGATTATAGCGAGAGCCTGCCCTTCCAGATCGACCTAGCAGAGCTGATCGGCGATCAACTGGCCGACGTGGTGGGTGAGGACCTGGCCGCGACCGTGACCGGACTGGTGGATGCCTCGGGCGATGGCGAGATCGTCTTCGATCCGCTGCTGTCGCTCGATTTCGTCTTCGGTCTGGACCTGTCGACGCTGTTGGCCGAACCCTCCACGGTGGCCTCGGCCTCCACTGCGATTTCGGCGCTGGCGACGGTCGGCACGGTCAACATGCGCCCCGGCGGCGGGGCCGAGCTGCGCGTGTCGCGGGTCAATGCCGAGGGCGTGCTGGAGAAGGTGGATATCGACCTCGATGGCGCCGAGACCATCGCAGAGGTGGTGGCGCTGGTCGACACGGCGGTCAAGGGCGCCTTCGGCGACACCGTCAGCTTCAGCTATGATGAGGCCACGGGCGAGGTCAGCCTGACCGACAGCCTGGCCTCTGCCACTGATGATACCGGCGCCGAGGCCCTGACCGGCGCGGCCGAGACCGCCTCCGAAGAGGTGGACGGGCTGCAGACCATCGCGCTGAGCGAGATCAGCGATTTCGAGGCCGCCTACAGCTTCGACCTAGGCGTGGGCGAGGGACGGGTGACCGTCGAGATCGACGCGGTGGTCGGCCGCACCGAAGAGGAATTCGTCGCGGCCGTGAATGCCGCCCTGGCGGAGCTGTCGGTGGCGCGCTCGGATGTCTTCGAGACCGGCGCGCCGGGCACCACCGTTCTGGTGGCGCAGCTGGTGCATGCGGTTGGCGACGGATCGGGCAATGTCGTCCTGGTCTCCACCGGCTTCGACGCCGTGCTGGGCTACGACACCTACGATTTCACCCTGATGGGCGTCGACATCTCCGAGGAGATCGAATTTGCCCTGACCGATCTGGGCGGGGCCAATATCGCCGAGGCCCTGGGCCTATCGGGCGACGGCAGCTACGGTGCCGGCACGCTGACCTCCGAAGTTCTTTACGAGGCGGTCGAGGACGGCTCGATCCGGGCCTACCTGGATACCGAGGCCAGCGGCATCAACCTGTCGATGTTCGCCGGCGTGACCGAAGGTCTGAACATGACCCTGGCCCTGGGCCCGCTGCAGGTCGCGGTGGACAACGGCCATGCCTTCATCGGCGCGGCGGACGGATCGGGCGATCCGGCCTATATCTCCTTCGGATTCAACGACATCGACGGCGACGAACACGAGGGCCAGTACGACCTGTCGCATCTGTTCGACATCGGCGAGGATCCCGATCTGAGCTATGCCGACCTGTTCGACGTCGACATCTCCATTGGCATCGACGTCAACCTGCCGCTGAGCGACAGCATCGGCCTGTTCGATCCGGCCACCGACGGGCTGACCTGGAACGTCTCCCTGGTCAATCTGAAGGACGGGGCCAGCTGGTCCGACCTGCTGGACGACGGCGTGAGTGTTTCCGACGTCTTCGAAGGGGCGCTGATCGACCTGGCCTCGGGCGCGGGACTGTCCGAGATCTACATGCCGGACATCGAGTTCCCGGACCTGTCCAGCTTCCTCGACAACATCAATGTCGCGGCTCTGCTGAACGATCCGGTGCTGGTCCTCGACGGTCTGGACATGATCCTGGACATGATGCAGTCGGCGATCGACGACTTCCTGGGATCGATCAACCTGCCCATCGTGGGCGAGCAGATCGGCGCCGGTGTCACCTTCTTCGACGACTTCCGCATCAACGTGCTGGAGGCCGCGATGGCCTATGCGGAAACACCGCTGGCCGATGGCACCATGCCGACCACGGTGGACCTGATCACCGGCTTCCTGAACGATGCGCTGAACGACCTGCTGGGCACCACGGACACCCAGTACCTGCACGCCTACCTGAACACCGACGGCAGCACCGACGAAAGCTATGTCTACGGCGCGCTGAACTTCTCCGCCGAGATCTTCAACGAGGTGCTCGACATCGGCTTCGACCTGGGCATCCCGGGCTTCAACCTGGAGATGGCCGAAGGCGCCGAGTTGCAGATGTCCCTGGGCTACTCTGTCAACATCGGCTTCGGCTACGACCGCAACGGGTTCTTCCTGCTGAACGACACCGACGAGTCGGAGATGGTCATCGACTTCGCCGTGGACGCGGGCGATTTCACCACCTCGATGGAACTCTTCGGCATCCTGGGCGTGACCGCGACGACCGAGGCCGACACCAGCGATCCGCTGTATGACTCCGCCGCCTCGGAACATGCGGGCGACGGCGAGCTGCGCCTGTCCGCCCAGCTTTACGTGGATCTTTACGGCGATCAGGGCCTGACGATCACCGATCCGGGCCAGCAGGGCGATGGTCGTGCCATCACCTCCACCACCGCCTACCGCGATTTCGGCGGCATCGACATCACCGACAGCCACGGCGACCCGCTGAGCTACGAGAAGGTGGTCTACTTCTCGCAGCTCGATACCGGCAACATGATCGACTTCGGCTTCGAGGCGCGGATCGACGTGATGCTGTCGCTTCAGGGCGACATCCTCGATCCCAGTACGGGCGAGCCGCTCTTGCTGGGCGGTGTGCAGTTCATTCCCTCGGTCGCCACCGAGCTGGAATTCCGCGCCGTCTACACCCTCGAAGACGGGCTGGACATGACGGCCCTCGCCTTCCACGACGTCCGCATCGACCTCAGCCAGCTTTACGAAGGCATCCTGGCGCCGGTCCTCGACCCGATCCGTGGCTTCATCGACCCGGCCGCGGAATTCTTCGGCTTCCTCGACAGCACCTTCCCGTTCAACGTCATCTTCAACGGCCTCGCCACCGCCTTCCCGATCGTGCGCATGGTGCAGACGATCGGTCAGGTGATCACCGACCTGAACGATTTCCTCGAAGACCTGGAGGCGACGGGCGGGGTGGTCGTCTTCGGCGACTACGACTTCTCCGGCTCCACCGACGATCTGGAAAGCGGCGAGGCCCGGTTGAACACGATCGACCAGAAGTCTATCTCGACCGACCTGACCAGCACGGTTTCGGCCAGCCAGTTCGGGATCTTCGGCAATACCACGCAGGGCTTTGCCGTCGAGTTCCCGCTGCTGACCGATCCCTTCTCGGTCATCGACATCTTCCTGGGCAATTACGAGGACGTCGGCCTGGTGGAGTTGCACTTCACCCTGTTCAACCTGCCCTATCGCCAGATCAACTTGGCCGACGAGCTGTTTGATGCCATCGGTCTGCCGGGCTGGGTCGCGGACATGGTGCAAAGCGCCTTCAAGGCTTCGGTCACGCTGAAGCTGAAGGGCGGGCTGACCGTCGGCTACGATCTGGGCGGGATCGTGAACTTCGTCGAGACGATGGACGCGGAACGCCTGCTGGACGGGATCTACATCGAAAGCGGCATCGGTTCGATCATCGACGTCTACTTCGGCTTCGCCGTGTCGCTGAACCTGGGGATTGCCGGGGCCGACCTGGACGGCGGCGCCTATTTCCGGCTTGGCCTGAACGACCCCAACCACGACGGCAAGCTGCGCCTGCCGGAGCTGATCGCGGTGGTCGAAAGCGCCGCCGATGCCGGCAGCCTCGGCGGTTTCCTGGGCACGATCTTCATCGGCGACGGTGGCGTGAACCTGAGCCTGGATGTCTGGGTGGAGATCGACCTGTGGCTGTTCAGCTTCGGCGGTAGCTGGACGATCATCGACGTGAACGAGAACATCGACTTCGGCGGACTGCCGGTGCTGACCTCGCTGTCCAGCGACATCGGCGACACGGGCGGTACGGCGATCCTGAACATCGGCTCGCGCGCCGGGGCCTCGATGACCGACATCTACGAGGACGGCGACGATTCCGTCTCCATCGACGGGCCGAACTCTCCCTACACGCTGATCTACACCCAGAACGGCAAGCGGGTCGAAAGCACGATCGACCAGGATGCGGCGGCGATCATCCTGCCGGCCGGGGCGGGCAACAACCGCATCGACCTATCCGGGGTGAAACCGAAATCCGACGGCAGCACCGCCTCGACCATCACCTACACCCGGGAAGGCGACGACGAGATAACGCTTCCGTCCACCGGGCTGCACGTGGTCTTTGCCGGCGACGGCAACGACACCATCACCGCGGAAGATGCCAGCGGTACCTACATCATCTTCGGCGAAGAGGGGCAGGACAACGTCAACATCGACGGCGGCAACGTGGTCTATATCGGTGACGACGACTACGGCATGCGCGATCTCTTCATCACCACCTTCGCCGATGGCGGGGTGAGCGAGGCGAAGGTGCTGGAACTGCTGGGCCTGGAATACACCGCCGACGGCGGGCTGCGGGCGTCCGACGGGGTCAGCGGCGACAACCTCGACCTGAAGGCGCTGATGGAGGGCTACACGGCCAGCACCCAGCGGACCGCCGGCAGCGACGCCGACACGATCACCCTGGGTGCCGGCGGCACCAAGATCGTGATGACCGGCGCAGGCGACGACCTGATCGAGATCGACAGCGACAACGAGGGCGACGTGACCATCCTGTCCGGCGCCGGGTCGGACACGATCAGCGCGGGCGGCGACGACATCTTCATCGAAGGCGGTGCGGACGGCGACCTGATCAAGGTCGACGGCAACACGACCGAGGTCTGGGGCTGGGGCAAGGCCGCCGGCGAAAGCGGCACCGAGGGTGGCGACGACATCTTCGCCCTGTCGCTGAAGGACGGTCAGGACATCATCATCGGCGGTGGCGGCGAGGACGTGCTGCACGGCCAGATGGGCGACGACATCCTGCAGGGTGGGCTGGGCAGCGACACCGTCACCGGCGGGCAGGGCGATGACATCGCCACCGGCGGGACCTTCGCCCTGACCACCTCCGGTGGGTCCGAGATCGACCTGCTGGCCATGACGCCCGGCCAGTCGCAGACCTCCAGCATGATCCTGACGGTGGCCGATGCCGCCGATGGCGATGACCTGCTGAAGGGCGGCAACGGGTCGGACATCCTGGTGGGTGGCGGCGGCGAGGATACGCTGGACGGCGGCCTGTCGGCGGACCTTCTGGTGGGCGATTTCGCCCGGATCACCATGTCGGCCAGCTATGTGGTCACCGGCGTGGCCTCGACCTTCATCACCTCTGCCAACAATGGCACCGACAGCCTGGCGGGGGGCATGGGCAATGACGTGCTGATCGCCGGCGGCTCGTCCGAGGGCACCATCGAGGTGATCGAGGATCTGGACGGCTCCAACGTGGTGGTCGGCGACTTTGCCACCATCACCGGGGCGCAGATCCTGGATGCGGTCACCGGCATCGTCTCCATGGCCTCTGCGCGGGGCGGGGCCGACCGGATCACCACCGGGCGCGGCAACGACCTGATCATCGGCGGCGAAGGCGACGACACGATCAGCGCGGGCCTGGGCGCCGACATGGTGCTGGGCGACCTGGGCACCCTGTCGATTGCCGACGGCGAGCTGACGGGCCTGGCGAACGAGAACGACGGCGATGACATCATCACCTTCGGCGCCGACGACGCGGGCCACTACGGCACCGCGGCCCCGGCGGATCTGAAGGACGTGGCCGTGGGCTCGCTCGGCGACGATTCCATCACCTCCGCGGCGGCCAGCCTGGTCGCCATCGGCGATGCGGGGACGATCACCCTGGA
Source organism: Pseudooceanicola marinus (assembly GCF_020177265.1). Lineage (GTDB taxonomy): Bacteria > Pseudomonadota > Alphaproteobacteria > Rhodobacterales > Rhodobacteraceae > Pseudooceanicola > Pseudooceanicola marinus_A. The sequence goes on from NZ_JAIVMC010000010.1 coordinate 48,561, forward strand.
CCCGATCGCGCTGAACGCGTTGCGCACCTATGTGCCGCTCGGGGCGAACCCGACCGACGCACAGCGGGCCGAGGATGCCAATGCGCTGAATCTGATCGCCATGCTGGCGACGCAGATCGAGACCGCCGGCACCGAAGATGACGGCAACGACACCATCACTTCCACCGGCGGCGACGGCATGATCGCCCTTGGCGGGGGCAGCGACGTGGCCCAACTGGCCGATGGCGTAAACTACGTCCTGGGCGATGACGGCACCATCACGGTCGAGGCCAACGACGAGTACACCGGCCGCAAGGTCGTGGTGACCTCCTCCGATACTTTCGCCACTTCCAGCGATGACGAGATCACCACGGGTTCGGGCGACGACGTGATCGTCGGCGGCGAGGGCAGCGACACGATCTCCACCGGCGACGGGGTCAACCTGGTGCTGGGCGACAGCGGCGAGATCACCGGCGATACGCTGGACACCGAGGTTCCGGTCTATGCGCTGACCTCGCGCATGGATGAAAGCGATGGCAGCGACAGCGTCACCGGCGGCGATGATCGCGACATGGTCATCCTCGGGGCAGGGGCCGACTGGGCCGATCTGGGCGACGGGGTGAACCTGACCCTGGGCGACAGCGGCACCATCGATGAGACAGTGGGCACCGGCTACGACCTGCTGACCACCGATGCGGGCTCCGGCGGCAATGACACCGTCACCGGCGGTGAGGACCGCGACATCGCGATCCTGGGAGACGGCAGCGACGAGGCCGACCTGGGCGACGGGCGCAATATCGTGCTTGGCGACAATGGCGAGGTCCATGTGACCGAAGGCGTCAGTTTCCGCGCCCTGTCGACGGCACGTGGCACCGGGGATGACGACACGATCACCACCGGCGCGGGCGATGACGTGATCATCGGCGGTGAAGGCGCCGACAGCATCGCGGCGGGCGAGGCCGACAACTTCGTCTTGGGCGACCGTGGCACGATCACCGGCAACACCAGCGAACCGTCGGCCCCCGTGTATTCGCTGGTCTCGGCCTATGACGACCGCGACGGCAACGACACCCTGACCACCGGCAGCGCGGCAGACGCACTGGATCTGGCGATCCTCGGCGGCGGCAATGACCACGCCACGATGGGTGATGGCACCAACATGGTGCTCAGCGACAGTGGCACGTTGGATGTGACGGTGGGCACCGGCTACGACCTGCTGACCACCGATGCGGGCTCCGGCGGCAATGATACCGTCACCGGCGGCGCAGGGACCGACATCGCGATCCTGGGAGACGGCAGCGACGAGGCCGACCTGGGTGACGGGCGCAACATCGTGCTGGGCGACAATGGCGAGATCCATGTGACCGAGGGGGTCAGCTTCCGTGCGCTTTCCACGGCACGTGGCACCGGGGATGACGACACGATCACCACCGGTGCGGGCGATGACGTGATCATCGGCGGTGAAGGCGCCGACAGCATCGCGGCGGGCGAGGCGGATAACTTCGTCCTCGGCGACCGTGGCACGATCACCGGCGACGTCAGCGACCCGGCGGCCCCCGTCTATTCGCTGGTCTCGGCCTATGATGAGCGCGACGGCAGCGACACCTTGACCACCGGCAGCGCGGCAGACGCACTGGATCTGGCGATCCTGGGCGGCGGCAACGACCACGCCACCCTGGGTGACGGCACCAATATCGCACTTGGCGACAGCGGTACCGTCGATGTGACCGTGGGCACGGGCTACGACCTGCTGTCCACCGATCCGGGCACTGGTGGCGACGACAGCGTCTATGGTGGGGCGGGCGCTGACACGGTCCTGTTGGGCGACGGCAGCGACGATGCGGATCTCTTCGACGGGGCCAATGTGGCACTTGGCGACAATGGCGAGATCCACTTCGACATCCCCGAAGGCACGCTGGAGCTGTTCACCACCTCGCCCGCCATCGGCGGCGACGACAGCATCACCTCGGGCTATGACGCGCTGGTCGCCCTGGCCGGCGTGGGTGCCGATACGGTACGCGCTGCAGGCGGCACCAACTGGGTGATGGGCGACAATGGCCGCATGGCCTTCGACACCGAAGGCACGGTCGAGATGCGCACCTCGGACGAGGACCTGGGCGGCAACGATGTGATCGAGACCGGATCGGGCGACGATGTGATCATCGGCGGCACCGGCGCCGACACCATCGACGCGGGCAACGGCAACAACCGCGGCCTGGGCGACTCGGGCTCCTACCTGCTGGATGACACCTCCGGCACGCAGGACGGGGATCTGGTTTCGGCCTATCTCGACAGCGACGGGGCCGACAGCCTCACCTCGGGCACAGGCAATGACTTCTTCATCCTCGGCGGGGATGCGGACGTGGCCGACCTGGGCGATGGCGAGAACCGGGTGATCGGCGACAGCGGCGAGATCCACTGGGCCGACACCCACCTGACCGAGCTGACCACGACCGACACCAACACCGGCGCCGGCGACACGATCAGCAGCGGCGCGGGCGCCGATGCGATCCTGGGCGGCGACGGCGGCGACGTGATCGCGGCGGGCTCGGGCGACAATGCCATCATCGGCGATCAGGGCGTGCTGATCCTCGACGCGGGATCGCTGGTCAACGTGGTCCGCGATGCGCGTACCTTCGACGAAAGCGAGGGCGGGGCGGACAGCATCACCTCCACCGCGGGCGACGACGTGATCCTGGGCGGCGCCCTGGGTGACACCATCCGCTCCGGCGCGGGCGAGGATGCCATCCTGGGCGACAACGGCCGCTGGATTTCCTCGCATGTGATGGGCGAGGGGTCGCTGACCGCGACGCTGCTGGACTTCGGCGGGGATGACGTGATCGACAGCGGCACCGGGTCCGACCTGGTGATGGGCAACCTCGGCAATGACGACATCTACGTCGACGCGGGCGAGGACATCGTGATGGGCGACGACGGCACGATGACCTTCATCAACCGTTCGGACGTGCGTACCCTTGTCCTGACCAACGAGGATCTGGGCGGCGACGACACGATCAGCGCGGGCGACATGTCGGGCGACAACCTGATCGTCGGCCAGGCGGGCGCCGACAGCATCATGGGCGGCAACACCGACGACATGATCATTGCCGACATCGCAGAGCTGACCTTCACCGACCCGGCCACGCGCCGTGCGGGCCAGTCGGCGGTCGACCGGATCGACTACATGATCGGCACCCGGATGGACCTGGGCTTCGACGATGTGATCCATGCGGGTGGCGGCAATGACTTCGTCATGGGCGGCTTTGGCGCCGACACGATCAATGGCAACGACGGCCAGGACTTCCTGATCGGCGAGACGGTGATCTTCCAGCGCAGCTACGAGGAGATGGCCGATGGCGGTCTCTTCGAGATCACCCTGATCGACACCAACTTCGCCTATGAGACCGGCGGTTACGACCTGATCAGCGGCGATGCGGGCAATGACATCATGGTGGGCGGCCTGGGCGGCGATCTGTTCTTCGGCAACACCGCCGAGGACCTGATCTTCTCCGACGCCTACGCGGGCGAGTTCCACGCCGAATGGTCGCCGCTGCAGTTCGAGGGCGAGACGGCCTTCCGCACCCTGTGGCAGTCGAACTTCGCCGGGCCTGGCGCCATCGACGTCGTGTCGCGCGCCCAGCTGGACGATGCCATCGGCACGCCCTTCGACATGCTGCCCGCCTTCTCGGTGGCGCAGTTCGACATGACCGAGCGCGACCTGGGCGGCGACTTCATCGCCGAGGGCTTCGGCGACGAGGTGCAGACCCTGGTCTTCGTCAATCAGCTGATGGACTACCTGTCCTCCGAGAAGGTGGTTGGCGCCCTGGCGGTGATGGTCAACTCCGGTGCCGAAAGCTCGGTCCTGGATGACGCGCTGCGCGCCGGCATCGCGGGGCAGTTCGCCGGGGTCTGGAACCTGGATGCGCCGGAGTTTGAAATGGTCATTCGCCAGATCATCGCCTTCCTGCTAAACCGCGTGCAGGCGGACAATGAAAACGAAGCGCCGTCTGAAGCGGCCTGAAACCCGGGCGCCGCGCGCGTCCGGACCCACGAGACTTGAGGATACCACCATGAGCGACGATACCACCCCCAAGACCGCGACCGGCACCATCAACGGCGTGAAGATCGCCTGGGACGACAGCGAGATGCAGAGCCATTACGCCAACATCGGCACGGCGACCGCCAACCGCGAGGAATTCTTCCTGCTCTTCGGCACGCACCAGCACTGGCGCGGCACCATGGACGAGCAGAAGGAAGTGGACGTGAAGCTGGCCAACCGCATCGTCATGTCGCCCTTCGCCGCGAAACGCCTGGCCGTGATCCTGACCCAGTCGATCCGCGCCTACGAAGAGCAGTTCGGCAAGATCGAAGCCTGATCCCCTGAAAGACCGTTAATCCCGTGATCGACACGCTCGACGCCCTGTTCTGCATCGACCCTGCCGGACAGGGCGTGCTTCTGCATGGCACCCTGCCGGAGGACATCCCAGAGGCGCTGATCGTCCAGCTGCGCTCGGACAAGGCCGTGATCCGGCGCGTGGGGGACCGCCTGCTGGTGATCCTGCCGCAGGACGGCGAACACCTGGCCTGGATCCTCTCGGAGGTGCCCTCGGTCACCGACCTGCCGGGGCTGATGGATCAGCTGAAGGCCTCGGGCCCTGACTGCCTGGCCGCGGCGCGCAAGCTGCGGGCGGAGCAGGCGGGACGTCAGTCCGGGATGGCGATCACGGGCGAAGCGGCGGGCGCCTTGGCGACGGGACCGGCGGAGGCCGGTACCGGGCGCAGCAAGGCGGCCCAGGCCGCCCAGGCGCGTGCCGGATCGGCGGCCTTGCTGGCGCTGGCCCGCATGGCCGGGGCCGAGAAGATGTCGCCTGCCGCGGCCGCGCAGGTCGTGGCCGACGCCTGTGTCGAGGCGGGCATTGCGCGCGCCGCCGCCGTCGCCCTCTGCGACGGGCGGGCAGGCAGCCGGGGCGTCGGTGCCCTGCGCGTGTCGGATCGGGCGCTGGACCCGGTCTTCGACGAAATCCGCCAGATCATCGCCAGCTACCGCGCGGAGGAGGGCCAGCCGGCCGAGCCGCTGCGCATCCGTGCCGATGACCTGGACGACAGCGCCCTGGATGCCGCCCTTCTGGCGCGGATGATGGAGGCAGGAGAGCTGTTGCTGGACCTGCCGGCCGTGGGCCATGAGGCCCCGGCGATCCTGCTGATCGACCCCTCGCCCGAGGCCGACACCGCCGGGCTGGCGGAGCTGGTGACCGTCGCCGGGCGCCGCCCGTCGAAGGCCCGCCGGTCGGCCCGCGCGCGGGTGCTGAAGGGGGCCGCGCTGGCGCTTGCGCTGGCGGGCCTCGTCTGGCTGGCGCTGCCGGCGCCGCTGATCGTCACCGCCTCCGCGCTCAGCCAGCCGGCCCAGGCGCGCGCGGTCACGCTGCCCTTCGACGCCTACCTGCGCGAGATGCGCGTCGAGGTCGGCGAGGCGGTGGACGCGGGGGAGGTGCTGGCGGTCTTCGGTGCGCCGGAGATCGAGGAACAGGCGGCCCAGGCGCGGCTGCAGCTGGCGGTGGAGGCCGCCACCGCCCAGACCGCCCTGGCCGACAATGACTACGGCGCCTACGTGCTGTCCGAACAGCGGCAGGAGGCCCTGCGCCGCCAACTCGACCAGTTGCAATCGCGGCTGGACCGGCTTCAGGTGCGGGCACCCGAGGCGGGCCGGGTGATCTCGTCCCTTGGGTCGAACGTGCTGGGCCGCTTCCTGCCCACGGGCGATGCCGTGGCGACGATCCAGCCCGAGGATGCCTTTGCCGTCTCGCTGACCGTCACCCGGGTCGATGCACCGCTTCTGCGTCCCGGTCTGACCGGCGAGGTCTACTTCCGCGGTCTGTCGGGCGAGACCTGGCCGCTGGAGGTGGAGACACCGGTGCAGGCCACGGAAGGCGAGGGCGGCGACCAGAAACTCAGCGCCTGGGCCCGGCTGACCCAGCCGGGGCGGGATGAGCTGATCGTCGGGCTGACGGGCTTTGCCCGGGTCGAGGCGGGCGAGGTGATGCGGATCCGGGCGCTGTCGCGCTACGTGGTCGAATGGGGCAAGGTGAAGGCATGGCAGTACCTGGGTTTGCGCTTGTAGGCCAGCTGGCCCTGCGGCTCAGCGCGGACGGGCGCGACCGCAGGCTCTACCTGGCGCAGGATCGCTCCTCGGGGCGGATCTTCAGCCTGCCGCGCAAGCTGGCACTGGCCCTGCACCGGCTGCGCGCGATCAACGACGGCGACGAAGAGGCCCGGCGCGACATGGGCGCGGAGGAGCTGCGCGACGCCTATGGGTTCCTGCGCCAGATGAGCGGCATGCGCGACGAGGACCAGTTGCGGCGCAAGCCCTTCAACCCGGTCTTCATGTCGATCCCGCTGATCGACCTGGCGCCCTGGCAGCCGCGTCTGGCTCCCCTGGCACGGCGCATGGTGGCGCCCTGGTATCTCTGGGCTCTGGCCCTGATGGCGCTGGCCTGTTTCATGCTGGGCATCCGCAGCGACTGGGCCATCATGGAAAGCTACCGCAACCTCTTCTCGCTGCAGGCGCTGGCGACCTTCGGGATCGTCGCGCCCTTGCTGAAGGTGATTCACGAGCTGGGCCACGCCCTGACCGCGACGCGCTACGGCGTGCGGCTGCGCAAGGGGGGGCTTTACGTCATCGGCCTCTACCCGATGCCCTACGTGGATTGTTCCGAGGCCGACGTCAGCGCGCACCGGCGTCACCGGCTGGCGATCAGCGCCGCCGGCATCGCGGTGGACGTGGGCGTGGGGCTGGTGGCCTTCATCGCCTGGTATCTGGTCGAGGGCAGCTACCTGCAGGTCCTGGTGGGCAACATCTTCGTCTTCTCCACGCTGAACTCGCTGCTGTTCAACGCCAACCCGATCGTGAAGCTGGATGGCTACTACGTCATGTGCGACCTGATCCGGTCGCGCAACCTGGCGACCCGGGCGGCGGCGGTGTTCAAGGAGGCGCGGGTCTGGGTGATGACCCTGGGCCGGGCGGGCAGCTACCCGCAGGCCGGGCGGCACTGGGCGATGCTGGGCTACGCGGTGCTGGGCCTGCTCTACCGGCTGCGGATCCTTTTCGTCATCGGTTTCGCGCTGATGCCGCGCTATCTCGGGCTCGGCGTGGTGCTGGTGGCCTGGGGAGCGATGGCCATGTTCGCCGTGCCGATGATGCGCGACCGGGTGCCGAAGGTGGCGCTGGACGAGCCCGCGAAACGCGCCCGGACGGGCATGCGCCTCGGTCTGCTCGCGGCGCTGGTGATTGCCCTGGCCTTCGTTAAGGCGCCGCATGTGCTGGTGCTGCCCGTGGCGCTGGACAACGGCGGGCGCTACCAGGTGACGGCCCGCACGGCTGGCTTCCTGCAGGCGCTGGCGCCTGCCGGGGAGATGCAACCGGGCGCGCCCCTGGCACGGCTGGAGAACCCGCTGCTGGCCGACCGCGCCCAGATGCTGGAGGCCAATCTCGACGGGGCCCGTCTGGCCTATGAGACGGTGCGCGGCGACCATCCGGCGAAGGCGGCGGTGGCCCGAGAACAGGTCGAGACGCTGGAACAGCAGTTGCAGGTCTCGCGCTACGAACTGGCCGAGCTGGAGCTGACCAGCGGTTCGGGCCGTTTCCTGCCGCGCAGCGGGCTGGCCCGCGGCGCCTACCTGGCCTCCGGCGAACCCCTGGGCGCCTTCCTGCCCGATACGGGGCGGGCACGGCTCACGGGGCAGTTCCCGGAACGCTACGTGCAGAAGTTCCAGCAGGGCCTGACCGGGGTCGAGCTGCGCCACGCGGGGCAGTACGACACCCTTGATACCTCCACGACCGAGCTGCTGGCGATCCCGGCGGTGGACCGGGTGGGCGGCGGACGCTCCTACAAGCTGGTGACCGAGGTCGGCACGCCGCCCGCGGCCCTGGCCGGCCAGCCCGGCCTGCTGCGCCTGCGCTTCGAGGCCGAGCCGCTGGCGGCGCATGTGGTCTTCTGGTTCCGCGGGCTGGTGGTGCGCTTCCGCGAGGCGCAGATCGCCGACCGCGAAAGCTGGTAGAGGCGGCGCGGCCCTGTCTCGGCCTGACGGCCGAGGCCTCCGGCGGGAGTATTTTCGACAAGGTGAAGACAGGGGGACGGAGCCCTGCCGGGTGCCCGCCTTTTCCACCTGGCGGGCGCACCGCCCATCCCCCCGTGCGATGGTGGCCTCGCACGCGCATCCCCCCTGTCTTCACCTCGTCTGAAATACTCTGGGGGGAGTCTCCGGCACGGGGACGGGGGGCAAGGCCCCCCTCTGCCATCCCCCTTGGCTCAGACCGCGTCCCAGGGCACCGTGGTCTGGCACTGCTCGCCCAGCCCCTCGATCCCGAGGCGCAGGGTCTGGCCCGGGCGCAGGTAGACCGGGTCGGGTTTCTGTCCCATGCCGACGCCCGGCGGCGTGCCGGTGAAGATCACGTCGCCCGGTTCCAGCGTCATGAACTGGCTGAGGTAGGATACCAGATGCGCCACCCCGAAGACCATCGTCGCGGTGGAGCCGTCCTGATAGCGGTGCCCGTCCACCTCCAGCCACATGGGCAGGGCCTGCGGATCCGCGATCTCGTCCCGGGTCACCATCCAGGGTCCCAGCGGGCCGAAGCTGTCGGCGGACTTGCCCTTCACCCACTGGCCGGAGCGTTTCTGCTGGAAGTCGCGTTCCGACACGTCGTTGACCAGGCAGTAGCCGGCCACGTGCTCCATCGCCTCGGCCTCGTCGACGTAGCGGGCGGTCTTGCCGATCACCACGCCCAGCTCGACCTCCCAGTCGGTGGCGGTGCTGCCCTTGGGGATGATCAGCGGGTCATTGGGGCCGCAGATGGCCGAGGTGGCCTTCATGAAGAGGATCGGTTCCTCCGGCAGGTCCATCCCCGCCTCGGCGGCATGGTCGGCGTAGTTCAGGCCGATGCACATGATCTTGCCCACGCGCCCGATGCAGGGGCCAACGCGGGCCTCGGGGTCCAGCACCGGCAGGGACAGCGGGTCCACCTCGCCGATCCGCCACAGACCGGCGGCGGTCAGCGCGGCGCCGGTGATGTCGTTCACCACCGACGACAGGTCCCGACGGGTGCCGTCCTCGTGCAGAATGGCGGGCCGTTCCTGGCCCGGGGCGCCGATGCGCATGAGTTTCATGGTAATCCTCCTGTCTTCCGGGACAGTTTGTTCCGGAGGCAGGCGCGCGACGCAAGTCTCTCTTGCACGTATCGGCGAAAGGACAGCAGGTCGTTGCGTCAGATCGCGGTGACGATGCCCAGCTCTTCCAGCCACTTCTGGTACTGGATCAGCGGCAGGTCGCCCGGGCGGATCGGCAGCTCGACCTTGCTCCAGAAGGGCGGCAGCAGCCAGGGCCGCTGGCTCTCGATGATCGGCTTGTCCTGCATCCGCACATGGGCCGCCATCTCGGTGAAGGTCGCGTCGCGTTCGGGCGCCATGTCGTAGTTGCGGGCAAAGATCCAGAAGTTGCGGGTGCGGTTCCAGTCCAGCGGACAGGTGGCCAGCCAGATCACGTAGCGCCCGCCGGGGCTGTCCTTCACCAGACGGATGACATTCGGCATGCCGACGTAGTCGGTGTAAAGCAGCTTCACCGACCCGTTCCCCGCGCCGCCGTTGAAAAGGCCCGCAGGCTGTTCCGCCTCGTAGCGCAGCACCAGCTGGCTGCCCTCGCGCCAGACCTCGTGATCGGGCGGCTCCGGGTGGTCCTGGTCGCCCAGGATGCCTTCGTGCACCCAGGGGAAATGGGTGTCGTCCAGCGTGCCCATGATCATCCGGGTGGAGGAGGTGGCGGTATCCTCGGGTTCCGCCAGGCGCACCTTGCGGAAGGTGTCGTCGTCATATTCCGGGAAGGGCGGCAGGTCGAAGGTCGCTTCCGCCTCCAGGCAGACCCAGATCAGCCCATAGGCCTCGCGTGCGCGGAAGGCCGGGATGTCGGCGGCGGCGGGAATGGCGCGCCCTTCGGGCAACTGCGGGATGCGGGCACAGCGCCCGTCCGCGCCGAAGGCCCAGCCGTGATAGGGGCATTGCAGCGCCGGTTTGCCGTCGACCACAACCACCTTGCCCAGCGACAGCTGCGCCTGGAAATGCGCGCAGGTGTCGGGGAAGACATGCACCGCGCCATCGAACCGGGCCAGCACCAGGCGGCGGCCCAACAGTTCGACCGGGGACGGGGCCTCAGTCAGCGCGGCACTTTCCATCACCGGATGCCAGAAGGGCGCCATGCCGGCGCGAAAACCCGCGATGGCCTCGTCACTGGGGCGGTCCTCGAAGATCTGGGTGCGCGGGGCCATGGGGGTCTCCTGTTTGGTCTGGTCCGGATATGGCCCGGCCCATGCGTGCGGAAAAAGTGCCGTTTTGCGGCGAACCGCATCGAAAAATGTGTACGCAACGTGGGGGTGGGCCTAGGCTCTGCCGCGACGGACAAGGGGGAAGACAGATGCACAACCGCGCCCTGCGCTACATTGATGCGGTGGCCCGCCACGGGTCGATCCGGGCGGCGGCGGAGGCGGTGAACATCGCCCCCTCGGCCATCAACCGCTACGTGCTGGAACTGGAGGCGGACCTGGGTGTGCCCCTGTTCGAGCGGCTGCCGCGCGGCATGCGGCCCACGGCCGCCGGGGAGATCCTGCTGATGCACATCCGGGGCACCCTGCGCGAGTACGACCGCGCCGTGTCGGAGATCGGCCAGCTGAAGACCGGCACGCGCGGCAAGGTGACCATCGCCTCGGTCGCCAGCCCGCTCTGGGGGCTGCTGCCCGCCGCGATCCATGCCTTTTCCGAACGCTACCCGCGGGTCGAATTCCAGGTGCGTGAATTCGACATGGACCAATGCGTGCGCGAGGTTGCGGAAGATCGTGCCGACCTCTGCCTGATCTTCAACCCGCCGCCGCGCCTGTCGCTGCGCCAGGTGGCCGCCGCCGATTTCCCGCTTGGCGTGATCGCCGCGCCCGACCATCCGATCGCGCAGCGCCGGTCGGTGAAGCTCGACCACCTCTTGGGCTATGACCTGGTGCTGCCCGATGGCTCCACCTCCATCGCGCGGGAGATCGACCACGTGCTTGAGACGCGGGACCTGCGGATAAATGCACAATTTGTAAGCTCTTCGGTTGCCTACATGATTGCGCATGTGGCCCGTGGCGGGGCCCTGGGGATCATGACGCCGGTGGGGATCGAGGACCATCTGCGCGACGGAAAGCTGGTTTTCGTGCCCCTGATGGACCCCGGCATCCGCCCGCAGCGCCTGATCGCGGGGGCCGCCGATGCCGCCGTTTCGGTGGCGGCGGCCAATTTCTCCCAGCAATTGCGGGGGTATTTGCAGGAATGGGCGGAAACCGGCGGGGAGCCGGGCTGAGGTGAGGCCCTGTGCGGCATCCGAACTGCCATCGTCGCGGGCCGGGTTGAGCGTCAGCCCCCGCCACTCTGCCTTCGCGAGAGTGTTCGCAAAATCAGAACGCATCGACCCAATTTCTGGTCTGGATGCGTTGCCGCACGGGTGATCTGTCTGATCCATGCGAGGCCATGGCCCGCCCTTCGGGGTGCCGCCGGGGCTGAAACGAGGACATCCAATCAACGGACGGGACATCACATGTATCTGGGCAGCAAAGCCATCCCCATGATTTCCGCCCTGGCCCTGGGGGCGAGTGCCCTTGGTGCCCAGGCCCAAACCGACATCAAGTTCGCCCTCGACTGGCGTTTCGAAGGCCCCGCCGCAGGCTTCCTGCTGGCCGAGGACCTGGGCTATTTCGAAGAGGAAGGCCTGAGCGTCACGATCGACACCGGCACCGGCTCCGTGAACACCATCCCGCGCGTGGCCTCGGGCCTCTACGACATGGGCTTCGGCGACCTGAACTCCCTGGTGAAATTCCTCGACGAGGATCCCGAACAGCCGGTGATCGGCGTCGGCATGGTCTACGACAAGCCCACTTTCGGCATCGTGGGCCGGAAGTCGCTGGGCATCACCGAGGATCCGAAGTCCGTCGAAGGGCACGTGCTGGGCGCGCCGCCGCCGGATGGTGCCTGGGCGCAATGGCCGATCTTCAAGGACGTGGCCGAGATCGACGACAGCGACATCACCATCGAATCCATCGGCTTCCCGGTGCGTGAACCGATGCTGGCCAACGGCGATGTCGATGGCGTCTTCGGCTTCACCTTCTCGGTGATCCTGAACCTGAAGGCCCAGGGCACCCCCGAGGATGACATCGTCGAGATCCTGATGGCCGACCACGGTCTGAACCTCTACGGCAACGCCATCCTCGCCAACGAGGACTTCGCCGCCGAGAACCCCGAGGCCGTCACCGGCCTGCTGCGCGCCGTCATAAAGGGCTTCGCCGCGGCCATCGAGGATCCGGCCGCCGGCGCCGCGGCTGTCGCCAAGCGGGACGGCACGCTGGACGTCGAGGTGGAGCAGGAGCGCCTGCAGATGGCCATCGACGGCAACATCCTGACCCCCTACGTGCAGGAAAACGGCATGGGTGGCGTCGATGAGGAACGCCTGGCGTCCTCCATCGAGCAGCTGAAGGTGTCGATGGGCATTTCCGATGCGATCGCGCCCGAGGATGTCTTCGACAGCTCCTACCTGCCGCCCGCCGAAGAGCGGATGCTGCAGTAATACCGACCTTTTCAAGGTAATTGGCCCGGAAAGACTGCCTGATGCATCTTGTGAATATCGACGACGTGGAGATGCGTTACGGGGGGCCTGAAGGCACCCTGGCGGTCTCCGGGTTGAACGTGAAAATGGACCGCGGCGAGTTCGTCGCCGTGGTCGGTCCCTCGGGTTGCGGCAAGTCCACGCTGATGAAGCTGACGACCGGCCTGCAACGCCCGCAGAAGGGCGCCGTGGTGGTGGCGGGCAAGGAGGTGACCAAGCCCATTTCCATCGTCGGCATGGCCTTTCAGAACCCGATCATGCTGCCCTGGCGCACGACGCTGGACAACATCCTGCTGCCGCTGGAAATCGTCGAAAAGCACCGCAAGCGCATTCGCACGCACCGTAAGGAATACGTGGAGCGGGCCGAGCACCTGCTGGAGCTGGTCGGCCTGAAGGGGTTCGGCGAGAAATTCCCCTGGCAGCTGTCGGGCGGCATGCAGCAGCGCGCCAACCTGTGCCGCGCGCTGATCCATGAACCCGAGCTGCTGATGCTGGATGAACCCTTCGGCGCGCTGGATGCCTTCACCCGCGAAGAGCTGTGGTGCGTGATCCGCGACCTGCATGCCAATACCGACGTGACGGTGATGCTGGTGACCCACGACCTGCGCGAAAGCGCCTTTCTCGCGGACCGTATCCTGGTGATGTCGGCGCGCCCGGGCCGGGTGCTGGCCGATCACGAGGTCCCCTTCGCCCGTCCGCGCCAGCTGGACCTGCTCTACGACAACGACTTCAACCATCTCGTGCAGGAGCTGCATTCCGAGATCGCCCGCGCGAGGGACAACGCATGAGCACCGACGCCAAGGGACTGAACTTCGTCAAGCTGGCGCCCTGGATCTACACCGCCGCGCTGTTCGCCATCTGGGAAGCGGCCGTCTGGATCTTCAACCTCCCCGTCACCTTCCTGCCCGCGCCGTCGCGCATCGCCGCGGCCATCGTGCAGTACTGGGGGCCGATCTGGTCGAACTCGATCCAGACCCTCTACACCACCCTGCTGGGCTTCGTCCTGGCGATGGTGGGCGGTCTGGCCATAGGGTTGCTGATCGGCTGGTCGCGGTCGATCTACGCGGGGCTTTACCCGCTGATGATCGGCTTTAACGCCATTCCCAAGGTCGCCGTGGTGCCGATCCTGATCATCTGGTTCGGCATCGGCTCGATCCCGGCGATCATCACCGCCTTCCTGATCTCCTTCTTCCCGATCGTGGTGAACGTGGCCACGGGCCTCGCCACCATCGAGCCGGAAACCGAGGACATCCTGCGCGCCCTGGGCGCGAAGAAGATGGACATCATGATCAAGGTCGGCATCCCGCGCTCGATGCCCTATTTCTTCGCCTCGCTGAAGGTGGCGATCACGCTGGCCTTTGTGGGGTCGGTCCTGTCGGAAACCGTGGGCTCGAACACCGGCCTCGGCAACATGATGGCCGCCGCGCAAAGCCGGTTCAACGTGCCGCTGGTCTTCGCAGGCCTTGTGATGCTGGCGATCGAGGGGATCGTGATGTACGCGATCATGGCCTGGATCGAACGCCGCATGACCGGCTGGGCACATCGGTCCAGCATGGGGTGAGGCCCGTCTCGGAAACGCTCCGGGGGAGCGTTTCAGGGCCGAACGGGCGGAGCCCAGGGGTCGAGCGGCGTCTCGGAAACGCTCCGGGGGAGCGTTTCAGGGCCGAACGGGCGGAGCCCAGGGCAGGTGCCTTTGCCCACGTCGAGTACCAGGATGCGAGTAAAGGGGCCTCCACGCGGGGCCCTTTCCTTCGTTCTGCCGGACCGCAAAGAAAGCTGTTGGACGATCCCGCAGGCAAACCCTACGGTCGAGGCGGGTTCGGCGCCTCTGCGTGCGGGGCCAACAGGATCGAAGGGAGGCCGTTTTGTCAGATGTGATCGTTCTGGGGGCCGGCATGGTCGGCACCACCACCGCCCTGGCGCTGCAGGCGCGGGGGCTGGACGTGGTGCTGGCCGACCGGCGGGAGCCGGGCCGCGAGACCAGTTATGGCAACGCAGGCATCATCCAGGGCGAGGCGATGGAGCCCTATGCCCTGCCCACCAATCCCGTGGAGCTGATCCGGCTGGGGCTGGGGGCCGACAACGCCGTCCGCTGGACCCTGGGCGGCGTGCTGGGGCAGGCGGGGGCGCTGATGCGCTATCTGGGCAATTCCCGGCCCGCGCGGCACGCGGCGATCTCCGCCATCTATGCCCAGCTGGTGCGCGACGCCGTGGCGCGGCACGAACCGCTGGTCGAGGCCGCGGGAGCCGGCAACCTGATGCGCCCCAGGGGCTTCCGCCAGGGCTGGCGCGGGCAGCACAGCTTTGACGCGGCGCTGGCGGATGCGGAGCGTATCGTGAAGACCTATGGGATCGAGATCGAGGCGCTGGATGGCGATGCGCTGGCGCGGGCCGAGCCGGGGCTGACGGCGCGCTACGCGGGCGCCATCGACTGGAAGGATTGCTGGGCCTGTGCCGATCCGGGTGGGCTGGTGGCGTCCTACGCCGCGCTGTTCGAGGCGCGCGGCGGCACGGTGCTGCGCGCCGATGCCACCACATTGACCCGCGCCGGCGCCGGCTGGCGCGTCACCGGAGAGACCGGCCCGACCGAGGCCGCCCGCGTGGTGCTGGCCCTGGGCCCCTGGACGCCGGCCGCATTGAAACCCTTCGGCGCGCGGGTGCCCATGGTGGGCAAGCGCGGCTACCACCTGCATTTCAAGGGCGAGCGGACGCTGAACCTGCCCTTCATGGACACCGAGGTTTCGGCCGTCATGTCGCCCATGCGCGACGGGCTGCGTGTGGCCACGGGGGCGGAGCTGGTGCCGATGGACGCGCCGGTGAACCGCAGCCAGCTGATCAAGGCCGAGGCCCGGGCACGCGAGATGTTCGAGCTGGGCGATGCGGTGGAGGCCGAGCCGTGGTTCGGCACACGCCCCTGCCTGCCCGGCATGCTGCCGGTGCTGGGCGAGGTCCCGGATCAGCCCGGTCTCTGGGCGCATTTCGGCCATGGCCACCAGGGCTTCACCCTCGGTCCCGTCACCGCCGAAATCCTGGCCGCCGCCATGGGCGGCGAGCGCAGCGAGATGATCGCCGCGCTGGATCTGCGCCACGCCCTCGCCTGAGGCAGTTCAGACCGGGTCGCTGATCCCGCGCAGGTATTCGTTGGAATAGTCCACCTCCAGCTCGATCCAGACCGGCAGGTGGTCCGACATCTCATGGGTGCGCCAGGAGGAATAGCTGCGCGCCCAGTTGGCATAGGGCTCGCCCCCGTCCGGATCCTCTACCAGCAGGCGCGCGACCTCAGCCTGGTCTTCCACTCCGCGCATCAGCCGGGCGATCTGTTCGTAGTCCCCGACCTCCTCGTCGCGAAAGACCGCATCGGGCCAGCGCAGCACGCCGCGTTCCAGCATCCGCGTCTTCTGATCCGGCCCGACGAAGGCGATCTGATCGTAGTACTTGTCGCCCGACAGAGAGGTCGGCCCCAGATCCGGCACGTCGAAGCCCGCGTCCAGCAGCGCCCGCATGCCGGGGGCGGCGCGGTCGTCGATGTTCATGTCGCCGAGGAAGACATGCACCTCGTCCTGCGCCCTGGCTCGTTTCGCCATCTCCTCGGCGATCACCCGGATTTCGTCCTCCCGCAGGGGGCGGCCTGCCACTTCCTTGAAGATGATATGGGCCGAGCAGAGGGTGAAGCGGAACCAGCCGGCCTGGAAGGCGGCGAAGAAGGGCGTGCGGGCGATCTGTTCGCCGCCCGGCAGCGCGTCGCGCGGCAGAACCAGCTCCCCCACCAGGTGGCGAAAGGACACGCGATTGCGGTTGTAGAGGAACGCCATGCGTTCGTGGTTGCCCCGGCCCGCGCCCGAACTGTCGTTGATGAAATAGGTCCAGTTCGGGCCCAGCAGGCGCATCAGCCGGTCCACCGCCTCGATGTTCTTCACCTCCTGCACGGCGCAGATGTCGAAATGGTCGATGATCTCGGCGATGTAGTGGAAACTTTCATGCAGGCGCGGGCGGCCACCGTCGAAATGGCGGATGTTCCACGACCCGATGATCAGGCTGTCGGGGCGGCGGCGCGCGGTGATCTGCCCGTTCAGCAGCGCGCGCAGGCGCAGCAGCCGGTCGGCGATCCACCCGGCCTGGCCGGGCGCGGCACGGCCCGGGGGATAGGTTCTGCGGTCGTGTTTCAGGGATTGGTAGAAGGCCATGGAGCAGGCTCCTCGGATGAAAAGGCAGGGTAAGGGCAATGAGTAGGCAGCGCCGAAATTCTGGCGCGTGAGGCCATCATAGCACGGGTGACGTCCTGTCCGGCGGGTGGAATGGAGGGTCTTGGGAGGAAGGCTTGCCGGATGGTTTGCAATCAGTGTTGCAGTTTTGGGGCGTCGCAAAAGTGATGCCGTGTGGCGTCTGAAATGCCATCTGTGACCATTTAAATAAGGAAGTATGGCGCCCATGTTGTAAAAGGTTCACGCGGCTTTCGGCGGGGCGTCACATTCGCCGCCTAGGTCTCGGGGTGAAGATAGTGCAATCCAAATTGCAAAGGACCCTGACATGGTTGCGAAACTTCCCAAACTCACCGGCCTGGGCCTGGTCGCCCTGCTGGGCTCCACCTCGATGACGCTGGCGGATGTCTCCGTGGAATTCTGGCACAGCTTCTCCAAGAACGCGGGCGAGGCGCTGGACCAGATCATCGACAACTTCGAGGCCGAGAACCCCGGCATCACCATCGATGCCCAGCACATCGGCAACTACAACGATATCGTGGCCAAGCTGCAGGCCTCGATCCCGGCAGGCCGCGAACCCGACGCGGTGATCATGGAGGTGACCCGCTACGGCCTCTTCGCCGATCGTGGCGTGCTGATGGACCTGACCGACTACGTGGAAAACGACCCGCTGAAGGACGACCTGTTCGACTTCGCCCGCGAGGTCGGCGTGTTCGACGGCAAGAATTACATCGTGCCCTTCAACTCCTCCACGCCGGTTCTCTACTACAACAAGGCCATCCTGGAGCAGGCCGGCGTGCCCGAAGAGCCGAAGCTGGAAACCTATGCCGACGTCCTGGCCGTGGCGCAGCAGGTCCAGGCGGAGCTCGGCGACGAGGGCATCAGCGGCATCGCGGCGCCGGGTCAGTTCGCCCGCTGGGGCCTGATCATGGACAACGACAGCGATATGATCGACAGCGTCTCGGGCGAGATCCTGCTGGATGCGCCCAACACCGTGGAAGCCTACGAATGGATGGCCTCGCTGGTGCATGAACATGGCGTGGCCTCGGCTGATGGCGTGACCACCGAGAACCAGGGGCGTGACGCCTTCCTGGCCGGCAAGGTCGGCATGATGATGAACTCGACCGGCAACTACGGCCGTTCCGTCGCCGCCCTGGGCGACGACCTGGTCGTGGCTCCCATGCCCTGCAACAAGGTCTGCCGCGTGCCGATCGGCGGCGCGGGTATCGGCATCCTGTCCTCCGCCGAGGACGAGGTGAAGGACGCCGCGTGGAAGTTCATTTCCTACGCCGCCTCCGCCGAATCCAACGCCATCTGGTTCTCCACCACCGGCTACATGCCGATCAACAAGCACACCGCCGAGCAGCCCCTGGCCGCCGAGGCGCTGGAGACGAAGCCGGGCATCCGTGTCGCCATCGACCAGCTGGGCTTCGCCAAGGGCCGCCCGCGTCCCCCGGTCGTCACCTGGATGCGCGCCACCGAATACGACATGTGGCAGGCCATGGCCCTGGGCCAGCGCGACGTGACCGAAACGCTGGACGACTTCGCCGCGCGCACCCGCGCCGAGGCCGAACGCCTGGCCAAGTAAGCCGCCCAGACCATCGAAAGGGGCCCGGCCGGACCGGGCCCCTTTTGTCCCGTGACCCTTCCCCCGAGGTCCGCCCGAATGCTGCGCAAACTGACCCCCTATCTTTTCATCCTGCCGCTGATGGCCTTCCTCGCGGTCTTCACCTACGTGCCCATCCTGCAAAGCGTGAACCTGTCGTTCCGCGAGTGGGACTTCATGTCGCCGACGAAACTCTGGGTCGGGCTGGAGAACTACCAGCTGCTGCTGAGCTCGCGCGATTTCTGGAACGCGGTGAAGGTGACGACGATCTTCGCCGTCATCTCGGTGCCGCTGCGGCTGGCGCTGGCGCTGGCGATCGCCAGCTACCTGGTGCGCGAAACCATCGTGTCGCGGCTGATGCGCGGGGCGCTGTTCCTGCCTTCGGTCACCTCGACCGTCTCCATCGCCGTGGTCTTTTCCTGGGTCTTCTCGACCGACTACGGGATGATCAACGCGGGCCTCGCCTGGTTGGGGTTCGAGCGGGTGCAATGGATGCAGGACCCGCAGCTGGCGCTATACGTCATCATCTTCGTCAACACCTGGAAACAGCTGGGCTACGACATCATCATCTACATCGCCGGCCTCCAGGCCGTGCCGACCGAGCTCTATGATGCCGCCTCGGTCGATGGCGGGCGGCGGCTCCACGTCTTCCGACGGGTGACCCTGCCGCTGGTCATGCCCACCACCTATTTCCTGCTGGTGGTCTCGGTCATCGACGCCTTCCAGGTCTTCACCATCGTCAACGTCATGACCAAGGGCGGCCCGGCGGGGGCCACCGACATGATCGTCAACATGCTTTACCGCGTGGGGTTCACGCTGTTCGACATCGGGCAGGGTTCGGCGCTGGCGGTCATCCTCTTCGTCTTCCTGATCGCCCTGGCGGTCCTCAAGGCCCGCGTGATCGGCCGTAAGGTGCACTATGAAGCCTGACCTGACCTCCTCCCGCGGCATGTGGGTGATGAACGCCCTCGTGCTGGCCGCCGGCCTGATGTTCCTGTCGCCCGTCCTCTATTCCATCTGGATGAGCTTCCAGACGGCGGATGCCTATTACGCCGGGCACCTCGATTTCACCCTGTCGAACTACGAACTGGCGGTGGCCGAATACAACTTCGCCCGCTACCTGCTGAATTCGCTGATCGTGTCGGGGGTGGTGACCCTTGCGGGGATCGCCGTGGCGACCATGGCCGCCTATGCCTTCGCGCGCTACCGCTTTCCGGGCGGCAACCTGGCCTTTGCTGCCGTGGTGGCGACGCTGATGATCCCCAGCCACATCACCCTGATCCCCAACTACCTGACCTTGGCGAAGGCCGGGCTGTTGGACAGTTACGCCGGGCTGATCCTGCCCGCCATCTCCTCGGGCTTCGCCGCCTTCTTCCTGCGCCAGTACATCCGGGGCATTCCGCGCGCGCTGGACGAGGCCGCCTATATGGACGGCGCCAACGCGTTCCAGGTGCTGTGGCGGGTGATCGTGCCGATCTCGAAACCGGCGATCTTCTCCATGGGGCTGCACCTCTTCATCAGCGAATGGAACAACTACATCTGGCCGCTGGTCGCCATCGGCAAGGAGGATCTCTACACCCTCCAGGTCGGGCTGGCGCGGCTCTACCGGATCAACCCGGGTGAAGACGTGATCGACTGGCCGCTGGTAATGGCCGCCTCGACGATCACCATCCTGCCCGTCCTGCTGGGCTTCGTACTGGTGGAACGCCACCTGGTGCGCGGCATCACCATGGGGGCGGTGAAATGACCGGCATACCCTCCGACGACAAGACCAAGAAGAAGATGACCATGACCTATGATGTGACCCGCATCGCCTCGCACCGGGGCGGCACGTTGGAGTTCGGCGACAGCACCCCGCAGGGGTTCCGCGCCACGGCCGCGATGGCGCTGGAGGAGGTCGAGTTCGACGTCCACCCTACGGCGGACGGCGCCATCATGGTGCACCACGACGCCACGCTGGACCGCACCACCGATGCCACCGGCGCGATCCGCGACCTGACCGAGGCCCAGGTGCGCGCCGCCACCATCGACTATGGCGCGGGCGGCCACCCCATCTCGCTCGCCGAGCTGTGCGAGATCTTCCGGGAGAGTGCGGTTACCTTCCGCTGCGAGCTGAAGCCTGGGCCGGGCGGCCTGGCCTATCCCGGCTTCGCGCCGAAGGTCGTGGCCGAGCTGACCCGCTGCGGGATGTTGCATCGCACCGGCTTCTCCTCTTTCCTGATCGAGACGGTGGACGCGCTGCAGGCGGCCTCCGACCGGCCCTGCGTGTGGCTGGTCAGCCCGCCCGTGCTGACCCAGCTGGGCGCCGCCGGGGTGCTGGAGGTCTGCGCGGCCCATGGCATCGCCGAGATCGGCATGAACATCGACAGCGCCACGGCGGAATTGATGACCCAGGTGCGCGCCGCCGGGATCCACTTCGGCTGCTGGGGGGCGCATGACGCCGCCCGGATCGACCGCGCGCTGGAGATGGGGGTGAAGGTCTTCACCACAGATCGTCCCAGCCTGGCCATCGCCCGCCGCACCGCCCACCAGACCGCCCGCCAGATGGAGGCCGCGCAATGAGTTCGATCGAGCTGACCCAGATCCGCAAATCCTATGCCAATGGGCCGGAGGTGCTGCACGGGGTCGATCTGTCCATCGCCGCGGGCGAGTTCGTGGTCATCGTCGGCCCCTCGGGTTGCGGCAAGTCCACGCTCCTGCGCCTGATCGCGGGGCTGGAAAGCGCCTCCTCGGGCGACATCATGATCGGCGGCACCCGGGCCAATGACCTGGCGCCGCAGGACCGCGACATCGCGATGATCTTCCAGAACTACGCGCTGTATCCGCATATGACGGTGGAACAGAACATCGCCTTCGGACTGGAGCTGCGCCGGGTGCCGAAACGCGAACGCTTGGCCCGTGCCCGCGAAGTGGCCGAGATGCTGCAACTGACACCCTATCTTGACCGCAAGCCCGGCGCCCTGTCGGGTGGGCAACGCCAGCGGGTCGCCATGGGCCGCGCCATGGCCCGCAACAGTTCGACCTTCCTGATGGACGAGCCGCTGTCGAACCTCGACAACGCCCTGCGCGTCGCCATGCGGACCGAGATCAAGGAGCTGCACCGCCAGCTGGGCGCCACCATCGTCTTCGTCACCCACGACCAGACCGAGGCGCTGAGCCTCGCCGACCGGATCGCGGTGATGAAGGACGGCCACCTGCAACAGTTCGACACCCCCGGCGCGATCTACGACCGGCCCGCCAACCGCTTCGTCGCGGGGTTCCTGGGGGCGCCGACGATGAATTTCGTGCCCGCCGAGGCGCTGGAGGGCTGGACCGGCCCGCGCGAGGTCGAACTGGGCCTGCGCCCCGAGGCCCTGCGCCTGCACCGCGCCCGCCCCCAGGCCCCCGCCATCGAGGCGCGGCTGGCGCTGACCGAGATGACCGGGTCCGAGTTCGTGCTGCATTGCGAAAGCCCCCTGGGCCGTCTGACCGCCGTGGCGCCCCGCGCCGAGGGGCTGCCCAGCCCGGGCGAGGCGATCTGGCTGGAATATGACGCGGGCGCGGCGCATCTCTTCGACCGCGACAGCGGCGCGCGGGCCTGAAGGCGCGCGCCCATGGACCGGGCCGCGCGTCTGGTTTAGGCCTGTGAGGGACAGCGGGCGCCGCGCGCAGGCGCGCGCGCGCCCCGGGGGACAGGACATGACCGACACGCCGCCCTTCCTGGGCGATCTGATCTCGCGCCATTCGGCGAAGCTGACCGAGGCGGACACCCGCCTTTTGGACGTGATGGTGCGCGACCCGATCCGCGCGGCGATGGAGAACGGCAAGGAGGTGTCGTTCCGCGCCGGCGTCCACCCGGCCTCCGCCGTCCGCCTGGCGCGGCGGCTGGGGTTCAAGGGCTACCCCGAGTTCCGCGCCTTCCTGCAATCCAACCTGGTGGAGGGGCAGGGGGAGTTCGAGGCCCCCGGTGCCCGTATCGCCGCGCGGCTGGCGCGGGCGGAGGAAGGGCAGCTGCTGTCCACCGTGCTGGACAGCGAGATCGCGGCGCTGGAGGGTCTTCGCGCCAGCCTGACCGATGCCGGCATCCGCGCCTTTTCCGAGGCTCTGCTGGGCGCGCGGCGCATCTTCGTCTTCGGCACATCGCACGGGGCGGCCCTGTCGCACCTGGTCACCATGCGCCTGCGCCGCTCGGGCTATGACGCGGTGGACCTGGGCGCGGAACAGGCGCGGATCTGGGAGCAGCTGGCCTTCCTCGACGCGGGCGACGTGGTCTGGCTGATCTCGCTGCGCAAGACCGGCGACAAGATGCACGCGCTGCGCGCCCTGGCCGCCGAGCGGGGCGCCAAGGTGCTGGCCCTGCGCGACCCGCGCGGCGCCCCGTTCGAGCCTGCGCCCGAGGCGGAGATCTGCGCCTCGCGCGGGGGCGCGGGGGAGAGCCAGTCGCTGGTGGTGCCGATGACCATCGCCAACACGGTGATCCTCGACCTGGCCTCCATCGACGAGGGGCGCACCATGCGTGCGCTGGAACGCTTCCGCAGCCTGCGCGACGGTTCGGACGCCTTCTGATCCCGCGCCGCCCTAGCGCCCCTGCCGCCGCCGCGACGGGGCCTCGCCCGTCCACCCCTGGTAGGCGCGCCAGAACACGGTGCCGTCGGAATAGCCCAGGGCCTGCGCCACCTGTTTCAGGCTGAGGCGCGGATCGGCCAGGTAGGTTTCCGCGATCTGCCGGCGGTGGCCCTGCACGATGGCGCGCAGCGAGGTCCCCTCGGCGGCCAACCCCCGTTGCAGGGACCGCGGCGCCATCCCCAGCTCGCCCGCGATGCCCGGCAGGTCCACGGCGCGCTGGCCCAGGTTGCGCACCACCACGGACAGCACCCGGTCGGCCAGCGCCTGGTCCGCGTCCTGTTCCAGGCCGAGGTCGGCCACATGCCGTTCGATCACCCGGATCAGCCCCGCATCCTCCGCCCGGTGCTGATGGTCCAGACCCTCGGGGGCGAAGACCAGCCGGGCCGAGCTTTGGCCGAAGCGCACCGGCGCGCGGAAGATCCGTTCCAGCAGGTCGGCGCGACGCGAGGGCGCATGTTCGAAATGCACCTCCAGCGGCTGCCAGCGCGGATCGAAGGCGATTCGGATCATCCGCGCCAGCGTCGAGAGGGAAAACTCGCTGTCCTGGGGCAGGGGACGCACGCGGGGCGCGCGGATGTGATAGCTGATCGACAGCAGCGCGCCCGTTCGGGTGATCTGCATGTCGGTGGCGCTTTGCAGCGCCGACAGGGCCCCGGCGAACCGTTCCAGCCCGCGCCGGATCGTGCCCGATTGCAGCAGCAGCAGCCCGGTGGGGCCCAGATCGGCGGGCTGGATGCGCTGACCCAGGCGCGCGCCCAGCACCGGATCGCCCGCCAGCTCCGCGGCATCCTCGAAGACCTGGAGGTAGGCGGGCAGGGGAATCACCTCGTAGGGATCGCGCACCCGGGCCGGGTCGAGGCCGTGGCGGTGCAGCACCGTTTCAATCCTGCCTGTCTCTTCGGCAAAATGCGCCAGAACCGGCGCGAGAGCAGACGCCCGCAGGGACGGGATTTCCGGCAGGGGCCGCGTGCGCGGCGGCAAATCCGACATTTCCGACCCTCCTTTGCCGTTTGGCGCAGATTATCGAATTTTTGGCGTTGATCGCAATAGGTGCAGCTGAGGCGCTTCTTACCCTGATCGCAAAAGGACATGCGACAGGAGGGACCCCCGCCATGACAGAACCCGTTGCCGAGACCCCGATCACCCATCCGCTGGACCCGATCAGCGCCGCCGAGGTGGTGCGCCTGAAGCAGATCTTGGCCGAGGCCGGCGTCGCGGGGGAAACCCTGCGGTTCAGCTACGTCATGCTGCGCGAACCCGCCCGCGAGGTGCTGGCCGCCTGGTCCCCCGGCCAGCCGGTCCCGCGGGAAATCGGCGTGCTGGTGATGGACATCGTGGCGCAAACCTTGCGCGAGATGGTCGTCGACATCCCTGCCGGCGCCATCGTCGTTGACAAGGCGCTGGATCCGGCAAGGGACGGCTGGGGCCCGGTCCTGGACGAGGACTACGTGGCCGCCGAAGAGATTTCCAAGGCCGACCCGCGCTTTGTCGCGGCGCTGGCCGAGCGGGGGATCACCGACCTCGATCAGGTCTTCTGCTGCCCGCTGTCCGCCGGTGTCTACGGCTGGGACGGCGAAGAGGGGCGGCGCATGCTGCGCGTCCTCAGCTTCCACGCGCCCAACCCCGATGCCATTCATGAGCTCTGGGCCCATCCGATCGAGGGGGTGGTCTGTCACGTCGACCTGCTGACCCGTGAGGTGATCCGCTTCGTCGATACCGGCTACACCGACATCCCCCAGACTAGCGGCGACTACATGGACCGCGACCTGGGCGGGCCGCTGCGCGAGGACATGAAGCCGCTGAACATCACCCAGCCGCAGGGCGGGTCCTTCACCATGGAGGACAATATCCTGCGCTGGCAGAACTGGGAGATCCGGGTCGGGTTCAACGGGCGTGAGGGGCTGACCCTGCACGACATCAGCTTCAACGACCGGGGGCGCAAGCGGCCGATCATGAACCGGGCCTCGGTCAGCGAGATGGTGGTGCCCTACGGCGAGCCGCAGCCGACCCACGAATGGCAGAACTACTTCGATGCGGGCGAATACCAGTTCGGGCGCCTGGCCAATTCGCTGGTGCTGGGCTGCGACTGCCTGGGCGAGATCCACTATGTCGACGCCACCGTCGTCGATGACTTCTGCAACCCGATGGAGATCAAGAACGCGATCTGCATCCACGAGGAGGACTTCGGCACCCTGTGGAAGCACACCTGCGTCTTCTCGGGCCGCTCCGACGTGCGGCGGCAGCGGCGGCTCGTCGTCAGCTTCTTCGTGACCGTGGGCAACTACGATTACGGCTTCTACTGGTATTTCTACCTCGACGGGAAGATCGAGCTGGAGTGCAAGGCGACTGGCATCGTCTTCACCTCCGGCCGGCCCGAAGGGGACTACGAATGGGCGACCGAGATGGCGCCGCGCCTGGGTGCGCCGCAGCACCAGCACCTGTTTTCGGCCCGCCTCGACATGGCGGTGGACGGGCAGAAGAACTTCGTCGACGAGATCGACGTGGCCCGCGTGCCGAAAGGGCCGGGCAACCCGCTGGGCAATGCCTTCACCCGCCAGATCACCCGGCTGGAACGCGAAAGCGACGCGCAGCGGGTGGCGAAGAACGAGGTGTTGCGGACCTGGCGCATCTCCTCGGCCGAGACGACCAACCACGTGGGCGAACCGCCGGCCTTCCTGCTGATGCCTGAAGGGCTGCCGCTGCTGCTGGCCGACGACGACGCCTCGATCACCAGGCGGGCGGGCTTTGCCACGAAGAGCCTCTGGGTGACGCAGTTCGACCGCGATGAGCTGTGGGCGGCGGGATATACCCCGAACCAGCACCCGGGCGGCGCGGGCCTGCCCAGCTACGCGGCGGCGGATCGCGGGGTGGATGGCGAGGACATCGTCGTCTGGCACACCTTCGGCCTGACCCATTTCCCCCGCACCGAGGACTGGCCGGTGATGCCGGTGGACTATGCCGGGTTCAAGCTGCGGCCCGAGAACTTCTTCGACCGCAACCCGACGCTGGACGTGCCCGAGGATCCGAACGGGAAGGAATGCTGCCAGTCCAACAAGACCCGCGCCGCCGAGGGCGGCTGCGGCAGCTGCTGAACGATGACGGCCTATCACTGGGCCCTGCTGGGCGTCGCGGCCCTTGGCACCCTGGCCTGCGTCACCGCCACCCGCGGCCCTGACCGGGTCGAGGCGGTGGTGGGTTTGGGCGCCATGGGGCTTGCGATGACCGGCGTGCCGGCGCTGCTTTACGGCGGCGTCACGGTGCTGGCCCTGCTGGCGCTGCCGCCGCTTCTGTGGTCCGCGACCGGACGGCAGGGGCGGGCGATGTGCTTGCACCGGGCGGCCTCCAACCTGGTGATGGCCGCGGTGCTGCTGGCGCTCTACGCGCTGAACGGCCCGGCCCTGTGCGGCGATGCGGCGCTGCCGCTTCTGACGGCAGAGGGGGTGACCCTGCTGCCCATGTCGCGGGCATCGGCCCTTTTCGTGCAGGGCACCGCGCTGGCGCTGATGCTCTATGCCCTTCTCAGCCTCAGGATTTCCTGGGGCGTGCTGGAGCGGGGCCGGGCCGCCGCACTGATGGAAATCCTGCCGATGAGCCTCGCGACCATCGGCATGGCGGTGCGGATCACCTGAGACCCGCACCGCCCCGACCCCGCCGCAGGCCGTGGTGCGGCGGGCCGGGCCGACCAAGTCTACCACGGCCAAGGACATGACCCCGAAACCGGCGTTCAGACCGGACCCAACAGGAGACGCACCCATGAAGACCCTCACCCTCTTCCCCCTTGCCGCGGCGGCTGCGCTGAGCGTGCCGCTGATCGCTCCGACCGCCGCCCTGGCCGAATGGCCGGAACAGCCGGTCGAGTTTGTCGTGCCCTTCCCCCCGGGCGACCTGGAGGACATCCTGACCCGGATGATCGCCGATGAATTCCAGAAGGAATACGGCGTCCCGGCGGCGGTGGTGAACAAGCCCGGCGGCGGCGGCGGACCCTTCCCCGGCGCGGTCGAGGTCGCCAATGCCGAGGCCGATGGCTACACCGTGGGCTCCTTCGTGTCGGACGTGGTGCTGACCGGGCCGCAGATCGGCATCCCGGCGCTGTCGCCCAACCCCTTCGAGCCGATCGGCGTCTTCGTCACCTATCCCTTCGTCATCGCCGCCGGTGGTGACGCCCCCTACGACAGCATCGACGAACTGGCCGCCTACGCGCAGGAGAACGAGGTCGCCCTGGGCCACTTCGGCGCCATGCTGACCCCCACCCAGATCACCTTTGCCCTGGCCAAGGCCAAGGGGTTCGATTTCGCCTATGAGGCGGCCTTCGACGCGCTGGATTGCAACACGCTGGCCTCGGGCGACGTGGACGTGATGAACACCACCCTGCAACAGATCTTCCCCTGCCTCGACGAGGTGAAGGTGCTGGCCTCTATTGGGGCCGAGCGCATCCCCGTCACGCCCGAGGTGCCCACCGTGGCAGAGGTGCAGCCGGATCTGAACATGGCGCTGTGGAACGGTCTGTTCGTCAAGGCCGACGTGCCGCAGGAGGCGCGCGACAAGATCGCGGCGGTGGCGCAGACGGTCATCGCCTCCGACGCGGCCAAGACGCTGGCGGCGGACACCGGTGCGCTGATCTACTGGCAGGACACGGCAGAGGCGGAGGCCCAGATCGAGGCCGACATGGAAACGCTCGGCACCATCTCCGGGCTGCTGGAATGACCCCAGCCCCTGAAAACGGCCGGCGCGCGGAGAAACTGCCGCGCGCCGGCAGCCGGTTCCGGAACGTCATCCGCATCCGCAACTTCCAGGCGCTGTTCGGGCGGTTCGGGCGGCCCGGGGACCTGATTTTCGCCAGCGGCTTCATGGTTCTGGCTCTGGCGCTGCTGCTGGCCCTGCCCTGGCAGGTCGTATGGGCGCCGCGCACCAGGCTCTACATGCAGCCGGGGTTCTGGCCGGGGGTGGCGATTGCCTGCATGGTCCTGTTCGGCGCCGGTCACCTGCTGGGCGCGCTGCTGTCGGACCGCCGCCCGGGCTGGCAGGCGGAACTGCTGGGCTGGGCGCGCAGCCTGGAATTCGCGGGCTGGTTCCTGGTCTACGTCTGGCTGGTGCCCCTGGGCGGCTACCTGCCCGTCACCATCCTCTTCACCTGCGCGCTGGCCTTCCGCATGGGCTATCGCAGCTGGCGCTGGATGGGGCTGTCGGGGCTTTTCGCCCTGGGAGTCGTCGTGGGGTTCAAATCCTTCCTGCAGGTGAAGATCCCGGCAGGGGCGGTCTATGCCTACCTGCCCGACGGGATCCGCACCTTCGCCATGGTCAATTTCTGAGGTCTGCATGGATATGCTGATGTCCGGCATCGGGATGCTGATGCACTGGGACGTGTTGCTGGCGCTGCTGGTGGGATCCGTGGGCGGCGTGGTGATCGGCGCCATCCCCGGGGTCGGCCCGGCGGTGGCCATCGCCATCCTGCTGCCCGCCACCTTCGCGATGGAGCCGCTGGTGGGCCTGGTGATGCTGCTGGGGATCTACGGGTCCTCGATGTTCGGCGGCGCGCTGCCGGCGATCCTGATCAATACGCCCGGCACCGCCGTCAACGCGCTGACCACCTATGACGGCCACCCGATGACGAAGCGCGGCGAGGCGCTGCGGGCGCTCGGCCTGGCCTATGGGGCCTCCTTTACCGGCGGCGTCCTGTCGATCCTGGCGCTGATCCTCTTCTCGCCGGTGCTGGCCAAGGTGGCGCCGATGTTCGGTTCGCGCGAGATCTTCCTGGCCGCACTGCTGGGGCTGGTTCTGGTGGTGCTGGCGCATCGCGGACAGACCTTCGCCGCGGGTGCCCTGGCGGGCTTGGGCATCTTCCTGGGCACCGTCGGGTTGGAGCCGGTCAAATACACGCAACGGTTTACCTTCGGGCAAGATTGGCTGGGATCTGGCTTCGACCTGATCGTGGTGGTGCTGGGCCTCTTCGCGCTGAGCCAGGCCTTCGACTTGCTTTCCAGCCCCGAAAGCGCCCCGGACGCCCAGCCGATCCGTGGCCGCATGGGCCGCGCCATGACAGAGGTCCTGGGGTTCAAGCGCATCGCGGGCGTCGGCGCGGGTTTCGGGGTGTTGATGGGGATGATCCCCGGCGTGGGAGAGTTCACCGCCCAGTTCCTCAGCTATACCTACGCGCAGAAGACCTCGAAGGACCCGGACGCCTTCGGCAAGGGCAGCCCCGAGGGGCTGGTCGCCAGCGAGGCGGCCAACAACGCGGTGCCGGCGGCAGCGATGATCCCGCTTCTGGCGCTCGGCATCCCGGGCGAGGCGCTGACGGCGATGATGCTGTCGGTCTTCTACGTGCACAACGTGATCCCCGGCCCGCAGCTCTTCCAGGGGCAGATCGATTTCGTCTATGCGCTCTACGCGGCGATGCTGCTGCTCAACGTGATCGTGGTGGCCTTCCTGCTGGTGGCCTCGAACGGGCTTCTGCGGATCATCCGCATCCCCACGCGGTTCCTCGGCGTGATGATCCTGGTCCTCAGCTTCGTCGGGGTCTACTCGCTGCGCAACTCCACGGTGGATTGCGCCCTGGCGGCGGGCTTCGGCGTGCTGGGGCTGGTGCTGAAGCGGCAGAACCTGCCGGTGGTGCCGATCGTGCTGGGTATGGTGCTGGGCGGGATCATGGAGGTGAAGCTGCGCTCGGGCATGGCCCGCGTCCGGACCTTCGCGGATTTCTTTGACCGGCCGATTGCGGCGATCCTCGGGCTGGCGATCCTGGCCCTCCTGACGCTGCATTTCGTCGGCCTCTACCGGGAGAACCGCAACCGCGAGACCTGACGGGCCTGTCGGCCCGCGCCGCGCCCCCCTGCGCGTTCAGCCGCCCGGCGTCACCGGGTCGATGGGGCCAAGCGGCCCGCCGCAGGCCATCTCCACCGCGCGGGCGGCCGCCAGCAGCGCCGCCTCGCCACGCGGCTGGCCGATCAGTTGCAGGCCCACGGGCAGGCCTTCGGGCGACAGGCCGACGGGCACCGAGACGGAGGGCAGGCCGGTCACCGGCGAGAGGTAGGAAAAGCGCAGCCAGGCGATGTAGTCGGTCAGCGGCAGCCCGTCGATCTCGCGCGGGTATTCCTCCTCCACCGGGCCGGGCATCAGCCCGACCACCGGGCAGGCCAGCACGTCGAAGCCGGTCATGAACCCCTGCACGATGTCGAAAAGCCGCGACCGCGCCTGCTGTGCGTCCAGTACGTCGGTGATCGTCAGGGCACGGCCATAGTCGATGTTCTCGCGCAGGGTCTGCTTGAAGTTGCGCTGCAGCTTCGGGTCGGCGCGCCCGGGGCCGGAGGCCCAGAGCATGCCGCGCAGGGTGCGATAGGTCCGGTCGAGATCCGGCAGCGGCGGCCAGGTTTCCTCCACCGTGGCGCCCGCCGCCTCGATCCGCGACAGCGCCGCGCGCAGATGCGCTTCCATCTCCTGCGACACCGGCGCCAGCCCGTCGAGATCGGGGGAGAAGGCGATGCGGATGCGACCGTCGGCGCGGGCCACTGCCTCTTGATAGGGCGCGTCGGGGGCGGGGTAGGACAGCGGCTCGGCGGGGTCGAACCCGGCCATGGCATCGAGGAAGAGGGCGCAATCAAGGACCGAACGGGCCATGGGGCCCTGCACCGCCTCGGTGTGGAACCGCGAATGGGCCGGTGCGCCCGGCACCACACCGGGGGAGGGGCGGAACCCCACGACGCCGCAATAGGCCGCCGGGGTGCGCAGCGACCCCGCCAGGTCCGATCCATGGGCCAGCCAGACCTCGCCCGTGGCCAGCGCCGCCGCCGCCCCGCCCGAGGAGCCGCCGGCGTTGCGGGTCGTGTCCCAGGGGTTGCGGGTGAAGCCGAAGACATCGTTGAACGTATTGGCCCCGGCGCCGAATTCGGGCGTGTTGCTCTTGGCCAGGACGATCCCGCCGCGCGCCTCGATCCGGCTGACGATGGGCGAGGAGGTGTCGGGCACATGGGCCGTCATGCCACGCGTGCCGAAGGTCGACCGCACGCCGGAGACCTCCGCCAGGTCCTTGATGGCCAGCGGCAGACCTGCCAGCCAGCCGGGATGCTCGCGCGGCCCGTCCAGCGCGGCGGCGGTCGCCTCGGCCCGGGCGCGGCAGAGGGTGGGCAGGGCGTTGACCGCCGGTTCCACCTGGTCGATCCGTGTCATCGCCGCATCGATCAGCGCGTCGGGGGCGATCTCTCCACGGCGCAGAAGCGACACCGCCTCATGCGCGGAGAGGGCGCAGAGATCCGGGCCGCTGAACGTCGGGGAGGCCTTGGCGTCGGGGCTGGGAGTGGAAATGGTCTCGGTCATGTGGTCGGCCCTGAGCGGTGGCGGAGGGGGCCAGTGTCGGGCGGACGCGAGGCGATGTCAAAGGCGGCCCCTCCGGGCCGCGCCTGGTGCGTCCGCTCGGGCGGTCGCAGCCGGGGATCAGGAACTGAAGAGGGTGCGGGCCATCGACTTCGGCAACAGCAGGTTCACCAGGGCAGCGGTCAGGACCTTCAGGCCGCTGCGGCGGTCGGCGAACCAGCCTGCGGGGCTGGCCCACAGCCCCCGCAGGGCAAGCCCGAGGGCCTGGCGCCGCGGCGCACCGGCGCGCAGGGCGCGGCGGGCCAGCCGGCGAAGGCGGGTCGCCTTGTCCCGGGCCGTGGGCGCACGGGTGTAGCGGGCCGCCGTGACCAGTGCCGCCAGTCGCCCGCTGCAGATCGCCGCCAGGCTCGGCGGGGTCTCGCCCGAGGCGCCCGGCGCGGCGTCGCCCCGGGGGTAGAGAACCAGTGGCTGGTCGAGGGGCGCCAGTCGGTAGCCTTCGCCGACCAGCCGCACCAGCCATTCCAGGTCATCGCCATGGGGCAACCGACTGTCGAAGGTGCCCACGGTATTCACCAGCTCGGCGCGCAGGGCGAGGTTCGACAGCCGCTGCACCGGGTTCTCGGCCATCAGCCGGGCGACAGTGAGGTCCCCCGAGGGCTGCGGGCCGGGGGCGGCGTCCGCTTCCGATCCCACCTCGGCACCGGGGGCATAGCAGGCATCAAGCGTCACGTCGGTGAAGGCGGCGGTGATCCGGTCGAGCTTGTCGGGCATCCACAGGGCCCCCGGTTCGCAGAAAGCCAGGATCTCGCCGCGCGCCTCGGCCAGGCCGATATTGCGCGCGCAGGCGAAGGGCGCGCCGCCGTCCCCGCGCCGTGCCCCGCGCAGCAGGCGGAACCGACGGTCGAGCGCGGCATACTGCGCTGCCACCTGGGGGCTGTCGTCGCGCGCCCCGGTGTCGATCAGCAGGGCTTCCCAATCGGTCTCCGTTTGGCTCAGGAGGGCCTCCAGCGTGATCGCGAGGCTGGCGCTGGCATCGCCGTAGGGCAACAGGATCGAGAACCGGGGCTCCAGACCTTCGACGGCGCTGCCGGCCAGTGCGCCCCAGCCCGCAGTGCTGTCCCGGGGTCTGATGAGCGGTTCGGCTACGGCGGAGATCGTACCGGCGCAGGCCGGCGCCGGATCCGTCGTGCCTGGGACAAAGGGCCACCGTGGATGCCCGCTGGCATCGACATCGCCGGGGTGCCAGCCCGGCGGCAAGGGGGGGCGCGCGGTCAGGCGTCCACTCCCTGCGTGTCGAGGGCGTCCAGTTCCGCCCGGCTGGCCTTCCACAGCGGTTCCAGCGCCTGCAGCTCGGCGGCCTCGATCTCCTGGCCGCGCTTGGCCTTGGTCTCGATCGCGGCCAGCGCCTCGCGCAGGGCGGTCAGGCCGAAGGTGCCGCAGGTGCCGGCGCAGGCGTGGGTGAGGCGGGCGATCTCCTGCTTGCTGCCGGGGAAGGCGGCCAGGGCGGCGATGCAGCCGTCGGTTTCGGCGCAGAACCGGTCGAGCAGCTTGCGCGCGGTCTCGGTGCCGGTGCCGGAGAACAGGGTCTCGATCTGGGTGGCGTCGATCAGCTCGGACGGGGCCGCGCGGTCACGGCTGTCCTGTGCGGCCAGCGGCAGCGCGCCGTTGGCCAGGTCCTGCAGCAGGCGGCTCAGGACCTTGCGGTCGATGGGCTTGGACAGGCAGTGATCCATGCCGATGCTGCGGAACTTCTTCAGCTCCTCGGGCAGGGCATGGGCGGTCAGCGCGACAATCGGCACGTCCGCCGAGGCACCATGGCCGGAGCGGATGCGCAAGGCGGCCTCGGTGCCATCCATCACGGGCATGGAGATGTCCATCAGGATCAGGTCGAAGCGTTGCGCATCGGCCCAGTCGACCCCGGCCTGGCCATCGACCGCCTCGGTCACGTAGTGGCCTTCGCTTTCCAGCATCTCGCGGGCGATGAAACGGTTGATCTCGTTGTCCTCGACCAGCAGGACTTCCATCGGCGGGGTGGTGCCTTTGGTCGTACTGTCCGTCTCGGCGTCGGGCAGGGTTTCCTCTCCGGCGGCCTGGGCGACGGGGATGCGCACCCAGAACAGGCTGCCGTCCCCGGGCACGCTTTCGGCGCCGATCTCGCCCTCCATCAGCTGCACCAGCCGTCGGGCGATGCCGAGGCCTAGCCCGGTCCCCGAGGCCTGGCGCGCGTAGGAGCTGTCAAGCGTCTCGAAATCGTTGAAGATCCGGTCCAGGTCGTCCTCTTCGATGCCGATCCCGCTGTCGATCACCCGGAATTCGAGCTGGCTGCGTTGCGGACCGACAAGTTCCACCTCGATCTCGACGTCCCCCCCGCGGGTGAACTTCACCGCGTTGGTCACCAGGTTCAACAGCACCTGCCGCAGGCGCCGGGCGTCGGCCACCAGCGGGCCGGACGGGGTGCCGACCCAGTTCCAGGTCAGGTCGTTGCCATTGGTCGAGGCAAGGGTGGCCGAGGTCTCCACCACACCGTCCAGAAGGCGAGGCACCGAGAAGGTCCGCGCCTCGGGCTTCATCTTGCCGGCTTCGAATTTCGCCAGGTCCAGCACGTCGTTCACGAGGTTCAGCAACAGCTGGGCCGAACTGTCCATCAGTGTGAGAAGTTCGCTCTGCTCTTCGGAGAGGGAGTGATCGCGCAGCAGCTGCATCGAGCCGATCAGCCCGTTCAGCGGCGTGCGCATCTCGTGGCTCATCACCGCCAGGAACTCGGACTTCGACCGCTCACCGGCCAGCGCGCGGTCACGCGCCTGGGTCAGCATCTCTTCCTGCGCCTTGCGCAGGGAAATGTCGCGGACGAAGGAGACGAAGAGGTGCTCGTTGTCGGCGGCCCGGTCGAAGGAGACCTCGGCAGGGAAGCGACGGCCCGATCGGTCGCGGGCGGTGAACTCGAACGGATGCAGGAAGCTGTCGCCGCGTTCTCGGGCCTCCAGCACGCTGTCGCCCATCCGGCGCAATTCCTCGGCTTCGGTTTCGGGGATCAGCAGATGCCGCACGCGCCTACCCACGACCTCGGCCCGGCTATAGCCGAACATGCGTTCGGCCGCGCTGTTGAACTCGTGGATGAACCCGTCGGAATCGGTCACCACCACCGCATCCAGTGAGGTTTCGACGATGGTGTGCATCCGCGCGGCATGGGCCTCGGCCCGCCTGGCGCTGTTGCGCGACTGACGCGCCATGCGCACCAGCACCAGCGCCAGCAGCGACAGCCCGGCGATGAACAGGAACATCACCGTGGCGATCAGGCCGAGGGTGCGGATCAGGCTGGCCTGGCGGGCATCGGTGATCTGCGCAAAGCCATCGAGGCCCGACAGCGAGAAGGACCGCACGTCCTGGTGGATGCGGTCGGCGGTCTCTCTCAGGTCCGGCAGGGCCGCCAGCAGATCAGGCTCGCTGCCGTCGATCAGCGGCACCGTCTCCTGCAGGAAGGCATCGACACGCAGGCGCGGGGCGTTGAAATCCTGGTTGTCCTGCATGGCACGGAAGGCCGGAGCGTCCTCGATCAGGGCCATGCGGCTGTAGAAGATATCGAAGGCGCGACGCAGTTCGACGATCGCGGGGCCAGTGGTCTCGGCGTCGCCGTCGTCGATGCTTGCCTCGGCCTGTGCCAGGGCCGCCTCGTACCGCAGGAAATCGACCTCGGCCTGGGCCAAGCTCCATTGCAGGTTGTCCGAATTGGAGGAGGTGAGGGTCTCGATTTCATGCAATACGAGCCAGGCCAGGCCGACCACCAGTGTCACGCAGAGGATCAGGATCGTCAGGGCGGCGATTGGCTGCCGCCAGAGAGGGGACCGCCCGCTGTTACGGGATACGCTCAACATCGTCGTGTCTCTCCTGAGGGCACCGGCCGGTCTATTCGAACGCGGTGATGCGGTCGAGCTGCCAGATGCTGCGTGCGTAGATCACCTCCTGGCGGAAGGCGGGGTCGGCATCGAAGGGGTAGACGATCCACAGCGGCCCCTTGTCCCGCAGGGACATCTCTTCGCCATGGTTCAGGTAGGCCACGATCGGGGCGCCGTCTTCCCAGCCGGAGCGGGGCATCTCGATCTCGTAGTCGTTGATCGCCTTGGCCGAGATGCGCTGCGCGTCCGGGGCCACTTCGCTGATCAGGTCCGCCAGGGAAACGCCGGTGAATTCCTGCACCCCGTCGGTCCAGATGGTGGTCGTTTCATAGACCTGCGACGGCATTTCCTGCAGGGCTTCGAGGTCGAGCTCCGCCAGGACCTCTCCGGTTTCGGAGGTCACCGTCAACAGGGTTGCCCCCCGCGCATCCGTGGCGGCGGCCGGGGCGGCCAGCAGCGCGGCGGTCGCGGCCGCGAGCAGGGCGGGCACCAGGGATAGACGGAGACGGAACGGGAGCATCTGCAAGGGCCGAATCTGATTGTTATCGATTTTAACCTTCGCACAGAACTCGCCCTGCGCGGGAGTGACGCATCGGACCACCGCCCCTATCCGAATGGATAGGACGCCGCTGCAGGGCGGGGCCGGACGGAGGGCCCGCGCAACCACGGGAAATGACTCGCAAGTTACTGGACCTACTAATGGTTTAAGGGTCATATGACGGGATAGCGGCCGATCCTCCCCGATTTGGTCACATTTTTAGGTTCATCCTTACGAAACGGAATGAACTTGATTCGCAGGCGGGACAAAGCGGTGATTACTGCTCGGACTCTTCATGATGAACGCGACATGGGCGGTGTGTCCGCCGGGGCGATGCGTGTCCTCATCGCCGATGACCATGATTTGCTGCGGGATACGCTTCAGGCGTTCCTGAACGCCGAGGGCGGCTTCGATGCCGGCACGGTCGCGTCCTTCGACGAGGCCGTGGCGCAGGTCGAAGCCGGGGCGCATTATGATCTGATCCTGCTGGACTATTCGATGCCGGGCATGCGCGGTCTCGACGGGCTGAAGCGGATGATGGAGCTGGCGGGGCACAACCGCGTCGCCATCATCTCGGGCACTGCCAGCCGCGAGATCGCCGAAGAGGCCCTGGCCGTGGGCGCCGCGGGCTTCGTGCCGAAGACTCTCTCGGCCAAGTCGCTGATCAATGCGGTGCGCTTCATGGCCATGGGGGAGCAGTATGCGCCCCTCGAATTCATGCGCGCGCCCGCCGAGGAAGAGGATGCGAACCCGCTGGCCGAGATGCTGTCGGAGCGCGAGTTGCAGGTGCTGGAGGGGCTGACCCAGGGCAAGGCGAACAAGGAAATCGCCCGGGATCTGGATATCCGCGAACCCACGGTGAAACTGCACGTGAAGACGCTGTATCGCAAGATCGGCGCCTCGAACCGCACCCAGGCGGCGATGATCGCCAAGGAAGCCGGTCTGTTCTGACCCTTTCGGGGCGGGACGCCCGCTGACCAGGATCAGCCCAGGACGCGGCCCGCGTTCAGCAGCTCCGCGGGATCCATGGCCGCCTTCAACCGGGTCATCACCAGCCGTTCCTGCTCGCTGCGTACCATCGACAGGTAGGGCGCCTTGTCCTGACCGACCCCGTGTTCGGCGGTGATCGAGCCGCCAAGACGCGCCGCCAGCCCGTTCAGCGCCGCCGAGACCTCGGTGCGGGCCTCGGTCTTCACGATGTAATGCAGGTTGCCGTCGCCCAGGTGGCCGTAGATGTAGACGCCGGCCTGCGGATCGACCTCGGCCAGCCGGGTGCGGGCCTCGGCCAGGAAGGCGGGCAGGGCGCGGGCGGGCAGTGACAGGTCATGCGGCAGCAGGTTGCCCAGGGAGAAGGTGAAATCCACGCAGGCCTCCCGCAGGGCCCAGAGCCGGTCATGATCCCGCGCTGATTGCGACACCACCACGTCGCGGCACAGCCCGGCCTCGTAGGCCTCGATCAGCGCGGCTTCGAAGGCGTCTTCCTGCAGGATCTCCCGCATTCCCTGGATCTCGGTCAGCACGTAGAGACCGGCGCCCGTGGGCAGCGGCGGGTTGCAGGTCAGGGCGCAGGCGCCCTCGTAGACCTCGGGCCAGATGCCCTCGTAGGCCGACAGCAGCGGGCCCAACCGGGCGCGCAGGTGGCGCAGCAGGGCCTGGGCCGCCTCGACGCTGTCCACGGCACAGAGCGCATTGGTTTCCACCGTCGGCGCCGGGTGCAGGCGCAGCAGGGCGCGGGTGACCACGCCCAGCGTGCCTTCCGATCCGATGAAGAGCTGGCGCAGGTCCGGCCCGGCGTTGTCCTTTTCCAGGCCCTTCATGGCGGTGATCACGGTGCCGTCGGCCAGCACCGCCTCGATCCCCGCGACCTGGGCGCGCATCATGCCGTAGCGCAGCACGCGGATGCCGCCGGCATTGGTGGCGATCATCCCGCCGATGGTGGCGGATCCGCGCGCGCCAAGATCGACGCCGAAGATCAGGCCACTGGCAGCTGCCGCCTCCTGCACCTGTTGCAGGGTCGCGCCGGCGCCCACCTCGATCTGGGCGGCCAGATCGTCGACGGGGCCGATGGCGGTCATCCGCTCCAGCGACAGGACGACCTCTCCCGGCTGCACCCTGGCGCCCCCCGACAGGCCCGTCAGCCCGCCCTGGAGCACGACCCGGCGCCCCGCCTCCTGGCAGAGACGCAGCGCGGCAGAGACCCCGGCGGTGTCGGCCGGGCGGATCACCAGGCTGGGCGTGGCCGCCACGCGGCGTGTCGCGTCGGTGGTGAAGCGCGCCAGCTGGTCAGGATCCGTCACCAGCCCGAGATCCAGCCCGGTGGCCGCCAGGGCGGTCTGCAACGGATCGCTGGTGGCAGGGGCGAGGGCCTCAGCCATCGGTGGGATCGGGCACGGCACAGATCATGATCATCTCGACCTTCAGATCGGGGTTGGCCATGTTCGCCTCGAAACAGGCGCGGGCGGGCGGGGCGATGTCGGCAACCCACTCGTCCCAGACGGCATTGAAGGCGGCCACGTCGCCCACATCCTTCAGGATGATTGCGCAGAACAGAAGCCCTGCCTTGGTCGAACCGATCTCGGTCAGCCGGGCCTCAGCCTTCTCCAGCAGCTGCGCGGCCTGCTCGGCGGTCGACAGGCTGCCGTCGTAGGGCGCCTTGGGGGTCACGGCGAAGTAGCCTGTGCCATTTGCCACCGTGGCGATGGAGGCGCGGGCGCCGGTCCCGAAACGGGTGATGATGTCGTCGAACATGGGGCCTCGCTTACTCGGTCAGGACGAAGACGGCGTCTTCGGTCCAGCTGAAATGACAGGTGTCGCCTTCCTTCAGGATCACCACGTCGGCGCCAGGCACCCGCACGCGGATCTGCTGGTCGCTGGCATGACCGATGACCACGGCATTGTCGCCGTAGTTGACGATCGTCTCGATCTGCATCTGCGCATTCTGGCGGCCCTCCTTGGGGTCGCGCGACAGCTTCAGGTGCTCGGGCCGGATCAGCAGGTCGACGGTCTGGCCGTCGCTGACCTGCGGACAGCCCTCGGCGCCGAAGGTCACGTCGCCCAGCACCGGGCTGGTGGCGCGGCGGGTGCCGGCATCGGTGATGGTCGCGGGCAGCAGGTTGCTCTCGCCGATGAAGTCGGCGACGAAGCGGGTGGCGGGGCGGTGGTAGATCTCCAGCGGCGCATCGGCCTGTTCGATGGCCCCGTCGGAGAAGACGACGATCCGGTCGGACATCGACATCGCCTCGGTCTGGTCATGGGTGACGAAGATCGTGGTCACGCCCAGGCGCTTCTGGATTCGCTTGATCTCGATCTGCATCTGTTCACGCAGGTTCTTGTCCAGCGCACCCAGCGGTTCGTCGAGCAGCAGCAGGTCGGGCTCGAACACCAGCGCGCGGGCCAGGGCCACGCGCTGCTGCTGGCCGCCCGACAGCTCTTTCGGCAGACGATGGGCAAAGCCCGAGAGGCCGACCAGTTCCAGCATTTCCTCGGCCTTCTTCAGACCGGCCTTCTTGCCCACCTTGCGCATCTGCAGCGGAAAATAGACGTTTTCGGCCGCGGTCTTGTGCGGGAAGAGGGCATAGTTCTGGAAGACGATGCCGATGTTGCGTTCCTGGGGCGCCAGGTGCGACAGCGACTGGCCGTCCACCGTGATCTCGCCCCGGGTGGCATCCTCGAAGCCCGCGATGACCATCAGCGTGGTGGTCTTGCCCGACCCGGACGGCCCGAGGAAGGTGACGAACTCGCCCTTCTCGATCTCCAGGTCGATATGGCCGAGGGCGGTGAAGTTTCCGAAGGTCTTGTTGACGCCGGACAGCTGCAGATAGGAGCTCATGGTTTCTCCCGAAGGTTATCGTTGTTGGGCCGTCTTGGCCGTCATGCGGCGGATCAGCTTGATCACGGAGGGGGCGATCAGGCCGGCGAAGACGATGGCGAAGAGCAGAGTCGAGATGACGGCGATGACCGGGTCGGCCTCTTCGCGGATCGAGTCGAACATCTTGCGCGGCAGGGTTTCCGCGTTGCGACCCGAGATGAAGATGGCGACGACGGTTTCGTCGAAGGACTGGATGAAGGCGAAGAGCGCCGAGATCAGCAGGCCGGGGCGCAGGATCGGCAGGGTGATGTGCAGAAAGACCTGCCGCGGTGTGGCACCGAGCGAGCGCGCGGCGCGTTCCAGGGTCCGGTCGAACCCCTTCAGGTTGGCCGACAGCACCAGGAAGGTGATCGGCACCGACAGGCAGGTGTGCGCCAGGATCACGCCCAGCTTGGAGTGCACCAGCTTCAGCTCGCCGAAGTAGGAGTAGTAGCCGATCGCCATGACGATATGGGGCACCGCCATGGGCATCATCATCATCAGGTTGGCCGCCGACTTGCCCCAGAACTTGTGCCGTACCAGGGCGAAGGTGGCCGGGACCACCAGCGCCATGGTCAGCAGCGTGTTCATCGCGGCGATGAAGACCGAGTTCCAGGTGGGCCGCAGCCAGGAGGGATCGGAGAAGTAGGCCTGGTAGTACTGCCAACCCCAGCCCGGCGGCGGGAACTGCAGGGAGGCGGCGGTGGAGAAGGACATCGGCACGACGATCAGCAGGGGCGCAGCGATGA
This sequence comes from Pseudooceanicola marinus, assembly GCF_020177265.1. Lineage (GTDB taxonomy): Bacteria > Pseudomonadota > Alphaproteobacteria > Rhodobacterales > Rhodobacteraceae > Pseudooceanicola > Pseudooceanicola marinus_A. Next base: position 88,950 of record NZ_JAIVMC010000010.1, read on the forward strand.
AGGCGACGACGGCGATGCCGATCCAGCGGATGAAGGTGTTCATGGCGGGCGTCCTTATCCGTAGAGTTTGTCGAGGCCGAAACGGCGGTGGTAGAGCCCTAGGATGATCAGCGTCACCACCAGCAGCACGATGGCCATGGCCGAGCCCAGGCCGAAGGCCAGGAACTGTTCGATCTGGTTGCCGATCAGGCCCGCGGCCATCTGTTCGCGCGGGGATCCCAGCAGGACGGGTGTCACGTAGAAGCCCAGGCAGATGACGAAGACCAGGACCGAGCCATTGGCGATGCCCGGCGCGGTCAGCGGCAGGTAGACATGGCGGAACAGCGACCGGCCGTAGGCCCCCATGCTTTCCGCCGAGCGGATCAGCGAGGGGTCGATCTTCTGCATGACCGTGTAAATGTTCATGATCATGTAGGGCGCCAGGATATGCACCATGGCCAGGGTCGAGCTGAACCGGGTGAACAGCAGCGGCGGCGGATCCTGGATGCCCAGCGTCTGCATCAGCCAGATCACCGGGCCGTTGTTGCCCAGAAGGACCATCCAGGCATAGGTGCGCACAAGGAAGGAGGTCCAGAAGCTCATGGTGATGAGCAACAGGATCGCCATGGCGGCGCGTTTGCTGACCGTCGACATCAGGTAGGCCAGCGGGTAGCCGACCAGAAGGCAGCAGACAGTCACCAGCAGGGCGGTGCCGAAGGTGTTGAGAAAGACCTTGCGGTAGAGGGAGCCGGTCAGCACCCGTTCGTAGTTGGCCAGGCCCGGGGGCGGTTCGGTGACGGACATGATGCCCACCTCGACCAACGGCACGAGGAAGAAGAGCGCCAGGTAGATCGCCAGCGGGGCCAGCAGCAGCCATGGCCAGATGTTCTGCCGGTCCGGCAGGGTCGAAAGCTTGAACCCCATGGGATGTCGCTCCCTTGATGGTGCGGAAAGTCGATGGTGCCCGCAGGTGCAGGCACACGGGTGAGGGTCGGGGCGGCAGGGGACATGCCGCCCCGAGAGGGGACGCGGACGGGGGAAAGCGTCACGCGTCCGTCGCTGTGGTCGGGATCAGGAGGCCAGCCACTCGTCGAAGCGCATGGCAACTTCCTGCGGGTCGCCGCCCCAGTTCAGCATGTCCTGGCCGAAGGTCTGTTCGACATTGCCGGGCGCCGTGGGCATGCGGGGCTTGGCCGCGTCGGGGACGAAGGCGTCCGCCGCCGGGTTCAGCGCGCCATAGTTCGCCTGGCTGACGAAACCGGCCAGCGGTTCGGCAGAGGTGGCGAATTCGACGAACATCTTGGCCGCTTCCATGTTGGGCGTCTCCTTGGCGACGACCCAGTAGGCATTGTCCAGCTCCGCCTGGTTCCAGGTGAAATCGACCGGCGCGCCGGCGTCTTCCGCCTCGAAGTAGCGACCGTGCCAGATGCCGATCATGTCGACCTCACCGTCGCGCAGGATCTGCGTCGACTGCGCGCCGCCGGTCCACCAGACACGGACATGCTCCTTGATCTCGTCCAGCTTGGCGAAGGCCCGGTCGATGTCCAGCGGGTAGAGATCCTCGGGCGCCACGCCGTCGGCCAGCAGGGCCAGGGGCAGGACGCGGGCGGGGTAGCGTTGCAGCGACCGGCCGCCCGGGAAGCGTTCGACATCCCAGAAGTCGGCCCAGCTTTGCGGGGTCTCGTCCCAGCCGGCATCGGTGCGCCAGGCCATCATGGTGGCGAAGGCATGGCTGCCGACGCCGTTCTGGAACAGGCCGCCGGGGTAGGACTCTTCGATCGGCTCCAGCAGGCCGGCGTTGTTGGCGGCCACGATGTCACCGCCGCCCAGGGTGGTCACGTCGAATTCGTAGACGCCGGTGCGGACCTGGGCCGCCAGCTTGGCGAAGGACACCGGGGAGACGGTGCGGATCTCGATTCCCGTCGCCTCGGTGAAGGGGGTGAACAGGTTCTCTGTCGCGGCTTCCAGCCAGGGGCCGCCCCAGGAGTTGATGTAGAGTTCTTTCGATTGGGCCCGGCCGATGGAGGGCGCGGCCAGGGCCGACGCGCCGGCCAGCGCCGCGGTGCCCTGCAGGAACAGGCGGCGATTGGGGCGGATCAGCGACGTCTTCTTCTTGTTGTTGATGGTCATGGGAACCTCAGCTGTTGGAGTTGGGGAAGGTCTCGCCGTAAAGACGCAACCAGTTGCCGTGGGTGATTTTTGCGACCTCTTCTTCCGAGAAGCCCACGTTGCGGAGGCCGTTTGGGATGACCGCCATGTCCTCCAGCGCCTGGAACCAGTCCGGGGGCGGGGCCTTTCCCGGACGGGCGGCGGAGGCTGCGCCGTAGTCGACGCCACGGGTCCAGCGACCCATGCGCATCCAGGCGTAGTCGGGGGCGGTAAAGTTGTGGCTGCGGTCGGTGCCGATGGCCACGCTGTCGATGCCGGCGATGTCGACGGTCTTCGCCACCATCTCGCACCATTGCTCGATGGGGCCGGAATAGTAGTCGCCGGTGATGTTGCGATAGGCGGCGCAGCCGATGACACCGCCGGTTTCCTTCAGCGCGCGCAGCACGTCGTCGGTCTTGTTGCGCTTGTGCGGAAACAGGCTGTCGGCATTGGCATGGGTCACCGCGATGGGTTTCTCCGACGCCTCGATGGCCTGCAGGGTCGAGAGGTTGCCGACGTGGGAGCAATCCACCAGGATCCCCGCGCGGTTCATCTCCTTGATGACTTCCTTGCCGTAGCGCGCCAGGCCCGAGTCCTCGGCCTCATAGCAGGAACCGGCCAACTCGTTCTGATTGTTGTAGGTCAGCTGCACCACGCGCACGCCCAGTTCGGCCCACATCTCGACCAGGCGAATGCGGCCCTCGAAGAGGTTCGAGTTCTGGTAGCCCAGGATCGCGGCGACCTTGCCCTCGGCGGCGGCCTTTTCGATATCGGCGGGGGTATAGGCGAAGGCGGCCACGTCGTCGTTTTCGCGGATCAGGTCGCGCCAGCGGCCGAGGCTGTCGAGGCTTTCCAGCGTGCCTTCCCAGAAGCCGCAGGTGACCACGACGCCGTGCACCTTGGCGGCCTGCAGCCGGACGAAACTGTCGCGGTCGAAATGGCCGCATTGCAGGCCGTCGATGATCATGTCAGGGGTCATTGGGTGGCTTCCTGGGTCTTGAGGCCGACCGAATTGATGAAGTTCGGGTCGGTGTCGTCGTCATTGTCGGTGCGGCCGATGATCTGGCCGTCTTCGGTCACGATGTTCACGCCCGCGTGGCGGCGCGAGACGACCGAATCCGGTGTCAGGGCGGTCTGGGCCAGCTCGTAGATGCGCCACCACTGCGCCGCCTCGATGCGGGCGCCGTCCTGCAGGACACGGGTGAGCACCGGATCGGCCACCGGGCCGCGCGTGGCGGTCAGCGTGGTGCCGGACAGCGACACTTCCAGCCCGTGCCGGGCGCCCAGGCCCTCCGCGATGGCCAGTTCCGCGGCGTCGGTGGCGCCGGTCACCTCGATCCGGGCGCTGTCATGCTGCGCCAGGGTCAGTTCCAGCAGGTCGAGGGCGGAGGGCAGGGCGATCCAGGCGTGCTGGCCGCCGGCGTCGAGGACCAGGCGGTCTCCCACCTCCGCCATCAGCGCCAGCGGGGTGGGGGTCGCCTCCATCAGGTCGGGCAGGCGCGCCTCCAGCAGGGGGAAGCCGCCCAGCCCCATGGCCTGGGAATACATCACCACGTCGGTGATCATCAGCGCGAAGCCCTTGGGCAGGGCGGTCAGCGACAGAATGCGTTCGCTCATCAGGCGCATTTCGCGCGGCATCACGCGCAGGGTCTGGGAGGGGGTCATGCGCGGGGCTCCTCGGGGTAGAACCAGTCGCCGACCTGGCCCGCGGCGATGGCGTCGCGGGTCGGTGCGCCGTGGTAGAGCACACCGCGCAGGTTGCGTTGCAGGTAGTCGCGGGTCTTGTCGATGCCGTGCAGGCCGACGTTCATCAGCCGCACCAGGTCGATGGGCACGAAGGATCCGGCGTTGATGTTGGCGTGCGGCGTGTGGAAATGGCGCCCGGCCAGGGATTGCGCGCGGGCCACCATCAGCCGGTGTTCGGGATGGGCCAGCAGGAAGCGGGCGACGGCCGTGTCCGGGGCCACTTCGCCCAGGTCGGCGTGAAGCGCCTGAAGGTTGCCGGGGATGTCCAGGCCCAACTCGCGCGCCTCGGGGATCTCGTCCCGCAGGCCGCGGCGCGGTTCCTCGGCGGTCTCGGACTTGTACCAGACGTAGTCCTGGGCATCGGGCGCGGTCATGTCCATCTCCAGCGCCCAGGCATAGTCCTCCTCCAGCAGCGCGCGCAGGGCGCCGGTGGTCATCACGGGATCGACCTCCAGCTCATCCGCGCCCGCGACGCCGGCGGCCAGCTCGTCGGCCAGGTCGGGGACCAGTTCCATGATGAGCGACAGGAAGGTCTCGTAGCTTTCGGGGGCCAGGGTCGCCTCGGCCCGGCGAGCCAGGACATCCAGCGGGAAGTCATGGGCCGTGCCGTCGATGGTTCCGGCGTCGAGCAGCTCCTCCAGGGCGGGGATCAGGCTGGCGACCTCCTCGGCCACGGTGGCGGAGGCGGCGAAGGTTTCGTACATCATCCGGTCCTGGGCGCGGAAGGTCTGCGCCCGACGGATCAGCGTGATCAGCCGCTCGATCCGCGCGTCGCCCCGGCCCAGGTCCAGCCCGAGGGCGGCGGCGATGGCGGTTTCGCGGGCCGTCAGCCAGCTGTCCAGAAGGCGCGGGTGCTTCTGTACGAAGAAGATCAGGCCGAGCGCCGAGCCGTTGCCGACGCCCAGGTAGCTGCGCAGGGCCGGGTCCAGTTTCACCGCCTTGTCCGAACGCAGTCTGGCCAAGTGTTCCACCAGGTCGCAGGCCAGTTCGCGCATCAGGTAGGCCAGCAGCAGCTGCGCCTCCAGCATGCCGCCCAGGTCGTGCGCCTCGGTGTTGATCGACGGGAAGGAGCGGGTGCCGAAGGTGCCGTTGCCGTCCAGCCCGGTGTTGCGCATCAGGTAGCAGACGGTGTTCAGATCCTCGACCGAGGGCTGGCGCCCGTCGGCGAGCGCCTCCAGCACCGTCTCGAAGACCCGCATGGACCGGTTCGACCGGCACCAGACCAGCGCGGTGTCGCTGGCGCGGCCGCGGTAGAGTTTCGGCAGCTCCTCGCGGGCACTTTCGATGGCCTCCTCGGTGGCCGGGCCCTCGTTCAGGGTGCCCATCATGTCCCAGGCGCGGCCGATGATGCGGCCCGTGCGCCCCTCGCGTTTGGGCGTCAGCGAAAAGGCGATGAAGCTGAACTCTTGCCGGGGCGTCTTGATCGAATAGACGATCGTGCCGCGCGCCTCGTCATCCACGTCGAAGCGGTCGCAGGTGATCTGCCAGCGCTCGCGGCTCATCCGGTTCATCATCGCCCGCGTGCCGCTGAGGCGCGAGGGCTGCATCGCGGCCAGCCGCTCGGGTTTCATCAGCCCGCGCCAGTCGCGCAGGCCGGGGCGCCCGTCGGCGTCCCGGGTGTGAAGGGATGAAAGCGTCACGAGGCGCCTCCTTGCAGGATTTGGGAGAGGTCCGCGGCCGCTTTCAGCAGCGGCGCGCGGAAGCGGGCCTCGTCGAAGCGGATTTCCGGCACGACGAGGGAAAGGGTGGCGGTGCAGCGGCCATGCAGATCGAAAACGGGCGCCGCGATGGCGCGCACGCCGCTTTGGGTATAGCCGCTGGACAGCGCATAGCCTGCCTCGCGGATCGCCGGCAACGTCGCCTCGTCGGGCAGCGGGTGGTCGCCCTTGCGCAGCCGGTCCAGCATCTGCGCATCGCCATAGGCCACCAGGATCCGCCCCGAGGCGGAGCCTTCCAGCGACATCATCGTGCCCAGCTTCTGTTCGGCGCGCAGCAGGGTGTCGGATTCCACGCGGGCCACGATGCAGGGCAGGCCGCGGTCGATGATCGACAGCGAGGCGGTTTCGCCGGTGTCGTCCACCAGCGCGCGCAGCACCGGGTCGGCCCGGGTGCCCAGGTCCGCCTGGTCGAGCGAGGCCGAGGCCATGCGGGTGGTCAGCATCGACAGGCGATAGGCGCCGCCATCGTCCTGTTCCAGCCAGCCGGCGGCGACCAGGGTCAGCAGCCGCTGATAGGCGGTGGCGCGCGACAGGCCCAGCCCCTCGGCCACCTCGGCCAGCCGTTGCGGCCGGCGCTTGTCCCCGAAGAAGCGCAACACGTCCAGAACCTTGAGCGCGGTCGACAGCGGGCGGACGCCGCCATCCTTGGGCGCTGTTTCGGTCTGTATTCTATCTGAATATGAATGATCCATATGAAATATCCTGTGAAGCATTTCGCGTTCTGTCAAAGGAAATAGAGGCGTCTCAGGTGCAGGTTTTGGGGTGTCGCAGGTCAAGTCCTTGAAAATTCGCGAAGAAAATTTTGCGATTTCTGTATCAATTTTTGAGCAAGGCGGGGCAATTTCGCTGCTTTTGCCGGAATTGGCTCTGTGCGCGGTCTCGGAGGGAGGTGGGGTGAAGGGCTGTTCCCGAGTCGGCGCACAGGCCTTCTGTATTGAAATTAAATACATTTCTTGCGCGCTGCGGGGTGCGAACGTCGTCGTCCCGGGGTGCTCGTTGGCGCCATGCTTGCCGATTTTCGCCGTCATGGCGATTTGTGGTGCTCATTATTATTGACACATCTGCCGAGATCGGGAGGATCAGGCGAAACGCGGGTCCACGCATTCTGTGGGGCCGGGGCCCTGGGACGTGCGAAGGACGAACGTTCAGACGTCGGGGCCGGACACGTCAGGAAGGTAGAGAGTGATGACAAGAAACGGTGCCGATCTGGTGGTGCAGACGCTGGCCGAAAACGGGGTGCGGATGTGTTTTGCCAATCCCGGAACGACGGAAATGCACATGCTTGCCGCCCTGGGGCGGGAGCCGCGGATGGACCTGTCGCTCTGCCTTTTCGAGGGGGTCGCGACCGGGGCCGCCGATGGCTACGCGCGGATGATGGGTACGCCGGCGGCGGTGCTGCTGCACCTGGGGCCGGGCTTTGCCAATGGCATGGCCAACCTGCACAATGCCCGCAAGGCCGAGACGCAGGTGTTCAATATCGTGGGCGAACACGCGACCTATCACCTGACCTATGACGCGCCGCTGACCGCCGACATCGCCGGCATGGCGCATACGGTCTCCGCCGCCGTCGCCACCCCCGACACGCCCGAGGCGGCCGCAGGGGCCACCGCGCATCTGCTGGCCGAGACGTCCCACGGCGGCGTCGCCACGCTGATCGTGCCCAATGACGTCGCCTGGGCGGAAACCGACGCCGAAACCGTCGCGGCCATCCACACGCCGCGCCCAGGCTTCGATGCCGATCTGCTGGCCGATGCCGCCGCGCGGCTGCGGGCGCCGGGGGCCGCGCTGATCGTCGGCGCCCCCTGCATCACCCGCCGCATGGCGGAACTGGCCGCGGCCATCGAGGCCAGCACCGGGGCCATGGTACGGGCCGAGGCCGCCGTGGCGCGGATGGAGCGCGGCGGCGGCACTCCACCCATGACGCGCGTGCCCTTCCACGTCGATTTCGCCACCGAGGCGCTGAAGGACATCCGGACCGCCGTGCTGGTCGGCGCCCGCGAACCCGTGGCCTTCTTCGCCTATCCCGGTCGCCCCTCGCGCCTGCTGGCCGAAGGGGCGGAATGCCTGCCGCTCTGTGCGCCCGGCGCCGATGCCGAGGCCGCGCTGGAGGCCCTGGCGGACTTGCTTGGCGCCCGGGTCACCGGCCACACCCAGACCCCCGCGACCCCGGCGGAGCCGGACGCGGCGATCAATGCCGAGGTGCTGGGCCGCACCGTTGCCCATGCCCTTCCCGAGGGCGCCATCGTGGTGGACGAAAGCATCACCAACGGGCTGTCCCTCTTCCCGATGTGCGGCGAGGGGCCGGCGCATGACTGGCTGAACAACCGGGGCGGCTCCATCGGCTATTCCCTGCCCGTGGCGCTTGGCGCGGCGACGGCCTGCCCGGATCGGCCGGTCTTCTGCATCACCGGCGATGGCTCGGCCTTCTATACCCTTCAGGCGCTGTGGACGATGGCGCGGGATGCCCGCGACGTGACGGTGATGATCCTCGCGAACCGCTCCTACAAGATCTTGGCAAACGAGACGGCCAAGATCGGGGCGGGGGAGGCGACCGAGGCCACCGGCCCGCTGATGTCGCTGGAGGATCCGGCGCCCGACTGGGTGAAACTGTCCGAAGGGCAGGGCGTGCCGGCCCGCCGCGCGGGCACCGCCGCCGAACTGACCGAGGCCTTGGCCTGGGCGCAGGGCGAGGCCGGCCCCCACCTGATCGAAGTGACGATGTGACCGGCGACGTGGCGACAGGCACCGCAGGGCACTGGCGTGCCTTGCGGAAACACGGTACGTCTCGGGTCCTGTCAGGCAAGGGGGGCGTCATGACCGACGCGGCTTTCGACATCGGTGCGCGGCTTCTGGCCATGCGCAAGGCGGCGCAGCTGTCGCAGCGGCAGCTGGCCGAACGCGCGGGCGTGCCCCATGCGCAGATCTCGATCATCGAGAAGAACAAGTCCTCGCCCTCCATCGCCACCCTGCGCAAGATCCTGTCGGGGCTGGGCATGACCATGGCCGACTTCTTCGAGAGCGAGCGGCAGGCGCCAGAAGGCCCGTTCTTCAGCCCCGAGGACCTGCTGGACCTGACCTCGAAACTGCCCGTCACGGGGGTTTCGGACGTGGCCGGGCGCATCGCCTTCCGCCAGATCGGCGACGCGCATCGCCACAACCTGCAGATCCTGCATGAGGTCTATGAGCCCGGCGCCGACACCGGCGAGACGATGCTGGAGCATTTCTCCAACGAGGGCGGTTACGTCATCGAGGGGGAGCTGGAGCTGACGGTGGGCGGCGAGGTGCGGATCCTGAAGCCCGGGGACAGCTACCTGTTCGACAGCCGCATTCCGCATCGGTTCCGCAACCCCCACGAGGGCCGCACCGTCGTCATTTCCGCCTGCACGCCGCCCTACCTCTGAGCCGTTCAACCCGCTTTGTCGGGTGATTTCGACCTGCGCGCCTTTGCGCAGGTCTTTCGCATTTGCGGGCCGGGGAGGCGCCTGATCCGCTCATTCGCGCAAATCGCCGTCCGTATCTGCTTCGATGCGCAGGGTGGGGCGGTTGAACGCGCAGTTTCAATCGATCTTCATCTGACTGACTCCGAACTGTCATGAAAGCTGCCTAGGCGAGGGGCATCCTTTTCTTCCTTTCACGGAGCATCCGATGCAGCGCAACCTGATCGCAGGCCTGGCCCTGACCACCGCCCTGGTGGCCCCGCTGGCCGCCTCGGCCCAGACCGAAATTTCCTGGTGGCACGCCATGGGCGGCGCCCTGGGCGAGAAGGTCGACGAGATCGTCGCCAACTACAACGCCTCTCAGGACGAGTATCACCTGACCGCCACCTACCGCGGCAGCTACACCGAGACGATGACCGCGGCCATCGCCGCCTTCCGCGCCGGTGAACAGCCGAACCTGGTGCAGGTCTTCGAAGTGGGCACCGGCACCATGATGGCCGCCGAAGGCGCCGTCTATCCGGTCTACCAGCTGATGGAAGATCACGGTCAGGACTTCGACCCCTCGGTCTACCTGCCCGCCGTGGCCGGCTACTACACCAACACCGACGGCCAGATGCTGTCGATGCCCTTCAACTCCTCCACCCCGATCCTGTACTACAACAAGGACATCTTCGCCGAGGCCGGCCTGGACGCCGACGTGGCGCCGGAAACCTGGGCCGACGTGGAAGAGATGTCGCGCAAGATCGTCGACAGCGGCGCGGCCGAATGCGGCTTCACCACCGGCTGGATCTCCTGGGTGCAGCTGGAAAACCTGTCGGCCTGGCACAACCAGCCGATCGGCACGCATGAAAACGGCTTTGGCTCCATCGACAGCGAGATGACCGTCAACGGCCCGGTGCAGATCCGTCACTGGGAAAACCTGGCCAAGTGGGAAGACGAAGGCCTGTTCAAATACGGTGGCCCCGGTGGCGGTGCCGACAGCGCGCCGGCCTTCTACTCGGGTGAATGCGCCATCTACATGAACTCCTCCGCCTCGCGCGCCGGCGTTCTGGCCAACACCGAATTCGACCTGGGCCTGGGCATGCTGCCCTACTACGCCGACGTCGAGGGTGCGCCGCAGAACTCGATCATCGGCGGTGCCACCCTGTGGACCCTGGCCGGTGCGTCGGACGCCCAGTACGACGGTGTCGCCTCCTTCCTGACCTACCTGTCCTCCGCCGAGGTCCAGGCCGACTGGCACCAGTTCACTGGCTACCTGCCGATCACCAACGCCGCCTACGAGCTGAGCCAGAGCCAAGGCTACTACGACGAGAACCCCGGCGCCGACATCGCGATCAAGCAGATCACGCTGAACGAGCCGACCGCCAACTCCAAGGGCCTGCGCTTCGGCAACTACGTGCAGATCCGCGGCGTGATCGACGAAGAGTTCGAGAACCTGCTGTCGGGCGACAAGACCGCCGAAGAGGCGCTGAACGACCTGGTCGAGCGCGGCAACTCGCTGATCGCGGACTTCGTCGAAGCCAACGGCTGAACCTGATCCGATCTCGACAGGCCCGCGCCCCCGCGCGGGCCTGTTCCCTTTTTCCGGCACCCCGGGTTTCCCATGCAGACCAAACGCACGACCTTCCGCAGCTGGTGGCTGCCCTACCTCCTGGTGGCGCCGCAGCTGGCGATCACCCTCGTCTTCTTCATCTGGCCCGCGGGCCAGGCCGTCTATCAGAGCTTCCTGCGCGAAGATCCCTTCGGCCTGTCGACCACCTGGGTCGGTCTGCGCAACTACATCCGCCTGTTCGACAGCGCCGAATACCTGGCGTCCTTCGAGACCACGGTGATCTTCACGGTCTGCACCGCCACGCTGTCGATGGGTCTGTCGCTGCTGCTGGCCGTGGCCGTCGACCGGATGATCCGCACCGCCAGCGTCTACACCACCCTGGTGGTCTGGCCCTATGCCGTGGCTCCGGCCATCGCCGGTATCCTGTGGTGGTTCATGTTCAACCCCTCCTTCGGCATCCTGACCTACGTGCTGGAGATGGTGGGCTATGACTGGAACCACCGGCTGAACGGCGAGGATGCCATGACCCTGGTCGTGCTGGCCTCGGCCTGGAAGCAGATCAGCTACAACTTCCTGTTCTTCGTCGCCGGGCTGCAATCCATCCCGATGTCGCTGCGCGAGGCGGCGGCGATCGACGGGGCGGGGCCGGTGAAACGCTTCTTCACCGTGGTCTTCCCGCTGCTGTCGCCGACCACCTTCTTCCTGCTGGTCGTCAACATCAACTACACGATGTTCGACACCTTCTCGACCATCGACGCCTCCACCGCGGGCGGGCCGGGCCAGGCCACGACGATCCTCGTCTACAAGGTCTACGAGGACGGGGTGAAGGGCCTCAACCTCGGCTCCTCCGCCGCGCAATCGGTGATCCTGATGTCCATCGTGATCGCGCTGACCTTCATCCAGTTCCGCTTCATCGAGCGGCGCGTGCAGTATTGAGGAGGCCGCACCATGGTTGAAAACCGTCCCTTCCTGACTTTCCTGGCCCATGCGGTGCTGATCCTGGGCGTGGCCTTCGTGGCGCTGCCCGTGTGGATCGCCTTCGTCGCCTCCACCCATGACCAGTCGACCTTCCTGTCGGGGTCCATGCCGATGTGGCCGGGCGACAATATCTGGGAAACCTACGGCACCATCCTGGGCACCGGCGCGCCGGTGCCGGGGGCGCCGCCGCTGACCCTGATGCTGAAGAACTCGCTGGTGATGGCGCTTATCATCACCGTGGGCAAGATCGCCATCTCGATCCTGTCGGCCTTCGCCATCGTCTACTTCCGCTTCCCCGGCCGGGTCCTGATCTTCTGCCTGATCTTCGTCACCTTGATGCTGCCGGTCGAGGTGCGCATCATGCCCACCTTCAAGGTGGTGGCGGATCTGGGGATGCTGAACAGCTACGCCGGCCTGTCGATCCCGCTGATCGCCTCGGCCACGGCCACCTTCCTCTTCCGGCAGTTCTTCCTGACCATCCCGGAAGAGCTGGTGGAGGCGGCGCGCATTGACGGCGCGGGTCCGATGAAGTTCTTCCGCGACATGGTGCTGCCCCTGTCGCAGACCAACATCGCGGCGCTCTTCGTCATCCTCTTCATCTACGGCTGGAACCAGTACCTCTGGCCGATGCTGATCACCACCGACGAGAAATTCTACACCGTCGTCATGGGCATCAAGAGGATGTCCGACGTGGCCGACAGCGACCCCCAATGGAACTTCGTCATGGGCTCGGCCATGCTGGCCATGCTGCCGCCCGTGCTCGTCGTCATCTTCATGCAGAGGCTTTTCGTCAAAGGCCTCGTGGAACAGGAGAAGTAATCATGGCCGGTATCAAGCTTTCCGCCGTGAAGAAGATCTACCCCGGGGCCGCCGAACCGGCGGTGAAGGGTGTGGACCTGGACATCCAGGACGGCGAGTTCGTCGTGCTGGTCGGCCCCTCGGGCTGTGGCAAGTCGACCCTGCTGCGGATGATCGCGGGGCTGGAGACCGTCTCGGACGGGGAGATCGCCATCGGCGACAAGGTCGTGAACCAGATGGAACCGGCGGAGCGCGACATCGCCATGGTGTTCCAGAACTATGCGCTCTACCCCCATATGTCCGTGCGGCAGAATATGTCCTACGGGCTGAAGAACCGGAAGATGCCGAAGGCGGAGATCGCCCGGCGCATCGACGAGGCCGCGGCGGTGCTGGAGATCACCCCCTACCTCGACCGCAAGCCGCGCGCCCTGTCGGGCGGACAGCGTCAGCGGGTCGCCATGGGCCGCGCCATCGTGCGCGACCCGGCCGCCTTCCTCTTCGATGAACCGCTGTCGAACCTGGATGCGAAACTGCGCCTGCACATGCGCGGCGAGATCAAGCAGCTTCACCAGCGGCTGAAGACCACCAGCGTCTACGTCACGCATGACCAGCTGGAGGCGATGACCCTGGCCGACCGGCTAGTGGTGCTGAACCATGGCCGCATCGAACAGGTGGGCCGCCCGCTGGATCTTTACCGCCGCCCGGCCTCGACCTTCGTCGCGGGCTTCCTCGGGGCACCTGCGATGAACCTGATCGAGGCGGAGGTGTCCGGTGGCGCCCTGATGCTGGCCGGGACCGCGCTGGCGCGCGGGCTGCAGGCAGAGGCGGGCCGCGTCACCGCCGGGATCCGCCCCGAGGCCCTGCGCCTGCGCCCCGCGCCGGGGGGCAACTTCCGCCTGGACTATGTCGAGGAACTGGGCGGTTCGCGCATCGTGCACGGTCATATCGGGGCACAGCGCATCATCGCCCAGACCGACCTCGCGCAGGAGCTGTCGGCGGAGATGCACGCCGAGTTGCCGCTGGAGGAGCTGCACCTCTTCCATGCGACCGAGGGCCATCGCTTGTCGATGGGCGTCAGCCAGCCCGCGGCCGCTGATCCGCAGTTGGTCGGCGCCTGATCCACGGCTGGTTTGAGCCTGGTCCGGGCCCGGTCCGCCATGCAGCGGGCCGGGCGCGCTCAATCTAGGAGCGAATCGCTTTTTTCGAAAATTTTATTGGTGGACAAGTTAATCAGGGGCTCTAAAGGGGCTATTCGCCTCAAAATTGTGGGCACCTGTTATTTTTGCATAGCCGGTCTTGCCGGGTGAAACTCGCGAAAAACCCCTGAATCGCGGGTCAATCCCGGCACGTATGCTTTGCAGAACGGTATCCAGTTGCTACCGTTTCTAAGACGAAAGTCGTGTGTGTCTGAAGTTAATAAGTGGGGTGCTCCATGGAGCTGGTGTGTGTCGCCGCCGTGTGTGTGTGTCTGTCCCTTGCCGTGATGGGACGGATTTCTGGAAATGGTCTGGCCTTGGCGGGCCTGGGTCACGGCAATCAGGATCGACGAAATGACGCGCGGAAACGCGCCTGGGAGGCGGCCACCGCCGTGCCGGATCAACCGGCCCGGGTGCTCAGCCGCGTGGCAGACGACAGCCTGTCGGGTGCGCCCGACGAGATGGCCGTCGCCGAGACGGCGGATGACAGCGCCGGGATGACCGCAGGCCGCGTTGAGGAGAGCGCTGCCGAGGATCGTGCCGCCGCACCCTCCGCCCGGGCCGCCGGCCCGGAGATGAAGCTCATCGTCGATGGTCTGTGCCTCGATACCCTGCGCTTTCCCGCCCACCTGGGCGACGGCGCGGCCGAGGAGGAAGGACGGTTCTGGCTGGACATCACCCGGCTTCGTCGCGCCGATGATGGGGTCCCGCGCCTGCGCGAAGCGCTTCTCGTGGCGCTCGACTGGGCGCGCGACCCCGAAGGCAAGGGCCGGCCGGAGGCGCGTCAGCGCCTGACGCTGGTGCTGCCGGTCCGGCACCTGCCCTTCCAGGCCTTCCGCGCCTATGCCCGCGAGCTGGAGCTGTTCACCGCGCTGGTGCTGCGCCGCTACCCTGACGTCGTGGCGGCCTTCGAGATCGGCAACGAGGACTGGGATCTGGTCAGCCCGGATGAATATGCCGCCAAGGCGCGCATGGTCATCAGCGCCCTTGAAACCGGGATGGACGCCCTGAACCTGCATCCCGCCCGACGTCCCGACATCATGGTGCAACGCCCCCTGCCGCCGACGCCGCCTTCGGGCCGTGACGATCGCGGCGCGGTCGCCCGTGTCAGCCAGAACGCCCTGCAGGCGGCCCTGGCCGCACGCAAGGCGCACAGCCTGCAGGGGCTTCGCGCGATCGACACCAGCTTCACCGCCGAGGATGGCGCGATCGAGATCACCGCCCATGAGGGCGAGGACCGCCTGGTCGCCTATGTCCGCTCGCGCCTGGATCATCCGATCCGGCTGGACGTGGATTTCGCGTCGCTGCTGCCCCGGGTTCCGGCCCGGGCAGAGGCCCTGCGCATCGGTGCCGCCCCCTCCGGCGCCGCGCACCCCTCCGTCTCCCGTTCGGTTCGGGTCGGGAATGCCCTGCGTCTGGCGCAGTCTGCTCCCGCTGCGCAGCCCTGGGCGCTCGATGTGGTCGAGATGGACGGACCCCTGCTGGATGTCGAGCTTGCCCCCTTCGAGGCGGTCGAGGTCACCTTCCTGCTGGGGGACGGAGGGGACATTCACCCCGACAAGGTTCGCCGGTCGATGCGCCTGCTGGACGGTGGCAATGCCGGTCACGGTCGGTCCCTGGCGCAGCAGGACCGTGTCCTGCGGGCCGAGACCGCGGAGGACGACCGTCTGGTCGGCGCCGCACAGCCTGACGAGATGATCGGCTGGATCGGCACGGACAAGTTCGTCTTCGGCAAGACCGCAGGCACCGCGCCTGGTCCGGTCATCCGCAACTTCATTCCGGGTCAGGACGTGATCGATCTCGTGCTGCCCGGTCTGTCCGCGCGCGACATCGCCCTGGCCGATCATGAGGACGGGGTCATGGTCCAGGCTGGCGATCACGCGCGGTTCCTGCTGGATGGTGTCCCTTCCGCCCGGCAGGTCGACGTGCAGCGGGATTTCCGGGTTTTCTGACCCCCTCCGGTTGCCAGTGCAGTGGGCCCCGTGGCAACGCGGGGCCCTTTTTCATGTCCGGGTTCACGTCTTGCGCCGCCGCTTGCGGAGCGCGTCAGACCTTGCGGATCGCGCCGCGGTAGCGCCACAGGTGCACGCCCAGGGTCACCGAGCCCAGCCACAGCACGGCGGCGATCATCACGAAGACCGCGGCATCGAGACTGCGCATCGGGATGCCGTGGCCCAGGGCAGCCAGGCCGGCGCCCAGCCCGGCAAAGAAGCCAAGCCAGGCCAGCACCCGCAGGCGCCGCAGCAGGGCCGTGGCCAGCACGCCCCAGAACACCGCCGCCAGCAGCATGGACCACAGGTATTCAGCCAGGCTCAGCGCGATGACCGCCAGGTGCAGAAGCGTCGCGACGTAGAAACACATCGCGGCGAGGAAGAAGCCGTCACTGGCGCTGCTGGCTCGGATCATCTGCGGTCTCCTGTCTCGTCCCGGCTCAGGCGAAATCGATGAAGTTGGCGAATGGCATCTCGCGCAGGCGCTGCCCGGTGGCGGCGAAGATGGCATTGGCCAGGGCCGGTGCGGCCGGGGGCACCGGCGGTTCGCCGATGCCGCGCACCTCCGCGCCGGTC
Organism: Pseudooceanicola marinus; assembly: GCF_020177265.1. Classification (GTDB taxonomy): domain Bacteria; phylum Pseudomonadota; class Alphaproteobacteria; order Rhodobacterales; family Rhodobacteraceae; genus Pseudooceanicola; species Pseudooceanicola marinus_A. The sequence goes on from NZ_JAIVMC010000010.1 coordinate 105,069, forward strand.
TCCAATCCGCGCACGAAGATTTCGGGCGCCTGGGGCATGCGCAGGCCGGCGTGGGCATAGTAGTTCGTCGGCTCGGCGATGCCATCGGCATAGGTCACCTCGCAGTTCACCGCGTGGCCCAGCCCCCAGATCACGCCGCCCTGCACCAGGTTCTCGAAGTTCACCGGGTCCAGCACCCGGCCCACGTCGGCGGCCACCCAGACCTTGGCGATGCGCAGCCCGGCGTCGGTCTGGTGCACCTCGACCACCTCGGCCACCGGCGTGCCGAAGGACAGCACCATGGCGACCCCGCGTCCGGTGCCTTCGGGCAGGGGGCTGCCCCAGTCGGACATTTCCCCCACGGCCTCCAGGCAGGCACGGGCCGGGGCGTAGTCGCACAGGCGCAGACGTTCGGCCAAGGGGTCGGCGCCCGCCTCGTGGATCAGCTCGTCCAGCGCACTTTCGGCGAAGAACCCGGCAGTGGAGGCGCCGACCGACCGCCAGGAACTGACCGGTGCCAGATCCGCCACCGCGTGGCCCGCGACCCGAAGGGCGGGCAGGGCATAGGGCATCGACCAGGCGCCGGCGACGGTCTGGCTGTCGGCCCCGGCGGAGGCAAATCCGATCCGGCCCATCTGCGAGGCGGTGACCGAGGGCGCGGCGATCGCCAGGTCCAGCGCCTGCACCTGGCCGTCCGCCACCTGTCCGCTGGCGCGGGCCATGGCGATCTGGCGGGGGAAGTCATGGGCCATGTCTTCCTCCCGCGTGTAGGTCAGTTTGACGGGCGTGCCGCGCATGGCGGTGCCGATCTCGGCGGCGCGGATGATGTTCTCAAACTCCAGCCGGTGCCCGAAGGAGCCGCCACTGTACTGGTTGTGCAGATGCACAGCCTCGCGCGGCACGCCGGTTATCGCGGCGACCTTCTGTTCGGCCAGCCCGGGGAACTGGCTGGAGACCCAGATGTCACAGCGCGCCTCGGTCACATGGATCAGCGCCGACAGCGGCTCCAGCGGGGCATGGGCGAGATAGGGCGCGCGGTAGTCGCGCGGGGGCATGCCGGGGCGGTCGGGCTGGGCGCCGGTGTCGCGCCAGACCTTCTCCGGCGGCCCCTCCAGCGCGGTGGCCAGCGCCGCCCAGTGATCCGCCTGCTCGGGCAGGAAGGGGGCGGGGCCCCAGTCGCAGACCAGCGCCTCGGCCCCCTTGAAGGCGGTCCAGGTGCTGTCGGCCACCACCGCCAGCCCGTTGGAGACCGGCAGGACGCGGGACACCCCCGGCACCGCCAGCGCCGCGCTGTCGTCATGGGACAGCACATCGCCGCCCGGACGCGGGTTCAGCTTCACCGTGGCATGGACCATGCCCTCGCGCGTCAGGTCGATGCCATAGTCCAGCGTGCCGGTGGATTTCGCCAGGATGTCCAGCCGCTGCATCGGGCGGCCCAGCAGGCGCCATTGCGAGGGGGCCCGCAGGGCGATCTCACGCGGTGGCAACTCCCGCGCGGCGGCCTCGGCCAGTTCGGCGTAGGGCAGGGCGCGACCGTCGGGCAAAATCACCGTGCCGCGTTCGGTGCGCAGGTCGGTCATCGCCAGGTTCTCGCGGTAGGCGGCGGCGGCCTTCAGCATCTCGCGGGCCATGGCGCCGGCCTCGCGCAGCTTCACGTAGCTGTCGGGGGTCGAGCTGGATCCCCCGGTGCCCTGCAGGCCAAGCGCCCCCATCAGGCGTGCGGAGGCCGCGCGGGCGATGGTGGCCACGGTCCCCTGGTCCTGTGACATGAAGGGCAGGCCCTCGGCCGCCAGGGCGCGGTTGGCATAGGCGGGCGCAGCGGGGCCGGGCTCCACCGTGACCTCCGGCTGGTCCAGGTCCACGTCCAGCTCCTCGGCGATCAGGGCGGCCTGCAGGTGGCGGATGCCCTGGCCCAGGTCGGTATGCGGCGCCATCAGGGTGATGCCCGCCTCCGAGATCAGGATCCACGGGTTGAAGGTGACCGCCCCCTCGGGCAGGTCCTCCTCCAGCGGGTTCGGCCAGTCGCGGTTCAGCGCGTAGATCCCCACGGCCAGCCCGCCGGTGACGGCCAGCGAACCGACGATGACCGCGCGGCGGGTCAGGCGGGTGGCTTTCGACATGGCTCAGCCCTCCAGCTTGGCGGCGGCGGCGTGGATCGCGGCGCGGATGCGGGGGTAGGTGCCGCAGCGGCAGAGGTTGCCCTCCATCGCCGCGTCGATCTCGGCGTCGCTGGGCGCGGGAGTCTCGGCCAGCAGGGCGGCGGCCTGCATGATCTGCCCCGACTGGCAGTAGCCGCATTGCGCCACCTGCTGCTCCACCCAGGCTTCCTGTACCGCGTGCAGGGCCTCGGGGCGGCCCAGCCCCTCGATCGTCACGACCTCGCGGCCTGCCACCTCCTCCGCCCAGACCTGGCAGGATCGCACGGCCTCTCCGTCCATATGCACCGTGCAGGCCCCGCAGAGCGCGGCCCCGCAGCCGTACTTCGTGCCGGTCAGCCCCAGCACATCGCGCAACACCCACAGCAGCGGCATGTCCGCTGCCACCTCGACCTCCTGCGGGGTGCCGTTGACCGTGAAGCCTATCTTCATTCCTTCGCCCTCGCTGACGGCGCCGGCCCAGGTGGCCGGTGCGCCTCCGAGCCTGTCCTTGGACCCAGCCTAACGTGTTTCCCGCCTGCGTTGTGCGTTTTTTCATCTGCCGATCCCGCCAATCCGCTATCGAAGCACGCCAGCACGCGCGCGGCCTCTGGCCGGGCTGGCTGATACACGGCAGGATTGCAGGGACACCGACGCCGGCCATCAGGGAGAGGTACGCCATGAGTCACGGTCGCAAATATCCGGTCCGCGCGACGATCCGCCAGGTTGCCGCCCTGTTGCAGCTGTCGGTGCCGCGGATCCTGGCGCGGGCCGGGCTGGATGCGGCCTTCTTCGAGGGAGCGGAGGTGCCGGTCGACGGCGCGACCCTCTTCGCGCTGTGGCGGGCGATCGAGGCGGAGGTGCCGGGCACGGAAACGCTGCTGCTGGCTGCGCGGGAGGCCGCAAAGGGACCGTTCACCCCGTCACTGTTTGCCTTCTCCTGTTCGCCCGACATTGCCACGGGGATCGAGCGGGTCGCGGTGTTCAAGCCCTTGATGGGGCCGTTCCGGATGGAAACCCGGCTGGCCTCGGGGCGCTACACGATCACCTGCGAGACCGCCGATCCGAGAGAGCCGCTGCCGGACCTGCTGGCGGCGGTGGAGGCGGTTTTCCTGCTGGCCTGTGCGCGCACCTTCTCGGGCCAGCCGATCCGCCCGCTGGACCTGGTGCTGCCGGCGCCGGAAATGGTGACGCCCCACGTCGCCGCCGACATCGGCTGCGTGCCGCGCCCCGGCCCGGTGATGACCCTGGTGCTGTCGGAGACGGACGCGCGCCTGCCACTGATTTCCGAGGACACGGCCTTTGCCGCGGTGGTGGAACGAGAGCTGCACAGCCGCCTGGCCGCCAGCGACGCGGCCGCCCGTGGCGCCACGACGACACAGCGGCTGGCGCGGGTGCTGGAGGATCTGCTGCCGGCGGGGCAGGTCTCCGTCGCGGCGGCTGCCGAACGGTTGGGCCTGTCGGATCGCTCGCTGCAGCGTCGCCTGCAGGCGGAAGAGACCTCGTTCCAGGCCGAACTGGACCGCGTGCGCGCCCGGCTGGCGCGGCTCTACCTGGCGCGCGGGGACCTCAGCACCGAGGAGATCTCGCACCTGCTGGCCTATCGCGATCCCAATTCCTTCTACCGCGCGTTCCACGCCTGGACCGGCATGACCCCGTCCCAGGCCCGCGCGGCGCAGCCGGCCTGATCAGGGCCGCCCGCCACGGCGGCGCAGCGGCGTTTTCGCGCAGGGACCTCGGGCGGGCGGGGGTATAGGCGCTGGAAAAGACGGCCCTCAGATGCCACTTTGGCCTGGGCGGAACGAGACGGGATCTGTGCGGATGACAGTGGCCACCACAACCGAGAACTGGATCGACAACTTTGAAGGGCTGGGCAAGCTGCCGGCCGAGTTGAAGGAGGAGCTGGTCGCAGGCAGCAAGATCGTCGAGATGCCCGCCGGCGCCCAGGTCTTTGCTCCCGGGCAGTCGGCGGACAACCTGCTGCTGCTGCTGAAAGGCACGGTGCGGGTGCAGCAGAAATCCGAAACCGGGCGTGAGGTGTTCCTCTATCGTGTCCACGCCGGGGACAGCTGCGTGCTGACCACCGCCTGCATGCTGGCTTTCGAGGATTACGCCGCCGACGGCATCGCCGAGACCGACATCCGAGCGGTGGCCATCCCGCGCCGCACCTTCGACGACCTGGTGGCGCGCTCGCCGATTTTCCGCTCCTTCGTGTTCAAGGCCTATTCCCGGCGGCTGACCGATCTGTTCACGCTGATCGACGACATCGTCTTCCAGCGGATGGACGTGCGCCTGGCCGCCCGGCTGTTGGAGCTGGCCGACGACAAGGGTGTCGTCCACGCTACCCATCAGGTTCTGGGCAACGAGCTGGGCACGGCGCGCGAGGTGATCTCGCGCACCTTGGCGGAGTTCCAGCGTCGTGGTTGGGTCGAACTGGCCCGTGGCGAGGTGCGCCTGACCGGCCGTTCGGGCCTCGAACGCCTGGCCCGCGCCTCCACGGCGGCCTGAGCCGGGGATACAATTCGACGCCGGTAGAGATGCGGCCCCGGACCACGAGCGACTCGCCCTGGCCGGCCCGGTCCTGTCTTTCAAGGGGCGTGGCGCGGCTCCCCGAGAAAATTCGCATCTTAAAAAATCATTTAAATCAAAGTCCTGTATGCGGATGCGTGCAGTTTTTCCGAGTTCTGTGACCTAGTCACGGAAGTCGGCAACCCTCCTGTGGCATATACTTTCCTGTCCTTCAGACGGACGCCCTCAGATGACCCGCAAGACCCCGCAGGAGATCCCCATGACCCGTTCCTCCGCTGCCCTCCGCTTCCCGGAGGTGCGCCAATGATCACTGAATTCACCCCCCTCACCTCCGCCTTCGGCGGGGCGCTCGTGGGCCTTTCCGCCGTCCTGCTGATGGCGCTGCATGGCCGTATCCTGGGCGCCACGGGCATCGTCGGCGGGCTGATGCGGTTCGACAATGCCTCCGACTGGGCGCTGCGTGCGGCGCTTCTGCTGGGCATGCTGGCCGCGCCTACGGCGCTGCTGCTGGTGACCGGCACCGGCCCGACCATCGACATCCCCGTGTCGACCCCGGCCATCCTGCTCAGCGGCGTGATCGTGGGCTTCGGCACCTTCTTCGGGGGCGGTTGCACCTCGGGCCACGGGATCTGCGGCAACGCTCGCTTCTCCCGCCGCTCGATCACCGCGACGATCAGCTTCATGATCGGCGCCTTCGTCACCGTCTTCGTCATTCGCCACGTCATCGGAGTCTGAGCCATGAAACTGCTGACTGCCTTCCTCATCGGCCTGATCTTCGGCACGGGCATCCTGATCGCCGGCATGGGCAACCCCGCCAAGGTGTTGAACTTCTTCGACATCGCGGGCACTTGGGATCCGTCGCTGATCTTCGTCATGGGCGGCGCCCTGGCGGTGACCATCCCCGGCTACCTGCTGGTGCTGGGCCGCCCGAAGCCCCTGTTCGAAAACGGTTTCCAACTGCCCGCGACGAAGCTGATCGACAAGCGCCTGGTCCTCGGCTCGCTGACCTTCGGCGTCGGCTGGGGCATCGCCGGCTTCTGCCCGGGTGGCGCTCTGCCCGCCATGGGCACCGGCCGGACCGAGGTCCTGCTGTTCGGCGTCGCCCTCATCGCGGGCCTGCTGCTGGCCCGCCTTCTGAACCGGGCGATCACCCGCCCCGCCGGGGCGGCGCGCACCGCCTGACCCATCGGGGCCGCCTGCATCAGGCTGGCGTCCCCCCACGTTTTCCGGCGCTCTGACCGCCGTGCATCGACCGGAAGAAAGGAGACTTCCATGTCCTATACGACCCACCCCGAGGTGAAACCCGAGGTCACCGGCTTCTTCGATGAAGCGACCAACACCATTTCCTACGTGGTGAAGGACCCGGCCTCCAATTCCGTCGCCATCGTCGATTCCGTCATGGACATCGACTATGCCGCCGGCCGCATTTCCTACCATGCCGCGGATGAGCTGATCGGCTTCGTCAAGGGCAATGGCTACAAGCTGGAATGGCTGATCGAGACCCACGTCCACGCCGACCACCTCTCTGCCGCGCCCTACATCCAGTCGAAACTGGGCGGCAAGCTGGGCATCGGCCGCAACATCACCGTGGTGCAGGAGACCTTCGGCAAGGTCTTCAACGAAGGCACCGAGTTCCAGCGCGACGGCTCGCAGTTCGATCGTCTGTTTGACGACGGCGATACCTACAAGATCGGCGAGCTGGAATGCCTGGCCATCCACACCCCCGGCCACACGCCGGCCTGCATGACCCATGTGATGGGCGACGCAGCCTTCGTCGGGGACACGCTCTTCATGCCCGATGGCGGCTCGGCCCGGGCCGACTTCCCCGGGGGCGATGCCGGTGTGCTCTACGACAGCATCCAGAAGGTGCTGGCCCTGCCGGACGAGACGCGCCTCTTCATGTGCCACGACTACGGCCCCAACGGTCGCGAGATCAAATGGGAAACCACCGTGGCCGAGGAGAAGGCCCACAACATTCACGTGGGCGGCGGCAAGACGAAGGAGGAATTCGTCAAGTTCCGCACCGAGCGTGACGCGCAGCTGGACATGCCGCGCCTGATCATCCCCTCGCTGCAGGTGAACATGCGCGCCGGGGAACTGCCGCCGAAGGACGATGACGGCAAGACCTTCCTCAAGGTGCCGATCAACGCTCTCTGATCGCAGATTGCGCGCGCCGGTTGCGGCGCGCGCAGCATCCCCCGTCCGCCGGCACGACCGGCCGGGGTATCTCCGCCAGGGGGAGGGGCGCCTGCTCTTCACCTTGGTCGAAATACTCCGGGGGAGTCGCGGCCTGCCGCGACGGGGGCAGAGCCCCCCGGACCCCGCAACCTCTGCACCGCCCTCAGGAGGAGACACCATGGACATTCGCAAGATCGACGACGGGCTGTCCGTCAGTCCCCAGATCCAGCCAGATGAGCTGGCCGCCGCCAAGGCTGCCGGGTTCAAGTCCGTCATCTGCAACCGCCCCGACGGGGAGGCCGCCGATCAGCCCAGCCAGGAGGAGATGGCCCGAGCCGCGGCGGAACAGAGGATGGAATTCCGCTATCTGCCCGTCACCCCCGGCGTGGTGACGGAGGAGACCGCCACGGCCTTCCGTGCCGCGCTGACCGAACTGCCCGGACCGACGCTGGCCTATTGCCGGTCCGGCACGCGCAGCTCGACCCTCTGGGCCCTCGGCCAGGCGACCGAACGCCCTGTGTCGGAGATCCTCGGCATGGCCAAGGCGGCGGGCTATGACCTGAACGGTGTGGCGCGGCGCATCGCCAATGGCGGCAGGACCCCGACCGATCAGGCCGATGCCAGCTACCATGTGGTGATCGTGGGCGCGGGCGCAGGCGGCATCTCCGTCGCCGCCTCGCTGAAATCGCGCGAGCCGGACCTGGAGATCGCGATCATCGACCCGGCCGACATCCACTACTACCAGCCCGGCTGGACCATGGTCGGCGGCGGCATCTTCGAGCCGCAGAAGACCGCCCGCACCATGGGCAGCGTGATCCCGCGCGGGGTCACCTGGATCAAGGCCGCCGTCGCGGCGTTCGAGCCCGAGGCCAATGCTGTCATCCTCGACGGCTGCCGGGTGGTGAAATACGACCGCCTGGTGGTCTGCCCGGGGCTGAAGCTTGACTGGGAGGCGATCCCGGGCCTGGAAGAGACGCTGGGCCGTAATGGTGTCACCTCCAACTATCGTTACGACCTGGCGCCTTACACCTGGGAATTGGTGCAGGGCATGGAGGCGGGCCGGGCGCTGTTCACCCAGCCGCCGATGCCGATCAAATGCGCCGGCGCCCCGCAGAAGGCGATGTATCTGTCGGGCGACCACTGGTTCCGCCAGGGCCGGCTGAAGGACATCGACATCCAGTTCATGAATGCCGGCGGCGTTCTCTTCGGGGTGAAGGATTACGTCCCCGCGCTGGAGCAATACGTGAAGAAATACGGCGCCACGCTGAACTTCTTCCATAACCTCGTGGCCATCGACGGCCCGGCGAAACAGGCGACCTTCGAGGTGAAGGCGCCCGACACCGAGGCCGAAAGGGTGACGGTCGATTTCGACATGATCCACGTCGTGCCGCCGCAGGTGGCGCCCGATTTCATCCGTGTCTCGCCGCTGGCGGATGCGGCGGGCTGGGTCGATGTCGATCAGGTCACCCTGCAGCACAAGAGCTTTGCCAATGTCTGGTCTCTGGGCGACGTGATGAACGCGCCCAATGCCAAGACGGCGGCGGCGGCGCGTATGCAGGCGCCGGTGGTGGCCGAGAACATCGTGGCCGATCTGAAGGGGCAGGGCCCCCGCGCGGCCTACGACGGCTACGGCTCCTGCCCGCTGACGGTGGAGCGCGGCAAGATCGTGCTGGCCGAATTCGGCTACGGCGGGGTGCTGAAACCCTCCTTCCCGAAGATCCTGCTGGACGGCACCAAGCCCACGCGCGCCGCCTGGTGGCTGAAGGAACGGATGCTGCCGCCGATTTACTGGAAAGGCATGCTGCGCGGCCATGAATGGATGGCCAAGCCTGCCGACGTGACGGTCAAGGCCGACTAGGCCGAGACCTGCCGGGGGTCCCCATCCCGGCGTCCGGGCTTCCCAGGACCCCACCATGGGGCCCGGACATTCTCTCCCCGTTCCGGCCAGCGTCCCGGCCGGAACCACCTCGCGGGCGGGGCCGGGTGTCCCGTCCGCTCTTTGCCCGGTTCCGTTCGGGCAACTGATGCCACCCCGGTGCGGTCCGCGCCGTGCCAGCCCAGGATAGACCCATGTTGCAAAGTCTCCGCCACTATCTTCCCATTCTCGACTGGGGTCGCAGCTATTCCCGCGGCGCGCTGTCCAACGACCTGGTCGCGGCGGTGATCGTGACGATCATGCTGATCCCGCAGTCGCTGGCCTATGCGCTGCTGGCGGGGCTGCCGGCCGAGGCGGGGATCTATGCCTCGATCGTGCCGATCCTGCTCTACACGGTCTTCGGCACCTCGCGGGCGCTGGCCGTGGGGCCGGTCGCGGTGGTCTCGCTGCTGACGGCGGCGGCAATCTCGGAAGTGGCCGAGCAGGGGACCATGGGCTATGCCACCGCCGCGCTGACGCTGGCCTTCCTGTCGGGGGCGATGCTCTTTGCCATGGGCGTGCTGCGCCTGGGCTTCCTGGCGAACTTCCTGTCGCACCCGGTCATCGCGGGTTTCATCACCGCCTCGGGCATCCTGATCGCAGCCTCGCAGCTGCGGCATATCTTCGGCATCACGGCGGGCGGGGATACGTTGGTGGAACTGGTCGAGTCGCTGGTGACGACGCTGGCCAACACCAACCTCTACACCTTGGTCATCGGCGCCGCCGCCACCGCCTTCCTCTTCTGGGTGCGCAAGGGGCTGAAGCCGCTGCTGCGCCGCGCTGGCCTGTCGCCCATGGCGGCTGATTTCGCCGCCAAGGCCGGCCCGGTGGCCGCGGTCGTGGTCACCACGGTCGCCACCTGGGGCCTGGGGCTGGCGGACCGGGGCGTGGCCATCGTGGGGGAGGTGCCGCAATCCCTGCCGCCCTTTACCCTGCCAGATTTCTCGCCCGCGCTGATTGGCCAGCTGGCGGTGCCCGCGCTGCTGATCTCGATCATCGGCTTCGTCGAATCCATCTCGGTCGCCCAGACGCTGGCCGCGAAGAAGGGCCAGCGCATCGACCCGGACCAGGAACTGATCGGCCTGGGCGCGGCAAACCTGGGCGCGGCCTTCACCGGCGGCTACCCGGTCACCGGGGGCTTCTCCCGCTCCGTCGTGAACTATGACGCAGGCGCCGAAACGCCTGCCGCCGGGGCCTTTACCGCCGTGGGCCTGGCGATTGCCGCGGCCTTCCTGACGCCGCTGGTGCATTTCCTGCCCAAAGCCACGCTGGCCGCGACCATCATCGTCGCGGTGTTGGGCCTGGTCGATTTCAAGATCCTGAAGAAGACCTGGGCCTATTCGCGGTCCGACTTCTGGGCCGTGGCCGCCACCATCCTGCTGACCCTGGCCTTCGGGGTGGAAACCGGTGTCTCGGCGGGGGTGCTGATTTCCGTCGTGCTGCACCTGCTGAAGACGTCGAAGCCCCATGTGGCCGAGGTCGGGCTGGTCCCGGGCACGCACCACTTCCGCAACGTGAACCGCCACCAGGTCACCACGGACCCGGCGCTGCTGTCGCTGCGCGTCGATGAAAGCCTCTATTTCGTCAACGCCCGCTTCCTGGAGGATTGCGTGCAGGATCGCATCGCCGAGGACAGCCCGGTGAAGAACGTCGTGCTGATGTGCTCGGCGGTGAACGAGATCGACTTCTCGGCGCTGGAAAGCCTGGAGGCGCTGAACGAGGTGCTGACCTCACGCGGGATCGGCCTGCATCTGTCCGAGGTGAAGGGGCCGGTGATGGACCGGCTGAAGACCTCGCATTTCCTGGACGAGATGAACGGCGAGGTCTTCCTGTCACAATATGACGCCTGGCGGAAGCTGGCCCCCTGCGCGGTGGCCCAGGCCGAGACCCGCGCCGCAGAGTGATCCTGCGCCAAGGGGCGGGCAGGGGGCGGCGGATCCGGCGTCAGGCCGGGTCGGGCCGTCCTGCCATGCTTTCGGTCAGGGTGCGCAGCAGCCGGTCGGGCGGGCAGGGCTTGCGCAGCACCGGCCCGGGCACCGAGGGGCGCATCGTCTCATCGCTTTCATCCCCGACATAGCCGGTCAGGTAGACCACGGGCAGGTCGGGGCGCATCTCGCGCGCTGCCTGCGCCAGGCCGAAGCCGCCCAGTTCCGGCATCATCACGTCGGTCAGCAGCAGGTCCAGGCTCTCTGCGCCGGCTTCCTGCAATCGGGTCAGGGCCACGGCGCCGTTTTCGGCTTCCAGCACCTCGTAGCCGGCGCTGCGCAGGGTTTCGCTCAGCATCAGGCGCAGACCGGACTCGTCCTCGGCCAGGAGCACCCGGCGGGCAGCGGTCCGGGCCGGTGTCTCGGTCCGTGTGGCATCTCGCGGGGCGGGGTCTTGCGGGGTGGGGACATCAACGATGTCGCCTTGCGCGGGGGCGCCCGGCTTGGTGTCCGCGAGCGGCTTCGACGGTGCCTCCGCCGGGCTGGACGGCACCGAGATCGGGCGGGCAACCTTCGGCAGCACGCTGGTCGAGGAGGAGGCCAGGGTTGCCGGTGCGTCCCTGCCCGATAGGTGGTCGGCGGCCAGGCCGTGGCGTCGCGGGTTGATCGGACGGCTGCGGGCGGAGGGCGTCCGGCGCTCTGCCTGGAGGGGGCCGACGGGGCCACCGCGCACTGGCCCACGAGGCGCGGCCGACGTGTTCGGCGTCTCGGCCTCCGCCGCGTCCTGCGCAGGGTCGCGGGGCAGCAGGATCTGCACCACGGTCCCGGCCCCCGGGGCCGCGTCGAGACGCAGATCGCCCCCTGCGCCGCGGGCGAAGGAGAAGGCCGAGGACAGGCCCAGCCCGACGCCCGTGCCGTCGTCACTGGTGGTATAGAAGGGTTCCAGCGCATGCTGGCGGACCTCGGCGGTCATCCCCGGGCCATCATCGCTGACCGACAGTTCCACGTAGCGGCGGGACGGATCGAGCGGCACACCTGCGCTGTCGGCGGCGGCGGCCAGCGTCATGTCAGGGGCGCGGGCGGTGCTGAGGCGGACGGCCTGGGCGCCGGCGCCGCGGGCTTCCACCCGGATCTGCCCGCCCTGGCCAGAGCGTTCGATCGCGGTGCGTGCGTTCAGGATCAGGTTCAGCAGGGCATCGATCAGCAGCCCGGGGTCGCAATGGACCATCAGCCCCGGTTCGGCGGCGTGAAAGTGCAGGTCGATCCCGCTGTCTTCGAGCTGCGGCGCGGCCAGGGCCTCCACCTCCAGGAACAGGGACGCAACGGCCCGGCTTTCGGGGGTGCCGCGGGTCGGGCGCGCGATGCTCAGCAGCCGTCCGGTCAGTTCCTTGCCGCGCGCCACGGCGCGGGTGGCGCTTTGCAGGTAGCGCTGTGCCGCCGGGGGCAGCTCCTGGTCCTGGCTGAGTTCCAGCGCGTAGTAGATCGTGGCCAGCAAGTTGTTCACGTCATGGGCCAGCCCGGCGGTCACCTGCCCCAGGGCGGCCAGCCGGTCGTTCAGCTCCTGCGCGCGGCGGTCGCGGTCGCGCTGCGCCGCGCTGCCGGTCAGGATCATCAGCGCCAGGCTGATCGCCAGCAGCAGGAACAGGCCGCTCAGCAGGATCCGTTCCTGGCTCGCGATGCTCGCCTCGCGCGTCTGCCAACTGGCGATGGCGGCAGTGATCTGCTCTTCCAGCGCAAGCAGGTTCAAGGTCGCATCGTCGTCCGAGATGCGCACCAGCATGTCCACATCCGCAATCGACATGCCCTCATCCGCCGCGGCGCGGGCCAGTTGCAGGCGGTTGTGGTATTCCGCCAGGGTCGCATGCAGCGCCGACATGGGCAGGTCGGTGCCGATGGTGATCCCCAGTTCATGGATCTGCCGTAGGGCCTGCACGGCCTCCTGGTAATCCTCTTCCGCCAGGGCGTAGTAGGCGGGCTCGTTCGGGCGCAGGACAGCGTTCTTGAAATGGTGGATGAAGCCGGAATAGCCGATGGCCCGTTCCAGGCGGTGCAGGGCCGAGGGCAGGTCGCGCGCGGCCTCGCGCTGTGCCCGGTCGCTGTCCTGGGTCAGAAGCCAGAGCGCGGGCACCGCGAGCACCGACAGCACCATCGCCGCCGCCAGGGCGATGCGGACACGCGGCATGCGCAGGGCCGCCACGAGACGCCCACGCCATCCGCCTGCTCCACGCAGCTCTCTCGTCGGCATCGGGCGACCCCTTGACCCGCGTTACGTGCCGCCGACGCTTCTGCGTCAGCGATCCACTGTCGATAGCATGCCGGTCGCGAAAGGGAAGCTGAAACGCACAACCTTGAGGAAAGTTGATCTAACTGCGTAGTTCTAGGTCACTGCTTTCATGAGGAATTTGTGCGGACTGTGGCAAAAGGAACAGCCCGCTGCCGGGGGCGACGCCCATGCGCAGGTCGCAGCCGTAGGCGCGGCTGAGCAGGCTGTCGGTCAGGACCTCCTCCGTCGGGCCGGCGCCGATGCAACGGCCCTGCTGCAGCAGGACGACCTTGCGGGCATACATCGCCGTCAGGTTCAGGTCGTGCATCACCGCGATCACCCCGCCACCGCGGCGGGCGAAATCCGCGGCGATCTCCATCACCTGCAGCTGGTGCGCGATGTCCAGCGCCGAGACGGGTTCGTCCAGGAACAGCCAGCGCGGGCCGTGCGGGCCCACGGGTTCGTCCAACTGCGCCAGCACGCGGGCCAGCTGCACCCGCTGCTGTTCACCGCCCGACAGTTCCTGGTAGAGGCGCCCGCCGTAGTGCGCCAGGTCGACCCGCGCCAGCGCGGCCAGGGCGCGGGCGGCGCCACCGGGGCCCTCGGCGCCCAGGCGGACGACCTCCAGCACGGTGAAGGGAAAGCTCAGCGCGGTCTGCTGGGCCAGGACGGCGCGGCGGCGGGCCAGAACCCAGGGATCGGCATCCACCACGTCCAGCCCGCCCATGCGCACCTGGCCGCCAGGCGCCATCTGGCCCGCGATCTCGCCGGTCAGCACGCGCAGCAGGGTTGTCTTGCCCGACCCGTTGGGACCGACGATGGCGGTCACCTCCCCCGGATCTGCCGTGAAATCCACTTGGTCGAGGATGGTGGTGCGGCGCAGGCGCAGGGTGATGTCGGTGGCGCTCAGGCTTGCAGACAGGGTCACAGGTCCAGCACTCCTCTCTGCCGCAGCAGGATCCACAGGAAGAAGGGGCCGCCCAGGATGGCGGTGACGATGCCGATGGGCAGTTCCGAGGGCGCGATGACCACGCGGCTGATGATGTCCGCCAGCAGAAGCAGCGAGGCCCCCAGCAGGGCCGCATTGGGCAGCAGGTCGCGGTGATCGGGCCCGGAGGCCAGGCGCAGCAGGTGCGGCACCACGATCCCGATGAAGCCGATGCCGCCGGACATGGCGACGGCGGCGCCGGTGGCGGCGGCCACGGCCAGGATCGCCAGGTTCTTCACCCGCTGGATGCGGATCCCGAGGTGATAGGCGGCGGCCTCGCCCAGGGCGAGGGCGTTCAATCCGCGTGCCAGGAAGGGGGCGGCAATCAGCGCCGGCAGGATGATGGCCATGCCCGCTCCCACCTTGGTCCAGGTGGCGCCGGCCAGAGATCCCATGCCCCAGAAGGTGAGGTCGCGCAGCTGGTTGTCATCGGCCAGGTAGACCAGCACGCCCGAGGCCGCGCCGGTCAGCGCGCCCAGGGCGATGCCCGCCAGCAGCATCACCGCGACCGAGGTGCGTCCCGCCCGCGTGGCCACGCGGTAAAGCAGCATGGTGCTGGCCCAGCTCCCGACGAAGGCCGCGACCGGCACGGTGTAGATGCCCAGGGGCACCGCCAGCGCGGCGGGCAGGAGCCCGCCCAGGACGATGGCCGCAATGGCCCCCAGCCCCGCGCCGGCGCTGACGCCGACGATGCCGGGATCGGCCAGCGGGTTGCGGAACAGCCCCTGCATCAGCGCCCCCGAGACGGCCAACGCGGCGCCCACGCCCATGCCCATCAGGGTGCGGGGCAGGCGGATCTGCCACAGCACGATCCGGTCCGACAGGGCCACCTCCTGCCCGCGCAGACCGTCCCAGAGCGCGGCCCAGAGGCTTGTGCCCGCCGCGCCGGTGGCGAGGCTGGCCGCGATGCAGCACAGCAGGACGGCCACCAGAATCAGCCGCAGGCGCCGGGCGCGCTGGCGCCGGTCGCCGGCATGCAGCACCTCGCCGATGTCGGATCGCGCGTGCGACGGGGCGCCGGGGGCGCCCTCCGCGCTGGTCATCGCGGCCATGGCTTAGCCCTCCTCGGCGCTGTCGTCCGTGTCGTGGGACGCGGGCTGTGCCTCGCCCGCGGCGGCGGCGCGCAGGGCGGCGGCCAGGTCGTGCATCGCTTCCGGTGTCCGGATGGAGAAGCCCAGCATGTACATGCCGTCCATGGTGACGAAGGCATTGTCCTGCCCGGCAGGTGTCGCGGCCACCGCCGGGTTTTCCAGCAGGGTGTTGGGGCCGGTGCTGTGATCCGCGCCGCCGCCCGACATGCGCAGGATCACGTCCGGCGCCGCCTGGGTGATCGCCTCGTCGGTCAGGGGCTTGTAGCCCTCGAAGCCGCTGACGGCATTCTCGGCGCCCACCAGGCCGATCATGGCATCCGCCGCCGTGCCGGAGCCTGAGGCCATGACGCGCCCGCCCTGGGCCGACAGCACGAAGAGCACGCGGATCCCGTCGGCGCCGGCCTCGGCCCGGGCCTCCGCCATGCGTTGCCCCAGATCCTCGGCCAGGGCTTCCGCCTCAGCCTCGACACCCAGGGCGTGGCCCACTGTGCGGACCTTGGTCTTCAGCGCCTCGGTGTCGAACCCGTTGGGCACCACGGTGAAGGGCAGGCCGGCGTTTTCCAGCAGCGCCACCGCCTCGGGCGGGCCGGCGCCCTCCTCGGTCAGGATCATGTCGGGGCCGACCGACAGCACGCCTTCGGGCGACAGCTGGCGGATGTAGCCCACGTCAGGCAGCAGTTGTGCCTCTGCCGGAAAGACGGAGGTCGTGTCACGGGCCACCAGGCGGTGTTCCTGTCCCAGGGCGAAGACAATCTCGGTCACCGCGCCGCCGATGGAGACGATACGCTCTGCCGGCTGGGCTGTGGCGGTCAGGGGCAGGGCGGCGGCCATCGGCAGGGCCAGGGCCGCGGCGATCAGGGTGCGGCGCGTCAGGGTCATGCCGGCACCTCATCTGCGCAGCGGGCAATCTCTTCCTCGACCAGCTCCATCCAGGCGGCATTGTGATCCACCTCCGACGTGCGGTGCCCGAAGATCTGGGCGATCAGCCCGCCGCGCGCATCGAAGAAGTCGACCGAGACGGCGGGGCCGCGGCGCGAGGGCTTGTTGGCGACCCAGACCTCGGCGATGTGATCGCCGCGCAGGTGCAGGTTGAAATCATCGTCCAGCACGTTCAGCCAGGGGCCCATTTCCTTGATCGGCCCGATGGGGCCCGACACGATCTGGATGCAGCCGGCGTTGCCGACGAAGATCATCGACGGCGTGCCCGTTTCGGCCAGCCGGTTCAGGATGCGTCCGACCGACGCGGGCTCCAGCTTGCGGGCGTGGGGGGCGCCGACGGTGCGGTAGGCGCCCAGGCGGTTCACGCCGAAGGTCCTGCACATTGCCGGAAACTTGTGCGTGTCGCCCAGCTCGGCCCAGGCGGCGCGCATGGCCTCGGCCTTCTCCGGCGCTTCCTGCGCGGGCTCCACGGTGTCGCGGGGGCCGACGGGCAGGTCCCGGCTCTGGTCCTCCAGCGCCAGCTTGTCACGCAGGGCGACCCAGGGGGCCGGATCGGCACCCTTGGCCAGGTAGATCTTGTGCACCGCGTCGCCGGCGGCATCGAAGACCTGGAAGCTGTGGCGCGGTCCGGCCTTGGTTTCGGCCACCACGGCAAAGCCATAGACCCAGTGGGAGGGGAAGAAGCGCAGGTCGATCCGCCCGTTCAGCACCAGCCCGGCCCGTTCGGACCGGCGATAACCGCCGTAGACGCCGTTGATCTCGCTGACCACGCTTTCGTTGCGGGTCAGGCCCATGACCTCGCCCAGCTCGGGGATCGCGGCCAGCAGGGTGTCCGGATCGGCGTCGATGCGGGTGACACGCTCGCCGTCGACCTGCGCGGCCAGCAGGCTGGCTTCGCCGATCCCGAGGCTTTCTGCCAGGTCGCGCGGACGCAGGGTGCTGTCGGCCAGGGCCTGGCGGATTGTTTCGGGGCTGGGCGGCGTGCCGGTTTCGGCGCGTGCGGGCGCGGCGGCGACTTCTGTCATGCGGTGTCCTCTCGGTGTCCCGGTGGGAAAGGTGAGGGGCTGGCGCATTGGCAACAGGGGCCGGCTGGCGTCTCTCAGGTTAGTTGACAGAATTAATAAGATATCCTAGGCGGCGCAAGAGCTCGTCGGAGGGGAGTCCGACGCAAGCCCGAAAAAAAGATCAGCCAGCCTCTTGGCCAGCCTCCCGTATTCACTCAGCCAAGGGGACACCCCATGCCCGCACGACCCTCCGTGCGCGCGCTGCTTCTGTGCAGTGCCGCGACCACTCTGCTATCCACCCCGCTTCACGCCCAGACCGCCGATACCGGCATCGTCCTGGCGCCGATCACCGTCGACTCGAAACGTGAAGTGCAGACCGATACCGCCAATTCCGTGACCGTCGTCGATCAGGAAGAGATCCGCGACCGCCAGGCCTCCACCGTGGCCGAACTGGTGGAATCCGCCCCCGGCGTCAGCGTCTACGGCGCGCGCACGCCGCTCAGCTCGGGCATCAACATCCGCGGTTACGGGCCCAACGGATCCTACGGCGCCTCCAGCCATATCGGTGTCAGCATCGGCGGCTCCACCAAGGGCGCGGATGAGCTTTACCGCATGGGCACCCAGTTGTTCACCGACCCCGCCCTCTTCCGCGAGGTTGCGGTGACCCGTGGCCTGGCCGGCACGCTGTCGTTCGGCTCCGGCCTCTTCGGTGGCTTGCTGGAAATGGAGCCGATCCAGGCCGCCGACATGACCGGCGGCGAACCCGGGTTCAAGGTCCGCCAGATGCTGGAGTTCTCCTCCAACGACTACTGGGCCTCCTCCACGACCCTGGCCTGGCAGCCGACCGAGAACATCGAGATCCTCGGCAACTATACCTACCGCGAGGTGGACATCATCGAGGACGGGGACGGTGAGCCGATCAACGACGAGGGCTACGAGGAACCGTCCTGGGTGATCAACGGGCGCCTGACCTTCGGTGACAGCGATGAACACCAGGTCGGCGTGCTGCTGCAGCACACCGAGGCCTCGGAAAAGAACGTGCCTTTCAACCAGGTGGGCCAACAGTTCTTCGATTTCATCTTCGGCTATGTCGACCGCGACACCGAAGACGACACCATCGTCCTGTCCTATGACTACGACAGCCCGACCTCGGACCTGATCCACTTCGAGGCAGACCTGTCCTATTCCGAGCTCTACATCGACAACTATGCGCTGGCGCGTCCGGTGCCCGGCAACCTGGCCTTCACCGACACCGGCTACCGGACCCGGACCACCAAGCTGGTGCTGAAGAACACGGCGGAATTCGCCTCCGGCGGCGTGGATCATACGCTGCAGATGGGCGTTGAATACTCGCGTGCCCACCGGACCACCGATGATGTCGTGGAATCTGCGCCCGAGGGCAAGGAAACCGTCGCGGCCCTGTTCCTGTCCGACGAGATGGAGATCGGCCGGCTGACCCTGACCCCGGAACTTCGGATCGAGACCCAGACCATCGACGGCAGCGAGGATCGTTTCACTGCCGGCGGCTACGGCGAGTACGACAACGTCTCCTACAGCGCCGGTATCGGGGCCCTCTACAGCTTCGACAATGGCGTGTCGGTCTTCGGCTCGGCCTATTACGGCGAGGCCCTGCCCATCATCGACGACCTGGATGACGCGGATTACATCGTGCAGGAAGAGAAGGCGACCGAGGTCCAGCTGGGCGTCAGCTACGACGGCTTCGACGTTTTTGCCCCGGGCGATGCGCTGGCGCTGAAGGCCACCGCCTACAACCAGCATTTCTGGGACATGACCTCCTTCCTTGCCAGCAAGGTCGGCGGCGACACCTGGGGTCTGGAACTGGAAGCGGCCTATTCGATGGACAGCGGCTTCTACGTCGACGCCAACGCCAACATGATGCGCTCTCGTTCGCAGTATGACGATGGCACGCGCGGCTGGTCGGACATGGCGCCGGCAGACGAGCTGCGCCTGACCCTCGGGCAGAAGTTCGGCGAGACGCTGGACATGTCGCTGGAAACCGTCTTCGTCGATGACATCGATCGTGGCACCGAGGCGGACGGCTACACGCTCTACAACCTGCGGGCCACCTACAAGCCGCAGATGGGCGGTTTCGACGGCACCGAGGTGCGTTTCGGCGTGGAAAACCTGTCGGATGAAACCTACGGGCCCCGCCTGTCGGCCCGCAACGCTGCCGGCCGCACCTTCAAGGTCACGCTGGCGAAGACCTTCTGATCGCCGCATCATCAGACCACATCGGCCCGAACCGTTCGGGCCAGCCTGGGCCCCGCCATCGCGCGGGGCCCTTTTCGTACAGGGCGGGGGAAGGGGGCCGCACCGGCGTACGACAGAACGGTGACACTGATGTCATCTTGACATTCGTGTCATTTCGGTGAATCCCTTCGCCTCGAACCGGCGCGTTTCAGGAGGCCTGCATGACAGGAACACCGACCCGGCGCGGGGCACTGGCCCTGCTTGCCCTGCCTGCTCTCATCACCCTGGCCCTGCCGCCCGTCGCCCGCGCGGCGGAGGAGGCGACCCAGGCTTCGACCCCGGCCTCGGCCCTGCCGGTGACCGTCGTCGATGCCCGCATGACCGCGCCCGAACGCAGCATCCGCCTGACCGGCACCATCGAGGCGCTGGACAGCTATCCGGCCGGGTTCCGCGATGGCGGGCGGGTGATTTCCGTTGCCGTCGACGTGGGCGACGAGGTGCAGAAGGGGGATGAGATCGCCCGGGTCGACCCGACCCGCACCGAGGCGGCCCTGCGCGCCGCCCGCGCCTCCGTCGATGCCACGCAGGCCGCGCTGGACCAGGCAGATCAGGCCCGCACCCGCGCCGAAAGCCTGCTGGAGCGCGGCTCGGGCACCCAGGCGGACCTGGACAGCGCGACCGAGGCCTACCTGACCGCCCGCGCCGCCCGTGACCAGGCCGAGGCGCAACTGGCCACCGCGCGCCGCGCCTTCGAGGATACCATTCTGACCGCCGTGGACGATGCCATCGTCACCGACCGCAGCGCCGAACCCGGCCAGGTCGTGGGGGAGGGGCAGCCGATCGTCACCCTTGCTTCGCTGGAAGGGCGCGAGGCGGTGTTCCTGACGCCGGATGATCCGCGCCTGTCGGATATCCTCGGCCAGGAGGTCGCCATCCGCCCGCTTGAAGGCGAGGTGCGCCTGCGCGTGCCGGTGACCGAGGTCTCCCCCGTGGTGGCCGAGACCGGCACGGTGACGGCCAAGGCCGCGATCACCGGCGAGGTGGCCCATGGATTCACCATCGGCGAGGCCGTCATCGGAGAGCTGCGCCTGACCGGACGGCCCGTGATTTCGGTGCCCTGGACGGCGCTGACCTCCGCAGGGGGCGCGCCGGCCGTCTGGCGCTTGCCGGAGGGATCGGACCAAGTGGCATTGCAACGGATCGAGATCGAGGGCTTCACCCGGGACCGGGTCGAGGTCGCCTCGGGGCTGACCGGCGGGGATCGCGTGGTGGCCGAAGGGTCGCATGCGCTGTTCCCCGGGCGCCAGGTGATCGTGCTGGAGGATGCGCAATGACCCATCAAGCTAATGTCCGGCGCGCCCCGGTGGCCCTGCTGCTGGCGGCGCTGCTTCTGCTGATCGCCCCCCTGCCATCCCGCGCCGCCGAGGAGGCTGCCGATGGGGCGGCAGAGGCCCGTGCCCCGCGTCCGGTGGTGACCGAAATCGTCTCCGCCGACCCGACCCGGCAGCGTGCCTTCCCCGGCACCATCGAGGCCAAGCACCAGGCCGAGTTGGCCTTCCAGACCATCGGGCGCATCGCGCGGCTGGATGTGGCGCCGGGCGATGTCGTGGCCCGGGACGAGGTGCTGGCGGTGCTCGACCGGGTCAGCCTGCAGGAAGACCTGCGCGCCGCCGAGGCCGCCCTGTCCTCGGCGCAGGCCGAGGCCGATTTCGCCGAGCAGAGCTATTCCCGCGTCCGCGCCCTGGCGGATCGCGACATCGCCGCCCAGGCGCAGGTGGAACAGGCGCTGGCCAACCGTGATGCCACCGCCGCCCAGGTCGCCGCCGCGGAGGCCGATCTGGCCGCCGCCCAAGAGGCGCTGACCTACGGCAGCCTCACCGCGCCGATGGACGGCGTTGTGCTGGACACCCCCGTCGAGACCGGCACCGTCGTGTCGGCCGGCACCACGGTCGTCGTGCTGGCGGGGCTGACCGACCGCGAGGCGGTGATCGACGTGCCCGGCGATTTCCTGACGCTGCTGCCGGAGGACGCCCGATTCGAACTGCGCCGCCACGAAGGCGGCGAGCGCGCCGTGCCGGCCCGCCTGCGCCTGGTGGAACCCGTGGCCGACGAGGCCCTGCGCGCGCGCCGCCTGCGTCTGACCATCACCGGCGACGAAAGCGTCTTTCGCATCGGCAGCCTGATCTCCGCCACCTACGAGGCCGAGGCGGAGGCGGTGATGACCCTGCCGCGCGCCGCCGTCATCGGTGCCGACGGCGATCCGGCGGTCTGGCGCGTGGGCCCGGGGGCCCGGCGGGTGCATCGCGTGCCGGTCACCCTGGGCGCCGTGATCGGCGACCGGGTCGAGATTCGCAGCGGCATCGCCGTGGGCGACGAAATCATCGTGCGTGGGGCACAGTCCTTGGAAGACGGCCAGCCGGTCGGGGAGCGTGAGCAATGAAAAAGGGCTTCAACCTGTCCGACTGGGCGCTGAACCACCGCTCCTTCGTGTGGTTCCTGATGATCATCAGCCTTGCCGCGGGCGCCTTCGCCTACGCCTCCATGGGCCGCGAGGAGGATCCCAGCTTCACCATCAAGACCATGGTCGTCTCCGCCGCGCTGCCCGGCGCCACGGCCGAGGAAACCGTGACCCAGGTCACCGACCGGATCGAGAAGAAGCTACAGGAGCTGGACACTCTCGATACCACCCGCTCCGTCACCTACCCGGGCCAGACCGTAGTCTACGTCGACCTGCTGCCCGAGGTGCGCGGGCCGGCGGTGGAGGCCAACTGGCTGAAGGTGCGCAACATGATGTCCGACATCCGCGGCGACATGCCGGAGGAATTCGGCGGCTTCTTCTTCAACGACGACTTTGGCGACGTCTACGGGTCGATCTACGCCTTCACCGCCGACGGCTTCAGCCCGCGTGAACTGGAACAGCGGGTGGAGGAGGTGCGCTCCGCCGTGCTGCAACTGGATGCCGCCGGCAAGGTGGAGCTTCTGGGCGTGCGCGACCCGGTGGTGCATGTCGAGTTCTCCACCGCGCGGCTGGCCGCGCTTGGCCTCGACAAACAGACGGTGATGAACACCCTGGCGGCGCAGAACGCCATCGTGCCCTCGGGCTTCATCCACACCGGGGAGGAGCAGATCCTGGTGCGGGTCACCGGCCAGTTCACCTCCGCCGAGGACCTGGCCTATGCGCCGCTGCGCGCGGGCGAGACCTTCTTCACCCTGGCCGACGTGGCGGATGTGACCGCAGGCTACGAGGATCCGCCGTCCTCCCTCTTCCGCTTCAACGGAGATGAGGGGATCGCGCTGATCACCGGCATGCGCGAGGGCGAGAACATCCTCGATTTCGGCGAGGATCTGCACGGTCTGATGGACCGGATCGCCGAGGAGCTGCCCGTGGGGATTGAGATGCACAAGGTGGCCGACCAGCCGCATGTGGTGGAGGAATCGATCAACCACTTCGTCAAGGCGCTGGTCGAGGCGGTGGTGATCGTTCTGGCCGTCTCCTTCGTGTCGCTGGGCCTGCGTGCGGGGCTGGTGGTGTCGCTGTCGATTCCGCTGGTGCTGGCGATCACCTTCGTCATCCTGGATGCCATGGGGATTACCCTGCAGCGGATCTCGCTGGGGGCGCTGATCATCGCGCTTGGCCTGCTGGTGGATGACGCGATGATCGCCATCGAGACCATGATCAGCCGTCTTGAACTGGGCGAAAGCCTGGGCAAGGCCGCCAGCTATGCCTGGACCTCCATCGCCTTCCCGATGCTGACCGGCACGCTGGTCACCGTGGCGGGCTTCATCCCGATCGGGCTGAATGCCAGCCAGGCGGGGGAATACACCCGGTCGCTGTTCTACGTGATCGCCATTTCGCTGGTCATCTCCTGGGTGGTGGCGGTGCTGTTCGCGCCGGTGCTGGGGGCAACCTTCCTGCCCCGCAAGATGAAGCACGAGGAACACAAGGCGGGCCGCATCCGCCGGACCTTCCACGTGGTGCTGCGCGGGGCGATGCGGTTCAAGTGGCTGACCATCGTGCTGACCGTCGCGGCCTTCGGCGTCTCCATCGTCGGGCTGCAAAAGGTGGAACAGCAGTTCTTCCCGACCTCGGACCGTAACGAGATCATGGTGGACGTGACCCTGCGCCAGAACGCGGATTTCGACGCCACCAATGCCGAGATCAAGGTCTTCGAGGCCTGGCTGGCCGAGCAGCCCGAGGCGCAGTACTGGTCGACCTACGTGGGCCGGGGCGCGCCGCGCTTCCTGCTGACGCTGGATGCGCTGACCGCGACGCCCAACATCGGCCAGATCATCCTGATGACCGAGACCAACGAGGCACGGGACAGGCTGCGCGACAAGATCGCGGCCTTCGACAAGACGCGCCCGGCGGCGGAGTATTTCCCCAAGTTCGTCGAGATGGGCCCGCCCGTGGGCAAGCCGGTGCAATACCGGGTCGCCGGGCCGGACTATGAAACCCTGCGCGATCACGCCCGCGACCTGGCCGCGACGCTGTCCGAGGACCCGCGCCTGACGGCGATCTCTCTGGACTGGAACGAACCGGCCCGCGTCGTGCGCGTGGTGCTGGACCAAGCGCGGTTGCGCCAGCTGGGGCTGACCCAGCAGGACGTCGGCCAGGCCCTCTATTCCCTCTTCGAGGGGGCGCCGATCACCGACCTGCGCAGCGGGACGAAGCTGATCTCGGTGCTGGCACGGGGCGTGGAGGCGGATCGGACGACGCTGGAATCGCTGGAAAACCTGCAGCTGGGCAATGCACAGGGCACGCCCATCCCGCTGTCGGCCTTTGCCCGGCTGGAATGGACCACCGAACAGCCCGTCATCCACCAGGAAGACCGGGTGCCGACGATCACCGTCAAGGCCGCGATCACCAACGGCGATCAGCCCGCCACGGTGGTTGCCGACCTGGCCCCGGCCATCGACGCCTTCGCCGCCGATCTGCCCGCGGCCTACAGCGTCGAGGTGGGTGGCTCTGTCGAAAGCTCGGCCGAGAGCCAGGAGCCGATCGCGGCGATCGTGCCGATCATGGTGCTGATCATGCTGACCCTGGTGATGGTCCAGATGCAGAGCTTCCGCCTGATGTTCGTGGTGCTTGCCGTGGCACCCCTGGGGATGATCGGCGTGGTGGCGGCCCTGCTGCCCGCCGGCGCGCCCCTGGGCTTCGTCGCGATCCTGGGCGTCCTGGCCCTGATCGGCATCCTGATCCGCAACTCGATCATCCTCTTCCAGGAGGTGAAGGACCTGCTGGATCGCGGCCGCACCCGCTGGGAAGCGGTGTTCGAGGCCTCCGACAGTCGCGCCCGGCCGATCCTGCTGACGGCGGCCGCGGCCTCGCTGGCGCTGATCCCGATCTCGCGCCAGGTGTTCTGGGGGCCGATGGCCTACGCCATGATGGGCGGCATCATCGCCGGGACGCTGATCACCCTGCTGTTCGCGCCAGCGCTCTACTGCGCCGTCTTCGGGGTGAAGCGCCCCGAGGCGGGTGACGACACCACGAAGGCGCGCGCGACATGACCGGAGAGCACAGGAAGGCCGGGGACCACAGGAAGGTCGTCGCCGCGCAGCGCCGCGAGAAGATGCGCCACCGCCTGATCGAGGCGGCGGTGCTGGTCTTCGCGGCCAAGCCCCATGGCGACGTGGTGATCGAGGACATCGTCGCCGAGGCCGGCGTGGCGCGGGGCACCTTCTACAAGTATTTCGATACGGTGGAGGCGCTGCTGCAGGCCGCGAAGATCACCATGGGCCACGAGATTCTGGAGATGGTGCTGCAGGAGCCGCGCGTCTCCGAGGATCCGGCACGGGCGCTGGCCCATGACATCAAGCGGTTCATCCAGACCTGTCGCCGCTACCGGATCATCGGCTGTTTCTCCACCCGCACGGGGTTGGGCCCGGCCGAGCTGCTGGAGGAGCCCTTGCCGCGCTACCTGGCGGAGGGCACGGCCTCGGGGCGGTTCTGCGCACTGCCGGACTGGCTGGTGAAGAATATCCTGAAGACCGCCGTGCTATCGGTGCTGATCCGCGAGGAAACCGGGGTCGACCAGCCGGGCGATGATTGCCTGTCCGTCGCCGCCGTGCTGCGCAGTTTCGGCGTGCCGCGCGACGAGGCGGAGGCGCTGTCGCAGGTGGAGGGCGCGGCGTTGGCCGCCGCCCCCGATACCCTGATCGCCCGGGCCGAGACGATCCGCGCCGCAAGCAGCGACGCCCACCACTAGGGGCAGGTCTCCGCCCAGGCGAGTTCACATTGCGTTCAGTGCGTTCATTCCTGATTGAACGGAATCGCCGCTCGTGTCACCACGGGCGGCATGAACGATACGGCGATTGACGAATTCATCCAGGCCATGGGCCAGCTCTGGCACTCCGAAGGGCGTCCGCGCATCGCGGGGCAGGTCCTGGCCTACCTGATCGTCGCCGGAGAGCCGCGCAGCCTGCAACAGATGTGCGACGCGCTGCAGATCTCCAAGGGATCGGCCTCCACCAACGCACGGCTGCTGGAAGACACCGGGGCGCTGCGCCGCGTGCGCCCGCTGGGCGCGCGGCAGGACGCCTGGCTGGCGGTGCCGAACCCCAGCCTGGCCCTGTTGCAGACGGTGACCCGGCGATTCCGCACCAGCGCGGATGCGATCACCCGGCTGGCCGGGGCCTTCCCGGAGGGCATGGCGGCGGCGCAGGGCCGGGTCGAGGATTTCGCCGATTTCTACCGCCGCTCGGCGGATTTCATGGACGAATGGGCGGCGCGGGTCGGGCAGGATTGCCAGGCCGAGCCGGGGGAGAGCAAGACAGATGGCGAAGACTGACGGCACCGGCGATGCGCCCGGGACGCGGGACGCAACCGAGAAGCCCGACTGGGCGCTGAGCCGCCGCGAGCGCCGCGCCAAGGCGCGGGCCGCAGCGGGCGAGCCGCCGCGGAAGCGGCGCGGCTGGATCCTCTGGCTGGTGGTGATCGTGGCGCTGGCGGGTGGCGCGGCCTGGTACATCTCCGGCGGGGCCGAGACCCTGGCCAGCTTGCGCGGCGAAGAAAGCGCGGAAGACGGTGTCGCGAGCGAGGCTGCGCCGACGGAGGCCGCCGACTCGGCCGATCAGGTCATGCAACTGCTGCCCTCCGAACTGGCCGAGGTACAGCCCGCCCGCCTGCGCGAGACGGTGAAGGCCACCGGCTCCCTGTCGCCGTCGCGGCAACTGGCGATCCCGGCGGAGGTTTCCGCCCGGGTGACCGAGGTTCTGGTGCGCGCGGGCGACGCGGTCGAGGCCGGCCAGCTCCTGGTGCAGCTGGACGTGGAAACCCTGCGCAACCAGCTGGACCAGCAGCGCGCCACGGCAGAGGCCACCCGCGCGCAGCTGCGTCTGGCGCAGACCCAGCTGGAGCGCACGCAATCCCTGGTCGGTCGCGGCCTGTCGCCCGAAAGCCAGCTGGACGCCGGCCAGGCCGAGGTGGATCAACTTGCGGCTTCGCTGGCCGCGCAGGAGAAATCCGTCGCAAACGCCGAGGAAAGCCTGAAACACGCCCGCGTCATGGCGCCCTTCGCCGGTGTGATCTCCGCGCGGGAGGTCGATCCGGGCGCCTATGTCGCCACCGGCACCGCGCTGCTGTCGCTGGTGGACCTGTCGACGCTGGAATTCGAGGCCGCCGTGCCCGTCCGCTACACGCCCGAGCTGGCGCCGGGCCAGGTGGTCGAACTGTCGGTCGAAGGGGTTGCGGGCCGGGATTTCACCGGCACCGTCGACCGGATCAGCCCGGTGGCGATCGAGGGTACTCGCATGCTGCCCGTCTACGTGGTGATCGAGAACCCCGAGACCCTGCTGCGTGGCGGCATGTTCGCCGCCGGTCGTGTCGTGCTGGAGGAAAAGGAGGACGCCCTGGGCATCCCCGCCGACGCCCTGCGCGAGGATGACGAGGGCCCCTTCGTCCTGAAACGCGAGGGCGACCGGGTGGTCCGCCAGCCCGTCGAGGTCGCCCGCACCTGGGAGGCCGGCGCCGTGGCGGAGATTGCCGGGGGCCTGCTACCGGGTGACGTGATCGTCGCGCAACCGCTGGATCAGCTGCGCGCCGGCAGCCGCATCCTGGTGGTGGGAGAGGACCAATGATCCTCACCCGCATCTCGGTCGGCCAGCCGGTCTTTGCCACCATGGTGATGGTGGCCATGCTGGTGATCGGTCTCTTTTCCTACCAGCGCCTGCCGGTGGAACAGCTGCCGGACGTGGATTTCCCGGTGGTCGCCGTGGTCACCTCCTACCCCGGTGCCACGCCGGAGGCGGTGGAGGCCGACATCGTGGAACCGATCGAGGACGCGGTGTCCACCATCTCCGGCCTCGACAGCATCCAGTCCACCGCCCAGACCAGCGCCTCCTTCGTGCTGATGATGTTCGACCTGGAGGTCGACAGCGCCACCGCCGCGCAGGAGGTGCGCGACAAGCTGGCCCAGATCGAGGGCGAGTTCCCGGATGCCGCGGATGAGCCACAGATCCTGCGCTTCGACCCGAACGAGCTGCCGGTGCTGTCCATCGGGATCTCCTCCGACGAGATGTCCCAAGGCACGATGACGCGGCTGGCCGAGGACGTGATCGCGACCCGGCTGGCCAATATCTCTGGCGTGGGGCGGGCCTCGGTCGTCGGCGGCCTGCCGCGTGAGGTGCAGATCGAGATCGACCCGGATCGCCAGGCGGCCCTGGGGCTGGGCGTGTCCGAGGTGATCGCCGCCCTGCGTGCCGACAACACCGACCTGCCCGCGGGCGAGGTGACCGGCGGCGCCAGCGCGCAGTCGGTGCAGGTGCAGGGCCGCATCCCCGAGCTGCGCGATTTCCGCGACATCATCATCGCCCGGCGGGGCGGCCAGCCCGTGCGCCTGGGCGACGTGGCCGACATCGGTCTGGACTTGGCCGACGAGGAAAGCCTGGCCATGCTGGACGGTCGCCGCGCGCTGGCCGTGGACGTGGTGAAAACCCAAGGGTCCAACACCGTCGCCGTGGCCGAGGAGGTGCGCGCCGAGCTGGAGCGCATGTCGCGCGAAAGCCAGTTCGAGGGTGTCACGCTGGAGGTCATCCGCGACAACGCCAAGCCGGTGGAGGAAAGCTTCGAGTCGGTGCAGTCGATGCTGATCGAAGGCGCCCTGCTGGCCACGGCCATCGTCTTCCTGTTCCTAAACTCCTGGCGGTCCACCGTGATCACCGGGCTGACCCTGCCGATCTCGATCATCGGCACCATGGCGGTGATCTACTTCCTCGGTTTCACCCTGAACATGATGTCGATGATGGCGCTGTCGCTGGCCGTCGGCATCCTGATCGACGACGCCATCGTGGTGCGCGAAAACATCATGCGCCACCTGCACATGGGCAAGACGCACCATGACGCGGCGCTGGACGGCACCAACGAGATCGGCCTGGCGGTGCTGGCCACCACCCTGTCGATCGTCGCCGTCTTCCTGCCCGTGGCCTTCATGGAAGGCATCCTGGGCCGGTTCTTCCTGCAGTTCGGGGTCACGGTGTCGGTCGCGGTGCTGATCTCGCTTTTCGTCTCCTTCACGCTCGACCCGATGCTGTCCTCGGTCTGGTACGACCCCTCGGCGGCGCCGGATGCGAAACGTGGGATCGTCGGACGCGCGGTGGCGCAGTTCGACCGCTTCTTCGAATGGATCGGGCGGCGCTACGTGGCGCTTCTGCGGATCTGCCTGCGCTGGCGCAAGATGACCCTGCTGTCGGCGGTGCTGGCCTTCGTGGCAGGGCTGGCGACCTTCCCCATGGTCGGGGCGGAGTTCGTGCCACCTGCGGACAATTCGGAAATCCAGATCGAGATGACCCTGCCCGTGGGCGCCACCATCGACCGCACGGCGCGCAAGATCGCCCAGGTCGACCGTGTCCTGCGCGATGACTTCCCGGAGATCATCGACACCTATGCCACGGTCAACTCCGGCACCGCCTCAGGCAGCAACATCGCCACGATCTACGCCCGCATGTCGCCCCCGCTGGAGCGGGAGAGGACCCCAGATGACCTGGCCGGTCCCGTACGGGAGAGCCTGAAGGCCGTGCCGGGGGCGGACTACATCGTCTCCGCCGCCGGTGGCCTGGGCGGGGTCGAGGCGCCGATCCAGGTGAAGATCTTCGGCGACAACCTCGATGTGCTGGAACGGCTGGCGGCAGACCTGGCGCGTGACATGCGCGAGGTCGAGGGGCTGGTGGACGTGCGCACCTCGCTCGACGATCCGCAGCCCACCGTGGGCATCCGGATCGACCGCGACGCGGCCTCGGACCTGGGCGTGTCGCTGCGCCAGGTAGGCGATGCGCTGAACCCGATGCTCAGCGGCTCCACCGTGTCCGACTGGACCGACCCGCAGGGCAATTCCGTGGACGTGACGATCCGCCTGCCCGAGGCGTTCCGCGACGATGTCTCGGCCCTGGGCGCGCTGCCGGTGGCCGCCGCGCCGGATGGCAGCGGGGTGATCCGCCTGGACCAGCTGGCCGAGGTGGAGCGGACCGAGGGACCGGGCGAGATCAACCGCGAGGACCGGCAACGCTCGGTGCAGGTCACGGCGAACCTCGACGGGCTGACCACGGGCGAGGTGACCCCCGGGGTGCAGGAGAAGATCGACGCCCTGGCCACGCCGCCGGGCTACCGCGCCACCATGGGGGGCGACGCCGAGGACATAGCCGAAACCACCTCCTCCGCGGGGTCGGCCCTGCTGCTGGCGGTGATCTTCATCTACCTGGTGCTGGCCTCGCAGTTCGGGTCCTTCCTGCAACCCTTCGCCATCATGTCCTCGCTGCCGCTGGCGCTGATCGGGGTGATGCTGGGGCTGCTGGTCGGGGGATCCACGCTGAACATGTTCTCGGCGATCGGGTTCATCATGCTGATGGGCCTGGTGGTGAAGAACGCCATCCTGCTGGTGGACAATGCCAACCAGCACGTGCGCGCGGGCTGGCACCTGTTCGATGCGCTGGTCGAGGCGGGCGCGACGCGGTTCCGGCCCATCGTGATGACGACGCTGGCGATGATCTTCGGCATGATGCCCCTGGCGCTGAACCTGCACGGCGGATCCGGGCAGAACGCACCCATGGCTCATGCGGTGATCGGCGGGCTGATCTCCTCCTCGGTGCTGACGCTGGTCGTGGTGCCGGTGATCCTGACCTACATGGATGCGCTCGGTCGCCGGGTCTCGGGGTTCTTCCCGCAGGCGCCCGATCACGCCTGAGGTGCGTTACCATGCATTAAGACCTTTGGCCCATCCTGTCCGCGTGTGGACAACAGGAGAGGGTCAAATGGCTGAACAGCATATCGAAGGCGTCGCGCAGATGCCCGACGGGGGTGGGATCGTCCTGACGGTGCTCGGCGGTGCCGCGGCCCTGGGGCTCGCCGGTGGTGCGCTCTCTCTGGGGGCGCCGCTCGGGCTTGCGGCGTTGGTGTGGTTGATCGGGGCGCCGGTGCTGGCGCTTCTGGCTGGCGCGGGCTGGCTGCGCTGGCAAGGTCGCCGCCGCGACCGTTACAGCGCCCCGTCTGTCACCGGGGCCGCCTCGGACAGGGCCTGATCAGCAGGGGCAGGGGTGTCTTCGCCACCGCCGCGTCGCGCAGCCGGACAGGCAGGTGTCGCTGGCGGTTGCCGGTGACGCCAGGATGACAGCCCGCGTGGCGGCTGCTATCGAGGGGGATGGACGCCTCTGACCTTCCACGCCCTGCCGCCGAGGCCCAGGGCGAAACCGACCGCTACCGATTGAAGCGCGAGGCGATCATCGCCGCCGCCGCCCGCCAGATCGCCGGACGGGGCCTGAAGGGGCTGACCCTTGTGGGCGTCGCCGCGATGGTCGGGCTGAACACCAATTCCGTCACCTACTACTTCCGCAAGAAGGAGCTGCTGGCCGAGGCCGCGGTCGAGGATGCGCTGGCCCGTTTCGCCCGTGTCCTGGCCCCGGATGACGCGCCGGAACTGGGCCCGCGGGCCTACCTGCAGGCGGTGCTGGCCCGCAACTTTGCCCTGGCCGCCGCGATCCGCCGGGACGAAGAGGCGCCGCTGACCGTGTTGTCGGACATGCGCGCGCTGGAGGAACCGGCGCGCAGTCGGCTGATCTCGCGCTATTTCGGGCTGGTCGCCCGCGTGGCCGAACGGATCGGCCCTTGCGAGGCCGAGTCGGAAGCGGGCGGGACAGGCGGCAAGGGCCGCGCGTTGGCCCGGGCGCAGCTGCTTTGCGATGTGCTGCACTGGTCGCGGACCTGGCAGCGCCTCTACGCGGTGGAGGATTTTCCCCGCGTCGAGGCCCGGCTGGCGGATCTGCTGGTGTATGGGCTGGCGCCTTCGGGGCAGGGGTGGCAGGTCACCCCCCTGCTGGTCGAAGAAGAGGAGGCGCCGCCGCCGGGCGCCTCGCCCGAGGCCTACCTGCGCGTCGCCACGCGGCTGATCAACGACCGGGGCTATCGCGGCGCCTCGGTCGAGCGTATCGCCGGCGAGCTGCAACTGTCGAAGGGCAGTTTCTACCACCATCTCTCTGGCAAGGACGACCTGGTGCGCGCCTGTTTCGACCGCTCCTTCAGCCGGGTCACGGCGGCCCAGCACCGCGCCGCAGCCCTGCCGTTGAGCGAATGGGACAAGCTGGGCGCCGCCGTCTCGACGCTGCTGGAGGCCCAGCTGGGCGGGGAGGAACCGCTTCTGCGTGATACGGCGCTGCTGGCCCTGCCGGAGGAGATCCGGCCCGTGGCCATCGCCCGATCGGACCGGCTGGCGCGGCGTTTCGCCGGGATGATTTCGGACGGGATCGCCGAGGGCACGATCCGGGCCGTCGATCCCGCCATCGCCTCGCAATGCGTGATGGGGCTGATCAATTCGGCGGTGGACATGACTGCGCGCGCCGGGCGCTGGCCCTCGCGCGCGGCGCTGATCCGCGACTACGCCGATCCGCTGATGACCGGCTTCTTCCCGCAGGGCTGAGGCAGGGCCTCAGCGTTTCTTCATCGCGTCCATCAGGGCCGCGCCCAGGGCGCCGGGCGCGTCGCTCTTCGGTCCGCTCTGGCCGCCACGCGGGGCGCCACCGCCCCCGCCGCGCCCCTTGGGGCCACCGCGCCCGCCACCGTTGCCGCGCGGAGCCGCGGGGCCGGCGTCGCGTTCGCGTTTCGCATCGCGGGCCGAGGCGCCGCCGTCCTTCTTCATCGACAGGCCGATGCGCTTGCGCGGCGCGTCCACCTCGGTCACCGTGACCTTCACCACGTCGCCGGCCTTCACCACCTCATGCGGATCCTTGACGAAGCGGTCGGCCAGCTGGCTGACGTGGACCAGCCCGTCCTGGTGCACGCCTATGTCGACGAAGGCGCCGAAGGCCGCGACGTTGGTCACCGTGCCTTCCAGCACCATGCCGGGGCGCAGGTCCGAGATTTCCTCGATCCCGTCGGCAAAGCTGGCGGTCTTGAAGCTGGGACGCGGGTCGCGGCCCGGTTTCTCCAGCTCCGACAGGATGTCGCGCACCGTGGGCAGGCCGAAGCGGTCATCGACGAACTGCTCCGCCCGCAGCCCCTTCAACGCCTGTTCGTTGCCCATGATCTGCCGCAGGTCGCGACCACAGGCCGAGACGATCTTGCGCGCGACGTCATAGGCTTCGGGGTGGACGGCGGAAGCATCCAGCGGCTCCGCCCCGTCGCGGATGCGCAGGAAGCCCGCGCATTGCTCAAACGCGCGGGGGCCGAGGCGCGCCACCTTCAGCAGATCCTTGCGCGAGCGGAAGGCGCCCTCCATCTCGCGATGCGCCACGATGGCCTCGGCCAGGCCCGGGCCGAGGCCCGAGACATGAGACAGAAGCGCCGCCGAGGCGGTGTTCAGGTCGACGCCCACGGCGTTCACCGCATCCTCGACCACCGCTTCCAGCGACTTGGCCAGTCGGTGCTGGTCGACGTCGTGCTGGTACTGGCCGACCCCGATGCTTTTGGGTTCGATCTTCACCAGCTCGGCCAGCGGATCCTGCAGGCGCCGCGCGATGGAGACCGCGCCGCGCAAGCTGACGTCGAGATCGGGAAACTCCCGCGCCGCCAGTTCCGAGGCCGAGTAGACCGAGGCGCCGGCCTCGCTGACCACGACCTTGGTGGGCTTTTCCACGCTGTCGGGCAGGCGTTTCAGGGTGTCGGCCACCAGCCGTTCGGTTTCGCGGCTGGCGGTGCCGTTGCCAATGGCGATCAGGCCGACGTTGTGTTTCGCGACCATGGCCAGGATGGCGCGGCTGGCGCCCTCCACGTCCTTCTTCGGCTGGAAGGGGTAAAGCGTGTCGGTGGCCAGAAGCTTGCCCGTCTCATCCACCACGGCGGCCTTGACGCCCGTCCGGATGCCCGGGTCGAGACCCAGGGTCGCCTTGGCGCCCGCGGGCGCGGCCAGCAGCAGATCCTTGAGGTTGCGGGCAAAGACACCGATCGCCTCGTCATGGGCGCGGGTGCGCATGTCCGACAGCAGATCCAGCGTCATCGACAGCGACAGTTTCACCCGCCAGGTCCAACCGGCGACCTTGCGCAGCCAGGCATCACCCGGCCCGGTGCCCGAGGCGCCCAGCTTGGCCGCGATCATGTCGACGGGGCGGTCGGCCTGATCCTCGGCCGGGACGATTTCCACCGTCACCACGCCCTCGTTCGAGGCGCGCAGCATCGCCAGCGCCCGGTGCGAAGGCACCTTGGCCCAGCTTTCGGTGTGATCGAAGTAGTCGGAGAACTTGGCGCCTTCCTGTTCCTTGCCCTCGACCACGCGGGCGCGGATGACGGCGGCGCGCTGCATGAAGTCACGCAGTGACCCGACCAGCTCGGCATCCTCGGCCAGCCGTTCGGTCAGGATGTCCCGCGCGCCGTTCAGCGCGGCCTTGGTGTCCGGCACGGCCTCGGTGACGTAAGCGGCGGCCAGGGCCTCCGGGTCGGCGGCGTGATCGGCCAGGATCGCCTCGGCCAGCGGCTCCAGCCCGTTCTCCTTGGCAATCATCGCCTTGGTGCGGCGCTTGGGCTTGTAGGGCAGGTAGATGTCTTCCAGCTGAGCCTTGGTCTCGGCCCGGGCAATGGACAGGGCCAGCTCATCCGTCAGCTTGTCCTGTGATTCGATGGACTTGAGGATGGCGCCGCGCCGGTCCTCCAACTCCCGCAGGTAGGCCAGGCGGTCGGCCAGGGTGCGCAGCTGCGTGTCGTCGAGGCCCCCGGTGACTTCCTTCCGGTAGCGGGCGACGAAGGGCACCGTGGCGCCTTCGTCCAGCAGGGTGACGGCGGCGCTGACCTGTTCGGGCCGGGCGCTGATCTCTGTCGCGATCAGGCGGGCGATACGGGGGGCGGCGTCGGTGGGGGCGGCAGTGCTCACGGATGGGACCTCGTCTGGTGGGACCGTCTTTCTAGCCGCGCGCCGGGGCACCGCCAAGGGGATTTGCCCGCCCCGGCGGCGCCCTGCCGGGCTGCCTCGCGGGCGGGCAGATCCGCCACGGTTGCCACGTCACCCGCGCGCACCCCGCACAATCCGTTGCCAGCGGACGGTAAAGCATGGAAGCCTGAGCGGGAGCATTCCAGGACGCAATTGCCAGAAGGCGGACCCATGTCGATCAAGGCGGCCATTCATCACCTGACCCATTACAAGTACGACCGTCCGGTCACGCTGGGGCCACAGATCATCCGTCTGCGACCGGCACCGCATTCGCGCACCCGGGTCATTTCCCATTCGCTGAAGGTCACGCCCGAGAAGCACTTCGTGAACCTGCAACAGGACGTCTACGGCAACTGGATGGCGCGCTACGTCTTCCCCGAGCCGGTGCGCGAGTTCAAGATCGAGGTCGATCTTGTGGCCGATATGTCGGTCTACAACCCCTTCGATTTCTTCGTCGAGGAAGTGGCCGAGGTCTGGCCCTTCGACTACCCCGACGACATCAAGGGCGACCTGAAGGTTTATCGCAAGCCGCTGCGCCCTGGAAAACGGATGAAGGCGCTTCTGGCCACCATCGACCGCAGCGAGCAGCGCACCGTCGACATGCTGGTCGGGTTGAACGCCCACCTGGCCGAGATGATCGGCTACGTCATCCGCATGGAGCCAGGGGTGCAGACCCCCGAAGAGACCCTGAAGATCGGCAAGGGGTCCTGCCGAGATACGTCGTGGCTGTTGATCGACATCTTGCGGCACCTCGGTTTCGCGGCACGATTTGTGTCGGGCTACCTGATACAGTTGAAACCGGACCTGGAGGCGCTGGATGGCCCCTCGGGCACCGATCACGATTTCACCGACCTGCACGCCTGGGCCGAGGTCTATCTGCCCGGTGCGGGCTGGATCGGCCTGGACCCGACCTCTGGCCTGCTGACCGGGGAAAGCCATATCCCCCTGGCCGCCACGCCGCATTATTCCAACGCGGCCCCGATCGCCGGGGGCTTTTCCTCGGATGGCGCGCCGGAGGTCGATTTCGACTTCGACATGACCGTTACCCGCGTGGCGGAACATCCGCGCATCTCCAAACCCTTCTCGGAGGAGGCCTGGGACGCGCTGAACGACCTGGGCGGCAAGGTGGACGAGGCAATTGCCGCCGCCGACATGCGCCTGACCATGGGCGGCGAGCCGACCTTCGTGTCCATCGACGATTTCGAAAGCGCCGAATGGAACACCGCCGCCGTGGGCCCGATGAAACGCGGGCTGGCCGACGGGCTGATCCGGCGGCTTCGTGACCGTTTCGCGCCGGGCGGCTTCCTGCATTATGGCCAGGGCAAGTGGTATCCGGGCGAGACCCTGCCGCGCTGGACCTTCTCCCTCTACTGGCGCCAGGACGGCAAGCCGGTGTGGAAGAACGCCGACCTGATCGCCAGGGAAAAGGACGACCAGGACCTGCCACCCGAGAAGGGCGATGCCTTCCTGAAGGCCATGGCCAAGGTTCTGGGGGTCGAGGAGGACTGCGTGCAGCCCGCCTATGAGGATCCGGCGGAATGGATCCTGAAAGAGGCGCAGCTGCCCGACAACGTCACTCCGCAGAACTCCAAGCTGAAGAACCCGGAAGAGCGCAACCGCATCGCGCGGGTCTTCGAGCGGGGGCTGACGAAACCCTCGGGGCACGTCCTGCCGATCCAGCGCTGGCAGGGGCGCTCCAGCTCGGGCCGCTGGCAGACGGAGCTGTGGCAGTTCCGGCGCGGCCACATTTTCCTGATCCCCGGCGACAGCCCGGTGGGCTACCGCATGCCGCTCGACTCGCTGCCGCATGTGCCGGAGTCGCGCTATCCCTACATCAATCCCGCCGATCCCACGGTCGAGCGGGGCGAACTGCCCGATTTCGATGCCGAGGAGGCCACGGAGACGCCGGAGGAGGGGGACTTTGAGCGGGACGCGCGCGAAGAGGGTCACCCTTCGGGCGCCGAGGCCCGGGTCGAGGCCCGCGCCGCGATCCAGGCCCGGCTGGAAGGGCGCGCCGACAGCGACCAGGCGCGCGCCAGCTTCCGCCCCGACGCGGAACAGCAATCGGTCAGCGAACAGCAGATGGTGGGCGAATCCGGGGCCGGCGCCGTGCGCACCGCCCTGGCGGTGGAGCCGCGCGACGGGCGCCTGTGCGTCTTCATGCCCCCCGTGACCACGGTCGAAGATTACCTGGAGCTTCTGGCCGCCGCCGAGGCCGCGGCGGAGGAGCTGGACCTGCCGGTGCACATCGAGGGTTACGCACCGCCCCATGATCCGCGTCTGAACGTGATCCGCGTGGCCCCCGATCCTGGTGTGATCGAGGTGAACGTGCATCCCGCGGCCAACTGGGATGAATGCCGGTCAATCACCGAGGCGGTCTATGAAGAGGCCCGCCAGACCCGGCTGGGCGCCGACAAGTTCATGATCGACGGCAAACACACTGGCACCGG
Organism: Pseudooceanicola marinus; assembly: GCF_020177265.1. GTDB lineage: Bacteria > Pseudomonadota > Alphaproteobacteria > Rhodobacterales > Rhodobacteraceae > Pseudooceanicola > Pseudooceanicola marinus_A. The sequence continues at coordinate 142,014 of NZ_JAIVMC010000010.1, forward strand.
GGGCGGAAACCACGTCGTCGTCGGTGGCGCCACCACCAACGACAGCCCCTTCCTGCGCCGCCCGGACCTGCTGCGCAGTCTCGTGCTGCACTGGCAACGGCATCCGGCGATGTCCTACCTCTTCTCCGGCCTCTTCATCGGTCCGACCAGCCAGGCGCCCCGCGTGGACGAGGGCCGTGCCGACAACCTCTACGAACTGGAGATCGCGCTGTCCCAGATCCCGGCGCCGGGGCAGGGGGTGCAACCGCTGCCCTGGCTGACCGACCGGCTGCTGCGCAACCTGCTGACCGATGTCACCGGCAACACCCACCGGGCCGAGATCTGCATCGACAAGCTGTTCTCGCCCGACGGCCCCACGGGGCGCCTCGGGTTGGTCGAGTTCCGCGGCTTCGAGATGCCGCCCGATCCGCGCATGTCCCTGGCCCAGCAACTGCTGATCCGGGCGCTGCTGGTGCGCTACTGGAATGCGCCCATGGGGGGGGATTTCACCCGCTGGGGCACCACCCTGCATGACCGCTTCATGCTGCCGCATTTCGTCTGGGAGGATTTCATGGACGTGCTGGGCGACCTGCGCCGCCACGGCTTCGACTTCCGCCCCGACTGGTACGTGGCCCAGCAGGAGTTCCGTTTCCCCTTCTGTGGCGAGGTCGAATACGAGGGCGTCCACCTGGAGCTGCGTCAGGCGCTGGAGCCCTGGCATGTCCTGGGCGAGACCGGCGCCATCGGCGGCACGGTGCGCTACACCGACAGCTCGACCGAGCGGTTGCAGGTGAAGCTGTCGGGCGCCGATCCCGGGCGGTACGCGGTGACCTGCAACGGCCGCCGCCTGCCGATGACCAAGACCGACAGCGCGGGCGTGTCGGTCGCCGGGCTGCGCTACAAGGCCTGGCAGCCGCCCGAGGCGATGCATCCGGTGATCCCGGTGCATGCGCCGCTGACGCTGGACATCTTCGACACCTGGTCGGGCCGCGCCATCGGCGGCTGCACCTACCACGTCGCGCACCCCGGCGGGCGCAACTATGATACCTTCCCGGTGAACGCGAACGAGGCCGAGGCGCGCCGCCTGGCCCGCTTCGAACCCTTCGGTCACAACCCCGGCGCCTACCTGCCACCGCAGGAAATTTATCACCGCGAATTCCCGATGACCCTTGATTTGCGGCGCGGTCCGGGCATCTAGAGGGGCCTGACCCGGGCGATGCTCGCCCGGGCAGCCAGGCCCCGGGAGGAGACAGCATGACCGGCCAGCCCCAGTTCGGCAGGCGACATCGCGAGGAGGCTTCGCGATGATCCCGTCCGATCCCGGGAACGGGGGCGGTTCGTCCCGGCCAGGTCCGCCGCCGCCTCAAACGCAATCCCAGTCGCAAGGTCCGGGGACGGCCCCCGCCCAAGCGGCCGGACCGGCGCCGCAGGCCGATCCGCTGGCCGCGCTGCTGGCCGATTATGCCCCGTTGAAGGGCGTGCCGGATGAGTTGCTGGACGGCAACGGCGTCGTGCGCCCGGTCTGGAAGGGCTTCCTGGATCAGATCGCCGCCATGCCGCGCGAGGAGTTGGACCTGGCCTGTGCGCGGGGCAGCCAGTACCTGCGCGATGCCGGCGTATTCTTCCGCCACTACGGTCCCGACAGCCAGGAAGAGCGGGAATGGCCGCTGGCGCATCTGCCGCTCTTGATCGAGCAGTCGGAATGGGACGGGATCGCCGCCGGGCTGATCGAGCGTGCGGACCTGCTGGAACGGATCATGGCCGATCTCTATGGGCCCAACCAGCTGGTGTCGGACGGGCTCTTGCCGGCGGATCTGCTGACCTCGAACCCGGAATGGCTACGCCCGATGGTGGGCGTGGCGCCGCGGTCGGGCCATCACCTGCACATGCTGGCCTTCGACATCGGGCGCGGCCCGGAAGGGCATTGGTGGGTGCTGGGGGACCGGGCGCAGGCGCCCTCGGGCGCGGGCTTCGCGCTGGAAACCCGCATGGCCGCCGCGCGCAGCTTCCCCGGACAGGTGACCCAGGCCAACGTGGCGCGGCTGGCGGGGTTCTTCCGCGGCTTCCGTGATGCCCTGCTGGCCCTGCGCGCGGAGGAGGACAGCCGCGTGGCGATCCTGACCCCGGGGCCGCTGAACGACACTTATTTCGAACATGCCTACATTGCCCGCTATCTCGGTTTCCTGCTGGTGCAGGGTGAGGATCTGGTGGTGCGCGATGGCCGGCTGATGGTGCATACCGTGGGCGGGCTGAAGCCGATCTCGGTGCTGTGGCGGCGGCTGGACAGCGCCTGGCTGGACCCGCTGGAACTGAACGAGGACAGCCAGATCGGCACGCCCGGCATCCTGTCGGCGCTGCGCTCGGGGCAGCTGACAATGGTCAATGCGCCCGGGTCGGGGGTGCTGGAAACCCGCGCCCTGATGGCCTTCATCCCCGCCATCGCCCGGCGCCTTCTGGGGCGGGAGCTGAAGCTGCCCAACATCGCCACCTGGTGGTGCGGATCGGCCTCGGCCCGCGACTACGTGAAGGCCAATGCGTCGCGGATGACGATCGACCGGGCCCTGTCGACAAGCCTGCCTTTCGATCATTCCCCCGAGGTGGTGATCGGCGGCAAGAGGGCCGACGGCCAGCCCTTCGACCCGGCGATGATCGAGCAGGAGGCGGGGGCGCTGGCGGCGCAGCAGATCGTGTCGCTGTCCACCGCGCCCGCGCTGGACGACGGGCGGCTGGTGGCGCGCCCCTTCTCGATGCGGGTGATCCTGGCGCGGACCTCGCAGGGGTGGCAGGTGATGCCCGGCGGCTTCGCCCGGGTGGGGCATTCTGATGCCTCTGCCGATATTTCGGTGCAGCGAGGCGGGTCGGTCTGCGACATCTGGGTCGTGGGATCGCAGCCCACGCCCGACGACACGCTGCTGGCCGGGGCCACCGGCGCGCGGCCCTCGCTGCCGCAGCTGGCGGCGCTGCCAACGCGGGCCGCGGACAACCTGTTCTGGCTGGGCCGCTATTCGGAACGGGTCGAACAGAAGATCCGTCTGCAACGGGCCTATCACCTGCGCCTGGCGGAGACGGGACGGGATGACCTGCCGCTGGTGCAATACCTGGGCCAGTACCTGGCCGGGCAGGGGGTGGATGCGACGCAGCCCTTCCCGCCGGGGCTGATGGCCGACCTCGATGCCGCCATGGGATCGGCGGGGCGCATCCGCGACCGCTTCTCCACCGATGGCTGGAATGCCCTGACGGATCTGCGCCGTACGGCCACCAAGCTCGCTCCGCGCCTGAAGCCCGGCGATGACGCCGCCCGCGCCCTGTCGGTGCTGCTGCGCAAGATTTCCGGCTTCTCCGGTCTGGTGCACGAGAATATGTACCACGCAACCGGCTGGCGCTTCCTGTCGCTGGGGCGGGCGATCGAACGCGCCTGGTCCACCGCCTCCATGCTGGTCGGCTTCACCCAGCCCGACACGCCGCATGGCACCTACGAGATCGCGATCGAGGCCGGGGACGCGGTGATGACGCACCGGATGCGCTTCTCCGCCGCCTTCACCCGCGAAACCGTGCTGGACCTGCTGCTGCTGGATGAAAACTACCCGCGCTCGGTGCTGGCGCAACTGGATGACATCCTCGGCCACCTCGACTGGCTGGAGAAGCTGACCCATGACCTGTCAGGCAAGCCGACGCCGATCCGCGCCGAGGTGATGAAACTGCGGACCGAGCTGGCCACGACCCCGGCGGAGCAGATAACCCTGGCCCGTCTGGTTGAAATTTCCAACGCCACGGCAGCCTTTTCCGGCCTGTTGGCCGATACCTACCTGAGGTAGCAATGCTCTATTCGGTTCGCCTGCGCATTCTCTACCAGTACGACAGCCCCGCCGACGTGGGCCGTCACCTGCTGCGTGTCACGCCGCCCAGCATTCCCGGGGTCCAGCAGGTGCAGGAGGCGCGGCTGACCTGCCGCCCGCTGCCCGCCGAACAGCTGTCGCGGCGGGATTTCTTCGGCAATATCTGCACCGAGATCGCCTATCGCGACCCGCTGCCCTCGACCGAGTTCCTGATGGAGGCGAAGGTCGATCGACTGGACGTGGAGCCGGGTCTCGACGTGTCGCCCGACCGGGCGAAGTTCATGCGCGAGATCGCGGCGCAGCCTTCGGTCCTGGGGGAGGCGCCGCAGACCTACCTGCCGGCCTCGCCCCGCGTGCCCGTGAATGCCGAGATCGCCGCCTGGGCCGAAGAGGTCGCGCGCCCGGCCGATACCGCCTTCGGGGCCGCCATGGCGCTTACCCGCGCGTTGCACCGCGACATGACCTTTGACGCGACGGCCACCATGGTCGACACGCCCCTGGATGAGGCGTTCTCGCTGCGGCGCGGGGTCTGTCAGGACTTCACCCATATCCAGATCTGCGCCCTGCGGTCACTTGGCATTCCGGCGGGCTATGTCTCGGGCTTCCTGCGTACCCTGCCGCCCGAGGGGCAGCCGCGCCTGGAAGGGGCGGACGCCATGCACGCCTGGGTACGGGCGTGGTGCGGTAAGGACATGGGCTGGGTCGAGTTCGATCCCACCAACGACATGCTGGCAGGCAGCGATCACATCGTCATCGCGCGCGGGCGGGATTATTTCGACGTGGCGCCGGTGAAGGGATCCATGCGTCTGGCCGGGGGCCAGCGCACCAGCCAGGGCGTGGACGTGGTCGCCGCCTGATCGCGGTCTTAGCTGCCATCCTCGGCCAGGAAGGCATCGTAGACCGCATGGGCCTCGGGCGCGTTCCAGTCGGCGCCGCCTACCAGGCGAGCCACTTCGCGGCCCTCGGGATCGACCAGCAGAGTCACCGGCAGGCCGAACACGGCGGCCGCCCGCGCCTGGGCGCTTTTCGGGTCGCGGTACTGGGGCAGGGTGGCGGCGTCTTCCTCTTCCAGGAACTGGGCGACCTTTTCCGGCGCGTTCGGGCCTGAGGCCAGGGTGACCACGGCGAAATCCTCGCCCGCGCGGTCCTGCTGCAGGGCGGCCAGCGTCGGCATCTCCTCGCGGCAGGGCGCGCACCAGACGGCCCAGAAGTTCAGCACCACCCATTTGCCGGCGTAATCGCCCAGCGACACGGCGGAGCCGTCCACGTCGACCCACTCCAGCGAGGTGTCCAGCGCCTTGGGCGTGTCGAGCACCTGAAGCTTGCGCATCTCTCCGGTCAGCAGATCCTCGATGCCGTCCGGGGCGGCGAGGGTCGGGCGGACGATTGCGCCCAGCATCAGCGACGTATAAACCAGCGCGGACAGCAGTTTTCTCATTCTTCCTCCGAGGGTCCCGATGACCGATAGCCAAGCGAACCAGATGTGGGGCGGCCGTTTCGCCGAAGGCCCTGATGCGATCATGGAGGCGATCAATGCCTCGATCGGTTTCGACCAACGGCTCGCCCGCCAGGATATCGAGGGCTCGCGCGCCCATGCCGCCATGCTGGCCGCACAGGGCATCATCACCGATAAAGATGCCGAGGCCATCCGTGAAGGCCTTCTCACGGTCTTGTCAGAGATCGAGGGCGGCAGCTTCCAGTTCTCCACCGCGCTGGAAGACATCCACATGAACGTCGAGGCCCGCCTGAAGGAGGTCATCGGCGAGCCCGCGGGCCGTCTGCACACCGGGCGCTCGCGCAATGACCAGGTCGCCACCGACTTCCGCCTGTGGGTCCGTGACCAGGCCGATGCGGCCATCGGCGGCCTGAAGGCCCTGATCCAGGCGCTGCTGGCGCAGGCCGAGGCGGGCGCCGAGTGGGTCATGCCCGGCTTCACCCACCTGCAGACGGCGCAGCCCGTGACCTGGGGCCATCACATGATGGCCTATGTGGAGATGTTCAGCCGCGACCTGGGCCGCTTCACCGATGCCCGCAAGCGGATGAACGAATCCCCCCTGGGCGCCGCCGCGCTGGCTGGCACCTCCTTCCCGCTGGACCGGCAGATGACGGCAGAGGCGCTCGGCTTCGACCGGCCCTGCGCCAACTCTCTGGACGCGGTGTCGGATCGCGATTTCGCGCTGGAGTTCCTCGGCGCCGCCTCGATCTGCGCCATGCACCTGTCGCGTTTCGCCGAAGAGCTGGTGATCTGGTCCTCCGCCCAGTTCCGCTTCGTCGCTCTGTCGGATCGCTTCTCCACCGGTTCGTCGATCATGCCGCAGAAGAAGAACCCCGATGCGGCGGAGCTGATCCGCGCCAAGATCGGCCGGATCTTCGGGGCCAACGTGGCGCTGATGACGGTGATGAAGGGTCTGCCGCTGGCCTATTCCAAGGACATGCAGGAAGACAAGGAACAGGTCTTCGACGCTGCCGACAACCTGATGCTGGCGCTGGCCGCGATGACCGGCATGGTGTCGGACATGAAGGCCAACGTGCCCGCGCTGGAAGCGGCGGCAGGTGCCGGCTTCTCCACCGCGACGGATCTGGCCGACTGGCTGGTGCGGGTGCTGGGCATGCCCTTCCGCGATGCGCACCACGTGACCGGCTCGCTGGTGGCCAAGGCCGAGGGCCAGGGCTGTGATCTGCCCGACCTGACACTGGCGGACATGCAGGCGGTCGAGCCGCGCATCACCGAGGAGGTCTTCGGCGTTCTGGGGGTGCACAATTCGGTGGCCTCCCGTATGTCTTACGGGGGCACGGCGCCCGAACGGGTTCGCGAACAGGTGGCGGCATGGAAAGCACGGCTGGACGACTGAAACTGATCGCCGCGGCGGCGCTGACCGGCCTCTTGGCCGGCTGCGGCGTCGATGGCGCGCCGATCCCGCCGGCCGGGGCGGAGCAGGGGCCGAGCGGCCTCGACCGCAGCGATATGGGCACCACCGGCATCGGCGCGACGGGCGGCACGATCTACGGATCCGAGACCGAGGTCTGAGCGGATGCCGCCGCTGCGCCTGCTGTTCCTCGCGCTGGCCGTCTGGGGCACCCTGCATCCCTTGGGTCTGATCTTCACCTGGTTTGCCGAAAACGGCGTCAGCCTGACCGGGCTGATCGCCGCCTGGCGGGCCGGATGGGCACCGGCGGCACTGTTCTGGGATCTGGTGATCTCTGCCATCGCGCTGACCGTGTGGATCGTGACCGATAGCCGGGCGCGCGGCGACCGGCTGGGTCTGCTGGCGATCCCGGCCACCTTCTGCATCGGGGTCAGCTGCGGTCTGCCTCTCTATCTTTTCCTGCGCGCCCGCCCGGTGTAAGGCGGGCCTCGGCGCCGCTTGGCGCATCCCTTGCGGCCAACGGAGGTTTCCATGGATCATTTTCTCTATCGTGACGGCGCCCTATACGCCGAGGATGTCCCCGTGGCCGAGATCGCGGCCCAGGTCGGCACGCCCTGCTACATCTATTCCACCGCGACGCTGGAACGGCATTTCCGCCTGTTCGACGAGGCCCTGGCGGGCATGGACCACCTGGTCTGTTACGCGATGAAGGCCGCCTCGAACCAGGCGATCCTGAAGGTCATGGCTGATCTGGGCGCCGGCATGGACGTGGTGTCGGGCGGGGAATACGCCCGTGCCAAGGCCGCCGGCGTGCCGGGTGACAAGATCGTCTTCTCCGGCGTCGGCAAGACCCGGGAAGAGATGCGCGCGGCGCTGGAAGGCGGCGTGCGCCAGTTCAACCTCGAATCCGAGCCGGAGATGGAGGTGCTGAACGAGGTCGCCCTGTCCCTGGGCGTCGTGGCCCCTGTCACCGTGCGGGTGAACCCAGACGTGGACGCGAAGACCCATGCCAAGATCGCCACCGGCAAGTCGGAGAACAAGTTCGGCATTCCGATCACCCGCGCGCCCGAGGTCTATGCCCGCATTGCGGAACTGCCGGGTCTTCGCGCCGTGGGCATCGACGTGCATATCGGCTCCCAGCTGACTGATCTGGAACCCTACCGTGCCGCCTTCACCAAGGTGAAGGAGTTGACCGAGACCCTGCGCGCCGCAGGCCACGACATCATCCGCCTCGACCTGGGCGGCGGTCTGGGCATTCCTTACGAGCGCGGCAACTCCGCCCCGCCGCTGCCCGTCGAATATGGTGCCCTGGTCCAGGAAGTGCTGGGCGACACCGGCTGCGAGATCGAGATCGAGCCGGGCCGCCTGATTGCCGGCAACGCGGGCATCATGCTGTCGGAGGTGATCTACGTGAAGCACGGCGAGGGCCGTGATTTCCTGATCATCGACGGCGCGATGAACGACCTGATCCGCCCCGCGATGTACGAGGCGCACCACGACATCGTGCCCGTGGTCGAACCCGAAGCGGGCGGCGAACAGACCCCCTACGACATCGTCGGCCCGGTCTGCGAATCCGGTGACACCTTTGCCAAGGGCCGCAACATGCCCAAGCTGGCAGCGGGCGATCTGGTCGCCTTCCGTTCCGCGGGGGCCTACGGCGCGGTGATGTCCAGCGAGTACAACACCCGCCCCCTGATCCCCGAGGTGCTGGTCAAGGGGGATCAATTCGCCGTCATCCGGAAAAGACCCTCCTTTGAGGAGATCATTAACCGCGATACGCTACCCGAGTGGATGTAGTGCGATCCCCGCGCTGCCCCTTCGGGACGGAGCATGGTTGAGCCGACGCGATACACCCGATTGATGCACCGGCTGCGCTGGCGGCTGGCCCTGACACGGGCCGGGATTCTGGCGGAGAGCGTGGTGCGTGCGCTGTGGCCGCTGTGGACCTTCCTGCTGACCGGGCTGGCACTGGTGATGCTGGGGGTCGTCGCGGCCCTGCCGGTGGAGGCGATCTGGACCCTGGGCGCCCTGGCGGGTGTCGTTGCTCTGGCGCTGCTGGTCCTCGGGCTGCGGCGCCTGCGGTTTCCCTCCCGCGAAGATGCCTTTCGACGGCTGGATGCGACGCTGAAAGGCCAGCCTTTGCAGGCCCTTCGCGACAGCCCGGCCATCGGCGACAGCGATCCGGGCACCCGTGCGCTGTGGGAGGCCCACCAGGCGCGGATGGTGGTCCGGGCACGTCAGGCGCGGGCGGTGGACCCTGATCTGCGGCTCTCGTCCCGCGACCCCTTCGGCCTGCGCTATGTCGCCCTTCTGGGCGTCGTCGTGGCGCTGTTCTTCGGCTCCTTCTGGCGGTTGGGTGATCTGGGCGACATGACGCCGGGCGGCGCGCAGGCGGCCATCGGTCCCTCCTGGGAAGGCTGGGTGGCACCGCCGCCCTACACCGGCCTGCCCACGCTCTACCTCGGCGACATCGCGGGGGAGGAGCTTTCGGCGCCGCGCGGGTCCGAGGTGACAGTGCGATTCTACGGTCCCGAAGGCCGGCTGGAACTCAGCGAGACCGTCTCGGGTCGGGTCGGGGACCTGCCGCCGGCGGATGCCTCTGCACAGGATTTCATCATCGAACAGGATGGGCGGCTGGCCGTCGAAGGCCCGGGGGGCCGTGAATGGCGCGTCGTCCTGGTGCCGGACCAGGCGCCCGCCGTCACCGTCGACGGCCCGGGCGAGGCCGATGTCGAAGGGCAGATGACCATGCCCTTCTCTGCCAGGGATGACTACGGCGTGGTGGCGGGCGAGGCGGTGATCGCCCTCGACCTCGACGCGGTCGACCGCCGCTATGGCTTGGCCATGGATCCCGAGCCGCGCGAGGCGATCCGGGTGCCCCTGCCAATGCCGATCTCCGGCTCTCGCGCCGAGTTTTCCGAGGCGCTGGTGGAGAATTTCTCGCAGCACCCCTGGGCCAACATGCCCGTCACAGTCTCCCTGACGGTGGAGGATGCGGCGGCGCAATCGGGGCGCAGCGACGGCTACGACATGCTGCTGGATGCGCGCCGTTTCTTCGATCCCCTGGCCGCTGCGCTGATCGAGATGCGCCGCGATCTGCTGTGGAACCGCGACAATGCCGAGCGGGTGGCCCAGGTCCTGCGCGCCGTGCGCTGGCAGGGCGACCGGTTCTTCCCCTCCGAGACGCTGGAACTGCGCCTGATGCGCCTGGTGCGCAAGGTGGAGACGATCGTGCGCTTCCGCCCGATGACCGATGAGCAGGTGAGCGAGGTCACCGCCGCGCTCTGGGACATGGCGGTGGAGATCGAGGATGGGGATCTGGATGACGCCCGCGCCCGCATGGAGCGCGCCCGCGACCGCCTGCAGGAAGCGATGCGCAACGGCGCCTCGGACGAGGAAATCGCCCGACTGATGCAGGAGTTGCGCGACGCCACCCAGGATTACATGCGCCAGCTGGCGCAACAGCAGGCCCGCGACCGCGCCAATGATCCGAACCAGCCGCCGATGGACATGGAAAATGCCATGCGGATGACCCAGGACGACATTCAGCGCATGATGGACCGCATCCAGGAGCTGATGGAGGAAGGCCGCATGGCCGAGGCCCAGCAGGCGCTGGAAGAGCTTCAGCAGATGCTGGAGAACATGCAGATGACCGAGGGTCAGGGCGGCGGCGAAGGCCAGCAAAGCCCGGGCGAACAGGCGATGGAAGGACTGGGAGAGACCCTGCGCGACCAGCAGGAGTTGTCTGACGAGGCCTTCCGTGACCTTCAGGATCAGTTCAACCCGGATGGGAACTCTGGCCAGCGCGGCCAGCAGGGTCAGCAGGGGGAGAACCAGGGCCAGCAGCAGCAAGGTGGCCAGGGACAACAGCAGGGCCAGCAACCCGGCCAGAGCCAGGGCGGTGGCGGTGGCCAGTCCCAGGGCCAACAGCAGGGCCAGGCGGGCGAAGGCGCCCCCGACGCCGGGGACCTTGCCGACCGTCAGCGGCAACTGCGCGAGGAACTGGACCGGCAGCGCGGCAACCTTCCCGGCGCCGGGACCGAGGCGGGGCGCGCGGCGCGCGACTCGCTTGACCGGGCCGACGAGGCGATGCGCGGGGCCGAGGAGGCCCTGGGCGAGGGCGACTTGGCCGAGGCCATCGACCAGCAATCCCAAGCCATGGACGCCCTGCGCGAGGGCATGCGCAACCTGGGCGAGGCCATGTCGCAGCAGGAACGTGATCTGGCCGGACAGCAGGGCGAGGCCGAGGGGGACAACCCGGGGCAACGCAATGATCCGCTGGGCCGCAACGCCGGCACCAACGGGGCGCTCGGCAACGACCGCGAGATGCTGCAGGACCCCGACGTGCAGCGCCGCGCCCGCGATCTTCTGGATGAGATCCGCCGCCGCTCCGGCGAGGCGGAGCGCAGCGCAGAAGAACTCGACTACCTGCGGCGCCTGCTCGACCGGTTCTGAAGGGGAGCAGGGGTCGGTCTCCCATCCCTTGATTGCGTGAGGCTTTTCGACAAGGTGAACCCGATCGCCGTGGCTTGCCCCCCCGACCCGCCGGGACACGGTAAGCCGGATCGCCCGACCTCGCAGAACATCCATGTCCCGCTCCAGCTGGCGAGCTGCCGATCACGGGGCATTGATCTCGGTGCCCGGCTGAACTTCCCGGTCAACTATCTGGGGACGGCGAGCTGTCTCAAAGGCAGGCTCACAGGCCGCGGGCGACTTTTCCAGCGGTGACCTTGCCAAAACATAGGTCTCGTCCAGGGGCTTGCCTTTGCTCAGCGATTGGCATTCGTTCCGGACGATGGAGCCTGCAGGACCTCCCCCTTTACCAGCGCGACGAGACCGTCCCCTCAGCTGGCCGTCCGGTTTTCGATCCAGGCGATCAGCTCACGCACGTTGGCGTCGAGCCAGATGCGCCCCTGATCGACGCCGCCCACGTAGCTGCGCAGGATCGGCGCGGCCTGGGGGATCTGCGTGGCGATGCGCGGCGCGTTTATGTAAAGCAGCACGCCGATGGCGGCGAGGAAGATAGGCAGCGTGAAGGCACGACGGAAATTGCGGCGAACGGCCGGATCTTCTTCCTCGTACTCGGCCTCGTCCTCGACCCGCTGGTTGCGGCTGCGCAGGGAGGAGTTGATTTCCTCGATGTCGGGCAGGAGATCCCGTCGCGAGGCGGCATGGGCCTCGTCGTCACCGCTGTCCTCGGCAGGGGCGGGTTTGCCGCGCAGCCGGGCCATGCGGGCCCGGGCCTCGCGCTCGCGGCGGTCGGTTTCGCTTTCGGGGTCGCTCAGACCCAGCTCGGGCTGACTTTCCAGCCCTCCGCCTTCCCTGGCGCGGACTTTGGCCTCGTGTTCGGCCTCCTCGCGCAGGACGTCCCGCACCGAGGGGTCAAGCTCGCGCCGCCGGGCGCCGCTCATCGGGGCGGGGCCGAGATCGTCTTCGTCCTCTTCCACGTCCTCATCGGTCCAGCTCTGCGGGGGGGCAGCGGGTTCGGTTCGGGGCAGGTGGTCGGGCGATGGCGTGGTCTCTTCGACGGCCTCGTCATGGGGGGCGGGCCAGGACATGGGCTCCGATCCGGGCTCCTCGTCGCGCTCGGGCCGGGCGGTGTCGGTCGGCTCGGCGCCATAGGGATCGGTGCTCTCGAACCCGGTGCCATCGCCGGTCAGGGCGCTTTCGGTACCGGTTTCGGCCTCGCTTTCGGGCAGGGGCTCCGGCTCGGCGGCGGCCTCTGGCGCCGTGGCTGCTTCGGGACCACTCGCCTCGACGTCTCGCGTGCTGTCGCTGCGCGGCCGGCGGGGCGACACGCGCGGGGCGGGGGGCGCGGCCGCGCCGATCGGGCGCCCGGCGGCCTGGCCGTCGTCGGAGGTGTCAACGGGACCCTGGAACCAGGTGTCACCGCAGTTGGAGCATTGCACGTCGCGACCTGCCGCCGGGATCACCGCGTCAGGCACTTCGTACTGCGCTCCGCAATTCGGGCAGGTTAACCGCATGAGGCCCCATTCGACAGGTCAGGCCGGATCGCTGCGGGGGCAGCGCCGGCTGGCTCTTGCGGCTACCATATGTGGTTCGGCAATGGCGGAAAAGTGCTATTTCCGCCGGGCAGCGCGATTGCAACAGACCCCGCGATCCTGCAAAAGGAACCAGCACACGCGGGGGCTCTACGTGATCGAACTGGACAATCTCGCCTATTCCTATGGCGGCGGAGAGTTGCTGAGCGACATCTCCCTCAGGCTTACCCCGGGCTCGTTCCATTTCCTGACCGGCCCCTCGGGCGCGGGGAAGACGACCTTCCTCAAACTTTGCTACGGCGCGCTGATCCCCACGGCGGGGCAGGCGGTGCTGTTCGGCCAGGACGTGCGCGAGATGAGCCGCGACGACGTGGCCACGATCCGCCGTCGCATCGGCGTGGTGCACCAGGATTGCCAGTTCCTGGACCACCTGACGGTGGCGGAAAACATCGCCCTACCGCTGATGGTCTCGGGCCAAGACGTCGAGGCGGAGCAGCAGAACCTGGAAGAGCTGATTGCCTGGTGCGGGCTGACCCAGCGGGCCGGCGCCTTGCCACCGGAGCTGTCGGGTGGCGAACGTCAGCGCGCGGCCCTGGCCCGCGCCGTGATCATGAGCCCGGAGGTCATCCTGGCGGACGAACCCACGGGCAACGTCGACTGGGAGATGTCGCAGCGCCTGCTGGCCCTGTTGGTGGAACTGAACCGCATGGGCAAGACGGTGATGATCGCCACCCATGATCTGGGTCTGATCCGCGCCGCCAAAAGCCGGGTGCAGGCCCGCGTCCTGCGTATCGCCAAGCGGCGGCTGCAATTGGCGGGGGCGGACCTGTGAACAAGCGCCTGTCGCCCCGCGCCCTGGCCGCCATCTCCCCGCTGGCACTGCTGAAGGGCGAACCGCAGGCGGACCGCGTGGTGCCGCCAACCGGGTTCACCGCCCGACTGACCCTCTTCGCTGCCGCCGCCATGACCTTCCTCGCCGTCTTCGCCCTGGCGCTGTCGCTGGCCACGGGCCGCATGGCCGCCAACTGGTCGCAGGAACTGGCGCGCAGCTCCACCCTGCGGATCTCGGCGCCTGCGGACCAGATCGCAGCCCAGACCGAGGCGGCGCTGCAGGTGCTGGAGACCACGCGCGGCGTGGCGCGGGCGCGCGCCCTGACGGCGGAAGAACAGCAGGGCCTGCTGGAACCCTGGTTCGGCCCCGACCTGCCGGTGGACAGCCTGCCGATCCCGCAACTGGTGGAGATCGTCGAGGACGGCGAGGGCTACGACGCCGCGGGCCTGCGCCTGCGCCTGCAGGCCGAGGTGCCGGGCGCCGTGTTGGACGATCACGCACGCTGGCGCCGGCCGCTGGTGCGCGCCGCCGAGCGGATCCGTGCCCTGGGCCTCCTGTCGCTGCTGCTGATCGGGGGGGTGATGGCGGCCATGATTACCCTTGCCGCCAATTCGGCGCTGGCCGCCAACGCCCAGGTCATCGCCGTGCTGCGGCTTGTCGGCGCCCGGGATGAATTCATCGCCCGTGCCTTCGTCCGCCGCTTCACCTTCCGGGCCTTCTGGGGCGCGGCGCTTGGCATGGCTCTTGGCCTCGCCGCGCTGCTGGCCCTGCCGCAGGCGCAGGCCGAGGGCGGCTTCCTGACGGGCCTGGGCCTGCGTGGCTGGCACTGGATCTGGCCCTTCGTCCTGCCGCCTGTCGCCGCCGCCGTGTCCTTTGCCGCCACCCGCGCCGCGGCCCGGCGCATGTTGGGGAACCTCGCATGAAAACCACCTTCGGCTACCTCCGCTCCCTGATCTTTGTGGTTCAGATGTTCGCGATGATGACCCTGATGGGCATCGCCTTCCTGCCCTGGGCGGCGGTCAGCCGGCGTGGCGCCTATACCGGTGCCTGGGTCTTCTGCCACTGGGTGCGCTGGTCGGTACGCTGGATCTGCGGGCTGAAAAGCGAGATCCGGGGCGACGTGCCTCAGGGCCAGGTGCTGATCGGCTCGAAACACCAGAGCTTCTTCGACGTGATCCTGATCGTCTCGGCGGTGCGCGAGCCGAAGTTCATCATGAAGGACATCCTGCGGTTCACCCCCATCGTCGGGTTCTACGCCCTGCGCATCGGCTGCGTGCCGGTCAAACGCGGCCGCCGGGCCGAGGCAATCCGCGACATGATGGCCAGCGTGACCTCGGGCGATGCGCCGGCGGGGCAGCTGATCATCTATCCGCAGGGCACCCGCGTCGCCCCGGGCCAGCGGGCCGATTACAAGGTGGGCGTGGCGGCGATCTACGAACAGACGCACCAGCCCTGCGTGCCGGCGGCCACCAACGTGGGTCTCTTCTGGCCGCGCAGTGGCCTGCTGCGCAAGCCGGGCCTGGCGGTGCTGGAATTCCTGCCGCCGATCCCCGCGGATCTGCCGCGCGAGGAATTCCGCGCGCGGCTGCAGCAGGAGGTGGAAAGCGCCTCGAATGCGCTGATGAGGGAAGGAGGGTTCGACCCCGATGGAGTATCTCGACCGGATTGAGGATCTCGAGGAGATCTACGGCAACAGCCCCGGCGCCGCCTCGCTGCGCAAGGTGGCGCAACGCATGACCCCCGACTATCGCCGTTGGATCGCCGCGTCGCGGTTCTGCGTCGTTTCCACTGTCGGCCCCGAGGGCGTCGACGGCAGCCCGCGCGGCGATGACGGCCCCGTGGTGCGCGAGTTGGATGAAAGCCACCTGGCGCTGCCCGACTGGCACGGCAACAACCGCATCGACACCCTGCGCAACATCGTCCGCGATCCGCGCATGGCGCTGATGTTCATGGTGCCGGGGTCGATGAACGTAGTGCGGGTCAATGGCCGGGGTCGGGTGACGGCGGATGCCGAACTGCGCGCGCGATTCACGTTCAAGGGCAAGCAGCCGCGTAGCGTCGTGGTGATGCAGATCGACGAGATCTATTTTCAATGCGCCCGCGCCGTGATGCGCGCAGGCCTCTGGGACGGGCGCGACGACAGTGCTGGTCTGCCGACCCCGGGAGAGATCCTGGCGGCGATGACCGAGGGCGAAGTGGGCGGGACCGAGTATGACCGCGCCTGGCCCGAGCGCGCCGCGCAGACCATGTGGTGATCAGCCCCGGCCGCGCTCTGCCTCGGCCGCCAGCCGTTCAGCGATGAAGGCGTAGAAGCTCTGCCCCGGCGAGGCGTCCCGGCCGTAGGCCGCGTTCAACCGCGCCTTGTCGCGGAACACCTCCGCCAGCCGCGCGCGCAGTCGTGGCGTCAGGCCCGCGTTGCCCGGGCTGCCGGCCTCGATCTCGGCCAGGTGGCTGTCATAGGCGCGGGCGACACGGGCGGAGAAGTCGTCACTGGCGGTGGTGGAGCGCCCCGAGAGATGCAGACGGTAGGCGGCGCGTCCCAGCGGCGCGGTGCCACCCACCCGGGCCAGAAGTTCGGCCGCGTGGCGCACGTCCTGGCTGAGGTGGGTGGTGAAGGCCCGCGCCAGGCGTCGCGCCAGCACGGGATGGAAGGAGGCGCCGGTGCGGCCCAGATCCTCCAGCCGCAACACGTCGCCGGGTCCGGGGGGCAGGCGCAGGATTTCCGTCCCGTCCTCGATCACCGCCGTGCGCCCGAAGGCGGCGCCGTGGCGCTGTGCCAGGGGCAGCAGGTAGGTCAGGTAGTCCGGTTCCCAGCTGTCATCCGCGTCCAGGAAGGCGATGTAGTGCCCGCGCGCCTCGGCAAGGGCCCGGTTGCGGGCGGGGCCGGCGCCGCTTTGCACCGCTCCGACGGGCGGGAAGGCATAGCGCGGCCCCACGGTCAGCAGGGCGCGGTAGTCCTGCCCATCGTCGGAGGCCACCACGATCTCCACGTCCTCCGGCGGCAGGCCGCAGGCCCCGATGGAGGCCACGGCGCCGGGCAGGCTGGCCTCGGCGCGAAAGGCCGGGATGATGACGGAGACAGTGGGGCGGGCCATGGTGCGGCCTCCCTTCGGCTGTGCGGCTACCCGAAGGAATGTAGCCTGCGCGCCGATCAAGGAAAGCCGGTGCGACGGTCAGGCGCCTAACGCGGACCGGGGCGGGCCGGAAACGACGAAGCCCGCCGCGCGGGGCGACGGGCTTCTCCAGATCAGCGCGAGAGCGGGATCACATGTGGATCGGGCCGTCGCCGCAGGCCAGCGCCGCTTCGCGCACGGCCTCGGAGAAGGTCGGGTGCGCGTGGCAGGTCAGGGCCAGGTCCTCGGCGGAGCCGCCGTATTCCATGGTCACGCAGACCTCGTGGATCAGGTCGCCGGCCGCCGGGCCGATGATCGAGCAGCCCAGGATCCGGTCGGTTTCCTTGTCGGTGATGATCTTCACGAAGCCCTCGGCGGCGAAGACGGCCTTGGCGCGGGCGTTGCCCATGAAGGAGAACTTGCCGACCTTGTAGGCGCGGCCTTCCTTCTTCAGCTCTTCCTCGGTCTTGCCGACGGCGGCGACCTCGGGGTGGGTGTAGATCACGCTGGGGATCACGTCGTAGTTCACGTGGCCCGCCTTGCCGGCGATCACCTCGGCCACGGCCATGCCTTCGTCCTCGGCCTTGTGGGCCAGCATCGGGCCGTCGATGGCGTCGCCGATGGCATAGACGCCCTTGACGTTGGTCGCCCAGTGGCCGTCGGTCTTCACCACGCCGCGCTCGGTCATCTCGACGCCCAGCTCCTTCAGGCCCAGGCCGTCGGTGAAGGCGCGGCGGCCGGTGGCGACCAGCACGACATCGGCGTCCAGCTGATGCTCGCTGTCGTCCTTCTTCAGCTTGTAGGTCAACTTCGCCTTGGTCTTGGTGGTCTCTGCGCCCTGCACGGCGGCGCCCAGGATGAAATTCATGCCCTGCTTCTTGAGGATCTTCTGCAGGTTCTTCTGCACTTCACCGTCCATGGTGGGCGTGATGGTGTCGAGGAATTCGACCACGGTCACCTCGGCGCCCAGACGCGCGTAGACAGAGCCCATTTCCAGGCCGATCACGCCGGCGCCGACGACGACCATCTTCTTCGGCACCTTCGGCAGGTCCAGCGCGCCGGTGCTGTCGACGATGATGCCCTTCTCGTTGTCGATCTCCAGGCCCGGCAGCGAAGCGGGGACGGAGCCGGTGGCGACGATGATGTTCTTGGCCTCGTGGACCTCATCCCCGACCTTGACCTTGCCGGCCTCGGGGATGGAGCCGTAGCCCTTGATCCAGTCGACCTTGTTCTTCTTGAACAGGAATTCGATCCCGCCGGTGTTGGAGTTCACCACGTCCTGCTTGTAGGCCTTCATCTGGTCCCAGTCGACGGAGGGCGACTTGCCCTTCAAACCCATGGTGGCGAAGTTGTGCTCTGCCTCGTGCAGCTGGTGCGTGGCGTGCAGCAGCGCCTTGGAGGGGATGCAGCCGACGTTCAGGCAGGTGCCGCCCAGGGTCTCGCGGCCCTCGACACAGGCGGTCTTCAGGCCGAGCTGTGCACAGCGGATCGCGGACACGTAGCCGCCGGGGCCAGCGCCGATGATGATGACGTCATATTGGGCCATGGGTGGTCTCCTTTTTTCGTGGGGCGCGCGCGGGCGCCGGGAGTGCTTCGTTTCGGGTCGGGGAGGGGGCTCTGCCCCCGCCGCTGTCGCGGCACCCCCGGAGTATTTCGGGCCAACGTATGATCAGACGAGTGCGGCGCAGATCAGGATAACGGTGGCGAGAAGGCCGATGGCCCAGAGGACGGAGCGCCAGGGCACCCATCCGAAGGCATAGGCCGGGATGTAGAGGACGCGGGCGGCGAGGTAGGTCCAGGCGCAGCCGGCGGTGAGCGGCGAGGAGGCGTCGGCCCAGACCACCAGCGCCACGGCGATGGTGAACAGGATCAGCCCCTCGAAATGGTTCGACATGGCGCGGTGCAGCCGGCCCGTGATGGGCGAGACCTGCTGATCCAGCGGCGTGCCCAGCCGGTCAGGGTCGCGCGGGCCCAGCGTCTTGCCCGGGCCCAGTTCCAGATTGGCCGGGATCGCCATCAGGGCGATCTGGATCACCTGCAGCAGGCCGGCGAGGCCGAGGATCGTTGCTTCGATGGGCAGGGTTGTCATCGGGCGGACCTCAGAAGAAGGCTGCGACGTACATGACGCAGGTCGCCAGGAAGCCGCACATGAAGATGACGGACCGCCAGGGGGTCCAGCCGAAGGCATAGGCGGGGATGTAGACCGCCCGCGCCGCGGCATAGATCAGCGCGCAGGTGGCGGTCACGCCGTTGGCGCTGTCCGACAGCAGCACGACGGCGACGGCGCCGATGAAGAAGGGAAAATTCTCGGTGTGGTTCGCGAGCGCCCGGCGCAGGCGGCCGGTCTGTTGCGAGAAGTCCGGCAGGTCGTCGCGGGGGCCGGCATTGCCTTCGGGGCCGACATCGCGGGTCAGCAGCATCTGCGACCAGAAGACCAGGACGACGTGTTCCAGGGCCACGATGGCCAGGGCGATGAGTTCGGGGGTCATGACGGCACCTTCTGTTGCGAGGCCCGGCGTGGCCCGATCAGCGCATCAAGCACGGCGACGCAGGCGAGAACGCCGATCAGCAGCTGCCCGATATTGCTCCACAGGAACCCGCCGGAGATGGCGTAGAGGTAGAGCGCGGCGCCGAGGGTCAAGGTCATCGCGCGGATGCCCCGTCTCTGCGGCGTGCGATAGAGGGCAAGGAGCAGTCCGCCGCACAGCGCCATTTCCACCAGCAGGCGTCCCATGTCCATCAGGTCGGACCGCCCCGCACCGATCCGCGCGCCGGTCAGCACGAAATGCACGGCGCCGGTGGTCAGGATCAGCCAGAAGGAGAGGCGGGCAAGTTTCATCGGACAGGTTCCGAAGTGAAAGGATGCGCCCAGGGTGTGACCCGGGCGCATCGGTCGTGTCTTACAGATCCATCAGCAGGCGACGGGGATCTTCCAGCGCCTCTTTCACGCGCACCAGGAAGGTCACGGCGCCCTTGCCGTCGACGATGCGGTGGTCGTAGCTGAGCGCCAGGTACATCATCGGGCGGATCTTGATCTCGCCGTTGACGACCATCGGACGGTCCTGGATCTTGTGCATGCCGAGGATGCCCGACTGCGGGGGGTTCAGGATCGGCGAGGACATCAGCGAGCCGTAGACACCGCCGTTGGAGATGGTGAAGGTGCCGCCCTGCATTTCCGCCATGCTGAGCTTGCCGTCACGGGCGCGCTTGCCCTTCTCGGCGATCGCCTTCTCGATCTCGGCGAAGGACATGCTGTCGACGTCGCGGATGACCGGAACCACCAGGCCCTGTGGCGTGCCAGCGGCGATGCCCATGTGGACGTAGTTCTTGTAGACCACGTCGGTGCCGTCGATCTCGGCGTTGACGTCCGGCACTTCCTTCAGGGCGTGGACGCAGGCCTTGGTGAAGAAGGACATGAAGCCCAGGCGGGCGCCGTGCTTCTTTTCGAACTCGTCCTTGTACTGCTTACGCAGGGCCATGACCTCGGTCATGTCCACCTCGTTGTAGGTGGTCAGCATGGCCGCGGTGTTCTGGCTGTCCTTCAGGCGCTTGGCGATGGTCTGCCGCAGGCGCGTCATCTTCACGCGTTCCTCGCGGGCGGCGTCATCGGCCGGGCTGGGGGCGCGCGGCGCGGCGGCCGGTGCGGAGGGGGCCGACTTGGCGGCCGACAAGGCCTTGGCCACGTCGTCCTTCATGATGCGGCCATCCTTGCCGGTGCCGGTGACCTGATCGGCGGAGAGGCCGGCCTCTGCCATGGCCTTCTTGGCCGAGGGCGCGTCCTCGACGTCCTTGCCACCCGACGACGCGGGCGCGGAGGCGGCGGGCGCCTCTTCGGACTTGGCGGGCTTGGCGGCGCCCCCCTTGCCCGAGGTCATCTCGGCCAGCTGGCCGCCGGCCTCGACGGTTTCGCCTTCCTTCGCCAGGATCTTGGTCAGGGTGCCGGCGGCCGGCGCCGGGACCTCGACGGAGACCTTGTCGGTTTCCAGCTCGCAGAGCATCTCGTCAGCCTCGAAGCTGTCGCCTTCCTTCTTGAACCAGGTGGCCACGGTGGCCTCGGAGACGGATTCGCCCAGGGTGGGGACCATGACGGGCATGGTCTCGCCGCCGGCATCGGCCGCCTCGGGTTCCTCGGCGGGGGCCTCGGTGTGGCGCGGGGCGGGTTCCTCGGAGCCGGCGTTGCCTTCTTCGGCGATCATGCCCAGCAGGGCATCGACGCCCACGGTTTCCCCTTCGTTGGCCACGATGTCGGCCAGGGTGCCGGCGGCGGGCGCGGGCACTTCGACGGTCACCTTGTCGGTTTCCAGTTCGCACAGCATCTCGTCGACGGCCACGCTGTCGCCGGGTTTCTTGAACCAGGTGGCGACGGTGGCTTCGGTAACGGATTCGCCCAGGGTGGGGACGCGGATCTCGGTGCTCATGTCCTTACTTTCCTTCGATGGTCAGCGCTTCGTCGACGATCGACTCCTGCTGAGCTTTATGCTGTTTCGCCAGGCCCGTTGCGGGCGAAGCGGAGGCGAGACGGCCCACGTAGCGCGGGCGCTGATGGGTGGCGCCGATGCGGTTCAGACACCATTCGATGTTGGGCTCGATGAAGTGCCAGGCACCCTGGTTCTTGGGCTCTTCCTGGCACCAGATCATCTCGGCGCCCTTGAAGCGTTCCAGCTCCTTCACCAGCGAGATCGCCGGGAAGGGATAGAACTGTTCGATCCGCATCAGATAGATGTCGTCGATGCCGCGGGCATCGCGCTCTTCCAGCAGGTCGTAGTAAACCTTGCCCGAGCACATCACGACGCGCTTGATCTTGTCGTCCGCGGCCAGCTTGGTGTCGGAATGGCCGCGTTCTGCGTCATCCCACAGCACCCGGTGGAAGCTGGAGCCGGTGGTGAAATCCTCGGCCTTGCTGACTGCCAGCTTGTGGCGCAGCAGCGACTTCGGCGTCATCAGCACCAGCGGCTTGCGGAAGGAGCGGTGCAGCTGACGGCGCAGGATGTGGAAGTAGTTGGCCGGCGTGGAGCAGTTGGCCACGATCCAGTTGTCGCCCCCGCACATCTGCAGGAAGCGTTCCAGGCGGGCGGAGGAGTGTTCCGGGCCCTGGCCTTCGTAGCCATGGGGCAGCAGCATCACCAGGCCGGACATCCGCAGCCATTTGGATTCGCCCGAGCTGATGAACTGGTCGAACATGATCTGCGCGCCGTTGGCGAAGTCGCCGAACTGGGCTTCCCACATCACCAGGGCGTTCGGCTCTGCCAGCGAGTAGCCGTATTCGAAGCCCAGCACCGCGTATTCCGACAGCATCGAGTCGATGACCTCGTAACGGGCCTGACCGGGCTTGATGTTGTTCAGCGGGTAGTAGCGCTCCTCGGTCTCCTGGTTGATCAGGGCCGAGTGCCGCTGCGAGAAGGTGCCACGGGTACTGTCCTGGCCCGCCAGACGAACCGGGTAGCCTTCCGTCAGCAGCGAGCCGAAGGCCAGGGCCTCACCGGTGGCCCAGTCGAAACCTTCGCCGGTCTCGAACATCTTGGCCTTCGTTTCCAGCAGGCGGCCGACGGTGCGGTGGAGCGGATAGCCCTCGGGCGCGGTGGTCAGCGACTTGCCGACCTCGGCCATAAGCTCTTCGCTGATCGCGGTCTCGCCGCGCTGGTAATCTTCTTTCTCGCGCTCCAGGCCCGACCACTTGCCGTCCAGCCAGTCGGCCTTGTTCGGCTTGTATTCCTTGCCGGCCTCGAACTCCTCGTTCAGATGGGCCTGGAAGGCGGCCTTCATGTCCTCGATCTCGCCCTCGGGGATCAGGCCGTCCTTGACCAGGCGATCCGTGTAGAGCGAGAGGGTCGTTTTGTGACCCTTGATGTTCTTGTACATGATCGGGTTGGTGAACATCGGCTCGTCGCCTTCGTTGTGACCAAACCGGCGGTAGCAGAAGATGTCGATCACGACGTCCTTGTGGAACTTCTGGCGGTACTCGGTGGCCACCTTGGCGGCGTGGACCACGGCCTCGGGGTCATCGCCGTTGACGTGGAAGATCGGCGCCTCGACCATCAGGGCGATGTCGGTGGGGTAGGGGGAGCTGCGCGAGAAGTGCGGCGCGGTGGTGAAACCGATCTGGTTGTTCACGACGATGTGGATCGTGCCGCCGGTGCGGTGACCGACCAGGCCCGACAGGCCGAAGCATTCCGCCACGACGCCCTGGCCCGCGAAGGCCGCGTCGCCGTGCAGCAGGACGGGGATGGTCGAGGTGCGCTCGGCATCGTTCAGCTGTGCCTGCTTGGCGCGCGCCTTGCCCAGCACCACCGGGTTCACGGCTTCGAGGTGGGAGGGGTTGGCGGTCAGCGACAGGTGGACGGTGTTGCCGTCGAACTCTCGGTCCGAGGAGGCGCCGAGGTGATACTTCACGTCGCCGGAGCCGTCGACATCCTCGGGCTTGAACGAACCGCCCTGGAATTCGTTGAAGATGGCGCGGTAGGGCTTGGACATCACGTTGGCCAGCACCGACAGGCGGCCGCGGTGCGGCATGCCGATCACCACTTCCTTGGCGCCCAGGTTGCCGCCGCGCTTGATGATCTGTTCCATCGCGGGGATCAGCGCCTCGCCACCGTCGAGACCGAACCGCTTGGTGCCCATGTATTTCACATGCAGGAACTTCTCGAAGCCCTCGGCCTCGACCAGCTTGTTCAGGATGGCGCGGCGGCCCTCACGGGTGAACTTGATCTCCTTGCCGAAGCCCTCGATCCGTTCCTTCAGCCAGGCGGATTGTTCCGGGTCGGAGATGTGCATGTACTGCAGCGCGAAGGTGCCGCAGTAGGTGCGCTTCACGATGTCCAGAATCTGGCGCATCGAGGCGATCTGCAGGCCCAGAACGTTGTCGATGAAGATCGGACGATCCATGTCGGCATCGGTGAAGCCGTAGGACTTCGGGTCCAGCTCGGGGTGCTCGACCGGGTCCTTCATGCCCAGCGGGTCCAGGTCGGCGGCCAGGTGGCCACGGATCCGGTAGGCACGGATCAGCATGATGGCGCGGATGCTGTCCAGAACGGCCCGCTTCACGGCATCGTCGGAAACCTCGACGCCCTTTTCGGCGGCCTTTTCCTGGATCTTCTTGCCGGCGTCCTTGCTTTCCGCCGGGGCGGGCCACATGCCGTCCAGCGCCGCGGTCAGGTCGTCGTTCGGCGTCGGCGGCCAGTCCTTGCGCGACCAGGAGGGGCCTTCGGCCTCTTTCGTGGCATCGCTGCCGCTGTCGCCCAGGGTGGCGAAGAACTCGGCCCAGGCGTCATCGACCGCGGAGGGATCGTTGGCCCAGCGGGCGTAAAGCTGTTCGAGGTAGGCGGCGTTGTGCCCCTGCATGAAGCTGGAGGCGTGGAAAAGGTCGTTGGGGCTCTGGTCGTTCATCATGTCACCTGCGGGACGAAACGGAGGGTCATCTGGTGGCGGGCGGGGGCCTGGGGTGGGGCCCCGGGCGGGGCGGCGGAAGGCGGGCTGTGGCAGTCGAGCGGTCTCATGCGGCACCTCGCGGCGCGGGGGCCGGACCCCAGCGGTTGTCCTGCGGGTCGCTGGGCCGGGTCAGCCACCAGATCACGATCAGGGGCGACAGCACGCAGACGATCAGGGCGATCACCAGGACGATCCCGGCCAGCCCTTCCAGCTGCCCGGCGCCGATGCCGGCGCCGAAGGGGTCGGCGAAGTTGAAGGCGCCGATGAAGCCCGCGTAGGTGATCGTGCCGAGGATGGCGATGAAGGGGTAGAGCAGGAAGATCCCGCTGCGGCCCGTGTCATGCATCCGGCGCCAGCCGGCGGCGAGCCAGGGCAGCAGCATGGCCAGGCTGAACAGCGAGGACAGGGGGCCATCGGAAGAGGCGCTGACGCTGCCCGGCCCCGTGGTGATCTCGGCGGTGCCGAACAGGATGCCGTCGACAATCCCAAGGAGGATCGACGCGACCACATTGAACAGGACGAACCACCAGTATTCCGGACGAGACGCCCGGCCCGAGAAGGTCACGTAGTTGCGCAGGCAGGTGCGGACGGCCTCGGTGAAGCTCATGACAGGAGCTCCCGGGGCAGGCACGGATCCGGTTCTGCTTGGTCTCGTGACATCGGTTTTCTCGTTTCCCCCGTACCACTTGGGGGTTCAGCATCAGGTGGCAAGGGCCGCATCACGCAAACGCGATGCGGCCCACGCCTTTATCCGGCGTGACGCAGGCTATGCCCGCGGTCGGGCATCAGCCCTTGATGGCCTTCAGCACGGCCTCGCCGAGACCGGCAGGGCTGTCCGCGACAACGATACCAGCCGACTTCATGGCCTCGATCTTGTCTTCGGCACCGCCCTTGCCACCGGCGACGATGGCGCCTGCGTGGCCCATGCGGCGGCCCGGAGGCGCGGTGCGGCCGGCGATGAAACCGGCGGTCGGCTTCCAGCGGCCCTTCTTCTTCTCGTCGGCCAGGAACTGCGCGGCTTCCTCTTCGGCCGAACCACCGATTTCACCGATCATGATGATCGACTCGGTTTCCGGGTCCTTGAGGAACATTTCCAGCACTTCCAGGTGCTCGGTGCCCTTGATCGGGTCACCGCCGATGCCGACGGCCGAGGACTGGCCGAGACCTGCGTCGGTGGTCTGCTTGACCGCCTCGTAGGTCAGGGTGCCCGAACGGGACACGACGCCGACCGAGCCACGCTGGTGGATATGGCCGGGCATGATGCCGATCTTGCAGGCGCCGGGGGTGATGACACCCGGGCAGTTCGGGCCGATCAGGCGCGAGTTGGAGTTCTTCAGCGCGGCCTTCACCTTCATCATGTCGAGGACGGGGATGCCCTCGGTGATGCAGACGATCAGCGGAATCTCCGCGTCGATGGCTTCCAGGATCGAGTCGGCCGCGAAGGGCGGCGGGACGTAGATCACGGAGGCATTGGCGCCGGTCTTCTCGACCGCCTCGGCCACGCCGTCGAAGACGGGCAGGTCGAGGTGCGTGGTGCCGCCCTTGCCGGGGGTCACGCCGCCGACCATCTTGGTGCCGTAGGCGATCGCCTGTTCGGAGTGGAAGGTACCCTGCGAGCCGGTGAAGCCCTGGCAGATGACCTTGGTGTTTTCGTCAACGAGAACTGCCATTGTCTTAGCCCTTCACTGCTTTCACGATTTTCTCGGCGCCGTCGGACAGGTTGTCTGCCGCGATGACGTTCAGGCCGGAGGATGCGATGATCTCCTTGCCCTGGTCGACGTTGGTGCCTTCCAGGCGGACGACCAGCGGCACTTCCAGGCCGACTTCCTTCACGGCCGCGATCACGCCTTCGGCGATGACGTCGCAGCGCATGATGCCGCCGAAGATGTTGACGAGGATGCCCTTCACGTTCTTGTCGGACGTGATGATCTTGAAGGCCTCGGTCACCTTTTCCTTGGTGGCGCCGCCGCCGACGTCGAGGAAGTTGGCGGGTTCCGCACCATAGAGCTTGATGATGTCCATCGTCGCCATGGCCAGGCCTGCGCCGTTCACCATGCAGCCGATTTCACCGTCCAGCGCGATGTAGTTCAGGTCGTACTTGGAGGCCGCCAGTTCCTTGGCGTCTTCCTCGGTCTCATCGCGCAGGGCACCGATGTCCGCGTGGCGGTAGACGGCGTTGCCGTCGAAGCCGACCTTGGCGTCCAGGACCTTCAGGTTGCCGTCGGGCATGACGATCAGCGGGTTGATCTCCAGCTGTTCCATGTCCTTCTCCATGAAGGCACGGTACAGGTCGCCGATCAGCTTCACGCACTGCTTCATCGCCGGGCCCTTCAGCCCGAGGGCGAAGGCGACCTTGCGGCCGTGGAACGGCGCGTAGCCGGTGGCCGGGTCGATGGAGAAGCTGAGGATTTTCTCGGGGGTCGATGCCGCCACTTCCTCGATGTCCATGCCGCCCTCGGTGGAGCAGACCACGGAGACGGAGGAGGTCACGCGGTCGACCAGCAGGGCCAGGTACAGCTCACGCTCGATGTCGGAGCCGGCTTCGATGTAGATGCGGTTGACCTGCTTGCCGGCGGGGCCGGTCTGGTGCGTCACCAGGGTCTTGCCCAGCATCTTCTTGGCTTCGGCTTCGGCCTCTTCGACCGATTTCGCCAGGCGGACACCGCCCTTTTCGCCGGCGCTCTCTTCCACGAAATGGCCCTTGCCGCGACCGCCTGCGTGGATCTGTGCCTTCACGACCCACAGCGGGCCGTCCAGTTCGCCGGCGGCGGTCTTGGCTTCATCAGCCTTCAGAACCGCGCGACCTTCCGAAACCGGGGCGCCATATTCGCGAAGGATCGCCTTCGCCTGATATTCATGGATATTCATGAACTCCGTCCCTCGTTTGCTACGATTGCCATCGGTAGTGGCACAGTCTTACCCGCCGATGAACCTATTTTTGCAGGGGTGGGAGAAATTCTGCCTATTTTCTTGAGTTTGTGATCACGCGTGGAAAAGCTGTGATCACAACGTTCGGCGGAGGGGGCAAAACCGCTCCTTGCCGCATGCTTCACAGGGAATCGCGGGGCGTCTAGGTCGGCGGTTTGCCTGTTGAACCTAGTCTCAAATCGCGGGTTCGCGCAAATGAGGAGAGCTTTTGCCGGACGTCACGCCGCCGACGCGGGCGCGCGGCGTTAGGCTGGGGCGCAAAAGAAAACGGGCCGCGCAGGTGCACGGCCCGTTTCCGAAACTGTGGTTGGCGTGGCCGGATCAGGCCAGCGAGCTGTCGATGCCCTTGCAGGCCTCGACCAGGCCCTTCACGGCGTCCACGGACTTGTCGAACATCTCCTGCTCTTCCTTGTTGAGCTTGATGTTGACGATCCGCTCGATGCCGCCGGCGCCGATGACGGTGGGCACGCCCACGTACATGTCCTTCAGGCCGAACTCGCCGCTGCAGGCGGCGGCGCAGGGCAGGACGCGCTTCTGGTCCTTGAGGTAGGCCTCGGCCATCTCGATGGCGGAGGTGGCGGGCGCGTAGAAGGCCGAGCCGGTCTTCAGCAGGCCGACGATCTCGGCGCCGCCGTCACGGGTGCGCTGCACGATGGCGTCCAGCTTCTCCTGGGTGGTCCAGCCCATGTCGACCAGGTCGGGCAGCGGGATGCCGGCGACGGTCGAGTAGCGCACGCAGGGCACCATGGTGTCGCCGTGGCCGCCCAGCACGAAGGCGGTGACGTCCTTCATCGAGACGTCGAATTCGGTCGACAGGAAGTGGCGGAAACGGGCGCTGTCCAGAACGCCGGCCATGCCGCAGACCTTGTTCGCGGGCAGGCCCGAGAACTTCTGCAGGGCCCAGACCATCGCGTCCAGCGGGTTGGTGATGCAGATGACGAAGGCATCGGGGGCGTTTTCCTTGATGCCTTCACCCACGGCCTTCATGACCTTCAGGTTGATGCCCAGCAGGTCGTCGCGGCTCATGCCCGGCTTGCGCGGCACGCCGGCGGTCACGATGCAGACGTCGGCGCCTGCGATGTCCGCGTAGGACTGGGTGCCCTTCAGCTTGGCGTCAAAGCCTTCCGAGGGGCCGGATTCGGCGATGTCGAGCGCCTTGCCCTCGGGGGTGCCTTCCGCGATGTCGAAAAGGACAACGTCACCCAGTTCTTTCAGGGCTGCGAGGTGAGCAAGCGTGCCACCGATCTGCCCTGCGCCGATGAGGGCAATCTTGGGTCTGGCCATTGTTTCTGTCTCCGGTCCGGTTGAAACGTCGGGGATGGCGTAGGCCCTTTGCTGTCAGGACGCAAGGGTGCAGGGGGGCGTGACGCGGGTGCCGCCGGTCAAGGAATGGTGAAATATCGCCTGAATTCAATGCGCTTCACGCGCGGCCGAGCGCGACTGCACAGCCTGTCCGCGTGCGGCTTGCTGCCTCTGCGGGCATGTTAGCGGTCGCAGGATGCGCGCCAGGTCAGCCCGGGGAGGGCACCCGGCGCGATTCTTTCGGAACATGACGCAGGTCGGCGGCCGCGTTCGGGGGTGGACCTTGCGCACGGCTCCGTTTTGTCTGCGGCAAGGTCCTTTCAGGATCGGGTCAGGCGTCCTGGTCATCGACGGGCAGGACATCGTTCAGCCGCTCGAAGGCCTGGCCGCTGGCGATCAGGCAGGTGATCCCCTGGGGCGAGGTGGCGGTGATCGTCCAGGTGCCGCTGTCGTCGGAGGCGAAAACCTCGATCACCGCGTTGTTGGCGCCAAGGCCGATGGACTTGCGGGTCTCGCCATAGCCTTCGGCCAGCCGGTCCACCACGACGTCACGCGGCGCGCAGGCGCGGGCGCCGCTGGTGGCGGTCTGGGCCGTGACGGCGGCGGGGCGCAGCATCGGCAGCAGGCACAGCAGCGCAACAAGGGCGTGCAGGGGGGGATGGGTGAGGGCCCGGCGCCCGGGCGCACGGCGGAGACAGGT
This sequence comes from Pseudooceanicola marinus, assembly GCF_020177265.1. GTDB lineage: Bacteria > Pseudomonadota > Alphaproteobacteria > Rhodobacterales > Rhodobacteraceae > Pseudooceanicola > Pseudooceanicola marinus_A. The sequence continues at coordinate 170,998 of NZ_JAIVMC010000010.1, forward strand.
CGGGGAATGGCGCATTCTGACCCTTTCAAGCTGGAGCCGGTCCCGGGCGGGCGCCGGCAGGTCGCGGACAGGTGACACGCGGGTGGCCTGGCCCCCGGCGTCTCTCACCTGTCGGCGCGGTCCCGTTCCGGCCCGTCGCGCGTTCAGCCTGCGGGAGAAGATCCTGAAATCTGGTTAACAGCGCGGCCGAAGGCGTTATCCTGGTCACAAGATCCCCGCCCGCGGCGCCCTGATGCGGCGTTGCGGCGAAAAATCACCGCAGGGTGCGGTTTGGGCTTGAAGCAATCGGTCCCTTTGTGTCACCTCTGCGCAAGAAAATTACTCAGCCGAGGTTGTCCCCATGGAAGCCACCCTGCGCCCCTACCGTTCCCTTCTCTATATTCCAGGTTCGAAAGACCGTGCGCTGGAGAAGGCGCGGAGCCTTCCGGTCGACGCGATCCTGTTCGATCTGGAAGATGCCGTGATGCCCGAGGCCAAGGTGGGCGCGCGTGACACGCTCACCGCTGCACTGGCCGAAGGGGGCTACGGCCCGCGGGCGAAGATCGTGCGGGTCAACGGGCTGGACACCGAATGGGGGCGCGGGGACGTGGCCGCGCTGGAGGGCGCCGACATCGACGCGATCCTGCTGCCCAAGGTCAATTCCGCCGCCGACATCGACGCGCTGGCCGCGCTCTGCGACGTGCCGATCTGGGCGATGATGGAAACCCCGCGGGCTATCTTCAACGCGCTGGAGATCGCGGCGCACCCCCGTGTGCAGGGCTTCGTCGCCGGCACCAACGATCTGGCGAAGGAGCTGAACTGCCGCACGCGGCCCGACCGTCTGCCGATGCAGATGGCGCTGCAGACCATCCTGATGGCCGCCCGCGCCCATGACGTGATCGCCGCCGACGGGGTCTACAACCAGTTCAAGGACGACGCCGGGCTGGAAGCCGAATGCGAGCAGGGCCGCGATCTGGGTTTCGACGGCAAGACGCTGATCCACCCCGCCCAGCTGGAAGTCGCCAACCGCGTCTTTGCCCCGTCGGAGGCCGAGGTCGACCTGGCCCGGCGGCAGATCGCCGCCTACGAGGAGGTGCTGGAGACCGGCCAGGGGGTCGCCGTGGTCGACGGCAAGATCGTCGAGAACCTGCATGTGGAGACCGCACGCAAGACCCTGGCCAAGGCAGAGGCGATCGCACAGCCGGCTCTCGCATAGCAGCCATTGCGCCGGCGGGCGGGGCAGACCAGTGTGGGCGTCGAATGCACTACCAAGAGGCACCTTTCATGGCACTCATCCTGCTCGGCCTGATCCTGTGGACCTGGCCCCACGTAATGAAGGAATACACCCCCGGCCTGCGCGCCGGGATGTCCGAGGGCACCGCCAAGGGGGTGGTCGCGGTCGCCGCCGTCCTTGCCATCGTCCTGATGGTGCTGGGGTATCGCTCGGCCGAATTCGTCTATGTCTATGCGCCGCCGGCCTGGGGACAGCACCTGAACAACCTGCTGATGCTCTTCTCCGTGGCGCTGTTCGGCGCGGCCAAGGGCACCAGCCACCTGCGCGCCTGGGTGCGCCACCCGATGTTCGCGGGCACCATCCTGTGGGGCCTGTCGCACCTGCTGGTGCGCGGCGACGCGGCCTCCATCCTGCTGTTCGGGGGCATGATCCTCTGGGCCGTGGCCGGCTGGGTGGTCAGCAACCGGCGCCAGTCTGCGCCCGCGCCCATCGTGCCCTCGGTGAAGAAGGACGTGATCCTGATCGTCGTGACCCTGGTGGTCTACGCCGTCATCGTCCTGATCCACGGCCTCGTCGGCCCCAGCCCCCTGCCCATGTGAGGATGCCATGAAGCTCTATCGTTTCCTGTCCGAAGACGACACCTCCGCCTTCTGCCACAAGGTCACCGCCGCGCTGAATGCCGGCTGGGCGCTGCATGGCGATCCGACCTACGCCTATGATGCCGCCAACGGCACCATGCGCTGTGGCCAGGCGGTGGTGAAGGAGGTCGACGGCACCTATTCCCCCGACATCAAGCTTGGAGCCTACTGAAATGAAGACCAACCCGGGCCGTTTCTTCGAGGATTACACCCTGGGGGAGGTCATCCCCCATGCGGTGCCGCGCACCGTCACGTCGGGGGAGCGCGCGCTGTATCACGCGCTCTACCCGGCGCGCGGGGCGCTCTATTCCTCGGACGAATTCGCCCGGGCCTGCGGGCTGCCGGGATCGCCCATCGACGACCTGGCGGCCTTCCACCTGGTCTTCGGCAAGACCGTGCCGGACATCTCGCTGAACGCCGTGGCCAACCTCGGCTATGCCGAGGGCCGCTGGCTGGCGCCGGTCTGGCCCGGCGACACGCTGACCGCGCGCTCCACCGTGATCGGGCTGAAGCAGAACTCGAACGGCAAGACCGGCGTGGTCTGGGTGCGTACCGAGGGTCTGAACCAGTACGGCACGACCGTTCTCAGCTACGTTCGCTGGGTGATGGTGCGCAAGGGCAACCCCGAGGCGCCGGCGCCCGACACCGTGGTGCCCGAGCTGTCCGATGCGGTGGCTGCGGATGATCTGGTGGTCCCCGAGGGGCTGGATTTCACCGGCTACGATTTCGCCCAGGCGGGCGAGCCGCATGCCTGGGGCGACTACGAGGTGGGCGAGCGGATCGACCACGTGGACGGATCAACCGTGGAAGAGGCCGAGCACATGCTGGCCACCCGGCTGTGGCAGAACACCGCCAAGGTTCACTTCGACGCCACCTTCCGCCCCGATGGCCAGCGCCTGATCTACGGCGGCCACGTGATTTCCATGGCCCGCGCCTTGTCCTTCAACGGTTTGGCCAATGCCCAGATGATCGTGGCGCTGAACGGGGGGGCGCATGCGAACCCCTGTTTCTCGGGCACGACGATCAAGGCCTGGTCCGAGGTGCTGGACCGCGCCGAGACTGGCGCACCGGGCGTCGGCGCCCTGCGCCTGCGGCTGGTCGCGACCTCGGGCGGGGAGCCCTTCACCCTGCGCGGCGAGGACGGGAAATACCTGCCTCATGTGCTGCTGGATCTGGATTACTGGGCGCTGGTGCCGCGCTGAAAACAGGCGCGGACCGGGGCCGGGCCAGGCCTCCGGCGAGGATATCTCCGGCCAACAAATCGAGGCAGGTTGGGCGTGGATCCGCGCGGGCGGGCAGGGGGCCTGTGGGGCGCGCCAGCGGGGCGCTGCGGTGGCCCTTGCGCGCCCCGGTCCCTGCCAATTCCGGGCTGGCAATATCCCCGCCGGAGGCCCGCTTGTCTCGCCTGCGGTGGGAAAAGAGCGCAGAATCAAGTCGCAAAACCTAGCAAATCAGTCAGAATTTTGCGCCGCTCAATACGTGATCACAGCTTCATTTTCCGTGATCACAAGTTGAAAAAGATATGGTTGCTTTCGTCAAATTCTCGGGACCGGACCCCCCGGAGAGGATGACAAGCGCATGCGATCTGCGTAAACCAGAGACCAAGGGAAATCCGGAAAGGACATGCCATGGCCGATGTGAACCGGGGCAACCGCCCGCTCTCTCCATTCATGCTCGGGAAGCACTACAGGTTCCAGCTCAACTCCGTCACCTCGATCCTGACGCGGATCACCGGCAACGCGATGGTCGTTTCCGCGCTGCTGGTCGCCTGGTGGCTTCTGGCGGCCTCCTCCGGCCCCGACTACTTCGCGACCGCGGACTACGTGCTGACCTCCTTCATCGGTGACATCATCATGACGCTGTCGGTCCTGGGCCTGTGGTATCACACCCTGGCAGGCTGCCGTCACCTGCTGTGGGACAACGGCTACTGCCTGGATGTCGAGACCTCCGACAAGCTCGGCTGGGGCATCATCGGCGGCTCCGTCGTCCTGACCCTGCTGACCATCATCATCGTCTGAGAGGAGAGCCAGCCATGCGTTATCTCACCGACCGCAAGCGCGCCGTGGGCATGGGTGCCTCCAAGACCGGCACCGAGCACCACTGGTTCATGCAGGTGACGTCCTTCGCCCTGCTGCCGCTCGTCATCCTGTTCGTCTTCACCTTCGGCTGTGCCCTGGGCGGATCCTACGAAGAGGTTGTCGCCTATTATTCCCGTCCCTTCCCGGCCATCGTCGCCCTGCTGACCCTCTGGGTCGGCATGATGCACTTCAAGTCCGGCGCCCAGATGGCGATCGAGGACTATGTCCACGGCATGAAGGGCCGTCTGACCATCATCGCGGTGACCTGCCTGGCCTATGCCATCGCCGCTACCGGCACCTATGCCCTGATCAAGCTCGCACTCTCCGCCTCCGGCGTGATGATCGAGATCGACGACTAAGACCCGAGGTTCCCAATGGCTGCTTACGAATACGAAACGCACGAATATGACGTGGTCGTGGTCGGCGCCGGTGGCGCGGGTCTGCGCGCCACCCTCGGCATGGCCGAACAGGGGCTGAAGACGGCCTGTGTGACCAAGGTCTTCCCGACCCGCTCGCACACCGTTGCCGCACAGGGCGGCATCGCCGCCTCGCTGTCGAATATGGGCCCGGACAACTGGCAGTGGCACATGTACGACACCGTCAAGGGCTCCGACTGGCTGGGCGACACCGACGCCATGGAATACCTGGCGCGGTCCGCCCCCAAGGCCGTCTACGAGCTTGAACACTACGGCGTGCCCTTCTCGCGCACCGAGGAAGGCAAGATCTACCAGCGTCCCTTCGGCGGCCACACGACCGAGTTCGGCGAAGGCCCGGCCGTGCAGCGGACCTGTGCCGCCGCCGACCGGACCGGCCACGCGATCCTGCATACGCTCTACGGCCAGTCGCTGAAGAACAACGCGGAATTCTACATCGAATATTTCGCCATCGACCTCATCATGAGCGACGACGGCGTCTGCACCGGTGTCGTCTGCTGGAAGCTCGATGACGGCACCATGCACGTCTTCAACGCCAAGATGGTCGTGCTGGCCACCGGCGGCTACGGTCGTGCCTACTTCTCCGCGACTTCCGCGCACACCTGCACCGGTGACGGTGGTGGCATGGTGGCCCGTGCGGGCCTGGCGCTGCAGGACATGGAGTTCGTGCAGTTCCACCCGACCGGCATCTACGGCTCCGGCTGCCTGATCACCGAAGGCGCGCGTGGCGAAGGCGGCTACCTGACCAACGCCGAAGGCGAACGGTTCATGGAGCGTTACGCGCCCCAGTACAAGGACCTCGCGCCCCGCGACTACGTTTCGCGCTCCATGACCATGGAGATCCGCGAAGGCCGCGGTGTGGGCGAACACGGCGACCACATCCACCTTAACCTGTCGCACCTGCCGGCCGAGGCGCTGGCGGAACGGCTGCCCGGCATCTCCGAGTCGGCCAAGATCTTCGCCGGCGTGGATGTGACCAAGGAACCGATCCCGGTTCTGCCGACCGTGCACTACAACATGGGCGGCATTCCCACCAACTACCACGGTGAGGTGCTGAACCCGACCGCCGACAACCCGACCGCCGTCGTGCCCGGCCTGATGGCCGTGGGCGAAGCGGGCTGTGCGAGCGTCCACGGCGCCAACCGCCTCGGCTCCAACTCGCTGATCGACCTCGTGGTCTTCGGCCGCGCCGCCGCCCTGCGCGCCGGTGAGGTGGTCGATCGCGACTCCGCGATCCCCGCGACCAACACCGCGTCCGTGGACAAGGCCTTCGACCGCTTCGATTTCTACCGCAACGCCAAGGGCGGCGTGCCGACCGCGGAACTGCGGCTGGAAATGCAGCGCACCATGCAGTCCGACGCGGCCGTCTTCCGCGCCTCCGACACCCTGAAGGACGGCGTCGAGAAGATGACCGAGATCGCCGGCAAGCTGCCTGATGTCCACGTCACCGACCGTTCGCTGGTCTGGAACTCGGACCTGATGGAAACGCTGGAATTGACCAACCTGATGCCGAACGCGATGGCCACCATCGTCGGCGCCGAGGCCCGTCACGAATCCCGCGGCGCCCACGCCCACGAAGACTACGCGGAACGCGATGATGAGAACTGGCGCGTCCACTCCATCACCCGCGTCGACGGCGCCAAGGTGGATCTGACGTACCGTCCGATCATCGCCGACCCGCTGACGACCGAGGAAGAGGGCGGCATCTCCCTCAAGAAGATCGCGCCCAAGGCGCGGACGTTCTGATATGGCGACCGGCCGGCACGCGTCCCTGCGTCGTGTCCTTCGGGGACGCGACCGGGGCACGCCGCCGGCCGCTCGCTTTCCCTGCGCGCCGGAGGTCCTCCGGCGGCGGCTTCGCCCGGACTACGTGACCCGATGACCCAGAAAGTGCAAAGCTCGACCGCTTCGACCGGCGCCCCCCGTGGCACCGGCGATGGTTTGCTGCATCTGCACCTGCTGGACTCTTCCGTCGCCAGCGACAACGTGGGCGACGAGATCATTACCCGCTATCTGCGCGCCCAGCTGGAGGGGACATTCCCCGACGCCTATTTCACGACATCCGCATCGCATGACGGGCTGGGCCGGTTCGGTCGTCGCCTGGTCGAGGCCGCGGATATGGTCTTTTTCCTAGGGACCAACGCGCTGTCTGCCCGCTGGCGGGCCCGTGGTGGCCTGATGCCGATGTCGCGCGCCGACGTACGCGCGATGGAAGGCAAGCTGGTGCTCTTCGGGGTCGGGGCCAACCGGGCATGGACCGGCCGCGCCGACCGGCGCCAGGTTCGACGGCTGTCGCGCCTCCTGTCTCCGCGCTTCACCCATTCGGTGCGCGACGGATCCGCCATGAAGATCGTCGAGGCCGCAGGCCGCAACGTCCTGAACGGCTCCTGTCCGACGATCTGGACCCTGCCGCGCCAGCAGAGCTTCGCGCCCGCACGGCCGGAGCACGTCATTTTCTCGCTGACCGCCTACCGGGCCGATCGGGACGCCGATGCGCGTTTTCTCGATTGGCTGAAGAGCCGTTACACGCGGTTCAGCTTCTGGCCCCAGCAGGTCGAGGATATCGCCTACCTCGACAGTTTCGCCAATCGGCCCGACGCCACGCGGATTGCGCCGAACCTTGCGGCCTACGACCGCGTCCTGGCCGACCCGGCGCCGCTGGACGTCGTGGGCTCGCGCCTGCACGGCGGGATCCACGGGCTGCACGCCGGACGGCGCAGCGTGATCCTGGCGGTTGACAACCGGGCGCGCGAAATCGGTGCAGAGACCCAGATCCCCGTGCTGGACCGGGCCGAGGCGCCCGACCGGCTCGACGCGCTGCTCGATGCGACGATCCATATCGACCTGACCGCATCGCATGAACTTGCATCGCGCTACCTCTCCCAGTTCGAGGAGCTTCGCGCCGCATGACATCTTCTTTCCGCATCACCCAGCAGATCGCATGCCCGCTGGCATGCCGTGCCGCCATCGACACACAACCGGAGGCCTGAACATGGTTCAACTGACCCTTCCCAAGAATTCCCGTATGACCACGGGCAAGACCTGGCCCAAGCCGGAGGGCGCCACGAACGTCCGCAAGTTCAAGATCTACCGCTGGTCCCCCGAAGAGGGCGGTAACCCCCGTGTCGACACCTACTTCCTCGACATGGACAAATGCGGTCCGATGGTTCTGGACGCGCTGATCAAGATCAAGAACGAGATCGACCCGACCCTGACCTTCCGCCGGTCCTGCCGTGAAGGGATCTGCGGCTCCTGCGCGATGAACATCGACGGGCAGAATACCCTGGCCTGCATCTTCGGCCTGGACGAGGTGAAGGGCGACGTGACGATCTACCCGCTGCCGCACATGCCGGTAGTGAAGGACCTGATCCCGGATCTGACGCACTTCTACGCGCAGCACGCCTCGATCATGCCCTGGCTGGAAACCAAGACCAACCGCCCCGCCAAGGAATGGCGCCAGTCCATCGAGGATCGCAAGAAACTCGACGGTCTGTATGAATGCGTGATGTGCGCCTCCTGCTCCACCTCCTGCCCCAGCTACTGGTGGAACGGCGACCGCTATCTCGGACCGGCCGCGCTGCTGCACGCCTACCGTTGGCTGATCGACAGCCGCGATGAGGCCACTGGCGAGCGTCTGGACCAGCTGGAAGACCCCTTCAAGCTGTACCGCTGCCACACCATCATGAACTGCGCCAAGACCTGCCCCAAGGGTCTGAACCCGGCGAAGGCCATTGCCTCGATCAAGCAGATGATGGTCGAACGCGCCGTCTGAGGCCGCCGCAGACCGCAAGACATCGCAAGGCCCCGGTCCGACAGGTCCGGGGCCTTTGCCGTTTCGGGGGCATGTCTCCGCCTTGGGGGGCAGGGCAGGAGCCTGCGGGCGGGGCGCCGCCCACGAAAAACGCCGGCCCCCTTGCGGAGACCGGCGTGGAAGCGTCCCGCGGCCCGGGGGCCGCGGCAGCTGCCCTTACCAGGAGGTCAGGACGGTGCCGTTGTACTTCTCTTCGATGAAGGCCTTCACCTCATCCGAGTGGTAGGCGTCGACCAGCGGCTGCACCCAGGGCTCGTCCTCGTCACCGGCGCGCACCACGATGATGTTCACGTAGGGGCTGTCGGTTTCGGTGGCGATGGCATCGTTCACCGGGTCCAGGCCCGAGGCGATGGCGTAGTTGGTGTTGATCATCGCCGCGTCCAGGTCCTGCAGCGACCGGGGCAGCTGCGCCGCGTCCAGTTCCTGGATGCGGATGTCACGCGGGTTCTCGGCGATGTCCAGCACGGTCGGCACCAGGCCCACGCCCTCGGCCAGGGTCAGCAGGCCCTTCTGCTGCAGCACCAACAGGGCGCGGCCGCCGTTGGTCGGGTCGTTCGGAATGCCGATGGTGGCGCCGTCGGGGATCTCCTCGGGGGAGGCGAACTCATCCGAATAGAGGCTCATCGGCGTGTTGATGGTGGTGCCCACCTCGACCAACTCGAAGCCGCGGTCGTCCATCTGGCGTTCCAGGTAGGGACGGTGCTGGAAGCTGTTGGCCTCGATGTCGCCATCGGCCAGCGCCTGGTTCGGCACCACGTAGTCGGAGAATTCGACCACGTCGATCGCGAGGCCCATGGGCTCCGCCACCTTGGCGACCTCTTCCATGATCTCGCCGTGCTGACCGGGGGACACGCCCACGCTGATTTCCCATTCCTGGGCCGTGGCTGCGCCGGCGGTCATCGCCAGAACGGAAGCAAGGGTCATCAATTTCTTCATCGGGTAACTCCTTTCAAAGGGGTTGGATCAGGCGCCGCGATTGCTCGGCGCCCGTTTGTCCACGCGGCGGGCAATCCATTCACCAACGGTTTGCACGACCTGCACGAGGACAATGAGAATGAGAACCACGAGGCCCATGACCTCGGGCATGAAGCGCTGGTAGCCGTAGCGGATACCGAGATCGCCCAGGCCTTCGCCGCCGACGGCGCCGACCATGGCCGAGTAGCCCAGCAGGCTGACCACGGCGAGGGTGAGGCCCAGCACGATGCCCGGCATCGCTTCGGGGATCAGCACCTTGCGGATGATCTGCATCGGCGTGGCCCCCATGGACCGCGCGGCCTCGATCAGACCGCTGTCCACGTCGCGGATGGCGTTTTCCACCAGGCGCGCGATGAAGGGGACGGCGGCGATGGTCAGCGGCACGATGGCTGCCGTGGTGCCGATGGAGGTGCCTGCGACCAGCCGGGTGAACGGAATGATCGCCACCACCAGGATGATGAAGGGCACCGACCGCGTCGCGTTGACGATCACGCCCAGCACCTTGTTCAGCCAGGGCGACGACAACAGCTCGCCCTTCTGCGAACAGGCCAGGAAGGTGCCGATCGGCAGGCCGCCGATGGCGCCCAGGATGGTGGAGACGAGGACCATGTAGATGGTCTGCCAGGTGGCCTCCATCAGCATGTTGATCAGGTTAGCTGACATAGCCCAGGACCTCCGTGCGTTGTTCGTGGCTTTCCAGGTAGGCGCGGGCCTCCGCGGCGCGATCCGCCTCGACCGAGATCAGCAGGTTGCCGAAGGGGCGCGGGCCGATCTCCTCGACGGCGCCCGCCAGGATGTTCACCTGCAGGCCCAGCTCGGAGCTCATCCGCGCCAGCAGCGGGTCGGTCGCATTGTCGCCGACGAAGGTGATGCGCAGCACCTCGCGGGCGGGACCGGCCGGCGGGGTGTCCTGCAGCTTGCGCGCGATGAAATGCGGCAGCGTGACGCCGGTGACGCTGGACAGGAAACTTTGAGTGGTCGGGTGTTTCGGCTCGGTGAAGATATCGTAGGTCGCGCCGTCCTCGACGATGTGCCCGTCCTCGATCACCGCGACATGGCTGGCGATGTCACGCACCACGGCCATTTCGTGGGTGATCAGCAGGATCGTCAGGCCGAGGTCGCGGTTGATGTCGCTCAGCAGTTCCAGAACCGTCTGGGTGGTCTCCGGGTCCAGCGCCGAAGTCGCCTCGTCCGACAGCAGGACCTTGGGCTGCGTGGCCAGGGCGCGGGCGATGCCGACACGCTGTTTCTGACCGCCCGACAGCTCTGCGGGGTAGCGCGCCGACAGCTCCTGCAGGCCGACGCGGGCCACCAGGTCGTCGACCCGTTTCTTGATCTCGCCCGAGGGCGTCCCGGAGATTTCCAGTGGCAGGGCCACGTTCTCGAACACGGTCCGCGAGGACAAGAGATTGAAATGCTGGAAGATCATGCCGACTTCGCGACGGATGTCGCGCAGGGCCTGCCCCTTGGCGTCGCCCACGTCGCGGCCGCCCACGATGACCTTGCCAGAGGTCGGCTTCTCCAGCCCGTTGACCATGCGCAGGAGGGTGGATTTGCCTGCGCCCGACCGTCCGATGATGCCGGTGATGGTTCCCGGTTCGACGCTCAGCGAAATGTCTTCAAGCGCCGTGACCTGGCCGCCGCCCTTCTTCGGGAAGGACTTGCCGACCTTGTCGAATGTGATGGCTGCTCCGGTAGAGCTTTCCGTCTTCATGCTGTTTCGGTTGCCTCCGGTTAGTGACCTGCAGGGGTAGACCCCAACAACCACAAAGTCACAACCCCCAGAGCCTGAAGGGGGCCGCAAACTTGCGAAAACTCCTTTGAATGCCGAAACAATTGGCTTTGACGTCACGTCGCTCAGGGCAAGGCTGTCCGGCGAGCGCGGCGCCGTGAGGCGACCCGGGCTGCCGCCGTCCGGCGAAAATCCGGAGCCCGCGACACCCGGTCTTAACCCGCCGGGTGCCAGTGTCCGCCGCGATTTGACAGATGCGGAGAAGCTGATGACCCGGTGGCGCCTGCCCCTGATCCTTTGCCTTGCCATGACAGTCCCGGCCCCGCAGGCCCGGGCCTATTCCCTGATGCCCGAGGCCGAAGAGGCGCGACCGCTGCTGGTGGCCGCCGCCCGTCCGATGCTGCCCCGGCCCGGGGCGACCCCCGCCGCGCCGCTGGCGGCGCCGGGGGCAGGGGCCCTTGCGGCGGCACCGAAGGCCGTGCCCGCCGCCCCGGTGCCCAGCCTCTTCCGGGATCGTGAGGCCTCGTCGCTTTTCGCCCCCGTGCCGGATCGTGCGCGGTTGTCGCCACTGCGGCCCCTGCCACAGCGCCCGGGCACCGCCACGGCGCAGCTGTTGCACCTGATCGCCTCGGTCGAGGCGGATCCCTCGAAGGGCTATGATTCCGTGCAGTTCCAGGCCCGGATCAAGCCGCCGAAGCCGCCCACGCAGATGACGCTGGACGAGATCCACGCCTGGATCCGCGCCACGCCGGGGCAGCAGCACGCCATCGGACGCTACCAGATCGTGCCGCAGACCCTGCGCGGGCTGCAGAAACAGCTGGATCTGCCCGGGCACGCCCGGTTCGACGCGGCGCTGCAGGATCGGATGGCGGATGCCCTGCTGCAATTCGCGGGCTACGACCGCTTCCTGAAGGGGAAGCTGACGCGCACCGGGTTCATGAACAACCTGGCCCGCGTCTGGGCGGCGCTGCCGAACTCCTCGGGGCGGTCGCACTACCATGGGCTGGCGGGCAATCGGGCCGCCTTCACCTGGGGGCACTTCTCCAACCGGATGAAGGCGATCTTCCCGCGCTGATGCTGCGCCGCAACGTCACCTTTGCACCCGCAGCATAGCGCCTCTTCCCGTTTGCCAGACCTGTCCATGCCGGATCCGTGTCATAAGGCCCCCAGGGAGGAGAGCCGAAGCAGATGATCAAGAGGCACTCCGATGACGACCACCGCTCCCACCCGCGAAGAGCTGATCCGCGCCCAGGCCGCGCTGGATGCCCTGAACGTGGCCTATGAATACTTCACCCCCGCCCCGCGCCTGGTCGTTTCGACCCCCGCCGAGGCGAAGGACTACGAACCCTACACCGCCGCCGCCTGAGCCTTCGGGTATCGCGGTGATGTGACAGCGCGCGGCGCCTCCCTCGGGGCCGCGCGCTTGTCTTTTGCGGGCCGCAGGTTCAGATCTCCCCCCATGGTTCTTCTCATCCCCATCGGTTTCGCGATCTTCCTGATCTACATGTGGATCTGGGGCCCGTCGCCGACGAAATCCTGCCGCTGGCGCATGGATCGGTCCCGCGATCGCGACGGGCAGAGCTTCTACATCTGTCCACTCTGCGGCGCCGAGCGGTTCACCGCCGATGGCAAGCCCCCCCGGATCTGCGCCCTGAAGGAGCCATGATCGGCCTCGTGCGGCGAAAAATCGGGCCTCGTCAGACTCTTGCAAATTTGCTCAAATTTACAGGGGTTTGCGACCGGTTCTCGGCGCCGAAAATTTTTCGGATCGCGGCTAAAAATACCTCTTGATCGAATCTTCGATTGGCCCGATATGCCCGGCCAAGACGCCAACGCACGCGCCTCTGTCGAAAGGGCAGCCTCTGGGTGACGGGTCATCGACCCTGGTCTCCTAGGCGAAACCTCTAGGGTTATGTAGCGACGGTAACGTCTCCCTTGGAACTGAGCGGTCATATATGGCCGGGTCTATTGGAGATGACCATGAACGCTTTCGTTGCCGATTTCTCGGCCCGCGCCTCCGTGCGCCCTCAAAACCGTGTTGAAGCCTTCATCCGCCAGAACGATTTCGAGCGCCCGACGCTGGTGCTGGATATCGAGCGCGTGGACAGCCAGTACCGTGCCCTGGCCGAAGGCCTGGGTCGCGCCCGCATCCACTATGCCGTGAAGGCCAACCCGCAGCGCGAGATCATCGAGCGCCTGGTGAACCTCGGCTCCGGTTTCGATGCCGCATCGCGCGCCGAGATCGAGCTGTGCCTGAGCCTGGGCGCGCACCCCGATCACATCTCCTTCGGCAACACCGTGAAGAAGCCGCGCGACATCGCGTTCGCCTACCACGCCGGTGTCACCCTCTTCGCCGCCGATGCGCCCGAAGAGCTGGAGAAGATCGCCGAGCATGCGCCCGGCTCCGAGGTCTACATCCGCCTGATCGTCGATGCGTCGGAAGCCGACTGGCCGCTGTCGCGCAAGTTCGGCATTGCCCGCGAAGGCGCCGTCGCGCTGATGGACTATGCCGTCGAGCTGGGCCTGAAGCCTGTCGGCCTGTCCTTCCACGTCGGTTCGCAGACCAAGCGCGCGGAAATGTGGATCACCACGCTCGACCAGGTGGCCTCCGTCTGGAATGCGGCCATCGCTGCCGGCCATGATCTGACCCTGCTGAACATCGGCGGCGGTTTCCCGGCCTACTACGGCGAAGAGATCCAGGGCCCGACCGCCTATGCGGCGCGCGTGATGGAGCTGGTGACCGAGCGTTTCGGCGACGTGCCCCACGTTATGGCAGAGCCGGGTCGCGGCCTGGTGGCCGAGGCCGGCGCCATCGCCGCCGAGGTGCTGCTGGTGTCGCGCAAGTCGGAAAACGATCTGCACCGCTGGGTCTATCTGGACATCGGCAAGTTCTCGGGCCTGGCCGAAACCATGGACGAGGCGATCCGCTATCAGTTCCTGACCGACCGCGACCACGAGGGCCACGGCCCCTGCATCCTGGCGGGCCCGTCCTGCGACAGCGCCGACGTGCTGTACGAAAAGCGCCCGGTCGATCTGCCGCTGGGCCTGCGCTCGGGCGACCGGTTCATCATCCGCAACTGCGGCGCCTATACCTCGACCTATGCCTCCATCGGCTTCAACGGCTTCCCGCCGCTGGACGTGGTGGTCCTGCAGGACTGATCCCTGCCAAATGTCATCTCCAGGGGAGGGGGTCGCCATCGGCGGCCCTCTTTCCGTTTTGGGGGCCGGGTGACTGGCGGGGAGGGGGCTCTGCCCCGTCTCAGCAGGCTGAAACACCTGCCGGGATGTTTGCGTGAAAGAGAAGGGGGGGGACGCGGCGCCTGACGGATCCGTCGCGCCCCTTGCCCTCGCCGCGCGGCTGCGGTTCCTTGGCGCCAAAGGAGAGACCCATGACCCAGCCTGCCGACGCCGAAGACCGCCGCGCCATTCCGCCGGTGATCTGCTATCCCACCGCCACCCTGCCGCGCCCGGACCTGGCGCTGTATCGCGCCGCCCTGGACGGCGCGGAGGTCACCGAAACCCATGTGGCCGCGCCCCGCGAGGCGGCGAGTTTCACCGTGCCGGCGGGGCATTTCTTCCGCATCCGGTCGGTCGAGGGGCCGCAGGTCGGGGACCTGAACCTGTGGAATGCCAATGACATCTCTGAGCGGTTCTATTCCGGCAAGACCCGGGCACTGCACGGCACCCATGTGACCACCGGCGAGCGTCTATGGTCGTCCTTCCCCGGCTTCCGCCCCATGGCGACCATCGTGGAGGACAGCCTGGACTGGTACGGGATCGACGCCTACGGCGGCTCCGTTCATGACGTGATCGGCACCCGCTGCGATCCCTACACGCACAACCTGCTGTCCGGCGGTCAGTACCATCATTGCTGCCATTCCAACCTGACCCGCGCGCTGGCGCAGCACCTGGGCATGACGGCGGCGGAGGCGGAGCCGCATGTGCATGACGTGCTGAACGTCTTCATGTGCACCGGGTTCACCCGCGACACGGGGCAGTATTTCATGAAGGCCAGCCCGGTGCGGCCGGGCGACCAACTGACCTTCTTCAGCGAGATCGACCTGCTGGGCGCGCTGTCGGCCTGCCCGGGCGGCGACTGCTCGACCGAGCACAGCTCGGACGCGGCGCGTTGCTATCCGCTGGAGATCGAGATTCTGGCGCCCGCCGCGGGCGCGTTGCAGGGATGGGAGAGCCCGGCGCGGTCGGGCTACGACGGCAGCCACGGCATGTGATCGCTTGCTGCGGCAGGCCCCGGGATGCGCCCGGGGCCCGCGCGTTCAGCAGTAGCGTTCGATGGCGACGGTCTGGTGATCGCCGTAGCGGTCGCCCCAGGCCCAGCCGACGGGCAGGATCTCGGCGATCTCGGCCATCTCCTGCGGCCCCAGCTCGATCCGCTCCGCGCCCAGCCATTCGCGCAGGTGCGCGGCGGTGCGGGTGCCGGGGATCGGGATCACGTGATCGCCCTGCGCCATGACCCAGGCCAGGGCCGTGCCGGCGACGGTCCAGCCCCGGGCACGGCACCAGGCGCGGAAGGCCGCCACCTTGCCGAGGTTGTGAGAGAAGTTCGGCTCGGTGAAGCGCGGGTTGTTCAGGCGGAAGTCGCCCTCGCGCATGTCCTCGCGCCGCACTGAGGTTTCCCCGAACATCCCCCGCGCCACCGGCGAGAAGGCGACGAAGCTGGTGCCCAGCTCCGCACAGGTCTGGATCAGCCCCAGTTCCGGCAGACGGGTCCAGAGGGAATATTCGTTCTGCACCGCCGCCACCGGCCGCACCGCATGGGCGCGGCGCAGGGTGTAGGGGGCGATTTCCGACAGCCCGTAGCTGCGGATCAGCCCCTCGTCGATCAGGCGGCCCATGGTCTCGGCCACCTCCTCGATCGGGGTCTCCTGGTTGTGACGGTGGGCGTAGAACAGATCGACGCTGTCCAGGCCGAGGCGGTCCAGCGACTGCTCCAGCTCGGCCCTCAGGTGGTCGTAGCTGTTGTCGATCCGCCGGTTCGGGCCGGCAATGATCGAGGCCTTGGTGGCGATGCGGATGCCGTCGGGCTTGCGGTCCGCCAGGTAGCGGCCCAGCACCGTCTCGCTGACCCCCATGCCGTAGATGTTGGCCGTGTCCCAGAAGGTGATCCCTGCCTCGACCGCGGCGTCGAGACAGGCGTGGGAGGTTTCCTCGTCGGTCGGCCCGAACATGCCGCCGAAGGACATGGCGCCGAAGGCCAGTTGCGGCACCATGATGCCGGTGCGGCCCAGTTCTACCTGTTTGAACGTCATGCGAATGCGGCCTCCAGGGCGATTTCGACCATGTCGCCGAAGCTGCGTTCGCGGTCTTCGGCGGGCAGGGCCTCGTGGGTGATCAGGTGGTCGGAGACAGTGAGGACCGCCAGGGCACGGGCGCCGTAGCGCGCCGCGAGGGTGTAGAGCTCGGCCGCCTCCATCTCGACGCCCAGGATGCCGTGGCGGGTCATCTGTTCGTTCAGGTCGGGGCGTTCGTCGTAGAAGACATCCGACGAATAGATCCCGCCGGCGTGCACGCCCACGCCCTTCGTCCGCGCGACGTCATGGGCGGCGCGCAGCAGGTCGTAATCGGCGCAGGGGGCGTAGTTCAACTCGCGAAAGATCCCCGACGACGGGGTGGACATGGTCGAGGCGGTCATCGCCAGGATCACGTCGCGGATCTTCACCTTCTCCTGCATGCCTCCGCAGGATCCGATGCGGATCAGGGTCTTCGCGCCGAAATCGCGGATCAGCTCGTTGGCGTAGATCGACAGGGACGGCATGCCCATGCCGGAACCGTGGATCGTCACCCGGTGGCCGCGCCAGGTGCCGGTGAAGCCCAGCATGCCGCGCACCTCGTTTACCAGCTCGGCGCCCTCCAGGAAGGTTTCGGCGGCCCAGCGGGCCCGGTAGGGGTCCCCGGGCATCAGCACGGTTTCGGCGATCTGGCCCGGCTGGGCCCCGATATGTACGGTCATGGCATGTCCTTGTTCCTGGCGCCGGCGAGGGGCGCGCGCGTTGGCGCCAGACTACGCACTGCGCCAGCGAGGGCAAGGCGGGGCGAGGGCAAGGCGGGGGCGGACCCCGGACGAGGCGTCAGGGCACGAAAAGCGTGCCGTAGCCCAGGTTTCGTTCGGGCGTCGGCACGGTCACGGTGACCGGGGGCAGGCGGCCGCCGGGGCCGTAGACCTCGTAGGGCGTCAGCGGGTCATAGCTGGTCGGCCCGCAATCCAGCCGCTCGATCCCCTGCGCCTCGGGGCGGATGCGACAGTCGGAGGCCGGGCGCAGCGCCCCGATCGGCGCCGAGGCGGAGGCGCCGGGGTGGGGGATCGCCCGGGTGTAGGTCATCGACAGGCGCGGCACGGCAGCCTCGCCCGGGGCGTAGCGCGCGCCGAGGCTCGCCTCCAGCGCGCTGCCCGGCGGCAGGTAGCGCGTCATGCGGCCATTCAGCGACAGGGTGCCGATGCCGCGCGCATCGCGTTCCGAGGTGGCGGCGTAGTGGAAGAGGCTGAGGCGGCCGCCCAGTTCCAGCCCTGTGCCCATGCTGCGCGTCCAGTCGAGGTAACCGTCGAGGCCCGCGCGGGGCACGTTTGTCCCCAAGAGGTTCTGGCGGGAGCCGTATTCCGCGAAGGGCAGGTAGAGATTGGAGCCGAAGCGCAGGCGGGAGCCCTGCAGGGCCCAGCTCGTGGCCTGTTCGAACTCCACGCCGAGGCTGGCCTGGCCCATCAGACGGTTGTGCCCGGGCGGGGCGCCCAGGTCGAGGTAGGAATTGATGCCCCAGACCTGTCCGCCCGGCAGAACGCTGCGCCAGGCCCGGCCCCAGGAAAAGCGCAGGGTCTGGTCCTGCCGGTTGCCGGTCAGGGAGAACCGCAGCGCGTCGAAGCGCCCGCGCCGGTCGGTGACCACGGAAGGGGTGAAGAGGCCGAAGCTCAGCTCGGCCCAGTTGTCGCTGGCGGCCAGCCCGTAGGAGCCGGAGGCGGCATAGGACACGGCCCCGGGGCGCAGCAGGCTGGTAGCCGGGTTGGCCAGGGCCGTCGGAATGGGACGGGACAGCAGGCCGAGGATCAGCACCCCGCTGGCGGCGAGCCGCCACTGGGTCGACAGGCGGGCGGGCAGGGGAGAATACCGACCGATCATGGGGGTAAAATGCGAGTCCTGCGTGCAGGTTCCACTCACGCCCGCGTGGGCGGGGCGCATGGGCGGCGGCTCGCTGGCCCGGGGATGCAGATGCCGGGAAAGTCAGCTCAGCGGCGGATCCCGAAGCCGGTCAGCGTATTGTCCGGCACGGCCTCCGTGCTGTCCACGGCGCTGACCCGGGCGGCCGTCGGGCCGTCCTGCGCGGCCCGGATCAGGGTGTCAACGGCCCCTTCCGGGCCCTGCACCAGGGCAGTGACACTGCCGTCGGCCTCGTTCTGCACCCAGCCGGACAGGCCGAGGCTGCGGGCGCGGTCCTGCGTCCAGGCGCGATAGCTGACCCCCTGCACGCGGCCGCTGATGCGCAGGTGACGGGCGACAAATGGGGGCGTGTGATCGGACATGGAGCCTCCTTTCCCGCCCAGCCTGACACGGGCCGCCGGGCAGGGAAAGGGATCAGGCGGCGGCCTCGTCCGGGGTCGCCAGGGTCACCACGTCCTGCATGATGGTGTTCAGGGCGAAATCCTTCGGCGTGTAGATCCGCGCCACCCCCATCTCGCGCAGCCGGGCCGCGTCGGCCTCGGGGATGATGCCGCCGAGGATCAGGGGCACATGGCCCAGGCCCTCGTCCCGCATGCGCCGCAGCACCTCCTCGACCAGAGGCATGTGGCTGCCCGACAGGATCGACAGGCCCAGCACATGCACCTCTTCCTCGCGGGCGCGGGCGACGATTTCCTCCGGCGTCAGGCGGATGCCTTCATAATGGATGGCCATGCCGCAGTCGCGGGCGCGGCAGGCGATCTGTTCGGCGCCGTTGGAGTGGCCGTCGAGGCCGGGTTTGCCGATCATGAAGGTCAGGCGGCGCCCCAAGCGGGCCGAGACGGCATCGACCGCGTCGCGCAGCTCTTCCAGCCCCTGGGCCCGGTTCGACACGCCCGAGGCGACGCCCGTGGGGCCGCGGTACTGGCCATGCACCTGGCGCATCGCCTCGGCCCATTCACCGGTGGTGACGCCCGCCTTGGCGGCGATGATCGAGGCCGGCATGATGTTGTCGCCCGCGCGGGCCGCTTCGCGCAGCCCATCGAGGGCTGCCCGAACCGCGTCGGCGTCACGCGCCGCCCGCCACTGGTCGAGGCGATCCACCTGGTCGGCCTCCACCGCCGGGTCGACGGTCATGATGCCGCCGTCTTCGCCAACCAGGGGCGAAGGTTCCGCCTCGGTCCACCGGTTGACGCCCACGACCACGGTTTCCTCGCGCTCGATCCGCCCGACGCGGTCGGCGTTGCTCTCCACCAGGCGGGATTTCATGTAGTCGATCGAGCCGATGGCCCCGCCCATGCCGTCGAGGACCTTCAGCTCCTCCCGCGCGCCCTCTTTCAGCGCTTCGACCTTGGCATCAATCGCCGGGTTGCCGTCGAACAGGTCGCCATACTCTAGCAGGTCCGTCTCATAGGCCAGGATCTGCTGCATGCGCAGCGACCACTGCTGATCCCAGGGGCGCGGCAGGCCCAGGGCCTCGTTCCAGGCGGGCAGCTGCACGGCGCGGGCGCGGGCCTTCTTGCTGAGGGTCACCGCCAGCATCTCGATCAGGATGCGGTAGACGTTGTTTTCAGGCTGCTGTTCCGTCAGCCCGAGCGAGTTCACCTGCACCCCGTAGCGGAAGCGGCGGAACTTGGCGTCCTCCACCCCGTAGCGGTCGCGACAGATCTCATCCCACAGATCGACGAAGGCGCGCATCTTGCACATCTCGGTGACGAAGCGGATGCCGGCGTTGACGAAGAAGCTGATGCGCCCCACCACACGGGGGAAATCCTCTTCGGGCACGCGCGGGCGCAGGGCGTCCAGAACGGCGATGCCGGTGGCCAGGGCATACGCCAGTTCCTGCTGCGGCGTCGCGCCGGCCTCCTGCAGGTGGTAGGAACAGACGTTCATCGGGTTCCACTTGGGAACCTGCTGGTAACAATATTCCGCCACATCCGCGATCATCCGCAGCGACGGCTCCGGCGGGCAGATATAGGTGCCTCGGCTGAGGTATTCCTTGATCAGGTCGTTCTGCACCGTGCCCTGCAGGACGCTGCGATCCGCGCCCTGTTCCTCCGCCACGGCGATGTAAAGCGACAGGAGCCAGGGCGCCGTGGCGTTGATGGTCATCGAGGTGTTCATCTCGGCCAGGGGGATCTGGTCGAAGAGGGTGCGCATGTCGCCCAGGTGGCAGATCGGCACGCCGACCTTGCCGACCTCGCCGCGCGCCAGCACGTGGTCGCTGTCGTAGCCCGTTTGCGTCGGCAGGTCGAAGGCCACCGAAAGTCCCGTCTGCCCCTTCTTCAGGTTCGACCGGTAGAGCGCGTTGGACGCCTGGGCCGTGGAGTGCCCCGAGTAGGTGCGGAACAGCCAGGGCCGGTCCTTGGCCGGTTGGGTCTGGGTCTGGTCGGTCATCTGGGCCTCCCCCTCTGCGCGCCGCCCGGGTGGGGCGGAATTTAGCAAGCAATTAAATTACGTCATGCGACAGATATGCGAAAGAATGTGGCCATGTCAATTCGCCGCGACGCAGCGTCCCTCGCGCGGTGCACGGCAGTGATGTGACCGTGTAGCGGGCGGGTCCCCCTTGCGTGGTGCACCAGAGCCGTTTCCATCTGCGCCGACCGGACCAAGGCCCGGGGCCCGCTGGGAAAGGGCGTTGGCCCGGAGGAGTGTCTCTGGCGAAATATTCGTGCGAGACACAAAATTACCCAAACGCAGCGTAAAGCATTGCAAAGTTGCGCAACGAAATGTATCTCTCCCCTACACCCCGCGATTCTGCATTGCGGCAAAAAGGTATGGAGGAGGCCCCGTGATGGCTTTGGACAACGAAACCGGCATCGCACCCTACGACGCGCCGGAGAAGGACCTCTACGAGATCGGCGAGCTGCCGCCTCTCGGCTATGTGCCGAAGAAGATGTACGCCTGGGCGATCCGGCGTGAACGTCACGGCGAGCCCGAGCAGAGCTTCCAGCAGGAGGTCGTGGATACCTGGCAGATCGACAGCCACGAGGTGCTGGTCCTGGTGATGGCCGCGGGGGTGAACTACAACGGTGTCTGGGCCGGTCTTGGCCAGCCGATCTCCCCCTTCGACGGGCACAAGCAGCCCTATCATATCGCCGGTTCCGATGCCTCGGGCATCGTCTGGGCCGTGGGTGACAAGGTGAAGACCTGGAAGGTCGGTGACGAGGTCGTCATCCATTGCAACCAGGACGACGGCGACGACGAGGAATGCAACGGCGGCGACCCGATGTTCTCCCCCACCCAGCGGATCTGGGGGTATGAGACGCACGACGGTTCCTTCGCACAGTTCACCCGCGTTCAGGCGCAGCAGCTGATGCCGCGACCCAAGCACCTGACCTGGGAGGAATCGGCCTGCTACACGCTGACGCTTGCCACGGCCTACCGGATGCTCTTCGGCCATCACCCGCATGAGCTCAAGCCCGGGCAGAATGTGCTGGTCTGGGGCGCCTCCGGGGGCCTCGGCTCCTACGCGATCCAGCTGGCCAATACGGCCGGCGCCAATGCCATCGGCGTGATCTCGGACGAAAGCAAGCGCCAGTTCGTGCTGGATCAGGGCGCCAAGGGGGTCATCAACCGCAAGGAATTCAACTGTTGGGGCCAGCTGCCCACGGTGAACACGCCCGAGTACGTCGAGTGGACCAAGGAAGCGCGCAAGTTCGGCAAGGCGATCTGGGACATCACCGGCAAGGGCGTGAACGTCGACATGGTCTTTGAACACCCCGGCGAGGCGACCTTCCCGGTCTCCACCCTGGTGGTGAAGAAGGGCGGCATGGTCGTCATCTGTGCCGGCACCTCTGGCTTCAACTGCACCTTCGACGTCCGCTATATGTGGATGCACCAGAAGCGTCTGCAGGGCTCGCATTTCGCCAACCTGAAACAGGCGGCCTCGGCCAACCGGCTGATGCTGGAACGGCGGCTCGACCCCTGCATGTCCGAGGTCTTCCCCTGGGCGGATATTCCCCAGGCGCACACCAAGATGCTTCGCAACGAGCACAAGCCGGGCAACATGGCCGTGCTGGTGCAGGCGCCGCGGACCGGGCTGCGTACCGTGGAGGACGTGCTGGAGGCCGGTCGCTCTTAACACTTTCTTTGCGTCCCGCGCGCAAGATGGTCGGTGTGCCCCCGGGCCACCGACCTTTTCGTGTCGGGGGCAGGGGTGCCGGGCGGTGGCCGTCAGCGGTGAACCGGCCCGGCCTGTCAGGGAGAACTGCCATGCCGACGACCTATGAACGAACCCATGCGGGCTATGACGGTGCCAACCCGCGAGAGGCCGAGTATATTCTTTCCAAGCTCAGCGCCGACCAGTGGATGATCGACGTCCTGGCCGACTTGCAGGAAGCTGCCCGGGACCGGGCGCTCTATACCTCTGCGGAGAAACTCGCCCAGGTCAGCCGCGTCCTGCAAAACGAGATCACGCGCAAGCGCAACGACAGGATGAGATCTGCACTTCAGGCGGGGCAGGAGCAGGGACGGATGGCGTCAAGCCGGCGGCACTGACGGCGCCGCA
The DNA here is from genome assembly GCF_020177265.1 of Pseudooceanicola marinus. Taxonomy (GTDB): domain Bacteria; phylum Pseudomonadota; class Alphaproteobacteria; order Rhodobacterales; family Rhodobacteraceae; genus Pseudooceanicola; species Pseudooceanicola marinus_A. The sequence goes on from NZ_JAIVMC010000010.1 coordinate 193,555, forward strand.
TAGGGCCGGACGCGGCGCTTGCCATGCTCGGGAGGTCGCATGCACGAGCCTCGGGAAGATGAAGGGCCAGGGCAGAGCTAGGCTTTCCGCAGGTCTGCGGCGGGAGGGACCGGGCATGGCCGCGGCTCGTGGCAGTCATGGTTGGCACAGGGCGCGTCTCTGGAAAATCTGCGGTTAGACCGTCGCGCCGTCGCCTGTATAAGCGCGACATGGATACCGGACGCCTTCCTCCCCTGCGCAGCCTCGTTGCCTTCCAGACCGTTGCCCGCTGCGGCAGCTTCACCCGGGCGGCGCAGCTGCTAGCGCTGACCCAAAGCGGGATCAGCCGGCAGATTGCCCAGCTTGAGGATTACGTCGGCGCGGCCCTCTTCGAGCGGCAGCCCTCCGGCGTGGTCCTGAGCCCGATCGGCGAAGAATACGCCAAGGAGGTGGGACGCGCCCTTGATGCGCTGCAATCGCTGGAGGTGGACCAGTTCACCCGCCAGGGGTTGGACCGGGTGACCATCGCCTGTTCTCGCGCGGTGGCCGACCTGTGGATGATGCCCCGCTTCCACACCCTGCGGGCCGCCTTTCCGGACCTGGAGTTGAAGCTGGTGGTCAATGATTTCTTCGAACAGTTGCGCCACGACGAATATGATCTGGCGATCTACTATCGCCCGGTCCGGCCGACGGACCACCAGGCGATTTCCCTCGCCCCGGAAGAGATGTTCCCCGTCATGGCCCCAGGCGGTGTGCCGCTGGTCGAGCAGGCCGCGCCGCTGCTGCTGACGGTGGAGGAGACCCACAAGGAATGGACGGACTGGGGCAACTGGCTTGCCGAGGCCGGCCTGCGTCTGCCCGAGGGAGCCATGCGGTGGAAGCTGGGGGACTATCACCTGTCCATCGCCGCGGCCCGGCAGGGGGTCGGCGTCGCCATGGGCTGGAGCCTGTTCATCGTCGACGATCTGGAAAACGGCACCCTGGTCCCCGCCGATGCCCGCCGTTTCCGCGGCCGTGGCCAGTATTACCTGATGCGCCCCACCACCCGCCACCAACGTCGCATGGCCCGTCAGGTGGCCGACTGGCTGGAAGCGAGCAATCGGCGATGGTCCGGCGGCTGACGGCGCGCGCCAGCTGCCTCTTTCCTGAGCAATGCGCCGAAAGGGGTCTTGGGCCGGCCCGGTGCAAGCCGCTCAAAAGCCTTGGAAAAGCAGGCGTGTTGAGCGGCCCTTTTAGGGGTATGACAAAAAGTCATTTGTAACTCGGGGGTGTAATCGGGAGTTTCCCGGCGAATTTCCGGGTCTTTCCTCAACCGACCCGAAGCAATGCAAGACAAACACTGGAGACGACATGACGAAGCCTCATGACCAACTTGGTATCAACCGCCGTGGCCTGCTGGCCGGGATGGCAGGCGCAGGTCTTCTGGGCATGTCCGGGCTGCCCTTGCGGGCCCAGGAAACGCCGCGCCGGGGCGGGGTGCTGAAGATGGGCATCAGCGGCGGCTCGACCACCGACGACTTCGATGTGCGCAAGCTGGCCGACTGGGTGCCGGTGAACCAGGCCTACATGGTGATGAACGGTCTCGTGGAGATCGACAGCGACAACATCGTCCAGCCCGAGCTGCTGGAAAGCTGGGAGGCCGAGCCCGGCGCCACCGTCTGGACCTTCGACGTGCGTCAGGGCGTGACCTTCCACAACGGCAAGTCGCTGACCGCGGATGACGTGATCTACTCGCTCAACCTGCACCGCGGCGACAGCTCCTCGGCGGCGCGGTCCATCGTGGCCCCGATCACCGAGATCGAGAAAACCGGCGAGCATCAGATCCGCATCACCCTGGACAGCGGCAACGCTGACCTGCCCTACGTGCTGTCCGACTATCACTTGCTGGTGGTGCCCGAGGGGTTCGACGACTGGTCGAACCCGGTCGGCACCGGCCCCTTCATCCCCGAACGGATCGAGCCGGGCGTGCGCGGCCGTTTCGTCCGCAACGAGGACTACTGGAAGCCCGGTTGCGCCAATGTGGACGCGGTCGAGGTGGTGGTCATCAACGACGTGACCGCGCGGACCAACGCGCTGATGTCGGGCCAGGTGCAGGCGATCAACGCCGTCGATTTCAAGACCGTGAACCTGCTAGGTCGCAACCCGCGTGTCGAGATCGTGCGCTCTGCCGGGGGGCAGCACTTCACCTTCCTGATGGATTGCACCAAGGCGCCCTTCACCGACGTGAACACGCGCCTGGCGATCAAGCACGCGGTCGACCGGCAGCAGCTGCTGGATACCGCGCTGGCGGGCTATGGCCAGCTGGGCAACGACCACCCGATCCCGCAGACCGACCGGTTCCACAACTCGGAGCTGCCGCAGCGGACCTATGACCCCGAGCAGGCGCAGTTCTACGCCAAGAAGGCCGGGATGGACCCGCTTGCCGTGACGCTTTCGGCTTCCGACGCGGCCTTCTCGGGCGCGGTGGACGCGGCGGCGGTGTTCCGCGCCGCGGCTACGGGGGTGGGCATCGATGTGACCATCGACCGCCAGCCGGCGGATGGCTACTGGTCCGATGTCTGGATGCAGGTGCCCTTCTGCATGTCCTATTGGGGCGGGCGCCCCACGGCGGACCAGATGCTGTCGATCGCCTACGAATCCACTTCGTCCTACAACGACACCCGCTGGGCGAACGAGCGTTTCGACCGGCTGCTGAAGGAGGCGCGCGCGCTTCTGGACGAGGAAAAGCGGCGCGAGATCTACTGGGAATGCCAGGCGCTGATCCACGAGGACGGCGGCGCGATGATCCCGATGTTCGGCGACTACCTCGACGCGGTCTCGACCGAGCTGCGCGGCGTGAAGCCTCATGCCATGTTCAACCTCATGGGCGCGCGCATGGCCGAGAAAGTGTGGTTCGACGCGTAATGCTGACCCTTATCGCAAAAAGAGCGGTGCTGGGCGTGTTCACGCTCTGGCTGGTCTCGGTGCTGGTCTTTGCCGGCACCGAGATCCTGCCGGGGGACGTGGCCGGCGCCATCCTCGGCCAGAGCGCCACGCCCGAAAGTCTTGCCCGCCTGCGTGCAGAGCTTGGCCTCGACGTGCCGGCGCTGCAACGCTACGCCGAATGGTTGCTCGGGTTCGTGCAGGGCGACATGGGCCGGTCCATGGCCAGTGGGCAGCCGGTGGCCGACCTGCTGTGGCCGCGGTTCTGGAACACCATGGCGCTGGCCGCCTATGCGGGTGCGATCGCCGTGCCGTTGGCCGTGGGCCTGGGCATCATGGCGGCAGCGCTGCGCGGCGGCATCTTCGACCGGGTCAGCAACGTGGCGGCGCTGGCCTTTGTGTCGCTGCCGGAATACTTCCTCGGGCTGCTGCTGGTGCTGTGGCTGTCGGTCAAGACCGGCTGGTTGCCCAGCCTTGCCGATACCTATGACGGCATGGGCCTTGCGGCCTGGTTCCGCGCCACGACGCTGCCGATGCTGGTGCTGGTCATGGTGACCACGGCCCAGATCCTGCGCATGACCCGGACCACGGTGCTGGGCGTGATGGATCAGCCCTATGTCGAAACCGCCTTCCTGAAGGGGCTGCGCAACGGTCGCGTCGTGCTGCGCCATGCCACGCCGAACGCCGCCGCGCCCATCGTCAACGTGGTGTCCTTCAACATCGCCTACCTGATCACCGGCGTCGTGCTGGTGGAGGCCGTGTTCAACTACAACGGGCTGGGCCGCTTCATGGTTGACGCCGTATCGCGCCGCGACCTACCGCTGGTGCAGGCGGCCGCGATGATCTTCGGCGGGGTCTACGTGTTCCTCAACATGGTTGCCGACATCGCTGCCATCGCCCTGAACCCCCGCCTGCGCCACCCGCGCGGAAAGGAGGCCTGAGATGACGGCCCTGACCTCCCGGGCGGCCTCGGTGCCGCTCACCGGCTGGATCGGCATGGCGCTGATCGCCCTGAACCTGTTCCTGTTCCTCTTCGGGCCGATGCTGGCCCCCTACGGGCAGGAAGACATCGTCGGCGTGCCCTTCGATCCGCCGCAGCCCGGCCATCCGCTCGGCTTCGATCAGAACGGCCGGGACATGCTGTCGCGCCTGCTTTACGGCGCACAGACCTCGATCGGCATCTCGCTGGCGGCGGTCTGCCTGTCCTTCGCTATCGGCGTTCCTCTGGGCATCCTGGCGGCGATCCGCGGCGGCTGGCTGGACCTTGTCCTGTCGCGACTGGTGGACACGGTGATGTCCATCCCGGTGCTGATCTCGGCGCTGGTGGTGCTGCAGGCGCTCGGCTCGTCGCTGCCGGTGCTGATCGTGACCATCGCCTGCCTCGACAGCACGCGCGTCTTCCGCCTCGCGCGGCTCGTGGCGCAGGGGATCAACGTGATGGAATACGCCGAGGTCGCCCGACTGCGCGGCGAAGGCCTCGCCTGGATGATCCGGCGCGAGATCCTGCCCAACGTGCTGCCTCCGCTGGTGGCCGAGTTCGGCATGCGCTTCTGCTTCACGTTCCTCTTCGTGGCGGGTCTGTCCTTCCTCGGGCTGGGGGTGCAACCGCCCTTCGCCGACTGGGGCGGCATGGTGCGCGACAACCAGCAGGGCATCCTCTACGGGCTCTACGCCCCGCTGTTCCCCGCCGCCGCCATCGCGCTGGTGACCATCGGCGTGAACCTCACCGTGGACTGGATGCTGTCCGGTCGCACCACCGTGCAGGGAGACAACAGATGAGCGATGACATCCTTCAGATCCGCGACCTGCGGGTGTCCACCGACAGCGGGGTCGAGCTGCTGCACGGTGTGTCCCTCGACCTGGAGCGGGGCGAGATCCTCGGCCTGATCGGCGAAAGCGGCGCGGGCAAGTCGACCATCGGCCTGGCTGCCATGGGCTATGGCCGGGGCGGCTGCCGGATCACCGGCGGCACGGTGCAGCTCGCGGGCAAGGATCTTGCCAGCTGTACCCGTCGCGAGCGCGAAGCGGTGCGGGGCGCGCGTATCGCCTATGTGGCGCAAAGTGCCGCTGCGGCCTTCAACCCGGCGCATCGGCTTGAAAAGCAGATCATCGAGGCGCCGCTCTACCACGGTCTGATGACCGAGGCCGAGGCCCGCGCCTGGATGGTCGAACTGTTCACTGCGCTTGGCCTGCCGGAGCCGGAGACCTTCGGGCGGCGCTTCCCGCATCAGGTGTCGGGCGGACAGCTGCAGCGGGCGATGGTGGCTTTGGCCATGGCGTGCAAACCGGACGTGCTCGTGCTCGACGAGCCGACGACGGCGCTGGACGTGACCACGCAGATCGAGGTGCTGCGCCTGCTGCGCGACACGATCCGCAAGTACGGCACCTCCGCGCTTTACATCACCCATGACCTGGCCGTGATCGCGCAGGTGGCCGACCGCCTCGTGGTGCTGCGCCACGGGCAGGAGGTCGAGACCGGCCCGACGCAACAGATCCTCACCGCTCCGCGCGAGGACTACACCCGGCGTCTTGTCTCCGAACGGCAGGCCAGCCTGTCGGCGCCGGCGGGCGCGGCCCACAAGACCGGGCAGGAGCTTCTGCGTGTCGAGGAGGTGGATGCCACCTACGGCAAGGCGCCGGTTCTCTGCGGGATCGACCTGTCGGTGAAACAGGGCGAGACCGTCGCCATCGTCGGCGAAAGCGGCTCTGGCAAGTCGACGCTGGCTCGGGTCGTGGCGGGGTTGCTGCCGCCGTCGCGCGGGCGGGTGGCCTTCGACGGCGCTGCCCTGCCGCCCAGCTACCGCAAGCGGGGCAAGGACCTGCTGCGCCGGATCCAGCTGATCTACCAGCTGCCCGACGTTGCGTTGAACCCGCGACAGACCGTGGCCGAGGCGATCGGCCGGCCGCTCACCCGTTTCCAGGGCCTGACCGGCGGCGCCAACCGGGCCGAGGTGTTGCGCCTGCTGGACCAGATCGGCCTGCCCGCCGAGATGGCGGACCGTTTGCCGGGCGCCCTGTCGGGCGGGCAGAAGCAGCGGGTCTGCATCGCGCGGGCGCTGGCCGCGAAGCCCGACCTCATCATCTGTGACGAGGTGACCTCGGCGCTCGATCCGCTGGTGGCCGAGGACATCCTGCGCCTGCTGCGCCGTCTGCAGGACGAGCTGGGGATCACCTACCTGTTCATCACCCACGACCTCAGCGTGGTGAAACGCCTCGCCGACCGGACGGTGGTCATGCAGAAGGGCCGGATCGTTGAGGAGGCCGAGACGGACCGCCTCTTCGCGGCGCCGGAGCAGGCCTATACCCGCGGGTTGCTGGCCTCGGTGCCGCAGCTCGATCCCGGCTGGCTCGACAGCGTGCTGACCGCGCCCTGAACCGACCACACATTCAAGATCTACCCAGAAACGGAGCCCGACATGGCCACCGAAATCATTGAACACGTCTGGATTCCCATGTCCGACGGCACTCGGCTGAGCGCCCGGATCTTCCTGCCGGACGGGCAGGGCGGCGCCCCGGCGCCGGCGATCCTCGAATATATTCCCTACCGCAAGCGTGACGGCACCCGCGGCCGTGACGCGCCGATGCATGGCTATTTCGTGCAACAGGGCTATGCCGCCGTGCGCGTCGACATTCGCGGGTCGGGCGACAGCGAAGGCCATATGGCGGACGAGTACCTGAAGCTGGAACAGGATGACGCGGTCGAGGTCATCGCCTGGATTGCCGCGCAGGACTGGTGCGATGGCAACGTCGGGATGATGGGCAAGAGCTGGTCCGGCTTCAACGCGCTGCAGGTCGCCGCACGCCGCCCCCCGGCATTGAAGGCGATCATCACCTGCTACTCCACCGATGACCGGTTCAAGGACGACATTCACTTCATGAATGGCTGCCTGCTGAACGACAACCTGTGGTGGGGCTCGATCATGATGGCCTACCAGGCCCGGCCGCAGGACCCCGAAATCACAGGCCCCGACTGGCGCGGCGCCTGGGAAAAGCGGCTCGATGACCTGCCGTTCTTCCCCGCGCTCTGGGCCGAACACCAGTCCTACGACGACTACTGGAAGCACGGCTCGGTGCAGGAGGACTATTCCGCCATCGAATGCCCCGTGCTGGTCGTCGGCGCCTGGGCGGACAGCTACACCAACTCGGTGCCGCGTCTGCTCGAAAACCTGACGTTGCCCTCGCGCGGCATCATCGGGCCCTGGGGGCATGTCTACCCCCACGACGGGGCCCCCGGCCCGGCGATCGGTTTCCTGCAGGAGGCGACGCGCTGGTGGGACCAGTGGCTGCGCGGGCGCGACACCGGCGTGATGGAGGAGCCGAAGCTGCGCGCCTACATCAACGACCCCATTGCCCCGAACCCCACGCGCCGGCATCAGCCGGGCCGCTGGGTCGGCAGCGCCTGGCCCCGGGAAGAGCCGATGCAGCAGATGCACCTCGGCGGCAATGGGACGCTGGGCGACAGGGCAGAGGCGCCCGCGCGGCTGCCGATCCGCTCGCCGCAGAGTCATGGCATCGCGGCAGGGGAATGGATGGCGGTCGGCTGCCCCGGCGAGATGCCCGCCGATCAGCGGATCGACGATGGCGGGGCGCTGACCTTCGACACGCCGGTGCTGGACGAGGACCTGGAGATCCTCGGCGTGCCGGAGCTTGACCTGCACCTGGCCTCGGACAAGCCGGTGGCGCAGGTGGTGGTGCGCATCGGTGATGTGGCCCCGGACGGACAGATTACCCGCGTCACCTACCAGGTGCTGAACCTGACGCACCGCGATGGCCATGACGACCCGAAGCCGCTGGAGCCGGGCCGGTTCGAGACGGTGAAGGTGAAGCTCTCGACCTGCGGTCATCGCTTTGCCGCCGGCCACCGGCTGCGGGTTTCGGTGGGCACCGCCTACTGGCCGATCATCTGGCCCTCGCCCGAGGCCGCAACGCTGACCATCGACACCGCCGCCTCGACGCTGCATCTGCCGGTGCGCGCGGGGGGCGACAGCCATCCCGGGTTCGAACCGCCGGCGCATGGCATCGACGTGCCCGTCACGATGATCCGCCCCGCGACGCTGGAGCGGACCGCGACCACCGATTTCCTGACCGGTGAGGTGACCTATGTCACCGATGGCCAGGGCGGGCTGTTCGGCGAGGGCGTCCTGCGCTTTGACGAGGTGGGCACGGTGCTGTCGCACAGCCTGCGGCGCGAGCTGAAGATCCACCCCGACGATCCCGCCACCGCGGCCTATCGGCTGAGCCAGGTCTACGAGATGGGCCGCGAGGGCTGGCAGACAGTGATCCGGCTGGAGACCGAGATGACCTCGGACCCGGACAGCTTCTTTCTGAAGGGGCGCATGGACGTCAGCCACAACGGCGAGCCGGTCAGGACCCGTACCTGGGACGAGACCCTGCCGCGCGACCTGATCTGACCCGATGAAGAGCCCCGCCGGGGCTCTTCTTTCATCCCCCACCGCCCCCGGGGGACCGAACCGCTGGCCGGAGCCTTCGGGGGGTGGCAAACGCGCCTGCACTCTCTGGCGCTTCGGGCGCTGACAGGATAGCGTCGCGGCCATGAACACTGTCCCCGCGCTCACCTTCTCCGACGACCAGGCCCAGGCCTGGGACCGCATCGCCGAGGCCCTTCAGGGGGCGGGCATCGACCTCGTGAACGGCACCACGGAACCGGCCCAGGAAGGCCGCCAGAGGTCGCTGGCCGTGCTGGGCAAGGCGGGCTCGGGCAAGACCATGCTGCTGGCGCAGCTTTACAAGGCCTGCGAGGAGGCGGGGGTCTCGATCGTGTCGGGCGATTACGAGCCCAAGCGCGACCGCGACGCCCGCACCCTGGCGATCCTGGCGCCCACGAACAAGGCCGCGTCGGTGCTGCGCCTGCGGGGCGTGCCGGCCACCACCATCCATCGCATCCTCTACAAGCCGGTCTATGACCCGGAGTACGAGAAGATCGCCGAATGGCTGGAAGGGCAGGGCGAACTGCCCGAGATCGAGGGCGTCACGCCGGAGATGATGGCCCGCGCCAAGGCCAGTTACGAGGTGAACAAGTCGATCCCGGCGGCCCTGGCCATGGCCGGACTGCGCGGGTCCGATTTCATCACCGGCTGGAAACGGCGCGACGATCCGCTGGACGTCGGCTTCATCGACGAGGCCTCGATGCTGGATGAACGCCAGTACGACGACCTGCGGGAGATCTTTCCCAACCTCGTCCTCTTCGGCGACCCGGCGCAGCTGGCGCCGGTCGGCCAGTCGGGCAAGATGGTCTTCGACAGCCTGCCTGAGCCGGCGCAGCTGACGCTGGCGCGGATCCACCGTCAGGATGCGGACAACCCGATCCTCGACCTGGCGCATGCGCTTTCGGACCCGATGGTCGATTTCTACGCTTTCGAACGCATGGTGGAGGAAAAGGCCCGCCAGGATGATCGCGTGGTCTTCGCCGGCCGGGTCGAGGCCGGGTTGATGGCCCGCTCGCCCGTCCTGGTTTGGCGCAATGTCACCCGGATCCGCCTGATCAATGCCTTCCGGCAGGTCCATGGCGCGCCCGAGGATTCCCTGCTGCCCGGGGAGCCGCTGATCTGCGACGGGCTGGAACTGCCGCTGAAGCACCGCAAGAAACGCCTGGACCTGGAGGCGCGCGGCCTGATCAAAGGCGCCCAGGTCATCTACCTCGGGCCGGGCAAGCGCGTGGGCTTCTCGCGGCTGCACGTGGTTGGGGCAGAGAACCCGCAGGTCTCGGCTTCCTCCATCGTCAAGATCGAGAAACCGGATGAGGAAGAGCCTTTCATCCCCTACGCCGCCCGCATGGGCGCCACCTTCCTGCACGGGGCCGCGGTGACGATCCACAAGGCGCAGGGCTCGCAATGGCGCGACGTTCAGGTCTTCGCCCCGGATATCGAGATCGCCTCGCGCATGGGCCGGGTCGAAGCCGGACAGCCGCTATGGAAACGGCTGGCCTACGTGGCGATCACCCGCGCCGAGGAGCGCCTGCTGTGGGTCACCCGCAACCGCCTGGCGAAACCGACAGAACCGCTGTCGGTCGACGACCTGCGCGCCAAGACGCCCGCCCCGGCGCTGGAATTGCAGGTGCAAAGCGAGACCGATTTCGGCTGATCCCCTCTCGCCTTGGGGGTAGGGGGGCGACCCCTGGGCACGTGATGGTGGCTGACGGCCCATTCCAAAAGGCGTTCTGCCTGCTGTTCGGACCTTTTTTCGACAAACACGCTGTCGGTCGCGTTGCCCTAGCCGGAGGGCTGCAAAAGAAACGGGGCGGGATCTGCCGGATCCCGCCCCTTTCCTGTGTCTCGCCTGCCATGGGTCTCAGCGCGTCGGCACCGGCTCGTCGCCGCGGTAGTCGTAGAAGCCGCGGCCGGTCTTGCGGCCCAGCCAGCCGGCCTCGACGTATTTCGTCAGCAGGGGGCAGGGGCGGTACTTGGTGTCCGCCAGTCCCTCGTGCAGGACGTTCATGATCGCCAGGCAGGTGTCCAGCCCGATGAAATCGGCCAGCTCCAGCGGGCCCATCGGGTGGTTCGCGCCCAGCTTCATCGCCTCGTCGATCGACTTCACGTTGCCCACGCCTTCGTAGAGCGTATAGACCGCCTCGTTGATCATCGGCATCAGGATGCGGTTAACGATGAAGGCCGGGAAATCCTCGGCGCTCGACGCGGTCTTGCCCAGGGTCTCGACCACCTTCAGGCAGGCCTCGTAGGTCTCCTGGTCGGTGGCGATGCCGCGGATCAGCTCCACCAGCTGCATCACCGGCACGGGGTTCATGAAATGGAAGCCCATGAACTTCTCGGGCCGGTCGGTGCGCGAGGCCAGCCGCGTGATCGAGATCGAGGAGGTGTTCGAGGTCAGGATCGTCGAAGGCTTCAGATGCGGCAGCAGCGCGTCGAAGATCGCCTCCTTCACATGCTCCTTCTCGGTCGCGGCCTCGATCACCAGGTCCGTGGGGCCCAGGTCGGTCAGTTGCAGCGTGGTGGAGATGCGCGCCAGCGCCTCTGTCTTTGCCTCTTCCGAGATCTTGCCCCGGCTGGCCTGGCGTTCCAGGTTCTTGGTGATCGTCGCCAGGCCGCGATCCAGCGCCTCCTGGCTGATGTCGTTCAGCAGGACATCGTATCCCGCCAGGGCAAAGACATGGGCGATGCCGTTACCCATCTGGCCTGCGCCGACCACGCCTACCGATTTGATCTCGACCACTTCAGCCTCCTTTGCGGTGTTCGCGCGCAATGTGGACCGGCAGCGCCCGGGCCGCAAGCCCCGGGCACCGCTTAGGCCTTTGGCAAGCTTTGCACGCCAGAGTGGCGCCCGGGTGAAGAAAATGGTGGGTGTGATGAGCTATGACCAACCGGGCCGCGGTGGCCTCGACTACTTTCCGTGCCGCTACGGGCGGTCGAAGACGCTGTTCCGGGGGCCGAAGCGGCGCACAGAGGGGGCCTTCATCGCCTACCTGGGCGGGGCGGAAACCTACGGGCGCTTCATCGCCCATCCCTATCCGGCGATCCTGGAGGAACGGCTGGGGGTGCCGGCGGTGAACCTCGGCTGGGCCAATGCCGGCGTCGATGCCTTTCTCGGGGATCCCGACCTCTTGCAGGTGGTGGGCCAGGCGCGGGCCGCCGTGATCCGCCTGCCCGGGGCGCAGAATATGTCGAACCGCTTCTATTCCGTGCATCCGCGCCGCAACGATCGCTTCCTGCAGGCTTCGACCCTCTTGCAGACGGTCTACCGGGAGGTCGACTTCACCGAGTTCCACTTCACCCGCCACCTGCTGACGGCCCTGCGGGAGTGTTCCTCGGATCGATTCGTCATGCTGCGAGAGGAGTTGCAGGCCGCCTGGGTGGCGCGCATGGGCCAGTTGCTGGATCGCATCCCGGTGCCGGTGCTGCTGCTGTGGTTCGCCGATGCGGCCCCCAGCGACGTGACGCCGGCGGAAGACCTGGACGCCGACCCGCTCTTCGTCACCGCCGGCATGATCGAGGCGCTGCGCCCCCGTGTGAATGGCGTGGTGACAGTGGTGCCCTCCGACGATGCCCGGGCCGAGGGCACGCGCGGCATGGTCTTCTCCGCCCTGGAGGCGCCGGCCGCCGCCGAACAGCTTTCCTCCGCGGCCCACGGGGAGGTGGCGGCGGCGCTGGCACCCGCGCTGAAGGAGATTCTGGAGCGCTGACGGCCCTGCAAACCGCCCCTCCCGCGCGCAGCTTTTAGGGGAGGGCAGCAGGACCGCCCACCTCCGGGGCGCCCACGAAAAAGGCCCGCCGAGGCGGGCCTTTCCGATCTTGCGCGGCGGGGGAGAACCCCGCCCGTCGCTCAGAGCTTTTCCAGAAGCTCGGGTACGGCGTCGAAGAGGTCGGCGACCAGGCCGTAGTCGGCAACCTGGAAGATCGGCGCCTCCTCGTCCTTGTTGATCGCCACGATGACCTTGCTGTCCTTCATCCCCGCAAGGTGCTGGATCGCCCCGGAGATGCCGACGGCCACGTAAAGCTCGGGCGCCACGACCTTGCCGGTCTGACCGACCTGCCAGTCGTTCGGCGCAAAGCCCGAGTCGACGGCCGCGCGCGACGCGCCCACGGCGGCGCCCAGCTTGTCGGCCAGCTTCTCGATCAGCTCGAAGTTCTCTTCCGAACCGAC
>NZ_JAIVMC010000011.1 GCF_020177265.1 Pseudooceanicola marinus
GAAATACCTCTGAATTTCTCGTCACCACCTCGTCGTCCAGTCCCTCCGAAGCGTCCGCTCCGTCCGTCCCGTCCGCCTCAGTGGCGCCCCGGTGCGCCTCAGCGCCGCCGGTGAAGGGGGTTCTAAGGTTTACCCCCAAAACCCGCAAGCGCTTTTTCCAACAAAAATGAAAATTCTGACAGAAAGAGAGAACAATACACGAAATCAATGACTTGGATAACACCAACTCCCGCGGAACTACACCGAAGGCGGATCGGCGGCCCACGCCGCTCGCGCCTCTGCCCTCCATATCTTGGGGTATCCACAGAGTTATCCTCAAAAGAGCCGAGCCTCACCGCGGAATCGGTGCCGACTCCGCGGGGAATCGGGACGTCTCGGGCGACTCGGCGCGGCTCCGGCGAGTCGGGGGCTGCAAAAGGAGGCCGCAGCCCCCTCTTCTCCCTCCGTACAGATACGTCTCCCTCAGGGATCGGGCTGCCCCGACACGCTCCGCTCCATCAGCCGCTGAAAGAGAGAGGGAGAAAGGCGGTTCACCCACCAGGCCAGGCGCGCCACGCGCCCCACGGGGATCATCGGCCGCCCCCGGGCCAGACCGCGCAGGATCTCCGCTGCGGCGGCCTCGGGCGTCATGTAGTCCATCCCGTCAGCGGCGGAACCGGGCCGAGCGATGCCGGAGGCCTCGCGCTCGGGCCGACCGATGTTGGTGGCGACGAAGGAGGGCGCGGCGATCTGGACCCTGACCCCGTACGCACGCTCCTCCGAGCGCAGCGACTTGAACGCCCCTTCGAGGGCATGTTTCGACGCGGCATAGGCGCAGCGGTTCAGCAGCGGGGTAAACCCGGCCACCGAGGAGATCGCCAGGTGGGTCCCCCCGGTGTCGCGCAAGGCCTGGAGGAAGTGGCCCGCCATGGCCGTGGCGGCGAAGTAGTTCACCTCGAAGACCTTTCGGTGCGTCGCCGCGTCCAGCTCCGCGAAGGGGCCAATCTGCGTGATACCGGCATTGTAGATGACCAGGTCCGCACGCCCGTGATCGGCCAGCACGCGGGCGCAGGTCCGCGACAGCGCCTCCGGCTCCGTCAGATCGCATGTATAGAGAGAGAGGCCGGACGCCGGGACGAGGGCCGACACGTTCCGGTCGATCACCGCCACGCGCCAGCCCCGCGCCAGCAGCGCCGCCGCCAAGGCCCGGCCTAATCCCCCGGCCCCGCCGGAGATGACCGCGACCCGGCCTGCGCCCTCTCTTCTCTCTTCTCTGTCAGGAAAGGTCATCGGGTGCTCCTTCTAAAGGCCCGCCTGGGCGCACCAGAGATCGAAGACCTCCGCGCTGGTCTTTTCCGGCTGATAGCCGAACTGCGATTTCAACGCGTCATTGGCCAGCACCGGCCGATATTGCAGGAAGCGGACCTGTTCCGGCCCGTAGCGGGTCAGCCCAAGGGGTTTCGCCACGGCCAGCGCGGCCTTCAGCGCCCAGGCGGGCAGCACCCGCACCGGCTTGCCCATGCGAGTCGCCAGATCAGCCACCGACAGGGCGCCATCACCGGCCACGTTGTAGATGCCTGCCGGGCCGTCGGTGGCCGCGCGCTCGATGATACGTGCCAGATCGCGGGTCCAGATGAAGACGAAGGGGCTGTCGCAGCCCGCCACCGCCAGCACCCGCGGCTTGCGGAAGAGGGCCGTGATCTGGTTCTCGGTGCCCGCCCCCAGCACCGTGCCCACGCGCAGCACCACCTGCTCCAGCGCGGGTGCGGCGCGGCGCGCCTCGGCCAGCATCTCCTCCACCTGCCGCTTGTGATCGGCATAGGCGAACTCGGCATTGCCGCGCAGCGGATCGCTTTCGCGCAGCGGGACCGGGTTGTCGGGATGATAGCCGTAGGCCGCCCCAGAGGAGGTGACGACCAGCCGCCGCACCCCGTTGGCGATGCAGGCGTCGATCACATGGCGCGTGCCGGTGACGTCGACGCGATAGGCCAGGTCGCGCCCCTGCTCCGGCGCCGGCGTGACGATCGAGGCAAGGTGCACCACTACCTCAGGCTGCACCGCCGTGATGACCCGCATGGGATCGTCCCCCGTGACGTCGAGGGTCTCGAACCGCACCTCGGGCGGAAGATCGGCGGGACGATGCAGATCGCTTGCCACGACCTCCACCTCCCCGCCGTGCTCCGCGAGTGTAAGGGTCAGGGCGCGGCCGATCATGCCAGCCGCCCCGGTGATCAGAATACGGGTCATCGGGCCGCCTCCGTCCGGCGCCAGAGCTGCGACAGGGCGAAGCCCGAAACCGCATGCCAGATGCCCCAGAAAGCGGCGACCACGGCCATGCCACCAAGCCCGTGGAAGAAGCCGAAGATCAGCACCAGGCCCAGGCCGGAATTCTGGATCCCCGTCTCGATTTTCACCGCGCGGGTGTTGAAGGCCGAGAGCCTAGCGGCGCGGGCAGTGCCGAAGCCACCCAGAAGGGCCAGCGCGTTGTGGGCGATGACCAACCCGGCAATGCCTCCGGCGAATTGCAGGAAGTAGCCCCAGTTCGACGCCAGCGCCGCCAGCACGAAGGCCACGAAGATCCCCATCGAGATCCATTGCAGCGGCCCGCGCATCCGCGCCGTGATGTCGGGGCGGCGTGTGTTCAGCGTCACGCCCAGCACCAGCGGCAGCACCAGCATCAGCCCCACGGTGATCGCCACCGACAGAGGGTCGATATGCGTCTCGCGCAGGATCTGCCGCGAGGGTTCGTACAGCGATCCCCAGAAGGCGATGTTCGTGGGCGTCAGCAGGATCGCCCCCACCGTCGCCAGCCCGGTCATCGACACCGACAGCGCCGCATTGCCCCCGGCTCGCTGGGTAAAGAAGTTGGAGATATTGCCCCCCGGGCAGGCCGCCACCAGGATCAGGCCAAGGGCGACCGAGGCCTGCGGCTGCGTCACCCAGACCAGGCCGAAGGTCAGCGCGGGCAGCACGGCAAACTGTGCCAGGAACCCGGCGATCAGGGGTTTCGGCCGCCGCAGCAGCTCCAGGAAGTTGGCGGGCGTCAGGTCGATGGCGACCGAGAACATGACCACGGCAAGGATCGAATTCAGCAACCGCAGCGAGGCGGGGCTGAAGTGCAGCATGACCTCATCCATCACGTTGCCTCCGCGCCCGACAGGCGACGAATCCAGTCGGTCACCGCCTTCCGGTAGGTCGCCTTGTCCACGTAGTAGGCCATCCGCGCCAGTTTCAGGTAGGCCATGCCGCCCGTGGCCCGATCGAACCCGGCCGCCTTCTTCTGGTGCAGCACCTCGGCGGCAGGATTGCCGCTCCGCCGCCCGGCGATGTAGCGCGCCACCATCTCGGCCTGTTCATGGCGACCTTGCCAGCCCAGGCCCGAGGCCTCGACCATGCCCAGCACGAACAGATCGTCACGCGTGGGATGCATGGCATTCAGATAGAGGTGTGGCGCATCCCCCTGCCAGTTCAGCAGTTCTTTCGCGATGAAGGGATAGTGCAGCTTGTAGCCGGTGGCGGCCAGGATCATGTCGTAGTCGGCCCGGGTGCCATCCTTGAAATGCACCGTCTTGCCCGACAGGTGGTCGATGTCCGGCCGGATCGTCAGGTCCCCGTGCCCCGCGTGGAACAGCACCAGCGAGTTCACCACCGGGTGGGATTCGTAAAGCTTGTAGTCGGGCTTGGGGAAACCGTACTTCGCCGGGTCCCCAGTGAACCACTTCAGGATCAGCCCGTCGATCCGTCGCTTCAGCCACATCGGCAGCTTGATCGCGCCGCCCAGTGTATCCGCCGGCCGGCCGAAGACGTATTTCGGAACGAAGTAGTAGCCGCGGCGCATCGACAGGTCACAGCTGACCCCATGGTGGATCGCATCGACCGCGATGTCGCAGCCGGAATTGCCGGCCCCGACCACCAGCACCCGCTTGCCATCGAACTGGCGCGGGTCGCGGTACTGGCTGGCGTGGATCAGCTCTCCCTCGAACTGCCCCCTGAAGCTCGGCATGTTCGGCTCGGACAGGGTGCCATTGGCGATCAGCACCCCGGCAAAAACCGCCTCGTGATCGCCCTCCGCATCAGTCCAGGCCACGCGCCAGCCCGCACCGTCCTCGCCCAGGGGGTCCACCCGCGTCACCTCGGCGCCGAAGGTGTAGTGCCGGCGCAGATCGTAATGATCGGCGAAATCGCGGAAGTAGCGCGCCATCTCGCGGTGCGACGGATACTCGGCCACCTCTTCGCGCATCGGGAAATCGGTGAACTCCGTCATCCGCTTGGACGAGATCAGATGCGCCGTCTCATACATGGTCGATTGTGGCGCCTCGATATCCCACAGCCCGCCCACGTCCGAGTGCAGCTCGAAACCGTGAAAGGCGACGCCCTGCTCGCCCAAAGTCTTGGCGGCTGCCAGGCCCATGGGGCCCGCCCCGATCAGGGCGAATTTCCCTGTCGTGTCCTGCATGGTATTCCTCCCTCGCACCCCTCCCGGTGCCGAGGCTAAAATGAACGTACGTTCAACATAAGGCAAGGAAATTCATGTCGCCGGAAAACACCAATAAGAAACAACGGCAAAGGGCACCCCAGAAGCGTGCCGTGGAAAGCCGGCAAAAGATCCTGGATGCGGCGGAGCGAGTCTTCGCCCAGGGGGGATTCGACGGCGCCAAAGTGCGTGACATCGCCGCCGAAGCCGGCGTGCCCGTGGGGCTGGTGCATCACCATGGCGGCGGCAAGGAGGCGCTGTTCAAGGAGGTGCTCACGCGCCGGGCCGAAATCCTGTCCGCCCAGCGGATCGAGGCGCTGGATGCCGCCCGTGCGGAGGGGCCCTTGACGCTGGACCAGGTGCTGCGCGCCTTCACCACGCCCTACTTCGAACTGGCCTACAACGGCGGCCCGCAATGGCTGGCCTATGCGCGGCTGGTGGCGATCATCTCGGCCGATGAGAAGCTGACCGAAGTCTCCGCCACCCTTTTCGATCCGACGGCAAAAGTCTTCATTCAGGAACTGGAGCACCTCTATCCGAACGCCCCGACAGCCGTCGTGGCGGAGTGTTTCGTCTACATGGTGTCCTGCATGCTGGCCCTTGTCACCGCGCGCTTCCGCATCGCGTCCCTCAGCGGTGGCCGCGAGAGTGGCGAGATGGATGGCCTGCTGACCTTCTGCCGCGCGGGCTTCGAGGCGCGGCTGGCCGAGGCGGGCAAAGCCTGACCCCGACGGACCTCGACGGGGGCCGCTCAGCTGCGGCGGGCACGGGACAGACACCGCACCCAAGGCCCGTCGCCCCGAAGGGCAGCATTTTCTCGATTTCTGGAAAATTGGTCGGAGTGGCGAGATTCGAACTCACGACCCCTGCCTCCCGAAGACAGTGCTCTACCAGGCTGAGCTACACTCCGACCGTGCAGCGCGATCTACAACCAGCGCCCGGGCTTGGCAAGAGAGAATCCGACGCAAATTCAATTGCCCCCGGACCGGACCTGCGCCGCCCGCCGCCAAGGGGCCCGCAGCGGCCCCGGTTCAGGCGTTGCGCCGGGTGCCGGGGCTTCCCGTGACGGTCTTCGCACGGTTGGAAATCATCCGCATCAACGGACCGACGCGCAGCGCCGCCGGCGTGCCAGTGCGGTTGCGCGTGCGCAGCACCGGCTGGATCGAGGCACTGCCCGGCCGGGATTCGCGGAAGACGATGTAAAGACCAGACCCGATGATCAGGACGGACCCCACAGCCGTGTTCATCCCCGGCAGCTCGTTGAACAGCAGCCAGCCATAGAACGTGGCCCAGAGGATCTGGGAATACTGCATCGGCGCGATCAGAGCCGCCTCAGCGTTGTTGTAGGCCGCGATCATGAACAGCATCGCCACCGTCGACAGCGCCGCCACGGCGAAGAACCCGCCCATGTGCGGCAGTGGCACCGCCGCGAAATTGCCCGGCAGGGCCATCAGGATGCCCATCAGGGCGAAATTGGCCACCAGCGGGTAGATCAGCATGACCACGTTGCGCTCCTCGCGGCCGATCTTGCGCACGATGACCGAGGCCAGCGCCCCGCAGGCCGCCCCGCCCATGGCCGCGAAATGGCCCAGCGACAGGTCCGACTTGCCCGGTTGCAGCACAACGGCCACGCCTGCCAGCCCGACCAGCACCGCCAGCCAGCGGCGCAGGCGCACCTTCTCGCCCAGAATCGGAATCGACAGCACGGTAATCAGCAGCGGCGTGGCAAAGAGGATGGCATAGACATCAGCCATCGGCAGCACCGAGAAGGCATAGAACCCACAGCCCGCCGCGACCACCGAGGCCAGGGTGCGCACCAGCATCCACCAGGGGTGCACCGGGCGCAGCGTCCCGGGCCGCGTGTCGCGGATCAGGATGACCGAGGTCAGCGGAAAGCTCATCAGCACGGTGAACCAGACCAGTTGGAACGCGCTGTAGTTGGCGCCCAGGATCTTGATGATCGCGTCGTGCCCCGAATAGATCGCGAAAGCCAGTAGAGCGAAGCCGATGCCGCGTGTGGTGCCGGACATGGGAGTCCCTTCCGAAAAGCCAGACATGAAAAAACCTTCCCGGCGATAATGGCCCGGGAAGGTCTGGTTTCAAGCGCTCGGCGGAAAAAGCCGGGTCGTCAGGGTGTTATTGGCCCGAAGCGCGGAAAAATGGCCCGCCGTGCGGGCCAGTTCCCGGTCCTGTGCCTCAAAGGCTGGCATCGAGGGCAGCCACCACGGCGTCGCCCATCTCGGTGGTCGAGGCGGGCGTGCGGCCTTCCTCGTTCAGCAGGTCGGCGGTGCGCACACCGTCGGCCAGCACCTTTTCCACGGCCGCTTCCAGGCGGTCGGCCTCGGCGCCCATGTCGAAGGAGTAGCGCAGCGCCATGGCAAACGACAGGATGCAGGCACAGGGGTTGGCCTTGCCCTGACCGGCAATGTCGGGGGCAGAGCCGTGCACCGGTTCATAAAGCGCCTTCGGACGGCCGTTGGCCATCGGCTTGCCCAAGCTGGCGGAGGGCAGCATGCCCAGCGAACCGGTCAGCATGGCGGCGGCATCCGACAGCAGGTCGCCGAACAGGTTGTCGGTGACGATCACGTCGAACTGCTTCGGCGCGCGGCACAGCTGCATGGCGCCGGCATCGGCGTACATATGCGACAACTCCACCTCGGGGTATTCCTTGCCCACCTCGGTGACGACTTCACGCCACAGGATGCCCGATTCCATCACGTTGGCCTTTTCCATCGAGCAGAGCTTCTTGCCCCGCTTCATGGCCAGCTCGAAGGCGGAGCGTGCGACGCGGTCGATCTCGCTCTCGGTGTAGCGCTGCGTGTTGATGCCAACGCGTTCGTTGCCTTCCTCGATGATGCCGCGCGGCTCACCGAAGTAGATGCCGGAGGTCA
Organism: Pseudooceanicola marinus; assembly: GCF_020177265.1. Lineage (GTDB taxonomy): Bacteria > Pseudomonadota > Alphaproteobacteria > Rhodobacterales > Rhodobacteraceae > Pseudooceanicola > Pseudooceanicola marinus_A. The sequence continues at coordinate 7,345 of NZ_JAIVMC010000011.1, forward strand.
GCTCGCGCACGATCATGATGTCGAGACCCGCCACCACGTCCTTCTTCAGCGAGCTGAAGTCGGCCAGCGCGTCGAAGCACTGCGCCGGGCGCAGGTTCGCATAAAGGTCCATTTCCTTGCGCAGGCGCAGCAGGCCGCGTTCGGGCTTCACCGAGAAGTCCAGCACATCGTATTTCGGGCCGCCCACGGCGCCCAGCAGGACGGCGTCGACCTCCTGCGCCTTGGCCATGGTGTCGTCATGCAGCGGCGTGCCGTGCTTGTCGTAGGCGGAGCCGCCCACCAGGTCCTCGGAAACGTCGAAGGCGATGCCCCGCTTGGCGCCGAACCAGTCGATGATCTTGCGCACTTCGGCCATGACCTCGGGGCCGATCCCGTCGCCGGGCAGGATGAGAAGCGAGGGGTTGCTCATGGGACGTCCTTCCTTAACTCTGCGTCGCCTTCGCGTAGCGGGCGATGCGCGAAAGATCAAGAAACGAAAGACCTCATGCAAGGTAGGATCGTAACCCGACGGCCAGTCTGTCCCAGACAGCAGAGACGCGCGGGGTGGGCCGCAGGCTCTCATGCGCGGCGATCCACAGGGGCAGCACGGGCAGGTCCAGGTCGGGCAGCACCTGTTCGACCTCCGCGTCGCCCCGGATCAGCGGGATCTGCCCGAACCCGATGCCGCAGCCCGCGCGCACCAGTTCCCAGTAGGTGACCTGGTCGTCGCAGCGGGTGGCGAAGCGGGCCCGCTCGGGCGGCAGTCCGAGGCGCGCCATTTCCTTCAGGATCAGATCGGCACGATCGTAGCCCACCAGGGCGTGATGGGCCAGGTCGTCGACCTGCGCAGGCCGTCCCATCCGGTCGAGGTAATCGCGGGCCGCAAAGGCCCCCAGGGTCACGTCGCCCAGGTGGCGCGCGATCAGGTCGGGCTGCACCGGGCGGTACATGCGCAGGGCGATGTCAGCTTCGCGGTACATCAGGCTGTCAGTGTCATCGCTGGCCACCAGCTCTATCTGCAGCTGCGGCAGCTCGGCCCGGATCCGCGCCAGGATCGGCGGCAGCACCCGGGTCGCCACCATGCGGCTGGCCGTCACCCGACAGGTCCCCGCCAGCCGGTCGTCGCGCGCCGCGGCGGTCAGGGCAACCTCTCCCACGGCCTCGGCCATGCGCCGGGCGGGGCCCAGGATCTGCCGCCCCTCCTCCGACAGGATCAGCCCGCGCGGCTGGCGCAGGAACAGGGTCATGCCCAGCCTCCCCTCCAGCGCGCTTACCTTGCGGCCCAGCGTCGGCTGCGACTGCCCCAACCGTCGCGCCGCCGCTGACAACGATCCGGTTTCGGCCACCGCCAGGAAGACCTGCACCGCGGCCCAGTCGAGTGTCTGCAATCGCTCATCCATTCAAGAATGAATAGCCAGCGATTGATTTCGGTCAATTCCCATTCCCCCTGCGCAGGCGCAGGATAGCGTCAGACTCGTCACTCTCCCCTGATGCGAAAGGAGCGTCCCATGCCCGGCAAGGTCCTCATCCTCGGTTCCCACGGCCGTTTCGGCCATCACGCGGCGCAGGCCTTCGGCGCCGCCGGCTGGCAGGTCACGATCTTCGACCGCCACCGCGACGACCTGGCGTCGGCGGTGCAGGGCCAGGACGTGATCGTCATGGCCGCCAATCCGGGCGGGTATCAGCACTGGGCGCGGGAGCTGTTGCCCCTGCATCGCGCGCTGATCGCCGCCGCGCAGGGCAGCGGCGCCACGATCTTGCTGCCCGGCAACGTCTATGTCTTCGGCCCCGAGGCCCCGTTCGGCTGGGATGCGGACACGCCGCACCTGGCGACCAACCCGCTGGGCCGGCTGCGTCAACAGATGGAAGGCGACTATCGCGCCTCCGGCTTGCAGGTGATCGTGCTGCGCTGTGGCGATTTTCTCGACACGCGGCCCTCGGGCAACTGGTTCGACGCCCATATCGCCAAGGGCGCCCACCGGGGGCGTTTCGCCTATCCCGGCCCGCTGGACCGGCCCCACGCCTGGGCCTATCTGCCCGATGCCACCCGGGCCGCCGTGGCCCTGGCCGAACAGCGCACGCAATTGGGGCAGTGGGAAGACGTGCCCTTCCCCGGCTACACGCTGACCGGGACCGAACTGGCCGCTGCGACCGGCAGGGCCATTGGCCGCGACGTACCTGCGGGCCGCATGGCCTGGTGGCCGCTGGCGCCTCTGCGCCCCGTGGTCCCTGCCCTGCGCGGCATCTTCGAGATGCGCTATCTCTGGTCCCTGCCGCACCGGCTGGAGGGCGCGAAGCTGCAGCGCCTGCGGCCGGGCTTCGCCGATACCCCGGTCGAGGAGGCCATCGCGGCGGGGCTGGCCCATCACGGGTGATCGGTGAAGGACAGCGCGATAAACGCTTCGGTAAAGTCTGTGCCCGATGATCCGCGCAGGTTGTCGACGAAGGATCCCGGGGATGAGTTACGACATGCCCGCTCTGCTGGCGCAGATCGGTCTGGACCATGACAGGCGGCGTCTGCTGTCCGAGGTCGGCGCGGTCCTGTTGCCGCATATGGACGCGGCGCTGGCGGGACAGACGGAGCTGATCCGCGCCGAACCGGCGCTGGACGCGATGTTCCGCGACGATACGCACATGCGCCAGGTGATGACCGGCCAGGTCACCCATTGGCAACGCCTGTTCACCGGGCCGCTGGATTCGGATTTCGCCGAACAGGCGATGAAGATCGGCCGCATCCACTTTCACGCCGGCCTGCCGGTCGAATCCTACTTCGCCTCCTACGCCCGTACCCTCAGCGCGATGCAGGGGGTCCTGCTGAGCTCGCTGGCCCGCTTCGGCCGGTTGCGCGTGGCCGAGGCGGTGCAGATGATCGATGCCCTGTCGCGCGCCACGATGCTGGACCAGCTGCTGGCGGTCGAGGGCTACAACACCGCCCAGCGGGAGGATTTCGGCAAACGCCTGGGCGCGCTCAGCGAGAATTTCCAGCGCGCGATCGGGGATGTTTCCTCCGGGGTTCAAAGCTCGGTGACCGAACTGGCGGGCGTGGCCGACGGCATGACCCGCGGCGCCGCCGGCGCCCTGCCGCAGGTCGAGGCGGCGGTGGACGCCGCCGGCAGCACCGCCAGCATGATCCTGTCGGTCTCCGCCGCCGCGGAGGAGCTGTCGGCCTCGATCAAGGAGATCACCAGCCAGGTCACCCACGGCCAGCAGATCTCGGCCGATGCCACCCAGAAGGCGGAGCGGACGGACAGCCTGGTGCGCACCCTGCGCAGCTCCGGCGACGAGATCGGTGGCGTGGTCGAACTGATCTCCGACATCGCCTCGCAGACCAACCTGCTGGCCCTCAACGCCTCGGTGGAGGCCGCGCGGGCCGGCGAGGCGGGCAAGGGATTCGCCGTGGTCGCGGGAGAGGTGAAACACCTGTCGATGCGCATCTCGGAGGCCACGACGGAAATCTCCGCCAAGATCGACCAGATGCAGCAGGACATGGCCGAGGCCGTCGCCGCGATCCAGGACGTCGGCGGCACGATCCACCGCATGGCGGAGATCTCGGCCTCGATTTCCGTCTCGGTGGAACAGCAGAAGATGGCGACCGACGACATCGCCCGCAATGCCGAAGCGACGGCGACCGGGACGGAACAGATGACACGCAACATAGAGACGGTCAGCGGGGTGATGCGCCAGACCAGCGAGGCCACCCGCAGCGTTCAGACCGCCGCCGAGGGCCTGAAAGGCCGCTCGGACGAATTGCGCGGCCAGATCGAGAAGTTCGTCGCCGGAATCAGGGCCGCCTGAGCGAGAAGATCACGAAGGCCGGCACACGGTTCTGGGCACCGGCCCATGTAATAAGCGTAAAGCGCGTCGCGCCTGCCATCCCTCCAGCGTCTCCCGTGCCCACGGAACGGAGCGCCAGGTGTGCCCAGCGTGCGCCGCTCAGGGCAGAGCCACCTCCACCCAGATCAGCCGATGGCGGCTGGCCTCTGCCACCGTCTCCGCCATCGGCGCCTCGGCAATGGGCCAGAAGACCCCTGCATCATGCAGGATCAGATCCACGGAGGGCAGGACATAGTCCACCCGCATGCGCCCCGGCCCCTCGGCGGGCCAGTCGACCGTCGTGTCCCCGCCGGCGGCGTCCGGTGCGTGCCAGCGGGGAGCGGGATCCTGCAGTCGCGGATCCTCCAGCAGCGCCCGGATTGCCTCGCGCCGCCCCTCTCCCCGTTTCGGATCCAGATTGGCCCCGCCGAGGATCACGAATGGCGCAGGCAGCCCCCGGGGCCCGTCGACAGCTTCAGCTTCCACCGCGCCCAGCGGGAGCCCCCGCGGCAGCGCGCCATCCAGCAGGTGCCGCCAGAAGATCACCTCGTCATGGTTGCGCCGGCCGTTGCGATCTTCCGGCCCGTCGAAGACCGGCGTGGTGGCACGGAACAGACCGAGGTGCAGCACGCCCTGCGGGGTCTCCACCGGCAGCACCCAATGCACCATCGACGACAGGCGCTGCACCCCGTGGCCCGGGTCGTCCGCGGCGATCAGACTGCCCGGCAGGTCCTGCCACAGCAGCGCCGAATGATCAGCCCCGACCCCGATGGGCCAGCGCGACAACAAGGCCAAACCGCTTTCGCCGGTGAAGCGGCCATAGCCCTGCGCGTCACGCGCTTCCCCCCGCCGGCCATTGCCGTCCATGTCCCGCCCGGTGGCCAGCCCGGCATTGGGCAACGCGGTGAAGAGATGCGGATAGGGCGCGGGCAATGCGGCGTTCAGTGCCGCCAGCGTCCGCGCTTCGGCATCCGCGTCGATCCCGGCCAGAACGAGAATGTCGGGGGACATGGCGCTGATCACCTTCAACACCGCGACGACCTGCGGATCGGTCGCGCGCGTGACGTCACGCAGCAACAGCCCCGGCCCGTCGCGGGCCAGTTCCGTGTCGAAATAGGCCAGCCGCAACGGCTCCGCGCGCAGCGCAGGCGGCCAGACGAGGCAGGTTAGCAGGAGCAGAAGCGCAGGAGCGCGCCCGGCGAGTTGGCTTAGATCGCCAGGACGCCTTCGGCCTTGGCGGCGGCGTAGGTGCGGCGCCGCTTGGCCTCGATCATCGCCGCGACACGGGCCAGGGCCACGCCGCGCATGATCAGGTTTGCCGGAAGGAAGGCCCATGCCACCATCGTCCAGATCAGGGTCTGCGGCAGCGCCAGCGCGTGCAGATCCACCATCGGCATCAGGAAGCGCACCACCACCGGTGCCAAGAATGGCAGCAGGAACCCTAACACGATGTTAACCACCGAATCCCGCTTCAGCCGGGCCAGGACGTCACCCCCCCCCGTGGGGTCGAACAGCGGCAGGTTGATCCAGACATTGAAGGCGCCGTAGCGGGCGGGCCAGCCATAGACCCGCACCAGGATGCCGAAGGCCACCAACCCGCAGAGCGAGGTCAGATAGGCGATGCCGGCGGCGGCGCGCACGTCTTGGATGAAGACGGAGGAAGCATCCTCCGGCAGCGCCAGAATCACCAGCCGGACCGGCGAATAGGGGAAGTCGACCGCGTTCACCAGAATCTGGCCCACGCGCTGCAACAGATCCGAGATCGGCGAATCCAGCGCCGGGCCGGACTGGTACACCGTCAGCAGCAGGATCATGGCGAAGGCGGTGAAGTAGCGCAGCCTGTTCACCGGCGGGGCGAATCGAAACTCGATGATGGTCGGGAACTGGCTGAAATATTCGATGAAGGTATAGAGGGCGCCAACCATGGCGACCAGCACGACGACCTGGGCCGCGTCGGCGGTGATGTCCGGCAACAGCAGCGAGGGCGTGGCGATTGCCAGCGCAATAAGGATGGCCCGCATCAGGGCGCCGGTGACTCGAACGATCACTGCTCGTCTTCCTTCAAACTGGCCCGGGCGTCTTTTGCGTTTGCCCGTGTTTCCACTTTGATGCCGCTGCATGGCGGACTGCCTCATTCTTGCCACGATTTAGACACCCCTCCGCCCAAAGGCTCAAGAGCTGCTGTCAGGAGACACCGATATTGCGGCGAAATGCGGGCCAAACTGGTGCGATCTTGCATCATTTGCCCCGCAACCCCTGGTTGCAGCCCGCCGATGCGCCTCAATGCGTGTTCAGTGTGCAGCTGCGGGCCGTACCCTGCGTCCCGGGCTCCTATGCCGTCGGCGGCGGGGCTTCAATAGCCGCGATGGCGGGAGATCAGCCCGAAGGCGACAAGGGCCGCCCCTTCGGCCAGCAACTGGATCCCGAGGAGAATCCCCAGGAAAGTGGTCGCCGCGGCGCCCACGTCGAAGAGCACCATCAGGCCGATGGCCAAAGAGGCGACGCCCGACAGCAGCACCAGCGAGAAGAAGGGGGCACCGCGCAGAGACGCAGCCATGGCTAGCCGTACGAATCCCATCAGGAAGAAGATCGCCCCCAGCAGGATCGTCAGCGACAACGTGCCCGCCAACGGATTTGCCAGCAGCCAAACCGCGGCCACGATGGTTAGCAGGGCCACCAGCCCGTTGCGCCGCCGACCCTGGTGCGGACCGGCCTTAAACTCGACCCAGGCTTGGGCGACGCCGGAAATCATGAAGACGATCCCGACCAGGGAGGTGACGGCCAGCGAGGCGGCAAAGGGATTGGCCAGGGCCAGGGCCCCCATCACCAGCAGGGCCACACCGATCAGGACAAAGGCGGTGGAAGGTCTCATGGCGCAGGGTCTCCTGGGCTGCGGGGCACGTTGCCAAATGCGCGTTCGATTTCAGACGCATGCCGGGCCAACCTGCCCCGCTTCGTCGCCATCAACAAGCCCGTTTCCGTCGGGACGCGCGCCATCGCGCAGCGCCGGTGCAGCAGGGCACAGATGCAACCGTCGTGAACGTGGGCGCCGGTCACTGCCAGCGCACGAAAAAGGGGCCCGCAGGCCCCTTCTCTTTACTGCGGTGATCACCCGGATCAGACCCAGGGACGGGCCTGTTCCATCTGGCTTTCAAAGCTGTCGATGGCCGGCGCCTTGGCCAGGGTCAGGCCGATGTCGTCCAGGCCTTCCAGCAGGCAATGCTTGCGGAAGGCGTCGACCTCGAAGGGGAAGACTTCACCATCGGAGGTGGTGACGGTCTGGGCTTCCAGGTCCACTTCCATCCGGGCGTTGGCGCCCTTCTCGGCGTCCTCCATCAGCACGTCCACCACGTCTTGCGGCATGACGATGGGCAACATGCCGTTCTTGAAGCAGTTGTTGAAGAAGATGTCGGCGAAGGAGGTAGAGATCACCACCTTGATGCCGAAATCGGCCAGCGCCCAGGGGGCGTGTTCGCGCGACGAGCCGCAACCGAAGTTGTCGCCCGCGACGATGATCTGGCTTTCGCGGTAGGCGGGCTTGTTCAGCACGAAATCGGGAATCTCGTTGCCCTGATCGTCATAGCGCATCTCGGCGAAGGCATGCACGCCCAGGCCCGAGCGCTTGATCGTCTTCAGGTACTGCTTGGGGATGATCATGTCGGTGTCGATGTTCACCAGCGGCATGGGCGCCGCGATCCCCGAGACTTTCTCGAACTTTTCCATTTGGCTTTCCTTTGGCTGTCCGGTGGCGGAGAGGCTGGCCCTCCGCCCGGGGATCACATCATTTCACGCACGTCGGTCAGGTGGCCGGTCACGGCTGCGGCCGCTGCCATTGCAGGCGACATCAGGTGCGTGCGGCCACCGCGGCCCTGACGGCCTTCGAAGTTGCGGTTCGAGGTCGCCGCGCAGCGGTCACCCGGGGCCAGCTGGTCGGGGTTCATCGCCAGGCACATGGAACAGCCCGCCAGGCGCCATTCGAACCCGGCCTCGGTGAAGATCTCGGCCAGGCCCTCTTCCTCGGCCTGGGCCCGCACCAGTCCGGAGCCGGGCACGATCATGGCGCGGACGCCGTCCTTCACCTTCTTGCCCTTCAGGATCTCGGCCGCGGCGCGCAGATCCTCGATCCGGCCGTTGGTGCAGGACCCGATGAAGACCGTGTTGATCTCGATCTCGGACAGCTTCTGGCCCGGGGTCAGGCCCATGTAGTCAAGCGCCCGCTTGGCCGCGTCGACCTTGCCGCCGGCGAAGCTTTCGGGGGCCGGCACCACGTCGGTGATCGGCAGGACATCCTCGGGCGAGGTGCCCCAGGTGACGACGGGGGCGATGTCCTCGCCGCGGATGGTCACGACCTTGTCCCAATGGGCGTCGTCGTCGGAATAGAGCGTCTTCCACCAGGCCATGGCGGCTTCCCACTGGGCGCCCTTCGGCGCATGGGGGCGGCCCATGACATAGGCGAAGGTGGTCTCGTCCGGCGCGATCAGGCCGGCGCGGGCGCCGCCTTCGATGGCCATGTTGCAGACGGTCATGCGGCCTTCCATCGACAGCGAGCGGATGGCCTCGCCGCAGTACTCGATGACATAGCCGGTGCCGCCGGCGGTGCCGGTTTCGCCGATCACGGCCAGGGTGATGTCCTTGGCGGTAACCCCGGGGTTCAGCTTGCCGGTGATCTCCACCTTCATGTTCTTCGACTTGGACTGGATCAGCGTCTGGGTGGCCAGCACGTGTTCCACTTCCGAGGTGCCGATGCCATGGGCCAGCGCGCCGAAAGCGCCGTGGGTGGCGGTGTGGCTGTCGCCGCAGACCACGGTCATGCCGGGCAGGGTCCAGCCCTGCTCGGGACCGACGATATGCACGATGCCCTGACGCACGTCGGTCACCGGGTAGTAGTTGACGCCAAACTCCTTGGCGTTGGTGTCCAGCGCGGCGACCTGAATGCGGCTTTCCTCCGGCATCTGGTCGGGGTTCTCGCGGCCCGGGGTCGTGGGCACGTTGTGATCGGGCACGGCGATGGTGCGCTCGGGCGAGCGTACGGTGCGGCCGGCCATGCGCAGACCCTCGAAGGCCTGCGGGCTGGTCACCTCGTGCACCAGGTGGCGGTCGATGTAGAGCAGGCTGGTGCCGTCCTCATCCTGCTGGACGACGTGCGCGTCCCAGATCTTGTCATAGAGCGTCTTGGGGGACATGGGTCCTCTCCCTCGGTTTTCGTGGAAATTCGCAAAAGCGGAAAACGCGCGCGGCCCGCCGCCGGTGCCAAATGGCACGCGGCACCGCGCCCGGCCTCATAGGTGGGCCTGGATCGTCAGCGTCGCACCGAAGAACCGCCAGGGCAGGCGGGCACGGTCGTCCATGTCGAAAATCTGCGTCATGACGGCTCAAATACTCTTCGCGCCGCGTTTCATCAAGCCTGCGCTTCGCCCGCGTATCGCCATGGCCATCCGGAACCCTGTCGCCACCCCGCCCGTTGTCCCGTCAAAGGAGGTTCCGATGACCCAGACCATTACCCTGAAGGACAAGCGCCAGCTGACGCCCGATGTCCACGCCTATACCTTCACCCGCCCCGACGGCCTGGAGTTCACCCCCGGCCATGCGACCGAAATGACCCTGAACCGAGAGGGCTGGAAGGAAGAAGGGCGCCCCTTCACCTTCACCTCGCGCCCCGAAGAGGACCATCTGCAGTTCGTCATCAAATCCTACCCCTCCCATGACGGGGTGACGGAACAGCTGCCAGACCTGGCCCCCGGCGAAACCGTGGAAATCGCGGAGCCCTTCGGCGCGCTGGAGGACAAGGCCCCCGAAGCCCCCGCCACCTTCCTCGCCGCCGGCGCCGGCCTGACGCCCTTCCTGGCGATCCTTCGCGAACGCGCGGCGCAGGGCACGCTGCAGGGCTGCCAGCTGATCTTCACCAATGCCACCGAGGCGGACATCATCCTGCGCGGCGAACTGACGGCGATGGAAGGTCTGACCACCCATTTCACCGTCACCGACGGCCCGGCGAAAACGGTGGAGAAGGCCAAGGTCGACCGCGCCTTCCTGGCCGACAAGATCCACGATTACAGCGGCCATTTCTACATCTGCGGCCCGCAGGGATTCGTCGACGACATCCGCGATGCGCTCACCGCCCTCGGGGCGGATGCGGACCGCATCCACACCGAGGAAGGCTGGTGAAACGCACCAGCGGCACCGGGCGGGGTGGCGGATTTGCCGCCCTCCCGCCCATGTCATCCGGATTCATTGAAAACCCGCCCCCGCGCTGTTACCTTTGGGACATGCCCAGCACCGGGGCCGTGGTCGGTGCGCATCCAGGGAGGACGATGTCCTGTCACTTGACGCAACGGCGGATCATTCCGCATCCTCGGGGGCCCAGATGATGGCAGCCCCGCAAGAGCTGAGTGTCCAAGACCAGCTCACCCTCATCCTGAAATCGCTGGAAGACGACAAGGCCGAGGAGATCGTTCAGATCGACCTGGCCGGCAAATCCTCCATCGGGGATTACATGGTCGTCTGCTCCGGGCGCTCGTCCCGCCAGGTCGGCGCGCTGGCCGAAAAGCTGGTTGAACGCCTGAAGGAGGCCACGGGCCGCACCGCCAAGGTCGAAGGCAAGGAAACCGGCGACTGGGTGCTGATCGACACGGGCGACGTAATCGTCCATGTCTTCCGCCCCGAAGTGCGCGAGTTCTACCAGATCGAGAAGATGTGGATGGAGCCGGGCCAGAAGACCCCGCTGTCCTGATCCGGACGGCTGCTGCCTGAGGCCCGATGAAACTGCATCTCTGCGCCATAGGCCGGCTCCGCAAGGGGCCGGAAAAGGCGCTGATCGACGACTACCTCGACCGCGCCGGGAAGACCGGCCGCGCGCTCGGGCTCGGTCCCTGCGCGGTCAGCGAGGCCGAGGCGAAACGCGGCGGCGGCATGGCCGAAGAGGCCGAGCTGCTGTCCCGCATGATCCCCGATGGCGCGAAGCTGGTCTGCCTCGATGAACGCGGCAAGCTGCTGACCTCACCGCAACTGGCCGATCAACTGGGCGCCTGGCGCGACGAGGGGATCCGCGACACGGCCTTCGTCATCGGCGGCGCCGACGGGATCGACCCGGCCCTGCGCGCCCGCGCCGACCTGTCGATCTCCTTCGGCAAGATGGTCTGGCCGCACATGCTGGCGCGCGTCATGCTGTCCGAACAGATCTACCGCGCCACCACCATCCTCGCCGGATCGCCCTACCACCGCGTTTGACGCGCGGCTGCGACGGACACCAATCAGGCCCGGCGCCGAGAGGTCGCGCCTGTTGGCGGACTTTGCAGCCGGGGCGCCCCCTGCCCCCACATCAGGCAGCACCACGGCTGAACCCTGCCCGCCCCGGCAGCAGAGGTTTCCCCCCTGCCGCGAAGGGTCTAGAACGACAGCAGACCCGGGCCACGTTAGGAGAATCCGCATGTCCACCCCCAAACCTGTCGTCCTGTGCATTCTCGATGGCTGGGGCCTGCGCGAGGAAACCGAGGCCAATGCCCCGGCCCTGGCCGACACCCCCACTTTCGACCGGCTGTGGTCCACCTGCCCCCATGCCACGCTGACCACCTTCGGCCCCGACGTGGGTCTGCCCAAGGGCCAGATGGGCAATTCCGAGGTGGGCCACACCAACATCGGCGCCGGGCGCGTCGTCGCCATGGACCTGGGCCAGATCGACCTGGCCATCGAGGACGGCTCCTTCGCCAGGAACGAGGCCCTGCTGGCGATGATCGCGACGCTGAAGGACAGCGGCGGCACGGCCCATGTGATGGGGCTGGTGTCGGACGGCGGCGTGCACGGCTCGCTCACCCATATCCTGGCGGCGGTGAAGATCATCGCGGGCGCCGGCGTGCCCGTGGCCCTGCATGCGGTGACCGACGGCCGTGACGTCGCCCCGCAATCCGCCAAGGGCTACCTGGACACGCTGGAGGCGGGCCTGCCCAAGGGCGCGCGCATCGCCACCGTCTCGGGTCGCTACTACGCCATGGACCGTGACAACCGCTGGGAACGGGTGTCCAAGGCCTATTTCGCCATGATCAAGGGCCAGGGCGAAAAGACCGCCGCCACCGCGCAGGAGGCCGTCGACCAGAGCTATGCCAGCGATGTCATCGACGAGTTCATCCTGCCCACCGTCATCGGCGACTACGTCGGGGTGGCTGACGGTGATGGCTTCTTCTGCATGAATTTCCGCGCCGACCGCGCCCGCGAGATCCTGCGCGCCATCGGGGAACCGGAGTTCGCCGAATTCGACACCGGACCGCGCCCCGCCCTTTCGGCCCTGCTGGGCATGGTGGAATATTCCGACGACCACAACGCCTACATGACCACCTGCTTCCCCAAGCGGGAGATCGTCAACACCCTGGGCGACTGGGTGTCCAAGCACGGCAAGACCCAGTTCCGCCTGGCGGAGACCGAGAAATACCCCCATGTGACCTTCTTCCTCGACGGCGGGGTCGAGAAGATCAAGCCGGGCGAGGATCGGTACATGCCGAAGTCGCCCAAGGTGGCGACCTATGATCTGCAGCCCGAGATGTCCTCGGTCGAGGTCACGGACAAGTTCGTCGAGGCGATCGAGAAAGGCTACGACCTGATCGTGACCAATTTCGCCAACCCCGACATGGTGGGCCACACCGGGTCGATCCCCGCCGCCGTCGCCGCCTGCGAGGCGGTGGACCGTGGCCTGGGCCGCGTGGTCGAGGCGCTGGAGAAGGCGGGCGGTGCGATGATCGTCACCGCCGACCATGGCAACTGCGAAACCATGGTGGACCCGGAAACCGGTGGGCCGCACACGGCCCATACCACCAACCCGGTGCCGGTGATCCTGTTCGGCGGGCCCGAGGGGGCCGCGCTGCGCGAGGGGCGCCTGGCTGACCTGGCGCCGACCCTGCTGGAGTTGATGGGGATGGAGAAACCGGCCGAAATGACCGGCGAGAGCCTCATCAAGTGAGGCCCCCGCGCCGCCTTCCCTGCCGGCTGACCCGCGCGCTGGCCCTGCTGGCGGGGCTGGCGATCCTGGTGCTGGCACTGCTGGGACAGGGGGCCCCGGCTCGCGCGGCGACCGATGCCGCCGCGCTGGCCCGCGCCGCCGCGTCCGAGCTGGAGGCAGCACATGACCGGCTGGACGGGGCGGAACGGGCCTCCGACCGGGTGGCGGCGCTGACCGCCACCATCGCCGCCTATGAAAAGGGCCTCTCGGCCATGCGTGACAGCCTGCGCGCCGCCGCCCTGCGCGAGGCCCGCATCCAGGCCCAGTTCGACGCCCAGCGGGACGAGATCGCGGCGCTTCTGGGGACGCTGCAGACCCTGTCCCGCGAACCCGCCCCGGTGCTGATGCTGCATCCCGACGGGCCGATCGGCACCGCGCGATCCGGCATGCTGATGGCGGAGGCCGCGCCGGCGCTGAACCAGAAGGTCGCAGAGCTGCGCGCCCGGCTGGAAGAGGCCCGCGAGCTGCGCGCGCTGCAGGAGGCCGCCGCCGACCAGTTGCATACCGCGCTTTCAGGCGTGCAGGAGGCACGCACCGCGCTCAGCCAGGCGGTGTCGGATCGCACCGATCTGCCGCGCCGCTTCACCGCCGACCCGATGAAGACGCAGCTGCTGGTGGCCACCGCCGAAACCCTGCGCGCCTTTGCCTCGGGCCTGTCGGAGATCACCGAGGGCGAAGAGGCCCCCGCGGCCCAGGATATCACCGCGCAGAAGGGGCAGATCCCCCTGCCCGTACAGGGCAGCGTGCTGCGCCGCGCGGGCGAGGCCGATGCCGCCGGTGTCACCCGCCCCGGCGTGGTGCTGGCCACCCGTCCCCGCGCCCTGGTCACCGCGCCGGTGCCGGCGACGATCCGCTATCTCGGCCCGCTTCTGGACTACGGAAACGTGATGGTCCTTGAACCTCAATCCGGTTTACTCTTTGTTCTCGCCGGGCTCGATATCGTCTACGGAGAGATCGGGGAGGTGCTGCCCGCGGGGGCACCGCTCGGCCTGATGGGGGGCGAAGACCCCGCGCCCGGCGCAATTCTGGCCCAATCCCGGGACGGCTCTGGAAATGACCGCTCGGAAACGCTTTACATGGAAGTCAGGCTGGGCAACGAGCCCCAGGACCCACTGACCTGGTTCGCAGTCACGAAGGACACGCAATGATGAAGAAATTCGCCATGGCAGCGATCAGCGGGATGACCGTGGCGGTGATCGCCACCACCCAGATCGCCCCGCCGCTGCTGGCCCAGGACGCGAGCCGGGACAGCTCCGTCTACGAACAACTCGACCTCTTCGGCGACGTCTTCGAGCGCATCCGCAACCAGTATGTCGAGGATGTCGATCCCTCCGACCTGGTCGAAGCGGCCATCGACGGCATGCTGACCTCGCTTGATCCGCACAGCAGCTATCACCCGCCCGAACAGGCGGACGACCTGCGCGTGCAGACCCGGGGCGAGTTCGGCGGCCTGGGCATCGAGGTGACCCAGGAAGAGGGCTTCGTGAAGGTCGTCACGCCGATGGACGACACCCCCGCCTATGACGCGGGGATCGAGGCCGGCGATTACATCACCCACGTGGACGGCGAATCCGTTCTCGGGCTGACGCTCGACGACGCGGTGAAGATGATGCGCGGCCCCGTCGGTTCGGAGATCGTCATCACCGTGGTCCGCGAAGGCGAGCCGGAGCCCTTCGACGTGACCATCGTGCGTGACACGATCAAGCTGACCGTGGTTCGTGCCCGCACCGAAAGCGACTCGATCGTGCTGCGGGTCTCGGCTTTCAACCGCCAGACCTACCCGACCATGGTCGAGAAGCTGAACGAGGAGATCGAGGCGGCCGGTGGTCTCGACAACGTCAACGGCATCGTGCTCGACCTGCGCAACAACCCCGGCGGCCTGCTGGATCAGGCAATCCTGCTGTCCGACGCCTTCCTCGACAAGGGCGAGATCGTCTCGACCCGCGGCCGCGAGGCCGGGGACGGCGAGCGGTTCAACGCCGAAGCCGGTGACCTGGTCGACGGTAAGCCGATCGTCGTGCTGGTCAACGGCGGCTCCGCCTCCGCGTCGGAGATTGTCGCGGGCGCCCTGCAGGATCACCGCCGCGCCATCGTCGTGGGCACCAAGTCCTTCGGCAAGGGCTCGGTCCAGACGGTGATGCCGCTGCGTGGCGACGGCTCCATCCGGCTGACGACGGCGCGCTACTACACGCCCTCAGGCCGCTCGATCCAGAACCTCGGGATTTCGCCCGACATCGTGGTGCACCAGCCGCGTGTCGATCCCAATGCCGAGGAAGGCGAGGAAGAGGAACAGGTGGATCGCCCCCGCCG
This sequence comes from Pseudooceanicola marinus, assembly GCF_020177265.1. GTDB lineage: Bacteria > Pseudomonadota > Alphaproteobacteria > Rhodobacterales > Rhodobacteraceae > Pseudooceanicola > Pseudooceanicola marinus_A. The sequence continues at coordinate 22,433 of NZ_JAIVMC010000011.1, forward strand.
CTCCGAGGCCGATCTGCGCGGGACCCTGGACAACGACTCGCTGAGCGAGGACGAGATCCGCCAGATCGAGGAAGAACGCGCCCTGGCCGAAGAGGCCGCGCAGCTGCGGGACGAGGATTACCAGCTGGCCTATGCCATCGACATCCTGCACGGGCTGGCGGCCCTGGGGCCGCAGTACCGCGCCCCCGCCATGCTGGCCGGAGAGACGGACGCCAGCGAAGGCAACTGAGCCGCGACGCATCGCTGAGACCAGACCCCCGCGCAGGCCCTGCGCGGGGGTTTTTCCTTGCCGTGTCGAACCCGCGACAGCGCCCCTGTCATCCATCCATGCGCAAGACCACCGCGCCACGCTTGTGCCGCCCCTCGACGCGGGCATGGGCGGCGCGCGCCTCGGCCATGGGGAACACCTCCCCGACCAGCGGGTGCAACTGCCCCTCGGCCCAGAGCTTCACCAATGCCTCCAGATCCTCCGCCCGGTCGGCATTGACGTGGATCTTCACCCGCCTGCGCGCCCATGGCCAAAGCGCCGCCGCGATCTCCCGCAGCCCGAAATTCAGCGGCACGAAGACACCGCCGGGACGCAGCAGCGCCCGGGCCTGCCGCACCGACAGCGCCCCGAAGGTGTCGAGCACAACGTCAAAGCTCTGCCCCAGGGCGGCCAGATCGGCGCTGCGATAGTCCAGTGCCGTTTCGGTGCCCAGCTCGCGCAGCAGCGCCAGATTGCCAGCGCTGGCCATGGCCGTCGCCCGCGCACCTAAGGCCGTCGCGATCTGCACCGCCATGGCGCCCACCTCGCCCGATCCGCCGGTGATCAGCACCCGCTGCCCCGGCTTCAGCTGCGCCACGTCACGCAGGAAGACCAGCGCGGCCAGCCCGCCGAAGGGCAGCGCTGCAGCTGCCTCGGCGCTCATGCCTGCGGGGCGGGCCACCACGCAGGCGTCGGGGCCGATCACCAGCTCCTCGGCATGCGCCCCCGCCGGCACGAAGCCCAGCACCTGCTGGCCCGGGCTCCAGGGCGACCCTTCGCCCGCCTCCGTCACCTCTCCGGCAAAGGCGCTGCCCAGCACCGGCTGCCGGGGGCGCCGCCAGCCGAACATCGCCCGCCCGACAAGCGCCAGCACGCCGGGAAAGGCCGCCGCCCGCAACCGCCAGTCGGCCGTCGTCACAGCCGCCGCCTGCACCCGCACCCGCGCGCCTTTCGGCTGTAGCTCGGGCCGCGCCCGCTCGGCCAGGTGCAAAACGTCCGGGCCGCCATACGCTCCGTAGACAATCGCTTTCATCACCACGCTCCATCGCTGTTGCGCAGGATCTAACGCCTCAGCACACTCAACAGAATTGACTGAAAGGGTATATCACCCATAAAAAATTGCATGGATATATCCCAGATCTCCTTCGACTGGAGCCGCGCGCGCGCCTTCCTGGCGACCGCCGAGACCGGCTCCCTGTCCGCCGCCGCGCGGGCCCTTGGGCTGGCCCAGCCGACCTTGGGCCGCCAGGTCGCACAGCTGGAGGAGGATCTGGGCCTGGCCCTCTTCGACCGCACGGGGCGTGCCCTGGTGCTGACGCCCGCAGGCCGCGCCCTTTTGCCCCGCGCCCGCGCCATGGCCGAGGCGGCGCTGGCCTTCTCCCGCGCCGCCGCCGGGCTGTCGGACCAGATCGACGGGCGGGTCGTCCTCACCGCGTCGGAATTCTACGCCGCCTTCCGCCTGCCGCCGGTGATCGCCGCACTGCAGGCCGCGCATCCGGGAATCGAGGTGGAGGTCCGCGCCTCCAACGACGTCTCGGACCTGGCCCGGCGCGAGGCCGACATCGCCCTGCGCAACACCCGCCCCGAGGACCCCAAACTGATCGGCCGCCGCCTGGCCGATGACGAAGGGTATTTCTACGGCAGCGCCAGCTACGTCGCCTCACTGGGGACGGTCACTGGCCCCGCCGACCTCGCCTCGGCACGCTTCCTCGCCTGGGACCAGGGCCCGGCGCTGGCCGACCTGCTGACGGGGATGGCCGTGCCACTCGGCCCGCACAGCTTCCCGGTGACGACGGGCAGCCACCTGGTGCAATGGCAGATGACGCAAGCCGGGCTGGGACTGGCGGCCTTCCCCCGCGCCGAGGGCGACGCGCATCTGACCCGGGTGGCCCACCTGGCCCCGGTGCCCTTCCCGGTCTGGCTGGTGGCGCATCGGGATCTGGCGCATTCGAAACGGCTGCGGCTGGTCTGGGACCTCCTGGCAGCCATGCTGCCTCGGGCGGCGGGCCCCTCCGCGGGACCGTGACAGACGACGCAGACCTCGTTGCCCACGCTGTGCCGGAAAGAGGTGCCGAGGACATCAGCAGCCCGCCCCGCGAAAAAGGAAAAGGCGGATCCGCGGACCCGCCTCATACGATGGCTGGAAATACTCCCGGGGGCGTCGCGGCCCCGCCGCGACCGGGGGCAGCGCCCCCTTGCCCGTCCGGCGCCCTTGCGGCGGCGGGCGGGCAACCCGCCCAGGATCAGAAGAACGCCTGCAGCCCGGTCTGCGCCCGGCCGAGGATCAGCGCATGCACGTCATGCGTCCCCTCGTAGGTGTTCACCGTCTCCAGGTTCTGCGAATGGCGGATCACCTGGTATTCGATCTGGATGCCGTTGCCGCCGTGCATGTCCCGCGCCTGGCGGGCGATATCCAGGGCCTTGCCGCAGTTGTTGCGCTTGATGATCGACACCATCTCCGGCGCGGCCTTGGCGGCGTCGAACAAGCGACCCACCTGCAGCGAAGCCTGAAGGCCCAGCGCGATCTCGGTCTGCATGTCGGCCAGCTTCTTCTGGTAGAGTTGCATGCCGGCCAGCGGCTTGCCGAACTGCTTGCGGTCCAGGCCGTACTGGCGCGAGCGGTGCCAGCAATCCTCGGCCGCGCCCATCACACCCCAGGCGATGCCGTAGCGCGCGCGGTTCAGACAGCCGAAGGGCCCCTTCAGGCCCGACACATGGGGCAGCAGGGCCTCTTCGCCCACTTCCACGTTGTCCATGACGATCTCGCCGGTGATCGAGGCGCGCAGGGACAGCTTGCCGTCGATCTTCGGCGCCGTGAGACCCTTCATGCCCTTTTCCAGGACGAAGCCACGGATCGCGCCATCATGGGCCTCGGACTTCGCCCAGACGACGAAGACATCGGCAATCGGCGCGTTGGAGATCCACATTTTCGAGCCGACGAGGCGATAGCCGCCCTCGGTCTTGATGGCGCGGGTCTTCATGCCGGCGGGGTCCGACCCGGCATCGGGTTCGGTCAGGCCGAAACAGCCGATCCATTCGCCCGAGGCGAGCTTCGGCAGGTATTTCATCCGCTGCTCTTCGCTGCCGTAGGCATAGATCGGGTACATCACCAGCGAGGACTGCACGGACATCATCGAGCGGTAGCCCGAATCGACCCGCTCCACCTCACGCGCGACCAGGCCGTAGCTGACGTAGCCCGCGCCGATGCCGCCGTATTGCTCGGGCACCGTGACGCCCAGGAGGCCCATCTCGCCCATCTCGGCGAAGATCGAGGCGTCGACACCCTCTTCCAGGTACATCTTCTCGACCCGGGGGGCGAGTTTCTCCTGCGCGAAGGCATGGGCGGTGTCGCGGATCATCCGCTCTTCCTCTTCCAGCTGTTCGTTCAGCAGGAAAGGGTCTTCCCAGGAAAAGCTCGACATGTTCGGGCGGTCCTTTTCCTTCAGGACCGGACGGTTGGCGGTGTCCATTCTCTCTCTCCTCGACGGGAATCTGGCTAGGCGTTTGCCCGCAACCTAAGTCATGGACCTTTCCACCGCCAACGCGTAATTCTGGCAAAGCTATGAGTTTCCCGAATAGGCGGCCCGAAAATGCGCAAACCCTACATACCCTCCGTGGGTGAGCTTGAAGCCTTTTGCGCATGCGCCCGGGTGGGCACGACCACCGGGGCGGCGCGGGAACTGGGGCTGACGCAATCCGCCGTGTCGCGTTCCATCGCCGCGCTGGAGGACCGGCTGGGCGTGGCCCTGTTCACCCGGGCCCGGCAACGGCTGGCCCTGTCGGACGCGGGCCGCAGCTTTCGCGGCGAGGCGGAGGCGTTGCTGGCGCGGCTGGATGCGGCGGCTACCTCCGTCATGGCCTTCGGCGGGCAGGAGGCGGTGCTGCGCATCTCGGTCCTGCCCAGCTTCGGGCGGTCCTGGCTGATCCCGAAACTGGCCGATTTCCGCGCCACGATGCCGGGGATGAGCTTCGACGTGGCCGCGCGCCTGGCGCCGGTGAACTTCGACACCGATCCCTTCGACCTGGCGATCCAGCGCAGCGCGCAGCGCGCGGGCGGCGCGCATCACCTGCACCTGCTGGACGAAAGCCTGGTCGCCGTCGCCTCGCCGAAGCTGGCGCGCTCCGGCCCGCTGTCAGACGAGGCGATGCTGGCGCTGCCGCTGTTGCAGCAATCGACGCGCCCCACCCTCTGGCCCGACTGGTTCCGGGCCAGCGGCGTGGACCCCCGCCGTGCCCTGCGCGGGGCGCGGTTCGATCATTTCGACATGGTGGCCGACGCCGCCGCCGCTGGCCTGGGCGTCGGCCTCGTCCCCGAGGTGGTGGCCGAACGCGCCCTGGCCGAGGGGCGTCTGGCCCTGGCCTCTGCACGGCGGCTGGAGACGGGAGAGGCCTATACGCTGATCTACCCCGAACGGTCCGAGGCGCTGCCGGGATTCGCCCGCTTCCGCGACTGGCTGGCCGCCGAACTGGCCGGCATCTGGGCCTGAGAGCCCCCTCCCGGGCGGGGGCCTGCCCCCGCACCCCCGGAGTATTTCCGGCCAACGTATAAGCACAGGACAGGTCAAGCGCGGGCCGACCGGCGACGCCCCGCGCGGGTGCGCTCCGGGCGGTGGACTTCACCCGCCTGCGGCGTAGGATGCGCGCGAAATGCAAGGAGTTGTCCGATGACACCCGAAGAGAAAGCCGCCCTGCCCTATCGCCCCTGCGCCGGTGTCATGCTGGTGAATGAGCTGGGCCTGGTCTTCACCGGCCAGCGCAACGACATGAAAGCGGGCGAGCCGCCGGCCTGGCAGATGCCCCAGGGCGGCATCGACGAGGGCGAAACCCCGGAAGAGGCCGCGCTGCGCGAGCTCTGGGAAGAGACCGGCGTGACGGCGGACAAGGTCACGCTGGAGGCGATGACCGACGACTGGATCCTCTATGACCTGCCCGAGCACCTGCTGGGCAAGATCTGGAAGGGCAAGTACCGCGGGCAAAAGCAGAAATGGGCGCTGATGCGTTTCCATGGCAGTGACGCGGATATCGACATCGCCACCGAGCATCCCGAGTTCACAGAGTGGAAATGGATGGCCCCCGACGAGCTGGTGGAGAACATCGTGCCCTTCAAGCGCAGCGTCTACGAGGCCGTCCTGGCCGCCTTCGGGGACAAGATCTGATGCGCGCGCTTCTCCTCTCCGCCCCGATCCTGGCGCTCGCCAGCCAGGCCAGCGCGCTGTCCTGCCTGCCGCCCGATGCGGTGGCCAGCTACCAGCGCGCCGACCAGGCCGCCGAGACCTATGTAGTCCTGCTGGGGGACTTCAGCTTCGACGCGCCCGAGCTGCCGGAGCGGGACCTGACCAATCCGAATCCCGAGGAACACCGCTTCCCCGCGCAGTTCGAGGGCCAGGCCCTCGGCCCCGAGGGGTTCACCGGCCGCTATGCCCTTGACATGGAGGTCACGCTGACCTGTGCCGGGCCGTGGTGCGCGGGCGTGCCGGCGGGCGGCGCGGGGCTGGCCTTCGTGGAAATGACCGACACGGGTTATGACCTGCGCCTCGGCCCCTGCGGCGGACAGTATTTCGCTGCCCCCGAACCGGCCATCACCGACCGGATCGCGGCCTGCCACGCAGGCGACACGGGTTGCGCGGCGGAGTGATCCGCCGTGCCCGGCCCCGCGGCCTTAGCTCTTGAAATCGAAGAAGTTGGCGCCGGCCTGCGCCAGCAGGGCCTCGGCCATGACGCGGCCCAGTTCGGCCCCGTCTTCCACCGGCGCGCTGCGGTCATCCGACAGCGCCTCCGACCCGTCGGGGCGCAGAATCTCGCCGCGCAGACGCAGGGTGCCGTTCGTCACCTCCGCCAGCCCGGCAATCGGCGTCTCGCAGGAGCCGTCGAGGCGCGCGAGGAAGGCGCGTTCCGCCGCCAGCCGCTCGGCCGTGGCCGCATCATGGATGGGCTCCAGCAGCGCGGCGGTGGCCATGTCGTCGGCGCGGCGCTCGATCCCGATGGCGCCCTGGGCAACCGCCGGCAGCATCTCGTCCGGGTCCAGGGCGGCGCGCGCCAGCTCGGGCCGGCCCAGCCGGTGCAGCCCGGCCATGGCCAGGAACGTCGCTTCGGCCACACCTTCCTCCAGCTTGCGCAGACGGGTCTGCACGTTGCCGCGGAATTCCACCACCTGCAGGTCGGGCCGCCGCACCAGCAGCTGTGCCCGGCGGCGCAGCGAAGAGGTGCCCATGACGGCGCCCTGCGGCACCTCCGCCAGCGAGCCATGGGCCAGCGAGACGAAGCCGTCGCGCACATCCTCGCGCGGCAGGTAGCAATCCAGCACCAGCCCCTCGGGCTGATCCACCGGCATGTCCTTCATCGAATGCACGGCGATGTCGATCTCTCCGGTGGACAGCGCCACCTCGATCTCCTTGGTGAAGAGGCCCTTGCCCCCCACCTCGCGCAGCGCCTTGTCCTGGATCCGGTCGCCTGCGACCGAGATCACCACCACCTCGAAGGCCTCAAGCGGCAGGTCGAAATGGGCCGCGATCCGGTCGCGGGTCTCATGCGCCTGGGCCAGGGCCAGGGGCGAGCCACGGGTGCCGATCTTCAGGGGCTGGGCGGGGGTCGGGCGTGCATCTGTCATGGGCCTTGGTTACGCCCGCGCGCCCGGGCTGGCAAGCGTGGCGAAGGGGCGCGGGCAAGGGCGGCCGACCGACGTGGACAGATCGCCCGGGCGCACCATCTGTCACAGGCGCGAGACACCGGGATCGCTTGACTTTCAGGGGCCGGACCGCGACCAGAGACCCGAAGAACGGAGGGACCCACATGGCCGAAAAGACGATCCTGCGCGCGCTCAAGGGCGAGGTGCTGCCGACGCCGCCGATCTGGATGATGCGCCAGGCAGGGCGTTACCTGCCGGAGTACAAGGCGACCCGTGCCCAGGCCGGGGATTTCCTGTCGTTGTGCTACAATCCGGACCTGGCCGCCGAGGTCACCTTGCAGCCGATCCGCCGCTACGGTTTCGACGCCGCGATCCTCTTTGCCGACATCCTGCTGCTGCCCCAGGCCCTGGGTGCCGACCTGTGGTTCGTCACCGGCGAGGGGCCGCGCCTGTCGACGATCACGCAGCAATCCGAGTTCGATGCGCTGAAGCCTGCGTCGGAGGTGCATGAGACCCTGTCGCCGATCTACGAGACGGTGAAGATCCTGAAGCGCGAGCTGCCCGCCGAGACGACGCTGATCGGCTTCGCCGGCGCGCCCTGGACGGTGGCCACCTACATGATCGCAGGGCGCGGCACCAAGGACCAGGGCCCGGCCCATGCGCTGAAGGCCGAGAACCGCGCGCTGTTCGAGGCGATCCTGGAGCGGCTGACCGAGGGCACGATCGAATACCTGTCGAAACAGATCGAGGCCGGCGCCGAGGTGGTGAAGCTGTTTGACAGCTGGGCCGGATCGCTGAAGGGCGAGGATTTCGACCGCTACGCGCTGGCGCCTGCCAAACGCATCATCGCCGAGCTGAAGGCGCGCCACCCGGGCATCCCCGTCATCGCCTTCCCGCGCGAGGCGGGTGAGAAATACGTGGGCTTTGCCAAGGCCACCGGCGCCGATTGCGTCGCCCTGGACAATTCCGTGGCGCCCGAATGGGCCGCCGCCAACGTCCAGGTGGACGGCTGCGTGCAGGGCAACCTGGCCTCGTCGCACATGGTCACCGGGGGCGAGGCGTTGGTGCGGGAAACCAGGGAAATCGTGCAGGCCTTTTCCAAGGGGCCGCATATCTTCAACCTGGGCCACGGCATCACGCCGGATGCGGATCCCGAGAACGTCCAGCTGATGATCGACACTGTGCGCGGCGGCGCCTGATCTGACGTCGCCGGGTCAGGCCCACATCCTCAGCCCCCGTCCTCAGGCTTCCGCCCGGCGGGGGTCGTGGACCGGCAAAGAGAGGCCCTCCGGCTCCGCCTCGGCGGGGCCGTCGACCTCGTGGATCGGCCCTTCTTCCACCAGCTGCGCTTCCTGCGGGCCGTCGTCCACGGCCCCGCCATCTACCTCTTTCCCGGTCAGGACCGTATCCGCCTCGCCCCGCTGTGGGGCCGGATCCGGCGCCGCGACCTCGGCGGCCAGCGCCCGGTCGATCTGAACGTTCAGCGACGCGCCCAGCAGGACAACGAAGGCCGAGACATAGAGCCAGAACAGCAGGGCGACAGCCGCCCCGAGAGAGCCGTAGACCTCGTTGTAATCGGCGAAGTTGGTGAAGTAGAGCGACAGCGCGTAGGAGGCGGCCAACCACAGCACCACGCTGACGATGGCCCCTGGCGTCGCCCAGGACATGCGTTCGCCCCGGTTGTTGGGGCCATAGCGATAGAGCAGCGACAGCGCGCCCATGACAGCCAGAAGCGCGGCCAGCCAGCGCACGATCTCCACCGCGACGGAGGCCACGGGGCCGAGCGGGAAGATCGTCAGGATCACCGGCAGCACCACGACGGAGCCGAGCGCCACGATCCCCACCCCCAAAAGCGCGACCGTCAGCATCAGCGCGATCAGGTAGTGGCGTAGCGAGCCGCGATTCTCCTGCCCGTGGATGGTGTTCAGCCCCAGGATCATCGCCGCCACGCCCGACCGCGACGACCAGATGGCGAAGGCCAGCGACAGTGCCCCCGCCCAGCCGAGGGTCGAGCCGGAGGAGGCGGAGATCTTGTAGACCTGTGCGGCGACCAGTCGATAGACCTCATCCGGCAAGATGCCGCGCAGCAGTTTCAGCTCTTCCATCACCACGGTGGGGTCGGAAATGATCCCCCACAGGGCGATCAACGCGGCGAGGCCCGGAAACAGCGCCAGCATGGCGTAGAAGGCGACGCCAGCGGCGACCAGGGCCATGTTGATCTCGCCGATCTGCACGACGATGCCCGACAGGACCGCCCACGCGCGTTTCACCTGTTTCATCATCGTCGCTGTCCCTCTGCTGCGCCCGGCTGCCAGACTAGATGGCGCGTCACACCCACTTTGCCAGCGGCGGCAGGGACATCAACACGGCATTGGGGTCGTGGCCGGTCTCCAGGCCGAATTTCGTCCCGCGGTCATAGACCAGGTTGTATTCGGCATAGAGCCCGCGATGGATCAGCTGCGCGTCCTTGTCGGCCGCGTCCCAGGGCTGCGCCCGGCGCTTGTCGGCCAAGGGCAGGAAGGCGGGCAGGAAGGCGCGGCCCACGTCCTGGATAAAGGCGAAATCGGCCTCCCAGTCGCCGCTGTTGTGATCGTCGAGGAAGATGCCGCCGACGCCGCGCGCGCGCTTGCGATGCGGGATGTAGAAATACTCGTCCGCCCAGTCCTTGAAACGCGGATAGAACGCCGGGTCATGCCGCGCGCAATGCTCTTCCTGCACCGCATGGAAATGGGCGGTGTCCTCGGCATATTCGATGCAGGGGTTCAGGTCGGACCCGCCGCCGAACCACCAGCCGTGCGGCGTCCAGAACATGCGGGTGTTCATGTGGACGGCCGGCGCATGGGGGTTCTGCATATGCGCCACCAGGCTGATGCCCGAGGCCCAGAAGCGCGGATCCTCGGCCATGCCGGGCAGACCCTTGCGCGCGGCCATGGCCGTCTGCGCCCGCGCGCCCAGCTCCCCATAGACGGTTGAGATATTGACGCCGACCTTCTCGAAGACCCGGCCGCCGCGCATCACGGACATCAGCCCGCCGCCAGCGTCGCTGCCATCCTCGCTGGTGCGTGTCGTCGGCGTGACATCGAAGCGGCCCGCAGGTTGGTCCGACAGCGGCCCGTCCGTCTGCGCGTCCTCCAGCCCCTCGAATGCCGCGACGATCTGATCCCGCAGCTCGCGGAACCAGGCGCTGGCCCGCGCCTTCTCATCCGTCATCTCCGCCATGTCCCGCTCCTTTCGCCAGATGCCTCCGCCTCCCTACCAGCCCGCGCCGCAGGGCAGAAGAGGGCGCCCACCCCCTGACCCCATACGATGGCTGAAAATACTCCCGCCGGAGGCTCGGGGCTCCGCAGGAGCGCCGAACAGCACCGGCGCAAAAGGAAATGGCCCCTGACGGGGCCATGCCTTCGGCGAGAGTATTTGTGGCTGTCGGATGAAAGGGGCGCGTCGCCCCGGCCCGGATCAGTGCGCGGGGGCGGCGACCGGATCGAGCAGGGTGCGGCCGCCGTCGACCGTGACGATCTGTCCGGTCATGAAGGAGGAGGCGTCACAGGCCAGGTATTGCACCGCCTCGGCCAACTCGCCCGGGGGCGCGATGCGCGACAGCGGCGTGTGGTCCTCGATGTCCTCGCGGAAATCCGAATTGCCGCGCAGGGTTTCCTTCAGCGAGGACGACATGACCGAGCCGAAGGCCAGCGCGTTGACGCGGATCCCGTGCGGCGCCAGGGCCACGGCCAACGAGCGGGTCATCTGGTCCAGCGCGGCCGACGAGACGGAGAAGGCCATCAGGTCCGGGTGGGTCCGGCGCGCGGCGATCGACGACAGGTTCACGATCGCCCCGCCCTTGGGGCCGTCGGGCTTCTCGGATTGCTTGATCATCCGCTTGGCCACCGTCTGCGTCACCCGCAGCGCCGTCAGCAGGTTCTGCTGCAGCATGGTTTCCATCGCGTCGTCATCGGGGTTCAACGGGTCCGACACCAGCACCTGGCGCGAGGCGTTGACCAGGATGTCCACCTGGTCGAAGGCGTCGATGGTGGCCGACAGCAGGTTGGCGATGGTCAGCTTTTCCCGCAGGTCGCCGGCGAAGTAGCGGATATTGCCCTCTTCCACCGCCTCGCCCAACTCGTCCCGCAGGCGATCCTCGTCCATGTCGGCGAACATCACGTTGGCACCCTTGTCGGCAAAGAGCTTGCCGATGGCCAGACCGATGCCATGGGCGGCGCCGGTCACGATGGCGGTCTTGCCCGCAATCGAGAATGTCATCTGGATCTCCCCATTCGTCCCGAGGGGGAGCCTACCTTGCCCCCGCCCCCTTGGCGAGAGGGCCGCTCTGCCATCAGCAGCTTGAAGCTTCGATTGCCGCCGAAGACCTCCACATGGCCGAAAAGATCACCCAGGGTCTTCTCGTAGCCCAGATGCGCATTGGCCACGACGTAAAGACGCCCCTTGGGCGCCAGCATGGCGCCGGCGGCCCGCAGGAAGGTGCGGCCCAGTTCCGGGTCGGCCTTGCGTTCGCGGTGGAAGGGCGGGTTCATCACGACGAAATCCAGCATCCGCCCCGGGCGCCAGGCCGTGGCATCGGCCCAGTGGAAGCCCGCGCGCGGATCGGTCACGTTGCGCCGCGCACAGGCCAGCGCGGCGTGGTCGGCCTCGACCAGATCCAGCGCCTTCACCTTGGGCGAGCCTTCCAGCACCTTGGCCCCCAGGAAGCCCCAGCCGGCGCCCAGGTCGGCGCCATATCCCGACAACTCCGGCAGGGCCTCGGCCAGCAGGGCCGACGCCGGGTCGATCCCGTCGGCGGAGAAGACGCCGGGCGCGGTGTGCCAACCATCGGCGCTCTGTTCTGCGGCGGGGCGCCAGGCCTCCAGATCGGCGGCGCCAATCCAGAACAGCTTCCCATGGGCCTTGGAGATGGGGGCCGAGACCTCGCCCAGCCCACGCAGCGCCTTCAGCATGCTGTCCACGCCCGCGTCCTTCTGCCCGTCGATCAGGACGGGGCCGTCGGTCACGGCGCGCGCCTGCGCCACCAGCGCCCGCGCCTCGGCCTTGGCCCGCGGCAGGCAGACCAAGGCGGCGGCGTAGCGGCCCTCGGGGGCCACCGCAACGGCATAGCCCAGGCGTTCGAAGGCGGTGTAGTCGGGGCGGAAGCCGGTCACGACCTCCACACGATCTTTCGGCAGGGCCGTCAGGTCGGCGCCGGCATGGGGCGCGAACACGGCGATCCGACCCGCCTCCGGCAGGGTCGGGCCGCTCTCCATCGCGAGAGCGAGGCGGGATCCGAGCATGGTCGCTCTATTCCTTTTCCATGGTGCATTGCAGCGGATGCTGGTGCTTGCGGGCGAAATCCATCACCTGCGCCACCTTGGTCTCCGCAATCTCGTGGCTGAAGACGCCGACGACGGCGACGCCCTTCTTGTGCACGGTCAGCATGATCTCGAACGCCTGGGCATGGGTCATGCCGAAGAACCGTTCCAGCACCAGCACGACGAATTCCATCGGGGTGTAATCGTCGTTCAGCAGCAGCACCTTGTAAAGGGGCGGTCGCTTGCTGCGCGGCTTGGTGTCCAGCACGACATTGCCGTCGCCTTCCGGATCATCAGGTCCGGCCATCAGGGTCAGCGGCTGCGCCCAGGCGCCCATCTGCGCCAGCGGCTCGGGCCGCGCGGTCTCGGTCACTTGGGTCATCATCACGTCGGTCGTCATCTCCGCTGGGCCTGTCTCTCCGATCGAACGTCCAAAGCGATGTTCTTCCGGGGTGCCGGCAGCAGTGTTGAGGTTTCGGGATCAGGCTGCTCTATATAACGCCGCAGGCCCGTCAGGGAAGGCCGCAGCCAGGATCACGGAAAAAAAATGGCACGAAAAATCACAACAATCGGTTTCGATGCGGATGACACACTCTGGCACAACGAGCGGTTCTTCCACCTCACCCAACAGCGATTCGCCGAATTGCTGGCCGATCATGCCGATCCCGACCACCTGTCGGAACGCCTTCTGGCGGCCGAGCGGCGCAACATCGGGCACTACGGTTTCGGCATCAAGGGCTTCATGCTGTCGATGATCGAGACCGCGATCGAGATCACCGAGGACCGCGTGCCGGCCCAGGTCATCCGCCAGATCATCGAGGCCGGCCAGGACATGCTGGCCCATCCGATCGAACTGCTGCCCCATGCCCGGGAGGCGGTCGAGGCGCTGGCGGGCAGCCACCGCGTGCTGCTGATCACCAAGGGCGACCTACTGGACCAGGAACGCAAGCTGGCGCAGTCCGGGCTGGGGGATCTCTTCGACGGAGTCGAGATCGTCTCGGACAAGACCCCGCCGGTCTACGCCCGCATCTTCTCCGAACATGGCGACGGGCCGGAGCGCGCGCTGATGGCCGGGAACTCGATGAAATCCGACGTGCTGCCGGCCATCGCCGTCGGCGGCGTCGGGGTGCATGTGCCGCACGGGCTGTCCTGGGCGCTGGAACATGCCGAGGCGCCCGAGGATGAGCCGCGCTTCTTCACCCTGACCGATCTCGGAGCCCTTCCGCCGCTGGTCGATCAGCTCGACTGAGGCCGTGGCGCCCCCTTTGGCCACGTGGGCGCGCGACAGGCCCGCGTTACGTGTCAAGGGCCCGGCCCAGCCCCCTTGCGGATCACGCCCAGCCTCCGATGGCGGCCCGACGATGCCGAAAATGTCAACTTCGGCGCCTAGGCCCCTGAAAAGGAAAAGCAATTGCACATCTGTAACCCCGCAATTGCATCCCCTTGTTTTCATGGGTGACCACAGTCCTAGTAGGTTTATTCACAGCCATCACTACATCTGGAAGATGTACACAGGTGGCGGAAAGTCGCCCCAAAATGGTCGCTTTGTTCCACATGCGCCCTATGGTATCTCTCGCAATAGACGACAGGGGTGCCGCAGGCATTGGCGCCCCGGTCGACAAAGATGGACCGACCGGAAAACCGGCGGCGACGAGGCAGATAGGTGAGTGACGTGGTGGTTCGGCGCAGGCAGCCGGCCCTTGACGGGCTATTCAAGACATTCGTAACGGCATTTCTTGCCCTGGTGCTCGTGGCCTTGTGGTCACCCGGCGCCCAGGCCGCACCCTATGCCGAAATGGTCGTAGACGCCCGCACCGGCGAGGTGCTGCGCTCCCGCAATGCCGACACCCGGCTGCACCCTGCCTCCCTCACCAAGATGATGACGCTCTACATTGCCTTCGAGGCGGTGGAACATGGCGAGATCTCCCTCGACACCCAGGTGCGCGTGTCCCGCAACGCCGCCAACGAGGTCCCCTCGAAGCTGGGTCTGCGTGAAGGTCAGCGGATCAAGCTGCGCTACCTGATCCGCGCGGCGGCGGTGAAATCGGCCAATGATGCGGCCACGGCCATCGGCGAGGCCATCGAGGGCTCCGAAGCGGCCTTTGCCCGCCGGATGAACCGCACTGCCGAGGCGCTCGGGATGACCCGCACCACCTTCAAGAACGCCAATGGCCTGACCTCCTCCGGCCACCTGTCGACCGCCCGCGACATGACCACGCTGGGGCGGCACCTCTATTTCGACTACCCGGAATACTACCACCTGTTCTCGAAACGCACGGCGGATGCGGGCGGCACGACCGTCTACAACACCAACCGCAAGTTCCTGGCCGCCTATCGCGGCGCCGACGGGATCAAGACGGGCTACACCCGCGCCGCCGGGTTCAACCTGGTGGCCTCCGCCGCTCGCGGCAACGAACGCATCATCGCCACGATCTTCGGCGGTCGCTCGACCCCCTGGCGCAATGCGCGCATGGCGGAACTTCTGGACCTTGGCTTTGAACGTGCCCCCTCCTCCGCGCCGACCATCGCGCCGGCGAAACCCGTCTACGGCGCTCATGACGAGCTGCTGATGGCCGGCAAGACAGTGCGCGTGAACGGCGCGCCGCGGGCCTCGCTGCGCCCCCGCGCCCGCCCGATCCCCGACACGCCGGAGGAGGCGCCGGACGAGATGCTGCTGGCCTCGCTGCCCGACGCCGCCACGTTGGACGCCGCCGCCGCCGAGGCCCTGGCCTTTGCCGACACCAGTGCCGGTCAGACCCTGCCGCCGCCCGAGGACCCCGCCCAGGGCGATGCCGCGGTCGAAACCGCCGTCGCCGCCACCCCGGCGATCCTGCCCTCCGGCCCGGTAGAAAACCCGATCCCCCCGATGGCCCGGCCCAGTACCCTGCTGAACCAGTTCAGCCCGGCCCTGCCCGCGCAGACCACGGAGGCCCAGAAGGCCTCGCTGCCCGCAGACGTGGGCGTGGCCGTCACCCCGGTGGTCACCCGCTCCGCCGATGCCGGCCCGGCCAGCTGGGGCGTGAACATCGGCCGCTACACCACCGAGGGCCGCGCGGAACGCATCCTGCTGACCACCGCCCTGGCCGAGGTCGAGACGCTGGAAGGCGCCGACCGTCGCGTGGTGCGCTCGCCCACCGGGTTCGACGCCAACTTCGCCGGCCTGACCCGGGATGCCGCCGACCGCACCTGCCGGCGCCTGAACGCCCGCAACCAGACCTGCTTCATGATCGGCCCGGACACCTGACAGGCGCCCGCGCGGCACGCCGGTCCGCAGGGGTCGCGGCTGCGCAGGGGCCCGGCCCGCTTGCACAGGCCTGACCGGGCCGCAAGAAGCCCCCCGGTCGCCGAAGGGCATTGCGCCCCTCTCTCTCTATTTGTTGGTTAGAAGTATCCCGGGGGAATTGAGCCCCCCCAGGGCTCAAGGGGGCAGAGCCCCTCCCGGTCCTGCCTGCCCCATCCGACGACGGGGCCAAGGCACAGCCGCGCCCCTCAGGGCTTCGGGTGATCGTCCCATTGATCCGACAGGATCCGCTGCGACGCCCCGTCGGGGTCGTCGTATTGATCCGTCTTCACCGTCCAGATGAAGCCGACCAGACCGATCCCGCCGAGAAACAGCGAGATCGGGATCAGCCAGACGAGAATATCCATGTCCTGTCCCCTTTCGGCCCCTCGCGGGTGCCCCTGTCACTGCCTGCCCCGGTCCCCGACCGCGCGCGTCAGCGCAGCCGCAGGGCGTTCAGCGATACCGTGATCGAACTGGCCGACATGGCCAGCGCCGCGATCAGGGGCGAACAGAGCCCCGCAACCGCCAGCGGCACGGCTATCACGTTGTAGAATGTCGCTATGCGGAAGTTCTCACGGATCCGCCGCGTGGCGCGAGAGGCGATGCCGAGGGCCTCTGGAATGGGCGACAGATCGCCTCCCAGCAGGACAATGTCGGAGGCAACCCGCGCAGCGTCCAGCGCCGAAGCGGGCGAGATCGAGACATGCGCCGTGCTCAGCGCCGCCGTATCGTTCAGCCCGTCGCCCACCATCAGCACCCGCGCGCCCTGCGCCTGCAGGTCCACGATGCGGGTGGCCTTGTCGCCCGGCAGGGCCCCCGCGGTCCAGTCCTCGATGCCCAGGCGCGCGGCCAGATCAGCCACCGCGCCCTCGGCATCGCCGGAGATCAGCGCGACCCGTTTGCCCGCCGCCAGAAGGTCGCGCACGGCCGCCTCGGCACCATCCCGCAGGCTGTCGGTGAAGGTGAATTCCACCAGGCCGTCCGGCCCCTCCAGCCAGGTGGCGGTCTCGCCCCCGGCCTCGGCGCCCAGCCAGGCGGCACGGCCCAGGCGGACGCGGCGTCCGTCCAGCAGCCCTTCAGTGCCATAGCCCGGCACCTCGCGCAGCTCCGCGACCGGCGCAGGAGCGATCCCGCGCGCACGCAGGGCAGTGACGAGAGAGCGGCTCAGCGGGTGCGAAGAGCCCTCGGCCAGGGCAAGCGACAGCGACAGGGTGGCGTCGTCAAATGCGTCCAGGTTGGTGGCCTCGGGCGTGCCGGCGGTCAGAGTGCCGGTCTTGTCGAAGACCACCGTATCGACCTCGGCCAGCCGTTCCAGCGCGGTTTCATGTTTCACCAGCATCCCTCGCCGGAACAGACGGCCCGAGGCCGCGGTGGTCACCGCGGGCACGGCCAGACCCAGAGCACAGGGACAGGTGATGATCAGCACGGCGGCGGCGATGTTCAGCGCCACGCGCAGGTCCCCCGACCACAGGAACCAGCCGAGGAAACTGAGCGCCGACAGGATATGCACCCCGGGAGCGTAGAGCTTCGCCGCGC
Source organism: Pseudooceanicola marinus (assembly GCF_020177265.1). Taxonomy (GTDB): domain Bacteria; phylum Pseudomonadota; class Alphaproteobacteria; order Rhodobacterales; family Rhodobacteraceae; genus Pseudooceanicola; species Pseudooceanicola marinus_A. The sequence continues at coordinate 39,421 of NZ_JAIVMC010000011.1, forward strand.
GGTCAGCCAGCGAGGTATAGCGCGATCGCCCGCTTTCGGCGATGGCCACCAGATCCGCCATTCGGGCCAGCGAGGTGTCGCGCCCGATAGCCGTGGCCCGCACGGTCAGCGGGCCGGTCAGGTTCACCTCCCCCGCGCTGACACCCTGGCCCGCCAGGGCGGGCACGGGCAGCGTCTCGCCGGTCAGCAGGGAGCGGTCGAGTTCCGAGGCGCCCTCGACGATCTCGCCGTCCACGGGCATCCGCCCGCCGGGACGCACCTGGATCAGGTCGCCGATGGACAGCTCGGCCACCGGCAGCTGCACCTCTTCGCCATCGCGCAGCACCCAGGCGCGGGGCACTTCCAGCGCCGCCAGCTCCTCCGCCGCCGAGCGCGCCGCGGCGCGGGTGCGGTGATCCAGGTAGCGGCCCGCCAGCAGGAAGAAGGTCAGGGTCAGGGCCGCGTCAAAATAGGCATGTTCCCCCGACAGCGAGGTTTCCCAAAGGGAGGTCGCAAGGGCCAGGAGGATGGCCAGCGAGATCGGCACATCCATGTTCAGATGCCGCGCCTTCAGGGCGCGCCCGGCGCTGATGAAGAAGGGCTGGGCGCAGAAGGCGATGGCCGGCAAAGTGATCGCCGCGCTGATCCAATGGAACAGGTCGCGCGTGGCATCCGCCGCCCCCGACCAGACCGAGACCGACAGCAGCATCACGTTCATCGAGGCGAATCCTGCCACCGCCAGCCGCATCAAGAGCTCGCGCCCCCGCCGGTCGGTGGCGGTGGCCGCAATGGTGCCCGCGTCCAGCTCATGCGCCTCGTACCCCACGCCCTCGACCACCTGCACCAGGTCGGCGGCCTCGACATCGGCGTCGGCCTTCACCTGGGCCCGCTTGAGGGTCAGGTTCACCCGCGCCTCCCGCACGCCGGGCGCGGCGTTCAGCGCCCGTTCCACCGTGTCGATGCAGGCGGCGCAATGGATGCCCGGCAGCGACAGCGCCAGGGTCGCGCCTTCCAGCTCGCGCGCACGGCGGGCCATGTCCTCGGCCGCCGGGGCGGCGGAACAGGCCGGGCAGGCAGAGATGCCGCCCGGTTGTTCCTCGATGTAATGCTGCGCTGCGTCGACCATCTGTGGCCTCGGATCCTCAGTTCACAACCTGCAGCTCTAGCCGTTGCAGGAACTCGGTGCCGTCCTCGGCAATGGCGCTGAACCGCACGATCCAGCGGCCCTCGCCCACGGCCAGAGGCGTCTCGTAGGCGGTGCCGTTGTAGGCGAACTGCGGCACCACGTCGTCGGTGCTGTCGGTGGGCCGGCCGATGGTCGCGGTCATCTCCTTGGCGCGCACCGGGCGGCCGTCGGAATCGGTGATCGCGATGGTCAGCATCTCGCCCACGTCGCGGGCCTCCACCGTCCAGCCCAGGCGTTCCTGGTCCGCGACGCGGCCGTCGAATTCCTGGCTGAAGACATAGGTGTTGTCGACTTCCAACCCCGGGAAAGTACGCACCGCCTTGGTGGCCATGACCACGTTGACCGTGATGATGATGCCGAAGGCCGCCACGAAGATCGCCAGTACGTGCCAGCCCTTCAGGGTGAAACCGGTGGGTTCTGCGGTGTCGCTCATGTCAGTTGGCCCTTCCGTTGAAGACGGTTTCCTCGCTCGACCGTTCCTGGCTGGACGTGTCCTCGACCCAGAGGGTGAACTCGGTCCGGTCCGATGTTGCCGGTGTGGTGCCCGGGGCGGCGGTCACGTAGACCCGCGCCAGGTGGGTGGCGTCCGCGTCGACCGTCACCGTGGCATCCTCGCTGCCTTCCACCTGAACCTCAAGGGCGGGATCGCCCTCGGCCGACAGGCGGAAGACCTGCGCCTCGCCCTGCTTGTTGCGCAGGCGCACGTCGTAGACGTTGCGGATGGTGCCGTCAGACAGGGTGATGAAGGTCGGGTTGCGCACCGGGGCGACGGTCATGTCGATGTCGGGCCGGATGAACAGCGCGACGACCAGGCCCACGCCCACGGCGGCCCAGAGCACGGTGTAGAGGATCGTGCGCGGGCGGAAGATGTGGCGGGTGATCTTGCGGGGTTCCTTGCCGGCGCGTTCGTTCTGTTCGTCCGTCAGCGCCATGTAGTCGATTAGCCCGCGCGGCTTGCCGACCTTGTCCATCATGTCGTCGCAGGCGTCGATGCACAGCGCGCAGGTGATACAGGCCAGCTGCTGCCCGTCGCGGATGTCGATGCCCATGGGGCAGACGTTGACGCAGGCATGGCAGTCGATGCAGTCCCCCAGGGCCTCGGCGCCTTCGGCCTTGCGGTGCTTGCCGCGCGGCTCCCCCCGCCAGTCACGGTAGGCCACAGTGATCGTGTCCTCGTCCATCATGGCGGCCTGGATGCGCGGCCAGGGGCAGGCATAGATACAGATCTGTTCCCGGGCGAAGCCGCCGAAGAGGAAGGTCGTCGCGGTCAGCAGCAGCATCGTGGTATAGGCCACCGGGTGGGCGTTCAGCGTCACCAGGTCACGCAGCAGCGTCGGTGCATCGGCAAAGTAGAAGACCCAGGCGCCCCCCGTCGCCAGGCCGATCAGGAACCAGGCCACCCACTTGGTGATCCGCAGGCGGACCTTCCGGACATCCCATTTCTTCTGCCGATGCAGGCGCAGGCGGGCATTGCGGTCGCCCTCGATCCAGCGCTCCACCAGGATGAAGAGGTCGGTCCAGACGGTCTGCGGACAGGTATAGCCGCACCAAACCCGACCCAGGGCCGAGGTGAACAGGAACAGCCCCAGCCCCGCCATCACCAGCAACCCGGCGATGAAGTAGAACTCATGCGGCCAGATCTCGATCCAGAAGAAGAAGAACCGCCGGTTGGCCAGGTCGATCAGCACCGCCTGGTCGGGCAGGTTCGGGCCCCGGTCCCAACGGATCCAGGGCGTCAGGTAATAGATGCCCAGGGTCACGATCATGATGACCCATTTCAGGTTCCGGAAGCGGCCTTTCACCCGGCGGGGAAAGATCGGTTCCCTGGCAGCATAGAGCTTGGGATCTTCTGTATCGGAAGCAGACACGGGGGCGTTCCTTTGGATGCAATTACAAAGCCTTCTCGCAAACCGATGTTTTCCCAACATTGACCTGCATCAAATGCGACATTTTCACTGTACCTATTGCGCCCCCGGTTGTGATCCCCCCGCTTCGCTCGCCCCGGCCCTGTCGCCCCAGGCCGCCCGGGCCTGCCGCAGCAACCAGCGGCCGAAGTCCCGCGCCTCGGGACGCAGCGTCGGCGCGTGCCAGAGCAGGAAATAGCCCTTTTTCCGTACGTCCTCGAACAGAAGGCGCAGGCGCCCGGCGGCCAGTTCCTCCTCCGCGAAGGCCCGCGCCATGACCCCGACACCGCGCCCCGATCGCAGCGCCTCCAGCATCAGGTTGCCCGGCAGCGACGTTACGCCGCGCCGCGGATCCAGCTTGCTGCCCTGCCATTCAAGGAACTCTCCAGCCTCGTTGGTGCCCAGCTCCTGGAACCAGGGATAGCTGGACAGTTCATCGGGGCTGGGGAAATGGCCTTCGGGAATCAGCCCTGGCGAGGCGAGGACGGCAATCGGGCTTTCCACCAGCAAATGCGCCTCCAGCCCGGGCCAGTGGCCACTGCCATAGCGCAGGGCCAGGTCGGCCCCGCCGGGGCCCAGATCGCGCAGCGCGGGCGTCGGGTCGATCATCAGGGACAGGCCGGGATGGCGGGCCTGGTAGTCGCCCAGGCGCGGCATCAGGAACTGCGCCGCCAGGGTGGGGGTGCAGGTAACCAGGATCGGACGTTCGGCCAGGTCCCCGCGCAGCCGCGTGACCACCTCCTCGATGCCCGCCACGCCCGCGAGCACCGCATCAGCCAGCTGCCGCCCCTCGGCCGTCAGTTCCAGGGCACGGGCGCCACGGCGCACCAGCGGCAGGCCCAGGTGGCTTTCCAGCTGCTTCACCTGCTGACTGATGGCGGCATGGGACACGTTCAGCCGGGCGCCGGCGGCGACGGTTGTGCCCGTCTCCGCCAGGGCGGCCAGAGCGCGCAGCGCCGTCATCGGGGGAAGGCCGGTCCAGTCGATCATGTAAGCCAGACTTACACATGGGAAACATTCCTGAATAGGGGATTCGGGGGTCTGTCCCGTAAAACAAGGTCAGACACCCCAACCGGAGAGAGACCCATGTTCAACATCTACGCACAGAGCCTGCTGACCGCCACCCGCCTGGAGCGCCGCAGCGCGCCGCCCGTGGCCGAAACCCGCCTGCCCCGCCTGCGCGCCCCGCGCGATGCCCGGCGGAACGACTGACACCGCACAGACAGTCCCGAAAGGAGTGATCCCCATGGATCCGATCCTCTACCGCCCCCTCGACGTTCTGGACGAACGCATCCGCCGCGCCGACCGCTACCAGCAGAACCAGCCCCGGCGCCGCATGCCCGACCCTGACGCGCCGCGTTTCTACTGGTGGCCCGCGAAACCGCGTCGCTGTCGCTGAACCGCAACCCATCTCCTGCCCACCCCGCGCGCAGCAATGAAAAAAGCCCGCCCTGCGATCGCAGGGCGGGCTTCCCCGAAGGCCCGGGGCGGGCTAGAAAAATGGCACCGACCGTTCAAGGAAACGCGCGAACAGGACGAAGCGGCCGGTGCCAACCCCACCACGAGAGCGGGGGTCTGGATTGGCGGGGGGGCACCCCCCGCCAAATTCGTTTCAGCGGGCGGGCTTACTCGCCGCCGCCCAGCTGGTGGACATAGGTGGCCACGGCGCGGATCTGCGCTTCGCTCAGGCGTTCACCCCAGTTGGGCATGACACCGAAGCGGGCGTTTTCGACCGTTTCGTGGATCGTCTCGTAGTCCCCACCGTAGAGCCAGATGGCATCGGTCAGGTTGGGCGCACCCTGTTCCCGGTCCCCGGTGCCGTTTTCCATGTGGCAGGAGACGCAGTTGTACTCGAAGACTTCCGCCCCGGCCTCGACCAGGCTGGCGTCCCGCGGTTCGCCCGACAGGGACATGACGTAGTTCACCACCGAGTCGATTTCCTCGTCCGTCAGCAGCTCATCACGACCGAAGGCCGGCATGGCGCTGTAGCGGGCGTCCCAGTCATCCTCATTCCGGATGCCGTGGGTGACGGTGTAGTGGATGTCCTCGATCGAGCCACCCCAGAGCCAGTCATCGTCCAGCAGGTTCGGATAGCCGACCGCACCGGCCGCCCCCGACCCGTGGCACTGCGCGCACCAGGTCTGGAAGACCGAGGCACCGGCAGACACCGCGTACTGGTTCAGCTCCGGATCACCGGCGATCTCGGTCAGCTCGACCGAGGCCAGCTGTTCGTTGATGCCGGCGTTCGCGGCCTCGACCTCGGCGATCCGTTCGGCCACCTGGGCACGGGTCGAGAAGCCCAGCACCCCGGAGGTGGCCTGGTTCACCAGCGGCCAGGCGGGATACATCACCGTGTAGATGACGCCCCAGACGATACAGGCGTAGAAGGTCCACAGCCACCAGCGCGGCAAGGGCGTATTCAGCTCTTCGATGCCATCCCAGGAGTGGCCCGTGGTGCCGTGTTTCTGTTTCAGGTCATCGCTCATCTCACAGGTCCTTTCCTGCGAAGGCCGGCTCGGACGTGTCGGTTTTCACGTCGCGGGCGGGGCGGTCTTCGTTGCGCAGAGGAATGTTCGCCGTATCCTCGTAGGTCTTGCGGGCACCGGGGCGGAACACCCACAGCACGACACCCACGAAGAACAGGAACAGGGCCAGCAGCATCCAGCTATCCGCGAACTGGCGTAGGATCGAATAGATATCCATCGGATCCCCCTCAGCGGCTTTCGTCTGGGTAGAAGGTCGAGAAGTCGACCAGCGTGCCCAGCATTTGCAGGTAGGCGATCAGCGCATCCATTTCGGAGATGCCCGGTTCACCGTCGAAGTTGCGCACGTTTACGCTGTCCTCGCCGTAGCGTTCCAGCAGCCCGTCGTAATCGCTGTCGGGATCCGCCTGGGCCAGAAAGTCGGACTGGGCGTTTTCCAGCTGATCTTCCGTGTAGGGGACACCGACCAGGGCATGCGTGGACATCAGGTCCTGCATGTATTCGCCCTCGATCATGGCATGGGTCAGGAAGCCGTATTTCGGCATCACCGATTCCGGCACCACGGACTGCGGGTTGGTCAGGTGATCGACATGCCACTCGTCCGAGTAGCGACCGCCGACGCGGGCGAGGTCGGGCCCAGTCCGCTTCGAGCCCCACTGGAACGGGTGGTCGTATTTCGACTCCGCTGCCAGCGAGTAGTGGCCATAGCGTTCCACCTCGTCCCGCATCGGCCGGATCATCTGGCTGTGGCAGACATAGCAGCCTTCGCGGATGTAGATGTCCCGGCCGGCCAGTTCCAGCGGCGTGTAGGGGCGCATGCCTTCCACGTCCTCGATGGTGTTTTCGAGGTAGAAGAGCGGTGCGATCTCCACGATGCCACCGATGGTGACCACGGCGAAGGAGCAGGCCAGGAGGAGCGTGGCGTTCTTTTCAAGAAACGCGTGTTTATCAAGGATACCCATCTATCTGCTCCTCATTCCGCCGGCACGAGGCCGTGGACGGTCTTCTCGGCGGGTTGCTTCTTCACGGTGAGCCAGAGGTTGAGGCACATGACGATCGCACCGGCGAGGTACATCACGCCACCCAGGCCACGGACCACGTACATCGGGAACTTGGCAGCCACGGTGTCGGCGAAGGAGTTCACCAGGAAGCCGTTGGCGTCGACTTCGCGCCACATCAGGCCTTCCATAATGCCGGTCACCCACATGGAGGCGGCGTAGAGAACGATGCCGATGGTGGCGAGCCAGAAGTGCCAGGAGACCATGGACAGCGAGTAGACTTCCTTGCGGTTCCACAGCTTGGGCACCAGGTAGTACAGCGCGCCGAAGGTGATCATGCCGTTCCAGCCAAGCGCGCCGGAGTGGACGTGACCGATGGTCCAGTCGGTGTAGTGCGACAGCGAGTTGACCGCACGGATCGACATCATCGGGCCTTCGAAGGTGGACATGCCGTAGAAGCCCACTGCGATCACCATCATCCGGATCACCGGGTCGGTGCGCAGCTTGTCCCAGGCACCCGAGAGCGTCATCAGGCCGTTGATCATGCCGCCCCAGCTGGGCATCCACAGGATGATCGAGAACACCATGCCGAGGGTCGAGGCCCAGTCAGGCAGCGCGGTGTAGTGCAGGTGGTGCGGACCGGCCCAGATGTAGAGGAAGATCAGCGCCCAGAAGTGGATGATCGACAGCTTGTAGGAATAGACCGGCTTCTCGGCGCGCTTGGGGATGAAATAGTACATCATCCCGAGGAAGCCCGCGGTCAGGAAGAAGCCCACGGCGTTGTGGCCGTACCACCACTGCGTCATGGCATCCTGTACGCCGGCCATCACCTGCACCGACTTGCCGCCGAAGATGCTGACCGGGATCACCAGGTTGTTGACCACGTGCAGCATGGCGATGGTCACGATGAACGACAGGTAGAACCAGTTGGCCACGTAGATGTGGGGTTCCTTCCGCTTGATGATCGTGCCGAGGAAGACCGCCAGGTAGGCCACCCAGACGATGGTCAGCCAAAGGTCGACGTACCATTCGGGTTCCGCGTATTCCTTCGACTGGCTGCCGCCGAGGACGTAGCTCAGCGCGGCCATGACGATGAAGAGGTTGTAGCCCCAGAAGACGAACCAGCCCAGGCCACCGCCCCAGAGACGCGCGGCCGAGGTCCGCTGGACCACGTAGAAGGAGGTCGCGATCAGCGCGTTGCCCCCGAAGGCGAAGATCACGGCGCTGGTGTGCAGCGGCCGCAGGCGCCCGAAGTTCAGATAGCCCTGGGCCCAGTCGAAGTTGAGCACGGGAAAGGCCAGCTGGAACGCGATGAACACGCCGGCGAGGAAACCCACGACGCCCCAGAAGGCGGTGGCGATCACCCCGTAGCGGACAACACCGTCCATGTATTCCCCGGACAGGTCCCGCAGGTCGCGGTCCTCATCCGTCTTGCGCAGCGTGTAGATGAACGTCACCGAGGCGGCCAGCATGACCACCAGCATGTTCACCATATACGCCAGGTCGCGCGCATAATTGGCGGCGATCGCGGCGAAAATCGCGACCAGCGCCAGCGCGACTAGCTTGATTGCATTTGTCATAACGCGTCCCTTTGTCAGTCCAACGAGGCGGAATTCTCCCCCCGCTTCTTATCGGAGTTGCGACCTCCGCTTATTGCGTCGGTGCTGAATCACATGCCTTGATCTGTATCAATCGCGAAACCGTGAGGTGTTGACGAAGATCAATGTGAGGTAATTTCCCACATGTTAAACACACCTTATCGACCACATTCTGGTCAAGGTATCTCGTGGTTTGGTAACGATTTTTCACCGAACAACCGCTCAGGAGGCTCCCATGGCCTACAACACGATCTTCACGATCCTGACGCGAAAAGAAGGGCTTCAGGCCCATCTCGATCAGGTTGCCGCCCTCGCCCTGTCACATGACGCTCACCTCGACGTGCTCTGCCTCGGCGTGGATCGCACGCAGATGGGCTATTACTACGCAGGCGCCAACGCGATGGTCCTGCAGGAGGCAATCACCCGCGCCACCGAAGAATCCAATGCGCTCGAAGCCGAAGCGACTGAACTGCTGAAAGGCGCCGGCCTGCGCTACGCCGTGGACACCGACGTGGCCCAGATGGGCGACATTGGCCGCCACGTCGCCTGGCGCGCCCGCTTCTCCGATCTGGTCGTGCTGCCCAAGCCCTATGGCGACGGCAAGGGCGTGGAGGATGAGCCGATCATCGAATCGGTGCTCTTCGAAGGCCGCACCCCGGTCCTGGTCCTGCCCGACGATCCGGCCGAATCGCTGACCTCGAAGAAGCCGCTGATCGCCTGGAACGAAACACCCGAGGCCCTGGCCGCTGTGCGCAAGGCGCTGCCGATGCTGCAGAAGGCCGCGGCGGCGCATGTGGTGGTGATCGACCCGCCGATGCACGGCCCCGACCGCTCCGACCCCGGCGGCATGCTGGCCGCCTGGCTGGCGCGTCACGGGGTGGCGACCGAGATCGACGTGATCTCGAAAACCATGCCGCGCATCTCGGACCTGATCAGCCGCCACGCGACGGACATCGGCGCGGACATGATCGTCATGGGGGCCTATGGCCATTCGCGCTTCCGCGAGGCGATCCTGGGTGGCGCCACCCGGCACATGCTGGAAGGCACCGAACTGCCGATCTTCATGGCGCACTGAGCGCCGGCAGAGGTCAAACGCATCAGGGGCGGATCTTCGGATCCGCCCCTTTTTCATGAGGCTGCCGCCCGGAGCATAGCGGGAGGGGGCTCTGGCCCCCTTGAGCCCTCGCGGGCTCAATGCCCCCCGGGATATTTCCGGCCAACACATGGACAGAGGAGGGGCGCGTCACGGCGACCGCGCGCCCTTTGACCGACTTGGCGGGCCGAGCGCGCTTAAGGCTTGGGCGCGCTGCGCCCCAGTCTTCTCTTTACCGAAAGTATCCCAGCCAGAGGCATCGCCCGACAGGGCGATAAAACGGCGCGGTGCGGCGGATCACCCGCGCGGTGGCCCCGCCTCAGACCAGCAGGCCGCCGTCCGAATCGTCACCCGCCTCTTCCAGCAGGCGCGAGAAATCGGGCACGGTCACGTGGCGCTTGCCCTGCAGCTCGATGATGCCTTCGCGTTTCAGCGCCGAGATCTGGCGGCTGACCGTTTCCAGCGTCAGCCCGAGGTAGTCAGCCATCGCTTCGCGCGTAAGCGGCAGATCGAAGACGATCTTTTCCTGGATCGACAGGGAATTGATCGAGGCATCGCGGCGTCCGATGATGGCCAGCAGAGAGGCGATCTTTTCGCGCGCCGTCTTGCGGCCCAGCACCAGCATCCATTCGCGCGCGGCGTCCAGCTCGTCCAGGGTCATCTGCAGCAGACGCTGCGCGATATGCGGCGTCGTTTCCATCATCTGCTCAAATGGCTTCTTGCGGAAGCAGCACATGACCAGATCGGAGGTCGCCACCACGTCGTAGGCCGCGCCTTCCCGCCCCGGGCGGCCGACGAAATCGCTGGGCAGCAAAAGACCGACCATCTGGGTCCGCCCGTCTTCCATCGTCTGGGTCAGCGTGGCGATGCCCGAGACGACGGAGCCGACGAAATCCATCCGGTCCCCGGACCAGACCACCGTCTGGCCGGCCTCGAAGCTTCTGTAATACTTGATCTCTTCCAGACGCTCCAATTCATCCGTTTCACAACGGGCACAGACGGCGCGGTGGCGGATCGGGCAATCGCCGCAATCGTGGGAGACGAAGGAGAAATCTTCCTGGAGCATGTCAAACCGCAGTCTATGGGAGGGTTGATCTGGGTCAATGCGCCGTTCTGGCGCTCCGGTAAACCCTATTCTCATGGTCACCAAAACGCAACTTGAACGCCTGGGACTGTTTGACGCGAAAGTGCCGCGCTACACCAGCTACCCCACGGCCCCGCATTTCTCCGACGCGATCGGCTCGGGCGAACATGCGTCGTGGATCGAAGCCATCCCGGAAGGGGCCGAGATCTCTCTCTACATCCACGTGCCGTTCTGTCGGCGGCTGTGCTGGTTCTGCGCCTGTCGGACGCAGGGCACGCAAAGCGAGGAACCGGTGCGCGCCTACATGGACACGCTGCTGGCCGAGCTGGACCTGCTGCAGACGCATCTGCCGGCTGGAGTGCGCCTGTCGCGGTTGCACTGGGGCGGCGGCACGCCGACCCTTCTCAGTCCCGGCATGATGGAGACCCTGGCAGGCCGCGTGGCCGAGGTCGTGCCCTTTGCCGAGGGCGCCGAGTTCTCGGTGGAGATCGACCCCAACGAGGTCGACGAGGCGCGCCTTTCGGTGCTGGCCGCCGCGGGCATGAACCGCGCCTCCATCGGGGTGCAGGATTTCGACCCGATGATCCAGGAATGCATCGGGCGCGAGCAGAGCTACGAGGTGACCCGCGACGTGATCGCGGCGATCCGGGCCCATGGCATCGAGAGCCTGAACGCCGACATCCTCTTCGGTCTGCCGCATCAGACCAACGAGAAGATCACCGAAAGCGTGCAGAAGCTGCTGTCGCTGTCGCCCGATCGCGTGGCGCTTTACGGCTATGCCCATGTGCCCTGGATGGCGCGGCGCCAAGGCATGCTGCCTTCCGACGCCCTGCCCACCCCGGCCGAGCGGCTGGAACTCTTCGCCACCGCGCGCAAGCTGTTCCTGTGGGACAATTACGCCGAGATCGGCATCGACCACTTCGCCCTGCCCGACGACGGGCTGGCGAAGGCGCAGAAGGCCGGGACGCTGAAGCGCAACTTCCAGGGTTACACCGATGACCAGGCCGAGGCGCTGATCGGCATGGGGGCCTCCTCGATCTCGCGTTTCCCGCAGGGCTATACCCAGAACGCGCCCGCCACGGGCGTCCATACCAAGGCGATCCGCGAGGGCCGTTTCTCCACCGCCAAGGGCCATGCCTATCGCGGCGAGGACAAGATGCGCGCCCGGATCATCGAGGCGATCATGTGCGACTTCGGCGTCCGCACCGCCGAGATTGTCCGCGACTACGGCATCAGCGCGGCAACCCTGACCGCGATGTTCCGCGAGGTCGCGGCGCAGTTCGACGGACTGTTGCGCGTGACCGAAGACGGGCTGACCATTCCCGCAGATGCGCAGCCGCTGACCCGGCTGGTGGCGCGGGCCTTCGACGACTACGACGGGGCCAAGGCGCGGCATTCCTCGGCCATCTGATCCGGGGAGAGGCGCGAAGAAGGGGCGCGGAGCGGCAGGCTCCGCGCCCCTTTGTCCGTCAGGCGCCTGGCTCGGGAGTTCGCTTCAGCGGTCCATCGCGGCGGCGAACAGCTCCTTGGTGTAGTCCGCCTGGGGCGCGTCGAAGACCTGGGCGGCGGGCCCGGCCTCGACCACGTCGCCGTGGCGCATGACCATCACCCGGTGGGACATGGCGCGGACCACCTTCAGGTCGTGGCTGATGAAGAGATAGGCCAGCCCGTATTTCTCCTGCAACCGACGCAGCAGATCGACGATCTGCACCTGCACCGTCATGTCCAGCGCCGAGGTCGGCTCGTCCAGCACCACCAGCTTGGGCCGCAGGATCATCGCCCGGGCGATGGCGATCCGCTGGCGCTGGCCACCGGAAAATTCATGCGGGTAGCGATCCATGGCCGCCGGATCCAGACCCACCTCGGTCATCACCTCGGCCACCAGTTCGCGCACCGGGCGGTCATCGGCGATCTTGTGCACCGACAGGCCCTCCGCGATGATCTGCTCCGCCGTCATCCGCGGCGACAGCGACCCGAAGGGATCCTGGAAGACGATCTGCATGTCCTTGCGCAGCCGCCGCAGGTCCGCCGTCGACAGGGCATGCACGTCGCGCCCGTCGAAGCGCACCTTGCCCTCGGACCCGATCAGCCGCATCAGCGCCAGGGCCAGCGTGGTCTTGCCTGACCCGCTTTCGCCCACGATGCCCAGGGTTTCGCCGGCATGCAGGGTCAGAGAGGCGTCGTTGACCGCCTTCACATGGCCCACGGTGGTCTTCATCAGCCCCTTCTGGATCGGGAACCAGACGCGCAGATGCTCCGTCTCCAGCACGACGGGCGCATCGCCCGAGGGCTCCTGCGGGGCGCCGGTGGCGGCCGCCGACAGCAGCATCTGCGTATAGGGGTGTTGCGGGGCCGAGAAGATGGCGTCGGTCGGGCCTTCCTCGACGATCTCGCCGTCCTTCATCACGCAGACCCGGTCGGCGATGCGTCGCACGATCCCGAGGTCATGGGTAATGAACAGCAAGCCCATGCCGCTGTCGGCTTTCAGATCCGCCAGCAGGTCGAGGATCTGCGCCTGGATCGTCACGTCCAGCGCGGTGGTCGGTTCATCCGCGATCAGCAGCTCGGGCTTGTTGGCCAGGGCCATGGCGATCATCACGCGCTGACGCTGACCGCCCGACAACTCATGCGGATAGGCCGTCAGCCGGGATTCGGCATCGCGGATCCCCACCTGTTTCAGCAGCGCGATGGAGCGGTCCCGCGTTTCGCTGCCGGTGATCCATTGCGCCAGCCGCGCCTTCAGCACGGCCTTGCCCGCCCAGAGCACCGCCGTCAGGCCAAGCGCCCAGAGGACGGCGCGGAACAGCCGTTCCACCGCCTCGGCCCCGAAGGCGCCGAGGAAGTCCAGCGAAGGTTCCTCGGGCGCCGTGGCCACGAAGGCCCCGTAAAGCGCCAGGAAGCCGAAGAAGACGATCAACCCGATCAGCACCGGCACGGGTTTCAGCCCCATCCAGCCTTCCAGCCAGCGTTTCAGCCAGCCGCGCCCCTTCATGCCCTGGTGCAGGGCCATGCTCTCCGCCAGCTGCTTCTCGATGGTGTGCAGCGGGTTGAGGGAGGTCATCGGCTCCTGGAAGATGAAGGAGATGTCGTTGCCCCGCAGCTTGCGCAGCTTGGCGTTCGGGGCATCCACCATCTCTTCCCCGTCGAAGGTGACGGAGCCGGAGACATGGGCGTTCTCGCCCAGAAGCGAAACGGTCGACAGCGCCGAGACGGATTTGCCGGAACCGGATTCGCCCACCAGGGCCACGGTTTCGCCGCGGTCGACGGCGAAGGAGACCCCCTTCACGGCCTCGACGCTGTGGCCGTCCTGGGTGAAGGCGACGCGCAGATCCCGGACCTTTAGCATGCTCATTTGAAGGTCTTCCTGGGGTCAAAGGCATCCCGCACGCCTTCGAAGATGAAGACGAGCAGCGAGAGCATCACGGCGAAGACGACGAAGGCGGTGAAGCCCAGCCAGGGCGCCTGCAGGTTCTGTTTCGCCTGCAGCGTCAGCTCGCCCAGCGAGGGCGAGGAGCTGGGCAGGCCGAAGCCGAGAAAATCCAGGCTGGCCAGCGTCGAGATCGTGCCGGTGACGATGAAGGGCATCATGGTCAGCGTGGCGACCATGGCATTGGGCAGCATGTGGCGGAACATGATGACGCGGTTCGACACGCCAAGCGCCTTGGCCGCGCGGACATATTCCAGATTGCGGGCGCGCAGGAACTCCGCCCGCACCACGCCCACCAGGGCCATCCAGCCGAACAGGACGGTCAGCAGAACCAGTAGCCAGAAACTTCGGCCCAGGATAGCGAAGAGGATGATGATGATGTAGAGCGAGGGCGTCGACGACCAGATCTCGATCACCCGCTGGAAGATCAGGTCGATCTTGCCACCGAAATAGCCCTGCACGGCGCCGGCGAAGATCCCGATGGCCGAGGCGGAGACGGTGACGATCAGGGTGAAGAGGATCGACAGGCGGAAGCCGTAGATCACCCGCGCCAGCACGTCACGCTTGGTGTCGTCGGTGCCCAGAAGGTTCTGGTCGTTGGGCGGCAGCGGCGCCGCGCCCGGGCGTTCCACGGGGCTGTCGTAGGAATAGGGGATCGGCGGCCAGAGGGTCCAGCCGCGCTGGATCTCCTCGCCCTCGACCACGCCGTCGCGGGCATCCTCCATCACCGCTTCGGGATCGTCGAAACAGATGTCGAGGCCCCCACTCTCGATCAGGCACTGCACCTCAGGGTCACGATAGATCGCCTCGGTGCGGAAATCGCCGCCGAACTCCGTCTCCGGGTAGAACCTGAAGATCGGCATGTAGTAGTCGCCGCGATAGTTCACCAGGATCGGCTTGTCGTTGGCGATGAACTCCGCAAACAGCGAGGCGCCGAAGAGGATCACGAAGAGGATCAGCGACCAGAAGGCCCGGCGATTGCGGCGGAAGGACCGCCAGCGCCGCTTGTTCAGGGGCGACAGGAACCCCTTGGGGGCCTCGGCCACCGGGGCCGGCGCCTCTTGGCCCGGCATGCGTTCTTCGTCCATCAGGCTCATCTCACCCCTCCCGGCTTTCAAAGTCGATGCGGGGGTCGACGAAGACATACATCAGGTCCGACAGGATCCCGACCACCAGCCCGATCAGGCCGAAGATGAACAGCGTGCCGAAGATCACCGGGTAGTCGCGCGCCAGCGCGGCGGTGAAGCCAAGCCGCCCCAGTCCGTCGAGCGAGAACAGCGTCTCGATGATCAGCGAGCCGGCGAAGAAGACGCCGATGAAGACGCTGGGGAAGCCCGCGATGACGATCAGCATCGCGTTGCGGAAGACGTGGCCGTAGAGGACGCGGCGTTCCGTCTGGCCCTTGGCCCGGGCGGTCATCACGTATTGCTTCTTGATCTCGTCCAGGAAGGAGTTCTTGGTCAGCAGCGTCAGCGTGGCAAAGGCCGAGATGGTCGAGGCCAGCACCGGCAGGGTGATGTGCCACAGGTAATCCAGGATCTTTCCGCCGAGACTGAGCTGGTCGAAGTTGTCCGAGGTGAGCCCGCGCAGGGGGAAGATCTGCCAGTAGGATCCGCCGGCGAAGAGCACCATCAGAAGCACCGCGAACAGGAAGCCCGGGATCGCATAGGCCACGATGATGATGCCCGAGGTCACGTTGTCGAAACGCGAACCATCCTTCACCGCCTTGCGGATCCCCAGCGGGATCGAGATGATGTAGGCGATCAGCGTGGACCACAGGCCCAGCGTGATCGACACCGGCAGCTTCTCGATCACCAGGTCGATGACCGAGACGGAGCGGAAGTAGCTTTCGCCGAAGTCCAGCCGGACGTAGTTCCACAGCATCAGCATGAACCGTTCCAGCGGCGGCTTGTCGAAGCCGAACTCCTTTTCCAGGTTCTCGATGAACTCGGGCGGCAGGCCGCGGGCGCCGGCATATTCGGAATTGCCGCTGCCCTCGAACATGTCGGCGGCATCATTGGCGCCGCCGGTGAACCCTGCGGTCACGTCCCCCTGCCCCTGCACCTGGGCGATGATCTGTTCGATCGGCCCGCCGGGCACGAACTGGGTCAGGGCGAAGTTGATGATCATGATGCCCAGCAGGGTCGGGATGACCAGCGCCAGGCGTCTTAGGATATAGGCCCCCATGTCGCGCTTACCTCAGCGCGCCTGCGGCTCTCAGCTCTTCCGCCCGGTCGGCGTTGTACCACCAGAAGTCGAGGTAGCCGAGGTCGTAGGGCGGAATATCGGGGTGTTCGTACATATCGTAATAGGCGACCCAGTGGCCGGACTTGTACCAGGTGGGCACCATCAGGAATTCATGCCGCAGCGCCCGGTCCAGGGCCATCAGCGAGGCGTCCTGCTCCTCCTGCGTCTCTGTGTCCAACGAGGCATAGATGATGTCGTCGATCAGCGGGCTAGCGATGCCCGCCGGGTTGAAGACCGAGAACTCGGCCTCGGCGGAACCATACATCTGCAGCAGGCCGGTGCCGGTGCCCAGACCGGCACGGTAGCCGCCGTAGAGCATGTCGTATTCGCGGTCGCGGCGACGATTGGTGTACTGGCTGGGATCGACCACCTCGAACTCGGGTTCGATCCCCAGGACCATCAGGTTCTGGGCATAGTTGTCGAGGATCGGCTGGATCGAGGGTGCCGAGGAGGAGGCGATCGGGAAGTCGAGGGTCAGCAGCTCGCCATCCGCATTGCGGCGCTTGCCGTCGTCGCCCACGGTCCAGCCGGCCTCATCCAGCAGCTCCATCGCGCGGCCGAGGTTGCCTCGGTCGTTCAGGCGGCTGGCGCGGCTTTCGTGCACGCCGCGCGCGGGTTCGGTGAACAGCTCCGGCGGGACCACGTCGCCGAGGCTTTCAAGGAAGGCCAGCTCGGCCCCCTCCGGCACACCTTCGGCCTGCAGGGGGGTATCCTGGAAATAGCTCTCACGATGCTTGAACAGGCCGTACTGCAGGCTCTCGTTCGTCCATTCAAAGTTGAAGGCCAGCGCGATCGCCTCGCGCACGCGGACATCGGCGAACTTCTCCTTGCCGAGGTTGAAGACGAAACCGGTGTTGTTCGGCGGCATGCCGTCGGGCAGCTCGTCCTTGACGACATGACCTGCCTGCACGGCCGGGAAATCGTACTGATTGGCCCACTGGCGCGAGGAGGTTTCCTCTCGGAAGGTGTATTCGCCCGCCTTGAAGGCCTCGAAGCCGGCGGAATCGTCGGCGAAATACTCCACCCGGATGGTGTCGAAGTTCCAGCGCCCCTGGTTGATCGGCAGGTCGGCGCCCCAGTAGTCGGGATTGCGCTTGTAGACGATGCGGCGATCCACGTCGTAGCTGTCCAGCATGTAGGGACCAGAGCCCGGCGAGGTCTCGAACCGCGGCTCATCCAGGCGGGCGCCGGTTTCCTCGAACCATTTCTGCGAGAACACGGTCACACCGCCCACCTGTTCGACCAGCGACCGGCGGGACACGTCGTCGGCGAAGGTGAATTTCACCGTGTGATCGTCCAGCGCCTCGGCCCCGGTGATGACCTTCTTCACCGCCGCCGCGTAGGAGGGCAGCCCCTGTTCCAGGAACAGGTTGTGGGAGAAGACAACGTCGTGGGCCGTGACCGGCGTGCCGTCCGAGAACTTCGCCTCGGGGCGCATGTGGAAGATCACCCAGGTCTTGTCGGCCGGGTATTCCAGGGTTTCGCACAGCAGGCAGTAGGCGCCGTTGTAGTCGTCGGCGGCATCGCCCAGAAGGCTTTCGTACATCATCGACGACAGCGCGCCGGCGCGGCCCTTCACGGTGTAGGGGTTCAGGCTGTCGAAGGTGCCCGAGGCCTCGATCGCGATCTCGCCACCCTTGGGCGCATCGGGATTTACGAAATCGAAATGCTCGAAATCGGCGGGGTATTTCAGGTCGCCGAAGAAGGAATAGCCGTGACTGGTGATGATCTCCGGTCCCTCGGCCTGGGTCTCGGCCGTGTCGTCCTGCGCGGCTGCCGGCCCGGCAAGGGCCACCAGGGCCGCCAGTCCCAGCCCCGACAGCAACAGCGTCGCCCGCCGGCTCGGCGACTGGGTCGCGGCAAGGGCCATGGCACGGGGTTCGGGACGATTCATGGGACGCTCCTCGACGATGTTTGCAGGATGGGCGGCAGGGCCGCGGACCGCACCGGCGGCCTCCTTTGAGGACCTAGGCTAATCGCCACGATTAACCATGTTCAAGACGAGAATGCGTGAGCAGAGGTTACCAGAACCTTACAGGCTCTTCTGTCCCCAAGAAAAAAGCCGCCCGCGCAATGCGCAGGCGGCCTTGATCCATGTCGCGGACCTTTGCCGAGGCGTGGGGCGTTACTCGCTCACGCTCTGCAGGTAGGCGATGACGTTAGCGCGGTCCTCGATGTCGTCGAGACCGGCGAAGGACATCTTGGTGCCCGAGGCGGTGTTCCGCGGATCTTCCAGGAAGGCCTGCAGGTTTTCCGGGGTCCAGACGTCGAAGTTTTCCTTCAACGCGCCGGAGTAGCTGAAGTCGGCAACAGCGCCGACCTCGCGGCCCACGACACCATCCAGGTGCGGGCCGGTGCCGTTGGAACCGTCGACCTTGTGGCAGGCGCGGCACTTGTTGAAGACACGCTCGCCGCGACCGGCATCGGCGGAAGCGAAGACCTCCTCGAAGGACATCTCGGGTTCGGGCTCTGCAGCCGCCCCTTCGTCCGCACCGGTGTCGATGACATAGCCGCGCGCGTGCTCCTCGCCACCGTGGCCTCCGGCGCTGGTGTCGTAAAGAACGTCCGCCGCCCAGTTGCCCAGCAGGAAGACCAGCAGCGTGCCGCAAAGGCCGCCAATGATCTTCGTTCCCGTCATCGTGTCAAACATGTGCGCTGCGCCCCTGATGAATCCGTAGCTAGTTGTTCGGCGCGTATCTATCCGCTTCCCCTCGCGCAAAGCAAGGTGTAGTTACCGCGACCAATCGCCCGATGCGGGCGTTTTGACGCAAACAACACGGAATTCCCCAGATGACTCGCCGAATTGCCTTCCAGGGAGAGCTGGGTGCCTATTCGCACCAGGCCTGCGTCCAAGCCTGCCCCGATCTGGAACCCCTCCCCTGCCGCACTTTCGAAGATGCGATTGCAGCGGTCAAGGAGGGCGCGGCGGAAAAGGCCATGCTGCCGGTGGACAATTCCACATTCGGCCGAGTTGCGGATATCCATTACCTTCTGCCGGGATCGGGATTGCATATCATCGGCGAGGCCTTCGTCCGGGTGCACATCAACCTGATGGGCCTGCCGGGCACGAAACTCGAAGACATCACCTCGGCCACCTCGCATTCGATGCTTCTGGGGCAGTGCCGCGCCTTCCTGGCCGACCACGGCATCCAGCGGATCACCGGCGCCGATACCGCCGGGTCGGCGCATCTGATCTCGCAGCAAAGCGACCGCTCGCGCGGGGCGCTGGCCAGTGAACTGGCCGCCGAGGTCTACGGCCTGGACGTGCTGGCCCACCACATCGAGGACCAGTCGAACAACACGACCCGGTTCCTGGAAATGTCGATGGAGCCGGACCATTCCCGGCGCGGCGGCGGCAAGATGATCACCACGCTGCTGTTCGAGGTGCGCAACATACCCGCCGCGCTGTACAAGGCCATGGGCGGCTTCGCCACCAACGGCGTGAACATGACCAAGCTGGAAAGCTACATGGTTGGCGGCAGCTTCACCGCGACGCAGTTCTATGCCGATATCGAAGGTCACCCCAACGATCCGCACGTCAAGCTGGCCCTGGACGAGTTGAACTACTTCTCCTCGCGCCTCGAAGTGCTGGGCGTCTACCCCGCCGATCCGCAGCGCGACTGAGCGGCGGCAGGTACGGCCCCGCGCCCTCAGCCGGGGCTGCGCGGCTTGCCCTCGATGGAAGCGGCGAACTCGGCCATCCGTTCGGCCACCCGCTTCTCGATCGTGCCACGCGCCAGCCGCAGCGACTGGATCAGCAGGCGGGCCGACAGGGTCTTGGGCTTGATCTCCGTCTCGATCCGGATCCGCGTGCGCGTGCGCGACAGGGCCACCAGATCGACCAGCACGCCGCCCTTCATCCCCTCCGAGCGCAGCTTCATCACCATGCGCTCCGGCGCGTCGAACTCGGTCACTTCCAGGCCGATGTCGCGCCGCTTGCCGCGCAGATCGAACCGCACGTCCCAGGCCGCGCCGGCGCCGGTGACAGCCGGGCGATCCTTGCGAGTCACCTCTGCCCCGCGTCGAATCGCCGAGCGTTCAAAGCTGCGGAAATCCGTCACGCGGTCGAACACATCCGCGATCGGCGCCTCGATGTCTTCTTTCGCAACGATCTTCATGGATTAGCCACCATAGAGGGGAAGAGAGCAAAGCCTGTCCTTCACAAAATTGAACATCACGTCAAGCCAGCCTGTCCGCAAGCCAATTGCGTAGGAGGAATTCCGCAATCGCGCCGCGTCGCGGCCGTCTGATCATCGGGTGGTCGCCGGCAAAGACCGTTGCCAGTTCTTCACGCGACAGCCACATGGCATCCTCCAACTCCACCGGATCGACGGTGATCGCCTCGCTCAGCGCCGTACCGCGACAGCCGAACATCAGCGAGTTGGGGAAGGGCCAGGGCTGGCAGCAGACGTAGCGGACCTCGCCCACCTCCACCGCGGTTTCCTCCAGCACCTCGCGGCGCACCGCGGCCTCGATCGTCTCGCCCGGCTCGACGAAGCCCGCGGGCACCGACCACATCCCCTCGGGCCAGCCATGGGACCGGCCCAGCAGAACGTTCTCGCCCCGGGCGATCAGCATGATGACCACCGGATCGGTGCGCGGGAAATGCTGCGCCTGGCAGGTCGGGCAGCGACGCTGCCAGCCAGCCTCGACGATCTGCGACGGCTGGCCGCAACGGGCGCAGAAGCGATGCGACTGATGCCAGGAGAAGAGCCCCCGGGCAGTGGCAGCCAGTTCCGCCTCCTCCTGGGTCAGGTCTGCCATGATGGCACGCAGGTCGCTGAACCCCTGTCCTTCGGCCAAGGCGGGGTGCTGCGGCAGCCCGCCCACGGTCCAGCCCAGCGGCGCGTCGCGGTGTTCCAGCTCCGGCGGCTGCCAGGCGGAGATGTCCTGGGCAAAGATCACCGCCCCGTCGGCGGACCGGCCCAGCAGGATCGGCGCGGCGTCCAGCGCCTCGGCCAGCACCGGATGATCCAGCGGCAGCCGTGCCAGCGCGCGGTCCGCCTCACCGCCCTCGATCAGGACATTGCCGCGCCAGTAGAGCAGGGTCCGCGCGCCCGGCTCCGTCATCAGTGCGTCCAGCTCCGCCGCATCCCCGCGCTGCTGCGCCAATCGGTCCAGCCCGGTGCCGCCGAAGGTCACCTCCTGATCCTGCCACATCATCCTGCCCGCCGTTCCTGTCTTGTCGTTCCTGTTTCTTGCCGCGGCAGACTGCCCCGCCCCCGGAGGAAGCTCAATGCCCCCCGCCGCGGGCGCGCACCGGCCTTCGCCCATTTGCCGCGCGCAAGGATCGGCGCGACTTCGCGTCACCCTGACAAAAGCCGCCCGCAGCGTTGTCCGTTATGCTAACGTCATGTGACGACGGCATTACCACGGTCACGTGCATTTCCGGAGCTTTCCATGACACTGAAACAATCCACCTCCCTGTCCCGCCGCAATTTCCTGGGCGGTACGCTCGCCGGGGCGACCCTGCTCAGCCTGCACCCCTTCTCCGCCCGCGCCGCCAGCGGCCAGGCGCACCTGCGGATCATGGAAACGACGGACCTGCACGTCCATGTCTTCCCCTACAACTACTACGCCGACCGCCCCGACGACACCGTGGGCCTGGCCCGCACCGCCGCCCATATGCAGGCGGTCCGGGACGAGGCGGTCAACACGCTTCTGGTCGACAACGGCGACATCATCCAGGGCAACCCGATGGGCGACTACATGGCCTATGAAAAGGGCCTGGCCGAGGGCGACGTGCACCCGATCATCGCCGCGATGAACACCCTGGGCTACGACGCCGCGACCCTGGGCAACCATGAATTCAACTACGGCCTGTCCTTCCTCGAAAAGGCCATCGCGGGCGCCGACTTCCCCTTCGTCTCGGCCAACGTGGTGAAGGAAATGGCCGCCAACCCCACGGGCGACACCACCTTCATCCCGCCCTACGTCATCCTCGATCGCCAGATCGAACTGGGCGACGGCACGGCCAAGCCGATCCGGATCGGTTTGATCGGGTTCGTGCCCCCACAGATCATGACCTGGGACCGCGCCCACCTGGAGGGCAATGTGCAGGCCCGCGACATCGTCGACACCGCCCGCGCCTACGTGCCCCAGATGAAGGAGGAGGGCGCCGACATCATCATCGCCCTGTCGCATTCCGGTATCGGCGCCGCCGATCATGAAGAGGGCATGGAAAACGCCTCCGTGCCGCTGGCCGGGATCGAGGGCATCGACGCGGTGATGACCGGGCACAGCCACCTCGTCTTCCCCTCGCCCACCTACGAGGGCTATGCGCTGGTGGACGTCGAGAAGGGCACCATCAACGACACCCCCGCCGTCATGGGCGGCTACTGGGGCAGCCACATGGGCCTGATCGATCTGCTGCTGGAGGCCGACGGCAACGGCTGGCGCGTCGTCGCGCATGAGGCCACCACCCGCCCGATCTACGAGCGCGGCGAGGATCGTTCGATCACCCCCACCGTCGAAAGCGTGCCGGCCGTGCTGGAAGCGGCGCAGACCGAACATGACGCCACCCTGGCCTATGTCCGCGCCGAAGTGGGCCAGACCTCGGCGCCGCTGCAATCCTACTTCGCCCTGGTGGCCGATGATCCCTCGATCCAGATCGTGACCAACGCCCAGACCTGGTACCTGGAACAGATGCTGGCCGGCACCGAATACGCCGCCCTGCCGCTCCTGTCGGCGGGCGCGCCCTTCAAGGCCGGCGGCCGTGGTGGACCGGAGTATTTCACCGAGGTCGAAACCGGCCCGATCGCGATCAAGAACGTGGCCGACCTCTATCTCTACCCGAACACCATCCGCGCGGTGAAGGTCACGGGCGCCCAGCTGCGCGGCTGGCTGGACCGCTCGGCAGGCATGTTCAACCAGGTGGAGCCGGGCGCGACCGACGCGGTGCTGCTGAACCCCGACTTCCCCAGCTACAACTTCGACGTGATCGACGGCGTGACCTACAAGATCGACCTGTCGAAGCCGATGATGTTCGACCGCGACGGTGAGAAGATCTCAGACGAAAGCCGCATCGTCGATCTGATGTACGACGGCCAGCCCGTCACCGACGATATGGAATTCGTGGTCGCCACCAACAACTACCGCGCCTCGGGCGGCGGGCATTTCCCGGGCAACGATGGCTCCACCATCATCTTCGAGGGGCCGGACACCAACCGCGACATCATCGTGCGCTACATCGTCGAACAGGGCACCGTGAACCCCTCTGCCGATGCCAACTGGACCTTCGCCCCGATGGAGGACACCACGGTGCTGTTCGAAACCGGCCCGGCGGCAGCGAAATATGCCGACAGCGTAGAGGGCGTGACCATCGAACCCGCCGGCGAGGGCGAGGGCGGCTTCGCGCTCTTCCGCATCACGCTCTGATCCGCGCGCCAGCCGGATCGAAGGGCCGCCCCCGGGCGGCCCTTTTCACGTGCCGGGGCAGGCTCAGATCGCGACCTGACCGGTCACCGTTGTGACAGCCCGGCCGCCGATGAAGATGCGGCCGCCCTCGAAATGCACCGCGATCTCGCCATCGCGCCCGACGCAGCGCCCCTGGGTCGCCAGGTAGCGGTCCCCCTCGCCCAACTCGCCCCTCCGCAGGCGCAGCGCGGCCACCGCGCCGTTGCCGCTACCGCAAACCGGATCCTCGCCGATGCCGTCGGCGGGCACGAAGGACCGCACCTCGATCCCGCCCTCCGGCTTGCGCCCGTAGACGGTGACACCGCCCGCGCCCGCCGCAACCTCGAACGTCGCCATGCGCGGCAGGTCCGGGGTCAGCGCCGTCACCGCCGCGGCCGTGCCAAGGTCGGCCACGATCCACAGCGGGCCGACATCGACCACAGCCGGCGCACTGCCCGGCGCGAGCGGCGCGCCTAGAAGATCGGCCAACTCGGCCGCCTCGGGCGTGGACAGGTCACGGAACTGCGGCTCCGGCAGGCGCAGGGTCAGCAGCTCGCCCGCCTGCTGTACCGGAATCAGCCCGGCGGCGCATTCCTGCACCACCAGCCCGTCCCGCGGGCTGATCACCCCCGCCTCGATCAGCGCATGGGCACTGCCGATGGTGGGATGGCCGGCGAAGGGCAGTTCGTTGCGCGGGGTGAAGATGCGCAACCGGTAGTCGGCGCCGGGGTCGGTGGGGGACAGGTGGAACGTCGTCTCCGACAGGTTGGTCCAGGCGGCAATGGCCTGCATCTCTGCCTCGCTCAACCCGTCAGCCTGCAGGACGACGGCAACGGGGTTGCCGCGAAAAGGCACGGCGGAAAAGGCATCGACGACACGATAGGGGCGCATGGGGCCTCCGTTTCTGGGTTTGGCATGGGGGCCGGGACAGGATCGCCCCGCGGATCTGGCGCGACCTTAGCAGCCTGACCGGACCGCGCCAGCCATTGGCTCCGCCGCGCCCTCCCCCACTTGCATTGCCCGCCGTCCTTTCCTATATGCGGGCTTGAGAGGTTGGCGCGGGCAGGCGCCTCGCCAACCCGGTCAGGTCCGGAAGGAAGCAGCCGTAACGAGTCCCGCTTGGGTCGTTGTCCAATCTCTCACCTGGTCACCTTTGCGCAGCAGAGGTGACAGTCACCCCTCCTCCCCAAGACCACCACGACGCCCCCGTGCGCTCGCAGATCGTCCGAAATTCCCCACGGGACGGCGGGCGGGGCGAAGCTCCCAGCGGGAGCGAGCGGCGCCAGACGTTCCGCATCACGCACGGGGCCGCGAGCCGGAGCTGCGCCATTCCGACCACAGCCGCCGAACAGCGCGCCTTGCGGTGGACGCCCCCGGCGGCCCCGTTTACTCTTGGGCGCAACCACCCGAATCCAAGGCTCCCGCCGATGCAAGACAGCGCCCCCGCCCCCAAGGGCCCCTACCAGGTCCTGGCGCGGAAATACCGCCCCGAGACCTTCGCCGACCTGGTCGGCCAGGACGCCATGGTGCGCACGCTGAAGAACGCCTTCGCGGCCGATCGCATCGCCCAGGCCTTCATCATGACCGGCATCCGCGGCACGGGGAAGACGACCACGGCGCGGATCATCGCCAAGGGCATGAACTGCATCGGGCCGGACGGACAGGGCGGGCCGACGACGGATCCCTGCGGCCAATGCGAACACTGCAAGGCCATCATGGAAGGCCGCCACGTCGACGTGATGGAGATGGACGCGGCCTCCAACACCTCGGTCAACGACATCCGCGAGATCATCGACAGCGTGAACTACCGGGCGGCCTCTGCCCGCTACAAGATCTACATCATCGATGAGGTCCACATGCTGTCGACCAGCGCCTTCAACGCGCTGCTGAAGACGCTGGAAGAGCCACCGGCGCATGTGAAATTCATCTTCGCCACCACCGAGATCCGCAAGGTGCCGGTGACGGTGCTGTCGCGCTGCCAGCGCTTCGATCTGCGCCGGATCGAGCCGGAGGTGATGATCGACCTGCTGCGCCGCATCGCCAGCCGCGAAGAGGCGGAGATCACTGATGAGGCCCTGGCCCTGATCACCCGCGCCGCCGAAGGCTCGGCCCGGGATGCGAC
Source organism: Pseudooceanicola marinus (assembly GCF_020177265.1). Lineage (GTDB taxonomy): Bacteria > Pseudomonadota > Alphaproteobacteria > Rhodobacterales > Rhodobacteraceae > Pseudooceanicola > Pseudooceanicola marinus_A. The sequence continues at coordinate 64,937 of NZ_JAIVMC010000011.1, forward strand.
CTCGCTGCTGGACCAGGCAATTTCCCACGGCGCGGGCGAGACCGGCGCCGATCAGGTGCGCGCCATGCTGGGCCTCGCGGACCGGGGCCGGGTGCTGGACCTTTACGAGATGATCATGCGTGGCGATGCCGCCGCCGCCCTGACCGAACTGTCGGCGCAATATGCCGACGGGGCCGATCCGCTGGCGGTGCTGCGTGACCTGGCGGAGATCACCCACTGGATTTCGGTGGTGAAGATCACCCCCGATGCGGCCGAGGATCCCACCATCGGCCCCGACGAACGCGCCCGCGGCCTGTCGCTGGCAGAGCGCCTGCCGATGCGGTCGATGACCCGCATGTGGCAGATGCTGCTGAAGGCCCTGGAAGAGGTGGCCGCGGCGCCGAACGCGATGATGGCCGCCGAGATGGCCGTGATCCGGCTGACCCATGTGTCCGAGCTGCCCTCGCCCGAGGAACTGGTGAAACGGCTGAAGGACGCCCCGCGCCCGCCCGAACCGCCCCAGGGCGGCCCCGGCGGCGGTGGTGGCGGCGGTGCCTATGCTCCGGCGGGTCCGGCCGGTGGCGGTGCCCCGGCCTATGGCGCGCCCGGCCCCTCCGGTGGCGGCGGCGGTGGCGCCCAGGGTCACACCATGCTTGCGCAGGAGGTCGAACAGGCGCTGGCGCGCTACCCGACCTTCGATCACGTGATCGAACTGATCCGCCAGAACCGTGACGTGCGCCTGCTGGTGGAGGTCGAGGGCGGCGTGCGCCTGATCTCCTACCGCCCCGGCCGGATCGAGTTCGCCCCCGCCCCCGGCGCCGCGGCCGACCTGGCATCGAAACTGGGCACGGCGCTGCAACGCTGGACCGGCAACCGCTGGGTCGTGACCATCGGCAATGAACCGGGCGACGACACGATCATCGAGAAGCGCGACGCCAAGCTGCGCGCGCTGAAGGAGGAGGCCACGGCCCATCCGCTGATGCAGGCCGTGCTGGCCGCCTTCCCCAAGGCCGAGGTCACCAAGATCATCAGCCGCGAGGAGATGGCCGCCAAGGCGGAGGCCGAAGCCCTGCCCGAAGTCGAGGACGAATGGGATCCTTTCGAGGACGAGTAGTGATCCCACCCGCAAGACGCACTAGATAGCATTGAAACGACGCGCCCACGCGGCGCCACATGAAGGAGAACGAGCATGTTCAAGGGCCTTGGCCAGATGGGCGACATGGCGAAGATGATGAAGACCGCCAAGGAGATGCAGACGAAGATGCAGCAGCTCCAGGACGACCTGGAGACGATGACCGTCACCGGCGAAAGCGGTGCGGGCCTGGTGAAGGCCACGGCCACCGCCAAGGGCGAGCTGAAGGCGCTGGACATCGACCCGTCGATCTTCGACCCGAACGAGAAGGAAGTGGTCGAGGACCTGATCCTGGCTGCGATCAAGGATGCCCAGGCGCGCGCCGCCGAAAAGCACCAGGAAGAGATGGGCAAGATCACCGAAGGTTTGGGCCTGCCGGCCGACTTCAAGATGCCCTTCTGATCGCCGATGTCCGCCGGCCGCGACATAGACGCGCTGATCGAGATGTTGGCGAAGCTGCCGGGGCTCGGCCCCCGGTCGGCCCGCCGCGCAGTGCTGCACCTTGTGCGCAAGCGCGAGCTGCTGCTGATGCCGCTGGCGGACCTGATGCACGAGGTGGCGGTGAACGTGCGCGAATGCACCCGCTGCGGCAATATCTCCGAGGGGCCGGTCTGCCCGATCTGCCTCGACCAGAAACGCGCCAATGGCGAGCTTTGCGTGGTCGAGGACGTGGCCGATCTCTGGGCGATGGAACGATCGGGCAATTTCAAGGGCCGCTACCACGTGCTCGGCGGCACCCTCTCGGCGCTGGATGCCGTGGGCCCGGAGGAGCTGCGCATCCCCGACCTGGTGCAGCGGGTCGAGGATGAAGGCGTCAGCGAGGTGATCCTGGCGCTCAACGCCACCATCGACGGCCAGACCACGGCGCATTACATCGCCGACCAGCTGGAGGGCACGGTGCGCCTGACCTCCCTGGCCCAGGGCGTGCCTATCGGCGGCGAGCTGGATTATCTCGACGACGGCACGATCACCGCCGCCCTGCGCGCCCGCAAGGAGCTGTGAGCGCGGCGGCGGGTTCGGCCTGGCGGCCGATGCCTTCGGCGAGAGTATTTTCGACAAGGTGAAGAGAGGGGGGCGCGCCCCAGGGGCGGCGGCACCGCGGCGTCAAAGTCCGTCAAACCTGTTGCGCCCGCCGGTGCCTCCTCGCGCCTCGGGCATCGTTCAGTGGATTCCTTCAGAGGTGAGGAGGCGGCAGGTGCCCCGACGCCGCCTCACGCCACGGCGGGTTCAGATGCCCAGTCGGGCAAGGCCTCTCCCGCCACCTGCAGCGCCCCGAGACGCCCCAGCTCGTCCGAGTTCTTCGCCCCGCGCCCGCCGCCGGCAAAGGCCGTGTGGATGCATGCCGAGAGGGCGGTGAAATGGGGGATGTTGCGCGGCGTGTAGGTCGTCACGCAGGCCGCTGAGGAAGTCGAGAGGATCTCCAGCGAGGGCATCCGCGCGCGCATCACCCCGTCGAGGTAGGCCACCTCTTCCGGGTCGCCGGGGGAGCGGAACCAGGCGCTCAGCTCTTCGGGCGAGGTCAGCGGCCGGTCGACCCGGTCGCCGCCCATCTTCAGGTAGAGCTTCCCGTCGGGATAGCGCACGGGCGGAAGCAGGTAGGGATCTTCGCCATTGGGCAACAGCGCGATCAGCGTGGGCATCCCCGCCAATCGCGCCGCCTCGGCCTCCGACACCTCGAAGAATACTACGGTGCGGGCGTAGACGCTGAAGGGCAGCGCCTCTCCCACCAGCGCGCGGGAAAAGCCGCCGGTGGCCAGCAGCGCCCGATCTGCCGTCAATTGTTCGCCCCCGGCCAGCGCCAGCGTGACGCCCTCCGCGCTTTCGTCCAGCGCCGTGACGTGATCGCGGACCAGCCGCGCCCCGCCCGCCTGTGCCAGGGTGATCTGGGCGCGCACCAGGGCGCGGGGGTCGATGACCCCGGCATTGACCCGCTCGTGCAGGCCCAGGGTGCCCGGGGCGAAATCGAACCAGGGGAAGCGATCTGCCAGTTCGGCATCGCGCAGGCTTTCACAGGGCACCGCATCGCGGTCGCGGGTCGCTTCCAGCCGGTTCATCTGCACCGAGCCTGCCGGGCCTGCCATCAGAGAACCGACCTCGGAGAAGAAGGGCACGCCCGAGGCCGTCTCGATCTCGCGGTAGCGGGCAATGGAGGCGCGTGACACCCGTGACCAGAAGAGCCAGGGATCGAGTTGCCGGGTGATGCGCCCGGCATCGTAGTGCGAGCCGAAGGGCCCCTGCCAGCTGGCCGGGTCTTCGGGTTCGGCGGGGCCGACCAGGGTCACCTGGTGGCCCATCCCGACCAGGTGGCGGGCGGCGGCGGCCCCGATCATTCCGGCCCCGATCACGGCGATATGCATGTCTGTCCTTCCCTGTCCTGTCCGGCCCGCGGCGCAGGATTGGCGGCGACGGAGCGACTTGCAAGACCCCGGACGAACCGGCCATCAAAAGCGCAGCAAAAAGCCCGCCGGAGCGGCGCTCCGGCGGGCTGAATGCAGGGGATAAAGGGGAGGATTACTTGTCGTCGTCCTCGTCGTCGTCATCGCTGCCGCCCGGCAGGTTGAAGAAGCTGTCGGCGTCGCGCAGATCGTCGTCCTTGCTGGTGTCCTCGTCGTCCTGATCGTCAGAGGTCAGCGAGAAGGTTTCCAGCCCCTCGATGGCGGTCGGGATACGCGGCTCGGCCTCCATCTCCAGGCTCTGCTCGGTCGACAACAGCTTGCGACGCTCATCATCGGTGATCGCCTCGCCGCGCTTGGCGCGTTCGGCGGCGGCCTTCTGCACCGCGGCGTCCAGTTCGGTCTGCTTGCAAAGCCCGAGCGCGACAGGGTCGATCGGCTGCATGTTGGCGATGTTCCAGTGGGTGCGTTCGCGGATCGACTGGATCGTCGGCTTGGTGGTGCCCACCAGTTTCGAAATCTGGCCGTCCGACAGTTCCGGGTGGAACTTCACCAGCCACAGGATCGAGTTCGGACGGTCCTGACGCTTCGACAGCGGAGTGTAGCGCGGGCCACGGCGCTTTTCCTCGCCCACGGCGGCGGCGTTAAACTTCAGCTTCAGCTTGTGCAGCGGATCGGCCTCGGCCTTGTCGATCTCTTCCTGGGTCAGCTGGTTGTTGGCGACCGGGTCGAAGCCCTTCACGCCCTGGGCCACTTCGCCGTCGGCGATGCCCTGGATCTCCAGCTCGTGCATGCCGGTGAAATCGGCGATCTGCTTGAAGCTCATCGTGGTGTTGTCCACCAGCCAGACGGCGGTGGCCTTGGCCATGATCGGTTTGCCCTGCATGTCTCAACTCCTGAACATCTGGCGTGGTGGAAACCTGCGGTCAGATATGTCTGTCCCGGGCCCTGGCCTTCGGGGCCGGGGCGCACCGCCGGGGCGATGCAGGTTTCCGTTGTCGGGGAACTCGGGCGCTATATAGTCGGGTCGGGCCGCAAATGGAAGAGTGATATGCGTCGCACCCTTGTCCTGTTGATGATCCTGCTCATGCCGTTGCGCGCTGTCGCCAGCGACCGACCCGGCGACTTCGACTACTACGTCATGGCGCTGAGCTGGTCGCCCGCCTTCTGCGAGGTGCAGGGCGATCCGGAGCAATGCGCGCCCGGCAAGCGCTTCGGCTGGATCCTGCACGGGCTGTGGCCGCAGCACGAACAGGGGTACCCCCGCGATTGCCGCAGCCCCATGCGCAACCCCAGCCGTGCCGACACCGCCGCGATGGCCGACATCATGGCGACCGCGGGCCTCGCCTGGCACGAATGGCAGGCCCATGGCCGCTGTTCCGGGTTGTCGTCGGACGCCTATTTCGCCCTGTCACGGCAGGCCTACGACAGCGTCACCCGCCCGCAGGTCCTGCGCCAGCTGGACGAGGACGTGCGCCTGCCCGCCCGGGTGATCGAGGAGGCCTTCCTGGAGGCCAATCCCCATCTTTCCGCCGATGGCGTCACCGTCACCTGCCCCGACAACCGCATCCGCGAGGTGCGGATCTGCCTGACGAAGGACCTGCAGCCGCGCGACTGCGCGAGCGACGTGCGGCGCGATTGCCGCGCGTCCTCGGCCCTGTTCGACGCCATCGGAGGCTAGGGGCGCGACTCAGGGCGTGTCGATGATGCCGCCCTCGACCCGCAGCGAGGCCCCGGTGGTGGCCGAGGACAGCGGCGAGCAGGCATAAAGCGCCATGTTCGCCACCTCTTCGACATCCGCCGCGCGCCCGATGATCGAGCTGGGGCGGGCGGATTTCACGAAATCGCGGGCCACTTCGGCCTCGCTGCGCCCGTCGGAGGTGTCAAGGCCCGCCTTCATGCCGTCCGACAGGGTCGGGCCGGGCAGCAGCGAGTTCACCGTCACCCCGGTTTCCGCCAGCCGCTTCGCCAGGCCGCGGGCCAGGGCCACATCTGCGGCCTTGGTCACGCCGTAATGGATCATGCCGTCGGGGATGTTGAAGGAGCTTTCAGAGCCGAGGAACAGGATCCGCCCCCAGCCCTTCTTCACCATGCCTGGCGCCAGCGCGCGGGCCAGGCGCATGCCGGACATGACGTTCACGTCCCAGTACTGTTGCCAGAGGTCGTCGTCGGCCTCGAAGAAATCGACGGCGCCGAAGATGCCCGCGTTGTTCACCAGGATGTCGCAGCCCCCGAGGTCGGAGATCAGCCGGTCGGCCTCGGCCGCATCGGCCAAATCAGCGGCCAGCCCACCGATCTCGGCGCCCGGCACCTCATGCTGCATCCGGTCGATGGCCTGCTTCACCCCCGCCGTATCACGGCCGTTGAGGGTGACGCGGGCGCCGGCCTCGGCCAGGCGTTTCGCGATGGCATAGCCGATGCCCTTGGTGGATCCGGTGACGAGGGCGTGTTTTCCGGCAAGGTCGATGGCGAGAGGCATGGGAAGGCTCCGTGGTTGAATTGTCCTTTCAGATCCAACGCATGCCCCCCGGGCGGCCGTTCCGCCCTCACACCCAGTTGAGGGCGGGCAGTTGAGGGCGGACGACCGGCTGCGGCCTCAGCCGCCCGCCACCTCCAGGACGATCTTGCCGATATGGCCGGAGCTTTCCATGCGAGCATGGGCCGCCGCCGCCTGTTCGAGCGGGAAGGTGCTGTCCATCACCGGCGCCACGCGGCCCGCGGCCAGCAGGGGCCAGACATGCTCTCGCAGGCCCTCGGCGATCTCGGCCTTCACCTGGTCGGACTGGGCGCGCAGGGTGGACCCGGTCACGGTCAGCCGTTTCATCATCACCTGGGCGAAGTTCACCTCGGCCTTGGGCCCGCCGAGGAAGGCGATCATCACCAGCCGCCCCTCGTGGTTCAGCGCCCGGATGTCGCGCGGGATGTAGTCCCCGCCCACCATGTCCAGGATCACGTCGGCGCCGCCGGCCTCCTTCAGCACCTCGACGTAATCCTCCTCGCGGTAGTTGATGGCCCGTTCTGCGCCCAGCGTCTCGCAGGCGGCGCATTTCTCGGCCGAGCCGGCGGTGGCGAAGACCCGCGCGCCAAAAGCCTTGGCCAGCTGGATCGCAGTGGTGCCGATGCCGGAGCTGCCGCCGTGCACCAGGAAGACCTCGCCCCCGATCAGGCGGCCCCGGCGGAAGACGTTTTCCCAGACGGTGAAGAAGGTCTCGGGCAGGCAGGCGGCCTCGCGCAGGCCCATGCCCTCGGGCACCGGCAGGCAATGGGCGTAAGGCGTCACAACCTCCTCGGCATAACCGCCGCCGGGCAACAGGGCGCAGACCTGGCTACCCAGGGCCGCCTCTGGCACGCCCTCGCCCAGGGCCACGATCTCACCCGAGGCCTCCAGCCCCGGCAAGTCCGAGGCGCCGGGCGGCGGCGCGTAGTTGCCGGCCCGTTGCAGGGCGTCAGGCCGGTTCACCCCGGCCCAGGCCACGCGGATGCGTACCTCGCCCGGCCCCGGCTCGGGCAGCGCCCGTTCGCCCGGCACCAGCACCTCGGGCCCACCCGGTTCGGAAATCTCGATCACGCGCATGTCTCGCGCCCCCTCATCGTCTTCTCTGTACCGAAAATATGCCCGCCAGAGGCGTCGGCCCGTCAGCCGCCCGCCGCCCGGCCAGGGCTTGCGTTGCCGCTCAGTGGCCCGAGGGACCCGCCTGTCCCGGCAGGTCAGAGCCCCCCTGCGGTGCCTTCACCCGCGACACCACGCCCAGCGGACCCTTCTCGATCAGCCGCCCCAGGGGGGAGGACATCACCCGGCCCTTCACCTTCTCGAATCGCATCACGTCGCCGATGCGCCGGTCGAGGAAATCCCAGGTCGCCTGATGATCCAGGCTGTCGTCGCCCAGCCAGTAGAGCACGACGGAGGAATAGACGCCCGACAGCGTGGCGCGCTTGGAATACCAGTTCAGATCGTCGGAGGTGTCGCCAAGCGCGGTCCAGATCGCATCCGCCGATCCCCAGATGGCCCGGGCGCCGTCGGCCGTGTGCTGCGGCAGGGCAAACAGCGCCGCACCGCGCCGCACCAGCTCCTTGTCCGCGATCTCCAGCCGCAGGCGGATGGCACGGGCGACCTTCTCGCTGTAGCGCAACTCATCATGCGCCCCCTCGGCGGCTTCGGCGGCGAAAAGTCGAGCCATTTCAGCGTCTCCGGCCCGGTGGTAGGCCAGCGCCAGGTCGACCGCGCCGCGCGGGAACAGCGCCTTGGCCAGCTCGGGCGAGATGTCGGCATCCTGGGCGGCGGCCTGCAAGGTGGCCGTGCTCCACCCGTCGAAGGGGACGTGGATCAGCGCCGCCTCCAGCAGCCGGTCGGCGGCAGTGGGGGCCGTGCCCCGGGCGTCGGTTTCCTCGGTCATGATGCTCTCCGTCTTGCTGTGCCGTCTGCGCGGCCCGCCTGGCCTGCTGGCCGGATTACCCCGGTCGGACATATCACGGGCCCTGCTGGACAAATAGGGCGACCCTTGCTATAGGACCACCTCCTGCAACTATTGAAACTTTAACTTAGGAAGGTGGTGACAACCACATGCAGGTTAGTGTTCGCGACAACAATGTCGATCAGGCGCTCCGTGCCCTGAAGAAAAAGCTGCAGCGCGAAGGCGTTTTCCGCGAAATGAAGCTCAAGCAACATTTCGAGAAGCCGTCCGAGAAGAAAGCGCGCGAGAAGGCCGAAGCGATCCGCCGCGCCCGCAAGCTGGCGCGCAAGAAGGCGCAACGCGAAGGCCTCCTCTAAGGAGCCTTTTCTTCCTCATGGAAGACCCGACACAAAGACGACCCCCGCGGCCTGGCCCCGGGGGTTTGTCGTTTTCAGGGGGTGGGTTTGCGGGCCAGACGGCGGCGGCGTCCGCCCTCAGCACCAGCGGGCCAGCGCCCCGGCCAGCCGTTCGCCGAAGAGCCGCGCCGAGGCGGCGTCGCCCGGGTCCAGTTGCCCGTCCGTGGCAGAGCCGACCGCCAGCCCCAGGAAGGTGCCCGAGGCATTCAGACCGGCATTCTCCGGCATCACCGGCGCGCCAATCACCTCCTGCCCGATCCAGATCATGCCGTGCTGCGCGGCGAAAACGGCCATGGATTTCAGCGTCGCCAGCTTGTCGCCCGCCTGCTGGATGCCACAGGTGAACCCGCCGGCCAGCTTGTCCTTCCACAGGCGCTCGGTCCAGATCGCGTGGCCCGTTTCGTCCATGAAGGCCTTCATCCCCGCCGCGACCCCGCCCATGTAGGTCGGCGCACCCAGAACGATGCCGTCGGCCCGCGCCAGCAAGGGCCAGTCGATGTCCTTCGGGTGCAGCACGTCCACCATGTGGACCTCGACCCCGGCCGCCGCGGCGCCACCGGCCACGGCCCGCGCGGCAAGGGTGATCGAGGTCGACCCCGACCAGTAGACGACAGCAAGAACGGCCATGTACATTTCCCGACAATGTTGCGTGGCGGCACAATGCCCCGCACGCCCCGGGGCTGCAAGCGAACTGCCATTTGTGCGCCTGCGCACGCGGAATAAGTTTGCGACGAAGGAAAGCAACAGATATGTGACGCCAATTCGAACTTCTCAGTTCAGAAAATCCATAGCTTCGCACGCGGCGTGGCGGGACGATCCCGCAGCCTGCCAGCGGATCAGACCCGGACCAGCAAATGCAAAACCAGACTCTCGACCAGTTCCCGGTGATGGCACCGCGCAAAGTGACCCTGCCGCTCTACCTCTTCTTTTACCTGTCCCAGGCCTTTGCGATCCCCTTCGCCTGGTTCAACCCCGACCTTTTCGAATTCGTGCTGATGCGCGAGGACGGCCCCTACGAATACCTGACCGCGCTCTTCCTGGTGGTGGCCGGCGTCCTGCTGGTCTGGCGCGCGTCGCAGCTGCGCGGCCAGGGCCTGCGCGCGCTTGCGGTGCTGACGGTCTTCTACGCGCTGCTCTTCTTCTTTGTCGCTGGCGAGGAAATCTCCTGGGGCCAGAGGATCTTCGGCTGGGTCTCCGGGGACTTCTTCGTCGAAAACAACTTCCAGGAAGAAACCAACCTGCACAACATGATGGTCGGCGACACGCAGCTGGCGACCTCGCTCTTCGGGTCCTGGCTGACGGTGGTGCTGCTGCTCTATCTCGTGGTGCTGCCGCTGCTCTATCCCTTTGCCAACTGGGTGCGCCGCTTCTGCGAGATCCTGGCCGTCCCGGTGCCCCGCCCGCGCCACGCGGTGCTGGCGATTGCCGCCTCGATCGCGCTGCTGATGTGCGGCGAGGCCAACCGCCGCTTCGAGCTGTACGAGTTCGCCTTCGGGGTCATGGCAACGCTGATCTTCCTGGAACCGCGCAACCTGCGGCTCTACGGCGGTCGCGACGAAGAGTGATCGCGCTCAGGCGGCAAGGAAAGGGGCGGCACGGGAGACCCTGCCGCCCCTGTCAGATTCCTGCGACGGGCAGGATCAGACCGGCAGCGCGGTCGTCTTGAAGACGGTCCGCAGCGCGAAGGAGCTTTGCATGCGCTGCACGCCGGGCAGCCGCGCCAGGCTCTGCCGGTGGATGCGGGCGAAATCCTCGGAGCTTTCGGCGACCACCTTCAGCAGGTAATCCGCCGTCCCGGCCATCAGATGCACCTCCAGCACCTCCGGCACACGTGCCACGGCGGTCTCGAAGGCCTCCAGCAGCTCGTCCGCCTGGCCCGACAGGCCGATCTCGACGAAGACGGTGGTGGCCAGCTGCATCTTGCGGGCGTTCAGCAGGGCCACGTAATCCCGGATATAGCCCTCGGCCTCCAGCCGCTGCACACGGCGGTGGCAGGCCGATTGCGACAGGCCCACCTTTTCCGACAGCTCCGCATTGGAAATGCGGCCGCTTTTCTGCAGTACCCGCAGGATGGAACGGTCCAGCTGATCAGGCATCGAAGATCCTCGCGTCAGTTGCGGGTTTTCTCGCAGAAACCTGCCACCGCTTCCAGTGCAATCACCGATCTCTCCCGACAGGGCCCGCAATGCCGCGAGGCCCGATCAAGGCGCTGCCCTGCTCCCCGGTCCCGAACGATGGCCCGTGGCAGGCCCGGCACGCCGTCCGGCACCATCCGCACGCTGGCAATTGACGCCGCAGGCCCCGACCGTGACCCGCCCCAATGGCGCTCACCCCGTCTTCTTCAGCGTGTCGCGGATCTCCAGCAGCACGTCCAGCTCGGTCGGGCCGGCGGGTTTTTCCTCCGCCGGGGTGTTGGGCACCTCTTCACGGGCCAGGCGATCCTTCAGGCGGGTGACATAGCGCACCAGCAGGAAGACAACGAAGGCGATGATGAGAAAGTTGATCACGGCGGAGACAAAGGCGCCGTAGGCGAAAACGGTGGCCCCGGCCTCGCGCGCGGCGACAAGGCTGTCGTAGGGGCCATCGCCCGACAGCACGGCGAACTTGTCGGTGAAATCGAGCCCGCCGGTGATCAGCCCCAGCACCGGGTTCAGCAGGTCCTTGACCATGGATTGCACGATTGCGGTGAAGGCCGCGCCGATGATGATGCCCACTGCCATGTCCATGACATTGCCCTTGGCGATGAAGGCCTGAAAGTCTTTCAGCATGGTGAAGATCACCCCCCTGTTGTGGATCCCTGCGCGCCCCTTCTGCGCGCATGCACCGACTTTGCCCCGAAATCCCGGCCGGCCCACATTCTTTTTCCGCCCACGCGGGCTATATCGGGGGAAATGCCCCAAAAGGAGAGACCGATGTTCCCCGAAGGCTTCCCCATCGACGCCAAGTGGCCGGCCCAGAACCCCGAGCTGATCCAGCTCTATTCCTTCCCCACCCCCAACGGGGTGAAGATTTCCATCGCGCTGGAGGAGCTGGGCCTGCCCTACGAGGCGCACCTGGTGACACTGAAGGACGAGGACGTGAAATCGCCCGAGTTCCTGTCGCTGAACCCCAACAACAAGATCCCCGCGCTGATCGATCCCGACGGCCCGGGCGGCGAACCGATCGGCCTGTTCGAGAGCGGGGCGATCCTGATCTACCTGGCCGAGAAGACCGGCCAGCTGATGGGGGAAGGCGCCGCCAAGTACGAGGTCCAGAAGTGGCTGATGTGGCAGATGGGCGGCCTAGGGCCCATGCTGGGCCAGCTGGGCTTCTTCTATGCCTTCGCCGGCAAGGAGATCGAGGACCCGCGCCCGCGCGAGCGCTATATCAACGAGGGCAAGCGCCTGCTGGGCGTGCTGGATCGCCAGCTGGAGGGCCGCGATTGGGTCGCCGGTGACTTCTCCATCGCCGACATCGCCATCGTGCCCTGGCTGGACGGCGCCCTGCGCTACTACGACGCCGACGAAGTGCTGGAGTGGAAGAGCTACGCCAACCTGCAGGCCTACGTGGATCGCTTCATGGCGCGTCCGGCCGCCGAGAGGGGCATGAACATTCCGCCGCGGGACTGAGCGCGGCGCAGGCAGACAGCAAGAGGGCGGCCACCGGGGCCGCCCTTTGCATGTCGATATCAGGCTGCGGAACGCGGTAGGAGGCGCTGCCTGCCCAGCGTACGCCGCGCGACACGTAGTTGGGGAAGGGGGCTCTGCCCCCGTCTCCGTCCCGGAGACTCCCCCGGAGTATTTTCAGCCTTCAGGATGGGAAAAGGGCGGTCACGTGACCTCAGAGCGCGGCGCTCCACTTCTCTTTGCCGGAATCCCCGCCGGAGAGGCCTTGGCCCCGGCACGGGGCCAAAGCACCCGTTCAGCCCGGCAGCGCGCCGGTCAGCACGTAGCGCAGCACCTGCACCACCTGCTCGGGCGTCTCGGCCACGGCCAGCGCCGCCCCGTCCACCTCTTTCAACGCATGGCGCAGCTCGGGCGCGTGCAGCACGATCAGCGACTTGCCAAGCCCGGCGGCATAGCCCGCGTCGAAGGCCGCGTTCCACTGCTTGTACTTGTCGCCGAAGCGCACGACGACCACATCGGCCTGTTCGATGCCCATGCGGGTGCGGATCGCGTTGACCTTGGCGCCCTTGTGGTCGTGCCAGAAGGGGTTCTCCTCGGCGCCCAGGATCGCCACGCCGCAGTCGTCGGAGGCGCCGTGGTCGGTGACCGGGGCGTTGAAGGAGATGCCGAGGTCGGCAGCGCCGTCGGTGATGCGCTCGCGCCAGTCGGTGTGGATCTCGCCGGACAGGTAGACGTTCAGGGTCATCTCTTACCTCTTCTTCACAAATTCGGTGCGCAGGACCAGGCCACGGATCTCCGGGTGGCGGCAGTCGATTTCCTCGGGGTTGTCGGTCAGGCGGATGGTCTTGATGACGGTGCCCTGCTTCAGGGTGCTGCCCGCGCCCTTCACCTTCAGATCCTTGACCAGCACGACGGAGTCGCCGTCGGCCAGCGGCGTGCCCTGGGCATCGACGACCGTTACCGCATTGCGGGCGGCCAGTTCCGAGGCCGGCATCCATTCGCCCGAAACCTCGTCGTAGACGTATTCATCATCATCGCTCATCGCGCATCCCTCCATGGATTGTCCCGGGCCTAGACCAGCCCCCGGAGAAAGGCAAATGACCGAAAGCCGCACGGCGCGCCCCGGAGAGGGACGCGCCGTGTGAGGGAACAGACGGAATGGGACGGCGGGCGGGGCGAGGCTCCGCAACGCGGAGCCAGCGCCGTCAGCCGCGCAGGGTGCCGCCGGTGGCCTTCTGCACCTTCTCGACGATCTTGGCGGAGATCGCCTCGATCTCCTTTTCCTTCAGCGTCGCCTCGGTGGGTTGCAGGCGCACGGTCACCGCGAGGCTCTTCTTGCCCTCGCCCAGCGACCCGCCGATGAACTCATCAAATACCCGCACGTCGGAAATCAGCGCCTTGTCGGCGCCCGCAGCCGCGTTGACCAGGGTCAGCGCCTCGACCGCCTCGTCGACGACGAAGGCGAAGTCCCGCTCCACCGCCTGCAGGTCGTTCAGCACCAGCGCCCCGCGCGAGGCGTCTTTGTTGCGCGGCAGCGGCACCTCTTCGGGCCAGATGGTGAAGCCCACGGCCGGGCCCTTCACATCCATCGCGTAGAGGACCTTGGGGTGGATCTCGCCAAAGACCGCCAGCATCTTCTTCGGACCAAGACAGATGCGGCCATGGCGGCCCGGGTGCCACCACTCCGCCGCCTCGCGCAGGATCTGCACCTTGGCCGGCGCCCCGATGGCCGACAGGATGGCCTCGCAATCGGCCTTGGCGTCAAAGACATCGACGGCACGCGCTGCACCATGCACGTCCTTGGGCCCGGTGTGGCCCACCAGGATGCCCGAGACCTGCAGGTGCTGTTCCCCCGGCTCGCCGCCGTGCCAGGCGGGGCCCGCCTCGAACAGCGCCATGTCGGCCATGCCGCGCGCCTGGTTGCGGGCGGCGGCCTGCAAGAGGCCCGGCAGCAGCGCGGGGCGCATGTGCGACATCTCGGACGAGATCGGGTTGGCCAGCATCGTGGCATCGTCACCGCCGCGGAACAGTTCCGCGCTGGCCTTGTCGATGAAGCTGTAGGTGACGCATTCGTTGTAGCCCAGGGCCGCGGCCGTGCGGCGCGCCACCTGCTCGCGTTTCTGCATCGGCGTCAGCACGGGCTTGGGCACGCCGGGCTGCACCCGCGCCATGGGCTTGGGTTCCAGGTTGGTCAGCGAGGCGATCCGCGCCACCTCTTCCACCAGATCCGCCTCGCCCATCACGTCGGGGCGCCAGCTGGGCACCTGGGCCATGTCGCCGTCCATGACGAAGCCAAGCGCCTCCAGCGTCGCGCGCTGCGTCTCGGCGGGAATGTCCATGCCCACGAGCGAGGAACAGCGCGCCGTGTCGAGCTTGTAGGCGCGGCTGACGTCCGGCACCTCACCCGCCACCACGGCCTCGGTCACCTCACCGCCGCACAGTTCGACGATCATGGCACAGGCGCGATCCAGCGCCTCCATGTTGAAGCCCGGGTCGATGCCGCGTTCATTGCGATAACGCGCGTCCGAGTTGATCTTCAGCGCCCGCCCGCCATGGGCGATTGAGATGAAGTCCCAGAAGGCCGCCTCGACGAAGACATCCACGGTCTCGTCGGTACAGCCCGAGGCCTCGCCGCCCATGATGCCGCCGATGCTCTCGACGCCATTGTCGTCCGAGATCACCATGACACCTTCGGGGATCTGGTAGGTCTTCTCGTCTAGCGCCAGCAGTTCCTCGCCGCCCTTGGCGCGGCTGATCACCAGATCGCCCTTGATGCTGCCGGCATCGAAGACGTGCAGCGGACGGTTCATGTCGTAGGTGAAATAGTTGGTCACATCGACCAGGGCCGAGATCGGGCGCAGCCCGATGGCGCGCAGCTTGTCCTGCATCCAGGCGGGCGAGGGGCCGTTCTTCACGCCCTTGATGATGCGACCGGCGAAGACATGGCAGCCGTCGGCGGCGCTCTCGTCGATGGTCACGTTCACCGGGCAGGGGCCTGCGGTGGCCTCCAGCGTGTAGTCGGGCAGCGGCTTCAGCGTGCCCAGGCCCCGGGCGGCCAGGTCGCGGGCCACGCCGTGCACGCCAAGCGCATCGGGGCGGTTCGGGGTGATGGCGATCTCGATCACCGGATCGACCTTCACCGGATCGTTCTGCGCCAGCCAGTCCGCGAACTCCTGGCCCACTTCGCCGTTTTCCAGCTCGATGATGCCGTTATGCTCGTCGCTCAGCTCCAGCTCGCGTTCCGAGGCCATCATGCCATGGCTTTCAACGCCGCGGATCTTGCCCACGGAAATGGTGATGTCGAGGCCGGGGATATACATGCCGGGCTTGGCCAGCACGGCGGTGATCCCCGCCCGCGCGTTCGGCGCGCCACAGACGATCTGGGTCTCGCCCTCGTCGGTCTGCACCTTGCAGACGCGCAGCTTGTCGGCGTCGGGATGCTGTTCGGCCTCCAGCACCTTCACCAGCTTGAAGCCCTTGAGTTTCGCCGCCGGGTCCGTGACTTCCTCGACCTCGAGGCCGAGATCGGTCAGCGCCTCCAGGATCTCGTCCAGGGTCGCCTGGGTGTCGAGATGCTCCTTGAGCCAGGAGAGGGTGAATTTCATCGCGGATCCCCTTTGTTCCTTGCGCGGCCATGGGCCGGAAACCGTCGCATGGCTTGTTGCGCATCAGGGCGGCTTTGTCGAGGGGGTGGGGCCCTGCGGGCCCGCGCCGCGCTCACTCCTCGAACCGCTCCTCCAGGTTCTCCTCCTTGCCCATGGCGTAAAGCTTCAGCTCCCGCGCGAGGCGCAGCGAGGGTTTCACGGCAAAGAGGATCGAGCCCACGAGGAACAGCCAGGTGCCCGCCTCTTGCAGCGACTTGTAGAAGAACAGGACCGACCCGACGATGAAGGCCAGAGCCGCCATGAAGTCGACCGTGGTATGGGCGATCTCAAAGAGCGCATAGACCCGGCGCGTGTCATCGTTGCGTTCGCGGTTGGCGTGGTGAAACAGCGGCATGGCATCTCCTTGTCCTACGCGGGCGCGACGGATCACGCGCCGTCCCCGATTCCCCGTTCTGGGTCCGGCGCGGCGGCCAGATCACGCACCAGGCGGAAGCGTTCACAGACCAGCATCATGTCGGGCGACCAGCCCCCGCTGCGGTCGAAATAGCCCCGATGCCCCTCCTGCCAAGCGGCAAGGCTGTCATCCTCGCCCTCCGCCAGGGCGAAGGCCTCCGTCACCTTGCCGAAGCGGCAGAGCGTGACCTCCGTGGTTTCGATCTCCAGCGCCTGCGTTCCGTCCCAGTTCAGCGCAATGTCGCGCCGCCCGACCTTCGGCATGGCCTCGGGTTCCGCCTCGAAGACCCGCAGCGCCTCGCAGGTCGCGGTCTTGCGGCCCGAGCGGACGAGGGCCAGCAGCTCGGCACAGAGGCGTGGGCTGTCACCGAAGGTGAAGGTCTGGGGCGTGTTGGTCATGGGAAGGCCCGGGGGTGTCTGATGCGGTCAGCCTGAAAGATCTGCGCCCGAGGTCAAGCGCACCGCAGCGCAGACAGGCGCCTGCCTGCGGTCCGGACCTTAGGGGTCGCCGCCCGTTCGGCCCTGAAACTGTCCCCCGGATAGTTTCCGAGACGGGCTTCACCCCCCATGGGCAAAGCCAAGCAGGCATCAGGGCTTAAGGCAAAGGAAGAGTGCAACGTCGGGCTTCTGCCCCAGCCGGGGCGCGTAGCGGCCCGGCCAGCCCCCGACCGCCCCCATGGGCGGGGGCTACGCCCCCACCCGCGGTAGGGGGATGGCCTATCGGTCCTCAGGCATTCGCCCCCCGGACAGAACGATCTCCTTCAACATTTCCGATACCGCCACCCTCGCGTCGTTGAACGCCGCCACCGCGTTATTTCCAACATGTGGGGCGCTAAACAGCAGAGCGAGAGAAGGAAGCTCGGAAGAAACGTCGAGCGCGCGGTCTTGATAGACCGCACCATCCAGTTCCGGTTCCGACTTCGCAGCGACCAATGCCCTAAGCCTGGAAAAGTCTCCAAGGATGCTCTCTATCGCTGCTTCAACGTCGCCTAACCGCTCAATTTGCACTGAGCTGCCGGCATAGATCAGAAACAAAACCTTGCGCTCACGGAACTCATTCAGGGAAGCGCGAAGCTCTTTAATGGCCTCCAGTCGGTCCTCAACGATAGTAGCACCGCTGATATCAAAAAGCTCTGCTAGGCCACGAGGCCGAAACACATCTGCTTTCGCGGTATCAAGCCGCTGCAAAGCCAGAAAAAGGTCTTCTGTAATATCTGCGCGCCTGTCAGCCGCCTTCTGTCCTCTGGCTAAACGCAATTGTTTCCAAGCAAGAAAGAGCGCAATACAGGCGACGATCGCTGTTACCAACGGCGCAATGCCAGAAAGCCAAGAAACTACGCTCGGAAGCCACGAGAAGTCACGGAGGATGCTCTCCCATGCCGTGATCTTCTCGCTCATGAATCACACCCCGCCGCGGATCGTCGGCACCTGCAACGCGCTGAACCCGTAGTGCCTCAACCACCGCAGGTCGCTGTCGAAGAAGGCCCGCAGGTCCGGGATGCCGTATTTCAGCATCGCGATCCGGTCGATCCCCATGCCGAAGGCAAAGCCCTGCCACTCGCTCGGGTCGATCCCGCCCGCCTGCAGTACCTTGGGGTGCACCATGCCGGAGCCCAGCACTTCCAACCAGCCGTCGCCCTCGCCCACCTTCACGGTGCCGTTCTCCCAGGAACACTGGATGTCGACCTCGGCCGAAGGCTCGGTGAAGGGGAAGTGGGAGGCGCGGAAGCGGGTCTTCACCTTGGTGCCGAAATAGGCGGAGAAGAACTCCTCCAGCACCCATTTCAGGTTCGCCATCGACAGGTCGCGGTCGATCGCCAGGCCCTCGACCTGGTGGAACATCGGCGTATGGGTCTGGTCATAGTCGGCGCGGTAGACGCGGCCCGGGCAGATGATGCGCGTGGGCGCGCCGCCCAGCTCCATGGACCGGATCTGAACCGGCGAGGTATGGGTGCGCAGCACATGGGGCGGACGGTCGTCGCCCTCGGCGCGGTGCATGTAGAAGGTGTCCATCTCGGCCCGCGCGGGGTGGTGGCCGGGGATGTTCAGCGCGTCGAAGTTGTACCAGTCGGTTTCCACCTGCGGCCCTTCGGCCACGGAGAAGCCCATGTCGGCGAAGATGGCGGTGCATTCCTCCCAGACCTGGCTAACCGGGTGGATGGTCCCCTGGCGCTGCGGGCGCACGGGCAGGGTCACGTCCAGCCATTCGGCGCGCAGGCGTTCGTCCAGCGCCGCATCGGCCAGGGCGGCCTTCTTGGCGGCCAGGGCGGAATTGATCTCATCCTTCAGGGCGTTGAGCTTCGGCCCCATCACCTGGCGCTCTTCCGGGGTCATCTTGCCCAGCTCGCGCATCTTCAGGGAGATCTCGCCCTTCTTGCCCACGGCCTGCACGCGGAGCTCTTCCAGCGCGGATTCATCCTCCGCCCCGGCAATCAGGTCCAGATATTTCGCCTTCAGATCGTCCATTGCCGCCTCCGTTCGCAGACGGCGACGGGGTTACCACAAGGGGGCGGGATTGCAAGCTATAGCGGCCCGCCGCAGGTGCGGCACCCGCGCCCGGCGCCTGCCCCGGAACAGCAAAAACCCCGCTCCGGGCGGAGCGGGGTTTCGCTTGTCTTTCGAAGGGTCCGGTCGCTTACGCGGCCAGGGCGCCCTTGGCCTGGTCGACGATGGCAGCAAATGCTTCCGGCTCGTTGACGGCCAGGTCGGCCAGAACCTTGCGGTCCACTTCGATGCCGGCCAGGGTCAGGCCGTTGATGAAGCGGGAGTAGGTCATCTGCTCGTCGTGAGCGCGCACACCTGCGTTGATCCGCTGGATCCACAGGGCGCGGAAATTGCGCTTGCGGTTCTTGCGGTCGCGGGTTGCGTACTGGTTGGCCTTGTCGACGGCCTGACGGGCAACCTTGAAGGTATTCTTGCGGCGGCCGTAGTAACCTTTGGCTGCCTTGATGACCTTCTTGTGACGGGCGTGGGTCGTGGTACCACCTTTAACACGGGACATATCGCGACCTCCTTATTTCTTACGGGCGTAGGGCATCATCGGCTTGATGATCTGCTCATCAGCCTTCGACAGGGTGGTCGTGCCGCGTGCGGTACGGATGAACTTGGTGGTGCGTTTGATCATGCCGTGGCGCTTGCCGGCCTGACCAGCCAGGATCTTGCCGGTCCCGGTCACCTTGAAGCGCTTCTTGGCGCTCGACTTGGTCTTCATCTTGGGCATTTTCGTCTCCTCTTATGAGAATTACACGCGACTCGGCATGCCTCGTCGGCCGGCCGCGCAGGTAGAGATCGGGCGTATAGGAGGGGAATCGCCTTTTGACAAGGGCGAAGTGCCCTCACCGATGTCCCCCCGCCGATGTCCCGGGCCCCACAGCGCCCGCGCGGGGATCAGATCGCGCGCAGCAGCTCGGCGAAGACCCGGATGAAGGCATCGGGCATCTTCGAGGGCGCCAGGCGCACGGGGTCGCTGTACCAGGCATAGACGGCCAGCCCCGTGCCGGACAGCAGCGCGAAGACCGACACGGAGGGGATCCGGTTGTCGGCCCAGGCAGACACCAGGGCGGGAATGGCCAGAAGGCACAACAGGGCGCCGCACACGAAGATCACATCAAGGCTCATGCACGATGCCTCTACCCGAGTTTGCCGCCCGCGCCAAAGGCTAATCGCGCGGCGCCGGGACGCCGCGCGCTGTCAGCCCCGTGACCGGTCGCTCACTCGGGGTCGGCGGCGAAGATCAGCCGCTCCTCGCAGGGGGCGACGCGCAGGATGTTGGTGGTGCCGGAGGTGTTGAAGGGCACGCCGGCGATGACGACGATACTGTCCTCCTCGGTGGCCAGCCCGGTGACCCGCGCCCCGCGTGCGGCGTTGACCACCGCCTGCTTGAACCGCGACAGCTCTCCGGTGACCAGACACATGACGCCCCACGACAGGGTCAGGCGCCGCGCCGTGCCACGCTGTGATGACATGGCCAGGATCGGCACCCGCGGCTTTTCACGGCTGACCAGAAGCGCCGTGGTGCCCGATTGGGTGAAGCAGCAGACGGCGCAGATGTTGGTGGTCTCGGCGATCTCACGGGCGGCGGCGACGATGCCCTCGGCGACTGAACCGATCCCGACGAGCGTCCGGCGCTGCTGCTCCAGGATTTCGCGGTAAAGCGCATCGCCCTCGACCTCCTGGGCGACATTGTCCATCGTGGTGACAGCCTCGACCGGGTACTGGCCGGCGGCGGATTCGGCCGACAGCATCACGGCGTCGGTGCCCTCGTAGATGGCCGCGGCCACGTCCGAAACCTCGGCCCGGGTGGGCATCGGGCTCTCGATCATGGATTCCAGCATCTGGGTGGCAACGATCACCGGCTTGGCCGCGGTCCGGCACTTGCGGATCAGGCGTTTCTGGATCGGCGGCACCGCATGTACGGGCAGCTCGACCCCCAGGTCCCCACGCGCCACCATGATCCCGTCGGAGACCTCCAGGATCTCGTCAAAGCTCTTCACCGCGGCGGGTTTCTCGATCTTGGCCAGCACGGCGGCACGACCGTCGACCAGGGCGCGGGCCTCGTGCATGTCCTCGGGGCGCTGCACGAAGGAGAGCGCGATCCAGTCGACGCCCAGCTGGCAGACGAATTCCAGGTCCTTGCGGTCCTTCTCCGACAGAGCCGCCAGCGGCAGCACCACGTCGGGCACGTTCACGCCCTTGCGGTTGGAAATGGTGCCGCCCACGGTCACTTCGCAGTTGGCGAAATCGGCGCCGCAGTCCTTCACCTTCAGGCGGATCTTGCCGTCGTTGACCAGCAGCGAGGCGCCCGGTTCCAGCGCCGCGAAGATCTCCGGGTGGGGCAGGTTCACGCGGTTGATGTCGCCCGGCGTCTCGTCCAGGTCCAGGCGGAAGTCCTGTCCCTCGACCAGGTCCTCACCGCCATCCGCCGCGAAGGTCCCCACGCGCAGCTTCGGCCCCTGAAGGTCGGCCAGGATGCCGATGACGCTGTCCATGTCCCGCTCGATCCGGCGGATGATGCGGTGACGTTCGCGGATCTCGTCATGGCTGCCGTGGGACATGTTCAGACGGAACACGTCTGCCCCGGCTTCGTGAAGCGCGCGGATCGTCTCGTAATCGGAGGAGCTGGGCCCCAGCGTGGCGACGATTTTCGTATTGCGCTGACGTTTCATTAAGGTCATCCCCGTTGTCGCAGCCCGGCTTCTGCCGGAATGTTAGCGTTCACATTTACCCTAAGGCGCCTGATCCTGAATGCCAATGGCGCCTGAATATCGAAGTCTGAATGTCGAAGTGAGGTGACAGCGGGATGACATATGCACCTTACCGGATCCTTGGTCCGGATCGCCCCTCCCGCTGGCTTGTCACCTGCGACCATGCTGCCAACACCGTACCGAATTTCGTCGCCGACGGTACCCTCGGCCTGCCGGAAAGCGAGATGGCCCGCCATATCGCCTATGATCCGGGCGCGGCCGGGGTGACCCGCTTCCTGGCCGAAGCGCTGGAGGCGCCGGCGGTCCTGTCCAACTTTTCGCGCCTCGTCATCGACCCCAACCGGGGCGAGGATGACCCGACACTGTTGATGAAGCTTTACGACGGCACGATCATTCCCGGCAACCGCCACGCCGGCCCGGCGGAGCTGCAGGCGCGGCTGGAGGGCTGCTATCGCCCCTATCACGACGCGGTGGCCGGGCTGGTCGCGGCGCGCGGCGACCGGGTCTACCTGTCGATCCATTCCTTCACCCCACAGCTGAAGGGGCGTCCACCCCGGCCCTGGCAGGTCGGCGTCCTCTACGCCGCCGATGAACGCCTCTCGGGCCCGCTGCTGGACCGGCTGCGGGCGGAACCGGACCTCTGCGTGGGCGCCAATGAACCCTACGGCGGGCACCTGCCCGGTGACGCGGTGGATCGCCACGCCATCGCCAACGGCCTGCCCAACGTGCTGATCGAGTTGCGCAACGACCTGATCGCGACCGAGGCGGATCAACGCGCCTGGGCCCGGCGCCTGGCGCCGATCCTGCAAGAGGTTCTGGCGGAGACGGGTCTGTGACGCGTCGCCAGTTGGGGCGCGCGGCATGAGCGGCGCGCGGCTGATCATCGACTTTCACGGCCTTGCCGTGCCACACTCGCTACTGGTGCAGGCGCTGTCGGCGCTGGCACCCTGGATGGAGGAGATCGACGACTTCGGCTTCCTGCCGGAGGCCCGCCCCCTGCCCGCCGACGGCCGCCCCCTGGTAGAGATCCGGCTGGAGGGCCTGGCCGGGCCGGAAGAGCGGGCCATCGCCGAAGTGATGACCGGCCTGCTGATCCAGTCCCTGCCGGCGGGCACGCGCATCTCTGCCCCCGACATCTGACCCCGCGCTTGACGCGAGGATCTGCCCCGCCCGCGCTGGACAGTCCCGCGCCCCGCGCCACCGTCACGGACAGCGGCCCCACGCAGCAAGACCACGGGCCGCAAGAAGAAAGGACCCTGCCCCATGCCCCATATCGTTGTGGAATACGCCGGCCTCGACCTGCCCGAGGGGCTGATCGAGGCCCTGACCGAAGCGATGGCCGCCCACCCCGAAGTGCCCGAAACGGCGGTGAAGCTGCGCGCCTACCGCGCCGACACCTTCCGCCTGCTGTCGGGCGAGACAGCCTTCATCAACGTCACCCTGCGCCTGATGGACACCCGCCCCGAGGTCCAGCACATGGAACTGGCCGACGCGGCCCTCGACGTGCTGGAGGCCCATCTGCCCGGCAGCTGCGCCCTCGGCGTGGAAACCGCCAGCATCCCCCGCTCTTCCTTCCGCAAGCGGGGCGGCCTATCTGAAGCCTGACACAGGAGGACCCCATGAGCACCAACATCGACGACCAGACCCGTATCGAGCTGGAGGCCGCGGCCTTCCGCACCCTGCGCGATCACCTGATGAGCAAACGCACCGACGTGCAGAACATCGACATGATGAACCTCGCCGGGTTCTGCCGGAACTGCCTCAGCCGCTGGTATCAGGAAGCCGCGGCCGAGCGGGGCATCGAGATGTCCAAGGAGGAGGCGCGCGAAACCTTCTACGGCATGCCCTACGACCAGTGGAAATCACAGCACCAGACCGAGGCCAGCGATGTCCAGCAGGAGGCCTTCGAGACGGCCTTTCGCGAGAACGTGACCGAAAAGTAAATGTGACGCCGATATTTTGCCGTTCCGCCTCTTGAGCCGGGACGGCGAGGCCCCATCTGGGATATCAATGCCTTGAGGTCCGCCCCCGAGGCCAAAAGCATGTTTGACACCCGGATTTACAGAGGAGACAGGGATGGGGCTACGGCGTGAATTGGACAGGTTCTTTTCGAGCGATGCATCGGGAGGGATCTTCCTGATCCTGGCGACCGTATTGGCGCTGATCATTGCAAATTCCAGCCTGGGCCCAGCCTATGACCACTGGCTGCATACCTATCTGACGATCTCCTTCGGCGAGAGCGAGTTGCGCAACTCGCTGCTGCACTGGATCAACGACGGCCTGATGGCGATCTTCTTCTTCCTCGTCGGGCTGGAGCTGAAATACGAGCTTCTGGAAGGCAAGCTGAAGAACCCCGCCGACGTGCTGATGCCCGGCGTGGCCGCGATCGCCGGCATGGCCTGCCCGGCGATCGTCTATGTCTCGCTGAACATGGGCAACCCGGAGACCCTGGGGGGCTGGGCCATCCCGGCGGCGACCGACATCGCCTTTGCCCTGGGCGTGCTGGCACTGGCCGGCCCCAAGGTGCCGACCTCGCTGAAGATCTTCCTGCTGACCCTGGCGATCCTGGACGACATGGGCGCCATCGTGGTCATCGCGCTGTTCTACACGGCCGATCTGCAGATCGACTACCTGTTCCTGGCGCTGATCCCGCTGGCCGCCATGTTCGTCCTGCTGAAGCGCAAGACCCACCGGGTCGCGCCGATCCTGCTTCTGGGCGTGCTGCTGTGGTACTTCGTGCTGATGTCCGGTGTTCACGCGACCCTGGCGGGCGTTCTGACCGCCTTCTTCATCCCGCTGAAGGACCGCTACGGCAAGTCGCCGCTGCATTCGATCGAGCACGGCTTGTCGCCCTACGTGCTGTTCTTCATCGTGCCGCTCTTTGCCTTCGGCAACGCGGGCGTGAACCTGACCGGGCTGACCTTCGCGGACCTGCTGGATCCGCTGGCCCTGGGGATCGCGGGCGGCCTGGTGATCGGCAAGCAGGTCGGCGTCTTCGGCGTCGTCTGGATCATGGTCAAATCCGGCATCGCGCGCATGCCCACGGGCGCCAACTGGGCGCATATCTACGGCATCGCCTGCCTGGCCGGCATCGGCTTCACCATGTCGCTCTTCATCGGCACGCTGAGCTTCGACGACGCCTCGTTGATGAACTCGGTCCGCCTAGGCGTGCTGACCGGCTCCGCGATCTCTGCCGTGGTCGGCTTCACCGTGCTGAAGCTGGCCTCGAAGGACCGCGACCCCGAGGCCGACGCGGAAGAAGAAGAAGAGCTGGCAACCCCCGCGGTCCACTGACCGCGCGGCGGCTGACAGCCCCGAGACAGCAAAGGCCCGGAGCGGATCGCTCCGGGCCTTTTGCATTTCAGGGGGACTGCGGGTCCGGTCATGCGAGGCGCCTCACTTCGCGGGCGGCAGATCCTCTTCGCCCTTGGCCTTCGCGCCGCCCTTGCTGGGCTTCTGCGGCAGATCCGACACGGTGACCTCGGGCAGCGGCGCGGGGCCGGCGGGGCGTTCCAGCACGTGATCCTCGTCCGGGCGCAGCAGGGTCTCGGCGGGGATGCGGTAGGTCACGCGCCCCAGCACCTTGTTTGCGCCGAAGGAGATATGGCGCAGCTCCCCCTCCACGATTTCCAGCCGGCGCACGGGATACTCGGCGCCGCCGCCCTGTCCGTCGCCCAGGCGCAGCACGGCCTTCTCGGGGCCTTCGTCCGCGTCGATCAGGGCGAAATAGGCCGGGTCGGCCTCCTCCGCCATGTCGCTGAGCACGGCAAAGACCGCGTCGCTGTCGGTGCGGCGGCGTTCATGCAGGGTGCAGACCCCTTCAAAGGCGGTGATCCCGATCACGCCGGCCGCGACGGAGACCGGGGCGGAGAAGGCCGCGGCCACGACGCCGGTCACCCCCTTCAGGCGATCCTTGTCGCGTTCGGGGTTCAGCAGGTTGGCCCCCGACACCACGTCGGACAGGTCGAACCCCACGCCGCCCTTGATCGCATCACCCAGGGCGCTGTCGGCTACATCGTCGACCACCTTCTCGGGGCGGAAATTGCACAGGTCGGCACGCGCCGGCAGGGCCGTGGTCAGCAGGGCCAGGGCGGTGCAGGTGGTGGTCAGGGAAAGGGAGAGGCGCATGGGCGGGACTCGCATGAGGGCAGCCCCTCATATGGCGCGAACCGCCTGTTTTTCAAAGCCCCGCGTACGCAGGGGTGAGGCGCATGGCAAAAAGGCGCGGATCACCGGGATCCGCGCCTTCGGGCCTCAGGACAGGCGGCCGGGGCCGCCGGGCACCATCAGCTCAGACGGCGGCCTTCTTCATCTCGTCGAGGTAGATCTCGCGCAGGCGCAGCGACACGCTGCCCGGGGTGCCGTCGCCCAGGGTCACGCCGTCGATCTCGACCACGGGCATGACGAAGGCGGACGCGGAGGTCGTGAAGGCCTCATCGGCCTGGGTCGCCTCCTCGGGGGTGAAGTTGCGCTCCTCGACCTCGTATTGCGCCTCGGCGGCGAACCGCAGAACGGCGGCGCGGGTGATGCCGTGCAGGATGTCGTTGGACAGCTCACGGGTGATGATCTTGTTGCCCTTCACGATGTAGGCGTTGTTGGAGGAGCCTTCGGTGATGAAGCCGTCCTCGACCAGCCAGGCGTCGTCGCAGCCCGCCTTCTTCGCCATCATCTTGGCCATCGACGGGTACAGCAGCTGCACCGTCTTGATGTCGCGGCGGTGCCAGCGGATGTCCGGCACGGTGATGATCTTGGTGCCCTTCAGGGCCTTGGGATCCTTGTCGAGACCCGGCTTGTTCTGAGTGAACAGGACCAGCGTCGGTTTCACCACCTCCGGATCGGGGAAGACGAAATCGCGATCCCCGGCGGAACCGCGCGACACCTGAAGGTAGACCAGGCCGTCGGTGATCTCGTTCTTCGCGACCAGTTCGCGGTGGATCTCCAGCAGCTCGTCCATGGTGCAGGGCTCGGCCATGTCCAGCTCGGACAGCGAGCGCGACAGGCGCTTGGCGTGGCCGTCGAAGTCGATGAGCTTGCCGCCCAGGACCGAGGTCACCTCGTAGACGCCGTCGCCCATCAGGAAGGCGCGGTCGAAGATGGAAACCGTGGCTTCTTCCTCGGGGAGGTATTCACCATTCACGTAGACGATGCGGCTCATGGGCCATTCTCCTGTCTGTCGCGGGATAGGCGCCTGTGCGGCCCCGCAGATACGTCAGGCGCTTCCTAGACCCGCAGCGGGGCGGAAGGCCAGAAATTTGCGTCCCCGGCAGGCGGGGCGATTGGCTGGCAGGTCGCCGGAAGGGAAATCAGCGACCTGCCGGGGATGCCGGGCCCTGGCGAAAAGGGTCCGGCATGTCTTGGCGGGGCTTGCCAACCGGGATGCGCCTACGGCGCGGGCCGGGCGGGACCGGGGCTCCGCGTGACGCCCTCAAACGCCCCACCGGAGCCTTTGCCGCGCCTTGCGGCGCGAACCGGGCGTTACCCCCAAAGCGCCGCACTGGGCGGGTGCACGCCGGCCTCGTCATATTGCAGGGCCGCGGTGCGGTCCTCGGCCAGCAGCAGCGGACCGTCCAGGTCGGTCACCATCGCGCCCTGGGCCACCAGGACCGCCGGCGCCATGGCCAGCGAGCTGCCGACCATGCAGCCCACCATCACCTCGTAGCCCTCGGCCAGCGCGGCCTCGCGCAGCAGCAGGGCCTCGGTCAGGCCGCCGGTCTTGTCCAGCTTGATGTTCACCACGTCGTACTTGCCCTTCAGCTTGGGCAGGCTGGTGCGGTCGTGACAGCTTTCATCGGCGCAGACGGGCACGGGGCGGTCCATGCCGATCAGCGCGTCATCCAGCCCCGCCGGCAGCGGCTGTTCCACCAGCGCCACGCCGAGACGCACCAGGTGCGGCGCCAGGTCTGCATAGACCTCGGCCGACCAGCCCTCGTTGGCGTCGACGATGATCTTGGCGTCCGGCGCGCCACGGCGCACGGCCTCCAGCCGGGGCATGTCGTCCGGCGTGCCCAGCTTGATCTTCAGCAGCGGGCGATGCGCGTTCTTGGCGGCCTGGGCCTCCATCGCCGCCGGTTCGTCCAGCGACAGGGTATAGGCGGTGATCTCGGGGCCAGGGGCGGGCAGGCCAGCCAGTTCCCAGACCCGTTTGCCGGCCTTCTTGGCCTCCAGATCCCACAGGGCACAGTCCAGCGCGTTGCGCGCCGCGCCCGCTTCCAGCAGGTCCTGCAGACCCTTGCGGGTGATGTCGGGCGGCAGCGCCGCCAACTGCGCCTCGACCGAAGCCAGGGTTTCGTCGTAGCGGGCGTAGGGCACGCATTCGCCTTGGCCTGTGTACGCGCCGTCGGTGACGGTCACGGTCAGCACCTCCGCCTCGGTGCGGGCACCGCGGCTGATGCGGAACACCTGGGCCAGCGGGAAGGTCTCTCGGGTCACGTCGATTTTCACGTCGGTCCCTTTCATCGTCGGAAAAGAACGCCCGCCGGGGATCCCCGGCGGGCCTTGATCGGATCAGGCGATCAGCGCGTCGACCAGGTTTTCCGCGCCATAGCGGTAGGGGTCGGTGGCGGGCAGGCCCAGCTCTTCCTCGACCTTGGCCAGGTAGGCGCGGGCGTCTTCCTCGCTCATGTGCTGGGTGTTCACCGAAACGCCGATGACCTTCACGTCCGGGTTCACCCAGGAGGCCAGTTTCATCGCCACGTCGCGCAGGTCCGACAGCTCGGGCAGCTTGTAGTCGGGCAGGCCGCGCATGTGGTCGCGGGTGGGTTCGTGGCACAGCACCAGCGCGTCGGGCTGGCCGCCGTGGATCAGCGCCATGGTCACACCGGAGTAGGAGGCGTGGAACAGGCTGCCCTGGCCCTCGATCATGTCCCAGTGGTCATCATCGTTGTCGGGCGTCAGATACTCGATGGAGCCAGCCATGAAATCGGCGATGACGGCGTCCAGCGGCACACCGTCGCCGGTGATCAGGATGCCGGTCTGGCCGGTGGCGCGGAAGCTGGATTTGAGCCCGCGGTTCTTCATTTCCTTGTCCATGCACAGCGCGGTGTACATCTTGCCGACGGAACAGTCGGTGCCGACGGCCAGGCAACGCTTGCCCTTGCGCTTCACGCCCGAGGCGATCGGGTACTGGACGGAGGGGATGCGCACGTCATGCAGGGTGCGCCCGGTCGCTTCGGCCACGGCCTTCAGGTCGGGTTCGTTGCGCAGCAGGTTGTGCAGGCCCGACGCGATGTCGAAGCCTTCTTCCAGCGCCTCGATCAGGACCTTCTTCCAGGCCTGGGAAATCACGCCGCCGCGGTTGGCCACGCCGATCACCAGGGTCTTGGCGCCGGCGGCCTTGGCTTCGGCCAGGGTCATGTCGGTGAGCTTCATGTCGGCCTTGCAGCCGTCCATGCGGTACTGGCCCACGCAGTTCTCCGGGCGCCAGTCCTTGATGCCTTGCGCCACTTTCGCGGCCAGGGCGTCGGGGGCGTCACCGAGGAAGAGAAGATACGGGGTCTCGATCATGTCATGGTCTCCTGAAGAGGGTTTCCTTCACCATGGGGCCAATCCGTATCAAGGTGTTTGCGAATTACGCGCGCGGAACGGGAAAAGCGCGTGCACCTCCCGATTTCTGACCATAAGTTCGAAGATTCTTGCGCGACCCCGCGAAATCATGCTGCGCTGCAAAATCCGGGTTGTAAACAAAAAGGTAATTTCCTAACCATCAGGAAGCCTTGCACGTAATTTCCTTACCCGGAGACCGATCATGTCCTTCCGCGTCCAGCCTCAGCCCCCGGCCCGCCCGAACCGTTGCCAGCTGTTTGGCCCCGGCTCGAACACCAAGCTCTTTGCCAAGATGGCCGCCTCGGCCGCCGATGTGATCAACCTGGACCTGGAAGACGCGGTGGCCCCCGACGACAAGGAACAGGCGCGCCGCAACGTGACTCAGGCGATTGGGGAGGTTGATTGGGGCAAGAAGACCCTGTCGGTGCGAATCAATGGCCTCGATACGCCGTATTGGTATCGCGACGTGGTGGACCTGCTGGAAAACTGCGGCGACCGGCTGGACCAGATCATGATCCCCAAGGTCGGCTGCGCCGGCGACATCTATGCCGTCGACGCGCTGGTCAGCGCCATCGAGACGGCAAAGGGCCGCACCAAACGCATCGGCTTCGAGGTGATCATCGAAAGCGCCGCGGGCCTCGCCCATGTCGAGGAAATCGCCGCCGCCTCGCCACGGATGCAGGCGATGAGCCTCGGCGCCGCGGATTTCGCCGCCTCCATGGGGATGCAGACCACCGGCATCGGCGGGACCCAGGAAGACTATTACATGCTGCGCGAAGGCCAGAAATACTGGTCAGATCCATGGCATTGGGCGCAGACGGCCATCGTCGCGGCCTGCCGCACCCATGGCCTGCTGCCGGTCGACGGGCCCTTCGGCGACTTCTCCGATGACGACGGCTACCGCGCGCAGGCGCTGCGGTCCGCGACCCTCGGGATGGTGGGCAAATGGGCCATCCACCCCAAGCAGATTGCCCTGGCCAACGAGGTCTTCACCCCGTCGGAAGCGAAGGTCGGCGAGGCCCGTGAAATCCTCGCCGCGATGGAGGAGGCCAAGCGGACCGGCGCCGGTGCAACGGTTTACAAGGGAAGACTAGTTGACATCGCATCTATTAAACAGGCAGAAGTAATCGTGAAACAAGCCGAGCTGATCGCCGCCGGGGACTGACCTGCGGCTCGCCCGGCGAAGCGCCCGCGTGAGGAGGACTCGCGGGCGCTTTCATGTTTGAAGGGGTCAGTCTGCGGGTTGGTCTGCGACAGCCCGCCGCACCCCTTGTTTTCTTGCGCTCTCAACGGTCCTGGCCCCGTGTGTCCGCCCGATTGCGACCGGCGGAACCGCGCCGCCCGACCCAAAGGCGTCTCCTCGTGCTGCGCCCCTGCCCTTGGCTTTCCGCGAATCCGCTATAGGTTCCGCCGCAACGACGTCGAAAGCCGAAAGAGAGACGAGATGCGCACCTTCCGCACCGCCCGCCTTCTGAAAGACCGCCTGCCGGCCGCCCCCGTGCTGGCCGTGCCCGCCCTGGCCCTGGCCGCCGCGGCCGCCGCCCTGCTGGCCTCCCCCGCGCCCGTGGCCGCCCAGCCGGTGATCGAGACCGACACCGCGAAGATCTTCGAACAGCACTGGATGCAGAGCAAGGAAGCCGACAAGAACGGCCTGCTGATGTACCTCGACGAAGAACGCGCGCTGACCGGCGACTACCTGTCGATCCGCTGCGAGGACGGGGTGCGGTCGGTCCGGCTGGGCTTCGGCACGCCACTGCCGCAGGTGGCCGAGGGCCAGGCCGAGGCGGATTTCGCCATTGACGGCCAGGCCACGACCTATCGCCTGGGCTATACCGGCACCACGCCCGACCCGGCGATTTCCAAGGGCGACATCCACGGCTACCGGATGCTGTTTGCGTCCGCTGCCGCGCGCGACGGCTTCCTGGCTTCGCTGCAGCGCGGATCGGAACTGCGGATCGAGGGGCAGGCCCTGCCGATCTCGCTGGCCGGCTCCGGCCAGGCGATCCGCGAACAGGCCGGCTACTGTCGCTGATCCATCTCGGCGGCCCAGCCCGACCGTCCTAGGCCCGGTCATCCTTGGGGGAGCCCATGACCACATAGGTGGTCAGGGCCGAGACATGGGGCAGCGTACCCAGCACCTCGGTGTGGAACCGCTTGTAGGCGGCCAGGCTTTCCGCCTCGATCCTCAACAGGAACTCGCGTGAGCCGGTGATGTTGTGGCATTCGCGGCATTCGGGCGCCTGGCGCATGGCGGCCTCGAAGGCCTCCTGCGCGGACTTGGTGTGTTCCGACAGCCCCACCGTGGCATAGGCGACGAACCCCGCCCCCACGGCCTCCGGGTCGATCACCGCGCGGTAGCCGCGGATCACGCCCGACCGCTCCAGCTCCTGCACCCGGCGCAGGCAGGCCGAGGGCGACAGGCCCACGCGATCGGCCAGGTCGAGATTCGACATGCGACCATCGCGGGACAGCTCCCGCAATATCTTTCGGTTTATCTCATCCAACTTCGCCATTGATTGCAATCAATGGCGATATGGCGCAGCACTTTGCAACCCTACGGCGCCAGATCCGGCATAGGATTGCAATCCTGACAGCCGATGAGCAACGCCATGCCCCCTTTCCTGCCCGCCGTCCCCCTTGAGGTGCTGACCGCGATCTTTCTCTTCTGTTTCGTCTCCTCGGTGACGCCGGGGCCGAACAACCTGATGGTCATGGCCTCGGGCGCGAACTTCGGCTACCGGCGGACGGTGCCGCACATGCTGGGCATCGGAGCCGGGTTCTCGGTCATGGTCGCCCTCGTTGGCCTGGGGCTGATGCAGGTTTTTGACCTCTACCCCGTCGTGCGCCAGGGGCTGATGGTGGCCTGCGCGGCCTACCTCCTCTACCTCGCCTGGAAGATCGCCCATGCCGCCCCGCCCGAGGGCGGTGATGCCACGGGGCGGCCGATGACCTTCCTTCAGGCGGCAGCCTTCCAGTGGGTGAACCCCAAGGCCTGGGTCATGGGGATGAGCGCGATCACCCTCTACGCGCCCGACCGCAACCTGGGCGCGGTGCTGCTGATCGCGGCGATGTTCGGGCTGGTCTGCATTCCCGCCAACTCCGTCTGGATCCTGCTGGGGCAGGAGGTGCGGCGACTGCTGCACCGCCCCGGCCTTCTGCGCGCCTTCAACTGGACCATGGCCGCGCTGCTGGTGGCCTCGCTGATCCCGGTGATCTACCACTGAGGGCATGATGCCCCATTCCGCCCTGCTGCTGCACACCGCCGAGGTCCACGTGGCCACCTTCGACGCCCTGCGCGACGAGATCGCGCCGGGGCTGGGGCTGCGCCATGCGGTGCGGCCCGATTGGCTGGCCCGGGTGCGGGCCGGCGAAGACCTGAGCGAGGACATGGCCGCGCTGGCCGCCGAGGCCGAGGGCGGGTTTCTCTGCACCTGCACGACGCTTGGGCCCCTGGCCGAACGGCTGGGCGGGATGCGCGTGGACCGGCCAATGATGCGCGACGCGGCACGGATCGGCGGGCAGATCCTGATGGCCTACGTGCTGGACAGCACCCGCGCGCCCAGCCTCGACCTGCTGCAATCTATGACCGATGGGCGCAGCACGATCCGCACGCTGCCCCTTCCGGAGGCCTGGCCGCTGTTCGAGGCCGGTGAAACGGCCCGCTTTCATGCCCTTGTCGCCGGCGCCCTGCGCGCCACCCTGGCAGAGCGGGGGGCCGACGTGGTGGTGTTGGCCCAGGCGAGCATGGCCGGGGCCGCCCCCTTGCTGGAGGACCTGGGCCTGCCGATCCTGACCTCGCCCCGCCAGGCGATGCTGGCCCTGGCGGAAGGCCTCGGCCCGACCTAGGACTGCAGCTTCACGCAAATCTCTGTCACCAGATCCTCCGGCGCGGTGTCCATCGGCGTGTTCAGGTAATGCTCGTAGGGCGGCTGATCGGCGGGCACATGGCCCGAGCCGGGCAACCAGCTGCCGAAGAGATACTGGTAGGCCTCGTGCAACCCGGCATAGGGGCCGGTGAAGGTCAACACAGCGGTGCGCCCGCCCGCCACATCGACGGCCTGCAGCCCCTCGGGCAGGGGCATGTCGCCGGGCAGTTCTACGCCCGCGAAGCTCTGCAACTCCGCCTCGGGTTTCGAGGTGACGTCGTCGTAATAGAGCGCCACCATCGCGCCGGTCCGGGCCATCAGTCCGCGCGCCTGCAGGATGGAGGTGAGGCGCGCATAGGCCTGCGATATGCCGAAGTAGCTGCCGTGATGCGGCAGGCCGGCCAGATGGCGGTCGGGGACCTGCCGGATCTCGACAGGGTAGAGGGCGGTTTCGGTGGTCATCGGTCTCTCCTTTCCGGGAGCCTGGGGTGTCGGTCGGAAAGGCGCGGCGGCGCGGAAGCGCACGGGGGTCAGCCCGTAGTGCGCGGCGAAGGTCCGGGCGAAACTGTCCGGATCGGGATAGCCCACGGCGCGGGCGATCTCCTCCACCGGGCGGTCCCCACGCACCAGGTCACAGGCCGCCAGGTGCATGCGGATCCGCCGCACCGCCTGGGCGCAGGTCTCGCCGGTCATGGCGCGGAACACCCGGTGCCAGTGAAACCGGCTCATCGCCGCAACCTCGGCCAGGGCATCCAGCGACAGGTCGCCGGCCGGGTCGGCATGGATGTGATCCATCACGCGCAGCAGGCGCGCCTCGTAGTCTCCGCTCATCCGCTTTCCTTTCCGGCTTCACCCTGCCAGAGGCGTATCCGGCAAATCTTGCCTTATTGCACTTCGCCGCCCGGACCTTCATATAACGGACGACCGAAACGGGAGCGCCAGATGACGAATTACCTCGACTTCGAACGTCCCCTTGCCGAGATCGAAGGCAAGGCCGAAGAGCTGCGCGCCATGGCGCGGCAAAGCGAAGAGATGGACATCGAGTCCGAGGCCGCCGCCCTGGACAAGAAGGCCAGCGACATGCTGGTCGATCTCTATTCCAAGCTGACGCCCTGGCGGAAATGCCAGGTGGCGCGCCACCCCGACCGGCCGCATTGCAAAGATTACATCGCCGAGCTGTTCACCGAGTTCACGCCGCTGGCCGGCGACCGGAACTTTGCCGAGGACCTGGCGATCATGGGCGGCCTGGCGCGCCTGGGCGACCGTCCCGTGATGGTGATCGGCCATGAGAAGGGTCACGACACCAAGTCCCGGATCGAGCGCAACTTCGGCATGGCCCGTCCCGAGGGCTATCGCAAGGCGATCCGGCTGATGGAGCTTGCCGACAAGTTCAACTTGCCGGTCATCAGCCTGGTCGACACCGCCGGCGCCTACCCCGGCAAGGGGGCCGAGGAACGCGGCCAGTCCGAGGCCATCGCGCGCTCGACCGAGAAATGCCTGCAGATCGGCGTGCCGATGATATCCATCGTGATCGGCGAAGGCGGATCGGGCGGCGCCGTGGCCATTGCGGCGGCCAACAAGGTGGCGATGCTGGAGCACTCGATCTACTCGGTGATCTCGCCCGAAGGCTGCGCCTCGATCCTGTGGAAGAACGCCGAGAAGATGCGCGAGGCCGCCGAGGCCATGCGCCTGACCGCACAGGACCTGCATTACCTGGGCGTGATCGAACGGGTGATTTCCGAACCCACTGGCGGCGCGCATCGTGACCGCACGGCCACCATGTCCTCCGTCGGCCGCGCCCTGGAGGCGATGCTGGGCGAGATGGACGGCATGGACCGCAAGGCGCTGATCGACGCGCGGCGGAAGAAGTTCCTGGACATGGGCGCGCGCGGCCTGGCGGCCTGATCGCGCAGGCCCGGGCGGCGGAGGGGGCGCTGCCCCCGTCGCGGCCAGCCGCGACTCCCCCGGAGTATTTTCAGCCAACGTATGAGGCATGGGCGTGGCACGCGGGCGGCGCGCCAGCCGCCCTTGTTTGCCTCTGGGTGGCGTGACGCGGGCCAGCGAAAAGGCGCCCGGGCCAGACCCCCTGTGGCGGGACGCCGCGTTTCGCAAAACTGTCTTGGGAAAGAGCTTGCCCGCAGGCGTCGCGGCCGGTTCTCTACGGGTGAGTCCGGTTGCATGGCCGCCCCCTGCGGCCCGCCGGACACTGGCGGATCCGGGAGGACGGCATGGCAGATTCCAAGGTCATCAAGCTGACGCAGCAACCAACGGCGGATCCGAGCGCCGCAGGGGCGCAGGACGGCACTCCGGGCGCGGCGCCTGCGCCGGGCAAGGCCCCCGGCCCCGGCCCGCATCCCTATGCCGATCTGGACCGCATGGCCCGGGCGGGGATCGCCGGGATGACCGGTGGCCTGTCGCCCTTCTCCACCCTGCAGGCCTGAGGCGACTGGGCGATGAACCTGGCCGCCGCGCCGGGCCGCCAGATCGAACTGGCCGAAACCGCCACCCGCAACGCCCTGAGCCTAAGCGAATATGCCCTGCGTCGTGGCGCGGGGGACGACGAGGCGCCGCCGCCCTTCACCCCCAAGCCCTACGATCACCGGTTCACCTACGACGGCTGGTCGCGCCTGCCCTTTGCCATGATGGAGCAGGGCTTTCTGGCCTGCCAGGACTGGTGGGACCATGCCACGGACCATCTGCACGGCGTCAGTTCCGCCGACAGCGACCGCGTCGGGTTCATGATGCGGCAGGTGCTGGACATGGCTTCGCCGTCGAACTTTCCGGCCACCAACCCCGAGATCCTGGACGAGACCGTCGCGCGCAAGGGGGCCAACCTGGCGGAAGGGGCAGAGTTCTTCGCCCGCGACATGATGCGCGCCCTGACCGGCGCCGAGGGCGAGGCGAGCACGTTGGAGGTGGGCCGCGACCTGGCCTGCACCCCCGGCGAGGTGGTGCACCGCAACGAGCTGTTCGAGCTGATCCAGTACAGCCCCACCACCGACAAGGTGCAGGCCGAGCCGGTGCTGATCGTGCCCGCCTGGATCATGAAATACTACATCCTCGACCTGACGCCGGAGCATTCGCTGATCCGTTACCTGGTCGGCCAGGGCTTCACCGTCTTCGCCATTTCCTGGGCCAATCCCCGCGCCGATCAGGCCGAGCTGTCGCTGGAGGATTACCGCAAGGACGGCGTGATGGAGGCGCTGGACGCGGTGACCCGCATCGTCCCGGGCCAGAAGGTCCACGCCACCGGCTATTGCCTGGGCGGCACCATCCTGTCGATCGCCGCCGCCACCATGGCCCGCAACGGCGATGACCGGCTGGCCTCGATGACGCTCTTCGCCGCGCAGGTGGATTTCTCCGAGGCGGGCGAGCTGCTGCTGTTTGTCGATGAAAGCCAGGTCGCCTTCCTGGAGGACATGATGTGGGCGCGCGGCTACCTCGACAGCACCCAGATGGCCGGCACCTTCCGCGCCATGCGCGCCGAGGACCTGATCCATGCCCGGGCCGTGCAGCGCTATTTCCTGGGGCGCGAGGACATGACCTCGGATATGACGACCTGGAATGCGGATGCGACGCGGATGCCCGCCCGGATGCATTCGGAGTACCTGCGCGGCCTGTTCCTGGAAAACCGCCTGAGCGCGGGGCGGTTCGCGGTGGAGGGAGAGGTGATCGCCCTGCGCGACATCGCCGTGCCGATCTTCCTGGTGGGCACCGAAAAGGACCATATCGCGCCCTGGAAATCGGTCTACAAGATGCGGCTGTTCAACGGCTCCGACCTGACCTTCGCCCTGGCCAGCGGTGGCCATAACGGCGGCATCGTCAGCCCGCCGGGCCGGCCCCGGGCCCATTTCCGCATCGGCCACCGCCCCGCCGGCGCGCAATATGAGGCGCCCGATGCCTGGTTCGCCGCCCATGCGCCGCAGGACGGGTCCTGGTGGCCCGCCTGGACCGACTGGCTGACCGATCACTCCTCCGGTGCGGTGCCACCGCCCGACATGGCCAGTTCACTGGCCGCAGCTCCAGGGCGCTACGTGCTGCAGCACTGATCGGCGGCCCCGTCGCGTCGGGGCCCAGGTGTCCACGGGGCCGCACCGCCCTGGCGGGGACAATTGATCACGGCGGTCCGTCGCCACGTGGGCGCGGGGCAGGTGTTTCGCTGGCCAGCGTGGCGGGCATGACGCACATCGCATCCCCCTGCCCCTCCCGCGCCACGTCACCCGGGCGATGCGGCAGCAGAACCGTGGTCCGTGAAATCCCCAGATCCGCGAGCTGTGCGGGGGTGCCGCCCCCGAACTCCAGATGTCCGCGACCGATGATGCCCACCACGAGCGGCGCGTCGGGGCGCCGGTGGCGGTCTGCCAGGCGACAGGCGAAGGCCCGGTCCCAGGTCTGCTGCGCCCGGACGAACCTGTCGAAGGCCGGATCCTCGGCGGACCGCGCCGCGCGCCCCGGGCGGGCGCCGCCGGTGATGTCGAAAAGATACTGCCGATGCGCCGGGGAGGCCGGGGCGGCGGAGGTCAGCCCCTCGCGATCCGCCTCCGGGATGCCCTCCCACCCCAGTTGGCCGACCTCGCGCACCAACCCGCGTCGGCAGTTCAGCCCGATCATCTCGATCCCGTTGTCGCGCGCGAAGCGGAACAGCGGCATGTAGAGGGCGATGTCGAAGCCCCAGACGGTCCCCCATTCGGCGCGTTCGGCAAAGGTCTCCTCTTCCAGCCCGCCGGCGACCCAGTCCGCCAGCACCGGATCCAGGCGGGCCGGGAACATCTCGAACCCGATGACGATATCCGCACGATGCGCCAGAAGCCCGGCGCAGACATGCATCTGCCAACGGTGATTGCAGGCGCTGTCATGGGTTTCACCCAGCAAGACGGCCTGCCCGCCCGCAGCCTGTGCCAACACCTCGGCGGTGCTCAAGGACCCGCCTCCGTTCGGGTCAAACCACGTACCGGCGCGGGAATTTACGGGGGCCGAGCCCTCGGGCAACACATCCAGGCTCATAGCAGTGTCACCTCAAGCCCGAGGGGCCGTCCCGCGGCATCGAGCGCGCGAAAGTGGTCGCCTTCGCCAGCCCAGCGGTCGACCACCCCGGGATCGAGGTGCAGGTGAAAGGGCTTCGCGATGACATTGACGCAGCCGCCCATCAGCAGCGGTTCACGCTCCATCGCGCCTTCCCAGGTCTGGCGGGCAGCCTCGGCTGCCGCGCCAAGGCTGACCGTCACGCGCATGCGGCGGGCTTCGTCGTAGACCCTGCGCATCAGCACGGCAGAGGGATCGGCCGGATCCACCTCCGCGATCTCGCCGCCAGTATCGCGCGGCGTCACCGGCAGGGCCTCGCGCCGCATCTCCGGCCAGGGCGCGCAGAAGGCTGCCGCCCCCTCCAGCCCGGTGACCGAGAAGACATAGGTGCCCGCGGCGTCCCGGAACTCCAGTCGCGGCAACAGCTTGTCCCGCATCTCGATGGTCTGGTCCAGAACGACGGAGGCGAGCATGCCCGCCGGCAGGTGGACAAACTCGGCCCCGTCGGCATCGCGCAGCGAGAGAGCCCCGTCCCCGGCGGCCTCCACTGCGCTTACATGGCCCAGACGTTCATGCAGGATGCCATCGGTGCGCCGCAGGGCGGTCATCACCCGGTCCATCTGCGGCAACAGCGACAGGAGCGCCAGCGGATCGGCATCGGCAAGGCGCCAGCGGCCCTTTTCGTCCACGGCCCAAGTCACGGAGGCATGTGTCATGCGGTTTTCCTTTCATGAGAGGTTTCGGCCCCCAGTTGCAGGACCCGGTGCCGCCCCAGGCCCGTGGGCACGTCATGAGCGACGCAGAGGATTGTCGCCTCCGGCAGTTCGCGCCGGATCAAGGCCAGGATGTGCTGTTCGCTGTCATGGTCGAGGGCGCTCGTCGCCTCATCCAGGACGATCCATTCGGGCCGGTTGAGCAGCACCCGGGCCAGGGCCAGCCTCTGGCGTTCGCCCATCGACAGCCCTTCCATCGCTGCAGGTCCGGCGATGTCCAGCAGCGGCAGGCGGTGCGCCAGCCCGACCTCCGTCAGCACCTCCCGGATGCGGTCGGTCCCGAAGGCAGCGGGCTCTTTCGGGTAGCTGGCCGCCTCTGCCAGGCCATCGGACACCAGGTAGGGCTTCTGCGGCAGGAACAGCATCGGCGCCTCGGGCCGCCAGATCTCTCCCCGGCCATAGCGCCACAGGCCCGACAGCGCCGCGAGAAGGGTGCTCTTGCCGATGCCGGACGGGCCGCAGAGCCAGACCACCTCGCCCGGCGAGACGGTCATGTCGGGCACGGGATCCAGCGCCCGGCCCTGCGGCGTGAACAGCACCAGGTCGCGCAGGCGCACGGTGCCGTTCTCGCAGGTCCGGTGAACAATCTCCCTGGGGGCCTCCGGCATGGGATCGGGATCGCCGGCACTGGCAAAGAGGTCGTCCAGCCGTTCGGAGACGGCGGCGATATCCGCCAGCGCCTTGTAGTTGAAGATGAACCAGCTCAGCGTCTGGGTGACGCGGCCAAAGGCGCCGGACAGCTGCATCAGCCCGCCGAACGTCACGAAGCCGGCGAAATAGGCGGGCAACGAGAAGAACAACGGCACCCGCAGGATGGTCTGGAAATAGGGGCGATAGAAGATGTTCAGGATCGCCTCCCGCCGGATCAGCCCGAGCCAGTTGGCCCGGATGGCACCGAAGCGTCCCCGCAGGCGGCGCAGCTCCGCCGCCTCACCGCCCGACTGGGAAATCTCGGTCGCATTGTCGCGCAGCTGCACGAGGGTATGCCGGAAATCCGCCTCACGCTTTTCCTGCCCGAAGTAGAGCGGCTTCAGCTCCCGCCCCATCAGGTGGGTGATCAGGCTGGAGACCGCGACATAGAGGAAGGCCAGCCAGACCAGGTAGCGCGACACGGAAATCTCGACGCCGCCCAGGGAGAAGGACAGGACAAAGGCGGTCAGACCCCAGAGGACGACCAGGTAGCTGACGATCGAGACGCAGTTCTCGATCAGGTCGATCGATAGCATCAGCAGCTTCTCGATGAACAGCCGGCAATCCTCGGCCACCCGCTGATCGGGGTTGTCCACCGGACGTGGGGTCTGGCCGGGACGCAGGTGCCAGTAGGCCCTGTTTCCCGTCCAGGCATCCAGCGCCCGGTCGGTCAGCCGTGCCCGCCAGCGCAACAGCAAGCGCTTTCGCAGGTAGTCGGCGACAATGAAGGCCGTCGCCTGCGCCCCCACCAGCGCGAAGAAAACCCCCAGCTCCCGCAGGGTGGCCGGAAGGTCGAGCTGTTCCACCGCGTCGTAGAACCGCCCGGTCCATGCGATCATCAGAACGCTGGTCCAGATCGACACGAAGCCGAGGCCGAGCACCACCGCATATACGACAAGGCCCTTCCAGGCCTGCGGCCCTGAGGCCGCAAGCCAGGTCAGGCGCCAGATCCGCCCGAGTATCCGTTTCATCAGAATTCGATGTCCAGGCTGACCTGAAGGGTACGCCCCGCGCCGGTGGTCAGCTCAAGCG
The DNA here is from genome assembly GCF_020177265.1 of Pseudooceanicola marinus. GTDB lineage: Bacteria > Pseudomonadota > Alphaproteobacteria > Rhodobacterales > Rhodobacteraceae > Pseudooceanicola > Pseudooceanicola marinus_A. Next base: position 105,040 of record NZ_JAIVMC010000011.1, read on the forward strand.
GGCTTTGCGCCGCGACCGCCGTCGACGGCGTGGTGGTGCGCCCGATGGCATCCGCCGTGAAATACCGCGTGTCGAAGACGTTCTGCACCCCGACATTCAGCACCGCGTTGTCGCGCACCCGCCACTTGCCGTAGAGATCCAGGATCGCGTAGCCATCCGGCTTGAACCCGGTCTCGGTGGCGGTCTTCTTGACCTCCGATGCCATGGTCGTGACGGCCTCGATGGACAGGTTGTGTTGCGGCAGGTCGTGACCGAAGGTGACGCTGGCGGTCAGCGGCGCCAGGTTGAAGGGCGTCTTTTCCCCCCCTGCCATCGCACGTTGCTTGCCCTCCTGGTAGGCCAGCGTATAGCCCAGCCAGCTGCGCGGGCTCAGATCCCGGGCGCCCGAGAGTTCGATCCCCCAGATCTCCACCTCGTTCAGGTTGCGGTAGGTGTAGGTGCTGGTGCCGGGAATGTTGTAGAAGTTCTCGATGAAGTCGCTGTATTCCGAACGGAAGACATTGACGGCGGTATAGCCACTGTCCCCTTCGTGGCGCAGGCCAAGCTCGTAGCTCTTCACGTATTCGGGTTTCAGGCCGGGCGCGGGGACCAGCCCGAAGCTCGGGTTGGATTGGAACAGCTGCTGCGCGGTCGGCATCTTGAAGCCTTCGCCATACTTCGCCCAGATCGAAATGCTGTCGGTCACGTGGTACATCGCACCGAGGCTGAGCAGCCATTCCTCATCCTCGCGCACCCGTGGTTCCGATCCGGGGTCTACAACGTAGTCGGCATCGGGCTTCGGATCGATCCTGTAGGTTGCCAGCCGCACGCCCGGCGTCAGCTCGAAGGCGCCGCCGCCGAAGATCATGTGATCCTGCGCATAGAGATCCGCGCGCCGGGTTTCCGCATTGGTGAAATTGAATCCCCCCGCCCGGCTTTCGCTGCTGGTGCCAGCGGTCAGGTTTCTTTCCCGGCTGATGCGCTGGTAGTCCGTATGCGCGATGTCGCCATCGAAGCCGAAGACCAGCTCGTGATCGACGATGCCTGTGACGAAGCGCTTGGTCGCCTGGATGTCCAGCTCATAGAAATCCTCGGAATAATTGAGGATGTTCGTCTCGCGGATGGCATCGCCCGAGGGCGAGGTGTTGTTCTGGAAGCTGAGGCTTTCGTAGCTGTGGGGCACATAGGCGAAGGTCGTCTTCAGCTCGTCCAGCCAGCCGGAGGACGGGGTCCAGCTGTGCTCCACTGCGTAGCGGTCGCGGGTCAGGTCGAGGTGTCGGTCGTAGGCATGGATGATCTCGCCCGTCGGCAGGCCGGTGAAGGAGGAATAGACCGGGCCCAGGCTTTGCTTCTGATCGACATCCGTCTCCCGCCGCAGCAGGTCCGCGGTGAATTCCAGGCGATGGTCGCTGTTGGGGGTCCAGACCAGCTTTGCCAGCAGACGCTCCGAGCTCTGATCGGTCGGATCCAGCTTGTCACAGGCAATCGCGCCATAGTCGATGTTGCGCGGGCAGCCGTAGAAGCCACCGTCCGCCCGCGCGCGGGACCGCTCCACCTCGTGGCTTTCCTCGCGCTTGTAGCCCAGCATGACCTCCAGCCCCTCGGCCAGTCGCTGGGCAAAGATCGCCTCTGCGGTGGTCCGATCGTTGAGGCTGTCGAAGCTCATCCCGGCGCGGGCACCGCGATCGCGCCCCTCAAGGATGTCCTCGGGATCAACGGTTTCCACGGCCAGAAGGCCCCCAAGGGAATCCGCGCCCCAGAGGACGGAGGCCGGTCCGCGCACGATCTCGGCCTGCTTGGTAAAGGACAGGTCAACGTAATCGCGGGTGCCGTCGGTGATCCGTTCCGCCACGCGCGAGCCGTCCACCTGCATCCCGACACGGTTGCCGCCCACGCCCCGGATGGTGATGCCGCCGATCGTGTTGAACGGGTCGGTCGAATTGGTCTGCCGGCTGATCGTCACGCCCGGCTCGTAGCGCAGCAGATCGTCGAGATCGTTTATGTCGCGGCTCTCTATGTCCTCGTCCGTGACGACGCTGATGTTCGCGGTCTCGTCCAGCACCGTCCCCCCGGAACGGTCAGAGCTGACGACGATCGCCTCCAGCTCGGTCGGGGCCTGCTGCGCCAGCGCGGGGCTGGACAGGAAGGTTCCCAGAAGAAGCAGCGCGGAAAAACTGCGCGCGGTCGTGTTGGGGGATGAGTCGTTGCAAGCCATTGAATGTCCCTCTTGCTCGTGTCCGATGGCAAGCGGGAGGTGTCTGGCTAGCTGTGACGCGCCAATAAATCACTGCTTCCGAAAGAGGAACCCCAGGCCGGTCCTTCGTCGGCGCACTGGCTGGATACGTGGCCGAATAGTCACAAACATGAGGCCATTCGGTTTCGGCAGAGCGCCGCGACGATGGCCGGAAACGCCACTGCCCGCCACACGACTCGAGACGATGCATGTAACGTCTCATGGCGAGGGCAGAGGGCGCCGCTCGCAGAAATCGTCCAGTCTCTCGGGCACTTCATCCCGAAGATCAGCAGGCCAACCTAGAGCCGGTTTCCTCCTGACCACCTGCGTCGCACGAACGGGACCCATGGTTTCAAAGGCCCATCCCGGGCTCAATTACCCAAAGAGAAACCTTATAAACCGGTGTAAGCCTTTGACTACATGGTGACCCCGGCAGGATTCGAACCTGCAACCTGCCCCTTAGGAGGGGGTACCTCCCCGCGCAGAATAAAGGAAAGTGCTCAAAAGCCCTGCCCCCAGCAGGCATATGTTCTTGGTCTGTACAGCTTCTGCCGCTCTCTGCAGGTTCAGCGAACCTAAGAGCAAACCCCTATCTGACGCGCCTCGCGCCTTATTCGAACACGGCGATGGCAAGAAATGGCGCACCGGGGAGAACAACGCGGTTTCCTTAACCTGCAACTACTTATCGATCAGATTTTCAAGAATGCGCGCCTATAGTATTCAAGGCTTTACGACCCACCTTCCAATACGTTCAGGCCTCGGAAAGCGACCTCACTCACATATGCGTTCGAAGACGCGACCGACACGCTGAGCACCGCATCAGTGTATTCCCCGATGGGCACACGGCACTAACCGCAGGGGATTCAAAATGCCCGCCACCTGGCGGCCATCGCCTTCATCTCGCGCTGGTCGGCCGAAGCGGTCGCCGCGCAATCCCAAAGCTTCCTTTCGGTGCTGCGCCGAGGCGCGGCCTTCCTGGCCTTACTTAGCTACGGTTTCCTGACCGAACGGCTGGGAACGGGGATCTATTTCATCGGCGGCGCGATCGGCATCGGCGGCGCGGCGCTATGACTGCAGTCGCTCCGCCTCCTGCCGACACGACGCTTCGACGCGGCAGGTCCCATAGGGCCGACCCAGATAGGCGCACCAGCCAACCTGCAACATCTTGCCCGAGGCCCTCAGCGGTCCCCTTCGCCGCCCCGTCAGGGTCCCCTACACCTCCGCAGTCGGCCACCCCCGTCAGCCGTCGCCGCTGTCCTGTGCCATGAGGAAATCGAGGAAACGGTCGTCGTCGCGCACGTGCCGACGCATCTCGTCGGCGGCGCGGGCCTCGTCTCCGTCCTTGAGGGCTGCAAGGATCCGCCCGTGCTCCTCGTGTGACTGGCGCATCCGGTTCATCTTCTGCAGCAGCCAGCGCCGGTAGGGCGACAGGTGCTGGCGCAGCAGGTCCACCTGTTCGCTGAGATACCCGTTGCCGGCGCCGTCATAGATGATCCGGTGGAACTGGTAGTTCAGCGCGTCGTAGTCCTCCGGCCGCCCCTCCGCAATGCAGCGCCCGATGTCGTCATGGATCTCCGCCAGCGCCGCCAGAAGGGCCGCGGACATGCGCCGCGCCGCGCATTCCGCCGCCAGGCTTTCCAGGCTCGCCAGAACCTCGAACATCTGCACCATGCGCTGCTTGTCCAGGCGTCGCACTACGGCCTTGCGGCGGGGGCGCATCTCCACCAGTCCGGCCGATGCCAGCTGACGCAGCGCCTCGCGGACCGGCGTACGCGACACGCCGAAGCGTTCGGCGATCTGCCGCTCGTCCAACTGCTGCCCCGGCGACAGCTGCCCGGCCACGATCTCCTCCTCGAGGCTGCCCGCCAAGCGTGCCGCGATTGTAAGCTCCCTGCCGCTGTTCACGTCCATATGGCCCCCCGCAAATGATCTCTTTTCTAGTGCCCGGAACCTCCCGGGTTGACAAGACGGCATTCCGTCGGCCCTATCCTGGTATACCAAATATAGAGATTGGCGCACCAATCCTTTCCCCAACAGCAAAGAGGTCCCCATGACGACGTTCAAGATGCTCTCCACCTGCGCCGCGCTGGCGTTGACCCTGGCCGCGCCCGCCGCCGCCGAAACGACGCTGCGACTCAGCCATTCCTACACCGACGGGGATACCCGCGATCTCTGGGCCGACTACATCGCCGAACGCGTGGCCGAGGAAACTGACGGCGAGGTGATGATCGAGGTCTTCCCCAACCAGCAGCTGTTCAAGGCGCGCGCCCAGGCTGATGCCGTGGCGCGCGGGCGCCTGGACCTGGCGATCTACCCGCTGCCCTGGCTGTCGGGCCGCGCCCCCCTGGCAGAGATCGGCGCCCTTCCCGGCCTCGTCACCTCGCCGCTGGACGGGGTCGACTGGCGCGACCGGCCGATCTGGCCGATGCTGCAGGAGGCCGTCAGCGGCGCCGGCGTCGAACTGCTGGGCAGTGGCTGGGCCATGGCGACCATCGGCACCTCCGGCGAGCCGGTCATCATGCCCGAGGACCTGGACGGCCATCGCGTGCGCGGCCTGGGCCAGGCGACCGAGATCATGATGTCGGAACTGGGCGCCACCATCACCTCGGTGCCCGGCTCGGAAATCTACCAGGCCATGCAAACCGGCGTCCTGTCGGGCGTGCTGACCATCTATGCCAGCTTCGAGGGCTACAGCCTGGACGAGGTGACCGACCACCTGCTGGTCGGCCCCGGCTTCGTCGGCGCAATGCATTCGATCATCGGCGCACCCGGCCTGGAAGAGAAGCTGGGCGAAGAGGACTACGCCACGCTGAACGCGGTGATCGCGGAAAGCGAGGCCTGGTTTGCCGAGCGCAGCATCGAGGACAACAGTCGCATCGCCGAAGCCTTCGCAGAGGCCGGGGTCGAGGTGCATGAGCTGACCCCCGAGCAGGTCGAGGCCTGGCATCAGGCCTCGCGCGACTATGCCTGGGCCTTCTTCCGCGACGAGGTCGAGGGTGGTGCCGAGGCGCTTGAGGCCGTGGGCGCCGGCGAATGACCAAGACGACCGACGACCTGTCGGGCCCCGCCCCCTCCCCGGGGGGCGGGCTGCTTCCGACCCTGTTCAAGATCCGCGCCGTGATCGACGGGCTGGCAAAGGCCGCCGCGACACTGGCGGCGATCGGCGTGCTGTTCGCCTGCATCGCGATTTCCTGGGCGGTCTTCTCCCGCGGGGCGCTTGGCTGGAACACCATCTGGGAGATGGAGGCCTCGGTCTACACGCTGATCTACGCGGCCTTGCTCAGCGCCGCCTATACCGACCGCGCCGGCGGTCAGATCGGCGTGCGTATCCTGGCCGACCGGCTGTCGGGCCGCGCGGCCGAAGCGCACCGACTGGTCATGGACCTGCTGACACTGGCCCTTTTCCTGGTCTTCACCTGGTCCGCCTGGGACCTGTTTTCCCATTCCTGGTCCACCGGCTGGACCTCCGGCACGATCTGGGGCCCTCCGCTGTGGCTGCCGCAGGCGGCCTTTCCCATCGGCGGCGCCCTGCTGGTCCTGGCGGTTGGCATCGACATCGTGATCCGCCTCTGCGGCGGCCGCATCCCCCAGCCCGACCTCGGCGGAGGCCACTGACATGGACCCGATCACCCTTGCCATCCTCGCCACCGGCCTGCTGCTGCTGCTGATCCTGGCAGGCTTTCCCATCGGCTACTCTCTGGCCGGCGCCACCCTCGTCATGATGCTGGCCGTCGGTGACGCCTCGGAGATCCGCTATATGGCGGAAGGCGCCTTCACCTCGCTCGATTCCATCGAACTGGTGGCCCTGCCGATGTTCATCTTCATGGGCGCCATCATCTCGGTCAGCCCGGCGGGATCCGACATCTATGCCGCTCTCAGCCGGCTGCTGCCGATCCCCGGGGGCCTGGGCATCTCGACTATTGGCGGCTGCGCCATGTTCTCGGCCATCTCCGGCTCCGCCCCCGCGACCGTCGCAGCCATCGGCTCCTCCGGGGTGCCGGAGATGCTGCGCCGCCGCTACCCGCCGCAACTGGCCACCGGGCTGGTCGTGGGCGGCGGCACCCTGGGCATCCTGATCCCGCCGTCGATCGTGCTGCTGCTGTACGGCGTGGTCACCAAGACCTCGATCGGGCAGCTGTTCCTGGCGGGCATCCTGCCGGGACTGATGTTCGTCATCCTCTTCTCGGCCTACACCTGGTTCCGCATGCGGCGCTACCTGGCGACGCTGACGCCCGCCGAACGGGCCGAGATCGCCGAGCTGGAACGCACCGCCGGCACCGGCGGCGGCAGCGGCGCGGCCCTGCGCCGGGTGCTGCCCTTCTTCGCCCTGATCGCCGGCATCATGATCGCGCTCTACGGCGGATGGGCCACGCCCTCGGAAATCGCCGCCGTGGGGGCGCTGGCCTCGATCATCCTGGTCCTGGTGATCTACCGCATCACCGGCTTTGGCACCTGGCAGACCCTGCTGATGAAATCCGTGCGCGACACCTCGATGATCCTGATCATCGCGGCCTTCGCCTACGGCTTTGCACAGTTCCTGTCCTTCCACGGGGTCGTCAGCGAGCTGACCTCGCTGCTGTTGAACGCCTTCCCGAACAAATGGGTGACGCTGGCGCTGCTCTGGGCGCTGATGCTGGTGCTGGGCTGCTTCCTGCCGCCCTTCGCGATCATCGTGATCGTGGCGCCGATGTTCCTGCCCTTCATCGTCGACACCGGGCTGAACCCGATCTGGTTCGGCGTCTTTGCGACGATCAACATGGAAATGGGCTGCATCACGCCACCCCTGGGCATCAACCTCTTCGTGACGAAATCCATCGCCCCCCAGGTGCCCATGCGCGACATCATGGCCGGCTCGATGCCCTTCTTCGCGATCCTGGCGCTCGGCTCCCTGCTCATCACGCTCTTCCCGCAGATCGTGCTGTTCCTTCCTGACTTGATGACGAGGTGACAGAGATGTCCACCCCCTCCCCCATGGCCCGCCGCATCACCGCGGTCCGGGCCCATGCCCTGAACGTGCCCAACCGGATCGAGGCCGCCGGCAAGGTCCGCGAAACCGACCTGTCGGTGGTGATCTGCGAGATCGAGACCGATGACGGGCTGATCGGCCACGGCTTCACCGCCATCACCGAGGAGCAGACCGTCGCCACCGCCATCCGCGAGGTGGCCGCCCCCGCCCTGCTGGGCGCCGACCCGCTGACGCGGGAGGCACTCTGGGACCGGCTGTGCTGGCTGATGGCGCCGCGCGGGCAGACCGGCTACGCCATGCACGCCATCGCGGCCGTCGACATCGCGTTGTGGGACCTGGCAGGCAAGATCCTGGGCCTGCCGGTCTGGAAACTGCTGGGCGGGGCGCGTGACCGCGTGCCGCTTTATGCCACCTGCGGCTTCGGCTTTCTCGACCGGGACGACCTCGCGACAACCGCCCGCGATTGGGTCGAGGCGGGCTTCACCCGGCTGAAGATGACCGTCGCGGGCGAGGCCCTGCGCCGCCGCGATGCGACGCCCCTGGAAGAGGTCATTGCCGAGGACGTGGCCCGCGTCGCCGCGGTGCGCGAGGCCGTGGGTCCCGGTCCGCGCCTTTACGTCGATGCCAATTGCAACCTCGACCCGGTGCATGCCCTGCGCCTGGCACAACGGCTGGTGCCACTGGACGTGGACTTCTTCGAGGAACCGATCCAGCGTAACGACATCGGTGCCATGGCCGACATGCGCGCCCGCTGCCCCCTGCCGCTGGCCGCGGGCCAGAACGAGGGGCAATCCTTCCGTTTCCGCGACCTGCTGGCGGGACGCGCGGTGGACGTGCTGCAACCCAACGTGACCATCGGCGGGGGCTTCACCCAGGCCGCCCGCGTGGCGGGCATGGCCGAGGCCTTTGCCGTGCCGATCGCCAATGGCGGCGGCTGGCCCTTCCACAACGCGCATCTGCACGCGGGCCTCGCCAACGGCGGGCTGGTGGAATGGCACGTGCCGGCCGTCGCCGTCTGCCGGATGCTCTTCACCGACCTGCCCGAGCCGGAGGCCGGCACGCTGGCGCTGACCGACCGCCCCGGCCTCGGTTTCGACCTGAACCACGACGCCATTGCCGAGCTGGCCAATCGTCCCTCCGCCGCCGGCCACGGCAAGGGCTAAGACAGGACTGACGACCATGACCACGACCCACCCGCTGCCCTGCCTGGGGATGATCGTTCCGCCCGCGAAGGGAGACGTCCCACCGGAACCGACGGAGCTTTACGGCGACCGCGCCCGCTTCGTCGCACGCGGCCTGGCCCTGGCCGAGCTGACCGCGCGCGGCTATGACGGGGTGATCGACCGCGTCGCCACCCTGGCCACGGAGCTGAAGGCGGACGGCGCGCAGGCCATCTCCCTCATGGGCACCTCCCTCAGCTTCTACCGCGGCGCCGGATTCACGCGGGAGCTGCGCGAGGGGATCACCGCCGCAACCGGACTGCCCGCAACCACGATGACCGACAGCGTGATCGAGGCAATGCGCCGGTTCGACGCCCGCACCCTGGCCGTGGCCACCGCCTATGGCGAGGAGGTGAACGACCGGCTTGTCGCCTACCTGCAGGCCGAAGGGTTCCGCGTGGCCAGCCTGAAGGCCCTGCACCTGACGGACCTCGATGCCGTGCAATCGACCTCGACCGAGCGGCTGGTGGATCTGGGCGACGCCGCCCTCGACGCCGCAGGGACGCCGGTGGATGCATTATTCATCTCCTGCGGGGGCCTGCGGACTCTGCCCGTGAACCGTGAAATCGAGGCCCGGCACGACCTGCCCGTCATCTCCTCGGCCGTGGCCGGGGCCTGGGGCGCGATGCGCTGCGCCGGGCTGGACGCCAGCGCCGCCACCGGCGGGCGACTGTGCGCGCCCGCAAGCGTCTAAGCCGTCGCTCAGGTCCGCCGCCGCACCGAAACCAGGTACCGCGCCTGCGAACGCTCGCGCCGGTCGGACCGCCGCGGCGGGCGCGACGTCCCCCCTCCCGGGCGTTCCCCCGGGAGGGGCCGCGCGGACCTTCAGCCCTTGCGGTCCTTCAACGGAGCGTCCGCGCCGTCCTTGACCCCCTCGAAGACGACCTGGGCGCCCTTGTCGAGGAAACGTTCGCGCTGCGCGACGCCGAAGTCACCGTAGGGGTATGATTTCTGCGGCACGGGCCGGCTGAGCTGATCGAGGCGATCAGCGGCCTCCGCCTCCAGCGTGAGTTCGGTTGCAGCGAGGTTTGCCGTCAGCTGATCGACGGTGCGCGCGCCAACGATGGGGGCCGCGACGCCGGGCCGGTCCAACAGCCATTTCAGCGCCACCTGCGCCGGGGTCGCGTCATGGGTCTTCGCGATCTCGCAAACCGCCTCGACAACCCGGGGTCAGGTGTAGAAGGCAGGCGGCACATGGCGGTAGGGCAACAGCGACATGTCGGCGGGCGCGACACCCGGGCAGTCAACTTCATGGATCGAACCGCAAAGCGCCTCGAATCCCGCACGAAAATGGTTCTTCGCCTTGATGCCGAAGATCGCGATGCGGCTGAGGTCGATCTTGTGCAGGTCGCACCAGGCCGGATCATTGGCGCTCTGACAGGTCTCGCTGATGACCACCTGCATCTGGCCTGCGCGCAGCACGGCCGTGCGCCCCATGTCGATCTCGCGCCCGTATTCAAACGGTCCCTGGTTGCGGAAACGACCATCGGTCAGGCGCTCCACCACTCCGTGGAAGGGCACAGGAGCCCCGAACTCCGACGTGATGCGCCCGCCAAGGGCACAGTCGATCGCCGCCCCCTCGCCAAGATCATGCGCCCGCGACACGAGGTCCGGATCGAAGAAGAAGCAGAACAGCATCGGCAGATCCGACCCGCTCTCCACCATAGAACGGAACAGCGCGGTGGTGTCGCCGATCCCCCCCGACAGCGGGTTGTCGGCCGCATCCACCAGCGTTACGGGCCAGCGGGCGCCTTGGTCCAGTTGCCTCAAGGCTTGAGCGACCCCCTCCCCAGCCCCGGGCAGGGAAACGCGGAAGGCATCGCGGCGTGCCTCATAGGCAGCGCTGAGACGATCCAGCAGAGGGTCCGGCCCCAACCCCGGATCATGGGTCACCGCCACGGCTGCCCGGGTGTTGGGGGTATCGGCATAGGTGAAACCGCCGAAGAAGGACACGTCGCCCACGCCTTCGGCCTGGCAGGCCTCCTTTCCGAGGGTCACGAGTTCTGCCATCGGCCCGCTGACGGTGCGCATACCGTGCGATAGCGGGGCGAAATCAAGCTGGCGCAGGGCGACCGAGGGCCGCACGCCCCGGGTGAAGGCGCGCTCCATCAGGGTCAGCGCCCGCAGCGCGGCGGCATCCATGTCGACGTGGGGGTAGGTGTTATAGCCCGACAGGATGTCGATCGCCCCGGTCATCGAGGGAGCGAGGCAGGCGTGCATGTCGAGGCTGACCGCCAGCAGCGGGTCCGGGCCGATCACCTCGCGCACAGCGGCAATCAGGGAGAAGTCCGGCGACAGGTCGCCCTCGGCCACCATTGCCCCGTGCAGCGACAGGTAGACCCCGTCCCAAGGCTGATCCGCCAGGTCCGCCAGGATTTCCTCTTGGATCGCCGCCAGCGCCTCGGAGGTGACCGGGCCCAAGGGCGGCGCCGAGGTGCAGCGCGAGGCCGCGACCTGCCAGTGCGGGTGGTCGTCAAGGAACCGCACCAGCCCGCCCAACTCGGTCGCCGTGCCCCGGGCGCCCGCCAGCGCCTCCCGTCCCCGAGTCCATTCGCGGCGCTTGAAATCCTCCAGCCGGGTCGGGATGGGGTTGAAGGAATTCGCCTCGTGCCAGAGACGGGCGACGGCGATGCGGCGGGGCTGGGGCATGGGAAGTCCTCGGGTCAGATCCGGCGGCGGGGGATCGTGTTGGCGTAGATGTCCAGCGTCGCCAGATGCTGGTCGGCGGCCTGCAGGGCCTTCAACGACCCCTCGCGGTCCCGCGCGGCCATCAGCCCGCACAGGACCTCGGACACCGCCAGCGCCGGGGTCAGCGTATGAAAGAAGGTGCGGCTTTCGGTCGAACAGAGGATCACCTGATCCGAGATCGCGATCAGGGGCGAGACCTCGCTGTCGGTGATCGCCACCACCGACAGGCCCTTTTCACGGGCCAGCGCGGACAGTTCCAGCGATTGCACCGCATAGGGGCTGATCGAGATCACCAGCAACACGTCCTCGGGCCCCGCCCACAGCAGGCCGTCGGCGCCGGTGCCCGCCGGCCCGTCCAGGTGGACGGTGCGGTCGCCCAGCAGGGTCATGACATAGTGGAAATGCCAGGCCACCGAATGGCACGAGCGCAGGCCCAGCACGTAGACCCGCCGCGCCTGCCCCAGCAGATCCGCCGCCCCTTCCAGACGGGCCAGCGCCTCCGGTTCGCTCAACCGGGCGATCTGCGCTGAAAGGCTCTGCAACATGTCGTGGGCCAGCCCGCTGCCCGCCTGACCCTGCTCGCCCTCGCGCTCCCGCGCCCGGGCAGCGAAGCCATCGGCGCGCAGCCGCAGCGCTTCGGAGAAATGGGCCCGGATGTCCTCATAGCCGGACAGGTCCAGGAACTTGGCCAACCGGGTCATCGTCGCCGGCTGCACGCCCGCATTGCGCGCCAGTTCCCGCATCGAGACCAAGGCCACCTCCTGGGTGTTCTCAAGGATGTAGCGGGCGGCCTGCTGCAATTGCGGTGACATCTCGTCAAAGCGGGCGACGATCCGGTCCCGCAGGGCATCCTGTTGCAACATTCGTTTCACTCTCTGTCCTGATCCGACCCTCTTTCTGCGCCTCACGGCCCGGAAAGACAACGCATTCCTAAGAATAGATGCGGACTGGCACCATGTGAGGAAGATTTGAACGTTTCACAGACGAAAAACAAGAGCCATACGTTTCGCACAACCATCCTGTGAAACATTTGTTGCAATACGCGTCGCGCTCTGCGAACCAAGAGGAAGCCGCGGCATGTTCCGCGATTCCCCTCCGGCCCCGGCCGGGACGCAGTACGGACAAGACCATGACCAAACTCCTTCACCGCAAGATCGGCGCCCCGCTGCCCCATGCCATTTCCGGCCGCGGCGTGACGATCTCCGATGCCGCCGGGCGCAGCTACATCGACGGGTCGGGCGGTGCGGCGGTCAGCTGCCTCGGTCATGACCACCCCGAGGTGCTGGCAGCGATGAAGGAGCAGATGGACCGGATCTCCTACGCCCATACCTCCTTCTTCACCACCGCGCCGGCGGAAGAGCTGGCCGAGCGGCTGACCGCCCTGGCGCCCAATCCGTTGAACTGGCTTTATCTGGTGTCCGGCGGCTCCGAGGCAGTGGAGGCGGCGCTGAAGATGGCGCGGCAGTATTACGTCGAGATCGGCCAGCCAGAGCGGCGCCACATCATCGCCCGACGGCAAAGCTATCACGGCAATACCATCGGTGCCCTGGCGGCGGGCGGCAATGCCATGCGCCGGGTGCAATTCCAGCCGATCCTGCCCGAGACGCATCACGTCTCGCCCTGCTATCCCTACCGTGATCAACGTCCCGAGGAGACGCCCGAGGCCTATGCCGCCCGGCTGGCCGAGGAACTGGAACAGAAGATCGAAGAGCTGGGCGGCGACCAGGTGATGGCCTTCGTGGCCGAACCGGTCGTCGGCGCCACCCTGGGCGCCGTGCCCCCCGTGGCCGATTACTTCCAGCGCATCCGCGCCATCTGCGACCGCCACGGGATCCTGCTGATCTTCGACGAGGTGATGTGCGGCATGGGCCGCACCGGCAGCCTTTTTGCCTTCGAACAGGAAGGCGTCGTGCCCGACATCGTCACCATCGCCAAGGGGCTGGGCGGCGGCTATCAGCCGGTCGGCGGGGTGCTTCTGTCGCAGCAGATCTACGAGGCCTTCCGCGACGGCTCGGGCCTGTTCCAGCACGGGCATACCTACATCGGCCATCCCATCGCCGCCGCCGCCGCCAACAAGGTAGTCGAGATCATCACCCGTCCTGGACTGATGGCGCAGGTCAACCGCCTGGGCGCACACTTGCAGGCCGGCCTGGATGCGGCCCTGGGCCAGAGCCCCCACGTGGGCGACATCCGGGGCCGGGGCCTCTTCCGCGGGATCGAGATCGTGGCCGACCGCGACAGCAAGACCCCCTTCGACCCGTCCCACAAGATCCACGCCCGGATCAAGGCCGAGGCCATGGCCGAGGGGCTGCTGTGCTATCCCATGGGCGGCACCATCGACGGCATCCACGGCGATCACGTGTTGCTGGCCCCGCCCTATGTCTGCACCGAGGCGGAGATCGACCAGATCACCGACCGCCTCGCCCGTGCCATCCGCCGCGTGACGGAGGGCTGAGCCGATGACGCGCCGCATCGCCTTTGCCGGGTTCAACCTGGAATCCGTGACCGCCGTGCCCCAGGTCTCGACCCGGGCCGATTTCGAGCGGGTCTGCTTTCGCGGCGCCGAGATCCCGGCGCAGTACCGGGGCACCAACACGGTGGCGGGCGGCGCGCTGCAGGTGCTGGACGCGGCGGGGGCCGAGATGGTGCCGCTGTTCCACAGCCTGCTGGGCGCCCTGGGCCCTGCGGCGGATGACGGCGTCACCGCCTTCGCCGACGAGCTTGTCGCGGGGCTGACCAACTCGGGGCCGCTGGACGGACTGGTCCTCTACCTGCACGGGGCCTGCTGGGCGCCGGGGTTCGCGGATGTGGAACGCCACATGATCGCCCGCGCCCGCGCCGCCTGCCCGGATCTGCCGATTGCGGTTGCGCTGGATTATCACGGCAATATCGACGCCGCGACCCTGGCCGAGGCCGACATCGCCGTGGCCTATCGCCATTCGCCCCATATCGACATGGGCCAAACCGGCGAACGCGCCAGTGCCGCCCTGCTGCGGATGATCCAGACCGGCAAGACACCCGGCCTGGCCGTGGCCCGCCCGAACGTGGTCATCCCCTCGATCCTGTCGGCCACCGCGCTGGAACCGCTGGCCTCGCTCATCGCCCGGGCCCGGGCCGAAGAGGCGGCGGGCGATTGCGACATCTCGGTCATGGGCGGCTTCGCCTATGCCGACAGCGCCAATACCGGCATGTCGGTCATCTGCCTGGACTGGCAGGGCCAGGCGGCGGCAGAAGAGAAGGCGACCCGCCTTGCCGAGAAGATCCACGAGGCCCGCGCCGCTCTCTTCGACGCGGTGCCGATCTGGCAGATGGACGAGGCCATCGCCGAGGCGGCGCGGATGCGCGGCAGCGGCGCGCCGGTGGTGATCCTGGAACATGCCGACCGGATGAACGACAGCACCCATGGGCTGCGCGCCGCGCTGAAGGCGGATCTTGGCCGCGTCATGGTGCCCTTCCTGCTGGATCCCGAAAGCGCCGCCGCCGCCCATGCCGCCGGGGCGGGGGCCGAAGTCACCCTGCACCTGGGCGGCAAAAGCGCCCCGGAAACCGGCGGCCCGCTAAAGCTGCCGGTGCGCGTCCTGTGGACCGGCGAGAAACGCTTTGCCGTCTCGGGCCGTTACCAGCAGGGGGCGCCGGTTGATCTGGGGCTGACCGCCCTGGTCGAGGCAGGCTCGGTGCGGATTTCGATCACCTCGCATTTCGCCTTCGCGGTGGATGGCGACCCCTTCTACATCTTCGACGAGCGGCCAGAGGACTATGACGTGATCCTGCTGCGCTCGAAGACCCATTTCCGCGATTTCTACACGCCCCTGGCGGCGGCGATCCTGGTCACCGACACGCCGGACCTGGGCCCCGCCGATGTGCGACTGATCCCCTATGCCCAGCTGGACACCAGCCGGGTCTACCCCTGGTGCGCCGATCCGGCACACCCAATTGAATAACAACAAGAAACTGTCCCCCCAACACGGAGAATGACAATGACTTTCCACTCCCTGAAGACCCTCGGCCTGGCCGCCATGCTGGCGGGCACCGTCGCCCTGCCCGCCTGGGCCGAAACCACCCTGACCGCCGTCATGCAGGCGCCGCTGCGCTCGCTTGATCCGCATCTGAGCACCGCGCAGATCGTCCGCACCCATGGCTTCATGGTGTTCGAGACCCTGCTGGGCATGGACGAGGACTATCAGCCGCAACCGCAGATGGCCGACTACGTGGTTTCTGACGACATGCTGACCTACACCCTGACCCTGCGCGACGGGCTGATGTGGCACGACGGCACCCCGGTCACCGCCGAGGATTGCGTTGCCTCGCTGATGCGCTGGTCGCAACGCGACGGCTCGGCCCAGACCATGATGGAGTATGTCGACAGCATCGAGGCCACCTCGGACAGCGAGTTGGTGATCCACATGAAATCGCCCTTCGGCCCTGTTCTGGAACTGCTGGCAAAACCCTCGCCCATCCCCGCCTTCATGATGCCCAAACGCCTGGCCGACACCCCTGTGGGCGAGCAGATCCCCGAGATCATAGGGTCGGGTCCCTTCAAGTTCGTGGCGGATGAATACCGCCCCGGCGATCAGGCCGTCTACGTGAAGAACGAGGACTACGTGCCCCGCGAAGAGCCCGCCAGCTGGACCGCCGGCGCCAAAGTGGTGAACGTGGACCGCGTGGTCTGGCAGGCGATGCCCGACATGCAGACCTCGATCAACGCCATTCAGTCGGGTGACGTGGACCTGATCGAACAGGTCACCATCGACCTGCTGCCGCTGCTGGCGATGAACGAAGAGGTCGAGACCGGCATCCTCAACCCGCTGGGCGCCCAGGTGACGGGCCGGTTCAACCACCGCCTGCCGCCCTTCGATGATCCCCAGATCCGCAAGGCCGTGATGTACGCGCTGGATCAGGAAACCATCATGCAGACCGCGATCGGCAATTCCGAGTACTACCAGCTTTGCCCGTCGATCTACGGCTGCGAGGTCCCGCTGGCCTCTGACGTGGGTGCGGAATACCTCGAAGGCAGCGCGGAAGACCGGATGGCCAAGGCGCAGGAACTGCTGGCGGCATCGGACTACGACGGCACCCCGGTGCTGATGATGCAGCCCACCGACCTGACCGTGCTGACCACGCAGCCCATCGTCGCCGCCGAGCGGATGCGCGAAGCGGGCTTCGCAGTCGAGGTCGCCTCGATGGACTGGTCGACCCTGCAATCGCGCAAGAACGGCTGGCAGCCGGTCGACGAGGGCGGCTGGAACTTCTTCTTCACCTACTGGGGCGTCGCGGGCATCTGGAACCCGCTGGTGCATTCGCTGATCAACGGCTCGGGCGATGACAACACCTGGGCCGGCTGGCCGGTGAACGCCCGCATGGAAGAGCTGCGCGCCGACTACCTGACCGCAGGCACCCTGGACGAGCAGAAGGAAATCGCCGAGGAGATCCAGCAGATCGCCTGGGACGACAGCTTCTACTTCAACGCGGGCGAGTTCAAATCCGTCGCCGCCTGGCGGACCGAGCTGCAGGACATCCAGTCTGGCCCGATCACCTTGTTCTGGGGCGTCGACAAGTAACCTCTCTCCCCGACTTGGACGGGCGGCGGCCCCCTTTCGCCGCCCGTCCCCTTTTCTTCGCCCCTTCCCCGTCCCGGAGACAGCGATGCTCACCTATTTCCTGCGCAGGCTTCTGATGGCCATCCCCGTGATGTTCTTCGTCGCGGTCTTCGTCTTCCTGCTGCTGCGCCTCACCCCCGGGGATCCGGCGCAGGCCATTGCCGGCGACCAGGCCTCTCTCGACCAACTGGAGGCGATCCGCGACAGCCTCGGGCTGAACGACCCGCTGTCGGTGCAATTCCTGACCTGGATCGGCAACATGGCCCAGGGCGATTTCGGCCGCTCTCTGATCTCCGACCGCCCCGTGCTGGAAATGATCGGCCAGCGCCTGGGCCCCACCGTGGCGCTGGCGCTGGTGGCCATGGCGATGACTCTGATGATCGCCCTGCCCATGGGCGTGCTGGCCGCCTGGCGCCATGGCGGCATGACCGACCGGCTAGTCATGGCGGTTTCGGTCATCGGTTTTTCGGTGCCGATCTTCGTCATCGGCTACGTGCTGATCGGGGTATTCGCGGTGAACCTGCGCTGGTTCCCGGTGCAGGGCTACAAGGCCCTGGCCGATGGCATCGGCCCCTTCGCGCATCGCATCTTCCTGCCCGGCCTGGCGCTGGCCTCGATCTACATCGCGCTGATCTCGCGCATGACCCGCGCCTCGATGCTGGAGGTGCTGCGCGAGGACTACGTGCGCACCGCCCGCGCCAAAGGCCTGCCCGAGGGCATCGTGCTGTTCCGCCACGCCCTGCGCAACGCGGCGATCCCGATCCTGACCGTGATCGGCACCGGTTTCGCCATGATGATCTCGGGCGTGGTGGTCACCGAAACGGTGTTCAACATCCCCGGGCTGGGTCGGCTGGTGGTCGACGCCGTGCTGGCCCGCGACTACCCGCTGATCCAGGCCATCATCCTGCTGACCGCAGGCACCTACGTGCTGATCAACCTGCTGATCGACCTGTCCTACGCGCTGACCGACCCGAGGATCCGCTATCAATGAGCCAGACCCAAAGCGCCCCTGCCGCATTGCGCAAGCGGCTTCTGGAAACGCCGCCGCATTGGACCACCCTGCTGGCCCTGGCCGTGCTGCTGGCGATCGTCGCCATGGCCCTCTTCGCGCCGCGCCTGGCGAATTTCGCCCCGACCGAGCTGAACGCCATGATGCGCCTGAAACCCGCCGATGGCACCTACTGGATGGGCACCGACAGTTTCGGTCGCGATCTCTATTCCCGCGTGGTCTACGGCGCCCGGGTGTCGCTGATGGTGGGCGCGGGCGTGGCCATTGGCGCCATTGTCATCGGCCTGCCCCTGGGGCTGCTGGCGGGCTGGTTCCGGGGACTGGACGCCGTGCTGATGCGGGCCATGGACGGGCTGATGGCAATCCCCGGCATCCTGCTGGCCATCGCCATTGTCGCCCTGACCAAGGCCGGACTGACCACGGTGATCATCGCCATCATGCTGCCCGAGATCCCGCAGGTGGTGCGCCTGGTCCGCTCACGCGTGCTGGCCACCCGGTCGGAAACCTTCGTCGAGGCCGCCGTCCTGTTGGGCACCCGGCCGATGCGGATGATCTGGCGCCACCTGCTGCCCTCGACCATCGCGCCGCTGATCGTCCAAGGCACCTATATCTACGCCTCTGCCATCCTGACCGAGGCGGCGCTTTCGTTCCTCGGCGTCGGCATCGGCACCGAGACCCCCACCTGGGGCAACATCATGGCCGAGGGGCGCCTTTACTTCGCGATGAACCCCTGGCTGGTCTACTGGCCCGCCATCGTGCTGTCGCTGTGCATCCTGTCAATCAACCTGCTGGGCGATGCGCTGCGTGACAGGCTGGATCCCAAGATGAAAGGCCGTTCGTGATGACCGTTTCCCAATCCGGCCAACCCGTCCTGTCGGTCCGCGACCTGCGCGTCGCCACCATGGGCCGCCGCCCGGCAGAGATCCTGAAGGGCCTGACCTTCGACATCGCCCCGGGCGAAACCCTGTGCCTGGTGGGCGAAAGCGGCTCGGGCAAATCCGTCACCTCGCTGGTCACCATGGACCTGCTGCCGCGCGGCGAATTGCAGGTGACGGCAGGGCGTGCCGAGCTGAACGGCGAGGATATCATCACCGCCCCTCCCGCCCGCAACAAGGCCCTGCGCGGCGCCGAGATGGCGATGATCTTTCAGGAACCGATGACGGCGCTGAACCCGGTGCTGACCATCGGGTTGCAGATGGACGAGATCTACCGCGCCCATACCAGGATGCGCGGGCCGGACCGCAAGGCCGCCGCCATCGCCGCCTTCGAAAGCGTCAACCTCCCCGACCCGCCGCGCATCTACGACAGCTATCCGCACCAGTTGTCGGGCGGCCAGCGCCAGCGGGTGATGATCGCCATGGCCCTGGCGCTGAAGCCCAAGCTGCTGATCGCGGACGAGCCCACCACAGCTCTGGACGTGACCACCCAGAAGCAGATCCTGGAACTGATCCGCAAGCTGCAGGACGAGATGAATACCGCCGTTCTGTTCATCACCCATGACATGGGCGTGGTCGTCGACATCGCCG
This sequence comes from Pseudooceanicola marinus, assembly GCF_020177265.1. Classification (GTDB taxonomy): domain Bacteria; phylum Pseudomonadota; class Alphaproteobacteria; order Rhodobacterales; family Rhodobacteraceae; genus Pseudooceanicola; species Pseudooceanicola marinus_A. Next base: position 124,258 of record NZ_JAIVMC010000011.1, read on the forward strand.
ACCGCGTCTGTGTCATGCGCCACGGCGAGGTGGTCGAGACCGGCACCACCGAAGAGGTGCTGAGCGCCCCGCGCGAACAATACACCCGCGACCTTCTGGCCGCCGTGCCCGCCCTGACCCCGCGCCCGGCGCGCGCGCAAGAGGCGCCTGAGCATGTGCTCGAGCTGGTCGAGGTCAACAAGGTCTTCGAGTTCCGCTCGGCCCTCAGCAAGCTGATGCGCCGCCCCGGCCACCGGGTGCAGGCGGTCAGCGACGTCAGCTTCCGCCTCGACCGGGGGCGCACCTTAGGCATCGTCGGCGAAAGCGGCAGCGGCAAATCCACCGTGGCGCGCTGCGTGCTGCGGCTCGAGGATCCGACCTCGGGCGCGATCCTGGTCAACGGCCATGACATAGCCCCGCTGGAGGGGCAGACGGCCCTGGCCCCTGCCCGCCGCGCGGTGCAGATGATCTTTCAGGATCCGAACCGCTCTCTGAACCCCCGCTTGACCACCGGCGACAGCCTGGTCGAGGGCGCCCTGAACGCGGGCGAGCCGCGCGCCGAGGCGTTGGCCAGGGCCGGTGAGCTGCTGGAGGTGGTGGGCCTGCCCCGCGATGCGCTGTCGCGCTATCCGCACCAGTTCTCGGGCGGCCAGCGCCAGCGCATCGCTATCGCCCGCGCCCTGATGATGTCACCTGATGTGATTGTGGCCGACGAGGCTGTCTCGGCACTGGACGTCTCGGTCCAGGCCCAGGTGCTGGACCTGCTGGCCGAGGTGCAGGCGCGGCGCAATCTGGCGGTCCTGTTCATCACCCACGACCTGCGCGTGGCGGCGCAGATCTGCGACGACGTGATGGTTATGCGGCGCGGCGAGGTTGTGGAATTCGGCCCGGCAGGGCAGGTTCTGGCCAACCCGCAACACGCCTATACCTGCGCCCTGCTGGAGGCCGCCCCCGGTCGCGACTGGGATTTCGCCAAAGGCCGCCGCGTGACGGAGCCCGCATGATCGCCGCCCATCTCGTTCAGTTCGACGCCGCCCCTCTCGACCCGGCCCGCAACTTCGTCCGCATGGGCGAGTACGTCCGGACCGAGGCGGCGGCGGGCGCCGTTCTGATCGTCTTCCCAGAGCTGTCCAACACCGGCTATGTGGAACCCCTGGTGCCCGGCGGCCCCTTCGTGACCAAGGTGCCGCACTATGGCGAGGCCCTTTGCGCCGCCTGTGCCGACCCCGCAGGCGAGGAGATCGCCACCCTGGCCGCCCTGGCCGCCGAGCTGGGGGTCACCCTGGTCGCGGGCCTCGGCCTGCGCGATGCGCGGCTGGCAGGGGTCCTTCACAACGCGTCCGTGCTGATTACACCCGACGGCGTCGCGGGGATCTACGTGAAGACCCACCAGTGGCAGAATGAAAAACTCTACTTCACCCCCGGGGACGCCCTGCCGGTCTTCCCGGCCCTCCGCACGACACTTGGAATGCAGATCTGCTACGACATCCGCTTCCCCGAGGTGACCCGCGCCCTGGCTGCGCAGGGGGCCGAGATCATCACCTCGGTCTGGGCCTCTTTCGGGGCGGACGGCGCCCCGGTGGTGGATGAGGACCTCTTCCTGCACCGCGCCTATACACGGGCGGTCGAGAACGGTGTGCACTTCCTGTCCTGCAACCGTGCCGGCACCCATGGCGACCAGCGGTTCTTCGGCCGCTCCTGCGCCGTGGCGCCCGATGGCCGGGTGCTGGGCCGGCTCGACCATGACCGCGAAGAGGTGCTGCGCGTCTCCCTCGACCTGGCCGAGGTGGCCCGCTACCGCAGTTTCACCGGGATCTGGGCCGACCGCCGTCCGGCCCTTTATGCCCGCACCCTCGACGAGACCTGACATGACCGACACCCCCTGCCCGCCCCTGACCGACGCCGACTGGCCCGAGGAGATCGCCGACCTGCGGGACGGTTTCGCCGGACAGCTGAACGTCTATCGCACCATGGCCCATCACCCGGCGCTGCTGCGCGCCTGGGCGCCCCTGCGCCAGCATGTGGTGAAGGACAGCGCCCTGGGGCCCGTCCGCTCCGAGGTGGTGATCCTGCGCGCCGCCGTCCGGCTGGGGTCGTCTTACGAATGGCAGCAGCACGTCAGCCGGGCGCGCAAACTGGGCCTGTCCGACGCCCGCATCGCCGCGATCCGCGACATGCCTCAGGGTGAGGAGGGGTTGATCGTGCGCGCAGTCGACGCCCTGCTGGACGATCACATGCTTTCGCCCGAGCAGGAGGCCGAGCTGGCCGCCGCAATCGGCCGTGCGGCGGTCATCGACCTGATTGCCACGGTCGGTTTCTATTCGATCCTGGGCTATCTTCTGATGACCTACCGAACCCCGCTGGACGACGACATCGCGAAAGAGCTGGGAGCAGAACCAGCGGCCGGCAGGCTGGGCTAAAGTTTGCGCCCCACTCAAGGTAAGGTGGGCTTTTTTCTCCAATTAGCCGCGTACGAAAACGGCGGTCCCCTCACCGGTCAGGAGCATTCTGCCCCGATTTTCAGGGTACCCCCGGGGGGGGCATCGGCAGGCGACTAGCCTGGATCCCTGCCAGAGACCTCAGCTGACCCCATGCGAAGCAGCGCCTTGGTGGTCGCGAACGCATAAGCGGACCTTCGTGCCTGCCGCAGCAAATTACCGGAGCCAGCCCTTCCAAGACATTTGTATCAGGTGCAGCATGTCGCCAGGCACGGACACAAAGGGCGGAAAGCTGCAGTTCACGACGCGCGCTAGGGTCAGGACCCATTGTTTTCCGCAGGTTGGCGTGATTCACGGCTCGAAAAACGAGCGGTGACATGTCTGATCTTTTCTGGCTGACCGACGCGCAGATGGCGCGTCTTGAGCCCTA
>NZ_JAIVMC010000012.1 GCF_020177265.1 Pseudooceanicola marinus
TATGACGCCGACTGGTTCAGGGAAGCGTTGAAAGACAAAGGGATACGCGCCTGCATCCCTGGCCGGAAACAGCGGAACAATGCGGTCAAATACGACAAGCGCCGCTACAAACGCCGCAACCGGATCGAGATCATGTTCGGCAGGCTGAAGGATTGGCGGCGTGTGGCAACACGATACGACAGATGCCCGAAAGGCTTCCTGTCAGCCATCGCCCTCGCAGCCCTCGTTATTTACTGGCTATGAGTCCTGACCCTAAGATGAAGATGATGCTCACCACCGCAGGGCGCATTGGTGCGTTGCTGGAGCTCACTTGGTCGCGTGTCGACTTGGACCGACGCATCATCAAGCTTTCAACCTCAGACCTAGGACCTCGCAAGGGCCGGGCGACCATTCCTATCAACGACACTCTGCTGACTGCACTCACGGCTGCACAGACCGCTGCACGCTCCGACTTTGTTGTCGAGTGGGGCGGGCGGCAGGTTGGTTCGATCAAAACCGGCTTCAACGCCGCCGTCGCGCGGGCCGGAATCGACCACTGCACCCCGCCTGACCTGCGACGAACCGCAGGGCGCTTCATGGCAGAGGCTGGGGTGCCAATTGAAGAAATCGCCCAGTATCTCGGGCACTCCAATCCGAACATAACCAGGTCGACATACGGCCAGTTTTCACCGGACTATCTGCGCCGAGCCGCTGGTTCCCTGGAGTTTGGCGGGCCAACTTCGGTTCAACGAACCAGAGAGAAAACCCCAAAATCAACGTAAACCATTGATTTTATGGTGACCCCGGCAGGATTCGAACCTGCAACCTGCCCCTTAGGAGGGGGCTGCTCTATCCAGTTGAGCCACGGGGCCACGGGCCCCTCTTACCCGCTCCGTTCCGGCTTGTCATCACGCCCTTTCCCGGTCGTGAAAGCTCTAATCCAAGACAAAAAGCCCCGACACGCGCGGGGAAGCGGGGATGGTTTAAGCTGTCCTTAAAGTAGCGGTGCCATAGCTTCCCCTGATTTTCGGATGGCAGCCCGGGCCTGCCGCGCCCGGGGCCTCCGGCGCGTGCGCACGACCGGGGCCATCGAAGCGTTCAAGAGGGTTGACGACATGACGGCAATCAAGGGCCTTGGCCAGACAAACCGGGGGGATGGCGCCGCCTTCTCGCCCCTGGGGAACATGCGGCTCGCCGTGAAGCTGCCGCTGATCCTGACGGCCTTCGGCCTGATCGTGGCTGCGGTCCTGACCTTCACGTCCTACAACAATTCCCGCAAGCTGCTGGAGGATGAACTGGAGCGGAAGTTCCTGATCGCCGCCCATAGCCGCGCCACCCAGATCACCGACGCGTTGCAGGAAACCGAAGGACTGATGCGCGCCCAGGCGGAGGATCCGACGGTGGTCGCCGCGCTCAACAGCTTCATGTTGGCCTGGACCGCACTGGAAGGGGATCCCGGCGAGGTCGTGCGCCAGAACTACGTGCGCGACAATCCCAATCCTCGGGGCGACCGCGACATGCTGCGCACCTCCCCCGCCGGCACCCAGTTCGACCGGGTGCACGAGAAATATCACCCGTTCCTGGACCAGTTCGCCTCCGTCCGTGACCTTGAGGACGTTTACCTGATCGAGCGCGACGGCAGCGTCGTCTACTCGGTCGAGAAGGAGGCCGACTTCGGCACCAACGTTCTGACCGGCCCCTACCGGGACAGCGCCCTGGCCCGCGCCTTCAACCGGGCGATCGAGGCCCGTGGCCAGAAAACCATCCTGGAGGATTTCACCGCCTATGCCGGGGCAGAGGGCGATCCCGCCAGCTTCATGGCACGGGCCGTGCTTGGCCGGGATGGCAGCCCGCTGGGCGTGCTGGTCTACAACATGCCCACCGATCGCTTCAACGCGATCCTCAACAGCGCCGACGGACTTGGCGAGACGGGGGAGGCCCTCCTGATCGGTGATGACCTGCGCCTGCGCAGCAACTCCCGCTTCGAGGACGGCCCGCGCATGCTCGACATTGCACCCGGCGGCCCGTCGCTGCGCGCCATCCTGGGCGGCGAGACCGAGATCTTCGTGTCCGGCATCGGACTGCGCGGCAACCAGGTGGAGATGATGGGCGCTGACATCGCGTTCGACGGTGTGACCTGGAAGGTCTTGGTGGAACAGGCCCAGGAGGAAGTCTATGCGCCGGTCGTCGACCTGCGCAACCAGTTGCTGACGCAGGCTCTGGGGCTGATGGTCGTGCTCAGCATCATCGGGGTGCTGATCGGTCAATCGATCTCCAAACCCTTTGTCCGGATCGGCGCGGCGATCCGTGGCGTGGCCGATGGCGACCTCGCCTCCACCATCCCGATGACCGGACGGCGCGACGACGTGGGCACCCTGGCCAGCAACCTGGAAAACCTGCGCGGCAAACTGTCGACGGCGGCGGACATGCGGCGGCGCCAGGAACAACAGGCCCGTGATCAGCATGCGGTGGTCGAACACCTGACCGGGGCCATCGCGCAGCTGGCCGAGGGCAACCTGACCGCGGTGATCCAGCAGGAGTTCGCGGAGGACTATGAAGGTCTGCGCAACGGTTTCAACGCGGCCCTGCTGAAGTTGAACGACTCGATCTCGGAACTGGTGACCTCCTCGCGGGAGATCGACAATTCTGCCCATGACGTCGAAAACGCCTCCAACGACCTCAGCCAGCGCGCGATCGAACAGGCCGCAAACCTAGAGGAGACCGCCGCGGCGATCACCGAGCTGTCCGCCTCGGTCAAGTCCACTGCAGACAGTGCGGGCGAGGCCGACAACGTCATGACCCGCGCCAAGGAAGGCGCTCAGAAGAGCGGCGAGGTCGTGACCCAGGCGATGATCGCCATGGACAAGATCGCGACCTCCTCCCAGAAGATCACCCAGGTCACCTCGGTGATCGAGGACCTGGCCTTCCAGACCAACCTGCTGGCCCTGAACGCCGGGGTCGAGGCAGCCCGGGCGGGCGAGGCCGGGCGCGGCTTCGCCGTCGTCGCCTCCGAAGTGCGTGCCCTGGCTCAGCGCAGCTCCGAGGCGGCCAAGGAAATCAACCAGTTGATCCAGGAAGCGGCAGAGAATGTGTCCGGTGGTGTGGAACTGGTCGAAAAGGCCGGCAAGAGCTTCGAGAGCCTGATCGGGGAGTTCGACAAGGTCTCGGCCTCGGTCTCCTCCATCGCCACTGCGGCACGCGAACAGTCCGTAGGCCTGGAGGAAATCAACAGCGCGGTCGATCAGTTGGATCAGGTCACGCAGAAGAACGCGGCGGTGGCTTCCTCGGTGCATGGCACCGGCAAGCTGATGGTCAGCGAGGCGGCAAAGCTGAACCGTATCTCGGCAGGCTTCCGCTGTGACGAAAGCAAGGTGCGCCGTGCCGTGAGCACCAGCGCAGCGGCGCCACAGCCCAGCCAGGCCCGCGCGGTTGCCAACGCCCCTGCGGCAGCTGCGGACAGCCACGGCGCCGACGAATGGGCCGAATTCTGAGGGCTTCCTCTCCCAACCTCCCCCGGGGAGAGGCAAGATCAGGGGCGTGTCCGATGGGACGCGCCCCTGGTGATCTCTGGACGGGGTCAAGAAGCCGGCAATGCCGTTGTCCATGGGCGCGCCGGATGCCGATCTCGGGGCGGTGAATTTCCGCAAGGCGGAACGGCCTCGCAAAGGCCGCTTGCTGAAAGACGCGGGGACGGGATACGATCCGTTTACCACGGCCCGCGTGCGCCAAGACGCAGGGCATGACAAACAGGACCGCGCCCTTGACCAGACCGACGAACCGCCCGCTGACCCTTCGTGATGTCTCCGAAGCGTCGGGTGTGTCGGAAATGACCGTCAGCCGCGTCCTGCGCAATCGCGGTGATGTCAGCGAGGCCACCCGGCAGAAGGTCCTGCAGGCGGCCAAGCGTATGGGATATGTCCCCAACAAGATCGCTGGCGCCCTGGCCAGCCAGCGGGTGAATCTGGTCGCCGTGATCATCCCGTCGATGTCCAACATGGTCTTCCCTGAGGTGATGACCGGCATCTCCCGCGTGCTGGAAACCTCGCCCCTGCAGCCGGTGGTCGGCGTCACCGACTACCAGCCCGAGAAGGAAGAGACCGTCCTCTACGAGATGCTGTCCTGGCGCCCCTCCGGCGTGATCATCGCCGGGCTGGAACATTCCGACGCCTCGCGCGCCATGCTGAAGGCCTCGGGCATTCCGGTGGTCGAGATCATGGATACCGACGGCACGCCGATCGACAGCGCGGTCGGCATTTCGCACCGCCGCGCCGGGCGTGAGATGGCCCGTGCCATCCTGCGCGCCGGCTATCGCAAGATCGGCTTCATGGGCACCAGGCTGGGCCGCGACCATCGCGCCCGCAAACGTTTCGAGGGTTTCACCGAGGCGCTGGCGAAAAGCGGGATCGAGATCGCCGACACCGAGTTCTACACCCAGGGGTCCGGCCTCGGCAAAGGGCGCGAGATGACCAAGGCGATGATGGAGCGCCGCCCCGACCTCGATTGTCTCTATTATTCCAATGACATCGTCGGCGCCGGCGGGCTGCTGTGGATGATGGAACAGGGCTACGACATCCCCGGCCAGATCGGCATGGCCGGCTTCAACGACGTGGAACTGCTGAAGGGTCTGCCGAAGAAACTGGCGACGATGGATTCCTGCCGCGAAGAGATCGGGCGCCGCGCCGCCGAGATCATCCTGGAGCGCGTCGAACACCCGGATACGCCGCCCTCCGGCAAGGTGGAACTGAGCCCGAAGATCAACTTCGGCGACACCCTGCGGTTGGGCTAGGTGACGCGCCCGCAGCTCGACAATGCGACCGCCCGGCGGCTGTTCCTGCATCGACACCAGCTGGGCCAGGCGCCCGCCGGGCCCGGCAAGGGCGCCGACCTGCAGGCGCTGATCGAACAGCTGGGCTTCGTCCAGGTCGATTCGGTCAACACTCTCGCCCGTGCCCACGACATGATCCTCTATGCGCGCCGCCCGGCCTATCGCCCGGCGCATCTGCCGCGGCTGATCGAACGGGATCGCAGCCTGTTCGAACACTGGACCCATGACGCCTCCGTCATCCCAACGGCCTACCTGCCGCACTGGCGCCTGCGGTTTCAGCGCGACGCGGCGCGCCTGCGGGGCCGCTGGCCGCGTTGGCAGGGCGAGGCCTTCCTGGCCGAGCTGCAGCAGGTCCGCGACCATGTCACGGCCCATGGCGAGGTCTGTTCCGCCGACCTGAAGGCGGCGGAGGCCGAAAAATCCACCGGCTGGTGGGACTGGCACCCGTCGAAAGCGGCGTTGGAATACCTCTGGCGCAGCGGCGAGCTGGCGATTTCGCGGCGCAAGGGGTTCCGGAAATACTACGACCTGACCGAGCGGGTCCTGGGCTGGCCCGACCAGCCGCCCGAGGCGGAGACGCTGGACTGGCTGATGGCCGGCGCGCTGGACCGGCTGGGCTTTGCCACGCCGGGCGAATTGGCCGCTTTCTGGGACATTGCCACCCCCGCCGAGGCGAAGGACTGGGTACAGCGTGCCCTGGACGCCGGGCAGATCGAAGAGATCGAGGTTGCTGGCCACGACGGCAAGCTGCGGCGCAGCATCGCTCGGCCCGGCACGGTGGAGACCGCCGCGACCCTGCCCCCCGCGCCGCCCCGCCTGCGCGTCCTCAGCCCCTTCGATCCGGCGCTGCGCGACCGGGCGCGGGCGCAGCGACTCTTCGGTTTTCACTACCGGATCGAGATCTTCGTGCCGGCGCCGAGACGGATCTACGGCTACTACGTCTTCCCGCTGCTGGAAGGGGAACGGATGGTGGGCCGGATCGACATGAAGGCGGAGCGGGACAGCGGCACCCTGGCCGTCACCCGTCTGTGGCCAGAGCACGGCATCCGGTTCGGCCAGGGCCGCATCGCCCGGCTGGAGGCGGAATTGACCCGCGTCGCGCGGTTCGCCGGGCTGGAACAGATCCGCTTCGCCCCCGACTGGCTGGCAGATCCGAAATAGCCGAACCGAAGCAAAAGGGCCGCCCCGTGGCGACCCTCCTTCCATTTTCAACGTTGAGCATGTCGGCGATCAGCCCGCCGCGGTCACCGCGCGGCCGGTCAGCACCTTGGCCAGATGCGCCCGGTATTCGGCGGAGCCGTGCAGGTCGGCCATCATGCCATCCGGGTCCAGCGACAGACCCGAAACGGCCTCGGCGGAGAAATTGCCCGACAGCGCCTCTTCGGCCTCGGACCAGCGGAACACGCCCTCTTCGGAGGCGCCGGTGATGGCCACGCGCACCCCATCCGCGAATTTCGCCACGAAGACCCCGGCCAAGGCAAAGCGCGAGGCGGGCTGCTCGAACTTCACATAGGCCGCCGCATCGGGGATCGGGAAGGTGACGCGGGTGATGATCTCGCCCTCTTCCAGGGCAGTGGCGAACATGCCCTCGAAATACGCGTCCGCCGGGATCTCGCGGCGGTTGGTCACCACCGTCGCGCCCGAGGCCAGGGCCGCCGCCGGGTAGCAGGCGGCGGGATCGTTGTTGGCCAGGCTGCCACCGATGGTGCCCCGGTTGCGCACCGCCGGGTCGCCGATGTTGCCCGCCAGCGCGGCCAGCGCCGGGTAGGCCTCGGCCAGTTCCTTCGCCACTGTCGCATGGGTGGTCGCCGCGCCGATGGTCACGCTGTCGCCGCCTACCGTCACCCCCTTCAGCGCCTCGATCCCCAGCAGGCTGACCAGGGTTTCAGGCGCGTTCAGGCGCTGTTTCATCGTCGGGATCAGGGTCTGACCGCCGGAGAGGGGCTGGGCCTCGTCATCCGCCAGGGCCGCCACCGCCTCTTCCACCGTCGAAGGTTTCACGAAGTCGAAATTGTACATGGGTTCTCTCCCTGTTGAGGTTCCGCGAGGCCCGAAAGGCCCCGCGAAGTCCCTGACGGATCAGGCGTTCATCGCGGCCCAGACTCTGGCGGGCGACAGCGGCATGTCAATATGCGGGACCGATTTCCCGTCCCGTTGCAGCGCGTCGATCACCGCGTTGACCAGCGCGGGCGGTGATCCGATGGCTCCGGCCTCGCCACAGCCCTTCACCCCCAGCGGGTTGTGGGTGCAGGGCGTCTGGCAGGAATGATCCACGTCGATCATCGGCAGGTCGGAGGCACGCGGCATGGCGTAATCCATGTAGCTGGCCGACAGAAGCTGCCCGTCCGCATCGTAGACGCAGTTTTCCAGCAGGGCCTGGCCGATCCCCTGGCCGACACCGCCCTGCACCTGCCCCTCGACGATCATCGGGTTGATGACATTGCCGAAATCATCGGCGGCAACAAAGCTCTGCACCTCGACCCGGCCGGTGTCGGGGTCGACCTCCACCTCGCAGATGTAGCAGCCCGAGGGGTAGGTGAAGTTGGCCGGATCGTAGAAGGCCGTCTCCTCCAGTCCCGGTTCGATGTCATCCAGCGGGTAGTTGTGCGGCACATAGGCCGCCAGGGTCACGTCGCCCCAGGCCACGCTCTTGTCGGTGCCCGCGACGCTGAAGGCGCCGTCCTTCAGCTCGATGTCCGCCTCGGAGGCTTCCATCAGGTGCGCGGCGATCTTCTTTGCCTTGGCGATGATCTTTTCCGTCGCCCGCACCATGGCAGAGCCGCCGACCGCGATGGAGCGCGAGCCGTAGGTGCCCATGCCCATGGGCGTGTTGGCGGTGTCGCCATGCACGATCTCCACCTGGTCGGGCGAGATGCCGATCATGTCCGCCACCACCTGCGGAAAGGAGGTTTCATGCCCCTGCCCGTGGGAATGGCTGCCGGTCATCACGACCAGCCCGCCGGTGGCGTTCACACGCACCGTGGCGGATTCGTACAGACCCGCGCGGGCGCCCAGCTGGCCCACCAAGTTCGAGGGCGCGATGCCGCAGGCCTCGATATAATGCGACAACCCGATCCCGCGCAGCTTACCCTTCGCGACGGAGGCCGCGCGGCGCGTCTCGAAGCCCGCGTAGTCGGCCATCTGCATGGCCTTGTCCAAGGTCGCCTCGTAGTCGCCCGTGTCGTATTCGACGGCGACCGGGGTCGCATAGGGGAACTGGTCCTTGCGGATGAAGTTCTGGCGCCGCAGCTCTGCCGGATCCACCCCCAGCTCGCGCGCGGCCTTGTCGACGACTCGTTCCAGCTGGAAGGTCGCCTCGGGCCGCCCGGCGCCGCGATAGGCGTCCACCGGCACGGTGTTGGTGAAAACCGCCTTCACGTTCACGTAGATCAGCGGCGTGCGATAGTTGCCCGCCATCAGCGTGCCATGCAGCCATGTCGGCACCGAGGGCGCGAAGGTCGACAGGTAGGCCCCCATGTTGGCGTAGGTGTCGGTGCGCAGCGCCGTGAAGTTGTTCTCGGCGTCCAGCGCCAGCTGGATCGTGGTGACGTGGTCTCGCCCGTGCGCATCGGAAATGAAGGCCTCGGACCGGGTCGAGGTCCATTTCACCGGCCGCCGCAGCTGTTTCGCGGCGAAGGTGCAAAAGGCCTCCTCGGCATAGTGGAAGATCTTGGTGCCGAAGCCGCCGCCGACATCGGGGGCCACCACCCGCAGCTTGTGTTCCGGGATGCCCAGCACGAAGGCCCCCATCAGCAGGCGGATCACATGCGGGTTCTGCGAGGTGGTGTAGAGGGTCGAGCTGTCGTCGTGCATCGCGTAGTCGCCGATGGCCACGCGCGGCTCCATCGGGTTGGCGACCAGGCGGTTGTTGACCAGCTCCAGCGTGGTGACATGGGCGGCGTTCTGGAACGCCTCTTCCACCGCCGCCTTGTTCTCCTCGACGAAGCCCCAGTCGTAGCAGAGGTTCGAGGTCAGGTCGTCATGCACCAGGGGCGACCCTTCGGCCACCGCCTGTTTCATGTCGATGACCGCTGGCAGGTCTTCGGTGTCCAGCTCGATCGCCTCGGCGGCGTCGCGGGCCTGGTCCAGCGTCTCGGCGACCACGGCGGCCACGATCTCTCCCACATGGCGGATCTTGCCCTCGGCCATGATCGGGTGTTTCGGCTCCTGCATGGGCTGGCCGTGCTTGTCCGTCACCTGCCAGCCGCAGGGCAGGCCGCCGATGCCCTCGAAATCCTTCGCGGTGAAGATGCGCAGCACGCCGGGCATTTCGGCGGCGGCGCTGGTGTCGACCGCGTTCAGCGTCGCATGGGCCACGTCAGCGCGCAGGAAATGCACATGGGCCTGGCGGGCCAGGTTGATGTCGTCGGTGTAACGTCCGGTTCCGGTCAGGAAACGCAGGTCTTCGCGCCGCTTCACGCTGGCGCCGATGCCGTCCTTGGGCATGGTCTCTCCTCCCTTTGGTGCTGCCACGAGGGCAGTGGCGACGCGCCGCGTGGCACGCCAGACGGGCCGCGCCCCTCCTCCGGGCGCGGGACCGGATGTTTACTCGGCTGCCACCGCGACCGGCTGGCCCGAGGCCGCTTGGATCGCCTTGACGATATTGTGGTAGCCGGTGCAGCGGCAGATATTGCCGTCCAGGTGGTGGCGGATCTGCGCCTCGGTGGGCTGCGGGATCTCCTCCAGCAGCGCCGCGGCGGCCATCACCATGCCCGGGGTACAGAACCCGCATTGCAGGCCATGGTAGTCCTGGAAGGCCTGCTGGATCGCCGACAGGCTGCCATCGGCATTGGCCATTCCCTCAATCGTGGTGATCTCCGCGCCCTCCGCCTCGGCGGCGAACATGGTACAGCTTTTGACCTGCTTGCCGTCCACGTGGACGGTACAGGCGCCGCATTGCGAGGTGTCGCAGCCGATATGGGTGCCGGTCAGCCCCAGCTCTTCGCGCAGGAAGGCCGACAGCAGCGTACGCCCCTCGGCCTCGCCACTGACCTGCCGGCCATTGACGTGCATCGTGACTTTCATTCTCTCCTCCCTAGGTGGCGCAAGGTCACGCGGCCTCCCCGCCGCGCCCGAAGCTGCCTTGTTAAAAAGGCTAGGCCCGGGATTGGGGCAGAGACCATACGACTAAAGTCGTAGTGGCGGAGAGACGCTATTGTGAGTCACCGATAGGCGTGGATCGATTGCCATGGGGATGGTCGCCTTTGCCAGAACGGCCGACGTCATGTAGCATCAGATCATATGAAGGCGGAGGGACACGCCGATGGATCATAACCGCATGGAAACCGCGCTGGTCGTCGATGACCATCCGCTGTTTTGCGAGGCGCTGGCGCTGACGCTGCGCAGCGTGGCCGGTATCAGCGACATCCGAAAGGCCGCGACGCTGCAGGAGGCGCTGGAGCAGTTGCAGACCCACGGGGTGCCCAATGTCGTCATCCTGGACCTGAACCTGCCGGATGTGACCGGCCTGGACGGGCTGGTCAGGATGCGCAACGCGGCGGGCGTGCCCGTGGTCGTGGTGTCCTCCATGTCGGAGGACCGGCTGATCGCCTCGGCGATTCGCGCCGGGGCAGCCGGCTATATTCCAAAGCACAGCGATCGCGAGGTTTTCCGCACCGCCTTCGACCACCTGCGCCGCGGCGATACCTTCGTGCCCGAAGGCTACCTCAGCAGCAGCGACAGCCCCGACGACAGCAGCGCGATGGACCGCGACGAGGCGCTGGCGCGCATGGCCACGCTGACCAATCAGCAGGCACGGATCCTCGACCTGATCAAGGCCGGCAAGCTGAACAAGCAGATCGCCTTCGAACTGTCGATCGCCGAGACCACGGTGAAGGCCCATGTCACCGCGATCATGCGCAAGCTGGGGGTGCAAAGCCGTACCCAGGCCGCGCTGCTGGCCAGCGAGGCCAGTTTCAGTCATGTCCTGCAGAGGGAGGGCTGAGCCCCGGTGAAAGTCCAGGCCCCTCCCATGCAAGGCGCGCCCCTCACCCTGCGCCGAGAGACGACAGGGGCAGAGCTGCGCGCGCCTGCGGACTGGCGCGACCCACCGGCCGGGGATGCCCCAGGACAAGAGGCCACGACGGATACCACGCCGCCCGAAGCGCGTTCAAATCCGACCCGCGGCCCCGCGATCCTGCGATACGCCTCCGTCCCTGCCGATCTGCCCGAGGCCGATCTGCACCTCGCGCGCGCGCTCGCGCCCGATGCGCTGGATTGCACGCTGATCTTCGGCGCCAACGGGTCCGATGCCGGGCATATCCTGTCGCCCGGTGGCGCCTTTCGGGACAGCCGTGCCATCGGCTGCCACGCCGGCGGCGAGATCGACGACAGTGGCTATGCCACGGGCCGGCTGGTCGGCCTGGGTCTGCCGCGCAGCCATTTTCGCGCCCGGGCCCTGGCCTTCAGCGAGGCGGAAGCCCAGGCCACGACCACCTTGGTGCGTCGGATCCTGAAGGCCCGCGGCGTCCTGCAACAGGAGGCCCCGGACTGGTCGGAGGATTTCGCCGTGCTGCTGGTCGAAGGCGCCCGGCTGCCTGCGGAAACCGTGGCGGCCCGCATTGCCTCCGCCCTGGGGCCGATCCCGATGATCGGCGCCAGCCTCGCCCCCTCGGCGGCCCCATCGTCCGCCCATGCGGACACCGCCCGCGTGATCTTCGGCTCCGGCAACGTCGCCTGCGGCGCCATGCTTCTGATGGTACGCGGGCGCTGTCCGGTTCGGGCCTTCCGCAGCGATCATTTCGCCCCCACCGACCGCCGCATGGTCGTCACCGCCGCCGACCCTGCCTTCCGCCTGGTCACCGGGATCAACGGCGCGCCGGCCGCACAGGAATATGCGCGGCTGACCGGGCTCGACCCGGCCCGCATGGGGCCGGCTGACTTCATCGCCCACCCGCTTCTGGTGCGCGTCGGCGAAGAGCATTTCATCCGCGCCATCCGCCGGGTCACGCCCCAAGGCGCGCTGGAATTCCGCTCCGCCGTGGGCGAAGGCATGGTGCTGACCCTGGCGCGGGCCGGTGACATGGCCGAATGCCTGGACCGCGATCTGGAGGCGCTGCGCCAAGACAGCCCGACTGGCGCTGCACCTGACATGATCCTGGCCTTCGATTCCCACCTGCGCCGCAGCGAAGCGACCGCCCGCGGCCAGGCGGACCGGCTTTCGGCCATCATGGCCCGGCACCGGCTGCGCGGCCTGTCCAGCCAAGGGGAGCAACAGGGCGGGCGCTATCTGAACCACAGCCTGACGGGCCTGGCGATCTACCCGCCACCGGCGGAGTCACCGCTTTGACCGAAATGTCCGACCTCATCGACCCCGGCGAACCGCCAGAGGATCAGATCGCCCGCCTGCGCGCCATCGCCGAGGCTCTGATGCGGCGCGTCGAACAGCAACCGGACCTGTCCGAGGCCACCTTCGCCCAGTTGCAGCGCACCACCCTGCTGGAACAGGAGGTGCACAATCGCACCCGCGAGCTGGAAGAGACGCTGGACCTGCTGAACGCCGCCAATGAACGCCTGGCCAGTTCCTACCGGGAAAAGGAGGCGGTGCGCACCAACCTGATCAACGCGATCGAGGCGGTGCAGGGCGGTTTTGCCCTGTTCAGCCGCGACGAAGAGCTGGTGCTGTGCAACTCGCGCTTCGGCATGCACATGCCCGACCTGCGCGCCGCCCTGACCCCCGGGCTGACCTTCGCGGAATATGTCGACCTGGTCAGCCGCTCGCCGCACCTGACCCTGCCGCCAGGCGAGTCGCGCGAGGACTGGAAACGCCGGCGCCTGTCGCGCCACCAGGACCAGAACCTGCGCCTGAACGTGCGGCTGAACTGGAACCGCTGGGTGCAGGTCAGCGAACACCGCACCCCCGACGGTGGCATCGTCATCCTGCAGACCGACGTGACCGACATCATGCGGATCGAACGGCAGGAACGCGAACGCATGCTGGACGACCAGGCCCGGCTGATCCGCGCCACGCTGGAACATCTCGACCAGGGGGTCTGCATCTTCGACCGGCAATCGCGGCTGGTCGGCTGGAACCGCCGGGTGGGTGAGATGCTCGCCTTCCCCCTGCGCATGTTCTACATGGGCATCCACGCCGAGAAGCTGATCGACTGGATGAGCGAAAGCTTCACCTTCACCGACGGGATCGAGGGCGACACGGTCCGCCAGTGGACCCGCCGCAAGGATGGCCGCCCGCCGCTGAGTTTCGAGATCGAGAGCGCCGACGACCTGACGCTGGGGGTCTTCGCCCAGGAAATGCCCGACCGGGGCTTCGTCATCAGCTTCACCGACATCACCAATGAACGCGCCGCGGTCCGTGCGCTCAGCTTCCTGAACGAGGCGCTGGAGGCGCGGGTGTCGGAACGCACCGAGGAGCTGGAGGCGGCCCTGGCCGAAGCTGCCCTGGCCAACGAGACCAAGTCGCGCTTCGTCGCCGCCGCCAGCCATGACCTGCTGCAGCCGCTGTCGGCGGCCAAGCTGTTCCTGGCCTCGGCCGAGGACGAGGCCTCCGAGGAGGCGGCGCCGGTGCTCGGCAAGGCCCGGCGGGCGCTGGAAAGCGTTGAACACCTGATGGACGCGCTGGTCGACATTTCGCGCCTCGATTCGGGGCGGACCGAGGTGCATGTCGGCAAGGTCTCCCTGTCGCGGCTGATGCGGCAGCTGGCCGATGAACTGGCGCCCGAGGCCCGCGCCAAGGGGCTGGACCTGCGGGTGGTGCCGACCACTGCCGTGGTGGCCAGCGATCCGACCTACCTGCGCCGCATCCTGCAGAACCTGCTGACCAACGCCGTGCGTTACACCCGCGAGGGCAGCGTGCTGATGGGCGCCCGGCGGCACGGCAACCGGGTCACGGTGGAGGTAATCGACACCGGCCCCGGCATCCCCGAGGACCGCATGCGCGACATATTCCGGGAGTTTCAGCGCCTCGATTCCGCCGCCAGCGCGTCAGAGGGGATGGGGCTGGGCCTGGCCATTGTGGAACGCGCCTGCAGCCTGCTGAACCACGACCTGACCGTCACCTCCGAGCTGGGCAAGGGCACGCGGTTCGCGGTGACCCTGCCCGTCCTGCGGTTCGATTCGTAGGAGCAGCAGGCGCTTCCACGGGCCCGCAAGCGGCGTGCGCAGGGTGCCGCCCCGAACGCGACAGAGCCTGGACGCAAAAGGCGCGGATCGCCCTTCGGTCCAAAGCTCACCTCCCCGCCCGGGTCATGGCCGTCGGGCGCGTCAGGTCCCCGATCGAGGTCACGAGCCCGGTCGGGCGCCGGTCGGGCCTTTCGTATCGGATGGGAAGGGCAGGACAACAGCCGGCGGCGCACCGTCGACCGGAAGCGGGGGACTGCCTCCTGACGCTTGCGCGCATTTCCGCAACGCCGGGCGGGATGGCAGAAGGCTCGCCATCAGCGCCTCCATCTGCCGCGACCAGGCCGCGAAGCCGTGATGGCGTTCCCAGGCGTCCCGGATCTCCCGGCGCTGTGCCGGGCGGGCCCGCGCATGGGCCTCTGCCAGACCCACGATGCGCAGGGCATCCTCGGCCGGGTTCTCTCGTCCGGCCGCGCCAGTCAGGAAACGCGCATGAGGATGATGCCGCGCCACCTCGCGGCACCCCGGCAGGTCCGGCAGCGCCATTGGCAGCCCCGCTTCGAAGGCCTCCAGCGCCCCGATCGGCTGTCCCTCGTAGCGCGAGGTCAGCAGGTAGCAATCCGCCGTCGCCAGCCAGGGGCGCAGATCCTCCAACGGGCCGTTGAAATCTATCCGGCGCAGGCCGGCATTGCCCAGGATCCGCCGGGCGCGCTGCCGGAAGGCATGGGTCTCCGTCCCCTCTCCGCAGAAGCTCAGACGGTAGCTCCCCGGCAGCGCGGCGAAGATATGCAGCGCCCGGTCGAGGTTCTTCTGGCGCGCGACCCGCCCGGTCACGAGGATGCGGCGCACCGCGCCCGGCCGATCTGCAGCAGGAGGGGCCGGCAGGGGGCCGACGGTGGAACTGTTGGCCAGAACCTCCAGCCGGTGACGACAGGTCAGGCCTGCGCCGACGGCGGCGACATAGGCATCGCGGCCCGTGACGGACAGGAAGATCAGGCAGCGCGCGGGGCCGTGGCGCAGCGAAAGCCGCTCCAGCCAAAGGGCGAGACGGGCCAGGAGTCGGCGGTGACCGGGGCCGAAGGGCAGCCCGTGGTAGGTGATGGCGATGGTGGGCGCTGGCAACGCACGCCCCCGGGCGCCTGGCAGGGCGGAGCGTAGCGCCCAGCCCAGGAGGATCAGCTGCAGCAGCACGACCCCCATGCGCGCATGGGCCCAGACGAGATCCGGCGTTTCCCGCCGTAGCAGCCGCGTCAGCCAGCGCGCGGTCGCCAGCATCTGCCAGGGCCGCAGGCGCGAGGCCAGACCCGGCACCGCGATGTGACGCACCCCCGCGCCGCGCAGGGAGCTGTAGCCGCCCCGGTCAGGCGCCGAGAGGACCAGGAAACGGGCCTGGCCGCCACAGGCCCGCACCAGGTGTTCAAGATGCCGGGGCACGCCGGAGCGCCCGCCGTCCCCGCCGATCAGCACCACCTTCGGGCGCGCCGCTTCCGCCTCAGACCTTTCCAAGGATCGCCGCCCCCCAGAAACCCAGATTGCCCTGCCAGTCCTGCCGGTAGAGCCCGGCGCGATGCAGCTGGCGCAACCTCTCGCCCAGGCCGGACTGGCGGGCGCGGCGCAAGGTGCGCAGGATGGCGCGGTTTTCCGGCAGCAACAGGTCCTCGCACCGGGTCAACGCATCGATCTGAGCCTGCAGCCGCGCCGCGTAGACCCCGCGCAGCACCTGCCCCTTGCGCCCGATCCAGGCCCGCAGCCCGCGCGGCGCGCCGATGGCATTGTCCGCGTGCTGACGATAGAGCAACGCCGGGGCGCGATCGGCCAGGCACAGCGCACCGGCCCCGCTGAGCAGCTGGTACAGGAACCAGTCATGCGCATAGACCCCCTGCGCCAGGGGTGCGGCCCGTCGGGCCAGCCGCGCCGCTGCCGGGTTGAGGACCAGCGTGTTGCCATAGGCCACGTTTTCCACCAGCGCATTGGCAAAGGACGGGCGCCGGCGCAACGGGGCCGACGGGCGATAACGGCTCGCCTCCGGCTGCCAGTCGATGCGGCGGGCGAAAGTGAAGGCCGGCAGGCTGTTCGGCACGCGGCCCAACACCTCTCGCGCCCGCGCCAGGCGACCGGGCAGCCAGATGTCGTCCTGATCCGCCAGCGCGACGCAGCCCGGCACCTCCGGCAGGTCCGCCAGCAGTACCATGTAGTTCGCGGCGAAGCCCCGGCCCGGCCCCTCGGTCAGGCGGATCCTGTAACCACTTCCGTCAAGCTGGGCGGCGAACCGCCCGAGCAGCTCCGGCCCCCGGTCAGTCGAACCATCGTCGCTGACCCGCAACTCCCAGGCATCGAGGCCGCTGGCCAGCAGGCTGGTCAGCTGTGGCTCCAGGTGGCGGGCCCCGTTGTGAAGGCCCATCAGGATCAGCATGCGCCGCTCTCCCATGACGGGCCGCCCGACGCGACCCTGTCCCGGATCCTTGCCCCGGGCCGGTTAACACGAGGTATGCGCCCCCAAACCGTGCCCATCCCTGGCAACGGGCGGCGGGAACGAGTGGCGATAAACCCTTCTTTCACGGCCCGTCGCCTATGACCGGCTGAGATGATCCAGAAGGACCTCTTCGTGTCGACCATGACCCTTTCGCTGCGCCTCGGGCGCCGGTTCCTGCAGATCCTGGCCGAAGACGGGCCGCGGGCCGCCCTGGCGCGCACCCGGCTCTGGCTGCGCCGCAGGTTCCGGGACGAGCCGCCCAGCGTTGCGCCCGGCAGCGGGCAGGCACGGCGCGGGTCCGACGACCTGCAGGCGTTCTGGGTGGAAAGCGCCACGCGCGGCGCCTTTCGCCTGGCCACCGCGCCCGTCCTGCAACGACGCCGGAAGGTGGCCCTGATCGGCGACCTGAACCTGCCGCAATGCCGGAAGTACCGGGTGGAACAACTGGCCGAGGTGATGGCCCTGGCAGGGGCCGAGTACAGCTTTGCCCACTACGAGGACCTGCCGCGCTGCATGGATATCCTGCAGGATGCCACGCACCTCTTCCTCTACCGGCTGCGCAGCCATCCGGCGGTCACGCGCCACCTCTACGAAGCCCGCCGCCTGCGCCTGCCCGTGCTCTACGATATCGACGACCCGCTGTTTTCCGTACCGGCCTACGCCGGCTATCAGAACATGACGGCCCTGCCCCGCGACCTACAACAGCATTTCCTGGCCGAGGCGCCCTTCTTCGCCGAGGTGATGAACCTGGCGGATGCGATCAGCGTCTCCACCCCAGCGCTACGCGCGCATGCGCGGGATTTCACGCCGCGCCCGGTCTTCCTGCGCCGCAACTTCGCGGATCGCGCCACCCTGGACGCCAGGCCTGCACAGGTCATGCGCCCGACCAAGGGGTTTCGCCTGTGCTTTGCCAGCGGGTCGCATGGGCATGAGGTGGATTTTGCACTGATCGAAGAGGACATGGTGCGTTTCCTGCAGGGAGACCCCGGGCGCCGGCTGGTGATCCTGGGCCATTTCGATCCGACCCGCCTGCCGTCCGCGCTGCGCGATCAGGTCGAGCGTCATCCCTTCACCGACTACGCCGGCTACCTCAGCCATCTGGCGAGCTGCGATGCGGCGGTGATGCCGCTGGCTGATGACCTCTTCAACCGCTGCAAGAGCGCCGTGCGCGTGATCGACGCCGCCTCGGTGGGCGTCCCCAGCCTGGTGGGACAGGTCTCTGACATGGGGGCCATGGTGCGCGAGGGCGAGACCGGGCACGTCCTGGGCCCCGAGGCGAATTGGGCCGATAGGCTGGAGGCCATGGCCACCGCCCCTGACGCCGCTGCCCGGATGGGCAAGCGCGCGCGCCACGATCTGGAAACCCGCTGGGCCGCCGGGTTGGACACACCGGTGATCGACCCGGAGATGATCCGCTGGGTGATGGCATGAGCGCACCGCATCTTCTGGTCGGCAACATCTTCTTCGCCCCCTATACCTACGGCGGCGCCACGATCGTCGCCGAGGAGGTGGCGCGGCACCTGGCCCTGGATCACGGCTGGCAGGTCAGCGCGGTCTCCGCCGTCAGCCGCGCTGACCTGCCCGCCTATGCGCTGCGCAAGGTTCAGACGGGGCCAGTACCCAACTACCTGATCAACCTGCCCCCCGGGCGCGGCTACGCGGCGCATTACAGCAACCCCCAGGTGACCGAGGCGGTCAGCCGTCTGCTGCACAGCCTGGCGCCGGACCTGCTACACCTGCATTGCCTGCAGGAGCTGGGCAGCGGGCTGATCCGTGCCGGGCGGGAGGCAGGGGTGCCGGTCGTCGTCTCCACCCACGATTTCTGGTGGCTCTGCGAACGACAGTTCATGATCCGCCCCGACGGGCGCTATTGCGGGCAATCCCCGGTGCGCATCGACGGCTGCCGGGGTTGTGTCGTCGACCATGACCGGGCGCGCACGCGCGCGCGCCACCTCGCAGGCGCCCTGGCGGAGGCGGACCTGGTCACCTACCCCTCCGCCTTCGCCCGCGACCTGTCGCGCGCCTCCGGCCTGGCCGCTCGGGCCGATGCGGTCTGGCAGAACGGGGTCACGCTGCCGGGACCGGATTTCGCGGACCGTCAAGCGGCGCGGCGCGCGCGGGATCCGCGGCTGACCTTCGGCTTCTGCGGCGGCCCCTCGCAGCTGAAAGGCTGGCCGCTGATCCGGGAGGCCTTCGCCCCGCTGACGCGACAGGACTTCCGCGTGCGGCTGGTCGATGGCGCGCTGGAAGGCAGCTGGTGGCAGGACGTGCCGCTCGGGTCGCTGCCTGGGGACTGGCAGGTCCGGCCCCGCTACGCTCAGGCGGACATGGATGTCTTCTGGGCCGAGATCGACGTGCTGCTTTTCCCGTCGCAGTGGAAGGAGACCTTCGGGCTTACGGTGCGGGAGGCCCTGGCGCGCGGCGTGCGGGTGATCCAGACGGATAGCGGCGGCACGGTGGAACATGCCGGACCGGACCGGGATCGCCTGATCCCGATCGGCGCCGGGGCCGAGGCGATGCGGCGGGAAATCCTGCATGCCCTCGACCGGGCGGACCGTCACGCCGAGCCGGTGCCCGTCACGGGCTTCGCCGCCCAGGCGGAGGCATTCGTCCAGCTGACCGCGCCGCTGATCGAACCACGGGAAACCTGGCCCAAGGACCAGTCACAGGAAACCAACCCCGCCGGCGACAAGGACCCGCTCGCACCGATCAGACCGTGCGCCGAGGAGCCCGTGGAGGAGATTGCACCAGCAAACCACCAGGCGCGCCGCGCCTGAGCAGTTGCTCTAATGGATGTGGCACCCGCAGCACGACAGCCTCTAGCGCCCAGTGCGGGGAGAGCGTCGCAGCTGTCCGCAACGCCAAACGGGACCACCGCCAGCCCCTCCGCCCGGCGTCCATCGCCCGGGACCCGTCGCTTTGGCCAGCGAAAGGCCTACAGGCCCCAGCTTTCTGGCAGAACCAGCCCTTCGGCGCGCAATTCCTCCGCGATGCGCGCCACGTCCCGGGCCACCAGATCAGGAAAGAAGTCAGGCATCGGAAGCGCCGCCGAGGCATTGACCTGCCGGTCGATCAACGCCTCGGGATAGTCGACATGGGACAGGCCCAGGAAGGTCTCGATCCGGCGCAGGCTGGCGCGCGGGTCGGCGCGCATCTCCTCGTAGAACAGCGGCAGGAAACACTCCTCCGGCAGCCCCGCGCGCATCCGGCGCAGGGCGGCACCGTATTCGGCATTGGCCCAGATGAAATCCTGCCGCAGGAAGCGGTCCACCTGCGCCGGGGACCAGGTCGCCAGCTGGTCCAGCTGTCCCGTCACCTGAAGGTGGAATTTCACGTGGCTCCACAGCCGTTTCACCGGGTCTCGCAGGGTGTAGATCACCCGCAACCGGCTGCAGTCGGCCCGGATGCGCGGCCAGGCCTCCGCCGGCAGATGCGCGTAGAGGTTGGAGAAATCACAGGCGTACCGCTCCCCCCGCGGACGGGTGAAGAGATTGCGATACCACAGGTCGTCGACGGGCCGCGACAGATAGGCCGCGACCCAGTGCAGGTTGAGCCGCACGCGGTCGGGATTGGCCCGCTCCGGATCGAAGCGGTCCAGGTAGCGGTCCTTCGCAAGGCGCAGGCGGTTGCGATCCGACAATTGGCGGCTGTCGACGTAGCGGTGGTAGAAGTAATGCAGCTCCTTCTCGGGGGAGAAATGCAGATCGGGGTGCTGTTCCAGCACCGAGAACAGCCAGGTGGTGCCGGCCTTCATCGCCCCCGCGCTGAGGAAGAGATCCCCGAAGAGAGACGGACGATCCGTTGCGCCCATGGTAATCCTCCTGATCGTCAGATCAGGCCGGTCTAGGGGCGAAACCTGTAGATTCGTTTACCAGGCTCCCGGCCTCCGCCCGCCGGCGGGATCAGAAGATGAAATCGCCCGCGTCCAGATCCTCGATCGCGACGCCCTGCAACAGGATCTGGTCGCCGTTGGCCCCGGCGATCAGAACCGCGCCGCCCACGTCGAAGGCATGATTGCGGATCAGGTCATCGAAATCCGTGATGGCCGTGACCTCGGACAGGTCGATCTTCTCGAAGTCGTTCAGCGCGTCGAAATCGGTGATCGTGTCGTCGCCGAACCCATCGGCGAAGACGAAGATATCCGCGTTGAAGTTGCCGCTGATCCGGTCATCCCCGGCGCCGCTGTCGATCCGGTCGAAGCCCGCGCCACCGGCCAGCTCGTCGTCCCCCGATCCACCGTAGAGCGTATCGTCCCCGGCCCCGGCCCAGATCCGGTCCCCGCCGGTGCCACTGTAGAGCCGGTCATTGCCCTGCTCCCCGAAGAGCGCATCCGGCCCGTCCCCGCCATAGGCCAGGTCATCTCCCGCGCCGGTGAACAGCCGGTCGAAGCCCGCATCACCATGCATCTCGTCATTGCCGATCCCGCCGTAGAGGTTATCGGCCTGGTTGCCCCCATAGAGCAGGTCATCCCCCGACCCGCCCTCCAGGTGGTCGAAGCCCCCGTCGCCAAAGAGCACATCCTGCCCGGCATCGCCGTACAGCCGGTCTTCATGGATGCCGCCGCGCAGCTGGTCATCATCCTCGCCCCCATAGAGCCGGTCGTTCTGGTCGCCACCGATCAGCCGGTCGGTGCCGCTGCCGCCATAGAGATGGTCCTGCCCCGCCTCCCCCAGCATCCGGTCGTCACCGGCGTCTCCGTAAAGCCGGTCGGCCTGGCCACCGCCGTTGATGAAATCGCCACCGTCGCCGCCATAGAGGGTGTCGAACCCCGCGTCGCCGGTCAGCAGGTCCATCCCCGTGCCGCCCTCCACCAGATCATTGCCGTTGCCCGCGTGGATCCGGTCATTGCCCGCATCTCCGAAGACCTTGTCGTCCCCGTCCCCGCCGTAAAGCTGATCCGCCGCCGCCAGCCCGCGGATCGTATCGTCGGCGCCGCCCCCCTGCAGCAGGTCGGCGGCCTCCGACCCTTCGAGCAACCGGCCCACCTCGCCCGGGACGTAGCTGTCCAGCGACAGGCGCGACAGCAGGTAGAGGGTGTCGGCGCCGAAATCCGACGCCGAAAGAGGGGCGCCGTCGGCGCTGTGGACCTCGATCACCTCGTCGCCAATGTGGAACTCTCCGCCCCAGTCGCGGCTGACGAACAGAAGGCGCGAGATGTCGCTGTGATGGGTGATCCGGCTGAGGTCCAGCCGGTCGGTGCCGCGCTCGAAATCCGCGATCACGTCGGTTTCCCCGTCCAGCGACAGGGCGAAGACATCGGCGCCGGTATCACCTTGCAGCGTGTCGCGCCCCGCCCCGTCGACCAGGATGTCATCCCCGGCCCCGCCGCGCAGCAGGTCGTGACCCGCCCCCCCGGTCAGCGCGTCGTCCAGGGCACCGCCCTGCAGGGTGTCGTTGCCCGCCCCGCCGGCGCGGGCCTCTCCGGCTGACGACAGGTCCACCTCCGTCCGGGTGATGCCGGCCTCCCCCTCGCCCGCGGCGAAGATGGTCAGAACGTCGCCCGACACCGCGGTGGCGATGGCGCCCACGTTGGCCAGGCTGAGGTCGGTGCGATCCGCGATGGTGCCGTGATGGAACAGCTCGCCATTGGGCAGCAGCTCGAACAGGGTCACCCCGTCGTCGGCGCCACCCACCAGCACATAGGCCCGGCCGCCCACCTCGACCGTTTCCAGCGTGGTGATGTTCTGGAACCGGGTCGACAGGTCGTCGATCACATGGTCCGTCGGCGTCACGCTGCCATCCGCGCCCAGACGCATCACGGTGAGGGAGCTGGACCCGGCAGAGGCCACGACGAGCCAGCTTTCGCCCCCTGCGGTGACATCGGCCACCGCCGTCGGCGCGTCGATCCAGATGCCATTGTCGGCGCCGATGTCGGCTGTCCGGGTCAGCCCGCCGTCCGCCTCCACCCGGTAGACACTGACGGCATCCCCCGTGGCATAGGTGGCCACGACGAACTCGGACCCGCCCGCGGAGGTCATCAACAGATCGCTTTCGGCATGCCCCAGCCCGGGTCCGCCGAACGCCACCTCGGTCACCTCGGCCCGGCCGGTGGTCAGGTCCAGCCGCACCAGTCCGCCGCCCGACAAGGCGCCATAGCCCCAGGATCCGCCGGCACCGTCGCTGCGCACCTCCAGCTCGGTCAGCTGACCGAGGGACAGGCCATCACTGGCAAAATCCGTGCCCCAGGTCAGGGTGCCATTCTCCTGCCGCTGCCAGGTCTCGATCGTGTCCCCCGACAGGCCGATCGCGGCGGCCAGGGTCTTGCCGCCGACCTCGATCAGCTCCAGCTCCGGCACGGTCAATTGCAGACGATTTTCGCCGATTTCATCCGTTTCCAGCAGGCGCGCGCCGCCGTCGGTCAGGGCATAGCTGGCGATCCCCCCACCCGCCCGCGTGAGAGAGTAAAGCATCGTGCCCTGGCTGGTCTCATCCACCAGAAGATCGGTGATCCCCCAGTCGAAGGCGTCCCCGGCGCCGGACAGCAAGCTGCTGTTCTGAAAGTGCAAAGTTCCCATCGTTCACCCCGACTGGGGCGCCGGAGGATCTGTTCCTTCGGCGGCCCGCTCTGACTCGCGGGGGAGAATGCGGGACCAGAACGCGAACGTGAGGCCGCCGAGGCGGCGAAATCTGGGCGCTTTGTCCGCCTTCACCTCAAATGCGGCGGAAAGTTCCGGAAACCTTAACCAAGCCGCTAAAGGGCTGCATATCTCGCCCGGCGGGGTTAACCGTCGCGTTTACCAGGCTGGGCCTATCCCCGGGAAAACGCCCGGAGATCGGAGACCCCGCATGCCCCTCATCGCCCCGTCGACCCAGCCGCAGCCTGCCCCGCCCCTAGCCCCGAAGGATACCGGGCCCGACCATATCGGCCTCGAAGGCAACAGCCCCGCTACGCCGGGCACCCCGCTGGTCCCGCCGCAGCCGATGCCGGACGGGGCGAACCCGCTTTACGGCGCGCAATGGCACTTTCAGCTGATCGGCGACATCGAGGATGTCTGGGACGATTACACCGGCGCCGGCGTGACCGTCGCGGTCTACGACGACGGGGTGGAGGGTGGTCACCCGGACCTGGCCGCGAACTACGACGCCGCGGCCGAACTGAACCTGGTGGACGCCACTCCCAACAGCAGCAGCGACGGACACGGCACCGCGGTGGCCGGCCTGATCGGTGCGGCCGACAATGATGTCGGCGGGGTGGGCGTGGCCCATGGCGCGACGCTGGTCGGGGTCGACTACCTCAACGATGCCTTCCAGCTCAGCTATTCGGACTACCTGGCGGTGCTGGAACAGGCCGCCCGATATGACGTGATCAACAACTCCTGGGGCAGCTTCCCGTCGTTCCAGGAATACACCGACATCGGTGAACCCTCGCAGCAGGCGGGGCGCGAACGCGACGCCATCGAGACCGCCGTGACAGAGGGCCGAGGCGGGCTGGGCACGATCTTCCTAAAGGCCGCGGGCAACTATGCCAACGACAGCTCCGCCGAGAGCCTGGGCGTCTACGGCAACGCCCATGGCGACGGCCTGAACAACCTGCACGAGATCATCACGGTGGGGGCCACCGGATCGACGGGTTTCGTCGCCTCCTATTCCAACTGGGGGCACAGCCTGCTGATCGCCGCGCCGGCGGCGGCGGTGACGACGGACCGCAGCGGCGGCGCGGGCTACAGCGGGACCGAGTATACCACCGGCTTTGGCGGCACCTCGGCCGCCACGCCGGTCGTCTCCGGCGTGGTCGCCCTGATGCTGGAGGCCAATCCGGATCTTTACTGGCGAGACGTGCAGAGCATCCTGGCGGCCTCGGCGGCCCAGACCGGATCCAGCTACGGCGCCGGGGCCAGCGGCTATGAACGTGGCGCCTGGGACGCCAATGGCGCGCTCACCTGGAACGGCGGCGGCATGACCTATGCCAGCAGCTATGGCTACGGCATGGTCGATGCCCATGCCGCGACCCGCATGGCCGAGGTCTGGACCCGCATGCAACCGGACACGGCCGGCACCCTGGCTACGCGGACGGTGCAGAGCAGCGGCACCTACACGATCACCGACAACACCACCACGGAGATCAGAATCGACACCGGCGATCCGACGCTGCGCATCGACCATCTCTACGTGACCATCGACTACGACCACAGCTGGGAAACCGACCTGACCTTCGAACTGGTCTCGTCGGACGGTTGCGTGGTGCCGCTGAAGACGCGGGAGGGCGCCAGCTCCTACGACGACGACTGGACTTTCGGCGTCGCCTCGCTGCGCGGCATGACCGATAGCGGCACCTGGACCCTGCGGGTGACCGACTCGGCCGCGGCGGACAGCGGTCAGGTGAACGGGGTGACGCTGGACTTCGAGGGGCAGACCCTCGATGCCGACGACATCTACACCTTCACCGATGACTTCCGCGCATTGCGCGACGAGGAGGCGGCGCGCGGCCAGGTGACCGAGAGCAACGGTGGCACCGACTGGATCAACGCCGCCGCCCTGACCGGTCACGCCCGGATCAGCCTGCTGGACAACAGCGCCACCCTGCACGTCAATGGCGCCCTCTGGACCGATTTCGACGGTCGGATCGAACATATCGCCGCGGGCGACGGCAACGATACCCTGGCGGGCAACGGCGCCGACAATCTGATTCTGGCCGGGCGCGGCAACGACAACCTGCAGGGCGGCAGCGGCGACGACACGCTGGAAGGCGGCGCCGGCGAGGACGATCTGCTGGGTGAGGACGGGGCCGACCTGCTGCGCGGCGGCACCTGGGACGACCTGCTGTCCGGCGGCCGTCAGAATGACACGCTGCGCGCCGGGTCGGGCGACGACACGCTCTATGGCGGCTCGGGAGAGGACACCCTCAGCGGCAGTTTCGGGGACGACCTGGCCCATGGCGACGGCGGGGACGACCTGATTACCGCCGACGCGGGGTTCGACACGGTCTACGGCGGGGCCGGGCACGACCTGCTGAACGGCGGCAGCAATGCCGACGAGCTGCATGGCGACAGCGGCGACGACAGTCTGATCGGTGAACTGGGCCTGGATCACCTCTACGGCGGGGCCGGCAATGACCTGCTTTATGCGAATGCCGCGAACGATCTGCTCTATGGCGGCGCCGGCGCGGACACGCTGAATGGCGGCACGCAGGAGGATCGGCTTTACGGCGGCATCGGCAAGGACCGGCTACACGGCGAGGGCGGTTTCGACCGGCTTGAGGGGCACAGCGGCGACGACTGGCTCGACGGCGGCCGACAGGCCGACAACCTCTTCGGCGGAACCGGGGCCGATACCCTCTACGGCGGGCAGGGCCTTGACCGGCTGTTCGGCGGCGAGGACCGCGATCGACTCTACGGAGGAAGCGGCGACGACGGGCTGTTCGGCGACGATGGTGACGACATCATGGGCGGCCAGGACGGCGACGACCGGCTGTTCGGTGGGCGGGGCAAGGATCTGATGTCTGGCGGGGCCGGCAACGACACCCTCTACGGCAATGCCGATTTCGACAGCCTGCTCGATTCCCCAGGCGACGATGTCTACTACGGCGGCTTCAATGCCGACACGTTTCATTTCTATTCACACGCCGGGCAGGACACGATCGCCGATTTCGATGCGCTGAACGACCTGGAAAAGATCGTGTTCCAGCCCGGGACCAGCCCGATCACCGACTATGATGACCTGATGGCCAACCACATAGAGGACCTCGGCGGGTCGGTTCGGATCCATAACGGAGGGGGCAATACGATCCTTCTTGCGGGTGTGACCTTCGCGGATCTGGACGAGGCGGATTTCGCCTTCTACTGATCCGCTCCGCCGGTCTGAGGGACGGAAGCGGGAGAGGCATCGCCCGTTACGGGCGCGGCGGCCAGGGTCAACACGACGGCCGCCGCTCCCGGGGCGGACTGCGCCCCGGGCACCGGCTGCCCGCGCAGCTCGTAAAGCGATGACCGTGCCTCCCCCTCCGCGCCGGACAGGGGCCCCCACCCGCGCAGCGCGCGCCCCTGGCGCAGGACCTCCGCGGCGACCTCGTCCAGGGACAACCCGCCGACCTGCAGGTCCAGCCCCGAAAGGGGCCAGCCAGCCATGTCTCCGGTCGCGCCGATCGCGGCCCGGAACAGCCGGCTGGTGCGCAGGATCCGGCGGTCTGCATCCACCGCCACTGCCGCCACCTGCATGAAGTCCAGCACCTCCTCCATGTCCGGGCTCAGCCCCGCCAGCAGAGCGACCTTGCCCGCGCTTTCCATCGGGACCACGCTCAGACCGCTGTCCGCGCGCGGCGGCACCTCTGCACGATCCGCCGCGCTGCGGGCCCCGCGCGCGGCCTCCGGAACCGTCGACGGCGCGAAGGGGACGGGGGAGAGATCGGCGCCGCTGACCTGCAACCGCGCCAGCACGAAGTCCAGGGTCCTGTCACTGGTCGACAGCGCGCGTTCCGGCAGCGCCGCCACGGCCCCCGGGGACCTCTGGTCGGCGCCTCCCGACGGGGGCTCTCCCTCCGTCCCGGGGTCGGTGACCTCTTCGCGCCCCGACAGCCTCACCAGGATCAATCCTGGGTCGGACAGCCCGGCCCCGAGCCATTCCATGCGCAAGACCAGCTCATGGGTTTCCCCCTCGGCCAGGCGCAGGCTCACCCTCTGTTCCAGCGGGGGAACGGGTGCCACGCGCAGCTTTTCCATGCCCGCCCGGATCTCCCGGGCGAGGTCCGGCTGCACCACCTGACCGAGGGGATGGCTCCCGGAGCGGCCGAGGGAATCGACATAGGCGCCGGCATCGCCGAACCAGGCCACGACCTCGCCATCGTCGGGGCGCAGCATGATCGAGGAAGGCGCGTAACGCCGCATCAGCGCCTCGTAGGAGCGCAGCAGACGCGCGTCCCTGTCCGCCCCTTCGGTCCAGCGCGCCGCGGTAATAGGCGCCGGGTCCGCGGGGCCCTCTCTCGTCCTAGTAGAGGCAGAGGCCGCGTTCCGCGCATCGGCGGGTCGCACCTGGAACAGCCCCGGCCCCGCCTCGATCGGCACAAAGGCCGAGCTCTGCGCGCCCGGTGCCTCCTCGGGATCCAGCATCAGCCGGCCACCGGGCCGCAGCCCGAAGAGGAACATGGACAGGACGCGCGCCTGGGCCTCGTCCCGGAACGCGCTCAGCAGGTTGCGGCAGGAGATCAGGTCGAGGTTGATGAAAGGCGGATCGCTCAACACATCGTGGACGGAGAAGATCACGTGTTCTCGCAGCTGCGGGTCGATCAGGACCCCGGCGCCATGACGGTGGAAGTAGGCCCGCCGCATCCGGGCCGGGACGGATTTCACCGCCTCGGTCGAAAAGATCCCGGCAGAGGCTTTCTCGATCGCGGCGGGCTGCACATCGGTGGCGATCACTCGGTACCGCCGCCGGACGCCGGCGGCGCGCAGGGCCTCGGACACCTCCATGGCGATGCTGTAGGCCTCTTCGCCGGTGCCGCAGCCGGGCACCCAGATCCGCAGCGCCTCCTCCGGGCGGCTCTGTGCGACCAGGGGGTCGATCACCTGGCGCCGCAACGCCCGGAAGGCCCGGGCATCGCCATGGATGCGGCCCCGCCGTGTCGTCATCAGCTCGGCAAACAGGGCCTGGATCATGCCCGGATCCCGCTGCAGCACCGCCGCGAAGGCCTCCGGCGTGTCAAACCCCCGGTGCCTGCGCGCCCGGCCGAGGCGGTCGCGCAGCGGGGCCTGTCTGTAGGCCGCAAGGTCCACGCGCATCCGGCTGCCAACCAGGTCGAGGATAGCATCCTTTGCCTCTGACGGCTGCGTCGGCGCCGGGCTGCCCCGGTCCGCCAGGAGGGCGGCAAGCGCGTCGGGAAGGTCGCCCGCGGGTCGCGTGGCCACGACGGCCCCGGCCTCGATGGCCGCGGCGGGCATGGCGGGAAAGAGGGCCTCGGCGGGCTCTTGCGCCAGGACCGGATGGCCCGCCGACCGCAGGGCCCGCGCCCCTCGGGCGCCGTCCTGCCCCGCCCCCGACAGGATCACGCCGGCCACCGCGCCGGCCCTGCGGGCGCACAGAGACGCCATGGCCGTATCGATCAGGGGGAAGCCCGCCAGCTGGTCCTCGCTCAGCGCCGTGACGCGAAACCGGCCGTCACGCCATTCGACCTGCGTGCCGGGCCGGTTGATCAGGATCGTGCCGGGAATCGGGCGCCCGCCGTCTTCCAACGGCCGGACCGGCCAGGTGGTGCGCCGCGCCAGCGCCTCGGCCCGGGCGTCCCCATCGTCGCCAGACAGGTCCCCCGACTGATGCCGGAGCAAGACGCAGCACCAGCCGGCCCCCGGCGGCACGGCACCGATGAAATGTTCGAGGGGATCCACCCCGCCTGCCGCGGCACCAATCACGATTACCGGCACGTCGCCGTATCGCCTCTGGCCATCGGACCGATTCATACCAAGGGCACCAAATTCACCTTTACCGGGCAACTGTCGCGCGCGTCAGGAAGAAATGCAACCTTTGCGGGTACCTGCGACGTTTTCGTCCTCCGGACCAGAGGGCCCACGGTCCTCGCCTGGCGTCGCCGTACCCGCCCCTGACGGCAGTTCCACCGATCCGCACCGAGCCGCTCGCAGTGGCGCGCGCCGCAGCAGATCGGCTGGCTCCATCGGGTAGCCCAGGCCATAGCCCTGGCCCAGATCACACCCCATGTCGCGCAGAACCGCCGCCTCTGCCGGCCCCTCGACCCCCTCCGCGACGACGCGAAACCCCAGATCCTGCGACAGTTGCAGGATCGAGGCGACGATGGCGCGATCCCGACGGCTGGTGCCGATCGCCTCGACGAAGGCCCGGTCGATCTTGACCATGTCCACGGGCCAGGTCTGCAGGTGGGTCAACGTCCCGTAGCCGGTGCCGTAGTCGTCCAGGGCGATCTCGGCCCCGCGCCGGCGCAACTCGGTCAGCGAGCGGAACACCTGCCCGCTGTCCTCATCCAGCACCACGGTTTCCTGCACCTCGATCACCAGCTCGGACCAGCCGACCCCGGTGTCCGCGAGCATCATCTGCAGGTCGAAGACGAACTCGCGGTCCATCAGGTCGAAATAGGTCAGGTTCAGCGACAGCTTCACCCCCGGCGCCAGCCTTGGCCGCGCCTCGGCGAAGATCGCCAGGGATTCGCGCGCCATGTGGCGGGTGAGGTCCGAGGCGAACTGCGGGTCGGTGAAGATTGAAGGGAAGGTTTCCGGCGCCATCAGGCCGTGGCGCGGGTTGTTCCAGCGGCAAAGCACCTCGAACACCTGCGCCGCGCCCGTTTCCAGGTCGATCATGGGCTGGAAATAGGGCACCACCTCACCCGCGCGGCAGGCCTCGCGAAAAGTCTTTGCCAGCTCGGCGTGATCATAGCGTTCGCCGATCCCCGTGTCATAGAGCGTGGCCGCCCCATGGCCGACCGACTTCGAGGCATAAAGGGCCAGGTCCGCCCGGTTGTAGAGCCGTTCATAGTCCGCCGCGTCGCGGGGAAACTGCGCGGCGCCGATGCTGACCCGCCCCAGACCCGGTTTGTCCAGAGGGGCGGTGACCCGCAGGATCGCATTGGTGAAGGCGTCAAGACGCTGGCGCAGCGCCGCCGGCTCCTCCGGGCGATCCAGCGGCAGGAGCACGCCAAATTCATCCCCGCCCAGGCGGCCGACGACCGCCCCCTCGGGCGCACAGTCGCGCACGGCCCCGGCCACGGTGCGCAGGCAGAGATCCCCGAACTGGTGTCCGTAGCGATCATTGATCGTCTTGAACCGGTCGATGTCGAACAGCACGAGAAGGGCGGGCCGCGCGGAATCCTGCAACAGGGCGCGGCTGTAGCTCTCGAAGGCCTTGATGTTGGTCAGCCCGGTCAGCGGGTCGCATTCGCTGGCGCGCTGCAGGGCCTGCATCTCGGTGTGGACAGCCGCCAGGCGCTGACGCAGCTCCATATCGCGCAGCCGGTCGTTCAAAAGCGTCTCGACCGTCGCGCCCAGCAGATCGAGCCCGCGGCTGATCCGGTCCCGCGCAGCGGCATCGAGGGGGCGGCCACGGGACGCGCCCAGGCACAGCGCCAGGACACCGGCGCAGGTGCCGCTCCGCAGGAACAGCGCCCGCGCCATGGCCGGGTCCCCCGGGCCGACGGTCCGATCGGTGATCAGTGGTTCAGAGATCGCCAGCGGCTGCGCCTCCGCCCGGGCCCCAGTACCAGGCCCGGCGAAGCTCTGCAGGCATTCGGTGGCCAGGGGCAACAGGGCATCGATCCCCGCGTCTTCCCCGATCATGCAATCGCCAAGTCCCAGTTGGGCCGCCCGATCCGGCGTCAACGACAGGATGATCGCGGAAGCGCCGGTCAGCTGTTCCGCCAGGCGCGCCACGTCACGCAGCGCCCGCGCCGTCCGCCGCGCACCGCGGTCCTCCGGCGGGTCGCTGAACAGCCTACGCCAGGGCATCGCGTCGCCTCCCGCGGTTGCCGACCCTTGCCTCCCGGCCGTACCGGCACGGGCCCGCGCAAAGCGTCCCCGTGGCAGCACCCTGCACGACCGGATGCACGACCGGCCTTCCGGCCCCGGGGTCGGTTCCTCCCTGTGACTGTCCCATCCGATCCTGTCCCGGCTCCGGCAAGGAGCGTCTTGTCCCGTTCGGGCTGGGCCACCACCTCGGCCCCTCACCCGCGCCTTTGCACCCCCGGCCCCGCCGAACGCGCGGTCAGGCGGGGAATGCCCACCGAATGACGATCAATAGGAGATGTTAAGATGTCGTTAACCAGTGACCTGAAATCACGAGAAGTGCAGGGACCAGCGGCCCCACGGGCCCCCTACGCAGGACCAGCCCTGGGTGCCGCGAACGCCAACGCGACCCGCGAAGGCCCGCTTGACCGCAGCCAACCCGACCAAGCAGCAATACCCTTGATGAAAGGGACAGAACGACCTTAGTCCGTGAACCGGGTTTGCAGGAAAGGCGCACCGCTGGCGATACCGCCGAGCTATCTTGTACTTTAAAGGGGGGGATGGTGGAGCCTAGGGGGATCGAACCCCTGACCTCTTGCATGCCATGCAAGCGCTCTCCCAGCTGAGCTAAGGCCCCGTTCCGCAAGGCCGTTTCGACCTTGTGCGGCGCTATCTATGGGAAGGCCGGGACGGGATCAAGCGAAAAATCGCGCCACGGGGAGGAATTTCTGAAGGGGCCCCTCCGACCCCTGTTTGCCCCGCCAGACCACCGGCCCGACGGGCGCTGGATCAGCTTTCGTCGTCGTCGCCGGGCACGTCCGCCAGTTCGTCGAGCGAGACGTTGTCGTCATCGTCATCGTCGTCCAGCAGATCATCATCCAGTTCGACATCGACGTCATCCTCTTCGAGGACATCGCCGTCCGACGTGTTCTCGCGCGAGGCGGCTTTCTTCGACGAAGCGGCAT
The DNA here is from genome assembly GCF_020177265.1 of Pseudooceanicola marinus. Classification (GTDB taxonomy): domain Bacteria; phylum Pseudomonadota; class Alphaproteobacteria; order Rhodobacterales; family Rhodobacteraceae; genus Pseudooceanicola; species Pseudooceanicola marinus_A. The sequence goes on from NZ_JAIVMC010000012.1 coordinate 31,711, forward strand.
CGGCGGCATCGGCGGCGATCATCCGGCTCTTGCCGGTCTCGACCTCGACGATCTCACCGGTGTAGGGGCTGACGATCGGATTCTGGTTCAGGTCATAGAACCGCTTGCCGGTGGTCGGGCAGACGCGCTTCGTGCCCCATTCTTCCTTGGGCATTTCTGGTTCCTTCTTGGCTGACATCACTTGTCCAGGATCTGCGCCACCTGCCATAACGGTCCCGATCTATCAAGACCTTTCGACCGCCACGCGGACGCAACACACTCCGAGGAGCCATATGGGCCAGCATATGCTGCCGGGCAACCCCCCGATCCCCCTGATTCTCCGCCGCTCCGCCCGGGCGCGCCGGATTTCGCTGCGTGTCTCCTCCCTGGACGGACGCGTGACCCTGACCCTGCCGGCCCGCGTGGCCGAGGACGAGGCCCTGGCCTTCGCCGCCGAGAAGGAGGCCTGGCTGCGCCGCAACCTGTCGCGCCACGCCGCGCCGGAGGTGATCGACCTGGGCACCCGCCTGCCGGTCGAAGGGGTGCCACGTCTGATCTGCATGGGCAGCACGCGGCGCGTCCGCCTCGACGGCGACCGCCTGGAGGTGCCCGACCACCGCGTCGGCACGCGGCTGGCCGCCTGGGTGCGGGAGCTGGCACGCGACCGGCTGACCGAGGCCTGCGACCGCCACGCCCGCGCCCTGGGCCGCCCCTACAGCCGCCTGACCCTGCGCGACACGCGTTCCCGCTGGGGCAGTTGCACCGCCGACGGCGCGCTGATGTTTTCCTGGCGGCTGGTCATGGCGCCGCCCCGGATCCTCGATTACGTCGCCGCCCACGAGGTTGCGCACCTTGAAGAGATGAACCATTCCAGTGCCTTCTGGGACGTGGTGACGCGTCTTTACGGCGATCACCGCCCCGCGCGCCGCTGGCTGAAGACCGAGGGCACCGTGCTGCACCGCTACCGGTTCGACAGCTGACGGGCGGAGCGGCGGCGGTCGGCGCTTGACGGCGGGTGCGGCTGTGATCACATAGCGTCCATGCTGATCCAGACCCGCCCCGATCCCTCTCCCTCGGCCCATGACCGCGTCTACCGCGGGTTGCGCAGCCGCATCATGCATGGGGAGATCCCACCCGGTCAGGCCCTGACGCTGCGGGGCATCGGCAAGGATTTCGGCGTGTCGATGACGCCGGCCCGCGAAGCCGTGCGGCGCCTGGTGGCCGAGGGGGCGCTGCAACTTTCATCGTCGGGCCGTGTCTCCACCCCGGATCTGTCCAACGAGCGGATCGAGGAGCTGGCGGCCCTGCGCGCGCTGATCGAGGTCGAACTGGCCTCCCGCGCCCTGCCCCGTGCCCATATGGCGCTGATCGACCGGCTGCAGACGATCAACGGCACCATCGCCGACGCGGTGCGCGCCCACGATCCCGTGGGCTACATCCGCACCAACCTGGAGTTTCACCGCACGCTTTACCTGCGCGCCCAGGCGCCGGCGATGCTGGCGATGACGGAAACGGTCTGGCTGCAACTGGGGCCGACGATGTGCAAGCTCTACGGTCGGATGCGGCGCAGCGAGGCGCCCCATTTCCACCGCCACATCATCGCCGCGCTGAAGGCCGGGGATGAACCGGGGCTGCGCCTGGCGGTGCGCTCGGACGTGACCCAGGGACTGCGGATGCTGACGACCTGAGTCAGCTGATCACCCGGCTCGGGCCACCCGGATCACTGCACCCAGATCGCCCTGAAATCATTGACATTCGTTCCCGTGGGGCCGGGGGCAAAGATGCTGCCGGCCGCCTCGAAGGCGGTGAAGGCATCATTGCCCGCCAGGGCGGCGGCAGGATCGACGCCGGCGGCGCGCATGGCCGCGGCGGTCTCGCCGTCGGCAAAGGCGCCCGCGTTGTCCTCGGACCCATCGACACCGTCGGTGTCGGCGGCCAGAGCCAGGATGCCCTCCTGGCCGTCGATTTCCATAGCAAGCGACAGCAGGAACTCGGTGTTGCGCCCGCCGCGGCCCTTGTGGCGCAGGGTCACCGTCGTCTCGCCCCCCGACAGGATCAGCACCGGGGCGCGGAAGGGGCGGTCCTTCAGGCGCACCTCGCGGGCGATGGCGGCCTGGACGCGGGCCACCTCACGCGCTTCGCCCTCCATCGCGTCCGACAGGATCACGGCGGGCAGGCCGCGTTCCTCGGCCAGGGCGGCGGCGGCCTCCAGCGACCGGGCGGCGGAGGCAATCACGCGGACGTCGTTGCCGGCGAAGAAGGGGGTGTCCGGATCCGGCGCATCCTCCGGCGCGTCTCGCAGGAAATCGAGGATGCGCTGCGGAATCGGGATGTCATGGGCGGCAATGGCCGCCATGGCCTCGGCGCGCCCCTTGGGGCAAGGCACCGTCGGGCCGGAGGCCACCTGCGCCGGGTCGTCGCCCGGCACGTCCGACACGATCAGCGACACCACCCGCGCAGGCGCGGCAGCGGCGGCCAGGCGCCCACCCTTTACCGCCGAAACCTGCTTGCGGATGGCGTTCATCGCAGAAATCGGCGCACCCGACGACAGCAACGCGGTGTTCAGTGCCTGTTCATCCTCCAGGCTCAGCCCCTCGGGCGGCGCGGCCAGCAGGGCGGAGCCGCCGCCAGTGATCAGCGCCACCACCAGGTCGTCTTCGGTCAGCCCCGACAGCAGGTCGAGAATGCGCGCCGTGGCGGCCTCGCCTGCGGCGTCGGGGACCGGGTGCGCGGCCTCCAGTACCTCCAGGTGGCGGCAGGGGGCGGCATAGCCGTAGCGCGTCACGACGAGGCCTTCGGGGGCGGGGTTGCCGGCCTTTTCCCAGGCCTCTTCAAAGGCCTGTGCCAGTTGCGCGGCGCCCTTGCCGGCCCCGATCACCACCGTGCGCCCGCGCGGCGCCTCGGGCAGTTGCCCCTCCAGCGCGCGGGCCGGGTCGGCGGCCGCCACGGCGGCACGGAAGAGGCTGGCGAGGAAGGCGCGGTCGTCGGGGGTCATCGAGGTCTCCGGGTCACGAAAAGTCAGCTTAGCAGCCCGCCCAAGAAGGACCAGCCCCGAAGGTGGCACCGGCGGCCCACTGTGGCTGCCCTGCTTGTCCCGTGGCGTCAGGCGAGCGGCACGAGGCTGTGGGGCCAATCGGGAGACCGCGCCCGGCCCCGTCTTCTATTTGCCGGACATATCTCGGAGAGGAAGCGCGGCCGGGAGGCAGAGTCCCCTCTCCCTCAGGCACAGCGGCGCGACAGGGCGGCAGCGCCCGGTGCGGCGGGCTGGCGCGCCCAGGCGCGGCTCTCGCGGCGGAACATCGCAGAGGCCTCGGGGGCGAAGACCGCCTGGGGCCCCTGGCCGCGTGCGCCCCAAGTGGTCACCCGCAGGGCACCGGTCTCTTCCCAGTCAAGCAGATTGAAGGTGTTGTCCTCCCCCCGCGTGCGCGACGACAGCCCCGTGCCGGCCTGCACGAACAGCAATCCCGGCGCGGCGCGGAACGGCGCCGAGGACGCCCGGTGCAGGTGGCCCGACAGCACCACGTCGGCGCCGCAATCGGACAGCTGCGCCAGGGCCGCCCGCGCCCCGCGCATCAGCCGCTTGTCCACCTTCGGCCCATGTTCCAGAGGATGGTGCACCACCACCACCGAAAGATCCGCCGGATGCTCCGCCAGGCGCCGCGCCACCCGGTCGCGCGCCCGCGAGGAGAACTTCCCCTGCTGCCAGGCCAGCGGGTTCACCGTGTTCACCCCCACCACCGTCAGCTTGCCGTCCGAGAAGACCGGCTCGGTGTCCTCGTCGACGTAGCGGCGGTAGCGGCGGAAAGGGGCCAGAAGGCGTTCAAAGGGTCGGTCCAGCGGCGTGTCGTGGTTGCCCGGCACCGACAGCACAGGGGCGGGCAGCTTCGCCAGGAAGTCCTGCGCGCGGCGGAACTGAACGTGGCGCGCCCGCTGGGTAAAATCGCCCGAGATCACCACCAGGTCGGGCCGGTTGCGGGCAATGGCGGCCAGCAGCGGCGCCTCCAGATCCGGGCGGGCGCGGCCGAAATGCAGATCGGAGAGATGCAGGATGCGTTTCATCGGCAGTCTTTCATCGTGTTCGTGTCCCATGGGGCAGGGCCGCGGACCGGTTCGGCCCAGCCGGCGCTCGCAGGCGCCTAGGCGTCCCTCTCGGGGCCGGCGTCAGAGCCGGCGTCGGTGTCCTTCGGCGGCAGCAGGATGGTCAGCTTTTGATCGGCCATGGCGAAATCGAAGGGGGTGGTATCGCGCCGTTTCTCCCCGTCGAAGGCCAGCAAGGGACGGCGGCGCGCGGTCTCGACTCGCACGCTTTCCGCCTCCACCAGGTCGTAGTCGCGCCCCTGCTGCATGCTGCGCGTCACCAGCCGCCAGGCCAGGCGGAATAGCGCCGCGCGGCTTTGCCCGCGCCCGATCAGCAGGGCCAGGTGATCGCGCTGGATGGCGTCACAACCGTCGAGGTTGAACCGCTGCAGCTGGTAGGCCGAACGCGCCACGAAGAGCAGCGGCGTGCGATACTCCTTCCGCTCGCCGTCTGCCAGCGTCAGGGTCAGATGCATCGGCCGCTGGAAACGCCAGAAGGTGCGCACCACCGACCAATGGGCCATCAGGCGGCGGCGCCCGAAGCGACGGTAGACGTCTTCGCGTTCCTTCAGGATCGACGGGTAGATCCCAAGGGAGGCGTTGTTCAGGAAGACCTGGCCGTTGACCTCCCCGACCCGGATCGGCCGGCGTTCGGCCCCCAGCAGCGCGCGTGCGGCCTCCTCCGGCGCCTCCGACAGGCCCAGGCCGCGGGCGAAGTAGTTGAAGGTGCCGAGCGGCAGCACCGACATCGCGGCGTCGCGCCCGAGCATGGCATCCGCCAGGGCCATCGCGGTGCCATCACCGCCGGCAGCCACCACGGTACGGGCGCCATCGGCGATCTCCTCGTCGAGGATCGCGTTCAGCGCATCGGCGTCGCCGGGTGACCAGTGGCGCAGGCGGGCGCCCGCGTCCTCCAGCACCGCCATGGCGCGGCGAATGGCGTCGCTGTCGCGGGCGTTGGTGCCGGAGGCCTCGTTGGCGATGACCAGGAAGGGGCCGTTCTGTGGCGCCTCACCGGCCCGCTCGGGGGTGTCCGGGGCCTCTGCCCGGTCGGGATCTATTGCCATTGCCTGAGCCAAGCTCTGCCCTCCGGGCCTGATGTCGCTGGGGACTGTCCTGGCAGGACAACGCCGCAGGGCCACAAAAGGTTCACCCGCCGAAAACGGCGGGTGCAAGGGCGGACCGAAGACGGGCGAGGCGGGCCGAAACCGGCCCGGCCCCCGGGGTCACTTCTTCTTGCGCCAGCTGGCGAACCAGCCCGAGACACGGCCCCGGCCGTCGTCCCAGCTGTCCTCGACGTTTTCCATCACCGGGTCGATGCGCCGTTCGCGGAACCGGATCCAGCGCACGCGGATCGCCCAGCAGATCGCGGCGAAGATCAGCAGGATGATGATGTTGAACCAGGGGATCAGCGTCACGTCGGGGCTGTCCAGGGCGCGTACGCCGACGGCATTGGGGAAGATCGAGATGAACTCGTTCCGCCAGCCGTAATGGGTCACCGCCACCCACTGCGGATCGGCGGAGGTGGAACGCAGGTCGGCCGCTTCGGTCTGCAGGTTGTTGGTGTCGAACTTGAAATAGGGCGGCCAGCCCCAGCCCGTGTCCTCGTTGCGATAGACCATCGGGCGGCCGTTCTCACGGATCGACTGGATGAAGAAAACGTCGCGGTTGACGGTGCCGCTGGCATTGCCGGTGTCGGCCTTGGCCCAGAAGATCGAGTTCTCGCCGAAATCGACACGCCGTTCGAAGGTGTCGGTGATGCGCACGATGTCGCGCTGCGGCAGGGTGTAGTGGAAGAAGGCCGCGATCAGCAGCCAGAAGACGGCCCAGAGGGCCCATTTCACGTAGCGCATGGCGGTCTCCCTTACATGAAGTTCACGAGATAGATGATGAAGCCCACGATCACCACCGGCAGGATGTAGATCAGCAGGATCAGTTTGCGACGCAGGGAATCGTCGTAGTCGTCCAGCCCCCGTTCGACATAGTCCGCGCGGTCGCCGGGGCGACCCTCTTCCTCCCAGGCGCGCTTCAACTTGCGGCGGCGGACCTGGCGCGACCAGATCGAGATCCCGACATAGGCCAGGGTCATGACGACGAAGGCCACCAGGGCCAGGCGGACAAAGGCGAAGACCACAGGCTACCTCCTTTCGCGGATCACCGCGCCCCAGGGGCCGACGATCGGCACCGGATCGGGCGCCGGGCTCTTGTTGGTGCGCGACCAGGGGCCGGTGCGCCGGCTGGGCGCCGCGGCGGGCGCGGGATCGGGCGCCGGGGCGTCATGGCCAAAGAGCGCCTCGCGCGTGCCGGCCTTGTCGATGAGGTAGTCGCGCGACAGGAAATCCGCGACATAGCTTTTCTTGGTGTCGCTCCACCCGGCATAGAGCGCATAGAACAGCTCCTTGTGGCAAATGAACAGCTGCCGCACGTCCTTCGGCGCCAGTTCCGCCAGGGCCATGTTCACCAGGTCGCGGTCCGGGGTGTCAGCGGCGCGCAACAGGTAGAAATAAGCCGGGTCCTCGGGCGAATGGCGCGGGCGGCGGCCGCCCTCCTCCAGCCAGGCGACGACGCGTCGGATCTGGTGGTATTCCTCGGGCAGCCGATCGGCATTGTCGCGGGCCAGGGCGCGCAGGTCGCGGGCCGTGGCGCCGGCCAGGTCCAGCCCGCCGTCCTGGGCCGCATCCACGACGATGAAATCCATCTTCTGCCGCAGCACCCGCGCCGCATCGAAGCCGCGCGCCGTGGCCAGCGGCTGCACCAGGCCGTTGCCATGCAGCCAGGCGGCCACGTCACGCGGATCGCCCATGTCGACCACCGGCAGCGGCGCCTTGCCCAGGCGCGCGGGGTCGCGGGCCAGCAGCGCCGGCGTGTCGCATTCGGAAAACAGGTAAACGCCGCCCAGATGCGAGGTCCAGAAATTGTCCTGGTGGAAGGCGGTGTGTTTCAGCCGGATCGGGTTGCGCGTCACGTCGCCGGTCTTGCGCGCCAGGGCGATCATCTCGTCGATCAGCGCATCGTCGAACCAGGCGTCCTCCTCGTCGAGGAACCGTTCGGCGCGCGCGGCCAGCGCCTCGGCATCGCGCAGGGTGCCGGTGGTGGTGTCGGCCTCGATGGTCAGACGGCGGACATCCATCAGCTTCTGCGCGCCGTCGATGTCGAAGACCCCGTTCACCATCTCCCCCGCCACGGCGTCGCGGGCGGTCAGCGCGAAGAGCTGCGCCTCGTTGCGGTCGATGAACTGGCGCAGCAGGCCCCGCGTGGTCGAGAAGCGCGCGTTCAGCAGCGGCGCCGATTTCTGCCGCGTGCTGAGCAGTATGATCTGCCGGTTCACCCCGTTGCGGTTGAGGTACTGCGGATCGCCCAGCTCGTCCGCCACCTCGGGGGAATAGCCCGAGATGTCGATGGCGAACTCGGTCAGCGCGGTGCGTTTGCCGGTCAGATGGTGGAGCGCGCGGTTATACCGCTCGACCAGCGCGGGCGTGTCGACCCGGGTGAGGTTGGCGAACATCAGGCCGGCTTGGATGAGGCGGTTCATATCAGTTCATCTTTCCAAAGCTCGGCAACCGACAGAAGGCTCTGAAATGCTTGGGCCGCTTCCTCAACTTGCAATTCATCCAGCCACTCCACGTCAGCTGTTGAAAGTCCGCCTTCCCTGAGATTTCGGAGATCGCGCAACAGCCGTTGTATTTCGCCATGCACGTTACCTTGATCCAGATGTTGGTAAACTTTGCCAGCCCGGTCAAACTCCATGTCCAGCTTGTCTCTAGCTACCATGAGGCTCTTAGTGAACTCCACGAGGTGATCTTCGATCTCTTCGAATGAAAGCTTTGCCGAATACGATCCACCAATCGAATAAAGGCGCAGGATGGATGTACCGCCAAAAGTGGATTCAAATTCCGCTAAGGTATTGCAGTTGTTCAGCTCAAAAAGCAGCCGGACCAATCGCCGCGCTTTGCGTTGAAGAGTCTGATGGTTGCGATGGTGTTGCCGTTCCTGTTGCTCATCTTCGAAGATTCTCGACTGCGCTTTCATTGCTTTCAGCTGCTCGTTTTGAACCTCACGGGCTAGCTCCAACTCATCGCGTTGCGCTTCGAGTGCCGCCCTCTGCTCTTTCAGTTCATTCTTCTGGATGAACGCCGTCACGATCAACCACAGGAAGGCAAGTGATGCAGCCAGACCGGCCAAGGCGTCTCCCATTGCATTCAACGGCAACTGCCAGAATTCCGAGAGCCTCGTTGCACCATCCGCTCCGGTGGCACCCAGCGGGTCCGGTGCCTGCTGCACTGCCAGCCAGAGAATGAAGAGCAGTACGACCAAGCTTGTCAGAAAGCCAAACGCGGTTGGTGTCAAAGTCTGCCCAAGATCCTTGGTCTCAGTCCCTACGCTCGCTCCACTCGTCCCGCCCGGCGGGCACCGCCGGGCAGCGCCCGACCCGCCCCCCAGGGCGGGCGCTTCACGCCCACCCTCGGGCCGGTCGCTGCCCTCAGCACTTCGGGCCGACCTGTCGCGTCCATCGGTCATGGGGCACGCCTCCCAATCATCACCCCCGCTCCTGCATGTACCGCCGCTTCGCCTCTTCCGTACGCTCCATGTCGCGCACCATGGCGTCAATGGCCGCGGCATCGGACTTGTCGGCATAGCGGAATTCGCTGTCGGCGTAGCGGTTGATCTCCTGCACAACCATCTCGACGGTGATCGGCTGGCGCAGCTCCTCGATCATGGCGCGCTTGGTGTCGTAGTCCTTGAACAGGAACAGCTCCGGCTCCTCCATCCATTCGTCGGGCAGCTCGAAATCCATCGCCCGGACCTTCACCGCATCGGTGATGTTCTTGATCGCCCGGCCAGTGAACCGCGGGTCGGCCTGCTGGATCGCCTTCAGGTAGCTGCCCAGCTTGGCGATCGTGTCCAGCGGGCCGGTGCGGCGCTGGATCTCGTCATAGACCTCGACCAGCTGCGCCTCCTTGGGGCGCGCGTGGCTGGCGAAGCTTTCGGCGACAGCGCGCTTGATCTCCTGCGCGGCGTAAAGCTCGTGATCGCCCAGGGGGATCTCGTGCCGCTTGCCCAGCAGAAGCGCCAGGATGTCGACGTAGTCATCGCGGGTCTGCGGCCCGTCCACCAGGAACCGGGCGCCTGCGCGCTGGCGAAGGGCGTCGTCGACATTCTCGGGGTAGTTGGAGAACATGCCGAAGGTGCAATTGCCGCGCACCACGGTATTGGCGCCCGCGAAGCTCTCCATCAGCACCGCCGTGATCTCCTGCTGACCGGCTGAGGACTGCCGGTCGCCGCGCTTGCCCGCGATCTGGTCGATGTCGTCGATGGTGCCGAAGCCGATGACGGCAGGGTCCAGGATGTCGGTGATGAAGGCCTTGGCGTTCTGCCCCGACTTGCCCTGGTAGCTGTCGATGTTCTCGGTCGATAGGTTGCGATAGCGGAAGGGGTAGCCGGCGGTCTGGCAGTAGTCGTTCAAGAGACCCGCCATCATCTGGATCAGGGTCGTCTTGCCGGTGCCGGGCATGCCGTCGCCCATGAAGGTGAAGATGAAACCGCCCAGTTCCGCGAAGGGGTTCAGCTTGCGGTCGAAATCATAGGCCATCAGCATCTTGGCCAGCTTCATCGCCTGATACTTGGCGATATGGTTGCCCACCACCTCATGCGGCTTCTTGAAGGTCATCACCAGCTGGGTGGATTTCGCATGGGCCGCGGGGGTGAAGCCACGGATGGTCAGGTCGTCGGCCTCGATCCGCCAGGTGGCGGCAGTGAAGGCGCCCAGGTGCGGGTGGCTGTCGGCGCGCAGGGCGGTCTTTTCCATCACCAGCGCAGCGTAACCTGTCAGGGTCGGCACCAGCTTTTCTTCCTCGCCCGTGGCGAAGGTTGCCAGCTTCTGATCCAGCTCCCACAGCATCCCCTGCAGGGCCAGGGGGGCGTTGTCGGTCAGGATCTCCTCCGCGTCGCCCGGGTCGACCGTCAGCTCCCCCATCTGCGACGACAGGAGGTAGGACAGGGCATTGGCGGTGACATGCAGCTGCAACAGTGACTGGGCGGCCAGCAGCTCCGAGAACTCGGCGGCGCGGTCGCGCGGCAGGCTGCCCGCAAGGTTGGCCCCCTTCAGCTCCGCCAGGGCGGTGGCCTCGGCGAAACTGTCGCCCAGGGCCATGGCCATGGCCAGCGCCCGGCGGATGGCCCGGGCCACGGCAGCCTGGCGGGGCGAGGTCAGCGGGTCGTCACCGTCACAGGCGGCGATGGTGTCGAGCAGATGAACGCCCCCGGCGGGCCGGGTGCGGCGTGTCGCGAGACCGGGCGTGGTGGAGCGGAACCGGCGGCGCGACAGCCCGATGCCGGGGGACCGCTCCTCGCCCTGCGCGGGGGCCGACGCGGCGCTTTCCCGGGCCAACCGGGGGGCATGGTCGAACCCCTCCAGCAGGGCCTCGGCGGCGGGGTAGTGGCTGCGGATGTCCTCCTCGCGCAGCTCCATCTGGTCTCCGGTCAGGCTCATGGCGCGCCCCTCCCCTCTTCACTTCGTTCCAAATACTCAAACCTGCGAAAGACATCCGCGTGCGCCGCGGACCGGTCTGAAAACAATCAGCTCAGTAGCGCAGCACGCGGTCCCCCGCGCCGACCACGAACTTCCGGATGCGGGCAAAGCCCGGCGGGTTCAGCTCCGACAGCACCTGGAAGGGCCGCGCGGGCAGGATCAGAGCCCGGTCCTGCGAGGTGGCGCCCGTTTCGGCCCCGCCCGACAGCGGGTCGAGGGCGAAGATCTCCCGCTCCACCTGACCGAACCAGCCGCTTTTCTCGGTCTTCACCCGTTCCGACAGCAGCTCTTCGGAGGTCCAGGCCAGCGCCCAATCCTCGCCCTCGGCGCCCCCCGCGCCTTCCAGCACGTCGCGGATCGGCCCCGACTGGCGGGTGAAGGCGTGGGAATACATCGGGCCGATGTGGATCCGGCGCAGGCGTTTCGGGTGCAGGTCGTCGAAATCCTGGTCGAACCCCTGCGCGATGGTCAGCAGTTTCAGCCCGCCGAGGCTCTGTGCCACCAGATGCGCCTGCACCTGCGGCCAGCGGCTCTGGTCCTTGGGCAGGCCGGTGCGACCGCTGTCCTCCACCTCCATCAGGTAGATCACCGGCAGGTTGGTGCCGCTGTCATAAACCGACCAGTGCAGCAGGTACCGCCGCCGCTGCGCGCCCTTGCTGCCCAGGTTTTCCAGCCAGACGGCCTCGGGATCGTTGCGCGGCCAGAACAGGTCCCCGCGCGCCAGCTCCTCGTAGTAAAGACGCTGAGACAGGGCGAACTGCGTCTTGGTGGGCACCGCGTGATCCGACAGGATCTGATCCAGCATCTGCCGCTTCAGCGCCTCGACCGAAGGCATGGAGGCCAGGTGCTTGCCCGCCTGGCCCGCGTCATTGGCCATCACCATCAGCTCCTGTGCAGTGGGAAAGCCACTTTCGTGGTTGTCGATGGTCAGCGAACCGAAGAAGCGGCCCGTGTCGCGCCCCGCCAGCAGGTATTTCATCGACAACGCGCGGAAGGTGAAGGTCAGCGCCGAGATATGGCGGGCCAACACCTCGGTCTCCGGCTCGCTCAGCGTCCTCTCCGCGCGCATGGCGGCGGCGACATGGGCCAGGTGGGCCATGATCGCCTCGAACTTGCGGAAGTAGCGGCGGGAGGCATGGAAATCGGTGATCCCCACGCGGTCGTTCAGATCGTCCTGTTGCATCGCTTCCCGGCCTTGGTGGTCGTCATCGGGGGCCTGCCTGTCCCAGGCGGCGCGTCATCCCCGCAGGGGGACGGGACGGGACGGCGGGCGGGGCGAGGCGCCCCGCAGGGCGCCAGCGCCGCACCGCCCGGCCCGCCTCAGGCGCCGTAGAGGTTCTTGTCGTGGGTCTCGACGATCTTCTGGAACCGCCGGGCAAACCGCTCATCCGCCTTGGCCTTGGCCTCCAGCACCTCGCGGGCAAAGACCATCTGGCCCTCGTGGGCCTCCATCATGTCGGCCATGCGCGAGTTCGTCGCCGCGCCGATCTGGGCCATGGCCTGCTGCGCCTGCTTGTCGGTCTCCACCCCGATCTCGTTGATCCGGTGGGCCACTTCCTGCTGCTGCGCGGTCTTCAGCGACTTGGTCAGCGCATCATACAGGATCACCCGCTGGTTGGTGTCGGTCTTCAGCTTGTTGATCAGGACCATCTGCGTCGCCGCCTGGTTCTGCAGGCTGTCGACCCAGGTCTTGCCCTTCTCGATGTAGCGTTCCAGGGTCTGCGACTTGGCGATCTTCACCTGCTCGTCCTGCACCAGCGCGTTGTACTTGGTGTTCAGCGCCGCCAGCTCCGATTCCAGCCGAGTGCGCGCCGCCGCATCCTGTTCCACCGCGATCTTGTTCTCGAGCTCGATGATCTTCGGATCCATGTCGGTGATCTCCGACCGCAGGTCCTCCAGCCCCTGCACCGTCGCCTCGCGTTCATCCAGCGTGGCGGTCAGGTTCTTCTCCACCTTGTCCTTCTGCTCTTCCAGAACGGCCAGCTGGCCTTCCAGCAGGCGGGTGATGGTGTCGGACTTGGCGATCAGGTCCTGCAGCTTGTCGTCGATGGAGGCGGTGCGGATCCGCTCCTGCCGCATGTTGTCCGCCTTCGCCTTGGAGAAGATGCCGACGAAGCTCTCCCAGCCGGTCTTGTTGCGCATCTCGTCGAAGTCCTTCGAGAACTGCGCGGTCACATCGTCGAGCCCCATGATCAGCTCGGCGATATTGGCGTTCATAGCCTCTGTATGGGCATGGACGTCATCCAGCGTGGCGTTCTCGATCTCGATCGAAACGTCCTCGCCGGTGTCCATCTTGGCGCGCGCCGTCTCGATCCGGCCGGTCAGTTCGGAAATCTTCGATTGCGCCTGGGCAACCTCTTTCTGGCTCTGCTCTAGCTGGGCCTCGAAACTCGACATGGCGTCCTCCGTCGGAAATGTCGTCAACTATATGGGGAGAGTTAATCGGATTTACATCCACCTGACCGTCCCCGAATAAAATCCCTTGGGCACTTTCATGGGACGGGACGGGGCACAACACAAGCCGCTTTGCCCGTTGCGGTGCCTGCACCGGCGGGTTTTAGTGCGCCGGGAACGCGGGCCGGAAGACGAAGGAGTGGCAGGATGCGCAACACGATCACCGATGTGGAAGGGCTGCTGGTCGGCCAGGCGCAGGATCTGCGGGTCAAGACCGGGGTGACGGTGCTGACGGCCGAGGCGCCCTTCACCGCCGCCGTGCACGTCATGGGCGGCGCGCCGGGCACCCGCGAGACCGACCTGCTGGCGCCTGACAAGACGGTGCAGCAGGTGGATGCGCTGGTGCTGTCGGGCGGCTCGGCCTTCGGCCTGGATGCGGCGGGCGGCGTGGCGGATGCGCTGCGCCGGGACGGGCGCGGGTTCCAGGCCGGCCCCGTGCGGGTGCCCATCGTGCCCGGCGCGATCCTCTTCGACCTGGTGAACGGCGGCGACAAGGACTGGGATGAGAACCCCTACAAGGCGCTCGGTCAGGCGGCCTATGCGGCACGCGGGCAGGACGTGGCCCTTGGCACCGAAGGCGCGGGCACGGGCTGTGTCACGGCTGGGATCATGGGCGGGCTGGGCTCGGCCTCCGTCCGCCTGCCCTCGGGCCACGTGGTCGCGGCGCTGGTGGCGGTGAATGCGCTCGGCGCGGCCAATGTGGGCGGCAGCCGGCATTTCTGGGCAGCGCCGTGGGAGATGGGCGAGGAATTCGGCGGGCTGGGCCTGCCGTCGCAGTTCCCGGACCCGCACAAGGCGGTCACCAAGGCCGGGCTGGCGCGCGAGGCGGCCAATGCCCGCACCAACACCACCATCGGCATCGTCGCCACAGATGCGGATCTGACCCAGGCCCAGGCCAAGCGGCTGGCGACGGCGGCGCACGACGGCTACGCCCGCGCCTTGGTGCCCAGCCACACGCCCGACGACGGGGACCTGATCTTTGCCGCCGCCACCGGTGCGAAACCGCTCGGCGCGGGCAGCGGCCTGCTGGAGTTGGGCCATGCCGCCGCGATCTGCATGGCCCGCGCCATCGCCCGCGGCGTGCAGGCGGCCCGCCCCCTGCCCGGCAACCCCTTCCCCTGCTGGTCCGATCTCTGACGGGCTGGCACCTGCCACAATCCGCGCTACCCTCCTGCGCAACAGACGAAGGAGAGCCCCATGCCGGAAGCCGCCAAGACCGACCTGAAATCCCTGTTGAAGGACCCCAGCCTGCTGGCCGACGCCGCCTATGTGAACGGCGACTGGATCCGGGGCGAAGAGGGCACCTTCGACGTGGTGAACCCCGCCCGGGGCGACGTGATCGCCCAGGTCGCCGACCTCAGCCGCGCCCAGATCGGCAAGGCGATTGACGCGGCCCACACCGCGCAAAAGGACTGGGCACAGTGGACCGGCAAGGAACGCGCCAAGGTCCTGCGCAAGTGGTTCGACCTGATGATGGAAAACCAGGACGATCTGGGCACCATCTTGACCGCCGAACAGGGCAAACCGCTGGCCGAGGCCAAGGGCGAGATCGCCTATGGCGCGGGCTTCATCGAATTCTTCGGCGAGGAGGCCAAGCGGATCTACGGCGAGACGATCCCCGGCCACCAGCGCGACAAGCGGATCACGGTGCTGAAACAGCCCATCGGTGTCGCCGCCTCGATCACGCCCTGGAACTTCCCCAATGCGATGATCACCCGCAAGGCCGGCCCGGCCCTGGCCGCCGGCTGCAGCTTCGTCGCCCGTCCCGCCAAGGAAACGCCCCTGTCGGCGCTGGTCCTGGGCGTGCTGGCCGCGCGCGCGGGCATCCCCAAGGGGGTCTTCAATGTCGTCACCTCGTCGAAATCCTCCGACGCCGGCAAGGAATTCTGCGAGAACCCCAAGGTGCGCAAGCTGACCTTCACCGGCTCGACCGAGGTGGGGCGCATCCTGCTGAAACAGGCCGCCGACCAGGTGATGAAATGCTCGATGGAACTGGGCGGCAACGCCCCCTTCATCGTCTTCGACGACGCCGACCTGGATGCGGCGGTCGAGGGCGCCATCACCTGCAAGTTTCGCAACAACGGCCAGACCTGCGTCTGCGCCAACCGGATCTACGTGCAATCGGGCGTCTATGACGCCTTCGCGCAGAAGCTGAAGGAACGCGTGGCCCAGATGAAGGTCGCCGACGGCTTCGAAGAGGGCGCCGAGCTGGGCCCGTTGATCAACGCCGAGGCCGTGGACAAGGTCGAGGATCACATTGCCGACGCCCGCGCCAAGGGCGCCGAGGTGATCCTGGGCGGACAAAAGAGCGAAAGCGGCCTCTTCTTCGACCCGACCATCGTCACCGGCGCCACGCAGGAGATGAAGTTCTCCACCGAGGAAACCTTCGGCCCTCTCGCCCCGCTCTTCAAGTTCGAGACGGTCGAAGAGGTGATCGAGCTGGCCAATGACACGATCTTCGGCCTGGCCAGCTATTTCTATGCCAAGGACCTGTCCCGCGTGACGCAGGTGCAGGAGGCGCTGGAATACGGCATCGTCGGCGTGAACACCGGCCTGATCTCGACCGAGGTGGCGCCTTTCGGCGGGGTGAAGCAATCGGGCCTCGGCCGCGAAGGCAGCCACCACGGCATCGAGGAATTCCTCGAAATGAAATACGTCTGCACTTCGGTGTAACGACAGATTTCGGCCCCGCGGGGCCGAAGCCTCCGGCGGCAGTATTTTTGGCGATCGGATAGAGAGAGAGAGCGCGCGCCTCTTTCTATCCGTCAGCCGGAAATACTCTGGGGGAGTCGGCGCAGCCGACGGGGGCAAAGCCCCCTCCCCCGCGATCAGCTGCCGGTTTCGGCGGCGATCTGGGCGCGCGACTTGCGGGCGCGCTCGGTGGCCGATTTCAGCTGGCCACAGGCCGCCATGATGTCCTCGCCACGCGGGGTCCGGATGGGAGAGGCGTAGCCCGCCTTGTGCACGATGTCGGCGAAGGCCTCGATCCGCGACCAGTCGGAGCGCTCATAGGGCGAGCCCGGCCATTCGTTGAAGGGGATCAGGTTGATCTTCGCCGGGATGCCCCGGATCAGCCGCACCAGGCGCCGCGCATCCTCGTCGCTGTCGTTCACGTCCTTCAGCATCACGTATTCAAAGGTGATCCGTTCCGAGTTCGACAGGCGCGGGTACTCGCGCAGCGCATCCAGCAGGGTCTCGATGTTCCAACGCTTGTTGATCGGCACCAGCTTGTTGCGCACCTCGTCGGTGGTAGCGTGGAAGCTGACGGCCATCAGGCAACCGATCTCCTCGGCGCACTTGGCGATCTCGGGCACCACGCCGGAGGTCGACAGGGTGATCCGGCGGCGCGACAGGGCGATACCCTCGCCATCCATGGCGATCTTCATCGCGTCGCGCACGTTGTCGAAGTTGTAGAGCGGCTCGCCCATGCCCATCAGGACGATGTTCGACAGCAGACGCGGCCCGTTTTCACCGGTGCCGGTGCCGGGTTCGGGCCATTCGCCCAGGTCGTCGCGCACCAGCATGATCTGGCCCACGATTTCACCCGGCGTCAGGTTGCGCACCAGTTTCTGCGTGCCGGTGTGGCAGAAGGAACAGGTCAGCGTGCAGCCCACCTGGGACGAGATGCAGAGCGTGCCGCGATCGGTCTCGGGAATATAGACCACCTCGACCTCATGGCCACCGGCGATCTTCACCAGGTACTTGCGGGTGCCATCGACGGAGACGTTCTTCGACACCATCTCGGGCAGGGCGATGGTGAAATTCTCCGCCAGCCGGGCGCGGAAACCCTTCGCCAGGTTGGTCATTTGGGCGAAGTCGCGCACGCCCCAGTGATAGATCCACTGCCACAGCTGGTTGACCCGCATCTTGGCCTGCTTCTCCGGCGTGCCGATCTCGATCAGTGCCTCGCGCAGTTGCGGGCGGGTCAGGCCCACGAGGTTCTTCAATCCCTCCGGAAGTTTCCGGGGGATGGTCAGGACGTCTTGGGTGATCGGCGCGGCGGGTTGCTGGCTCATGACGGATCCGTGGCGACAGGGTGAAGGCAGGGAAGCCGGGTCTATAGCGGATTCATGTGGTCATGAAAACCCGTCACGCAAGGGCGTGTCTCGTTGCCCGCAGTAGGCGCAACGGGTCGAAGGCGGTAGGCCCGGTCTCCGGGGCTCCGCCCGTTCGCGCCCGAAACGCTCTCCCAGAGCGTTTCCGGGACGGCGCTCACTGACAGCGGCGTTCGCTGTCTTCCACGGCGGCGGTGAAGCCCATGAGCGAGAAGGTGTCGCGGGTGACGGTGCCACGGCTCGACCGCGCGGTCAGGACCGCCTCGGACCCGGCCTTCATCGAGGCCATGATGCGGCTGTCGTCGCTGGTCGTCGCCGGCCAGGCCCATTCGCCCTCGGTGTAAAGCTCGTACTCGTTGCCATCCACGTTCAGGTTCACGGTGGAGCCTTCAGCGAAGGGATAGCCGCCGGTGAAGGCCAGCTGCCCGGAAACCGAGGCGCCGGGGCGATAGAAGGCCATCAGCTGAATCTCGCTGCGGCGCACCGACACGACCTCGCCATCGCGGGTGTTCACGGTTTCCTTGGGAACCGACACCGCCCAGCATTCCCGCGGGTCGGTGTCTTCGAATACGGACCAGTCGGTCTGTGCGCTGACCTGGTTCTCGCTCGTGTCCTGTTGCGCGAACGCGCCGGTTGCGGCGCAGGCCACGAGGGCCGCGGCGGCGAATACCCGGAATGTCATCTGTCCAGCCTCCAAGCTGTCCTTGCCTCTGTCCTGACCCCAAGCGCCTGTGCGGCGTCTTCGGTGGGGTCCATTGCGTCTCGACATTGCAACAATAGACGAAAAGCTGCCACATGCGAAAGGCCGATTGGCAGGAATTCGCACATGCGTGAACGGCGGAGGGAACCGGGAATGACGGACGAGACGACAGCGGGCATCGGGCCCCAGGACACAGGCGCGGTGCCCGTGGCGGAACTGTGGCGCGGCGGGATCTGCGAATCCCTGCACGCGGGCCACGCGGTGGTCGTCGACGGCAGCGGCCAGATCGTCGAGGCCTGGGGCAATCCACAGGCGGTGATCTACCCGCGCTCGTCCTGCAAGATGATCCAGGCCCTGCCGTTGGTGGAAAGCGGCGCGGCCGATGCCGCCGGGCTGACGCCGGCGCAGCTGGCCTTGTCCTGTGCCTCGCACAATGGCGCCGCGATCCATTCCGACGCGGTCACCCGATGGCTGTCGGACCTCGGCCTGGGCGAGGCGGACCTGCGCTGCGGCCCGCAGGAGCCCTCGGACATCCCCGCCCGCGACGCGCTGATCCGGGCGGGCGAGATGCCCTGCCAGATCCACAACAACTGCTCGGGCAAGCATAGCGGCTTCCTGACCCTGAACCGGCACCTGAACGCAGGGGCCGAGTACACCGAGGTCGATCACCCGGTACAGGTCGCCGTGCGCGCCGCCTTCGAGGAGGTCACAGGTGAGGCCGTCCGGGGCTGGGGCGTGGATGGCTGTTCCGCGCCCAACTTCGCCACCTCGCTGCAGGGGCTGGCCCGCGCCATGGCCGCCTTCGCCGTGGCGCGCGAAGGCCAGGGCCTGCGCCACAGTGCCCAGGCGCGGCTGGTGCAGGCGATGATGGCCCATCCGGAGATGGTCGCGGGTGAAACCCGCGCCTGCACCGAGCTGATGCGCGCGATGGAGGGGCGCGCGGCGGTGAAGACCGGCGCCGAGGCGGTTTTCGTCGCGATCCTGCCCGAGCGTGGCCTGGGCATCGCGCTGAAGGTGCTGGACGGCGGCACCCGCGCCAGTGAGGCGGCGATCACCCGTCTGCTGGTGAAATACGGCGCGCTGGAGGCCGGGCACCCGATGGCGAAGAAGTGGGGCAACCCGGAGATCCGCTCGCGCCGGGGGATCCACGCGGGCGAGTTGCGCATCGCCCCGGGCTTCGGCGCCTAGCGCCGCCCTGCCCGCACACCGAGAGGCACGAGGCGCCTAGTGCGCCTCGGCCCAGTTGGCCCCCTGCCCCGCGTCGACGACCAGCGGCACGTCCAGCTTCACCGCCGGATCGGCGGCCTTTTCCATGACGCCGCGCGCCACGCCGATTAGATCCTCGGCCGCCTCGGCGGTTACCTCGAAGATCAGTTCGTCGTGGACCTGCAGCAGCATCTTCACCGCCGCGCTGTCGGGCATCTTCGCCAGCGCCTCGGGCATGCGGATCATGGCGCGACGGATGATGTCGGCGGCCGTGCCCTGGATCGGCGCGTTGATCGCCGCGCGTTTCGCAAAGCCCGCGCGCGGGCCCTTGGCCGCGATCTCGGGGGTATGGATCTTGCGCCCGAACAGCGTCTGCACGAAGAGGTTTTCCTTCGCGAAGGCGGTCGTCTGATCCATGTATTCGCGAATCCCCGGGAACTTCTCGAAATATCGGTCGATGAAACCCTGCGCCTCGCCGCGCGGAATGCGCAGGTTGCGCGCCAGGCCGAAGCCCGAGATGCCATAGATCACGCCGAAATTGATCGCCTTCGCCTGACGGCGGATCTCCGGCGTCATCTCATCCAGCGGCACGCCGAAGACCTCGGACGCGGTGGCGGCGTGAATGTCCTGCCCCTCGTGGAAGGCCTGCTTCAGCGCGTCGATCTCTGCCACATGGGCCAGGATGCGCAGTTCGATCTGGGAGTAGTCGAGCGAGACCAGCACCTTGCCCTCGGGCGCGACGAAGGCCTCGCGGATGCGACGGCCCTCTTCGGAGCGCACGGGGATGTTCTGCAGGTTCGGATCGGTCGAGGCCAGGCGCCCGGTGTTGGCGCCGGTCTGCACGTAAGAGGTGTGCACGCGGCCCGTCTCGGCGTTGATGTGTTCCTGCAGGGCATCAGTGTAGGTCGATTTCAGCTTCGACAACTGGCGCCAGTCCAGCACCCGGGCAGGCAGGTCGTGTTCAGTGGCCAGGTCTTCGAGGATGTCGGCCCCGGTGGCATAGGCGCCGGTCTTCCCCTTCTTGCCGCCCTCCAGTCCCATCTTGTCGAAGAGGATCTCGCCCAGCTGTTTGGGGGAGCCCACGTTGAATGTCTCGCCCGCCAGCTCGTGGATCTCGGATTCCAGCTGCGCCATCTTCTGCGAGAAGGCGTTGGACATGCGCGAGAGCGTGTCGCGGTCCACCTGGATGCCGTGCATTTCCATCGACGCCAGGACCGGCGACAGGGGGCGTTCCAGCGTCTCGTAGACGGTGGTCACCTGTTCGCGGTGCAGGCGCGGCTTCAGGGTCTGCCACAGGCGCAGGGTGATGTCGGCGTCCTCCGCCGCGTAACGCGTGGCCTTGTCGATCGGCACCCGGTCGAAGGTGATCTGGCTCTTGCCGGTGCCGATGATCTCCTTGATCGGGATCGGCGTGTGACCGAGGTAGCGGTCCGACAGGGCATCCATGCCGTGACCATGCAGACCCGCGTGCAGCGCGTAGGAGATCAGCATCGTGTCGTCGAAGGGCGCGACGCGGATGCCGTAACGGCGCAGGATCTTGGCGTCGTATTTCATGTTCTGGCCGATCTTGAGGATGCTGGCATCCTCCAGTACCGGCTTCAGCAGGTCGAGCGCCTCGGCCAGGGGCATCTGCCCCGGGGCCAGGTCGTCGTTGCCGAACAGCCCGCCCGACTCGCCCTCGGCCTTGTGGACCAGGGGGATGTAGCAGGCGGTGCCAGCGTCGACGCAAAGGCAGATGCCCACCAGGTCCACCACCATCTCGTCGAGGCCGGTGGTTTCCGTGTCCACGGCCACGTAGCCGCGTTCGCGGATGCGGTCGATCCAGCGCGCCAGCGCCTCGGCATCCGTGACGGTCTCATACGTGTCCGGGTCGATGGGCGGCGCGTCGGGGGCGGCTTCCTCGGGGGCTTCGGCGCCGGGCTGGGGCGTGTCGTCGATCTCCGGCGCCTCTGCGCCCAGGCGGTCGGCGATCCGCTTGGTCAGGCTGCGGAATTCCATCTTGGCCAGGAAGGGCAGCAGGACATCGGGGTCGGGGTCCTTCACCTCCAGGTCATCAAGGGTGAAGTCGAGCGGCGTGTTGCAGTCCAGCGTGACCAGCTTCTTCGACAGCTCGATCTGCTCGCGCTTCTCGATCAGGGTCTGGCGACGCTTGGGTTGCTTGATCTCCTCGGCGCGGTCCAGAAGGGTTTCCAGATCGCCGAATTCGTTGATCAGCAGGGCGGCGGTCTTGATGCCGATGCCCGGGGCGCCCGGCACGTTGTCCACCGAATCGCCCGCGAGCGCCTGCACGTCGACCACGCGGTCGGGGCCAACGCCGAACTTCGCCTCGACACCTTCGACGCCGATGCGGGTATTCTTCATCGCGTCCAGCATCTCGACCCCGTCGCCGACCAGCTGCATCAGGTCCTTGTCCGAGGAGATGATGGTGACGCGCCCGCCCGCCTCGCGCGCCTGGCACGACAGGGTGGCGATGATGTCGTCGGCCTCATAGCCCTCGATCTCCTCGCAGGCGATGTTGAAGGCCTTCGTCGCCTCGCGGGTCAGCGGCATCTGCGGGCGCAAATCCTCTGGCATGGCCTCGCGGTTGGCCTTGTAGAGATCGTAGAGGTCGTTGCGGAAGGTGTGGCTGCCCTTGTCGAAGATCACGGCGACATGGGTCGGCGCGTCGGGGCCGGTGTTCCCCTCCACGTAGCGGTGCAGCATGTTGCAGAAGCCCGAGACCGCCCCGATCGGCGCCCCGTCGGATTTCCGGGTGAGCGGCGGCAGCGCGTGATAGGCGCGGAAGATGAAGGCCGATCCGTCGATCAGGTGAAGGTGGCAGCCCTTGCCGAAACTCATGATGAAACCCCTGTGCTCGTCTGGGGGTCAGATGTGCCATGAAGCGGGGGCGGGGGGAAGAGCGGAGGGAAGGCCGCGCCGGGCGAGGGCTTTGCCTCGCTTGAGCCTGCGGCTCAACTCCCCCGGGATATTCTCAGCAAAGAAAAGATGGGGGCGCGGCGCGCTGCCCCGGGCTGGCGCGCAGGGACCTTCAGCCGGGACGCCCTGCGGGGCGCCGGCGCGGCACGGCAGGTCTGTCGAGGTGGATCAGGCGGCGGAGCCGGTGTCGGCGGGGCCGCCCTTCAGGATGTATTTCGCATCGCAGTAGCCACATTCGATGAAGCCGGTCTCTTCGGGAATGTGCAGCCAGACGCGCGGATGGCCCAGGGCACCTTCACCGCCGTCGCAGGCGATCTTGGCGGTTTCCACGATCTTGGTTTCCGGGGCTTCGAACGACATGGGGTTCCTCGCGACTGCGTTTGCCTGAAGGGGAAATAGCGTGAAAGGGCGGGCGCGCGCAAGGCGCGCCGCGCCGCAGCCATCCCGCGCCGTCTGCGGCGATCAGATCGCCGCGTCCAGCATCCGGCCCAGAGGGCGGCCGCCCAGCACGTGCATGTGGAAATGCGGCACCTCCTGCACGCCATGTTCGCCCGCGTTGGAGATGAAGCGGCAGCCCGCGCCGCTGGCGGCGTCGACACCGGCCTCGGCCACGACCTTGGCCAGGACGCGGTGGAAATCGACGATCTCTGCCTCCGACGCGCGGGCGGCGAAATCGTCATAGGTCACGTAGGCGCCTTTGGGAATCACCAGCACATGCACCGGCGCCTGGGGGCGGATGTCCTCGAAGGCGAGGGTATGGTCGGTCTCGACCACGGTCTTGTTGGGGATCTCGCCGCGCAGGATCTTGGCGAAGATGTTCTGGTCGTCATAGGCATAGGCCATGGGCACACCCTTTTCGGTCTGTCGGTCAGTCGGTGAAGAGATGGGGCAGCGAGAGGATCTCCTCCGCCGTCGCCGCATCTACGGAAAGGAAATCGGCCAGGGCCGCGGCATTCTGGGCCGGGGCCTGGCCTTCGCGGATACGGCCGAGATGTTCGAAATCGCTGTCCCGGATGCGGTCGCTTTCATAGGCAATGTCGTGGCGGATCGTCGGCAAGAGCCGTTCCAGCGTGTCCTGCGCGGTCTGTTCGCCCGCCAGGCCCACGCGTTTGGCATGGCCCACCAGATAGTCGTCGGTGAAATTGCATTCGATCTCCAGCAGCCGGGTGCGGGACCGGTCGCCGCAGAAATCCTGCATCAGGTCGAGGCCCGACGGGTCCATGCAGACGATCATCCGATCCGTCTGGTGGTAATCGAACAGCATCCGCATCAGCGCGCGCCGGTGGCGGGTGCGTTTCTCCAGCGTCGACTGGATACCACCCAGGTCCGGCAGCGGCGTCGTTGCCTCGTGGAAGAGATATTCGATGGCATGAATGCCGGTCTCTTCGACAATCCGCTCCACCAGCCGCTTGGCCACGTGCCATTTCTTGCAGATCACGATCATCAGCTCGCGTTCGCGCCCCAGCGAGCTTTCGGTTTCCCAGAACCGCGTGGCGAAACGGCGCCCGATCCGGCCACGCCCGGTCAGGAACTTGTACAGGGACCGCCCCTCGTTGGAGATCTGGAAGTCGACCCCGCGCGCCGCGTAGAGCTGCCCGAGGCGGCGCTTGACCTCATGCGCCTCCGGCGAGAGCTTGCGCGCAAAGAGGAAATCCTGCGCCAGCAGCAGGTCATAGTGGTCGTTATAGAAGGTCACCGGCATGCCGTAGTCGGTGAACATCAGGAAGGTCAGGGTGCGCGAGCGGATCTCCTTCGCCGGCACCAGGTGGCGCACCAAGGTCTGGAAGAAGGTCTCATCCGGGATCCATGTGGTCCGGAAGAAACGCATCACGTCGCGGCGGGTCTTGGTGAAGTCCAGGATCGCCTCGATCGTGCGCCGACGCAGGCACCACCACTGCGAACCGATCATGATCTGCAGATCCTCCGGGATCTCCCGCGTCAGGCCCAACTTCTTCTGCCATTCCAGCGACTTGTAGAACCAGAACTTGTGCTTCCGCTCATTCAGGTAGTGGCGGTAGATCAGCCGCTCTTCCTTGATGCCGGTCTTGATCCAGCCCGAGGTGTGGAAGTCGAAGCTCTCGCAATAATCCACCTCCTCGCGGTCAAGGAAATCATGGGCGTACTCGGCGGTCTTGATCGCCATGCAGTCGCCCGAGAGCATGTAGAAATGGGTGGCGCGGGGGAAGGCATCGACCGCGGCCTCGACCGCGTTCAGCGTGGCCTCCACCAGGGACCATTCCCCCCAGCCACATTTGCACCGCTTGCGGGCGAAGGTGACGCGGGGGTTGTCCTTCAGCGCGGCGCGGATCTGGTCGTAATCGGCGGGGTTGGCGCGGGCGTCGAAATGGATCGCCATGTAGTCGCCCACGGCGGTCAGCCGGTTTGCCTGGTCAATGATCCCCTGGGGGTCCTTGTGACACAGCAATATGAACGCGATCGTCGCCATATGCGTCAGCGCAGCCCTTCAGCATCCGGGGGTTTGCCCAGTGATACGCGTCAAGGCGGATTGATAAAACAGGGTTTCTTTGCTTTTTTGTGCGAGACACGCGCCGGGTTTGGGGACAGGCGCCAAAAACAGGCGCCGGGGCAGACGGGCGCAACGCAAAGGGACAGGCATAATGGGGTTTCCAGGCACCTGGATGACGGAGAGCGAGAGCGTGGTCTATCGCGTGGTGCCGAAATGCGCCTGCTCCACGATCGGGCAGATCATGTTCTACTCGGACCATGGCCGGTTCTTCGACGGCGACATCCACGATTCGACCGACGGGCTGCACAAGTGGTCGCAGGACCATAGCCAGCCCCTGATCGAGGCGAACGTGCAGGGGCACAAATCCTATGCCTTCACCTGCGTGCGCAATCCCTACACCCGGATCCTGTCGTCCTTCTTCGACAAGATCTGCGGCATCCAGCGCAACGGGCGCCGCTATCGCGGCAACCTCGTGCCACTGTTGATCCAGAAATACGGCATCGAGGTCGGCGGCGAGGACGGCCAGGACGACTTCGACCAGATCGCCAGCTTCCGCCGCTTCCTGCTGTTTGCCCGCGACACCATCCGCTGGCGCCGCCCGATGGAGCCCGACATCCACTGGTCCGCCATGGCGGGGCATGTGTCGACCTTCATCGTCAACGGCGGGCGCTACGACAAGATCTTCTGGACGGAACAGTTCAACGACGGGATGCAGCAAGTGCTGAACGCCATCGACACGCCCCATGCGGTCGACCTGGGCCAGATCCCGCGCTTCAACGAAAGCGAGGGCCACGGGCCGAAGCGGGCACATCCGGTCGAGGATTACTTCGACGACCTGTCGATGCATCTGGTCTACGAGATCTACAAGCGCGACTTCGACCTGTTCAAATACGATGTCGCCAATCCGGCCAACAAGATGCCCGTGGGGGAGATCGACCTGGACGAGGTGCACGCCAAGCTGGGCGAATGACCGGAGTCGCGGGGCCCGCCCCTGACACGATCATCGCGGGCTATGCCCGGGCCGCCGAGGCGCTGATCCCTTCCTACGAGACCGCCGTGACCACCGAGGCCCTTCTGGCACCGGTCGCGGCGCTGTTGCCCGAAGGTCCGGGTCGGATGCTGGACCTCGGCGCCGGGACCGGGCGCGATGCCGCCTGGTTTGCGGCGCGCGGCTTCGACGTGTTGGCGCTGGAGCCGGTCGCGGCCTTTCGGGCGGCTGGCGCTAAGCACCGGCCGGGCATCACCTGGCGCGATGACCGGCTGCCCGAGCTTTCCAGCCTCACGGCCGCCGACGGCCCCTTCGATCTGGTTCTGGCCAATGGGGTCTGGCATCACCTGACGCCCGAGGCGCAGGTAGCGTGTCTGCCTCTGCTCTGCGGACTGACGCGTCCCGGCGGGCGCCTGATCCTGTCCCTGCGCCATGGCCCGACACCCGCCGACCGACCCGGGCATCCGATCGATCCGGACAGGCTGATCCGGCATGCCGGTGCGAGTGGCTTCAGCTGTCTTTCCCGTGTCGAGGCCGCATCGCATCAGCCCGGCAACAGGGCCTCCGGCGTGACCTGGACCTGGTGCGTCTTCGAACGCGACAGCCGATAGGAGACCGCAAAAAACCCTGCCGCAAGCGGCAGGGTAAGGTGGTGGCGCCGCGTCCCCCAGGATGCGGCGCCGGCGGATAGCGATTTCAGGCCTCGGGCCTCAGCGCATTTCCTGGCGGATCTGCTGGCGCATCGCGTCGATCGGGATGCTCTTGCCGTCCCGCTTGATGCACCAGTAGGTCCAGCCGTTGCAGGACGGCGCGCCTTCCAGCTTGGCGCCGACCTGGTGGATGGATCCCTTGATGTCCGCCTGGGCCAGCGTGCCGTCGGCGCGGACCTTGGCCTTGTAGCGGCCATTCAGGGAATGCAGCTCCTCGCCCGGACGCAGCATGCCGCGTTCGACCAGCTGGCCGAAGGGCACGCGCGGCTCCGCACGCTTGGCGCGGGTCACTTCCAGCGCCTCCTTGTCCAGCTTGCGCACCCGGCCCAGGCGTTCCTCGGCGACCTTGATGTAGGCCTCCTCGCGCTCGATCCCGATGAAATCGCGGCCCAGCATCTTCGCCACGGCGCCGGTTGTGCCGGTGCCGAAGAACGGGTCCAGCACGACGTCGCCGGGGTTGGTCGAGCCGATCAGCACGCGATGCAGCAGCGACTGCGGCTT
Organism: Pseudooceanicola marinus; assembly: GCF_020177265.1. Lineage (GTDB taxonomy): Bacteria > Pseudomonadota > Alphaproteobacteria > Rhodobacterales > Rhodobacteraceae > Pseudooceanicola > Pseudooceanicola marinus_A. The sequence goes on from NZ_JAIVMC010000012.1 coordinate 58,293, forward strand.
CTGCGTCGGATGGGCCTTTTCGCCGTTGGCATCCTTCAGGCGCTCGCCGCCGTTGCAGATCGGCAGGACCCAGTCGGAGCGCATCTGCACGCCTTCGTTCAGCTCCTTCAGAGCCTCGTAGTTGAAGGTGTACTTGGCCTTCTCCGACTTCGACGCCCAGATCATCGTTTCATGGGCGTTGGTGAACCGCTTGCCGCGGAAGTTCGGCATCGGGTTGGCCTTGCGCCAGACCACGTCGTTCAGGATCCAGTAGCCTTCGTTCTGCAGGGCGGCGCCCACGCGGAAGATGTTGTGATAGCTGCCGATCACCCAGATCGCGCCGTTCGGCTTCAGGATGCGGCGCGCGGCCTTCAGCCAGTCCCGGGTAAAGCGGTCGTAGACCTCGAAGCTGTCGAACTGGTCCCAGTCGTCGTCGACCGCATCGACCTTCGAGTTGTCGGGACGGTGCAGATCGCCGCGAAGCTGCAGGTTGTAGGGAGGATCGGCGAAGATCAGATCGACCGAGTTCTCGGGAAGTGCATTCATCACTTCCACGCAGTCGCCGGACAAAATGGTATTGAGAGGGAGCTCGGGAGCCCCTTTTGCTTTGGTGTTCATCATGTACTGCCTCAATGCACGGCGCGATTTTCGCGCTCTATGTTGTGGACAAATGATGAGTCAAAGCAGATTCGAGGTCAATTTATTTATTCGAATCAGGGGTTTAGTTTTCGTCTCGACACAAGATATTGCGCACAGGCGTGAAGGAACGTCTATGATGTGGGGTCACCCCGAGATTTTGTAGTCCCGCCTGATGGACCTTCGTCGGGTAGCCCGCGTTCGATTCCCAGCCGTAGCCGGGATACTGTTGCGCCAAATCCACCATGATCGCGTCGCGGGCAATCTTCGCCAGGATCGAGGCCGCGGCGATGGACAGCGACTTGGCATCCCCCTTCACCACCGCCGTCGCGGGCAGCGTCAGCGCCCTGGGCAGACGGTTGCCGTCGACCAGCACGTGATCCGGCCGGACCGGCAGCCCGTCGATCGCGCGGCACATGGCCAGGTGGCTGGCCTGCAGGATGTTGATCTCGTCGATCTCCTCCACGCTGGCGTGGGCCAAGCAGACATGGGCGCTGTCGTGCAACGCGGCCAGCACGGCCTCGCGCCGTTTCGCCGACAGCTTCTTCGAATCGTTGATCCCATCGGGGATGGCGGCCGGGTCGAGGATGACGGCAGCGGCGGTCACAGGGCCGGCCAGCGGGCCTCGACCCACCTCATCAACGCCGGCCACCAGGCGGGCGCCACGGGCGAACAGGGCCTCTTCGAGGGAGAAATCCGGTTGTGTCTTCATCCCCGCGTTTGAGCAGGCCCGCCCCCGCCTGGCAAGGGCCAAGCGGCGCGGGCGCGACCGAGATGCAAAAGGCCCCGCCCGGGCGAACCGGACGGGGCAAGGTGCTGCTCTGGTTTGTCGTCGGGTCGGGGTCAGGTCGTGACCCAGCCACGCTTCTGCATGCAAACCTTGCGGTAGATGACCTTCGGGCCCTGGACACCTCTCGGGATGTCGGTGCGCTGGCGGCAGGCCTGGGGCAGCTGCTGCGGACGCGAGGCGGTCTTCTGCGCGCAGGCGGCACGGTAGCCGATGGCGCGGTAGCCGTTCACCCAGGTGCGCACCTCGCAGCGCGATGCGATGGTCTTGCGCGCCGGACGGGGCCGGGGGGTGTGGTTCCAGCCTCCGTTGTTGTGGCCGCCGTTGTTCCAACCACCGTTATGGCCGCCATTGTTCCAGCCCCCCCGGTTCCGGTCCCGATCCTCATGCTTGCGATCGTCGGCGCGGCTTTCGTTGGCGATGGCTGTGCCGATGATGGCAATGGCGCCGATGCCAAGCAGCGCCTTGGCCAGGTCGTCATTGCCCGCGCTGGCGGGCGTCGCGGTGATCGAGGTCGCGGCCACTGCGGCGGCGATGGTGGAAAGCACGGCCTTGCGGGTCATACGGAAGAAACGGGTCATGGGTCTGTCCTTTCGGCGGAGGCCTTGCGGCCGGTTAGGTCTGTCGTTGGATCTGTCTCGGGCGGCGGGGCCACCTGTTCATCATGTGTTACGGTGATCTCCCGGGGGGCCGTCGCGGCCTTGGCCCGAAAGCGATGAGATGAACTTGGGCCTGCCCCCTCTTGCCGGGCAATATCACCGCCGGGCTATCCGATAGCCCCCGATGACAGCCCCCGGACATCGGATAACAGGCCCATGAAAGTTGCGCGGGATCAGCCGGTTATCCGATAACGGCGGCGCATGGCCGCTCGGTCATTGAATAGCGGCAATGAATGGCCGACAGTGGCGCCATGACCCGGAAAACAGCCTCTCTCATGCTGGCGCTCGCCACCTTCGCCCTGACCACGGCCCTGCCCGTGTCGGCCCAGGCGGCCTGCTATGCCGACTACAAGGCGAAGCGCGACCAGCCCTACGAACTGCACTACGGCGTGCTGCAGGTTTCCGCCTGCGACACGTCCACCGCGACCCAGGAAGCGCGTCAGAGGCTTGCACAGGCGGGCTGGGAGCTGCTCAATGTCGTCTCCGTCTTCGACGACAGCGGGCTGGCAGACAGGAAGGCCAATGCAGGACCCTATTATCTTCGCTTCTGACATCCGGAAATCGGGCACGCGCACCGTCGCCCTGGGGCTGGCCGCCGTGGTGGCGATCCTGGCCCTGGCGGCGGTGTTCCTGTTCCTGAACCTGCCCGATGCCAATGCCTTCAACCACCGGGTCGAACGGATCTTCGTGGAGAACGACCTGACCTCCCAGTCGGAGGTGCAGCTGCTGAACATCCTGGCGCTGTCGGGCACGGCCTTTTCGGAAACGCTGACCTCCTACCGGATGGTCATCTTCGTGCTGCTGATCTTCTCCGCCGCGCTGCTGCTGGCCGCCCTTGGCTCTCTGGTCATGCTGGTGACGCTGAACCGGCGTATGGCGGCGATCGAACGCGCCGGGATCGAGGTGAACAGCCTGATGATCTCCCGCGATGAAAAGATGGTCTACCTCAACAACCTCGGGTTCAAGCTGACCGATGCGGCGATCGAGACGCTGTCGGTGCTGGCCGAGGCGCGGATGGACGACGACGTGCTGTCGGGCGTGCAGATCGAGGCGATGATCTCCGGCCGGGCCGAGGCCGATTGCGAGGAGGCCGCCGGCGCCACCCGGATCAAGCGGCTGCGCGACACCCTGGGCAACCAGATCGTCAGCGAACTGTTGATCAAGAACATCGCGCGGCGCGGCTACGTGCTTTCCGTGGGCAAGGATGTTATCCGGGTACTCTGACCACAGGAGGCCCCGCATGACCCGGACAATCGACATCAACTCCGACCTGGGCGAGGCCTATGGCCCCTGGAAGATGGGCGATGACGCCGCGATGATGGGCGTGGTCAGCTCGGCCAACGTGGCCTGCGGCGGCCATGCCTCGGATCCCGAAACCATGTACCGAACGCTGCGGCTGTGCCGCGAGGCGGGCGTCACCGCCGGCGCCCACCCGGGCTATGCCGACCGCGAGGGGTTCGGTCGTCGCATCATCCCCATGACCGGCGAGGAGATCACCCGCCTGGTCGCGGCGCAGATCGGCGCGCTGCAGGGCGTGGCCACCCTGGCCGATTGCCCGGTCACCTTCGTCAAACCCCATGGCGCGCTGAACAACCTTGCCTCCGCCGACCGGAGCGTGGCCGATGCCATCGCGGTGGCGGTGAAGGCCTCCGGCCTGGCGATGCTGGCGATCTCGGGGACCGAGCTGGAAGCCGCCTCCCGCGCCGCCGGGATCCCCACGATCTCGGAAATCTTCGCCGACCGCGGCTACCAGGACAACGGGTTGCTGGTGCCCCGTGGCCAGCCCGGTGCGATGATCCACGATGCCAGGACCGCCGCCGAGCGCATCCTGCACCTGCTGGACACCGGCCGGATGCAGACCGTCACCGGCGCCGAGATCCCGCTGGCCGCCGAGAGCATCTGCGTGCATGGGGATGAGCCCTCCGCCGTCGCCCTGGCGACAGAACTGCGCGCCCGGCTCGAAGCAGAGGGCGTCACCATCGCCCCCTTCGCCTGACCCCGCTCTGATCCGACAGCTTGAAATACTCCGGGGGGATGAATTGCGTTGCCCCGCAACGCAAGAAGGGGGCCAGCGGCCCCCTTCCCTTTTTCCAAAGAAATGACGGCCCGGGTCAGCTGGGCGACATGCCCCGCAGCCGTTCCGACCGGCGACGCAGCAGTTCCACCGTCGCCAGAAGGCAGATCGAGATACAGACCAGGATCGTCGCCACCGCCAGGATGGTGGGCGAAATCTGTTCGCGCAGGCCGATGAACATCTGCCAGGGCAGCGTCTTCTGCCCCGCCGAGCCGACGAAGAGCACCACGACCACCTCGTCGAAGGAGGTGATGAAGGCGAAAAGGCCCCCCGAGATCACGCCGGGCAGGATCAGCGGCATCTGCACCCGGAAGAAGGTGGTCACCGGATCGGCCCCCATGTTGGCCGCCGCGCGGGTCAGCGAGCGATCGAAGCCCACGAGTGTCGCCGTCACCGTGATGATGACGAAGGGAATGCCCAGGGCCGCGTGCGCCAGCACGACGCCCAGATAGGTCCCCTGCAGACCTATGCGCGAGTAGAAGAAGTACATGCCCGCCGCCGAGATGATCAGCGGCACGATCATCGGCGAGATCAGGATCGCCATGATCGCCTGGCGGAAGGGCACATGCGGCTGGCTGAGGCCGATCGCGGCCAGCGTGCCGAAGCCCACGGCCAGGATGGTCGCCACCGGCGCGATCCGCACCGAGTTCCAAAGCGCCCCCTGCCAGTCAGAGTTGGTGAAGAAGTCGCGGTAGTGCTTCAGCGAGTAGCCCTCGGGGTCGAAGGCCAGCATCTCGGGGGTGAAGGTGAAGAAGTCCTCGGCGTTGAAGGACAGCGGCATCACCACCAAGATCGGCGTGATCAGGAAGACCAGGATCAGCCCGGCGATGATGCGGAAGGCATAGTGCCACAGCACCTGGCGCGGGGTGGCATAGGGCGGGATCTCGGTCCGGTAGCGGCCCGAGGCGACAAAGAAGGTCAGCCAGCCGAAGAACACCCCGAAGATCGCGCCGGTCACCGCCCCCGGCAGCCCGGCGAAGAGGAAGCCCGCCACGATGAAGATCACCGCCAGGCCCCAGCGGGCCGCCTTCTGCTGCTCCCGCATGAAGGTGGCCAGCACCCAGGCCAGGGCGAAGATCACCGCGCCGCCGGCCACGAAGCCCAGCAGGCCCGAGCCCTGAGCGGTGCCGACGAAGATCCCGAAGAAGGCCCCGAAGACGGCGGCCACTCCGGCGGCGAAGATGGCGGATGTGGGTTTTGCGATTGTCAGTGCCATTGTCTCGCCCTCCTCAGCCCAGTTTCACGTTGTCGATGCCGACGATCCGGTCGTAGGCCCAGTAGAGCAACAGCACCACCGCCAGCAGGATCGCCCCGAGTGCGGCCGCAAGACCCCAGTTGAGCGAGCTGGAAATGTGGTAGGCGATCCGGTTCGAGATGAAGGTACCCGTCCGGCCACCGACGATTTCCGGCGTGATGTAGTAGCCGATCGCCAGGATGAAGACGAGGATCGACCCCGCCCCGATGCCGGGCACCGACTGCGGGAAGTAGACCCGCCAGAAGGCCGTCCAGTTGGTCGCGCCCAGGGATTTGGCCGCCCGCAGGTAGCTGGGCGGAATGCCCTGCATCACAGAGTAGAGCGGCAGGATCATGAAGGGCAGCAGGATGTGGGTCATGGCCACGATCGTGCCGAACTGGTTGTTGATCATCACCAGGCGGGCGGCGTCATCCACCAGCCCCAGCCAGACCAGCACGTCGTTGATGACGCCCTGTTGTTGCAACATCACCTTCCAGGCCGAGGTCCGCACCAGCAGCGAGGTCCAGAAGGGCAGCAGCACCAGGATCATCAGCAGGTTGGCCTTGGACGCCGGCAGGTTGGCCAGCAGCCAGGCCACCGGGTAGCCCAGCAGGATGCAGGACAGGGTGATGGTCAGCGACATGAACAGCGTCCGCTGGAACAGCACCATGTAGAGGCGCTGGCCGTCCGGGCGCATCTCGATCCCGTCGGGGGTCAGCTGCATGTCCACGGCATTGAGGAAATAACCGCCGGTGTAGTTGGAGGAATAGGTCTGGATGGTGGCCCAGATATCCGGGTTCAGCCAGTCCTCGTCCTCGCTTTCGAAGAAGGCGGTGTAGTTGATCGGTTCGGCCTGCTCGGCCAGCGTCTGCTGCGCGGCGACCAGCGCCTCGGCGCCGGGGCCGTCGTAACCGGACAGATCCGCCGTCTGCAGATCCTGTGCCAGGCCGGCGTAGACGCCTTCCCAGGGGTCCTCCTCGGCCACCACATCCTCGTCCATCAGCGCGGTGAAGACGGCGAAGTCGGTATAGGCGAAGGTGGTCTGCGGCAGCAGCTCCATGATCTCGACGGAGGGGGCAAAGCCCACGTCGCCGGTCAGGCGCGCGTTTTCAAGCGCCTGCAGCCGCGCGCGGTGTTCGCGCACCAGGCTGGCATCCGTGTCGCCGGTGCCGGTCATCAGCTCGTACCAGAAGGCGCCTTCGCCCCAGCTGTCGTCGGCATCTTCCAAGATGTCCTGGTATTCCTCACCGAGGTCCTCCAGCCCGCGCCCCGTGGAGCGGAAGAGCGAGGACACGCCGGTGTATTCGTAGTTCAGGCGCGTGCCCAGGCGGGTATGCGCGCGGGCCTCGGCGGCCAGGTAAAGATCGTAGTAGAGCGCCTCGTAGACCTCCTCGCCCGGCGGGGTGCCGGTGGTGTGGTCCCAATCCTCCAGCACCTCGGTGGCCGTGGGCAGCGTGTCGGAAACGATCTGGTTCTCGACGGAGCGGAACAGCATGTCCGCGATCGGCGCGATGAACGTCACCAGGACGAAGATCAGCAGCGGTGCGATCAGCATCAGCGCACGCAATTTCTGGCGGCGGAGAGCACGGTTGAGACTGCGCTTCAGAGGCGTGCCGTCGGCGGCCAGCATGGGGCCGTTCTGGGTCGTATCGCTCATGTCGTCCCTGTCGGTTTGATAGCCCGGCTCACTTGCGGAGCCTTTTCGGGGAGTGGACGGGCCGCCGTCCGTCTGGCGCGGCCCGTCCTGTTCGTCATGCCATCAGGCGCGAATTACTGGGCCAGCCAGGCCTGGAATTTCGCGTCGATGTCGTCACGGTAGTCAGCCCAGAACTCGTAGTTGTAGAGCAGGGTGTTTTCGGCGTTTTCCGGGTTGGTCGGCATGTGCGGCGCCATGTCGATGCCCAGTTCGGCGTGCTCACCCACCAGCGGCGCGGAGGATTCGCGGGCCGGACCGTAGGAGATGTAGGCAGCCTGATCCGCCAGACGCTGGGTGTCGGTGGCGAAGTAGACGAAGTCCTTGACGGCTTCGAGCTTCTCGTCGCTCAGGCCGGTCGGGATGATCCAGCCGTCCAGGTCGAAGACCTGCATGTCCCACATCATCGCAACGGGCTGTTCCTGCTCGACGATGACCGAGAACAGGCGACCGTTGTAGGTGGAGCCCATGAAGATTTCGCCGTCAGCCAGCAGCTGCGGGGTGTCGGCACCGGCGGACCACCAGATCACGTCGTCCTTGATGGTGTCGAGCTTGGCCAGAGCCTGATCCTGACCTTCGGGGGTCGCCAGAACGTCGTAGATCTCGTCCTTGGCCACGCCGTCGCAGTACAGCGCCCATTCCATGTTGTTGATCGGGCGACGCTCCAGCGAACGACGGCCGGGATAGGTTTCCAGATCGAAGATCGAACAGATGTCGGAGGGGGCGTCGACGCCTTCGGGCACCATGTCGGTGCGGTAGCCGAAGGTGGTCGAATAGGCGATCTGCGGGATGAAGCAGTCGGAGACGATCATGTCGCCGAAGTCATCCTCGGCCGAGGTGCCGTCGTCGGCCGGGGCCAGCATGTCCTCGGGATCGTATTCCATCGCCAGGCCTTCGTCGCACAGGCGGATGGCGTCAGCAGCCACGACGTCGACCAGGTCCCAGGTGATGTTGCCGGCTTCGTTCATGGCACGCAGACGCGCCACTGCTTCGGCCGAGCTTTCGTCCCAGGTGACGGAGACGTCGGGATTGGCTTCGACATAGGGCTCAACGTAAGCCTTCTGCTGGGACATCTGGTAGGCGCCGCCCCAGGAGACGAAGGTCATGTCCTGCGCGGAGACGGTGCCGGCGACCAGCGCCAGTGCCGTACCGGCCAGGAAGGATTGAGTGAGTTTCATGTCATAACTCCCATTTTCAACCCGTTGTGTTTCATTCATGGATCCGCGGTTACGGGTGAAACGCGCGGTATCTCAACAGGCCGCAGCCGCGCCGGAACGCGACCGCAGGTGTAGCGTGCGATCAGGCGTCCAGCGCGCGGCAATCATCCGGCAGCCAGCCGATCTCGACCATCTGGCCCTTCTTCAGGCGTTCCTGGTCGGGGGCGTTCCGGGTCTTCATGACGAAGTCGTCATTGCCGGCCACGCGCAGGCGGGTGCGGAAGATGTCGCCCATGTAGACGAATTCCAGCACCTCGGCCTTCAGCAGGTGCGCGCCCTCCTGAAGGCGCTCCTTGTTGGTCTCGACGCGTTCGGGGCGGATCGACACCTGCGTGCGCTGGCCGACCTCGGTCACGTTGACCGGGCGGGCCGAGATCAGCTCGCCGTTGTCGAGCTGCACCGTGCAGGTGTTGCCGCTGATTTCCTTCACCACGCCTTCCAGCGTGTTGTTCTCGCCGATGAACTGCGCGACGAAGCTGTTTTCCGGCTCTTCATAGAGCGTGTCGGGGGCCGCCAGCTGCTGGATGCGACCGTCGTTGAAGACGGCAACGCGGTCCGACATGGTCAGCGCCTCGGTCTGGTCGTGGGTCACGTAGACCGTGGTGATGCCCAGTTCATGCGCCAGGCGGGTGATCTCGAACTGCATGTGTTCGCGCAGCTGCTTGTCCAGCGCGCCCAGCGGTTCGTCCATCAGCACCAGTTCCGGTTCGAAGACCAGGGCACGCGCCAGGGCGATCCGCTGTTGCTGGCCACCCGACAGCTGGGTGGGCCGGCGACCGGCGAAATCGCCCATCTGCACCATGTCCAGCGCGCGCTTGATCTTGGTCTCGCGCTCCGACTTGCCCATCTTGCGCACTTCCAGCGGGAAGGACAGGTTCTCGGCCACGGTCATGTGGGGGAACAGGGCGTAGTTCTGGAACACCATGCCGATGCCGCGCTTGTGCGGCGGGATGTTGTTGATCGACGTCCCGTCCAGCTTGATCTCGCCGTAGGTGGCGGTCTCGAACCCGGCCAGCATCATCAGGCAGGTGGTCTTGCCGGACCCGGACGGCCCCAGCATCGTCAGGAACTCCCCCTTCGGCATGGTCAGGTTCAGATCCTTCACGACCAGCGTCTCGCCGTCGTAGCTCTTTTGCACACGTTCGAATGCGACGAATGCCTCGCTGTCAGATGTAGCTGCCAATTCAGGCTCCCCGTTTCGTTTTTTCTTCGCAGGCATGCAGGGCCCGCGTTAGGGTTGGGCGAAACCTTGCCACCGGCAAAGGACGCTGCATCGGCCAATCCGGGTCGCCCCGAAGATCGGATCCCGCGAAACCTCGCGAATTGATGCAGCGCAGACGTTTCTTCTCACCCATGAACGTCGTTCAATTTCATTCTTTAGTCATCTTCGATGTGAATTCACATCCCGCATGGCCGAGTTTCCAGCGCAAAACGGGCTGTCGCACCGTGATTTATCCGCAAGCCTACGCATATGCACAGTGATTAGGCAAGCCCCACGACGGGCAGGAAGGCGCCGGAGTTTCGGAATGCCTCACTTGCGAGCGTCTTCGGACTTGAATAACGTTCATGTTCAGGAGAGGCGGCGAGATGACCGAAACGGCGGCAAACAAGGCGAAGGAAGGGCGCGTGGCGCGGCGGCAGCGGCGCAACCGCGAAGCCCTGATTCGCGCCGCCAGCGCCGTGATGAGCGACAAGGGAATCGACGCCGCCACCATGCTGGAGATCGCCGATCGCGCCGACGTGGGCGCGGGCACGGTCTACAACTACTTCAAATCGAAGGATGATCTGGCCGTCGCCGTGCTGGAGGAAATCATGCAGGGCCTGGCCCTGCGGGTCGAAAGCGCCACGGCGGGCCTGGACGATCCGGCGCATATTTACGCGATCGCCCTGATGACGGTGCTGGAAACGGCCACCGAGGATCAGCGCTGGCGCCAGTTGCTGAACCGCGCGGGCATCGTCGCGGATGTGATGTATCGCCGGATCGGCCCCTTCACCATCGACCTGCTGGCCAAGGCCGAGGCCTCGGGCCGGTTGACGCCGGGGGACCCGGCACTTGCCTGGAAACTCAGCACCCATGCCATCGTCGGCTTCGCCCTGGCGATCTCACGGCACGAGGTCGCCCCGGTGACCATCCCCACGGCCGCCGCCCGGCTGCTGTGCCTGGCCGGGCTGGACGCCAGGGAGGCCGAGGAGATGGTGGCCCGGCCCCGCCCGATGCTGCCGCCCGAACGGGACCTGCATGACCTCAGCCCGCAGGAGGGCTGATCAGCCCGCGCCGCCGGCCAGCGCCGCCAGCGCCTCGGTCAGGCTGGTTTCTTCCACATCCCGATAAAGCGCCGTTTCCGAGGTGACGGCACAGCCGAGCGCCGCCTCAAAGACGTCCTGGTTGGCGGTCTCGTCGAAGTTGGACTGCGCATCGGTGCCGAGGTTCGACTGGAAGATCCCCGCCGCCGAGACCGGCAGGAAATCCTCATAGGTCTGCGGATCGGCGACCAGCGCGCCGGCAGCCAGCAGGTCTTCGACCGCCTCTGCCACGGGCTCCACGCCCTCGGGCAGCGGACCCGCCACGCGGTAGCGGAAGAACGCCAGCCCCTCGCGGCGCAGCCTGTCGGCGTCATCCGGGAACTCGATGAAGGCCGCGGCCAGCGCATCCATGTAGTCCTCGGCCCCCTCGCCCGTCGCGCCAACGGCAGCACGGCTGCGCGCCTCGGCCAGGCAGCGGTCATAGAGGTCACGGCCCAAAGGCGTCAGGGCCACGCCGCGCTGCTCGATCTCGCCAAAGCGGGCGGTGTGGGTGCCTTCTTCGCCGTTCGATCCGCCCTCACCGGGGAACAGGATCGGCTCCTCCAGCGCCTTGAAGGAGGTCTGGCGCAGCAGGATGTCAACGGCGCGGCGCGGCGGGCCTTCGATGACGGCCTTGGGGGCGATGCCCCGCTCGGGCATGCGCGCCTGCACTGCGTCGATGTCCAGGGTGCGCGGCGTCAGATGGTTGATATGCGGCCCGCGGAAACAGACCACGTCGGCGATCAGCCGGTGTTCGGCGGCTAGGCGGGCGTAGGTGCCGGCGGTCACCGTCGCATCGGAATGCCAGCGGAAGGTTTCCAGCGCCTCGGCCACGAATTCCTCCGCCTGCGCCCGGGTCAGCCCGCCCTGGGCCTCGCCCTCGGCGATCAGCTCCAGGCAGCGCGGCGTGACGATGGCGCGGCGCGACAGGATCTCCTCCGCCTCTGCCGCCAGGGCACGATCTTCCAGCAATTCCAGCCGGATGAGAGAGGTGAAGACGCGGAAGGGGTTGCGCGACAGGGCCTCCGTCGTCGTGGGGCGGAAGGCGGTCGAATGCACCGGCAGCCCGGCCACCGACAGGTCGTAGTAGCCCACGGGCGCCATGCCCATGGTGGCGAACATGCGGCGGATGTTGAACAGTTCCTCCGCCGTGCCCAGCCGAATCGCCCCGTGGCGTTCCACGTCCAGGCGCGACAGCTCATCCGCCGCCTCCAGTCGGGCCTTCAGCGCCGGGTCGGCCGCCATGACCTCCTCGTTCACGTCGCGCACCAGCTCGATCAGGGTGCCGTATTGCGGCACCTCCTGGCGGTACATCTCGGACATGGCCTGGGAAAAGAGCGTGCGGATCTCGTCCGCGGGCAGATGGGTCATGGGGTCCTCCTCGGGTCGCGCGCCGCCAGCCCCCTGCCCGGCCGCGCATCATGGCGTGGGTCAGGGTGGCGCCGAATTCGTAGTAGGCCTCGTGCAGGCCGCGCAGGTGTTCCTTGTAGCCCTTGAGCACCGGCAACGGAAAGGCCTCCGGCGCGTCGGTCAGAAGGGCCTGGGCCGCGGCGGTGCCGAAGACCGTGCCGGGCGAGATGCCACGCCCGGAATAGCCGAAGACGGCATAGGCAGCGGGGCCGAAGTTGACCACCTTGGGGATGTGGTCGCGAGTCATGGCGATCTTGCCCCGCCAGTGGTGTTCAAAGGGAATGTCGCCCAGATCCGGGTAAAGCGCGCGCAGCTTGCGCCGCGCCCAGCCAGCATGAATCGTCCCGCCCAGGCCATCGGCATTGCCCATGCCACCGACGATCAGCCGCCCCGCAGCGTCCACGCGGACCGAGGACATGACCAGCGCCGTATCCCAGCAGCCCTCGCCGCCCGGCAGCACCTTGGCCTGCGCCTTCGGCGGCAGGGGCGCGGTGGCGAACTGGCTGTAGTTCACCACGACGAACTGGGGCGCAAAGGCCCCGGCGATCCCCTCGTGATAGGCATTGGTGGCCAGAAGCAGCTTCGGCGCCCGCACGCTGTGGCCATTGGCGCTGACCTTCCAGTGACCATCTGCATGGGCAATCGCGGTAACGGCGGAGCTTTCGTGGATCTGCGCGCCCAGCTCCTGCGCCGCGCGGGCCAGCCCGGTGCAATAGGCCAGCGGCTGCACCGTGCCGGCGCGCGGGTCCAGCAGGGCGCCGTGGAAGGCCGCGCTGCCGGTGCGCCGGGCGGTTTCCGCTGCGTCCAGCAGTTGCAGCGGCGCGCCATGGCGGTTGCCCTGGCGAAACCGGTCCTGCAGCTCAGCGAGGCCCTTCGCGGAGTGCGCCAGGTGCAGGGTGCCGTGGCGCGTGGCCTCGCAGGCAATGCCGTGCTCCGCCACCCGGTCGAAGACCATCTGCGGCCCCTGCCCCAGGGCCTCGACCAGCCGTGTGCCATCGGCCTCGCCCATCTGCGCCAGCACCTCGTCCGGGGGCAGCCAGAGGCCCGCGTTGACCAGCCCCACGTTGCGCCCCGACCCGCCGTGGGCGATGCTGTTCGCCTCCAGCACCACGACCGAGGCGCCCTGTTTCGCCACCTCCAGCGCGCAGGCCAGGCCGGTGAAGCCCGCGCCGATGATCACCACCTCGGCCCGGGCGTCCGCCGCCAGGGGCGTGGTGGTCAGCCGCTCGGCGCTGCTGTCCCGCCAGAGGGTGCCGTCAGATGTCAAATTTCACCCCCTGCGCCAGGGGCAGCTCGGCCGAGTAGTTCACCGTCGAGGTCTGCCGCCGCATGTAGCCCTTCCAGGCGTCAGACCCGCTTTCGCGCCCGCCGCCGGTGTCCTTCTCGCCGCCGAAGGCGCCACCGATCTCGGCCCCCGAGGGGCCGATGTTGACGTTGGCGATGCCGCAGTCCGATCCCACCGCCGAGAGGAAGGTTTCCGCCTCGCGCACATTCAGGGTGAAGATGCAGGAGGACAGGCCCTGCGGCACGTCGTTCTGCATCGCGATCGCCTCCTCCAGCGTCTCGTAGCCCATGACGTAGAGGATGGGGGCGAAGGTCTCGGTGCGCACGATGTCGGTCTGGGCGGGCATCTCGACCAGCGCGGGCGCGGCATAGGCGCCCCCCGCGACCGCGTCGACGGGGGTGCCGCCGTGGATGGTGCCCCCCTGGGCCTTGGCCGCCGACAGCGCCGCCTGCATCCCGTCCAGCGCGCCCTGGTCGATCAGCGGGCCAACCAGCGTGCCGTCCTCGCGCGGATCACCGATGGTCAGCGAACCGTAGGCCTGGCGCAGCTTCACCACCAGGTCCTCGCGGATCGAATTGTGCACGATCAGCCGCCGCAGGGAGGTGCAGCGTTGCCCGGCGGTGCCCACGGCGGAGAAGACGATGGCGCGCACCGCCATGTCCAGATCGGCCGAGGGCGCCACGATCATCGCGTTGTTGCCGCCCAGCTCCAGGATGGAGCGGCCGAAGCGCGCGGCGACCTTGGGCCCCACGGCGGCGCCCATGCGGGTCGATCCGGTGGCCGACAGGATCGGCACGTCGCGGGAGGTCACCAGCGCCTCGCCCACATCCGCGCCGCCCACGACGACCTGCAACAGCCCCTCCGGCGCCTCATCCCCGAATCGCGCCACGGCGCGGTCGAAGATCACCTTGGTGGCCAGCGCGCACAGAGGCGTCTTTTCCGACGGCTTCCAGATCACCGGATCACCGCAGACCAGCGCCAAGGCGGCGTTCCAGGCCCAGGGAGCGACGGGGAAGTTGAAGGCGGTGATGACACCGCAGGGGCCCATCGGATGCCAGGTCTCGGTCATCCGGTGACCGGGGCGTTCGGAGGCGATGGTCAGCCCGTAAAGCTGGCGCGACAGGCCGACGGCGAAATCGCAGATATCGATCATCTCCTGCACCTCGCCCAGGCCTTCGGAGGTGATCTTGCCCGCCTCCAGCGTGACCACGGCGCCCAGCTCCGCCTTGGCGGCGCGCAGCTCCTCGCCCAGCAGACGCACCAGCTCGCCCCGGCGCGGCGCGGGCACCTGGCGCCAGGCGGCGAAGGCCCCCTGTGCCCGGGCGATCACGGCGGGCATCTCCGCCAGGGGCGTCTCGGCCAGCTGCGCGACCTCGGCCCCGTCGAGGGGCGAGCGCACGGTCAGGCTGCCGCCGATCAGGTCGGTTTCACTCAGTCCGGCGGCGGCGAGGGTTTCGGCGTGAGAGGACATGGCAGGGCTCCTTCGGGGTCATGGGCAGGGTCTCGGGCGTGGCGCGCCCGCGGCATCCGGCGGGGAACCGGCCGACGCAGGTAACGGGCCCTTTGCGACAGGCTAGCCGCTGACACAGCCTGCCAGAAGCGATAGAAATTCCCAAAGCCTGGAGAAAACCTCACATGATCGCCCCGCGCCGCTTCCTGCCCTCGATCCCCTCGCTGCTGGCGCTGGAGGCGGTGGACCGGCTGGGATCGGCCACGGCGGCCGGGCAGGAGCTGTCGCTGACCCATTCCGCCGTGTCGCGCCAGCTGAAGGTGCTGGAGGGGCAGTTGGGAGTCACCCTGCTGGTGCGCGAGGGCAAGGGGCTGACGCTGACCGCCGCCGGGGCCAGCTATGCCCGCTCGGTGCGCGACTGCCTGCAGGATCTTGCCCAGGCCAGCCTGCGCCTGCGCGCCAGCGGCCCGCGCGACAGCCTCAGCCTGGCGCTACCGCCCAGTTTCGGACTCTACTGGATGGGGCCGCGCCTGCATGCCTTCCTGCGCGCCCACCCCGAGATCCTGGTCAACCAGAGCACCCGCAGCGCGCGCTTCGATTTCGCGCGAGAGAAGTTCGATGCCGCCGTCCACTACGGGCCCGAGGACTGGCCCGGGGTGCACTATCTGCCGCTGACCCGCGACCGGGTGATACCCATGGCCGCCCCCGGCCTGCTGGCGGGCGGGCCGCTGACGGCGGAGGCGATCCGGGGCCGGCCGCTGCTGCACCTCGACAGCCGCCCCGGCGCCTGGGAGGAATGGTTCACCCAGCACGGGGTCGAGGCCGGGCAGCTGCGCGGGATGCTCTTCGACCACTTCATTCCCATGGCCGAGGCCGCCGCAGCGGGGTTCGGTCTGGCCCTGCTGCCGGATTTCCTGGCCGAAGCCGAACGGGCACGGGGGCGGCTGATCCCGGCCTTTCCCGACTACCTGGAGATGGACCGCAGCTATGCCCTGGTCTGGCCGCGCAATGCGGAATCGAAACCGGCACTGGATCTGCTGATTGCCTGGCTGAAGACCTCGGAGGCGCTGCCCCTTTCGCGGCGCAGCCCCCTTTAATAGCGCAGGAAAGCGTGGGCGGCGCCCAGAAAGCCCGGGATCACGGCGCCATGCCCAACCCCGTCGAAGATCCGGAACGTGGCGCCCGCCTGTTGCGCGAACCGCCGGGCATGGCCGGTCATGTCCCGCTCTCGCAGGCGCGCGATACGGTCGGTGGGCTCTCCGGCGGCCTCTGCGGCCCCGGGATCTTCCAGCGCCCCGACGGTGACCAGAAGCTTGCCGCCAGCATCGCGGGCGCCCGCGTGGATCCCCTTCGGATCGGTCCAGATCGAGGGGCTGCCGGCGGCCACGTGGGAAAAGAGACCGGGATGGTCGGCGCGGGCCTGCAAAGCAAAGGCCCCGCCGAAGGAATGGCCGAGGATCATCCGGTGGGCGGGGTCGACCGGAAGCGCCGCCTCGACCCGGGGGATCACCTGCCCGGTCAACAGCGTCAGGGTCGCCGCCCGGCTGGCCCCGCTTGCTGCCTGCCCCACCAGGTCCGTCCCACGCCGGTCGAAGTCGATCAGGCTGTCCCTGGGCCAGCCGAGGCCCACGATCACCGCCGGCAGATCCGGAGCATCGCTGCGGCTCTTGTCGCAAAGCCGCTCCAGATCGCAGAGCGTGCCGAAGGTCCAGCCCGCATCCATGGTGTAGACGATACCGTAGCCCCCGGGTGGCGCCGGGGCCTTGGGCCGGGCCACCACGATGCGGAACCCGCCCCCGTCCGAGGGCAGGTCGAAAGAGGTCACGCCCGGTCTGGACCAGGGTGTGCCAAGGCCCAAAGGCGCCGGGCGGTCCGCCCCGGCCGCACGGCCGGGGGAGGGTGTCGAAGGGGCTGGCATCGGGCTGGCTCCGGGTCGTGCGGCCGCGTCAGAATTTCTTCGTCAGCGACATGTTGAAGGTGCGCGGCGCGCCATGGAAGTTGAAGACGACGTTGCTGCCGACGCGCGAGTAGTAGTCTTCGTCGAAGGCGTTATCGACGCCCAGGCGCAGCACGGTGTCCTGTCCCAGATCCTTCGCCGCCATCAGGTCGACCACGTTGTAGGCAGGCGCCGTGATCCCGCGCGAGGAGAACTCGGACATCGAGGTCAGCCGCCCGCCGAAGCTCCAGCCCTGCATCATCCCTTCGGTCACATCGTAAAGCGCGGTCAGCTTCAGCATGTGTTCGGGTGTGTAAGTCGAGAAGACAGCACCGGCATCCGGACCCTCCAGGTACTCGGTTTCCGTGTAGGTGTAGCCCGCCGACAGGTGCAGGTTCGGGATCACCTCACCGGAGACCTCGGTCTCGAACCCGCGCGAGCGCACGTCGCCCTCGGGTTCGGCGTAGTCGGTGCCGCGCACGGCGACCGAGCGGTTCACCTGGCGCAGATCGAAGAGCGCGGCGGAGTAGTTCAGCCCGTAGGCCAGCTCGCCCTTCACGCCCAGCTCGTACTGGCGGCCTTCCAGCGGATCCAGCGTGTCGCCGTTCACGTCCAGCTCGAACTGCGGGATGAAGATCTCGGAATAGCTGGCGTATAGGGTGGCGGCCGGCGACAGCTCGTAGGTCAGCCCGGCGAAGGGTGTGACCTTGGCGTCGATGTCGGTGCTGTCCAGATCGCGGGCGGTGCCGATGGTGCCGGAGGTGATGTCACCATCGTACCAGCTGACGCGGGCGCCGCCGATCAGGGTCAGCTGGTCGGAGGGCTTCACGCGAAGCTGGGCATAGAGCCCGGTCGAGGTGATGTCGCGCTCTTCCAGTGTGGTGTAGTCCTCTGCCGGGCGCGACAGGCTGGCCGTGTCATCGGTGTCCAGGTCCCAGCTGCCATCTTCCGACCCGCGCAGGCCGTAAGTGGAACTGTCCAGCTTTTGCCAGTCGGCGCCCAGGATCAGGTTGCTGTCCATGTTGCCCATCAGGAAGGGCATCTCGACATGGGCGTCGAGGGCCAGGCTGTCCTGCTCCCAATCCTGACCCAGCCAGGACATCGTGGTGATGACGTTGTCGGCGTCCGCCGACGAGCCGCCGTAAGCGTAGAGGAAATCCGCCTCCTGGTGCGAGGCGCGCAGCGAGGCCTTGGCACGGACGCCGTTGGCGAAGTGGTGTTCCAGCGCCAGAACGGCGTCGGTGGTGGCATTCTCGAAATAGTTCCAGTCGGCGCCGGTCGACGTGCTTTCGTCCAGCCACATCAGGGACCCGTCGGCATAGGTCGGCAGGCCGTTGAAGGGCGCGATGTCGCGTTCCATGTGGGCCAGCGAGAAGGTCAGCGTGGTGTCGGGCGTGATGTCCCAGGCGACCGTGCCATAGGCCGACAGCACCCCGTTTTCCTGCCGGTCGACAAAGCCGTCGCCATCGGCATAGGCCAGCACCGCGCGGCCGCGGATCGTGCCCTCCTCGTTCAGGGCGCTGCTGTAGTCCAGCTCGGTCCGGTAGTGGCCGTTGGAATCGACCGAAGCACTTGCGTAGCCCTTGGGATCGACCGAGGTGGCCTGCTTCAGCCGCATGTTGATCGACCCGGCCGGTTCGCCGATGCCGATGAACAGGCCCGCCGGCCCTTTCAGCACCTCCACGTGGTCGACGATCGACAGGTCCGGCTGGGTGCCATAGATCGAGCTGACCGGCGCGGGCAGGCCGTCAAAGTAGAGATAGTCGAATTCATACCCGCGCGAGAAAATCGACGAGCGACCCGAGTCGTTGTTGAGGATCATGATGCCGGGGGTGTCGGCCAGCGCCTCCTCCAGCGCGCCATAGCCGCCATCCTCGATCTGCTTGCGGGTCACCACGGAAGTCGACTGCGGCACCTCGCGGGGCGTCATCGTGGCCTTCTCGCCCACCGAGATCAGGTTGGTGGTGTAGGAGTTCGTCCCCTCGGTCTCATAGCTGGATCCCTCGACGTTGATCGGCTCCAGCTCGATCACGTCCTGGGCCAGGGCGGGCGTGACCAGGGCCGGGGTGGTCAGTGTGGTGCTGGCCAGCAGGGCCAGATGCAGCGCGCGGCGCGGCAGGAGGGGGCGCGTCATGAGGGGCTCCTTGATATCCGAGTGTTTTACTCGTTAATACGGAGAGGAACAGGGCTTCAGCCAGATGGTGATCTTCGCGCCAGAGCCAGATGTCTTCGCGAAACCGCCAGAGAGGCCGCGCGCCCATGTCCTCGCAGATCCGCCCAGACCAGATTCGCCTGTCCGAAATCGCGCGGAGCGTCGCGATGACCGGCCGGCGCCTCCGCGCCAGCCTGCCCGAGGGGCGGGTGGTCCTGCGGGGCAAACGCGATGGCGTCGAAAGCGCCTCGGGGCTGACGATCAACGCCCATGACGCCTGCGCCGAGGAGGATTTCGAGGTGCGGGTCACCCGCGCGCCCGGTGTGGTGCTGCACCTTGTGCTGGCCGGCCGGGTCGAGGCCGTTCTGGGCGGCCTCCCGATGGGATTGGAACGGCGCCCCGGCGCGCCGGCGCCGGTCATCTTCAGCGCGCTGGATACGCCGCTGGAGTTTCACCGTCAGTCGCGGCGCGGCGAGGTGCTGCGCAAGCTGACCCTGCGGATGAGCTGGGACTGGCTGGAGCGGCGCGGCATTTCCCGGGCGGAGATCCTGCAGGGCGACGCCCGTCGCGATGCCCGGTGGAGCGCGGGCCCCGAGGATATCGCCGACGCCGAGGCACTGATGCAGCCCGCCGCCGCCGCAGGCGGGCCACTGTCACTGCTGCGCGAGGCGCATTCCGCAGCTCTGGTCGGGCGCGCCTTCGAACAGCTTTGGCAGGCCGAGGAGCTCGTCGCGCCGGCGGACCGCGACCGGCTGAACCGGATGGAACACCTGGGCTGCGCCCCCGGCCCCGTGCCCGCGATGGAGGCGATAGCCCGCGCCGGCGGCATGAGCCTCAGCTCCGCCCGGCGGCTGTTTCACCGCGCCTACGGGCAGAGCATGCTGGCCCGCCTGCGCGAGCTGCGCCTGCGCCGCGCCCATGACGCCCTGCGCCATGGCGCCAGCGTCGGCACAGCCGCCTGGGACGCGGGGTATGACAACCCCTCGGCCTTCTCCACGGCCTTCCGCCGTTGGTGCGGGCAAACCCCGTCGCAGGTCCGTCAGGGCGGCCTGCCGCGTTAGGCTCCGGCCCGCGCGGCCCCTCCCGGCGCGGGATAATTGCTGCATCGCAGAGCAATTATCTCTTTATATCATGGGCTTTCACATCGATTGACCGGCAATTCCTTGCCAATGCAGCATCGACGCCTAGGTTATAGATCACGGATCCGTGCGGCGGATCCCTCGGCGTCATGACGATGACCCTCCCCGCGCGCAGCGAGCCACTCCGCTTGCTCCTGCTCCCTGCCGCACCGCCTTTTGAGGCCGGACGGAGCGCGCCAGATCAGAATGATGAAACCCGGAACGGACACCTGAAAGGAGTTCGCCATCAAGGATGCTGTATCCAATCCCGCCGGCCCCTATGACCGGATTGCCGTACTCGGCGCCGGGAGCTGGGGCACCGCCCTGGCCACCGTGCTGGCCCGGAACGGCCACGACGTGCGCCTGTGGTCGCGTCGCCCCGACCAGGCCCAGCGGATCAACGACACCGGCGAGAACGCCGATTACCTGCCCGATGTGACCCTGCCCCGGGGCATCACCGCCACGGCGGATCTGGGCCAGGCGCTCGATGGCGCCGAGGCGGTGCTGATGGTCACCCCCTCCGCGACGTTGAGGCCCATGTGCCAGGCCATCGCCCCCGTGCTGCCCGAGGGCATCCCGATCGCCCTGGCCTGCAAGGGGGTCGAACGGCGCACCGGCTACCTCTTGTCAGAAGTGGTGGCCGAGGAGCTGCCCGGCCATGTGGTCGGCGCGGTAAACGGGCCGACCTTCGCCCGCGAGACGGCGCTGGATCATCCCACCGCCGCCACCGTGGCCTTCCCCTTCTCCTATTCCGACCGGCTGAACCCCGAAACCAGCCCGGCCGCGCGGCTGGCGCTGTCGCTGTCGGGCGGGGGCTTCCGCGCCTATGTCTCCGACGACTTGGTGGGCGTCGAGGTGGGTGGCGCGGTGAAGAACGTGATCGCCATCGCCTGCGGGATGATGTCCGGCGCGGGCTTTGCCGAGAACACCCGCGCGGCCCTCATCACCCGCGGCATCGACGAGATGAAACAGCTGGCCCAGGCCCTGGGTGGCCGGCGCGAGACGGTCACTGGCCTGTCGGGCGCGGGCGATCTGACACTGACCTGCTCCTCGACCACCTCGCGCAACATGTCGCTGGGCTACCAGCTGGGCCAGGGCATCCCGCGCCCGTCCTGCTTCGAGGGCCGCCCCGTGGTCGTCGAGGGCGAGGTGAATGCCGTGTCGGTCACCGACCTGGCCAAGCGCATCAACGTCCCCATGCCGATCTGCGAGACCGTGCAGGCCATCCTGCACGAGGGCGCCGACCTGCAGGAGGCCTTCACAGCGCTCTGGGCCCGCCCCATCGAGGCCGAACCGCAGACCATGCAAATGTCCCTCGAACACCCGTCCCCCGACCTTCCGCTGCAATTCGGAGCTTCTGACCAGTGACCGTTCACGCCGCCCCCCGTCCCGACATCTCCCAACGCCGCTTCACGCTGGCCACAGACCTCGACGGCACCTTCCTCGGCGGAACCGACGAAGACCGTGCCACGCTCTACCAGTGGATCGAGGCCAACCGCGACACCGTGGGCCTGATCTTCGTCACCGGCCGCGACCCCGAGTTCATCATGCAGATGTGCCGTGAACAGGGCCTGCCCTGGCCGGAGTACGTGGTCGGCGACGTGGGCACCACCATCGCCGAGGTCGCCCCCGACGGGTCGGTCGTGCCGATCGAGCCGCTGGAGGAAGACATCGCCGCTCGCTGGAACGATGCAGGCGAGGGCGTGCGCGCCCTGCTGGACGACCATCCCGGCCTGACCCTGCAACCCACGCGCTTCCGCTACCGGGTCAGCTATGACCTGAGCCCGGCCGATTTCGATCCGCGCGCGCAGGACCTGATCGAG
The DNA here is from genome assembly GCF_020177265.1 of Pseudooceanicola marinus. Taxonomy (GTDB): domain Bacteria; phylum Pseudomonadota; class Alphaproteobacteria; order Rhodobacterales; family Rhodobacteraceae; genus Pseudooceanicola; species Pseudooceanicola marinus_A. The sequence goes on from NZ_JAIVMC010000012.1 coordinate 80,029, forward strand.
GAGGTGGGCCTGGACTGGCTGATCTCCGACAACCGCTATTTCGACGTGCTGCCGCGCGGCGTGTCCAAGGGCCCCTCGATCCGCCGCCTGATCGACCACCTGGAGATCCCGGAACACCGCGTCCTCTGCGCCGGTGACACGCTGAACGACCTGTCGATGCTGGCCTCCGGCCTACCCGCCGTGGCCGTCGGCAATTCCGAAACCGCGCTGACCGACCGTCTGAACGGTCTGGACAGCGTGCATCACGCCCACGCCCACGGGGCGGCGGGCATCCTGGAGGCCATCGCCGCCTTCGACCTTCACGACATCCCGGAGAATGCCTGACATGTCTTCCAATCTCGTCATCGTCTACCACCGCCAGCCCTATGAGGAAGTCGAGGTGGACGGGAAAATCGAATACCACGAGAACAAGAGTCCGAACGGCATCGTCCCCACCCTCAAGAGCTTCTTCGGGCGCTTCGAGAAGGGCGCCTGGGTGGCCTGGAAACACGCCGAGGACCCGGCCAACCCCGACTTCGAGCGGGTGATCGAGATCGACGATCACTACGGCAAGTACACCGTGTCGCGCCTGCCGCTGACGCCGGAACAGGTGACCAGCTTCTACCACGTGTCATCCAAGGAAGCCTTCTGGCCGATCCTTCACGGGTTCAAGGAACGCTACAACTACGACCCGGTCGACTGGCCAACCTTCCGCGAGGTGAACTGGGCCTTTGCCGAGGCCGCCGCCGCGGAGGCCGCCGAGGGCGCCGTGGTCTGGGTGCATGATTACAACCTGTGGCTGGTGCCGGGCTATCTGCGCACCCTGCGTCCGGACGTGAAGATCAGCTTCTTCCACCATACGCCCTTCCCCAATGCCGACATCTTTAACGTGCTGCCCTGGCGCAAGGAGATCCTGGAAAGCCTGCTGTGCTGCGACGTGGTGGGCTTCCACATCCCGCGCTACGTCAACAACTTCGTCTCCGCCGCCCGCTCGCTGCTGGAGGTCGACACGATCAAGCGCGAGAAGGTGAAGCCCGAGATGAAGGCCGAGACCACGGCCCTGTCGGAACAGTCGGTGGTGACCGAACTGGAATACGAAGGCCGCCGCGTCTGCCTGCAGGCCAGCCCCGTGGGCGTCGATGTCGAGTACATCGAAAGCGTCGTGGCCCGGCCCGAAACCGCCCAGCGCGTCGAGAAGATTCGCGAGGAACTGGGCGAGGGCCGCCTGATCCTGTCGGTCGGGCGCACCGACTACACCAAGGGCGGGATCGAACAGCTTCAAAGCTTTGAACGGCTGCTGGAAAGCCGTCCCGATCTGCGCGGCAAGGTGCGGCTGATGCACGTCTCCGTCGCCGCCAATGCCAACATGACCGCCTACGAGGAGATCCAGCACGACCTCGAACAGCTGGCCGGGCAGATCAACGGGCGTTACGGCAGCTTCGAATGGCAGCCTGTGGCGCTGATCTCACGCCCCGTGGCCTTCACAGACCTGGTGGCCTACTACCGCGCCGCCGACGTGGCTTGGATCACACCGCTGGCAGACGGGATGAACCTGGTGTGCAAGGAGTTCTGCGCCGCGCGCACGGACGAGGACGGGGTGCTGGTCCTGTCGGAGTTCGCCGGCGCGGCGGTGGAGCTGGGGGCGATCGTGCCCACCAACCCCTTCTCGCACAAGTCGATGGACAGCGCGATCCAGTACGCCCTGGACATGCCCGCAGACGACCGCCGCGGACGCATGCGCGCCAACCGCGCCATGGTGGTGAAGCAGGACATCCGATTCTGGGCCGAGGACCAGATGCAGGCCTTCAACGATGACGTGCTTCCTGACGAGCAGGCCCAGGACACCGTCCCCGCCGAGTGACCGGCCGGATCCTGACCGCGCCCCTGAAACGCCGCAGCCCCGCGCTGCGGCGTTTTGCGTTGCAGTGGCTTACTCCGTCACCCGGGCTTTCTGAATTTCAGTCCGCAATGAAACGCCGCGCTTCCGACCATTGCTCCGGAATCTTGTCCCAAACCTTGCGGCGGGCCGCGCGGTTGATGGGAGAGGGGTGTGCCGATCGGACCAGCGGCAGCCCGCGCTGCGCGACAAGCGGTGCGACCTTGGCCGCTTTCCCGCCGACCGCAACCACGACGCGAAGTTCCGGCAACATATCCAAAAGCCTGCCCAGACGCTCCAACCCGGCAGATAGTTCTGCCCCAGTTATTTTGCGCGTTCCGTTCCACCATGGCACGGCATTCCACAGGGCACTGTCCTGCCGCACGACTCCGGCCTGCGCCATGAACCTGAAGATGGCTTCAGCGGTCGGATCGTCGTTGTCACGAGAGATGAAACCCGAACCGATACGGCCATTCTGCCTGGCATCGTCCGTCATCGGTCCTGGCTTCTCCATCAGGAAAAGCATTCTTGCCCGGCTTCCCCCGTCCAGCGGATCGAAGTCAGGCACGGTGCCGCGCCCTTCGTTCCGGAGTGCCGCTACCAGGGCATTCAGCGGGCGCATATGGTCCTGCACCAGTAAGGCACGCCGCGCCTTGCAGGCTTCGGGCTCCCTGAGGGATCGGGGCAGGGCTGGATACGACATATGAAAAGAGGTCCGTATAGTGCGCCGCACCCAAAGCAGGCACGGACGCTGCCACGGTGCAATGAAGCCTCAACGACAGCCAAGCCCCAAAACGAGAAATGCCCCGCGTTTTCAGCAATCTACTGAAAGCGCGAGGCATTTTCTGGTGGTAGTGGTGAGCCGTGAAGGATTCGAACCTTCGACCCACTGATTAAAAGTCAGTTGCTCTACCAACTGAGCTAACGGCCCACTGTGGGCGCGTCTCTAAAAGGGGGGGCGGGGATGGTCAAGCGGGAATCCGAAAAAACATAACAGAAATGTTTCATCCGCAGGGCCCGCCGCGCCGCGGCGCCTTTTCAACAAGGGGTTCAGGGTCTATATCGCCGCAATGACCCAACCCCGTCCTCATACCCCCGCCGCCGACGGCCTGCCCTTCATGAAGATGCACGGGCTGGGCAACGACTTCGTCGTGCTCGATTCGCGCGGGCTCCCGGCGCGCACCACGCCCGCCCTCGCGCGGGCACTTGGCGACCGGCACCGAGGCGTGGGGTTCGACCAGCTGGCCGAGATTCGCGATGGCGACGGGTCGGACATCTGCCTGGACTTCTGGAACAGCGACGGCACCCGCGCCGGGGCCTGCGGCAATGCCACCCGCTGCGTCGCCGCCCATGTGATGGGGGAAACCGGCGCCGACACCCTGTCGATCCGCACCGCGCGCGGCCTGCTGCAGGCGGCCGCGGTCGACGGCGTGACCTGGGTCAACCTGGGCCCGCCGCAGCTGGCCTGGGACGAGGTGCCCCTAGCGCGCGAGATGGAGGTCACCGCCCTGCCGCTGGCGGGCGATCCGGTGGCCGTGGGCATGGGCAATCCGCACTGCGTCTTCCTGGTCGACGACGCCGAGGCGGTGACGGTGACGGAAACCGGCCCGAAGATCGAACATGACCCGCTCTTCCCCGAACGCTGCAACGTGGAATTCGCCGAAGTGCGCGCCCGCGACGAGATCCGCATGCGGGTCTGGGAACGCGGCACCGGGGTAACGCTGGCCTGCGGCTCGGGCGCCTGCGCCACGCTGGTGGCCTGTGTCCTGCGCGATGCCACCGACCGCCGCGTCCGGATGGAGCTGGACGGCGGCTGGCTGACCCTCGACTGGCGCGACGACGGTGTCTGGATGGGCGGACCGACCGCTCTGGTCTTCTCCGCCACGCTCAGCCCGGCCTTCCTGGCCGAAGTGGAGGCGTAAATGACCGCCGCACCGCCGAAATTCGCGACACTGGGCTGTCGCCTGAACGCCTATGAAACCGAGGCGATGAAGGCGCTGGCCGCCGAACATGGCGTGGAAAACGCCGTGGTGGTCAACACCTGCGCCGTCACCGCCGAGGCCGTGCGCAAGGCGCGCCAGGACATCCGCCGCCTGCGGCGTGAGAATCCGGGCGCGAAGCTGATCGTCACTGGCTGCGCGGCGCAGACGGAGCCTGCCACCTTCTCCGCCATGGAGGAGGTCGACCTGGTGATCGGCAACTCCGAGAAGATGCAGCCCGAAACCTGGGCCGCCATGGGCCCCGATTTCATCGGCCAGACCGAGCGCGTGCAGGTCGACGACATCATGTCGGTGACCGAAACGGCCGGCCATCTGATCGACGGTTTCGGCACCCGTAGCCGCGCCTACGTGCAGGTGCAGAACGGCTGCGATCATCGCTGCACTTTCTGCATCATCCCCTATGGCCGGGGCAATTCGCGCTCGGTCCCCGCCGGGGTGGTCGTGGACCAGATCAAGCGGCTGGTGCAACAGGGCTACCGGGAGGTCGTGCTGACCGGGGTCGACCTGACCTCCTGGGGGGCCGACCTGCCGGCCGAACCGCGCCTGGGCGATCTGGTGATGCGTATCCTGCGGCTGACCGACGTGCCGCGCCTACGGATCTCCTCGATCGATTCGATCGAGGCCGACGAGGCGCTGATGGAGGCGATCGCGACCGAACCGCGCCTGATGCCGCACCTGCACCTGTCGCTGCAGGCGGGCGACGACATGATCCTGAAACGGATGAAGCGCCGCCACCTGCGCGACGACGCCATCCGATTCTGCGAGGAGGCGCGCAAGCTGCGCCCCGACATGACCTATGGCGCCGACATCATCGCGGGCTTCCCCACCGAGACGGAGGAGATGTTCGCCAACTCCCTGAAGCTGGTGGAGGAATGCGACCTGACCTGGCTGCATGTCTTCCCCTATTCCAAACGCGAGGGAACGCCGGCGGCGAAGATCCCCAGCCAGATCAACGGCAAGATCATCAAGGATCGTGCGGCCCGCCTGCGCGCCGCCGGCGACGCCCAGGTGGCCCGCCACCTCGCCGCCCAGCAGGGACGCGCCCACAGGGTGCTGATGGAAAGCCCCCGCATGGGCCGGACCGAACAGTTCACCGAAGTGAGCTTCGAGACCGACCAGACCGAGGGGCAGATCGTCGACACGGTGATCCGCGGACAGCAGGGGCATCAGCTCCTGGGCTGATCGCCCCGTCGCACCGCTTGCACCTCCCGCATCGTCACCGCATCCTGCGCCCGACCGCAGGAGATCAGCGCCGATGCACCCCAATCCCACCTTCCGCAAGGCCAGCGATACGCAGAACCTGACCCTGGCCGCCGAGATCGGCGCCGGCCTTCTGACGCTTTCCTCCGAGGGCGCGCCCCTGGCCGCCCAGGTGCCCTTCGCGATCCGCGAGGGCGTGGTGTACCTGCACCTGGTGCGCTCCAACCCCGTGGCCCGCGCCACCCCCGGCCCTGCCCGGCTGATCGTCGCGGGGCCGCAGGGCTATATCTCGCCCGACTGGTACGGGCTGGAGGACCAGGTGCCGACCTGGAACTACGTCTCGGTTCACCTGCTGGGCCCGCTGGAGCCGCTGCCGCAGAGCGAGATGCGCGCGGTGCTGGATCTGCTGTCGGAGGAATTCGAGGCGCGGCTGGCGCCGAAACCCGCCTGGACCGCCGACAAGATGCCCGAGGAGGCCCTGGCGCGGATGATGCGGATGATCCAGCCCTTCCGCATGCCCATCGAGGCGGTCGAGGGTACCTGGAAACTGGCCCAGAACAAGCCCGAGGCGGCGCGCCTTGCCGCGGCCGAAGGGCTGGCCGCCGCCCCCGCCGGGCCGGAGCTTGCACAGCTGGCCGCCTGGATGCGCGAACCGCCGGCCTGATCGCCCCTGCGCGGCGCTGGACAGTCGGCGCGACGCGGCCCTAGGCTCGCGCCGAACACAGATCCAGGCGGAGCTTGCCCGATGACACTGACCCTCTTTTCCTCGCCCACCTCTCCCTACGTGCGCAAGGTGCGCGTGCTGATCGCCGAGGCCGGGCTGACGGACCGGGTGACCGAAAAGGTGGTGGCAACCACCGCCTTCGACACCGATGCCGAGCTGGCCGCGGTGAACCCGCTGGGCCGGATCCCGGCGCTGGTGCGCGAAGACGGGCCGCTGATCTGCGACAGCCGGGTGATCTGCCGCTACCTAGACGATCTGTCGGGCGCGGGTCTCTACCCCGCCGATCGGCTGTGGGAGGTGCTGACGCTGGAGGCCCTGGCCGAAGGCATCCTCGATAGCGCGGTCAACATGGCCTACGAGGTCCGGCTGCGGCCCGAGGACATGGTCTTCGACAAGTGGCTGGAGGCACAATGGACCAAGATCGCCCGCACCCTCGACGCCATCGAGGCCGACTGGACGGAGGCCCTGGCCGCGCCGCTGGACGCCGCGCAGATCGCCCTGGCCGCGGGGCTGGGCTACCTAGACTTCCGCCATGACGCCCGCGGCTGGCGCGACGGGCATCCGAAGATCGCCGCCTGGTACGAGGCGATCACCGCGCGCCCGTCTTTCACCGCAACCCTGCCGGGCTGAGCGGGCGGCGACGGGGGCGGGGGCTCTGCCCCCCTTGAGCCTCCGGCTCAATTCCCCCCGGAGTATTTTCGACAAAGTGAAGAGATGGGGAGTGCGGTCGAGGCCACCGCTGCACTCTTGGGCAGGGGGATCACGCGCGGGCAGGCCAAAGTCGGGCGCCCGGGCGGGACGCCGTCTCGCTGTCTTCGCCCCTCACCACCATGCAAAAGGCCCGCCTCAGGGGCGGGCCGTGTCAGGTCGCAGCCTGCGGGCGGGGTTCAGAATTTGAACCCGACGCCCACGTTCAGCGCGTTGGTGTAGAGCGTGGTGTCCAGCGAACCGCCCCCGTCCAGGTCAGCGGAGTTGTCCGACCAGGTGAACTGGTACTCGGTGAAGACCGACCAGCGGTCGGTCAGCGGGTAGTTCACCCCGGCGGTCAGGCGGGCGGCGGGGCCGGTCACCTGGTAGCCGTAGGTGTGCTCGCCGCCTTCCGGCTGCACGTCCACGTGGGGCATGGCGATGCCCAGGCCGGCGGAGACATAGGGCGTCGCCGCCCCCCAGCCCTCGATCCAGCGCCGCGAGACGTTGGCCGTGATGATGTTGTGCCCGTCGGTGAACTCCAGCCGCTCGAAGCCCGCCTCGGCCATCTCGTCGTCCGGCGCATAGGCCTTGTCATGCGAGAACTCGATGCCGAAGCCCCAGGCCTCGCTGCGCCACCAGGTCGCGCGGATGCCGTAGTAGGGCGGCATGTCAAAGCTCTTGCCGTCCCAGCCGATCAGCTCATCGAAGCTGCCACCGGCGTTGACGCCGGAGCCGTAGTCGCCCTTCACCCGGGAATGGGGCGAGGTCTGCCAGCCGCCGTAGAAGCTCAGCTCGATCTCGGCCGCGGCGGGAGCGGCGAAGGCGCCGGCAGCCAGGGCGATGACGGAGGCGCGCAGGAGGGCGCAGCGCGGGGCGGTGAAGGGAATCATGGGCGGTCTCCGGGCCGGACGGGCCGGCAAGGTGAAAGGGTCATTGACCGTATAGCTGTCCCACTGCCGCGTCTCAAGCGCGACACATGCGCACCCTCTCTGCGCATCCATGAACGAATGCTGGACCTGTGCACTTTCCGAAGCTAAACAACCGCACGGTAACGGTTGTGTGTAAAGCGCGACCCAGACACATATCGCGACTGCCCAGGCGGGCCTAGGAATGGAGCTAAGTTCGTGTCCCACGCAGAAGATCACGAAGGCACCCGGAGGGACTTCCTCTATTACGCCACGGCCGGCGCCGGTGCTGTTGCGGCCGGTGCGGCCGTCTGGCCGCTCGTCAACCAGATGAACCCCTCCGCCGACGTCCAGGCGCTGAGCTCGATCCGCGTCGACATCGCCGGCGTCGAGGAAGGCACCCAGCTGACCGTGAAATGGCGCGGCAAGCCGGTCTTCATCCGTCGTCGGACCCAGGAGGAGATCGACGCGGCCAACGAGGTCGACCCGGCTACCCTGCCCGACCCGCTGGCGCGCAACGAGAACATCGGCGCCGATGCCCCCGCCACCGACGGCAACCGTGCCCTGGCCCCGGAAGGCGCCGAAGGCAAGGCCGCCGAGGAATGGCTGGTGATGATGGGCGTCTGCACCCACCTGGGCTGCGTTCCCCTGGGCGAGGCCGGTGACTTCGGCGGCTGGTTCTGCCCCTGCCACGGCTCGCACTACGACACCGCCGGCCGCATCCGTCGTGGCCCGGCCCCGGAAAACCTGCCTGTCCCCGTCGCGACCTTCGATGGTCCGACCGAGATCATCCTGGGCTGAGGGAGGAGACCAAAATGTCCGGCATTCCGCACGATCATTACGAACCGAAGACCGGTGGCGAGAAGTGGATCCACTCTCGCCTGCCGATCGTGGGCCTGATCTACGACACGATCATGATCCCCACGCCCAAGAACCTGAACTGGATGTGGATCTGGGGCATCGTCCTGGCCTTCTGCCTGGCGCTGCAGATCGTCACCGGCATCGTTCTGGTGATGCACTACACCCCGCATGTCGACATGGCCTTCGCCTCCGTCGAGCACATCATGCGTGACGTGAACGGTGGCCACTTCCTGCGCTACCTGCACATGAACGGCGCCTCGCTGTTCTTCTTCGCCGTCTACCTGCACATCTTCCGCGGCCTCTACTACGGCTCCTACAAGGCCCCGCGCGAGATCACCTGGATCATCGGCATGATCATCTACCTGCTGATGATGGCCACCGGCTTCATGGGCTACGTTCTGCCCTGGGGTCAGATGTCCTTCTGGGGCGCCACGGTGATCACCGGGCTGTTCGGCGCGATCCCCTTCATCGGGGAAAGCCTGCAGGCCTGGCTGCTGGGGGGACCGGCGGTGGCCAACGCCACGCTGAACCGCTTCTTCTCGCTGCACTACCTGCTGCCCTTCGTCATCGCCGGCCTGGTCATCGTGCACATCTGGGCGTTCCACAACACCGGCAACAACAACCCGACCGGCGTCGACGTGCGCAAGTCGTCCAAGGCGGAAGCCGAGAAGGACACCCTGCCCTTCTGGCCCTACTTCGTCATCAAGGACTTCTTCGCCCTCGCCGTCGTGCTGGCCGTCTTCTTCGCCATCGTCGGCTTCATGCCGAACTACCTGGGTCACCCCGACAACTACATCGAAGCGAACCCGCTGGCGACGCCCGCGCACATCGTGCCGGAATGGTACTTCCTGCCCTTCTACGCCATCCTGCGCGCCTTCACCGCGGATGTCTGGGTGGTGATGTTCGCCAACTGGATCACCGGTGGCATCATCGACGCGAAGTTCTTCGGCGTGCTGGCCATGTTCGGCGCCATCGTCGCCATGGCCCTGGTGCCCTGGCTGGACACCTCCAAGGTGCGTTCGGGCCGCTACCGTCCGATGTTCAAGTGGTGGTTCGCCCTGCTGTGCATCGACTTCATCGTGCTGATGTGGGCCGGCGCCATGCCCGCCGAACCGCCCTATTCCACCATCTCGCTGATCGGGGCCACCTACTGGTTCGCCTACTTCTTCGTCATCCTGCCCCTGCTGGGCGTGATCGAACCGGCGCCCAAGAACATGCCGGCCACGATCGAGGAAGATTTCGACGCCCATTACGGCAAGCCGACAGAACCGGCCGAGTAAGCGAAAGGACAGAGACCATGTTCAAGAAACTCTCTATCTCTGCCCTGGCAGCCCTGACGCTCGGCGTCGGCAGCATGGGCACGGCCGCCCTGGCGGCCGAAGGCGGCGGCCATCACGAGGACATCGCCTTCTCCTTCGAAGGGCCCTTCGGCAAGTACGACGAGAACCAGCTGCAGCGCGGGCTGAAGATCTACACCCAGGTCTGCTCCTCCTGCCACGGGCTGAAGTTCGTGCCGATCCGCACCCTGGCGGATGAAGGCGGGCCGAACATGCCCGAGGATGAGGTCCGCGCCTATGCGTCGGAGTTCATGGTGGCCGACGAGGCCTCCAACATGCACCTCTACGACTACGACGAGGGCGCCGCCCGCCAGCTGACCGAGAACGACTTCTTCCCGGCCAACGAAAGCCAGAACGCCCCGGACCTCAGCCTGATGGCCAAGGCCCGTGCCGCGTTCCACGGCCCCGCGGGCACCGGCATCAACCAGTTCTTCAAGGGCATCGGCGGCCCCGAGCACATCTACAACATCCTGACCGGCTATACCGGCGAGGAACGTGTGCAGGCCGGCGTGACCTACTACGAGAACACTGCCTTCGACGGCGGCTGGATCGCCATGGCCCCGCCGCTCTACGGCGAGGACGTGGAGTTCGATGACGGCCACTCCAACTCGCTGCACCATGAGGCCGAGGATGTCGCGGCCTTCTTGATGTGGACGGCCGAGCCGAAGCTGATGGCGCGCAAGCACGCGGGCTTTGTCGGCGTGATCTTCCTCGTGCTGCTGAGCTCGCTTCTGTACCTGACGAACAAGCGTCTGTGGAAGCCGGTGAAGAAGGCGGCCAAGGAGAAGGCCCAGGCCTGATCCCGCCCTCGGATGGAAAATCAGCCCCCGGTCGGAAACGGCCGGGGGTTTTCTTTGGCTAGCCGAGGCAGCGCCGGTGCCCGCCCGGCAGGGATCAGGGCAAGGATCTCAGTTCAGGCGAATCGTGGTGCGGGCGGACCGGCCCATGGCGTCGATCACGGTGACATCGGTAAACCCCTGACCAAGGGACGGCAGCAGGGCCTCGCCCCGGCGCTGTCCGGTCAGAACGGGGGCGCCGTTGACCAGCCAGGTGAAGGGGGGCGTGCCGCGCTCCACCCGCACCGGCAGCCCGTCGCCGGACAGGTCCAGCCGGGCGCCGTCAGGCGGAAAGGCCAGGCGGGGGGCCTGGGGGTCAGGCCCGCTGCCGCCCCGGCGGCGGAAGTGGCGCAGGGGCACCGGCAGAGCGTCATTTGTGACCATCAGCGTGCCGCGTGGCGGCGCGGGCAGCTCCACCGGCTCCGGCGTGAGGCGCTGGAACGCCTGGAAGAGCAGCGGCGCGGCCAGATCCCCCCCGAAGGCGCCGGGCACCGGGGTGCCGTCGGGACGCCCGATCCAGACACCGACCACATGCGCCCCGTCCCAGCCAAGCGCCCAGGCGTCGCGATGGCCGTAGGAGGTGCCGGTCTTCCAGGCGATGCGCCCGCGCGGGCCACCTTCCGGGGGCACCAGGTCCGCCAGGATGTGGCCCACCTGCCAGGCCGCCGGGGCGGACACCAGGCGCGCACCCGCACCTTCCGCCGCCCCCTGGCGCCAATACAGCGGTCGCGCCGTGCCGCCCTCGGCCAGCCCTGCGTAGAGCGTGACGAGGTCTTCCAGCGTCACCCCGAGACCACCCAGGGAGATCGCCAGCCCCGGCACCCCACCGGGCAGCTCCGCCGCCACGCCGGCGCGGCGCAGGGTGGACAGGACGCGGGCGGGGCCAAGCGCCTCGGTCAGCGCCACCACCGGCAGGTTCAGCGACAGTTGCAGCGCCTCGCGCACCGGGATCGGGCCACGGAAGGCGCCGTCGAAGTTGACCGGCCGATAGCCAGCGAAATCCGTCGGCACATCGTCGATCAGCGTCTCGGGATGCGCCAGGCCCGCGTCGAAGGCCATGGCGTAGATCAGCGGCTTCAGCGTCGACCCGGGCGAGCGCAGGGCCCGCGTCATGTCGACGAAACCATGGCCCCGTGCCGCGAAGCCGCGCGAGCCGACGGAGGCCAGGACGCGCCCGTCACGGTGATCCGCCACCAGGATGGCCACCGACAGATCCGGCTGCATCCCCTGCAGCGCCGTGGCCGCCAGTTGCTCCAACGCCGCCTGCAGGGGCACGTCCAGGGTCAGGTCGTGGCGCGCCAGCTCGGGCAGCTCCGCCCGGGCGCGGTCGGTCAGATGCGGGGCGAGCTGCGGGAAGGGCCGGCGGGTACGGGGGACGCTGTCACGGCGGGCGGCGCGGGCCGTTTCAGCGTCGATCACGCCTTCGGCGACCATCCGCGCCAGGACCCGGTTGCGCGCGTCCTCTGTCGCCTGCGGATCCCGGTCGGGCCGGCGCGCCTCCGGCGCCTGCGGCAGGGCCACCAGCAGCGCGGCCTGCGCCGGGGTCAACCGGGTGGGTTCCTTGCCGAAATAGGCCAGGGCGGCCGCCCGCACCCCTTCGAGGTTCCCGCCCATCGGCGCCAGCGCCAGGTAGAGCGCCAGAACCTGATCCTTCGTCAGCCGCCGCTCCAATGCCAGCGCCAGCCGCGCCTGGCGCAGCTTGCCCGCCCAGTGACCCGTGCCGGAGTTTTCCAGCAGCCGCGCCACCTGCATCGTCAGGGTTGAGCCCCCTGACACCACCTCCCCCGCCCGCAGGGCCTGCCAGGCAGCGCGCAGGACGGCCTGGGGATCGACGCCCGCGTGGTCATCGAACCGGCGATCCTCGTAGGCTTTCAGCATCGCCAGATAGAGCGGATCGACCTGATCCGGCGTCAGCCCCATGCGCCAGCGGCCATCGTCCACCATATAGGCGCGCAGCAGCGCCCCGTCGGCCCCGTGCATTTCGACCGAAAGCTGGGGGGCGAGCGGCGGCAACTGCGTGGCGTCGATCCAGTCCTCCACCCGGTCGCGCACCAGGCCACCGGTCCAGAGGAGCGCGGCCAGGGCCAGGAGGGACAGGGCGCGGCGGCGGGACCGGACACGCGGCGGGTGCACGGCGGGGCGGGTATCCTCCCGCCCCGCGCCGGTCCTTGGTGCGCCGCCCGGCCTCATGGCGTGACCGTGATCCGCATCTCGCCGGTGTTGGCGCGGTAGCGGGGGCGGTACATATCCTCGACCGAGGCGGCGGGCGCCAGGTAGTCGCCCGGGCTGACCGCCCGCACCATGTAGGCCAGCGAAAACGCCTCATCCCCGCGCCAGTCCAGCGCGGCGAGGAAGCGGTCGGACCGGAATTCCGTCATCTGGGTCGGCGCCACCTCCAGCCAATCCAGCGCGTCGATATCGCCCGAGCGCAGAAGGCGCGGGTTGTCGATCTCGAAGCCCGCGGGCAGGGGGTCATTGACCATCAGCCGGGCGCCGGTCTCCTCGAAGGGGGTCACGGTCAGGACCACCACCAGGCGGGTGCCGCTGGCCACCGTCTCGGGCGACACGCGCTCCCCCTCGGGGGTGTAGTAGGCGCGGTCGATCCCGTAGCCGTAGCCACCGGCGGCCAGCGGCCCCTCTGGCACGCCGAGAGTGGTCAGCGTCAGGTCCGTCGGGCTGCTGCCCTCGTTGCGGATCGCCACGGGCTCGGGCGCCGTGCCCGGCAGGGTGCGCACCAGCGGCCCGGTCAGCCGCGTGCCATCGACCGACAGCGCCGGCGCCGCCGGGTCCTCCAACAGGGCCGAGGCCGCCATCAGGGTCCAGGCGCTTTCCTGGGTGGACAGCGGCCCCTCGACCTCGGCCAGACGGTCCAGCAGGGCCTGGCGGTCCACCACTTTGGATCCCGCTTCGGCAGCCAGGGTCAGCAGGCCCGAAATGTCGCGCATCCGGGTGCCGAAGTCGTTGCGGATGCGAATCTCTTCCGCCGTGCCGCGCGGGGCGATCTTGGCCTGGGCCCGGGCGAACATGGCATCGGCGCGCGGCTGATCGCCGTACATCGCCAGGGCGGCCCCCAGTTGCGCCGCCGCCAGGGGCGTGGCGAACTCGTCCCCCTTCACGTCGGCGTAGTAGCGCAGATCGCCCATGGCGGCCTCGCCCTCGCGCGCCAGCACCATCAGCTGATAGGCCAGCGCCTCGCCGCCGCCATTCGTATCGGCCTCGAAATCGGGGGCGAAGTTGACGAGGTTGCGCAGGTTGTCGAGCGCCCTGGTGAAGGCGGCGTCGGGCACCTCGTGGCCCGCGAGGCGGGCGCGCGACAGGAAGTCGGTCACGTAGGCATCCAGCCAGGAGGTGCCGTCGGAGCCCGCCCAGAGGCGGAAGGACCCGCTGGCGGTCTGGCGCGCCAGGACCTTGTCGATGGCCCGGGCCACGCGTTCGTCCACACGGGTTTGCGTTGCCAGCCCCAGCAGGTCGGCCACGGGGGCCAGCGACAGCAGCGGCAGGGCCTTCGACGTCACCTGTTCCGTGCAGCCGTAGGGATACTGATCCAGCAGGAACAGCACGCCCGGCACGTCAAGCCGCGCCAGCGGACCGGCAGACAGGACCGCATGGGCGGTGTCCACGTCGAATCCCGCGAAGGCGTTCTCATCCAGGGTGAAGGTCGCGCCAGCGGCCAGGTCGAACCGCTGCGTGCGGGACACTTCGGGCGTGTTGCGCCGCACCGGCAGGGTCAGCGTCTTGGTCATCACGTCCCCCGCGCGCGTCGTAAGCGACACGGTGATCGCGTAGTCGCCCACGGTCTCCGCCGACAGGGGGACCCGGAAGCTCTGCTTCTCGCCCTCCGCCAGCGTGACGGTGGCCGGCAGATCGCCCAGGGTCATGCCGGGGGCGGAGACCGACAGGGCCATTTCCCCCGCCGGGCCGGTGGCATGGACCAGTTCCAGCAGCAGCGACGACCGGTCGCCAGGCGCCAGGAAGTTCGGCGTCGAGGTGGTGACCACGACCGGGTCGCGCACCAGCACATCCTGTTCCGCCGCGCCCACGCCCGCCTCGGACCAGGCCACGGCCATCAACCGCAGGGTGCCGTTGAAGGCGGGGATGTCGAAGCGGGCCTCGACCGTGCCATCCGCGCTGACGGGCAGCGGCCCGGAGAACCAGGTCACCAGATCCTCGGTCGGCGGCGGCGAGGCAAAGCGGGAACTGGCAGCGGCATCCCCGCCCGAGCGGATGCGCCCCATCTCTCCCTGGGTCGGGTCGATCAGGCGACCGTAGAGGTCGCGGATCTCCATCCCGAGGCGCCGCTGGCCGAAGTAGTGGCCCTGCGGGTCCGGGCTGTCGAAGCCGGTGAGGTTGAGGATGCCCAGGTCGACGGCTGCCAGCGTCACATAGGCCTGATCGCCCTGCGCCACGCCGTCGACCTGCATCTGCGCGGTGTAGCCCCCGCGCGGGTCAGCCTCCGGCGCGGAGGTGAAGGTGACATCCAGCGCCTTGTCGCCCGGCGCGACCGAGGCATAGTCGAGGCCCAGAGCGCGGGCCGGGTTATGCCCCTGGTCCAGGTCCATGGGCCGCAGCACCGTGGCGGTGACATAGGCCCCCGCGCCCCAGTCCTCGGTCACCGGCAAGGGGATCAGGTTCTCCCCCTCCGTGACCTCGACCACCTGCATGTCGATCAGCCGGTTCGACATGACCGAGACCAGCGCCGTGCCCGCATAGCGCGGCACCAGACGCAGGCGCGCCTCATCGCCGGGGGCGTAGCTCTCGGCGTCCAGCGACAGCTCCAGCGTGTCGGGCGTGGTCGTCGTGTCGGCGGGCACGTACCAGCCGGCGTAGAAGTCGACCGAGGCGGCGGTGCGATCATCCGCGGTGCTTTCCACCACCAGCTCGTAGCGACCCCAGTCCACCGGGGCGGCGACCTCCACCGGATCCGCGCCCAGGGCGGCGGTGCCCGAGGTGACCTCGGTCCGGGTGGTGAAACTCTCCCACTCCCAATTGCCGTAGAGGTTGTACCACTGGTAGCGGGTGGTGACGCGGTTGAGGGTCCAGGCCACCTCCATCTCCGCCGGGTCGAGCTGGTCGTCCAGGGCGATCAGGCGGAAGGCGGCTTCGGTGCCTTCTGGGACCACGTCGTCGAACGCGGGGCGGATGCCGATGAAGGGCTCGGCGGGCAGGACGAGCTGCGTCAGCCGTCGTTCGATCGGCCGGCCGGAGCCTTCGAAGATGTCGGTATAGACCGTGGCCTCAGCCGGCATGGGCGTTTCCGGGGCGAAGCCGTCGAAGGCCAGCGGCAGGGTCGCGCGGCCCTGGGCATCGGTGGTGGTGCTGTCGAAGTAAAAACGTTCGCGCGTGGTTTCGGCGTCATGGCGCCCGAAGCGATAGCCGGGGAAGGCGTCGAGCCTGCCGGTGGTGGCCAGCATGGTGCTGCCCGACACGGTCAGATCGCCCGCAGGCGCCCCGAAGAGGTAGCGCGCCTCGACCGACAGGTCGCGGGTCGACGCCAGGGGCATCGGGCCCTCGCCTGCCAGCGACAGGGCGGCGTCGATGCGTTCGGGCAGGAAATCCTCCACCAGCACGGTGGTCTGGGCCAGCGCGGGCGCGTCCAGGTCGGATTTCAGCGCCAGCCGCCAGGACCCGCGTGGCACCGTCGTCCCCACGGGGAAGGAGAAGACATAGCCGCCGGCCTGCCCGTCGGCCCGGGCCTGGCGGGCGTATTCCACCCCGTCGGGGCGGGTCAGGATCGCCGTCACCGGCAGCCCGTCCAGCGCGCGGGCGGTGCCGTCGCGGGCCAGGGCGGTGACATGGATCGTCTCGCCCGCGCGATAGGCGCCGCGGTCGGTGGTCAGGAACATGTCGATGGCCCCGGCGGGTTCGCGCCCCGCCACGCCCCGGTCGGTCAGGTCGAAGGCCGGATCCTTCAGCGACAGGAAGGCCATGTCGTCGTCACCGGCCCGCGCCAGCAGCAACGCGGGAGCCGCGCCGCCCGTGCCGCGCAGCAGGCCGGGGGCGAAGCTGGCCACGCCCTGATCGTCGGTTTCGGCCTCGGCCAGCACGGCGTTGGCATTGGACAGCAGCGTGAGGGTCACGCCCTCCTTCGCCCCGGCATCACCAAGGCCCCGCACGACGGCGTGCAGCCCGTCGGCGCCGGTCCAGGTGGTCAGGCCCAGGTCGGTCAGCACGAACCACTGGGTCGCGGCAGGGGTCTCGTATTCATCCCGGCCCGGAGCGCGGGCGCGCAGGGCGTAGACGCCGGGCGCCTGCCCCTCCAGCGCCGTGTCCAGCGGCAGGCGGGTGGTCACGTCGGTGTTGCGGTCCTTGCGGACCTCGCCTTCGCCCGTCCAGATCTCGGTCGCCATGGCCTCGGCGAATTCCTCCACCTCCCACTCGCCGATCTGGCGGTTGAACAGCTGGCGCTGGATGGTGCGGATCAGCCCCCGGTCGGTGACCTTGAACAGGCGCAGGTCCACCCGGTCGAGGTTCACCGTGTCGATCGGCAGCGCAGCGCCCGCGCCCTTCGCCAGGACGTAGCCCCGCCCGGGGAAGCGCAGCGTCGGTGCACGGTCGGGGATGGCAACGCGGAAAGTGGCGTCGGCGGCCAGCGCCTCGCCCGTGCGCGACGGCAGCCCGGCCCGCAGGGTGTAGCTGTAGCTCTGCCCATGGGCGCCACCCTCGATGCACAGGCGGTTGCCCTCGGCCTCCACCGCCATGGTGCCGTCGGGCAATTGCACGTAGTCGCCGTAGTCCACGCCGGTCTTGGCCAGCGGATCGGTGAAGGCCATGCAGACCCGTGGCAGGGCGGCATCGGCCTGCACCTCGTAATCCTCCACCCGGAAGCCGTAGAGGGAGACGGCGCGTTCCAGCAACTCCGCGATGTCGCGACGGTTGGACAGGCGGCTCGCGAGGCGAAGGGCGGGGACCATGTCGGAGCCCTCCTCGACCGCCTCGAAGGCCTGCGCCAGAAGATAGAGCGCCTGGGCCGCCTCGCCGTCGGATCCGGCCCGCAGGTAGGCATTCAGCGCCGCCGGCACGGCGCGGCGATGGTGGGTCGCGGTCTGCCCGGCGTCGTCGCGCGTCACCTGCCGCAGCATGTCGGAATAAAGCACCCAGTCGGCACTGGCGTCACTGGCCGCCGTCGCCGCCCCGGCATAGCGCAGGGCGCGCAGCAGATCGCCCGCGCGCGCGGCGCTGCTGGCGGTGTCACGCAGTGTGCCCGTGTCGCTGTCGCCGGCCGAATGGAACCAGGAGATCCGCAGCGCCAGATCCCGCGCGGCCTCCAGCCGGGCGGGGGTGGCCACCTCCGGCAGGTCGGCGGCACGCATCCGTCCGAGGTCCTGCGCGCGGCTCTCCACCGGGATCACGCGGGCGGAATAGGCGCCGTCGTAGGCGTTTTGCCCGGTGACCGTGGCCTTGGGAAAGCAGGAGTTGTTGCGGCTGTTGAAGGTGACGGCGGTGCAGTCCGCGTCGGTCAGGCAGGCAGTGCGACAGGCCTGCAGCGTGGTATCGAACAGCTGCCCCAGGTCGCGCCCGGCGAAATCCGTGTTGGGGAAGACCAGCATCCGCTTCTCGGGCAGCGGCCCCTCCTGCGCCTGGACGGGACCGAGGGCCGCGAGGCCCAGAGCGAGGGCTGCGAGAATGCGTTTCATGGGAAATCTCCTGCCAATATGCCCCGGAACCTGCCCCTCCCGCCCGGCGCGGGCAAGGATTCTGTGCCGATGCCGACAAAGCTAAACGGTTTTTTCATACCCCGGCCGCAGGGTGATCCCGCCCCCCGAGGGGCCCAAACGGAGAACCGGCGATGAGCCTGGCGAGCAAACTGGCGGAGGAGCGCCGCGCGCGCCTTGCGGCGGAGCGCCTGCTGGAGCTGAAGCAGGCGGAGCTTCATGCCGCCAACAGGAAACTGGGGCGGCATGCGAAGCTGCTGTCGGACCAGATCCACGAAAAGCGCGCCGAGGTGGAGGCGGTGCTGGGCGCGCACGAGAAGGTGAAATCGGACCTCGACGTGGCGCATCAGCGCATCGCGGTGGCCGAACGGCGGCTGTGGCTGTCGATCGAGACGATCCCCGACGGTTTCGCCTTCTGGGATGCCGAAGGCCGGATGATCGCCGCCAACCGCGCCTGGTGCATGGTCTTCGACGGGCTGGAGGAGGTGACGCCGGGCCTCAGCTACATGCGGATGCTGCAACTGGCCACGGACGAGGGGGTGATCGACATCGGCGACACGGCCCCGGCGGACTGGCGCCACCAGATGATGATGCGCTGGCAGGCCCCAGTGCCCGAGGCCAAGGTGATCCGCCTGTGGAACGGCCAGTACGTGAAGCTGCTGGACCAGCGCGGCCACGAGGGCGACGTGGTGAGCCTGGCGCTGAACATCACCTCGACCGTGCGGTATGAACGTCGCCTGCGCGAGGCGCGCCAGCGGGCCGAGGCCGCCAATCGCGCGAAATCCACCTTCCTGGCGAACATGAGCCATGAGATCCGCACGCCCATGAACGGCGTCGTGGGCATGGCCGACCTGCTGGCGGATACCGAGCTGACCGAGGAACAGCGTCTTTACGTCGACACCATCCGCAACTCGGGCGAGGCGCTGCTGGTCATCATCAACGACGTGCTGGACTACTCCAAGATCGAGGCCGAGCGGCTGGAGCTGCACCCCGTGCCCTTCGACCTGGAACGCTGCATCCACGAGGTCGTGCTGCTGGCCCGGCCCACGGCGCGCGAAAAGGGGCTGTCTCTGGTCATCGACTATGACCTGTTCACCCCGACCGCCTTCGTCGGCGATCCGGGTCGCATTCGCCAGGTTCTGACCAACCTGATCGGCAATGCGGTGAAATTCACCGCCCATGGGCACGTGCTGATCCGCGTCGTCGGCCTGCCCGCCCCAGACGGGCGCGTCGACGTGACCGTGACGGTCGAGGATACGGGGATCGGCATCGCGCCGGAGAAGGCCGGGCTGATCTTCGGGGAGTTCAACCAGATCGACAGCGACACCGCCCGCCAGTTCGAGGGCACCGGGCTGGGCCTGGCGATCTCGGAAAAGCTGGTGAAGCTGATGGAGGGCCGGATCTGGGTGGACAGCGCCCTGGGCGAGGGGTCTGCCTTCGGGTTCCGCGTCGCCCTGCCGCTAGCCGACGGCGCGGCGGCCCAGACAAGCCCCGCCCCGGTGCCCGATCTGGGCCGCGTCCTGCTGGTGGACGACAACGAGCTGCAGCGCGACATCCTGGAGAAACAGCTTTCGGTGCTGGGCGCGGAGGTCGTGGGTTGCACCAGCGGCGCCGAGGCGCTGCAGCGGCTGGAGGGTGCCGACCTGGTGGTCACAGATCACAACATGGCGGGCATGGACGGCATGGAACTGGCCGAGGCGATCCGCGCCACCGGGTCCGAGGTGCCGATCATCCTCTTCACCCCGGCGGTCCATTTCGCCGAACTGGACCCGGCCCGGCGGCATCTGCATGCGGTCCTGCAAAGCCCCTGCCTGCGCGACGCCTTCTTTGCCGAGCTGCGCAAGCTGAGAGGCGCAGCGCAGGCCTCTGCCGCGCCGCAGCCGACCCCCGGGACCGACGGAGATCCACCCGATGAGGCGGCCCCGGGCGCCACCTCGCGCCGGGCGGCGCGCGTCCTGGCGGCGGAGGACAACAAGACCAACCGGCTGGTCTTCGGCAAGTTGCTGGCCCAGGCCGACATCGAGCTGCGCTTCGCCGAGAACGGCGCCGAGGCGGTGGAGATGTTCCACACCTTCGCCCCCGACCTGATCTTCATGGACGTGTCGATGCCGACCATGGACGGGCTGGAGGCCACGCGCCGCATTCGCGCCGCCGAGGCCGAGGAGGGCGCCGGGCGCCACGTACCGATCGTGGCGATGACGGCGCATGCGCTGGATGGCGACGAGGATCGGTTCCTCGCGGACGGGATGGACCACTACCTGTCGAAACCCCTGCGCAAGGCCGCCGTGCTGGACAAGCTGGCGGAGCTGACCCCCGCGGAGCTGCGCCCGCCCTACCTGCAGCCACCGGAGGCAAGACAGGCCGCCCCTGTGACGGAAGATGGGGAAGCCACCGAACCCTGGGCCGCGCCACTGCCCGAGACCGAAGAGGCATGGCCGCGGCCCGAGGCGGAGGATCGCTCGGAAGCGGGCTAGGTCAGGGGCGAGCAAGCGCGATCAAGCGGCGCACGCCGGGGTCGGGCCGCTCAGCGCGCGTGCGGCCCGGTCAGGCCGCCATGGCTTCGGCGTTGCGCAGGAAGACGGGCTCTGTCTTGGTCGAGCGGTCGGCCTGGTAGGCATAGCCGCCCAAGTCGAAATCCGCGAGGCCGGCGGGGTCGGTCAGACGGCGCGTGATGACAAAGCGTGCCATGGCACCGCGGGCGCGCTTGGCATTGAAGGAGATGACCTTCTCCACCCCGTTCTTCACGTCGAGGAAGGTCGGAGTGATGACCGTCAGGCCCAGGGCATCGAGATCCACCGCGCCGAAATACTCCTGGCTGGCGCAGTTCACCAGAACGTCGGTGCCCAGGCTGTCGGCCTGCGCTTTCAGCGCCTTGGCAATCTTGTCGCCCCAGAACTGGTAGAGGTTCGTGCCCCGGTCGGTCTTCAGCCGGGTGCCCATTTCCAGCCGGTAGGGCTGCATCCCGTCGAAGGGGCGCAGCACGCCGTAGAGGCCCGACAGGATCCGCAGCCGATCCTGGGCGAAGGCCAGTTCCTCGGCATCGAGGGAGGCGGCGTCGAGCCCCTGATAGGTGTCGCCCGCGAAGGCGAAAAGCGCCGGGCGCAGGGCCTCGGGCGCGGGATCGGTCGCATAGTCGCGGTAGCGGTCGTAGTTCAGCTTCGCCAGCTTGTCCGAAAGCGACATCAGCTTGGCGATCTCATCGACCGACTTGCCGCGCATCACCTCGATCAGCTCGGCGCTGTCCTCGGGAAAGGGCGGCGTGGTCAGCTCCGCCTCGCGGGCGGTCCAGTCGAGTTTCTTGGCCGGTGACACGACGATCAGCATGGTCTTCCCCTTTGTCCGTTCCGTCCCAGATAAGCGATCACGCGGCGAGGTCCAGCCCCTGCGACCCTTTGCGCCTCAGGCCTCTTCGCGCAGGGCATCGAGGAAGGCGGCGCCGAAGCGCTCGGCCCGGCGTTCCCCCAGGATGCGCGCCAGCTGCGCCTCGTCGCGCGGGCGCGTCTCGGCCACGCGGGCGATGAGCGAGGCGGAACAGGAGAGCGGTTTTTCCGTGCCATCCACCCCCCGCGACAGGTCCGCCTGCAGCTGCATCAACCGGTCGTAGAGGCTGCCCGCCTCGCGCCCCGCGAGCCGCGCGCGCTTGGGATGCAGCTGTTCGACAGCGCCGGTGATGACCTCCAGGAAAGTGGCGCCATAGGCCGAGAGCTTCTTGGCGCCGACGCCGCTGATGCCGGCCATGTCGTCCATCGTGGCGGGCTTCGCCTCGGCCATCTCGATCAGGGTGCGGTCGTTGAAGATGACGTAGGCCGGCACCCGGGCCTCTTCCGCCAGGGCGCGGCGCTTGGCCTTCAGGGCCGACAGCAGCGGTTCGTCCTCTTCCGAGACCAGCGTCTTCGCCGCCGGGCGGCGGTTGGCCTTGGCCGCTGTGATGCTGTCGCGGCGCAGGCGGATCGTGTCCTCGCCCCGCAGGATGGGTCGTGCGGCCTCGGTCATGAAGAGCGCGCCGTGGCGGTCGCCATTGGGACGGATCAGGTCATGGCCCTGCATCTGCCGGAAGATCGCCTGCCATTCGCCCTTCTTGAACTCCTGCCCCACGCCGAAGGTGGGCAGGCTGTCGTGGCCGCGTTCGCGCACCTTGTCGGTGACAGTGCCTGTCAGGATGTCGATCAGGTGCCCCGCACCGAACCATTCCTCGGTCCGCAGGATCGCCGACAGCGCCTTGCGCACCGCCTCGGTGCCGTCGAAGGTTTCCGGCGGGCGGTCACAGAGATCGCAGTTGCCGCAGCTTTCACAGGTCTCGCCGAAGTATTTCAGCAGGGTGGTGCGGCGGCATTCCAGCGCCTCCGCCAGGCCCAGAAGGGCGTTCAGGCGGGCGTGGTCCGCGGCGCGGCGTTCCGGGGGGGCCAGGCCCTCGTCGATCTGACTGCGGCGCAGACGGATGTCGTCGGGACCAAAGAGGGTCAGTGTTTCGGCCGGCGCCCCGTCGCGACCGGCGCGGCCGATCTCCTGGTAATAGGCCTCGATCGACTTCGGCAGGTCGGAATGGGCCACCCAGCGAATGTCGGGCTTGTCCACGCCCATGCCGAAGGCGACGGTGGCCACGACGATCAACCCGTCGTCCTGCTGGAACTGCAGCTCGGCGGCGCGGCGGGCGTCCGGCTCCATCCCGCCGTGGTAATGGATGGCCGCCAGCCCCGCCTCGCGCAGGGCGCCGGCGATGCTTTCGGTACGGGCGCGGGTGCCGCAGTAGACGATGCCGGACTGGCCCCGGCGGGCTGTGGCGAAATCCAGGATCTGGCGGCGGGGGGAGTTCTTGGCGGCGAAGGCCAGGTGGATGTTGGGCCGGTCGAAGCCGCGCAGGAAGGTCTGGGGTTGCTGGCCATCGAACAGGCGGCGGACGATCTCGGCCCGGGTTTCCTCGTCCGCGGTGGCGGTGAAGGCGGCCAGGGGCACGTCCAGCGCCTCGCGCAGCTCGCCGATGCGCAGGTAATCGGGACGGAAATCATGGCCCCACTGGCTGACGCAATGGGCCTCGTCCACGGCGATCAGCGAGACGTTGATGCGGTGCAGCATGTCGCGCGCGCCGGAGGAGGCCAGCCGTTCGGGCGCGAGGTAGAGGAGTTTCAGCCTGCCCGCGTCCAGCGCGGCCCAGACGGCATCCGTCTCTTCCTCGGTATTGCCGGAGGTCAGCGCGCCAGCCTCCACCCCTGCCTCGCGCAGGGCGCGGACCTGATCACGCATCAGGGCGATCAGCGGCGAAATGACCACGGTCACCCCGTGGCGAAGCAGCGCCGGCAGCTGGTAGCAGAGAGATTTGCCGCCGCCCGTGGGCATGATGGCGAGGGTATTCTGGCCCGAGGCCACGGCCTCGACGATCTCTCCCTGGCCGGGGCGGAAGGCGTCGAACCCGAATACCTCGCGCAGCAGCGCCTCTGCCTCTGGCATGTCCTGTCCCCGTTGGTGAAAGCGAGGGATACCATCCCATATTCGCCATGGGGGGACAAGGCGACGCCCCGGGACCCCAGGCGCATCAGCCCCTGCGGTGCGGGGCAGATGCAGCGGTCAGGGTCAGTACATGTACCCGATGTTGTTGGAGACCACGATGCGGATCGCCATGATCGCCAGCAGGGCCACCAGCGGCGCCAGGTCCAGGCCCCCCATGGGCGGCAGGATGCGGCGGATCGGCGCGTAAAGCGGTTCCAGGATGCGGTTCAGACCATACCAGATCTGGCCCACGAATTGCTGGCGCACGTTCAGCACCTGGAAGGAAATCAGCCAGGACATGATGACATGGGCGATGATGAAGAACCAGACGACGCTGAGCACGAGGTCGAGGATCATCAGCAGGGACTGCATGGGCATTCTCCGGGGTTAAGGACCGCACACAGGTAAGCAGACCGGGCCCAAAGAACAAGCATAGACGCAGGGTTCCGGTTGACGCCGCCTTTTCGGCACCGCAGCACGGGCCCGAAGAAGGAGTTCCCATGTACCCCTACATCCGTCTTGCGAAGGAATACCTGAAGTTCCGCAACGCCCCGAAGCTGCGCCCGGGCGAAACCCACGTGTCGCATCACATCGTCTGGCCCTGGGACATCGACCCCTGGATGGAGCTGAACAACGGCCGCACCCTGACCATCTTCGACCTGGGCCGCATCCCCTATGCCGCGCGCAGCGGGTTGTTCGAGGTGATGAAGCGCGAGAAATGGGGGCTGACGGTGGCCGGGACCGCCATCCGCTATCGCAAGCGGCTGACCGCCTTCACCCGGGTGGAGATGCGCACCCGCCTGATGGGCGTCGACAAGCGGTTCATCTACATCGAGCAGAGCATGTGGTCGGACGGCGAATGTGCCAACCATGCGACGCTGCGCACCGGCGTGATCCGCAACCGCAAGCTGGTGCCGACCGAGGAGGTCGCCCGCGCCCTTGGCCCCGACATCACCCTGCCGGAGCTGCCCGCCTGGGCCGAAACCCTGTTCGCCGCCGAGAACGACCGCCCCTGGCCGCCGCAGATGTAGTCGGCGCAGGCCGGGAAGGCGGACCGCGCAGGTGTGACGCAAGGGGAACACGGGCGGGCACCTTTCTGCACCCGCGGGCAATTTGTCATGAAGGATTGCCTTGCCCTGCCCCTGCGCGAGGGATCATATCGCCGCATTCACAAGAGCGGGGCGGGCCATGACAGCGACATTGCGCAAGCGCATCTGGGGGTGGTTCTTCTTCGACTGGGCCAGCCAGCCCTACAACACCCTGCTGATCACCTTCATCTTCGGCCCCTACGTGAAGGAACTGATGGGTGACGGCACCGCCGCGCAGTCGGCCTGGGGGTTCGGCATCGGGGCGGCGGGGATCATCATCGCGCTGCTGGCGCCGGTGCTGGGCGCCATTTCCGACGTGTCGGGGCACCGGCTGCGCTGGATCTGGGGCTTCTCGGTCCTCTACGTGCTGGGCGCCTGGATGCTGTGGTACGCCGCGCCGGGTGATTTCAACCTGCTGACCACACTGTTCTTCTTCGCCATCGGCATGATCGGGATGGAATTCGCCACGATCTTCACCAACTCGATGCTGCCGGACCTGGGCAGCAAGGAGGAGATCGGACGCATTTCCGGCAATGGTTGGGCCTTCGGCTATCTCGGCGGGCTGGTGGCGCTGGTCCTGATGCTGACCCTGCTGGCCGAGGACGCGGACAGCGGCAAGACCCTGATCGGGCTGGACCCGATCCTGGGGCTGGACGCGGAAACACGCGAGGGCACGCGCGCCGTCGGGCCGCTGACGGCGATCTGGTACGCGGTCTTCATGGTGCCCTTCTTCCTCTACGTGCGGGACCCGAAACCGCCCAAGGCGCCGCGGGGCGCGATCTGCGCCGCCCTGCGCAACCTGCGCCAGACCCTGCGGGACCTGCCGGCGACGCCCTCTCTCCTTGCCTACCTCGCCTCGTCGCTGTGCTACCGCGACGCGCTGAACGGGATCTATTTCTTCGGCGGGATCTATGCCTCGGGCGTGCTGGACTGGTCGGTGACCCAGATCGGGATCTTCGGCATCATCGCCATCATCTCCGGCGCGATCTTCGCCGTGATCGGCGGCCGCGCCGATGAACGCTTCGGACCGAAGCCGGTCATCACCACCTGCATCCTGGCGCTGATCGCCGTGACCCTGGTGGCCGTGTCGATCTCGCGCAGCTCCGTCCTGGGCCTGCCGGTCGGACCGGACAGCGCCCTGCCCGACATCGCCTTCTTCGTCCTGGGCGCGGTGATCGGCGCAGCCGGCGGCGTGATCCAGGCCGCCAGCCGCACGATGATGGTGCGCCAGGCCCGCCCCGACCGCATGGCCGAGGGCTTTGGCCTCTACGCCCTGGCGGGCAAGGCCACCGCCTTCATCGCGCCGACGGCCATCGGCGTGGTCACCACCGTCAGCGGATCACAGCAGATCGGCATCCTGCCCCTGGTTTTCCTTTTCCTGATCGGCGCCGCGCTGCTACGCTGGGTGAAACCGGACGGAGATCCCACCCCCTGATGCGCCTTCCCCATATCCTGCTGAGTCTGCTTCTGATTTCCGCCACGGCGGGGTGTATCCGCGAGGATGCCGCGACCCGATCCGGCGCCCCGGCGGCCTCTGCCGCGCTGTCCATCCCCGCCGGGATGGCGGGCAATCCCGCAAAGCTCTACTTCGCGGCCCGAACCACCCCGTCGCAGCAGGCTCCGGCCTCCTACGGAAGCTATGCCAAGGGCTGTCAGGCGGGGGCCGTCGCCATGCCGGAAACCGGCCCGACCTGGCAGGCCATGCGGCTGAGCCGGAACCGCAACTGGGGCCAGCCGGAGCTGGTAGACTACCTGCAGGACCTCAGCCGCAATGCCGCGCGGATCCCCGGCTGGAACGGCATCTACGTGGGCGACATGTCCCAGCCGCGCGGCGGCCCGATGTCCTCGGGCCACGCCAGCCACCAGATCGGCCTGGATGCCGATGTCTGGCTGCGCCCCGCGGATGACCTCGGCCTGAGCCGGGCGGAACGCGAAAGCCTGTCGTCCATCGGCACCCGCCGCGCGGGCGGGGCCTATGTGAACGACAACTGGACGCCCGAACACATGGCCCTGCTGAAGGCCGCGGCCAGCGATGACCGCGTGGCCCGGATCTTCCTCTTCCCCGGCGCCAAGGTCTGGATGTGCGAGAACGCCACGGGCAACCGCGACTGGCTGCGCAAGGTGCGGCCCTGGTGGGGCCACTACTACCACTTCCACGTCCGGCTGAGCTGTCCGGACGGCATGGCCGGCTGTGTCGATCAGGCGCCGCCGCCGCCCGGTGACGGCTGCGCCGAGGCACGCGAATGGGTGTCGAACATCCTCAACCCGCCGGCACCCGATCCCGACGCCCCGCCGCCCAAACCGCGCCCCGAGCTGACCCTGGCTGATCTGCCGCGCCAATGCGTCTCCGTTCTTCAGGGCGGCTAGGCGCCGTCCTCCTGGCCCTCCTGCCGGTGCTGGCCCTTCCGGCCTGCAACCAGGAGGCCCCCGAGTTGTCAGCGCCGCCGGATGGCCAGACAACGGCCCGCATCCCGATCAACGATGAGGCGCCCGGCTTCGGAGGCTTCTCGGCGCTGGAGGTGCTGGAGGACGGGGGACGCTTCATTGCCCTCTCCGACGGCGGTCTTCTGGTGCAGGGGGACCTGCAACGCGATGCCCGGGGTCAGCTGACCGGGGCCCGGGTCACCTCCCGCCACTGGCTGGTGCGCCCCGACGGTCACCGCGTGCGCCAGAAGGAACAGGACCCGGAGGGGCTGGCCCTGCTGTCCGATGGCCGGCTGATCCTGTCGTTCGAGGATTTCACGACACCCTGGATCTACGAGGGCGCGCTCGGCCACCCAGACGGGACCCGCCTTCCTGCGCCGGACACCTTGGAAAACCCGCCGGATTCTCCCATCCTGGGCACCAACAAGGCCTATGAGGCGGCGGCGGTGGATGCGCAGGGGCGGCTGATCCTGATCCCCGAAAGGCCTGCCGGTGGCGGTCGCCTCCACCCCATCTGGCGGCTGGATGGTGACGGCTGGAGCCGTGTCGCGGACTGGCCGCGCGACGCTGGTTTCCTGCCGGTCGGCGCGGACCTTGGCCCGGATGGACAGCTCTACGTCCTGGAACGCGCCTTCGGGCTGGGCTTTGCGGGGCGCATCCGACGGATCGACCTGGCGCAGCCGGAGCGCGCGCCGCAGCTGGTCACCCTCCTGCCCGGGGACCGGCGCAGCAACTACGAAGGCCTGTCGGCCTGGGTCGACGATAGCGGCACGCTGCGGCTGACGATGATCTCCGACAACAACTTCACGACCCTGTTGAACCAGCAAATACTGGAAATTTCGCTTGCCGGATCGCCGGGCAGCGGATAAAGCCCGCCAATCCCGTGGCCCCGCGCCCGGGCAAACAAGTCGCCGCGACCTTGTCTAAAAAACGGAAACGACATGCAACGTACCCATATCCCTGGCATTCTTGCCATGGCCGCGATCGTCGTGGCCTCCAACATCCTGGTTCAGTTCCTGATCCTCGACGGCCTCCTGACCTGGGGCGCCTTCACCTATCCCTTCGCCTTCCTCGTCACCGACGTGATGAACCGCCTCTACGGCCCGACGGCCGCGCGGCGGGTGATCCTGGCCGGTTTCATCGCCGGGATCCTCTGTTCCCTGATCGGCACGCAAATCATGCTGCAAGGCGATGGCTACACCTACGCCGCCGTGGCGCTGCGCGTGGCCGTGGGCTCGGCCCTGGCCTTCCTGGTGGCGCAGCTGGTCGACGTGGCTGTCTTCGATCGCCTGCGCCAGGGCAACTGGTGGCGCGCGCCTCTGGTCAGCTCGATCATCGGCTCCGCCCTGGACACCGCCATCTTCTTCACCGTCGGCTTCGCGCAGGTCATCACCATCTTCGGCGAAAACGCCGATGCGGAGATCTCCTGGGCCTGGGAGGCCGTGCCCTTCATGACCGTCGGCCCCGCCGTGCCGCTGTGGGTCTCTCTGGCCGTGGCCGACTGGGGGGTGAAACTGGCGCTGGTGCTGGTCGCCCTGCTGCCTTTCCGGGCGCTGACGGGCAAAAAATCCGCACGCCCTGCATAAAGTGTTTTGTTGTTAACGAGTTCCGTGCCACCCTTTCTGTATCGGAAACAAGCAGAAAGGAGGTGCTCTAGTGTCTATTGAGGTATTGGAGAAAGGGTTCGGAACAGTCTGGAGGGTGAACGTCTGAGGCAGCCCTCGGGCGTTGAAACTCCAGGTTGGTTCGCCTAACCGAACCACCTCCTGATCTCGAGAGGGCCGTTCCTGCCGAAGGAGCGGCCCTTTTCCGTTGCGGTCAGGCGCGGGGGTTGGGGGCCTTGCCCCCCTTGGACCGTACCGGCCCAATTCCCCCCAGAGTATTTCCGGCTGTCGGATGACAGGGGCGCCGGTTTGAGCTTCGGCCGGATCGTGCCATATGAAAGCGGGGCGCCATGGGGGCGCGAAAGGGGTTTGGCCATGCTGCGGATCACGGATCAGATCGCGATCGAGGACTGGGAGCTGGTGGAGCAATTCATCCGCGCCTCGGGCCCTGGCGGGCAGAACGTGAACAAGGTCTCCTCTGCGGTCGAGCTGCGCTTCGAGGCGGAGCGATCCCCCAACCTGCCCGAGGCGGTGAAACGGCGCCTGCGGCGCCTGGCCGGGCGCCGCTGGACCAAGGACGGGGCGGTGGTGTTGCAGGTCTCGGAAGAGCGCAGCCAGGCCCGGAACCGCGAGGTGGCGCGGGAACGGCTGGCGGAGCTGGTGCGGAAGGCGCTGGTGGCGCCGAAGCGGCGGATCCCGACGAAGGTGTCGCAGAACCAGAAGCGGAAGCGGGTGGAGGCGAAGAAGCAGAGGGCCGAGGTGAAGGAGAAGCGGGGGTGGGAGAGGTAGAGGTGGGTAGCTCTTGCCTAATCGACAAAACTCAATACTCTGTTCACCAACCAAGTGCGAGAACGTAATGCTCCGAAGAATTGATCTAAAGAATTGGAAAAGCTTTTCAGAAGCATCGCTCAACATTGAGCGGCTCACAGTCCTCATAGGCACGAACGCTAGTGGCAAGTCGAACGCATTGGATGCCCTTGAGTTTCTAGCTCGCACCGCTCACGGACTTGAGCTCGGCGCAGCTATTGGCGGAAATGCCACCATCAATGGAATTCGCGGAGAACTTGAGTGGGCCGCACACAAGAACGCTGACAAATTTACACTGAACGTGGTTGTCGGAACTGAAGACGAAAAGACGGACTACGAGTACAGCATTACTGTAGCCATCATAGAGGGTGGAGCAGAACTCAGTGGCGAAGAACTCACTCGAGTAAAATATCAGGGGAGCAACCCGAGACCGTTGCGGCTATTCTGGACCGACAACGCTGAGAAAGATGCCCCAGGAATCACCGCCCGACTCTACAATAAGAAATCCGGCTCAAAGCGACCATTGCGCAGAAATGTGTCCATCCTCAGCCAGCTTGATCTGGACCCTGACTTGAGGCAAGAAATAAAAGACGGAATCAATCTCACAATTAAGTCTTTGAGAGATGTATTCATTCTCGACCCCAACCCAGGAGCTATGAGAGATTTCAGCCGCCTAAGCGAAACTCTGCAGAAAGACGGAGCCAACCTCGCTGGCGTCATCATGGCACTCGATGGCGACCGGAGAGAAAAAATAGAAAAAGCTATCACCGAACTAGCCTCGAATATCCCCGAAAAAGACATCACGCGGGTTTGGTGCGAGTACGTCGGGCGACACAAGAGTGACGCGATGCTGTATTGCGAAGAGGCTTGGCGTGATGACGAAGTCTTTGAAGTAGACGCAAGAGGTATGTCAGACGGAACACTTCGTTTCATCTGCGTTGTCTCAACCTTGCTTCTTAGACCTCAAGGAAGCACGGTAGTCATCGAAGAAATCGATAATGGCTTGCATCCTAGCAGGGCTTTAACGCTACTAAATGCAATATCAAAGATCTCCGAGTCCAGACAGATTGAGCTGATTATCACGACTCACAATGTTGCGCTACTTGACTCCCTTCCGCCATCGCGAATCCGATCGATATCAGTGGCAGCCAGAAGCCCCTATTCAGGAGCAAGTACTATCGTTTCGCTTGACGATGTCCCGCTCCTAGCAGGTCTAATTGCCGAAGGCGAAGTCGGAAAGCTCAGCAAAAATGGCCGTCTTGAAGAGCAACTTAAGAAGGTAATGCAAGATGGCAGATAAGGTTGCCGTCTTAGACACTGGTGTTGTCTGTTGTTGGCTGGAGATTCCGGGCAGAGCGACTGCAGGCTCAGGCAGAAACGCTTGGGACAACTCCAAAGCAAATCAAGAAATTGACCGGATTCGGGCGGAGGGCGGCCTTCTAATTTTAACAAATTCCGTCATCACGGAGACAGCGCGCCACATAAGCCAATCTCCTCACAGCAAAAGACTGAAGGCAGAAGCGCTGCTAGGGTCAGGACCCATTGTTTTCCGCAGGTTGGCGTGATTCACGGCTCGAAAAACGAGCGGTGACATGTCTGATCTTTTCTGGCTGACCGACGCGCAGATGGCGCGTCTTGAGCCCT
>NZ_JAIVMC010000013.1 GCF_020177265.1 Pseudooceanicola marinus
CGGTTTTGGTGTGGATGTATGTGCGCCTGGCGAGGAGCGAGGAAGCCGACAGTCGCGCCAGTTTCGGCGAAGCTTGGGAGCGCTATGCTGCAAGCGTCCCTGCATTCATTCCCCAAAAAATTGCTCCCCCCAGTAGATCAAGCTCGCGAGTTCGGGGCTCAAAGGAAGGTGAAACATGATGGGCGGATTCGGAATGGGAATTGGCGGGATCTGGATGATCCTGATCTTGATCCTGGTTGTGCTCGCAATCGCGGCACTTGTGAAGTACCTGCGCAAATAGCCGAATGAAGTCAGATGAGTTATTCAATCGACCGTTTCTTCGAGGGCGCCAACCTAGACGAGGTTGAAGCTCGCACACGGCAGGCGCTGGCCAACGCGGGCTTTGGCGTCCTGACAGAGATAGACGTGAAGGCGGCAATGAAGAAGAAGCTCGACAAGGACATGGATGGCTACCTGATCCTTGGTGCCTGCAACCCCGGGATGGCTCGGCAGGCAATCGGGCTGGAACCCAAGGTGGGTGCGATGCTGCCCTGCAATGTGATCCTGCGCAAAATACCCGGCGGCGTCGAAGTCTCGGCCGTCGATCCGCAGGCATCGATGCAGGCCATCGAAAACACCGAACTCTCCGCCGTAGCGGGCAAGGTTCGTGACAGGCTGGCTGGCGTGGTTGCTGCTATCTGACGATTTCAATAGCCAGAAATGGGCGAAAACATGAACGATTTCTTCACTAACGCCGCGATTTCCCTCGCCGCGTTGATTGCAACATCCCACCTCGGCGACAAGGCGCTGAAGCGCTCCCCGATAACGGAGGTGTCATCATGAAACACAACCATGGGGGCGGCGACTACAAGGCTGGCTCGATCACACTCGGCGGCGCGGTTGCGATGGGTACTGGGGTTATGATCGGTGCTGGCATCTTTGCCCTGACTGGCCAGATTGCCGAGTTGGCAGGGACCCTGTTCCCAATCGCCTTCATCGTCGGCGCAATTGTTACCGGTTTCAGTGCCTACAGCTATGTAAAGATGTCGAATGCCTGGCCCTCGGCAGGGGGCATCGCGATGATCCTGCAGAAGTGCTACGGCCCCGGAGCAGTGGCCGCTGGTGCTGCTCTGTTGATGGCATTGAGCATGGTCATCGCCGAAAGCCTAGTCGCCCGGACCTTCGCTGCCTACCTTCTGCGTCCTTTCAACATTGACGGTGGACCACTGGTGCCGATCTTGTCGGTAGGCGTGATCCTATTCGCATTCCTGGTGAATATCGCGGGAAACCGTTCGATTGGTCTTTTTTCTCTGGTGATGGCTGCGATCAAGATCGGCGGTATTGCCATTTTCGGGTTTGCAGCTCTTTGGTCAAGCGGGTTTGACTTCGCTGCGGGCACGGAAGACATCAGTGCCCATGGCGCCACTGGGTTCATGGCCTCCGTCGCACTCGCCATCTTGGCCTTCAAAGGCTTCACGACAATCACCAATAGCGGCGCTGAGATCACCGACCCCCATCGTAACGTCGGCCGGGCAATCGCCATCTCGATCGCGCTGTGTGTCGTGGTGTACCTCCTAGTGGCCTTCGGCGTCGGTTCGAGCCTGACCATCGACCAAATCGTTGACGCTCGGGATTATTCTCTGGCCGAGGCCGCTAAGCCCGCCCTTGGCGAGGCGGGGTTCCTCCTGACCGTCTTGCTCGCGGTCGTGGCCACTGCTTCGGCCGTCCTAGCCAGTGTTTTCGCGGTGTCGCGAATGCTGGCCATGCTGACTGACATGAAGATGATCCCGCACAGCCATTTCGGCATGACGGGCCCGATCCAGCGCCACACCCTTGTCTATACGGTGGTGGTTGCCTCAGGGCTGGCAGTGTTCTTTGACCTAGGCCGGATCGCATCACTCGGTGCGTTCTTCTATCTGGTCATGGACATGGTGGTCCATTGGGGCGTATGGCGTTTCCGCCGGGAAGACATCGGAGCCCGGAGTCCGATTTTGATAGCGGCATTGTGCTTCGACGCCATCGTGCTAACTGCATTTACGGCAATGAAGTTGCAGAGCGATCCCATGATCGTCATCCTCGCCGGCGCGGGGATCTTCACTGTCTTCTTCTTCGAGAGGAGCTATCTATCGAATTGGCTCGCTCCGCAGTATGGCAACCGCGATGAATGATGAATAACGTAGTCCTGAAACAAGGTTATAGTCGGCAGACCGCAGTCTGCGGGATAGGTGTACACGCCTGGAAAACGCAGTGTACGGGGGACAGTAGTGACCATTGTGTCGCGAGATCCCATCTTGCTGGCTGACGACGAAAGGTCCCCATGCGCCTGCTCGCCATCATCGTCCTGACCAGCCTCGTGATGCTGGCTGCCTTCCCGCAAATGTCTGCGGCTGGGCCCGCGATGCATGAATGCGCGGCCTGCCCAGAGGCGATCATCGATGCAAATCAGCAGGCCCCGGCGCACCGGCACCAGGTCGACGCGCCTTGTTCTGACATGGCGACCTGCGCAGGCTGGGCCCTTGTCGATACCAGTCAGCCTCTCCATAGCGCCAACCCGCCACGCCTCCGTCATGCGTGGCCGGAGCCACGAAGTGGCACGACGATCAGTCTGTCCCTTGACCTCCCGCCTCCTCGCGCCTGAGCCAGCTCCAGTTGAACCTGGGTCGTTTCCGATCGACCCATCATCAGAGCGCGCGGCCCGCAAAGCCGTGCAGGGTCAGGATACTATCATGAACAAATTCACCCTCGCCGGGGCCGCGATTCTTGTCGTGGCGCTTGGTGCTTATGCAGTCACTCGCTCCTCCGAGCAAACCGCCCCCGTGCAGGAAACCATGGCGCCAGCGGAGGGCGCGCCCATGGTTGCCGTCACTCTTCCCGATACGCTGTCGCCCGAGGGGACGATGGGGAAGCGGGCTTTCGATGCGGTCTGCGCTGATTGCCATGGTGACAATGCCGCCGGGAAAATGGGGTTCGCTCCGCCATTGATTCACAAGATCTACGAACCGTCGCATCATGGCGACATGGCCTTCCAGATGGCGGCTGCGAATGGCGTACGCGCGCACCATTGGAAATTCGGAGACATGCCGCCGCAGCCCGGGGTGACCCGTGCGGATGTGACGTCGATCATCGCCTACATCCGCGAAGTACAGCGCGCAAACGGGATCAACTGAAATGAAAATGACGCGACGTGCGTTCTGCGCAGGTCTGACCTTGGCGCCGCTGGCACGCCCTGTACAGGCTCAGGACATGCCCCTCTTGACCGCCAGGGCAGCTACTGTGCAGCTTGCCCCGGATGGCTATCCGGCGACGCCGGTCTGGAGCTACGACGGGACGATCCCTGGCCCGGTCATCCGCGCTGCTCAGGGCAGCCGGTTGCAGCGGCGACTTGTGAACACGCTGGAGGTTCCGACCTCGGTTCATTGGCATGGCATCCGTATCGACAACGCCATGGATGGTGTCGCGGGTTTGACCCAGAACGCGGTGCCGCCCGGCGAGAGTTTCCACTATGCCTTCGATCTGCCCGATGCGGGAACCTACTGGTATCACGCCCATACCAATTCGATGGAACAGGTCGCGCGGGGGCTTTCCGGAGCCCTGATCATCGAAGAGGCGACGCCGCCTGATGTGGATCGGGACGAAGTCCTGATGATCGACGATTGGTTGCTGGACCCCGACACGGGCCTGTTTGTCGATGATTTCGCAGCGCCGATGACGCGCAGCCACGGAGGCCAGATCGGCAACCTCGTGGGCGTGAACGGGCGCTATGATTACAGGCTTCCAGCCCGGCAGAACGAGCGGCTGAGGCTGCGGCTGATCAACTCGGCCAATGCCCAGATCTTCGGTCTGAAACTGGAAGGGCTGACCGGCTGGACGGTGGCTCTAGACGGTATGCCTCTCGATACGCCAGAACCGGTGACGGATACGCTTGTGCTTGCGCCGGCACAGCGCATGGATCTGATTGTCGATGTCACCGCCGAGGAAGGGGAAACCGCAGGACTTCTCTTTGCCTCAGCGGATGATACTTGGCGCGTACTGGCTGAAGTTTCTGTCGAAGGACGTGCCGCGTCAGTGCCGCGCGGTGCGCCTCAGCCCTTGCCGCGCAATCCGGGGATGGAGGTCACAGGCATCGACTCCGCGTCTGTCCTTGAGATGCCGCTACAGGGCGGTGCGATGCGCGGCGTGGAGAGCGTAACCTTTAACGGGCAAAGGCTGGGCTGGCAGGAGCTGGTTCAGAAAGGACAGTTCTGGGCCCTTGCTGGACAGGCTGGGCTGGGGGAGACACCTTTTACCACCCTGTCGCGCGGAGAAACGGCCCGCATCCGCATGACCAATGACACGATCTTCCCGCACGCGATGCACATGCACGGGATGCATTTCCGGGTGCGCAAGGCGGACGGCAGCCTTGGCCCTCTACGGGACACGGTTCTCGTCATGCCCAACGAGACGACTGAGACCGCCTTCGTTGCGGACAACCCGGGAAAGTGGCTGCTGCATTGCCACATGCTGGGGCACGCAGCTTCGGGAATGACGAATTGGATCATGGTTACATGAAGGGCCTGATCGCACTTGCAGCAACTCTTGCAAGCTGGGCGCAGGCCGTTGCGGCAGAGGAAGGTATGGATGGCGCAGCTCTGTATCAGCGGAACTGTGCATCCTGCCATGGGACGGAGCTTCAGGGGCAGCCGGACTGGCGCAGCCCCGGTCCCGACGGCCGCCTTCCCGCGCCACCCCATGATGCCACGGGCCACACTTGGCATCATGGCGACGACATCCTGTTCCGCATCATGCGGGACGGGACTGCCGCGGTGGTCGGCGGGGGATATGAAAGTGACATGCCCGGCTTTGGCGACGCGCTGACCGATGCGGAGATCCGAGCGATCCTCGACTACATCAAATCCACCTGGCCCGAGCGCGAACGCGCCTATCAACGTGAAAGAACTCAGCAGGAATAGGCCGAAAAAAGTCAACTTTTAGGGAACATCCACCCACTGGAAGGTTGTTACTCCCTTAAACGCACTTGGAGGTGACGATGGCCTATTCCCGCTTTTTCCTGATGATTGCCGTGTCTACGGTCCTGATGTTCGGGTTGATGTACCTGAACACGTATCTGGTCAGCCATATCTTCTGGTCAGAAACACGCGCCTATATGGCCATCGTCATGGGGGCGGTCATGGCCTTCGTCATGCTGGCCTTCATGCTCAGCATGTACAAGAACCGCACGCTCAATATCGCGATATTCGCGGGCTCCATCATCGTTTTCGCAGGGGCGCTCTGGCTGGTGCGCAGTCAGGTGACGGTGCAGGACCGGGCTTACATGCGGGCGATGATCCCGCACCATTCAATTGCCATCATGACGTCGTCCCGTGCAGAAATCACCGATCCCAGGGTGCGCACTTTGGCCGATGACATCATCTACGCCCAGGATAAGGAAATCGCGGAGATGCGCTATCTGATCGCGGACATTTCGGCGAATGGAGAGGCGACCCCCGCCGGGGAGGAACCGGCTGCCGAGTTGAAATCCGCTCAGGACGCCCTGTCCAGCGAGGTCGTTTCCAAGGTCGATCCGGAGTTCCTGACGCAGGCAGATATCGCCCAGGTCTTCCCGGATGGGGCCGCGTGCAGCTTCACCTACACTGAAACGAGCCCGCCCGTGTTCGTGTCTGGAAACGGCACTGCCCTAGTCAAGATCAGCGGGGATCTTGTCCGCCTCGATGGCGCGGGAGGAAGCTTCAAGGCTGACCCGATCACGATCGAGGTGCGCGACACGGAAGATGATGGCCTTCAGGAATTCGTCATCAGCGCGAGCCCTGACTACGAGGCCGGTTTCCGCGGTCAGCACGCCTGCACGAATTGAGGAAGATGATCATGCCAAAAGATACCACGAAAACCGCCGTTCTCTACCGCATGGTCATGCCTGAGCACACATGCCCCTTCGGTCTGAAATCCAAGGACTTGCTTGAGCGCAAAGGCTACGCCGTCGAAGATCATCACCTGAAGACCAAGGACGAGACTGAGGCCTTCAAGCGCGAGCATGACGTCAAGACGACGCCGCAGACCTTCATTGACGGGAAACGGATCGGGGGTCATGACGATCTGCGCATTTTCCTCGGGATCGACCCACCCAAGGAAGAACAGAGCGACACGACATATCGACCTGTCATCGCGATCTTTTCGGTCTGTGCCCTGCTGGCGCTTGGGCTGGCGTGGCACCAATACGGGACGATCCTGACTTGGCAGGGCTTCCAGTGGTTCATCTCGCTGTCCATGACCGTGCTTGCGATCCAGAAGCTTCAGGACGTCGAGCAGTTCTCGACCATGTTCCTGAATTACGACCTGCTGGCGAAACGTTGGGTGCCCTACGGCAAGGTCTATCCCTACGGCGAGGCACTGGCTGGCATCCTGATGACTGCAGGCGTCCTGACATGGATTTCCGCGCCCGTTGCACTGGTCATCGGGACCATCGGAGCAGTCAGCGTGTTCAAGGCCGTCTACATCGACAAGCGTGAATTGAAATGTGCCTGCGTCGGCGGGAACTCCAACGTGCCGCTTGGCTTCATTTCCCTGACCGAGAACCTGATGATGATCGCAATGGGGCTCTGGATGGGCCTGCGCGCGCTCGGGGGCTGAGATGGGAAACGGGGTCGTCGTCGCAGCGCCCCCGGTGTCTTTCTGGCTTAGCCAACGTGCTCCGGCGCGACCGTGGATGTGAAGGTGGCGGTGACCAGCAGGATCACGAGGAAGGCCGCGACCTCCCATCGGATCGACGCCCTCAGCGGGCCGGCGTTTCCGGTCTCAGCCAGGGCCGGGGTCAGCCGAAGCTTGTTCAGCCCTGCGAGGCCGAGAAGCAGGGCCACGACAGCCAGTTTCAGCGTCAGGAACTGCCCCCAGGGTTGGGTCAGGACCGCGATAGGATCGCCCGCCAGAATCACCAGGATCACGACGCCCGCTGCGACAAGCAGCCCGACCGTGACCAGCGCCGCCTGACCGAACCGTTCGACAGTGCGCACGGCTGCATCGTTGCCGCGCTCTGCCATATCATAGAGCGGATAGAAGCCCCCGATCCAGAAGCTCGCGGCAAGGATGTGGATGACGAAAAGCGTTGCAAGCGCCAGCCTTGGATCTTCGGTCGCGTGACCGCGCAGCGCGAAGCTGATGGCGACAAGAACAACACCAAGGAACGCCACAGGCCGTGTCCAACTGCGATTGAGCACGATGGTCGCGATGCCGAGAAGGCCAAGAATGTCGGCCTCAACCGACAGCCCAAGTGGGCTGAACAGCGCGATCTGAAGCATCATCGGATCAAGCGCGCCGCCGAAGCCCCCGTAGAAGAAAGCCGCCCGCAGCGGAATGTTCAGCGCGCTGAACACAATCCCAACGACGGCTGACCATGCTGCAAGCCGCCTGAGGCGACGGCTTGCAGCGGCATCCAACTCCGTCAGGAGCCAGAGGTTGATGACGGAGCCCGCCGCAAGCAGGACACTGACATACATCCCCGCCTTGACGAGGATCGAGGCGATCTGCACCGGTTCCAGTGCGGCAAGAACTCCGCCCATGATCAGTTCGCGACCTTGAACGCGAAGCTGCCATTCATCGGGTGGCCGTCCGGCGACATGCCGCGCCAGTCGACCTTATAATTGCCCGGTGCGAGCTTGGGCAGCTTGCCTTCCCAGGTTTTCACGGACTCATTCGCAGCAGGACCGTTGATCTTGTAGGTCTTACCGTCCGGCGCTTTCATCGTGACGGTGGTGATCTGCATGGGGTCTTTGAACATCAGGTGCATGACCTTGGTGTCCGCGCCTACCGTCTGGCCGTTGCCCGGCATGGTCATCATGCCCTTGCCGTGGGCCAATGCAGCGCCTGCGCTCAGGGCCAGACCGACCGACAGTGCGGCGGACGTCAGGATAGTACGAAGTTTCATTGGGGTGCTCCCTTGGTTGGTTCAGGTTGAAAATGGCTGCGCCCTCTCTGCGGCTTCGGAGGAGCCGAGAGGGCGCAGAAAAATCAGAACATGAAGTTGATGCCGACGACGCCGGTCAGCTCGTCGACTTCATGGCCATGATCGCGCAGGATGTCGGCTGTGCCGCCGAAGGCGCGTTCGTAGTTCACGCCGACATAGGGGGACACGCTGCGGCCGATCAGGTCGTAGCTCAGTCGCAGTCCCAGCTCGACAGAGCCGCCGCCCGCCGCGATTTCGCGCGCGGGATCATCCGCCAGCGGCAGGCTGACTTCGAGAGACGGCGTCAGGATCAGCCGGTTGGTCAGCAGAGCTTCATACTCCACCTCCGCCCCGAGGTAGGGGTATTCGGAAACGTAGAGCGCCGCTTCGACTTCGAACCATTGCGGCGCGAGGCCGGTGACGCCGAAAGCGCCGTAGTAGCGCTCGGGCGCGCCGTCCGGCGTGGAGGCGGCGACCCCGATGAAGCCATCGAAGAAATCGGTGATCGGCTTCTGGAGGCGGATCTGGTTATCCATCTCTTCGAAATCGCCACCTTCGATCTTCGCGCCTTCGCTCTTCCAGACGAGCCGCAGCTCGTCATTGCCCGTCCAGGCCTCGAACCCCCAGGCAAAGGAGTTCTCTTCATCGCCCATCCGGTATTCGAGCTTGTCGGTCCGCACGCCCCAGACTGTCGGGGAAACGCCCACCTCGGCCATCGCGACTGAGGTAAAA
This sequence comes from Pseudooceanicola marinus, assembly GCF_020177265.1. GTDB lineage: Bacteria > Pseudomonadota > Alphaproteobacteria > Rhodobacterales > Rhodobacteraceae > Pseudooceanicola > Pseudooceanicola marinus_A. The sequence continues at coordinate 8,645 of NZ_JAIVMC010000013.1, forward strand.
GTCAGCGCAAGCGGAAGCCCGAGGGCCGTTCCAAGCAGCAGTTTTTTCATGTGATTGGTTTCCTTGGAATACGCACCCATCAGGACGGGCCGCCTTCGACGATGACCTTGCGGAACATGCCGCCGGCCATGTGGTAGGAGAGGTGGCAATGGAAGGCCCACTGGCCGGGAGCGTCGACTTCGGTCTCGGTGTAGAGCGTCGTTCCGGGGGCGACGCTGACCGTGTGCTTCACCGGGTCGTATGCCCCTTTGCCAGTGTCGATGATCGTCCACATCCCGTGCAGGTGCATCGGATGCGCCATCATGGTTTCGTTGACGAACTTGAAGCGGACACGCTCGCCATACTTCAGGCGGATCGGATCGGCGTCCTCGTATTTCACGCCGTCGATCGACCAGATGTAGCGTTCCATGTTGCCAGTGAGGCGGATCTCGATCTCGCGGGTGGCGGGGCGATCACGGTAGAGCGGTTTGCGCGCCGTGAGGTCTTCGTAGCCAAGGAACTTGCCGCCATTGGCCGCCGTCGGGATCAGCCCGCTGCCCGGTGCATAGAAGGCAGCGCCCGGTGCGCCTTCAGAAGGAACGACGGGCATGCCAGCGGACATGTCCATGCCGCCCATATCCATCCCGGAATGGTCCATGCCCGACATGTCGAACCCGCTCATGTCCATGCCTGAGTGGTCCATCCCAGACATGTCCATGCCGCCCATGTCCATTCCCGAATGATCCATTCCAGACATCATGCCCCCCATGTCTGCCATCGTAAGCAGAGGCTGTGGCCGCATTTTGTAGTAGGGACCGACCATGCCTGCGGACGGTGCCAGCGTGCCCCGCACCATCGCGGTGCGGCCCGCACTTTCGCCGATGATCGAATAGGCCTTGGCCTCGCGCGGCTGGACGATCACGTCATAGGTTTCAGCCACGGCGATGCGCAGCTCGTCCACCACGACCGGCTTCACGTCATTGCCGTCGGCCTGCACCACCGTCATTTTCAGACCGGGCACGCGCACGTCGAAATAGGTCGTCGCCGAGGAGTTAATCAGGCGCAGGCGCACCTTTTCGCCGGGCTTGAAGATGCCGGTCCAGTTCTGCTGGGTGCTGGCTCCGTTGATCAGCGGTGTGAAGCCCTGAACATCCTCGATGTCCGTGGGCATCATACGCATGGCACCCCACATCTTCCGATCTTGAAGGGCGGCTTTCAAACCTTCGGCACCTGCGTCCTCGATCAGGTCCTGCGCCGTGCGTTGCGCGCGGTTGTAGTAGTCTGCCGAAGCTTTCAGGTTGCGGAAGATCCGCGATCCGCTGTGCGGATGCTTGTCCGTGAACTGCACCACGTAGTCGCGGTTCGTCGGCACGGACTCCCCGCCTTTTGGGGCGATCACGATGGCGCCATAGGCGCCGTCGGGCTCCTGGAAACCCGAATGGCTGTGGAACCAGTAGGTGCCTGCCTGTTCGATCGGAAAGCGGTAGGTGAAGGTTTCGCCCGGCTTGATGCCGTTAAAGCTGATGCCCGGCACGCCGTCCTGCTGGAACGGCAGGATCAGGCCATGCCAGTGGATCGACGTGCTTTCGCGCAGATTGTTCTTCACGCGGATGACGACGTCTTCGCCTTCCTGGAAGTGCAGGATGGTCGGGGTCTGGCTGCCATTGTAGCCGATCCCGTTCTTCTTGAAGGTTCCGGTGTCGATCCGGACCTTGTCGACGGTAATGTCATAAGTGCCAGCCTGCGCGGGCAGGCCGAGGGCAAGCCCCAGCACTACGGCGAGAGGCCGCAGGAAGTTCGTGTGTTTCATGTGTTTTCCGTGAGCGCGGACCAAAAAGATGGCCTCGCAAAGAGGAGATCACTGCCGAGCAGCGAAGGGAGGGAGAAGGATCAGGTGGGCCAGAGGTTAGAACCTGAAGAAGGCCGCAAATGATCGGATTGCCGGACGTAGCCGCTCGGGCACGCCGCAATCAACGCCGGACAGGCGCGCTCAGGCCAGAGGAGGCCGAAGGAAGGAAAGAAGAACGGACTGCAGAGCCATGCTCGGTTCGGCTGGATTCAGGTCCGCGATCCGGAAATCTTTGTGCAGGTCGACAGCAGACGTATTTCCAGACTGATCTGTGCAAGCAACGCTGGCACAATGAAGCAGTCCCATTGGCTTGGGCTGCTGCTCAGTCTCGAAGGCAGTGTCGACCACCTGATCCTGAAGAACGGATATTTCGTCACTATGCACATGCTGAGCCGCAGGATCTGCACAATGTTCGGCCATCGGCATCACATGCGCAAATGCACTCGTCACAACGAGCTGCAATGCAACAAGAATGATGAAGACCCGACCGAGCACACAGTTTCCTTTCGTCCATCGACGATAAACACTTCCCGGTGGCCAGTCGTCAAGTCGGAAGAGGCCCTCCCGTTGCTGGAGGCTAACGACAATGTGAGGTTAACATGACGCTCTATCTAGAGCGGCTGCCCTTGGTCTGGTCGGGCATCTGGCGTTCAGGAACAGGTCTCGTTTCCTTGGCGGTCGCTCCACGCACTTGAGCCTCTTGCTCTTTGGTCACGTTGGCGAGGCGTTGGACAGGGATCTGTCTTCCGGCTTTCATCCCCTGAGATAGAAGCTTGGCGGCATGTTCTCGGGCGGTTTCGCGGTCCTTTTCCGAAACCCCTTCAGCTCGGAGCCGCGCGTCCATGTGGGCCAGAACGCTGGCTGGACCTTTGGCGGCATGGTCGCCGGGTTCGTATCGCTTGATGCGGTCTTCGAGCCTGTCCGATTTGGTGTCTTGCTCGCGCTGCTTGCCGGCCATTGGCATCTCCTCGGTGGTTGCCCTCGCCGCAGATTTCCCCTGTGCCGCGCGTTGCGGCTGTGCTTCGCGCTCGATGTCCTTGGCGTCCCAGAGGCGGCGGTGTCCCTGGCGTTCGACTTCCTCTCCCGTCTTCTGATCCCTGGTCTTGTAGGTCACGGGCTCGACGCCGGGAGAGAAGAAGGTCGCGCGGTCGCCGACTTTCAGGTCATGTTTTTCGAGCGCAGCAGGAAGGGTGACGCTCCAGATATGCTCTTCCTTGCCTGCCGTGTTGGTCAGGGCGACGAAGGGCACGGGGTCCGCCCCTTCGCGGTTGCGATAGGGAGTGGTGCCGATGTCGGTGATCTTGCCGGAGATGCCGTCAGAGTAGCTTTGGCGTGGCGCGGCATGCTGGTCTTCGCGGTCGGGCGTTTTGCCATTGGCGGAAATGGGCGCGCGGTCTGTCCGCTCGATGGCGCGTTCTCCGATCATCTGGGACCGGCGGTTGGCTTCTTCCTGGTCCTTTTCGGTGGGACGATAGCCCTGAACCTTCAGGCCCTGGGCAGTGCCTTCAACCCACATCTCGCGCCGAAACTCCTCCGGCCCTTTCGCCTTCAGGCCTTGCCAGCCGCGATGCGAGGCAAGCTCGATCATGTCCATTGCTGTCCCGCGATCCGCATTGCGGGTGCTGAGCTGGTCGCCCTTGTCGATGATCGCAGGCCGGGCGTCATCATAGGAACGGTAGAGGTCCTGCTGCCCCTTCGCCTTCGTGACGAGAAACCTGTCGTGGTAGCTGACGGGCAGATCAAAGCGATCCTGATCCGGCTTGCTCTTCGGCCTTTCGCTTGGCGAGATCGAGCCTTGGTCTTTGGGCTGCTTTTCCGGGCTGGCCTTCTCCGCGACCCGTTCATGATAGCCGGTCCAGAAGTCCATGTTGGTCTGCGTCATGCGGGAAGGGGCCGCGCCATCGCGGTTGAGGCCCGTGAGATCCTTGGGGACGCTGTCGAGCGTGGGCACGGACTTTTGGATGTCCCTCCCGATGGTGACCGTGTGGGCGACGGTGCGCGCGCCTTTATCCGTGGCCTCGATCACGCGCGGACGCTGGCTGGCCTCGGCATCCGCAAAGGCACGCCCTGCGGCGGCAGCCGAGGTGAAGCGCTCTTCCTTATCGTTATGCGCGTAGGAGAGCGTGAAGCTCGTGCTCTTGTCCGTCTCAGGCATTCCGTTTCCTTTCGGCTTTGGCGGGGGCGACGTCACAGCCGAGGGCGGCGAGGATGTCCGCCGCGCCCTTGCGTGTTCCGACCTGTCCGGCCTTGTTCAGCTCCTTGATTTTCGCCTGTGCCTTCTGCCCGCTCAGTGCCAGCCGGTCGAAGGAGATGCCGTCGGGGTTGGCGATCTCTTCGTCGGTCATCGGCACTTCGGCAGGTTCGCCATTGGCGACGTTCGCGGCCTGGAAGGCTTTCAGACCGGCCAGCTTGTCGAAGTTGGTTTGAAGGGTGGAGACGCTTTCGCGCAGCATCGCGTTCTCGTCTCTCAGGGAAGCCACAGCTTCAGCCAAGGCGTTGCGGTCGATCTTGGGAACCACGGGCGGCGGCACCTTGGAGCGTTCGAGCAGCGCCGCTTCGGCATAGAACCTGATCTTCTTCGCCCGGATCGGTGGGTGTCCGGCGACGAAAACCAGCGCCTCGCTCTGGTCCATTTGCAGCAGTTCCTGCGGCAGCATGAGGGAGCGCTTCTGTTCGCTGTGGCTGACGGTCGTGCCCTTGCGGTTGGCAAGGTATTTGGACTTGGACTCGCTGCGGGCTTCTACGCCATGCGTGCCGAGCCGTTCTGACAGGTTGCGCGCCTCTTTCACCCCCTTCGGGGTGAAGACGATGCTGACGCCGGAGTTGTCCATGTAGGCATCGGCGCCGTCCTGGCCGTAGATGTCGGCCAGCTGCGCCGGGGTCTGGACGATGGTCAGCACCTTCATACCGTAGCCCGCGAAATAGCCGATGCCGCGCTTGAAGGCCGGAAGCTCCCCGACCGAGGCGAACTCGTCCATGCAGAGCAGGATCTTGTGTTTCAGGGCTGGATTATGCTCGGGCAGCTCCTGCATGTTCGCGTCGACGCAGGACTGGAAGAAGAGGTTCATCAGCGGCCCGAGGCGACCGAGGTTATTGGGCGTGATGCCGACATAGATCGTCATCCGTTTGCGGCGCAGATCGGCAAAGGCAAAATCCGACGCGGCAGTTGCCCGATCGAGCATCGGGTTGGCGAAGAGGCCGAGGTTGGCGGTGATCGTGGATTTCACGCTCTCGAAGGTATTCTCGCTCTTCGAGAGGAAGTCGTTGAGGGTTGAGACGGTCTGAAGCGACAGCGGACGCCCAGTGGCCTTCCTGACTTCGATCCGCTTTCGGAAGGTTTGAACGAAGTCCGGGGTCAGGGTGAGCTGGCGGTAGATTTCCCCCAGGGTGAAGGGCCGTTCCGGCGTCTCGGCCAAATAGCCGCCGACGCCGACAAAGGCCGTCTGTGCCGCCCGGTCGAAGAACGGGTCTTTCGAGGCCACCGGAATGAACAGGTCGGCCAGTCGCTGAAGATCCTCGATCTGGTAATCGGTGCCGCGCCGGACCGTCGAGAGCGGGTTCCAACGATGCGTGCGACCGTCCGGATCGAGGGGATCGAACAGGAACACCTCCTGACCGCCGGCCTTGCGGAAGCCTGCGGTCAGGGTCCAGTTTTCCTTCTTGATGTCCAGGACCACGGCAGAGTCCGGCCAGTTGAGGAGGTTCGGGATCACCACGCCGACGCCCTTGCCGGAGCGGGTCGGGGCATAGAGCAGGACGTGTTCGTCGCCGCCATACACCAGCAGGTTCTTGTGCGTCAGATGCCCTGCCTTCTGGATCTTGACCGCGCCGCCTTGCTCGACTGCGCGGCCCCATTTGTCGATCCGCTTGCCATAGTGACGGGAGGGCAGAGAGCCGGTGAAGCCCGCGATGAGGCCTGCCTTCGATCTCATGCCCGCCTGCCGGATGTCGCGGGCGCGTGCGAACTCGGCGCGGCCATGCACGTCCGGCTTCGGCTGCGCCTTAAGGATGGCGGCAGCGATGACGATGGTCGGCAGCAGCCCGGCATAGCCGGAGAGCTTGATCCATTTGACCGTCTCGGGATCGGTGTATCCGGCCAGCGCAGCCTGCGGCCAGAGCAACAGGTCGCGGGGCAGGTGGAGCGGAACCTTCAGCCCCCACTGCATGACATAGGCGGCGGTGATGAGCCCCCCGGCCACGGGGAACACGACCGCGGCCGAGATGGCGGCAGCCCGCGCGGGTGTGCCAAGGCGATGCCAGTTCTGGACGATCATGTGGCACCCCCCAGCTTTCTGTGGGGATCGAAATAGACCTCGGTGACCCTGCGCCCGGCGGCGGTCTTCTTTATCTGCACGACCACGTCGACCATCTGGTAAAGCATGTCCTTGATCTCGTCGCGCTTGAGGTCGCGCCCGGCCTCGCTCTCCTTCACCAGAAGGGCCAGTTGCTCGAAGGCGAGCGCGGCGGAGTCGGCGTGGATGGTGGTGATTGACCCACCATGTCCGGTGTTGACGTTGCGCAGGTAGTAGAAGGCCGAGGCGTCGCGAAGCTCCTGCAGGAAGATGCGGTCGGGCCGCATCCGGAGCGCGCTTTCCAGCAGGTCGCGCGCCGTGACCTTGGCCTCGCCCTGGCCGCCCTTGGAATAGATCGTCCGCACCACGTTGGGCTGGGGAAGTTCCAGCTCGACGGTGTCCTCGATGGTGATCAGCCGCTCATCGGGCGGGATCAGCGGGATCAGCGCCTTCGAGAAGGTCGTCTTGCCCGAGCCGGTGGAGCCCGAGACCAGGATATTCTTCTTCGCCAGCACGGCGGATTTCAGGAAGGTTTTCCAGTCGCCGCTGCGGTGATGGTCAAGCAGGGCTTCATCTGCGCCTGACAAGGCGGAGGGGGCGTTGGTGACGCCCTCGAACATGCCCTGACCCAGAAGCTCGTCGAGCGTGAAGGTCCGCTGCGCCGGTTTGCGGATGGTGATGCTGACCGTGCCCGCCGGGACGGCGGGCGGAAGCACGATCTGGATGCGCTCGCCCTGTGGCAGGGAGCCGGAGAGGAGCGGCATTGTCTCGTTAACCTTCTGTCGGGAGAAGGTGCCCACGGTCGTGACGAGGCCGGTCAGGAAGGCATAGGTCAGGCCGGGCAGTTCGACCCTTTCCCAGGTCCCGTTGGCATATTCGACGAAGACCTCGCCGGGGCGGTTGATGCAGATCTCCAGAACGTCGTGGCGTTCGAGGAAGGGCGATAGCGGGGCCATGTGAGAGGCCAGCGCCGGGGGCACGGGCCTGTCTTGCGGCAGGATGGGCATATGCATCATTTCAGCCGGTAAACGCCGGAGAAATCGAGATCGCGTGCCACCATGACCGAGACCTCTTCGCCCTGGTTCTTCCGCAGGATCACGGGCACGTCGATGGTATTTTCCAGTTCCGTCTGGGCGAGGCTGCGCGCCGCCGCGCGGGAGTTTTCATAGGAGTCATCATCGCCGTCGCCGGAGGTGGTGGCGACGATCAGGGCATCGTCGATGATCGACAGCATCATCGTGCCGCCGAAGCGGGTCCAGAACTGGGTATCGATGTCGCCATCGAAACCGGTACGACCAAGGGCATCGGCACCCGGCGAGCCCAGGTTCACGATCACGCCGTTCGGTGTTTCGGCACGGGTCCAGATCACGAAGAGGCGCTTGCGGCCTCGCTGCATCCCGCCCTTGTACTCGCCGACGATACGGGTGCCGCGATCCAGCAGGATCACCGCGCCCGTGGTCGAATAGACATCGTCGGTCACGGTGCAGCGGACCATGCCGGGGGCCGTGGAATCCATCGCCGTGTCGAGCGAACAGGGGATCGTCGTGCCCTGCGTCACGGTCAGGTTCGGATGGGCGAGAACGGTGGCCTTTTCCGATTGCCGGTCGCTGGTGACGAGCTCGGCCGCCAGTCCCGTCAGCTTGCCGCCCGCGCCCTCGGCCGAGCCGCCAAAGAGATTGGCCCCGGCATCGGTGCCTGCCTGAGCCGCCGATCCGGCAAGGCCCGTCAGGTTGCCCTGATAGGCCATGACGGGCGCGCGCTTCGAGGACTCGTAAAGCTGTTCGGCCTCGCTCGGTTCCGCCGGAGCCAGTTGTTCTTCCCGGCGCACGCGCTCTATCGGGCCGACCGGGGTTTCGGGGTCGGGGTCTGCCACCTCTGGCTGGGCCTGCTGCTCCTGTTCTTGGGGGAGTTCCGCAGGTTCGAAGTTCTGCCCTGGCCGGATCGTGGTCTGCTGGCGCTCGGTTTCTTCGGGCGGTGCAGGCTCTTCGTCGGAAGGCCATTGGAGGAAGGCCATCGTGCCGAGAAAGACGAGGCCAGCGGCCACGAGGAATTTCTTGTTCTTCTCGTTCAGCCCGGCGGATTTCGCGCTGGTGATCGAGGAGATGCCGCGCTCGCCCTCGATGCCGTTGTCCATGGGTTCGGGTGCGCCGTCCTGCGGTGCTTGCTCTTCAGTCGTCATGATCACTGTCCGATGATTTCGCGCTGCACGGTGCGGCTGGTGGTGCCGGTGCCGGTGTAGCCACCAGAGGAAGATCCCAGCCCCATGTTGTAGATTGCGGTGACCTGGTTCCCGAGGCGCAGGCGCATCTCGGGGGCCACGTCATGCACGATGATCTGGTTCTTGCGGACGGTGGTGTTCGCCATGCGCTCGGTGCCGGTGCTGTCCACCACAAAGACTGAGGGCATCCGGTTCATCCGCGAGAAGGACAGAACCGTCATTTCCCCGTTGTCGTAGGCCTGCGAGGGCTGGAGGTCATGCGATCCGGCGACCAGATAGCGCCAGTTCTTCGAGCCAGAAGTTGCCACGGATTCGGCCAGCCGTGCCTTGGCGGCCTCTTCCTGCGCCCGTGCTTTCTGGTCTGCGGCCTCAGTTCGGCGGCGGTTGGCCTCGTCGGTTGGGTAGGCGAACCTGATCTGGAAGTAGACGTCCTTGGAGTTGTTGGTGATCGCGCCGTCCCGGACGATCAGCTCGAAGGAATAGGTCCGGGTGGTGCCGTCCTCGCGCATGGTCGCGATCTGGAGGTTGGTCGGTGGGTTGGTCTCGCGTGGCTTGAGATAGAGGATGTTGCCGCGTGGTACGATCTCCCAGGCGACGGTGTCACCGCTGCCCACGTCGATGATTTCCTCGGTCTGGGCAAAGACAACCTGCACGGAGGTCCGCAGGGTGCCGACGACACGGACCACGTCCCATTCGTTGTAGCTGACGGACCGAACGCGGCTGTCGGAGCGCGAAGGGTTCGGGATGTCGAGCGCCAAGGCAGGCGCAGCGGCGCTGAGCGCCAGACAGGTTATGAGGGCTGCACGCAGGATCATTCCGTCACCTCCGGGTCGGCCCGATAGGTGCTGACGATGAAGCCAAGAGGATTGATCGTGCGATCCTCGGTGCTGATCTCCGCATCGGCGTCGAAGTCAAAGCCGATGGTCGAGACCCAGAGGCTTTGCGTCGTCAGGTTTTCGCGTTCGTTGATCTCGGTCTTGTAGAACCGGACCTGTGCCAGCCCGTCGTTCAGGAAGGAGATCGAGCGGATCTTGATCTCGGCCTTGGTGTCGGTGCCATAGGCGTATTGCGGGCTCTTGGGGTTGGAGCCGTTGTAATAGGTCGAGAAGCGCGCCTGTTCCTCTGGCGAGGACATAAGCGTCACCTCGTGGAAGATCGCTTCCCGCTCGGCATAGGTGTAGCCTTCGCGTTCACGGACATAGCGGGCCAGGAAATAACGGGTGACGGCCTCGTCATAGGTCGTTTCGCCGTCGCTCAGCCGGGTCATGACTTCGGGCACACCGCTGGCCTGATCGACGCGAATGACGAAGGGCACCACTTCCTTGAGCGGGGCCATGAAGCCGACAGCGGCCACGCTGGTCAGCGCCATGACGCTGGCGGCCCCGGCGATGATCCAGGCCGTCCGCTTGGAGCGTTCGGCGGCGAGGCGGCTGTCATAATCGAAGCTGCGGGCCTCCTTCAGATAGGCGGCAAGGTCCTTGTCCTGCGATGCCGTCATGCGTCGTCCCCCTCACGCGTGTCCGCGATCTGGGGCGTGACGCCGATCTCCTTCTGCTTTTCGAGGACAGCGGCCTGATAGTCCCATTTGGTCGGGTTCAGGGGCCGGACGACCGAGCCTTTCACATCGGGCAGGGGCGTCGTCGTGGCGCAGGCCGAAATGCTGAGGACGGCCATCAGGAGGACAAGTTTCTTCATCGCGTAACCTTGGAGTCTAATCGTGGACGAGGTGGATTTGTCCGCCTCAGCTCTGTCGTGTCGCGGAGCCGCCGGACTGGGGCGTGCTGCCTCCCTGTCGGGGTGCCGCATTTCCCAGAAGCTTCCGCTCCACGAAGCGCTGTACGGCGCCGGTCGAAGTACCGGCGCCGGCGCTCAACGCCGCCGCGATGGAGGGAAGCAGGAAGAAGAAGATCGTGCCGCAGGCCATTGCGACTAGGAATGCAGAGACTGCCGCCGCGCCGTCCTCGATGCTGAAGCTCGAATAGACGTCGCCGATGAAGGAGGTGACCACCAGCATGAGGACGATGACCAGAAGCTTCAGCAGGGCAAAATTCAGGGCCTGACCCAGCCAGGCAAAGAACCAGCCGCGCGTGACATCAAAGAGGGCGAAGGCGACGAAGAGCGGGCCGATTGCCGCCATGAGCGCTAGCCCGAAATGGACCAGAAGGCTGATCACGAAGGCAATCGCGGCAAAGGGCACGGCGGCGATGATCACGACGATCGACAGGACATAGCCATAAATCGAGCCCGCGATGCCCGAGCCGTACTGGTCCTGCACCTCGGCGCTGATCCGGCCCGCCATCGCCATGACGGGATCGGAGGGCAGGTCGGTCGACCCGCCGGTCAGCGTTTCCACGAAATCAGGGATGCCGTTGAGGATCGTGTCCCCGACCCAGGACGAGTAATCGCCGGCGCTGGACACGAGGGTCCAGATGATCGCCAGCTTCACGCCGCGGAGGGTGAAGTCCATCAGCGGCTCGTGGATGGAGCCACGAATGATCGCCCAGCCATAGAGAAACAGGTAGATCGTCAAGGCCGCCGTCAGCGGTGCAGTCAGCTCGGAAGAGATGGTGCTGCTGATGTCGTTCATCTTGTCGGTGAGACTGTCAGCAAAATTGTCGTAGAGCGCTTGCAGCATGGGACGGCCCTTTCCGGGTGGCGGCGATGGTCAGTTGAAGGACGGGTCTCCGAAGAGACGGTCCGAACCTTCACGGTCCTTCTGCGTCTGGGTCTTCTGGGCGGCCTTGCGGGCGTTCACGCAGTTGGCGTCATCCATCGCGCGGTCGGACAGCTCGCAGGTTTCCAGCATTGCGGCCCGCTCGGCGGGATTGGCCGTGAAGTAGTCGACCGTGTGGTTCTCGGCCTCTTCCTTGCAGCCCGCGAGAAACGCAGAAGCCGCAAGGCTGATGATCAGGGGAAGGGGCAGGTGCATGGTGTCTCCTCAGAAGCTGTCGTCGCCGTAGATGCTGGTGAAGGCCGCGCTTTCCTTGGCGCGGCGCTGTGCGGCGACTTCGGTCTGGCGCTGCTCTTCGACCTTGGCCTGGGCCTGCTGGAGCATGGCGAGGCCCTGAATGCGGTTGGTGTCGTTCTGGAGCATGGCCTGTTCCACCGCGATCCGGGCGTTCAGGGCGTCCACCTCCTTCTGGGTGGAGACGGAGCCGATCTTGCTGCGCAACTGCTCAAGCCCCGCCAGCCGGTCATCGGAGAGCGACACGATCCGATCCCCGACAGCGGTGTCGCGGGCCGACTGGTTGCGGATGCGGTCCAGTTCGCTCTGGTAGAAATCGTCGGCGTCGATATTGGCCCCATCCAGCGCGGAGAAGTCGGCCGCGTCCTGCGCCTTGCCCGCCAGATCGCCCAAGTCATCGAGATCAATGTCGAAGTCGCTGGCGATCTGCATGGCATCCGCCCCGAGAAGTTCGCGAACATCGGGCGAGTTCAGGGCGCTGACGATGGAATCCATGTCCGTCAGACCGTTGATCGAGGCATAGAGCGCCTTGGCCTGTTCCAGCTCTTCAACCATCTGGGCGATTTCCTTGACGAACTCGGCTTTGGCGTTGGCGATGGCCGCCGTATCGACCACGGGCACGCCTTGGGCATGAGCCGTGGTGGAAAGGGACAGCGCCAGCGCAGCGGCGGGCATGAGAAGCCTTGTCATCGGAGGTCCTTCCTTTTCTGGAACAGGCGGGGGAGCCAGTCTTTCGGGGCCGGGTGGTCTTGCATCAGCGTGTGCATGATTGCGTTGGTGGAAGTGCGGCCCGAAAGGACTGTCAGCACGTCGTCGAGGCCGGACAGATCGAGGTCACAGACCACCGAGTTCTGCGCCTGCTTGATCAGGAAATGGCCGAGGGGCAGCTCGTCGCGCACGATCTGGAATTCGCGTTCGGACAGACCGAACTCGTCCACCAGGTCCTTGCGGCTGGCGCGGTCGGAGCCGAAGAAGATCTGGCTGGCGCATTGCTCGATGATGGTGCGGGCAATGGGGCTGTTCACCACGTCGGAGGCCGACTGCGTCCCGGCGACGATGATGCCGTTCTGCTTGCGGATGACCTTGAGCTTGTTCTTCACGAAGTCCGAGAAGTAGGGGTCCGACAGGGCCTTCCAGAACTCGTCGATGAAGATCGCGATGCGCTGGCCGGTGATCAGGGTTTCGACCCGGCGCATGAGATACATCATGATCGGGTCGCGGATTTCCGGATCGTCGAGGAAGGCCGTGATGTCGAAGCCCACCAGGTCGGCATCGAAGGCGATAGTGTCTTCGGAATTGTCGAAGACCCAGCCGAGCCGTTCGTTGCTGAGCCAGCGATCCAGCCGGTTTCCGATGTCCTCCGCGCCACCGCCGAAGCCCAGCAACTCGCGCAGGGCAGAGACGGTGCGGCCATTGCGCGGCAGGTTGGACAGGCCCGTGACGGCCATCTCGATCCGCCGGATGTCCTCGGCCGAGAAGGTGGCGCGCTCGCCACCCAGCATGGATTTGACCAGCTCGACCATGAAGGCTTGGCCGTCCGCATCGAGATCGATTGCCATGAACGGCGCGCAGCCGGTCGGACGACCAGACTGGAAATCGAGATAGGAGCCGCCTGAGGCGCGGACGAAGATTTCAGCCCCGTAATCCTTGTCGAAGAGGACGCGCTTGGTCCCGAACTTTTCCAGCTGCGACAGCAGGAAGGTCTGCACCACAGTCTTGCCGGAGCCGGAGGGGCCGCAGATGAAGGTGTGGCCGAGATCGCCGACATGGAAATTGAAGTAGAAGGGGCTCCCCGCGCTGGTCTGGAGCTTGCTGACGGCATCGCCCCATTCGTTGCCGTGCCGGTGGCCGGTCGGGTAATTGTGCAGCGGCGACATGGCCGTGTAGTTACGGCTGGTCACCATCGCGACCCGCGCCCGGTGCGCGTGGTTGCCGGGAATCTGCGCCCAGAATTGCGGCTCAAGTCCCATGTCCTCGCGGGCGACGACAGCCCCGGATTCCGACAAGAGGTTATGCGCATCGGCGGCGCGGGCTTTCAGCTCCTTGGCGTCATCGGTCAGGACAGTCAGCGACAGGTTATGCTCGCCCATCACGAACTCGCCCGACATCAGATCGTCGCGGGCGTCTCGCAGCCCGTCCGCCTGGGACACGGCGGGGTCATTGGCGTTACGCAGCCGCCCTTCCTTGAGGGTCATCTGGCGCATGGCCTCGTTCTTGGCCGTGCAGCGGAAGGATTGCGTCAGGACGAAACGGAAGGGGGCCGTCAGCAGGTTGTCGAACATGTTCGGGCGCGTGCGAGCGTGGTATTCCTTGATGCCGAACATCGCGCCATAGGTGCTGGCGGCGGCATGGCGGATTTCCAGCGCTTCGCGCCCGAAGATCACCCGGTCGGTGTAGATCGCGTTGCCGATGGTCCCGTGAACCAGAGGGACCGGCTCATACCGGCCAGAGATCAATTGCTTCAGGACACTGGCGGGCTCGGAGATCAGCAGGTCGCGGTGGTCCCTGATGATCGAGAGCTTTCGGGGCCGGAAGCGGCTGAGGCTGCGGGTCAGCTGCGTGGTTTTGTCGTCGAGATCGTCCAGAAGATCCTGGTCCACCTCGATCTGGCTGGCGCGGGCACGACGGACGCCTTTCGCCAACCGACCGCCGGGCAGGCTGCGGGGCTGCATGTAGACGGTCAGATACAGATCGTTCCGGAACAGGCGTTTTGCCTCGATGCGACTGCGATAGCTTTCGTCGATCCAGCGGGCCAGGTCGGTGACAAAGGTACCTGACGGATAGTCGTCATCGGTGGTCCGGACCACATGGACATAGGCCATGACGGTGTCGTCGGCGATGTTGCGCAGGGCATGGCTGAGCTGGTTGTGCAGCGTGTTGATGAGCTGGGTATCCGCCGTGCGGAAAGAGACGCCTTCAAGCTTCAGCATCTGGAAGGCACCCCGGTTGCGCGTGATGATCGTGTGCGCGTCCGAATGGCGGATGAAGGGAAGGTAGCGGTCTGCCGTGTTCTCCGTTTTGATCTTGTCCAGCAGACCCATCAGTCGATCTCCTCAATCTTGTAGAGGCGGCGGAGACGCAGGGGGGATGTCGATGATCCCCCCCAAAGGCTCCGGTTCCGGCACCGGGCATTTGTGTCCAGCCAGCGAAACAGGATTTGGAAAGCGTTCTGATCGCGCTCGACGATCAGGCGAGAGATGCCGAGAAGGGGGATCGCAATGGGCAGGTAGAAGATCGAGTCCGCGGCGATCATCGCCAGACCGCCGATGCCGCAGCACATGGCGAAGGCTTCGACGGGGATGCCGAAGATCATCGCCGGGCGCGTAAGGGCGAGGAACAGCACGTCCTCGTTCATCTTCACCTTTTCCATTGCATTGTTCATTCTGGGCCCTCCCTGCCGGTCAGCCGGTGATCATGCTCAGCACCTCGGAGGAGGCGTAGATCAGGACGACGCCGCCAACAGCCCAGGCGGCGCGGCGCAGGTCGACGAAGTTGAAGAGCCAGCCCGCGCCGATGAACATGAGCGCGATCAGGGCAATGGGCTGCTTGGCGCTTTCGAACTCGTCGAGGATGTTGTTCAGAAAGTCGGTGAAGCCTGCGGCAGCGGCGGGCTGCGCCGCTGCGGTCAGGACCGCAGCCAGGAACATCGGGGCGCCGATGCTCCGGTAGCGGGTCAGAAAGGTCTTCATGGTTGCGTCCTTCTATTGGAAAACCAAGGCGTTCGATCCGGTGGCCGCGCCGAACACGTCCCATCGTTTCGCGCTGTCCTTGTCGTCACTCAGGGAGGGTGACCGCTTTTCTATTGAGGGGGCGGTCACGGACCCCTCTCCCAGCACGCGGGCCACATAGCCGTTGTGGAAACCACGCGTGAAAGAGCCGGTGTTGTAGGAGGAAAGTGCCTGGTGCAGGGCCTGTGTCTGGTCGGCTCCGGCATCGCGCGCCCGGTCATAGCCGTCGCGCAGCACGGTTTCCGCAGCCGTCAGATTGCGGCAGGCATCGAACACCGTGGCAGGCGTCAGCCCGAGCCAGGACAGGTTGGCGCTGTTGATCTGCCCAAGGCCCATGTCGATGGACTTGCCCTCGGCGATCAAGCGGCTGGCGATCCGCGCGGCTTCCTCGGCGGAGCGCGGCGCATAGGATGCACGATCCGGACCGTTCACGCCGATGGCGAACGGGTTGAAGCCACTCTCGGCGGCGACGAGTTTTTCCATGATGGGGGGGGCGACACCGGGCGCGCAGTTTTCAGCGACGGCCCGGAACGCGGTGGCATTCATGGGCTCAGCCTGCGCGAGGCGCGGTGAGCCGACGGTGAATGCTGAAAGGATCGAGAGGGAGAGGAGGGAACTGCAGAGCGCTCGGAGGATCAGCCAGCGCGCAGCGCCGAGGCGATCACTCGGTGTCTTCGTCTTGTCCAGATTTCGGGGCAGGAACCCAGACGCCTTCGGCGTCAGGGAAGATGCGCATGTGGAAGCTGACCAGCGCGTCGGAAGACTTGAATACGCGGGCTTCGCCAGTCTTCGAGGATATGACCGGGCTGGCCGCGCCGTTCGTCTGAACAGCCCAGAGCTCCCAGTTCCATCCTTTTGGTGTGTGAATTGGGCGGTAGTCGAGCTTGCCACCCTTCTCAAGGAAGTTTTGCACTGCATCAGTCGTAATCACGCGTGGGTTCCACATTGGCTGACACCTGTCGTTGGGAATTTCTGGACAGGTGCTGCGTATCCTTGAATCACGACTTTTTTCAACGTTAAAGCCTAAATTTGGAAAAAGCGCCAAACTACGTAAATTTGCCCATTATGCAGATTCGCGCCTTTAGAGCGTCAGGCGCATTTGACAAATAGCGCTCCCTCTGGAAGTTTGGCGCTATCCTTGCCTCCTTCGGCTATAGGATGATCACCCAGCTGTGACCATCCCGAGAGCGGAGCGCAGGCGGGGACATGCCGAGTTAAGTTCTGAGGGGGGCCAGAAGCTTTGTTATATTTTGGACACGCGATGAAGCGTGGTGCCGCGACCGCCCTGACCTGTACGGGCCTAATCCTGGCGGCACCTCCCGCTGCGCAAGCTTACCAAGTAGACTGCGCGATCCTGATCTGTCTGGCGGGAGGCTGGCCCGGAAGCACCGAGTGCAACGAGGCGCGATCTGTCTTCATCAGCAGGATCACGCCCTGGCCGGTGGAGCCGCCACTGCAGATCTGGAATTGCCCCTTGGGCGTGGGCTACCGCCTACCTAAAGATGAGAGGGCTTTGCCGCTCCTCAATGAGGCGGTCGGCAGGCCTAGACCTTCGGCTTCGCCGCCATTCTCGGCAGTTTTTAAGGGGATGCTTCTCCCGAGGTCGGAGCGGGACGAGATGCTGTCCCCGATCGCGGATTATACCGATGACAACGGCGTGGCCGATGTCGACATCAGCGGGGCCGAGTATGACTTTGTCCGCTCCATCCGCGTCTACAACGTCGAGTATGCCCGGCAGCGAGAGAGCGGCGATGGCGACTGCCGTCGAAGCGAAAAGGTCCGCGTGGGCACCTATGGGGTGCAGGGCGACTTCAGCTGGTCCAGCGGTTCGGTGGCGTCACTACCGGACGCATTCGAAGGTCTCGCCGGTTGGGGCGAGAGCTGTCCGAGCCTCTACCGGAGGGCCGTCTTCATCGATTGGACCGACTACCTGGGAAACTATGGCTACGAGCAGGTGAATTACTGATCACCGCAGGTGCTGGCATCGCCGATGCCGGGTACGCCAAGGGCGCAAGAATGAGGCAACGAAGGCCATGACGGAGAGGAACACCAAGGGCTTAAGAAATTAAAACCCCCGCGAAGGCGGCAACCTTCCACGGGGGCTGAGGGACTCAGGGCCGGCAAGCCCGTAATCATCCGTAATCATGATTTAGCCTATCAGCTTCCCCACCTTGCAGACAAGTCGAAACGCATTTGTGCGACCTGTCGACGTTTGCCTGCTGCCGCCTCGCTTCAGACGAACGAGGAACGAATAGATGCATGTACCCCAAGCTTTGCCTGTCCGACGGTGCGAGGCCGTCAAACCAACGCTTCCACGCGGCATGGAGCGCGACGGCTTCGTCGCGCTTGTCGATGCGGTTGCGCCCAGCCTTGGCATCGGTGCCGCTGCGATGATGACTTTTCGCACCATGATCGCGTCGACCAGGCCGAGCGCGTTCAAGTGCGGCGTAGATGAACCCTGCTGTTACCTCAGCCAGAGCGAGATTGCGCACAAGCGTGGCGTCACGGCTTGCCGCATCCGGCAACACGAGGCGGCGCTTGTCCGCGCGGGGCTCATCGAGAAGCAGACGATGGCGAATGGCGCGCGGTCCGGCTTCTCCGGTTGCGGCGTCTTCTTCGGCGTGGCGATCGCACGCGTCGACGAGTTTCTGTCCCTGCGGGACGTGATCGAGGCCGATCGCAGGACCCACGCCCGTCTACGCGGGCAACGCAGCTCGCACAAGCGGCACCTAAAAGGCATCCTGTGCGAGTTGATCGAGCGTCAGGGCCTGACTGCCGAGGTCAAGCGCATCCAGCAGGCGTTCGCAGGGTGGCCGTCAGGCCAGGCGCTTCATCGGATGTCGCTCGAAGAGCTTCAGAACCATGAGGCTGAAGCCGAGGCGCTGACGATATCGGCGTCTCAGTTGCTGCATGAAATGCATGATCGACCGCTCGAAAACGAGCGGTCCCATATACAAGATACAACTCAAGATTCTAACCAAGTAATCTGTAACGACCCGGTCAATACGCGGAGCGTGGTCAAGCCCACGCACTCGATTATTGATCGGCCGCAGCCTGACGGCCGCGTCCATTGCGTAGAAAAGCAAGGTGGGGCGGCCGGCGAGGCGCACAAGTCCACATTCATTCAGAACCTGGGCTGTGATCGTCTGTATGGCCTTTGTTCCGAAGAGATGAAGATGTGGCTCGATATCGAGCGACAAAAGCGCGGCAGGCTGGATTTCCATTCCTTCGTGATCGCCGCGCAGAAGCGCCTGCCTGAGTTGGGCATCCACCCATCTGCCTGGGGGGAAGCCATGGACGTTCTGGAGGAGGATGCAGCGATGCTTTGTGTTCTAATCACCGATGCCAAGGTTGCCGATCCGGGGATCACCATCCTTTCGGCAGGGGCGTATCTGCGCGGTATGGTGCGGGCGCAGCGGACTGGTGCTTTGAACATCATGGGAAGCCTGATCGGGCTGAATGAACGGAGCAGGAGGCGCCGATGAAACCGCTCATCTTATCGGCGGCCATCGTGGCGGCCCTCACGGTTTCTGGGACGGCCCAAGAACTGTGTATCGAGCCCATCAGGCCAGAGGCTGCACACCTTCTCGATGCCGGACTTTCCGGTGCTGAGGTCCGGGCGGAATTTCGGCGCTATTTTAGCGAGGTCGAGGATTACCTGAATTGCCTGAACGAAACCTCAGCTCGAATAAGGGACGATGCGCAAGCCGCAGCCTACGATTATCAACATGTACTGGACATGACAGATCCGGGCAAAAATGGTTGGGGAGCCGGAGAGTTTCAGCCGCCAACTGTCGAAATGAAGGACACAGGGGAACTCTTCTTCGATCAACAACCAAGCGTTGATCGCACCGGCCAAGATCAGCAATAGGGCCGGCTTCGAAATCCAGCAGCCGCGTGGCTGTCAGCAAGGGGTCAACGGCGGGCAAGATGGATCTCCTCGAATCTGGCGAGGGTCTAAATAGAGGCTACAGCAACTGTAGCTTCAAGCCTCTTTCAGAAGGCGATCAATCGCTACTGGTCGTCGGCATGAACGGCTTTGTGGTGTTCGCCGTGTGCATCGCGCAAAATGTCGACACCGCCCCATGCCGCGATCCCGGCCACGACCACACCCACGACTAGGTCCGGCCAGTTCGTTCCCAGCCAGGCAACGAGACCGCCAGCCACGACGATCCCGAGGTTCGCGGCGAAGTCGTTCCAGCTGAAAGTGTTCGCGGCGCGGATGTTGACGTCCGGTTCGCGGAGTCGGGCGAGTAACCAGACGCAGATCGCGTTGATCGCCGCGGCGATCAGGGCCATGGCGATCATGATTGTCCCGAGCGGATCCGACCCGCCGACATAGCGCCGCCACGCATCATAGAGGATGCCCAATGCGAACAGGATCAGCAACCCACCCGAGACATTGGCGGCGCCGCGTTTCCACCTGCCGGACCGGGACAGCGCAAACAGGCTTATGGCGTAGACGAAGCTGTCGGAAAGGTTGTCGAGGCCGTTTGCGATCAGGGCGCTCGAATCGCCGAACGCGCCGGTCGCGAAGAACGCCAAAGCCAGACCGATGTTGAGCGCCAGAACGATCCAGAGCGTGCGTCTCTCCCTCGCCTTCTTTGCCGTGGCCATGCTTGATCTGTTCCTCTGGCGTTCATGAGGTGAACCGCCACCGCGCTGCAGGGTTCCAAACGCAAGGGCCAGTGCCAGCCGAGCTTATGCCCCGATGTCGTCGTGCTCGGTCAGGCACTCCGAATGGTCCCGCAGGACCTCGAGCACCCGGCAATCCGCCGTTCGCCCGCCGCTGCACTCGTGGATCATGCGCTTCAGCTCGGTGCGAAGTGCCTTCAGGCGCGCCATGCGTTGCTCGACCTGGCGGAGTTGCCGGCGGGCGATCGCATCTGCCTCGTCGCAGGACTTTTCCGGATGGTCGCTGAGATCGAGGAGCTCCCGGATCGCATCGAGCGAGAAACCGAGTTGCCGTGAATGACGGATGAACGATAGCCGATCGAGTTCGGCATCCCCGTAGCGGCGTTGCCCGCCCTCCGTCCGGCCCGGTTCAGGCATGAGCCCGATCTGTTCGTAGTACCGGATGGTCTGCACCTTGGTGCCGGTCTTCTTCGCCAGATTGCCGATTGTCAGCATATGTTTCCCTTAAGAGAACCTACAGACCTTGTAGGTTTGGTGGGTTGATAGCGCAAGTCCAAGACTCACAGACGCGTGACCTCCCGCCGCAGCCGGACAATCAGGCTTGAATCTACAGTAGCTAGAGGATGTAAACGCCGAAACAATCAAGAATCAATGACAGGCAGTCCGGATTGTCCCTCGCATCGGTAAGAAAACTTCTCTGGGCATTGGTGGGCATTGCAGTCCTCGCGCTCGGGTGGCTTCTGCTCGGGTCCGACGATCGCGCCGACAGCTCTCGATCAGAGGCAGAGCCGGCTTTCGTCGCGGAGTTCGAACTGACCGATCATCAGGGCATGGTACGCACCGAAGACGATTTCGCGGGGCGCTGGATGCTGATCTTCTTCGGCTTCACCAACTGTCCCGACGTCTGCCCCACCACCCTGTCGGAGGTCGCGGCCGTCATGGCGGGACTGGGCCCTGACGCTGCCAAGGTGCAACCGATTTTTATCACGATCGACCCCGATCGAGATAAACCGATGGAACTTGCCGACTATGTCACATTGTTCGATGCCGGCATCATCGGACTGACCGGCACACCGGAGCAGATTGCGCAGACTTCGGAAACTTTCCCGATCTTCTTTGAACGCATCGAAGAAGCCTCTGCCCCCGACGGCTACACGATGGGGCATACGTCGCATCTGTTCCTCTTCGATCCAGACGCAGGCTTTGCCGAGTCCTGGCCCTACGGCACGTCCGCCGAAGAGATCCTCGATAATCTGAGAGAGAGGATCTGACCGACATGACCCGAATATCCGGAGAAACGGCACTGGGACTGGCATGGGTGATTGCTCTCACGGCATCGCTAGCCGTGCTTTTCATCGGCGAGGTGCTGGGGCAGACGCCCTGCCTGCTCTGCTGGTTCCAGCGGGCCTTCATGTTCCCGCTGGCCATCATTCTCGGGCTCGGCCTTTGGTGTCGCGACCATCGCGCCGGCCGCTACGGGATCGCGCTTGCGCTCGGTGGCGGCGCTGTCGCGCTCTGGCATATGGGTCTTTACGCTGGCCTGGTCCCCGAGCGCATTCAGCCCTGCACGGCCGCTGGTCCCTCCTGCACCGACGACAACCAGTTGGTCTTCGGCATCCCTATCCCGCTGATGGCGCTCGCTGCCTTCGCGCTGATCGGGGCGCTGTCGGCCCTTTCACTTAAGGACACACGAACATGAACCGACGCGGCCTGATCCTGTCCGTTCTCGCCCTCGGCGTCGCCGGTTTTGGCGGAGCCACTTGGTTTGCAAACCGCCCCGGTCCCGTGGCCGAAGTGGAGCCCGTTGCTCCGGAACTCGCGGACGCGATGATCCGCCCCTACTCACCCATCCTCGGGCCTGCGGAGGCGCCCGTTACGATCGTCGAATTCTTCGATCCGGCCTGCGAGGCCTGTCGCGCCTTTCATCCCATCGTGAAGGACATCATGGCCGAGCGTGGGGATGCTGTCCGCGTCGTGATCCGCTACACACCTTTCCACGGCGCGGCGTCCGAGGAAGCGATCCGCGTGCTCGAGGCCGCGCGCATGCAGGGCGTCTTTGAGCCGGTTCTCGAAGCGGTACTGCGGGAACAGCCGAGATGGGCGTCGCATGGAGCGCCTGAGCCGGGACTCATCCTGGAGATCGCCGCAACGGCGGGCCTCGATGCCGAGGCCGCGCGCACGCGGATGCTTGCACCGGACGTAGTGGCGATCCTGAACCAGGACCGCGCCGACGTCGAGACTGTGGGCGTCCGCCAGACGCCCACGTTCTTCGTGAACGGCAAGCCACTCGACCCGTTCGGGGAGGCCGAACTACGAAGCCTGGTGGCGGCTGAAGTCGCAGCGGCGCGAAGCTGAACCAAGAAATGGGAAGAGCAGGATGAGGACCTTCATTACTAGCGGTGCGCTGACAGCGCTTTTGTCGTGGGCGGGGGCTTTGACGCCGGCGCTTGCAGGATCCGAGGACGTGGTCGTCGAAGGCGCTTGGTCCCGCGCGTCAATCGGCATGAACCGCCCAGGCGCCGCCTACATGACGATCCGAAATACCGGCGATACACCGGTGATACTGATCGGTCTCGTGACGCCGCTCGCCATGATGCCCGAAATCCACGAGTCGAAGACCGATGCCGATGGCGTGAGTTCCATGGCTCCGGCCGACGAGATCACCATCGCGCCAGGCGAAAGCATGTCGCTCGAGCCGGGCGGTCTGCACGCGATGCTGATGCTGTTGCAGACGACGATGACGGAAGGAGAATCCTATCCGTTGACGCTGCTCTTTGACGACGGAGGCGAAGTGACGGTCGAGGTGCCGATCCTTGGCATCGCTGCGCGAGGTCCGAACGACTGATGCGGCGACGGACGATCCTTGGATACGGCGCAGCGGGTGCCGGGGCGCTAGTCTTCGCGCTCTTTGTCGGCTGGTGGCAAGTCGACGGGCCTGGGGCGCCCGAACCGATGGGCCAGCGGCCGCTGGCTCTGTCCGCCATGGACTTCAGCCTGACGGATCACGAGGGAAACGAGGTCGGGCCGGAAACGCTGATCGGGCGCCCTACGATGGTGTTCTTCGGCTTTACCTACTGTCCGGACGTCTGCCCGACCACGCTCTCGGACATTTCGGGATGGCTCGACGATTTGGGGGACGAGGCAAACGAGATGTCCGTGGTTTTCATCACTGTCGATCCCGAGCGCGACACCGTCGATGCGATGTCGGAGTATGCCGGCTATTTCCATCCGGCGATCCGCGGCTGGACCGGCAAAGATGAGGAAATCGCGAAAGCCGTGCGCGGTTTCCGCGGGAGCTTCGAGCGGGTGCCGACCGAGGGTGGCGGTTATACGATGAACCACACCGCCAGCGTTTTCCTTTTCGACGCTGCGGGGCGGTTCGTCACCATGATCGACTATCACGAGCCAAGGGAATTCGCGGTGCCGAAGATTCGCCGCGCACTCGAAGAAGAAACCGAGGGGGCAACATGAGGATCAGAACCATCGCGGCGGGTATCGGAGTTGTCGTCGCGCTATCGGGGGGTGTCGTTTTACTTTCGGGGATCTGGTCGAAGGACCCCGTCCCTCCGGGTCTCGCGGTAGCAAGCATATGGATGCCGGACGGTCTCCAGTCTCCCCCGTTTGTGGTGTCGGAACCGCCGCGAATTGCGCAGGCAGGAGCCGAGCCCACGACGTTGCCTAGCCCCATGCCTCTTTTGCAGATTTCGGTCGCCGACACTTCCTTGCCGACGATCGACCCTCCCCTTTTCACCTGGTCGCGCAACATAGAAAGCGGTGAGACGCTCGATACAGTTCTTGCGGAGGCCGGTCTCTCGGCGACCGACCGTGCGGAAGTCGCCCTCGCCCTTGGCGCGGAGTATGATTTGAGGCGGCTGCGGCCAGGACATTCCGTCACCGTCGTCTCGACGACGGACGGAAGCCCGCGCGGTGTCGCGCTCGCCGTCGAGGACGGCGTACGCATCGAGGTGATCTTCGGCGATGAGCTTGCCACGCAGGTCGTCACGCCGGAGTCCGAGATGGTGACGCTTGCCGGGGAAGCAGTGATCGACAGCTCGCTTTTTTCTGCGCTCGACGAGGCCGATATCCCGGCCCGGTTCGCGGTGGACCTGGCGCAGATGCTCGGCGGAACGGTGGATTTCCGCCGTGAGATGGCCGGCGGCGAAACGCTCCGGGTTCTGTGGCGAGAGGCGCGCGTGGGCCAGGACAGGATCGGACAACCGGAACTGGCCTTTGCCGCGCTCGAGGTCGGCGGCGCGCTCTATGAGGTCGTTTGGCCGGACAATGGCAGCGGTCAGGCCACGGTTTATGTCGACGGCGCGGTTCTCCGCGTCTTCGCGCAGCCCGTGGAAGGCGCGCGACTGAGCTCCGTTTTCGGCCGCCGCACGCATCCGGTCTACGGGAACGTGCGAATGCACACCGGCGTCGATTTCGCTGCGGCGCGTGGGACGCCGGTTCAGGCCACGGCACCCGGGCGCGTCAGCTTCATCGGCTGGCGGAACGGGTACGGCCGCGTGGTTGAAATCTCGCATGGCTCGGACACCACGACGCGCTATGCGCATCTCAGCGCGGTCCCGGAAGGCCTCGTGCAAGGCCAGCGCGTGGCCGCCGGAGACCTGATCGGCCGTGTGGGCGCCACCGGCACCGCGACCGGTCCGAACCTGCACTACGAGGTTCTGGTGGACGGTCGGCCGACCGATCCTCTCTCAGACGAGCGGCTCGCCGAAGCTGCCGAGCGCGAAGCGGATGACACTGGCGCGCTGTCGCGATTGGCCGAAGCCCGCGCCCTTCTCGCTGAAAGTCTCGACCGCGAGATCGCCCTGACAGCAACCGAAAGGCTCTGACCCATGAAACGTCTGACACAAGCCCTGACCTTCGCCATCGCACTGTTTCCGGCGGCGCAGGCCCTCGCGGAGGCAACTGCCATCGATGTCCGAAAGACCAATGGATGCGGCTGCTGCCTGTCCTGGATGAACCATCTCCAGGACAACGGCTTCACACCGACCGGCCAGGACATGTTCGGCGGCCTTCTCGTGCGCTTCAAGCTCGACAACGGGGTGCCGCAGCGTATGGTCTCCTGCCACACGGCGCTCGTCGACGGTTACGTGATCGAGGGCCACGTGCCGGCCGCCGACATCCGCCGCCTTCTGGACGAACGGTCCGACGCGATCGGTCTCGCGGTTCCGGGCATGCCCTACGGTTCGCCCGGCATGGGGCCCGAGGAGGACCGCGAAGCCTACGACGTCTTTCTGATTCTCAAGGACGGCTCGACCGAAGTCTACTCGAGCTACCCGGAAGGGTAAGCCACCTGACGAATGGATCCATTGTCCCCGATCATGCTCGGCTTTCTCGGAAGCCTGGCCGCCGGCACATTGACAGCCGTCGGAGCAGTCCCCGTGCTGTTCGGGCGGATCCCCTCACGCGGCACACGCGACCTGTCGCTCGGCTTTGCGGCTGGCGTGATGCTCGCAGCTTCGTTCTTCTCCCTGATCATCCCCGCGCTGGACGCGGCCGAACCGCGGTTCGACAACGGGGCCGCGCCCGCGGCCATTGTCTGCATCGCAATCCTTCTTGGCATGGCTGCCGTTGCCCTGATGAACGAGAAGCTGCCGCACGAACACTTCAAAACAGGCCGCGAAGGTCCGGACGCCGCGTCGCTCCGGCGGGTCTGGCTCTTCATCATCGCAATCACGATCCACAACTTTCCTGAGGGTCTCGCGGTCGGGGTCGGGTTCGGTTCCGGTGGCATGGAAGGTGGCGTCCCACTCGCCATCGGTATCGGCTTGCAGAACGCGCCCGAGGGTCTGGCGGTGGCGGTGTCGCTCATGGGTGAAGGATACGCGAAGCTGCGCGCCTGGGGCATCGCGGCCCTCACCGGCATGGTCGAACCGATCGGCGGGTTGCTCGGGGCGGGTATCATCACGCTGTCGGAGCCGCTGCTGCCCTGGGGGCTGGCGTTCGCCGCCGGCGCGATGCTCTATGTGATCAGCCACGAAATCATCCCCGAGACCCATCGCAGCGGACATCAGAACAAGGCGACGCTCGGACTGTCGGTTGGCCTTGTCCTGATGCTGTTTCTCGATGTCTGGCTGGGGTGAGAAAATGTTGTCAGCCGAAAGACCGCCGGTGATCGGCATGTTGGCTGCCGTCGCGGCTTTCGCGATCGATCAGGTCACAAAGGCCATCGTCATCACGAATGCGAGCGTCCTGAGCGCTGGTGTTCCCGTGTTCACCGGATTCAATCTCACGTTCTATCGGAACGATGGCGTGACCTTCGGGCTTTTGGGCGGCGCGCCGTGGTGGAGCCTCGTGGTGCTCGCTCTTGCCGTGTGCGCTTGGCTCGTGACCATGATGCTGCGCACCCGGGACGGCATCGAGGCGGTTGCCTACGGGGCGATCATCGGCGGCGCCTTAGGCAACGTCCTGGACCGCCTCAGGTTCCGGGCCGTGACCGATTTCCTCGATTTCTACGCCGGCTCCGCGCACTGGCCAGCTTTCAACATGGCTGACGTCTTCGTGGTCGGCGGCGTCGGATTGCTTCTTGTCGCGCCGATGATCACGCGACGGCCCAGGTGCGGTCCATGACGCTGTTTTGGACGCTGTCCGGGGAGCGGGTGATTTCCCTGCCGACGCGCATGATCGTGGCCATTGTAGCCGGCGGACTGACGGTCCTGACCCTCCCTCCGTTCTCGATCCTCCTGCTCGTCCCCGTTGCCTACGCTGCCCTTCTTGTCCTCCTCCGGCATCTTTCCCCGGCCAAGGCCGCACTCGTCGGCTGGGCGTTCGGTCTCGGGCAGTTCGGCTTCGGTCTCTCGTGGATCGCGGAGAGTTTCTACGTGGATGCCGAGAGGTTCGGTGCTTTGGCGATCCCCGCCGTCGCAGGATTGTCTGCGGGTCTGGCCATCTTTCCGGCCATGGCGGCGACACTCTTCACGGCCATCGCACGCCGTCGCGCGATCGAGGGCGTTATGGGCTGTCTTCTATTTGCGACCTGCTGGACGGCCGCAGAGTGGCTGCGCGGCCACATCCTCACGGGATTCCCATGGAACCTCGCGGGCTACGCGCTTGTCGAATACGCAGCCTTGCGGCAACCGGCTGCATGGGTCGGAAGCTATGGGTTGAGCTTTCTCGTAATTCTCGTCGGCACTCTTCCGGCGCCGGCCCTCTTGACGGAGGTGCGCCCCCGCTGGAGCATCCCACTGCTCGGCGTTGGGACCGTTGTCGCGTGGACCTGTCGCGTTTTTGTTCCGCCGGACCCCGGATCGCGGATTTCCTCGGCCGGATGGTCCCGCCCGATCCGACCGTGATGAACGAGATCGTGAAGGGTAGCGCGGAAACGCTACGCATCGCGATCCTGGGATCTCTGGGCGCGGTCTTCCTATCGGTCCCCCTCGGGATATTTGCGTCCGAGACGATGGTTTCTTCGGCGGTCTACCGACCCGTCCGGACGCTCCTCGCTTTCATCCGTGCCATCCCGCTGATCCTGGTGGCGATGCTCATGGTGGGTGCGGTGGGCCTGGGTCCCCTCCCCGGCATCATCGCGGTCGCCTTCCATGCCACCGGCATGCTCGCGAAGTTCTACGCCGAAGCGATCGACGGCGTCTCCCGCGCGCCGATTGCCGCGCTGGAAAGCGCCGGTGCCGGGCCGCTGGCGCGGCTCCGCTACGCGATCTGGCCGCAGATGGCGCCGGTCGTCGCCCGCGACACCATCTTCCGGTTCGAACTGAACCTGCGCGAGTCGCTGATCCTGGGCATTGTCGGTGCGGGCGGTATAGGGTTCTACATCCAGACCTATGTGCGCTCATTCCAGTACGACAAGGCAGCAAGCGTCACACTGGCCGTGATCGCGATGGTGATCGCGATCGAGGCCATCAACGTGGCTCTTCGCCGCCGGTTTGCCTGAAACAATCGGCGGACGCGACACGCCTCCTGGTCCTTCAGGCGTAGATGTCTATCGGTGTCCCGTCCCTAACCATGGCGTAGATTTCCTCGATCTCGGGATCCGAGACCGAGATGCAGCCTGCCGTCCAGTCGCGGACATTCGTGGGGTCGATCCCCCGCCGAGGTCCGCCGTGAATGAAGATGTCCTTGCCGGGGGAACGCCCCTGGGACTCAGCGAAAGCGATGTCGGCCTCGTTCGGGTAGGAGATGCCGACGGACAGATGGAAGAGGCTGTCGGGGTTCCGCCGGTCGATCACGTAGGAGCCTTCCGGTGTGCGGCCGTCGCCCTCGAACTGCTTATGACCGACAGGCGCAAAGCCCAGCCCGATCGGATAGGTCCGCAACACACGATCGGCGCCGTCAAGAACCAGCAAGCGCTGCGCCTTGTAGAGGCGCAGCCGGGTGACCTCGGGTCCGCTGTAGGTTCGGAACTTGCTGGCGCAACCGGACAGAATGGCAACAAGCCCACCGAACAAGACGCCCCGGCGCGGAATATGGATTTTCGTCACTGCTCTATGCCTCGTGAGCGAGGTCTCATATGGGCCGAACGCTACCCTGCGGGTGGTGGCGGTTCAATGCCCGTGTGCGAGCGCGCCTCTTGCCATCTGCTCACCAATCGGCTCGCCGCCGGATGGCGATACATTGGACTTGTGACCATTTAGAAGTCTCAACGCGTTCGCAACCACCAGCAGCGAGACGCCGACATCCGCGGCGATCGCGCCCCACATCGACGCCATCCCGAATGCCGTTGCGACGACGAAGACGGCTTTCGTCGCCAGTGAAACGCCGATGTTCTGGCGGATGATCGACATGGCGCGGCGTGAATGGCCGATGAGCCACGGTACCTTGCCGATGTCGTCCGTCATGAGGGCGATGTCGGCGGTCTCGATGGCCGCGTCGGACCCGACGGCGCCCATGGCGATGGCGTAATGCGCCCGCGCCATGGCCGGGGCGTCATTCACTCCGTCGCCAATCATCGCGACCATGTCGTGGCTTTCGACCAGTTCCTCGATGGCCGTCACTTTGTCCTCGGGCAAGAGTTCGGCACGCACCTCGTCGATGCCGACCTCTGCCGCAACGGCGCGCGCCGTGCGTTCATTGTCGCCCGTCAGCATAACGATGGTTTTCACGCCCTGCGCATGAAGGCGCGTGACAATACCTTTGGCGTCCGGGCGGATTCGGTCGCGCAGTTCGAGGATGCCGGTCACGCCGGTCTCGTCCCCGACGGCCACAAGCGTACTGCCGGCCCCTTCGATCCGGTCACGGAGGTCCGCCGGAATGGCGCTGCCGAACCCTTTCTCCTCGGCGAACCGGTCGGAGCCGAGCCAGACTTTCCGGCCTCCTGCCCGTCCTTCCAGCCCTCGTCCCGGCACGGTGCGCGTATCCTCCGCCGCTGGAACCGCGATGCCGTCTGCCTCGGCCCGCGCAAGAATGGCACGTGCCAGCGGATGCGATGACCGCGCTTCGAGTGCGCCCGCCAGCGTCATCAGATCTCGCGCCGAGGCCCCCCCAAGTGGATGGACGGCGGCCACCTCCGGTTCACCCATCGTGATGGTTCCAGTCTTGTCCATCGCCAGAGCCGTCGTCCGGCCTGGAGCCTCGACATACGCGCCGCCTTTTATGAGAACCCCCGCCCGCGCCGAGGCCGTCAGTGCGGCCACGATGGAAACCGGCGTCGAGATGACCAGCGCACAGGGACAGGCGATCACGAGAAGAACGAGCGCGTTATAGAACCAGTAGTCCCAGGCGCCACCGAAGACGAGCGGCGGCACTAGCGCAATGGCGACGGCCAGCGCCATGACGATGGGCGTGTAGATGCGCGCGAACTTCGCGACCCACTGCTCCACGGGCGCGCGGCGGGCGTGAGCGTCCCCCACCATGCGGATGATCTTGGCGAGCACCGTGTCGGATGCCGCTTTGGTCGCGCGCACGGTCAAAGTCCCTTCGCCGTTGATCGTGCCCGCGTAGACTTCGTCGCCTGGCTCCTTCGGCACCAGCGCACTTTCGCCGGTGATCGGCGCCTGATCGACGGCCCCTGCCCCATCAACAACTTCACCATCCAGCGGGATGCGGTCGCCGCCGCGCACCACGAACCGTGCATTGATGGCAACAGCAGAAGCCGGCACGTCTGCTTCAGAACCATCATCATAGAGAACTCTTGCCGTCGGCGGTGCGAGGTCGAGCAACGCCGACACGGCGTTCCGCGCGCGCCCGACGCTCCAGCTCTCGAGGTAGAGCGACAGCGAGAAGAAGAAGGCCACCGTCGCCGCCTCGAAGAACTCGCCGAGGCCAATGGCTCCCGCCACCGCGACCACCATGAGAAGGTTCATATCGGGCGACAGACGCCGCGCGGAGGACCAAGCCTTCGGGGCCACGAGCCAGACACCGAACAGGATCGCGACGGCGAAGAGCACCGCCTCGGCCAGCGGCATGGGGGACTCGCCGTGACCCGCGAACAGGCCGAGGGCCCCGCCCATGCCGGTCTCGAAGATGTGCCAGAGAAAGCCGGCCGCCCAGAAGCCGCCGCTCAGCGCCGTGAACAGCCGCTGCCGGGCGAGATGGGCCGCCTGATCTTCCGATGCGGTTCCCGCATCCCAGGGCTTCGCACTCATGCCGGTGGTCGCAACCAGTTGCGCCACCTCGTCGTCAGTTACACGGTCCGCGCTGTCCAGAATGGTCATCCGCCCGTTGATGACGTCGAAGGCCAAATGCTCTGCTCCGCCGACCTTCGGACCGACGACCTTGTTCAGGATCGCCACTTCTTCGGCGCAGTCGAGCCCGGAGACCTGGAAGCTCCGCCCGACAGACGGCGCAGGCGTCGCCGGAGCGACGTTGCCGCATGGTCGATCGCTTCCGCAGCAACTGTTGCCGCTCTCTTGCGAGGCGTGAGAATGATCTCGTCGGTTGGTTTCAGCAGACATGAACGGACCTCAAAAGTCGGGTTGTTCAGAACAACATAGTTCCTACAGTACCTAGAGGTTCAAGAACATTAATTGATGGTTCTCCGGATCGCTTTTTTTGCTATGTGTCGTCGGAAAGAGGCTGGCCAACTGTTGCGGCCAGACCGACAAAACAGGAAGGAAATTCAATGCGGCCGGTACTATCAAAGCAAAACGTGACGATCGGAACCACACTGTTGTTCACCGCAGGGTGTGCCATCCCTCCAAGCAGCGGGAGCGACGCGGCGAACGCTATCGGGAATATTCCCGATAGCGTCGTGGCAATGGCGGCGCCCGACCAGGATATTTCTACCGCGCGCCTTGTGCCGGACGACAGCTGTTACTGGTACCAGCATAGCGGGCCGGTCGAAACGACCTTGGTTCCGCTCCGCACGCCAAATGGCAGTCGCATCTGCGCCGCACGGGAAAGCTGAGCCGCTCGGCAGACCGTCGAACCGCCCGCCAAGCCCGCGCGCGTCTAGCTGCGGGCGGTGACGCTGTCCTCGGCCGAATAGAGGTAGGCCGTCGATCCGAGCTCGACGTTTGGGTAGAGGTCGTTGATGTGCGCCATAACCATGCGCACGCAGCCGGAACTTGCACGACCACCAATGCTGCTCGGATGCGGAGAGCCGTGTATCCGCAAATAGGTGTCGCGATCACCGACGTACAGGTAAAGCGCTCGAGACCCGAGCGCATTCTCCGGTCCAGGCTCCATGCCGTCGGCGATGTCCGCGTAGAGTTCGGGATCGCGGTCGATCATGTTCTGCGTCGGTTGCCAGTGCGGCCACTTGACCTTGCGCTTGATCGTATATGTGCCCGGCTCGTATAGATTGCCACGCGCGATCGCCACACCATAGCGCATTGCCGTACCACCTTCCTCGATGTGATAGAGATAGCGCGCCACCGCATCCACATGGATGTCTCCAGGGACGAGGCCCGCATTGGCGGCGACACGTTGCGGAAGAAAGCGCGGATGCAGACCCCAGGGATTGGACGTGGCAGGATCGTAGCCAGGCGGCGTGACTTGCGCGTCCCATTCGGCCTTTTGCGCTTCCGTGGGCCAAGAGTCGGCGAATGCCGGGCTGGCCAGCGATGCCGAGAACAGCGCGGTGGTCGATTGAATGAAATGCCTTCTCGTCAACATGTTAGACGTCTCCTTCGTAATTGTATGGCGGGTCGCGCAATTTCCCGGATACATTGTTGCCAGCCCGAGAGGGTTTGAGGTGGCGGTGGCAGTTTGCCCGCGGCACTGGCGCTTTGTAGAGGGCTAACGCCTAAAGCTACTAGAGGTTCAAGGAAAACTTTCGTGACCCGACAAAACAGCTTCTCGCCGCTCAGCCGATACGTCCGAGAATCGGAAACGCATCGAGCATCCAGTATGACAGCGCGCTCAACTGTCCTGTCATCATCGCAATTCCCATCAGGATCATCACCACACCGGCCGCTTGGTGAAGTCGTCGACCGACGCGACCTATGGCCCGCAGTCGCCCGGCGATACGGTCAGTGAAAGCAGCAACAATGAGAAAAGGAACACCGAGACCGGTTGAGTAGACAGCGAGCAAGACCATGCCTTCACCGATCGTCGCGCTGGCTGCGCTGGCTGTGAGGATCGCGCCGAGAATAGGCCCGATGCACGGCGTCCAGCCAAAGCCGAACGCCAGACCGAGCACGTAGGAAGCAGCCGGCTGACCGCCAGGGATGTCGAGATTGAAACGGAAGTCGCGTTCCATGACCGATATTCGCGCAGCACCGATCATGAACATCCCGAACAGAATGATGATCACCCCACCGATGAGATTTAACTCATAACGCCAACGCAACAGTGCCTGTCCGAGCGCCGTCGCCGACGCGCCGAGCGCGATGAATATGGTCGAGAAGCCAAGCACGAAGCACATGCTCAGCCACACTGCGCGCGAGGAGGAAGCGGATGCGACACCGCCTTGGGCCGCCGTGCGTCCCGCAACGTAGGAGACATACCCAGGGACCAGCGGGAGAACGCAGGGCGACAGGAACGAAATAGCTCCGGCCAGAAGCGCCGCGGTCAGGCCAAAAAGGGAGACGTCCACCATCTACTTCCGCCCCCCGGAGAAGAGCTGGCTCAACGGCAGCCTGATGGCCTCTTGCTCCGTTTGATCGAGCGGGGTGGATTGCTGAGCTGCGGCACCCAAAGGCGCGATTAGCATCCAAAGAAGGACCAACAGAAATCGAGCGGCCGGTGTTCGTGACATACGCATCCTCCGTGTGGTGTCGCCGGGGGCTCGTGCCCCCGGCGAAGACCAATCAGCCTTTGTCTATCGAAGGCTGGGTTTTCTCCATGGATACGTTCATCGCCTCCATCATCTCCGTGCAGGCCTGCATCATCTTCATCATCGGCATCATGCCGTCCATG
Organism: Pseudooceanicola marinus; assembly: GCF_020177265.1. Classification (GTDB taxonomy): domain Bacteria; phylum Pseudomonadota; class Alphaproteobacteria; order Rhodobacterales; family Rhodobacteraceae; genus Pseudooceanicola; species Pseudooceanicola marinus_A. The sequence continues at coordinate 41,577 of NZ_JAIVMC010000013.1, forward strand.
CCGGACATATCGCCCTGCATTATGTTGCCTGACATGCCGTTCTCGCCGTCCATCATCTGGCCGGACGCCCCGCTGTTTTCCTGGGCAACCACAGCGGTTGCCAGGAGGGTAGCCACGGCTGCGGCGATGCTCAGATTCTTGATAGGTTTCATCTGTTTCTCCTTCAGGCTTCCTTTGGTTTTCGGGTTCAATCCCTCGTAGTGCTCGCCTCTGTGGGTGAGTTCGTCTTGTCGCAGGAGTCGGATTTGCACATCGCGCAATAGCCCAGTCCGCACATGACAGCGCACGGCGCTACAGCCAGGATGAGCGGGGCCGCCCCGATGGCGGTCAGCCAGCCCCAGTTGAGGGCCATTCCGGCGGCGATAATCGCCATCGCCGCCAGAATCAGTCCGCGGCGCCCCAGTTTGGGACGCAACTGGCCGGCCCCGCCAACATGGGTTTCAGGTGATATGTCCGACATTGCTCTTCATTCCTTTTCGTTGATGATGGTCTGCATTTGAGAGATGATTTCCGGGCTGTCCCATTCGGCCGGTCCAACCAGGCGGCCGAGTTCCTCCCCGCCGCGCCCGATCAGGATCGTCGTCGGCAAGCCGAGCGCTCCGAAAGCCCACATCGCGCGGGTACTGTCCGCCAGGTAGATGTCGAGGTGCTGGATGCCGATCTCCTCGTAGAAGCGCCGGACGACCTTGAGGCCTGCCCGGTCGATGGAGAGCGGCAGGACGTGAAAATCGTCTCCTCCGAGACGGGCCTGAAGCGCATCGAGCGTCGGCATTTCCTCGCGACACGGCACGCACCAGGTTGCCCAGATATTGAGAAGCACGACCTTGCCCCGGAAATCCTCCAGGGTCAGGTCTCGCCCCGCTCCGTTGACGAAAGGCGGCGACAGCATTTCGCGTGGCGCATCGTGAAGCGGCATCAGCGGCTTTGCCTCGGCACGTCCCGCGAGCCCCAGAGCCGCTATTCCCGCCAAAAGTTCGCGTCGATTCATGATCCGGCTCCTTCCTGAAGGCGTCGCACCACGGGGAGGATGTCTTCCTCCAAGGAGCGGCGGTTGAAGGGACCGATATGCTTGTAGGCGATCCGACCCTCCGCATCGATCACGAAGGTCTCCGGCAAACCGTACACGCCCCAGTTGATCGCGACCCGGCCAGTACTGTCAGCCCCGATCCTGTCGTAAGGATCGCCGAGCTCCCCGAGAAAGTCCAAGGCCTCTGCAGGTCGATCCTTGTAATTGATGCCGAAAATCGCGACTTCATCTCGAGCGGCCAGTTCGTTGAGCAGGGGCATTTCGACCCGGCACGGCACGCACCACGACGCCCAGACGTTGACGATGGACACCTGCCCTTTCAGATCGGCGGTCGAGAGGCCGTCGGAACGTCCCTCGATCGGCGGCAGATCGAATTTGGGTACCGGCTTGCCGATTAGCGCCGAAGGCAGACCGTCATCGTTGTTGAAAAGCCCCCAATAGAATGCGCCGCCGATCACCGCGAAAACGGCCACTGGCAGCAGGGCCAGCCGCGATGTTCGCTTTGGCGGATGCTCGGTGTGCTCAGTCATAGCCCACCCCTGTCGTTTGCCGAGACCTCGGCCTGGAACTCGCGTTGCCGTTCGGGCCAGGTGCTCTTGATGTAGGCGAGGACTTCGGCGATCTCGTCGTCTGTCAGGATGCCCTCGAAGGCCGGCATGTCGCTCTCATATCCTGGCACCACCGCTTGAACGCCGCCCTTCGTCACGATGAAAAGATTGCGGTCGGAATGGTGCCAGGTGTGGCCCGTTTCATCGTGCGGCGGGGCAGGCATACGGCCGTTGTCGAGACGTCGCCGCCAGTCAGGCTGGCCTTCGAGATTCTCACCATGGCAGGACGCGCAGCTTTCGGCGTAGATTTGTTTGCCTGCGATGAGGTCGTCCTCAGAGACTGGCTCTCCAAGAAAGGTCAGACCTTCGATCGCCGTCTCGTCGGGAGATGCCTGCGCCAGAACGAAACTGCCGATGACGGCAGTCGCGATCCCTGCCAGAAACATGCCAGCAATCGGTCTCATGTAGCGCCCCGGATGTACTTGGCCAGGGCGATCACGCTCAACACAAGGACGGCGACGAGCAGCAGCAGAACCACCCCGCCAACAAGCATCATCGCGCCCATCATGGGCCCGTTCATCATGCCCATGCACTCACTCATCGGAATAGACGGTGATGCCGCCCTCGCCGAAGGCGTAGGTCTTGAGGGTGCCGGTCTTGACGCGGGCCATCCCCGGGGCATTGGCCGGCATTCCCGGCAAGGTGATGCCAGCGATGTCCGGTCGCTCGCTCAGGAGCCGGTCGATGATCTCGGCCGGAACCAGACCGCTGACATAATAGCCGTCGATCTCGGCGAGATGGCAGCCAATGCCGCGCTCCGGAACACCGACGTCGACCGACCGCTTGTCGAAATCCCGGTCATCCACGCGGGTGACGGTGAAGCCGTTTTCTTCGAGATAATCGGCGTAAGTATCGCAGCAACCGCAGCCCGGATCGCGCCAGATCGTGATCTGCTTCGTGCCATCGGTCGTTTCCGGCTTTGCCGTTGGCTCACTTTGTGCCCAGGTCAGCGTCGTCAGCGCCCCCGCACTGACAATACCGCCGCCGATCAGGCCGAATACCGTTCTTCTCTGCATCTCTCTCTCCTTCATCCGGCCGCTGTCGCGGTCCAGCTTTTGCCGCCGTCGCGGCTGAGTTTCAGGGTGCCGCCGATGACAGCGGCGATGTACGTCTCGTCACGAGGATGAACCGCGATCGCAGTCGCGGCGCTAAGAGCCACCTGGGTCCAGACCACCCCGCCATCCGCCGAGGTCCAGATCCCCGAGGGCAGAGCGGCATAGAGCCGCTCCGGTGCCGAAGGGCTGCTCGCCAGCGACTGTACCGGCTCGCCGTCGGGCAAGGGGTTTTCGGGAGGTGGCGCATCGCCAGAGACCAGCGCATCCATTGCGTTGCCCGGTTGGACGTCCTGCCACCGGCAGAAACAGTCAGGCACCCGGGTCAGACCCATCTCGGTGCCGGCATAAATCCATATGCCGCCCATGCCGGTCTCTAGATCGACGGACGCCAAAGTGAGCGGATCGCGCTCGGCCTCTTTGAGCCAGGGGCGGTCCATCGCCAGGGTCCAGGTTTCGCCAGCGTCCTCGCTCTTATAGAGACCGTCGCCGCGGACTGCCGCATAGATTAGGTCGGGGTTCCGCGATGCGATTGCGAGGGCATTCACTTCTCCGTCCGGAAGCCCGGCATTGCCGATGCGCCACGTTGCCGAACCATCGGCCGACAGTGCGACACCGCCCTTTTCCAGGCCGGCGGCGACAAGGCCGGGCCGGTCAGGATTGGTGGCCATTGCCAGCACTTTGCCGGGCGTCGTCCGCTCGGCCCAGGTGCCGCCGTTATCCTCGCTGACGTTCAACGTTGCTTCCGCCGCCAACAGCACGTCACCGTCGAAAGCCAACGCGCGGATTCCGCCGCCGCTGCCGGCCCGCGCAAGGTCCGGCAGAAGTACATAGGCGCTTACGCCGAGAGCCGACGAAAGAAAGGCGCGTCGCGTGGGAAGCAGCGTTGGGTATACGGATCTCAATTTGCTTTCTCCCATGTTCAGGCCACCCGGATCACGCCCATCATCCCCGCCGCCTGGTGCTCGAGAATGTGGCAATGAAACATCCAGTCCCCCGGATTGTCGGCGACAAAGGCGATCTCGACGCGTTCGCGCGGTGCCATCAGAACCGTGTCCTGCCACTCGCGATGCTCGGTCGGTGCCCCATCGCGGGTGATGACCCGGAAGGAATGGCCGTGCAGGTGGATCGGGTGATGGAAAGCCGTTGCGTTGGTCATCTGGATGACGTGACTTGCATCGCGTTCGAGGGTGAGGAAGGGATCGAGCATATGCCCCTCGGCCGCCTTGCCGGTGACGAACCATATGCCGCGCCCGTCGTGGCGCATGCCCATCATGCCGCCCCCCATCATGCCGCCGGATGGACTGAGACCCATGTCGCGTTCGACCATCGCGCCCATCATGCCGCCGGTGAACAGCACCTCGTGGCGGCGCGCAGACGCCATGTCCGGTTCCGGAAGCGAATTGTCAGGCAAGGCAATATCCCAATCGGGCGGCGCGTCGCGCAGTGGCGCGCCCTCGTAGACGATATCGAGCAGCCGATACTCGTTATCGCGATAGGCCCGATCGACCAGCTGAACCCTTGAGCCCGAGGCGCCAGTACAATCCAGGATGACATCGGCCCGCATGGCGGGGCCGAGCAAAACCCGCCCGCCGGGCGCTGCATGGGGGGCGACAGGCTGGCCATCCAGCGCGATGACGCGCGGTTCGTGGTCGCCGAAATCGAGCGCGAAGATGCGTGCATTGGCGGCGTTGATAAGCCGCAGCCGGATGCGCTCGCCTCGCCGCACAGCGAAGGTCTCGGGAATCTGCCCGTTGATCGTGACCGTGTTTCCCAACCGTCCGGCGTGGCTCATGTCCATGGTCGCGCCGAAATCGTCCGAGATAGTAGCATCCCGCGTCAGGCGCCAGTCGTCGAGGATCCAGGTGATGTCGCGGTCGACCTGCGGCGCGTTCGGTTCCTCAATGATGAGTGGTCCGTAGAGACCGCGCCCGACCTGCTCGAAGCTGCGCTGGTGGGGGTGATACCAGAAGGTTCCCGCATCGACTGCCTCGAACTCGTAGGTAAAGGTCTCGCCCGGTGCAATTGGCGTCTGGGTCAGGTGCGGCACCCCGTCCATGGCGTTCGGCACGCGCAGCCCGTGCCAGTGGACCGTGCTGTCCTCGGCCAAGCCGTTCATGACGTCGATGCGCAAGCGTTCGCCCTGACGCACGCGCAATTCGGGGCCGGGAACCTGTCCGTTGTAGCACCACGCGGGTGTCTCGGGGTGCGGGTTGGGCACTAGCCGCGCAGCGCCCGGCGCGGCACGCAACGAGAAACTACGGCTCTGCGACTCGGCGAACGTGGTCTTGCCGAAGGCCGTTGCAGCAACCCCCGCTACCGAAGCAGCGAGAAAGGAACGGCGCGATAGAGTCGGATTGGATCGGTTGAACATGAACTTGTACTCTCTGATCTGACGGCGCTGCACCGCGGCAAAGCTGCGGTGGCGGTGCGATTGTCTCGCGCGACCGCACGGAAGCGCGCAGTCGGTACGAGTCGACACATCCAGCGCGATCAGGCGCCGAGTGTCGGATCAGAGGTAGAATCGAGGTGGTTCTTTAGCCGGAGGACCGGTGATGCCACGCGCAACCCGCTCCGGCATCCGGTCATGCGCGATGGACGTGGCGACATGGCCCGTGTCCGCCGAAGCAACCGGAACAGCGGCCATCCCTGTGACGTTGCACACGAAATTGCAAACCCCGCCCTTGAGTCCGGCCTCCTGATCGCCGCACGCGTCGCAATCGTCCATCCCGGACATCCCGGCATCCGCGGTGATCATCGCGGAGGCCATGGCAGCCGATCCCGCCGAATGCGCAACTGCGCCCACGGCGAAAGCCATGAGCGCGAGAAAGCAGAAAAGGCGGGCGAACAAGATCATGGATAATTATCTACTATTGCGTTGCATGAATATCCAGCGACGGCTTGTCGCGTTTCCGTGAAGTGCGATTTATCGCCTGATCACCGTCTTCGCGGGAAACCTGTTGCGCCAGGTCGTCAATGATCGGGCAATCAGGCCGTTTGTCGCCCTGACACCGTGCGACAAGATCGCCGAGCGTTGCGCTCAATGCCTGTAGTTCTTCGATCTTTCGGTCGATTTGCGTCAGATGGATCTTCGCAATCGCCTTGACTTCGGAGCTCGACCGCTCGCGGTCTTCGTAAAGAGACAAGAGCGTTCGGCAATCCTCGATGCTGAACCCCAGGGAGCGGGCGCGTCCGAGGAATGCAAGCGTGTTCAATTCGCGATATCCAAACTCGCGATAACCGTTCTCACGACGCGGTGGACGAACAAGCCCGATATCCTCGTAGTATCGAATGGTTTTGGCGGGCAGTCCGCTTCGTTCGGAGACGTCACCAATGTTCATCGTTGAAACCTCGCTTGATCCATAGCCAACAGATAGGGGTTCCACTAACTGGAAGGTCAATGCCTGCATAGATTTTTTCTTTTTGATTGCCGTCTGATTCTGCTCGGATCTGTCGCCACTTAAATGAATGCGACTCCGGAAAGTGCCTGAGTGGCTCCATTTTTTCAAAGACGCACCGATCTCAGTCGCAACGCATTCCCGATGACCGAGACAGATGAAAGGCTCATCGCGGCAGCTGCGAACATCGGCGAGATCAGGAGACCAAAGAACGGGAACAGAACCCCGGCGGCCACTGGCACACCGGCAGTGTTGTAGATCATGGCGAAGAACAAATTCTGCCTGATGTTCCGCATTGTCGCCAGCGACAGGCGGCGCGCTCTGACAAGTCCGTTTAGGTCCCCTTTGACCAAGGTGAAACCTGCGCTTTCGATCGCGACATCGGCGCCGGTACCCATGGCGATACCGACATCGGCCTGCGCCAAAGCAGGTGCATCGTTCACACCGTCCCCGGCCATGGCGACCCTGCATCCCTCGGCCTGAAGCTCACGTATGATGCGGGCCTTGTCCTCGGGCAGGACATCGGCGCGTATCTCGTCGATGCCGAGCCGCCCCGCCACGGCCTTGGCCGTGCGCTCATTGTCGCCCGTGACCATTACGATCCGGAAACCTAGGTCATGCAGGGCCTTCAGGGCGGCAGGAGTTGTTTCCTTGACCGGATCTGCCACGCTCACGAGACCGGCGATCCCGCCGTCGACGACGACAAACATGACCGTTTCACCTTCGTCGCGACGGGCGTTGGCGACTTCGGTCACCTCAGGCGCATCGATACCGAGTTCGGCGAGCATCTTCGCGTTGCCCAAGGCCACCGGTTTGCCGTCCACGTTACCCTTAACACCCATGCCGGTGACGGCTTCGAACGCGTCGGCATTTGCGAGTTTCATGCCGCGTGCCTCAGCACCGCGCACAATCGCCTCAGCCAGCGGGTGCTCGGAGCCGCGTTCCAGGCTGGCAGCAAGTCGAAGAACCTCGGCTTCTTCGTGGCCGTCTTCCGGTAGCACGACAGACAGTTCCGGTTTGCCCATCGTCAGAGTGCCGGTCTTGTCAACGATCAGCGTGTCCACCTTCTCGAATGCCTCAAGCGCTTCGGCATTCTTGATCAGCACGCCCGCCTGAGCCCCGCGCCCGGTCGCGGTCATGATGGACATCGGCGTTGCGAGCCCGAGCGCGCAGGGACAGGCAATGATGAGAACGGCGATGGCGGAGACCAGGCCGTAAGCCAGCGCGGGCGACGGCCCCCAGATTGACCATGAGACGAACGAAATGACTGCAACCGCGATCACAGCTGGTACAAAATAGCCGGCCACGGCGTCTGCGAGCTTCTGGATCGGAGCGCGGGACCTCTGTGCTGCTGCCACCATTTCGACGATCTGTGCCAGCATCGTGTCCTTTCCTACGCGTCTGGCTTCGATCACGAGGCTGCCGGTGCCGTTGATTGTCGCCCCGGTGACCACGTCGCCTTCGACTTTCTCGACCGGCACAGGCTCGCCCGTGAGCATCGACTCATCAACCGACGACCGCCCTTCGACAACTTCGCCGTCCACTGGCACCTTCTCGCCTGGGCGCACTTTTATGCGGTCGCCAATCTGCACGTCCTCCAGAGGCACTTCCTCTTCCGTTCCGTCCTCACGTATCAGACGTGCGCTCTTTGCGGCCAGGTCGAGCAAGGTGCGGATGGCCGAGCCGGTCCGCTCCCGGGCACGTAGTTCCAGAATCTGTCCAAGTAGCACCAGAACCACGATCACCGCGCCCGCTTCAAAGTAGACACCGACATTGCCTTCAACGTCCCGAAAACCGCTTGGGAATAGTCCGGGCGCGATTACTGCGATCGTGCTGAACGCCCAGGCAGCGGCAACTCCCATACCGATCAGGCTGAACATGTTGAGGTTCATGGTCCTGAAGCTCTTCCAGCCGCGCACCAGAAACGGCCAACCTGACCAGAGAATGACCGGCGTAGCCAGAATTAGCTCGATCCAGTGGGCCAATCCCTCGCCAATCCAGCTGCGCACGGGGAGACCGACATAGCCTCCCATCGCTAGAACGACGACGGGAACGGTTAGGATTGTGCCGATCCAGAACCTGCGGGTGAAATCGACGAGTTCCGGATTGGGGCCTTCATCGACTGTCTGAATATCTTTTGGCTCCAGCGCCATACCACAAATCGGGCAGTCGCCGGGGCCGACCTGCTCGATCTCGGGGTGCATCGGACATGTATAAATCGTGCCTTCTGGCATTGCTTCCGGCGTGGGTCCTCCGTCTATGTAGGTTTCCGGTGCTGCATCGAACTTCTCCTTGCAGCGCGTCGAGCAGAAGAAATACGGCGCGCCTGCAACTTGGGATACATGGCGTGCGGTCGCGCGATCAACGGACATCCCGCACACCGGATCGCTCACTATCTCGCTCGTCTCGTCAGCACACATGATTGACCTCCATTTCCAATCTGTCGAAGATATGCATCTTCCAGTCACTGGAAGGTCAATGGCCTTTTTCTTGAGAACTCCAACTCTTCACAAGACACTAGGTAGAAAACCCGCCATCGGCTGTTCGCTATCCGAAACCATCAAAAAAACCTCAGCCGCACCGGTCATGTTTGAATATTCGGCCTCGCGAAATTCGGTAGCCTACCGGGAGACCGATACCGACCCGGGCAGCTCGATGCGAAAGAGAAAAGTCGCCTGAACGACGGCAAGCATGAGCGCGACTGCGAACACGATCCAAGTTCCAAATGCTGCAATGGCAAAGCCTCCCAGAAGCGGGAAGACAAACGCTGGAGCGGTCAAGGCATTGAAATAGCCGCTATACGATGGGCGACGCTCGTCTGGGGAGACTTCCATCAATAGCCCGAATACGGCAATCGTCAGGCCGTTCGTCAGCGCGCCGAGGGAAAAGAATACGGCGATGAGAATGGCCAAGCCGATCCCTGGCGGAACCGGGCTGACCAAGAGCACCAATACGACCAGCGGTGGGGCCGAGCGCGCAATAGCGATGGCGCGCATCAGGCTCAGCTTGCCCAGCCCGACGAGGTCGATCTCGCCATGGCGACGCTCTTTGACACCACCATCGGCCTCCTCACCGGCAGCCAGTTGGAAGACAATCTCGAAGAGATGCTCTGGTCCCTCACTTCGATCTTCCATCGTCGCTTCACCCACATTCAGAAGCTCCTTGACGACAATGAGTTCGAGGTCCGGGAAAGTCTGGCCATCCAGGACGGCTCAGAGGTCGCCTCGGTCGAGCTCGAGCGCCTCCAGATGATCGGGCTCAAGCTCTGGGACCATCGCGACGCCTTCGAGCAGATGCGCGATCTGGCCGTGGACCACTTCTCGGCCGCCACAGGCTCGCCCTGGCTGCCCCGCACAGGATCCAAGGTCTCGCATCGCGGCCTCACCTCCGCCGTGGTGGATAGCCGGGCCTATCTGTCGGCCAAGCGCCGCAAAGAGACCGAGGTGCACTGCCCCGAAGGTACAAGGATCGCCTTCTCGGGCGGGGACTATCACGCCTATGATCTGATCTGGTCCGTTCTCGACGCTACCCACGCCAAATACCCCGACATGGTGCTCTTGCACGGTGGCACGCCCAAGGGTGCCGAGATGATTGCGGCCCGCTGGGCAGATACCCGCGGTGTCACCCAGGTGGTCTTCAAGCCCGACTGGAAGAGCCACGGCAAAGCCGCTCCCTTCAAGCGCAACGACAAGATGCTCGAGACGATGCCCCAAAGTCTGATCGCCACCCCCGGTTCGGGCATTACCGAGAACATCGTCGACAAGGCCCGCAAGCTGGGGATCCGCATCAAGAGGATCGGGGCTTAGGCCCCGGTTCTACAATGACATCAGTCAGAGCCCCCTGTGCGGTTCGCTTTATGAGTTCGCAAAGGTGCGCAGTTCTGCGGGATTTGACCTGTCAGACTGCTGAGTGTGTCGATGAGTATTTCTAGCTGGTCACTGTCGCGGGCCTTCCTGAAGCCTCAGAACGCTAAGAAAACCGCGAACCAGGACGATCGGTCCCTGCAAGCCGTCATCCCCTGATGGCCGAGCGACGCAGCGTGACGCTAAGAATCGGCTGGGAAAACCCTGCCGATTCCCTCGGCTTCCCTTCGCACTGAAACGCATTGCTTGCCTGTTTGAGCGCATCGGCTGGTGCACTTGGTGGAACCAACCGATTACTGGTTGGGCCTATGGTGATGATGAAGCAATCTGTATCGGATGGGACGGGTTCGCGGTCTGCTTAGCGTTCTGCAGCTTCGTGCCTCTTGCGTTTTGACAGCCGTGCATTCTTGAAAAACTAAATAATATTATATGGTTGCGTCGAAGTTGATGCGGAACGCAATTCGACTTCACATGCGAGCTTGTGACGGTGTGCCTAGATATTGGGTAGCCAATTTGCGCCATCGCTACACTTTGTCGAGACATCTAGGCTCGCTGGGAGATTGTGTAAGATCGACCCGCCCGACGAAAAACGTTGTTAAGACTCGTTTTTCCGTGTAGATGACACTTTAATGAGCGAAATCGCCGAAAAAGCGATATTTAGAGGGCAGGCGGATGAGAGAACGGTCTTTTGCGGCTGATACGAAGGATCAACCCTTCGACGAGATCATCCTACAGCAAGGAGAGTTGATTTCCGACCGCCTCAATATGTTGCGGCAGGAACAGTATCCTCCGGACGCCCAAAAAGGTCTGCGTCAGTTTTCGTTGGCCGAGGTTGCCTACTATCTCGGTGTGACCCAGTCGACCATTAAGAAGCTTCATCTCGAAGGCAAAGGTCCTGAACCTGAAACATCGTCTTCTGGGAGGCGCAGCTACTCGGCCGAGCAGATGCTTGAGCTGAGAGCTTATCTCGATAAGCATGGTCGTCCCGGAAAGCGCCGTTATGTCCCCTATCGGCAGCCTGGCGAAGAACTGCACGTTGTGTCCGTCGTGAACTTCAAAGGTGGCTCCGGAAAAACCACTACCGCCGCCCACCTCGCGCAGCACTTGGCGTTGAAAGGGCATCGAGTTCTTGCGATCGACTTGGACCCCCAAGCCTCGCTCACAGCTTTGCACGGCATTCAGCCAGAACTCGACGACGTGCCTTCGCTCTACGAGACACTTCGGTATGATGACGAGCGCAAACCGATCTCGGAGGTGATCCGGCCAACAAACTTCCCCAACCTAGATATCGTTCCGGCAAGTCTTGAGCTTCAAGAGTACGAATACGATACCCCGGTCGCTTTGACGAGCAGCGATTCCCATGAGGGCCGTGCCTTCTTCACTCGTATATCGAAGGCGCTTAACGAGGTTGAAGATCGCTATGACGTGGTCGTAATCGATTGTCCTCCTCAGCTGGGCTACCTCACGCTCACTGCTCTGACGGCTTCATCTTCGGTAATTGTGACAGTCCATCCTCAGATGCTGGACGTCATGTCGATGAGCCAGTTTCTCCTGATGCTGGGCGGGATCATGAAGACGATCCGTGATGCTGGAGCGAACATGCGCCTGAAGTGGTTCCGTTACCTCGTAACGCGATTTGAACCAACGGACGGTCCCCAAAAGCAGATGGTTGGGTTCCTCCAGGCGATGTTCCCAAATCAGATGCTGTCGAATCCTATGTTGAAATCTACGGCGATCTCCGATGCTGGGATTACCAAGCAGACGCTTTACGAAGTTGAACGGTCTCAGTTCGTGCGGACAACTTACGACCGCGCCGTGACGTCTTTAAATGATGTGAACGACGAAATCGCTGAACTGATCCATAGGGCTTGGGGGCGAGAGTGACTGTGGTTTTGACAGCCGTGCAGAACGCTAGTTTTGACAGCCGTGCAACTGTCGAAATGCGGGCTGCGCGCCGGTTGGATTCTGACGAAAGGGAGATGGCTTGATGGCTCGCAAAGACCTCCTGAAGAGCGTTATGGCCGGTTCGACGGAACAGTCGAAGGATTCCGGTCGCTCTGGATACGCGATGCGCGGTGCTTCGAAATCGATGAAGGTTTCAATCGATAGCCTTGCGGAGAACTCGAAGCGTCTCCTTGAAGGCGAAACCATTGTCGAGATCGATCCGAAATTGATCGATGTGTCATTCGTTTCGGATCGGCTTAGTGATGACGATGTTGCTTTCGACGAACTGAAAGCATCGATCGCAGCGGGTCGCCAGGACACGCCAGTATTGCTTAGACCGCATCCGGAAGCGGATGGCCGCTATATGATCGTCTTTGGGCATCGCCGTGTGCGAGTTGCATCGGCGCTCGGCCGTAAGGTTCGCGCAGTTGTAAAGCCAATGGACGATGTGGCTCATGTTCTTGCTCAAGGGCAGGAAAACACTGCGCGCGCAGATCTCTCATTTATTGAGAAGGCCCTATTTGCGAGGAGCCTCTTGGATATGGGGCAAGCAAAGGATGTGATCCAGTCTGCCCTTACCATCGATGGGACGTTGCTTTCACGGATGCTGTCAGTGGCGCAGAACGTCCCTCGGCACGTCATCGAACAGATTGGGCCGGCCAAGCAGATTGGGCGTGATCGCTGGGAAGACTTCAAGAAGTTGGCTTCGGAACCATCGAATGGCAAGATCCTCAAGGGAGCTTTGGAGTTCGACGGGTTTCAAAACCTCGACAGTGATGCTCGCTTTGAGTTCCTGCACAGCAAGCTGGCAGAAGCGGGCAGGGCGCCGAAGCGCCGAAAAACGCGTGCTACGCCCAAGAAACGAACCTGGACTGCCGGCAAAGGCCGCATCAAGGGAGTCATCGGTCGTTCCGGAAAGGCATTCAGCATTTCGCTTACGGCACAAGATTCAACCGAGTTCGGGGACTTTCTCTCGGGTCGGCTTGATCAGCTGTACAGCGAATTCCTCGCTACGAAAGAGGAGCAGTCAGAACAATGATCTAGGCAAAAGAAAAGCCCCCAAGCAGCGTGGCCTGAGAGCTAATCTGAAAAGTTTGGTCGCTTAGAAGATATCTCTCCCGCGAATCACTGTCAACAAGAACGCCACTTCGGCGAACGGCTTTCTTTTGCCTCCACATAACTGGAGGTGAGAAACAGGCATGAAACATACAGGTTGGCGCAAGCCGACACCGGGTCTTGGCATTGCAGCGCAGCTTGCCCAAGCCGGTGAACGGGTGGCTGTATCCAAATCGCGGGCCCTCGTGGCGGTGAAGCGCGTGGGCGTGTACATTGGACTCAAGGCCGGAGATGTGATGCTCCTCGACACGCTCGGGGCGTTTACACAGGCCCAGGACTGGGAGGAGGGGCAGCGTCCGATCGTCTGGGCGTCAAACGCCTATCTGATGGAGCAGACCGGGTTCTCGCTCTCCGCGCTCAAGCGCCATGCTCGGCGTCTGGCCGAGATCGGCGTGATTTCCTTCCAGGACAGCCCCAACGGCAAGCGTTGGGGCCGCAGAGACGCTGAGGGGCGCATCGTCGAGGCCTACGGCTTCGATCTCTCGCCGCTGTCGGCGCGTGTTGAGGAATTCGACGAGCTTCATGCCGAGTTGCAGGCTGAACGCGAACTCTGCCAGCGCCTGAAGCGCCAGATCACTGTTGCACGCCGGATGATCCGCGCGCGCATCGAAGCGGCCGTCAGCAGCGCGCTGCGTGGGCCCTGGGCGCAGTTCGCCGGGCTCTTCGAGGAGCTTCTGGATCGGTTGCCGCGCCGTCATGAAGCCTCCGAACAGCTTGTGCGGCTGCTAACTTGGTTCAAGGAGCTCCAGGAGCGCGTCGAAGCTGCCTATCTCAATGCAACTGAGGTCGTCCAACCTGTGAAAAACAGGCCCGAAACCAAGGAACGAGTTTCTGAGAAGACCCAAGAAATGAACCCCAGGGAGGTCATTTCTGACACCCACATACTAATTACAAACCAACTTAATCCTGTAAAATGTAATTCCTCAGAAAATGAGGAAGCGGCGAGTGGTGCGCCCAATGTTCGACCCGACGAACAGGTTGATAGGGAGTTGGACGTGTGGGTCACCGAGGTCAGCAAGAAGCGGACGGCGCTGGACCTGCCCACCGTGATGCAGGCTTGTCCCGAATTCGCGTCCTGGGCGCGCAATATGGATGGGTTCCTGAAGGATTGGGGCGATCTCCACCGGGTCGCGGGTCAACTGAGGCCGATGATCGGGGTATCTGAGCATGCCTGGAACGTAGCGCAGGACCGGCTCGGCAAACAGGTGGCGACAGCGGCGCTGGCGCTTGTCTTCGAGAAGCATTGTGCGGGCGAGGTTTCGTCGCCGGGCGGCTATCTGCGCGGCATGGTCGAGAAGGCCGGGGCAGGCGAGCTGCATCTCGAGCGCAGCTTCTACGGCAGGCTCAGCGGGCTGGCGGCGTGATGGGGCAGGGGATCAGAGGCCGGCGGCCTTGGTCAGGTTCACGCGGAACCGATCGCGTCTGCGCTGGTAGCGGCGGGTCATCTCGGCCGAGGCATGTCCGAGATGTTTCTGGACGTAGCGCTCGTCGACTTCTGCCGAACTGGCGAGACCAGCACGCAAGCTGTGACCGGAGAACAGAGTCAGTCGTTCTTTCTCGGGCAGCTCCGATCGGATGCCGGCATCGAGGACCGTACGCTTGATCAGGCGTGCAACATGTTTGTCGTTCAGCCGCGTTTCGGTCGTCCGTTTGCCATCGCGCGTGATGCCGACGAAAACCGGACCGAAGTCAATCTTTGCGAAATGCAGCCATTGCTTCAGCGCATGCACGGGGCAGGTCTGATCCCTCGAGCCGCGACCGATCTCGACCTCGCGCCAGCCGGTCTTGGCGTTGAGAGTGAGCAGGGCGCCTTTGTCGAAGATCTGGATCCAGCCACCGGACTCCGGTGTGTCGTCCTTCTGCACGTCGAGGCTGACGATTTCCGAGCGGCGCAGACCTCCGGCATAGCCGAGCAGCAGGATTGCCCGATCCCGCAGCCCGCGCAGATCATAGGGCAGAGTGGCGACCATCGCGACGATGTCCTCGGCCAGGATTGCTTCCTTCTGAACCGGCGGGCGCGCATGCTTGCGCTTGATTCCTGCCAGCACCGTGGCGATGTGCCGGTTCTTGCGATCTAAGGTGAAACCCCGCTGCGCATAGTTCCAGGCGAGACCGGACAGGCGGCGGTCGATGGTTGAGACGGATAAGGCAGGGGAGGAACCTGATCCGGACGCAAGATCGGCGAGATAAAGGCCGATCATCTCAGCAGACGGAGGCAGCGGTTCCGCGCCCTTCATCCGGCACCAGCGCGCGAAATGCGCCCAGTCTTTCGCGTAGGCTTTCAGCGTGTTGTCGGAGGCTGCGGCGCGCGCATAGTCGCGGGCGGTGTCCACCAGGCGATCGAGCGTGCCGGAGCCAGCCACATACGCGGGCAGGGCGATCCCATCGCTTCTGTCTTGACCTCTCTCGTCGCCTTGAGCATCAACAGACTTACCCGAATGCGATGACATCGAATTCTCGTTGTCTGAGTCCATTCATTCCCCGAAAATTTGCTAATTTTGAGACCGTGCTGCAGCCTATTCTACAATGTCCGATAATGCAAATTTATTGGACATCAGTACGTTCGGCAAGGCGGGGCGCTTTGAATGTTATTTTCTGGATAAAAGCGCCGCTATGGTGCAGGCTCTGCGCATGACATTTGCGCCGCCGAACCACACCAGGACCTTAGACCCCCAGCCCGGGATACCGCCCTGGATCCGCGGTGCGCGGTCTGAATCCCCTGAAGATGCTGCGTTTTCGTCGGGCGCGGTGCTGAGTCATCTGCACCTTGTGTTGGGTCGTGAGGCCGTGCCGCAGGCGCTGCTGCGGGACCGCCTGGCGCTGCGGGCGGCGGAGGCTTGTGTCGCGTTTTCCGGGCGTCCGGAGCGGGCAGCGGAGCTGCGCGATGCGATCCACCTCCTCCGCCCGGGCGACCTGCCCGGACCGGCCGGCGAAATCTGCTTGGAATGGCGGCGTGCGGTGGATCGGCCGGTGTCCGTCAAGGCTCTCGCCCGTGCTCTGCCGCATGTCGAGGCAAGTTTGATTTCCAGCTGGCTTGACGCAGGACGGGGAACGCCGGTGACGCGCGCGGCGATGGTTCTGGAAGCGGTATGCACGCAGGCGCCGCGTGTCGATGTGCCCGCGTTGGTTCTTGCCGATACGGCCCTCGCCCAGGCGCTTGGCTGGACCCATGTGGTGCCGCTGCTGGCCGCGGGCCTCAAGCGCGCCGATTTGCGCAAGAGGGGCGAGGACCTGCGGCTGGCCTGTCATCGGGCGCTTCTTGCATCCGGGGTTGAGGTCGTGCGGCAGGCCGCCGACCTCACCCGCCGGGCGGCGCATCTGAAGGCGATCACCCCCAAGCTGCGCGCCAAGGGGGCGGGCGCCGCCGTCGAGATCTTCCTGACCCGCGACGCGGTGGCCCCCTCGGCCATGCCGTTGCCCGATCGCGCCGCGCGGCGGCTCTGCGACCGTCTGGTCGCTCTCGGCGCGGTGCGCGAGCTGACGGGCCGAGACACCTTCCGGCTCTACGGGGTCTGAGCGATGGCCAAGGATCGACGCGAGCCTGAGCTTGACCGTGAGCTGGCGGACCTGCCGCCGGAGTTGCGCTGGTGCGAATGGATGCGCCGGATCGAGGCCGTGCTCTTTGCCTCTGCCTCGCCGGTGCCGCGCGAGGATCTGGCGCGGATCGTGGGGCAGGGGGCCTCGGTCGACCTGCTGGTCGCGGACCTCGCCGCCGATCTCGGGGGCCGGGCGTTTGAGATCGCGCAGGTCGCCGGTGGCTGGATGTTCCGCACGCGCGCGGCCTACGCGCCCGCGATCCGGGCTGCGGCAGATGTCGGGGATCAATTACTGGATCTGAATGAATTCGACATCGCGGTGCTGGCCGCCATCGCCTACCACCAGCCGATCACCCGCGACGGGTTAAAGGATATCTTCGGCAAGGAGATCAGCCGTGACTTGATCGGCCGCCTGCACGCACAGGACCTGATCGGCACCGGGCCGAGGGCGCCGCGCCGCGGGGCGCCCTATACCTTCGTGACGACCGCGCAGTTCCTGGTCGCCTTTGGTCTCGAAACGCTCGCGGACCTGCCGGAGCGGGAGCAGTTGGCGGATGCGGGGATTGTTGGTGAGCCGACACAAGTTGGCGTTGGCTGAGCTTCCACTCATGTTCACGATTAATTCAGCGCAATACAGGTTGGGCGATAGGGATGCTCTAGCGCCACTCTGCGCCGGGCGTTTTGGCGATTTCTCTGGTCCGTTGAAGGATTTATGTATAGAATTTCGACGTAACATGCGTCGAGAAAAAACCTCGAAGAAAGAGCAGCTTAACCGTGGCATCCGCCCAGCAAATCATCGGTCTCGTCAAGAGCCACGCGGAGGGAGACGCTGATCGTTTTTATGATCTGGCGATGCAACTTTCTGCGGCCGAAGAGCAGAAGGGACATACCCGGCTAGCTGAGCAGTTGCGGCAGTGGGCCGAAGCGGGGCAGAAGTCGCCTGCGACCCGCACCCCTGCAGTCACCCCGATTGCAACTCCGCGCGGTGATTTGGCGGAGTTCCTTGCCGCATCTTATCCGACCGAACGCCTCGGTGATGTGATCTTGCCAGGCATGATCGAGAGCGAACTGTCGCATCTCGTTGTCGAGACGCGTATGCGTGAAAAGCTTGAAGCAAAAGGGTTGAAGCCACGGCGGCACGTTCTCCTCTCTGGTCCTCCCGGAACTGGCAAGACCCTGAGTGCTTCAGCGCTTGCCGGTGAGCTGCAGTACCCCCTCTTTTCGGTCATGCTCCACGGGCTGATCACGAAGTTCATGGGGGAAACTGCACAGAAGCTGAAGATGATCTTCGATGCCGTCAAGACGACGCGGGGCGTCTATCTCTTCGACGAGATCGACGCTTTAGCTGCGGCCCGGGGCGGTGAGAACGATGTTGGCGAGGCCCGTCGGGTTCTGAACTCGTTCTTGCAGTTCCTGGATGAGGATACCGGGCCTTCGATCGTCATTGCCACCACTAACCTGCCGGGAATTCTTGACCGTGCGGTGCTGCGACGCTTCGATCTTGTGTTGCCATATGTCATGCCCGATGGGCCGGCCATACGGCAGGCGCTCGAGCGCCGGCTTATCGGCTTCTCGCTGAGCCGGATGGGATGGAAACGGGTAACGGATGTTGCCATAGGCCTCTCGACGGCCGATGTTGTGGCGGCGGCGGAAGATGCTGCTCGACGTGCCGTGCTGAATGATACGGACAAGATTGCGACACAGGATTTGCTTGATGCCCTCGAACGCCGACGGTCGCTGCAAGAACTAGGGGCCGACGATATTGGCACGAGACCTTCCTCACTTCCACCTTCGCAATCTCGGACAACCTCGCCCATTCCAAGCAAAGGGCGGGGGCGGGTCCAAAAGACCAAGTGACGTCCCCAATCGCGCTGCGCATGCCCAAGCCTTGCTTCAGGCCATCGACGCGCTGCCAGATGTTCCGGCATCTGAGCTTCCCGGCGTCTATCTGGAAGTCCGCTCGCGTGTCGACGAGCGCCTGAAAAAGGACAGCCTCGACGCTAGTGGCCTTACGCTACTGCGCGTCGCTGAAATTCCTGATCCCGGTGGTGCCCAAGAGCGTGCGACGGTGTTTGCGACAGCCAAAGGTATCGAAAAGCTGCGCAAGAAGATCGAGCAGTTTCGGACTGAAGAGACGCCTGATCGCGAGAAAGATGGTGAAATCGTCCCGGGTCGTCCGAAGAACGCGGACTTGGTGCAAAGCGTTGCTGCCATCACAGAAGCGGGATTGCGTGCCCTCTGGCGCAGCCCTTCAGGCAAATTTCCAGCAGCGGATGTTGCAACCGTCTGGGAGGTTTGGCTCGAGCCTCGAATGACCGAAGCTTTCGTCGCGGCCGCACCAAACTATGGCGTTATCGTGGGAGCAGATCGGCTGGAGTTTCCCGAAGATATCGTTGTGATCGTACAGGCGGATCGCGCTCAACTCGCTCAGGCCGTCCGCCGATTGGGCGGCGTGCGCGCCCTGGCCGCTCCGACCATCACAGCGGATTTCTTCGACGGCTTGCAAGTGGCCGAACAGGCGCAGTGGGTTGACGAACTCGCGGGTCGTACGACCTACACTGACAATCCCGATCCTGGCTACGTCACGCTCTTGGATACCGGTGTCAGTCGTGCGCATCCTCTCATTCAGCCGGCGCTAAGTGTGGATGACCGACATGCAGCCAACCCGGCTTGGGGCCTCGAGGATGTGAAGGGTCATGGCACTGAGATGGGAGGATTGGCTCTCTTTGGCGATCTCACTCCGAAGCTGCACCAGGCGAATCCGGTTTCTGTCATGAACCGTCTGGAATCCGTGAAGCTGTTGCCTGATGCAGGGGTGAACCCGCATCATCTACTTGGCGCGGTGACCAGGCAGGGGATCAATACAGTAGAGCAGGTTGGCCCTCGACGCCGGACCTTCACCATGACCACGACGACGGGTGAGGATACGCCGCACGATGGAGCCCCCACCTCCTGGTCAACGGAAGTCGATCAGCTTGCCGCTGGTGTATCAGGCGATATCAAGCAACAGCGCCTGATGCTTGTCTCCGCCGGGAACACCGACAACTTCACTTTTGGTGCTGGAAACTACCTCGACCGATGCGATCACGAGGACAACGAGATCGAGTCGCCGGCCCAGGCGTGGAATGTTGTGTCTGTCGGAGCCTTCACAGAGAAGACCGTGCTGCCAGACGGAGAGCCGGTCCAAGCGCTTGCGCCATTCGGCGACTTGTCGCCAGCTTCGAGAACTGCATCGTGGTCTTCCCATTGGCCGAACAAGCCGGACGTTGTCCTAGAGGGAGGAAACTGGGCGCTTAGTGCCATGCCGCCGCCAATGCGGCACGGATGGTTATCGCTCCTTTCGACGCACCGGAATTATCCGCTGCGATCCTTCACATTCACCTTCGACACCAGCGCGGCGACAGCGCTTGCAGCGAAGGATGTAACGGAACTCTGGTCGGACTATCCCACGCTTTGGCCCGAGACAGTACGTGGTCTCTATGTGTCCTCAGCGCGATGGACGCAGCAGATGCGCGCCCATCTACCTGCCCAGCCGAACAAGGGTCACTACGCGCCGCTTTTTCAGCGCTATGGTTTCGGCGTTCCAGACATGGCCCGCGCCCGCCGTAGCGCATCGAACGCGCTGACCCTCATCGTGGAAGACACGATCACGCCTTACGGACTCTCTGAAAAGACAGGCGATGATGTCCACAACGAGATGAAGCTGTTCGCTTTGCCCTGGCCCGTCGAGGCTTTGCGCGCGCTCGGCAATGCCGATGTGACCTTGCGGGTGGCACTTAGCAGCTTTATCGCTCCGAACCCGTCTGAAGCCTCGCGCGGCGTTCGCTACCGCTACGCCTCCCACAATCTGCGGTTCCAACTCAATCGCGCTGACGAGAAAGAAGCGCAGTTCCTGGCCCGGATCAGCAAGGTGGCCGAACAGCCTGATGGTCCTGCAAGCGACGAGGACGATCTTTGGGACTACGGTAGCAATCGGCGTCATGTCGGCTCGCTGCATATAGATCAACTGACGTGCAAAGCTTCAGATCTCGCGCGTCGCAACTTGCTGGCTGTTCACCCGGTTACCGGATGGTGGAAGTCGAAAAAGCTTTTGGCCGAAGGTTTGCCATCTGTGCGCTACGCGCTGATTGTCGAGATTGATGCGGACGAGGTCCAAGCGGAGCTCTATGCGGAGGTACAGGTTGCTGTCGACGCACTTATTGCGGCCCGAGGTGTGATTGCAGTCTAGTGCGTTCGATGCTCGATACAGCGAAGAATGTCGGGTGGCGGAAGGAGCTTTGCGTAGGTAACTTCGAGGCCATAAACGTTGATCCTAGCGGGTGAGGGAAGCAGCCATGGCGTTTTGGAGTGGGGAAACGTTAAAGAAAAAGCTACCACAGTTGGTTCAGCCGTACGACGAAAGGTCGATCGACTGCGCGGCCTACACTTTGCATGTGGGCAGTGAAATATATGTCAGCCCTGACCGCAAGGTTTCAGATCCAACCCGGCATGCGAAAAAGCGTCTCGCTGCAGGTGAAGCCTTTACTATACCAGCAGGGCAGTTTGCATTTCTCACTACTGTGGAGCGGGTTACAGTACCAGATAGCGCTCTTGCGTTTATTTCGATTAAGGCTCGCCTGAAGTTCGGGGGACTGATTAATATCTCGGGCTTCCATGTCGATCCAGGCTACCACGGGGAGCTTCTGTTCTCGGTCATGAATGCCGGACCGAAGCCCTTGCATTTACAGCAGGGACAGCCGCTTTTCCTAATTTGGTACGCTGATTTGGATCAGCCTACAGCAGAAAAGAAAGATAGTCCGGGCTTTATGGGCATCGACCCGGTGCTGCTCAATAGTATCAGCGGAGAAATCCTGTCGCTGCAAAGCCTTTCTGATGAGCATCGTGACGTGGAGCAGCGCCTGACTCGGCAGATTCAAGAGCAGGACACCAAGGTTGCAAACCTGGAGGTTCAGGTTCGATGGTTTCTTCGTTTCGGGACGGCAATTCTTATTGGCTTGGTGGGTTGGGCCTTGAGAGAGTGGATCGGTTCGCCGCCACCGACCCCGTAGTGGCCTTCGCTTAACTCTTGTCGGGTATTCCGACACATGGTATGAGTGTGTTGGATTTCGAGACATTGGAGGTGCTCGATGACTGTTACGACTGCAACCGTCGAAGCGATTATCCGCGACGAGATTCAGTGCGCGCAGGACGACCGCCCCACGCCGAAGGCTGGCTGGGAACCGCAAGTCGACTCGTTGGTCATGGTGTCGATTGCACTGCGAGTTGAGGAGGAGTTCGGCGTGAAACTGCCAGAGTCGGTGATGCCGCCTGGTGGGTTCGACGATGAGAGCCTTTGTGTCTCGGTATTTGCTCAGCATGTCATCAAGCTACTGGGTGTGCCACAGAAGCAGCCCGAAGGAGAAAAAGTATCATGACCGCGGAACGGATCGGCTTTGCAAGTAGCGGGAACGAGAACCTGGCGCTCGGTGCAAAGTTGCGCGAGGCGAGGGAGTATCTCGGTCTTAAGCAAGAGCAGGTCGCCCGGCATATGGCATTGCCGCGGACGGCGGTGTCAGAGATCGAGAATGGCCGCCGCGGGGTCAGTGCTATCGAGCTGACTAAGCTAGCGCGTCTGTATCAGCGCCCTGTGGCTTGGTTTACCGGCGAAGAGACCGGGGCCGGTGTGCCTGCTGATGTTGCCTTCTTAGCGAGAACAGCAAGCGCTCTGTCGGACAATGACCGGCAGGAGTTGCAGCGGTTCGCCGAGTTCTTGCGTACCAAATCGAAAGTGCCGGGCGATGGTCAGTCGTAGCGAACGTGAAGCGATCCTGCGTGGCATCCGCGGGGCCAAGCGCTTGCAGCGCGATCTGAGTCTGGATCAAGGCGCTTCGCGCGCGCAACGAGTGGATGTCTTTGCCAGCATCGCTCGGATGGGTGCGATGTTGATGTTCCAGCCGCTGGAGCCGCTGCTTGGTGCGTTCGTCCGGGAGGGCGGGAATGCCGGCATCATACTGAGCACGAGGCGACCGCTCGGCATGCAACGATTTACCGCTGCCCATGAGCTAGGTCATCTAGCGCTCGGCCATGATCCGCATGCGGATGATGATCGTATCTTGCGGCGGGCTCCTTGGGCCGGTGACGGCATGGGTGGCGTGCCTGTTCCGACAGAAGAACGGGAAGCGGATGCCTTCGCATCCTATTTTCTGCTACCGCCATACCTGATGAAAGAGCAGATGGCGGTGCAGGGCTGGGAGCCACGCCATTTCGAGCACCCAGAGACTGTGTATCAGGCGTCCCTTCGGTTTGGGACCAGCTACCGTGCCACTGTGTTCGCCCTCGAGCGGGAACACGTCATCGGCCGAAATCTTGGCCAGCAGCTTCGGCGCGCCGAGCCGCGCGATCTGAAACGGGCATTGCTTGGAGATTTCGATCTGAAGAACGCGCAACGGATGGATGTCTGGCATCTGACTGAGCGCGATGAAGGAGCCGTTATCGAGGCGAGCCGCGACGATCTATTCCTGCTACGCCTCAAGGAAGACAGTGGCGGCGGCTATGTCTGGACCTTCGACGAATTGAGCGACGCGGGTTTTGTCATCCTCCGGGACGGCCGCGAACCTGTTCCGGTTGGCCGGATAGGCGCGCCGACGGTGCGCCGTGTACTGGCTCGAGCGGAGCGGCCGATCGCCGGTCAGCTGACCGTTCGGGAGGTGAGACCCTGGGCGCCGGATGACGACCCGCAACTTCTGACCCTCTATTGCCGGACGGCGACCAGCGATGAGGCCGGTCTGTTCGAGCCGCAGCGCGAGGAGCTGCTGGCTGCCCAATGAAACTGCATATCGTCAAAGACTTGAGATCCTTTCTTGGCCCTGTGCGAGATCAGGGGCGTCGGCCGACCTGCTTGTCCTTCGCGGCATCTGCGGCGCATGAGCATGCACGCGGTGCCTTCGAGCCGCTAAGTGTCGAATGGCTGTACTATCACACGGCGCAATTGGCGGGGACCGGACCGGATGATGGTACGACCCTGCCGGATACACGCCGGGCATTGCATCAGATCGGACAGCCGGACGAACCGGCATGGCCGTATCGCAGTCAGCTGACCGACCGTGGCAGTTGGGTCGCGCCGACGATCGGATCGCCACTTTTTCGATGCGGCTCTAACAAGTGTGACCCGGTTATGGTGCAGGTGCAAACGCAACTGGACCAAAGTCAGCCGGTAGTCCTGGCGCTATACGTTTCATCGACCTTTACAGCGTCGGGCAACTGGCTGTGCGCCGATGGCGAGATCATCTTGCCCGAGGATGGAGAGCCCATTGATCGCGGTCGCGGTCATGGGGTCGTTGCTGTGGGCTATGGGCGCTTCGGTGAAGAGACGGTGCTGTTGCTGCGAAATTCATGGGGCACTGGGTGGGGCAGGGATGGCCATGCCTGGGTGTCTGAAAGCTATCTGGCTCGCCGCCTGTTTGGTGGTTTCAATATCTGCGAAGGAGATGGAGATGTTCTACAATCCAATGCCGGCGGCCGCTACGCCAGTACGCGCGTGGGCTGAGGCGGCAGACCGCCTTCGTGCAGAACCGACGCTCTCGTTGGGCGGTCTGATGCTCCATGTTGAGAGACCGCTTGCCATGGAGCCTGATGAAGAAGCTGTCGTCAGCCTCGTCGACGACTTCCTTCGATGCCATGACAAGCAGCCCATCGTCACTGTTGCCAACACGATTTTCCCCTCGAGTCTGGATCGTGGCGACGGAATCGATCGACTGCGGGAGCGCTACTTGCCGATCTACCAGCGCCGAATGTGCCGTCAGGGAGAGTGGGGGCGTTATTTCGAGCGCATGGTAAATTGGAAGGATCGCGAGGGCGGGCATCGCGACCAGATCGCGGAAAACATCCGCATGCTCAAGGACGCACGGGATGGTCGCTTTTACGAGAACCGATACGAAATTATCATTTCGGACCCGGTTCGGGACATGCGGAAGGCGACAAATCGGCAATGCCTGAGCATGATCGAGCTGAAACCAGAACGTGACGGGCCGCTGCACATGCTCGTGGTGTATCGAAACCACTACTATGTGCAGAAGACCTTGGGGAACCTTCTGGGTCTGGGACGACTGCTTGGCTTCATCGCCCGCGAGAGTGGCTTCGAGGTTGGTACCCTGACCGTGAACTCCACAGCCGCCCGTATCGAAACGGATGGCTGGAGCAAGGCCGATGTGACTGCCTTGATTGATGATTGCTCTGCGCGCCTGCTCAGGCAGGCAGCGTAAACAGGTCCGGCGTTCGGGCCGGGGGCAGGGCATAGGCCTCTTCGATCTGGGCGATGAAGGTGTTCTGTCCACCATAGCTCGGATGGCGAACCTGCGTGGCCTCGATCCCCAATTCATCGACGGCACGGTGCGCATCACCACCGATGGCAATCACGGTCTCTGGCTGCAACAGGTCCATAATCTCGTGAAGGAACCGGGCACACGTTTGCCGCTCGCGCTTTGTATGGCATCGGTTGCTCATTGGTTCGTCGGGTTCGTGCGGGTGCAGCGGGAAGACGTTCCACAGGAAGACAGGTTCCGCCAATCTCTGCAGCATCTGCCAGATAACGGTCGCGGTGCGCTCACCGACCGCCGGTCCGTTGGTCGCCTTCTCCACTGGCAACCCCTGAAACAGCGAGCTGTAGCTGTCGAGGTGGACCTCATCAGTCAGCGCAAGGCCTGTGCGGCGTCCACCACGATAACCGAGATCGCGGGCAATCCAAACGGTGCGAACCTTTAGGTCGATAGCTGTATTCAGGCTCATAACCAGATTTCGCTGCCGACAATGCGGTGCGTCGGTCCGGTCGTGCAGCGGACAGCGATCAGCATAGGGGTTGAAGACATTGTCGAGAGAGACAGCGCTCAATGCTCCAACGAAAGTCTCGACCGCCGCACTCATGGTTTGTCGTACCGGATGGATCGCGCGTCGAGATCAATGGTGACGCGGCCGCCACGATGAACGCGGACGGCCCGGAAAATTTCATAGCCTTGCAAGATTGCTTTCTCCCATAGCCAAAGGGGACAGGTTTCCGCTTCATAGCCGGACACGAAGCGGCGCACGGATTTGAGCAGCCCGTAGTCGAGGGCCGTGATGCCCTCGAACAGGGCCAAGTGTTGCGCATGGTTGAAGATCCAAGTGGCGATCCCTTCTTCGATCAGTACCGCGCGGGCACCGTCCTGCACTTCATCCATTCGAGGGTCGCTCTTGCGCTTGACCCGGAGCAGTCGCCGGAGAGTGGGCGACCATCCGAGATGCGCTGCATAAGACAAATGGAAGACATCATGGAAGCGGTAATCGTCGTCGTCGTCGCGGTTGTCAGTCAAGGGGTCTCCGACCGGCTTGCCGTCGCAGGTTAGGCGGGCCATGGTTCTCCCGTTGAGCTCTACCTCTTCGATATCGATTACCAGCTGCCGCGGCAGTTGTTCATGGACTGGAAACGCCTCATCGAACAGCGGCGGGTAGTGCCGCTCGACGGGCCAGCGATCGAATGTTTTCTCTAAATTGGCTTTGGCAGCATCTTCGAGCGTGATGCCGGCCTCATGGGCGGCGGCGCGGAGCGCTCGCAAAACGCCGATCAGGCGTCCCTTGAGTGCGGAGCGATTGCGCTCAAGCCGGCCGGCCGCGTGATCAGTCATCAACAGACCAACCTCGCCAGCGAGCTTCAGCAGTGTCTGCTCAAAAGCCGGTGTAGGTGAGGTCGATACTTCGGCGGCGGGCGCTTCAATGGCGACAAAGCTCAACTCGGTGAAGCCGGTCGATTGCCAATCCGCAAGACTGCGGTCAAGATTGATCGCCAGTTCGTCGAGGCCAAGCCTGGCGCGGCAGGCGAGAGCTGTGAGATACCAAAGCACGTCGCCCAACTCCTCGACCACGGAATCCTTATAGCCGAGATAGGCAATAGGATCGCGCTGCTTCTTCTTTACTTCGCTGAGCAGGCTGCCGGTTTCCCCGAAGAGGCCGAGGAGGTGGAAGTCGAGGCCTAGTTCATCTGAACGACGTTGGTCGGTCTTCTGCGCTTCAGCTTGATATTCGGCAATAGTGAAGGGTTTCATGGCGTTTTCCGCCGGTCGACCAGCGCCTCCTTGGGGACATGAATACCATAGGCATCGAGCGCGCGCAGGACGATCATGCGGATTGTCTCACCTGAATCTGCAGCTCGGAGTGCGATCTCGCGTTTGGTAGCGGCTGGCAAAAAGAGCTGCAATGTTGGCTCTTTGTCGGCGGTGTCCGTCGCAGCTGGCGCAATTCGATTTTTCATGATTTAACTATTTCATGAAGTTTACTCGGACTCAAGGCAACATCGCATCGCTTTCGACGCAGGCTGGAGGCGGTCTGCCTAGGTAAGAATGTTGTTTCGGGAGATAGGCTCTGTGAATTGGTGAAGATCAGCGAAGCTGGACTTAGCTCTGGAAGGTGTGATGCGCAGCGCACCTGCGGCTTTCGCGTTGCCGCTTCGGAGGCAGAGCAGGGTGAGCAGGCCACGTGAGGATGGGACCCGCCGCGCCTATGGCCCCCGGGGAAAGAGAAAGATGCCGTAATGGGGCTTTCGGCGAATCCAACACGTTTCGCTTGTTTGTCAGCATGATGTGGAGTGCCGTTGCCCTTGATGTGCCTGCAGCGCGCTAACGAGGTCGTATGTATCCATGCGCCTCATTTCCTGAGAACAGAAGGGCAACTAGATGAATGTATGTATTGGATTGGACGTATCTCTGGCAAGCACGGCGATTTGTGTGCTGGGGCCGCAGGGTAGAGTTGTCGACGAATTGCAGGCTCCCAGTGAGCCTGAGGTCTTGGTGCGCGTGATCGGTTCACTGCCTTATAAGATTGAGGCAATTGGACTGGAAGCCGGACCGTTATCCCAATGGTTGAGCAAGGGGATGGAAGAGGCCGGGTTTGACGTTGTTCTGATGGAAACGCGGTTGGTGAAGGCCGCCTTGAAAGCCATGCCGATAAAAACGGACCGGCGCGATGCTCAGGGTATCGCGCGCTTGCTTCAAATGGGGTGGTACAGGCCCGTGCATCGCAAATCTGTGTCTTCCCAGGAAATCCGTGCGTTATTGACGGCGCGCAAGTCAGTTCAGCAGGTCATCATCAACCTTGAGCTTTCCATGCGGGGTGTTCTGAGAAACTTCGGCCTGAAGCTAGGGCACGTCACGCGGAGCAGGTACGAGACTCGGGTGAGGGAACTTGTCGCGCAGAATAATATCCTGTCCGCGTCGACGGAGGCCCTTCTGCGCGGGCGTGCGCAGTTGAGAGCTGAGTTGGCGGAATTGGACGCAAAAATCGCTGATTTGGCCAAACAGGAAGACGCTTGTCGTCTGATGATGACGATGCCGGGTGTCGGTCCGATTGTAGCTCTGACAGTAAGATCCGCGATCGATGATCCGGCTCGCTTTGCGCGGTCGAAGGATGTTGGTCCGTGGGTTGGATTGACGCCGAGGCGTACGCAATCCGGAGAGATGGATATCGTTGGGCAGATCACTCGAGCTGGCGACCGAGGTCTTCGAACCGCCTTGTATCAAGCGGCGATGATCCTGATGCACCGTGGGTCACCAAACTGGCTACAGGCCTGGGCACTCAGAGTGGCGCATAGGCGTGGATCGAAACGAGCCTTGATCGCACTCGCTCGTCGTATTGGCGTTGTTTTGCACCGGATGTGGCAAGACGGCACACCGTTCCGCTATGCGCAAACTTTCGGAACACCCGCCTGAGCAAAGCAATTTCAGAACTTGGTTGGATGGAGGAACGCACTGCACCTGACGACAGGTACGACGAGGTCCCTTGCCGGGACGAGGTTCCTGGAGATGCCGTAGGCCCACAAGTTATCAACGAACGTTGAATACGCGGGAAAGATGGGCGCCCAGGACCAGATTTGGACCAGGCATAGAGTGGCAGCCATGCGCTGACTACGGACGGAAGAGCGAAGCCCGGACAGGGGGTACCCTTAAGTTCTGACGTGCGGTTGCAGTGAAAAAGAAAAAGTAAGCTTTTGAATTTGTGTCTCAAACCCGGTGAAGAGTGAGTTCTTCGCCGGAGTTTTAGACCTGCCCGATACTATTGACAGAGGCCCGCCCCATTACGGAAGTGGGCCTTTTGTCCTTTTGGTTCCCGGATCCGGGGATCGGTCAGGCCGCCCGGGATGTCCGGGTGGCGCAGAACCCAGAGAAGGACATCTCATGACACAAGCCCTCCAGCCCGTTTCCGTCGCCATCGGCGATCTCGCAGCCCATCCCGCGAATGTGCGGGCACAGTCCCCTGAGGCGTACGCCTCCGACAATATTGCGCATCTAAAGGCCAGCATCGCGGTGCTGGGCCTGCTCCAGCCGCTGCTCGTCCAGAAGGTTGACGGCAAGTTCGGCGTCCTCGCAGGCGGCCGGCGCCATGCGGCCCTCATGGAGCTGGTCGCGGACAAGGCGGCCAAGGGGGTCACCAATGGCACCAAGATCGACTGCCGCCTGGTCCCGGAGGATTGCGACGTGACCACCGCGCTGTCGCTCGCCGAGAACATCACCCAGGCGCCGATGAATGCCATCGACGAGTTCGAGGCCTTCGCGCGGATGATGGAGGTCGACGGCCAGACGCCAGAGACCATCGCGAAGACCTTCGGCACCACGGTCGCAGCAGTCAAAGGCCGGCTGCGCTATGGGCTCATCCATCCGGAGATCCGCGCGGCGGCACGTGCAAAGGCGATCACGCTCGACGTGATGAAAGCCTTCGCGGATCACCCGAGCCAGGAAGTCCAGAAGGAGGTTTTCGAGGCGCTCACCAAGGAGGGCAACTATCTCCAAGCCTATACGGTCCGGAACGCGCTGAAGTCCCGCGGCGTGCAGGTCAGTGACGACATCGGGGCCTTCGTTCGCAAGGACTACGAGGCGCGTGGCGGTGCCATCGCGGCGGACCTCCTGGACGAGCATTCCGTGCTCGAGGATTCTGCGCTGGTGGAGACCATTCTCCTCGAAAAGCTCACCGCCGCGGCCGAAGAGGCGCGAGCGGAGTTGGGCTTCGCTTGGGCCGATGCGGTCATCCAGTACGATTACGCCACCATGGCCGAATTCGGCCGGGTCTATCCGGGGCCGATCGAGCCCGATGAAAGCGGCCAGCAACGCGTCGACGAGATCACCGCCGAGCTCGAGAAACTCGAGCGCGAGATGGAGAACGAAGACCTCGCGGACGAGGCTTACAATGCGCTCTACGAACGCGTGGATTTGCTTGAGGTCGAGGCACGGGATCTGCAGGAGGCCTACCGCGCCGAGGATCTTGCGCGCGCCGGTGTGATCGCCACCTGGGCGCAGGGTAGGATCTCCCTGCATGTCGGGATGGTGCGTCCCGAAGACCAGCCGGAGAGGTCCGGAAAGGCGCCCGGCAGGTCTGCGGATGAGGGCGCGACGGACAGCGACGAGATCATCTACCCCGCGTCGCTGACCGAAGATCTTAAGACCGAGCGGGCGATGGCGCTCGGCGCCGCCATGACGATGCACCCGGAGGCCACGCTCGACCTGACGCTCTTCAAACTGGTCACCGATGTGCTGGACCACGGCATGGGCGTCACCCAAGCGATCAAGGTCGATGCGCGTCAGGAGTACCGCACTCACGCCAAGATGGACGAGATCGATGGCACCTCGATCGAACAGGTGACTGCCGCGCATGACGCGCTCGATCTCTCCTGGGCGGATGATGTGAAGTCCCCCGCCGATCAATTCGCCCAGTTCCGAGCTCTCGATGCGCATGAGAAGGCCAAGCTCGTGGCGTACGCAACGGCGGCAACCACGCAGTCCTGTTTGGCCCGGGACCGGCAGCGCGACAGCCTGATGCATGACTTCGAGATCGAGGTGATGCCGGACATCCGGGCGCACTGGACGCCGAACGCGGCGCTTTTCAACCGCTTCAAGAAGGCATGGCTCCTCAAAATCCTCGGCGAGGAGCTGGGGCTCGCGCAGGAGGTGGTGACCCTGGCGTCCTCGACCAAGAAGGAAGTCGTCGCCTTCTGCGACAAGCTCTTCGCCGAGCCCTTCGCCACGCTCACCGATGCGCAGCGGGCGGCGGTCGCGGCCTGGTGCCCGCCGATGATGCAAACCTCGGGCACCGAACCTTTCGAAGCCCTTGGCGCCGAGCCGACCGAAGGCGAAACCGAGGTCGCCGAAGCAGCCTAATCGAGCAGCCGACCCGCACCGGATCGCCGGTGCGGGTCGCACCTCTCTCAAACTCATAGGAAATTCCCATGGCACTTCTCAGCTTTTCCGCCGCGGACGTCGCGGCCCAGATCGCGCATGCGCGCGGCTGCTCCACCTTCCTGCCGAACTGGAATGGCCCGGTCGGCAACCCCGCCCTGATCCTGATCGTCGGCAATGGTGTCCATCTACGCTCGAACGGGATTGATGGCTCCACCACGCGGATCGTCACGAAGGAACGCGCCGACCCCTCCTATGCTTTCGCCGCAGGCATCAACCCGTTTCGGGACACCGATTGGATGGCGGCCCGGCAAGCGGCGTTTCGTGATCTGACGGGCCAGCTCTACACCGACATTCTCGACGACGTGCAGATGCTTATTGATCGCGGACACGACACCATTCGGTTGGCGACCGATGGCCACACGATCCGGGTTTTTGCCCGCCGTGCGGCCGACTACCTGATCGGCGGCACCTACGATGTCCCCTCTGGTCTCGGCGGCAGGTTCCGGGTCATCCTCATGGACGCCACCGATACCCAGGCACTCGTGCAGAACCGCGGCAACTGCGAGGATTTCGACGAGATGCTGCCCTACTGGGTGCCGCTCGACGCGCTGATCGAGGTCGACGACCGGAGGGTGGCATAATGGGCTGGCTCTTCTACACCGACCGCCGCGTGAGGACCTACGCGGACGAGAAGGCGGAGATCGCCCGGCTCTGTAGCTTTGAGACCGAAACCCGCAAGACAGTCCTGCTCAAGGCCTGCAAGGTGGGCTCGACCTGGTATGCCGCGGCCAAGATAACGACACTTGATGGCGCGCCGGTTGAGGATGCGACCTACTTGCCCGATGCCGACGGGTCGATCACCTTCGGGGCCGTCTTCCTGACGCGGTACGACGATGGCTGCTGGGGCTACAAGGACATGGAGGAGGCTTCCGGCCCGGTGGAGTCGCGGGCGCCCGTCAGCCTTCTGGCCCTGCTCTCCGAGTTGAAGGATCCCGACAGCTATGCCCATGCTTGGCGCCAGCGCTGCCGGGACTGGGCGGCAATCCCGGACTACGACGAGGGGGACCGGATACGGCTTGCAGCGCCGGTCACGCTGACCGACGGCAGCACCTGCCAGATCGTGACCGCCGCCTATTACCGGCGTGGAGGGCAAAAACGCCGGTGCTACCGCATCGAGGAAACCGGCGGTCTCGTGCGTCTGTCGAAGGCCTCTCTGGTGGGATCGGAACGTCTCAGCTCTGCCAGAAGTGAGGGGAGTCCGGTCCTAGAGGAGTTGTTTTCCGGGCGGGGCTCCTGACAACCGCCAACATCACCTGTCCAACATTGAGCCGCCTCCCCACTGCCGAAAGTGGAAAGGCGGCTTTTTGTCCTGTCAGACCCGTAACCTGACTGGAAGGACAGATCCCATGGTCCATCGTAGGCTGAACACCGAACCCGTTATCCCATCACATGCTCGGCTCAGGGAGGTCCTGCCTCTGATCGGCAGCGCGCTCGCCGAAGGACCGCTCAGGAGCTCGTCTCTGGCACGGCTCATGCGCGAGACCTTCGGCGGCAGCGATGCCGGTGGCGCCTGGTCCTGGCGCATGGCTTATGACGCGATGCAGGCCGCTGCGGTCCTGCAGGTGGTACAGAGGACTGGCCAAGACGCGTTGACCTCTGCCGAACTGCTGGCCTCGCGGGTCCTGACCGAGACGCGGCGCTCTGAGCAGCAGATCCGCCTGCAGCAATTCAGCACCCCGTTGCCCTATGCCGCGCTGGTCGCACGCGCTGCGGCCATACGTTCTGGTGAGACCTTCCTCGAACCCTCGGCCGGCACCGGTGCGCTGGCCGGTTTTGTCCTGCGCGCGGGCGGCAAGCCGATGCTTAACGAGATCGATCCCTTCCGCCGCGCCCTGCTCGAGGCCGTGTTTGCGGTCGAGGTGACCGGTCATGACGCGGAGCATATCGACGACCTTCTGGCCACGCCTGATCTTCCGGGCGTCATGGTGATGAACCCGCCCTTCGCCTCCTCGGTCGATCGGTCGCGCGACCGGCATGTCGCGGCAAAGCATCTGATCGGCGCCGCCAAGCGGCTCGCCCCTGGCGGCAGGCTCGTGGCGATCATGCCGACGGGATTTTCGCCGGAGCGGGATGCGGCTCATTGGGCGCGGGCCTCTGCCATCGCAAAGCCGCGTCTCGCTCTCACGATCCCGGGTCATGTCTACCGCAAACTCGGCACCACCGTTGAGACCCAGCTCATGGTTTTCGACAAGGTGGAGGAGGAGGTCGCGTTCGTTCGCGCGGTTGCGGCCGATCTGGAGGCGGCGCGGCACATCGTCGATGATATCGCCGCGACCCGATCTGACGCTCCGATGCAGTCGCGTGCACAGGTCGGGGCCTTGCCGCGTCAGGGCACTACTCCCGCCGCGCGCACTCAACGGGTTGTCGCAAGCTCTACCTGCAAACCCAAAGCCCCGACAGCCGTCCCGCTGGCCTTTACCCCACTCGACACCCCCCGCGAAAACACCCCGGTTTCGGACATCTATGCCCGCTATCGTCCTCAGCGGATCGAGATTGCCGGCGCGCAGGAGCATCCCACGCCGCTGGTCGAGAGTATCGCAATGGCGTCGGTGGCCCCGCCGGCGCCTTCGAGCGATGCCGCTGCTGATCTGCGGCTGCCCGGGCGCCTGATCGAGGGGGGCCATCTCTCCGAGGCTCAGCTCGAGACCATCGTCATGGCGAACGACGCGCACGAACGCGACCTGCCGGGCCGGTTCACGATTGACGAGGACCAGACCCGGATGACACGTGCCGACGATGACAGGCAAGCCCGGGCCTATCGCCTCGGATATTTCCTTGGCGACGGGACGGGTTGCGGCAAGGGCCGGGAGTGCGCCGGGCTCATCCTAGTCAACTGGCTCGCGGGACGGCGCAAGGCGGTCTGGATCTCCAAATCCGCCACGCTCATCGAGGATGCGATCCGCGATTGGATCGATCTCGGCGGCTCGCCCGCTGATATCCAGCCGCTCTCGAAATGGAAGCCGGACCAGCCGATCTCCATGGGCGACGGGATCCTCTTCGTCACCTATGCGACGCTGCGCTCGGCGGGCAAATGTGGGACGACGCGCCTCGGCCAGATCCTCGACTGGATGGGCGAGGGGTTCGACGGCGTGCTGGCCTTCGACGAGGCACATGCCATGCAGAACGCCGCCGGGTCTGAGGCGGGCAGGGGCGTCAAACCCTCCCAGCAGGGTCTCGCCGGGCTGCGCTTGCAGATGGCAGTGCCCCGGGCACGGGTCTTCTACGTCTCGGCGACCGGGGCCACGAGCGTGCACAATCTGGCCTATGCCTCCCGCCTCGGTCTCTGGGGACAGGGACCGGACTATCCCTTCCCGAGCCGCGAGAGCTTTGTCTCCGCGATGGAGGCCGGCGGGGTGGCGGCGATGGAGGTGGTGGCGCGCGACCTCAAGACGCTCGGTTTTTACACGGCGCGGGCGCTCAGCTTCGACGGCGTGGAATATGACGTGCTCGAACACGCGCTCACGCCCTCCCAGATCGAGATCTACGACGCCTATGCCGGTGCCTTCCGGACGATCCATCACAATCTCGAGGCGGCGCTGACCGCGACCGGCGTCAACGACGCCTCCGGTCAGACGAACGCCACTGCGGCGAAGTCTGCTGCGAAATCACGGTTCGAGAGCACCAAGCAGCGCTTCTTCAACCACCTGCTCCTCGGGATGAAGGCACCCACCATCATTCGCGCCATCGGCGAGGATCTGGCGGAGGGATATGCCTGTGTTATCCAGGTGGTCTCCACCGGCGAGAGCCTCCTGAAACGGCGTCTGGAGGCGATGGACCCCGAGGATGAGTTGACGCAAGGCGCGCTGACTCCGCGTGACTATGTCCTGAGCTACCTCGAACAGGCTTTCCCGATCCACGCCCAGAAACTCGTCGAGATTGACGGCAACATGGTGGCAGAGCCGCTTCGCGACGCGGATGGCGCTCTGGTCGTCTCGCGCGAGGCCGAAGCCCTGCGCGATGCGGCGATGATGGAGTTGATGGCCCTGGCACCGATCCCCTCGGCGCTCGATCAGATCCTCTGGGCCTTCGGAGACGAGGCGGTGGCCGAGGTGACGGGACGCTCGGTCCGGCCGCTGAAATCCCGCGACGGCGCGCTCTTCATCGAGAAGCGGTCCGCCAGCAGCAATTCCTCGGAAACCCGGGCCTTCATGGAGGGCGAGAAGGATGTCCTTATCTTCTCGGACGCCGGTGGCACGGGCCGGTCTTATCATGCGGCGAGATCGGCGAAGAACCAGAAGCGGCGGCGGCACTACCTGCTGGAGCCCGGCTGGCGGGCCGATGCTGCGATTCAGGGGCTCGGACGCACGCATCGCTCGGCCCAGGTCAGCGCACCTTTCTTCCGGGTCTGCACATCGGATGTCCACGGCGAGAAGCGCTTCACCTCGACGATCGCCCGGCGGCTCGACCAATTGGGGGCGCTCACCAAGGGGCAGCGCGAGACTGGCTCGCAGGGTATGTTCCGCGAGGAGGACAATCTCGAAAGCCCGATCGCACGGGCCGCCCTGCGCGGCTATTACGCCGACCTGGCCGCCGGCCGTGCCGGGGCGATGAGCTACGAGCGGTTCGCGGACTGGACCGCGCTTCGGCTGATTGATCAGGACGGCGTGCTGCTGGAGGAGTTGCCGCCCATCCAGCGCTTCCTGAACCGGGTGCTGGCGCTGCCGATCCATATGCAGAACGCGCTCTTCGCCGAGTTCATGACCCGGATTGCCGATCAAACCGAACGGGCGCGGGCCGCGGGTACGCTCGACCTCGGGGTCGAGACTCTGCGCGGTGAGAGGATCAAACAGGTCTCCGCAGAAGACCTCTGGACCTGTCCACGGTCCGGGGCGGTGACGCGGATCATCGGGCTAGAGGTGACGGACCCCGTCCATGTCCTCCCGGGGGATGACGCGGTGGACCGAAACCACGACAAGCTGCCAATGATCAATCGCGCCTCGGGGCGCGCGGGGCTGATCTCGTCGCGGCCCATGCAGATCTATGACGAGGAGATCGTCACGCTGATGCGCAAGGTCACGCGGCCGACTGGATCGACCTATGTCGAGGAGTGCAAGTTCCAGGCCTCGGCCTGGGAAGAGATCGCGCGTCCCGAGTTCCTGCGTCTCTGGGACGTGGAGGCCGATAGTCTGCCGAAAACCACCACGACGAAGCTCTATCTCCTCACCGGGCTCCTGCTGCCGATCTGGAAGGACATCCCCTCGGGCAACGAGCGCATCTACCGGGTCACGCCGGAAGGGCAGGGCAGCATGATCGGCCGGACCGTCAGTGAAGATGGCGCCGCCGCGCTGCGTGCCCGGTTCATGGTGGGCACACCGAAGACCCCGCAGGAGATGCTGACGGCGGCGCTCGGCTCCACCTCGCCGGTCGACCTGGGCCGGGGCCTCACGCTCACCCGCCGCCGGGTCGCGGGCGCGGCCCGTCTCGAGATCGACGGCGCGGACCGGGGTGCGATCGACGGGCTGAAAGCTCTGGGCTGTTTTACCGAGATTATCGCCTACCAGCTCCGGATCTTCGTGCCGCACGGGGAGGGTGTGGAGACCGCCGCGATCCTCGGCCGGATCGTGGGGGCGGGCTCGCCGAGGGTGGCAGATCGCGCCGCCTAAGCGGTTGAGCGGTGCCGGTCAATCGAACGTGGACGGCGGCTTCATCGCCCGCGCGCCGCGACGGGTTTTTGTCCCGGGCGCCTCGCCCCGGCCTGGAGGCGAGGCGTCGTCACATCACTGATGCCGGGCCAGCGTTGCGGGCATGATGCCGACATAGCGGGCTGAGCGCGCCGCGTTGCCGCGGTCAAAACTGGAACTGGAGATCAAAATGAACATCATGCAGATCAAGGCCGCCGTGGATGCCGGTAAATCCGTCCACTGGGCCAACGAAGGCTACCGGGTGCACCGCGATATCCTCGGCCAATACCTCATCACCTTTGTGCCGAACGGCAGCGCAATCGGTCTGACCGACCGAAGTGGCCATCGTCTGAACGGGGCCGAGGCCGACTTCTTCATATCGGTGTCGACGCGTGGCGCAGACGGGGAGCAGGGAAGGGAGGTGCGAGGGGCGACGTCGGAGGGCCATCCTGACGCCGGGACGGGCTGATGGGCAGGAGAGAAAGGAAAGGAGGCTTTGGGTTTTTGCGATCCCATGAGGGGTCGGAAAAGCAATCCCGCGCGCTCAGACAGGAAGCCGGGCAGCGGTAAACCCAAGGAGAAGACCCATGTTCGCAGGAACCCTGACGAAAACCGCCGACACCGCAACCGCAGCCTTTACCGGCATGATCCACTCCACCCGGTTCGACATCGCGATCCAGCTTGAGGCCCGGACCAAGATGTCCGAGCGGAGCCCGGATTTCGACGTTACGGCCGTCAACAAGTCCGGGCGCAAGGTGCGCATCGGCACGGCCTGGAACGAGACCGGCAATACCACCGGCAATCATTATGTCTCGATGCAGATCGATGTCGGCCTCGGCCCGTTCCGCGTCAATGCGGTGCAGAGCAAGGAGGCGCGGGAGGCGCAGAATGACGACTACGAGATCATCCCGCTGGTCTCGAACGGCGCCATGAAAT
This sequence comes from Pseudooceanicola marinus, assembly GCF_020177265.1. GTDB lineage: Bacteria > Pseudomonadota > Alphaproteobacteria > Rhodobacterales > Rhodobacteraceae > Pseudooceanicola > Pseudooceanicola marinus_A. Next base: position 78,909 of record NZ_JAIVMC010000013.1, read on the forward strand.
CCGGCTCGATCTCGGGCGAGCTGACGGCGATGGATGCGGACAACGCCTTCGCCGGTTACGTCGCCAACATGATGTTCGATCTCGACTTCATGCTCATCGAGAACGCGTTCAAGACCGAGGCGACCCATCCCGACTACCGCATCGAGGTGAGCTCGCCGAAGGGCCACCCGATCCGGGTCGGATCTGCCTGGATGGCGAAGAGCAACCGCACCGGGAACGACTACGTCTCGCTCCTCATCAACACGCCGGATGGCGATCTGCGGGTGAACGCGGTGCAGAATGAAGAGCAACGCGGGGGCCAGACCTTCTCGATCATCCCGTTCGTCGAGAGCGCTGGCCAGGAGCGGTCGGACAACACGGCTCTCGCCTTGGTGAGCTGACGCACAGCATTACCGCAGCGAAAGGGCGTCCCGAGCAATCGAGGCGCCTGTCACCCGTGCCTCCTGTCCCCAAGAGGCACGCCCCGTGAGGGGAGCCGCAGTAGCGCGGCTCCCCTCTTTTCGTTTCTCCCCATCAAAGGAATGGACACATGTTCAATCTCTCCCATCCCAAGCTGGTCACGCTCGCCGAGGCCGAAGGCTACGCCGAGGTCGCGAACTTTCTGGAAGACCATACGCTCGGCAGCGTCGTGCCCGCGATCTGCGTGGCGTCCGATTGCGATCACACCGCCGATCTCGAACCAGATCAGCGCGCCGGCTTCTGCGAGGCCTGCGGCCGCGCTTCCATGAAATCCGGCCTCGTCTTCGCCGGGCTGATCTGAACGCCGCCCGCCGCGCTCCTCTCAAACCATTGGAAACGATATGACACGACATGATCCCATCGACATCAGCGATCCGCCCGCGCCGGGTTTCTCCGAGGCCGAAATCGAGACCATCGACGCCGCGCGCGTTATCCTGCGCAGGCATGTTCGGGCCACGGCCGTGCTGCAATCCTGGACGATGCTGACCGACTACCTGGCTCTGAACGCCGTCCGCGAACGGGTCGAGGTGTTCCGGGTGCTGCTGTTGGACCGGAAGAACAAGCTGATCCGTGACAAGATCATGTCACGGGGCAGCATCGATCACGTCCCGGTCTATGTCAGCGAGGTCCTACGTTCGGCTCTCGTGCTTGATGCCTCTGCTCTCATCCTCTGTCACAATCACCCCTCCGGCGATCCGCAGCCAAGCCAGGCCGATATCGACATGACACGGAAGATCGTTGACGCCTGCAGGGTGATGAGCATCACCGTCCACGATCACCTCATCGTCGGCTTCGGGCGGGAGCAGGCTGTGTTCAGCATGCGCGCGGCGGGGATGTTGGACGATTAGGGTCGCGGGCGTTTCAGGACGTGGTTGGCGGGTTGCACGAGGGAGCGGAAGCTCGATTTCGCGCCGAGATTGTCTCGTTAGCGCCGAAGCCGCCGTTCAGGTAGCCTACGGCGAAGGCCGGGTCCGAGCCCTTTTTGACGAATGCTGCCGAGCGACTGGACGGCCGCTTCGGCGGACCCGCAGCTTAGCGAGGTGTTCTCCGTTCGGGTCTAGACATACTCCGTAATGCGTTTCAACAAGGCGACACCGGCACCTGATAGAACGCCGCAAGAAGACGTAAGCTCTTGACGACGCCCGGTGTCGAGCGGGTGGGGTCCTGTTATGTGACCGTAAACTGCCCCATCATGCCCGCATCCTCGTGTTCGAGGATGTGGCAGTGATACATGAATGGTGTCTCTTCCGAAGCCAGCTTGTCGAACCTCAGCAGGATTCCGGTCGGACCCTGCACACGGACAACATCTTTCCAACCGATCTGCGCCGAGTCGACCGGCCGTCCGTTCTGACTCACGCCTCACGATAATTGTCACACGCCTCAACACCCTTTGCGACCACGTCGAGAAGTGCGTCCACATCGTTCAGAAGGACCGTGATGCGCGGGTTGCTGATACGGTAACGGATGAAGCGCCCTTCGCGGTCGCTGGCGACAAGCCCGCAGTCCAGCAGGCACCTCAGATGGTTGGAGACGTTGGGTTGCGATAGTTCGGTCCGCTCGACGAGCTCGTGAACGGCCAATGGCTCGTTGCAAAGTGCACCGAGGATGGCCAGGCGGCTCGGGTCCGCGAAGCCGCGGAACAGCTTCGCCCGTCGCTCGATGGTTGCGCTCTTGCGGTCATCGACCAATTGCGCCATATCACTCCTCGCTGATATGTTGTTCTTCGATTCATCCTAGCAGGAATAGCGCGACCATGGCCAACACCGAAAATGCCGGATCGACGGCAGATGTCCCGCCCGTCCGTTACCGGGTTTCCGGTATGGATTGCGCCAAGGATGCCGCGCAGATCGAGCGGGCGGCACAGGCAGCCGGGGTCGCGCCCGGCGATGTGAAAGTGTCGGCCGCGACGCACATCATGACACTGACTGCACCCGAAGTGCGCCTGCCGGACATCGAAAAGGCAGTCGCGGTGACAGGCTATGGCTTCGACCGGATCGAGGGCGATGAAGACATTCCGCCGAATCCCGCCCATCAGGACCCGGCCTACCGCCGTGCCCTCTGGATCGTCGTGATCCTGAACGTGGGATACGGGGTCCTCGAAATGATCGGCGGTTTCATTTCCGGATCGCAGGCCGTGAAGGCCGATGCGCTCGATTTCATCGGCGACGGCGCGATCACCTTCCTTGGCCTGCTGGCCATCGGCTGGAGCCTCGCCTGGCGGGCACGGTCGGCCTTGATCCAAGGCATCTTCCTCGGCCTGCTCGGCCTTGGCGTCCTCGGCACGACCATCGTGCGAGTCTTCGAACGGACGACGCCGGATGCAGGTCTAATGGGCCTGCTTGGCATGATCGCCCTTGTCGTCAACGTCATCTCCGTTCTGCCGCTGCTGCGGTTCCGCAAGGGCGACGCGAACATGCGGGCCGTCTGGCTATTCTCGCGCAACGACGCCATCGGCAATGCGGCGGTTGTCGTTGCCGCCGGTCTCGTGGCGTGGCTGGGCAGCGCCTGGCCGGACCTCATCGTCGCCTTCGGCATCGCCGGACTGTTCCTGCACTCGTCTTGGGCAATCATCCGCGATGCGCGGGCCGATCTGAAGGCAGCGGCATGAACAGCCGCGTTCTGGGCGGGCTCTGCGCGATCGCGGCGTTCGGCCTCGATCAGGGTACCAAGGCGCTTGCGCTGAACACACCGGCGCTTGAGCGCGGCGTCGAGGTTCTACCCTTTCTCAATCTCGTGCGGGTTCTGAACGATGGAGTCAGCTTCGGTATGCTGGGCGGGATCGTGCCTTGGTGGGGTCTCATCGCGCTTGCTGGCGTGATCGTGGCATGGCTGCTGATCTGGTTGTGGCGCGCGCCGGACAGGCTGACGGCTGCCGCTCTCGGTCTGATCATCGGCGGCGCGCTCGGCAATGTCCTCGACCGGCTGCGTTATCAGGCCGTCCCGGATTTTCTGGATTTCCATTACCGAACATACCACTGGCCGTCCTTCAATCTTGCGGATGTGGCGATTTTCTGCGGTGCGGCCCTGCTGTTCTGGGACAGCTTCCGCTCGGCGCAGAACAAGCCCGAACGTAACCACCGAGAAGAAAACGTTACGGGGAAATAATCGATGTCCAGCATTCCATCCGCAAAGGGCATCGACAGCACGCTTGGGCTCGGGCACCGACGTGGCGCTCGAGACGGCCGACGCGGCGATCCTGCGCAACCGTGTGACCGATGTGCCGGGCAAGATCCGCCTCTCCCGTGCGACCATTTCGAACATCCGCCAGAACATCGCGATTGCGCTCGGCCTCAAGGCGATATTCCTCGTGACTACCGTGCTCGGGATCACCGGCCTTTGGATCGCAATCCTCGCGGATACCGGTGCCACCTTGCTGGTGACGATGAACGCCCTGCGGCTGCTGTTCTTCCGTCCTACCGGCACGCCTGAACCTGCGGGTCACGTCGATCTGACCGCTGAGACACGCCCCGATCGCGCCGCCGCAAAGACCTGAAAGGAACCCTGATGACCCTCACCCGCCGCGCCGTGATGGCCTCCGCCGCTTGCTTCGCCGCGACGGCACCGACCGCCGGACTGTCTCAAAGCTCTCCCGCGATCCACGTTCTGAAAGACCCGAACTGTGGCTGCTGCACAGCTTGGATCGAGATCCTCAAAGAGAACGGATTTAAGGTCACCACCGAGCGCAGCTTCGGCACCCTCCTGATCCGGCACAAGCTCGAGAACGGCATCCCCCAGAACATGACCTCCTGCCACACCGGCGAAATCGAGGGCTACATGATCGAAGGACACGTGCCGACGGCCGACATTCGACGGCTGCTATCCGAGCGCCCCGATGCCGTCGGTCTCGCCGTGCCTGGGATGCCTTACGGATCACCGGGCATGGGGCCAGAGGATGAGCGGGAAGCCTACGACGTGTTCCTGATCCTCGGAGATGGCAGGACGGAAATCTTCTCCAGCTACGAGGCTGCCTGACGGCGCCGATCTCAGGATCGCTGTGGGGCCACTGCACAAACCTCACACCGCGCAGTCGCAGCGAAAGTCAGGAAAGTCCGCACTAACGACGCTCGCGCCTCCCGCAGCGAACGTCCGCTGCGGCGTGGTAATCTGGTCAGACGCAGTGCTTATGAAGTTTAGGACAGAGCAATGTAAAACCGTCCCGATGGCCCTCCGTTATTTCAGGCCACTTCGGTGTCATGGAACATACCCTTCCTCTTTGTTTGCGTCTTGGTTCACTTGGCTCGCTTGGACAACCGAAATCAGCTCGGGACAGAATACGAGCGGCGGTCATCGCTCCGAATGTGGTGCCAGATGCCTGACGGCCTCCCCTGCTCGGCTTCGCGTGTCGCAGGGGAGATATCGGCCCTTGGCCGATCGCGCATTCGGCCATGCGGCCTCACCGCGGCGTCGCACCCGGCATCCCGGTTTGCCCGCCTCGCGAGCACGTCGCGCCCCGGCCGCTCCGCCGGATTGCGCTCCAGTCTGTTTTGGCCAGAGGCCAAAACCATCCCTCCGCTTCATCCGTCTCCCGCGTCCGGTCGCGGCGTTTGCCTGCTCGTGTCGGGCAAACCTACCGTCAAACACACACACATGAGCGCGGAAGCATATCCTCCGGATGGCCCCCAAATCAGCCCGCCTCAAGGATCGCAAAACTTTTCGGCAAGGGCGGTGCGCGCGGAGGTGTCAGCCCAGTGATCGACGGCGCGCCCGTGGTTGGCGGCGCGCCCGGAAAACTTTTGCGCCCGGCAAGCCGGCGGCTTCGCCGTCCCTGACCCGGACAGATTCGGTGAACCAGACGTACGGCCATGCCCCCACACTCACGTGGTGGCTCCACAACCATCTGGAGATAGCGACATGGCTTACGACAACGCAACCGCCTACGAGACCATCGAACTCTTCGGGCTGACGGAGAAGGGCGCCGTCCTGCCGATCCCCGAAGACGACATCCTGAGGGACAGCATCACCCGCGAGACCTTCGAGGCGCTGCTCGGGCAGCTGCGCGGCACCGGGCTCGAGGGCGAGATCGAACCGCTCGCGCATGGGTTCGCCACGATCCTGCAGCGTCGCAAGGTCGCCCTCGGCAAGGAGCTTGACCGCACCGCCGACAAGATCGGAGCACTCGCAAAATCGCACGACGGATCGGAGATTGCGGAGACTGCGCTGGAAGAGGCCCAGGTCCGCTTCCTGCAGCTGAGGGAAATCGTCGGAGCCGTCGAGACGATGGCCGAGGCGGCGGCGGAATGCTACGAGGTCGAGACCGGCCATGCCTTCATCCCGGCCGCAGGCTCGCGGGCGAGCGTCCGGGCGCAGGAGACCGGGGCGGTCTTCGAGGCACAGCAGCTCCTGGAACAGCATGATCGCGAAACGGCTACGAAGTCGAAGGTCGAGGGGGTGCCCCTGATCGTCTCGGGTGCCACCGACTGGACTGATATCGACGTCATCTTCAACACGCTCGACAAGGTTCGGGAGCGCATCCGGCAGAACCGCAATCAGGAGATCTTCCTCTGCCACAAGGGCGGCAAGCATGGTGCCGAGATGATCGCGGCACGGTGGGCGCGGGCGCGCGGCGTCGCGCAGGCGCGCTTCGATCCGCGCTGGTCCGCACATGGACGGGCGGCGCCGTTCAAATGCAACGATGAGATGCTCGACGACAAGTTCGCCGCGACGGGTGTTGTGCTCTTCGGCGGCAACGGGGTGGCGCTGAACCTCGGGCAGAAGGCCGAGGCGAAGGGTTTGACCGTGATGCGGGTCGCCGATCCTGCGAAGAAGGCATCGGATGAATGACCGAGAGAGGGTCGCCTTCGGGCGGCCCTTCCTTCCGGCCCTTTCGCGTTGCCTGCCAGCCGTTGGAAGAGATGGGCTGAGGATGATTTTCCCTGACCGGCGAGAGGGCGTTCCGGCTCGGCTTCGGTGGGGTCATTTCGTTTGAGGCGGCCCTTTGGTGTCCTGCCGCGTCAGGGCCCGAGGCCCTGTCCCGGCAGGACTGGCGCTGTCCGCGCGGGAGCCGCTGCCGCGGCGAAATGGCCCCGGGAGGGGCCATTCCAATCCGTGAGCTAATGGCTCGTGGGCATCGGAACGATCAGCACATCCTCATCCGGGCACATCTGGCTGTGATATTGGATCATGGCATCGGCCGAGCGGAAATGTTTGTGCTCACCGGACGACGTCGTGAACACCGGCTCTTCCGTCTCGTCGGGGAAGACGCCCATGACGACCCAGACGGTTTTGCCGTTCGCAGGGTCCTTATGGGGTTCGTAGCGCAGGCGGCCCCCGCGTTTGATGAACTGGCGCACCCTGTTGCCGAGTAGCAGGGCGCGCTTCGGTTGTCGGACAGCCTCGCTCGATTTGTCCATTTATACCTCCTTCTTGGTTCGTCTGTGTCGTGCCACAGGTTGGGTGCCCGGCGGCGCAACGGGTCGTGGCGGCTCGCCGCTCGGGAAGAAGCGGTTGGCTGAGAACGTCATGCTGGCTCTCGGTCAGGAGCCCATGACGCCGGTCTTCGCGGCCTCACTGAGGCAGTCGCGAAAAGCGGTCATCCTGGGCATTCACCACCAATAACCAAGCCCGGAATTGCTACTTTGAAACAGTCTGAGGTTGAACCTCGCTGTTCCATCGTTGCGCGGAAAGACGCCAATCAACGTCAGGGCAAGCCACTGAAAGTCGATATGTTTTTGAATGTGTCTCAGCTCTGGAAAAGGCTGAAGATCAGCTTCTGCGCGTATTCCTCGTTTGGAGGGCGCGCTGCGACTGCAATTCAGCTCTAAATCTCCGCCGGGTCGATGTGCGACGGATGGATGGGGGCGAGCGGTTTTCCAGCCTGGAACGGAGCGACTTTGGGAGCGGAGTTTCAGGCCGGAGCAGGCCCCGAACGAGACCCCAAGTATCGAGAGAGGGGCCTGTGGGAAACCGCGGCGGGACGTTGGGTCTGGGCGAATCCCGCGCAGGCGCGGGACCGCGTGCCAAGGTTCCGGCCGGCGGTGCCGACCTCCACCCCGAGCCGGACACCCCCGCGCTCCCTTCGGCCAAGAGCACTGCGGTCAGTCTCTCCGAGCCAGCCCTCAGCACGGTCGAATGGTCGTTCTGAGGCCTCCGTCTCGGCCAAAGGTCTGGCCCACATTTCGCGGTCGGTTCGGGGTCGCAAGGCCACGCAGGAAGGAACGCGCAGGTTCGGGCATCCGTCAGTGTGCGAAAGCACCTTCGCGGTGTGGCGATTTGATTGGGAGAGCGTGCGCCGGCCCCGTCCCGGTGCAAGGGCAGGCCCTTCTTCACTGCGCTGCGCTTCGTTGCGACCGCAGGCGGTGCACCCGTCCGCTCTGGGCCGTCGCGGTGATCTCCCGAAATCATCCATCACCGAAAGGAGCACCACAATGAACAAGATCATCGCCCGTTTGCGCTCAATCCTGCGAAGCCTCACCACCAAAGCGAACCTCAAGATCTCGGTTGCGCTCAGCGTCCCCGGTTTCCTCAAGGTCGAGGTCAGCTACTCCCGCAACCTGGATCGGCCTCCGGAGGAGGGCTGATGGCGGCCGCCGGCCTCGGCTAGCTGAACTTCCCGTAAAGATCAGAAGAGACCCGCGCAGTTTGCGCGGGTCACATGTGTTCAGAGGTCAGGACAGGGGATCGACGGGCTTGCGCCCGCTCACCCCCGCCCTGGCAGTTTTCTTTGGTCTGGTCCGCCCAACAGACCTGCCCCGGAAAGTCAAAAGACAAGCGCCGCGCAGGCGCGTCGTCTCCGACGAGGACCGTGTCCTCGGCCTCCGGCCTGCGGGCCGCACCATCCTCGTCTCCGATCCTTTGACTGTCCGGTTCAGGCCCGTGGGTCGGGCTTCGCCCTCTCCCACTCTGTTCCGCCGAAAACATGCGTTTTCGGTCGGATCAGGTGGCCGAGGCGCAGCCCATCGGCGGAAGGAGGGCACCAAGCCTCCCCGTCCCACCAGTCAGGAGGCCACAAATGGCTAAATCGGATTTCGACATCTACCAGCACGTCACCAACCAGATCATCGAGGCGATGGAGGCGGGCGTTTCGCCGTGGCGCAAGCCGTGGACCGGCGGCGAGCAGGGCGGCACATTCCCGCTGCGGGCAAATGGCGAACCCTATCGGGGGATCAATGTGCTGATGCTCTGGCTTGCCGCCCATGCCAACGGGTTTGCTTCGGCGCATTGGTTCACCTTCAAGCAGGCCAAGGACCTTGGCGCGCATGTGCGCAAGGGGCAGAAGTCCTCGACGGTGGTGAAATACGGGACCGTCGAGCGTGAGAATAATGACGGCGAGGCGGTCGCGATCCCCTATGCGCGCGCCTATCGCGTCTTCAACGCGGACCAGATTGAAGGCTTGCCCGAGCAGTTCTACACCCGTCCGGAGGTGCAGGAGGATCTTGGCACCCGTCCCCTGCCGGAAGTTGATGCTTTCTTCCAAGCGGTCGGGGCGAATGTCACGCATGGCGGTGTAAGGGCGTGCTATATCCCGGCGGAGGATCGGATCCAGATGCCGCCCGTGTCCGCGTTCATCTCGGCGCAGCACTACACGGCAACGCTCTGCCACGAGGTCACGCATTGGACAGGGCATCGGTCGCGGCTGGATCGCTTCAAGGTCGGTAGCACCAAGGCCGACTATGCCCGCGAAGAGCTGATTGCCGAAATTGGCAGCTGCTTCCTTGGCGCGCGCATCGGCGTCGAGCCGACCATCGATGAAGCCGCATCTTACCTCGATAGCTGGCTCGGGGTGCTGAAAGAGGACAAGCGGGCAATCTTCAAGGCCGCGAGCGCCGCGCAGAAGGCCGCAGACTTTGTTCTGGAGGCCGCCGCCGTCGGCGGGGCTTTACGCGCCGCCTGAGCAGATCGGCAAGACTTCGCAAGGGGCCCGCATTCGCGGGCCCCACCTGTTTGAAGTCCATACACATGTATGACTCTATGGACGCCACTACAGGCACGCGGCCTGGCCCCAGGAAAAATTTGCCGCGCCGAGACAGACGTCTCGCCGCGGCGACCCAGGGCCGAGGTCAGTCGCCCTGCATCAGGGTGCCGCGCATATGTCAGCCGAAATCCGACTGCGTTTTGCGGAGAGATCGATGCGCAATCCAACACGCATGTTTTCCATGAATATGCCCGTTGACGTGCATCGCGCCCTGAAGCGCGAGGCCTTCGAGCGGGAAACGACGATGGGCGAGATCGTCCTAGAGGCGCTTGAGCTTTGGGGCTTGCGCCAGAAGACTGACGAGGAAGGAGCAGACCGTGAAGACGATCGTCATCGCGAATAACAAAGGCGGCGTCGGCAAAACGACCGTAGCGAGCCAGATTGCCTTTTACCTTGGTCGCGCAGGCTATTCGGTGATCGCCGTTGATCTGGACGGGCAACGCAACCTCACCAGCGCCCTGGGCGGCACGCGGGTCGTCGGAAACGCATTACAGATGCTGGAGGGTGGCGAAGCACCGAGTTTTTCCGTCGACCCCGGCGAGGTCGTCCTGATCGAAGGGGACCGCGACGTGCCTGTCAGCTCGGACGATGCGGTGCTGCAAAGCACCGTTGCGGCGCTGGACGGCTTGGACGGCGCGGACTTCTGCATCGTGGATACGCCGCCGACATTCTCGGCGCTGGTCTACGGCGCGCTTCTGACGGCGGATTTCATGTTGTCGCCCATCGAGTTGAAACGGTTCTCGCTGGATGGCGTCGAGGGCGTTCTGAAAGCCTTCGTGCAGGTGCAGGAGATCAACGAGGGCATCCAGTTCCTGGGCCTGCTGCCGTCGCGCTTCGACGCCGTAAAGAAGAGCGAGCGCGAGACGCTGCTGGCCGTTGCGGAGTCTTATTCCAACCTTCTGGTGCCGCACGCCATCCGGAACCGGGTCGGGTACGAAGCGGCAGAAGCGGAAGGGATCCCGGTGTTCGAGGTGCCGACCGCCAGCGGCAAGGAGGCCGCCGCCGAGTTCGGCGCCTTCTTTGACTGGTTCATCGAGGCTATCGAGAAGGAGGATTGAGCCATGGCCGAGAAGAAATTTGGCAGCACGATGCAGACGCTCGACCGTCTCAAGAAGAGCGGCGATCTCGCGGCCCTGACGCGGAAGAACAAACCGGCGCAGGCCGGGCAGCGTGACATCCCGCTCGACGCCATCGTACCTGACCCTGAGCAGCCCCGTCGGCATTTCGACAAGGATCAGCTGGCCTCGCTGGCGGAGAGCATCCGGACCCAGGGGGTGCTTCAGGCGATCACGGTGCAGCCGGCCGACGCCGCCGGGAAGCACGTGTTGATCATGGGTGAGCGGCGTTTTCAGGCTGCGAAGCTGGCCGGGCTGACCAGGATCCCCGCCGTTGTTCGCGAGATGACGGACGCGCTGCGCATGGCGCAGCTGACCGAGAACGTGCAGCGGGCCGACCTGACGACTTTGGAGGTCGCGGAGGCCGTTGCCGCGATGCGGGCAGCGGGCCAGTCGCGCAGCGCGATTGCCGAGGCGCTTGGCTGGAACGAAGGTGAGGTGTCGCGCTTCGCCGCCTTGGCCAAGATGCCGGATGCGTTGCGAGATGTAGCCGCCCGGAACGCTCCGATCCGCGCCCTGTCGGACTTGAACACGCTCTGGAAGAAGGACGAAGCCGCCGTTCGGCAGTTTCTCAGTGAAACCGAGGCGGGGGATATTTCTCGCGTGACCGTCGAGCGTCTGCGGGGAGAGATCGAAGCCAAACAGGCCGCGCACGACATGAGTGCGACCGCACCGCCTGAACCCTTCGGACCTCAAGTGGAAGCCCCGAGAGGTACCTCTGATGCGAGCGCCGAGAGGAGGGACGCGGAAGGGCAGGGAAGCGAGCCAGGTGAAGCGACTGCGGCAGCTTCTCAGACCGCGCCCCGGCCTCGCGACGTTAGCGCCTCGCCCGCCCTTTTGGTCCGTCACGCGGGACAGGTTGGCAGGGCCTTGCTCGATCAGCCTGCCTCGAACACCAAGTCTGTCCTGATCCGTTTCGAGGGGGAGGGGCGGCTGGCGGAGGTGCCGCTGGCCGAGGTCGAGTTAGTGGAACTGCTCCGGAACTGAGGAGGAAAAGAGATGGTGAAGATCGCGCTTTGGAACGCAATGCTGCTGATCCGCACGCCGGTTCAGGCGGCTCTCACGGTGCTGATGGTGCTGCACTTGGTCGCCGCGCTGGCCGGGGCCGTGATGATCTTTACCGGCTACGGCGTTGCTGCCGCCGATCAGATCCCGTTCGTCTATCGAGTCATCGCGCCGGTTTTGATGGCCGGCGTGTTCGTCGTCCTGAGCGCTTTGTCGTTCTATCTCGACAGCCTCGTCTTCCGTGTCACCCCGCGCAATCGACTGCTCTTCCTCTGGGGCTAGCCCTCGGAACGCGGGCCTGACGGATCGAAACGCACCGCCTCCGGACGGTGCGTTTTTCTTTGCGACCAGCGTCGGATCACGGTCTTTCGATGTGGTCTGGGACCGCATCTCGCGCCCGCGGCGGCATCTTGCCCAGCCTTGACGAAGAGCGCGGAAAACGTGGTCCCGGACCACGTTTGGGGCTAGGGTTGTGACTAATGCAGGATAGGCTAAGCGCCAGCAAGTAATGCACCTTTGAGTTAGAATGCCGACAAAGAAAAAAGCCGCGATGACCTACCTGCCGCCCGAGCGCCATGCTCAGCTGGCGGCCTTGGCGGCATCAGAAGGGCAAACGGTGTCGGTCCTCTTGGGGCGCCTGATCGGTCTGGCGCTGGAGGGGAACGACGCCGTGCCGCCGCCCAGCCGTCCGACCTCCCGCGCGCGGCGGGAGGGAAAGGTGACGGTTCGTCTGGCTGCCGATGTGCGGCAGGAGCTCGAGGAAGAGGCGCGGTCCCAAGGCGTCACGGCATCCACCTGGGCTGCCGCTTTGTTGTCGGCGCGGATGCGCAATGCGCCGCAGATGGTGTCGGGCGAAAGACGTGGTGTCCGCGCCGCCTACCGCCAGCTTCGTGGCCTGGCCGTCAACGCTAACCAGATTGCCTATGCGCTGAACCGAGGTGTGCTCACGGGCGCGGGCGCAGATCTGACCAAGGCTGAGGTCGAGGGCCTGCGCCAAGACGTCGCCAAGTTGCGCATGGCGCTCAGCGTCTATGCAGAAGGCCGCTTCCAGTTCCAGTCCGGGGAAGATGATCAGCCATGAGTGATTTCAAATCGGAGCTGGGGTTCCAGGATTGCTGGGATTCAGAGGCCAACAGAAAGCTGAATAAGCCGGCTGCGGGATCCGTCGACAGTGGGGGCAGGAAGCGCAAGGCTGGGGCCCAGGATGCGGATCGTTCAACTGCGCAGGCACAGGCGATTTCGGCGGCTGATAAGGCGCGGTTGGCCCGTATCGTCAAAGGCGCGCCGGAGGTCATGGTGAAGGTGTCCAAGCCCGCCAAGAACGACAAGTCCGGCAATCCGATCAAGGTCAGCCGAGCATCAGAAGCGGTCAGGGCCTCGGAGCATCTCGCCTATATCAGCCGAAACGGCAAGATTGAGGTCGAGAATGATCGCGGGGAGGCCTTCAACGGCCGTACGCAGGTTGGCGCGATCTATCGCGAGTGGATAGAGAAACACGACGAGGATCGACGCGAAGGCTCTGCCACGGACCGGACGAGGATCACGACCAGCATCGTGTTCTCGATGCCCGGTACGGCGAATGCGGAAGCGGTGAAAGACGCGGTCAGGGCGCTGGCAAGGCAGGAGTTCCAAGGGCGGCATGACTACGCGATGGCCCTGCACACGGATACGCATCATCCCCATGTGCACCTGACGCTTCGCACCGTGGGCGAGGACGGCGAGAAGCTGAATCTGCGGAAAGCTGATCTGCAACGCCTGCGGGACACGTTCGCCGAGAAGCTCCGGACCCGCGGGATCGAGGCGGAATCCACCCCGCGCCATGCCCGAGGCGTGACGCGCCGGGGAGAGGTCACGCCTGTCTACAAGATCAGGCAACGGGGCGGTAAGCCCTTGGCCGATGCCCGGAAGATGCGCCAAGTTCGGCGCGATCTCGAAGACAACGGTGGACGTCTGCCGCAGAAGGCATGGGATGACGCGTTGATCGCGCGGCGCAACAGGGTGATGGCAACGTATGACCAAGCCGCAACGATCTTGGCAGGATCAGCGGACCCGAACGACCGTGACCTGGCGCGGGAAACCAAACGGTTCGCAGCGCGGCTGACCGAGACGACGACGCAACGTGCCGAGATGGCCCGTTCTCTAGCGGGGCAGGATGCAGCGCGTTCTGCGCCTCGCGAGCGCGGAAAACCGACCGATAGCGCAGAGCGTCAGCAGGACCTGTCAAAAGGAAGTCCTGACAGGGGTGGGCGTCAAAGATAGAGGATGTTGCGGCATGCGAGGACTACGAAGCACTTCGACGGCCTCGCAAATTTAAGAATCGGCCGTCCGGGCGATCTGCGGCGAACGGCAAATTTGAGCCCATGTTGGTGAAAAATCGCCCCTGATTTAAGACCCTTTGGATATGTTTCACTTCCCGTATAGTGTGGAAGGAACTGGCAAGGATGGGGCCGGGGCAGAAGGTGCAGCCAGCGCTGTTTTGCGAGTTCTCACTCGAGGATCGTACACCACAGAGCCACCTGCTTCGCTCCATCGATCAGCCCTGACGGGAAGGGCACTCGCGCCCTTTCCAAGTGGCCTGTTTCTGCACAAGCGAACGGGTTTTCTTCCACGGAAGCGGCCATAAGCGGCTTGATGGACGGCTATGCGGGCACCACCAGAAGTTCTGGAGGGCTGGTACGGCCACCACTCTGGCATCAGCTACTACCACCTTGCGCAAGCAAGGATCGACATGACCGCAGAAATCGCCGCATATTGAATATGCGCTCCAGTCCAGGGTCAAGAGTTGGCGAAAGCTCCTGGATTCATCAGTGTTGATTTAGATCAAGGAAAGAAGGCGATGGTCGGGTAGCTTAGACCAAAGGAGTTCCCCTTGCGCTGGAATCGATCAAAAAATCTGTGTGTTGTGGTCTTGCGAACAGTCGCAATGATTGTCGTGGCACTAACTGTCGGATTTAGTTCTATTCCTCATGCAGCTCATGCGCATGATACGCTCTCTTATCCATCATCTCAGACGATCGTATATGCAGGCGTAGATCACGTCGGCGCTCATGCGCCAAGGGCCGCAATTGTCGATGGACATTGCGCTTCGGGGACATCGTGCCTGATCGCGATTGTGCCGGATTGTATACCGTTTTCTGTACCGAGTACTTGTCGCGGGCCCTTTTCCATCGAACAGCGCAGCGGGACGTCGGCGCTGGTTTTTAGGCTCGATCACCCTCCCAAATCCTAACAGGGCCTTTGTCGTGTATCGAGAAGATTACGGCCCTCTCTGGGTCAACGGATGCACGATCAGTGAACATGTAACGCCACTGAACTTCTGGCGCTTACAGGATTCTTAGCGGTTGAAGCACCGGTCCCAGAACTTCTCCATCGACGGCTATCAGCAAGAGAACAGCCACGATAGCTGATCGAAAAGGGACGCGATGCGCATTTTCAGCCGCTTCCCCCCCCCCTTTGGGATTCAAGGAAGAACAAAATGAAACTGTACAACACGATCGCCACTGCGCTGGTTCTGACCATGGCCGGCGCGGGACTCGCCGTCGCGGATAGCGATCACGGCCATGGTTTTGCCGGCCCGATCGGCATGGAACAAGATCCCGCGGCCGCAGGTAAGGCGAACATGATGCAGGAGATGATGCCGATGATGCTGCGCATGCACGCTCAGATGATGGGTGGTGCAATGATGGGTTCTGGCCCAGGCGGCATGGGCGCGATGGATGCTGCCATGATGGGCGTCGGCCCCGGCGAGATGGAGATGATGGACGGCGCAATGATGCGCATGATGATGGGTCCGGACATGATGGGAGCCATGACCCCGGAGACGGGGCGCAAGACTATGCTCGCCCGGCTGGAGGAGTTCGACAAGGACGGCGATGGCACGTTGTCACTCGCTGAATTTGAAGCCCTCTACCTGGCGATGACCCGGGAGGTCATGGTCCGCCGCTTTCAGTATCTTGACGCTGACGGCGATGCGAAGATCTCCGAAGCCGAGATGGGTCGTCCCGCACTTCGGATGGAGATGAACGGCTCTGGCGGTCCGATGAGCGGTACCGGAAATACGATGGACGGGCCCATGGGGATGATGGATGGCTCCGGATCCTCGGGCAACTGAAAGCGCCTCTGGGCCCTGTGCGGGGCGAGGTTCGCACCGCACAGGACAGCAAACCGGGAAAGAGAACGTGGCAATGTCGCCGCTCACCTTTGTTGAGGCCGACAGCGCCATCCTTAGCCCTCTAGTCCGCCAGAAATATCGTCTTTCGGGCCACCAGGATCCCGATCAGACTACCGATTATTCGCGAACTGCAGGTGCCCAATAGCATCACCTATCACCCTCACGAGGTATAGTCTTCCACATGCCCCACAGCCAAAGTCACAATCACAATCACAATCACAATCACAATCACAATCAGAACCAGACCGCAGACGAATTCTGGACTTGCCCAATGCACCCCGAAGTCCGGCAAAACCAACCGGGTGACTGCCCCAAATGCGGGATGCATCTGGTGCCTGAAGGTCAGGCGACGGCGCACGCCAGCCACAGCCACAAGTCGCACAGTGGTCATCACCATGCGTCTACGGCAGGCCCTGATCACATAGGGCGCAAAACGTATGTCGGATTGGCTGCCTCGGGTGGTTCCTACGATACGGTGCCAGCCGGGTATCACGGTCCGGTCTATACGTGTCCCATGCATGCTGAGGTGCGCCAGACTCACTCTGGCTCTTGTCCAATTTGCGGCATGGGGCTGGAGCTTGAATCGGCTACAATGACTGCCGATGAGCCGAATCCCGAACTTATCGACTTTACCCGGCGCTTCTGGATCGGAGCCGGGCTGACAGTCCCTTTGCTGGTCTTCACCATGGGCCCCTATTTGGGGGCCCCGGGCGTGCGCGAGGTGTTTGGCGAGCGAGCCACGCTCTGGATCGAACTGTTCCTCGGCACACCGGTGGTCTGGTGGTGCGGCTGGCCATTCCTGCAGCGTGGCTGGACGTCCTTCCGTACGATGAAGCTGAACATGTTCTCGCTGGTCGCCATGGGCGTCATGGCCGCCTGGCTCTTCAGCATCGTTGCGGTTCTCCTGCCTGATATCTTCCCGGACGGGTTCCGTAGTGCGGAGGGCCATGTCGGGGTCTACTTCGAAGCGGCGGCAGTCATCGTCACGCTGGTTCTTTTGGGCCAACTCATGGAGCTTCGCGCTCGTGAGGGGACCGGCAAGGCAATCAGAGCGCTGCTCGATCTCGCCGCCAAGACCGCACGGATCATTCGAGAGGACGGCAGGGAGGAAGAAATCCCGCTTGAAGATGTCCAGGTCGGCGACCGGCTGAGGGTCCGACCGGGCGACAAGATTCCCGTTGATGGCGTTGTGCTCGATGGCCGATCCGCAGTCGATGAAAGCATGATCACTGGCGAGCCTGTCCCGGTCGAAAAGGTTGAAGGTGAGCCGGTCACCGGCGCTACGATTAACGGGACCGGATCGCTGATCATCGAAGCACGGCGCGTAGGGGGCGACACGATGCTGAGCCAGATTGTCGAGATGGTGGCCAATGCTCAGCGTTCTCGGGCCCCGATTCAGAAGTATGCCGACCAGGTTTCCGGCTACTTCGTGCCCGCAGTCATCGGCATTGCGGTCCTTTCGTTCATCGGCTGGGCCATCTGGGGGCCAGCTCCAGCACTCTCCTATGCCCTGATCGCAGCGGTCGCCGTCCTGATAATCGCCTGCCCCTGTGCGCTTGGTCTTGCGACGCCGATGTCGATCATGACGGCCACTGGGCGCGGCGCTCAGGCAGGGGTGCTGATCAAGAATGCCGAGGCTCTGGAGCGGTTCGAGAAGATTGATACACTGATCGTCGACAAGACCGGCACTTTGACCATGGGCAAACCGCGGCTGGTCGGCATCTTGCCGGAAGCAGGCCATGACGAAGCCGAGGTGCTACGGTTGGCGGCCACGCTTGAAAAGGGCTCTGAGCACCCGCTCGCCGAGGCCATCGTGGAGGGCGCGCAAGAGCGGGGTATGAAACTTGGCGACGCCGGGGATTTCGAAGCCGTCACCGGCAAGGGGGTTATGGGAACGGTCGACGGAAAACGCATCGCGCTCGGGAACCTCAAGCTGATCCAGGATCTCGGTCTCGACGCTGGCGAGCTGGCCGATAAGGCGAACGCACGACGTGACGAAGGCGAAACGGTCATGTTCGTGGTCGTAGAAGGCAGGGTGGCGGGTATGGTCAGTGTTGCCGACCCGGTGAAGGAGACGACGTCAGAGGCACTGAAGGCGCTTCACGACCTTGGCTTTCGCATCATCATGGCGACTGGCGACAATGAGCGCACGGCAAAAGCCGTCGCCTCAAGGCTCGGCATCGACGAAATCCGGGCGGACGTGCTGCCCGAAGACAAAGCGCGGATCATCAGGGAGTTGCAGTCCGAGGGTAGGAGTGTCGCGATGGCAGGAGACGGCGTCAACGACGCCCCCGCGTTGGCTCAGGCCGATGTCGGGATCGCGATGGGAACCGGAGCGGATGTCGCCATCGAGAGCGCGGGGATCACGCTCGTCAAGGGCAACCTAGACGGCATCGTCCGGGCTCGCCGTCTCGCCCGCGCAACCATGCGCAATATCCGTCAGAATCTCTTCTTTGCGCTGATCTACAACGCCGCCGGCGTGCCGATCGCTGCCGGTGTGCTTTTCCCGCTATTCGGCATCCTGATCAGTCCGATGTTTGCCGCCTTCGCCATGAGCGCATCGTCGATCTCGGTGGTGCTCAATTCCTTGCGACTTCGCAAGACAAGTATCTGAACGAGAGAGGTGCGGAAATGGCACTACATACCAAGCACATCGACGAGAAGAAAAGCAATGAGGAGGCGAGACCTCCTTCCTTCTGGCGTTCGCGAGGCGGAGTCTATCTCATCGTTGCCCTGGGGATTGCCGGGGTGCTTCTGGGGTACGAACATCGGGTCCACATACTCGCGAGCGATTGGCTCCTCTGGTTGCCGCTACTCGTTTGCGTGGGCATGCACTTCTTTATGCATGGGGGGCACGGAGGCCACGGCCACGGAGATGACAAATCATGACAGATACCGGCGCCTCTTATGGTCTTTGGTTCCTCGTCTTCGTCAACTCGGCGGTGTTTATCATCTTCGCCCTTAGCTTCTTCAAACCGCAAACTGCGCGGGACTGGCGAAGCTTCGGTGCATTCAGTGCGTTCATTGTCGCGCTCTTCGCTGAGATGTACGGCTTCCCGCTGACGATCTTCGTGCTTTCCGGGTGGCTGCAATCGCACTGGCCCGGTATCGACTGGTTCGCTCACGACAGCGGGCATTTGCCAGAGATGATCATGGGCTGGCGCACCAATCCACACTTTGGACCATTTCACCTCCTAAGTTTTTTCCTGGTCGGTGCCGGCTTCTGGCTGCTCTCTGTGGCTTGGCATCATCTCTGGACGGCGCAGCGGCAAGGACGCCTGGCCTCGACAGGACCCTATGCAAGGATTCGCCATCCGCAGTACGCAGCATTCATTCTCATCATGGCTGGATTTCTCGTGCAGTGGCCGACTCTGCTGACGCTCGCGATGTTTCCGGTTTTGGTGTGGATGTATGTGCGCCTGGCGAGGAGCGAGGAAGCCGACAGTCGCGCCAGTTTCGGCGAAGCTTGGGAGCGCTATGCTGCAAGCGTCCCTGCATTCATTCCCCAAAAA
>NZ_JAIVMC010000014.1 GCF_020177265.1 Pseudooceanicola marinus
CCAGCCTACCCCAGACCCCGACCGAGCCGCACGCGATCGGGCAAAAGCCAGCGGCGCGCGCACGGACCCGCAGCCAGCACCGAGCCTCCGGCCCCCAGAACGCCGGGAGCTACCCGCGGCCGTTAACGAGTTTGCAAGACTCTCGTCGCTCGGCCTTAACCTGGCGTTTACACAGGCTTCACCAAGGACAATCTGCCGGAGCCCCGTGATGGACCCTCATGCCCTGCTGACAGCGGGACTGTTAACTGTTGCCGATGACGACAAGAAACTGCACCTGCTGGCGGGCACGGCCATCGCCCTGGCCGCGCGCGAAAGCGACATGACCCCGTTGGAAACTTGCCTGCTGACCCTCGGCGCCGGCCTGGCCAAGGAGGCCTGGGACGCCCGCGGCCACGGCGACGTCGACTTCGGCGACGCGGCCGCCACCGCCTTCGGCTGCCAGATCACCCTGCGCTTCTGAGCTAGAGGCGCGCGCGACCGAAGCTCAGCTGCTGCTTCACCTGGTGCCAGCCCAAGGCGATCGAGACCCCCGTCGGCCAGAACCGCTGAAACGGCACCGGCTGCATCGGCGTCAACGGCAGCGGCACCGCCTCGGGGCGGTCGTCGATCAGCGCCTCCGCCAACTGCGGGCCAAGAGCCGTGCTCAGGGCAACCCCCCGCCCGTTGAACCCCACGCAGGCCAGACCAGGTCCCGCCAGCGCGTGCAGTCCAGGAGAGTGATCCACCGTCAGCGCGAGCCGCCCGTTCCACCCGTACGCCCAGCCCTGGCCCCGAAGCGCAGGCCAGATCTCCTCCGCCAAACCGCAAAGCGAGCGCGCAGATCCAACACCAGACGCCGGACACTGCCCCCCACGACCGCCGAAAACCAAACGACCGGCAGCGTCAATCCGGTAATAGACCGTCACCAAACTCGTCTCGTACAGCACCTCCCGCGCCGCCAGGATGCGCTCCCGCAGGGCCTGCGGCAGCGGCGAAGTGGCCACGACGGTGCTGAAGATCGGCAAAACCGAGCGTCGAAGTCGCGGCAGAACGCCACCGCTGTACCCATTCGTCGCCACCAGGATCCGCCCGGCCCGCACCCGCGCACGCGGCGTCGTCAGCTCCCAGCCCTCCGACGTCGCGCGCGCCTGCGTGACCGGGCTGTCTTCAAAGATCATCGCGCCAGCGGCACGCGCCGCGCGGGCCAGCGACAGGCTGTACTTCAACGGGTTCAGCTGACCTGCTTCGGGGTCGAACAGGGCTCCGGAATAGCGGTCGGTGCCGGTAGCCTCTGACATGCGGCGCGCGCCGTGGAACTCTGCCGGGATACCATGGCGAATACACTCCGCCACCAGTGCCTCGGCGTCGCGGCATCCGGGCCGATCCCGAGCCGCGCGATATCCGCCGCCGTTGACGTAGTCGCAGTCTAGGTTGAGCCGGGCCACCAAGTCCTTCACGGCGCGCGGTGCTCCATAGGCAAAGCGCACCGCCTCGGCGCCCAGGTCGCGCGCCACCTTGTCCGGGCTGTGCTTCAGACCGGAATTGACCTGGCCACCATTGCGTCCCGATGCCCCCCAGCCTGCGCTGTTGGCCTCCAGCACGAGGGGTGTCACCCCGCGTTCCGCCAGAGCCAGGGCGGTCGACAGGCCGAGAATGCCCGCCCCGATGATCACCACCTCGGCGTCGCGGTTCTCCCGCAGGGGGCGGCGCAGCTCTTCGGTGGTCTCGGCGGCATAGAGAGAAGAGGGCAGGGGCTCCGCGGTGCCGGTCCGGACGGTGTCGATCAACTTCATCAGGGGCGTCTTCCAGTCGGCGAGGGCAGGCGCCCCGGGGCGTTCCGCGCAGGCTGCCAAGGCGGCGCGGAAGAGGGAAGGGCATGCGCTGCCGGATGGGCCGATTTCCGCAGGGCCGACCAGAAAGCGGGCGGTTGTCAGCCGGCGTGGTCTTCGAGGATCAGCGACGCGGCCTTTTCGCCCACCATGATCACCGGGGCATTGGTGTTGCCCGAGGTCAGTGTGGGGAAGATGGAGGCATCGGCGATGCGCAACCCCTCCATCCCATGCAGGCGCAGGCGGGCATCGACGACATTGCCCTGATCCAGCGGCCCCATGCGGCAGGTGCTGACCGGGTGGAAGACCGTGCCTGCCCGGGCGCGGCAATCGGCCAGCATCTCGTCGTCCGTCCGGGTGGAGGGACCGGGGGCGATCTCAGCCTCGATCAGGCGCGACAGGGCAGGCGTGGCGGCAAAGCGGCGCAGCAGGCGGGCACCCTCGACGATTTCCTGCCGGTCATGCTCGGTCGCCAGGTAGTTGGGGTGGATCTCGGGCGGGGCGCCCGGGTCGGCGGATCGGATCGCCAGGTGGCCGCGACTGCTGGGCCGCGTCGGTTGCGCCGACAGCAGGAAACCGGGGAAGGGGTCCGGGTTCATCAGCGGCCGCTTGCCTGGCGGTGCCTTGGTATAGCTGAGCGGCGAGAAGAAGAGCTGCATGTTGGGCCGCGCCAGACCGGGGCGCGAGGCGACGAAACCGCCCGCCTGGTTCACCCCCAGGGCCAGCGGCCCGCGCCGGGTCAGCACATAGCGCAGCCCTTGCCACAGCTTGCCGTACCAGGGCCGCAGCTGATCGTTCAGCGTCGGGCGGGTGGCGCGGTACAGGTGGTCGATGCAGAGGTGATCCTGAAGGTTCTGCCCCACGCCGGGCAGATCGTGTCGCACCTCGATTCCGTGGCAGCGCAGCAGGGCGCCCGGGCCGATCCCCGACAGTTGCAGAAGCTGGGGCGAGTTGATGGCCCCCGCCGACAGGATCACTTCGCGCCGGGCTTTGGCGGTCTTCTCCATCCCCTTCTGGCGATAGGTCACGCCGGTGACGCGGCGCCCCTCGCAGATCAGCCGGGCCGCCAGGGCGTGGCTTTCCACCCGCAGGTTGGGGCGCTTGCGCGCCGGGCGCAGATAGGCGCGGGCGGTGGACATGCGGAACCCGTCGGCGGCGGTGATCTGGTAGGCACCGACGCCGGTCTGGTCGGCGCCGTTGAAATCGGCGTTGCGGGGGTATTGCAGCTCGGCCCCTGCCGCGATGAAGTCTTCGCAGATCGGGTGCAGGTCGCGCGCGGTGGTCGTGACCCGCAGGGGCCCGCTGTCGCCGCGCCAGGCATCGCCGCCCGCGTCGTTGGCCTCCATCGCGCGGAAATGAGGCAGGACGCCGTCCCAGCCCCAGCCCGGGTTGCCGGCGTCCTTCCAGTCCTCGAAATCCTGCGCATGGCCGCGAACATAAACCATGGCGTTGATTGCGCTGGACCCGCCCATCACCTTGCCACGCGGCCAGTAGGAGGGACGGCCCTCCAGCTCGGGCGAGGGTTCGGTCATGTACATCCAGTTGACGGAGGCCCGGTAGAAGGTCTTGCCATAGCCAATGGGCATCCAGATCCAGGGATGCAGGTCGCTGCCCCCGGCCTCCAGCAGCAGGACGGAATAGCGGCCGTTCTCGCTGAGCCGGTTGGCCAACACGCAGCCGGCCGAGCCGGCGCCGACGACGATGAAGTCATGCTCTGACATGGGCAGGGTTCCAGGCCGTGGGTTACTTGGCAACGACTGGGGTGATGACGAACAGCTTGCGCATATGTTCATGGATCACCCATTCGCCGGTCCAGCCCTGGGGCAGCACCAGCAGGTCGTCGGGGCCTATCTCGCGCGTGCCGCTGCCATCGGCATTGGTGACTGAGGCGCGACCCGACAGGATGTGGCAATATTCGCCCGCCGCCGTGCGGTCGGCGGTGAAATGGCCGGGGGTGCATTCCCAGACACCGATCTTGGTCTGGCCATCGGCCGAGGTCCACAGCATCGCGCTGGCCTCCTCCTGGCCGGGGGTCAGGGTCGTGGGCTTGGGGGCGAAATCGCCAAGCGGCTGTTGGGCCAGGGCGGCGAAGGTCTTCAGGTCGGTCATCGGTTGCTCCGAAAAGGGGTTGCGGGGCCGCGCGCGGGCGGCGGACCCGGTAAGGGGTCACTCGCCGCCGGGCTGGCGTTGCTGGCCGAAGATCTGCGCCAGCACCATCATCAGCGTGGTCACCAGGATCATGATGGTCGAGATCGCGGCGATGGTCGGGTCGATCTGGTCACGCAGGGCGTTGAACATATTGCGGGTCAGCGTCGGGTTGTCGCCGCCGGAGATGAACATCGCCACCACCACCTCGTCGAAGGAGGTCAGGAAGGACAGCAGTGCCGCGGTCACCACCGCGAACTTGATCTGTGGCAGGGTGACGGTCAGGAAGGCCTTCCACCGGGGCGCGCCCAGGGACCGCGCCGCGACCTCCTGGTTCATGTCATAGCCCTTCAGCGCAGATCCGATGACGATGGTCACCAGCGGCAGGGCCAGCACGGTATGCGCCAGGACGAGGCCGGTGATCGTGTAGAGGATCTGCAGCTTCACGTAGACATAAAAGGCGCCGATCGCCACCAGCACCAGCGGCACCATCATCGGCGTGATCATCAGCACGAAGGCCGCCTGGACGAAGCGCACCCGCGAGGCGTGCAGCCCGTAGGCCGCCAGCGTGCCCACGGGCGTCGCCACCAGCATGGTCAGGAAGGCGGTCAGGAAGGAGGTGCGCGTGGCCTGCATCCATTCGGGCGAGCCGAAGTAGTTGCGATACCAGCGCAGCGACCAGGTTTCGGGCGGGAACTCCAGGTACTGGCTGTCCGAGAAGGACATCGGGATCACGATCAGCGTGGGCGTGACCAGCAGCACCATGATGATCACCGCGAAGATATACAGCCACAGCCGCTGCCCATGGGTGATCTGGGTTTCCGTGGCGGGGGATTTCAGCCAGCGCAGCATCAGTGTCCCCCTCCGGCGATCTGGTCGAGCTTCAGGAACCGCGAGGCGACCCAGAGGATGATCATCGTCAGCACCAGCAGCACGACGCCAAGCGCGCTGGCCGCGCCCCAGTTCACGAAAAGCTCGATGTTCGAGACGATCTTCATCGAGACCATGATCACCTTGCCGCCGCCCAGCACCGCGGGCGTCACGAAGAAGCCCAGGCACAGGATGAAGACCATCAGCGCCCCGGCAAAGAGGCCCGGCGTCGACAGCGGGAAGAACACGGTCCAGAAGGCGGTGCGGGGTCGCGCGCCGAGGTTGGAGGCGGCCTTCATGTAGTCCTGGCTGATGGCGCGCATGGCGCCATAGGTCGGCAGGATCAGGAAGGGCAGCATGATATGCACCATGCCGATCAGCGTGCCGGTCATGTTGTGGACCATCTTGATCGGCTCATCCCACAGCCCAAGGGACATGGCCCAGCTGTTGATCAACCCCTGTTTCTGCAACAGCACCAGCCAGGCGTAGGTGCGCACGAGCAGCGAGGTCCAGAAGGGCAGCAGCACGGTTATCATGCACAGGCTGGCCAGACGGGGGGGCAGCTGCGACAGGAAATAGGCCAGCGGATAGCCGATCAGGATGCACAGGCCCGTGGTCAGGAAACTGACCTGGAAGGTGGTTATGAAGATCCGGGAATAGGATTTCCTGCTGACCATCCGTTCGTAGTTTTCAAGGCTGAAACTGCCGTCGGCGCCCACGAAGGACACGTAGAACAGCCAGCCGACGGGAATAACCAGGATCACCAGGATCAGCAGGGTGGCGGGCGAGGACAGGCCGAACAGTTTCAGCCGTTCCAGCCGCTCGTCCCGGCGCAGCCCGTCTTCGTTTGCGTGAATGGCCACCATGTCAGACCTCGCGCCCGTCGATCAGCACCGTGTCTTCCGGCGCGACCGTCGGGGTGATGGCGTCGCCGGGGGCGGGCATGGTGGTGGCGGTCGCGCCGCTCATGGCGCGGCGCAGGATGATCTCGGCCCCGTCGGACAGACGGGCCTGCACCAGATAGCTATCGCCCTGATAGACCACGTTCTCGGCGGTGGCGGCAAAGTTGTTGGCGCCCTCCACCGGACCGCTGTCGGACAGGGCGATGCGTTCGGGGCGCAGCATCATCGCCAGCTCGGCCGTGTCGGGCGCGGGCGCGCCATGGGCCAGGGCCATGTCGCCCCAGGTGATCCGGTCGCCCTGGCGCGTGACCTTCAGGAAGGTGCTGTCGCCGATGAAGTCCGCCACGAAGCGGTTGGCGGGGCGTTCATACAGGTCATGGGGCGTGGCCAGCTGCATGATGCGGCCATGGTTCACCACCGCGATCCGGTCCGACATGGTCAGCGCCTCGCGCTGGTCGTGGGTCACGTAGACGGTGGTCATGCCCAGCTTCTCGTGCAGGCGGCGCAGCTCGATCTGCATCTGGTCGCGCAGCTTCTTGTCCAGCGCCGACAGCGGTTCGTCCATCAGCAGGATGCGCGGCTCGAACACGATGGCGCGGGCCACCGCCACGCGCTGACGCTGGCCGCCAGACAGCTGGTCGATCCGCCGATTGCCGAAACCACCCAGTTGCACCGTCTCCAACGCCTTTTCGACCCGTTCGGCGATTTCGGCCTTGGGGCGTTTGCGCAGGCGCAGGGGATAGCCCACGTTGCCGGCCACGGTCATGTGGGGAAACAGCGCGTAGTTCTGGAAGGTCATGCCAACCTCGCGCAGGTGCGGCGCGGTGCGGATGACCTCGGTGTCGCCGAATTTCAGGCTGCCGTGATCGGGCCGGGTGAAGCCCGCCAGCACCATCAGCAGGGTGGATTTGCCGGAACCGGAGGGGCCGAGAAGCGTCAGGAACTCCCCGCTTTTCACCTCCAGCGAAACATCGTCGAGTGCGTGCACCTTGCCGTAGGTCTTGGTGACATTGGCCACGGTGATCGGCAGTGCGTCCTTGCTTGCGGTTGCCAAAGCTACCCCCTTCAACTGAAAGCCCGGCAGGTGCGAAGGGGCGCCCGCCGGGTCTGGTGGTGGGACCGGATTATTCGGTCAGCATTTCCTGGTACATCTCGGCCGCGATGGTTTCCCATTCGGCGTACCATTCCAGCGAGATCGGCAGCTGCAGCGCCGCGTTCTCGGGCGAGGACGGCAGGGTGGCCGCGACCTCTTCGGTGATTTCACCGGTCTCGTAGGCCGCCTTGTTGGTGGGGCCGTAGGTGATGTATTTCGGCAGGTCGTCCTGATACTCGGGCTTGGAGATCTCGTTCAGGAACTCCATCGCCACGTCCGTGTTGGGCGCGCCTTTGGGAATGGCGAAACAGTCATAGTCCAGCAGCGCCTGGTTGTAGGTATAGGCCACCTTGGCGCCATCGGCGGCAGCATTGTCGAAGCGGCCGTTCCAGCCGGTGCTCATGTCGACCTCGCCGTCCTTCATCAGCTGCGCATGCTGCGCGCCCGAAGACCAGAAGACGTCGATATTGGGCCGCAGCTCGCGGATCTTGTCCAGCGCGCGTTCGATGCCGTCTTCTGAGGAAAGCACCTCGTAGACATCTTCCGGCGCCACGCCATCGGCCATCAACGCCGGTTCCAGCGCGCCCGCGACCGATCCGCGATAGGCGCGCGAGCCGGGGAATTTCTCGACATCCCAGAAGTCGGCCCAGCTTTGCGGGCCGTCCTCGCCGTAGGTTTCGGTGTTCCAGGCAAAGACGGTGGAGAAGACATCGCCGCCGATGCAGTACTTGGAATAGAGCGAGGGGTAGAAGGTGGAGACGTCGATGACGTCGTAATCCAGCTCTTCCAGCAGCCCCTCGGCGCCGGCACGTGCGGCCGAGCCGGAGCCCGAGGCCACGATGTCCAGCGTTACCTGGCCTGTCTGCACCTGCAGGCGGACGTCGGACATGCCGCCATAGGTTTCCTGTTTCACGTCGAACCCGGCCGCGGCGGCAGGTTCGAACAGCGCCTTGCTCTGCGCCTCCTGGTAGGAGCCGCCCCAGGAGGCGACGGTCAGTTCCTTGTCCTGCGCCATGGCCGTCGTGGCCAGCAGCGAGGCGGCGAGTGTCGTGAGGGTCTTCACTTTCATGGATGGTCTCCCTGTGGATGGGCCGCACGCGGGGGCGCGGTCATGGCCGATTTTTATGCTGTTCTCGCCTCGGCTCGGCTTGGACCGGGCGACGAATTTCATGTGGTTTCCAACGCGCGGCGGTACTCGCGCCGGTCCTGCCAGCGGTAGTAGGCAACGGCGGCAGGCAGGAACCAGGGCGTGCCGGTATAGAAGGGCTGCGTCGGGTGCGGCAGGTCGTCGAAGGCGGTCTTGCCCTCGGCCAGGCCCAGCACCTTCTGGCCCGCGCGCATGCCCAGGTAGCTGGCCATCGACACGCCCGAGCCGCAGTAACCAAGCGCGTAGTGAACCCCGTCGTGCACCCCGGCATGGGCGAGGTCGTCGAAGCTGTAGGCGACCTTGCCGGACCAGGAATGGCTGATCGCGCACCCCTTCAGCTGCGGAAAGATGCGGATCATGTTCTCGTAGAGCAGGGGACCGCTTTGCGCGGTGTCCTTCTCCCGGGCCGACACCCGTCCGCCGAACAGAATGCGCCGCCGGTCGGGGGAGGCGCGGTAGTAGTACAGCACCTTGCAGGTGTCGCTGGCGATGCGGTCGGTGGGGAACAGCTCGTCCACCAGGGCCTCGGGCAGTTCCTCGGTTGCGATGACGTAGCTGCCGATGGGGATCACGCGGCGCCGCAGCCAACCGGATTCGGCGCCCGTGTAGCCATTCGTCGCCACGACCACGTCGCGCGCCGTGACGACACCCTTTTCCGTGCGGACACGAAAGCCCGTTGCGGTCCGTTCGATCCCCAGGGCAGCACAGTGAGGCAGCACCTCCACCCCGCGGGCCAGGGCATCGGTCAGGAAGGCGCGGTGCAGGCGCGCCGGGTTGACCGAGCAATGATTGGTGAAGACGACACCGCCGAAATAGGCATCCGTGCCCAGTTCGCTGCGCTGTTCGGCGCGCGGCACGGCGAAGAAGGGGATGTTCTCCTCGCGC
Organism: Pseudooceanicola marinus; assembly: GCF_020177265.1. GTDB lineage: Bacteria > Pseudomonadota > Alphaproteobacteria > Rhodobacterales > Rhodobacteraceae > Pseudooceanicola > Pseudooceanicola marinus_A. Next base: position 8,851 of record NZ_JAIVMC010000014.1, read on the forward strand.
TGCATCGTCTCGCCGTCACGCACCAGCGTCTCGTACTGGGCCGGCGAATGGGCGGCGTGGAAGCGGCCCGAACGGCGGAAGTCACAGTCGAAGCCCTGTCTCTCGACCTCGTCGCCCAGCCATTCCAGCGCCCGCGCGCCTTCGTCGCGGATTGCACGGGCCTTCCGGGCACCAAATTTCGCATTCAGCTCCGCCAGGGAAGGTTTAACGCTGGTGCTGATCTGCCCGCCGTTGCGGGTGGAACAGCCGAAGCCCGCATCGCCCGCATCCAGCACCAGGGTGCTGCGACCCGCCGCAGCCGTGACCCGCGCCGCGTTCAGCCCGGTGTAGCCCGACCCGATGATGACCACATCCGCGGCCCGCGGCAGTGCCTGCGCCATCTGCGGCGCCTGGCCCAGCGTGTCATGCCAGTAGGGGGTCTGCTTGATGTCCGGCCGGATCTTGTCAGCCATCTGGTCCTCCATGAGCGAGGGGCGCCGCGGCGGATGGGCGGCGACCCTGCGAAACGCTATGTCAGGATTGGCAGGCGCTTCATATCCAATCTGACAAAATGATCAGACCAATTTTCCGGCCAGGGCGGGCAGGTCGCGGATCTGTTCGATTCCCGCCACGATGTCCTCAGGCGTGGCGCTGCCGAAACCGAAGACCAGGCCGGATTGTGGGATCGGCTCCAGGCAATAGCGGCCCAGGGGCGCCAGGGTGATCCCGCGCTCGGCGGCCTGGGCCACGACGAGGTTCTCGTCGATGCCAGGCGCCAGGAAGGCCGGCGTGTGAAAACCGCTGGTCGTTTCGGCCACGCGGAGGGTGTCGGGCAGGCTGCGCGCCGCCTCCATCAGCGCTGCGTAGCGCGCCTTGTAGAGGCGGCGCATCAGGCGGATATGGGCGGCGAAATGCCCCTCGTCCATGAAATCGGCGACGATGGCCTGGGTGGCGGTCGAGGGCCCGCTGGCCCAGGCGGTGAAGGCCGCGTCGAACGTGCCCACCATGCGTTCCGGCACCAGCACATAGCCCAGGCGCAACGAGGGAAAGAGCGTCTTCGAGAAGGTGCCGACGTAAAGGACCCGGCCGCTGCTGTCGATGCCGCGCAGGGCGGGCTGGGGCGTATTACCGTAGTGGAACTCGCCGTCGTAATCGTCTTCGACGATCAGCGCCTGGGCCTCTTCTGCGGCCTTCAGCAGTTCCAGCCGCCGTTGAAGGGACATGACATGCCCCAGGGGTTGCTGATGCGACGGCGTGACGAAGGCCAGCCGGAAGTGCGGCGCGCGCGTCAGCCCGTCCTTCACGTCAAGCCCTTGATCATCCACGGAGACCGGAACCAGTTCCGCGCCTTCGGACAGAAGCGCGTTGCGCGCGCCAGAGGCGCCGGGGTTCTCCATCCACACCCGGTCGCCGGAATTCAGGAACAGCCGCCCGATCAGCGAAAAGGCGTGCTGCGCGCCCGAGGTGATGAAGATCTGGTCGGCGTGGCACTGGATCCCCTTCAGCGTCGATAGGTGCGAGGCGATGGCCCGGCGCAGCGCCTCCAGCCCCTTGGGCTGGCCATAGCCCATGATGTCACCGCGCTCGCCGCGCAGGTGCCGGGCCGAGATCCGCGCCCAATGCGACATGGGAAAGGCGTCGAAGGCGGGCAGGGCCGAAACAAAGGCCCCGGCACGGTGCGGCAGCCAGCTGCGCTGGGCATAGTCCCGTTCGGCATGGTTGATCGTGTAGGACAGGCGCGGCGGGGTCTGCGGCTGCGCGGCCTCGGGGCCTTGCGCGGGGGGCGGCGTCTGGCTGGCCAGGGTGTCGCTGACGAAGGTGCCCGCGCCCACGCGCGACACCAGCATACCCTCGGCCACCAGCCGGTCGATGGCGTCGATGACCGTGGTCCGCGACACGCCCACCTCCCGCGCCAGGGTCCGGGTCGCGGGCAACCGCTCGCCCGGGCGCAGCCCGCCGCCCAGCACCAGCGCCCGCAGCGCCATGTAAAGCTGCACGCCCACGCTTTTCTTCGAGGTGCGATCCAGCTGGATCGAGGAGAGCAGCGCGCCGGCGGCCTGTTTCATGCAAAGGGTCCCGATAATTGGTCTAGTCAGGTTGCGAAAATGGATATGTAGAGTCCACCAATTTTTCGCCAGTTTCGCGCTCAGTCCAGCAGGAAAGCACGACCCGAGACATGCGACTTGAGAAAATCGAAACGTTTTCGAACGAATTCATCTGCTTCGTGCGGGTCACCGCGGAGGGCGGCGCGCAGGGCTGGGGCCAAGTGGCGCCCTATAATGCCGACATTACCGCGCAGGTGCTGCATCGCCAGGTCGCGCCCTTCGCGCTGGGCCTCGATTGCACTGACGTGGACGCGATGATGGATATTGTCCGCGACCGGGAGCACAAGTTCCCCGGTGCCTACCTGCGCCGCGCGATGGGTGGGGTCGATACCGCCATCTGGGACATGCGCGGTAAGCTGGAGGGCAAGCCGGTCTGCGCGCTGATCGGCGGCACCCCCGGCCCCTTCCGCGCCTATGCCTCGTCGATGAAACGCGACATCACGCCCCGGGACGAGGCCGACCGTTTCCTGGGTCTTCGCGATGCTCACGGTTTCGACGCCTTCAAGTTCCGCATCGGCGCCGAGGTGGGGCGCGATCAGGACGAATGGCCGGGTCGGACAGAGGAAATCGTGCCGACGATCCGCCGGGCCCTGGGCGATGACGCCACGCTGCTGGTGGATGCCAATTCCTGCTACTCGCCCGCCAAGGCCATCGAGGTGGGCAAGATGCTGATCGACCACGGCATCAGCCACTACGAGGAACCCTGCCCATATTGGGAATTCGCGCAGACCAAACAGGTCACCGATGCGTTGCAGATCGACGTGACCGGCGGCGAGCAGGACTGCATGATCGCCAACTGGAAGGGCATGATCGACGGCCGCATCGTCGACGTGCTGCAACCGGATGTCCTTTATCTGGGCGGCATTGCCCGCACACTGCGGGTGGCGAAACTGGCCGAGGCGGCGGGGATGCCCGTCACCCCTCATGCGGCCAACCTGTCATTGGTGACGATCTTCACCATGCACCTGCTGCGCGCCATGCCGAACGCCGGCAAGTACCTGGAATTCTCGATCGAGGGGCTGGACTACTACCCCTGGCAGGATGACCTGTTCCTGAACGATCCCTACCAGATCACCGATGGCCAGGCCATGGTCACCGACGCGCCCGGCTGGGGGGTGGAAATCAACCCCGAATGGCTGGCGAAATCCACCTATCAGGCAAGCGAGCTGGGCTGACATCATGAACATCGACGCCATCCTGTCCGGCGCGGAAACGCCTGCGCTGCCCGAGGGACATTTCATTTCCGGCGCCTATACCGGCCTCGGCGCCGAGGTGCTGGAAAGCTTCGACGCCGGGCGCGGCCAGCCCTTCGGACGTTTCGCCAATGGCAGCGCCGAGGATGTGGATCGTGCCGTTCTGGATGCCCGCCGCGCCTTCCGCGACAGCTGGCGCCACACGGCCCCCGCCGACCGGGGGCGGATCCTGATGCGCGCGGCCATGCTGATCCGCGCACGGGCCGAGGAACTGGCACTGGTGGAGTGCCTGGACTGCGGCAAACCGATTTCCGAGGCGCGCGGCGACGTGGGCGGCGCGGCCCGGGCGTTCGAATATTACGCCGGGGCCTGCGACAAGCTGCAGGGGGATACCTTCCCACTGCCGCGCGGCTACCTGGGCTATAGCCATTACGAACCCGTGGGCGTCACCGCCCATGTGATTCCCTGGAACTTCCCCATCTCGACCGCCGCGCGCGGGATCGCCCCTGCGCTGGCCGCTGGCTGCGCGGTGGTGGCCAAGCCAGCCGAGCAGACTCCCTTCTCGGCCCTGATGCTGGCGGGGATTCTTTATGAGGCGGGCTTGCCCGCCGGGGTCTGCAACGTGGTTACCGGCCTGGGCCGCGACACCGGGGCGGCGCTGGTGGCGCACCCTCAGGTCGACCAGATCACCTTCACCGGATCGGTCGGCACCGGCCAGACGGTGATGCGGGCCGCCGCCGACAATGTGACCCGGCTGGTGCTGGAACTGGGCGGCAAGTCGCCTGTGGTGGTGCTGGACGATTGCGATCAGGATCAGGCCATCGATGGCGTGCTGGGCGCGATCTATGAGCATGCGGGCCAGGTCTGTTCGGCCGGGTCGCGGTTGGTGATCGAACGGGGCATACATGATCAGTTCGTCGAGCGGCTGAGCCGGCGGGCGGCGCAATTGTCCATCGGCCACGGGCTGCGCGATCCGAAGCTGGGGCCGGTGAACTCGCCCGAGCAGCTGGAGAAGATCGGCGGTTTCGTTGACCGCGCCCGGGCGCGCGGCGCCGAGGTGCTGACCGGCGGCGCGGCGACCGTGGACCCGGAAACCGGCGCGGGCTGGTTCTATGAGCCAACGATCATCGCCGACAGGCCCCGCGACGACGAGTTGGTGCAGGAGGAAATCTTCGGCCCCGTCCTGACCGTGCAGATCGCCGAGGATGCGGAGCACGCACTTTCCCTGGCCGATGACAGTTCCTTCGGCCTCGTCGCAGGGCTTTATACCTCCGACATCACCGAAGGGCTGCGCCTGGCGCGGGATCTCGATGTGGGTCAGGTCTTCATCAACGAGTATTTCGCCGGCGGCATCGAGGTGCCCTTTGGCGGCAATCGGATGTCCGGGTTCGGCCGCGAAAAGGGCCTGGAAGGGATGAAGAGCTATACCAAGCTGAAAAGCGTGGTGGCCAAGATCGACTGAGGCTGCCCGGGCAGGGCGTCGGGGGCGGCAGTGCTCGTCGGCTGCGAATCACTTCGGGCCAGGGCCCGGGCTTGATTCGGCATGTTAGCGCCCTGAATGCTCTGGGCTTTTCCCGTTGGTATACGTCGGTGCACGATTTTCCGGTGCGCGTGTTGCGACAATCTGTCGGCCTCGCGGGGCGTGACAGCGGGCCGGGACGGGCGCTTTCCCTGTCCTTGCGGAAGGCTAAACGCCTGACCTGCCTGCACTTCGGTTGAGGCTGTCAAGAAGTTAACAGATTAACCGTGTATGTGGGAAATAAATTTACAGATAAAGCCAGTATTTACAAAACACTAGAAAGAACTTTTCCGCTTCGTTATCCCTTTGTTGACGTCTGTATGTCTGCGCCAAGAGGAGGCCGCCGCGTACGGACCACATGCAGAGGGAGGAGACCCGATGAACGTCGCAATGCCCGCAAGCGGGGTTGTCCCGCCGTCCGAAGAGTTCGTGGCCCAGGCCAATGTAGATCTGGCCACCTACGACGCGATGTACGAGCGTTCCGTCACCGATCCCGAGGGCTTCTGGGCCGAACAGGCCGAGCGTCTGGACTGGGTTACCCGCCCGACGACGATCAAGAACACCTGCTTCGATTTCGGCCGCGTCAGCATCAAGTGGTTCGAGGACGGCTTCCTGAACGTCGCCGTGAACTGCGTCGACCGGCACCTGGCCACCCGTGGCGATCAGACGGCCATCCTGTTTGAACCCGACGACCCCGAGGCGCCGGCGCAGCACATCACCTACAATGAGCTGTCGGACAAGGTGAACCGCATGGCCAACGTCCTGCTGAGCCAGGGCGTGATGCGCGGGGATCGGGTGGTGATCTACCTGCCGATGATCCCCGAAGCCGCCTATGCCATGCTGGCCTGCGCCCGGATCGGCGCCATCCATTCGGTCGTCTTCGCGGGCTTCAGCCCCGATGCCCTGGCCAACCGGATCAACGACTGCGGCGCCAAGATCGTCATCACCGCCGACACCGCCCCCCGCGGCGGCCGCCGCACCGCGCTGAAATCTAACACCGACGCGGCGCTGCTGCACTGCTCGGACAAGGTGCGCTGCCTCGTGGTGAAACACACCGGCGATCAGACCAGCTGGGTCGACGGGCGGGACGTTGACCTGAACTATCTCATGTCGCACGCCGCGCCGGATTGCCCGCCGCGCCCGATGAATGCCGAGGATCCGCTGTTCATCCTCTATACCTCCGGCTCTACCGGGAAGCCCAAGGGCGTCGTGCACACCTCCGGCGGCTACCTGACCTATGCGGCGCTGACCCATGAGGTGGTCTTCGACTACCACGAAGGCGACGTCTACTGGTGCACCGCCGATGTGGGTTGGGTCACCGGCCACACCTACATCGTCTATGGGCCGCTGGCGAACGGCGCGACCACGGTGATGTTCGAAGGCGTGCCCACCTACCCCGACGCCAGCCGCTTCTGGCAGGTGGTGGAAAAGCACAAGGTGAACCAGTTCTACACCGCCCCGACCGCCCTGCGTGCGCTGATGGGGCAGGGGGATGAATTCGTCGAGAAATGCGACCTGTCCTCCCTGCGCTTGCTGGGCACAGTGGGGGAACCGATCAACCCCGAGGCATGGAACTGGTACAACGAGAAGGTCGGCCAGGGCCGTTGCCCCATCGTCGACACCTGGTGGCAGACCGAGACCGGCGGCCACCTGCTGACCCCGATCCCCGGGGCGCATGCGACGAAACCCGGCTCGGCCATGAAACCCTTCTTCGGGGTGCAGACGGTCGTGCTGGACGCCACGACGGGCGAAGAGATCACCGAACGCCCCGCCGAAGGCGTGCTGGCCCTGAAGGACAGCTGGCCCGGTCAGATGCGCACCGTCTGGGGCGATCACGAACGGTTCGAGGCCACCTATTTCCAGCAGTACAAGGGCCACTACTTTTCCGGCGATGGCTGCCGCGCGGATGCCGACGGCGATCTGTGGATCACTGGCCGTGTCGATGACGTGATCAACGTCTCCGGCCACCGCATGGGCACGGCGGAGGTCGAGTCGGCCCTCGTCGCGCACCACAAGGTCGCCGAGGCTGCCGTGGTGGGCTACCCCCACGCGGTGAAGGGCCAGGGCATCTACTGCTACGTGACCCTGATGAACGACGTGGAACCCTCGGATGAACTGGTGAAGGAATTGCGCGCCTGGGTCCGCAACGAGATCGGCCCGATCGCCAGCCCCGATCTGGTGCAATGGGCGCCGGGCCTGCCCAAGACCCGCTCGGGCAAGATCATGCGCCGCATCCTGCGCAAGATCGCCGAGAACGACTACGGCGCGCTTGGTGATACCTCAACCCTGGCCGATCCGTCGGTGGTCGATGATCTGATCGAAAACCGCAAGAACCGCGACTGAGCGGCGGAGGCAGGACAGATGATGGACGGACAGACACATCCCGCCCCCGACGCTCCCGCCGTGGTGATCCTGCTGGGGCCTCCGGGCGCCGGCAAGGGCACCCAGGCGCGGCTGCTGGAGAAACGCTTCGGCCTGGTGCAGCTGTCGACCGGCGACCTGCTGCGCGACGCGGTGGCCCGCGGCACCGAGGCTGGCCAGGCCGCGAAGGCTGTGATGGATGCGGGCGGGCTGGTGTCGGACGAAATCGTGCTGGCGATCCTGACCGACCGGCTGGGCCAGCCGGACGTGACGCAGGGGGTCATCCTGGATGGCTTCCCACGCACGACCGGCCAGGCCGAGGCGCTGGACGATCTGCTGGCGGCGCGCGGCGCGAAGATCGACGCGGCCATCTCGCTGGAGGTGGACGACGCGGCCATGGTCGACCGGATCTCGGGCCGGTTCACCTGCAAGGCCTGCGGCGAGGGCTATCACGACAGCTTCAAGCCGACGGCGGTCGAAGGTGTCTGCGATGCCTGCGGTGGGACCGAGATGCAGCGCCGCGCCGATGATCGGCCCGACACCGTGGCGGCCCGGCTGGAGGCCTACCACGCCCAGACCGCCCCGCTGGTCGCCTACTACGACGCCCGCGGCGCCCTGGCCCGCGTCGATGCCATGCAGGACATCGAGGAGGTGTCCAACCAGATGAGCCGGATCGCCGAAGGCGTCACCGGCTGAGACGACCCGGCCTCCGTCTGCCGAACGGCGCGCGGGGGGCGGCACAATAACGACACACCCAATGGAGGAGGGGACATGTCACCCGAAACCGGACGCGACAGCGCGTCGGACGGCAAGGCCTACTGGGCCGCAAACGTCCGCATCATCAAGATCAGTCTGATCATCTGGGCCCTCGTGTCCTTCGGCTTCGGCATCCTGCTGCGGCCGCTGATCTCGGGCATCCAGGTCGGGGGCTCCGACCTCGGCTTCTGGTTCGCCCAGCAGGGCTCCATCCTGGTCTTCCTGGCGATCATCTTCTTCTACGCGTGGAAGATGAACAAGCTGGACCGGGAATTCGGCGTCGAGGAGGAGTAAGAGGCCATGGACCAGTTTACCATCAACCTGCTGTTCGTGGGGGCGTCCTTCGCCATCTACATCGGCATCGCGATCTGGGCCCGAGCCGGGTCCACGTCGGAATTCTATGCCGCCGGTCGCGGGGTGCACCCCGTAACCAACGGCATGGCCACCGCGGCCGACTGGATGTCGGCGGCCTCTTTCCTGTCCATGGCGGGCCTCATCGCCTTCGTGGGCTACGACAACTCCGCCTTCTTGATGGGCTGGACCGGCGGTTACGTGCTGCTGGCGCTTCTGCTGGCGCCCTACCTGCGCAAGTTCGGCAAGTTCACCGTGTCCGAGTTCATCGGCGATCGCTTCTACAGCCCGACCGCGCGTCTGGTGGCGGTGATCTGCCTCATCATCTGCTCCGTCACCTATGTGATCGGTCAGATGACCGGCGTGGGCGTGGCCTTCGGCCGCTTCCTGGAGGTGGACAACACCACCGGCTTGCTGATCGGCGCCGTGATCGTCTTCGCCTATGCGGTCTTCGGCGGCATGAAGGGCGTGACCTACACCCAGGTCGCCCAGTACATCGTGCTGATCCTGGCCTACACCATCCCGGCGATCTTCATCTCGCTGCAACTGACCGGCAACCCGATCCCGGGCCTGGGCCTTTTCGGCACCGACCTGGCCTCTGGTGAGCCGCTGCTGCAGAAGCTCGATCAGATCGTGACCGAGCTGGGCTTCAACCAGTACACCGCCCATAACGGTGATACGCTGAACCTGGTGCTGTTCACCCTGTCGCTGATGATCGGCACCGCCGGTCTGCCGCATGTGATCATGCGCTTCTTCACCGTGCCCCGCGTGGCCGATGCCCGCTGGTCCGCCGGTTGGGCGCTGGTCTTCATCGCGCTGCTGTATCTGACGGCCCCGGCCGTGGGCGCCATGGCGCGTCTGAACATCACGCAGCAGTTCTGGCCCAATGGCACCGACGCGCAGGCCGTGTCGCTGGAACAGATCGAAACCGACCCGACCTACGACTGGATGGCGACTTGGCAACAGACCGGCATGCTGGGCTGGGAAGACCTGAACGGTGACGGGCTGATCCAGTACTACAACGACGCAAGTCCCGACATGCAGGAACGCGCGGCGGCCGAAGGCTGGGAAGGCAACGAGCTGAACAACTTCAACCGTGACATCCTGGTGCTCGCCAACCCCGAGATCGCCAACCTGCCCAGCTGGGTGATCGGCCTGATCGCGGCGGGCGGCCTTGCGGCGGCGCTGTCGACGGCGGCGGGTCTTCTGCTGGCCATCTCCTCGGCGGTCTCCCACGACCTGATGAAGGGGCAGTTGACCCCCAACATCTCTGAGAAGGGTGAGCTGCTGTCGGCCCGGATCGCCATGGCCGTGGCCATCGCGGTGGCGACCTGGCTGGGTCTGAACCCGCCCGGCTTCGCGGCGCAGACCGTGGCCCTGGCCTTCGGCCTGGCGGCAAGCTCGATCTTCCCGGTGCTGATGATGGGCATCTTTACCAAGGTGAACAACAAGGGCGCCGTGGCCGGGATGCTGGCAGGTCTGCTGCTGACCCTGCTCTACATCTTCCTGCACAAGGGCTGGTTCTTCATCCCGGGCACCAACAGCTTCACCGATGCCGAACCGCTGCTGTTCGGGATCAAGTCGACCTCCTTCGGGGCGATCGGCGCGCTGGTGAACTTCGCGGTGGCCTTCGCGGTGTCGAAATCCACCACGCCGATCCCCTCGGATATCGAGGACCTGGTGGAAAGCGTCCGCATCCCGCGCGGCGCAGGTGCGGCAGCCGCCGATCACTGATACCCTACTTCTCGCAGGGGGCCGCCATGCGCGGCCCTCTGCCTCCACCCAAAGACCCAAGGCCAGATCGAGAGACGCCAGATGGACAGCATCGCCAGTTTCCTCTCCGGCCTGCATCCCTATTCCACCCTGACCCCCGCCGCCCTGTCGGATGTCGCTGGCCGGTTTGAGGCGCGCGACCTGGCGCCCGGCGAGGTGATCTATACCCATGGCACCCCCGCCCCCGGCCTTTTCATCATCCGTGGCGGCGAGGTGGCGATCCGCGATGCGGCAGGCGCCGAGCTGTCGCGGCTGAAGACCGGCAACTCTTTCGGTGAACGTGGGCTGATGCGCGACGGCATCGCCGCCACCACCGCCGTGGCGCGCACCGGCTGCAAGCTACTGCTGCTGCCCGCCGCCGATTTCCACGCCCTGCGCCAGTCCGAACCCGCCGTCGCCCGTTTCTTCGAACGGGGCGAGGCGCGGCGCGCGCCGGAACGCCCGGCGGCGCTGGCCACCGCGCGGCTGGCCGATCTGATGACGCGTGGGCCCATGACCTGCGGCCCCGACACCCCCGCGACCGAGGCTGCGCGGATGATGCAGGAGGCAGGCATTTCCTGCCTGCTGGTCACCGAAGGCGACCGCCTGGTGGGCATCGTCACCATCCGCGACCTGTCGGGCCGGGTGTTGGGCCGGGGCCTGCCCCCCGCCACCCCCGTGGCCCAGGTGATGACGCCCGATCCGCTGACCCTGTCGTCCTCGGCCCTGGGCACGGACGTCTTGCACCTGATCATGGAACGCCGTATCGGCCATGTGCCGGTGGTCGAGGGCGACCGTCTTCTGGGCATCGTCACCCGGACCGATCTGATGCGGCAACAGGCGGTGACCTCGGGCTGGCTGATCTCCTCCATCGCCGAGGCTGAGGGCGTGGCGCAGATCGCCGCCGCCACCGCCCGCATCCCCGCGATGCTGCTGCAACTGACCGGCGCGGGCAACCGCCACGACGTGATCACCCGGCTGATCACCGATGTGGCCGATGCCACCACCCGCCGTCTGCTGGTCCTGGCCGAAGCCGATCTAGGTCCGCCGCCCGTGCCCTACCTGTGGCTGGCCTGCGGCAGCCAGGGGCGCATGGAACAGTCGGGCGTCTCGGATCAGGACAATTGCCTGATCCTCGATGACGCCGCGCGCGAGGCCGACCTGCCCTATTTCGATGCCCTTGCGGCGAAGGTCACCGAGGGACTGAACGCCGCTGGCTATGTCTTCTGCCCCGGCGAGATGATGGCCTCCAACCCGCGCTGGCGGCAGCCGCTGTCGGTCTGGCGCAGCTATTTCCAGGGCTGGATCGACCGCCCCGTGCCCGAGGCGCAGATGCTGGCCTCGGTCATGTTCGACCTGCGCCCGATCCGGGGGGAGACGGCCCTTTACGAGGCGCTGCACCTCGACACGCTGGAGGCGGCATCGAAGAACTCTATCTTCGTGGCGCACATGATCGCCAACTCGCTGAAGCATCAGCCGCCCCTGGGCCTCTTCCGCTCGATCGCGCGGATCCGCTCGGGCGATCACAAAGACAGTGTCGACCTGAAGATGTCGGGCGTGGTGCCGGTGGTGGATCTGGCGCGGCTCTATGCGCTGATGGGGCGGCTGGAGCCGGTGAACACCCGCGCCCGGATCGAAAGCGCGGCGGGCGGGCCGGTCTCTGCCTCCGGCGCGCGGGACCTGCTGGACGCCTACGACCTGATCGCCGAGACCCGGCTGCGCCATCAGGCGCGGCAGATCCGCGACGGCCAGGCGCCGGACAACTATCTGGTGCCGTCCGAGCTGTCGGATTTCGAACGCGCGCACCTGCGCGACGCCTTCGTGGTGGTGCGCACAATGCAATCGGCCATCGGTCAGGGCCGTGCTACGGTCAGCTAGGGCCGAGGGGGAGTAAAGATGTTTTTCGAGATGATCGCCGTGATCGTGGCGGGCTTTGCCGGGGCCGGGATCGCGCTGATCCTGAACAAGATGACCGGCGGGCGCCTGCCGCGCTGGCTGATGCCCGTGGCGGCGGGGGCGGCGATGATCGCCATGGCGATCTTCAACGAATACGACTGGTATCCGCGTACCGCCAATGGCCTGCCCGATGGGGTGGAGGTCGCGGTGACCGCCGAGGAAAGCGCGCTCTGGCGGCCCTGGACGCTGGTGGCGCCCTTCACCTCGCGCTTCATCGCCGTCGACACGGGTTCCCTGCGGGAGGTCGAGGGGGAGGCGCCGCTGCGGGTGATCGACATCTACGCCTTTGCCCGCTGGCAGCCGACGCGCGCGCAGCGCGTGGCGGTGGATTGCGCCGGCGGCCGCCGGGCCGATCTGGGCAGCGAGGTCCGGCTGGCCGATGAAGCGCTGGCCGGCGCCACCTTCCGTGAGGTGGGGACGGCGGACCCCGTCGTGGCCGCCACCTGCGCGATCTAGGGGCGGGGGATGGATCGGCTCGGCCTGCGCCTGCGCATCGCGCTGTTCTTCCTCGGGCTGGGGCTGGGGGCCCTGGCGCTGCTCGCTCTCGGCCTCTGGGCGGGCTATCGCCACGGCGACGGCGGGCCGCAGGGCTATGTCACCGCGGGGCTGGCGGCGGGGTTTTCCATCGCCGGGCTGGTCGCCGGGGTCTGGTATCTCTTCGATGAAAACCTGGCTCGCCCGATCCAGGGGCTGGCCACGGACATGCGCCTGCGGGCGCATGCGGGCACCGGGGGCATTGACACGGCGCAGGCCCGCTACCTGGGCGACCTGGGCCCGGCGGCCAGCGCGCTCAGCCGCCAGCTGGGCGAGGGCGCCATATCCGCGGTGGAGGATCTGGCCGGCGAGGCCCAGCATCTGCGCGGCGAGCGCGAGCGGCTGACGGCGCTGCTGTCGGAGATCCCGCTGGCGGTGATCCTGCTGGATGATGCGGGGCGCCTGCTGCTCTACGACGGGCAGGCCGCCCGGCTGTTGGAGGCGCGGCGCCCGCCCGGCCTGGGCCAGCCGCTGTCGCACTGGTTCGACATGGCGGAGGTGGAGCGGGTGCTGGCGGGTCTGGAGCCGGGGCAGAGCGCGCCGATCCGGCTGGCCAGTGCCGACGGCCACGCGGTGCAGGAAGGCGAGATCCGCCGCATGGCCCCCGGCGCGGGCTGTCTGCTGACGCTGGATGCGGGCAGCGCCCATGTGGCGGAACGCCCGCTGGCCTATGATTTCTCTCTGCCCGCCCGCGTGGCCGGGCCACTGCGCGATGCCGAACTGGCCGACCTGACCTTCGTGATCTTCGACACGGAGACCACCGGCCTGCTGCCCGCCTGCGATGCGGTGGTGCAGATCGGCGCGGTGCGCGCCATCGGATCACGGTTGATCCCGGCGGAAACCTTCGACAGCTTCGTCGATCCGGGCCGCCCGATCCCCGAAGCCTCCAGTCGGATCCACGGGATCACCGATGCCATGGTGGCCGGCGCGCCGCCCATGGCCGAGGCCGGGCGGCGGTTCCTGGACTTTGCCGAGGGCGCCGTGCTGGTGGCGCATAACGCGCCCTTCGACATGGCCTTCCTCGGCCAGCATGCCCGCGCCACCGGCGCCCGCCTGGATCATCCCGTGCTGGATACCGTCCTGCTGGGCGCCGAACTGCTGGGCAGCGACAAGCCCCTGACGCTGGAGGCCCTCGCCGAGCGGCTCGACGTGCCCTTCCCCGAGACCCTGCGCCACAGCGCCCTGGGTGACGCCCAGGCTACCGCGCAGGTCTTCCTGAAGATGTGCCGCCTGTTTGCCGCGCGCGGCCAGACCACCTTGGGCGAGTTGATCGCGGTGCAGAAGGCGCATGGCCGGCTCCTGCCCGATCTCAACCCCGACTGACGGACGCACGGGCGGCGCCTCGCCTCAGCCGTGCTGATGCCGGTTGAACCGCAGGGAGGAGATGAAGGACAGCGCGATGATCGCCGCCCCCAGCAGGCCCGTCAGCACCTCGGGGATATGCACGACGCTTTGCGCGAACATGATGACCGCCAGCGCCAGGATCGAATAGAAGGCCCCGTGTTCGAGGAAGCGGAACTGGTTCAGGGTCTGCTTTTCCACCAGCATGATGGTCATCGACCGCACGTACATGGCGCCGATGCCCAGCCCGATTGCGATCAGGAACAGGTTGTTGGTCAGGGCGAAGGCCCCGATCACCCCGTCGAAGCTGAAGGAGGCATCCAGAACCTCGAGGTAGAGGAAGGCCCCCAGGCCCCCGGCGCGCGCGGCGCTCTGGATCTCGTCCTCGGCGTCCAGCACATGGGCCAGGGTTTCCACGCACATGAAGACCACCAGCCCCAGCACGGCGGATTTCAGGAAGGTGGCCTGTTCGGCGGTGCCAAGCTGCATGGCGAAGCCCAACACGACGACCAGGACGATGCCGTAGGTCACGCCCTTGATCGTGCCCATGGACCGCAGGCGCTTCTCGATCCGGTGGATCCAGTCGACCTCCTTCGCCTCGTCCATGAAGAAGGACAGGGCAACCATGGCCAGGAAAGCGCCGCCGAAGGCCGCGATGGACAGGTGGCTGTCCTCCATGATGCGGGCGTATTCCTGCGGTTCGCTGGCGGCCAGGCGCAGCGCCTCGATGGGGCCGACCTTGGCCGCGATGGCGACGATGGCCAGGGGAAAGACGATGCGCATCCCGAAGACCGCGATCAGGATCCCCCAGGTCAGGAAGCGTTGCCGCCAGACCGGTGTCATCGTCTTCAGCTTGTTGGCGTTGACGATGGCGTTGTCGAAGGACAGCGAGATTTCCAGCACCGCCAGCACGGATCCGATCAGCAGGAAGGACAGCGCCGCGCCCAGGGTGCCGTCATAGCGCCAGCCCAGCCAGAAACTGCCCGCCAGGCCGAGGATGGTGACCAGGAAGGCCCATTTGAAATAGTGGAATGCGGTTGCCATGGGAGGTCCTCTTGTCGGGTGTCGCGCGGCGCGGGCGGTGGCGCGCTCAGCCGCCGGCCAGGGCCAGACGGGCGGCGCGGCGGTCGGCCTGCACGTCCGGGTCACTGTCCAGGCCGGCGGCCAGCAGGCGTTGCGTGTAGGGGGCGCGGGGCTGCTCGAAGATCTGCCGCACGGGGCCCTGTTCGACGATCTCGCCGCGTTTCATCACCAGAACCCGATCCGCGAAGTCGCGCACCACGGGCAGGTCGTGGGCGATGAACAGAAACGCGATGCCCAGCTCATCCCGCAGCTTGCCCAGCAGGTCGATCACCTGCGCCTGGATCGACACGTCCAGCGCCGAAACCGCTTCGTCGCAGATGATCAGATCAGGCTCCAGCGCCAGGGCTCTGGCGATGGCGATGCGCTGCCGCTGCCCGCCCGAGAACTGGTGCGGGTAGCGTTTGGCGTGTTCCGGGCTCAGGCCCACCTGGTCCAGAAGCTCGGCCACCCGTTCGGGCCAACGGGCCTTGGGCAAGATGTCGGGATGGATCACCCAGGCCTCGGAGATGATCTGGAAGACCGACATATGCGGGTTCAGCGATTGCGTCGGATCCTGGAAGACCATCTGCAACTGCCGGCGCAGCTTGCCCATCTGGCGGGGGCTCTTGGTCAGCAGGTCCTCGCCCTTCCAGCGGGCCGTGCCGCTGCTGGCCTCCTCCAGCCGCAGCACCAGTCGCGCGATGGTCGACTTGCCAGAGCCGCTTTCGCCCACCACCGCCAGGGTCTCGCCCGCGTGCATGTCGAAGCTGACGCCCTTCAGAGCCTCGAAGCCGCCGTAGTCCTTCTTCAGATCGCGGACCTCCAGGATCGCCTCCGGGCCTTCTTCCGGCTCGCGCATGGCGCCCTTGCCCGGCGCGGCGGCCAAGAGCTTGCGCGTATAGGGATGGGTGGCGTTGTGATAAAGCTCGCGCGGGGTGCCGGTTTCCACCACCAGCCCGCCTTCCATCACCACGGCGCGGTCGGCGGCTTCGGCCACGACGCCCAGGTCGTGGGTGATCAGCAAAAGGCCCATGCCGGTCTCTTCCTGCAGCTCTTCCAGCAGCGACAGCACCTCGGCCTGGACGGTCACGTCCAGCGCGGTGGTCGGTTCATCCGCGATCAGGATGTCGGGTTTCAGGGCCAGGGCCATGGCGATCATCAGCCGCTGCCTTTGCCCGCCGGAGAACTGGTGCGGGTACTTGCCCATGGAGGTGCGGGCATCGGGGATGCCGACCCGTTCCATCAGCGCAAGCGCCCGCTCATAGGCCTCGGCCTTGCCGCGCCCATGGGCCATGGCGGTTTCGGCGATCTGCCAGCCGACGGGGTAGACCGGGTTCAGGTGGCCCAGCGGATCCTGGAAGATCATCGAGATCCGCTTGCCGTTCAGGCGGCGGCGTTCCTCGTCGCTGGCCTTCAGCAGGTCGCGCCCCTCGAACAGGATCTCGCCGCTGGTGATCTCGCCGGGCGGCATGTCGATCAGGTTCATGATCGCCGAGGCCGAGACGGACTTGCCGCTGCCGCTTTCGCCCAGGATCGCCAGGGTTTCGCCCCGGTCGAGATGCCAGGAGATGCCGTTGACCGCGCGCACGATGCCCTGGGCCGTGTGGAATTGAACCGAAAGGTCGCGGACCTCCAGAAGGTGGTCAGTCATTCTTCTTCCCTCCGATCTCCAGCCGCCAGCGCTGCGTGGGGTTCAGGGCGACGCGCATCCAGCTGGACAGCAGGTTCAGCGACATGGTTGTCAGGATGATCGCCAGGCCCGGCCAGAAGGCCAGCCACCATGCGTTGGTGAGGTAAGCGCGGCCCTGGCTGACCATCAGGCCCCAGGTGATCTCGGGCGCCTGGATGCCGATGCCGAGGAAGGACAGCGCGCTTTCGGCCAGCATGACGAAGGCAAAGTCGAGCGTGGCGATGGTCAGCAGCGTGGGCAGGATCACCGGCAGGATGTGGCGGAAGATGATCCGCCGGCGCGAGGCGCCCATGACAGTGGCGGCCTGCACGAACATCCGCTTGCGCACCTCCAGCACCTCGGCACGGGTGGTGCGCAGGTAGATCGGGATACGGGTGATCGCCAGCACCAGCACCAGGTTCCCGATGGAGGGCGCCAGCATGTAGAGCACGATGACGGCCAGCAGCAGCGAGGGGAAGGACATGATGACATCGGCCAGCCGCATGATCACCTCGCCGGTCCAGCGCCCGGCATAGCCCGCAATCAGCCCCAGGGTGGACCCGATCAGCATGGACCCGGCTACGGCGCCGGCTGCGATCAGCATGGTGTTGCGTGCCGCCATCACGATCCGCGCCAGCAGCGGCCGGCCCAGGGCGTCCCCGCCGAGGATGTAGGCAAAGCCGCGCTCCAGCTCGAACGGGGGTGCGTTGCGGGCGCGCAGGTTGGTGTCCGAGGCCATTTCGGCCAGGAACAGCGGCCCGAGGATCGCGCAGAGGATGACGATCACCAGGAAGAGGGAGGACAAAAGCGCCAACTTGTCGGCCACCAGCATCCGCAGGATGCGGCGCAAACCGGAGGGACCGCCGGTGACGGGGGCGGCCACGGCGGCCTCGGGCGTCACGGCCTGCTGGTCGGTGGGGCCGCTGGGGGTGGCGGAATGGGTCGTGGAATTGCTCATGTCCGCGCCTCAGGTCCGGATCCGCGGATCGAGCAGCGCATAGGCGATGTCGATCAGGATGTTCATGATGAAGATGGCCACGGCGGTGACCATGATGGCCGCCAGGATGACGTTGAAGTCGCGCTGCAGGATCGAATCGATCATCAGCTTGCCGACGCCCGGAAAGCCGAAGATCGTTTCCACCACCACGGCGCCGTTCAGCAGTGCCGCGGCCTGGTCGCCGATCACGGTGATGACGGGCAGCATGGCGTTGCGCAGGGTATGGACGAAGATCACGGGGCGGTTCTTCACCCCCTTGGCGCGGGCGGTTTTCACGTAGGGAGAGCCGAGCGCCGTGATCATCGAGCCGCGCACCACCTGCAGGATCAGGCCGAAGGGGCGCACGAAGAGGACCGAGATCGGCAGGATCCAATGCCAGATCGTGCCGGTGCCCGAGGTGGGCAGCCAACCGAAGCTGACCGAGAAGACCACGATGCCGATGATCGCGATCCAGAAATCCGGGGCCGAGGCGCCGATCAGCGACAGGACCGAGGCGAAACGGTCGAAGGGGCGACCGACGTGGAAGGCCGCGATGGAGCCGACGATGATCGCGGCCACGGTCACCAGGGTCATGGTGATCAGCGCCAGCCACAGGGTCCAGACGAAGGCCTCCAGCACGACGTCGATGGCGGGACGCGCCTTGCGCAGGCTCTCGCCGAAATCAAGCTGTACCAGGTCCCCCAGGTAGCGGCCGAATTGCACGATGACGGGGTCGTTCAGCCCGTGGATCTCACGGAAGTTCTCGCGCATCGCCTCGGAGGCGTCGACCGGCAGGTATAGCGCCGCCGGGTCGCCGGTCAGGCGGGAGAGGAAGAACACCAGCACGATAAGTGCCAGCAGCGAGACAAGGCTCGAAATGGCCCGTTTTCCCAGCATCCCGTTCATGGGCTTCTCCGTCTCAGGGGTCTTTGATTTCAGGGTCTTGGGTCGTCAGGTCAGCTGCGGACGCGCGGGTCATGAGGACCCGCGCGCC
>NZ_JAIVMC010000015.1 GCF_020177265.1 Pseudooceanicola marinus
GCGCGCCGCTTGTCTGTCAGCCTCAGTTCAGGCCGATTTCCGCCAGCTGCAGCTGGCTGTTGGTGGCGATGGTGGGCGTGAAGTCCACGCTGTCACCGACGCGGGCATGGCCGACCATGTGGAACAGAAGCACATCCGCGATCACCTCGTCGTGCAGGTAGCCGAAGAGCTCGGACCACAGAGCCTCGCGCTCTTCGCCGGTGGCCGCGGTGGCCGCCTCGATCAGCTCGTCCGCCTTCTCATCCGCGATGCCGGACTGGCGGCCATCGGAATGGTACTTGAAGTACATGGAGAAGACCGGATCGCCGCGCGAGTTGTCGTGCTGCGCGCCCACCAGGACCGGCTGGGTGTCGACATAGGGCTTCGAGTAGTACTGTTCGTGCTCGGCCACTTCGACCATTTGCAGGCGGATGTTGAACCCGACGTCCGACAGCATCGACTGGATCGCCTCGAAGGTCTCGGTCGCGCCGGGGAAGTTGCCGGTGCGGCCCACCAGGAGGATTTCCGTATCGACCGGCACGCCGTCGGCCTTGGCTTCCTCCAGCAGCGCGGTGGCGCGCTCGGGGTCGTAGGGGCGGGTCTCGGTGTCGGGGTTCCAGCCCAGGGTGGTCGGCACGTTCAGCGCCGTGGCCAGCTCGGTCCCTTCGGCCAGGATGGTGCCGACGAAGGCCTCGCGGTCGATGGCGATGTTCAGCGCCTCGCGCACCCGGACATCATCCAGCGGCGCCATGGACTGGTCGATCCGCAGATAGGTGGTTTCCGAGTTGGGGTAGGACATGTCCATCTCGGTGGTGGCGTCGATGGCCGAGATCGAGGGCGCAATGTCCGCCTCGCCCGTGGCGATCATCGCCGCGCGCACCGACGGATCGGCCCGGAAGACGTAGTTGGCCGATGCCACCTCGGGCGCCTCGCCCCAGTAGTCGTCGCGGCGTTCCAGGGTGATGCTCTGCCCCGGTGCCCAGTCGGACAGGGTGTAGGGGCCGGTGCCCACGGGTTCGCGGGTGAACTCGATCGGCGTCTCGGACGGCACGATGGTCAGCAACGTCATCAGCAGCGGCAGGATCGGCTGCGCTGGATCGGTGGTGAAGTCGATGGTGTGCTCGTCGACCACCTCCGGCGTGATCTCGATGCCTTCATAGTAGCGCGAGATCTCGCAGGTGATCTGGTCGCTCTGGGCGCGTTCGAAGGAATGTTTCACGTCCTCGGCGTCAAAGGCGCTGCCGTCGGAGAAGGTCACGCCCTCGCGCAGGTGGAAGCGCCAGGTGGCGTCGCCCACCATCTCCCAGCTTTCGGCCAGGCGGGGTTTCAGGCCCTCGTCACCGCGCACGTCCAGCTCGGTCAGGGTTTCGCTGATGTTGCCCAGCACGATGCGCCCGATGTTGGAACGGGTCGCCATGCAGGGTTCGACCAGGTCCGGTTCCTCGCCCAGCACGATGGTCACGCCCGCGTCCTGTGCAAAGGCAGGGCTGAGCGCGGTGGTCGCCAGCATGGCCCCTGCCATGAAAATGGTTCTCTTCATTTCTTCCTCCCTGAGGCCGGTGGCCTCTCCTGCGGGGCGCGTCCCGGCCCCTTGATGCGTGCCGTCGGGCGAGCCGCGGCAAGGCCGCCTCCCGCGGCCCCTGCGACTCCGAATATTGGTAAAGTTGGAAAGCCTTGTCAAACCTCAATACGGGTCAGGCGCCGAAATCGCCATAAAGCCCTAATTATATGAGTCTATTTCGTGGACTTGTCACCGGTTATAGGGTCCGAGACTTGCTGGATCATTTCACAACTTGACAACTTGTGTGTCGATCTGCTCACTTGTCACCTGACGAATTCAGGGAGGAGGCTTGGCATGACGCCGGAGGAGATCGCCAGCAGGATGGACGGCGCGCTGGGCGCGCGGGCCGATGGGCAATGGGCCATCCTGCCCGCCGAGACAGTGCAGAATCACGCGGCCTTCCTGGCTCGACTGCCCGACGGATCCCTGGCCTGCGCCTGGTTCGGCGGCACGCTGGAGGGCAAGTCGGACATTTCCGCCTACGCCTGCCTGCTGGAGGAGGGGGCGGATCGCTGGGGGCCGGCTGCACGACTGACCGAGGATCCCGACAGGTCCGAGCAGAACCCGGTGATCTTCGCCGCGCCCGACGGGGGTCTGTGGCTGTTCAACACGGCGCAGCCGGCGGGTAACCAGGACGAATCGCGGGTCTACCTGCGGCCGCTGCGGCGCGAAGGCGACCGGCTGGCCTCTGGCGCGGCGCGCGACACCGGCCTGCCGCCCGGCACCTTCATCCGCGCGTGTCCCTACGTCCGTGACGACGGCGCCTGGGTGCTCCCGCTCTTCCGTTGCAATCCGCGCCCCGGCATCCGCTGGACCGGGGCCTTCGACACCGCCGCCATCGGCATCAGCCGCGATGGCGGCCAGAGCTGGCAGGTGGAGGAAGTGCCCGACTCGCCCGGCGCCGTGCACATGACGCCCGTTTCCCTCGGCGGGGACGAAATGGCGGCCTTCTACCGTCGCCGTCAGTCCGATTTCGTGCACCGCTCCGAAAGCCACGACGGCGGGCGCAGCTGGTCCGCGCCTGCGCCGACCGACGTGCCCAACAACAACAGCTCCATTGGCGTGGCGGCCCTGCCGGAGGGGGTGCTGGCCATGGTCTGCAACCCGACCTCCGCCGCGCAGTCCGAGGCGCGCCGCGCCTCTCTCTACGATGAGCTGGAGGAGCAGGACGACCGGCCCGAGGCGGTCGAGGGCTGTCAGCCGATCTGGGGTGTCGAGCGCGCGCCGCTGGCCCTGTGCCTGTCGGCCGACGGCGGACGGACCTTCCCGGTTCGCTACGTCGTGGAGGACAGCGACGGCACCTGCCTCAGCAACAACTCCCTGGACGGAAAGAACAAGGAGCTGTCCTACCCGGTGATCCTGCCCCGCGCCGATGGCGGGCTCGACATCGCCTATACCCTCTATCGCCGGGCGATCCGCCACGTGCGTCTGGCGCCCGAAACGGTTGCCGATCTTGTCCAACAGCTTGCCGGAAAGGAGTGAGCCATGTCTTCCATGGATCGCCTGATCACCATTCATCAGCCCCGCCGGCTTGAAGTCGGCGTGGGGGCTGCGGCCAAGGTGGGCGAGGCCGTCAAGGCCGCCCGCCCGCTGGTCATCGCCAGCGGCCCGACCGCGCAATATGTCGACCGGCTGGGCCTGTCGGGGGAGGTGCTGGTCATCGATGACGTGCCGCCCGAACCCGATCTGCCCGCCTTCGAGGCGGTGCTGGAGCGCGCCCGCGCCTTCGGTCCCGACCTTGTGGTGGGGTTGGGCGGCGGCTCCGTCCTCGACATCGCGAAGCTGGTCGCGGTCCTGTGGGATGGCGACCAGGCGCTGCGCGACGTGGTGGGGCCCAACAAGGTGGTGGGCCGTCGCGTGCCGCTGATCCAGGTGGCCACCACCGCCGGCACGGGCTCCGAGGCGGGCATCCGCGCGCTGGTGACGGACCCGGATACCAAGTCGAAACTGGCCGTGGAAAGCCCGCACATGATCGCCGACCTGGCGGTTCTGGACCCCGAGCTGACCTATTCCGTGCCGCCTGCGGTCACGGCCGCTACCGGCGTCGACGCCATGGCGCATTGCGTGGAGGCCTTCACCAACATCAAGTCCCACGACCTGATCGACGGCTATGCGCGCATGGGGTTCAACCTGGTGGGCAAGTACCTGAAGCGCGCGGTTGAGGATGGCCGCGACAGCGAGGCGCGGGCGGGGATGATGCTGGCCTCCTACTACGGGGGTATCTGCCTCGGCCCGGTGAACACCGCCGCCGGCCATGCGCTGTCCTACCCGCTGGGCACCCGGCTGTCGCTGCCGCACGGGTTGGCCAATGCGATCATTTTCCCTCACGTCCTGGCCTTCAACCAGCCGGTGGCACCGGAGAAGACGCAGGAGGTGGCCACGGCTCTCGGCCTGGGTCAGGCCGGATCGGTTGAGACGCTGAAGGAGGCCGCCGTCGGCTTCTGTCGTGATCTGGGCATCGAGATGCGCCTGTCGCAGCATGGCGCGGCCGAAGGCGACCTGGGGCTTTTCGCGGAGGAGGCCCATGCCATCCGCCGCCTGATGGACAACAACCCCCGCGACATGAGTGTGGCGGACGTTCACGGGATCTATCGCGACGCGTTCTGACAGGGTGACGGAGCGCGCGTCGCGGCAGGCGGCGTCCCGACAGGGGCGCCGCATTTGCGTTCAGGCGGTCACATGGAAAGGTCGAGCATCCCGCCGCCGAACAGCCGTTCGCGCGAATGGGTGACATGGGCGCGCATGACGGCGCGGGCGGTCTCCGCCTCGCCGTCGCGGATCGCCTCGAAGATCGCGCGGTGTTCGCCCAGTACGTGTTCCAGCGCCGCCGCCCCGTCGGACATCAGGGCATCGCCGTGCATCTTCATCCCGACATAGATGTGATCGCGCAGGGCCTTCAGGGTTTCGGCGTAATACTGGTTGTTGGTGGCGCGGGCGATCGCCAGGTGAAAGGCGAAATCCGCGTCTTCGCGGTGCAGGCGCGATCCCGTGGCGTCCGACAGCAGATCCAGCGCCTCCAGCATCTCGTCCAGCACGGCCTGGTTGCGACGCTGCGCGGCCAGGCCCGCCGCATCCACCTCCACCGTCAGGCGGAACTCGTAGCATCGCTGGATGTCGGCGATGGTCTCCACCGGGGTGTAGCCAAGCGCGGCCTCGCGTTTCACCCGGACGAAGTTGCCGGCCCCCTGGCGTGACACGATCAGCCCCTCGCCGCGCAGCTGTTCCAGGGCCGCGCGCAGAACCGGGCGCGACACGCCATATTGCACCGACAGGTCCTTTTCCGCCGGCAGCTTTTCGTTGGCGCCGTAGTCCCCGCGCGAGATCCGCTGTTTCAGCGAGGTATAGACCTTCTCCGACAGGGAGGTGCGCCCGCCGCGGGCCGGGCCACCGTCCTGCGGGGAATTGTTGTGCTGGTCCATCGTCCTGTTCCTTCCTGCCTTTCAGCGTGTTCCGGCGGCGTCCACGATCTCGGCCAGAAGCCCCGGCGCGCCGAAGCCGCCTGATTTCGTGACGATATCCACCGGCCCCCACGCGGTGTCGATGCGGCACAGGGGCAGGCCGGGCCGCAGCTCGGCGATGATTTGTAAACTGGTTACCGACAGCCGGTCCAGTGCTGCCTGCGCGCTTTCCCCGCCGCAGATTACCAGGGCGCCGGGCCGGGCGACCTGGGCGGTGCGCGCGATGGTCTCGGCGAAGCGGCGGGCGGCCTCGGCCCCGGGCAGGGCGCCGCCGCCGTCGGTGATTGTCAGGGCGAGCGGTTGGCCGGGTGTTGGTACGGCGTCGGAGGCGCTGCCGTCGGGGGCTTCGATGCGGGTCAGGCTGTCGGGCAGGGCGGCGATCTGCGCCAGCGTCACCGGATCGCGGGACCCGTTGGCGATCATTACCGGCGCGGCCAGCCCTGTGTCGGGCGGCGCCGTCACGCCCAGCTGGCGCGCCAGGGCAAAGGACAGTCCGCGCGCCCCGATCCAGAGGGGGCTGTCCGGGGTGTCTGCCACGAGCCTGTCCAGCTCGGCATCGGTGCTGATCTCGGGCACCTCGACCGGATCGTCGAAGCGGCTGGCGACGGGGATCGGATCCGCCACGCCGGCGCCGACCAATGCGCCGTCTTCGACGCGGCGGTCCATCTCCGGGATGGCGGGGCAGGCGACCTGCCGGGCGCGGCCGGCCCAGCGGGCCAGCGCGGCAGTTTCGGCGGCCGGGTTGCCCTTCAGTCGGCTATCCACCTTCTTCATCACCACGTCGAAGTCGTCGGGCGAGAGGGCCTTCAGCGCGCGGGTCACGCGCGCGGCGGCGGCCTCGGCGCTGATCTCCCGGCTGGAGGTATTGACGGCCAGCACGTCGGGCCGGGTGGCCCAGGTTTCCGCCACGTCCTCGGGGCTGCGGGCGACCATCACCCGGCGTCCGGGCGCGGCAAAGCCGACAGCGGAATCGAGCGCCCCGGTCAGGTCGTCCGCGATGATCAGTACCTTGGTGTGCATCGGGCTTCCCTCCTGCATGTTGTAAACTGATATAATCAGCCCTAGCCTGTCATTTCTATCATTTTCATAATGGTTTGCCTGAAAATTTGCAGGTGCAGGCGGTAAATGTTGATACCTATTTACCCATAGGTTAAAGAGGGCCGAGATCGCTGCCGACGGAGGAGTAGGATGAGCGAAAAGATCGTGATCACCATGGGCGACCCCTCGGGCGTCGGCGCAGAGGTCACCCTGCGTGCGCTGGCCGATCGGGATGCCGCCCTGCGCGCCGAAACCCATGTCATCGGCAACCGAGACACGATGGAGCGGGCGGCGAAGGTGCTGGGTGTCGATCTGCCCATCCTGGCGCCTGATGCCTCCGGAGATGGCATTCGCGTGGATCATGTTCCGGTGGAAGGGCTGCCGGGGGAATTCGGCGTGCTGTCGCCCGCCTGCGGCGAGGCCTCCTTCCGCTATATCGAGCGGGCCGTGCAGCGCGCCCTGGGCGGCGAGGCGGCCTGTATCGTCACCGCGCCGATCAACAAGGAGGCGCTGAATGCCGCCGGGCACCATTACGACGGGCACACGGGGATGCTGGCGCATCTGACCGGTTCGGCCTCGTCCTGGATGCTGCTGTCCTCCGAACGCCTGAGCGTGGTGCATGTCTCGACCCATGTGGCGCTGCGCGATGCGATCACCCGCGCCACCACCGCGCGGGTGCTGGAGACCATCCGCACCGGGCACAGGCACCTGATCCGCATGGGCAATCCCGCGCCGCGCATCGCCGTGGCGGGGATCAATCCCCATTGCGGCGAAAACGGTCTGTTTGGCACCGAGGATGACGATCAGGTCGCCCCCGCCGTCGCCGCGGCCCAGGCTGAAGGCATCGACGTGCAGGGCCCGATTTCCGCCGATACGGTCTATCACCGTGCCTATCAGGGGGCCTTCGATCTGGTGATTGCCCAGTACCACGACCAGGGCCATATCCCGATCAAGCTGGTGGCCTTCGACACCGCCGTGAATGTGTCCTTGGGTCTGCCTATCGACCGCTGCTCGGTCGATCACGGCACCGCCTTCGACATCGCCGGCACCGGCCGCGCGAACCATGCCAACATGCTCTGTGCGCTGGACTATGCCGCCCGCATGGCCGCTGCGAAAAAGGAGGCCGCCGCATGAGCGACAAGGAAGCCTTCGTTGCGCTCGTCACCTGTTTCAATGACGACGAGACGATCAACTATGATGCCACCCGCGCCCAGGTGCGGCGCCAGGTGGCCGCCGGCAACAACATCATGTGCGCGGGCACCAACGGTGATTTCTCCGCCCTGACCTTCGACGAAAAGGTGCGTCTGTGCGGTGAGGTGGTGGACGAGGTCGGCGGCAAGGCCAAGGTGATCGTCAACGCCGGCATGCCCGCCACCTATGAGACCATCCTGCTGGCGAAGGAATTCGACCGGATCGGCGTCGACGGCATCGCCGTCATCACGCCCTTCTTCATCGCCTGCACGCAGGATGGGCTGATCCGGCATTTCACCTCCGTGGCTGATGCGGTGGAAACGCCCGTCTACCTCTACGACATCCCGGCGCGCACCCAGAATCATATCGAGCCCGAAACGGCGCAAACCCTTGCCGCCCATGGCAATATCGCCGGTATCAAGGATTCCGGCGGGGCCCAGGACACGCTGGAGGCCTATCTGGCCGTCGGCCGCGCCGTGCCCGGGTTCGACGTCTATTCCGGCCCCGATCACCTGGTGCACTGGGCGCTGACCAACGGCGCGAAGGGCTGCATTTCCGGCCTCGGCAACGTCATGCCCGAGGTGCTGGCGCGAATCGTGTCCTGCGTGAACGCGGGCGACGAGGTGGGCGCGGCCGAGGCGCAGAAGACCTTCGGCGATTTCCGCGTGGCGCTTTACAAGCTGGGCTATCCGCCCGCGCTGGTGAAGAGGGCGCTGTATCTGCGCGATCCCTCTGTCGGCGCCTCGCGTCAGCCTGCGCTGCTGCCCGACCCGGAAACGGATCGCGCCATCGAAGAGGTGCTGGCGGACTTCGACCTGTAAGCACACCTTGGTCACAACAAAACGCCCCGGTGCCTGCGCGCCGGGGCGTTTGTCGTTTCTCGCGGCGGCGATCAGCCTTCCAGCGTGTCGGCGCAGACGTATTTCAGTTCGGTAAAGGCCTCCATCCCGTGGCGCGACCCTTCGCGGCCCAGGCCCGATTGCTTCACGCCGCCGAAGGGGATCGGTGCGCCGGTGATCGAGGTGCGGTTCACGGCCACCATCCCGGCCTGAAGGCCGCGGGTCAGCCGGGAAATGCGCCCCGGATCGCTGGTGTGCAGGTAGGCCACCAGCCCGTAGTCGCTGTCATTGGCGCGCGTCATCGCCTCGCCCTCGGTATCGAAGGGCAGGATGGCGGCGACGGGGCCGAAGGTTTCCTCGCTCAGGATCTGTGCGCCCTCGGGCACGTCGACCAGTACAGTGGGCTGGTAGAACAGCGGCCCCTGCGGATCGCGGGTGCCGCCGGTCAGCAGGCGGGCGCCGCGCGCCAGGGCGTCGGCCACCTGTTCTTCCTGCTTGGCCACGGCGCCTTCGTTGATCAGCGGGCCGATGTCCGGGTCCTCGTGGCCGGGGCCGGTGGTCAGCCGCGCGGTGGCCTCGGCGAATCGGGCGCAGAAGGCGTCGTAGATCGGGCGTTCCACGTAGATGCGGTTGGCGGCCAGGCAGTCCTGCCCGGAGGTGGCGAATTTCGCATCCACCATCTTCGGGATCACCTGGTCCAGATCGGTGTCGGCAAAGACCAGCGCGGGCGCATGGCCGCCCAGTTCCATCACCAGCCGCTTCACCGTGTCGGCGGAGCGGCGGTAGAGGAGCTTGCCCACCCGGGTCGAGCCGGTGAAGGAGATGGCGCGCACGCGGGCGTCCTCCAGCCAGGGCTCGGTCACCTCTTCGGGCTGGCCGGTGACGACGTTGAAGACCCCGGCGGGCAGGCCCGCGCGTTCCGCCAGTTCGGCCAGGGCCAGGGCGGAGTAGGGGGTTTCATGGCTGGGGTGCGCCACAACGGTACAGCCGGCGGCCAGGGCGGCCGCAGCCTTGCGGGTCAGCATAGCGGAGGGGAAGTTCCACGGCGTGATCAGCGCGGCGACGCCCAGCGGTTCGCGCGTGACCTTCATCTCGGTGCCCGGCAGATGCGGCGTGACGCCTTCTACGTCGGGCCGGCGGGCGGCCTCGGCGTAGTATTCGACGAAACCGGCGCCATAGCGGATCTCGCCGCGCGCCTCGGAAAGGGGTTTGCCCTGTTCCATGACCATGATCAGGGCCAGGTCCTCGGCGTTCTCGGTGATCAGGTCGTACCAGCGGCGCAGGATCGCGGCGCGTTCCTGCGGCAACAGGGCGGCCCAGGCGGGGAAGGCGCGGTCGGCGGCATCCACCGCGGCGGCGCTTTCGGCGGCCGAAAGGGCGGCCACTTCGCCCAGGCGGGCGCCGGTGGCCGGGTCGCTGACCGGGAAACTGGCGCCGCGGTCCCCGGACAGCCAACGCCCGTCGACATAGGAAAAGCCGCGCATCAGCCGCGGGTCGGCCAGGCGCGATTGCAGCGGGGCGAAATAGGGGGCGTGGCGGGTATCGGGCATGGGAACCTCCGGGGATGTCTGTCCCCGTCAGGCTACGCCCTTCGGGCCAGAGGAACTCTCTGAACGCCCGCGCCGGCGGAGACGAACTCTCCCTTTGCGCGCGCTGCGTCAGAGGTTTCCTCTAGGCCGGGTCGGGATCGGGTAGGCGCGCGACGTGGCTCTTCACCTGCTTGGTCACCACGTAGGTGTAATAGCGGGCCAGGCCGATGCCCGATTCCAGCAGCCCGTCCATGAACCGCTGGTAGGCGTCGATATCCTTCACCGCCACCAGCATCAGGTAATCGAAGCCGCCGCCAAGGGCCCAGCAGGCGGCGATTTCCTCGCGCCCCTCGGCCAGCTTTTCGAAGGCGGCGAAATCGGCGGCCTTGTGACGCTCCAGCTCGACCGTGACGAAGACCTCGACCCCGGGCACCAGCATCTTCATGTCGATGTCGGCGTGGTAGCCGCGGATGACACCCGCCTCTTCCAGCCGCCGCAGCCGTTCCCAGGTGGGGGTGGGCGACAGGTTCACCCGCTGCGCCAGGTCGGATTTGGAGATCCGTCCCTCGCGCGCCAAGACGCGCAGAATGGCGATGTCCCTCTGGTCGAGTTTCACGCAAGAACTCCTTGGGCGGTGGCGATGGTTGCCTGCACCCTAGGGCTTTCGCGCGGCAGGGTCCACGGGCGCCGCCCGGGGTGCTCAGTCTGCTGTTTCCATCGACTGTTTCGCCGCGGTCTTGGCCTTGTGCAGGTGCTTCTTCGCGGCCTTGCGGGCGGCCTTTTCGTCGCCTGCGGCGATGGCGTCATAGATGTCGCGCATCTCCTGCAGGCTGCTTTGCGCCCGGCCGCCCTGGGACATCGACCGTCCCCGGAAGAAGGAGATGCGCGCCACCAGGCCGCGGTGCACCTCTTCCAGGATCGGGTTGCCGCAGTTGCCGAGGATGATCGAGTAGAACTCCGCCGCGGTCATGACGCGGGCCAGGCTGTCTTCGCTGTCGGCGGCTTGTTCAAAGGCATGCAGCGACTTTTCCAGGCGTTTCAGCTCTTCGGGCGGGATCAGGGTGGCGCAACGGCCGGCCGCCTCGACCTCCAGCAGTTCGCGCACATCGTAGATGGCGGTGGCCTCTTCCCAGGACAGCGACGGCACTGAGGGGCCCCGGTTGGGGATGATCTCGATCAGCCGCTCGGCCTCCAGGCTGCGCAGGGCCTCGCGCAGCGAGGGCCGGCTGACGCCAAGCTGTTCGCAGAGCTGGCTTTCCACCAGGCGGCTGCCGGGCTGGAAGACGCCGGAAAAGATGGCAAGCCTCAGCTTTTCCACCGTTTCCTGGCGAACGGTCCGCGGTGAAATCCTCAGGTTCAGGTCAGGCGTCATCAAATACTCTCTCAGGCTGCGCGCGTTTCCGACGAGATGGTCCCTCATACACGAAGTGAAGCGATGAGGATATAGGCGGGCAGTATATGGTATTATTAAAAGATTGGAAGATGGTCTGACAATCTGGTTGACAGGAACGTGGCCCGCGTGCTCGGTTCAGGGCAACAAGACACGTACAGGGATGACTATGATGACCGAGCATCAAGGCGCTGGCCGGTTCGAGCCGTATCGGGTGGATACGGGTCGCATCACGCTCAATCTGCGCAAGGCGGGCCAGGGGCCGCTGATGCTGTTCTTCCACGGGATCACCGCGAATTCCGCCGTCTTCGCGCCGCTGATGCAGGCCTTCGCTGACCGGTTCACGACCATCGCCGTCGATCAGCGCGGCCACGGCCTCAGCGACAAGCCCGACACGGGCTATGACGCCGACGACTATGCCGAGGATATCGCGGCGCTGATCCGCACGCTGGATCAGGGGCCCGCGATCCTGGTCGGTCATTCGCTGGGGTCTCGCAACTCGGTCACCGCGGCGGCGCGGTATCCCGACCTTGTCCGCTCGGTCGCCGCCGTCGATTTCACGCCCTTCATCGAGACGGAGGTCTTCGACAGCCTGGAGGCGCGGGTGAACGCGGGCGACCAGGCGTTCACGGATCTGGCCGCCGTCGAGGATTACCTGGCCAACCGCTACCCCAACATTCCCGCGACGGCGATAAAGATCCGGGCGGAAAGCGGCTACCACGCCACCGACGACGGGCTGCGCCCGCGCGCCTCCGCCAGTGCCATGGCGCAGACGGCGGCGGGTCTGCGCGCCGACCTGGCGCCCGCCTATCGCCAGGTGACGCGGCCGGTGATGGTGGTGCGCGGCGCGGACAGCAAGCTGGTTTCGGAGGCGGCGCTGGAGAAGACCCATGCGCTGCGCCCCGACATGCCGATCGCGGTGATCCCCGGTGCCGACCACTACGTGAACGAGACCAATCCCGAGGTCACGATCAAGGCGATCCGGAATTTCGTCGACGCCTGATCCAGGGCGCCTCGCGTGATCCAAACTCCTCCCAACAGGAATAGAAGAATGGCAAATATCAACAACACGAACGGTAAGACCCGGGTGGCCCACGTGGCCGGCGGTGGCTTTGCGGGGCTGACGGCCGCGATCGCGCTGCGCCAGAACGGCTGGGACGTCACGCTCTACGAGAAGGGCGAGGAACTGCGCGCCTTCGGCGCCGGGATCTACCTGTGGTACAACGGGCTGCGCGTGCTGGAAGGGATCGACGCCCTGGAGGACGTGCTGCAGGGCTCGCATACGCCGCCGGCCTATGAAACCTGGATGCACAACAAGTCGGTCTCGAAGGAGACCTTCAACGGTCTGCCCTGGCGGGTGATGACGCGGGCGCATCTGCACAACGCGCTGGTCAAGCGGGCCGAGGCCGTGGGCGTCACCCTGCGCACCAATGCCGAGGTCGTGGGCGCGACCGCCGATGGCCAGCTGAAGCTGGCTTCGGGCGAGGTCCTGGAAGGCGACCTGATCGTCGGCGCCGATGGCGTCGGATCCAAGGTGCGGGATTCGCTGGAGTTCGAACAGGAACGCTGGGGCGCCACCGACGGGATCATCCGCCTGATCGTGCCGCGTCACAAGGACAAGCTGGGCCATGGCGAATGGGACAACACCATCGACATGTGGAACCACTGGCCGCGCGTGCAGCGGATCCTCTACTCCCCCTGCAACGACGAAGAGCTGTACCTGGGCCTGATGGCGCCCTCGGCGGATCCCAAGGGGTCGGCGGTGCCGCTGAACTACGACGTCTGGGTCGAGATGTTCCCCTTCCTCGAACCCTGCCTGGCTGACGCGGCCAAGATCCAGGATGCGCGTTACGACACCTACCAGACGACCAAGCTGGACAGCTGGACGCGCGGCAAAGTGGCCCTGGTGGGCGACGCGGCGCATGCCATGTGCCCGGCTCTGGCCCAGGGCGCGGGCTGCGGCATGGTCAACGCCTATACCCTGGCGCAGGACGTCTCGGCCGCCGGCTCGGTCGAAGACGCGCTGCCCGAATGGGAGAAACGCATCCGCCCGATCACCGATCGCACGCAGAAGATGTCGGGCGACTTCGCGGCCAGCCGCGGCATGTCCTACGGCAACCAGTTCACCGAAACCGTGCTGGAAGCCCACCGGTTCGACCCGATCCGCGGCATCTATTCGTGGCCGCAGTGACACCCGCCGGCGGCGGCAGCGGACCTGCGTCCGCCGCCCTGCCGGACACTTTCAGGAGAAACAGATGAACTATTCGAACCAGGTCGAGAAAGACTACGAGGTCCGCGGCTGGTACGGCGCCATGCAGGAGGTCCGCCACGATGGCGGCTCCGCGACCGAGCCCCTGATCAAGGCGGCCGCCGGCGTCATCATCCGCAACCCCTTCGCGGGCAAGTTCGTGGACGACCTGTCGCCGCTGACCACCCCGAGCGCCGCCATCGGTCATGCCCTGGGCGCGCGCGTCGTCTCCATGCTGGGCGGTCGCCCGGTGCAGAGCTACGGCAAGGGCGGCATCGCGGGCATCGCGGGCGAGCAGGAACACGTCGTGGCCTGCGTCACCACCACCTTCGGCGATCCCCTGCGCGAGGAAGTGGGCGGCGGCGCGGCCTGGATCTCCTCGGCCAGCAAGGTCGCCTCGGCGGGCACCGCCCTCGATATCCCGCTGGCCCACAAGGACGAGCTCTACGTGCGTTCGCACTACGACGCCTTCACCTTCTGCGTGCCCGACGGCCCGCGCCCGGACGAGATCCTGATCTGCGTTGCCGTGGCCACCGGCGGCCGCATCCACCAGCGCGTCGGCGGCCCTTCCCTGGCCGACCTGCAGCTTTCGGCCTGACCTGGCCCGCGACCCCAAAGACGACAAGGACACATCATGCCTTTGAACATCAAGGATCTGAAGATCACCTCGCAGGATTTCGCGCCGCTGGACCGGCTGCGTGACGAACACGCCGGCGACAAGGGCAACGTGCTGCCCAGGCTGACCGTCAGCGGCGTGCCCGAGGGCACGGTCGAGCTGGCCGTGATCTGTCACGACCCCGACGCCCCCCTGGCCCAGGGCTTCACCCACTGGACGGTCTACGGGATCGAGCCGACCGCGACGGACCTGTCCAACGCGCAGGAAGAATACCGGGTGGGCCCGAACGGCGCCGGCGACATGCAGTACTACGGCCCGCAGCCGCCCGCGGGGCACGGCGATCACCACTACTACTTCTGGGTCTACGCGCTGGACACCGCCGTCGAAGGCACCCCCACGCGCGAGCAGTTCCTGGACACCTACGCCGGCAACATCATCGAGCAGAACCGCATCGTCGGCCTCTACTCGAACTGACCCACCTTTCGGCCCCGGCGCCCCACCCGAGGGGCGCCGGGGTCCTTCCGACGGGAGCAAGACCTTGACCGACCAAGAAACGAAATCCGCACGCGAGATCGCGATCGAGGAGCTGGTGATCGGCACCAAGATCCTGGTGAACGAGGGCATCATGGATGTCTTCGGCCACATCAGCGTCCGCGACCCCGACAACCCCGAGCAGTTCCTGCTGGGCCAGAAGCTGGCGCCCAACTGGATCACCACCGAGGACATCCAGACCCTGACCCTGGATGGCGAGACGACGGACAACCGTCCCTCCTACCTCGAACGCTACATCCACAGCGAGATCTACAAGGCGCGCCCGGACGTGATGTGCGTGCTGCACACCCACTCGCCCGAGGTGCTGCCCTACTGCTTCATCGACACGCCGCTGCGCCCGGTGACCCATATGGGTGCCTTCCTGGGCGAGGCCGTGCCGGTCTACGAGATCCGCGAGAAGCAGGGCGATGACACCGACCTCTTCGGCGGCAGCCCCGAGGTCTGCGCCGAGATCGCCGAGGCCCTGGGCGACTTCCCGGCCGTCATCATGGCGCGCCACGGCGTCGTCAACGTCGGCAACTCGATCCGCGAGACGGTCTTCCGCGCCTTCTACATGGAGCAGGAAGCCAAGGCACATTCGATCGGCATGCAGATCGGCAACATCAAGTACCTGACCCCGGGCGAAATCGAATCCGCCGGCAACCTGGTCGGGGCGCAGATCAACCGCGGCTGGGATCACTGGAGCCAGCGCCTGAAGGAAGCGGGCCTGCTCTGAGCTCGCCCTCATCCGGTCCCATCCCCGGACCCTTGGGCCGGGGGGCGAAACGCGCCTCCCGTCCCGGCACGAATTTCCCGGTCCCTGAACGCGCGCGCCGGGCGCAAGGAAGATCGCCATGTCCCAAACGGAAACCTATGACTACGTCATCGTCGGTGCAGGCAGCGCCGGATGCGTGCTGGCCAACCGGCTGAGCGCGGACCCCGATGTGTCGGTGCTGCTGCTGGAGGCCGGCGGCTGGGATCGCGACCCGATGATCCATGTCCCCCTGGGCTGGGGCAAGATCCTGACCGAGCGCCGCCATGACTGGATGTATTTCTGCGAACCCGAAGAGAACGTCGGCGGCCGCAGCGTGGAATGCGCGCGCGGCAAGGTGATCGGCGGGTCGTCCTCGACCAACGCCATGGCCTATGTGCGCGGCAACAGGGGCGACTATGACCGCTGGGCAGCCAGCGGGCTGACCGACTGGTCCTATGAAAAGGTGCTGCCCTACTTCAAGCGGCAGGAAAGCTGGGAAGGGGGCGAGGATGCCTTCCGCGGCGGCGACGGCCCCGTCAGCACCCAGCGGTGCCGCTACGAGGACGACCTGATCGAGGCCTTCGCCGAGGCCAGCGTCGAGGGCGGCTATCCCCAGACCGAGGATTACAACGGCGAGACCCAGGAAGGGTTCAGCCGGTTGCAGATGACCATCTCCAACGGCCGCCGCGCCTCTGCCGCCAATGCCTACCTGCGCCCGGCGCTGAAACGGTCCAACCTGACGGTGCTGACCGGCGCCCTGGCGCGCCGCATCGTGCTGAAGGAGGGGCGTGCCACCGGCCTCGTCTTCGACCACAAGGGGCAGGAACGCCAGGTCTATGCGCGCCGCGAGGTGCTGCTGTCGGGTGGCGTCATCAACACGCCGCAGCTGATGATGCTGTCGGGCATCGGCGCGGGCGACGAGTTGCAGGCGCAGGGGATCGAGACCCTGGTGGAACTGCCCGAGGTGGGCAAGAACCTGCAGGACCACGTCTCGGTCATCCTGATGTACCGCCGCAAGACGCCCGGCCCCTTCCTGCACAAGATGCGCGCCGACCGGATCGGGCTGGACATGGTGCGCACCTATTTCACCGGCAAGGGCTTTGCCGGGGATGTGCCGGGCGGTGTCGTGGCCTTCCTGAAAAGCGACGAGAGCCGCCCGCTGCCCGACGTGCAGCTTCTGTTCACCGCCGCCCCCCTGGCGGCCTGGCCCTGGATGAAGCCCTTCAAGCAGCCCTTCGCGGACGGCTTCGCCACCCGCATCGTCGCGGTGCAGCCCGAAAGCCGTGGCAGCGTCAGCCTGGCCTCCGCCGATCCCGCGGCCGCGCCGCGCATCCACCAGAATTTCCTCGCCTCGCCAAAGGACTGGCAGTCGCTGCGCGCGGGGGTCCGCGTGGCCCGCGACCTGGCCGCCCAGCCCGCGATGCAGCCCTATATCGACGCCGAGTTCCTGCCCGGGCCCGACTGCCAGAGCGATGAGCAGATCGACGAGCATATCCGCAACACCTCGATCACCGTACACCACCCCGCCGGCACTTGCCGCATGGGCGCCGATGCGGGGTCGGTCGTGGACCCGGAACTGCGGGTGCGCGGTGTGGCGGGGCTGCGGGTGGTCGATGCCTCGGTCATGCCCGACCTGGTCTGCGGCAACATCAACTCCGCCGTGCTGATGATCGCCGAGAAGGCTGCCGACATGATCCGGGCCGACGCCCGGCAGACCGCCCCCGCGATGGAGGCCGCAAGCTAGAGACCGAAACCGCGCCCCGACAGAGCCGCAAAAGGCCGCAGGGGCATTCCACCAACAGGGAAACGACCGATGACCGCGAAGGATTTCGCACCTCATGACCCGACAGCGCGCGCCCCTCTGGGCGCCGCGCCGGTCTGCCCTTTCCCTGTGATGACCCATGACGACGCTGCGCCGGCCCCGGTTTGCCCCACGGCCCGCGCAGGCGTCCCACCTCTTGCCCGGCGCGCGGCGGCCGTACGGATCGCGCCGCCCCGGGGGACCCCTAGCAAGGAATTGGACACATGAAGAAAGTAGCACTGATCGGTCTGGGAACGATGGGACCCGGCATGGCCGCCCGGCTGGTGCGCGGCGGGGTCGACGTGACCGCCTACGACATCTCCGCCGAGGCGCTGGCCCGGGCCGACGAGATGCAGGACACGGCCAACGGGGTGCTGGATGCCCTGGGCATCCCCGCGCCCGACACAGGCGCCGGCGCCCTGACCCTGACCGACGACCTGGCCCGCGCCGTCGAAGGCGCCGACCTGGTGATCGAGAACGTGCCCGAAAACCTGGAGATCAAGGCGGGCGTCTATCGCCAGATCGACGCCCTGGTGGGCCCTGACGTGATCGTCGCCTCCGACACCTCGGGCCTGCCGATCACCTCTCTTCAGGCGCATCTGTCGAACCCGGCGCGCATGGTCGGCATACATTGGTCGAACCCGCCGCACATCATCCCGATGATCGAGGTCATCGCCGGCGACCAGACCGCGCCGGAGACGGTGCAGACCATCCGCGACTTCATCCGCAGCCTGAACCTGCTGCCGGTGGTGGTGAAGAAGGACGTGCCCGGCTTCGTGGAAAACCGCGTCCTCTATGCCCTGCTGCGCGAGGTGATCGACCTGGTGGAACAGGGCGTCGTCGACCCCGAGGACATCGACACCTGCGTCTCCTGGGGGATCGGCTACAAGCTGGCGGTGATCGGGCCGATGGCGCTGCTGGATATGGCCGGGCTCGACATCTACAACTCCGTTTCCACCTTCCTCAACAAGGAGCTGTCGGACCGCAAGGACGTGCCCGAGATGGTGCGCGCCAAGATCGAGGCGGGCACCCTGGGCATCAAGTCCGGCAGCGGCATCTACGACTACCCGCCGGAAAAGCTGGCCGGGCTGCAGCGCGATCGCGCCGAGAAGCTGGTGGCGGTACGCCGCATCATCGAGGGGCGCGGGTGATGTCGGAAAACGTGAACCTTCCCGCCGAGGACCCGGGGGCCGCGCGCCCGGGGGCCAAGGTGCAGGCCTGGCTGCAGAACCTGCTGGGCCTCGGCCTGCTGGTGGTCGTCGCCGTCAACGTCGGCAACGCCGGCAGCCGCTACCTCTTCGGGGTCTCGCCCGTGGGCGCGGACGAGCTGATGGTCTTCCTCGTGATCTGGGTGGTGATGATCGGCGCGGTGCTGTCGTTCTTCCTGCGCACCCATATCAGCGTGAACCTGCTGCCGCTTTACCTGAAGGGGCGGGCGCGGCTGGCCCTTTACCTGGTGCATGATGCCGCCGCCGTGCTGGCCTGCGGCTATGCCACCTGGGCGTCCTGGCTGTTCATCGGGCGCATCGCCAGCATCGGCGTGACCAGCATGGGCCTGGGCGTGCCGATGACCGTGCCCCATGCGGCGCTGCTGTGCGGCTTTGCCGGGCTGACGCTGGGCGGGGTGGTGATGTTCGCCCTCGACCTGGTGCGGCTGCTGCGCAACGACACCGGATCGGAGGCAGGCGCATGATCGCAAGTCTGGTCATTCTTCCGCTGCTGCTGATGATCGCGGGCACGCCGATCTTCCTGGTCTTCCTGACCGGGGTGGTCGTGGCGATGATGTTCGTGCTGCCGCTGCAACCCGTCGCGCTGCAACAGGTGCTGTTCGGCGGCTTCGACAACTACGCGCTGCTGGCCATTCCCTTCTTCGTCTTCGCCGGCGAGATGATGAGCTCCAGCGGTATCGCCAATCGCCTGATCGCCTGGGCCATGGCCATGGTCGGCCGGGTGCCGGGCAGCCTGGGCGTGGCCACGGTCGCCTCGTCTACCGCGCTTGGCGCGATCAGCGGCTCCAGCGTGGCGGCCGTCGGCGCGCTCGGCAAGACGCTTTACCCGCGCCTGATCGCGGGCGGCTACGGCGAGCGGCGCGCCGGGGGGCTGCTGGCCTCCGCCGGGGCGATCGACATCGTGATCCCGCCCTCGATTGCCATGATCCTCTACGGCATGTCGGCAGAGCAATCCATTCCGCAGCTCTTCATCGCCGGTGTGCTGCCGGCGCTGCTGATGGCGCTGATGCTGGCGGCCTTCGTCGTCTTCGACGCGGTGCGCCGCGGCATCCCGGCCGAACATGGCTTCAGCCTGACCGAGGCGCTGCGCGCCACGAAGAAGGCCTTCTGGGCGCTGCTGATGCCGGTCTTCGTGCTGGGCGGCATCTACCTCGGTGTCTTCTCCCCCACCGAGGCGGGCGGCTTTGCCTGTGCCTATGCCATCATCATCGCCCTGCTGGTCTATCGCACGATGAGCCTCGCGGACGTGGTGCGCGCCGCCGGTGCCTCGGCCATGTTGTCGGCGCAGATCCTGATCGTGGTGGCCGCGGCCAGCGTGGTGACCTGGATCATGACGACCCAGGGCGTGCCGCAGGCGCTGATCGCCTGGATCGACGCGATGCAGCTGACCGACGTGACCTTCCTGCTGGCGGTCAACCTGCTGCTGCTGGTCATCGGCGCCTTCCTGGACCCGACCTCGGCCATCCTGGTGCTGGCGCCGCTTCTGGTGCCGATCGCCACCTCGCTGGGCGTCGATCCCGTCCATTTCGGCATCGTGATGTCGGTCAATCTCGCGATCGGGATGTTCACCCCGCCGTTCGGCCTGAACATCTTCGTCGCGCAACAGGTGACGGGCCTGCCGGCCCACACACTCTACCGGGGCGTCGTACCCTTCGTCGTCATCCTCGTCCTGGCCCTCCTCATCATCACCTATGTTCCGGCGTTGTCGCTGACACTCGGTTCGTCACTGTAAGAAAGGAAATTCCATGCTTTCCAGACTACTCAAGACCGTTGCACTTACCTCGGCCATCGCGGTGGCGCCCCTGACAGCGGCCCAGGCCCAGTCCACGCTGAAGATCGCGACCGCGACCATCAACGACGTCCAGCACGAATGGGACAAGGTTTTCGCCGAAGAGCTGGAGGCCCTGGTCCCCGGTGCCGTCACCACCGAGATCTACCCGGCCAGCCAGCTGGGCTCGATCCCGCGCATGTCCGAAGGCGTCCTGCTGGGCACCATCGAGGCCTTCACCACCCCCACCTCCTTCATGAGCAACGTCGACCCCCGCTTCCAGGCCTTCGACGTGCCGGGCCTGTTCCAGACCCCGGAAGAGGTGCGCGCGGTGATCCATGACCCCGAGTACCGCGAGCACCTGGAGGAGATGTTCCTCGACAAGGGCCTGCGGGTGATCGGCGCGATCTACAATTCGCCCACCGTGCTTTTCACTGTGGACGAGGTCGACAGCCTGGCCGGGATCGAGGGGCTGAAGGTCCGCACCTTCGCCTCGCCGCTGCAGGTGCAGCCGATGGAACAGCTGGGCGCCACGCCGCTGCCGCTGGCCCTGTCGGAGGTTATCCCGCAACTGCAGTCGGGTGGCCTTGACGGCATGCTGGTCGGCATGCCCGTGCTGACCGCCTTCAAGTACTACGACGTCGGCAGCTCCATCCTCGATCTGCGCTTTGCCGAGATCGTCTCGCTGACGGTGATGAACGAGGGCTTCTTCCAGATGCAGACCCCCGAGGTGCAGGAGGCCATCATCGAGGCCGGTCGTGCCGCCGAGGAGCAGGTCTTCTCCTGGGGTGTCGAGAACGTGGAACGCACCTACAACGTCTGGACCGAGAACGGCGGCCAGATCCACGAGTTGAGCGCGGATGATCAGGCCGAGATGGAAGCCGGCTTTGCCGAGGTGACCGAAGCGGTCCTGTCCTCGCAGCCCGAGGTGCGCGCCGAGTACGAGCGCATCCTGGCCCTGGTCGAGGCCTACCGCGCCGAGTGATCGCGCCTGCCCGCCTTGTGCGGGAGCTGAAAGTGAGGCCCGGGATGCAGTCGCGCATCCCGGGCCTTGTCCTTTGCACCGTCGCCTGGCCGCCCGCGTCCATGCGACGCCGCGCCAAGGGGCAAGGCCGCGCCCTTCCGGCCCGTTGCGCCGCGTGCTAGCCCTGTCCCATCCCAGAGCAGAGCAGCCCGGAGCCGCCATGAAATCCCTCTCCCCCGACAGCATTTCCGCCCCCTTCGGCAACTATTCCCACGGCATCGCCGCGGGGCCGGTTCTGGTGACCTCCGGCCAACTGGCCCTTGGCGCCGACGGCACGATCCCCGAAGACATCACCGCGCAATCCCGGATGTGTTTCGACGCGGTCCTGGCGATCCTGGCCGAAGACGGGCTGGACGCCTCCGACGTGCTGCGCTTCTCGGCCTTTGTGACCAGACGCGAGGACATGAAGCCCTACATGGCCGTGCGCGATGAGGTATGTGCTGGCTTGGCGGTCAAACCCGCTTCCACCCTGATGATCGTCTCGGGCTTCACCCGGCCGGAGTTCCTGGTGGAGGTCGAGGCCCTCGCCCTGCGCCGGGGCTGAGCCCACGTGCAAACGGCCGCGCCCCGGGGCGCGGCCGTTGCCGTTTCATGTGGGACTTCTTACTCGGCCGGGCAGGTGTTGATCGGCGCGGCCTTCACGATGGGGAAACAGCCTTCCCATTCCTCGGTGCGGGCGGGCCAGGGGGTCAGCACCTCGGGGCTTTCGGCCAGTTGCAGCACACCCAGGGCCTGCAGGTCCTTCACCCGGCCATCCAGGTATTCCTTGATGACGCTGATCTTGCCGTCCGCCACATGGGCCACCCAGACGTCGTTCACCACCTGGCGCGAGCCGCGCTGGAAGGTGCGGAACTGCAGCTCCGCAGCGATGCGGCCGGTCTCGGTGTCGACGAAGAAGGCATCGGCGGGCAGGTAGATGCTGGTGTCCTTGGCCATGTCGCAGAAGGCCGCCAGGTCTTCCAGCATGGTGTCGCGCCCGGTGTAGGACGTGGTGGGGTAGGAGAAGGCCACGTCCTCGGTCACCGTGGCTTCCATCAGCTCCGGGTTGCAGGCGGCCCAGGAGGAGGCGAGGTCGAGGACCAGCCCCTCCATCTCGGCGCGATCGGGGTCTTCGGACAGGGTGCCGGCATAGGTCACGCCAGGGCGCACCTCGGTGACCTCGGCCAGGGCGGGCAGGGCGGCGAAGGTGGTGAAGGCGGCAAGGGCGGCGCCGGTCGCGAGGGACGTCAGCTTGGTCATGGTCTTTCCTCTCTGTTTTCACTTCCGTCGATTATCGAGCGACGGTTCGTAATACGACTATCGGAGGGCAGCTTTCCCGCCTGCGCAACGGGGAAGAGGCGATTTCGCGGCGCGGGCGCCTGCGCGCCGGCCTAGCTGCCAGCTTCGCAGGCAGTCGCCGCGATATTGGCCAGAAGGCAGGCGGTGGTGACCGGGCCGACGCCATCGGGCACATGGGTGACGGTCACGTCGCGATCCGCCAGCGCGGCCAAGTCCACATCGCCGATCAGTCCGTGAGCACCGCGATTGATCGACACGTCCAGCACCACCGTCCCGTCAGCCAGGTGATCCGGCCCGATCAGCCCGGCGCGCCCGGCAGCGGTGATGACGATCTCCGCGCCCCGGGTGTGGGCCGCCAGGTCGCGGGTGTCCGCGTGGGTCACGCCGACCGTCGCGCCCGCGTCCAGCAGAAGCTGCGCGAGGGGGCGCCCAACGATCCGCGAGGCGCCCACCAGGACGACCTCCCGGCCGGTCAGCGGCCCGGCGATGTCTTCCGCGATCAGGCGGCAGGCCTGCGCGGTCGCCGGTGCCCGGGCCGGGGCGCCGAGGGCCAGCAGTCCGGCGTTTTCCGGGTGCAGCCCGTCGATGTCCTTGGCCGCGCCCAGAGTGATGGCCGCCTGCAACGGGTCCACCCCGGCAGGCAGCGGGTAGAGGGTCGCCACGGCGTCCACGGTGGCATCTGCGGCGAGGGCGGCCAGCCGGGGCAATACCTCCGGGGCCTGCGGATAGCTCTCCATCTGCAGCACGATCCCCGCCGCGGCCGCGCTGTCGGCCAGGCGGGCGCCATAGGCCGCCATGCCCGCGTTGCCGCCATCCAGCAGCACCCGGCAACGCGGCGCCCGGCCCAGTTCCGCCACCCGCGCCCGCGTCGCCGCGTTCAGCCTTGCCGCCAGCGCCGTGCCGTCGAAGATCCGCATCCCGCCCGCCTCAGAAGGTCGAACTGACATGGGCGGCGCAGCTTTTCAGCCGCGTGATGCTGTCGGCGCGCTGCTGCGCATCCAGCTGGCCCTGTTCGAAGATGATCGATACGGCGCCGATCACCGAATTCAGGCCGGGGTCGAAAACCGGCACGGCCAGCGAGCCCACGTCCGCCACGTACTCGCTGTCGGTCTGGGCGAAACCCTGGGCGCGCACCTCGTGCAGCGCGTCGAGAAAGCGGGCGCGATCGGTCTGGGTGCGGTCGGTGAAGGCGGCGAAATCCATGCCGTCCAGGATCTCGTCGCGCCGTGCCTCGTCGAGGAAGGCCAGGATCGCCCGCCCGGCGGCGGTGGGCGCCAGCGGCACCCGCGTCCCGATCGCCACGCGGTTCAGTGTGAATTGCGACGGCAGGAAGGTATGGGCCACGTAGACCGCATCGGTGTCGTCCAGCATGGCGAAGCTGACAGACTGGCCGATCTCCTCCGCCGCCAGGCGCAGGATCGGCTGGATGATCTGGGCGATGCCGCGTCCTTCGATGAACCCCTGGCTGAGGCGCAGGACATGGGGCGTCACCTCGTACCGGCCGCGGTCGCAGGTCAGATACCCCAGCTGTTCCAGCGTGCGCACCAGCCGCCGGGTGACGGCGCGGTTCAGCCCGACCTTCTCCGCGATCTCCGAGATGGTGATCGAGCGATCCCGCGCGTCGAAGGCCAGCAGCACGTTCAGCCCCTTGGCGAAGGTCAGGGAGATTTCCTTGTCGTTCTCGTTCAGCATCGGGGTCCTTCGCAGGGCAGGCGTGGTCGGATCAGGCCGTATGCGGCCCTTGCGTCCGAGAGGGGCGGGCAGGGCGCCACCGTCCGCGATAGCCGTTTTTCCTGTTCGATAATAGAGCGAACTTCCCGGCGGCGCCCAAAAACAGGGCGTGTGCAGGCGTTGGTTCAGCGCAGATGCGTCTGAGAGGCGCGTCGATTGGGATGCCGATTATGCCATGAAGAGCCTTGTTTATTGGCGTCTGGCGTGATGCAGGCCAAGAGACGCCCGTCGCAGTGCTGATATTTTGCGCCTTGACCCACTGAGGGCATGTCGTAACGTATTCCGATCAAATGCTCGAATAGCGAACAATTCGGGCCGCACGACAGAAAAGACAGCGCTGCCCATGCCCTTCACCGACTGGACCTCTCTCAAGACCACGGATTTCGCCGGGATCGATACCGCCCGCGCGGTGGCGTTGCTGCCGGTGGGGGCGTCGGAACAGCACGGGCCGCACCTGCCGCTGTCGACCGACAGCGTGCTGGGCGAAGGGGTGGCGCGTGCCGCCGGGCCGCGCGTCGAGGCGGCCGATGTCTACCTGCTGCCCACGATCACCTATGCCAAGTCGGACGAACACCTGTCCTATCCCGGCACGCTGACCCTCTCCGCCGAAACCCTGATGGCCACACTGGTGGAGATCGGCCGCTCCGTTGCCCGCGCCGGGGTGAAGCGGCTGGTGCTGCTCAACGCCCATGGCGGCAACGTGCCGGTGCTGCAGATCGTGGCGCGGCGGTTGCGGATCGAGGAAGGCATGATCTGCGTCACCGCCGGCTGGGTGACCATGGGCTATCCGCAGGGCCTTGTCTCACCGCAGGAGGCCGCGCAGGGCATCCACGGCGGCTTTGTCGAAACGGCGGCGATGCTGCACCTGGCGCCGGACCTGGTGGACATGTCGAAGGCCGAGAACTTCGTGCCCGCCTCCGCCCGGGTGGCGGAAGAGAACGAGGTGTTGCGCACGTTGGGCCCGGTCGGCATGGGCTGGGTGTCGCAGGATCTGCATCCTGCCGGGGTGGCCGGCAATGCCGCCGCCGCCACGCCGGAAGCGGGCCGGGCTCTGATCGGCCATGCCGCCACGCGCTATGCGAAACTGCTGGACGAGGTTGCGGCACATCCCTTGCCCGATCCGGTGATCCCCGCCGGATCCGCGGGGCCCGCCGCATGAGCCTGCCCGCGATCCCCACCCGTGGCGCTTACCTGCTGCGCAACGCCCTGGTGCCGGTCGGCCTGTGCCGGGGGCTGGAGGTTTCCGCCGCGACGCAGGGGCTGGCCCGCGCCGATATCGTGGTGCGCGACGGGCGCTTCCACAGCCCGGATCCCCAGGCGGAGCGGGCCGTGGCCCTGCCGGTGGTCGATCTGGACGGGCGCCTGCTGCTGCCGCGTTTCGTCGACATGCACACCCATATCGACAAGGCCTATACGGTGCATCGCACCGGCTTTTCCTCCGATGGGCTGAGCTCTGCCGTGGCGCTTTGGGCCGCAGGGCAGGAGGGGCGCACGCTCGACGATGACATCGCCCGGATGGAGCGGTCATTGGCCACCGCCGAAGCCCAGGGCACCCGCGCCCTGCGCACCCACCTGGACACGCGCGGCGCCCCCGCCGACACCCCCTCCTGGCGGGCCTATGCAGAGGTGGCGGGGCGCTGGCGGCATCGCCTGCACCTGCAGGCCGTCGCGCTGATGGCGCTTTTCCGTGTGGAGGAACCCGATTTCGCCGCCCGCTGTGCGGCCCTGGCCGAGATGGGCGCCACTCTGG
The DNA here is from genome assembly GCF_020177265.1 of Pseudooceanicola marinus. Lineage (GTDB taxonomy): Bacteria > Pseudomonadota > Alphaproteobacteria > Rhodobacterales > Rhodobacteraceae > Pseudooceanicola > Pseudooceanicola marinus_A. The sequence goes on from NZ_JAIVMC010000015.1 coordinate 25,716, forward strand.
GCGCCTTCGTCGAGGCAGATGCTACGCCGGCGCTGATCGACCGGCTGTTCGGCCTGGCGACAGATCACGGGCTGGACCTCGACCTGCACGTCGACGAGACCCTGGATCCGGAGGCGAGGGGGCTGGAACTGCTGGCGGAAACCGCGATCCGGCGCGGCTTCTCGGGGCGGATGGTGGCCGGCCATTGCTGCGCCCTCGCCCAGATGCCACAGGCGCGGCGCGATGCGGTGATCGCCAAGGTGGCCGAGGCCGGGATCGAGGTGGTCTCGTTGCCCGCGACCAACGGCTTCCTCCAGGATCGCGCCCCGGGGCGCACCGGCCTGCTGCGCGGCCTGGCCCCGGTGCAGGAACTGGCCGCCGCCGGTGTGCCGGTCGCCTTCGCCTCGGACAACGTGCGCGATGCCTTCTACCCCTTTGGCGCCTACGACATGATCGAGGCTCTGCGCCTGGGGGTCTTCATGGGCCAGCTGGAGGCGGAGCCGGCCCGCTGGCTGGCCGCCGTCACCGCGACGCCCGCCCGCGCCATGGGCCTGCCCGACACCGGGCGCCTGGTGGCCGGCGGCCCGGCCGAGGCGGTGCTGTTCGACGCCCGCGACTGGGCCGATCTCCTCAGCGGTACGGCATTGCCGCGCCTCGTGCTGCACGACGGCGCCCCGCTGGCCGCCGGCGCAAGCCGCACCGAACCCCAATGGGAAACTGCATGATGACCACCGACACCCCCGAGCTTGCCGCCAACCTCTCTGCTCTTCGCGACGCCCTGGTCGATTTCGACATCGACGAGAACCCCCGCTCGGTGCAGCAGAAAAGCCGCGACTTCTACTGGTACAGCCCGATCCTGAAGGACATGCTGAAGGATGTCTGCGCCGATCTGGTCGTCGCGCCCCGCAGCGAGGCCGAGGTGATCGAGATCCTGCGCCTGTGCCATGCCCACGACGTGCCCGTCACCGTGCGCGGCGCCGGCACCGGCAACTACGGTCAGGCCATGCCGCTGGCCGGCGGGGTCCTGCTGCACATGCGGCACATGAGCGAGATCCTGACGCTGGAGCCGGGCCGCCTGGTCGCCCAGCCCGGCGCCATCATGAAGACGATGGAGGCCGCCGCGCGCGCGCAGGGGCTGGAGCTGCGGCTCTTCCCCTCCACCACCGCCACCGCGACCATTGCGGGCTTCGTCGCCGGCGGCTCGTCCGGCATCGGCGCGATCCGCTGGGGCGGGCTGCGCACGCCGGGCAACATCCTGCGCCTGCGCCTGGTCACCATGGAGGCCGAGCCGCGCATCGTCGAGCTGACCGGCGAGGACATCTTCAAGGCGGCGCATGCCTATGGCGTCAACGGCGTCATCACCGAGGTCGAGGTGCCCGTGGACCCGGCCGAGGATTGGGTCGAGGCGCTGATCGGCACGGCCGATTTCGCCGCCGCCACGCGCCTCAGCTTCGCCATCGGCGAGGCCGAGGGCATCGTGAAACGCATGGTTTCCACCTTCGAGCCGGAGATCCCCGAGCGGTATTTCAACCGCTACACCGAGTTCACGGTGAAGGGTGAGGCGGCCGTGGCGGTCATCGTCACCCGCGACAGCCTGGAGGCGCTGGAGGCGCTGGTCGCCGCCGATCCGGAGGCAACGATGCGCTTCCGCTCGGACCGGGACCTGGGCGAGCGTCGCCTGGCCTCGCTTTATGAATATGCCTGGAACCACACCACCCTGCGCGCCCGCAAGGTGGACCCGTCGATCACCTATCTGCAGATGATGCTGCCGCAGGACGACATCTATGGCGCGATGGCCCGGCTGAAGGCCGATTTCGGCGACGAGATCGTGCTGCACCACGAATTCACGCAGTTCTCCGGCAAGGTGGCCGCCGTCACCCTGCCGCTGCTGCGCTATTCCAGCGACGCGCGCATCGAAGAGGTGATCGCGCTGCTGGAAGCCGACTACGGGATCACCGTCTTCAACCCGCATCGTGTCACCCTCGAAGAGGGCGGCATGAAGAAGACCGATCCCGCCCAGCTTGAGTTCAAGCGCCAGACCGATCCGAAGGGGCTGCTCAACCCGGGCAAGATGATTGCCTGGACCGATCCGGACTGGGTGCCGGAGCCGGGGCGCGCCTTCCTGTTCAACCACTAGCTCCGGGGCGCGCCACCCGCGGCGCGACGCCCCGCCCGGATGAAAGAGACACGAAAGACGCCGCATCATGAAAGTGCACGTGATCTACGCCCACCCCCAGGAGACCTCGCTGGCCTCCACCCTGCATCAGACCGTGGTGCAGGGGCTGACCGAGGCCGGGCATGAGGTGGATGACCTCGACCTCTATGCCGACAACTTCGACCCGGTCCTGTCGCGCGAGGACCGGGAGGAATATCACGACATCACCATCAACCGCCGCAAGGTGGCGGATTACGTCGACCGCCTGATGTCCTGCGACGGGCTGGTGCTGTGCCACCCGGTCTGGAACTTCGGCTGGCCGGCAATCCTGAAGGGCTACTTCGACCGGGTGTTTCTGCCCGATGTGTCCTTCAAGCTGACCGATGGCCAGCTGGGCCCGGGCCTGGGCAACATCAAGAAGCTGGCGACGGTCACCACCTACGGATCCAAGCGCTATCGTGCCATGTTCCTGGGCGATCCGCCGCGCAAGAACGCCACCCGCTTCCTGCGGGTGGTCTGCAACCCGCGCGTCAAGGTGCAGTACCACGCGCTTTATGACATGAACAACGTGACGCAGGCGCAGACCAGCGCCTTCATCGGCAAGGTGCATGACGCCATGCGCAAATTCTAAGACCCCCGCAAGGAGCCAGACTTGAGCGCAGATTCCACATCCACCACGGCACCGGAAGGGCGGGCGGCCGCAGACGGGGCGTCCCTTCCCGGGGGCAATGCCATCGTCTTCGACCATGTCTCGATGACCTTTCCCGACGGCACCGAGGGGCTCAGTGACGTAAACCTTGCCATCGCCCCGGGCGAGTTCGTCTCGATCGTCGGCCCCTCGGGCTGCGGCAAATCCACCCTGCTGAAGGTCGCCTCGGGCCTTGTCACCCATACGGGCGGCAAGGTCTGGGTCGACCGCGACCAGCTGGGCTACACCTTCCAGGACGCCACCCTGCTGCCCTGGCGCAAGGTGCAGGACAACGTCGAGCTGCTGATGGAGTTGCGCGATTTCCCTGCCGAGGAACGCCGCCGCATCGCCGCCGAGAAGATCGAGCTGGTCGGCCTGAAGGGGTTCGAGAACCACTATCCGCAGCGCCTGTCGGGCGGTATGAAGATGCGGGTTTCGCTGGCCCGCTCGCTGGCGCTGAACCCGGCCGTCTTCATGTTCGACGAACCCTTCGGCGCGCTGGACGAGATCACCCGCGAACGCCTGAACGACGAGGTGATCGACCTCTTCGTGCGCGAAGGCTTCACCGGGATCTTCGTCACCCATTCGATCCCCGAGGCGGTCTACATGTCCTCGAAGGTCGTGGTGATGTCGCGCCGCCCGGGTCGCATCCAGGACATCTTCGAGGTGCCCTTCGCCTATCCCCGTGCGCCCGAGATGCGCTACCAGGCGGATTTCTCGGAACTCTGCGGAGAGATCTCCCTCTCCCTGCGCAAGGCCATCGAGGGATGAACGACATGAGCGACACGCAGATCCCCGCGGACACCGGCAAGCATCGCCGGGCCAATATCGAAAGCCACGAGGCCACCCCCGTCGCGCCGCCGCCCAGCGTGACGCGCCGGCTGGTGACGAACCTGGTGCCGCCGATCCTCGCCGGCATCCTGGTGATCCTGGCCTATGCCTGGGTGCGTTCGGGGCTGCCGCCGCACCGGCAGTTCCTGATGCCGTCGGGCACCGGGATCTGGGAGCTGGCCTTCGGCATCCCCGATTTCGTGCTGGAGCTGCTGCGCCGCTCCGTCACCACCATGGCGATTGCCGTCACCGGGCTGGGACTGTCCATCTCCTTCGGCTGTGTCATGGGCATCGTGATGTTCCGTTTTCTCTTCCTGGAAAAGGCGATCTTCCCCTACCTCGTCGTGCTGCAATCGGTGCCGGTGCTGGCCATCGTGCCGCTGATCCAGTCCGCGCTCGGCTTCGGCTTCATGCCCAAGGTGCTGATCGTGGCGCTGTTCACCTTCTTCGCCGTGCCCACGACGCTGCTGCTGGGTCTGAAATCGGTCGACCGCAACATCCTCAACCTGTTCAAGCTGCAGAACGCCAGCTGGTGGGTCACCCTGCGCAAGGCCTGCCTGCCCTTCGCCGGCCCCACGCTTTTTGCCGGTTTCTCGATTTCCGGCTCGCTCGCCGTCATCGCCGCCATCACCTCCGAGCTGTTCTTCCTCTCGGGCGAGGGCGGTCTCGGCCAGCTCCTGATGAATGCAAAAATCGACTTCAAGTACGAGCAGATGTACGCGGCGCTCATCATGGCCTCGGTCCTGTCGATCGCCGTCTACCTCTTCTTCAAATGGCTGGGTAACCGGCTCTTCTCCCATTGGCACGAAGCCTCGGGCAAACAACAATAAAGCAACCGGGCCGCGGCCCCACGCGGTCCTTCCCTCTCCCCCAACCAACAGGGTGACACATGAAACATACGGTCAAATCCGTTTCTCTCGCGGCGCTGCTGGCGGCCACGGCCTCCGGCGCGGCCATGGCCGGCGACTTCGCCGAAGCGAACTACACCACCGATCTGTCGGGCGTCTGCCCCGACCCGCTGATCGTGCAGCTGGACTGGCTGCCGCAGGCGGAACAGGGCGGCATCTGGCAGATGATCGGCGAGGGCGGCGAGATGACGCCGGGCTCCTACCAGGGTCCGCTCGGCTCCACCGGCATCGACCTGCAGATCCTGTCGGGCGGCGGCGGCATTGGCCTGGGCGACGGCGAAACCGCCTATTCCGCGCTTTTCATGGGCAACTCCAAGGCCGGGGTCATGCCGCACCTGGGCTACCAGGAACTCGACAGCTCCTTCATCTTCTCCAAGCGGTTCCCGACCGTCGGTGTCTTCGCCCCCCTCGACGTGGCGCCGACCGTGCTGTTCTGGGACGCGGCCACCTATCCCGACGGCTTCTCTTCCATCGAGGACCTGGCGGCGCTGACCGATAACGACGACGCCAAGATCTACGTCTCGACCGTGGGCCGCACCTTCGGCAAGTACCTGGTCGACTCGGGCGTGCCCAAGGAGGTCTTCGTCGAAGGCTACAAGGGCGATGGCGAGAACTTCGTCACCAACAACGGCCAATGGCTGAACCAGGGCTTCGTCACCTCCGAGGTCTACAAGTTCGAGAACGGTCTGAACTGGGAAAAACCCATCGACTTCCTGAAGATCGACGACCTGGGCTATCGCAACTACACCGGCATCGTCTCGGTCGCGACATCGCGCCTGGAAGAGCTGTCGCCCTGCCTGACCGGCGTGGTGCCGATCATGCAGCAGGCCGCCGTCGACTATGCCACCGACCCGGCAGAGACCAACGCCACCATCGTCGCCTTCAACGACGCGGACATGGCCACCTCCTGGTGGAAGACCGCGCCGGACCTGATGGAATATGCCGCGGAAACCATGGTCGCCGAAGGCGTCATCGGCAACGGCTCTGACGACACCGTCGGCAACTTCGACATGGAACGCGTGGCCGAGATGCTGGAGATCGTCACCCCCAGCCTCGACGAACGCTCCGAGGCCGATGTGACCCCCGAGATGGTCGTCACCAACCAGTTCATCGACCCCTCGATCGGGCTGGAGTGATGAGCGACCTGCGCAGCGCCACCCTGCTCGACGGCGATGCCCTGGCAGAGGGGCTGCGCAGACAGATGACAGCCCGGGCGGCGCAGCTGCGCCGCCACGGGATCACGCCCTGCATGGCGACGGTGCTGGTGGGGGAAAATGCCGCCAGCGCCTCCTACATCGGGCGCAAGCATGCCGATTGCGCCGAGATCGGTATCGAGGCCCGCGACATCCGCCTGCCCGCCGACACCTCCATGGCCGCGCTGCTGTATCAGGTCGCGGCGCTGAACGCGGATGCGTCGGTGCACGGGCTGATGGTGCAGCTGCCGCTGCCTGGCGCGCTGGATGACGATGCGGCGCTGGCCGCGGTGTCGCCCGCCAAGGACATCGACGGGCTGCACCCGGAGAACCTCGGGCGGCTGCTGGCCGGCGCGCCCGATCTGCTGACGACGGGCCTGCTGCCCTGCACCCCCCATGCCATCCTGCAACTGCTGCGCCATCACGCGGTGCCGCTCTCGGGCGCCCGGGTGGCGGTGATCGGGCGGGGGCCCCTGGTGGGCCGCCCGCTGGCCATGCTGCTGTCGCTGAAGGGCATCGACGCCGAGGTCACGCTGCTGCACGGCGCGTCGCGCGATCTGGCCGAGGTGACCCGCCGCGCCGACGTGGTCATTGCTGCCGCCGGCCAGCCGGGGCTGGTCACGGCCGAGATGATCCGCCCCGGCGCCGCCGTGGTGGGCGTGGGCATCACCTATGGCGCTGACGGCCAGATGGTGTCCGACATCGCCGCCGATGTGGCCGGGGTCGCGGGCTGGGTCACGCCGCCGCACGGATCTGTCGGCGCGCTGACCCGCGCGGCCCTGCTGCAGAACCTGCTGATGATCGCGGAGCGGGACCTCGCCTGATAGCGAGTGAGGCGCGTTTCGGTGCTGGAAAGCCCTAGCCGAAGGGCTTCGACAATTTTGATGTTGCCGTGGAATTCGACGACACGAACGATCCTTGCAGCTTTGCGATCTCGGTGCCCGAAGATCGGGATGCGGAAATCGAAACGCCAGTTCCCTCCAGCGTGCCGGAAGTATTCACCCAACTGGCCCTGGTCAGTGCCGACGTTTCCTTGCTTCACCATGATCCCGTCGGACACCAGTACCGATCTGGTCGTCCCTGTGACCGGTCTGTATGCCGATTGGAGCCCATGTTGGAGGTCTATGACGCCTCCATGTTGAGGGTGCTGCTGGGCGCGGATCTGAGCACCCGTGAAAACCCCGCTCCGGGCGTCATCCTGACCATCCCGGCGGCTTCGCTGGACGCCTCCGGTCACGTGATGTCCGTGTCGCATGACGATCCGGGCGCAACCTCCGGCGGTGCCGTGGGGCCCTGGGGACTTTTGGTGATCGGCCTGCTCGCGCTCGTGGTCCTGTTGCGCCGGCGCCGCGCAATGCACTGATCCCGTGTTCCGACGGGAGCAAGAAGAGTGATCTTGATCGGGGCGGTCGCGAAGGAATGCGGCTGCCCCGGTTGCGTTTGGCGCCTGCCGCTCTCGGATGAACGGTCCCTGGTCCTGCCTGAATTGGGGCCGAGCTTCTGGCTTCGGGGGCGGACGCGCGCCTGCTCGTTGTGCGGATACGGGTGCGGTGTGATTTGCAGTGTGGGCGTGGGGCAGTTCTCTGTTGCCCTGCCCCCCAAGATGCCCACGTGTTTCGTTGGAATAGCTCTTTTGTAATGTGCTGCCGTGAGGAGAAGGCCGAGATTTAGTACCAACAAAAACGCCCCGGGCCGAAGCCACGGGGCGTTTTTGTTGGTTGCGGGGGCCGGATTTGGTCTTTGGCGAACGGTATTGCAGATCAGAAGGTGATAGCGGCCCGCGCGCGTTTGGCGCATCGTCGGTGGTCCGCTCATGCTGCCCCAGCGATCCCCTGAAGGCAGGAGATGAAACCTGCATCAGCCCTGGCGCGACGAAGTCGGAAGATGTCGAGGCGCGCATAGGCCCGGCCCCTTAGTGGATTGTCCTTCAGCGGGTCGAGCGGTTAGCTAGTTGCGCCGGATCCTCATGGTGCGAGGGGATGGCCGATACGGGAACCGACGTGCAATTACCTGACGAGATCCGATCACTGGCCGCGCGCATAGATGCGTCCGACGTGCCTCGAGTCATCGTGTCCGCGCTTCCCGGCTGCGGGAAGACGTTGCTGGCGAAGGAGCTCGCTCGGCTGTGGGGGGGCGAGGTATCGAACGCCTTGCCGGACCCCATGTGCGGGGCTGTCATCGTGGACAGCAGCGGCCCTCTGCCGGCGCGACTGCCCGAGTCCTCCGCCCGACTGATGATCGCGGCCCGGCCGAGCGACCTCGGCGGCCTTGCCTCGGATGCGTTGCGCAGGGACACACTATTGATCACCTCGGCAGACCTGTTCCTGCCGACGGAGGTTTCGGTTTACGGATGGCCAATGGTGGCGGATGCCTTCGCCCGTGGACGGCCCCGGGCCTCCGTGCTGGGATGGATCCAGGAGGCGCTGACGGCCTCGCTGTCGTCCGCAGCACTGGACCTGCTGATCTCGGCCTGCCGTGCCGGCCCGCTTGCCGAGGCGAAGATACCAGCCGGGTACGGCGCGGCGATGACAGAACTTGCGCCATTGCTGGACAGGCTGTCCGACGCCGGCGATCCGCTTGCAGCTCTTCTGCGGGAGGCGCTGGCCGAGCTGCCTGCGAGCCCGGCCAGCCTCGACCTGATGGAGCGCGCGGGCGATCCGGCTCATGCCATCCGCGAGGCGGCGATGGTCGGACACCGGCGGCGCGCCCTGGCCATGCTCGAACGGTACGGCGGGATGCATCTGCCCCACCTTGCCGGAGCGGATCTTGCAGGTGACATCCACGACGCCATCGGCGAAGGGCCCGAGCCACTGGTCGCATCGCTCGGCTTCATGGTGGCCGTCAAGAAAGGGGATACGGCCCGCGCGCAGCATCTCCTGTCGAAATGGGGCGGCCCGAGGCTGGTCGACTTTTCCCGTCCGGTCCCCTTCTCCGACGACGTTCCGGTCGAGCTGCTGGTGGCGCGCGGGCTGCTGGCGGTCTACGGCAATGTCCCCGACAGGGCGGCGCGTCTGGGCGAGCTCTACGACCTGCTCGCCCGCCTCCCGACGGAGGCCAACCTGATGCGGGGGGCGATCCACAACGTTGCGCTTTCCTTCTATATCGACGCCGGATCCTTCGCCGAGGCGGAGGTCTCGGGCGAGCGGGCGCTGGCGAACTATGCCGACGCTCCATATCTGTGCTTCTACGTCCACCTTCACCGGGCGATCATGCGGGTGATCGAAGGGCACGCGGACAAGGCGCGCCCGGAGCTTGCCGCAGCCGAAGATTGCCTTGCCCAGACGCCCTTCGAGACCCCGCAGGACGACCGCTTTCTCAGCCTGCTTCGTGCCGTCGTCGCCTATGAACACGGCGATCCGCATCCCATGGCTGATTTCGCGCAGCGCGAGTTCGCCAACTTCTCGCATGGCGAGATCTGGCCCAACATCGCCGATCAGGCCATGGCGCATGGGGCGGACGCCCTGCTGGAGCTTTCGGGCCTGTCCGCCGCGCTCGATTACCTCGAAAGCTGGCGGCAGAAGGGCTGGCGGACGCGGCGCTTCCGCGTGCTGATCGAACAGCGCCGCGTGGCCGTCCTGCAGACCGCGCAAAGGTGGCGCGAGGCGCGCATGCTGCTGGACGAGATGGCAGGCCGGATCGGCCGGATCTGGATCGACAGTTCGGGGGAGAACCTTCGCTACCTCGCCGCGCCCGAGGATATCACCAAGGCCCTGCTCTGGCTGAGGCAGCAATGCTACGAGACGCCCCGCGCGCCGGCGATCCCGGAACGGCTGGCCGCCCTGTCCGAAAACCGCGCGCTGTCCTGGCGGAACCGGCAGTGCGTGCAGATCTGGCAGGCCTGGGTCGCCCGTCGGCGCTCGGAACTTCCGCTTGCGCGCCGTCTCCTGGCCGAGGTGATTGCAAGCTGCACCGCCCGGCAGGTCCACGCGCCGCTGATCGAGGAACGCATCTTCGTGCTGCCGCTGCTTGACGATGCCCGGATGAAGGCGGGCCCCATGAAGGACATCGAACTGCCGCGCGGGCTGCGCCGGCGCCCGGCCAGACGCACGCCCGAGGGGGATCTGTCTGCGCAGGAACGCCGGGCCCTCCTGCTTCTGGCCGAGGGCTGCGCCAACAAGGACATCGCGCGCGAGATGGGCGTCAGCCTGCCGACGGTGAAATTCCACCTCAAGAATCTCTATCGCAAACTCGGGGCCGCGAACCGGCGCGAGGCAGTGAGCCGCGCGGTGGCAGCGAAGCTGATCAGCCCCTGAACCTATCCCTATTCGCGTGAAACCTATACCTGCCTAGCCTTCTAATCGCAGCGGCCAGATGGAACCCTGCTCCTGAACTTCTTCCACGGAGATCGGAATGGGACCAGGCTTCGCGCAATTTCTGCTGAAACGTATCGTCGGCTTCGCCGGCGTCCTGCTGGTCCTGGCGCTGATGATATTCGTCCTGGCCCGGGTCGTCCCCGGTGACCCGGCCCGCATCGCGCTCGGCCCGACCGCCTCGGCAGAGCAGGTCGACCAGCTGCGCAGTGAGATGGGCCTGGACGACCCGCTGCCGCAGCAGTTCGTCCACTTCGTCGCAAACGCGGTTCAGGGCGACTTCGGAATCTCGTTGATTTCGGGGCGGCCGGTCGCACAGGAGATCGCGGCGATCCTGCCCGCAACGCTGGAACTGGTTCTGGCGACGCTGGTCATCATGCTGTTGGTCGGGCTGCCGCTGGGGGTGCTGGCCGCGCGCTATCGCAACACCTGGGCGGATACGCTGCTGCGCATCGTGTCGCTTCTGGGCGTGACAATGCCGAGCTTTCTCTTCGCGATCCTGCTACAGCTGTTCGCCGCCTATTTCCTAGTGAGCTGGCCCATCCTCGGGCGGCTGGACAATGCGCTGTCGGGCTTTGACGGACCGACCGGGCTCCATACGCTTGACGGGCTGCTCACCGGGCGGATCGACGTGACCCTTTCGGCGCTGCAGCACCTTGCCTTTCCGGCGATTGCGCTGGCGATGTCGGGCATCGGGCAGATCATGCGCATCACCCGGTCGGCGATGATCGAGCATCAGCGCCGTGACCACGTGCAGACGCTGCGGTCGTTCGGGGTGCCCGGCCGCGTGGTGACCTTCCGCTACCTGTTCAAGCTCAGCGCCATCGCGCCGCTGACGATCATGGGGCTCGAATTCGCGTCGCTGATCGGCAACGCCTTCGTGGTCGAGCTCATCTTTTCCTGGGGCGGCTTCGCCTCGGCCGGCCTTGAGGCAATCCTGCAGAAGGACCTGAACGCGGTCATGGCCGTGGTCCTCGTCTCGGGCTGCTTCTTCGTCGTCGCCAACCTGCTGATTGACGTGCTGATCGGCCTGATCGACCCCCGCCTGCGCATGAAGGAGTCCCGCTGATGGCCCTGATCGAGGAACAGACCGAAATCCTCAGCGCGCGCCGCATGGCCTGGCTGAGGTTCCGCGCCAACCCCGTGGCCGTGATCGGTGCCCTGATGGTGATCTCGGTGATCGTCATGGCGATCTTCGCGCCTGTCATCGCGCGCTTTCCGGACCACGTCGGCGCCGTGATCGACTTCCGCAACAAGCACCACGCTCCCGATGCGACCTACTGGTTCGGGGCCGACAAGGTCGGCCGTGACATCTTCACCCGCGTGATCTTCGGCTTCCGCGTCTCGCTTCTGCTCGTCGTCGGCGTGCTGATCGTGGCGGTGCCCGTCGGCGGGGCACTGGGCCTGGTCGCGGGCTATTTCTCTGGCCGGATCGAGGCGCTCATCACCGGGTTCACCAATGTGATGCTGGCGATCCCACCGCTGGTCATGGCATTGGCCGTGGGCAATGTGCTGAACCCGAACCTCGTCACTGCGATGTTCGCCATCACCCTGCTGTGGTGGACGTGGCACGCACGGCTTGTCTACCGCGTCTCGAAATCCGTCGCCGCCGAGGATTACATAGAGGCAGCGCGGCTGGCAGGCGCAAGCCACTGGCACATCCTGACCCGTGAGATCCTGCCCAACTGCATCTCGGTCATCTCGGTCAAGACCACGCTCGACGCGGCCTTCATCATCCTCTTCGGCGCGACGCTGTCCTTCCTCGGCCTCGGCGTGCGCCCGCCCACGCCGGACCTTGGCACCATGGTCGCCGACGGGCGGCAGTTCCTGCCCGAGATGTGGTGGGGGGTGCTCTTCCCCGGTCTGGCGATCTTCTACGCCACACTTGGCTTCAATCTGCTGGGCGACGGCCTGCGCGACATGTTCGACGTGGAGGTCTGATCCCATGGCATTGCTCGACATCCGCAACCTGAACCTGTCGTTCACCTCTTACGGCCGCACGCAGCAGGCGCTGCGCGACGTATCCCTGACCATCGAGGAGGGCCAGCGCGTCGCCCTGATCGGCGAGACGGGATCGGGGAAGTCCGTGACCTCGAAGGCGGTGCTGAACACGCTGCCCGGCAATGCGCGCGTGGACAGCGGACAGATCCTCTGGCGGGGCGAAGACCTATTGAAGAAGACCACCGGCCAGCGCGAAGCCCTGAAGGGCATCGAGATGTCCGTGGTCATGCAGGATCCGCTGTCCTCCTTCAATCCGGTCTTCACCATCGGGCGGCACCTCGATGATGTGCTCTACTGGGCCGATTGCCGCGCCGGACGGCCCACCGGCCGCAAGGACCGGGCGGGCCGCATCGCAGAAATCCTGCGCAAGGTGCAGCTGGCCGACCCCGCCCGCGTCGTGGCCGCGTATCCGGCAGAGCTGTCGGGCGGTATGCGCCAACGCGTGCTGATCGCGCTGGCCCTGATGAACCGCCCGGCGCTGCTGATCTCGGACGAGCCGGGCACCGCGCTCGACGTGACGACCCAGGACGAGATCCTGCGCCTGATCAACAAGCTGGTCATCGACGAGGGGCTGACGCACCTGATGATCACCCACAACTTGGGCGTGGTGCGGGCGACGGCCGACGATGTCTACGTCATGAACAAGGGCGAGATCGTGGAAAGCGGTCCCCTGCGGCGCCTTTTTGAGGCACCGAAGACCGCCTATGCCCGCGACCTGGTGGATGCGATCCCGCCGCTTTACGGCCCCGGGGTCAAGGATCAGAAGGTCTCGGACGGCGCCCCGCTGGTCGAGCTGAAGGCGGTCACCAAGACCTTCCGCCGCAAGCGGCTGCTGCGTCCGGACGAGGCGACGCAGGCGGTGCGCGGTGTCGACCTGAACATCGCCCGCGGCGAAATCTTCGGCCTGGCCGGCGAAAGCGGGTCGGGCAAGACCACGCTGGCGCGGATGGTCATGGGGATCATGCAGCCCAGCGAGGGACGCGTCTTCATCGACGGGCGCCCGCTGTCGGACACCGGCGGTCGGGCCGATCGCCGCCTGGCGCAGATCGTCTACCAGAACCCGGGCACCTCGCTGAACCCCAAGCGCACCGTGGGTCAGACGCTGGACGTGCCGCTGCGCTTTGCCGGCCTGGATCCGAAGGACAGGCAGCGGCGGACGGACGAACTGCTGGAACGGGTCGACCTGCCCCGCAGTTTCGTCGCGCGCTTTCCGCACGAGCTTTCGGGCGGGCAGAAGCAGCGCGTGGCCATTGCCCGTGCCCTGGCCGCCGACCCGCGCCTGATCGTCCTGGACGAGCCGACCTCGGCGCTGGACGTCAGCGTGCAGAAGCGTGTCATCGCGCTGCTCGAAGAGCTGCGGTACGAGCTGGGCCTGACCTACCTCTTCATCAGCCACGACCTCTCGCTGATGCGCAACTTCTGCAGCCGCATCTCGGTCATGTTCAAGGGCGAGATGGTCGAACAGGGCAGGCCGTCCGAGGTCTTCGCCAACCCCGCGCATCCCTACACCCGGGCGCTTATCGCCGCGATCCCGGTCGTCACCGACGCCGAGGAAGCGATGAAGCCCAAGGTCACACCAGAAGAAAAACAAAGGTTCCTCGTGTCCTCGGCGGCATGAGAACGAGAAGGAGAAAGACATGGTCCTGAGACTCGGCATCGACGTCGGGGGCACGAACACCGACGCCGTCATCCTGCGTGACCGCGAGGTGCTGGCCGGCGTGAAACGCTCCACCACCGAGGACGTGATGTCCGGCATAAGCCAGGCGCTGGAAGCCGTCATCGCCGAGGCGGGCGTCGAACGCGATGCGATCGACGTGACGATGCTCGGCACGACGCATTTCACCAACGCGGTGATCGAGCGGCGCGCGCTCGATCCGGTCGCGGCGATCCGCCTTGGACTGCCCGCCACCGCCTGCCTGCCGCCCATGGTCGACTGGCCCGAGGACCTGCGCGCCGAGGTCGGCGGTCACGCCTACATGGTCCGCGGCGGCTTCGAGTTCGACGGCCGCGAGATCGCGGCGCTCGACGAGGCCGAGATCCGCCGCATCGGCAGCGAGATCACCGAGAAGGGCATCCGCGCCGCGGCGATCTCTTCGGTCTTTTCGCCGATCAACCGCGAGATGGAGGAACGCGCCCGCGACATCCTGCGCGAGGTCTGCCCGGACCTTCCCGTGGTCCTGTCCTCGGAGATCGGCCGTATCGGCCTTCTGGAACGTGAAAGCGCGGCGATCATGAACGCCTCGCTGCTGTCGCTGTCGGCGCAGACCGTCGATGCCTTCGACCGCGCGCTGGCAGAGGCCGGGCTGAACTGCCCCTTCTTCGTCACCCAGAACGACGGCACCCTGATGGGCGCCGATACCGTGCGGCGCTTCCCGGTGCTGACCTTCGCCTCGGGCCCCACCAACTCCATGCGCGGCGCGGCCTTCCTGACCGGGGTCAAGGACGCCATCGTCATCGACATCGGCGGCACCACCACCGACGTCGGCGCGCTTCAGCATGGCTTCCCCCGGCAGGCCTCGACCGTGGTCGATGTGGGCGGCGTGCGCACCAACTTCCGTATGCCCGACGTGTTCTCTGTCGGCCTTGGTGGCGGATCGCTGGTCCAGGGGAGCCCTGAGGACATTCAGGTCGGCCCGAAATCCGTAGGCTACCGCCTGACGAAGGAGGCGCGCGTCTTCGGGGGCGATACGCTCACCACAACCGACATCGCCGTGGCGTCCGGCATGGCCGAGGTGGGCAATGCCGAAGCCGTCGCCGACATCGACCCCGCGCTGATCGCGGCCGCGAAGGAAAAGATCGCGGCGATCCTCGAAGCCGCCGTTGAACGCAGCCGCGTGTCCCCCGACCCGATCCCGGTGATCGCCGTGGGTGGCGGTTCGATCCTGGCCCCCGACCGGATCGGCGATCTGGAGGTGCTGCGCCCCGAGAACTTTGCCGTGGCCAATGCCGTCGGTGCCGCCATCGCCCAGATCTCGGGCGAGGTGGACCGCATCTTCGCGCTGGAGGGCCGCACCCGCGAGGACTGTCTGGCCGAGGCGGAGCGAGAGGCCAGCGAAAGCGCGGTGGCCAGCGGTGCCACCCGGGAGACCCTGGCCGTGATCGAGCGCGAGGACGTGCCGCTGGCCTATCTGCCGGGCAATGCGACCCGCATCCACGTGAAGGTCGTCGGCGAGATGGGGGCGTTCCAGGATGGCTGATCTGAAGGAGGCGGCCTGGACCCTGACCGAGGCCGACATCGACGCGCTGGAGATTGGCGCGGGCATCCTCGGCACCGGGGGCGGTGGCAATCCCTACATCGGGAAGCTGCGCGCCCGCGAGGCGCTGCGCGCCGGGCATGTCATGCGCGTGCTGCCGATGGAGGCGCTAGGCGACGAGGATCGCGTCGTCTCGCTCGGCGGGATCGGGGCGCCCCTGATCTCCTTCGAGCGGATCAAGGAGGGTCGCGAGGGGCTGCGCTGCCTGCGGGCGCTCGAACAGCGGCTGGACTTCACGGCAGCGGCGGTCGCCTGCGAGGAAATCGGCGGACAGAACGCCATGGAGCCGCTGATCACCGCGGCAATGGCCGGCCTTCCGGTGGTGGACGGCGACGGGATGGGCCGCGCCTTTCCCGAAATGCAGATGACGACCTATTCGATCTACGGGCACAGCTCCACGCCCTCGGTCATGTGCGACCCGCACGGCAACGTGGTCACCTTCGATCATGCGATTACCGAGAAATGGCACGAGACCATGGCGCGCGCTTGCGTCATCGCCCAGGGCGGCGCCTCGACACTGGCCTCGGCCCCCATGACCGGCGCCTTCTTCAAACGCTTCGCCATTCCCGGCAGCTACACCCAGGCCATCGGCCTTGGCCGTGCCGTGATGGAGGCGCGTCAGGCGCATGAGGATCCGATCGCGGCCATCTGCAAACGGGAAGGGGGCCGGCACGTCTTCTCGGGCAAGATCAAGGACATCCACCGCCATTTCCGCGGCGGCTTCAACGTGGGCGAGGCCGAGATCGAGGGGCTCGACGGCTATCGCGGCTCGCAGGCGCATATCACGATCCAGAACGAGTTCCTGGTCTTCCGCCGTGACGGCGAGGTCGAGGTGGTCGTGCCGGATCTCGTGGTGGTGCTCGACCTCGACAGCGGGTTGCCCATCACGACCGAGCTTCTGCGCTACGGCCAGCGCATCGCCGTGCTGGCGCTGCCCTGCCACGAACTGCTGCGCAGCGAGGACGCGCTGGCCGTGATCGGTCCGGCGGCCTTCGGTTTCCCCGAGATCGAGTACACCCCCCTGCCTGCGAAGGAGACCCCATGAGCTTCGACATCCATCCCGACGACATGGAGGCCATCGCGCTTGGCGGCGCCTTCCTGGGGACCGGCGGCGGCGGCGATCCCTACATCGGCAAGGTCATGGCCCGCGCGGCCATGGACCGCGCGGGCCGGCCGGTGCGCGTGGCCGATCCAACCGAGGTGCCCGACGACGCGCTTTGCGTGCCGGTCTGCATGATGGGGGCGCCGACGGTCATGGTCGAGAAGCTGCCCAACGGTGACGAGGCCCTGGCCGCGCTTTCGGCGCTGGAGGAGTACCTCGGGCGCAAGGCCGACTATCTGGTCTGCATCGAGGCGGGCGGGCTGAATTCGACCATCCCCTTTGCCGTGGCCTCGGCCACCGGGCTGCCGCTGATCGACGGCGACGGCATGGGGCGCGCCTTTCCCGAACTGCAGATGGTGTCGATGACCATGCACGGCATCGCGGCAAGCCCCATGTGCATCGCCGACGACAAGGGCAACAGCTCGGTCCTCAAGACGGTCTCGAACCTCTGGACGGAGCGCCTTGCGCGCGCACAGACCATCGAGATGGGAGGGGCCGCGCTGGTCGCGCTTTACCCGATGACGGGCGCGCAGATGAAGCAGTCGCTGCTGCGGAACACGCTGAGCCTCGTGCGGGAGATCGGCGCCACGATCCGGTCGGAACGGGCCGCCAACCGTCACCCCGCGTCCGCGCTGGTCGCGCGCTGCGGCGGGTTCGACCTGGGTCCCGCGCGCGTCGTCGATATCGAACGCAAGACCACCGGCGGTTTCGCCCGCGGCAGCGCGACGCTGACGGGGCTGGAGGAGAACCAGGGCCGGACCTTCACCCTGTCCTTCCAGAACGAGTTCCTCTGCCTGGAAGACGAAACCGGCCGCCCGCTGGCGCTGACGCCCGACCTGATCTGCGCGCTCGACGCGGACGGCGGCCTGCCGGTCACGACCGAGGCCATGCGCTTCGGTCTCGGGCTGCGGCTGCTGGCCCTTCCGGCGGATCCGCAGTGGCGCAGCGCCGCGGGGCTAGACCTCGCGGGGCCCGGCTACTTTGGCTACGACCACCCCTTCGCCCCGGTCGAAGACCTGCGGCGGCAATAAGAAACAGACCCAACCAACACGGAGAAACGGCATGAAACACCTTCTTACCGCCTCGGTCCTGGCGCTTGGAACCGCGCTTCCACTCGCGGCACAGGCGCAGGACACTCCCGTCAGCACCATGGTGAACCTGGTGCAGATCATCGGGACGATCGACCCGGCCAAGATCAACGACTACACCGAATACATGACGGCGGTGAACCTCTACGATGCGCTGACCACCGTTGATCCCGACGGCTCGGTCGTGCCGCAGCTGGCCGAAAGCTGGGAGGTGTCGGACGACAACCTGACCTATACCTTCACGCTCAAGGACGGCGCGACCTTCCAGGACGGCTCGCCGGTCGAGGCATCCGACTTCGCCTACTCGATCCGCCGCCTGCTCAGCATCAACGAGGGACCGGCCTACCTCTTCTCCGACCTGATCGGCGAAGACTCGGTCGAGGCCGTCGATGCGCGCACGCTCAAGATCACGCTGAACAAGGTCTACGCGCCCTTCATCGCGATCACCCCGCTTCTCCTCGTGGTCAACGAGGAGGCGGTCGAGGCGACCGACGCCGACGCATGGGGCGAGGAGTTCCTTGCCAATGCCGCCGTCGGCGCCGGCCCCTATGCGCTGGACAACTGGGATCGCGGCGCGCAGATGACGCTGGCCCGCTTCGAAGGGTATCACGGCGGCTGGGATCGCGGAACGCCGCTGGACGAGGTGCGCTTGGTCATCACCCGTGACGAGGCGACCGTGCGCGCGCTTGCGCAGCGCGGCGAGCTTGGCCTGTCCTCGCAGTACCAGGCGAGCGAGACCTACGCCGGGATCGACGCCCTTGATGCCTACCGCGTGATCTCGGTGCCGACCGCGACCGGCTACTACATCAAGCTGAACAACCAGAAGGCGCCGACCGACGACGTCCACGTCCGCCGCGCCATCGCCATGGCGATGGACTACGCCACCGTGCGCGAGGTCATCTACCCCGGCGCGGAACTGACCGGACCTCTGGCGCCGGTCTTCCCCGACGCGATCCCCGCCGGTGCCGAAGCGCCCGTTTTCGATCTCGAAGCGACACGCGCCGAACTGGAGCAGAGCAAGTACCACGGCAACGGCCCGATCCCGCTGGAGCATGTCTACGTCTCGGGCACGGCCTTCGAGGAAGAGGTTGCGCTTCTGCTGAAATCGACGCTCGACAGCATCGGTTTCGACGTGTCGATCGCGCCTGAACCGTGGAACCGCGTCACCGAGCTTGCCAGCTCGATCGAGACGACCCCGGATTCGACGCAGATCTTCTACGGCCCGACCTACCCCTCGCCCGACTCGGTCTACTTCGTGCAGTACCATTCCAACGCCACGGGCACCTGGTCCTCGATGGACTGGGTGATGGACGAGGAGATCGACGGCATGATCGAGGCCTCGCGGCAGGAAACCGATGCCGAGGCCCGCAACGGGATCTACCAGGACATCTTCACCAAGCTGGTCGAGGATCAGCGGTCCGTGTGGCTGCTGACGCAGGAAAAGCGCCTCGCCGCGCATGAATGCCTGCAGGGCTACCAGCAGATCCCGATGCAAAGCTGGGATCTCGATTTCTCGCGTATGAGCTGGGCCTGCCCCGAGTAAGCCCCTCACCGGTGCAACAAGCAACGCCGCCCTCGCCGGGGCGGCGTTTTGCGCAGGGCGGGACAATCACGCCGACATGCCCCCCGGGGGGGCAAGCACGCCCAGGTAGGTCTGACGCTTGGCGACTACGCACAGCCGGAGCCGTGCCCACCACGGGTGCGCGACTTCCGGCCCGACAGGCGCCGAAGGCAGACGCGAGGGGCGATGCGACGCACAAACAAAAACGCCCCGGGCCGAAGCAACGGGGCGTTTTTGTTGGTTACGGGGCCGGATTTGGTCTTTTGCGAACGGTCCTGCTGATCAGAAGGTGACCATCGGTCTGCGCGCGTTTGGCTCATGGGCCGATGTCCTCGCGCTCGACTGTCGGCGGTATCGAACTTGGTCGGGGCGCCATCGTCGGCTGTCTCCTTGACGGCCTCCTCCCCAGCCTTCCACTGATCGATTGGCTCTGGCATGCGCCCTGCGCCGCCTTCCGGCGACCTGGCGTGCTTGGGCATCCGGCGGCGGTTTGTGGCGGTGTTGCCAATCGAGACCATCGCCTTCTTCATGCGATCCTGCATGGCGGGAGTCCCCTCGAACTATGACGCCCGCAGCTTGCGGGCGGGCTTGTGGGACAGCGGTTTTTCATTTGGAACACTCCGGTGGTTCGGTTGCGGTGTAACCGGAGCCTCGGGTTTGCCGCCCGCCGCGTCCGGCTTGCGCTTCCTGTGGTGTCGGGAATTTCTGCGCTTCAGCGGACGAAGCGAGAAAGCATTGCTCTTTAGGCCAACTGGCTGACGTACGTCACTTCTCCCCCCAGGTGACATCTCTGTAGAAGCCCCCCGTGCTGAACCGCAGTTATTGCGGCGCCACAAACGGCGGGCGCGGCCCCTTGGAGCGTCCCGTGGCGCGCGAGGCGAGTTCCCTGAGGCGCCGGTGCAGAGAGTGCAGTCACGCCCTCTGAGAACGCCTGAAAGCACTTTCGCACAGCTGTTGACGGGGTAGGCGGCTGGATACAGCGATAAGGTGACCGCGACGATCGAAGGGAGCAGGTGAACGCCATGCGTTGGGGTGAACCTGCGCAAGTCTCAGAAGGCGCAGCGGCGGGCGGCCAGTCTCGGCATCAAGAAAGGAGGCGCGGTCGCCTGATCGGGCGAACCGAGGGTGCAAGCACGCGAAATTGCATGCCATCCGCGGCAGCAAGGGCCGTCCGATCAACTTCCTCGTCTCCGCAGGGGAGGTCAGCGACTAGATCGCTGCGCCTGCGCGTCACAGCAGCCTGCCGAGCGTCGATTGGTTGCTAGGGTCAGGACCCATTGTTTTCCGCAGGTTGGCGTGATTCACGGCTCGAAAAACGAGCGGTGACATGTCTGATCTTTTCTGGCTGACCGACGCGCAGATGGCGCGTCTTGAGCCC
>NZ_JAIVMC010000016.1 GCF_020177265.1 Pseudooceanicola marinus
TCGCCAAGGCCGCGACCTTCGCCGCCCGGGGCCGCGATGACCTCGCCAAGCGCGGCTATGCCCCCGATGGCGCCAAGCGGCTGCGCAAGTTCTCCACCTGGGAGGTGTGCCGCTACCTGATCCCCGTCGGCGCCGGTCATCTGCGCCGGGTGCTGAAGGCCCACCCCGAGCTGCCCCAGGGCACCGGCGACGGCAATTCAAAGTGGTTCACCCTGGATGAGGTGCTGCGCCTGCGCGATCACTTCGCCGAGGAAGGGGATCCGAACCGCGAATATTCCGCCTGGCGCCCCGAGGGCCTGCCGGCGAAGGTCGTGGCCGTGGCCAACTTCAAGGGCGGCGTGGGCAAGACCTCTACTGCCGCGCATCTGGCCATGTCGGCGGCGCTGGACGGCTACAAGGTGCTGGTCGTGGATCTCGATAGCCAAGGGTCCATGACCTCGATCATGGGCGGCAAGGTCGAGGATGAATGGCAGACCGCCTTCCCCCTGCTGGCCGCCGACTACGCCCGCCATCTGCAGGAGGAAAACCGCGTCCGCGCCGCCCAGGGCCTGGACCCGATTCCCTTTGATGAGACCCTTAACGAGGCGTTAACGGTTTCGCCGCGAAACCTGATCCAGAAGACCCACTGGCCCAATATCGACCTGATCGGCGCCCAGCTGAACCTCTACTGGTCCGAGTTCCAGGTGCCCGTCTGGCGGATGCAGCTGCGCTCCTGGCCGCTCTGGGATGCCCTGCAGAATGCCTTCGAGGACACCGGCCTGCTGGACGACTACGACGTGGTCTTCCTCGATACTCCGCCGGCCCTCGGCTACCTGACGATCAACGCGCTCTCGGCCGCCGACATCCTTCTGGTGCCCCTCGGGGCGTCGTTCCTGGAGTTCGATTCCACGGGCCGTTTCTTCGACATGATCTATTCCACCTTTGCCTCGATCGAGGAGGGGGAGAACCGCATCCGCCGCCAGGACGGGCTGCCGGAGATGCAGTTCGAATGGGATGCCGTGCGGGCCCTGATCACCCGCTTCGACGCCGCCCAGCAGACCGATCTGGCGAATGTGATCCAGGCCTATTTCGGCGACTTCATGACCACCTACCGGCAGGAACTGACCGCCATGGTCGGCCAGGCCGGGGAGCAGGTGTCGGGCATCTACGAGACCGATTATCGTGACTTCAATCGCGACACCTACGTCCGCGGGCGGGAGACCTTCGACCGCACCTGGGCGGAGGTGAAGCAGGTCATCCTCGGCACCTGGTGGCGGGATCAGCAGATGGCCGAGGCCGAGACGGACACCACCCAGGACAGCAGCGAAGCGGAGGGGTAACAGATGGCCAAGAGACGCAAGCTTCAGGCGCCCTCGACCGAGGAGATCACCCAGCTCGAAGAGGAGTTTCGCCGCGAAACCGGGGCCGCGCGCGCTCCGTTAACGGCGCCGATTGCGCAGGTCGCCGCCGAACAGGCCAGCGCCCATCAGGCCCGCCCGGCGGAGGAACGCGCCAAGCTGGCCCAGGACCATGCCGATGCCGAACGGCTGCGCGACGCCGAGGGGCGGGGCCTTGTCATGGCGGAGATCCCGCTGGACGAGATCGACCCCGAGGCGCTGGTGCGCGACCGGGTGGTGCTGGACGCCGCCGAGATGACCGAGCTGCAGATGTCCATCGCCGCCAACGGGTTGCGCCTGCCGATCGAGGTCTTCGCCACCCCCGACGACCCCCGCGGCTACCGCTATGGGCTGCTGTCGGGCTACCGCCGTCTGCGGGCCGTGCAGGCGCTGCGCAACCTGAACCCGAAGGCGGGCCAGTACGACGCGATCAAGGCCGTGATCCGCGATCCGGAGGCCATGGGCGGCACCTTTGCGGCGATGATCGAGGAGAACGAGATCCGCGCCAGCCTGAGCCATTTCGAGCGCGGGCGAATCGCCGTGATCGCCAGCCAGCAGGGAGCTTTCGCAAACGTTGAGGCGGCGGTCGATGGGCTGTTCCCGATGGCGTCCAAGGCCAAGCGGTCGAAGATCCGCAGCTTTGCCCTGATCTTCGAGGAGCTGGGCGACATGCTGACCTATCCCGACCTGATCAAGGAGAAGGACGGGCTGAAGCTGGCGCAGGCGCTGCGGGCGGGGGCGGAATCGACCCTGCGCGCGGCCCTGGCCGAGAAGGTGGCCCAGACCCCCCAGGAGGAGGCGGAGATGATCGCCACCGCCCTGGAACAGGTCGAGCCGCCGGAGCCCGACCGCCGCCGGGGCGGCCGCCCGAAGAAACAGGCGCCGCGTCAGCAGAAGGTGCTGAACAGCGGCGTGATGCTGGACTTCGGCGAGGAAAGCACCGGCTGGACCATCCGCCTGAAGGGCCGCCAGCTGGACCGCGAGGTGGTCGAACTGGCCGTGGCCGAACTGGAACGGCTTCTGTCCCGCGAAGAGCTGTAGGGCAGGGGACGCGTTTCTACCGGCCTGACCGAAAGAAAGAAGAATGTATCGGGTCTATCTTGAAGGATAATAATGTCGGATTTCTACGTCAGCTATTATGCGGCGGTGTAGAAAACGGGAGATTTACTAGGGTCGTTTCTGTAAGGTGCATTTCGAACATTTATGCCTTCAAAGGAGCGATATGATATGAATGTCCTGGATGGCCCTCAACTTGCTGAACGCATTCGCAAAGAAATAGGCGCGCGCGAGAACGCGAAGTTTGCCGTGGCCTTTTGGGGGAATGGGGCGGCTGAGGCTTTGGGTATCGGTGCCAGCACCAAGATGAAAGCCGTCTGCAATCTGATGAGCGGGGGGACCAACCCGGACGAGATTCGCGGGCTTCTTGAGCAGGGCGCGGAGGTTCGACAGTTGAACGACTTGCACGCCAAGATCGGCGTGGTTGGCGATCTGTCCTTCCTTGGGTCTTCGAACATGTCGTCCAACGGGTTGGGTGGTGAGGAGCAACCTTGGGGATGGCGCGAAGCGAACGTGGTTTACGACGAAGTTGTGCCTGAAATCCTTGGAATGTTCGAGGACTACTGGGCTCGGGCGTCCGAGATCAAAGAGGCTGACCTGGCAATGGCTGACAGGCTTTGGTCTGCCCGGCGGAAGGGGAATGCGGTGGTTCAAGCCAAGCGAGGTCGCGGCCTGGTTCAGGTCCTGCGCGAGACACCGGATGTGCTCGATAGGCTTAATGTTCGGATGGTCGTCTATGACAGGGTTACCGACGAGGCGATGCTGCGCCAATTTGAAGAGGCCGACGGCAAAGCGCAAAGCAAATACTCAGACGAATTTTCTACTTACATGGGGTGGGAGACGATAAAGGAGCAGGCCGACGCCTATTTTGTCGATTATGAATGGCCTGCCAGGGGTGGGATCGTGAATGGTCATATCTATCGCCGCGATATAGAGCGATTTCCTGATCTTCCAACTGATGGCGATTTCCACGTCGTGCACTGGGTTAAGGATATTGAAGGAATACCCTTCAATACGAAGGACAAGGCGATTATCCGAAAGGCTTTCCACAGTTACGAGAAGCAAGGTCTTCAGAGCGAGTCCGAAAACGAGCGGTGTTACAACTTTCCGATTTCCAAGCTGCGCGATTTTCTGCCTGATGATGCGTAGCTAGTTAAGGTTAGGCAGCTTTCGTCACGCGACCCGAGAAACGCTGTACTCTGATCTCTAGGGCCCATGACTGGCGGCCCCTGACGCCCGCTGCTAGGAGGGGGAACTGCCCGAGGATGCCGCGAGATGAGCGATCAGCCTGACCAACTGGATGTCTTCCCGACTAGCGTCGATCTGACCCGGATCGACGAGGAGATGAACATGCGCCGGTTCTACCGGATCTGCCTGCAGCCGGACCTGTTCGGGGGCGTGACCCTGGTGCGGGAATGGGGGCGGATCGGATTTCGCGGACAGTCCATGACCATGCGCCACGCCGATGAGGGTGAGGCCGTCACCGCCCTGATGAAGCTGGCCGCGACCAAGACCCGGCGCGGCTATCGCGATGCCCGCGAGGGCGGGCCCCCCGAGGCGGACGGCGAGGAGTGAGCCGCCGCAGGCGGGCCGGGCGGTCCGGCGGTGGCCGGAGCGCCCGGGGCAGGGGGCGGACCGGGGGTCTTCTTCATGTGATGGGGCAGGGGGGTGACGTAACCCATTGGGCCAAAAGAAAATCCCCGGACCTGCGCGGGGCGGGTCCGGGGATCTGTCGTTTCAGAGCCCTGTAAAGGGCCGGGGGCGCGCGGATCAGACGGTGACGACGACGCGGCCCTGGATCTGGTTCGCCATCAGCTTCTCCGCCAGATCCGGCAGCTCGTCAAAACCGTGGACCGTGTACATGGTGGACAGCAGATCGCGGTCCAGCTTTTCGTTCAGCAGGTCCCAGGCGGCCTTCCGCTTCGGCTTCGGCGCCATGACGGAATCGACGCCCAGCAGGGCGACGGAGCGCAGGATGTGCGGCATCACGGTGCCGGGCAGGGAGGGGCCTTCGGCCAGGCCGCAGGCGGCGACGGCGCCGCCGTAGCAGGTCTGCGCCAGCACGTTGGCCAGGGTATGGCCACCCGCGACATCCACCGCGCCGCCCCAGCGTTCGGGTTGCAGCGGCTTGCCCTGCTCCGACAGCTCGGCCCGGTCGACGAAATCGGTGGCGCCCAGCTTCGACAGGTAGTCATGGGTCTCCGGGCGGCCCGTCACGGCGGTGACGGAATAGCCCAGGCGGGCCAGCAGCGCCGTGGCGACAGATCCGACGCCGCCTGCGGCTCCGGTGACCAGGATCGGGGCGCCCTGCGGGTCCAGGCCCCAGTCCAGCAGCGCTTGCACGCAGAGCCCGGCGGTATAGCCGGCGGTGCCGATGGCCATGGCCTGTTCCGGGCTGAAGCCCTCGGGCAGGGGCAGCAGCCATTCCGGTTTCACCCGCTGGAATTTGGAATAGGCGCCCTGTTCGGTTTCCGACAGGCCCCAGCCGTTGAGGATCACCTTGTCGCCGGGGGCGAATTCCTCGGTGGCGCTTTCGACCACGGTGGCGGCCATGTCGATGCCCGCGGTCATCGGCAGCCGGCGGGCGATGCGGCCCTTGCCGGTGACGGCCAGCCCGTCCTTGTAGTTCACGGTGGAATGGCTGACCTCGACCAGGACCGGCAGGTCCGGCAGGTCGGCCAGGGTCATCTCGGTCATCTCGGCGCGGGTCTTGCGGTCGCCGGCGTCGGTGATGCGCAGGGCGGTGAAGGTGTCGGACATGGTATTCCTCCGGGGTTGGGGCGGCCCCCAGTGGGTCTAGACGGGCCGCTTGGCGTCGCGGGCCCTCTGGGCCGCGGCGTAGGTGTCGGTGAGGTGGCTGAGCAGCCGTTCCAGGGCCAGGCGGGCCCGTTGTGCATCCCGGGCTTCGACCGCTTCCAGCAGGTTCTGCTGATGCGCCAGGGTGTCGGCACGATTGCGCTGGCCGACCACGATCATGTTCAGCAGCGGGATGAAGCTTTCGATGACGGTGGTCATCATTAGCCGCAGGGGGGCGTTGTGCGCCGCCTCGACGATGGCGCGGTGAAAGCCCACGTCGGCGGCGCAGAATTCCGTGTCCGGCAGGGTGGGGTCGGCCTGGCGGGCCAGCGCCGCGCGCATGGCGGCCAGGTCGTCCTCGGTGCGCAGGTCGCAGGCGCGTTCGAGGCACAGCGCCTCGGTTTCCAGCCGCGCCTCGATCAGCTCGTCGATGTCGAAGGCGCCCATGCCGACCATCAGCATGGCCGAGGTCGCCTGGGTTTCCACCAGCTCCTCCAGCTCCGGGCGCTTGACGAAATTGCCGCCCGTGGGGCCGCGGCGCGAATGGATGAGGTTGAGGGCGGCGAGCCGTTTCAGCGCCTCGCGCACCGTGGGGCGGGAGACGCCGAAGCGCGTGGCGAGCTCCTCCTCGCCGGGCAGGCGGTCATCGGCCTTCAGCCGGCCATCGAGGATCGCGGCGTGAATTTCATCCGCCACCTGACGCGCCAGACCGGCGGTCACCACTTGCCCGAATTTCACGCTCATCTGCTAGCCCGGCTCCGGTGAAAGGATCGTTGAAAGAATAATAGGTTTGACAAATATGGATAAGACCGCATGACATGGGGCCATGTCTACCGGAAATGTCCCCATGCCGTGGCGTCGGCCCGGAAATGGCGCCGGGATGGGCAGGATGCGATGACGGGATCTGCTGACATGACGAGTGATTTGCCCCGGGCGTTCTGGGCGGCGCTGGAGGATCTGCCGCCGCTGGCGGTGCTGCGCGGGGTCGATTGCGACCGCCATGCCGCGGATGCCACCGGCAACATCAGCCAGGCCCCCGAGGCGGTGTTTCGCCCCGCCACCACGGCCGAGCTGTCGCGGATCATGGCCACCTGCAGCGCCCATGGTGTGCCGATGGTGGTGCAGGGCGGGCTGACCGGCCTGTCGAACGGCGCCACCCCGCGCGCGGGGGAGGTGGCGATCAGCCTGGAGCGGATGAACGTGCTGGGCGCCGTCGATCCGGTGTCGGCCACCGTCTGCGCGGGCGCCGGCGTGACCCTGCAGCGGGTGCAGGACGCGGCGGCGGCCGAGGGGCTGTCCTTCGGCGTCGACATCGGCGCGCGCGGGTCCGCTACCCTGGGCGGGCTGGCGGCGACCAATGCCGGCGGGCTGAACGTGATCCAGAGCGGCATGATGCGCGCCCAGGTGGTCAGCCTGGAGGTGGTGCTGGCCGATGGCCGGGTGCTGGGCCATGTGCGCCCCCTGGCCAAGGACAACTCGGGCTTTGACCTGAAGCAGCTGTTCATCGGCTCCGAAGGGGTGCTGGGCGTCATCACCCGGCTGTGCCTGGCGCTGCGCCCCGCGCCGGGGCCGCAGCAGACGCTGTTTGCCGCCGCCCCCGACATGCCCGCCGCCGCCGCCCTGCTGGCGCGGCTGCGGCGTCAGGCGCCGGGGCCGGTCACCGCCTTCGAGGTGCTGGACGAGGCGATCTTTGCCCGCATCCTGGAGCAGGGCCACCGCCCGCCGTTTGCGCCCGAGGGGATCCAGGTGCTGGCCGAGGTGGAAACCGCCGACCCCGAGCCGCTGCAAACCGTGCTGATGCAGGCGATGGACGCGGGCGAGATCAGCGACGTGACCCTGGCCGCCTCCGGCCAGCAGGCCGCCGCGCTCTGGGCCCTGCGGGAGGGTTGTGGCGAGGCGGTGGCGGCGATGCGCGCGCCCGTGGGTTTCGACATCGGCCTGCCGGTGGCCGCGATGCCCGCCTTCCTGGAGGACACCCGCGCCGCCCTGGCGGAGATGCCCGAGACCCACCCGGCGGTCTTCGGCCACCTGGGCGACGGGAACCTGCATTACATCGTCGACACCCCCGATCATGCCCGCGCGGCCGAGATCGTGCTGGGCGCCGTGGCGCGTGCGGGCGGGGCGATCAGTGCCGAACATGGGCTGGGCCGGGAAAAACCCGGCTACCTGCCGTTGGTACGCAGCCCCGGGGAACTGGCCGTGATGCGCGGCCTGAAGACCCTGCTGGATCCGGCGGGGCTGCTGAACCCGGGGCGCGTGCTGCCCGATGAAACGACCCTCTCTCCCCACCCTCTCCCCTGACCAAGTGAAGCCAAGCAGATGAGCCGAGCCGACAAACTCTCCCCCGACATGGCGCAGACCGCCTTCCTGTCCGGCACCCAGGCGCTGGCGAAACTGCCGCAGCTGATGCGCCAACGGGACGAAGCGGCGGGGCTGAATACCGCCGGCTATGTCACCGGCTACCGCGGCTCGCCCCTGGCGCAGCTGGACCGGGAAATGACCAAGGCGGCCAAGGGGTTGGCCGAGAACCATATCCATTTCCACCCCGCGCTGAACGAGGACCTGGCGGTGACGGCTGCCTGGGGGACGCAGCAATCGTCGCTCTTCGACGGCGTGCGTTACGACGGGATTTTCGCGCTTTGGTACGGCAAGGGGCCGGGGGTGGACCGGTCGTTGGACGCCATCCGCCACGCCAATGCCGATGGCACCGATCCCCGGGGCGGCGTTCTGGTGATGATGGGCGACGACCACGGCGCCGTCAGTTCCACCCTGCCGCATCAGACTGAGCATGACATGATCGCGGTGCAGGTGCCGGTGCTGGCCCCTGCGGGGGTGCAGGATTACCTGCGCTTCGGCCTTCTGGGCTGGGAAATGTCGCGCGCGTCCGGCGCCTGGGTGGGGTTCAAATGCCAGACCGAGGTGGTGGAAAGCAGTGCCACCGTGTCGATGGAGGGGCTGAACACCCCCGCCGTGCTGCCCGAGGGGGCCGGCACCCACGCCCTGCGCTGGCCTGACGGGCCCTTCCCCAAGGAAGCGCGGATCGAGAAGAAGCTGGCGCTGGTGCAGGAATTCGCGCGCCTGAACGGGTTGGACGAACGGTTTGGCGCAGGGGATGCGAAGATCGGCATCGTCTCGGCGGGCAAAAGCTGGCTCGATCTGCGCGCCGCGCTGGCCCGTCTGGGCCTGACCGAGGACGACGTGGCGGCCCATGGGATCCGCCTGCTGAAACTGGGCCTGACCTGGCCGATTGATCCCGTGGGGCTGACGCAGTTCGCCGCAGGTTTGGACGAGCTGATCGTGGTCGAGGAAAAGCGCCCGGTGATCGAGGATCAGGTGAAGGCGATCCTCTTCAACATGGCCACCCGTCCGCGCGTTTCGGGCAAGACGACGCCCGAGGGCGCGCCGCTGATGTCGGCCTTGGGCGAATTGCACCCGCATGAGATCATGGAAGCGGTGCTGTCGCGCCTGCCCGATGCGATGCGTGCCGCGCTGCCCACGCCCGCGCCGATCCTGACCGGCGAGGCCCCCGCAGCAGCACCGGCGCTGGATCGCGACCCCTATTTCTGCTCCGGCTGCCCGCACAGCCTGTCCACCCGTCTGCCCGACGGCAGCCGCGCCACCACCGGCATTGGCTGCCATATGATGGTGATCGGGGTGGAGGGGCGCAACACCTCGACCTTTACCCAGATGGGGGCCGAGGGGATCAGCTGGCTGGGCCTGTCGCCCTTCACGGATGAGAAGCACATCTTCGCCAACATGGGCGACGGGACGTGGTTCCATTCGGGCGCGCTGGCGATCCGGGCCGCCGTCGCGGCGCAGGTCAACATGACCTACAAGGTGCTCTTCAACGATGCTGTCGCCATGACCGGCGGCCAGCCCCATGATGGTGAGCTGTCGGTGCCCAAGATCGTGAAACAGGTGCTGGCCGAGGGCGTGCGCGAGGTCGTCGTGGTGGCCGAACAGCCCGAGCGGCTGAAAGGCCAGCTGCCCGATGGCGTGCGCATCTGGCACCGCGACCACATGGACGAGGTGCAGCGTCACCTGCGCGAGGTCGAGGGCGTCACCGTCCTGATCTACGACCAGGTCTGCGCCGCCGAGAAACGCCGCCGCCGCAAGTCGGGCGAGTTCCCGAAGATCGCCAAGCGGGTCTTCATCAACGATCTGGTCTGCGAGGGCTGCGGTGATTGCTCGGCGCAGTCGGGCTGTATCTCCATCGAGCCGGAAGAGACCGAGTTCGGCCGCAAGAGGCGGATCAACCAGTCGTCCTGCAACGGCGATACGTCTTGCCTGAAGGGGTTCTGCCCCAGCTTCATCAGCGTCGAGGGGGGCCGCCTGAAGAAACCCGGCAAGGCCGAGGCGAAGACCGATAGCGCGCCCTTGCCCGACCCGGAGGTGCCGCGCATCGACGGGGTTTACAACCTGATGCTGGCCGGGATCGGCGGGACCGGGGTGCTGACGGTCAGCCAGGTGCTGGCGCGGGCCGCGCATCTGGACGGGCTGGCGGTGCAGTCGCTGGATCAGACCGGGCTGGCGCAGAAGAACGGCTCGGTCGTCGGGCACCTACGGCTGGCGCCGGATGCCCATGACCTGACGGCGGCCCGGGTTGGCGAAGGCGAGGCCGATCTGGTGCTGGCCTTCGACATGCTGGTGGCGCGGTCGGCCAAGGTGCGGCCGATGCTGGGGCAGGGACGGACGCGGGTGGTGGTGGATGACCGTTTGGCGCCGAACGCCAGCTTCGTGCAGAACACGGCGATGGAATTCCGCAAATCCTCTGGGCTGGAGGCGCTGAAGGGGATGGTCGGGCAGGGGCATTGCCTGGTGGTGCCCGGCACCGATCTGGCGCTGACCACCATGGGGGATGCGATTGCTACCAACCTGCTGATCCTGGGCTATGCCTGGCAGAAGGGGCTGGTGCCGGTCGGCGCCGAGGCCCTGCGCGAGGCCCTGCTGGGCGCGCGCGGCGGTGAGGCCAACCTGACCACCTTCGACTGGGGCCGCCGCGCGGCGGTGGAGCCGGATCTGCTGGACCGTCTGGGCGGCGCGCCGGAACCGGAGGCCGCGGTGGAGGAAGAAACTCTCGAGCAGCTGATTGCGCGGCGGGCGGAGTTCCTGACCGGCTATCAGTCGGGGCGCTATGC
Organism: Pseudooceanicola marinus; assembly: GCF_020177265.1. Classification (GTDB taxonomy): domain Bacteria; phylum Pseudomonadota; class Alphaproteobacteria; order Rhodobacterales; family Rhodobacteraceae; genus Pseudooceanicola; species Pseudooceanicola marinus_A. Next base: position 10,367 of record NZ_JAIVMC010000016.1, read on the forward strand.
GAAACGCTATCTGCGGCTGGTGGATCAAGCCAAGGCCGCCGAGGCGCCCCTGGGCCGGGAGGCGTTCACCCGCGCCGTGGCCCAGACCGCCTTCCGCCTGATGGCTTACAAGGATGAATACGAGGTCGCGCGGTTGCATCTGGACGCGGCGCAGAAGGCGCGGCTGTCGGAGACCTTCGAAGGGGATTACAAGATCCGCTATCATCTGGCGCCGCCGGTGCTGTCGAAGACCGATCCGCGCACCGGACGCACGGCGAAGCGCGAGTTTGGCCCTTGGATCGAATCCGGGTTCCGCGTGCTGGCGGCGATGAAAGGGCTGCGCGGGACGGCGCTGGATCCCTTCGGGCGGACCGAGGAACGGCGCATGGAACGTGCGCTGGTGGCGGAGTTCGAGGCGGAGGTGGCGGCGCTGGCCGATACGCTCACCGCCGAGACCCACGCCCGCGCCGTGGAACTGGCCGAGTTGCCGCAGATGGTGCGTGGTTTCGGTCCGGTGAAGGAGGCGAATGTGGCCGCCTATCGGGCGAAACGGGCCGAGTTGGGCTGAACAGAAAAAGGCCGGGACGCCGCAGGGCGCCCCGGCAGTCGGGGAGAGTTCCGAGGGGCGCGCCGTCAGTCCGGCGCGCTCTTTTTCGTCAGGATCAGCGCATCGAGCAGGCGCAGGCCCCCGCCCTGGTTCAGCGGCAGGGCGCGGACCGGGTTCAGGTCCACGGCCTCCAAAGCGTCGGCATGGGCGCAGCCCCAGTCGGACAGCGCCACCATGGCACGGATCAGCGCCGCACGATCGCAGGGCGGCGCCCCGCGATAGCCGTCCAGAAGCGCGTCCAGACGGGTGCGCTTCAGGAGTGCCGCGGCGCTGTCGCGCGTCAGCGGAAGGAGCTCAAACGCCGCATCGTCCAGCAGTTCCACCAGGGTTCCGCCCAGGCCCACCACAAGGCCCGGCCCAAAGGGCGGGCTGTCGACGAGGCCCAGCATGGCGTCGACGCCTTCGCCCACCATTTCCTGCACCAATACCCCGTCGAGCCGCGCCTCGGGCGCATAGGCGCGGGCGGAGGTCATGATGCGGTCGAAGACGTCCGCCGCCTGTTCGGTGGCGACCGAGAGCGCCACGCCCCCGGCTTCGGTCTTGTGGGAGATATCGGGGGAGGCGATTTTCAGCACCGCGAGGCCGGGCAGGGCGGAGACGGCCTCTGCCGCCGCTTCGGCGCTGGTGACCAGCTGTTCCGAGGGGCCGGGCAGGCCGAGGGGGGCCATCAGGGCGCGGGCCTCGGATTCGCTGAGCGAGGCGGGCAGGGGGGCGGTGCCGTTCGGCGCGCGCCAGGTGACCGCGCGCGGCGTGGTGGCCCATTGGGCCGTCGCCGTGAGCGCGGGCCGGGTGCCTTGCAGGCGGGCGGCGGCGCCGTAGGCCGTGGCCACGGTGTCATGCAGACCCGCCGAGAGGTTGGCGAGCGCCATGACGGGCGTTTGCCCGGAATAGGCGGCGACGGCCCCGGCGATGCCGTGGTATTCGGCGGCCATGTCGGGGGCCATGGCGGGCGGTGCATCCTGGGCAGCCAGCACCACGCCGACGCCCGGGTCGGCGTCGAGGATGTCCAGCACCTTCGTATAAAGCGACGGATCGCCAAAGGGTGCGCCGGTCACGTCCAGCGGGTTCTGCGGCGTGGCGAAGCCGGGCAGCAGGTCGCGCAGGGCGGTGACGGAGGCCTCTGACAGGTCGGCCAGGGGCAGGCCCGCCTCGGCGGCGATGTCGGCCACATGGGCGACGCCGCCGCCGGAGACGCCCAGCACGGCGGCGCGGGGCAGGGCAGGGGGCGCAGGATAGGCCTGCGCCAGTTGCAGGGCGGCCAGGAAACTGTCCATGTCGGGCATGTCCAGCAGGCCCACCCGGGCGCAGAAGGCCCGCGCCGCGTCCTCGGTCCCGGCCAGGGCGCCGGTATGGGCGGCGGTGGCCCGTTGACCGGCGGCGGACCGGCCGACGCGCAGGGCGACGGCGGTCTTGCCGCCGGCGTGCACCTGCTCCATCGCGGCAGCGAGGGCGTCGGGGTCGCCCATGTCCTCGATCACCATCGCGATGGTGTCGACGCCGGGGTCAGTGGCGAAATGGGCGACGTAATCGGCCAGCCCGGTGACGGCAGAGTTGCCGGCCGAGACCAGCGCGGCCAGTCCGATCTGCCCCGAATGCGCCAGGGCAATGGCCGAGGCGCCGGAGGCGGAGATCAGCGCGGTGCGCCCGCGTGGCAGGTCGGGCGAGATGGTCGAGGAGTAGAGCGCGGCGCCGCTGTCGCAGGCCACGAGGCCGAGGCAGTTCGGGCCGCAGACGGCCATGCCATGTCGGCGTGCGATCTCGGCCACCTGCGCCTCAAGCGCGGCCCCCTCGGGGCCGGTTTCACCGAAGCCCGAGGCCAGGATGACGGCAGCGCGGGCGCCCATGCGGCCTGCTTCGTCGAGCGTGTCGGGGACCAGTTCGGCGCGCAGCCCGATCACCACGCAGTCGGGGCGGGTGTCGAGCGCGGAGAGCGATGGAAAGGCCGTCAGACCGAAGACCGACTCCGCCTTGGGGTGCACCGGGATCACCCGGCCCGCAAAGCCGAAGCGGGCGAGGTTCTTCATCACGTAGCCGGCGGAATTGCCCTCCCGCTCTGACGCGCCCACCACCGCGATGGTGGCGGGGGCGAAGAGGGCGTTAAGCGCCCCGGCTCGGGGCTCAGTCGAGGCCACGGAAGGGCCCGTCGCGATATTCGAGGTATTCCTTCAGCGTCATCTTGGCGAGCTTGCGCATCCATTCCTCGCCCTCGTCGGTGACGTGCAGACCGGCGATGGAGGTGATGTTGTAATCAAACGACGCCTGAAGACCGGCCACCATCTGCTGGTTGTTGATCGACTTCTTGGTGTATTTCAGCGCGGGCGTGGGCATCCGGGCCATCTTGCGGGCCAGATTTTCGGCGCGCAGGGTCAGTTCGTCCGCCGGCACCACCTTGTTCACGAGGCGCATCTTGTCGGCCTCCTCGGCGTCGATGATGTCGCCGGTGAACATGAGGTAACGCACGTCGCGGGTGTGCAGCAGCCAGGGCATCATCAGCGCGGGCGGGCCGGAGTTGTGGCGCACTTCGGGTTCGCCGAACTTGGCGTTGTCGGCGGCGATGGCCAGGTCGCAGGACATCATCAGCTCCAGCGCGCCGGCGAGGCAGTAGCCGTTGACGGCGGCGATCACGGGGATCGGGGCCTTCCAGATGTTCAGAAGCGCGGTGGCGTTCTCGGTCATGTCCTCGACCCAGAAGTCGAAATCGACGACGAAATCACCGCCCTGAAGGTCATAGCCCGAGCTGAACGCCCGGCCCGCGCCGGTGATGATCAGGGCGTTCACGTCAGGATCCTCGACGGCCTCGGCCAGGGCGGCGTCGATCTCGCGGATGCAGTCCTTGTTCATCGCGTTCAGCTTGTCGGGCCGGTTCAGCGTGATGGTGGCGAACTTGTCGTCGGGATCCTTGGTGTAGAGGATCGTTTCGTAACTCATGGGAAAGCTCCTGTCGGGTGGCCCGGGGGCCTGGTTCTATTGGGGCCGGGGAGGGCCCTGAACGAAACGGGCGGCAGGGTGCCCCGCCGCCCGGTCCGGATCACTTGGCGGACATGGCCACCGCGATGTCGGCGGCCAGGCGCGCGTTGTTGCGCACCAGCGAGATATTGGCCTTCAGGCTACGGCCTTCGCTTTTCTCGACGATGCGGGCCAGCAGGAAGGGGGTCAGTTCCTTGCGGGTCACGCCCTGGGCGTCGGCGGCGGCGATGGCCTCGTCGATGATGCCGTCGATCTCGGCAGGCGCCAGCGCGTCTGCCTCGGGGACCGGGTTGGCGACCAGGACGCCGGTGCCGGTGCCCAGGCTGTCATGGGCGTCGATGGCGGCGGCCAGGTCGGTGGCGCTGTCCAGACGGTGATCGGCGGGGTAGCCGCTTTCGCGGGCGAAGAAGGCGGGGAAGGCGTCGGTGCCGTAGGCGATCACCGGCACGCGGTTGGTTTCCAGCACTTCCAGCGTCTTGGGGATGTCGAGGATCGACTTCACCCCCGCGCAGACCACGGTGACGGGGGTGGCGCCCAATTCGGTCAGGTCGGCGGAGACGTCCCAGCTGTGCTCGGCGCCACGGTGCACGCCGCCGACGCCGCCGGTGGCGAAGACGCGGATGCCGGCGAGCGCGGCCAGGCGCATGGTGGCGGACACCGTGGTGCCGGCGGAGGCCTTGCGCACCATGGCCACGGCCAGATCGCGGCCCGAGGCCTTCACGCAGTCGGTGTCCTGGGCGAGCGCGTCCAGCTCTGCCTCGGTCAGGCCGATCTTGATCTCGCCCTTCACCACGGCAATCGTCGCCGGGATGGCGCCACGGGCGCGGATCTCGCCCTCGACCGCCAGGGCGGTTTCGAGATTGGCGGGGTAGGGCATGCCGTGGGTGATGATGGTGGATTCCAGGGCAACGACGGGGGCGCCCTTGGCGAGCGCGTCGGCGACCTCGGGGGTGAGGGTCAGCATGTCGGGGGTCATCTAGGCGGATACTCCGGGATCTAGGGAGGAGGAGGAGGACAGGGCGGTGCCCTGCGGCAAACGGTGGTGCTGCTGGTCGAGGAAGGCGGCGCTGAGGTCGGCGCGCACGGTGGTGGCGGTTTCCACGGTCAGCGCGGCCAGAAGGGCGCCGGTGCGGGCGGCCTCGGCCAGGGGCTGCCCGGCGAGGGTGGCATGCAGGGTGCCGGCGATCATCGCATCGCCCGCCCCCGTCACCTCGACCGGGTGGGAGGGGATGGCGGGCACATGGGTGACGCCGCTGTCGTCGGCCACCACCAGCCCCTGGGTGCCGGTGCTGACCACCACGCCGCTGACGCCGCGTGCGCGCAGGGCCTGAGCGGCCTCGGCCGCGCCGGTGGAATCGGCCGGGAAACTGCCCGAAAGATAGGCGCTGGCCTCGTCCAGGTTCATGAACAGCAGCCCGACGCCGGTCAGATCGGCGGGCAGGCGCTGTGCCTTGTGGGTCGAGACCGGGTCGATCGCCAGGGTGTAGCGCGCCCCGCGAGAGCGTTCGATCAGGGTGCGGATCGTCTCCATCGGCGGGTTGCAGTCGGAAAACAGCAGGGTGGCGCTGGTCAGATGGGCGCGGGCGCGCTCCAGCCGGTCGGGGGTCAGCTCCTCGAAGATGTCCATGTCGGCGATGCCCAGGTCGAGGTCCCCGTCGGGCGACAGGATCGCGCAGTATTCGGCGGTGGAGCGGTGGCGCGACAGGGCCACCTGGGAGACATCGACGCCCCGGTCGCGCAGGTGGCCCAGCAGGGTGCGCCCGGTCTGATCGTCGCCGACCACCGAGACGAAGCTGGTGTCATGCCCCAGAAGGGCGAGGTTTTCCAGCACGTTACGCGCCACCCCGCCGTAGGAATGAAACCCCGTGGCCGGGTTCGAGGTGCCGCGCACAAGGGGCTGGCTGGCCTGGAACTTCCGGTCGAAGACGGCGCCGCCGAGACAGACCACCCGCTTGGCCGCCGGCAGGACGTAGCCGCGCCCCAGGATGTAGCCCTTGCGGGTCAGCGAGACGATATGGGCGGCCACCGTCGACCGGGCGATCGACATCTGGTCCGCCAGCTCCTGCTGGCCGGCGAAGGGGTTCTGGGTGATGTGCGTCAGGATCGCCGCTTCGAGAGGCGAAAGGTCATCCATGGCGATTTTTCCTCGGGGACGTTGTTATTTCTGTAGACAACAAGTGTTTTGGTCGTCAACAGTTGTTTTATGACGCAGCGGAAGCCTGATTTCACAAGGGCTCCGCGGCGCGACAGAGGCGTCCCGCATGGCGGAGGCGCCCGGCACGACAAGGAGGTTTGCCATGGCTACCGACACGATCGACCTGATCCCGGTTGTCGATATTTCCGAGTTCATCAGCGGCGGCCCCGGCGCGGGCGCGGTGGTCGAGAAGATCCGCACCGCCGCCACCGAAAGCGGCTTTTTCCTGGTCACCGGCCACGGGGTCGACCCGGCGGCGACCAAGCGCCTGTACGACCTGGCCTATGCGTTCTTCGATGAACCGCAGGACTGGAAGGTCGGCGTGGGGCGCGGCAAGGACGTCGAAGGCGGCGTGGCCTTCGCCCCGATGAAGGAAGAGGCCCTGGCGGGCACCCTGGGGATGAAGACCCCGGGCGACCTGAAGGAAAGCCTGAACTTCGGCCCGCGCCTGGCCGGCGACACCTGGCCCGACCGCCCCGCAGGGCTGGAGGCGGCGTTCCGCGACTATTTCGTCGAGATGGAGACGCTGGCGCGTCACCTGCGCGGCATCTTCTGCACCGCCATCGGCCTGGCGCCCGATTTCTTCGAGAAGGATTTCGAGAACCACCTCTCGGCCCTGCGCGTCATCAACTACCCCGAACAGAGCGAGCCGCCCGAGGACGGCCAGCTGCGCGCGGGCGAACATACCGATTACGGCTTCATGACCATCCTGCGGTCCGAGGCCAGCGCGGGCGGTCTGCAGGTGCAGCGCCGCGATGGCGTCTGGCTGGACGCGCCCAACATCGAGGGCGCCTATGTGGTCAACATCGGTGACGCCTTCATGCGCTGGTCGAACGACGAATGGGTCAGCACCCCGCACCGCGTGGCCAACCCGCCGTCGGGCTTCCACGGCACGGCGCGGCGCCAGTCGATCCCGTTCTTCCTGAACCCCGCGGCCGAGACGATGATCGAATGCCTGCCGCCCTTCGCCAAGGATGGCGCCAAGTACGAACCGATCAGCTTTGCCGATTACATCGCGCTGAAGACCAGCCAGGCCTTCGGCGGCTGAGCCCGTTTCGCGGCCCCTCCCCGGGGGTCGCTTCGGGGTGTCCCCTCTCCCCTTCCGGGGGCGCTCCATTTCCGGCACCGGGCAGCAAGATCCGGGCCGTTTCCGTCCACAGCGACAGTTCAACAGAGGAAGACACACATGACCCTGACACGACGTCAAACCCTTGGCGGCATGGGCGCCCTTGGCCTCAGCGCCTTCATGCCCCGCTACGCCTATGCCCAGAACAGCGAAACCCTGGTGGTGCCGACCCTCGGCGGCGTCTGGGAACAGTTCTGGCGCGAGAACATCGCCCCCGCCTTCACCGAGATGACCGGCGCCAACGTGACGCTGGACGTGGGCAACGGCCGCGTCTTCGGCGCCAACCTGCGTGCCGCCGGCGCCGAGGAGCCGCCCTATTCCATCGTGATGACCAACGAGGTCTTCGCCCAGTCCCTGCGCAAGGAAGGCTTCTTCGAAGAGCTGGACCTGGAGAAGATGCCGAACTACGCCGATCTGTATCCGATCGCGCAGACCGCCGGCGGCTATGGTGCGGTTGGCACCTATTCCCCGATCGGCATCGGTTTCCGCACCGACATGGTGCCCGCGCCGAGCGCCTGGAAGGACCTGTGGAAGGACGATTACAAGGGGCTGATCGGCCTCTACAACTTCGCCAACTCCGCCGGCAAGATGGAGCTGCTGCTGGCCTCGAAGATCTTCGGCGAAGACCAGTATGACGTCGACGCGGGCTTTGCCGCGCTGGCCGATCTGGGCCAGGTGATCCAGGTCGATTTCAACCTGTCCACCGCCATGGCCTCGGGCGAGATCGCCATCGCGCCCTTCGATTTCGCCGAAATCGTCCGCCTGAAGGGCCAGGGCCTGCCCGTCGATTACGTGGTGCCCGAAGAAGGCGTGATCGCCTTTGACCAGACCCTGAACATCCTGGCCAATGCGCCGAACAAGGACCTGGCCTATGCCTATGCCAACTTCCTGATCTCCCCCGAGATCCAGGAGATGCTGATGCGCCAGTTCTTCACCTCGCCCACCAACTCGAAGGTCATCGTGCCCGACGAGCTGAAGGAACAGGTGCCGATCTCCGGCGAGGACATGGCGGCGATCCTGCAGTGGGACTGGGAATTCGTGAACGAGAACCAGAACGACCTGTCCGAACGCTGGGCCCGCGAGGTCGGCTGACCCGCCCCCTTTCGCATGACAGGAGGCAGGGCCCGAGCGGCCCTGCCTCGGCACTTAGGCACGACAGGAACGCGCATATCATGACCGAAGTCAGGTTGAACCGGCTCACCAAGATCTACTCGGGCGGCAAACCGGCGGTGGATTCCATCACGCTCGACATTCCCTCGGGGCAGTTCGTTTCGCTGCTTGGCCCCTCGGGCTGTGGCAAGACCACGACCCTGAAGATGCTGGCCGGGTTCGAGGACGTGACCAGCGGCGAGATCGCCTTTGACGGCGAGGACGTGGGCCGGGTGCCTGCCGAGGATCGCGACATCGGCATGGTGTTCCAGAACTACGCGCTGTTTCCCCATATGACGGTGCAGCAGAACCTGGCCTTCGGGCTGGAGATGCGGAAGGTCTCGAAGGCGGAGATCAAGCGCCGCGTGCAGGCCACGCTGGAGATGGTGCAGCTGGATCACCTGGCGGATCGGTACCCTGCGCAGCTGTCCGGCGGGCAGCAGCAGCGGGTCGCCATCGGCCGCGCCCTGACGATCGAGCCGCGCATCCTTCTGCTGGACGAGCCGCTGGCCAACCTCGACGCCAAGCTGCGCGAGGAAATGCGCGTCTTCATCCGCGATTTGCAGAAACGGGTCGGCATCACCACCGTCTACGTCACCCATGACCAGGCCGAGGCCATGACCATGTCGGATCTGGTGGTGGTGATGTTCGACGGCCATATTGCCCAGGCCGGCGCGCCCCGCGAGATCTACGAGACCCCGAAGACCGCCAAGGTCGCGGGCTTCGTCGGCCAGGTGAACCTGATCGAGGCGCCCATGGATCCCGCGACGCCCGGCCATGCCGCCACCCCCTTCGGTCCCGTGCCGGTCACCGCGCCGGGCGTGGGCGAAACCGTGACCCTGGCCCTGCGCCCCGAGGCCATCGACATCGCCCCCGCAGGCGCCCCCGGCACCCCCGCGACCATCGAGCGGGTGCAATATTCCGGCGCCATCGTGGACTATACCCTGCGCTTTGCCGACGGCACGGCGATGGAGGTGAAGACGATCCCGCGCCATCCCTTCGCCACGGGCGATGCGGTCAGCCTGTCGGTGGACCTGGCGCGCTTCCGTCAGCTGGAACGGGAGTATTGAGATGTCGCAGCGCAAGACCTTCCTGCTGCTGCTGCCCGCCGGGGTCCTGCTGGTCGTCTTCCTGGCGATCCCCTACGTCAGCGTCTTCATCTCGGCCTTCCGCGAACCGGGGCAGGGCACACCCTATGGCGAGGGCTACACCATCGCCAACTTCACCCGCATCCTGGGCGACTGGTTCTATGTGAAACAGGCGCTGAACACGATGCTGATCGGCGCGGTCACGACACTGGCGACGCTGGTGATCGGCCTGCCGGTGGCGTTTCAGCTGGCGCGCCCGGACCTGAAGCTGCGCGGGCTGTTCTACGGCATCGTGCTGTCGCCGCTTCTGGTGGGGATCGTCATCCGGTCCTACGGCTGGACGATCCTTCTGGGCAACAACGGCGTCATCAACCGGACCCTGCGGGAGTGGGGCTGGATCGATGGGCCGCTGCCGCTGATGTACAACACCCTGGGCATCGTCATCGCGCTGACCCACGTGTTCCTGCCCTTCATGATCCTGCCGATCATGTCGGCGGTGCAGGGCATCGACCCCTCGGTCGGTTCCGCCGCGCGGTCCCTCGGCGCGAAACGCCCGACGGTGATCCGCCGCGTGCTGCTGCCGCTGGCCATGCCGGGGATCCAGTCGGGCTGTATCCTGGTCTTCGTGCTGGCGCTGTCGTCCTACGTGACGCCTGCCCTGATCGGCGGCCTGCGGGTGAAAACCACCGCCGTGACGGTCGTCGATGCGATGATCGACACCTTCCAGTGGCCCTTCGGTGCCGCGCTGGCGCTGACCCTGTCGGTGCTGGGCGGCGGCTCGGTTCTGATCTTCGCCCGCCTGACACGCATGAAGTGGAAATGACCATGGGCCGCAATGTCCTCAACATCTACTGCCTGGCGGTCTACGCCTTCCTGCTGGCACCGATCTTCGTGGTCGTGGGCGCGTCCTTCAACGCCGGCGAATTCCTGACCTTCCCGCCGCAGGGCCTGTCGCTGCGCTGGTACTTCACCTTCTTCGAGAACGAGGTCTTCCTGCGCGCCATCGGCACCTCGCTTTGGATTGCCGCCGTCGCCACCTTCTTTTCGGTGATCATCGGCACCATGGCGGCGATCCACTACGTGAACTTCGCCGGGCGCTACAAGGAGGCCGTGCGCGTCGCCGCCCTGTCGCCGCTGCTGCTGCCGGAAATCCTGACGGCCATCGCCCTGCTGTTCTTCCTCTACGACATCGGCATCGGCACCACGACGATGTTCGGCCTGCTGGTCGGCCACGTGCTGATGACGCTGCCCTTTGTCTTCATGAATGTCTCGGCCTCGCTGGAGGCCTATGACACCGACTGGTCCATGGCGGCCCGGTCCCTGGGCGCGCGGCCCTTCACCCGGTTCCGCCGCATCATGCTGCCGCTGATCAAGCCGGGGATGATCGGGGGGGCGCTGTTCAGCTTCGTCATCAGCTTCGACATCTTCACCATCTCGCTGCTGCTGAAATCCATCGGCACGGCGACCCTGCCGATCCAGCTGTTCGACTACCTGAAGACCAACTACACCCCCGAGGCCGCGGCCGTGTCCACCCTGTCCATCGTGGCGACGATCACCGTGGTGGTGATCGTGGAGAAGGTGATCGGGCTGAAGATGCACAAGTTCTGACGCGATTGCTCCCCCCTTCAGAGCCTTTACGGGGCGGGCCAGAGGGTCCGCCCCGTTTGTCGTCTGCCCGCGGTGAGGGGATTGTGACGTATTATTCCCATCAGTAACTGTTTGCTTATGAGTGGAATAACCCCCATATTCCCCTCATGGAGATCTGGAACACCCCCGCCTGGCCGCACTTCCGGCACGATCCGGCCGCCACAGAGGCCCGGCTGGCGCAGGTCGCGGCGCGCCTTGGCGCGATGCAGGGAATGCAGGCAGGGCTGTCGGCGGAGGATCGGCAGGCGGCCTTCCTGCGCGCGGTGACCGGCGAGGCGCTGGCCTCCTTCGCGATCGAGGGCGTGCCGCTGCAGGCGGAGGAGATCGAGGCCTCCGTCGTCGCCTCGCTGGCGCATCGCGACCGGGCGGCGGGGCCGGTGAAACGCACCGATGCCATTGCAGACCTGATGCTGGAGGCGCGCGCGGGCGAGGGGCCGCTGACCGCCGACCGGCTGCACCATTGGCACGCCCTGCTGTTTCACGGCACCGAGGCGGAGGAGCGCGGCCAATGGCGCAGCTTCCCGATGGAGATCGTGCGCGGCCCCACGGGGCGGCGCGAGGATGTCCTTTACACCGCACCCCCACCTGACCGGCTGGCGGCAGAGATGGCGCGGTTCCTGGGCTGGCTGGCCGAGGCGCCCCACCCGGTGCCGATCCGCGCCGCCCTGGCGCATCTGTGGTTCGAATCCATCCACCCCTTCGCCGATGGCAACGGGCGCATCGGGCGGGCGATCATCGAGCATGTCTTCGCCAGCGATCCCGGCGGGGCGCTGCCCTTTTCGCTGTCGCGGCAGATCGAGGCCGACAAGCGCGGCTATTACGCCGCGCTGCAGGCCGGGCGGCGGGTGACGGGCGCGGCGATCGACGCCACGCCCTTTGTCTGCTGGCTGCTGGACCGGCTGCTGGCGGGGGTCGATGCGGCGGAGGCGGAGGCGCGTTTCCTGCTGCGGCGCAATAGGTTCTTTACCCGGCACGGCGATCTTCCTCCCCGGGCGGATCAGGTCCTGCGGCGGCTTTTCGCGGAAGGCGAGGCACGGCTGGCCCAGGGCATCAGCGCCGGCCCCTGGGGCAAGATCGCCCGCGTCTCGCCCGCCACGGCCACCCGCGACCTGGCCGACCTGGAACGGCGCGGCGTGCTGCGCCGGGGCGAGGGGGGCGGCCGGTCGACCCGGTTCTACCTGGTGGAAGACGACCCCGCGACGCCGCGCAGATAGAGTGCGCCTGACCGCCGGTTCGATAAAACCTAAGGGCGCGTGCCTTTCGGGCGCGCAGGCATATGTCTATACCTCGCGCGATGGCGTGACGGCCCCCCGGGGCCGGTCCGCGCGACCGATCCAGCAGCGCCCGCAGGGGCCAGAGGTGAGTTGATGACACAGAAACCGATCAAGGGCCCGGCGATCTTCCTGGCGCAGTTCCTGGGCGACGAGGCCCCCTTCGACACGCTGGAGGGGCTGGCCGGATGGGCCGCGGATCTGGGCTACAAGGGGGTACAGGTCCCCTGCGACCCGAAGCTGATCGACCTGGACCTGGCCGCCACCTCGAAGGATTACTGCGACGATCTTCGCGGTGTCTGCGCCGACAAGGGCGTGGAGATCACCGAGCTGTCGACCCACATGCAGGGGCAGCTGGTGGCGGTGCATCCCACCTACGCCCCGCAGTTCGATGCCTTCGCCCCCGAGGCGCTGCGCGGCAAGCCCCGCGAGCAGGCCGACTGGGCCGCGGGCGAGGTCATCAAGGGCGCCAAGGCGTCGCGCAACCTGGGCCTCGACGTGCAGGTCGGGTTTTCCGGCGCCCTGTGCTGGCCCTTCCTTTACCCCTGGCCGCAACGGCCCCAGGGGTTGATCGAGGAAGGCTTCGCCGAGCTGGTGCGCCGCTGGCGGCCGATCCTGGACGCGCACGAGGATCTGGGCGTCGATTACGCCTTTGAACTGCACCCCGGCGAGGACCTGATGGACGGCGCCAGCTTTGAACGCTTCGTCGCGGCGCTGGACGGGCACAAACGGGCGACGATCGCCTACGACCCGTCGCATTTCGTTCTGCAGGGACTGGATTACCTCCAGTTCATCGACCTTTACCACGACCGGATCAGCGCCTTTCACGTCAAGGATGCCGAGCTGAACTGCGATGGCCGCCAGGGCGTCTATTCCGGGTTCAACGGCTGGACGGACCGCGCCGGGCGCTTCCGCAGCCTGGGCGACGGGCAGGTCGATTTCGCCGGCATCTTCGGCAAGCTGACCCAGTACGGGTATCAGGGCTGGGCGGTGCTGGAATGGGAATGCTGCCTGAAATCGCCGGCGCAGGGCGCGGCAGAGGGCGCGCCCTTCGTCGCGCGCCACATCATCGAACCGACGCCGGTGGCCTTCGACGATTTCGCGGGCGGGGCGACGGACACGGCAACACTGAACAAACTTCTGGGGCTGGACGCATGAAACAGATCGCACTGGGCATGGTCGGCGGCGGGCAGGGCGCCTTCATCGGCGGCGTGCACCGTATCGCCGCGCGGCTGGATGGCCGCTTCAACCTGGTCGCCGGCGCGCTGTCGTCGGATCCTGAGCGCGCGGCGGCCAGCGCCGCCGAACTGGGGATCGAGCGCAGCTATACCGATTGGGCCGAGATGGCCCGGGCCGAGGCCGCGCGCCCCGATGGCATCAAGGCGGTGGCCATCGTCACCCCGAACCACGTGCATTTCGGCCCCGCCAAGGCCTTCCTGGAGGCGGGCATTCACGTCATCTGCGACAAGCCGATGACCGCCACCCTGGAGGAGGCGCTGGAGCTGCGCGAGATCGCGGCGAAATCCGATGCGCTGTTCATCCTGACCCATACCTATGCGGGCTACCCGATGCTGCGCGAGGCGCGGCGGCTGGTGGCCGAGGGCGCCCTGGGCAAGCTGCGCATGGCGCAGGTGGAATATGTGCAGGACTGGCTGGCGGAGCCGGTCAGCGGCAAGCAGGCCGACTGGCGCGCCGATCCGAAACAGGCAGGCACCGGGGCCATCGGTGACATCGGCACCCATGCGGCGCATCTGGCGCGCTTCGTCTCGGGCCTGCCGATCGAACAGGTGGCCGCCGAAATGCACACCTTCGTCGAAGGCCGCGTCGTGGATGACAATATCCATGTGATGATGCGCCTCGGCGCGGGGGTGCGCGGGATGCTCTGGGCCAGCCAGGTGGCGCCGGGCCACGACAACGACCTGCGCCTGCGGGTGATCGGGGAAAAGGCCACCGTCGACTGGTGCCACGACCGCGCGGAGGAGCTGCGCTTCACCCGTCTCGGCGAGGCGCCGCAGATCCTGACCCGCGGCGGCCCCGGATTCGAGGGCCAGGCGCGCGTGCCCGGCGGCCACCCCGAGGGCTATCTGGAGGCCTTCGCCTCGATCTACGCCGATGCGGCCGACGCCATTGAGGCCGGCGCGCTGCCCGAGGGGCTGCCCGGCGTCGAGGAAGGGGTGCAGGGCCTGCGCTTCATCGAGGCCTGCCTGGCCTCGGATGCGGACGACGGCCGCTGGACCGCGCTCAAGGACTGAGCAAATGGCAGGCGCCCACGGGCCGGATCGTGCCCGTGGGCCGCGCCGGGCCGGTTAGGCAGGACGTAATGAACGGGACGGGCAGGTGACTGCGCCGTCCCGTTTTGCATCCGGGTTTCAGGTTAAGCCATTGAAATTGATGGCGCGCCTCTTGCGCTGATAACTATCCGCTAAGAAAGATTATGTGAATCTGAACGCAGCGTACGCCGGTTGATTAGCCGTTTCCCAAGCAAGGGTTTTGAAATTCATGTTTTTGGCCCTGCGCGCCATCCCCTACCTTCGGCCTCATCCCCGCAGCGGGAAAACGCATTTACAGGACATGAGGTAACAGGAAATGGCGACGAAGATCGAAACGTTGGTCGTGGGCGGAGGACAGGCCGGCGTCGCCATGAGCGAACATCTGGGCAAGCTGGGCATTTCGCACGTCGTGCTGGAACGGGCCCGCATCGCGGAACGCTGGCGCTCGGAACGCTGGGATTCGCTGGTGGCCAACGGCCCCGCCTGGCACGACCGTTTCCCCAACATGGAATTCAAATCCGACCCCGACGCCTTCGTGCCGAAGGAAGAGGTCGCGGATTACTTCGTCGATTACGCGAAGATGCTGAACGCGCCGATCCACGAAGGGGTCGAGGTCACCTCGGTCACCAAGAAGGACGGTGCGCCGGGCTTCATCGTGGAGACCTCGGAAGGCACCTATGAGGCCAACAGCGTCGTGGCCGCCACCGGCCCCTTCCAGGTGCCCGTCTACCCGAAGATCGTCCCCGAGGATGCGCCCGTGACGCAGATGCATTCCAGCGCCTATCGCAACCCGGGCCAGCTGCCCGAGGGCGCGGTGCTGGTCGTGGGCGCGGGCTCGTCCGGTGTGCAGATCGCCGAGGAGCTGCTGGATTCGGGGCGCGAGGTCTACCTGTCGGTCGGCCCGCATGACCGCCCCCCGCGCAGCTATCGCGGCCGCGATTTCGTCTGGTGGCTGGGCGTGCTGGGCCTTTGGGATGCCGCGGCGATGGAGCCGGGCAAGGAACACGTCACCATTTCCGTGTCGGGCGCCCATGGCGGCAAGACCATCGACTTCCGCGAACTGGCGGCCAAGGGCATGAAGCTGGTCGGCATGACCGGCGCCTACGAGGACGGCAAGCTGTCCTTCGCCGCTGATCTGGCCGACAACATCCGCGCCGGTGACGCCGACTATTTCTCGATCCTGGACGCGGCCGATGCCTATATCGAACGCAACGGTCTGGACCTGCCCGAGGAGCCGGAAGCGCGCGAGCTGCTGCCCGACCCCGACTGCATGACCAACCCGCTGCGCGAGGTCGACCTGGCCGAGGCCGGCATCACCACCGTGCTCTGGGCCACCGGGTTCAAGCAGGATTACCCCTGGCTGAAGGTCGACGCCTTCGACGAGGCCGGCCGCCCCGTGCAGCAGCGCGGCGTGTCGCCGGAACAGGGTGTCTACTTCGTCGGTCTGCCCTGGCTGTCGCGCCGTGGCTCGACCTTCATCTGGGGCGTCTGGCACGATGCGAAATACATCGCCGACCATATCGCCACCCAGCACAAGTACGCCGAGTACCAGGGCCCCGAAGACACGGCGGCCCCGGCCGCCGCGGCCGAGTAAGCCCGGCCTGACGTCAGGTCTGGTCACGGGCCCAAATCCCCGCTCCGCGCCCCGCCCCGAGGCGCGGAACGACCCCACCCCCGGACGTCCCCGCGTCCGGGGGTTTTTTGTCCGCCCTGACGGGGGATTCGCCCGCATGGACAGGGGTTTGCCCGGCTTCGGAAAAACGGAAGGATGCTGCGCACTGGCGTCAGCTTGCCCCCGGGTTTCGCTGAGAAAACACTCTTTCTACCGCGCAGACAGCAGGCTTCCTGCCTGTTTTATGGGCAATGCCCTAGGGGTGAAATCGGTATCTGCGCCTAACCTTCTGAAATGTATAGGCTTAGGGCTTGCCTAAGCAGTGGCTTGAATTTTTTGAATGGGTTCTTGGCGGGCGCCGGTGCCACCAAGACGGGGCACTTGAACGCGGGGATCGCATGGAAAACGACACTTTCGACTACATCGTCATTGGCGCCGGATCCGCCGGCTGCGTCCTGGCCAACCGCCTGTCGAAGGACCCGGCGAACCGCGTCTGCATCGTCGAGGCCGGCGGCAAGGACAGCTCGCCCCGCGTGCGCGTGCCGGCAGGGATCCTGTCGCTCTACAACGATCCGCAATACGACTACAGCTTCATGTCCGTGCCGCAGCCGGCGATGAACGGCCGCCGCATCCCGATGAACCGCGGCAAGGCGCTCGGTGGCTCCTCGGCGATCAACTCGATGCTCTATATCCGCGGCCTGCCGCGTGACTACGACGAATGGGCCGAGCTGGGCTGCCCGAACTGGGGCTGGAAGGACATGCTGCCGGTCTTCAAGGACCTGGAGAACAACCAGCTGGGCCAGGACCCCGAGCTGCACGGCACGGGCGGGGAGCTTTACGTCGATCGCCACCGCGATCCGAACCCCGTCAGCCGCATGTTCATCAAGGCCGGTCGCGCCCATAACCTGGAAGAGACCACGGATATGAACGCCCGCCAAGAGGGCCTGGGCATCTACAACGTGACCCAGCACGACGGCATGCGCTGGTCCTCCTTCCGCGCCTTCCTGAAGCCGGTGATGGACCGCCCCAACCTGACCGTGCTGTCCGGCACCGAGACCCGCAAACTGGTCATCGAGGACGGCAAGGTCACCGGGGTCGAGGTGGTCACCCCCGAGGGGCCGAAGACCCTGAAGGTGGCGAAAGAGGTCGTCCTGTCGGCCGGCGCCATCAACTCGCCCGAGCTGCTGATGCGCTCCGGCGTGGGCCCGGCGGAGATGCTGAAGGCCGCGGGCGTCGAGGTGAAATGCGACCTGCCCGGCGTCGGCCAGAACCTGCAGGACCACGTGGACGGGATGATCACCGTGCGGTCGAAATCGACCAAGACGCTTGGTCTGTCGGTGCTGAACCTGCCGTCGATGATCGCCGCCCCGTTCAAGTTCCTGGCAAACCGCAAGGGCATGTTCGCCACGAACTACGTCGAGGCCGGCGGCTTTGCCCGCACCAAGTTCGCCAATGAAAACCCCGACATCCAGTTCCACTTCGTTCCCGGCTACCGCAGCCACCGTGGGCGCGTGGTCGAATACGGCCACGGCTACGCCATCCACACCTGCGTGCTGCGGCCCAAGTCGGTGGGCGAGATCCGCCTGGGCAAGGATGGCCAGCTGGAAATCGACCCCCGCTTCCTGACCGAGCCGGAGGACCTGGCGGTGCTGGTCGAGGGCATCAAGACCGCCCGCACCATCCTGGCCGACAGCACCTTCGACGGCATTCGCGGCACCGAGATGCTGCCCGGCGAGGACGTGCAGAGCGACGAGGACATCGCCCAGGCCATGCGCGAGCAGGCCCTGACCGTCTTCCACCCCGTCGGCACCTGCAAGATGGGCACCGATGCCATGGCGGTCTGCGATCCGGCCTCGCTGAAGGTCAACGGCGTCGCGGGGCTGCGCGTGGCCGATGCCTCGGTGATGCCGAAACTCATCGGGGGCAACACCAACGCCCCCACCATGGTCATCGGCGAACGCTGCGCCCGCATGATCCTGTCCGAAGCCGCCTGAGAGCAGCCGGACCCCGGCCCTGCCCGCCCCGGGCAGCGGCCAAGACGCGCGACTTTGCCCCCCGGGGCGTGAAGGGAAGGGACGACACAATGAGCCGCCAATCCGCGATCGAGATCGCCGGGGTGTCCAAGCAGTTCGGTGATTTCACCGCGCTGGACCACGTCGATTTCAAGATCCAGCAGAACGAGTTCTTCACCCTTCTGGGGCCCTCGGGCTGTGGCAAGACGACCCTTCTGCGCATGATCGCGGGCTTCGAGACGCCGACCCAGGGCGACATCCTGCTGAACGGCAAGACGATCAGCGACAGCCCGGCGCACCGGCGCAAGATCAACACGGTGTTCCAGAACTACGCCCTGTTCCCGCATATGACCCTGGCGCAGAACGTGGCCTTCGGGCTGGAAAACCTGGGCTGGGCCAAGGGTGACATCAAGAGCCGCGTCGACGAGATGCTGGAGATGGTCCACATGGCGCAGTTCGCGCGCCGCAAGCCCGACCAGCTGTCGGGTGGGCAGAAGCAGCGGATCGCCCTGGCCCGGGCGCTGGCGCCGAAACCCGAGGTGCTGTTGCTGGACGAACCGCTGTCGGCGCTGGACCTGAAACTGCGCCAGTCGATGCGCGACGAGCTGCGCCGCCTGCAGCGCGAGACCGGCATCACCTTCGTCTTCGTCACCCACGACCAGGAAGAGGCGCTGGATATGTCCGACCGCATCGCGGTCATGGGCAACGGCCGGGTGCAGCAGATCGGCGCCCCGGACGAGATTTACGAGGCGCCGGAAAACCGTTTCGTGGCCGATTTCATCGGCGAGACCAACTTCCTCGACGGTGAGGTCACGGCGCTGGACGGCGATACCGCCACGATCCACACCGCCCTTGGCATCGACGTGACCACCACCCAAAGCGGCGTGACGGCGCCGGGCCCGGCCGTGCTGTCGATCCGCCCCGAGAAGATCGGGCTGGAGGCCCAGGCCGAGGGCGAGACGCGCGAAGGCACGGTCGTGTCGCGCAACTACATGGGCGGCTTCACCCATTACACCGTCGAGGCCGGCGGCGTTTCCCTGCGCGTGTCGCGCCGCAACGCCCAGGCCCGCGCCGACCGGATCGAGGTGGGCGATACCGTCACCCTCGGCTTCCAGCCGGCCAACGCGAGGATCCTGGGGCAATGAGCAAGGCGTTCCGTTTCTGGGGGCTGTTCCCGGCCTGGGCGCTGATGGTGCTCACGCTGATCATCCCCGTCTTCATCGTCGCCGCCGTCTCCGTATCCGAACGGGGCGCCTATGGGGGCTTCGACTGGGGCTTCGACCTGACCGCCTATCGCCAGATCCTGTTCACCCTGGGCTGGACCGACGAGCTGGAGTTCGATCCCAAGTACCTGATCATCATCGGGCGGACCCTGGCCTATGCCACGGGGGTGACGCTGATTTCGCTGATCCTGTCGCTGCCGCTGGCCTACTGGATCTCGCTGCAATCGGCGCGGATGAAGCTGATCCTGGTCTACCTGGTCACCCTGCCCTTCTGGGTGTCGATGATCGTGCGGGTCTATTCCTGGCTGATCATCCTGGGCAATGACGGCCTGGCCGAACGCATCTACGTCTTCTTCGGCGGTGCCGATGGCCAGGGTTTCCTGTTCACTTGGGGCGCGATGCTGGTCGGCATGGTCTACAGCCATATCCCGCTGATGATCCTGCCCGTCTACGCCGCGGTCGAGAAACTGGACCCGGCGCTGATCGAGGCCAGCCACGACCTTTACGGCAGCCGCTGGACCGCGCTGCGCCGGGTCATCATCCCGCTGTCGGCGCCGGGGCTGATCGGCGGGTCTATCCTGGTCTTCGTGCCCAGCCTGGGCGCGGTGCTGGAACCGATGCTTCTGGGCGGCGGGCGCCAGCTGATGATGGGCACCCTGATCCAGAACCAGTTCGGCGGCTCGCGCGACTGGCCCTTCGGGGCGGCCATCGCCATGGTCCTGCTGACCATCGTGGTGCTGGTGCTGATCGTGAACGCCCGCCGGGCCGCCCGCCAGATGGAGGCAAGCGCATGAGAAAGCAACGCGACATCCGCAGCTATCCCGGGCTGCGCACCCTCTCGCTGGTCTTCTTCGCCTGGCTCTACCTGCCGATCGGCGTCGTCATCTTCTACTCCTTCAACTCCAACCGGCTGGTGTCGGTCTGGGAGGGCTTCTCGACCAAGTGGTACGTCAGCGCCTTGCAGAACGACGCCCTGATGTCCTCGGTCCGGGTGTCGCTGATCGTGGCGCTGTTCTCTATGATCTTCGCCACGACGATCGCGCTGCTGGCCGCGCTGGTGATTACCCGCGCACCGGGGCTGAAGATGCGCCGCGTGTCGGAAACCGTGGTGAACCTGCCGCTGCTGCTGCCCGAAATCGTGCTGGCCGTGGCCGTGCTGATCCTGTTCAGCCAGGTCGGTCTGAACAGCGGCATGTTCCGCCTGGTGCTGGCCCACGTGGCCTTCTGCACGCCCTTCGCCTTCATGCCGATCCGGGCCCGCCTGCAGGGCATGTCGCTGGACGTCGAGGAGGCCGCGCGCGACCTCTACGCGCCGCCGCTGACCGTGTTCCGCCGGGTGACCCTGCCGATGATCATGCCCGGCGTCTTCGCCGGGGCGATGACCGCCTTCGTGATCTCGATGGACGATTTCATCACCTCGAACATGCTGAACTCGGGCGGGGGCACCACGCTGCCGATCTACATCTTCAGCCTGATCCGCCAGGGCACCACGCCCGAACTGAACGCGATCTCGACCCTGCTGATCCTGGTGTCGCTGATCCTGGCCACCATCGTGCTGATCCTCAACGCCCGGGCCATGCGGCGCGACGGCTGACCCCTTTACCACCGGTCCCGCCCCCGGACCTTCCAACAACCACAAGACGCGCGGGGGCGTTCAACAAGGAGAAACTCCCATGACCACTCTGAAGAAATCCCTGCTGGCAACGGCGATGATGCTGCCCATGGCCGGCACCGCGATGGCCGAAGGCCAGGTCAACATCTACGCCTGGTCGGAATCGATCTCGCCCGAACTGATCGAGAAGTTCACCGAAGAGACCGGCATCGAAGTTACCGTCGACAGCTACTCCTCCAACGAGGACGCCCTGACCCGCCTGCAGGCCGGCTCCTCGGGCTACGACGTCATCACCCCCTCGCAGCACTTCGTGAAGATCATGATCGACGAAGGCCTGCTGATGGACATCGACGCCAACGAGATGTCCGCCTACGACCAGCTGGACGAAGAGTGGAAGGGCCAGTGGTGGGACCCGGAGAACGACTACTCCATCCCCATGGCCTACGGCACCGCCGGTTTCGCCGTGAACCGTGACATCTACGACGGCCCCGTCGACAGCTGGTCCGTGCTGTTCGAGCCGACCGAACTGGCCGGCAAGATCGCCATGCTGTCCTACCCGGACGAGGTTGTCTCCGCCGCGCAGCTGTACCTTGGCGTCGAGTACTGCACCGAAGAGACCTCGGAAATGCGCAAGGTCTACGAACTGCTGGACGCGCAGAAGTCGGGCGTCGTGGCCTACACCTCCGACAACATCGCCAACCGTCTGGGGTCCGGCGAAGTTGCCGCGCACTTCTGGTGGGACGGTCAGGTGCTGCGCAACCGTCTGGACGGCGCCAACATCGAGTTCGCCATGCCCAAGGAAGGCCTCGTCGGCTGGCTGGACAGCTACGTCGTGCCCGCCGGTGCCGAGAACGTGGATGAGGCCAAGGCCTTCATCAACTTCATGTCCGAAGTCGACAACGCCACCGCCCAGGCCAACTACTACGCGCACTCCGTGCCGGTCGAGATCAACGAAGAGGAAAGCCTCTACACCCCCGAGAACGCGCCCGAGCTGTTCCCGACGGTGCCCGTGGTCTTCGCCCAGGCCTGCTCGCCCGCCGCGCAGGATCTGGTGACCCGCGTCTGGACTGACCTGCTGCAGTAATCGCACCACTGTCCGCCCGGGGGTCTCCCCGGGCGGGCTTTCCCCGAAAGCCGCTCTTTCCGAAAGTCCCCTCCCCTTGGATGACCTGCTGATCACCAACGCCCGCCGCATTGCCGATGGCGCGCCGGTTTCCGTCGCCCTGCGCGATGGCAAGATCGCCCGCGTCAACGGCGGCATGGCCGAGGCCGCCCGGGTCATCGACGCCGGGGGCCGTTGGCTGGGGGCCGCTTTCGTGGAAAGCCACCTGCATATCTTTTCCGGCGGGGTTGCCCTGAACCGGCTGAACCTGGCCCATGTCCATGACGAGGCGACCCTGGCCGCCGAGGTCACGGCCTGGGCCGCACCCCGCGCCGACCTGCCGCTGATCTGCGGCTATGCGGCCAACTATGACCTTGTAGGCGAGGGCCGCCGGCCCGACCGCCATATCCTCGACGCGATCCTGCCCGATCAGCCGCTGTTCATCGTCTCCACTGACCTGCACGCGGGTTGGGCCAACACCGCCGCCCTGCGCGCCTGCGGTTTCATGGATGCGGTCCCCGATCTGCCGGGCGCCGAGGTGGTGCTGGGCGCGGATGGCCTGCCGAATGGCGAGCTGCGCGAGAACGGCGCGATGGATCCGGTCTATGCGCTGGACCTGAACGGCGGGCGCGAGAACCTCGGTATCGGCGGGCATGAACCCGGGGCTGTGACCGAGGCCGCGCGTGCCGCCGACAAGGCCGCGATCCTCGATGCGCTGAAGACCTGCGCGGCCCATGGCATCACCCTGGCCGTCAACATGGACGGCAACCTCTATCAGGCGGAGCTTTTCACCGAACTGGCGCAGGCGGACCTGCTGCCGATCCGCGTGTCGCTGCCGATGACCATCGCGCCGGGCCAGGATGACGCCCGCGTCGCCGCCCTGCTGGAGGCGGCCGGGCGCGCGCCCGTGGGCAAGCTGTCCTTCGGGCGGGTGAAGATGTTCATGGATGGCGTCTTCGACACCTGGACCGCGCTGCGCACCGATGATTACCCCGACCGCCCGGGCTTCCGCGGCGAACCGCTGTTCGCCCCGGAGCGCTTTGCCGAGATCTGCATCCGCGCCGATGCGGCCGGTCTGCAGATCGCCACCCATTGCGTCGGCGACGGCGCGGTGCGCGCTGTGGTCGATGGCTACGAGGCGGCGGCGAAGGCCAACGGCCGGCTGGACGCGCGCCACCGGATTGAACACCTGGACATGGTGCACCCCGCAGAGGTCGCCCGGATCGCCGATCTGGGCATCATCGCCTCGATGCAGCCGGTGCATCCGCCGGGATCGGCGGGGCTGCCTCTGGAACCCACGATCTCGATCATGGGACGCAACCGCTGGCGCGACACCTTCCCCTGGGCGCGGCTGAAATCGGCCGGCGTGGGGCTGGCCTTCGGCACCGACTGGCCCGTTTCGCCACTGTCGCCCATGGTGGCGATCCATGCCGCCCTGACCCGCCGCACCTGGGCCGAGGACGTGCCGGATCAGCGCCTGTCGCTTACGGATGTCTTTTCGGCCTATACCGCCGGCGGCGCCCGCGCCGACCACCGGGAGGCGCAGCTTGGCCGCCTGGAACCGGGGCTGGCCGCCGACCTGATCCTGCTGGACGGGGACCCGCGCGCCCTGATGTCCCGCCCCGACGCCTGTTCCGTGGCCCTGACGCTTTGCGCCGGGCGCGCGGTGCACGACACCCTGTCCGGCTGAAGCCGCGACGCGTTTTCCCCGGCAGCGATGCGCGCCCCGCGCCCTGCCCTTTACCCGTACCGGAGGCCAAGATGGCTCATACCCGCATCCGCAAGTTCAACACCAAGGAAACCTACCCCGAGCAGAACCTCGACAACGACCTGTGCCAGGCCGTCGTGGCGCAGGGCAAGATGGTCTTCCTGCGCGGCCAGTGCCCGCAGAACCTGGACGACGCCAAGAACATCGAAAGCCATGACCCGGTCGAACAGACCCACAAGGTCATGCAGAACATCAAGCAGCTGATGGAAGAATGCGGCGGCGGCATGGAACACGTCTGCCGCGTTCAGGTCTTCCTGACCGACGTGCGCAACCGCGAGGCCGTCTATCGGGTGATGGGCGAATACATCAAGGGCGTGCACCCCGTGTCCACCGGTCTGGTCGTCACCGCCCTGGCCCGCCCCGACTGGCTGGTCGAGATCGAAGCCACCGCCGTCATCCCGGAGTAATCGCATGACCTTTTCCCTCGTCGCCCGCTGTGCCGAGACCGGCATGTTCGGGGTTGCCGTGTCCTCCTCCTCCCCCGCCGTGGCGGCGCGTTGCGCCTATGCGCGGGCGGGTGTCGGCGCGGTCAGCTCGCAGAACGTCACCGACCCGACGCTGGGTCCCCTGGCCCTCGACCTGATGGAAGGCGGCATGTCCGCCGCCGAGACCGTGGCGCAGGTGCAGGCGCAGGGCAAGTTCATCGAGTACCGTCAGGTGCTGGTCGTCGACGCCCAGGGCCGCACCGCGATCCATTCGGGCCCGAACTCCCTTGGCATTTTCACCGAGGCGCATGGCACCGACGTCGTGGCCGCCGGCAACATGCTGCAGAACGAAGGCGTGCCCCAGGCCATCGTCACCGCCTTTGAACAGGCGGAGGGCCACCTGGGCGACCGCCTGATCGCCGCCATGCGCGCGGGTCTCGCCGCGGGCGGCGAAATGGGTCCGGTGCATTCGGCCGGCATGAAGCTGGTGGACAAGGTGGCCTGGCCCGTGGCCGACCTGCGCTGCGACTGGACCGAGGACTGCCCGGTGGAAAACATCGCCACCGCCTGGGAGGTCTACAAGCCCCAGCTCGACGCCTACGTGCAGCGCGCCATCGACCCGCGCGAGGCGCCTTCCTACGGCGTCCCCGGCGACGAGTGATGCGCCCCCGGGTGCGCCAAAGGCGCCCCACCCCATGACGTCCCGGCCCGCCGCAGGGCCGGGACCCACAGCAGACAGAAAGCCGATCCCATGACCCTGACCCATGCCGAATGGACCGCGAAGGCCAAGGCCCTGACCTTCCGCAACCAGGCCTATATCGACGGCAAATTCGTCGATGCGATCTCGGGCGCGAGCTTCGACACGATCAACCCCGCCACGGGCGAGGTGCTGACGCAGGTCGCCGCCTGTGACGCCGCCGATGTGGATGCCGCCGTTACGGCTGCGCGCCGCGCCTTCGAAGGCGGCGCCTGGTCGCAGATGGACCCGACCGCGCGCAAGGGCGTGCTGCTGAAACTGGCCGATCTGATCCGCGAAAACCTGGAGGAATTCGCCCTGCTCGACACGCTCGACATGGGCAAGCCGATCACCGAGACCTCGACCGTGGACGTGCCGGGCAGCGCCCATTTCTTCCAGTGGTACGCCGAGGCGATCGACAAGCTTTATGACGAGGTCGCCCCGACCGCGCCGGGTGACTTGGCGCTGGTGCGCCGCGTGCCCTTGGGCGTCGTGGGTGCCGTGGTGCCGTGGAACTTCCCCCTCGACATGGCAACGTGGAAATCCGCCGCCGCCCTGGCCGCGGGCAACTCCGTCGTGCTGAAACCGGCCGAACAATCGCCGCTGTCGGCGCTGTTCCTGGCGGAACTGGCCACAGAGGCCGGCATCCCGGCGGGTGTCTTCAACGTCGTGCCGGGCTTCGGCGCCACCGCCGGCAAGGCCCTGGGCCTGCACATGGACGTGGATTGCCTGGCCTTCACCGGCTCGACCGCCACGGGCAAGATGTTCATGGAATACTCGGGCCAGTCGAACCTGAAACAGGTCTGGCCCGAGACGGGCGGCAAATCCCCCAACATCGTCTTCGCTGACTGCGAGGATCTGGAAGCCGCCGCCGACATGGCCGCCTTCGGCATCTTCTTCAACCAGGGCGAGGTCTGTTCCGCCAACTCGCGCCTCTATGTCGAACGGTCGATCCATGACCAGTTCGTCGAGCTGCTGAAGGCCCGCGCCGAGGCCCGCGTGCCGGGCGACCCGCTGGACCCCGCCACGATGATCGGTGCCATCGTGGACGAAAAGCAGACCCAGGGCATCATGGCCCGTGTCGAGGCCGGCAAGGCCAATGCGCGCCTCGTCACCGGGGGCGCACGCGTCACCGTGGACGGCAAGGGCTGCTTCGTGCCGCCGACGATCTTTGCCGACGTGGCCCAGGACGATGCGCTGGTGCAGGAGGAAATCTTCGGCCCCGTGCTGACCGTGATCCCCTTCGACACCGAGGCAGAGGCCATCGCCATGGCCAACGACAGCATCTATGGCCTGGCGGCCTCGGTCTGGACCGACAACCTTTCCCGCGCCATCCGCGTCTCGGACAAGCTGATGGTCGGCACCGTGTCGGTGAACACCGTCGATGCCCTGTCGGCGCAGACGCCCTTCGGCGGAATGAAGCAGTCGGGCTTCGGCCGGGACCTGTCGCTGCATTCGCTGGAGAAATACACGGCGTTGAAAACCACCTGGATCAAGTACAAGCTGCAGGCCTGATCCCGTGGAGAAGAGGCCCAACATGATCCGGTACACCCTGCGGCAGCTCGAATATTTCGTCGCCGTGGGGGACGCGGGCAGCATCATGCTGGCCGCCGGCAAGGTGAACGTCTCTTCTCCCTCCATTTCCGCCGCGATCTCGCAGCTGGAAACGGAATTCGGCATGCCCCTGTTCGTGCGCCAGCATGCGCAGGGGCTGTCGCTGACACAGGCGGGCCGGACGCTGATGGAACAGGCCAAGGTGGTGCTGCGCGAGGCCGACCGGCTGGTGGACCTGGCCGGCGACATCTCGGGCACCGTGCGCGGCCCGATCTCCGTCGGCGGCATGCTGACCTTTGCCCAGGTGGTGCTGCCGCCCCTGCGCAAGGACTTCGTCGAGGCCTTCCCCGAGGCGCGCTTCACCCAGGTGGAGCTGGACGCCAACGAGCTGGTCAGCGCCCTGCGCCGGGCGGAGATCGACGTGGCCCTGGGCTATGACCTTGTGCTGCCACCGGACATGAAGTTCGTGCCGCTGATCGACCTGCCGCCCTTCGTCCTGATCCCCGCCGGTCACCCGCTGGCGGACCGCGAGGAGATCGCGGTGGAGGAGCTGCGCACCGAACCCATGGTGCTGCTGGATCTGCCGCAAAGCTCCGACTACTTCCTGTCCTTCTTCCATGAGAAGGGCATCAAGCCGGTAATCACCGAACGGTCGCGCGACATTGCCGTGGTGCGCAGCCTGGTGGCCAACGGTTTCGGCTATTCCATTGCCAATATGCGGCCCCTGAACGGCGTGTCGCCGGACGGCAAGCCGCTGCGGTTCATCCCGCTGGCGGGGGACCTGCGGCCGATGAAGATGGGCCTGATGATGACCCACCAGGCCGAGACCACCAACGTGGTGCGCAGCTTTGTCGAATTTGCCCAGAAATGGTTCCACGACGGGTTCATGCCGGGCCAGCTGGCGCGGGAGGTCAGTGGCCCGATGGCGAGCCCAGCATCGGCAGAAGAAGAGAGAAAAGCTGCGCCTGGGAGCTGATCTCGAGACGCGCGTAAAGCTGCTTGCGGAAGACCTTCACCGTTTCCGGGCTGAGGTCGAGGTGCAGCGCGATGGAGGCCGTGGAATGGCCCTTGAGCACGAGGAAGGCGACCTGCGCCTGGCGCGGGGTCAGGGCGATGCCCAGGTGCGCCGCGACATTGGCGCGCAGGCTGTCAGCGACACTGGCCGACGTCTGGTTTTCCGCACCCGTGGGAGCCAGCCCGGCCCAGTGTCGGCGGATCAGCGACAGGCAGACCGGCGCCAGCGCCTCCGCCTGGGCGATGTCCCGTGCGCTGAACCGGCGCCCGGAGGAGGCATCGCGGCCCAGGCAGATCGTCACCGTCACCGCGGCCGCGGGCCGTGCCACGAAGGCCAGTTCGTCCGTCAGGGTCGTGCCCTGGTAGTAGGTCAGGAAATACTCGCCTCGGCTGAAATGGTCCGGCGCCACGTCGCCCAGCCGGTACAGCCCGTCCGCCGCGCCGTCGACATGCAGCTGGTGGAACGGGTCCAGCAGGTAGGCCCCCTTCAGGTAGGCCGAGCCAAGGCGGGCATGCACCCGGGCATCGGCGGCATCGAGGTGCAGCACCCGGGGCCGGTCGCGGCCCGGGTAGGCCAGCATGGTGATGTTGTCGAAGGGCACGGCGGCGCGCAGCCAGGCGGCCAGCGCGGGTTCGAATCCGGGTGTGCCCAGCCGGTCGATGGCCGCCGCCAGGCGGTGTTGCGGGCTATCTTCGGTCATGGATCCCTCCTTGGGGGTATATACCCCCTAAACGGCGAAACGTAGAAGTGGAAACTGAATTGCGGGGGTATGTCCCTCCGCGCCAGATGTCCCGCCGACCGGAGAGACCGACATGACCCTGATGCCCGACACCCGCCAGATCCTCGACCAGGATGCCCACCTGATCCAATCCTTCGCCGACCTCGACGCGCTGAAGGCGCAGGGCGCGCGCACGGTGATTTCCAGGGCGAAGGGCGCCCATGTCTGGGACAGCGACGGCAACAAGCTGATCGACGGCATCGGCGGTCTGTGGTGCGTCAACATCGGCCACGGCCGGGACGAGATGATCGAGGCGATCGCCGGACAGCTGCGTGAGCTGGACTATTATTCCACCTTCTACAACTTCACCCACCCCAAGGCCGCCGCCCTGGCCGAGAAGATCGCGCAGCTGGCGCCGGGGCATCTGAACAAGGTGTTCTTCTCGAACTCGGGCTCGGTCGCCAATGACAGCGCGATCCGGATGCTGCACCACTACAACATCCGCAAGGGCCGCCCCGAGAAACGCCAGGTGCTGTCGCGGATCGGCGCCTACCACGGGTCCACCTACCTGGCGATGGCGATGACCCAGCCCAGCAACTCGGTCGGCTGGACCTCCGCCGCCGACGGGTTGGTGCACCACCTGCGCAGCCCCCACTTCTGGCGCGAGGCCGGCGAGATGAGCGAGGCCGAGTTCCTCGACGCGCTGATCCTCGACCTGGAAACCTCGATCGACCGGATCGGCGCGGACAACATCTGTGCCTTCATTGCCGAACCCATCCAGGGCGCCGGCGGCGTCATCACCGCGCCGCAGGGCTATCACCGCCGCGCCTGGGAGGTCTGCCAGGCCAATGCCATCAAGTATGTCGCCGACGAGGTGGTCACCGCCTTCGGCCGCCTGGGCCATATGTTCGCGTCAAGGGACGTCTTCGGCATGACGCCCGACATCATCACCACGGCCAAGGGCCTGACCTCGGGCTACCAGCCGCTGGCGGCCACCATCGTCTCGGACGAGATCCACGACGTGATTTCCGCCCCCGACGGCTATTTCCTTCACGGGCTGACCTATTCCGGCCACCCGGCCGCCGCCGCCGCCGCCCTGACCAATATCGAGATCATGGAGCGCGAGCAGATCCCCGAGCGCGTCCGCACCACCGGCGCCTATTTCGAGAAACGCCTGCGCGAGCTTGCGGACATCGCGCTTGTCGGGGAGGTGCGCGGGAGCCATTTCATGATGGGGATCGAGTTCGTGAAGGACCGCGCCAGCAAGGAAAGCCACCCGGATGCGGCCCAGGTCGGCACCAAGGTCGCCCGCGCCTGCCAGAAACGGGGGCTGATCGCCCGGCCGCTTGGCAACGTGCTGATCCTCTCGCCCACGCTGATCATGGACGAACCCATGATCGACGAGATTGCCGGTATCCTGCGCGATGCCATAACCGAGGTTGCCGCGGGTCTCTGACCCCGGCCGCCGCACCACAGAAAGACCCACGACAAGATCATGGACAGCCTCAGCCTTCTGGACACGCTCATCGCCTTCGACACGACCGCTCGGACATCGAACCTCGACCTGATTGATTTCGTCGAGACCTACCTGACCGAGCGCGGCTTCCGCGTGACGCGGGTGATGGCACCCGAAGGCGACCGCGCGGGGCTGTATGCCGCCATTGGCCCGGAAGGTGCAGGGGGCGTGATGCTGTCGGCGCATACGGATGTGGTGCCGGTCGCGGGGCAGGAGTGGACCCGCCCGCCCTTCCAGCTGACCCGCGAGGGCGACCGGCTTTACGGGCGGGGCACCACGGACATGAAGGGCTATCTCGCCGCTATGCTGGCCGTCGCCGACAAGGCGGCGGGCGCCGATCTGGCCGAACCGCTGAAGCTGGCGATCTCCTATGACGAGGAGATCGGCTGTGTCGGCATCCAGGCGATGATTGACCAGCTGGAGCCCGCCATCGGCCTGCCGCGCCTCTGTTTCGTGGGCGAACCCAGCGAGATGCAGGTGACCGTGGGCCACAAGGGCAAGGCGGCGTTCCGCGCCATCGCGCACGGCCAGTCGGGCCATTCCGCGCTGGCGCCGCAGTTCACCAACGCCCTGCACCTGGCCATGGATTTCGTCGGCGAGCTGAAGGCCCTTCAGGATCACTACGCGCGCGACGGCGCCCGGGATGAGGCCTATGGCGTGCCCTATTCCACGATCCACGTGGGCACCCTGTCGGGGGGCACCGCGCTGAACATCGTGCCGGACCGGGCCGAGCTGGCGTTCGAGTTCCGCCACCTGGCCGCCGACGACCCCGACACGATCCGCGCCCAGATCCACGGCGCCGCCGAGCGGGTCAGCGCCGCCTACGAGGGCGAGGCCCGGATCGAGGTGGAAGAGGTCAACGCCTACCCCGGTCTCGACCAGGCCGAGGAGGCGGAGGTGACCACCTTTGCCAAGGCCATGGCGCAGACCAACAGCGTGACCAAGGTGGCGTTTGGCACCGAGGCCGGGTTCTTCGAGGCGCTTGGCATTCCCACCGTGGTCTGCGGGCCGGGGTCGATGGACGGCCAGGGCCACAAGCCCGATGAATATATCGAACTGGACCAGCTGCGCGCCTGCGACGCCATGCTGGACCGGGTGCTGGACAGCCTGCGCGCCTGATCGCCCCACCTCCGAAAACACCAAACCCCCGGCGGCCCTGCGGCGCCGGGGGTTTTGCGTGCCCCCTGCCCGGCGCCCGTCCTGCGGACAAAAAAATGCCTCCCCGAAGGGAGGCAGTCAGGGGAGGTATTCTCGCGGCAGGCTGGGATGGATGTCGGCCTGCCGCGCCGGTTCGCGACCTGGGGGGAGATGGAATCCGGGGCGCGAACGGGATCTCTTTGGCTCAGAGCCGCTGTTCGGTCTCCTGCGAGAACAGCGAAGCGGTGCCGGGGTAGTAGTAGAGCGGCACGGTCGAGCCGGAGGGGTAGTGCACCGCGCCCGGCACGCTGAAGGAACAGCGCTTGCCGGCGATCTCGCACCAGATGATCGAGTTGGGGCCCAGCTCCTCGCACATGTCGATTTTCGCCTCCAGGCGGTTGGCGCCCGCCGGCAGATCGCCCTCCAGCACGAACAGCTGTTCCGGACGCAGGCCCAGCAGGACCTTGCCGCCCGCGCCGTCGCTCAGGGGATAGCCGGCCATGGCATGCGCCGAGCCGTCCGACAGGGTCAGCGCCTCGCCCGACAGGGTGCCGTCCAGAAGGTTCATCGAGGGCGAGCCAACGAAGTTCGCCACGAAGAGGTTGGCGGGAGTGTTGTAGACCTCGGACGGGGTGCCGACCTGCTGAATGTGACCGGCCTTCATCACCACGATGCGGTCGGCCAGGGTCATCGCCTCGATCTGGTCGTGGGTCACGTAGACCATGGTGCGCTGCAGATCCTCATGCAGGCGCTTGATCTCGATCCGCAGCTCCATCCGCAGCTTGGCGTCGAGGTTCGACAGCGGTTCATCGAACAGGAAGATATCGACGTCACGCACCAGAGCGCGGCCGATGGCGACCCGCTGGCGCTGACCGCCCGACAGGTCCGACGGGCGCCGTTTCATCAGCGGTTCCAGCTGCAGGATGCGGGCGGCGTCGGCGACCTTGCGGGCGATCTCCGCCTTGGGGGTGCCGGCGACCTTCAGCCCGAAGCTGAGGTTCTGTTCCACGGTCATCCGGGGGTAAAGAGCGTAGCTTTGGAACACCATGCCGATGCCGCGGTCCTTGGGTTCGGCCCAGGTGACGTTGTTGTCGCGGATCCAGATCTGGCCGTCATGCAGGTCGGTCAGCCCGGCGATCGCCGACAGCAGCGTGGACTTGCCGCAGCCCGAGGGGCCAAGCAGCACGATGAACTCGCCCGGCTCCACCGAAAGGTTCAGCTCGGGCACCACGACGTTCTGGCCATAGGCGATCGAGGCGTTCTTGATGTCGAGAATGGGGGAAGAAGACATGATCATCCTTTCACGGCGCCGGCGGTAATGCCGCGCACGAACCAGCGGCCGGAGACGAAGTAGGCCAGCAGGGGCACGGCTGCGGTCAGCAGCGTGGCGGCCATGTTGACGTTGTACTGGACCTCACCGAAGGTCACGTTGACGATGTTGTTGAGCTGCACCATCATCGGCTGGTTGTCCCGCCCGGCAAAGACCATGCCCAGCAGGAAGTCGTTCCAGATGGCGTTGAATTGCAGCAGACCGGCGACGACCAGCATCGGGATCGCCATGGGCAGCATCAGCGAGAAGAAGATGCGGATGAAGCCCGCGCCATCGATCCGCGCCGCCTGGAACAGGTCATGGGGCACCGCCGCGTAGTAGTTGCGGAACAGCAGCACCGTCAGCGGCAGCGAGAACAGCACGTGCACCAGGATCACCGCGGACAGCGTGCCGTAGAGGTCGAAGAAGGCGATGATGCGCACCGTCGGATAGACGAAGACCTGCAGCGGGATGAACCCGGCCAGCACGATGATCCCGAACAGCACGTTGGCGCCTTTCGGTTTCCAGAAGGACAGGATGTAGCCCACGAAGGCCCCGATCAGCACCGAGATCACGGTGGCCGGGACGGTGATCTTCACCGAATTCCAGAAGCCCTGGGAGATGCCCGAACAGGTCTCCAGCCCGCAATCGGTGGACCAGGCGGCGCGCCAGGCGTCGATGTGCAGGGTCTGCGGCAGCAGGAAGATCTGACCGTCGCGGATCTCGTCCATTTCCTTGAACGAGGTCACGACCATCACGTAGAGCGGCAGCACGAAGAAGGCGGCCGTCAGGATCAGGAAGAGGTAGAGGCCGACACGGCCCAGTTCGATGCCGCCGGGTTTGCGGCCCGTCGCCTCGGGGTTGAAGGTCGCGGTGGCCATGTCAGTGCCCCTTCCGTGCTTTTTTCTGCTGCGCGGCGCGCACGAAGAAGATCGGCACCACGACGGCGAGGACGGTGATCAGCAGCACCGAGGCGCCGGCGGTGGCCAGGCCGATGTTCTGACGGTTGAAGAGGTTGTCCATGATGAACTTCGCCGGCAGTTCCGTGGACGAGCCGGGCCCGCCGTTGGTCATCGCCACGACCAGGTCGTAGGTGCGGATGATGCCCATGAACAGCAGCGTCGCGGCGGTCGCCACGGCGGC
Source organism: Pseudooceanicola marinus (assembly GCF_020177265.1). Taxonomy (GTDB): domain Bacteria; phylum Pseudomonadota; class Alphaproteobacteria; order Rhodobacterales; family Rhodobacteraceae; genus Pseudooceanicola; species Pseudooceanicola marinus_A. The sequence goes on from NZ_JAIVMC010000016.1 coordinate 43,547, forward strand.
GCGCATCTCGGGAATGATGATCGAAACGTAGGTCCGCCACAGCGGGATGCCTTCCACCCGCGCGGCCTGCCACAGCGATCCGTCGATGCCGCGCAGACCGGCCAGCAGGATGATCATCGCCAGCCCCGCGCCCTGCCACAGACCAGCCAGGGCCACGCCGTAGATCGCGGTCTCGGGGTGTTCGATCCAGTCGAAGCGGAAGCTGTCCCAGCCCCAGCCCTGCAGGGTGTTCTGGATGCCGAGGTTGGGGTTCATCAGCCACTGCCAGACCAGGCCGGTGACGACGAAGGACACCGCCTGCGGATAGAGGAACAGCGTGCGCAGCGTGTTCTCGAACCGGATCTTGCGATCCAGCGCGGCGGCCAGCAGGAAGCCCAGCAGAAGGCAGCCCACCACGTAGGTCACGCAGAGGATGCCCATGTTGACCATCGCCGTGTTCCAGCGACGCGCATCGAACAGGCGCACGTAATGTTCGAACCCCACCAGGTCGGTGGACGGCATGGTGCGCGAGTTGGTGAAGGACAGATAGAAGGTATAGATCGCCGTGCCGACGAACAGGCCGAGGGCCGTCAACCAAACCGGGGTGAGGGAGATAAAGGCGGGCCAGTTCCGGAACCTCGGAGGCCGCGTGTCGCTTCTGGGTGTCATGGGGCTCGTCTGTTCATCTACCTGGGGTCTCGGGCCGATACATCGGCGGTACTTGTCAATAAGCTCCGGCCCCTGCGGGAGGGCGCGGGGACCGGAGCGAATGGGAGATGGCGCAACCTGCGGCGCGCCACCACCCCGATCTTGGTCGGCCTGGCTCAGTAGCTCAGCGCGTAGATGAACTCGTCCTGGAAGTCGGCGTAATCATAGGGGGCCGCCCAGAATTCGTTGATCAGATCGGCCAGGGCACCCTGGACGAAGCGCGGGCTGACGATGGCCATGTCCGCGGCGATCTCGTTCGCCTTCATCTTCTCGTTCGCCAGCTGTGCGCACATGTCATAGGACGACATGTCGACGTCGGTCCGCGCCGGGAAGGAGCCCTTCAGGGTGGTGAAACCCTTCTGTACTTCGGGGTCCAGCAGGGTTTCGGCCAGGGCCATCTGGCCTTCGGTGCCCTCTTCGACCTTGGGGAAGGTGAAGGCATCGACGACAATCATCATGTCCTGGTGGCCGGGGGTGATGGCGCAGCCATAGTCAACGCCCACTTCCTCACCGGCGGCGATGAATTCGCCCTTGGCCCAGTCGCCCTGGAACTGCAGCAGCGCCTCGTCCCGGATGACCTGGGCGGTGGCGTCGTTCCAGTTCAGGGTGGAAATGCCCTCGCCCACGTAGTCGTGCAGACGGTCGAAGATCTCGATGGCCTGGCGGAACTCGTCGGACATCACGATGTCCTCGTTGGCGTTCTGCAGCATGTCGTTGTAGGTGTCCGCGCCCAGGATCGAGACGGCGATCTGGTTGAAGACCTTGTTGGTCTGCCAGGACTGGCCGGAGAAGGCGAGCGGCATGATACCGGCCTCTTTCGCGGCATCCAGCATCTCAAAGAAGCCGTCCCAGGTGGTGGGCATCTCATCATAGCCCAGCTGTTCGGCCAGCGGGATGGAGTAGAAGAACCAGCTCTCGCCGTGCACGGAGATGGGCGAGTAGTAGTACTCGTCATCGCCCTGGAATCCGCCCATGGCGGTCTTGATCAGCTCGGGCAGCGCGGCTTCGGCCTCTTCGCTCACCACTTCGGTGATCGGCTGCATCAGGTCGCCGGCGATCAGGTCGGCGGCGTTGCGGCCGGCGATGTAGAACTTCGCGGCGGGCGGATCACCGGCCTGGATGCGAGACATGAAGGCCGCGTCGTCGTTTTCATAACCGGCGACGGAGGCGTCGACCCAGTTGAAGCCGCGCTCGGCCAGTGCATCCATGACGACCTGCTTGCCCTGGGCCTCGGACCCGGAGACCCAGCTGTTCTGCACTTCGACGTCTTGCGCGACGGCAACCGAGCCCATCAGGACGGTCGCCAGGGCGGTGGAGGAGACGAGATTCATTGGCATTCCCTGTGTTGGAGGAGAGGAGAGCTTTTGTTGTTGTCCCGATCAGCGCATCAGATGCGCGACCGAGGTTTCCACGAAGGACAGGCTGTCGCGGATCGTGGTGACGGGATCGGCCGATCCGTCCACTTCCAGCACCATCCAGCCTTCGAAGCCGGCGGCGGCATGGCCTGCGGCCCATGCCTGCCAATGCACCCGGCCCTGGCCCAGGGTGCAGAAATAGTCGCGGTGTTTGCCGTGCACGTCCGCGTCGATCACGATGTCCAGCGGCATGGGCGCGGTGGCGTCCTTCCAGTGGGTGATGACCAGCCGGTCGGCATGGCGGTTCAGCACGGCCACAGGGTCGGACCCGCACAGTAGCAGATGCGCGCTGTCGGGGCAGAGCCCGACGTACAGCGGATCGGTCAGCAGCATGAACAGATCGACGTCGCGGGCGGTGCACATCACCGAATGGCCTTCGGTGTGCAGCGCGGCGGTCAGGCCCAGGGGGGCCACGGTGGCGCCGATCTCGTTGCACAGCTGCGCAAGCGGGCGAGCATAGTCGATGTCGACGAACTGCACCGGGGCCTCGCCCTTGGTGCGGCGCATCGGCAGGCCGATCACCAGCGCCTGGCCGCCAAGCGGGGCCAGGAAGGCGGCCAGCGCATGGGCGTCGGCACAGATCTCGGCCCGCACGGCCGGGTCCGACAGATCGCCGAACCGTTCGAAGTCATGGTAGAAGCCAGAGATGATCGCCAGGCCCAGCTCATCCAGCCGGGCCTTCACGCCCTCGACGGATCCGTAGGCGCGCAGGGCCATCTTGTAGCCGAGCGGCCCGATCGAGGTTTCCACCCCGCGCACGCCCGCCTCGGCCACGGCCTCCAGCATCTTGTCCCAGAAGGCGCGCGGATCGGCCTCGGCCAGGGCATTGATCCCGTCGACATCCGCGACCCCCCAGAAATCCGGGTGGTAGAAGGTGATCAGATCGACGGCATAGTTTCGGTCGGTCAAAGTCCGTTCCTTGAATTCGGTGCCTTGCGGCCTGTCCGATCCGTGCCTGCCTCTTGCCGGGCATCGACGGACCCTGTTTGCGCTGTTTGTGGTAACGTTTGCCAAACTGCCGCAGCGTTCAAGCGCTTTTCTGAGTCAGCGGCAGAGCTTTCCGGAGCCGAACGAGATTTTTCTTGCCAGATGCGCAAAATTTTAGCGCAATGTTGCAAACGTTTGCCACACGTATGCGGTTTGCACCCCTCGTCGTTTGCCAATCCGCTCGGCGCGAGGGATCTTGCAGGTCATGAAGGACAAGGGCGATTCGATGTCAGACACGAAACAGAAGAGCGTCTCGCTGCATGACGTGGCAGAGGCGGCGGGGGTGTCGGTGTCCACCGTCAGCCGCGCCCTGGCCTTCTCCGACCGGATCAACGCCAAGACCCGCGCCCGCATCCTCGAAACCGTGCAGGAGCTGGGCTATCACCCCAATATCGCCGCGCGAAACCTGCGCCTGGGCCAGCAGAAGACGATCCTGGCGGTCATGCCCCACCACAAGGGCACGCAGATCACCACGGTCGCCAACGACGCCCAGCTGGGCATCGAACAGGCGGTGCGTGAACTGGGCTATACCCTGTCGGTGGTCAACATGCGCGACAGCGAACGGGTGGCGGGCCATGTCCTCGACCTGGTCTATGGCCGGCAGGTGTCGGGCACGATCATCCTGGCGGAAAACCCGATGGAGCTGAACGGCCGCGGCCTGATCGACGCGGGCCTTCCCGTGGTCAGCCTGACCGAGGACCTGACGCATCTGGGCATTTCCTCCGTCGTGTCCAGCGACCGTCAGTCGATGATGGAAGCGGTGGAGATGCTGGCCGGGCTGGGCCACGAGCGCATCTTCTTCATCTCCGGGCCGCAGGGCAGCTATCACAGCCGCCAGCGCGAGGCCGGGGTGCGCTCTGCCATGATCCGGCTGTTCGGATCGGACGAGAACCTGGTGAAGTACCGCGCCGATTTCGATGTCGAATCGGGCTGCGCCGCCGCGCGGGAGTTCCTGTCGCTGGACCATCGCCCGACCGCCGTCATCTCCTGGGCGGACGAGGTCGCCATGGGGTTCCAGAGCGTTGTGCAGGAGGCCGGGCTGAAGATCCCCGACGACGTGTCGCTGGTGTCCTTCGACGGGCTTTGCGCGCTGCGCTACACGCAGCCGCCGATCACCACCTTCGATCAGAACGTGCGCGAATTGGGCGCCCATGCGGCGCGGCTGCTGGTCGACCTGATCGACAACGGCAGCCCGCAGGAAGCCCAGCTGATCGAATACCCCGCGAAGATGTTCGCCGGCCGCTCGGTCGGGGCCCCGGCGAAGCGGGACTGACCCGCAGGGGCCGGGCGGCGGACCGCCCGACCCAGTAGTGAGTCCGCTCAGGCCGCCTGGTCGGTCGTGGCCTTCAGCTCTTCCGCCGCGTGACGCGCCACGCGCAGGCTGTGCGCCATCACCGTCAGCGTGGTGCCGGTCACGCCGCAGCTGGCGAAGGCGCTGGCATCGCTGACAACGACGTTAGGCACGTCCCAGACCTGGCCCCATTCGTTCAGCACCGACCGCGCCGGGTCGTTGCCCATGACGGCCCCGCCGGCCTCGTGGATGGCGGCCCCGATGGTCATGGATTTATGGAAGAATTTCCGGAACATCGTGCGGCTCAGCCAGTCGGCATCGGGGAAGGGACCCCGACCCAGTTCGCGCAGACCCAGGGGCGAGCCGACGAACTCCAGCTGCGCGCCCTGCTCTTCCATCAGCGCGATCATGCTGTCCTCGGTGCGCCGCGCCAACAGCTCCTCGTACTCGTGCATCTTGCAGCGGATATGCGGCGCGGGGATGCCCCAGGCGTCCTTCTTCTTCGGATCCAGGGTGATCCGGTTGTCCGCATGGGGCAGCATCGAGCCGAAGCAGAAGAAGGAGATCCGCGCCGGCGCATCGGGCGTCGCGGTGTCGGCCCGGCCGACGGACCCCTGCGAGGCGAACTCCAGCCGCTCGGTCATCGGGACCTCGTCGCGCATGATGAAGAAGCCACCGATGGAGCCGTAGTAATCGTCGAAATCGGGGAAGGTCTGCTGCCCCTTGGCCCGTGGGTAATCCCCCTGCCCGATCACCGGCACCTGGTCCATGAAATAGCGGCCCAGCTGGCCCGCGTTGTTGCCCAGCCCCTGGGGCTGCGTGTCGCTTTTCGAGTTCAGCATCAGGCGCACCGTCTCGATCGGCGAGGCCGCGAGGACCACCGTGTCGGCGTGGTAGCTCAGCACCGCGCGGGTCTCGCGGTCGATGATCTCTACCCCGGTGGCGCGGTCGCCCTCGGTCAGCACGCGGCGCGCGATGGCGTTGTAGCGCACGGTCAGTTTGCCCGTGGCCTTGGCGGCGGCCAGCGGCGCCAGCATCCGGTCGCTGCGCGGCGGCAGGATGCGCCAGGGGATCACCGGCTTTTTCAGGTGGGCCGCCTCGACATCGGCCTTGAAGGTCTTCTCGGCCTCGGTCAGCGGCACCGGCGCGATCACCTTGCTGTCCGGGGTCGCGGTCAGGCCATCGGCGTTGCCGTGCAGGCCCAGGACCTCCTCGACCTCGTCGTAATAGGGTGCCATGTCGGCGTAGGAGATCGGCCAGTCCAGCCCCAGCCCGGCGCGGCTGGCGGGCTTGAAATCGTCATCGGACCAGCGGAACAGCACCCGGCCGAAGACATGGGTGCGGCCGCCTTCCTGGTTGCCGCGCACCCACAGGAAGGGCGCATCCTTGGGCGTGGTATAGGGGCTCTTGCGGTCGTTGACGTAGAACTTGGCGAACTGCCGGGCAAAGAACATCGCCCGCGCCTGCACCCCCTGGCCGGTCATCGTGGCCAGGGCCCGGTCCATCAGGTTCACCGTGTTCTTCGGCTTCCGCTCGGACTTCACGAAGTCCGAAGGTTTCTTCTGCTCACCGGATTCCAGCATCAGGACGGACAGGCCCTGTGCGGTCAGTTCCTGGGCGGCAACGGCACCGGCGGCGCCAGCTCCGACGATCAGCGCGTCGTATTTCTGTTCAGACATGCAAGTTCCAGACGTTGATCCCGGGGCAGCCCCGGCAAATTTTGGCAAACGTTTGCAGGATTACACGGCGGGGTGCAATGGGGCCGCGTGGGATTTGGCCGCCCGCAACAGGCCGGTGCCGCGCCAATTGCCCAGCATTTCAGCAAATCGAACGGTCGCGGGGGCAACAGTCGTGACGGCATCCCGCCCCGTCCGGGGTCCCGGCGATTGTCTCCCCCGACTCATGTCTGTACATTTCAACCCTGCTGCCCCGGCCTCGCCGGCCAGGCATTTCAGATCCCAGACCGACAGGACCCGGCCCGACCATGGCGGCAGCACAGACCGAGACCCTTCATTCCCGCATCCTGGACGAGATCAGCCGCAAGATCATCGACGGCAGTTGGCCCCCGGGCCATCAGCTTCCGAAGGAGACCGAGCTGGCGGCGCAGTACGGCGTCTCGCGGATGACAATGAACAAGGTGCTGACCCAGCTGGCGCAGGAAGGCTACGTGATCCGGCGCAAGCGCACCGGCACCGTGGTCGCCCAGCCCCGGGCGCAGGCGGCGGTGCTGGCGATCAACAACATCCAGGATGAGGTCGCGGCCCTGGGCCGAAGCTATCGCTGGCACCTGCTGTCCGCCGACACCCGCCCCGGCACCGCCCAGGACCAGCGCCTGCTGGACCTGGATGCAGGCGAGGCCACGGCGGACACCCTGTTCCTGCAGGGGCTGCACTATTCCAACGACGACCCCTTCTGCCTGGAAACCCGCGCCATCAACCTGGCCGTGGTGCCCGATGCGGCAACGATGGATTTCGCGACTGAGGTGCCGGGCAGCTGGCTGTTGCAGACCATGCCCTGGACCAACGCGCGCCACCACGTGCGCGCCGTCAACGTCTCGGGCCGCGATGCGACCGCGCTGAACCTGCCCGTCGGCGCCGCCTGCCTGGAGATCCTGCGCAAGACCCAGATCGAGGGTGACTGGGTGACCTATGTCCGCCTGCTCTACCCCGGCGAGGCGCATCAGCTGGTGGCGGAGTTCGAGGGTCGCCTGGGCGGCTGAGCCGCGGTGCCGGCGCGCCCCACCCCGAAAACAGGAACGGGCCCCGAAGGGCCCGCCCGCGTTTCGCTCAAGGCCGCTCAGCCGAGGTACTCATCCTCATGCGCCTTCTTCGGGTGGGTCGAGATCGGGAACCACAGCGGGAAGGTGTCGAGCATGGCAAAGAGTTGGCTGACCACCTCGGACTTTCCGCTGATCTGCGCGCCACCTGCCAGCAGGGCGTCGTGGCCCGCCTCGCCCAGGGCCAGCTGGCTCAGCAGCTCGCGCGAGAGGGTGACGGTGGCATCCGCCGCCGGGTTCGGCTCGGCACGGGTGTAGAGGACGGAGTTCGAGATCTCGATCGCGCAGGCATCGCCGCTGTCCGAGACTTCCCAGTTGATCACGCAGTCATGACCGACGGCGGCGGGGCCGTTCAGGCGGATCGACATGGCGCCGATCAGGTCCTGGGCGTCCATCCCCTTCATCACGTCGCGCATGTTGCGGTGGTTCTTGGCGCCCTCGGGCAACCCGTGGCGCAGTTCCTGCGCGGCCGAGAGGTAGGCGTTGCGCCAGGTGGCGTTCTCGGTCTGATACCCCAGCTGGCTGTGGGTCTTGGCCAGCAGTTCCTTCGCCTCCGCATGGTCGGGCTCGGCCCAGATCACCTGATCGAGGATCGAGGCGACCCAGCGGTATTCGCCCTTGTCGAAATCGGCCTGCGCCTTCTCCATCACGGCATCGACACCGCCCATGTATTCCAGCGTCTTTTTCGCCTGCGGGCGCGGCGGCAGCGGGTCCAGGGTGGCGGGGTTGCCGTCGTACCAGCCCAGGTAATAGGCGTAGATGCCGCGCACGTTGTGCTTGATCGAACCGTAGTAGGGCCGCAGCGCCCAGTTGCTTTCCAGCTCGGGCGGCAGGGTGATCGCATTGGCGATTTCCGCGCCGACATAGCCGTGCGACATCAGGCGCAGGGTCTGGTCATGCAGGTACTTGATCGCGTCACGCTGCTGGCTGAGGTATTTCAGCATGTTCTCGCGGCCGAAGACGGGCCAGTTGTGGCCGCCCACCATGATCTCGGCGTCATCGAAACGCAGCGAGCGGTCCAGCGTGTCGGCCCAGGCCGAGGCATCGCGGGGGAAGGCGCCGCGGATGGTGTAGATGTTGACCATGCACATGTAGGCGTTGTCGGCCACATGCACCGTCTTGCGCTTGGGGAAGTAGGCGTGCAGGCCCGTCGGCGCCTCGCCGGGGGCATACATGCACTCGATCACCTCGCCATCCACCTCGAAGCTGGCGCCGCCCTTGGGCACCACGTCGGTGGGCAGGATGAAGGTGACGGTGCCGCCCTCGATCGCCTGGCCCAGGCCGTTGTCGATCAGGCCGGTGGCGCCGACGGGCAGGTTTTCCCCAAACATGTAATCGCCGCGCGCGGGCATGCCCTCGGCCGCGAGGCCCTGTTCCTTGATGACCCAGTGGACGAAATCATCGGTGGCGATGATGCGGACCTTGCCGGCCTTCACGTCCTCTTCGCTGACCAGCCCGCGGATGCCGCCGAAGTGGTCCGAATGGGTGTGGGTGATGACCACGCCCAGCACCGGCTTTTCCGCCACATGCTTGTGCATCAGCGCCAGCGCGTAGCGGGCGGTTTCCACCGTGGTCAGGGCGTCGACGGCGATGTAGCCGTTCTCGGTCTCGACGAAGGTGATGTTGGCCTGGCTTTCGCCGCGCACCTGGTAGACGCCCTCGGTCACCTTGAAGAGGCCGCGCACGTTGTTCAGCTGCGCATGCCGCCACAGGCTGGGGTGGGCGGTGTCGGGGGCGTCTTCGGCCAGCGTGGTCTCGAACGCCTCGTGGTGCCAGACGATGTGGCCCTCGTCATCCAGGATCGCCGGATCGGCGGGGCGCAGCATCAGGCCACGCTCGGCGGCGTCGAAATCGGCGCGGGTGGCCCAGTCGAAGACCGGGCTGTCCTTGGCCGCCTGCTGCGCGGCGCGGGTAAACTCGGTGGCCTTGTCGGTATTTCTCATGATCGTCCTGCCTTGGGGGCCGCGCAGGGGAGAAGGCGCGGCCGGGTGGTTCGCACGGGGGACCAGGCCCCCACCTTAGCCCAAGGGGTACGCGGTGGCGCCCGCATGTGGGATTACCAAAATGGGTAGGCCGCCCGGCCGTCCCGGGCCATCGGGCCCTCAGGGGCGTTGACACCTTCCCGGCTTTGCCGCAGGCCCTTTGCATGACCCAGCCCCCGACCGCCCCGCAGTCCCGGCCGCGTGATGCGGTGACCCAGGCCCTGGGCAACATGATCGCCGCCATCGGCGAGCCCTGGTTCTACGAGGCCCTGCTGGCCTATATCGGCGCCGTGGTTCCCAACGACAGCGCCCTTGTCGTCGTCTGCGATCACGACAAGGCCCCGGCGGTGCGCTGTGATCAGCTGCTGCCAAGCCAGCGGTCGCGACTTTACGAGACCTGGATGAGCGGCGTGTTCCAGCTCGGCCCCTACTACAACATGCACCGGCAGGACCGGCCCGACGGCCTCTACATGCTGCGCGAGATCGCCCCCGACAACTTCCGCGCCTCCGAGTATTTTCGCGTCTACTATCGCCAGATCGGCCAGTCCGACATGGCCGGCTACCTGATCCGCACGGGCGAAGAGCGGCACGTCATCGTCTATCTCTCGCGCATGGCCGGCAATCCTCGGTTCAGCCTGGCCGAGCGGCGGCAGCTGATGAACATCGCGGAAATCTCGATCCAGTCGACGCTGAAGCACTGGCAGATCCGCCAGGACCGGCTGGTGGACGCGGGCCAGGGGCGCAACCGAGCGCTGCTGGCCAGCTTCGGGCGGTCCGTGCTGTCGGACCGCGAGTACGAGATCGTGCACATGCTGTTGCAGGGCCATTCGGCCAAGCAGATCGCCCATGATTTCGACATCACCGACCATACGGTCCGGGCGCATCTGAAACATGCCTACAAGAAGCTGAAGGTGCGCAGCCAAGCCGAGCTGTTCTCGCTGCTGCTGCGCCACCTGGGGGTGTGAGGAAGGCATCCGCGATGTCCCGCCCGGCGGGCAGCGCCCGACCCGCCCCGTTTCGCCGAAGGCGAACCTCTAGTTCGACGGGCGGGCGCTACACGCCCACGCTCGGGCCGGGCGCTGCCCTCCGACCTTTAGGGCAGACCAAAGGGAAAACCGTCATTTCTCAAGAATGAGGATCAACAGGCACCCGTCCGGCACCGCCTCCGGCGCGCCGTCCAGCTCCACCAGATCATACCGCCCCAGACCCAGCTCCGCCCGGTCCTCGCGGGCAAACAGGTAAGCGCCCAGCACAGCCGCACCCGGCACCGGCTCTCCCGGTTGCAGCACGACCCCGCGCAGCGGCGCGCGCACCATCAGGTTCAGGTCCAGCAGGCCCTCCCCCGGCAGTTCCGCGTCGCAGGCCAGACCGCCGTCGAAGGGATGCGGCCCGCTTTCGGGGTCCGTCTCGATCACCGATCCGTCCTCGAACCGCAGCACCATGGCGCCGCCTTCCAGCACGGTCAGCACCCGGTCGATCCCGGGAAAGACCGAGAAGGGGCCGGATCCGCCGACCTTCGCCGTGCTGATCCGCCACTGAAAATCCTCGAACCCCGCGCCGGCGGGATGGCAGATCACCTCTGCCGTCTCGCCGCCGCCGTTCTTCCAGGGGGCAAAGCGCCGCTCTGCCGCCCTGTGAATTTTACCGTTCATCCGAGGATCCTGGGCAGGTTCAGCCCGTGTTCCTTCGCGCATTCGATCGCCTCCGGGTAACCCGCATCCGCATGGCGCCAGACGCCCGACGCGGGATCATTCCACAGCACCCGCTCCAGCCGCTTGGCGGCCTCGGGCGTGCCGTCGGCACAGATAACGACCCCGGCGTGCTGGGAAAAGCCCATGCCGACCCCGCCGCCGTGGTGCAGCGACACCCAGGTGGCCCCCGAGGCGGTATTCACCAGCGCGTTCAGCAGCGGCCAGTCCGACACGGCGTCCGACCCGTCGCGCATCGCCTCCGTCTCCCTGTTGGGCGAGGCGACCGAGCCGCTGTCGAGGTGATCGCGCCCGATCACCACCGGCGCCTTCAGCTCGCCATTGGCCACCATCTCGTTGAACTTCAGCCCCGCGCGGTGACGATCCCCCAGCCCGATCCAGCAGATGCGGGCGGGCAGGCCCTGGAACTCGATCCGGTCGCGCGCCATGTCCAGCCAGCGGTGCAGGCCCTCGTTCTCGGGGAACAGCTCCTTCATGGCCTGGTCGGTCTTGTAGATGTCCTCGGGATCACCCGACAGCGCGGCCCAGCGGAAGGGGCCGATGCCGCGGCAGAACAGCGGGCGGATGTAGGCGGGCACGAAGCCGGGGAAGGCAAAGGCGTTTTCCAGCCCCTCTTCCTGGGCCATCTGGCGGATGTTGTTGCCGTAATCCAGCGTCGGGATCCCGGCGTTCCAGAAGCCGACCATGGCCGCCACGTGATCCTTCATCGAGGCGCGCGCGGCACGGTTCACCGCCTCCGGCTCGCTTTCCTGCTTGGCGCGCCATTCGGCCACGGTCCAGCCTTTCGGCAGATAGCCGTGGTAGGGATCATGGGCCGAGGTCTGGTCGGTGACGATGTCGGGCCGCCCGTTGGGCATCGCCTCGCCCGCCTGCACGCGGCGCAGGATCTCGGGGAAGATCTCGGCGGCATTGCCGATCAGGGCCACGGATTTCGCCTCGCCCGCCTTGGTCCAGCGGTCGATCATCGCCAGCGCCTCGTCGAGGTCGTGGGTCTTCTCGTCACAATACCGGGTGCGGATGCGGAAATCGGCGCGGGTCTCGTCGCATTCCACGGCCAGGCAGCAGGCGCCGGCCATCACCGCCGCCAGCGGCTGCGCGCCGCCCATGCCGCCCAGACCGCCGGTCAGGATCCACTTGCCCGTCAGGTCGCCGTCGTAATGCTGACGCCCCGCCTCGGCGAAGGTCTCATAGGTGCCCTGCACGATGCCCTGCGCCCCGATGTAGATCCAGGACCCGGCGGTCATCTGGCCGTACATCATCAGGCCCTTCTTATCGAGCTCGTTGAAATGCTCCCAATTGGCCCAGTTGGGCACGAGGTTCGAGTTGGCGATCAGCACGCGCGGCGCATCCGCATGGGTGCGGATCACGGCAATCGGCTTGCCCGACTGGACGATCAGCGTCTCGTCCGCCTCCAGCTTTTTCAGGCTGTCGCAGATAGCGTCGAAATCCTCCCAGGTGCGCGCCGCGCGGCCAATGCCGCCGTAAACGACCAGCTCATGCGGGTTCTCGGCCACATCGGGGTGCAGGTTGTTCATCAGCATCCGCAGCGGCGCCTCGGTGACCCAGCTTTTCGCGGTCAGCTCGGTCCCCGTGGGGGGGAAGATGTCGCGGGTGTTGTGGCGGGGGTTGGTCATGTCTGGGGTCCTCTCTCAAAGGCGCGGCAGCTGCGGGGCGGGCCGGGCGGCGGCCTCGGCGGCCTGCAGGATATCGGTCAGGATGGTCTTCAGCTGCGGGCGCAGCGTGGCGATCTTCTCGGCGTCCACCTCGAAGGGCAGATCCTCGGTCTCCAGGTAGGCGGACTGGGCCAGCTCCATCTGGATGGCGTGAATGCCACGGCCCGGGCGGCCGTAGTGCCGGGTGGTCCAGCCGCCGCGGAAGCGCCCGTTCACCACATGGCTCTGCCCGGTGGCGGCGCAGGCCTCACGGCAGGCGGCCTCGATCTCGGCCGCGCAGGTCGTACCGCCGTCGGTGCCGATGTTGAAATCAGGCAGGGTGCCCTCGAACAGCCAGGGGATGACCGAGCGGATCGAGTGGCAGTCGTAGAGCACCGCATAGCCGTGGATCGCCTTCACCCGCGCCAGCTCGGCCTCCAGCGCCGCATGGTAGGGCGCGTGGAAGGCCGTGACGCGGCGGGCCACCTCTGCGGCGTCGGGCGCCTCGTCCCAGATCGGCACGTTGTCGAATGTCGTCTCGGGCACCAGCCCGGTGGTCGTCTGCCCGGGATACAGCGACTGCCCCGAGGGGTCGCGGTTGGCGTCGATCACGTAGCGGTGGAAGCTGGCGCGCACCATCGTGGCGCCGTCGATCAGCCCCCCATAGAGCTGGTGAATATGCCAGTCGGTGTCGCGCAGCAGCTGGCCCTCGTCGTTGAGGCACGCCTTGATGTCCTCGGGCACCCAGGTGCCGGTATGCGGCAGGCCGAGCACCAGCGGGCTGTCGCCCTGAACGATCTGAACCGGATCCATCACGCCACCTCCGGCAGGGCCACGCCCAGATCGAAGATCAGCGCGCCTTCCGCCACCAGGTCATGGGCGGCGGCCAGGTCGGGCGCCATGTAGCGGTCATCGCCCAGTTCCGCCACGCGGCTCCGCAGCGCGGCGATGGCGGCCGTCAGCGGCACGGAGGTTTCCAGCGGCCCGCGCAGGGCCACCCCCTGCGCCGCCGTCACCGCCTCGATGCCCAGGATGTTGAAAAGGTTGCGGGTCATCAGACCCAACCGCCGCGCGCCGTGACAAGCCATGGACACGTGGTCCTCCTGGTTGGCCGAGGTGGGCGTCGAGTCGATGGACGCCGGATGCGCCAGCTGCTTGTTCTCGCTCATCAAGGCGGCAGAGGTCACCTCGGCGATCATCAGCCCCGAATTCAGCCCCGGCTTCGGCGACAGGAAGGCCGGCAGGCCGAAGCTCAGCGCCGGGTCCACCAGCAGGGCGATGCGGCGCTGCGCGATGGCGCCGATCTCGGAGACGGCCAGGGCGATCTGGTCGGCGGCAAAGGCCACCGGCTCGGCGTGGAAGTTGCCGCCAGAGACGACCGATCCATCCGACAGCACCAGCGGGTTGTCGGTGGCGGCGTTGGCCTCCACCTCCAGCGTGCGGGCGGCCTGGCGCAGCAGGTCCAGGCAAGCGCCGCCGACCTGGGGATGGCAGCGCAGGCAATAGGGGTCCTGCACCCGCTCGTCGTCATCACGGTGGCTCTCGCGGATCTTCGATCCCGCCAGCAGGGCGCGCAGGGAGGCCGCCACCTCCACCTGGCCCGCATGGCCGCGCAGGGTGTGGATCTCCTCGGCGAAGGGCGCGGTGGATCCCATGGCCGCATCGGTGGACAGCGCCCCGGTCACGACCGAGGTCATCAGCGCCCGCTCCGCCCGGAACAGCCCCGCCAAGGCCAGCGCGGTGGAGGCCTGGGTGCCGTTGATCAGCGCCAGCCCTTCCTTGGCCGACAGCTCGATCGCCTCCAGCCCGGCCTCGGCCAGCGCCTGCGACGATGGCATCCGGCGGCCCTGGTAGATGGCCTCCCCCTCGCCCAGCATGGTCGCGGTCATATGCGCCAGCGGCGCCAGATCGCCCGACGCCCCGACCGAGCCCTGTTCGGGGATCAGCGGCAGCAGATCGCGGGCCAGCATGTCCAGCATCAGCTGCACCACCTCGGCCCGGATGCCCGAGGCGCCGCGCGACAGCGACATCACCTTCAGCACCATGATCAGCCGCGTGACCTCCGGCGCCAGCGGGTCGCCCACGCCGCAGCAATGGGACAGGATCAGGTTGCGTTGCAGGGTCGCCGTGTCCTCCACCGCGATCTTGATCGAGGCCAGCTTGCCGAAGCCGGTGTTCACCCCGTAGACAGCGGCGTTTCCGGCGGCGACCTCGGCGATGCGGGCGGCGGCGGCGTCGATGGCGGGCCAGGCCCTGTCATCCAGCGTGATGCCCGCGCCGTCCCAGTAGATCCGCGCCAGGGCCCGCAGGGACACGGCGCCGGGGGTCAGATGTTCAACCTTGGTCTCAGCCATGGGTGACGGCTCCTTCAAAGACACGCATATGCATCGGGTTCAGGCCGATCCGGCCGACAAGCTGGGCGGGACGTTCCGCATCCCAGACGGTGAAATCCGCCGACAGGCCGGGCGCCAGCCGCCCGGTCACGTCCCCAAGGCCCAGGGCGCGGGCGCCATGGGTCGTCACCGCGTCCAGGCATTCCGCCACGGTCATCCCCCACAGGACCGCGCCCATGTTCATGGTCATCAGAAGCGAGGTCAGGGGAGAGGTGCCGGGATTGCAATCCGTGGCCAGCGCCATGGGTACGCCAGCGGCGCGCAGGGCGGCGACGGGCGGTTTCTGCGCCTCGTTCAGGGTGTAATAGGCGCCGGGCAGCAGCACCGCGACGGTGCCGGAGGCGGCAATGGCGGCCACGTCCTCGTCGGTGGCGTATTCGAAATGATCCACCGACAGGGCGCCATGGCGCGCGGCCATCAGGGTGCCGCCCGAGCGGGTCAGCTGTTCGGTATGCAGTTTCACCGGCAGACCCAGCTCGCCCGCGCGGGCAAACAGCGGCTCCAGCTCCTCGGCGGAAAAGGCGATCCCCTCGCAGAAGCCGTCGACGGCATCAACCAGCCCCTCGGCCTGGGCGGCCTCCAGCCCGGCAATGGCGACCTCGCGGATATAGCCCGCCTTGTCGCCTTCGTATTCGGGCGGCAGGGCATGGGCCGCCAGCCAGGTGGTGCGCAGACGGAAGGGGCGCAGCGCGGCCAGGCGTTTGGCGGCGCCCAGCATCTTCAGCTCGCTCTCGATGTCGAGGCCATAGCCCGACTTGATCTCGATGGTCGACGTGCCCTCGGCCAGCAGCGCATCGAGGCGCGGCAGGGCTTCGGCCACCAGCTGTTCGACATCACGCTCGCGGGTGAACCGCATGGAGGCTTTGATGCCGCCGCCCGCCCGCGCGATATCCTGGTAATCGGCCCCTTCCAGCCGCATCTCGAACTCGCCCGTGCGGTCGCCGCCGAAAACCAGGTGGGTGTGGCAATCGACGAAAGAGGGCAGCACCAGCCGTCCGCCCAGGTCCACC
This sequence comes from Pseudooceanicola marinus, assembly GCF_020177265.1. Taxonomy (GTDB): domain Bacteria; phylum Pseudomonadota; class Alphaproteobacteria; order Rhodobacterales; family Rhodobacteraceae; genus Pseudooceanicola; species Pseudooceanicola marinus_A. Next base: position 59,449 of record NZ_JAIVMC010000016.1, read on the forward strand.
ACCTCGGCCCCCGCCTGCGACAGATCGGGGCCGATGGCGGTGATCTTGCCGCCTTCGGTCTCGATCTGCTGCGGCGCGGCCTCACCGGCCAGTCGCGCGTTGATCCAGATCCTGCGTGTCGTCATGGGCCTCTCCGGGTCGGCGTGTCGGGATTCATTAAGTATAGACATAAAGATCCCGAGCTGCCTAGGGGGTTTCTGGTCCGCCCCCTGCCCTGGCTACAGAACGGCCTCCAGCGCGCCCAGGAACTGATCGTTTTCCGCCGCCAGCCCGATGGAAACGCGCAGGAAGCTCTCATAGCCCGGCTGTTTCCAGGGCTTCACGATGACCCCGTGATCGATCAGCGCCTCGGCCACCGGGCCGGAGGCGCGCGCGACATTGACGAACAGGAAATTGCCCTTCGACGGCAGCACCTCCAGCCCCCGTGCGCGCAGGGCGTCGGCCACCCGGTCGCGCTCCGCCAATGTGTCGGCCACGGCGGCCTGCATGCCTTCCGGCGCGCGCAGCGCCGCCAGCGCGGCGGCCTGGGCCACGGCGTTGACGTTGAAGGGCGTGCGCACCAGATGCATCGCGGAAATCAGCGCGTCGCTGTTCGACAGCCCGTAACCGATGCGCAGCGCCGCCAGCCCCCAGGCCTTGGAAAAGGTGCGCAGAATCAGCAGCGGCTTGTCATGGCCGCCGATCCGTTCGGTGCCGGGCAGGTAGTCTGACCCGGCGGCATATTCCACGTAGGCCTCATCCAGACACAGAACGCTGTCGGGATGCTGCGCCGCCAGCACCTGGTCCAGTTGGTCGGGCGTCAGCCAGACCCCCGCCGGGTTCATCGGGTTGGCCAGCAGGATCAGCCGCACAGGCCGCGCCACGGCCTCCAGCAGGGCGGCCATGTCGATCTCCCGCTCCTCGGTCAGACCGATTCGCGTGACCTCCGCCCCCATCATCCGGGCGTAATCCTCGTGCAGCGGGAAGGACGGGTAAAGCGTCACCACCTCGTCGCCCGCCTGCAACAGCGCGCGGGCCAGCACGTTCAGCAGATCCTCGGACCCGTCGCCAAAGACGATGCGCGCGGCCTCCACCCCGGTCTCCGCCGCCAGCTGCGCCGCCAGCGCCCGGGCCGAGGGATCGGGGTACATCTGCGTCCGCCCCAGCACCTCCGCCATGGCCGCGCGCACGGGCGCGGGCAGCGGGTGCGGGTTCTCGTTCGAGCCCAGCTTGGCAATGGGCCGCCCGCCACAGCGGCTGGCCACGTCCTCCAACGACAGGCCGGAATTGTAGGGGGCAAGCGCCGCCAGTTCGGGGCGCAGGGCGATTTCGGTTGCGGACATGGGGGGAACTCCGTTGACTAGGCGCCGGGGAGGGGGCAACTTATGTCTAGACATGTCAAGCGAAAGTGACCTTCCCATGGCCGAAACTCCGCCGCTGCCCGCCGATTGCACCTTCGATTTCACCGGCCGCCGGGTGCTGGTCACCGGCGCCAGTCGTGGCATCGGCCGCACGCTGGCCCTGGCCTTTGCCCGCGCCGGCGCCGACCTGGTGCTGACCGCCCGCGCCCTGCCCTCGCTGGACGACACGGCGGCCGAGGCCCGCGCGCTTGGCCGCGACGTGATCTGCCGCGCCGTGGATCAGCAGTCGGTCGCCGCCGTGCAGGAGGGGTTGTCGGATCTGCCCCCGCTGGACGTTCTGGTCAACAACGCCGGGATCGAGGACGTGCGCCCCACCCTCGACGTGGACGAGGCGCTCTGGGACAAGATCGTCGATACCAACCTGAAGGGCGCCTTCTTCGTCGCCCAGGCGGCGGCGAAATCCATGGAGGGACGCGGCGGCGCGATCATCAACCTGGCCTCGCTGACCTCTTTCGTCGGTGTCCCCACGGCCACCCCCTATACCGCCTCGAAAACCGGCATCCTGGGCATGACCCGCGCCATGGCCGCCGAATGGGCGCCCTTGGGCATCCGCGTCAACGCCATCGCGCCGGGGTATTTCGAAACCGGCCTCACCTCGACCTTCTACGAGGATGAGGGCTGGGTGCAGGCGATGACCGACAGCGTGCCCATGGGCCGCCTCGGCAATCTCGACGATCTGGAGGGCGCGACCCTCTTCCTTGCCTCCTCCGCCGCGCGCTATATCGCCGGGCAGTGCCTGGCCATCGACGGCGGCTTCCTGGCTAAAATCTAGGCAGATCCGCCGCCGCCCGGCCCGCGCCACGCTCCGCAGGCGCAATAAGTATATACAATTCAGGTCCGGTGGCTAGAACAGCCCCGACCGCTCTCCCGAAGGCCCCGCGGGGCCGCCAAGAAAAAGGTGCTCCCATGCCCCAAGTGACCCAGCACAGCCTCGCCGGCCTCTCGCCCGAAGACCGCGCCGCCCTGACCAACCGGTCCGAGGCCGACCTGTCCTTCTTCCTGGAAAAGGCCGCGCCGATCATCGAGGCCGTGCGCACCGAAGGCGACGCCGCCCTGGTCCGCTTCGGGCGCGAGTTCGACAAATCCGAGGGCCTGACCGCCGACATCCTGCAGGCGCCGGAGAGCGAATTCGACGAGGCCTTCGACCTGGTGGAGCCCGAGGTGATCGAGGCGATCCGCAAGGGCATCCGCAACATCCGCACCTTCCATGAAGAACAGGCGCCGGAACCCATGTGGCTCAAGGAAGTCAGCCCCGGCGCCTTCGCCGGTGACCGCTGGACGCCGATCGACTCCGTCGCGCTTTACGTGCCGCGCGGCAAGGGCTCCTTCCCGTCCGTCACCATGATGACCGCCGTGCCCGGCGCCGTGGCCAAGGTGCCGAACCTGGCGATCTTCACGCCCCCCGGCCCCGACGGCAAGGTGGACGCGGCCACCCTGGTCGCCGCCCGGCTCGCCGGCGTCGAAACCATCTACAAATGCGGCGGGGCCCAGGCCGTGGCCGCCGCCGCCTATGGCACCGAAACCGTGAAGAAGGCGCAGAAGATCGTCGGCCCCGGCTCCCCCTGGGTCGTCGCCGCGAAACGCCTGCTGGCCTCGGAAATTGACCCGGGCCTGCCCGCCGGCCCGTCCGAGGTGATGATCCTCGCCGACGACACGGTGCACGGCGGGCTGGCCGCCATGGACCTGCTGATCGAGGCCGAACACGGCCCCGACAGCTCCGCCTGGCTGGTCACCAACTCGCAGCGCGTCATCGACGAGGCGCTGGAGGCCCTGCCGGAGCTTTGGGCCGCGATGACCGACCAGCGCGTCGAGTTCTCCCAATCCGTGCTGTGCAACGGCGCGGGCGGCATCGTCCTGGCGGCTGACATGGATGACGCCTGCGCCTTCGTGAACGAATACGCCCCGGAACACCTGGAAATCCTGTCGGAGAAACCTTTTGAGTACCTGGGCCAGATCACCGACGCGGCCGAGGTCCTGATGGGCACGCACACCCCCGTGTCGATCGGCAACTTCGCCCTCGGCCCGAACGCCGTGCTGCCCACCTCCAAGGGGGCAAAAACCTACGGGCCGCTGTCGGTCACCGATTTCCTGCGCCGCTCCTCCATCGGCTACGTCACCGAAAAGGGCTACCCGGAACTGGCTGAAACCGCCCACACCCTGGCGAAATACGAGGGCTTCTCCTCGCACGCCAACGCGGTCAGCGAGATGCGTGCGAAGTACCTGAAGAAGTCCTAAAATGACGTCGTGAACCGAGGGGGCCGCGCCCGCCGTGGCCCCCTGCCCGTCCGATCCAAGAAAGGCCGATCAAATGCGCGCCGTCCGTCTTCATGCCACCCGCGACCTGCGTTTCGAAACCGTTGACGCCCCCCTGCCGCCCCGGCCGGATGAGGTGACCCTGCGCGTCACCGCCGCCGGGATCTGCGGATCGGACCTGCACAACTACGCCACCGGCGCCTGGATCAGCCGCGCGCCCTCGGTCGCCGGGCATGAATTTACCGGCGTCGTGACAGCCGTCGGCGGCGACGTGGCCCATGTGGTCGAGGGCCAGCGCGTCATCGTCGACAGCCGCCACACCTGCGGCACCTGCCCCGCCTGCCTCGAAGGCAACGGGCAGGTCTGCGACGACCTCGGCTTCCTGGGCGAAAAGATCGACGGCGGCTTTGCCGAATCCGTCACCCTGCCCGCCCGCAACGTGGCCCCCGCCCCCGAAGGCGTGCCGGACCGGCACCTGGCGATGGTCGAACCGCTGGCCGTGGCCCTGCACGCCGTCCGACGCCTGGATGCGCCCGAAGGCGCCGAGGTGGTGGTCACCGGCTGTGGCCCGATCGGCGGGCTGGTGGCCCTGCTGCTGACCCGCGCCGGCCATCCCGTCCGGGTGATCGACCTGAACGCGGCGCGGGTGAACCTGGTCTGCGAGGCCACCGGCGCCACCGCCGCCACGCTCGACGCCCTGCCCCGCTTCCGCTTTGCCGTCGACACGACCGGCGCCGCGCCCGTCATCTCCGCCCTAGTCGAGGCGATCGCGGGCTGTTCGCGCCTGGCCCTGGTGGGCATCGGCGCGGCGAAACCGCTCTTGGACCCCGTGCACCTGGTGGAACGCGAAATCACCCTGCTGGGCTGTCACGCCTACGGCCCCGAGTTCTTCGAGGTGGCACCGATGCTGCCCGATCTGGCGCCCGCGCTCGATGCCTTCATCGCCGCCGAGATCCCGCTGGAAGCCGTGCCGGACGCCTACGAATCCCTGCTGGCGGGCGACAGCACCGGGTTGAAGACGATCATCGACTGCGCCGTTGCCGCCGACATGGGCCGCCCGGGGGAATGACCCGGTGACGACCACGGCCCAAGACACGCCTGCCCCCCTGCCCTCCCGCACCGCCCGCATCCGCGCCACCGCCCGCCATGACCGCGCGGCGGCGGAACGGATGCTGCAGGATTTCATCGCGGGCCTCTTCGACATCCCCGTCACCGATCTGGCGATCAACGTCGATCGCTACTCGCTGAACTCCCTCAACGGCACCTTCCGCTCCGGCGACCGGCGCCTGTTCTTCAAGTTCCACCAGGAAGAGGGCGAGGAGGAGATGACCGGCGAATACTACCGCGCCGACCTGCTGACCCGCGCCGGGCTGCCGGTGGATCAGCCGGTGCACATCTCTACCCTGCCGGGCGAACAGCTGCTGGTCTATCGCCACCGGGACGACCCGCGGTTTTCCGATGTACTCTTCGCTCTCGACCAGACCCCCGACGCGGCGGCCGAGGATCAGGCCGTCGCCGCAGAGGCCCGCCTGAACGACGCCCTGCTGCGCGTGGCGCAAGACACGCTGCACCCGATCACCCCCGCGCAATCGGCGGCCGAACCCATCCACCGGCTGTTCCACGAACGCCTGTCCGATCCTGACGGCACCTACCCCGGCGGCCGTCTCGGCAGCTTCTACGCCGACAAGTCTTTTGACTTTCCCGGCCTGACCCTGACGTGGGACCAGATCGCCGATGCCCAGCCCGTGCTGAACGGCCAGCCCCATGCCCTGAGCTTGCGCGCCCTCTTCGACCGCGCCCAGACCCGCCTGGCGCCCGAGGCTCTCGCCGATGCGGGCGGCGTCACCGCCCATGGCGACGCCCATAACGCCAACGTCTGGTACGAGGCTGCGGGCGACGCCCCGCACCTCGCCTTCTTCGACCCGGCCTTCGCGGGCGATCACGTCCCCGCCCTGCTGGCCGAGGTGAAATCCACCTTCCACAACTGCCTGGCGCATCCCTTCTGGCTCTACACGCCCGAGATCGCCGAGGCCCGCCAAACCGCCACGGTCCGGCTGCAAAACGGCCAGCTGCAGATCGACACCGACTGGCAGCTGTCCCCCCTGCGCCAACGCCTGCTGGACACCAAGGCCGACCATTTCTGGCGCCCCTTCCTGGCGGAACTCGCCGCCCGCGACATGCTCCCCCCCGACTGGGAGGACGTCATCCGCACCGCCCTCTTCCTCTGCCCGACGCTGGTGATGAACCTGCGCGCGGGCGAGGGCGCGCATAACCCCACCTCCTCCGCCATCGGCCTGGCCACGGCCCTGGCCGCCGGGTCGCCGCCCACCTCGGGCCGCGACCGGATGAGCGATTTCTTCGACCGGATCCGCCCCGCATGACCGACCTCTCCCGCCGCTTCGTCACCACCGACGACTTCGCCCGCACGGCCCGCCGCAAGCTGCCGAAGATCTTCGCCGATTACATCGATGGCGGCTCGTTCTCCGAAACCACCCTGCGCCGCAACCGCGAGGGGTTCGACCGCTACATGCTGCGCCAGCGGGTGCTGCACCCGCTGGGTCCCGCCGACCTGACGACGCCCCTCGGGACCGGAACCGCCGCCCTGCCCTTCGGTCCCGGCCCCGTCGGTTTCATGGGGCTTTACCACCGCGACGGCGACATCTGCGTCCACCGCGCCGCCACCCGCGCCGGCACCCCCTGCGTGATCTCCACCTTCTCGATCAACGGGCTGGCGACGATGAAACAGGCGGCAGGCACCGTGCCTGACTTCCAGCTCTACCTGGACCGCGACCCGGAGGTGAACGCCTCCTACCTCGACCAGTGCCGCGCCACCGGCGTCAAACGCATCTTCCTGACGGTCGACACAGCCATCACCTCGGTCCGCGAACGCGACGTGCGGAACGGCTTCCGCGCCGTCTCGCGCATCACGCCCTCGCTCTTCCTGCAATTCGCCGCCCGCCCCGCCTGGTCGCTGTCCCTGCTGCGCGGCGGCTTCCCGGAGGTCGAGCTGGTCGCCGGCCGCCCGGAATTCGGCAAGGGCGCCCTCGCCCAGGCCGGCAACCTCTCGGGTCGCCTCGACATCGACCTGACCTGGGACAAGGTGCGCCAGCTGCGCGCCGACTGGGATGGCGAGTTGATCATCAAGGGCATTTCCGACCCCGAGGACGCCGCCCGCGCCGCCGCCGAAGGGATGGACGGCATCGTGCTGTCGAACCACGGCGGGCGACAGCTCGACCACGGGCCAGCCACCATCACCCGGCTACAGGCGGTACGCGCGGCGCTCGGCCCCGATCCGATGCTCTTCATCGACGGCGGCTTCCGGCGCGGGTCCGACATCGTGAAGGCCATCGCCCTGGGGGCCGATTTCGTCATGATGGGCCGCCCCTTCGCCTGGGCCGTGGCGGCGGCGGGCGAGCCGGGCGTCGATCACCTGATCCGGCTGCTGGCGGCGGAAACCGCGATCACCCTGCAACTGATGGGCCTGACCTCGATCGCCGAGCTGAAAGAGGCCGGCCCCGAGATCCTGTTGACCGCGTGATAGTGCTGACCGCGTAACCCCGGCCGCTCACCCGTCCAGATCGTCGAAGGCCCCGGGCGACAGCTCTTCCCAGAAGGCGGTGATCGCGGCGGCGTTCAGGGCCGACATCCAGCCGTAGCGCTCGAAATCGGCCCGCGCCGCGCCCTCCAGCCGCGACAGGAACAGCCGCTTGTCCGCATCCCGCTGGGTCGGCGTGCGCGCCTGCGCCAGCTCCTGGATGCGGCCCAGCCGTTTCGCCCGGGCGGAACTGGGCGGCGCGGGGTTTCGCGACGAAACCTCTTTCGATCCGGTTGACGCCCCGCCCGCCCCCTCGCGGTAATCTTCACGCAGGGCGGCGGTCAGGTAGCCGACGGCGTTCTTCACGCCCCCCTGCCCCGCGATGTAATCGAGCTTCTGCCCCACGTAATCCTCGCCATGTTCACCGATCCACTGCCGCGCCAGCCGGTCGCTGACGCCAAGCGCGCGGATCCGGGCATAAACATCGGAATTGCGCACCCCGGCGCCGTCGTCGATGTCCAGGATGGCCAGCTGCGGGTTCTCCGCGATCTTGAACCGAATGTCCGTCACCGTGCGCCCCATCTTCCGGGTCTCCGGCGTCACCACGATATTGCTGGTCTTGTTCACCTCGGCCACGGCGGGCTTGATGATCTTGGCGTTCAGATGCTTGTAGGTCTCGTAGTAGGGGCTGTCGGCCACGCCCATCAGGCGGCGGAACAGGTCCAGCGACCACCAGCCCGTCGACCCGGTGCGCACGAAGCGGTAGCAGTTTTCATATAGCGCCAGCGCATGGCCGCTGGTGAACCGCCGCTGGATGTTCAGGTTGATGAGGGCAAAGACCTTCGGATCGTTCAGCTTCTCCGCCAGCGCGGGGGAATAGGCGTATTCGCAGACGCCCCCTTTCAGCTTGGCATAGGACAGAAGCGCCGAAACCCCCCATTCCTGTTGCCCGTCGGCATCCAGCATGTCCCATTCCGCCACCGTCTCGGCCAGACCCCGCAGGGACGCCTTCAACGTGTCCATGTCGTTGGAGTTGTAGCCGATCATCAGGCACAGGGTCCGCGCGTCGATGCGGTGCACCTGCTGGCTGACCAGCGTGTCGTAGGCGTTCAGCAGCAACACGTTGCTCAGCTTGCGTTGCAGCAGCGTCAGCTTGCCCGAGACGTGGATCGCCGCCACGTGTTTCTTCACCGCGCCCCGGCGCAGGCTGCCCGTCAGCTGATCGCGGGGAATGTCGTCCATGCCTCGTCCTCCGGGCCGCACGGCCCTGCTCCGCCTCCCGGTTGCTCCGGGATGACCTCCGGCGCCCGTCGCGGACGCCCGGGCGACTCGCCTGCTCACGCGCCTCGCCTTGGCAAAGTATCCCGGATAAGGTGCCCACGCGCAAGCGCGCCATTGGCACCTTTCAGCCTTGGAAAGGGCGATCCCGTATCCGGGTGCCTCAGGATCGGGGCCCCGCGCAAAGGGACCCGTTTCCGGGATCAACCTGCGGGACGGGACTCGCCCCCGCCCCCGGGGATTCGCCGAACACCGCGTTTTCCCCTTGTTTACGGGGTGCGGCGAGGGTTTTCCCGCGAATCGGACCCCGTCCTCCCGGAAACGGGTCCCTTTCGCCCCGGTTTCAGGCCCCCCTGCCCCTGTATCCGGGCACCCGTGGTCGGGTAACTCCCTGATATAAAAAGACGATCCGGCCCGTAAAGATTCTTAAAAGACTCTGAAAGAGCATAAACAGACTGCCTGTTGTCCTCTTTTCCGGTATTTTTCATTAGGAAAGGGGCCTGGGCGATTCCCATCGACCCTGCCATGTGCGATACTTTCCCGGATATCTGGAAAAATAGCGGACATGCGGAGTTTCCATGGCACCGAAGAACGGAACCGGATCCCGGTCCGACCTGCCCCCCTATTTCAACATCGACCCGGCCGAGGCGGCAAGCCACCTGTCCGAGCCGATCACCACCACGCGCTTCGCCAAGGCCGCGACCTTCGCCGCCCGGGGCCGCGATGACCTCGCCAAGCGCGGCTATGCCCCCGATGGCGCCAAGCGGCTGCGCAAGTTCTCCACCTGGGAGGTGTGCCGCTACCTG
>NZ_JAIVMC010000017.1 GCF_020177265.1 Pseudooceanicola marinus
TGGTGCCTGTTGACGGCAGGAGGTCCAACGCGATAGCCCTTGTTTTGCTGACGCGAACCATCGCCGAGGTGCCTGTAGCGGGAACAGAACGAGGCAAGACCTCCGCCCCCGGGCACCATTAAACTCCGGTAACCCATTGGTTTCGCTTCAGCTTCTCGCTTGTGCCAGGAGCCGTAGACCATGTCGGCTCACGTGACGGCTTTCAGCCACTTCCTCAGAACCTCAGTTGGGTAGCCTCGCCCATAGGCATGGCCCACACCATCGGTCTGCCAGCCGCCGATCTGATCAACGATGTCAGCTGGACATTCGACCGCCCGGAGCCGATCCCGCATGGCATGACGGAAGCCGTGCATCGTGGTCCCCTTAGGCGTGTAGTCTTTCATCCATTTGTTTAGCGCTGCACTCGCTGAATTTGCGTTCGTGGTCTCGCCACTGTTGTACCTTGGGAAGGCATAGACGCTGTCGATCGAGGAAGCGAGGACCCGCTCCGCAGCCCATGCCGCCGCACCTACCAAGGGCACGTCCCTTTCGCTGCCCTTCGTCTTCAAGCGGCGCCAAGGGTGAGGTCGCACTCTCGCAACAAGCTCACCGTCCTCTGATCGACAGATGTCCTCCTTGAGCAGCCCTGCAGCCTCGGCAAGGCGCATCCCGGTGTCCGAGACCAATGCAACGAGCCACCGAAGCTCATCATCGACGTCGCGACACTTGGCCTGCACAAGAGCAAGTTCCTTCGTCGAGACGGGGGCACGTTCAGCGACGCCAGCTTCCCGGTCGTAATAGATCCGCGTGAATGGGTTGCGATAGTCCAGACCCAGCTCGCTTGCGGCGAAGTTAGTGACAGACCGGACAGTCCCCAAGACGCGCGTGATCGAACTCCCTGCCAACTTTCGCTCGACCAGAGCGTCCCTGAAGCGGTTCGCGTCGGCCTTGCTGTAGGCATCAATGGGCAAGTCCCCGCAGACGTCGATGACGTAGCCGCAAGACCTCTCCGCAGCCCTCTTGAAGGTGTCTGGGCGCCCTGCCCCTTTTAGCTTGATGTAAAGAGCGACAGCTTCCGAAAGGCACACGTCCTGCGCTTCAGACTCCACGTCCTGTCGTGGCGGCGCAGCCGTCGTGTCGCCTCCGCTACGCAGCAGATGCGCACCGGGCAGTGGCATGAGCTGTGTCCGAAGATGATACCAATACTGGTCGAGCTGATCTGCCGCCTTCCTCGCGCGGGCTTCAGCGACCCGTTCACTGCGGGTTCTGAGCGAATAACAAATACGAGAAGCAGAGTAATGCGACCTCAAAGCAGAGGGCACACGGCGGCTGAAGTAGAACACTCCGGCCTTGCGAAAGGTGAACGTGGGGGAGGAAATGGTCTCCGACATGGTCTACGGCTCCTGGCACAAGCGAGAAGCTGAAGCGAAACCAATGGGTTACCGGAGTTTAATGGTGCCCGGGGGCGGCAGCGAACACATCGATATATGGATCTCACACGAAATCAGGCACACTCACAAATTCCAACAGCACCTTAAAAATATAGATCAATAGCAATCAGGGGCTATCAAGGCAGCTCGGGAAATACTACATATCGGGGTGGATTGAGAGGGGGACTGAATACGCCCCGCCTGGAGCCCAAGTGATGCCAGCCATGAACCGCCTAAGTGCCCGCGCCCTTCCCAGCCTGCCTCCAGGCAAGCATGCTGACGGCGCCGGCTTGTGGTTCGTGAAACGAGAGGACGGCGGAGCGCAATGGGTTCTCCGCGTCACCGTTCATGGTCGGCGCCGAGAAATGGGGCTCGGGGCCTATCCCGCTGTCTCGCTGGCAGATGCACGGCGCAAGGCCGATGAAGCGCGCGCGCAGGTGCGAGAAAATCTGGACCCGATCAAGGAGCGCGAGCGGGCCCGGCGCGAAGCATCCAGCAAGCTCCACATTTTGAGCGACGTGGCGGCGGATGCCTTCGAGAGCCGCAAAGCCGAGCTGAAGGGTGACGGCAAGGCTGGCCGCTGGTTCAGCCCTTTGGAACTTCACATACTGCCCAAGCTTGGCAAGGTGCCGGTTTCGGATCTGGACCAGAAGGATATCCGCGATTGCCTTGCGCCAATCTGGCACACGAAAGCCGACACGGCGCGGAAAGCGATGAACCGGCTAGCGATCTGCATGAAGCACGCCGCGGCTCTAGGTCTGGACGTAGACCTGCAAGCGACAGACAAGGCCCGAGCTCTCCTCGGGAAGCAGCGCCATGAAGTCGAGAATATCCCCGCAATGCACTGGCAGGATGTCCCGGGCTTCTATGAGAGCCTTAGCGACGGCACCGTGACGCATCTGGCCCTCCGCCTTCTAATACTGACCGGAGTGCGCTCCCTCCCCCTTCGCTTCGTGCATGAGAGCCAGCTGGAGGGGGAAATCTGGACGGTACCTAGAGAAGCCATGAAAGGTCGCAAGGGCATGACCAGCGATTTCAGGGTCCCTCTGGTTCCTGAGGCTATGGCGGTCATTGAGGAAGCCCGGCGCCACTCACGCGACGGCTACCTGTTCCCAAGCATCCGAAAAGGGGTGATTTCGGACGCCACCATGTCACGGCTGATGGAACGGCGCGGCATGGTGGAACGGCCGCATGGCTTCCGCTCATCTCTACGAGATTGGCTGGCTGAGGCGACGGACGCCCCACACGAGGTGGCAGAGGCCTGCCTGGGGCACCGGACTGACGGCGCCGTGGTTCGAGCCTACCGGCGAACAGACTTCCTAGAGCAAAGGCGCGTTCTCATGGGGCGCTGGGCGAAACATGTGACCGGTCAGTCCGGAGTTCTGCTAAAAGCGGTTGGGGTATGACGAATGACCGAGAGCATTGAGAATGCAGCAAGGAAATGTCTCGTAACAGGCATCCAGATTCTTGCGCCGGACTCTCCGGTCGCAAGGCTTTATCGCGGCGACCTCGAGGGCCGCGACGATGAGAAGGCCGGTCCATGGTACGTCAAGGTCTGCACCAGAACCGGATACTTGCCGGAAACAAGCTTTGTTGCAGCTTTCCCGGATGAGCAGAGGGCCACTGAATTTGCCAACTTGTACCCCTTGGGCTCTGAAGTGCCCGAAGACGAAGGGGCTTTTACGCTCTTCGCGCGCGAGATGGAGCGCGAAGACTTTGTGCGGCAAGCGATGGGCGGTGACGTTTTGTTTTCGCGCTTTCTCACTGTCGGCGATGAAGACCTGGGGCTTCCCTGGTCGATCTTGGCCGCATCCAGTGTGACGGACGAAGTCGGCCTTCACCCTTCTCAACTGGTACTCGACTCTCTTGGAGAGCAGAGAATTCAAGAACTCCAACTGCAGTTCGGCGAGAATTGGGAGGGTGCCGCGGCATATGAGTACTGCTGGGTGAATCTTCCTCACACTTCTCCGGTCTACATCGCAGCAGCCTGTAGGTACCACTACTTCATAACGGGTGAGGACTTCTCGGCGGGCTACCTTCTCCGTGACTTGGAGGTCCTGGAGGCCGGAATTGAGATCGAAGCAAGCAATGCCATCGCAAGACGCAGGAAGGCTGGAGCGAAGGGAAGCGAAAGCTCCTCCCGCTCCAGAAAGGAAAGGAGGGCCAAGCTGATGGACGCACTCGAAAAAGTTGCTTCAGAAAACCCTGCTATTGCACCGCTACTTGGCCCCAAAGGACTGCTGGCCGCCGCCTTGCCAACGGCGAAATCCGCCGACCCAGCGCTCTGGACGCAGGGAGAAGGACAAGCGAAAGACTACCTTGACGAGATCCGTCGCGGCGAAGCGGGCAGATCACTAAAGGAGCGCTATCATCAACTCTTCCCCGCCAAAACCGCATAGGCGGTTAAGGTATCGGGTCTAGTTTCGCTTAGGCAACTCAGATGCCGTCAAGCAGCCGCCCAGCCACTTGGACAGCAGCAAGCGAACCGCATAAGCTATTGATTTTAAATATTAACAAAGCGCGGAGGTATCTTCATGCTTCACCTCGTATCAACAAGCATACGAGCCGAGAGCCATGAAAATCACCGACCCTCTTCTGAACGTCCGAGAATCCGCCGCGCTTCTGCAAGTCAGTGTGCCGACGTTTCATCGTCGCGTCGCTGACGGCACGATCCCGAAGCCCCTCAAGCTCGGCGCACTGTCGCGCTGGCCTCAGTCGGAAATCCTTCAGGTCATCGAGAACGCAAAGGCGGCACGAGCTGCCGCCTAACAAAACCGCCACCCCGAGGGGCGGCGGCGGGACTTTGTTTTCGGCGCTTGGATGCCTGAGAACAATAGCCGAACGCCCTTCGTGTTTCAACAGACACGAGGCCGAGCATGGCACAGAAACGTTGGGCGAGAGCCCCCTACGAATTCACCGACGAACAAGGCCAGGTCCAGACCGTAATCCTGCATGGGCGTGTCCGGTGGGCAATTGAGGAGCTGCGCAAGGCGGGGTCCGCCGGCCGCACCGGCAGAGAGGCCCTGGGGCCGCGCTGGGCCGCCTATGTTCACACCGCCAAGAACGTCCACGGCATCCCCATTTACGACACCTGGGAATCCCACGAGGGCGAACACCCGGGGCGACACAAGCGCTGGTGGCTGGGCTGCGATATCCGCCCTATCCCCCAGCAGGAGGCCGCAGAATGATGGCGCTCCGCATTGCCCGCTTTCGCCACCGCCATGGCTTGAGCAAAGCCGCGGCGGTACTCTTGGCCGCTCTCATCTACGGGGATGCTGATTGATGGCGCCCCTCAGCCCTCCCTGCCCTTCGACCAGGCGGACCGTCACGCGGCCCGGCCCTTCGTTGCCTCTCTGCTGCCCGTCGCGGGCGGCCCGAAACCCCAACGAAACAGGCGTGCATTGGAGGTCCATGCCGCTGAGGCGAAGCTGCCCTTGCCGCAGATCGAAGGGGAAGCGCATGACCGAGCACGATGGAAACGCCGAGCCACGGCGCCCTAAGAAATGGAGGGCTGGCGATGGGGCGTGACAAGCGAAATGAGGAGAAGGTCGAGCACTTTACGAAGATGGTGCGCCCCCTGATGCAGTCAGAAGCATGGCGCGCACTGTCGACCACAGCCCAAGCCCTCTATCCTTGGATCAAGTTCGAGTGGCGCGGCCCCAAGGCGAACAACAACGGCAAGCTGAGCCTCTCGGTCAGGCAGGCTGCGGAGTGTCTGGGCGTTAACCGAAAGACGGCCGCGCGCGCATTCCACGACCTCCAAGCGAAGGGTTTTCTCGTGCAAACCCACCCCGGTTGCCTAGGTGTTGGCGGCGAAGCTAGGTCGCCGACATACGAGGTGACCGAGCTTGCCTTGGCTGGTCACACGACCGGACGTCGCCTGTATCGAGACTGGGTGAATGGCCACGACTTCCCGGTAAAGACCATCCCATCGAACAATCCAGGCGGTCGAAATGGCAGGGCGCCAGCCGCCAATGTGGTTCCCATCAAAGGCGGAAACCGGTGACTGAAAAAGGAAAACCCCGTCATCCTTTTGGGGACGGTCCTGTCATACTTTTGGGGACGGCAACGGCCGCCCCTGTCATCCTTTTGGGGACGCCCTGTCATACTTTTGGGGACGGAAACGGCACTTTTCGACACCTTCCCTGTCATACTTTTGGGGACATCCTTAATCTACCAGGGGGTACAGGAACTTGCATCCAGACCTCTCCCAAGCCCGGAGGCTGTTCGGCGCCCGGAGAACGCTCGAGGAAGTGCCACCCGAACGCTGAACACCGCCACCTTTCCGCAAGTGGTCTGGCCTTCACCCGCATCTCCACCCAGCCGCGCTCGGCGCGAGTAGAAGAGCAGTGGCTCGTATGAAGGATAGTTCATCCATGTTGGACACCGAGAAGCTCCGTCGGCTCCAATCCCTGATGGCCAGGGGGGCCACCGAAGGAGAGAGAAGCGCAGCGCGGGGGCGGGCAGAGATGCTGGCCCAGCGCGCCGGGCTCTCACTAAGTGACGCCCTGTCCAAACTGGACGAGCAACCCGCCGCGAAGCCCAAGGGAATGTTCGATGGCTTCGATGATTGGATGGAGGCGAAGGAGCCAGGCTGGAAGGCTCGCAGTGCAGTCGAGAGAGCCCAGCGCGAAGCCGCACGCCTGAACCGGTGTGAGGAGCTTCTACGTGAATTCGGCTCTGAAGAGGCAGTATTTGCCGAGACGGCTGAAGAGGCGGCGCTTCGGAAGGCCTTGGCGCCCCTCGCGGACAAGACGAAGGGTTTCTCTGGGTTCGATGGCTGGGTCAGCGGCCGGCCAACGGAGGCCATGTGGAAGGCTATGGGTGCCGCCCTGCCGTTCCCGGAGACCGTACAAGGTGCTCTCGATGAGCTGAGGGGCCTGGAAGGGCTCACTGATGCCCGCTGTGCGTTCTTCCCGGATTATTCCGAGGGAGACCACGTCTACGCCCGCATATGCGCCCTCACGGCGCTTCTGGACGGCATGTCGGATCCAACGGAGGCCGGAATAAGGACGCGCTTGAAGTGGATTGCTGACATTGCGCACAGCGAGATCGCCCGCGACCCCGGTTACGACCAGGAACTTGCTGCGACATTACAGGCAGATTTCGAGCTGTTCACCCGATCGCGCGGGAAAAACACGCGGCGCGCCAGCAGAGCAGAGCGGCAAACGGAAATCGTGTCCATGTTGCGCGCTCACCCTGACCTCCCGGACCGCGAGATAGCGCGGCGCATCGGATGCAGCCCTCAGACAGTAGGGAACTGGCGCCGGCGCCTTGCGAAGGGGCATTCGTGAGACGGCAAATCAGCTCGAGCTGACCCGTGCCTCAATCTGATACGCGGGCCGTTTCCCAACTCGGTCAGGCTCAGTCGAAACGTTGCGCGACCAGTACGCGCGCACGCGCGCGAGACTGAGTTACCAATACGCGCGCGCGAGGCGGGAAGATTTTTCGGAAGTCTGTACGCGACCAATTCGCGCGCGCGAGGCGACACCTTGGAGGCGGCAATCCGGGCCGGATACAGCGAAAAGACAGCGCATTCCCAAGGCCCGCGCCTGTTGGAGAATGTTGACATCGATTCAGCGATTGCGGTGGCGGAAGCCGTAGGCTCAGAGCAGACCGGAAGGACATGGGAATGACAGCAGGACACGTTGAGATCGCATCGGGCATCATCAGTTCGCAAGAGCATCACAGCGCCCAAGGCAAGCAAATGCTGTTCAAGCACATCGGGGAGCGCTGGTTCTTCGTGGATGCGGTGGAGGCAGATGGGGGCCGCGTGTCGCTCTGGGATGGGCCCGCCTATGAAGCGGCAATCTTCGAGGCCGAGGTCTGCGCCCGCGAAGGTTGGGGGCCGGTGTTGGATCTGGTCCTCTGAGACTTCGCCGCCGGCCGGAGCGGTCCTGGACCCTAAGATGACCCTAAGACCCTGAGGTTACCCTGAGGTTCGCCCGAAGGCGAATGGGGTGGTGTCGGGCCCCATACCTAGGCGAGGTGGGGCGCTCTAGCTGCAGGGGAAAGCCTCCATCAGCGCATTCCAGATCAAGCCCCTTGCAGGGAAATGTCTGCTCTCAGGGTGGTCAGATAGGTATCGAACGACGATATCCCGAAGCTGCTCATTCGTCGCGTCGCTGGGGATGCAGTGCGCCAGAAAGGCGTTGATGGCACTATTGCTCTCATCTGTCGTCTGACCGGGCATGAGGCGCTGAATCACGATGAACGCACCAAAGCTCTCCCCTTCGATCGCTCCGAGAACGAAGCCTACGCAAAAGCCAAGCTCGACGCCACTCTCTGAACGGCAAGCTGAATAAAGCGAGTTGCCAGATACCTGTTGTGCTTTCGACGGGTGCGGATACCAAGCGAACGCCAAAGCTAGAATGGCGGCGAGGCCAATGCCTCTCCTGGACTGGCAGGCCCCGACGCTTCGTGTTGACATTCAGTCACCCTCTGAAGTGCATTGGACGGTCAGCGCGCCACTCCCGTCTCTCGACGGCGCGCAAAAGGTTACAGATCCCGTCTCTGTGTTGACGATGTAGACGCCTGGGCCGCCACCTTGCGCAACGGCCGTGAACGCTGCGCGGTCATCTGCGCCGCTCACGGCAGGCGTCATGAGCATGGTTGCTGAAGCGATTGCCAACAGTCGCAATGTCGTTCTCCCCTTATCAAGTTTGATGCATTCAACCTGCGCGCAGATGTCGGCTCAGGCAATAGGGAGACACGCGAGGAGCGTAGCGCCTTGGGCAGCGACCTAGTCTCGCGACGCCGCAATCAGAGCAATGCCCGGACCCTCTGAGGTCTCGCCAGGAGAGAGGAACTGCACGCCTCTGGCTTCGAGCGTCATCTGAACGAGCTTCACAGTCGATGGCTTGCCCTCGCCTCGGTCCACCTTGTTCAGGGTGTTGCGATGCAATCCAGTCAGCCCCGCAAGTTCAGGGTTACTCATCCCAAGCGCAGCTTTAGCCATTTTGAATTGCTCTGATGTCACGTCGCTTCCTTTCGTGTGCTACCGGCATATTTAATGTGTTGACAGAACAGCCTGACAGACCCATAAATATGCCAATAGCACACGCCAACAGGCGGCGCTATTCAAATTCAAAGCACCAAGTTCCCGCTTCAAGAGCCTGGGGAACGTCATCTCAAGAACAGGAAGGAAAGGCTATGCCGACCAATACCCCGCCCATCGCGCGTGAACCGCGTGGCGAACTCCATGACTGTATCGCCTTGGCTTTGGACGCGATCTGCGCTCCGAGCCCGAGCGAGCGGAACCTGATCGAAGCCCGGGGCTACCTGCGGGCTGCCATCAGCCGGATCGGGGGTGCAGCATGAAGCGCCGCTCCTTCATCGCCTCCGCTACGGCGCTCGCCTTCGCCCCTATCGCGTCCAAGTCGGCTGAGCCGAGCGTCACTGACCAGATCCAGCACCATGCCGACGAGCTGGTGCGCCTCCTGTCCGAGAGCGCCCCCGAGGGCATCAATGATGTTCAGCAAGTGGTCATCACCCCGGCATTCCTGATCGCGTCTGCTTTCCCTGGGGTGGCTGATCTGCGGTCCTGGCAGGAAGGCGATATGACCGCGAACTATCGCCATGGTCGTGGTTGGAAAACCGAAGGGGGTGCAGCATGAAGCGCCGCGAGTTTTTCGCCGCCAGCGCGGCCCTTGCTCTGGCCCCCGTCGCGGCGCCGGCCGTCGAAGTCCAGAACATTCCCGAAGACTGGGCACGGGACGAACTGAACACGAAGCTGGCCTATCACATCGAGGCGATCCGCGAGGCGCTTCTGGAGCACGCACCCGACGGCGTGACCAGCATGCAAGGCATCCAGCTGCGTTGGATCGACGGGAAGCCGACCGGCGTCTGGGCGACGGGCCGCGAGGGTCTCGGGGCACTGCAGAACTACCGCCCTGAGAGCGGGTGGCGCCAGAAATCAGCGGTCCTGCTCCCCGTGTAACGCAAGTCCCGGCGGCAAACGTATAAGCCTGAGACCACCCCCGACCGAACTCCGGCCGGGGGTGGATTGTTTCTGGGTGAGGTTAGGCGGCTTGCAGGGGCCTGATGCCCGAGACGTCCACTTGATCGCGATTGGAGATCAGATCGAAGTTCTTCTGCATGTTGAGCCAGTAGTCAGGCGTGGTGCTGAAGAACTTGGCAAGCCGAAGGGCGGTGTCCACGGACATGGAAACGTCCAGCTTGCACAGTCGCTCGATGCGGGTGCGCGGCACCCCTAGGCGCTTTGCAAGGGCGATGGGGCTCATCTCGAGCGGGTCAAGATACAGTTCGCGCAGGATCTCACCGGGGTGAACCGCAACTTTCATCATGGTCATGTTCGGCTCCTTTCAGTGGTAGTCGATAATCTCAACGTCTTCTGGACCAGTCGAGGTCCACACAAAGCAGATGCGCCACTGGCCATTGATCCGGACGGAGTGCTGTCCAAGCCGGTTCCCGGCAAGTTGCTCAAGGTGATTTCCAGGCGGAAACCGAAGGTCCTCCAGCTCGTGCGCGGCATCCAGGGCGGCCATCATGGCATTGGTCCGATTAACCAGGTCAGCTGGAAACCCCTTGCCGTACTTCCCTTCTAAGGCGCGTTTGGCAAGCTTGCCCTTGGTGCTTTGTATCATGGAGTGATACGTATCACGTTGAGATACATGCAGTCAACCGATCATTGACCCGTCGCGCCGACAAGTTCTGTCAAATTTCGACCTCGAACGACGACAAGCGCCGCGCGGTGATGACGCTGCTTGAGGATGAGGAGTGGACCCAGTGGTCGGACCGCCAGTGCCGTGTTTCTGCCCCGCTTGTCGCGACCGTTCGGGCTTCCGTCACTGTAAATTCTTACAGTGAGCCACGCACATATAAGACCAAGCATGGCACTGAAGCCAGGATGAACACCGCCAATATCGGCAGAAACGCAATCGGTGGCAAGACCCCCAAAACCTGAGTGATACACAGGGCTTCACCAAGCGCTGAGGCCGAAACAGCAAAGCAATCGCTCGCTCACAGTTCGGCGCCGCCACGTCCGCCCACCGGAACCACCAAAGCCATTGAGGAAAACCCATGACCACCCCCGCTACCTTCCGCCCCGCCGATTCCCCCAAGGTCGTCGGGATCTCGCGCGCCACGCTCTACCGCTGGGAGAAAGCTGGTCACATCAAGCTCTATCGCCAAGGCGGGATGACCTTCGCCAAAACCGCAGAGGTGGTCGATTTCATCACCGGCGATTGTACAGAGGCGGGCCCGACCTGAGCGTTGCCTTCGCTCGCGTACAGACTGCAAAAAAACCTTCCCGCTTGGCTTAATTGTCCCAGGTCGAGCCCGGCAAAGCCGCCCCAGGCGAGAACATTTGGGGCCAAATAGGGAATATAGACAGAACATGTTGTGGGAAATCTGCTCGTTTTAGCCTACACTGGTGCTGACTTTCATCGTCAGACTTGGATTGCAGGCAATGACCGACAAACACCCAGATTGCGAACGCCGTTCCGGCGAAGAAGCCCGCCAATCAGGCGGCGCCTCCCCCTTGTTCCCCGAGCTCTTCCAGCGGGGCTGGCGGGAGTTCCTGCGGTGGGAACAGATGATGCAGGCGCCGTTTGATCCGCGCACTGACCGCATCCACTAAGGGAGGGCTCTAACCATGGCAGACCTGAACCCGAGCATCATCCTCGCCGGCCAGCCGGTCAACGCGCTGAATGCGCTGTCGGGCGGCATCCAGACCGCGGGGCAGGCGAACGACGTCCGGCACACGTCGAACTACCGCAACACGCTGGCGCAGTACGGCGCGGGCGCCATCGGAGGCGACCAGGGGTCGATCAACGCGTTGGCAGGCTTCGACCCCGGCGCGGCGCTGGGCATCCAGCAGACCCGGCAGCAGATGGACATTCTCGACGCCCAGGAGCGCAGGGCAGCGGCCAAGTATGCCGCCAGCCTTTCGGCGGCACGTCGCAGCGCCGTAGCACAGGAGGTCGAGGGCGCTGTGAAGGTGGGGCTTGGCCTTCAAGACAAGGACGCCTGGGACGCCTTCATGGGCGAGAACCAACCCGATCTCGTCGGCCAGTTCGAGAATCGCCAGGCTCTGGCGAACCGCTACATGAGCGTCGCGGATATCCTGAGGAACAGCAGGGAACCCGACCCCATCGTCATCAACGGCCAGCTGGTCAACCCGCGCACCTCGGAAATCCTCGGGGACTACCGAGACGACGCCGAGCCGGTGTCCCCGGACTATGTCGAAATGAACGGTCAGCTGGTGGATCGCAACGCCCGGGGCGGCCCTGCCGTGGTGCCGGTGCAGGGCCTCCAGCCGGAGCCCATCAAACAGACGGAAGCCGACCGAGAACTGGCCCGGATGGAGAGTATCGGCATTCCGCGTGACGTAGCCATCCGGATCAAGGAGGGCGTGTACCGGGTCGTAACCGACCCGCTTACCCGAGAGACCTCGGTCATGGACCTGTCGAGCGGAAAGACCATTCTCGACGCGACGCACAGCGCGAACATAGGTCCTTCGCCTTCAGGTCAGGTCAGCAACCAGACTGCTCCCGCTCTCTCGTTCGGGCCTGATGTCTCAGGCGATGCGGGGCAATCCTTCGGTGTCGAGGGCTTCGCCAAAGCGGGTATCAATGCGCTGGGAGATGCGGTGGGGCTTGGCCCAGCCTACCCGGATGTGCAGGAAACCCAATCCGACTTCATGGTCCTGCGCGAAACCTTGCTGAACGACGTAGCTGGGGCCTATGACCGGCAGCCGCCGGGCTGGCTTATGGAGAACATCCGGGATCTGACCCCGGAGCCCGGGCGCCCCCTGCAAGGCGCGAGTGGGGCGCAGTCGAAGTTGCGGGCTCTGAAGCGGAACTTCGAGAGCGAGCTGAACATCGCCCAGCAGCAGGCCGGTCGCCGTCTCTCGCCAACACAGCGTCAAGACCTTGAGACCCGCATCATCGGCTTGGAGGCGACCATTCGCCGGGTGGACGGCGCACTGGCGCGCTTCGGCAGTGACCAGCAGCAACGCACATCGAATGGCATCACCTGGAGCATTGAGTAATGGCCACCCTGAACATCGACGGTCAGCGCGTCACCGTTTCGGATGACTTCTTGTCTCTCACCCCCGAAGAGCAGAACCGTACCGTCGAGGAAATCGCGTCGCAGTTGGGCCCGCGCCAATCGGCCGTGACCGGCTCGATGTCCCAGGTGAACCGCGGCATTGCCGACGCGGCCGGCGGTATCGTGGACTTTCTCAACCCCTTTGATAAGCCCCACGCCCTCAATCCCTTCAAGGAGGGAACCGGCTCCGCTCAGGACGGTATTGCCGGGCTCATGGAAGGGGCTGGCATCCAGGTTGCGGAAGGTGAGCCGGCGAACGTCACAGAGGCTTTCCTGCGCGGCACCGGGGAGGCGGCAGGCGCGATGCTTCCCGCCACCAAGGGGCTGCAAGCACTGAGCCGTGCCCCAGGGCTGGTCGGACGACTGGCCGCAGACTCCGCGCAAGCGATCGGCTCTGTGTCGGGCGTCGCCTCAGAGGCGCTGGCGGGTGGCGCCGCGCGAAGCGGGGAGAAGCTGGCTGAAGAAGCTGGCGCCCCGGAATGGGCGCAGCAGACGGCAGGCGTCCTGGCCGGGGGCGCTGTGCTTCCCGCCACGATTGCCGCGCCGAAGTTGCTGCCCAGCGTCGCCGGGGGCAAGCGCGTCGTCGGGGCGATCAAACGTGCCGTGGCTCCCCATACGGAGGGCGGAGGCCGTGAAATCGCGGCGCGGCGCTTGCAGAGCCTTGCGGGCGGAGAGGAGCGCGCAGGCCAGCTTGCGCGCCGCATCACCCCGGAGAACGAATTGGGGCTGACTCCGGCCCAGCAGACCGAAGACCCCAGCTTTATCGGCCTCGAGCGTCTGGCCGCCGATCAAGACCCGGCCCTAAGGGCGCGGCTCGATACCCGGGCGCAAGCCAGTCAGGACACGGCGCGGGGTGCTGTGGGGGCTATGGGCGGCGACGAGGCAGAGGCCGCCCGTTTCTTTGAGCAGCGGCGCGCTGCCTTCTCGGAGCGCCTGTCGCGCAGGGCCAATGAAGCGCTCGCAGCGGCCGAACGGCAGATTGCGGCGCTTGGCCCGGCCCGGTCGGAAAGTGAAAATGGCCTCATCGCCCGCCGCGCCATAGATCAGGCGCTCGATCGAGAACTCCTCCAGGAGCGAGCCTTGTGGGAGGCCGTCCCGAAGGAGGCGATGGTGCCCACGGCGCGCACCCGGGAGGCCATCCAGCAGGTAAACGCCAATCTGCCCTACGCCCAGCGGAACGACATGCCTCGCGCCGCCCGCGAGGTGATCGAGGCCGAAGGTGTCTATGGCAGTGAAGCGTCGGTGCGTGACCTGCACGGGCTCTATTCCGAGCTCCGCAGGGTTGCGCGCTCCGCGATGGCCGGAAACGACCAGAACAAGAACGCCGCGCGCATCGCCAACGAGGTGGCCGATGCGGTCCTCAAGGATCTGGGGGCGGCAGATGGGTCCACCCTGGCCGGCCGACGCATCAATGAGGCCCGTGCCTTCTCCGCCGCTCTTCACGAGAGATTCGACCGTGGTGCGGTGGGCCGCCTCTTGAAACGCAGCCTGGACGGTGACGCGTCCGTTGACCCGGAGCTTTCCCTACGTCGGACGGTCGGTCGCGCAGGGCCAGAAGGTGCTGTCGGCGCTCGGCAGATTGAGGCCGCGACTGGCTCACGCGCCTCGGGGGCCATCCAGGATTTCATCCGGGATCGGTTCACTCGGTCCGCGACAGGGCCCGACGGGGAATTCACCCGTAGCTCCGCTGGGCGCTTCATCCGCGACAACCGTGAGCTGCTGGCCTTGTACCCCGAGTTGCGCGGGGAGATTGAAAATGCCGTGCGGAACCGCGAGACTGCCGGTGCTCTGGCCGAGCGGGTAACTCGCAGGCTGGGAGCTCTTCGGCAGAGTTCAGCCTCTGGACAGGCGGTGATAGATGGGCAGACGGTCAAGGCGGTGCTCTCCGCGAGGTCTCCGGCGCGCGAGGCACACAAGCTTGCCAGCGAGGCCCGCAAAGACTCGACGGGGCAGGCTTTGGCTGGCCTTAAGGCTGCTTTTGCAAATCACCTGATCGGCGGCGCCTCTGGAGTAAGGGCCGGCCGCGAGACCTTCTCCGGTGACGCGCTCCTGAAACTGATGAGCGACAGCAGGACGGCCGCGGCTCTGCCCCGGATCTTCTCTAAGGAAGAAATCGGGCGCCTGCGCCGGATCGGTCACGAGTTGGCGAAACTCGACGCGGGCGCGGCTGGGATCGGGGCCAGCCTATCCGGAGAGAGGCCGGCGCGCGTCATCGAGTATCTGGCTCGCGTTGTGGCTGCTCGGCACGGCGCGCAACTTGGTGGCGGTGGCGGTGCCAGCTTGCAGACGGCTCAAATGGCCTCGGCTCGAGTAAAGGAGCTTCTGGCCTCACTTGTATCTGACAAGGCGTCTGAAATCCTCGCACGCGCGGTGGAAGACCCTGAACTCTTCAAGGATCTGCTGCTCCACACGCAAAGCCCCAAGTTGGAGCAACGTCTGTTGCCCAGGCTTGCACCCTACCTGCTTGGGACAAGCTCGGCCCTCGGAGCGGAAACCGACTGACAGCAAACGAAAGCACCGGGGTCCGGGTTGATGAGCTTTCGGCGACTGGGGCGGCTCAGCTAACCATGCCGCATGGCGCGAGGTTCCTTCCTCGTGGAAGCTCGATTTGACCGCAATAAAGCCTTGATCCCATATTATCGAGCTTGCCAGATGAGCAATCGGGTCCGGCGATAGCAAGAAGACAGCCGCCCCAGCAGGGCAGCCGCATGTTGATAAATGTTAAGGTGGCGGAGGCCATCTCGACCCTATCGAGGGCCTGTGCAACTTCCTCGATATCAGCCGCCGGACCTGGGACAATTACGCCAAGCGGGAAGATTTTTTCCCAGTCTGCACGCGAGTGGAGCAACCAACCGTCGATTGCGTCATCTTCACCACGCGCCGCTCGACCAGGCGTCACCCAGGAGAACCTCAGATCGAAAAGGCGATTGTCGCTTCTCCAAGTCTCCGTCGCAGAGCTCCGGCTGGGGCAGGACCCGCCCTCAGCCCGAGACCTTTCCGGCCGCCTCAGTAAGCTTCCCGGATCTCAACGATGCGAACTGGCAAGCAGACGAAGCCGCGGTCATTTCGCTTCGGCGCTGGCAGGCCGAGTTCCTTGCAGCGGGCAATGACCCTGGCAGCCGCGCTACCAGCAAGACCCTCAGTTGCTGAACTGTTCTCGCAGCGCAGGCACATGGGGATCCGCCATTCCTCTGCGTAGGGCAGCGTCCCCTCCAGGGCTGGCCGGTCGCACAGAGGGCACAGCACAATATCACCGTCATTCATGTTCATGAGAATCTCCTTTCCTGCTCTCGCAGCTCAGCATGACAGAGGAGAAAAGCGTTCCCGATGCACAGGAGGCTATGATGAAGATGGGAAGCGAGCTTGGGGCGGCACCATGCGGACCGACGCCCCTTGATAGCCCCTAGCGCCCCGCAAAGAGGTGGATAAAAAGGGGGATTGGAAATCCAGAAATCCCGGTAACAGACGAAAAACAAACGACTATTTCCGGAAAAATGGTGCCCGGGGGCGGAATCGAACCACCGACACGAGGATTTTCAATCCACTGCTCTACCCCTGAGCTACCCGGGCACGGGAACGGCGTTTGCCGTTGGGTGGAGGCGTTCTAGGCGAGGGGCGCGGGAGTGTCCAGAGGGTTTTTGCAAAAAGATGCAGCCCCCTTGCGACACACCCCAGACCGCCGCGCGCCGGCGTCCAACGCCTCGGAACCGTTCAGGAAAACCGCTGTGTTTTCATAGCCTTCTCGACCTCTTCCTCGACCGCGTCGATGGCCGCCTCGATGTCTTCGGGGTTGGTCGAGGGCACGGCATAGCTGCCGTTCATCCAGCGCGCCAGATCGCGGTCCGCGCAGCGGCGCGAGCAGAAGGGGCGGTAGTCAGGATCGGTCTTTCCGTTACAGATCGGACAGGTCATCGGCATAGCTTTCCGCAAAATGGTCCAGCGGAAGCCGGGCGCGTTTCCGCTGCAGTTCGTAGTTGCCCAGGGGCGACCAGCCGGCAAGGACGGTATCCACCGGATCGCTCTTGAAGGCCGCGCGCAGGACGCTCTCGAACTGGCGGCGGTCCTTCTTCCCCATGGGGGCGAGGTCCAGGTAGATGATGCCGCCCAGTCCCCGTACGCGCAGGATGCGGGGCAGCTCGCGGGCGGCGGCCAGGTTGGCCTTGAACCCGGCTGCGGGGCTATTGTCGCCGCCGGTGTTCACATCGACGCAGACCGCCGCGCGCGTGGCCTCGACGAAGACACGTCCGCCACCCGGCAGGGACAGGCCCGACCACATCGGTGCGGCCAACTCCAGCACCCCGGCCAGTTCGAAGGCGCTCTGGCGCTCCTTCGCGGGCAGCGCAGCGCCGTCCAGCACGTCGCCCATCTCCCAGTCGCGCAGGGCGAGATCATGGGCGGACGGGCCGTCGAGCAGCAGCTCGGCCTCCGCCCCTTCATCCGTCAGCACCTGTTCGGCCAGATCGGCCATCGCGCGGATGTCCTCGGCCACGGCCTCGGGATCGGCCTCGGCGCAGACCGAACGCAGGATCAGCCCTGCACCCCGTGCGGCCACCGGATGCTCGGCGAAACATTCATGCGCCAGCACCTGCAGCTCGTCGCGCAGGTCATCGTCCTTGATGGAACGCGAGATGTTCATCCCCGGCGCGCCGGGGGTGACGATGGCATAGCGGCTCTTGAACAGGATCTTGGCGGTGACCGGCAGGGCCTTGCCCGGCTCGGGGTAGCCGGTGACCTGCACCAGCATCACGTCGCCCGGGGCGATGCCCTTCACCTGACGCAGGAAGGCGGCGCCGTCGGGGGTGGTCACGAACATGCCCCCCTGCCCTTTCACGGGACGATCGGCCACGGCGCGGTAGATCGTGCCGGGGGCCACCTGGGCGGGATGATCCACCAGCAGGTCCATCAGCCGACCATCCTCGATCAGGGCGGCCATTTCCACGGTTTCCTCGCCCTCGGGCGTGGGGAACACCCGGGTGTCGAGAACGATCTGACGGCCCTTCATGCGACGGCCTCCCTGTCCTGCCACAGCGGCCATCCGGCAGCCATCAGCAGCGTGGCGGTTTCGGCCAGGGGCAGGCCCATGACCGCGGAATAGGAGCCCTGAAGCCAAGGAACGAAGGCGCCCGCAGGCCCCTGAATCCCATAGCCCCCGGCCTTGCCCTGCCAGTCGCCGGTGGCGAGATAGCCGTTCACCTCCGCGTCAGAGAGGTGCTTCATCTTCACCGCCGTCACCACGTCGCGTTGCCAAAGCTGATCGCCCCGCTTCACCGCAAGCGCGGTGACGACACGGTGGCGCCGGCCCGACATGGCGTAGAGGAACGCGGCCGCCTCGCCCGCATCGGCAGGCTTGCCCAGAATGCGGCGACCGAGGGCCACGGTGGTATCGGCCACCAGCACGATCTCGTCGTCGGCGGCGGGCACGGCCTGTGCCTTTTCCCGGGCCATGCGCTGACAATAGGGGCGCGGCAGCTCGGCCCGGAGGGGCGTTTCATCGATGTCGGGGGGGCGGATGTCGTCGGGAACGACCCCCAGCTGGGCCAGAAGCTCCAGCCGCCGGGGGCTGCCCGATCCGAGGACGAGTTTCAAGTCAGGCCCTCTTGTTTGGGACGTGCGCCGCGCAAATCGCGCGCGGCGTCACTTGAAGCGGTAGTTGATCCGACCCTTGGTCAGATCGTAGGGGGTCATTTCGACCTGCACCTTGTCGCCAGCCAGAACGCGGATGCGGTTCTTGCGCATCTTGCCTGCCGTATGTGCGATGATTTCATGGCCGTTCTCGAGCTCGACCCGGAATGTCGCATTGGGCAGGAGTTCCTTCACGACGCCGGGGAATTCGAGAATGTCTTCCTTGGCCATGTGGTCTCCTGTTTTCAGTAAGGGACGCGCGAAGAGCGCGACCGTGTCGCGTAAATGGGCGCAGATCGGCAGAAATTCAAGGAAATAATCTACCTCAGCGGACAGGATTCGACGGAATCCTCGCCCGCCTGCTCATCCCAGTGGGCCAGATTGCGGACGCGGCCCGAATTTCGCACATGGCGCACGGCCTCCAGGTCCACCTCGGCATAGGTCCAGCCGGGCTGGTTCAACACCCCTTCGGCCAGGACGCCCGTCGGCGGGAAGCCTTCGTCGGGCGGGCCGAAGATGCCGCCCATGCCCACGCTGACATCCACCGCATCCAGCGCGGGGAAGTCACCGATGATCGAGGACATAACCGCAACGCATTGATTTTCAAGGGCCCGCGCCATGGCGCCGATGCGCACGCGCCAGTAGCCTTCCAGCGCGTCAGTGGCCGAGGGCACCAGCAGGAGCTCCGCCGCGCGCTGTGCGCGGGCCTGCAGGGGGAACTCGCTGTCATAGCAGATGTTGATCGCGATCTTGCCCAGGGCGGTGTCGAAAACCTTCAGCGGGCCGGTGCCGGCGACCTGCCAGGGGTCGCGCTCCCACAGGGTCATCACGACCTTGTCCTGGAACCCGGTCTGCCCCGTGGGCGTGTGCAGATGCGCGCGATTCACGATGGATCCGTCGGAGCGGATCACCGGGCCGGAGGCGCCAAGGATGTGGACGCCATGCCGCGCGCAAAGATCGCGGTGCAGCTGGTTGGCCTCTTCCATCACCTCTGACACCTGCCGGGTCGCCCGCGCCAGATCGGCACAGACCGCCTCGCCTCCCAGGGTCGCCAGTTCCATGGCGCCATATTCGGGGAAGACCAGCAGATCGGCCCCCTGCCCTGCGGCCTCACCCACCCAGTGGGTCAGCTTGGCCTCGTAATCGGCCCAGGTTTCGAACCGCGTCAGCGGATAGGCGGCGGCGGCGATCTTCATAGGCTCTTCATCCAGAATTGCAGCGGGTGGGAGGTCTGCGCGTCGTCACCGATGTCCTTCCAGCGGAAGTGCGCGACGACGCCGGGCAGCGGTTCATAGCCGCGCTTGCGCCAGAACCCGTCCAGCGGGCGATAGCCCGCAGGGCGCGCCGGGTGATCCTCTGGCCGCTGCACGCCGCAAAAGGCGGAATAGCGGCGACCCAGGCTGCGGGCATGGGCCTCGCGCGCGTCGAAGAAGGCATGCCCCAGTCCACGGCCCCGGTAGTCCGGCAGCAGCACCGACTCGGCGCAATAGAAGATCTGGTTCAGCGGTTCCGGCCGGTCGGCGAAGGCGGCAGAGAAGTCGTCGGCATGCGCCTCCATCGCCATGCCGGTGGCGACGCCGACGATCCGGCCCGCGTCGATGGCGGCCACGACCACGGCGCTGTCGGCCTGATACTCGGTCAGGTAGCGCCGTTCATAGGCCAGGTCGCCGTCATAGAGATAGGGCCAGGCGCGGAAGACCTCGATGCGCAGCCGGGCCACGTCATCCAACGCGGCCTCCAGCGCCTCCCCTGTCAAGACCTCGACCCTCATGCGGAGACCTGGGCCACCCAGTCCGCGAGGTTGTAATAGGTCGTCACGCGGCAGATCAGACCCTCTTCGTCCACGTCGAAGAAGCTGCCGGCGGGCAGACGGTAGGTCTGGCCCTTGGCCTCGGGCAGTCCCTCATCGGTGGCCAGGTAGGTGCCGTTGACCACGAATTCGGCTGCCATGCGGCGCCCGCCCTCGGCCTGAAACAGCACCATGTCGGTCAGCTGTTCCTTGTAGCAGCGGGTCATATGGGCGTTGAACTCGGCAAAGAGCGCCTTGCCGGTGCGCACCTGACCTTCGTTCACATGGTGGCGGACATCCTCGGACAGGCAGTCGAGCATGGCATCGGTATCGCCCGCGTTGAAGGCATCGAAATAGCGCTGGAGTATCTGGGTCATGCGGCCTCTGTAGGGGGACCGAAACGGTCCTTCAGCTTCGAGATGATCTGGTCCCGGCTCTGCCGGTAGGCATTCAGCTTCTGCTCGCGCGTCTCGCCGATGCCCGTGGGATCCATGATCGGCCAGTACTCGACGTCAAGATGAAAATAGCGCGTCAGCTCCAGCGCGGATCGCTGGCTGGCGGGCGACAGGGCCACCACAAGGTCGAACGACGACAGGTCATCGCCCCAATCCTGCATCTCCTCGAAGGACCGGGAGCGATGGCGTGACAGCTCCACCCCCAGTTCCTGGCATACGGCGATGGCGAAGCCGTCGATCTCAAGATCGTTCTTCACCCCCACCGATTGCACGTAGATATCCATGCCGTAGAGCTTCTTCATGATGCCCTCGGCCATGGGGGAACGGACCGCGTTGTGGTCGCAGCAGAACAATACCGATTGCGGACGTTCCGCTGGCAAGGGTCCGTTATCCTCCGAAGTGCAGCACGCAGATCAGCGTGAACAGCCGTCGCGCGGTGTCGTGATCCACGATGGCCTTGCCTTCGAGACGTTCCTCGAGCACCCGCGCGCCTTCATCATGGATGCCCCGGCGCGCCATGTCGATGGTTTCGATCTGCGCGGGCGGCAGATTCTTCACCGCGTCGAAATAGCTTTTGCAGATGGCGAAATAATCCTTCACCACCTGCCGGAACGGGCCCAGCGACATCAGGAATTGCGCGGCCGGCTCGCCCGCGTCGGTCTGCACGTCGAAGACCAGCCGCTTGTCGCGGATCGACAGGCCGACCTTGTAGGGGCCTTCGGGCACCACGCGATCATCCCGCTTCGGCAGGGTGAAGGAGTTCTCCTCCATCAGATCGAACATGGCCACGCGCCGTTCCTGCTCGATCTCCGGGGTCGGAGGCGGCAGGTTGCGGTCGTCCAGCTCTATTTGCGCGATATGGGACATGGCGTGTTTCCCTCGGACTCCTGTCAGCGCTCCCCTCGCTGACAGACTATGCTGCGCCGCAGAAAAACGCTAGAAATTCTTACCCGAAGGTTAAGGTTTCGCGACAGGACTACGACGTAAACGTGACGTCACTCAACCCTCGTTGAGCTTGTCGATCCGGGCCCGGACGGAAAGGCCATGGGCCTCAAGGCTTTCCGAGTTGGCCAGCCGTTCCGCGGCGGGGCCGATGGCCTTCAGCGCGGCAGGCGTCATCTGGGCCAGCGTCGTCCGTTTGAGGAAGTCCAGCACCGACAGCCCGGAGGAGAATCGCGCCGAGCGGGCGGTCGGCAGAACGTGGTTCGGGCCGCCGACGTAGTCGCCGATGGCCTCGGGCGTCCAGCCCCCCAGGAAGATCGCGCCGGCATGCTGGCATTGCTCGGACAGCTTCAGCGGCTCGGCGGTGCAGATCTCCAGGTGTTCGGGCGCCACGCGGTTCGACAGCGCCGCTGCCTCGTTCAGATCCCGCACGGTGATGACGGCCCCGTAATCGCGCCAGCTGGCGCCCGCGATCTCACGCCGCTCCAGCGTCTCCAGTCGCCCCTCGACCGCCGCGACGACCTTTTCGGCCAGCGCGGGGCTGTCGGTGATCAGGATCGACTGGGCGCTTTCGTCGTGCTCGGCCTGGCTCATCAGATCCAGGGCCAGCCAGTCGGGATCGTTGTCGGCATCGGCGATCACCAGGATTTCCGAGGGACCAGCGATCATGTCGATGCCCACCTTGCCGAAGACGCGGCGCTTGGCGGCGGCGACGAAGGCGTTGCCCGGGCCGGTGATCTTGTCGACGGGTTGCACCGTCTCGGTGCCATAGGCGAAGGCCGCCACGGCCTGGGCGCCGCCGATGCGATAGATCTCATCCACCCCGGCCAGACGCGCAGCCATCAGGACCAGCGGGTTTACCTTGCCGTCCGGCGTCGGCACGGCGATGGCCAGACGTTCGACCCCCGCCACCTTGGCGGGAATGGCGTTCATCAGCACCGAGGAGGGATAGGAAGCCAGGCCACCGGGCACGTAAAGACCCGCCGCCGACACGGCCGTCCAGCGCCAGCCCAGCGAGGCCCCGTCAGGATCGGTCCAGAAGGCATCCTCGGGCATCTGGCGCACGTGGTAGGCGCGGATGCGCTGCGCCGCCGTCTCCAGCGCCTGCTTCTCCTCCGCCGAGACCTGGGCGCAGTAGGCGTCGATCTCCTCGGGGGTGAAGGCCAGGGTTTCGGGCGTCAGCTCCAGCCGGTCGAATTTCGCCGTCAGCTCCACCAGGCAGGCGTCACCGCGCGCCCGCACGTCGGCGATGATCGCGGCCACCGCGTCATCCACGTCGGGGCTGTCCTCGCGCTTGGCGCCCAGGAGGGCGGTGAAGCGGGTCTCGAAATCGGCGTCGGTCGTGGACAGGAAGTGCGGCATGGGTCTCTCCGAAAGTCGGACCTCTCTAGACCGAAGCAGCACAGGGGTTCAAGCGACGGCGACAGCTCGCCCCCTGCCCGGCTGCATCTGATCTCATTCCCCGTGATCAGGTGCCCGGCCCGAGGGGGCACGATAGGGGCGTGTCACGTCCTTCAGCACCGCTTCCAGCGCCTCCACCTTCAGGCGGATGGCCCCGTCGCCGGCCAGGGTGATCTCCACCAGGCCCGAGGGCGGCTCGGCATCGGGCAGAAAATTCAGGGTGAGCGGCGACAGGATCATTTCCGGATCCTCGCGGGTGACCCCCTGGGAGGTCACCGCCAGCACGTTCTCGAAGACCAGCAGCGAGCGCACCCGCTCCGCCCCGTGACGGTCCCGCGCCGCATCTTCCCAGCGGAAGCGGTTCAGCAGCATGGCAAAGCGGCGTTCGTCGCGGAACCAGCGCATTTCCGACACCGGCAGGACCGAGTCCTGGATCAGCGCCGACAGCACCTGAAGGTCCTCCTGCGTCAGGGCGCCCAGATTCAGGGGCGCCTCGCCACCGTCTTCGAAACGTGCATCTTCCGTCATTGGCCCGACACCCGTTCCACCTTGGCCCCGCAGGCCTGAAGTTTCTCTTCCAGCCGCTCGTACCCACGGTCCAGATGGTAGACGCGGTTCAGGACCGTTTCGCCCTCTGCCGCCAGGCCCGCCAGGATCAGCGAGACCGAGGCGCGCAGGTCGGTGGCCATCACGGGCGCTCCTTTCAGGCGCTCGACCCCGTGCACCGTGGCGACACCGCCGTGCACCTCTATATTGGCGCCCATTCGACCCAGTTCCGGCGCATGCATGAAGCGGTTTTCGAAGATCGTCTCCTCCAGCACCGAGGTGCCCTCGGCGGTGCACAGCAGCGCCATCATCTGCGCCTGCAGGTCGGTGGGGAAGCCGGGGAAGACCTCTGTCTTCACGTCGACGGCCTGGATGCGGTCGCCACGGCGGCGCACCTTCACGCCATTCTCGGTCGCCTCCACATCGACGCCCGCCTCGTCCAGCTTCTCGACGAAGGCGCCCAGCAGGTCCAGGCTGCCGCCCAGGCACTCCACCTCGCCACCGGCGATGGCCGGGGCCAGCATGTAGGTGCCCAGCTCGATCCGGTCGGCGACCACCTGATGGGTGGCGCCATGCAGGCGGTCGACGCCCTGGATCTCGATCCGGTCGGTGCCCTCGCCCTCGATCTGGGCGCCCATGGCGCGCAGGCATTTCACCAGGTCGACGATCTCGGGTTCACGCGCGGCATTGCTCAGCACAGTGGTGCCCTTGGCCAAGGTCGCGGCCATGACGATATTCTCGGTCGCGCCCACCGAGGCGAAGCTCAGGCGGATCTCGGCGCCCTTCAGCCCGCCGGGAGCCTTGGCGTGCAGGTAGCCGTCGCGCAGTTCGATCTCCGCGCCCAGGGCCTCCAGGCCGTGCACGTGCAGATCCATGGGGCGCGCACCGATGGCGCAGCCGCCGGGCAGCGACACCTCGGCATGACCTTCGCGCGCCAGCAGCGGACCCAGCACCAGGTTGGAGGCGCGCATCTTGCGCACGATCTCGTAGTCCGCGCGGGTCGAGGTCAGGTCATGGCTCGACAAGGCCAGAACCTTGCCATCCGCCATCGGCATCGCCTCGCCGCCCAGCGACTGCAGCAGGCTCGACATCGTCTTGATGTCCGACAGCCGCGGTGCATTGGTCAGCGTCAGCGGCTCTTCCGACAGGAGCGTGGCCGGCATCAGCGCCAGGCAGGCGTTCTTGGCGCCCGCGATCGGGATGCTGCCCTTCAGCGGGCCATTACCCGTCACAACGATCGAATCCATCTGCCCTAGTCCTCTTTCCCGTTTTCCGCGCCGGGGGAATCGTCCGCCTCGGTCGCGTTGTCTGATTCCGCCCTGGCCCGCGCCTGCGCCTTGCGCCGGGCGAGATTCGCTTTCAGGGCCGATCTCAGCCTCTCCTCGCGCGTCTGCGCGTCTTTTCCAACGCTCGATTTCCTTGCCATACGCCTTCTGTAAACGAGCCGGAAAAAAGCGTCCAGTTTGTGCTTGCACCCTCGGCGGTTTGCGTCTAAATCCCCGCCCACGGCAGCCGGAGACGGCGGCCACGGCAACGGGCCACGCCAGATGCGACATCGCAAAACGGCCCCCGGATGCTGCTGTAGCTCAGAGGTAGAGCACTCCCTTGGTAAGGGAGAGGTCGAGAGTTCAATTCTCTCCAGCAGCACCATTAACCACCTGAAAGCATAGAAGACTTTCTGCCCCTCGGGCCATGTGCCTCGGCATGTCCTGCGGCGGTCTGCCGAGTTTCGCGGCGCCTTTCTCGGTGCGTTCCGCGAACGCCCCCTGCCCTGCTCTCTGCCATCCGCCTGCGCCCAAACGAAAACGGGCGGCGCTGATGCGCCGCCCGCTCGTTTCGGAAACCTGCCGGTCGTCAGGTCCCCGGAGCTGCAACCGCCGGGGCGGGACGTGCCAGGATCGCCAGAACGATCAAGGCGCCCACGGCGATGGCAATCATGTTGGTGGAGATCAGCAGCAGACCCGCCAGGGTCAGCACCAGCTTCTCCCAGGTGGCCAGGCTGCGACGGAACCACCCGATGTAGGCCGCCGACAGTGCCAGCACGCCCACCAGGCCCGACAGCAGCGCGGTGATGAACTCCAGCCAGGTGAAGTTCACGAACAGCAGCGCGGGCGCGTAGACGAACATGAAGGGCACCAGGGCCTTGCCCATCGACAGACGGAAGGCCGTCGTGCCGGTGGTCATCGGTTCCGACCGTGCCAGACCTGCCGCCGCATAGGCGGCAAGCGCCACGGGCGGCGTCACATCGGCCAGCACCCCGAAGTAGAAGACGAAGAAGTGCGTGGCGATCAGCGGCACGTCAAACTCCATCAGCGCAGGCGCCGCGATCGAGGCCAGGATGATGTAGGTCGGCGTCGTCGGGATACCCGCGCCCATGATGATGCAGGCGATGGCGACGAAGATCAGGCCGAAGAACAGCGCCATGCCATCCTCGGACAGCAGCCCGGTGAAGTCGATCATGGTGACCCAGCCGGCCAGGTCATGGGCCAGTTCGACCACGGCGGCCGAGAACTTGAAGCCCAGGCCGGTGAGGGTGGTCATGCCCAGCAGGAAGCCCACGCAGGCACAGGCGGCGCCGATGGCCAGCGCGAACTTCGCGCCATCCTCGAAGCCACGCACCAGGCGCGGCGGCGTCAGCACGGTGGAGGTGTCCATCTGGGTGTTACCCATCTTCGACATGACCCACGGGATGTAGCTGCACACGATGGTCAGGATGATGCCCCAGAAGGCGGCCAGGAAGGGCGTGTATTGCATCAGCAGCATCGCGACCATGACGCCCAGCGGGATGAACAGGTGCCAGGATTTCGCCAGGACGTTGGCGAACTGGGGGATGTTCTCCTTGGTCATGCCGGTCAGGCCCAGCTTCTTCGCCTCCAGGTGCACCATCAGCAGGATGGCGATGTAGTGGAAGG
Source organism: Pseudooceanicola marinus (assembly GCF_020177265.1). Classification (GTDB taxonomy): domain Bacteria; phylum Pseudomonadota; class Alphaproteobacteria; order Rhodobacterales; family Rhodobacteraceae; genus Pseudooceanicola; species Pseudooceanicola marinus_A. The sequence continues at coordinate 26,150 of NZ_JAIVMC010000017.1, forward strand.
CGGCCGGAACGATCGCGATCAGGATCAGCTCGTTGTAGGGAATGCCCAGCATCTCGGTCATGACGAAGGCCGAGGCGCCCATGATCGGCGGGGTGATCTGCCCCCCGCAGGAGGCCGAGGCCTCGGTCGCGCCGGCGAAGCGTCCGGAGAAGCCCGACTTCTTCATCAGCGGGATGGTGAAGGCACCCGTGGTCACCGTGTTGGCGATCGGCGAACCGGAGATCATGCCGAAGAAGCCCGAGGAGACGACCGACACCTTGGCCGAGCCGCCCGAGGCGCGGCCGGCGATGATCGTGGCCAGGTCGATGAACAGCTGACCCAGGCCCGACATCTGCGCCAGGATCCCGAACAGAACGAAGTGGAACACGTAGGTTGCCACGACGCCCACGGCCACGCCGTAGATGCCTTCGGTGCCGATGAACAGGTGGTTGATGATGCGCGAGATCGAGTAGCCGCGGTGCGCGAAGATGCCCGGCAGGTAGGGACCGAACAGCGCATACAGAAGGCAGCCGATGCCGATGTAGGCCAGGGTCGGGCCCATGGTGCGGCGGGTTGCCTCCAGCGTCATGAGGATCGCGACGAAGCCCATCAGGTAGACTTCCTGCGGCGGGTTGCCGACGTTCTGGATGAACACGTAGTCGAAGCCGAAGGACAGGTAGGCCGAGAAGCCCGCGCCACAGGCGGCGAAGATCCAGTCACGCAGCGCCACCTTTTCGGGGTCCGCGCCACGGCGGTTGAAGGGCAGCGTCAGCACGGTCAGCACCAGCACGACGGCGATGAAGACGTATTTCACCGTCCCCTCGGGCAGCGTCGGCGCCATCTGCCACAGCATGTAGAGGTAGAAGGCCGCGAAGATCAGCGACTCGATCCACAGCTTCCGGGTCGGTTTCGCGCGTTTGCGCGGGAACACCAGGAAGATCAGGCCCATGACGAAGGCGAGGTGGATGGTGCGGTGCATCACCTCGTTCAGCAGGCCGAAGCCGGCGGTGTAGACATGGAACAGCGACAGGATGACCGAAACGACGGTCACCAACTTCGCGGTCGGGCCAACCAGGTTGCGGAAATTCGACTCGGAATCGTATTCGCGCACCAGCGCCTCGACCTCGTCGGCGGTAAATTGGTGATCACCGTCCGCCGCGGTGTGTCCGCGGTTGTCGGTCTTCGGGGGACTACTTTGAGTCACGGGAGGGTCTCCTCGTCACAGGGGGCAAGGGTAAGAGCGGAAATCCCGAGCGTCGCCAGGGTCAGCTCGGTATCGGCGGTATGAAGGGTATTCTCGAACTGGGCCTGGATGCGCAGCGGAATCGGGCCCGTATAGCGATGCATGTCGAGAATGAAACGCCCATTTTCGTGTCGCCAGCCCGTCGCGTCCATGTCGTTCGCGATCGACGGCAGACCGGCCCCATGGGCCATGAACTCTTCGCGCATCTGCAGGATGCGGCCCTGCTCGACGCGATAGTAGTCCGTCACGGGCGTACGCGACACGGAGTGGATGAAGCTGAGGGCGAATGTGGCGTCGGGGCCCAGGGGCACCCGTTTCACCAGCGACTGCGTTCCACGCGTTTCGCTCAGGCACAGGAAATGACTCGGCTCCGCCGCCAGTGAGACGCCGGAGCCGATGATGAGGACCAGGAGGGCGAGCAGGCTCGCCTCTCCTGGCCGGCGCAGAAACCCGCGCCGGAGCATTACTCGGTAACGCCCATTTCTTTGTAGTAGCGTTCCGCGCCGGGGTGCAGCGGGATCGAGACGGATTCCAGAGCGGTCTCGACCGAGATCTGCTTGCCCATCGGGTGCACCTGACCCAGGGTCTCGGTGTTCTCGTAGAGCGCCTTGGTCACGGCGTAGACGACATCCTCGGACACCTCGGCGTGGGTGGTCCAGATGGCGCGCACGGCCAGGGTCGGAACGTCTTCCTCAATGCCGTTGTAGGCACCGGCCGGAACGGTCGCGGAGGCGTAGTAGGGCTGTGCTTCCTGCATCGCTTCGATGGCCGGGCCGGCCAGCGGGACGATGGCGATCTCGTGGCCGTTGGCCAGGTCGGTCACCGAGGAGGTCGGCAGGCCGGCGGTGATCAGCGAGGCGTCGAGGTTGCCGTCCTTGATCTTGTCCACGGACTGCGCGAACGAGGAGTAGTCCTCGTTGATGTCTTCGCGGGTCATGCCGTGGGCTTCCAGCAGGTCACCCAGCAGCTGCCACTGGCCCGAGCCCGGCGAACCGGAGGAGACGGACTTGCCGCGCAGGTCTTCGATCGAGGTGATGCCGCTTTCGGCACGCACGACCAGCTGGACGGTTTCCGGGTACAGGGCGCCGATGGCGCGCAGGTTCTCGATCGGCTCACCTTCAAACTGGCCGGTGCCGTTGTAGGCGGCGTCCAGGATGTCGGCGGAAGCGAAGGCGGATTCGATCTCGCCACGACCCAGCAGCTGGGAGTTGGCGACCGAGGCGTTACCGGTTTCGGCGGTGGCCGACAGGCGGGTGTCGGGCAGCTCGGCGGTGTTGGAGATCAGCTGCGCCAGCATGCCACCCAGCGGGTAGTAGGTGCCGCCGGTGCCGCCGGTGGCGATCCCGAAGAAGGTACGGCTCTGGGCGAGGCCGGGGGTTGCGAGGGCTGCCAGGGTGGCGGCAGCAGCGGAGGTGCCAAGGAAATGGCGCCGGGAAAGAGACATCAGGAATCCTCCTAGATCTGTTGGTCCCCCGCCTGCGCGGAGCAGTCCGTGCGGCCCGCGGGGGGATGAACGGATCTTGACCTTAAGTTTTTGCATGTCAATATCCGATTTCAGATATGAAATCCGACTGACCCGTCAGTCAGTAGCAGGCAAGGTCATGGAAACACAACTCTATTCCAGCGCAAACGGGGGCTCTCCGCTGTTGCTGAATGTGCCACATGCGGGCACTGAAATGCCCGAGTCGGTGCGCGCGGCGCTCACCCCGGAGGCACTCGACCTCAGCGACACCGACTGGCACATGGACCGGGTCGCCCGCGACGTGCTGCCCGACGGCGCCAGCCTGATGGCCGCGCGCCAGTCGCGTTACGTGGTCGATCTGAACCGGCCCGCCGATGACGTGCCCCTTTACACCGGGGCCACCACGGGGCTGATGTCGACCATCGATTTCGACGGCACCCCCCTCTACCGCGAGGGGATGGAGCCCGACGCCGCCGAGCGGGACGCGCGCATCGCCAGCTACTGGCAGCCCTACCATGATGCCCTTGCGGCCGAGATTGAACGCATCCGCGCCCTGCACGGCTATTGCCTGCTACTGGACGTGCATTCGATCCGCAGCCGCATCCCGCGCCTCTTCGACGGTCGCCTGCCGGACCTGAACCTGGGCACCAACGTCGGCGAAAGCTGCGCCCCTGCCCTGTCGGACGCGGCCTTTGCCGCGCTGCAGGCCAGTGGTTTCAGCGCCGTGCGCGATGGCCGCTTCAAGGGCGGTTTCATCACCCGCAACTACGGCCAGCCCGCCCGCGGCGTGCACGCCCTGCAGATCGAGATCGCGCAGGAATGCTACATGGAGGAGGTCTCCCCCTGGACCTACCGGCCCGAGCGCGCCAACCGGCTGAAGGTCGCCCTGCAGGCCCTGATCGCCGCCATGACCACCTTTACCCCCGAAGCGGAGCTTTCCTGACATGACCGCCCCCCAGATGACCGGCGCGCATTTCCACCTGGCCCTGACGCCAGAGGGCTGGCGCCGGAACCTCTCGGTGCATTTCGCCGCCGACGGCACGATTGCGACGATGGCCGAGGACGACAATCCCGACGCCCTGCCCGTCTATGAAAACCCCGTCGTGCCCGGCATCACCGACCTGCACAGCCACGCCTTCCAATATGCCATGGCCGGGCTGACCGAGGTACGCCGCAACCCCGTCGACAGCTTCTGGTCCTGGCGCGACATGATGTATTTCTTCGCCCTCACCCTCTCGCCCGAGGACATGCGGGCGGTGGCGGCGCGCCTGTACCTGTCGCTGCTGAAGGGCGGCTACACCGGCATCACCGAATTCCACTACGTCCACAACGACGTGGACGGCAGCCGCTACGCCCGCCCCGAGGAGCTGTCGCTGGCGATCTTCGACGCGGCCCAGACCACCGGGCTGGAACTGACGCATCTGCCGGTCTTCTACGCGCATTCCGACTTTGGCGGCGCCGCCCCCAATGAGGGCCAGCGCCGGTTCATCCAGAGCCTCGATGGCTATGCCGAGATGATGGAGGCCCTGCGCGCCCCCGCCGCCGAGGCCGGTCACGTCCTGGGCATCGCACCGCACTCGCTGCGCGCCGCCACGCCGGACGAGATCACCAAGCTGCTGGAGTTGCGCGCCGACAAGCTGCCCGGCTGCCCGGTCCACATCCACGTCGCCGAGCAGATGAAGGAAGTGAACGACGCGGTGGCCTTCAATGGGCGCCGCCCCGTCGAACAGCTTTACGATTTCGCCCCGGTCGATGACCGCTGGTGCCTGATCCACGCCACCCACCTGACCGAGGCGGAAGTGACGCAGATCGCCGGATCCGGCGCCGTCGTCGGCCTCTGCCCGCTGACCGAGGCGAACCTGGGCGACGGCATATTCCCGGCCACGGACTTCCTGGCCCAGGGCGGTGTCTTCGGCATCGGCTCCGACAGCAACATCGCCACCGTCACGGCGCAGGAACTGCAATCGCTGGAATACAGCCAGCGGTTCCGCGACCGCACCCGCAACGCCCTGGCCTCCGAGGCCCAGCCCCATGTCGGCACCAACCTGTGGTCCCGCGCGGCCCTGGGCGGCGCGCAGGCCGCAGGCCGCCCGACCGGCGCCATCACCCCCGGCGGGATGGCCAGCTTCGTCGAGCTGACCAGCCCGGAACCCGCCGCCATGGCCCCGGTTGCCGCCGAAGCGAGCCTCGACTTCCACATCTTCGCCGGACGGGGCTTCCACGTGGGCGATGTGGTTGTACGCGGTCGTAGGGTGGTCCAGTCTGGCCGGCACCCGCAGGAGGAGGCGATCCTCGCCGACTATGCCGCGGCCATGGCGAAGATCGCCGCGCGGATGGACGACCGCAGCATCAGTTAAGGCCGGGGAGGGCCGCAGGACATATGGCGAAGGAACCAGACTACCGCTCGAACTCGCTTCTGCGCGGGCTCAGCATCCTGGAGTGTTTCGACCATCGCCATGCGGAGATGACCCTGACCGAGATTGCCGAGGCGATCTCGGTCACCAGCTCTGCCGCCTATCGCTTCGTCGTCACCCTGGAACGCGAGGGCTACCTGTCCCGTCGCGAGAACTGCTATCGCCTGGCGCCGCGGGTGATGGACCTGGGCTATCGCTACCTGGCCTCGCTGGATGTCTACGACGTGGCACGCCTGCCCGCGGATGCGCTGCGCAACGCCACCGGTTTCACCGTGCATGTGGCGGTGCTGGACGGCACCGAGATCGTCTATGTCTACCGGGCGCTGTCGGACCGTTCGATGGTGTCGAACGTGCCCGTAGGCTCGCGCCTGCCCGCCTTCTCCACCACCATGGGCCGCGTGTTGCTGAGCGACCTGCCGGAGGCCGAGTTGAACCGCCGGTTCGAGGGCTATGCCTTCGACCGGATGAGCCAGGCCGCGCCGGGATCCCTGTCGGAGCTGAAACAGATGCTGAAGGCCGACCGGGCGCGCGGTTATGTGGCGCAGTCCTCGCACCTGGCCACCGGCACGGTGTCGATCGCCGCGCCGCTGATCTCGCGTCACGGCGCCTATGTCGCGGCGATCAACCTCTCGGGCCATGAGATGCAGCTGACGCCCACCGATGCCCGCGTGGCGCAGGTGCTGGACACCGCGCGCGAGATTTCCGCGCTGCTGTGAGCCGGCGGGACGCCGCCCCCCGCCGACCCACGCCGTTTACTCGGCCATCCAGTCCTGGCTGATCCAGTCCGACACGTCACCGGGCCATTCCAGCGCGGCGCCGCCCGGCCCCTTCAGCACGCCGCTGTCGAAGAGGAACCGCGCCATGGTGGCGAAACGGTCTGGGTCGATCTGCCCCACGGGCGTGTCGCCATCGCGCAGGTAGTCGCCGTCGACGATCACCTCCATCGAGCCGCGCACCAGCTCCGGGTTCTGGAAATCGCCCGCCCCGATCAGGATCTCGGCGGCCTCCTGCGGGTGATCGGCCGCCCAGGCGTAGCCCTGCTGCGTGGCCTGCATCACGGCGCGGACCAGTTCGGGCTGCGCCTCCAGCACCTCCGACCGCGTCCCGATATAGCCGGTCTGCTGATCCGGAACGCCGTAATCGGCATAGGTGAAATGGGATTGCTCCCGCCCCAGAAGGTCGCTGTTCACGCCCTCCCAGGTCGTCACCTCCAGCGTGAAATCGACCGCGCCCGAGGCCAGCGCCTCGTAGGCGCCGGTGCCCAGTGTCACGGTGTCATACTCCGCCGTGCCGCCGTCGGCCTCGATCATGGTCGAGATCAGCGCCTCTTCCCAGGCGCTGCCGAAGCCCGCGTAGGTCTTGCCCTCCAGGTCCGCCGGGCGGGTGATCGCCTCGTTGTTGCTGTTGTAGACCAGCCGCCCGGCCTCATGCTGCATCGTGGCCCAGAGCGCGACGATATCGGCGCCCCCGGCGCGGGCGGACATGAAGCCCAGCGAGGTCATGTAGGCGAAATCCGCCGCCCCGGCCGCCAGCAGTGCGGTGGAGGAGCTGTCGGAATAGGGCAGGATGTCGACCGACAGCCCTGCCTCTTCGTAGAAGCCCTTCTCGCGCGCCACGATCAAGCCCACGTGGTTGGTGTTCAGCGTCCAGTCGAGCGCCAGGCTAACCTCGGTCAGCTCCTCGGCCTGCGCCGCCACGGGCACTGCAAGGGCCAGGCCCAGGGTCGCGGCGGTGAAAGTCTGTCGGATCGTCATGGTGTCTCCTCCATCAAAAGGGATCTCAGGTCGGCGCGGACGCCCGCCAGGGCGGCCTCGCTGCGCGCGGGGCGCGGGGTGGTCAGGGGAATGTCGGCGACGATGCGGCCCGGGCCAGCGGCCATGACCAGGATGCGGTCGGCCATCTGCGTCGCCTCGTAAAGGTCGTGGGTCACCAGCAGCACCCCGCGCGGACGCTCCGCCAGCCGCGCCAGCAGCCAGTCCTGCAGGCGCAGCCGCGTGACCGCGTCGAGCGCGGAAAAGGGTTCGTCCAGCAACAGGTAGGGGGCATCCAGCACGATGGTGCGCAGGAAGGCGGCGCGCTGGCGCATGCCGCCCGACAGCTCGCGCGGGAAACGATCCTCGCAGCCCGCCAGGCCGAAGCGGTCGAACAAGGGCCGCACCCGCGCCTGCGCGGCGCGACGCGACAGCCCCGTCAGCTCCAGCCCCAGGGCCGCGTTCTCGGCCACCGTGAGCCAGGGAAACAGCGTGTCCTGCTGCGGCTGGTAGGCCAGCGCAGGCGACGGCGGCACCAGGGGGGTGCCGTCGACCTCGGCCCGCCCTTCGGCCGTCAGGCCGGGGGCCAGCACCCCGGCCAGCCACTTCAGGACCGAGGATTTGCCGCAGCCCGAGGGGCCGATCAGGCAGGTCACCTGCCCCGGCACGAGGGTCAGCGACGTGGGCTCGACCAGCAGCCGGTCGGCGGCGCGAATGGTCAGATCCTCAAGCCGCAGCATCATCGCCTCCGCGGAACCGGCGCCCGGTCAGCCGGTCGATGAGGTGCAGCAGCCCCAGCAGGGACAGCGTCAGGAAGGCCGACAGCACCACCGCCGAGAGCACCAGGTCGGCGCGAAAGTTGTTCTTGGCGGTCAGGATCCAGATCCCCAGCCCCTGCCGCGCGCCGGCATATTCGGCGAAGATCGTGGCGACGATGGCGTAGGTGGCCGAGATCCGCAGACCCGCGAAGAACTGCGGGCGGGCCACCGGCAGGGCGGCGCGGCGGAACAGGGCGCCCCGCCCTGCCCCCATCGACACCAGCTGATCGTGGTAGGCCTGCGGCAGGCGCGCGTAGCCCGACAGCAGGCTGACCAGCATCGGGAAGAAGGTGACCAGGATCACCAGCAGGATCTTGGGCAGCAGGCCGAAGCCGAACCACAGCACCATCAGTGGCGCCAGCGCCACGATGGGCACCGTCTGGCTGGCCACCATCAACGGCAGCACCCCGCGCCGCAATGCCGGCAGGAACCACAGCGCCACGGAAGAGGCAAAGGCGAAGGCCACCGACAACGAGAACCCCAGCCCTGCCACCAGCAGCGTGGCGCCCGCGTGCCGCGCCAGATCGGCGCGGTTCACCCACAGCCCCCGCGCCACGTCGCTGGGCGCGGGCAGGATCAGGGGGGACACATCGGCCCAGGCGCAATAGCCCTGCCAGAGGGCCAGCAGCGCGGCGGCCAGGAAGAACGCGGGCAGGAGCTGCCGCAGGACGGACATGGGGATACCTCGCAAACGGGGCGCGTCGCCCCTGGGGGCGGCAGTCGGGTCAGGACAGCGGGATCAGCGCAGGCTGGGGCTGTTGGCCGAGGCGGTCAGGTCGATGGTGACATGCCCCTCCGCCGGACCGAAGCGCAGGAAGGCCTGGCGCAGGGTCTCGAAGACGGCCCCGGCATCGCCGCGCAGGCGGGTGCAGAAGTTCTTCGATTTCAGGAAGGTGCCCGAGGCCTTGAGGAAGTCGATGCAGCCGTAGATCTCATCCATGTGGTGATCCTGGCCCAGCACGTAGAGAGAGAACTGCACGTCGATCCCCACGCCCAGGTCGGGCGCGGCGGCCACGGCCTCGGCGGCCAGGGCCTTGCGATCCTCCAGCGACAGGTCCTGCGCCCGCACCAGGGCCTCGCAGTGACAGCTGGGATCATCCGGCTCGCCCGGACAGCCGCGCGACAGGGTGACATGCATCGTCACATGCTCGGGCCGGCGGGCGGCCTCGGCAAAGAGATCGCGGATGGCATCCAGAAGCGGTTCCGGCGCGCCGACCATCAGGGTCGACATGTCGTCCGTCTCGATCCGCAGATCATCCGTGTAGGGGGTCAGGGCGGTGAGCCCGGATTTGATGACATCCACGAAATCGGACGTCATCGGATACAGTGACACCTGCGCGCCAATGAACATATGCGTACCTCGCTCCGCTGGTATTACCCAGATCAGCTTTGAAGGGTTCGCGCGACTGCGCATCTCAGCCCCTGACGGAGCACCCCTGGTTGATGGCCGGACCGTCACGCATGCGGGCCGGGTTGTCAACCGGACATTCGCGGCGCCGACCGAGCGAGTAGAACCGGGGAGCGAAAAAGGGGCCGGGGGCCTGCCGCGCCAAGCTATAATAAAATCCTATTTAGAACTTTTATAAATCCAATTGTACGTTATTGATGCGCACTGCTATCGGTTGAGGCGCAAGAGGAGGAATGATCGCAGCGGCCCCTGCCCGGGCAGCCGTCGCGCGGTCGGCAACGAGATACGCAGCACCAATCCGGAGAGACGACATGGACGGAAACGACGTGAACACGGGCGGCAAGTGCCCGGTGATGCATGGGGGGATGACATCCAGCGGCACCACGGTGACCGACTGGTGGCCGAACGCGCTGAACCTGGACATCCTGCACCAGCACGACAGCAAGACGAACCCGATGGGCCCCGACTTCGACTACCGCGAAGAGCTGAAGAAGCTGGACGTGGGCGCGCTGAAGGCGGACCTGCACGCGCTGATGACCGACAGCCAGGACTGGTGGCCCGCGGACTGGGGCCACTACGGCGGGCTGATGATCCGCATGGCCTGGCACGCCGCCGGCTCCTACCGCCTGGCCGATGGTCGCGGCGGCGGCGGCACCGGCAACCAGCGGTTCGCGCCGCTGAACTCCTGGCCCGACAACGTCAGCCTCGACAAGGCCCGCCGCCTGCTGTGGCCGATCAAGAAGAAGTACGGCAATGCCGTCTCCTGGGCCGACCTGATCATCCTTGCGGGCACCATCGCCTATGAGGACATGGGCCTGAAGACCTTCGGCTTCGCCTTCGGTCGCGAAGACATCTGGCACCCGGAGAAGGACACCTACTGGGGCGCCGAAAAAGAATGGCTGGCGCCGTCGGACACCCGTTACGACGACGTGGATGACCCCTCGACCATGGAAAACCCGCTGGCCGCGGTGCAGATGGGCCTGATCTACGTGAACCCGGAAGGGGTGAACGGCCAGCCCGACCCGATGAAGACCGCCGCCCAGGTCCGCGAGACCTTTGCCCGCATGGCGATGAACGACGAGGAAACCGCGGCGCTGACCGCCGGGGGCCACACCGTCGGCAAGACCCACGGCAACGGCGACGCCGAGGCGCTTGGCCCCGACCCCGAGGCCGCTGGCCCCGAGGCGCAGGGCATGGGCTGGGACAACCCAAACATGGGTGGCAAGGCCGCCAATGCCGTGACCTCGGGCCTTGAAGGCGCCTGGACGACCGAGCCCACGAAGTTCGACATGGGCTTCTTCGACATGCTCTTCGGCCACGAGTGGGAGCTGCGCAAATCCCCCGCCGGGGCCAACCAGTGGGAGCCGGTGGACATCAAGGAGGAGGACAAGCCCCGCGACGCCTCCGACCCGACCAAGCGCCGCAACCCGATGATGACCGACGCGGACATGGCGATGAAGGTCGACCCGACCTACCGCGCCATCTGCGAGAAGTTCATGGCCGATCCCGAGTACTTCCGCGACACCTTCGCCCGCGCCTGGTTCAAGTTGACCCACCGCGACATGGGCCCGAAGGCGCGCTACATCGGCCCCGATGTGCCCGCCGAGGACCTGATCTGGCAGGATCCCATCCCCGAAGGTCCCTCGAACTACGACATCGGCGGTCTGAAGGCGGCCATCGCGGCCTCCGGCCTGAGCCAGCAGGACATGGTCAGCACCGCCTGGGACAGCGCCCGCACCTACCGCGGGTCCGACATGCGCGGCGGCGCCAATGGCGCGCGCATCCGCCTGGCCCCGCAGAAGGACTGGGCGGGCAATGAGCCCGAGCGCCTGGCCCGCGTCCTGTCGGTGCTGGAACCGCTGGCGGCGCAGTTCGGCGCCTCGGTCGCGGATACCATCGTGCTGGCTGGCAACCTCGGCGTGGAAATGGCCGCGGCAGCGGCTGGCTTCGACATCACGGTGCCCTTCGCACCGGGCCGGGGCGACGCCACAGACGAGATGACCGACGCCGACAGTTTCGACGCGCTGGAGCCGATCCACGACGGCTACCGCAACTGGCTGAAGAAGGACTACGCCGTGGCGCCCGAGGAGCTGATGCTGGACCGCACGCAGCTGATGGGCCTGACCGCACATGAGATGGTGGTCCTGGTGGGTGGCATGCGCGCCATGGGCACCAACCACGGCGGCACGACGCATGGCGTCTTCTCCGAGACGCCCGGCGCGCTGACGACCGAGTTCTTCACCACCCTGACCGACATGACCTACACCTGGGTCGACGCCGGCGAAGGAGTCTACCAGATCCGCGACCGCAACAGCGGCAAGATCCGGGGCACCGCAACGCGGCTCGACCTGGTCTTCGGATCGAACTCGATCCTGCGCGCCTATGCCGAGGTCTATGCCCAGGATGATGCGGCAGAGAAGTTCGTGATCGACTTCGTGAACGCCTGGACCAAGGTGATGAACGCCGATCGGTTCGACATCGCCTGAACGCGGTACTGAGCCGCGCATGAGAACCAGGGCTTCCCCGCAGAGATGCGGGGGAGCCTTTTTGCGTCTCTGGGCAGGGGGGCTATGCCCGCAGGGAAAAACAGCTGCACGCCACAGAAAAGCCCCGGCGCCGAGGCCGGGGCTTGTTGATTTGGCAGAGCGCGGGGGCGGCTCAGGCCGGTTCCGACACGTCTTCGGCCCATTCCCAGGGGTTGGTGTAGTTCCCCAGCAGGGTCTTCAGGGCGGTTTCATCCACCTCGCCCTTGCGGACGACCCGGGCAGTCAGGCCGCGTTTCTTGTCGTCGACCACCTCGACCACCTCTGCCGGGATGCCCGCCTCGGCCAGGGCGGCGTTGTAGACCCGCTGGATCGCGCTCTTGCGCAGGGCGGGCTTGAACACCTTGCCGACGGCGGTCTTGGGCAGTTCGTCCATCACCTCGACATACTTCGGGATCGCGGCGCGTTCGTGGACATGTACCTTGCAGTGGGCCAGCAGCTCTTCCGAGGTCACCTCGGCGCCGTCCACCAGCTCGACATAGGCGCAGGGCAGCTCGCCGGTGCGGGCGTCGGGCTGACCGATGGCGCCTGCGAAGGCGACCGAGGTATGGGCCAGCAGCGCCTCCTCGATCTCCGCCGGGTCGATGTTGTGTCCGCCACGGATGATCAGATCCTTGGCGCGCCCGGTGATGAAGAGGTAGCCATCCGCGTCCAGCCGGCCCAGGTCGCCGGTCCGCAGGTAGCGGTCATAGTGGAAGAGCTCGCGGTTCTTGGCCTCTTCGGTATAGGTCGACCCCGCGTAGACGCCAGGGTTGGCGACGCAGATCTCGCCCACCTCGTCCACGGCGCATTCGCGCGGCTCGCCCCCGCCCGAGGCATCCAGGATGCGCACGTCGGTATAGGGGAAGGGCACGCCGACCGAGCCGTTCTTGCGCTCCCCCTGGTCGGGGTTGCAGGACACCAGGCAGGTCGCCTCGGTCAGCCCGTAGCCTTCGAGGATCTTCAGACCGGCCGCCGCCTCGAACCGCTTGAACAGTTCCACCGGCAGGGGCGCGGAACCCGAGAAGCAGAGTTTGACCGTCGAGATGTCGGCATCCACCGGGCGCTGCATCAGCGCCGAAATCGCCGTGGGCACCGAGACGATGAAGGTCGTCTTGTAACGCTCACAGAGCTTCCAGAAATTGTCGAAGACGCCGTCGCCGCGATAGCCCGCAGGCGTCGGGAAGACCACATGGGCGCCCGACATGCAGGCCCCCATCAGCATCACGTGACAGGCGAAGACGTGGAACAGAGGCAGCGGGCACATGATGCTGTCCTCTTCTGTGTAAAGCAGCGAGGCCCCCACCCAGCCGTTGTAGACCAGTCCAGAATGCAGGTGGCGCGCCACCTTGGGCATGCCCGTCGTGCCGCCGGTGTGGAAATAGGCGCCGATGCGGTCGGTCTGGCTGTCGGCAAAGGCCAGCTCGGTCGGCTGGCGGGCCAGCTCCTCACCGAAGTTCAGCACGTCGGCGTGGTGCCGGTCCGGTGTCTTGGGACGGATCAGCGGCACGATCCAGCTTTTCGGCGGGCTGAGGTAGCGGTTCAGGTCCACCTCCAGCACGGTGTGCACATTGGGCGCGAATTGCACCGCCTGGGCGACCTTCTGCGCCACGTCGGTCTTCGGGAAGGACTTCAGCGTGACCACGACCTTGGCGCCGGTTTCCCGCAGGATGGCGGAGATCTGCTCCGGCTCCAGCAGCGGGTTCACCGGGTTCACGATGCCTGCCGTCATGCCGCCCAGTGTGGCGACCACGGTTTCCATCGAGTTGGGCATGACCAGCGCGACCACGTCGTTTTCCCCGACGCCCAGCTTGCGGAACATGTTGGCGCATTGCGCCACCTTGCCCTTCAGCTCGGTCCAGCTCAGGGTTTCGGCCTTGTCCTTCGGCCCGGATTCAAGCTGGAACGTGACCGCCTTGTTCGACGGAAAAGCGGCCGCCGTGCGCTCCACCATTCCGAATACCGTCTTCGGAACGTCCCGCGCCTCCCAGGGCATCTCCGCTTCGATCCGCTTGACATCAGGCACGCCTGTAAAGGTCATGCGTTCTCCTCCCATCGCCTCGTGCGCCTCCTTGCGCTCTTCGCTAGATTTTCCTTCGCCGCCTCAAAGGCAAGCATGACGCTGCGTTTCCCCTCCGATGCGCAACGTGACGTAAAGCCTAGCATGGAAAGGCAATTGGCGAGAAGAAATGTCGGAAGAGTCAGAGAAAGCTGCCCGGACCTGCCCCACAAGGGGCCGCCGGGCAACAGGCGCAGGACGGGCGGCGGGGCCCTCAGGCCGCCGCCGATCCGTCGGTGAATTGCAGCCGCGCCAGACGGGCATAAAGGCCACCCTCGGCCACAAGGTCCTCGTGACGGCCCTGGGCCACGATCCGGCCCTCCTCCATCACCACGATGCGGTCGGCCCGTTTCACCGTGGCCAGACGGTGCGCGATGATGATGGTGGTACGCCCCTCGGACACGGTCTCGATCGCCTTCTGCACCAGGCCCTCGCTTTCCGCGTCCAGCGCTGAGGTCGCCTCGTCCAGCAGCAGAACCGGCGCGTCGCGCAGGATGGCGCGGGCGATGGCGATCCGTTGCTTCTGCCCGCCCGACAGCATCACGCCGCGTTCGCCCACCGGGCTGTCGTAGCCCTCGGGCAGCGCCTCGATGAACTCATGCGCGGCTGCGGCACGGGCGGCGGCCTCGACCGCCGCATCGCTGGCGCCGGGCAGGCCGAAGCGGATGTTGTCACGCGCCGAGGCGGCGAAGATCACCGGATCCTGCGGCACCAGCGCCACGTGGCGGCGGAAGGCATCCCGTGCCATCTGGCGCAGGTCGGTGCCGTCCAGGGTCACCGCCCCCGCCTCCGGGTCGTAGAAGCGCAGGATCAGCTGGATCAGCGTCGACTTGCCCGCCCCCGAGGGGCCGACCACGGCCACCGTCTCGCCCGGGTTCACCTGCAGGCTCACGTCGTCCAGCGCCGCCCGCGCGGGGCGCGAGGGGTAATGGAACGTCACACCGTCGAATCCGATCCGCCCGCGTGCCGGTGACGGCGGTGCCAGCGGCACGGCCGGGTCCTGCACGGCATCCTCGACCGTCAACAGCTCCACCAAACGCTCGGTGGCGCCGGCGGCGCGTTGCAACTCGCCCCAGATCTCCGACAGGGCCGCGACGGAACCTGCGACCATCACCGCGTAGATCACGAACTGCACCAGCCCGCCGGTGGTCATCAGCCCGGTGCGCACGTCATTGGCACCGATCCACAGCACGCCGACGATGCCCGCGAAGATCAGGAAGATCACGATCACGGTCATCACCGCGCGCGTCAGGATGCGCCGCATGGCGGAGCGATAGCTTTCCTCGGTCACCGCATCGAAGGTCTCGCGGCTTTGCGCCTCATGGGTGAAGGCCTGCACCGTCTGCACCGACAAGAGCGCCTCGGAGGCATTGCCCGAGCTTTGCGCGATCCAGTCCTGGTTTTCCCGGCTGAGTTTCCGCAGGCGGCGCCCCAGCGTCAGGATCGGCACCACCACCAGTGGCACGATCAGCAGGGCCAGCCCCGTCAGCTTGGCCGAGGTCAGCAGCATCATCACGAAGCCGCCGAAGAAGATCAGCACGTTGCGCAGCGCCACCGAGACGGAGGAGCCGACGACCGACTGGATCAGCGTGGTGTCGGTGGTGATCCGGCTGAGGACCTCGCCGGTCATCGTTCTCTCGTAGAACGCCGGGCTCATCCCGATGACACGACCGAAGACGGCCTTGCGGATGTCGGCCACCACGCGTTCGCCCAGGGTGGTGACCAGCGTGTAGCGCAGCCCCGTGCCCAGGGCGAGAAGCGCCGCGATGCCGATGGCGGCCAGGAAATACTGGTCGAGGATCTGGGCCGAGCCCTCCTCGAAGTTGTCGACCACGCGGCGCACCGCCAGGGGCAGCACCAGCGAGACGGAGGCGGTCAGCACCAGCGCCAGCAGCGCGCCGATCAGCAGCGCGCGGTAGGGGCGCAGGAAGGGCCACAGCTCTCCCAATGCGCCGACGCGGCGCGAGGGGTCGCGATCAAGCTGGCCGGGATCGGTCTGGGGACGTCGGGCCAAGGGGGGCTCCTTCCTTTGCGGGCGCAAAACAGGGGCTTCATGCCCCCCCGCGCCGCCCCGGTCAAGCGCAGGCCCCGACAGGGCGCCAGACGCGACGCCCGTGCCGCTGCCCAGCCCTTACGCAGCCGCAGAGCAAACTTGAGCCGCGGGGGCATTTCGTGGCTCACTCCCTCTGGCGCGGGGACAGGTTTCGCGACATTGTTCGTGCGCAAGCAATTTGTCCGCCCCGCAACGACGGGACAGGGCCAGCAAGAGAGGCGCAGCCATGCGCCCGGGGAAGGGAAGGATGCGGGAGGAACTGAGGTTCACCCTGAACGGGAAGCAGGTCACCTGCGGCGGCGCGGCGGGGCTGAGCCTGCTGGATCTGCTGCGCGAGGAACTGGGGCTGAACGGCCCGAAATACGGCTGCGGCCTGGCGCAATGCGGCGCCTGCACGGTGCTGGTCGACGGCGCCCCCGCGCGGTCCTGCATCCTGCGCGCCGAACGCGTGGCCGGGCGGTCCGTCACCACGCTGGAAGGTCTGGCCGATCCCGACACCGGCGCCCTTTCCCCCACACAGCAGGCCTTCCTGGAGATGGAGGGCGCGCAATGCGGCTACTGCCTGAACGGCATGGTGATGAGTGCGACGGCCCTGCTGCGCGCCAACGCCGACCCGACGGAGGCGGAGATCCGAAGCGCCCTGCGCCACAACCTCTGCCGCTGCGGGGCGCATCTGGAGATCATCGCCTCGGTCCGCCGCGCGGCGGAACTGATGCGGGAGGCCGGCCATGCGTGACCTTTGCCCGGCTGCCGAAAAGGGGCGCCGCCCGTGACCCATGCCCTGACCATCTACCGCGCCACCGAAGGAGGGCGTGATGTCTTCCTGACGCTTTCACCCGAGGGCCACGCTACCGGCTACAACGGCCACGTCGACCTGGGCACCGGCATCGGCATCGCCCTGACACAGATCGTCGCCGAGGAGCTGGACCTGCCGCTGGAGGCGGTGA
This sequence comes from Pseudooceanicola marinus, assembly GCF_020177265.1. Lineage (GTDB taxonomy): Bacteria > Pseudomonadota > Alphaproteobacteria > Rhodobacterales > Rhodobacteraceae > Pseudooceanicola > Pseudooceanicola marinus_A. The sequence goes on from NZ_JAIVMC010000017.1 coordinate 42,806, forward strand.
CCATCCACCTAGGCGACACGGCCCACACGCCGAACCAGGGGCCGACCATCGCCTCTGAAACCATCCAGATCACCGCCGCGCCCCTGCGCCGCGCCGCCGCCCAGGCCCGCGCCTGGCTGGTGGCCCAGGCGGCCCGGCAGTGGGATGCGCCCGAGGCGGAGATCACGACCCTCGACGGCGCCTGCCTCTGGCAGGACCGGCGCCTGCCCTACGAGACCCTGTTGCAGAACCACGCCGAGGCGCTGCCCCTGGACGAGGCCGCGCCGGTCAAGGACCCGGCCAACTATCGCGTCGTGGGCCGCAAAGCCGGGCGGCTGGACCTGCCGGCGAAACTTCGGGCCGAGTTCGACTACATCCAGGACGTGCGCCTGCCGGGCATGATCCACGGCCACGTCATCCGCCCACCCTATGCGGGCCGCGACAGCGGCGATTTCATAGGTCGCAGCCTGATCGGCTATGACGCCACCAGCGTGGAGGGCATGCCGGGCTATCTGGGTCTCCACCACGAGGGTGACTTCCTGGCCGTGCTGGCCGAAACCGCACCCCAGGCCCGCGCCATTGCCGAGGCGCTGAAGGTGGACTGGCGCCTGCCGCCCCCCCTGCCCGAGATGGAGAGCATCGCCGAGACGCTGAAGGCGCAGCCCTCGACGCCCCGTCCTCTGCTGGCCAGCGGCGACATCGACGCCGGGCTGGCCGAGACGGCGCATCGGCTCGACCGGCGCTATGTCTGGCCCTGGCACATGCACGCCTCCATCGGACCCAGCTGCGCCGTGGCCGACTGGAACGGCGGTGCGCCGCTGGTCTGGTCGGGCACCCAGAACCCGCACATGCTGCGCGGAGACCTGGCGGTACTGGTGGACCTGCCGGACCAGCAGATCGAGATCCGCCGCCATCAGGCCGCCGGCTGCTACGGGCGCAACTGCGCCGATGACGTGGCGGGCGATGCCCTGCTGCTGTCGCGGGCCTGCGGGCGACCCGTGCGGGTGCAGCTGACCCGCGCGCAGGAAAGCCTGTGGGAACCCAAGGGAGCCGCGCAGCTGATGGAGATCCGTGGCGGCCTGGATGCCGCGAAGGATTTCCACGCCTATGACTTCCAAAGCTGGTATCCCTCGAACCGCGGCCCCAACCTGGCGCTGCTGCTGACCGGCCGGATCAGCCCCGAACCGCGCCCCGACACCATGGGCGACCGTACCGCCGTACCGCCCTACCGCATCCCGCACCGCCGGATCGTGGCGCATGACATGGCCCCCATCGTGCGCGCCGCCTGGCTGCGCGGCGTCTCGGCCCTGCCCAATACCTTCGCCCATGAAAGCTATATCGACGAGCTGGCGGCAGAGGCCGGCGAAGACCCGGTGGCCTTCCGCCTCCGTCACATGGACGACCCGCGTCAGGCCGAACTGGTGCGCCGCACCGCCGAAGAGGCGGGGTGGGAGGAACATGACGGCCCGCGCCTGCGCCGCGAGGGGCGCATGGCCTATGGTCAGGGCTTCGCTTTTGCCACCTATGTCCACGGCCCCTTTCCGGGCGTGGCAGCGGCGGCCGCCGCCTGGGTCGTCGACGTGGCGGTCGATACCCAGACCGGCGAGGTCACCCTGTCCCGCGTCTTCGTCGGCCAGGACCAGGGGCTGGTCATCAACCCCGACGGGGTACGCCAGCAGATCCACGGCAACGTCATCCAGACCGCCGGACGGGTGCTGACCGAGGAGGTCAGTTTCGACGAGATCAGCGTCACCGACCAGAGCTTTGCCGACTATCCCCTCACCACCTTCCCGCAGCTGCCGGAGATCCGCACCCTGCTGGTCGAACGCCCCGAGGATCCGCCCCTTGGCGTCGGCGAAAGCGCCGCCGTGCCCGCCGCCGCCGCCATCGCCAATGCGATCTTCGATGCCACCGGGGTGCGTATGCGCGAGGCGCCCTTCACGCCCGAGAAGATGCGCGCGGCCTTGGGACGGACGGAAACACCGGCAACCGCCCTGCCCCCGCCCCCGCGCAAACCGCGTCTGCCCCTGCGCGCGCGCCTGGCCGCCGGGGCCATCGGGTTGATGGGGCTGGCGGGCCTCGGCGCCGTTTCCCTGCCCCTGCACCGCGCCATCGCGCCGGTGACGCCCCAGCTCGCCACCACGGCGGAGCAACTGGCGCGGGGCGAGACGCTCTTTGCGCTCGGCAACTGTTCGTCCTGCCACACCGCCACCGGCGGGCTGAAGAACGCGGGGGGCAAGCCGGTGGAGACGCCCTTTGGCACGGTGTTTTCCACCAACCTGACGCCCGATCCCGAGACCGGGCTGGGTCGCTGGTCCTACCCGGCCTTCGCCCGCGCCATGCGCCATGGCGTCAGTCGCGACGGGCGCAACCTCTACCCGGCTTTCCCTTATACCTCCTTCGCGAAGATGGCAGAGGCCGACCTGCAGGCCCTTTACGCCTACATTCAGTCGCTGGAGCCGGTGCGATCAGAAGTGCCCGTCGCGCGGATGCAGGTGCCGCGCCCCGCGCTGGCAGCCTGGAACGCGCTGTTCCACAAGGCCGAGACGCTTACCGCCGATCCGGCCCAGGACGCGACCTGGAACCGGGGCCGCTACCTGGTGGAAACCGTCGGCCATTGTTCCGCCTGCCACACGCCCCGCGGCACACTTGGCGCCGAGGATGGCGCCCGTCCGCTGACAGGCGCGATGATCCGCGACTGGTTCGCCCCTGCTCTGGCGGGCCCCGAGGCCGGCGCCCGGGGATGGGACGTGGCAACGCTGACCCGCTACCTGAAGACCGGCACCGCACCGGGCCTCTCGGCCGCCTCCGGACCCATGGCCGAGGTGATCGAGGGCACGTCGCAACTGCCCGAGGCGGATCTGACCGCCATGGCCACCTACCTGGCTTCGCTGGCCGAAGGCAGTGCCGCGCCGGTGCCCGAGCCCGTCCAGCCCGCCACGCCCGACCGGATGCACCGCATCTACGAATCCGCCTGTGCGAGTTGCCATGAACCCGCCTTCGCCGACCTGCTGACGGCGGCACAAATCCCGCTGGGTCAGGCGCCCGCCCTGCGCGCGCCGGGGCCGGAAACGGCGATGACGGTGATCCGAGAGGGTCTCTCCGGCCCGCTGGGGACCGAGCTGCGCGACATGCCGGGCTTTGCCGCCGAACTGCCGGAGACGGACATCGCCGCCCTGGCCCGCTACCTGCGCACCCGCTACGCGCCCGATCTGCCCGCCTGGCCCTGAACCAGAACGCGGTCGCGGCGTCCGTCAGGCCTTGGCGTGCTCTGTCACGATCTCGCACAGCGCCTCGGCCAGCCGCGTGATCTCCGCATCATCGGTCAGGTAGCTGACCGAGGCCCGGCAGACCGAGCCCTGCGGCATCGGCACGGTGGAAAACGGCGCATAGGAGGTGTTGACGGTGGTGATCGTCACCTCGCGCCCGGCCAGCGCCAGCTGCACCTGGGCGGGTGTGATCTCCGGCATGTGGAACGTGGTGATATGACTTTCCGCCGCGCCGGTTTCCCGCAGGACCAGCCCCGGCACCTCGGCCAAAGCCGCGCGCAGGCGCGCCGTTCGCTCCAGCACCCGCGCCTCGATTGCAATGGCGCCCAGCTGGTTGGCCAGTCGCACCGCCGCGCCGAGACCGAGGCGCAAGGCCGGGGCATATTCGGAGGCTTCGAAGCGCCCGCCGTCACGCCGCTGCACCACCTCGCCCGCGACGAGGCTGGCGGCGCGCAGGTTCATCGGCCGCGGCACCAACTGCTCCAGCGCGCCCTCGCGGACAAAAAGGAACCCGCTGCCCTTCGGCCCGCGCAGGCCCTTACGACCTGGCGCCGTCAGGATGTCACAGCCGATCCGGTTCACGTCGATCGGCAGGACCCCCACCGCCTGGGCCGCGTCGACGACAAACGGCACCCCGGCGGCCCGAGCCAGCCGACCGATCCGCTCCACCGGGACGGCATGGCCCAGGTGCGCTCCGATCCAGGTCACCGCGATCAGCCGCAGCCGGTCATCCATCATCTCTTCCAGGCCCGACAGGTCCATGCGGCCATCAGGCAGCTCGGGGATCCGCTCCAGCCGGGCGCCGGCGGCGGCGCATTCCTGCGCCAGCGCCAGGATGTTGCCGCCCCATTCCCCACCGCCGACCAGCACCCGGTCCCCCGGCCGCAGGCGCGGCAGCGACAGGACAGCCAGGTTCCAGCCCTCGCTGTTGCTGCTCATGAAGGAGATCTCGGGGGCGGTGGCGCCGATCAGCCAGGCAATCTCGTCGCGGGCGTTCTCGATCGCCTCAGCAGCGGCCAGCCCGGCGGCATGAGGAGAGGTGCGGATCTCCTCGCCCAGGTGGAACTGCAGTGCCTCGACCACCTCGGACGACAGCAGACCGCTGCTGGCGGCATTGAAATGCGCCAGTCCGGGAAGCGACGGCGTTGCCTTGCGCAGAGCAACGACATCCATGGGCATGCCAGGCGCATTCATTCTCAAACTCATCAAAGACGCCACGCGGAAAACACGGAAAATCAACAACCCGGTCATCTAAGCGTGAGAGGGCGCAGGCGATCAAGCTGTTTCTAGGCGCACAGTGTCGCGCCCCCGCCCGTCTGTCTGCCCGCCTGCCTGGTTTGCAGCCGGGGCAAGCCGTGACGGGGCGAGCCTTCAGGGAAGGATCCGCGCGGCGCGCCCTTGGGCCGCCGCGCAGCAGGGTCAGCCAACCGCGTCCAGCAGTTCGGGCGGCAGGCTGCAGGAGGCCTCCGCCCGGACCATCTCGCTTTCGGCGAAATGCAGGCGATAGCGCGCCCAGGCGCGCCCCTCGTCGCCCAGCCCGGCCAGCCGCGCCGCCATCAGCGCCGATACGGCGGCCCAGCCGGCGCGGAGGTAGCCGTCGGCCTGCCCCAGCAGGACTTTCGTGGAGGCACCCGACGACATCAGCCTGTCAGCCAGGGCGATGAAACGGTCCAGCATCTCGGCGGCGCGGGCCGCCTCGGCCTCGTGGGGCGAGGCCGTCAGCTCTGCCCGGGCGGCACGGGTGAAGGCATCGAGGCTGCGGCCTTCATCCTTCAGCAGGCGGCGCATCAGGAAATCCTGCCCCTGCATGCCCGTGGTCCCTTCGTAGATGGTGATGATGCGCGCGTCGCGCAGGTAGCGTTCGGCGGGCCATTCGCGGGTATAGCCCGCGCCCCCCAGCACCTGCACCGCGCCCGAGGCGACCTCGAAAGAGATCTCGCCGCCGAAGTTCTTGGCCAGGGGCAGCAGGAAGGCGGAGCGCATCTCGGCCTCCGGATCGCCCGCCCGCGCCGCGTCGGTGGTCACCGCCGCCTCGGCCACCAGGGCCGCCAGCAGGGCCGCGTTGGACTGCATGTCCAGCAACTGCCGCCGCACGTCGGGGTGCGACAGGATCGGCACAGGCGGCTCGGACGGCTTGCCGCCCTGCAACCGCTCGCCGGCGTAATGCCGCGCCAGCGCCGCCGCGCGCAGGGCCACGCCCGCGCCCTGACAGCCGGTTTGCAGACGCATCAGCTCGATCATCCTGAACAGGGTCACGAGGCCCCGGCCCGGCTCACCCACGATCTGCCCCTCGGCGCCCTCGAAGCTGAGGACACAGGTGGGCGAGCCGTGCAGGCCCAGCTTTTCCTCGATCCGTTCGACCCGGATGGCGTTGCGGCTGCCGTCGTCCTTCACGTCCGGCACAAGGAAAAGCGACAGGCCGCGCGTGCCCTCCTCCGGGGTGCCGGTGCGCGCCAGGCACAGATGGCCGATGCGCGCCGCCATGTCGTGATCACCGAAGGAGATCCAGCATTTGGGCCCGGTGATCGACCACAGGCCATCGCCCAGATCCGTCGCCCGGGTGCGGATACGTCCCACGTCCGAGCCCGCGTCGGGTTCCGAGATGCAGATCGTCGCGGTCCATTCGCCCGAGGCCAGTTTCGGCGCCCAAGTCGCGGCCAGGTCCGGCGCGGCGGCGATCAGGCAATGGGCGCCTGCACGGGTCGAGCCGCCGATCATCATGAAGGGCATCGCCGCGCCCTCAAACGCCAGAGAAGCGGCCACATGCACCGCCGTCGGCAGGCCCTGCCCGCCGAAGTCCTCGGGCAGGTCGGCGGCCAGCCAGCCGTCGGCGCCCAGACGCGCCAGCGCCTCGCGGTAGCCCTGGGGCGTGCGCACCCGGCCGTTCTCGACCGTGCACCCCTCTTCGTCGGCCCGCCCGGCCAGCGGCGCCAACACCTCCTCGGCCAGGCGCGCGGCCTCGCCGAGGATCATGGTCGTGTCTTCCCGCTCCAGCCCCGCGGCCTCGGCCTGATCGGCCCAGCCCGGGGTCAGGTGCAGGATGTCGGAGATCAGCTCCGCGCTCATTTCGGCTGCATCCGCACGGCGCCGTCGAGGCGGATCACCTCGGCGTTCAGGTAGGCCGTCTCGAAGATGTACTGCACGGTGCGGCCATATTCATCCGGATCGCCCAGACGCTGCGGGAAGGGGATGGTGGCGGCGATGGATTTCTGCACCTCCTCGCCCAGCCCCTCCAGCAGAGGGGTCAGGAAGAGGCCCGGCGCGATGGTGTTCACCCGCACGCCGAACTTCGCCAGCTCGCGCGCGATCGGCAGGGCCATGGCGACGATGCCGCCCTTGGAGGCCGAATAGGCCGCCTGGCCGATCTGCCCGTCGAAGGCCGCCACGGAGGCGGTATTGACGATCACGCCGCGCTCGCCGTCCTCCAGCGGGTCGGTGGGCACCATGCGCGCCGCGGCCAGCCGCAGCATGTTGAACGATCCCAGCAGGTTCACCCTGATGGTGCGTTCGAAATCCTCGAAGGGCAGCGGCCCTTCGCGGCCCACCACGCGGCCCGCCTCGCCGATGCCGGCGCAGTTCACGAGCCCACGCAGGGGCCCCTGCGCCGCGATCGCCTCGTCCAGGGCGGTTTCCGCCGCGACCGGATCGGCCACGTCCAGCGCCTTGGCCACGCCGCCCAGTTCCGCGGCCACGGCCTCGGCCGCCTCGGCGTTGCGATCCACGATGGTCAGCTTGGCGCCCGCCTTGGCCAGGCGCCGCGCAGTGGCGGCCCCCAGGCCGGAGCCACCGCCGGTGACGGCGATATGTGCGTCGGTCAGGTTCATGTCGTCAGGTCCTTTCCATATGCAGGGAGATCACCCGCGGGTCCTCGGACCACAGGTTCTCCACCAGGTCGGCACGGTGGCGCAGCACCGCGCGCTGGTTGATCGAGCCCTTGTCGGTCACCTCGCCCTTCTCGAAGGACAGCGGCACCTCCAGGAACATCATCCGGGTCACCCGGCTGGCCGAGCCGGTGGCCCGCGCCGCATGGGCATCCAGCAGGTCAGCGGCCACACGGCGCACCTTGGGGTGGTTCAGCAGCGCCTCGTCGGTGACGTCCTCGTCGACCATGGCGGCCAGGGCATCCCAGTCGGGCACGACCAGCGCGCCCAGTTCGGTATGCCCCTCTCCCGCCACGACCACGTCCGAGGCGAGCCCCTTCAGGTCGTTGGTCAGCTGCGCGCGCAGGGCGCCCACGGCGACCCAGGTGCCCGAGGCCAGCTTGAAGTTCTCGGCCAGGCGCCCGTCGAAGTAGAAGCCCGCCGCCGGGTTGCCCGGCTCGACGAAGCGGAAGGCGTCACCGAAGCAGTAGAAGCCCTCCTCGTCGAAGGCCTCTGCCGACAGTTTCTCGTTGCGCCAGTAGCCGGGGGTGATGTTGGGCCCCTTCACCCGCGCCTCGTACTTGTCGCCCTGGGGCGCCAGTTTCAGGGTTATCCCGCGCGACGGCACGCCCAGGTTGCCGGCCGTTTCCTGCTTTTCGCAGCACATCAGCGAGAACGGCCCGGTCTCGGTCGAGCCGAAGCCGGTGGCCAGGACCACGCCGCCCTCGACCTCCTGGTCGGCGATACGGGTGATCCGATCCCAGACGGGTTGCGACATGCCGGCGCCCGCGTACATCAGCATTTTCACCCGCTTGAAGAAGGTCTTGCGCAGATCCGCGTCGCGCTCCATCGCGTCCAGCAGCATCTGGTAGCCAAGCGGCACGTTGAAATACCAGGTGGGCGAGACGTCATGCAGGTTGCGGATGGTCCGGCCGATATCCTTCGGCGTCGGCTTGCCATCATCGAGGTAAAGCGTGCCGCCGTTGTAGATCACCAGGTTGAAGACCTTGTTGCCGGCAGCCGTGTGGTTCCAGGGCGCCCAGTCGCAGACCACGGGCGGTTCGTGGTTCAGGAAGCGATAGCTGTCGTTGATCATCACCTGGTTGGAACACAGCATCCGCTGGGTCTGGATCACCGCCTTGGGCGAGCCGGTAGTGCCGGAGGTGAAGAGGAACTTCGCCACCGTGTCGGGGCCAAGCGTTGCAAAGGCCGCCTCCATCTCCGCCGAGGGCTCCGTCGCCGCCAGGTCACCGAAGCGCAGCACCTCGCGGTCCTTCAGCTGGCCGGTGACGCTGACCACGGGAACCGCCGGGTCGAAGACCTCATGGATGGCACGGCCGAAGGGCGTGGCGTCCTCGGCGTAGATCATGCCGGGGGTCAGCTGACCCGCCACGTCGATCAGCTTGCCCAGATCGCCCTTGGCCAGGGCATAGGCGGGCGCCAGCGCGGCGGAGGGCACGCCCACGTGTTGCGCCGCCAGCGCCATGATCGCGTGACGCACCGAGTTGCCCGAGAGAATCAGCAGCGGCCGTTCCGCCGACAGGCCCATCTGCAGCAGGGCCGACCCGATGGCGCGGATCTTTTGCGCCGCCTCGCCATAGCTCATGTGCTGCCAGGCGCCTTCCGGCCCACCGCGTTCAACGATCCAGCTGCGGTCCGGGGCGACCTCGGCCCAGTGCATGAATTTCTCGGTCATGCAGCGGGGATAGGGGCCAAGCTCCTCCTCCTGCCAGACCAGAATCGATCCGTCGTCGCGGGTCTCATGGCGAATGACGGGCGCCCAGAAATCCTGGGCCCGAGAACTGTCGGACATGTGTCTCCTCCGTTTCCAAAAGGCCCGGACAAAACTCTCCTCACTGCCCGGGCTTGGTTGATCAGAGATTGACTCAGCAATTTTATTTTGTCTACTAGGAAACAAATAACAGTCGAAAGACGATGTGGAAGGAGTGCGGTCCGATGGCGGAGACCGAAGGAAAGTCGTTTGTTTCCTATGAGTTGCGCGGCAATGTTGCGCTGATCGGCCTGACCCGGCCGGAAAAGCGCAACGCGATCAGCGACGCGGTGATCGAAGAGCTTGCCCTCGTGATCGAGCGTGCACGCAATGAGGCGAAGGCCGCCGTTATCTTCGGCGAAGGGCAGCATTTCTGCGCCGGGCTGGACCTGGCGGAGCATTCGGAGAAGCCGCTGCTCGAATCGATCATGGGCTCGCGCCGCTGGCATGAGGTCTTCGACCGGATGCAGCGCGGCACCATCCCCTTCTTCGCGGCCCTGCATGGCGCGGTGGTCGGCGGCGGCTTCGAGCTGGCCTCCTCCTGCCAGATCCGCGTGGCGGATGAGACGACCTATTTCGGCCTACCCGAAGGCCAGCGCGGCATCTTCGTCGGCGGTGGCGGCTCGGTCCGGATCGAGCGGCTGATCGGCACCTCGCGGATGACCGACATGATGCTGACCGGCCGTGTCGCCAAGGCCGAGGAAATGGAACGCTGGGGCGGCGTGAACTACCTTGCCCCCGCCGGCGGCGCCATCGACAAGGCCATCGAACTGGCCGAAGAGGCCGCCAGCAATTCCGAGTTCTCCAACTACGCGGTGATGAACGCCCTGCCCCGCATCCGTGACATGTCCTCGGAAGACGGGCTGTTCGTCGAATCCATGGTTTCGGCCCTGGCCTCGATGACGCCCGAAGCCCAGGAACGTCTGCGCGCCTTCCTGGAGAAGCGCGCCAAGAAGGTGCTGGCGGACTGATCATGGCCAGCCCCACCCCAACAGCCCCCGCGCAGAAGATCACGACCGAGAGCCTTCGTGGCTCCCTCGGCTTCCTGTTGCGGGTCGCCCAGCTTCGCTCCTTCGGGCATTTCTTCGCCGTCATGGGCGACGAGGAGGTGCGTCCGGGCGAGGTAACGGTGCTGGACCTGATCCGGGAAAACCCCGGGATCCGGCAGGGGATGGTATCGAAGACGCTGAAGATCAAGCGCGCGCAGATGTCGAAGATGATCCGCGAGATGGAACGCGAGGGCCTGGTGGCCCGCAGCGTGCCGGAGGACGACCGTCGCGCGATCGAACTGCGCCTGACGAAGGAGGGGGAAGCGATGATCGCGGCTATCACCGCGCGCTTCCCGGAGATCGAACGCCGCACGCAGGCCGCGCTGACGCCGGCCGAGGGTGCCGAATTGCGCCGTCTACTGATCAAGCTGAACGGCCTCGACAAGACCAAGGGAGAGGATTCCGATGACCCGGACGATGAACGTTGATGAGCTGATCGCCATCGACTTCCACACCCACGCCGAGGAACCCTGCAAGTGCAGCCGCGATGACGGCTACAACGAGTTCCAGGCCGGCATGGCCAAGTATTTCAAGAACCCCGCCGGGGCCGACGGGATGCTGCCCACCGTGCCGCAGACCGCCGAGTATTTCCGCGAGCGCAAGATCGGCGCGGTCATCTTCCCCGTCGATGCGGAACGCGAGACCGGCTTCCACCGCTATTCCAACGAGGAAGTGGCGGAACTGGCGGCGGAGAACGCCGACGTGCTGATCCCCTTTGCCTCCATCGACCCGCACAAGGGCAAGGCCGGTGCCCGCGAAGCACGCCGCCTGGTACGCGACTACGGGGTGAAGGGGTTCAAGTTCCATCCCACCATGCAGGGGTTCTTCCCCAACGACCGGATGGCCTATACGCTCTACGAGGCGATCGCCGAGGAAGGGGCGATTTCCCTGTTCCACACCGGACAGACCGGCGTGGGGTCGGGCATGCGGGGAGGCATGGGGATGCGGCTGAAGTATTCCAATCCGATGCACGTGGATGACGTGGCGGTGGATTTCCCCGACATGCCCATCGTGCTGGCGCACCCCTCCTTCCCCTGGACCGAGGAAGGCCTGTCGGTGGCCCAGCACAAGCCCAACGTCTACATCGACATGTCGGGCTGGGCGCCGAAATACTTCCCGCCGATCTTCGTGAAATATGCGAATTCGATCCTGAAGAAGAAGATGCTCTTCGGTTCCGACTGGCCTGCGATCACGCCGGACCGCTGGGTGTCGGAATTCCAGGATCTTGACCTCAAGGAGGAGGTCAAACCTTTGATCCTGAAGGAAAACGCGAGGCGTCTCCTGAAGATCTAAGAAAAGACTGTTGAGCAACCAGGGAGGAGAAAATGGTGGCTTTCAAGAAGACGATGATGATCGCGGCGACGGCAGGGATGGCCTTTGCTGCAACCGCCGACGCACGGGACCTGCGGATCGCCTCGGGCGCCCCGCCGGCCCACCCGTCGAACGGCTTCCTCTACAAGCCCTTCGCGGAGTACCTGCCGGAGGAGTCGAACGGCGCTCTCGGCACCATCGAGCTGGGCACCGAGGTCGTGGGGCTGACCCAGATGAAGGACGCCCTGCAGACGGGCCTCGTGGACGTGGGCAACCTGCTGCCGCTCTACTTCCCGGCCGAGCTGCCCAACTTCGCCCTGGCGGGCGAGTTGTCCCTGTCGGGCCGTGACGCCCACGCCATGGGCGCGGCGCTGACCGAATACACCGTCACCTGCGAAATGTGCCAGCAGGAGCTGTCGGACTTCGGCATCGTCTATCTGGGCTCCGGCTCGTCCGACCAGTATGCCCTGCTGACCAAGACCCCGGTCAGCACCGCCGAGGACGTGGCCGGCCTGCGCCTGCGCTCGGGCGGCGCGCCCTATGCCCGCTGGGCCGAACACTTCGGCGCGACCCCGGTCAGCGTGTCGGTGCTGGAAACCTTCGAGGCGATGTCGCAAGGCACCATCGACGGCTCCATGGCCTCCATCGGGGACCTTCTGGCCTTCCGCCTGATCGAGCTGGTGGAACACGTCACGCTGATCCCGCTGGGCACCTACTTCGCCACGTCGAACATGACCGTGGCGCAGCCCACTTGGGCGAGCCTGTCGGCAGAGGAGCGTGCCGCCATGGCCCGCGCGGCCAACAAGGCCAACGCGGACATGACCCAACGCTGGGGCTACGACTTCCCGCAGATCGCCCGCGAACAGGCGCTTGAGGCCGGCATCACCATCGAGGAAGCCTCGCCCGAGTTGATCGAGGCTGCGACCCAGTTCGCCATCGACGACCGCACCGCCGCCGCCGAAATCTCGGCGGAACGCTTCGGCATGGACGATGCGGCCGAGCGCGTGGACGAGTTCGTGCGCCTGATCGAGAAGTGGGAAGCCATCTCGGAAGAGCTGGACCACGACAAGGACGCCATCACCCAGCGTGTCTGGGACGAGGTCTGGAGCAAGGTCGACTTCTCCACCTACGGCGGCTGATCAGATCAGATGCCCATGGTGGCCGGGCCTGTCCCGGCCGCCAGCCCCTTCCCTGCCGTCTCTCCACTCTCAAGACCAGGACACCTGCCATGAAACGTCTTGAAAAGGTCGCGGACCTGCTGTCGCAGGGCCTGGCCCTGATCGGCTCCATCGGCCTGATGGCCATGCTCGTGCATGTCTCCATCGACGTGATTTCCCGCAATATCTTCGACCTGCCGGTCCCCGCCACGAACGAGGTCGTGTCGCGCTACTACATGGTGCTGATCGTCTTCCTGCCGCTGGCCTGGGTTGAACGGCAGCGCACCATGATCACCGTCGAGGTGATGGAAATGGTGCTGGGTCCGCTGGGCCGCCGCCTGTCCGATGCTGCCGTGGGCCTGTTGGCCACGGTCATCTACGCCTCCCTCGGCTGGGTGACCTGGACCGTCGCCCTCAAGAACATGGAGATCGGCACCTTCGTCGATGTCCTGGGCCGGCAACTGCCCGTCTGGCCCAGCTACTTCCTGCCCACCGTAGGGTTCTTCCTGGCCGCGCTGATGACGGCCCTGCGCGTGATCCTGCTTCTGAAAGGTCCCTCGGAGGACCAAGGCTCCAGCCCGGAAAGTGCCCACCCATGAGTGTTGAAACCGGCTTCTACGGCATTGCCGCCCTGCTGATCCTGCTGATCCTGCGGGTACCCGTGGCGCTGGCGATGATCACCGTCAGCTTCGGCGGCATCGTCAGCCTGCTGGGCACCGCGCCCGCCATCGGCATCCTGCAGAACACGCCCTACGACTTCGCCGCGAAGTGGACGATGTCGGCGGTGCCGATGTTCCTCCTGATGGGGTTCGTCGCCTTCCATGCCAACCTGACCTCGGGCTTGTTCACCGCCGCCAAGGTTCTGCTGAAACGCATTCCCGGCGCGCTGGCCATCGCCTCGGTCTTCACCTGCTCGGGCTTTGCCGCCGTCTGCGGCAGCTCCATCGCCACCGCCGCCTCGATGGGGCGGATCGCGATCCCCGAGATGGTCAAGGCAGGCTACTCGCCCTCCATCGCGGCGGGCGCCATCGCGGCAGGCGGCACCATCGGCGCGCTGATCCCGCCGTCGATCATCATGATCATCTACGGGGTCTTCGCCGAGACCTCGATCACCCAGGTCTTCATGGGCGGCGTCACCATCGGCATCATGACCGCCGTGGCCTATTCGCTGGTCATCCTGATCGGCGCCTGGATCCGTCCCGACCTGGTGCCGCCCCGCCCGATCGAGGGCGAGACGCCCCCGCTGGGCAAGGCCCTGATCGACACCTGGCCGGTGCTGGCGCTGATCGTGCTGGTCTTCGGCGGCATGTTCTCCGGCCTCTTCAGCGCGACCGAGGCCGGTGCCGTCGGCGCGGCCGGCGCGCTGATCTGTGCCCTGCTGGTCGGCCGCCTGAACTGGAAGGTGCTGCGCACCTCCCTGCTGGAAACGCTGCAGACCACCGCCTCGCTGCTGATCATCGGCATCGGCGCGGCCATGTTCACCCGCTTCCTCGGCATCACCGGCCTGTCCAACTTCATCGCCGCCCAGGTTAGCGGCGCCGACCTCAGCTACTACCACCTGATGCTGATCGTGGTGGTGATCTACTTCCTGCTGGGCATGGTGATGGAACCCTTCGGCGCCATGCTGGTCACCCTGCCGATCTTCATCCCGATCCTGAACGCCGAAGGCATCAGCCTGGTGTGGTTCGGCGTGCTGGTGGTGAAACTGCTGGAGATCGGCATGGTCACCCCGCCCGTGGGGCTGAACGTCTTCGTCATCCGCAACGTGGCGTCCGAGCACGTCACCACGATGCAGGTCTTCAAGGGCGTCGGCCCCTTCCTGCTGTCGGATCTGGTGGTCACGGCGATCATCGTGATCTTCCCGTCGCTGGTGCTGTTCCTGCCCTCGCTGGTCTAGGGCGGCGCGAGGCACGCGAAACACGAAGGGGCGGCCCGGGCATCGGGCCGCCCCTTTTCGTTTCGGGCCGTACACGAGGCGGTGCGCTCAGTCGCTCTCGCCTTCTAGGTTGGTCAGGAACTTCCGCATGACCCCCATGAAGGTCTCCAGCTCGGCATCGCTGACGCCCTCCAGCATGCGCGCCTCGGCGTCCAGGGCGATGTCCAGCAGCGCCTCGAACAGGACCTGCCCGCTGTCCGACAGCCACCAGCTGCGGCGGCGGACATCGCCGGGGCTGGCCTTCCAGTCCAGGTAGCCACGGTTCGACAGCAGATGCAGCGACCGGCTGATCGCCGACTTGTCCATGCGCAGCAGCGCGCAAAGCTGCGAGGCCGAGGCGCCCGGATGGACGCTCAGCAAGGCGATGACCCGCCATTCCACCACGCCCAGCTCGTAACCGTCGCGGAACGGTCCCGCGATCTGGCGGCTCCAGGCGGTGTGGACGGCGGCCAGCAGGAACGGCGCATAGTGATCGAGATCGAGGCGTCGTTTCCCCGAGGGCTGCGCCTCCGCTTCCCTCCCGGACGCGCCCGCCTCCTGAGCGTGGCTGTCCTCGCGCGTCACGCATTCCTGCTCGGGCCGAACGGCCCCTTTCAATTCCTCCATGCAACTCCCCTCCCCTGGCGTTGGCTGGCGGTTTCGTGAAAATCCGTGAGGAGAATGTCACGGATGGGCCCCGCAAGGCCAGCCTTTGCGGCCGGTTTTCCCGCAAGCGGGCCGCCCCAGGCGTGCTTGCCGGGCAAAGTCGCGGCGAACCGGGGACGACGGCAGGCAGCGGGCGGTGTTTCCCGGCCACATCAGACCCAGATCCCGCTTGACCGGCCCTGCCGGGATGTTCTAGTCAGTCCCCCACCCGAGCGGGCGTTGTGTAATGGTAAGACCCTTGCCTTCCAAGCAAGAGATACGGGTTCGATTCCCGTCGCCCGCTCCAAAAGCTTCCCAAATATCTTTATGTTGCAGAGCCTTGGCCCCAATGGCGCCCTGGTCAGGACCAGAGTGCCGGAAAGCTTGAGCTTTAGCGAAACTTTGGGATGCGCCATTCGTCGCCCCCATCCGCACCATCGGAACCTGACATTAACGATCCATCATCTGCGGAATCATCTTGCCCGAAATGGGAAGCCAGAGCCGGCGGGAGGTGCCGCGCGCGCGCGCTCCTCTCGGTCCTCCAGACTGCTGGGCGAACTGTTGAAACGGCGCTTGGCCGCAGCCGGAATAGTCAGCATGGCGGTTATCAGCAGCGTCCCGACCAGCTTTATGGCAAGCTACCACCTTGATGGCCCTGGCGAGGTTCAACACCCTCTGTCCCCGCTCAGGCCTGATACCTTCAGCGCGGGCGAGATTGGGAATCAGCGTTGCGAGCAGCGACACCGCTTGGTCGGCCTGAGGCGCTCAAACTCAGAATATGAAAGCTTCCGAACTCAGTTGATCCAGGCCGACGCCGACAAGAAGGACCTCACCGGAGCCTTCAAATTGCAGAACGACCCCGCTTTCTGTCTCTTTGACATGATTTTCTATCAGGTCCTCAAACGACCCGACTTGCTCCAAGCCCGAAAGGTCGATGCGCTCAAAACGGTTCGAGGCATCAAAATCTTCGATGCGGTCCGCCCCGAAATTTCCCTGAAAAACAAAGGTGTCGGCATTGAACCCGCCTATCAGCGTGTCATTGCCTTCTCCTCCTTCCAGAACGTCGAAGCCGGCACCGGCATGCAGGACGTCGTCCCCGTCGCCGCCCAGGAGCGTATCGTCTCCCTTGCACGCATACACGCGGTCATCGCCTTGCTGACTTGAAAGCACGTCGTCACCGGACTGACCAAAAAGCGCATCGTCGCCCTGCCCACCGAGCAGGGAGTCGTTGCCGTCCCCGGCGAACAGCCGATCAAATCCCTGGCCACCGTCCAGCAGGTCTGCCCCGTCCCCACCGAAGAGATTGTCGGCCTGATCCCCGCCGTAGAGCGCGTCCGAGCCGGAGCCCCCATCGAGAAAGTCGAAACCGGCGCCGCCGAACAGGGCATCATCATGCGCGCCACCGAACAGGCGGTCCTCATGGATGTCCCCGAAGAGACGGTCGGCCCCCTCATCCCCGTGCAGCTCGTCGTTTCCCGCCCCGCCATAGAGGTTGTCCGCCTGGTGCCCGCCCGACAGGCTGTCGTTGCCGTCGCCGCCCTTCAGCAGATCGAACCCGGCTCCGCCGAACAGGCTGTCGGCGCCTTCGTCGCCGTAGATGCGGTCTTCGTGCGTCCCTCCACTGACGAAATCGTCGCCTGAGCCCGCAAAGATGCGATCGTCGCCATCGCCACCGTAGAGGATGTCGTCCCCCGCCTCGCCGGCCATGCCGTCAGATCCGTCGCCACCGAAGGCCACGTCGTCGACCCCGGTTCCCATGATGCGGTCGTCCCCGCCGGCGCCATCGAAGACCAGGCCGGGAAACAGCTGGAACGCGTCCTCGCCTGCAGTGCCTTTCAGGACATTTCCGCTGGTGAGGTTGGGGATGCCCGGTCGTTCAAGGGCATGCAGGTAGTCGTCGAAGGGCGAGAAGGTGAAGTCGGCCGAGCCGAGTTCGAAGGTCACCCGCCCCTGATCAAGATCATCGGCGGGCGCCTCGTTCTCGTCGATGGACAGCAGGACGAGTTCCCAGGCATTCATCGACAGATCGACCGTCGTGTCCGTCCCGTCGAGCGTTTCGGTCCCGTCGATCCGCAGGACTGGGGTGCCGTCGTTGTCGAGGCTGGACCCGCTGTCCGAGATCAGCCGTGCGATGTGGATCTGCGTCGGATCGGCATCCAGACCATAGGCGGCGAAATCCAGACTGACCTCGGCATCCTTGCTGCTGCTGGCGAAGGTCAGGATCTTTCCGTCCTGCACGAAGCGATAGATGAACAGATCTGCCACACCGTCGCCATCCGTGTCGTAGTCCGTCATCTCTCCATCGACGCTCATGCCGGGCAGCAAGGACCGCATCAGGATGAAGGCCGCGCCGGTAAAGCCGACCTCTAGGTCCTCCTCGCTTCGGCCCGACAGAAACGTGTTCTCGTTATTCTGCAGGATCGGCCAGGCCTGCATGCCGTCGACCCCGCCACTGACCATCTGGTGAAACATCGAGACAACGCCGACAGCCGCTTGCACACCGGCAACCTCGCCATCTCCGAAGGCGCCGTTCTTCAGGTTCCACTCGGAGGCCAGCAGCCGCAGGTCCCTGCTTTCAAGCCCATGTGTCTCGGCATACTCGTCAAATGCCGTTTGCCAGTCCTCGAGAAGCGCCAGATCCTTCTCGAGGTTCTCCTGGCCGTTCGCGGCATCGGCCCAGGGCATGTCCGGATAGAAGTGGTTGGCGACGCCATCAATGGCCGCAAAGAAGTCCTCCAGGCTCTCGACATGCGCATATTCGGTCTCGAGGCCTTCATCGAACAAGTTGTTCAGAAGCGGCGCATTGCCCTTTTCCCCGTACTTGAAGAAGCCCGTTTGCGCGATGATGTCCGGCATGGCCTCCGGCGCGAGACCACTTTCGACCAGAGCCTCTTCGATCCAGACGCTGAAGTTGCGGACCAGAACGGCGAAGTCACGGGTGCTCTCCAGGAGATCCCCGTTGTGTCCGTCCATCCATGCGCCATACTCGTTTCCGATCTCGAAAGCGGAGATCACCCCGCCGTTCGGATGCGCCACGGCGCGCGCGATGAAGTCCTTGAGTTCCGCCTCCACCGCGGCAATCGCCTCTGCGTCATCGCCGGTCAGCACCTCGATGTAACGGATGGTCGGCACCACCACGGTAACGGTGTTTCCCGTCTCCGCAGCATGATCCATGAAGGCGCCGAGGCTGGTCAGGTTGGTGGTGTCCGTCGGATCCGTGAAATTATGCGCGTCGATCGTATGCGCCCCGCCCGCCTCCAGGTGGCGCATGTCCGTCAGGTCAAAGTACTTCTCTGCCAGGGTTCCGCCGGGGTAGCGCAGATCGGTCGCACCGGCCCAGGCCGAAGCCTCGTCGAAGACGCCCTCGTCGCCGACGGTCTGATTGTGACCATCCCGATTGGCCAGAAAATTGGACCCAAAATGGTCGTCGGTGACCCTGTGGTTGCTTGGTTGAGATTCGAGCGAAATTTGTACTGGCATGGGACCCACCTCCAACGGTGGCTTCCTGCGGCATCGGCGAAGCGGCCATCGGTACGGAAACGTGGCAACTTTCGGGCATACCTCCAGCATTGTCGCCATTTGTATCCGGGCAGATGCGTTGCACCTGAGCGCGCAACGGGCCTGCGCCCAGTGAAGACCCTTGAGGAAATTCTGGAGGCTAGCTCTTGGACGACAGCTCATTGGCATTCCGAGCCAGAGCAAGACGGTGGCGTCGAGGGCGGCTGCGATCGAGATCATGTTCGGGCGCCTGACGGATCGGCGACGGAGTGCAACTCGCTACGACAGGCCCCCTGAGGTCGACTTTGCCACCGTCGCAGACGCCGCAACCGTCATGTTCCGGCCATGACGCCGCACCGGGTCCTGACCCTCTCTCGCAGCTTCAGGATCAGGCCGCGATCCGGCGACGCCATCCGCGCTCTCGGATCAGGGGCGGCACCCACATCAGCGCGAGCACGTAGAGGCCCAGGAGCGTATTGATCACCACACCGCTCGGCCCCCAGGCGCTGTCGTAGTAGCGCACTGCATAGACCAGTACGACGTGCCAGGCGTAGACGTGCAGCGAATGCCGGCCGAGCAGGCACAGCGCAGGCCGTGTGAAGACCCAACGCAGACCGGCCGAGATCATCCGGATGGGGGCCAGCCGGTCCTGGCGGCCGGCGATCGCCAGCCAGCTGAACAGGACGGCCGCAGCCACGAAGTTGGCCAGATAGATCAGGCTGAAATTCGAACGCCGGTCGAACGGCCAGAACACCTCCAGCAACTCCTTCGGCATCAGCCCGTGCGCGGTGGCAAAGCGCAGCGGCGCGAAGAGCAGCACGATCAGGAGGGCGCAAAACGCCACGCCGCGCGTCTTCGGACCGAAGACGGCATCCCAGTTGATGCGCCCGCTCGCCCAGAGGGCGCCCAGAATGACCCCGGCGATGAAGAGCGCCTGCCAGCCCATTGGGTCGAAGGCCATGCGCAGCCCCTGCGTGTCCGAGGCCTCCAGCGCCTCGTCCAGCGGCCCCGACCAGATCCGTGCCACCTCCAGCTGGCAGGCGATCCAGCTGAGCGCCGACAGGCCCGCCGCAAGCTTCCAGCGCCCCTCGACGGCCCATCGGGTGACCACGATCGCGGCGCCCATGAAGAAGATGTACATGGGCAGGATGTCCATGAAGGTCGGCTGGAAGGTCAGTGTCAGGATCCCGAGGATCCGCATCGGATCGCCGATCGGCGCCGTGCCGAGCCAGTTGCGCCAGGCCAGGTAGCCCCCGGGGGCGAGGTCCCGGGCCACCAGGGCCAGGAAGATCAGCCCGACCGTCCAGAGCCAGAGCTCCGCCATTCTGGACAGGATGGACCTTCGCATCGCCGCGCGACCGTGGCGCAGAAGGCGGCGCCCCTGGATCAAACCGACCATGAGACCCGAAAGAAAGACGAAGCCCTGCGCACTTTCGACGAACATCAGCTGCCGGAAATGCAGCTCCGTGAGCCAGACGCCGCCCTGCAGGACGAGGTGAGAAAGGGCCATGGTCAGCAGGAAGAACCCCCGCATCCCGTCAAGAAAGTCGAGACGTTTCACGTCACTTGTCCTGGCAATGCCGCCGGCCTCAGGAGAGGAAGGCAAGCTTTCGTCTGGGTCGATGGGCACGGCGTCTCGGGGTCATGGCAGAGCAGCACAAGCTGCTCGATACAGGGAAGTTCGACCTTAGTGCCTTGGAGTGCTCCGGTCTAGCGTTCCACTCCCAGCGTGTCCTGCGTCGGGGCCAGGTCCTGCGCGGGATGTACTCACGACTGCAGCTACCGGCATTGCTCCTCATCTGGCGCAGCATAAGCTTGCCCGGCAGGTCGGTGACCTGACTGTGCAGCTGATACCGGTACTCATCCAGAGACCTGCTGCCCGACGCGCTCTCGCCTTTGCGACCCTCGGGGACCTCGTGCGTCGGAAATAAGTGATGCGGGTCGCTGTGTAGTGGTCTCTCAGCTCTTTCGGGCTGTGGCGACTAAAGTGGAACACTCCGTCTTCCACGAAGGTGAAGGCAGGCGAATTGGTTTCCGACATGGTCTACGGGTTCTAGCTACTGCGAATAGCTAAAGGAAACCCAATGAGTTATCTGCTGAGATGGTGCCCCCACACGGACAGGCAAAGATGGGAAAAAGCTCTGCAATACCAGCGCTACGGCGTCCCAGACCGCCCCCCGCTGCGCCCTCGTGATTTCAACAGGTTGCAGGCCATGTGTCCCACGGTTTCCGGCGGCGCCGAGGCAGGGGGAAGTAGCGGAAACGCTACACTACCTTGACCAAATGTAGCTTTAACGCTACACACCCCCCCATGAAGTCGATCACTTACAAGCCAGCAGCCATCCGCATGCTCCGCAAGATGCCCCGGAACGACGCCAAACGGATCACTGGCAAGATCGAGCAATACGCCGAGGACCCGTCGTCTCTGGCCAACAACGTCAAAGCCCTGAAGGGCCGGGACGGCATACGGCTTCGGGTCGGTGACTGGCGGGTGATCATGAACGATCAGGGCGAGGTCCTGGACGTGCTGACAATTGGCCCCCGTGGCGGGGTCTACGACTGAAGGAGGCGATTATGAACGAAATGGTGACCATTCCCCGCGACGAATACGACCGCCTGCGTCAGGCGGCCGAGGATCTGTCGGACCTGCAGGCCTATGACCGGGCCATGGAAGCCGGCGGCGAAAGCATCCCGGCCGAATACGTAAACCGGATCCTGGACGGCGAGAACCCCGTGCGGGTGTACCGCGACTGGCGCGGCATGACGGCCGCCGCCCTGGCCGAGGCCTCCAAGCTCAACCGCGTCCAGATCACCCAGATAGAAACCGGCAAGCGCAGCGGCAACGTCGAGACCATGAAGAAGCTCGCGGACGCCCTGGGTGTCACCGTGGATGACCTGATCTGAGCCTTGCGAGCTGCGCGTCCTTGGCAATCAGGAAATAGCCTGCTGCCGTCGGCTATGGCAGCAGCCCAAAACGGTCACTCTTGCTAGGGTCAGGACCCATTGTTTTCCGCAGGTTGGCGTGATTCACGGCTCGAAAAACGAGCGGTGACATGTCTGATCTTTTCTGGCTGACCGACGCGCAGATGGCGCGTCTTGAGCC
>NZ_JAIVMC010000018.1 GCF_020177265.1 Pseudooceanicola marinus
CGGGTCGAGAATTCGGCGGGCAGGGTGTGGATCGTCGCCGCATCGGAACACCGGATCCGCACATCACCGGCCGTGGTCCGCAAGGTCGCCCCCGACAGCTGCCAGTCTCCGGCCGGGATATAGGCGACACCCCCCAGCTCGCGGGCGATCTCGATCGCCTGGGCTAGGGTCTCGCGGATGTTGAAGGCCGAGGCCGTGCCCAGATCGGCGACCGGCGTCGGCAGGGCTCCCAGGGCGGTGATCGGGATCTGCCCGTCCGGCCCCGGCTGCAGACGCAGGCGGACCCCCTGGGCGGTGATGACATGGTAGTCCACCGAGGTCAGGTCGCGCTCGATGAACTGTACGCCTTCGGCCTCCCAGACCGAGCCCGCGCCAAAGGCCGGCAGCTGGCTGCCCAGCAGATCCTGGAGCGACCCGAAGGCCAGGCCGAACTGGCCGTCAAGCAGTCTGTAGGAGGGGTAGTACTTGGTCTCCGCTGCGCTTGGCGGATAGATGATGGCCATAGGCTGATCCTTTTCGCAACAGGCGCCACTGCCGGGGACAGGTGGCGCGGATGTGCGGAAAGGTCGGAGGCTTTGCTTAAGAAGTCACTCGGGCAGCGCGCGCAGGACCGGCGGACACGCCCCCCGAAAGGGGCGTGCGCAGGGGTCCGTGCCCGCGGGCGGCCTCAGTTCACGTAGTACTTGCCACCATAGCCATAGCCATAGCCGTAGCCATACTTGTGGCCGTAGCCGTAGCGCCGCATCCCGGCCGGGCTGATCTTGTTCAGAACCAGGCCGTTGACCGGGTGGTTGACGCTTTCGAACAGGTCCAGCGCGGCCTCGACCTGGCCCCGCTCGGTGCGGTCCCAGTGCACGACGAAGAGGATGGCATCGACATGCTGGGCGATGACCCGGGCATCGGGCACGACCAGAACGGGCGGCGTGTCGATGATGATCTGGTCATAGTGCTGGCGGGCTTCCTCGATCATCCGGCCGAAGCTCTGCGAGGAGAAGAGGTCGGCGGCGTTGACCGAGCTGTTCTCGCCGATCAGCACGTCGGCATCCAGGCGTTCGTCGTGGATCACGGTTTCGGCCAGGGTGGTCTCGCCCGACAGGACCGAGATCAACCCGTGCTCCTGCTCGGTCTTCAAATACTGGCCGAACACGCGGCGACGGATATCGCCCTCGATCAACAGGACCTTGCGGCCCATGCCCGCCATGTTCTGGGCCAGGGAGATCGAGACGGTGGTCTTGCCCTCCCCCGGCACGGCCGAGGAGTTCAGAATCACCTGCGGCGGCTGGTCGACGTTGGACAGCAGGACCGAGGTCCGCAGGTTCCGCACCGCCTCGGCGGCGGCCGAGGTCGGGCGCGATTTCAGATAGCCGATCGTGTCCCCGCGCCGTTTCACGGGCAGCAGCGGAATCTGGCCCACCACGGGGCGCCCGGTCTGGGCTTCCAGGGCCTGGGCCGTGCGGAAGGTGTTCTGGCGCAATTCCATGAACAGGATCACGGCGACCCCGACAACGGCCCCGAGGAAGCCGCTGAAGGCCAGGATCATCTGCTTGTTCGGGGCCGAAGGCGAGAAGCTGACCACGGCCTCCGACAGCAGCCGGCTGTCCGCCTGCTGGATGCCTTCCTGCACCGAGAGTTCCTTCAGGCGCGACAGGAAATGCTCATAGAGCAGGCGGCTGGCATCGGCCTCGCGCTGCAGCTGCTGCAGGGTGAACAGGTCGCGGCTCTGGCTTTCGATCTGCTCGCTCAGCTGCTCTTCCGAAGCCTGCAGCGCGGTGAGCTGGCTCTCGGCACGGCTCCGATCCTGTTCCAGCCGGTTGGTCAGCAGGGTGATCCGCTGCTCGGCCTGGGCGACGGCGGTGGCGCTGGCGCTGCTCAGCATCCGGTCCAACTGCGGATCGTCCAGGATCTCGGCCTTCTGTTGCGGGGTCTGCGCTTCGGAAAGCGCGGTCAGTTTCGCGGCGTTTTCTTCCTGCGTGGCCAGGGTGGACGCGATCCGGTCCCGCAGGTCCTTCAGTTGACGCCCCATGTTGTCGAGGGTTTCCTGACTGATCAGATCGGTCTGGGTGCTGAAGGCTTTCACTTCCTCCGATGCGCTTTCCAGATCGCTCAGCAGCTCCGCGACCCTTTCGCTGAGCCAGGTGGTGGCCTGTTCCGTGGCATCGAATTTCACGCCCAGCTGGTCGGCGATATAGACATCGACCAGGGTATCGGCGATCAGCGCTGACTTCGCCGGCTCTTCGGTGGTGGCGGTGATACGGAAGACAAGGCTGCCCCCCAGAATGCTGATGGACAGCTTGCGGTTCAGCACATTGATCGCCGCATTGCGGATCCGTGCCTGGCGCTCACTGTCCGAGATCGTCGTGCGCTGCGCAATTTCCGCTTCCGTCGGCGGGTTCATCAGGTTGCGGATCCGGGTTTTCAGGCGATCCATGGATGACGGGGGGCGCAGCGACCCGTTGAATTCCGGATCGCTGGTCAGATCCAGCCGGTCCACGACCTGCCCCAGAAGCTGCCGGCTGCGCATCACCAGGATCTCGGAGTTCATCACCTTGCTGTCCGTCGACAGGTTGTCGACGACGCTGGCCAGGTTGACCACCTGTTCCTTGCGGGGGTTCAGCATGACATCCGCGCTGGCGGTATATTCGGGCACGGCCACCTTGTAGGCGTAGTAGCCGCCCATCATGATCGCCACCACCATGCAGATCGCGATGATCCATTTCCCGCGCCAAAGGGTCCCCAGAATAGCGCCCAGGTCGATGACTTCCTCTTCGGAGGCCTGACCCTGACCGCCGGACTGACGGCCGCCGGGTTCGGAGGAAGATTGGAAATGTCGAGAGAGAGACTGATTCATACCGGAAATCTGCTTTTCACAAATATGCCCTGCCCCCGGGGACACGAGGGCATGGCGCAACGTTACCAGCGGCGTATGCCACCGACTAGAACTTATGAGGGATTGGCGCCGGGGCACAGCACTTCCTCACCCATCTGCGGCTTTTCGCCAAAACCGTGGGCTTCTTCCGCAAGTTGTTCCCGGCGCGCCCAAAATGGCCGCACCCGCCGGCGGGCAGATGCCGCTCTGCACCCGCCCTCCGGGCTGCTGCTTGACCCTTCGGACGTTCACGGATCAACTGGAGATGTTTTTCCCCCGGCCCCCAGGCCGGGTCACATTCACGTCCGGGGCTATTTTGAAAATAGAGACTTTTTCCGAGCTCGATACGCTCGACATCGGCATCGTGCATGACTGGCTGCCGACCGTCGGCGGGGGGGAAGGTGTCCTGAAGGAAATGGTACGCCTGTTTCCCCAGGCCCATGTCTATACTCTTTTCGATTTCCTGACTCCGGAAGAGCGCGCCCAGGTGGTGGGCAGTGCCCCGCTGAGCGTCAGCCGCCTGAACCGGCTGCCCGGGGTGCGCCGCTACTACCGCTACCTGCTGCTGCAATGCACCCGGGCGATCGAGGAATTCGACGTCACCGGCCATGACGTCGTGCTCAGCTCCTCGGCGGCGCTGGCCAAGGGGGTGATCACCTCCCCCGATCAGAAGCACGTGGCCTATGTCCACAGCCCGGCCCGCTACGCCTGGGACCTGACACATGAATATATCGGGGAACTGGGCGGCCTGGGCGGCGCGCTGAAGCGCCGCGCGGCGCGCGAGATGATGCATCGCTTCCGCAAGTGGGACATGCGCACGGTGAACCAGGTCGATACCTACGTGGCCAATTCCCGGTTCATCGCCCGGCGGATCTGGAAGACCTGGCGCCGCGAAGCACAGGTGATCTATCCGCCCGTCGACACCTCTGCCTTCGACATCGGGACGAAGCCGCGCGAGGAGTTCTATTTCACCGCGTCCCGCATGGTGCCCTACAAGCGGATCCCGATGATCGTGGAGGCCTTCAGCCAGAGGCCGGACCTGCGGCTGGTGGTCTCGGGCGACGGGCCCGAGATGGACAGGGTCCGCGCCGCGGCCGGGCCCAACGTGACCCTGCTGGGGCATGCGCCCTTCGACGTGATGCGCGACCACATGCAGAGGGCGCGCGGTTTCGTCTTCGCCGCGCGCGAGGATTTCGGTATCGTCCCGGTCGAGGCCCAGGCCTGCGGCACCCCGGTGATCGCCTTGGGCCATGGTGGAACGGCCGAAACCGTGCGAGACCTGTCCCAGGATGATCCAACCGGGGTCTGGTTCCGTGACCAGACCATTCCCAGCCTGTTGGAGGCCGTGGACCGGATGGAAGAAAACCTGGACGCCTTCAATCCTGAAACCTGCCGGCGCAATGCGCTCGGCTTCGGGGTCGACCGGTTCCGCCGGGAACTGGCCGAATGCGTTGCTGCGCAGCTCCGCTAGGGGCTGCGCTCTGCCCCTAGGGCCGGGTCTGGGCCCGGTGATAAGAGACTTTACGGAGGGAAAATGAAACGTAGGACCTTTGTCGGGCTCGGGACCCTTGCGATGCTCGGGGGGGCCGCTCCCGCCGTGGCGGCGGGCCCTACCTGGAGGGAATCTTCGGCCGCCCCGTCGCATCGGTAGAGGCGCCGGAAGCGCCTTCGGGGCCGGCAGGTCAAACCAGGGTTCCGGCCAGGTGAATCGCCAGGCTGCGCAGATGCGGTCGGCTCTGGGTCGGCCACCAGCCTGTCGAGAGGCTCTGCCCGCCGAGATCCTCCCGCGAGAGATCATCATAAGTCAGGCGGATGTCGTAGCTGCCGCTCCAGCCCGAGATCCCGGGCTGATCGGCGGCCCGGCTGGCCTGGCTGGCGGCGCTGAGGACCGGGCTGGTCGCCGTGGCGCCCGCCTCGACCTGGGCGGCCCAGAGGTACACCTCCAGCCCAGTTGTGCCGAAGCCGTATTCGGCGCGGTTGTCCAGCAGGAAGCGGCTGGAGGTGGCATCGGCCAGGCCGGTGACCTCGAAGCGCTGCCAGCTGGTCCCGAGGATGATCGAGACGTTCGAAGCGAAGCTGTTGGAGAGGTTGCGCAGCCCGATGGTGGCGGTCTTGTTGGCCCGGATCCAGATCGAGGTGGTATATTGCGCCCCGTTCGTGGTGGCGAAATCCTGGTAGAAATAACCATCGCCCAGGCTCCAGCCGGGCAGGCTGGTGCCCTCGGGGCCGGTGACGCTGCCGCCCGAGAGAGAAGCCGCGCTGCGGGTCCAGGCGGCCTCCGAGAAATCTGCGGCGTGCAGCAGCAGGTTGGTGGCGGCGGGCTCGATCAGCAGGCCCCGTGTCGCCAGGGTCAGCGGGTCGTGGTCGAAGCGGGCGATGTCGGCGGCCAGGCTTTCATGCTGCCCGGCGGCATTCACCCGCAGCGCCGGACTGGTGCGGGTCAGCGTGACACCGCCCGGCAGGCTGGTGCCGGTGAACTCGAAGCGGGCCAGCGGATACGGCCCGCCGCGCCGGGCGGCCAGCCCGGCAAAGGTGCATGTCGTGCCCAGCATCAGATCACCAGGAAGGCATGGATGCCGCTGGCGGTGGTGCCGGTGGCCAGGACGCGCCGGGTGGCGACCGGCAGGATGGCGAAATCGGTGACCGCGACCACCCGGCTTTCGCCCTTGGCGGTGATGAAGGCCAGGTCGCCCCCCCCTTCCACGTAAAGCGACAGGGCAACCTGGGGCAGGTCGGTGGCATCATCGGGGGTGACCGGCAGGATGTCCTGACCCGGTCCGGTGAGCGGGGGAACGCGGTTCTTGAAGGGGTTTTTCACGTCATGCTCCATGCGATTGCGGCGGGATCCGACGGCCTTGTCAGCCGGGCCCGTGCAGGAGAATGGTAAGAGAAATCTTAAATCCTTCTTGGGGAACCGTGCGCGCCGCCTGCTGCATCGGCAGGGTCCCGGCCGGACGGCGCCATTTCCGCGGGCCGGGCCCATTTGCTTTTGCGGGGGGGTGGGAAACAGGATAGGTCCTGAAGGGCGGGGATTTTCGCCATCCATTTTCTTCAAGTTTTATCGGGATTCGGACCATGCTGCGTTTCACCTCAATCGAGAGTCTGCGGGCCTGGATGGCCTGGTGGGTCGTTGTCGGCCATGCGCTGCACCTCGCCGGACTGACACCGGAAACGGTGTCCCATCCAATCCTGCATCGCCTGGTGAAACTGCTGACCGGCGCAGATACTGCGGTGAATGTCTTCATCATGGTCAGCGGTTTCGTGATCTGCCACCTGCTGCTGTCCAAGCGCGAATCCTACCTGCCCTATATCACCCGACGCTGGTTCCGGGTCTTCCCGATCTTCGCCTTCTGCGTGGGTTTCGCGCTGCTTATCCAGCCGCTCTACATGCTCACCTATACCCAGTTCGACTGGGTCTATGCTGCGGATATGCGTCTCGAGCGCGAGGCGCTGACCCAAGAGCATTTCATCGAGCACCTGCTGCTGCATGTGACCATGCTGCACGGCGTACTGCCGGACACGATCTTCCCCTATTCCAGCTCGACCCTGCTGGCCCCGGCCTGGAGCCTGTCGCTGGAATGGCAGTTCTACCTGCTGGCACCGGTGATCATCGGCCTGCTGGCCTCGTCGCGCTGGAAGATCGGCGCCGGGCTGGTCCTGGCCTGCCTGGTGCTGGCCTACGGGCTGGGCAAGGTGGATGTGCTGGACTGGCGCTATCCCTCCTTCCTGCCGCTGGCCATGCCGCATTTCCTGATCGGCATCGCCAGCCGCATGCTGATCGAACAGACGCGGTTCTCGCGCGGGGTGTTCTGGGCGATGATGGCGGTGGTCTCGATCTTCGTCGCCGACAAGCTGGCGGTGCTGGTCTGGGTGCTGTTCTACCCGATCGCCCTGTCCGAAGCGGGCAAGTTCCGCCTCGAGGGGCCGGTGCTGACCCCGCTGATCCGCCTGATTGCGCTGAACGACGTGGTGGCGACGCTCGGCAAGTGGTCCTATTCCACATACCTCGTGCATATCCCGCTCTTTGCGCTCTTTGTCGGCGGCTACACGGTGCTGACCGGCGGGCTGACCCAGACCGTGTCCTGGGGGCTGATCCTGCTGGCCATGGTGGTGGCGATCCCGGTGTCCTGGTTGCTCTATGAATGGGTCGAGCGGCCCTTCATCAAGCTGGGCAGCCGCGTCGCACGGCGCTATGGCGATAGTCAGCGTCAGGCCTCCTCTGCCGTCTGAGCCCGCGGCGCATATCCATTGCCCAACTTACGATCACCGGCAGCCTTCCGCCGGACCGAAGCGGGTGTGTTCGGCGATTTCCCCCCCTCTGGCTCGACACCTGTCAGGAGAGGCTCTAAGCCTTGGGGGAGCGATGTCCGCAGGGCCTTGTCCGCCTAAGAAGTGAGGTTCTCGGCACAGGGGAACGCAGGATGGCAACCTCGGGCCAGCCCCCCGTTTTAAGGGGGGAAGAGATGATTTTTTGTCATATTTGACAGGCAGATAGAGAGATATGAAACGTATTCTTAAGGCGCTGCTTCCGACCTCGGTCAGCCAGGGGATCCAGCAGGCCCGCGTGCAGAAGGCTTGGCAGGCGCCCCTGCAGGACTGGGCCCGGCTGGCGGCAGCCGCGCGCCCTGCCGACAAGGCCCATTCCAACCGTATCCTGATCCTTCCCAGCGACACCGATGCGATCACCGGCGCGCTTGGCGATGATGCGATGATCACCGCCACCGTGGAAATGATGCGCCGGGTCACCCCGGATCTGGCGGTCGACATGCTCTGCGCGCCAAGGGCGGTCGAGATCGTCCGCGCCAAGGGATTCACCCCGATCATCCTGCCCAGCACGCGCAAGATGCCGCAGATGCTGGACAAGCTGTTCACTGGCGCCCCCTATCAGGCGTTCTTCGCCCTCGGGGCGGACATCATGGACGGCTATTACAGCTCCAAGGTCACCGCCCGCATCCTGATCGCGGCCGACCTGGCGGTGCGCCACGGGGTTCCGGCGACGATCCTGGGCTGCAGCTTCAACGACCGACCCGATCCACAGCTGAAACCGGTCTACGAGGCGATCGACCCCAGGGTCGAGCTGAACATGCGCGACGAGATCTCGCTGGAACGGATCCGCGCCTTTGCCGATGTCAAGGCGCGGCTGGTGGCCGACAGCGCCTTCACCCTGACTCCGGGACGGCTGGAGCCCGAGGCCGTGACCTGGACCGAGGCGCGCCGCGCCGAGGGCCGCAGGGTGCTGGGGATCAATGTCCACCCGATGCTGATCAGGGGGGCCACGCCCGAGCAGGTGGCGCAGATCATCGACACCACCGTCGCGGCGCTGATCCGGGTCGCCGGACAGCAGCAAGTGGCCTACCTGATGCTGCCGCATGACTATCGGGGCGATGATGGCGATGCCCGCTGCCTGCTGCCGATCCACCAGAAGCTGCAGGCCGCCGGCGGGATCGAGAGCTACTTCCTCGAGGGCGAGCACCGCGCTGCCGATCTCAAGGCCATGGCCGGACAGCTCGATGGGGTGGTCACCGGTCGCATGCACTTGGCCATTGCCGCGCTCGGCATGGGGGTACCGGTACTCAGCCTGACCTACCAGGACAAGTTCGAGGGGCTCTATCGCCACTTCGGCCTGCCCTCCACGCTGCTGCTGCCACCGGCGGTCTTCGATCAGCAGGACAGGCTCGGCACCGCCATCAACAGCTTTGTCACCGAGCTGCCGGCCCTGACCGCGACCGTGGCCGCCGCCAAGCCCGGGGTGCTGGCCCTGTCGCAGGCCAACTACGCCCCCTACCTGAGTGAGGAGGCCCTGGCATGAAGGTCGTCCTGGTCACTTCCGTCCCGGCCTTCCCCACCACCGCAGGCAATCGCAGCCGGATCCGCGAGCTGGCCCGGGCCGTGCAGGAACTGGGTCATGAGCTGACCTTCGTCATACTGCCTGCCGAGCTGGACCAGGGCGATGCCGCCGCCCATGAGGCCGCCTTCGGCGCTGCGCGCGGCGGGCGCTTCGTGCAGCTGTCCAATGGTGGTGCGCTCGGACACCTCTGGTACCGTGTGCGCCGCAAGGCCCGCCTGGGCTGGCGCAAGGCCCTGCGGCTTCTGGGCATCGAGGCGGGGCATTATTCGGCGCTGGACCAGACCTGGTATGCTCCTTGGGCGGCGCAATTGGCCGAGCTGGGCCGCGACGCCGATGCGGTGATCGTCGAATATGTCTTCAACTCGAAGGTCTTCGACTGTTTCCCGGCCACGACCCGGCGCATCCTGGATACCCATGACGCCTTCGGCGAGCGCCACAAGCCCTATCTGGCACAGGGCATGACCATCGGGTACTGGACCTCGTTGCGCCTTTCCGCCGAGAACCGCGGTTTCCGCCGCGCCGATGCGATCTTGGCAATCCAGCAGGAAGAGGCCACCCGTTTTGCCGCGCAGATGGCGCAGGAGGGCAAATCGGAGGACAATCCAGAGGTCGCCGTGGTCAGCCACTTCCTGGATATCGACGCGCCGGTCGATGATTTCTCGGCATCGGAAACGGCGATGTTTCTAGCCTCGAACAACCCCTCCAACCGGCAAGCGATCCGCGAGTTCGTTGCCAATGTTCTGCCTTTGGTGGTCGAAAAGATGCCGGGCTTCGACCTGAAGCTGGTTGGGTCGATTTGCAAGGAAGCTCCCGACGGGCCCAATATCACCAAGCTGGGCCGGGTCGACGATCTGCGCGAGGCCTTCACCTTGGCGCCGCTCTCGGTCAATCCGATGTTGGTCGGCACTGGCATCAATATCAAGCTGTTGGACGCCATGGCGGCAGGGGTGGCCACAGTCTCGACCGAGACCGGGCTGCGCGGGCTGCCGGCGGAGTACCGCGCTGGCGTGGAAGAGGTCGGCGACCAGGATCACGCAGCCTTCGCGGCGCAAATCCTGCGCTTGGCCGGGGACGAGACCCTGCGCCGGCAGATCGGCGCGGCGGCCCATGCGGATGCGCTGCGCTGGAACGCAAAGCAATCGGCCCAGCTCAGCCGCTGCCTGGCGGGCTGAACGACCATGCGAGAGGGGTCCCTGTCATGCGGAAAGTCCTGAAGAAGATCGTCTTCTCCATTCCCGGAGGCCCA
This sequence comes from Pseudooceanicola marinus, assembly GCF_020177265.1. GTDB lineage: Bacteria > Pseudomonadota > Alphaproteobacteria > Rhodobacterales > Rhodobacteraceae > Pseudooceanicola > Pseudooceanicola marinus_A. Next base: position 9,961 of record NZ_JAIVMC010000018.1, read on the forward strand.
GAGGCCCTTGCGGCCACCCGCGCCCGCAAGCGGCGCCGGAAGGTCAACGCCCTGCGCCGCCGCTGCTATGCGGCGGATGTGGCGAACGATATCCGCTATCTCAACTGGCACCGAGAGGGGGCCGACTACTGGAAACTCAGCTCGGAACTGATCTTCCAGCATCACAAGCTGGAAAAGGGGCTCTGCCTGCCTCCCGAGGCCCGCGCCTGGTTCGGCCGTACCGCGGCGCTGGAGACCTTCCGCCTGATGGAGGAATGGAAGACTCATGGCTTTGATCGCTCAGCTCCGGTCTACCAGTCGGCCCTAGGTATCCTGGCCGCTTATCGCGCCCGGCTGGAGGGGATCGCCGACGACAACCCCGAGCGGCTGGAGCTGATCGCCCGCATCACCGCCTATCTCGAGGACACCGCCCCCGAGCCGGCCTATGCCACCCCCCTGCCCGCCCGGCCCGCGCCCGAAGGGGTCCTGCCCATGCTGCAGGAGCTGGCTCTGGCCCGGCGCAGCACCCGCAATTTCACCGACCGCAAGGTGGACCCGGCCATGGTGGCCGAGGCGGCGCGGATCGGCGCCCTGGCGCCCTCGGCCTGCAACCGCCAACCCTGGAAGGTGCATCTTTATGACGATCCGGCCCGTATCCGGGCGATGCTCGAGCTGCAGAACGGCAATTCCGGCTTCGGCCACACGGTGCCACTGCTGGCGGTAATCTGCGCCGACCAGGGCAGCTTTTTCGACAGCTCCGAACGCTTCGAGCCGGTTCTGGATGGTGGCCTCTTCCTGATGTCCTTCCTCTACGGGCTGCAGGCCCAAGGGCTGGCCAGCTGTTGCCTGAACTGGGCGGTGCCGCCCGAACGTGATGCCGAGGGCCATGCCCGCGGCGATATCCCGCCCGAGCACAAGATCCTGACCTTCCTCGCCGTCGGCCACCCGGCGCCAGGCGCCGTGGTGCCGCTTTCGGGGCGGCGTCCGCTGGAGGACACGCTCCACTGGCATTCCGAAACGGCCTCCGTTACCTCCCCTGCGGCGGCCGCCGCGCAATGAGCGAACAGAACGGCACCGCCCCGCAACAGCCCCCCGCCTCGCTGTGGAAGTTCGCCCGCAGCGGCGTGTTTTGGTCACTGATCAAGAGCTGGGGCTCGCGCTTCCTGACCTTTTTCATCTCCATAATCCTAGCGCGGCTGCTCTCGCCCGAGGAATTCGGCATCGCTCAGACCTCGGCGCTGGTGCTCAGCTTCGTGCCTCTGGTGGCCGAGTTCGGCTTCGGCGCCTCGATCATACAACGCCGCAACCTGAAGGACTACGAGGCCAACCTGCCCTTCTTCGCCACCCTGGCCGTCGGGCTGGTACTGCTGCTGGCGGTGGTCACCTTCGCCGAGCCGCTGCAGGCCTGGGTGCGCGGCAGCGAAACCAGCGCCACGACCGGGAACGACCTGTCGCTTTATATTTCGCTGGCAGCCGGCACCGTGCTGGTCAGCCTGCCGACGCTGTTCCAGGAGGCCTTCTACAAGAAACATATGAAGTTCAAGGAGTTGGCCCTGCGCCAGATGGTCTGCCACTTCCTCGGCGGCATAGCGGCGGTGGCGGCGGCCTTCGCCGGCTTCGGCATCTGGAGCTTCCTGATCCAGATCTACATCGCCAGCGTGACCTCGGCGATCTGGCTGTGGCGGCGGCCGCAATGGCTCCCCTCGACGCGGATCGACGTGCCGGCCTTCACCCGCATGGCCCGCTTCGGCCTGCCGATTGTCGGTCAGCGCTTCAACGATTTTTTCGGCACCCGGCTGATCGACGTGCTGATCATCAGCCAGAGCGGCCTCGCCGCCTACGGCCTCTATGCTGTCGGATCGCGGCTCTACCTGCTGATGCTCCAACTGCTGCAGCGGGCGCTCTACGACGTGTCGCTTTCGGTGCTGTCGCAGGTGTCCCATGACCGCGCCCGGATCGGGGGTGTCTACATGAAGACTATCGCACTGTCCTCGCATGTAATGAGCCCGATCTTCGTCATGGTGGCGGTGCTGTCACCCGAAATCATGCTGTTTCTCTTCGGTGACAAGTGGCTGGGGATCGAGTCCATCGCCACGCCATTGCTACTGCTTGGCGCGGTGCAATGCGTGCAACACATGAACGGCGCTTTCCTGACCGCGCGCGGCAAGCCAAGCCTGGTGCTGGTGACGGGCATCACCAAGACCGTGCTGACCGTGGCCGGGCTGCTGCTGCTGCCGGCGCACACGGTGGAAAGCATGACCATGGTCTTCGTGATCTGCCAGGCGCTGGTGGCCCCCCTTTCCTTCGCCATGAGCTGGCGGGAGCTGGGAGTCTCGGCCCTGGATCTGGCGCGTACCCTGCTGCAGGCCACGCTGCTTTGCGTCCTGGCCTTCGGCGCCGTGGTGCTGGCGCGGCCGCTGGTCGATCCCTGGTTCTCCTGGGCCCTGCCCCAGGCCTTGGTGCTGGGCATGGTCTTCTCGGCGGTCTACATCTCCGCCCTCCTGCTGGTCGATCCGGGCAAGATCGCCATGCTGCGCGACATGGTCGATCAGGGGCGGCAGAAAAAGAAAAAGGCGAGATGAGATCAGCGTGCCAGGCGGTGGTAGAAGGCCAGCGTCCCGGCGCCGATCCGGCTCCAGTCGAACGCCGCCAGATCGGGCTGCGCGCCACTGCCCCGCAAGGCCCGCGCCTCGTTCAGCGCCGCCTGCAGCTGCCCCCCGCTCAGTGCGCCCCCATCGATCAGCCGCACCCAGTCCTGCCCGACCGCCTCCTGCAACTCACGAAAAAGGGCATTGTCTGAGGCCAGGATCGGCCGATGGCACGATAGCGCAAAGATTGCCGCACCGGAGTTCAGGACATCCACATAGGGAAAGACCACCAGGTCCGCCTCGCGCAGGGCCGCCAGCAGCTCCTCCTCCGACAGGAAGCGGTCCTCGTAGCTCACGCTGTCCCGGTGACTGTCGGGCAGCTGCTCCAGTAGCTCTTGCAGCCGGAGATCCGGCTTGCTGCGGCTCATCTCGCCACAGATCCGGAGGCGGGCCTGGCCGGCGGGCAGTTGCAGGAAGCTTTCCAGGACCTTCCAGGCGTTCTTGTAGGGCGTGATCGCCCCGAAGAAGAGCAGCAGGGGCGGCCTGTCGGCAGGGGGCGCGGGGGTCCCGGCCGGGGCCGCGCCGATGAGGGGCAGATAATGACCATGCGGAATGATGGCATGGGGCGTGTCGCGCAGGGCCGGCCATTGCTTCAGCGCCTGCTGCGCCGAGGCGCGGGTCATGAAGATGACACCGTCGACACGGGACAGGAACCAGGGCCAGAAATACCGGGCCAGCCGTGCCTCGTTCTTCTGCCCGTGACGCTGGAGGTTGTGCGCGGTCCAGACCACCCGTGTCCCGCGCAACGCCGCCAGGAGGAACAGCAGCCGCAGGAAGATGTAGCGGGGCCAGAAACGCCAGCCCCGGCCCGAGGCCAGGAACACGTCGGGCCAGTGCAGGTGCAGGATCTCCGGCGCCCGCCAGGTCAGCAGGGACGCGCGGCTGAACTCCATCACCTCGCAGTCGCCGGCGCTCTCGATCTCATCGTACAGCAGCTTCTGAAACGGATTGCGGTCCGCGTTCCGGCGCGCTGGCCAGGCCAGGATTCTCATGTGTTCAGTCCTCACGGCCATGGCGTTCCCAATTGAACGCCCCCTCTTCGGCAACCAGCCGGTCGATGATGGCGGCGCTCAACCCCTCACGTTTCTCGCTCATCGGCTTCGAGTGGCGCACCTTGCCGATCCCCCCCGCCAGGCTCTCCCGGGCCTGCGCCCCCTCCGGCCGCGACACCCCCTGGAAGGCATCCACCCGGGCCAGGACGGCCCCCGGATCGGTGCGCAGGTCCAGGTAATCCAGGATCAGCACCCGCTCGGGGTCGCGGTCGGCCATCTCCTCCCACTTGGCGTAATAGCCATGCCATTCCCGCAGATAGGCCCGGGCCAGCCCGCCCTCGACGAACTGCGCCTCATCCGCGAACCAGTCGTTCGACAGACCCCAGCGGTAGATCGCGTCGATCCAGTCCCGCGGCCGCCGGAAGAGCACGACATGGCGCTGTTCCGCCGGGTAGCGGCAGATCCGGTTCACCTCGTCGATGCCCTGGACGTGCCGACGGTTGAGATAACGCCGGTCCATGACGATGCCGGTCTTGTCATCCTGCCAGCGGAAATGCTTGTGCCGCGGATTGGACCGGCCGGGATCGATCCGGTTCAGCACCCGGTAGTCCCCGATCTCCAGCACCGCGCAGAGATAGTTCGTCCCCGATCTCTGGATCCCCTGATGCACGATCGGATAGCGCCCCCGCGGCGGATCGCTCAGCCGCATCCAGGTCTTCCATGCCAGGTCATAACCGGAACTGAGAAGTGTCTTCATCTCGACAACGCCTATTCTGCGGGATGCAGGGCGGGGCCCCCGGGGGCCCCGCCCGCGTCCGGGGAGGCGGTCGTGCGCGTGCGCCGACGCACGCCCTCGACGGCCCGGCGGGGGCAGAGGCTCCCGGTGACGAAGAACAGGAAGATCGCGAACCAGGTCAGGAAGTGGTTCTGGTTGTGGTTCGACAGGGCGAACATGCAGGCGTTGATCGCCGCGATCACGGCGACGGTCTGCAGGTCGCTGTCGATCCAGTTCTGCGCCTGCTTCGACAGGAAACGCCGACGGAACAGCACGGAGACGGCCAGGAACACCCCGATGCAGAGGGAGAAACCCAGCACCCCCAGGCCGAAGAAGAACTGCAGGTAGGTGTTATGCAGGCCCGAGACCGTTGGGAATTCGAACCCGAGACCCAGCAGGGAGCTTTCGCTGAACTGCTCGTAGGCCGTGCCCCAGGCGGTATAGCGCACCCCCACGGAGGCCGAGCCGGCAACGGCCGAGCGATACCCGGTTTGCAGCACGTTCAGCGATTTCGACACGGTGTCGTCCGGCAGGATGATCACCACGGCGATGACCACCACCGTCAGGATGCCGATATAGCGCACCGTCTTGCCCGCGTTCACGCTCCACAGGGCAAAGATCACGCTAACGGCAAAGGACAGGTAGGCCGCGCGGGTGGTGGCCAGTGCCATGGCCATGAACCCCAGGCCCGCGATCGCGACCAGCAGGGGCAGGGACATGCGCCGGTTCCCGCGAATGATCAGCGCCAGGGCTGCGGTACAGAAAAACGCGGACATGGTGCCGAATTCGTTCGGATAGGACCCCGGGTTGAAGCGCAGGAGCCCGTAGCCATCCTGGGTCAGGACGTTGAACTGTTCGTAGAAGCTGCGCGGGAAGACATGGCTGGTCACCCCGAAATAGAGCACGCACCCGAGGACGGTGACCGCCAGGTAACCCTTGAAGGCCAGGATGACCATGTCCCAGGTCTTGTCCGTCCCCAGCTCCAGGCAGCGCCAGGCCGCCAGAACGAAGCTCCAGACGATCATGTTGTGCACGATCAGCCGCATGACCGGGTGCCGGACCGGCGAGACATTGGCCGGCAGGCTGTCCAGATTGAGCACGATCGAGACCAGCCCCACCAGGAAATACAGGACGAGCCAGATCACCAGCCTCATCGCCGAGCGGTAGCGCAGCAGGTAGAGCAGCGTCAGTGGCAGAAGCAGAAAGAAGAAGCGCACGAAATCCCCCAGCGGGAAGCCGGGCAGCAGGGCCTTTCCCATCGGGGCCGTCAGGAACAGAAGCCCCATGGCCAGCATGTTCACCGTGATCTTCAAACGTCCATTCCCTTCCATGCTGCGCGGACGGTGTCGTCCCAATCAGCCGCCACCTCGGCGATGCCGTAGGCCCGGGCCACCGGGGCCTGGCGCTGACGCAGCGCGCTCAGCCGGGCGGGATCGGTGGCCAGGGCCGCCAGCTCGCTCGCGATGGCTGCGGTGTCGTCCTGGGGAAAGAGCCCTGCCCCCCCGGCGGGGTGCAGGATCCCCCGGGGGCCGACGTGATCACTGGCGATCACCGCCAGGCCCGCGGCCAGCGCCTCGACCACGACGATACCGAAAAGCTCTTCCCAGGTCTCGGTCTTCCGGCTGAGCAGCATCAGAATGTCATGCTCGGCCATGATGCCGGCCAGTTTTGCCCGATCCATGACCGGGCCGAGGAAGGTGAGGCCCGCCGCCGGATCGGCGGCGGCGGCCTCGACCGCGCCGGCCAGCGGGCCATTGCCCACCACGGTCAGGCGGATCCCCTGCCCGGCCAGCTGCGGCATCATCTCCAGCAGTGTGCCGATCCCCTTCTTCTCCGAGATCTCGCCCACGTAGAGCAGCCGCAACCCCGGGGCCTGCCGCGGCGCATGCCGCGCCCCGGCCTCGAAGAAGACGGCCGGCACCGCATGGGGGATCACCCGGGCCTCCACGCCCGCCGCGGCGCGCACCGCCTCGGCGACCACCGGCGTCACCGCCACGGTGGTGACATTGGGGTGGCGCAGGAAGGCCAGCCATCGGCCCTGCAGCCAGCGTTTCAGGGCGGCGGGGCGCGGCTGGCGCGGGGTGCGCTCCAGCCCCCAGTCATGCCAGGAGGTGTGATAGAGGATGCGGTTGCGCCGGGCCAGGCCGCGGTAGATCAGCAGCCGCCAGTCCCAGGGGGCAAAGCCCATCACCACCACCTCGCCGCGCACCCCGGGCAGGGACAGGCGGAACAGCAGGTCGTGCCAGGCATTGGCCGTGCGCACCCCCGGCGGGGTCCGGTCGCGGCGCCAGGCGCGCAGCCATTCCTTGACCACCGAATAGCGATGCGCCCCGGTCAGCTGCACCCGCCCCTCGCGGGCCAGGTCGTAAAGCGCGGGGAAATACTTGGCCGGGTTGGTCTCGTGGATCAGCCGCAGGCGGATCGGTGCACTCATGCCTCACCTCCCGCCGCATCGCAAAGCGCCAGCAGCCCCTCGGCCTGCTTCTCCCAGGAGAAGGTCGCGGCGCGGGCCCGGCTGGCGGCGGATTTCTCCGCCCAGAAGGCCGGGTCCTCCATCAGTTGCGCGATGGCCGCGGCGATGGTCGCAGGATCGTCGCCCTGACAGTAGACCGCCGCCTCCCCGCAGCGTTCGCGCAACGAGGGAATCGAGGAGGAGACCACCGGGCAGCCGAAGGTCATGGCCTCGATCGGCGGCAGGGGCGAGGCCTCGTAGAAGGAGGGGAAGAGCAGGAAGCGCGCCCCGGCGAAGGCCTCGTAGATCTGCGCCGCGTCGTTGATCTGCCCGCGGAACTCCAGCCGGTCCTTCACCTCCTCCGGGATCTCCACCTCGACCCCGCCGAAGCTGGCCCCGGTCGAGCCGATGACCACGAACCGCATCTCCGGGTAGGCCTGCAGGAAGGCCACCGCCCCCTTCAGCACCCCTTCGGCGTTCTTCCGTCTGGTCAGCGAGCCGACGTAGATGCCATAGCCGCGCGCCTCCATCGGCCGGTTCGGGCCGGCGAAGGCCGCCGCCGCGTCCTGGTCGGGGATGCCGCCGTTCTGCAGGTAGGACAGCCGCCCCGATCCCTTGAGGAAGGGATAGTGCCGCTCCATCGAGGTTTCCTCGGCATGGGAGACCGTCACCACCTTCTCGGACCGCTTCAGGATCTGCGGCATCAGCGCGCCGTAGAAGGCGCGGAACTTCCAGTCGTAGGCGGCGGGAAAGTACTTGTAGGACAGGTCGTGCACCATGGTCACGACCGGCCGGCCCCGGGCCCGCAGCCGCGACAGCGGCGCGGTATTGCCCAGGCAAAGCAACGGCTCGGGGCCGCAGGCCGCAGGCAGCTCCAGCTGTTCCCACAGGTGCCCGCCGCGGCGGCCCACCCGTTCGGGGCGGATCGTCGTCAGCGCCGGCATGGCCACCAGTTCACCGGTGGCGGGCAACAGCAGGCGCGGCGGCGCGATGCGCCCCTCGGCCGCCATCCGGTCGAAGACCATCAGCGCCTCGCGCGCCACCCGCTGCACACCGGTCACCGGCTGCACCAGGAAACGCCCGTTCAGGGTGAAGGGAGGCTGGCGCATCAATCCGCACCGAAGAGATCACGGGTGAAGACCTTGTCGGCCACATCCGCCAGTTCCGCCGTGCGGCGGTTGGCGACGATGACATCGGCCTCGGCCTTGAAGGCATCGAGGTCGCGGATCACCCGGGAATTGAAGAAGGTCTCCTCCTCCAGCGCGGGTTCGTAGACGATGACCTCGATCCCCTTGGCCTTGATCCGCTTCATGATCCCCTGGATCGAGCTTTCGCGGAAGTTGTCGGAGCCGGCCTTCATCACCAGCCGGTGGATGCCCACCACCTTTGGGGCCATCCGCACGATCCGTTCGGCGAGGAAATCCTTGCGCGTGGTATTGGCCTCGACGATGGCGCGGATCAGGTTCTGCGGCACCTCGGAATAGTTCGCCAGGAGCTGCTTGGTGTCCTTGGGCAGGCAGTAGCCGCCGTAGCCGAAACTGGGGTTGTTGTAGTGGCTGCCGATGCGCGGATCATGCCCGATGCCCTCGACGATGGCGCGGGTGTCCATGCCGAAGGCCATGGCATAGCTGTCCAGCTCGTTGAAATAGGCCACCCGCAGCGCGAGGTAGGTATTGGCGAAGAGCTTGATCGCCTCGGCCTCGCTGGCACCGCAGAAGATCGTCGGGATGTCCTGCTTGATCGCGCCCTCGGCCAGCAGCCCGGCGAAGGTGCGGGCCCGGTCGCTGTCCTCGCCCACCACGATCCGCGAGGGGTGCAGGTTGTCGTAGAGCGCCTTTCCCTCGCGCAGGAATTCCGGGCTGAACAGGATGGTGTCGGTGCCGAAGCGCGCGTTCACCTCGGCAGTATAGCCCACCGGGATGGTGGACTTGATGATGATCGTGGCCGCGGGGTTGATCCGCAGCACGTCCCCGATCACCGCCTCGACGCTGCGGGTGTCGAAATGGTTGGTGACCGGGTCGTAATTTGTCGGCGTCGAGACGATGACGTAATCGGCGCCCGGGTAGGCCACCTCCGGGTCGGTGGTGGCGGTCAGGCGCAGCGGCCTGGTGGCCAGGTAGTCCTCGATCTCGGCGTCCTGGATCGGGCTCTTGCGGTCATTGACCTGAGCCACCCGCCGGGCCTCCAGGTCCAGGGCCACGACCTCGTGGTTCTGGGCCAGCAGGACCGCGTTCGACAGTCCCACGTAGCCGATGCCGGCAACGGCGATCTTCATTCCGATATCCTTTGTCCTGCAGCCCTGAGCCGCGCCTTCGGTGCGATCAGCTGCGGGCGTAGACATCCTCGTAGCGCACGATGTCGTCCTCGCCCACGTAGGCGCCGGTCTGGACCTCGATCAGCACCATCGGCACCTTGCCCGGGTTCTCCATCCGGTGGACACAGCCAAGCGGCAGGTAGACCGACTGGTTCTCGGTCACCAGCTTCACCTCGTCGTCGATGGTCACACGGGCGGTGCCTTCCACGACGATCCAGTGTTCGGAGCGGTGGAAGTGGCTCTGCAGCGACAGCGAGGCACCGGGATGCACCAGGATCCGCTTCACCTGGAAACGGTTGCCGACCACCAGGCTCTCGAACCAGCCCCAGGGGCGGTGATCCTTGGGGAAATGCGTGGCCTGGCTGGCGCCCTTCTGCTTCAGCGCGGCCACCGCCTTCTTCACATCCTGGGCCTTGGACATGTCGGCCACCAGCACGGCGTCGTTCATCGCCACCGCCATGATGTTGTCCAGACCGATGCCCACGACCTCCAGGTTTTCGCTGTCCGACCGCAGCAGGCTGTTGGTGCAGTCGATCGCCGTGGCATCGCCCGAGAGCGTCACCCCGTTCTCGTCCGGGCCGCCCTCGCGCCAGACCGCGTCCCAGCCCCCGAGATCGGACCAGCCGCCCGCGAAGGGCACGACGGACAGGTTGTCGGCCTTTTCCATCACCGCGTAGTCGATCGAGATGTCGTCGGCCTCGGACCAGGCCTCGGGATCCAGGCGCAGGAAGCCCAGGTCGGTCTTGGCCTTGGTCAGGGAGGTCTTCACCGGCTCGATCAGAGCCGGCGCATGGGCCTCGAAGGCGGCGATGATGTCCTTGGCGCGGAACAGGAAGATGCCCGCGTTCCACATGAAGTTGCCGGCCGCCAGCATTTCCGCGGCGCGGGCCTCGTCCGGCTTCTCGACGAAGCGAGTCAGCTTGACCGGGGCCCCCTGCGAGGGTTCGGAGAGTTCGAGGTAGCCATAGGCGGTCTCGGGGTGTGTCGGCGCAATGCCGAAGGTCACCAGGTCGCCGGCCTTCACCGCGTCGATCCCGCGCGCCACGGCGGCGTGGAAGGCGGCCGAGTCGGGGACCACGTGATCGGAGGGCGCCACCAGCATGATCCCCTCGGGGTTCACCTGGGCCTGGCGCAGGGCCGCGGCCAGCACGGCGGGGGCGGTGTTGCGGCCCTCGGGTTCGATCAGGATGGCGCCGGGGTCGATGCCCGCGCCCTGCAGCTGCTCGGTCACGATGAAGCGGAAATCGGAGTTGGTCAGCACCATCGGCGCCGAGAAGCCCAGATCGCCCGCCGCGCCGGACAGCCGTTTCGCCGAGGCCTGGAACAGCGTTTCCTCCCCCACCAGGGGGACGAACTGCTTGGGATAACTCTTGCGCGAAAGAGGCCAAAGCCGCGTGCCGGAGCCACCGCAAAGAAGGACGGGGGTAATGGTGGTGAATGCCATGTCGATACAAACCCAAGCGTAAAAAGGAACTTCTTCTGACTGTTATCAGGGAATGATCACGGCTCAACCCCTGCCCGGCGCGCGCCGCCCGATATTGCGACAGCGCCTTTGAAACCGGCAAGAACATGCCCAGCTCTAGGTCGCGTTATCACCGCTTGCCTTCACCCAGGGCAGGATGGACTGCGCAAGAACCACGGCGACGAGGGGCAGGGTATACATCTCGATGCGCCCGACGTTGCTGCCAATCTTGGCCATGATGCCGATCATCAGGATCGCGCCGAAAAGCCCCGCCAAATGCAGGCACGGTCCGATCAACCTGGCCCGCGCCCCCGGCTTCGCCCGCAGCGTGACCACGGCCAGCACCAGGGACAGGAAGACCACATTCTGAAGCAGGAAGCCTTGCAGGATGAACCGTCCATCGGGGCGGAAGTTCATCAGGCTGCGCACCCAGGCGGAAACGGACAACTGGGTTTCATGTCCTTCGACCGGGATGAAGGCCTTGCGCAGCAGGACATAGGCCAGGAAAGCCACGATGCTCCAGCCGAGGATGGGCAGGTAGGGGCGGATCCTGCGGGTGCGCAGCAGGTCGATGGCAGACAGGATCCCGAAAAAGATCGGCACCAGTTCCCGCTGACCGATGCTGATGGCGATCAGGAGGCCCAGGAGCACCCATCTCTCGCTCAGATAGAAATACAGTCCGATGCAGAACAGCAGCAGAGAGAACCCATCCGTCAGCCCGGAATAGCCGAACCAGATGACCTGGAGACTGGCAAGCGGCACCAGGCAACTGGCCGCCACGACCAGAAGACCAAGCGCGCCCTGCATATGCCGCATCAGGACCAGGAAAATGAAGGAGAAACCGGCAATGATGGACAGGTAGTTCACCAGGATCGCCGCGAGATAGACATCACGATCATAGCCCGGCATCTCGAAGGCCGTGGAGGAGGGAATGCTGACGCCGAGCTCCCACATCCAGTGGGTCAGGAACGCACTGCCCTGCCGGTAGATGAAGGGCGCATAGGTGGCCGTGAAATCACCGGGCGCAAGGTACATGTGATAGTACCTGAAAAAGTCTGAATTCGCCGCGGCCGGGTCGAAGAACCGATAGGACAGATAGACCATCGGGTAGGTGCAGAGCATCAGGAACAGAAAGATCAGGATATAGTTCAGCCCCCCCCGAGCCAGGTGACGATACGTATGGTTCAACATCTTCTGCCCCTCTCCAGTCCTGTCCCGCAATCCCGGCACGCCGCTCAGATGCTCATCTTCTTGAAGATCCCTTCGGGAATGCTCCGGATGATGAGCATGATGAGCCACCAGATCCGCCGGCAGTAGATCACGTTGCGCCGCTTCCGCACCGCCGTGAAAATGGCCTCCCCCAGTTCTTCGGGCTGGGCCGTCAGCTTCTCGGGCAGATCCAGCCCCTCCGTCATTTTCGTCGCGACGAACCCGGGCTTGACCGTCAGGACATGCACGTCGCTGGACGCCAGGCGATTGCGCAGCCCGGACAGGAAGGCGGAGAACCCTGCCTTGGCCGCCCCGTAGACGTAGTTGCTGGCCCGCCCCCGGTCCCCCGCCACCGAGGAGATTCCGACGATCGTCCCGCGTCCCCTCGCTTCAAAACGATTGGCGAACAGACCCAGCAGGAGCGCCGGGGCCTCGAAATTCGAGCGCATGTCCAGCGTCGCGGCCTCCAGGCTCTGCTCGTTGTCTTCCTGGTCGTTCATCGTTCCAACCGCACAGACGACGGTGATGGGAAGCTCGGGCAGGCTGTCGATGAAGGCTTCCAGCGCGCCGGTCTGCAGGACATCCAGCTCACAGGTCGTCACCTGGACCCCGTATCGCAGTTCGAGATCCGTCTTGATGTCGGCCAGGCCGGCTGTGTTCCGGGCCGCCAGCTGCACGGCATGGCCCGCCTGCGCGAAACGCCTTGCAACAGCCTGACCTATGTCCGACCTCGCACCCAGAACCAGTACCGCTTCCTTGCTCATCGCCCCGTCATCCCTCGAAGTCATCCATCAAATTCCCAAGCGCCGGGACTGCCGCGAGGAAAAGACATCCTTCCGGCCGGTCTCGGTTCGCATCGTTGCAAAATCGGGCGCCCGCCCGTCGGTTTCGAAAAACATCTCCGCATCCAGGAGCGCATCCTTGGCCAGGTAGAAGCGGCCACCATGGTCGCGCACGATCGGAAACAGCCTCTTGAGCAACGCAATGGACCTGGGCCGCGCGGGGAAATCCAAGGCCAGCGTGTAGCCCTCCATGGGGAAGGAAAAGGCACTCTCTTGGGGGCCGAACCGTTTCAGGACGGCCAGGAAAGACCCCTCGCCCGCCTCCGATATCTGCTGCAGAAGCTGCGTGAGGCCTGCCTCGGACCGGGCAAGCGGGAAGACACACTGGAACTGGACGAACCCGCGCCGCCCGTAGATCCGGTTCCATTCAAGAATGCTGTCGAGCGGATAGAAGTAGCTTTCCCAGTCCACGAGCTCGCTTGTCGCCTTCCGCCCCTTCCAATAGTAGAGCCTGTTGAACGCACGGACGGTCCAGCGGTTTAGGACGAACCCCGGAAACAAGAAGGGGACCTTCCGCAGCGCCTTCCGCCCCGTGGCAAAGGGGCGGCGCCTGCGCGTCCTGGGCAGATCCTCCAGGCAGGCATGTTCGCCCAGCATGACCAGCGAGCGCCCGAGGTCCGCCCCCCGCGCCAGACAGTCGATCCAGGCGACGGAATAGGTGGCCCCGGCGTTGTCCTCGAAGGCATTGATCGCCGCCTTGAGGTTGGGCGCCGCGATCGTCTCCTGCCGGATCCAGCCACTTTCGACCCGCGTCAACTGAATGGCCAGGCGTGTGATCAGGCCGGTCAGGCCCATGCCCCCCAGTGTCTGGTCAAACAGCTCGGGCGTGGCCTCCGGGCTGACCCTGCGGGTCTGTCCATCCGCCTCGACCAGATCCAGCCACAGGACACTGGCGCGGAACGAGCCATGCACATGGTGGTTTTTCCCGTGGACATCCGACGCCGCCATGCCTCCCAGGGTGACGAACCGGGTGCCCGGCGTCACCAGGGGGAACCAGCCCTGGGGCAGGACGGAGGAGATGACATCGGCCAGCAGCACCCCGGCCTGGGCGACCAGCACCCCGGTCGCCGGATCGAAGGAGATCATCCGGTCCAGGCGCCGCATTGAAATCGTCGCCGCCTCGTTCAGAGCGGGGTCCCCGTAGGCCCGGCCGTTCCCGCGCGCGATCACGGGGTCTTCCCCTTGCAGGTAGCCGGCCAGTTCCGCCTCGGCTCTCGGCGTCAGGACCCGGCAGTCCACAGGCGAGTAGCGCCCCCAACCTGACAGTTTCATGACACCCCCTGACGCGACGCCGTGAACACGTACTTCCGGTCCAGGAAGTATTTCAGGCAATAGCCGATGCTGAGGCCCAGAATGGCGCCGACCTCACGCATCATCTGCGTCTGCCAGATGACCCAGAACGCGGTTTCCATGCCCCAGAAGACGGCCGTCGTGACCAGTCCCATGGCCGTGTAGAGTCCGAATTTGCGCCCATGGGCCGCGATGCCGCTTTCCGTATCGAAGAAAATCCATTTCTTATCGAGGACGTACTTCGTCATGAGACCGGCAGCGGTTCCCGCCAGCAGCGCCAGGACGAAAATGTAGGGCTCTGCGGAGTACAAAAGCACGAGGCGCTGCACGAGCAGGTTCACCGCCGTGGAGACCACCGCGAAAGCAGCGTAGAGGCATATCATCTTCACCCTGGTCATATCGCGTAGGCGCCCAGGCCGCAGGCCGCGATGAGGACCAGGCAGATTCGGCTGATCCTGTCCTTCAGGGCGAAGATGACCGGATCATCATGCATCTGCCCGCGATGTGTCAGCATGACCACCCGGCTGATCCAGTAGAGCAGGACCAGGCACACCCCCCACAGCAGATACGGGGAGCTGTAGAGGTCCTGGACATTTGGCTGGCTCAGATAGAGCGCCATGACCAGCACGGAGGTGTACCCCGCGGAAATGGACATCATCGACACGATCGGCAGATCATCGACGCGATACCCACGGCCGCTCGCCTTCTTCTTTCCCGAGGCCGCGCCATCGGTCAGTTCCGCCTGCCGTTTCACCGCGGCCAGGGAGAAGAACAGGAACATGGAGAAGGCCAGCAACCAGACGGAGAGCATCACCTCGGCGGCGACCCCGCCGGCGATGACGCGCAGCGTGTAGAGCCCGGACAGCACGCAGATGTCGATGATCATCTTGCGCTTCAGGCTGAAGGAATAGGCTGTCGTCGTCATGTAGTAGGCGATCATGACAAGCAGGAAGGAGCCGCTGATCAAGCTCGACAGCAGGACCCCCAAAGCCAGCGTGGCCGGGGCCATCCAGGTGCCATGCTTGAGGTGCAGCGCGCCGGACGCAAAGGGCCGTTTGCACTTGCGGGCATGGGCCCGATCCGGTCCGAGGTCCAGCAGATCATTGGTCAGGTACACGCTCGATGCGACCATGCTGAAGGCGATAAAGGCCAGCAGTGCCACGCTGACAGAGGACAGGCTCAGGTCATGAGCGGCAAGCAGGGGCAGGAAGATCAGGACGTTCTTCAGCCACTGATGCGGTCTGACGGCGGTCAGCGCGGGCTTCAGGCTGCCCCGCCCGCCGCCGATGTAGTCCGTCGTCTTCCCCAGGGCGTCGATGCGCCGCCGCAGTCCGGGCCCGGCCTCCACGGCCACGATCTCCTGCGCGCCCTCCCACACGGCCAGATCTGCCGTCGAATCCCCGGCATAGACGTACCCGGGCTCGGCAAAACGCTCCTGCAGGAACGCCGCCTTGTTGCCCCCCTTCAGATTGTGTTCGGCCGTCGACCCGTGGACCTCGTCGAAGATCCCGAGATGGGCGGCGATCCGCTCCGCCAGGGCCTGGTTCGACGCGGTGACAAGCGCCGTCCGTTGCCCTTCGGCCCTGGCAGCCTTGATCCGCGCGATCACCTCCTCGTTGTAGGGAAGGGTCGTGACATCGACGTCGGAGGCCTGCGTAAGCTTCTCCTTCAGTTCGGCGCGGCTACCACTGGACAGCAGGATCCCGGGAAGAGCGCGCGGGTGTTGCGCCGCGACGTTCCAGAAGGTTTCGAACAACATATCCGAGCGGAGAAGCGTTCCATCCAGATCGACGACATAGACACGGTTCGTCATGGGAGGATCTATTTCTTTCATTTTAAATTTTATTAGTTATTTCAGACACCTAAAATAAGGTCACGTCCAAGGTACCCTCATTCGATTCGGGGTCGCACCGCAAGCGGAGCGCTGCGCCTCCGGAGGCCCTGCCTGTGGAAAGCGCTCTGTCCCGATCCCGTCCAGCCTCTCCCCCTTGGGGGAGCAGGGCGCGGGGCAGACGGGTTTCGCAAGGGGCCACCATGGATCAATGAGCCTTCCTTTCGCTGACACCTGGCATGCTACATGCCCACTTTGTCGAAACTATATCCTTGCGGGTGAGATCGCGCATTTTCCCTCATGCGGGAAGATTGCCTCTCGGGATCGCCTGAAAACTGTGCGCAGATCGGACCTGTTGCGCCCTCGGGACCCGGACTCCTTGCAAATCGGACCCTCCCCAAGGCTTTCTTGGTCCCATACGGACTAGCCTGCCTGTCCGCGCCCGTCGGCGGCACACCCGGAGCCGGGCAGGCGCCCCGTCAGACCTGTCTCCTTTCGGCAGACCACCGACCAGGACCCGATTTGCGCCTCTCTCCCCCTTTCCAGCCTTGCCTACCCCCCGCGCGTCGCGGAATATCCCCCTGATTATCCCTCAAAAACCTCTTTTCATTGAGAAAATGATGCAATGTCAAAGATAGATTACAGAACGGATATCGACGGCCTTCGCACGCTTGCTGTCTTGCCAGTCGTTTTCAATCACGCCCACCTTCCCGGGTTTCCGGGCGGCTTCGTCGGTGTCGATATCTTCTTTGTCATCTCCGGTTTCCTGATCACCAAGATCCTGGCGCGGGAAATCTCGGAAGGGCGTTTCTCCATCCTGCGCTTCTACGAACGCAGGGCCCGGCGCATCCTGCCCGCGCTTTTCACCATTCTCATCGCCTGCCTGATCGGAGGCTATTTCCTGTTCACCCCGGAACGCTTCGATGCCCTGGGCAAATCGATCGTCGCAACACTGGTGTTCAGTTCGAACATCTGGTTCTGGCAGGGTGCCGGGGACTACTTCGGGACCAATGTCGAACTGGAGCCCCTTCTCCACACCTGGTCACTGGCGGTCGAAGAGCAGTTCTACCTGGTGTTCCCGCTTCTGTTGCTGGCGCTCTCCCGCCTGCAGCGCAGCCTGTGGATCGTGATCGTCACGCTGATCTCCCTGCTGTCCTTCGGCCTGTCACTCTGGCTGACGCAGGCCGCACCAACGGCCAACTTCTACCTGGTCCCGTCCCGGGCCTGGGAGCTGGGCGCGGGCGCCCTTCTCGGCCTGGGCGCCTTTCGCCTGCCCCGCAGCCAGGTCTTTGCCGAGATCGCCGCACTGACCGGGGTCGTGCTCATCGCCGCCAGCATCGTCCTGATCACCTCCGAAACCCCCTTCCCCGGGCTGGCCGCGCTGCCGCCGGTCGCCGGCGCGAGCCTCGTCATCTACGCGGGCCTGAACAGGACGACGGTCGTCAGCCGCGGCCTGTCTCTCCGCCCCATGGTCTGGATCGGCCTGATTTCCTATTCTCTCTACCTCTGGCACTGGCCCATCCTGATCGTTGCCCGCACGGTTTCCCTGCAGGGTACGGAGCTGCCCATTCTCACCGCGCTCTTCTGCGTCATGCTGTCGGTCCTCATGGCATGGATCAGCTGGCGCTACATCGAACGTCCCTTCCGCAAGACCTCTGGCCGGGGCGCGCTGTCCCAGGCCCATATCTTCTCCCTGTCGGGGCTGGGCATGGTCGTGCTCGGCCTCTGCGGCGTCGTCATCGCCAAGAACGACGGCAACCTGTCCCAGTTTCCCCCGGACCGCCTGGCGATCTACAATGAAAGCATCCAGCGGGACGGGCTGGACATCAAATGCCTGAACCACGCGACAGACGAGCCCTGCTTCATCGGTGCGCCCCAGGCCCAGGCCACGCCATCGGTCCTGATCCTGGGGGATTCACATGCCGCCGCAATGATGCCCAGCTTCCACCTCTGGCTGGAAGAGAATGCTGCCGGGGGCGTGGTCTACACCCGGCAGGGTTGCCCCCCGCTGCTGGAGGTGTATCGCACGAATATCGAAGCCAGCCGGAGTTGCCGGGACTATCCCGAGGCCGCCCTGGAGGCCATTGCGCAGACCCCGTCGATCCGTACGGCGATCCTCTATGCACGTTGGGCCATCTACACGGAAGGCACACGGTCGGACCATGAAGAAGGTTCCTCGTTCACGCTCGCCGAATACGAACAGCCGGTACGCGGCATGGCCGACAATGCCCGTCTCGTGGCCCTGGGCCTGGAAAAGCTCGTGCAGGAGCTTCAGGCCCGCGGGATCGACGTCGTGCTCCTGAAGGGAACCCCCGAGGTCGGCTTCGGCGTCCCAGGCCTGTTTCTGAGATATGGCAGCGAGATCCCCGAGCCGATGCGGCCGAGCGCGGAAGAGGTCGCCCTGCGCAATGCCCGGGCCGACCAGATCCTGGAGACCACCGCGCAGACCTACGAGACCCAGCTGATCTCCCCGCGGGAGGTTCTCTGCGAGACCCATTGCAAGATCATCCTGGACGGCCGCCCCCTCTACCGGGACGACGATCACCTGAGCAGGACCGGCGCCGACTATGTCGGCTCACGTGTGCTGTCCCGGATTGTCCTGCCCGGCTTGGCGCCCAAGCCCTAGGCCAGGCACGGCCCTGCCCGCCCCTTCCCGGGGCTCGGCCGGTCCGGGCTATCTCGCGGCCAGCCGCTTGCCGACGAAGCCCAGGAAGGCCCGGTCGGCCGAACGCAGGCGCGGGCGGCCCGAGCTGGCCCAGAAGGCGCGCCATTCGGCCTCCAGCGCGTAGACGTCCGCGCCGGGCATGATGTCGCGGGCCCGTTCCAGCGCCTCGGGGCTGAGCGGCGGCGCGGCGGGACCTTCCTCCACCACCTGGGCGCGGCGGGTGAACCGGATGATGTCGCCCTCTTCCTCGACCATCTCGTAGTCAGGCAGATGCCCCTGCTCGATCATGTCGCGGATCATCTTGCGGAACACCCGGCGGGGGGAGGCCGAGCCCGATTTCTTCAGCAGCACCTCGACCGAAACCCGCCATTCGGGCTGCTTGCCGCAATGCTTGCGGGCCAGCTCGTAGATCCGCCGCTCCAGCGGTTTCCGGAGGCGGAAGTAATCGCGGGAAAGCGTCAGCACAGATTTCGACAGCACCGCGCGGAACAGCCAGTCCGACAGGGTCACGGTGACCGAGACCATCCGCCCGCCCCGGCTGCGCTTCACGATCTCCCAGGATTCAATCAGACCGAAGCCGCTGGTCACCTCGGTGTCGCCGGTGGTGATATTGGTGGTGATCCGGGTGCCCGCGAGCCGCTCGAAGGCCTCCTTCAGGCGGCGGTAGGCATCGCCGGAGGTCTCGCGATTGGTGGCCACCAGCAGGTCATGGGCGCGCAGGGTCAGGGTGCGGCTGACCGCCCGGCCCGCGTTGATCGCCGCCATCAGCTGGCTGATGCAGAAGATCAGGATGTCCTTGTCGTGGATCGTCGCCAGCCCCTTCATCGAGGGGGTGACCTCGACGGTGGTGCCGCGATGCTCATAGCTCAGGATGCGCCGGTCGGGGCGGGTCGACAGGGTGAAGACGGGGTGTTCCATCGTCGCGATGTCGTCCTTCGGCAGCGCATCGAAGATGTCGCAGACGAAGAAATCCACCTGGGGATGGCGGTCGGGCAAAAGGGCGCCCTGCCCCGCTGTTAGGGATGTTCCGGCCATGGCTGCCCGTTCCTGCGGCGCGGATCGCTCCGGCCGGTTTCGCCTCTGCGTCCCGACCTTGCGGCCCGACGCCCTGCTCGTGAACCCGGTCCGATCCCCTGCTTTGCGACGCAGCCTGTCGCCTTGGCCGGGGCCGGCCTTTTCGTGGTTTCATTGACGCTCACCCTAAGAGTGTGCCCCGCCCGGGTCCAGCCTTCTCTTCGGGGGTTCGGAGTCGCTTCAACGGGGGTTCAGAGTCGCCCTATCGGGGGTTCAGAGTCAGGCAAGGCTTTCAGCTGCCGGGATCTCTTTTTTTTCTCAATGTCTTAGGAGAAATCCCCAGACTCCGTAACACTATAAATAACACATATCTAACAGAGACAGAAAATCACCACCGCTCCGATCCTGCCCGTTTTCCCCCCAGAAAAGTCCCACCTTTTCAAAGAAAAAGGGAATCAGATGCCGATCCGGGTTACATATGCCCCCTTTCATGGTATCTTTGAAAAAACGCGGCACATGAGGTGAGCGATGAGCGAGCAGCCCCCCTATTTCAATATCGACCCCGACCGCGCCCTGCGGGATCTGGAGGCGCCCTTTTCCACCGCCCGCTTCGCCGAGGTGGCCGAGGCCTGCGCCCGGGGACGGGGCGATCTGGCCTCGCGCGGCATGGACGAGGAGGGGAAGAAATCCCTGCGCCTCTTCTCCACCTGGGAGATTACCCGCTACCTGATCCCCGTGGCCACCCCGCATTTCCGCCGGGTGCTGCGCGCCAACCCGGATCTGCCCCAGGGCCGGTCCGAGACCGAGGGCGGGGCGAAATGGTTCACCCTCGACGAGGTACTGCGCCTGCGCGCCCATTTCGCCGCCGAAGGATCGAAGACCAAGGAATACCTCCCCTACCGCCCCGAGGGCCTGCCGGCGAAGATGGTCGCCGTGGCCAACTTCAAGGGCGGCGTGGGCAAGACCTCCACCGCCGCGCATCTGGCCATGTCGGCGGCGCTCGACGGCTACAAGGTGCTGGTGGTGGACCTGGACAGCCAGGGGTCGATGACCTCGATTTTCGGCGGCCGCGTCGAAGACGAATGGCAGACCGTCTTCCCGCTTCTGGGGCGCCACTACGCCCGCCACCTGCGGGCGCAGAACCAGGCGCGGATGGATCGGGGTGAGGCCCCCCTGCCCCTCGACGACACGCTGTCCGAGGCGCTGGAGATCAAGGCCGGCGATCTCGTCCAGAAGACCCACTGGCCCAACATCGACCTGATCGGGGCGCAGCTGAACCTCTACTGGTCCGAGTTCCAGATCCCTGTCTGGCGCATGCAGGCGCGCGGGTGGAAACTTTGGGATGCGCTGACCGAAAGCCTGGAGGCCGACGGGGTGCTGGACGAGTATGACGTGATCTTCCTCGATACCCCCCCGGCCCTCGGCTACCTGACGATCAACGGGCTGGCCGCCGCCGACATCCTGCTGGTGCCTCTCGGCGCATCCTTCCTGGAGTTCGATTCAACGGGGCGTTTCTTCGACATGCTGCATTCCACCTTCGCCTCGATCGAGGAGGGGGAGAACATGGCCGCCCGCGCCCTGGGCCGCGAGGGGCTGTCCTTTGAATGGGACGCGGTGCGTGCGGTCATCACCCGCTACGACGGGGCGCAGCAGGGCGAGCTGGCCTCGCTGATGCAGGCCTACCTCGGCCCGGTCCTGTCCCCCGAACGGCAGGATTACACCGCGCTGATCGGCCAGGCGGGGGAACAGGTGAATGGCATCTACGAGGCCGATTACCGCGACTTCAACCGCGAGACCTACGTGCGCGGCCGGGCCACCTTCGACGAGACCTACGCCGGCTTCAAACGCCTGTTGCTGGCCACCTGGCGCCGCGACGAGCTGGCCGCGCGGGAGGCGGCGGAATGAGCGGATTGTTTCGCGCGCGAAACAACTTTCGGCCTGCGGCCGAAGCCTCCGGCGGGAGTATTTGTGGCCTGCGTATGAAAGCAGGACTGTCCTTTTCCCATACGCAGGCCGGAAATACTCCGGGGGGGACCGCCGCAGGCGGGCGGGGGCAGAGCCCCCTTCCCTCTGATTTTCCCGGGCCCTCTGATCTGCCCCGTCCCAGCGGGGCGCAACGTTTCGCGCGCGAAACACATGGCGCCCGTAGCCCCCACGCCCCCTTAACCCCTGCCGCCCAGCCTGCGGGGATCCCAGCCCGAAAGGAGCCCGTCCATGGCCAAGCGTAAACGTCTGACCCCCGCCAACCCCGAGTTCCTGGGCACTCCCGAGGGCAAGCCGCTGCCGCAGACCGGCCTGGCCGCCGAGCCCGAGGTCCCCGAGGCCGCCCCGGAAACCAAGAGCATTCCCCTGGGCGTCGCCCCGGTGCGCACACGCCAGCCGCCGATTGCCCGGGTCTCGGGCGAAAGCGCGGCCCAGGCTGCGCTGGAGGAACTCTCGGCGGAAATGACCCGTGCCCGCGACGAGGGGCGGCTGGTGCAATCCCTGCCCCTGTCGGCGATCGACCCCGGTCACCTGGTGCGCGACCGCATGGCCGCCGGGGCGGACGAGGATCTGACGGCCCTGGTCGAGAGCCTGCGCGCCCGGGGCCAGCAGACCCCGATCGAGGTGGTGGACCACGGTCCGGGCGCGCGGCCGCGCTATGGCCTGATCTCCGGCTGGCGGCGCCTGTCGGCGCTGACGCAGCTGCAGGCGGAGGATCCGACGTTCGGCCAGGTGCTGGCCCTGATCCGCGCGCCGAAGACCGCCTCGGAGGCCTATGTGGCCATGGTCGAGGAAAACGAGATCCGCGTCGGTCTCAGCTATTACGAACGCGCCCGGATCGCGGTGAAATCGGTCGAACAGGGGGTTTATCCCGATCTGAAGACCGCGCTGAACACGCTTTTCGCAAATGTTTCGCGCGCGAAACGTTCGAAGATCAAGAGCTTCACTCGCCTGGTCGAGGCGCTGGAT
Source organism: Pseudooceanicola marinus (assembly GCF_020177265.1). GTDB lineage: Bacteria > Pseudomonadota > Alphaproteobacteria > Rhodobacterales > Rhodobacteraceae > Pseudooceanicola > Pseudooceanicola marinus_A. Next base: position 32,386 of record NZ_JAIVMC010000018.1, read on the forward strand.
GGCGCGTTGAGCTTCCCCACCCAGATCGGGGAACGCTTGGGCCTGGATCTGGCCAGGCGGCTGGAGGAGGAGCCGGGGCTGGAGGATCGGTTGCGCGGCCGGCTGGCCGAGGCCGGTCCCGCCAACCCGCAGGAGGAACAGGCCCTGCTGGCCCAGGCCCCGGGGCCCTCGGACCCGGGGCGCCGGGCCCCGGCGGAGGGGGAGGTGCAGACCGACAGGCGGGGGGGCGTCGCGATCCGCTACGACAGCGCCAAGGGGCGCGCGGTCCTGACAGGTCTCGATGCACGCACCCATGCCGCGCTTCTGGCCTGGCTGGACCGCGGCTAGGCCAGCGACGTCTCAGAAGTCGTAGCCGAGCATGTCGATGTCGCGGCGATAGAGCGTGGCCACGAAGTCCCGGGCGTCGGGGGTATAGGCCTCGCTGTACGGCAGGTGCCGGGAAGCCCTTACATGGGAGATATCGGCGGTTTGCGCCGGCAGGCCGAGGGCCTCGCGCACCCGCGCCATGTCGTCGGCGAAGTGCTCGGTCCGGCCGATGAAGTCCATTGCCGGCCGGGCCTCCCCGGGCAGGCAGATCCAGTCTGCCTGGGGGACGAAATGCACGTATGACATCACCTTCCGCCGGTATTTTCCGTCCTCGCTCATCTTGTCCACGAAGGCGGTGAAATCCTTCAGGTCCCGTAGGTAGAGATCCGCGAAGGCCTCATCGGGGCGCGAGGTGCCCTTGCCCTGGTGCAGGTAGGAAAAGGCGGACAGGAAGCGATCCCAGGGATTGCGCACGAAGGTGAACTTGAAGAAGTCCCGCGTTTGCACCGGATCGTAGACATCGAATTCCAGCAGGGCGCGGTGGCCGTATTTCGGCTGACCGTAGAGCTCGGTCTTGACGCTGGAGCCGGAGGCCTTGGGGATGTGGATGAAGATCGCCCGGCTGCGCAGCACCTCGGGCTTGAAGGGGCTGCCGCTGCGGTAGAGGCGGGCAAAGCCGGACTGCAGGGGGCTGCCGTGGATGAGGCGATAGAGCTTCTGCTTGATCGCGAAGGCATTGGGGTTCTTGAGGGCCATGCAATTCCTTTCCCTCTCGGGACTATGCTCATCAAACGCCGAAAACAGGATCATTCCGGGGGAAAGAACTGGCGGTCTGGGGCGAGAGTAGTCACCGGGTGTCGGGTTGGAAAGCAAAGGGTGCCAGCGGCCCCGCCTGGCGCGAAACCCCGCCCTCGCGCTGATGCGGGAAGAGGCAGACGCCCGGGGTCTCTTTGCGCCTCGGGGCGGGCCGGTCCTCTGGACAGTCCCTGCCCGACCTGTATTGATGCGCCCGCTCGGGCCGGGACCCTATGTGCCCGTAGCACAGACCTTCAGACCCCCGTGGGAGGAAACATGGACCGTCGTTCTTTCATCCGCCGTGGCGCCCTGGCCGGTGCCGGCGCCGGCGCTGCCGCCCTGGCAACCCCTGCCGTCGCCCAGGACCGCATCACCTGGCGCATGGTCACCACCTGGCCGAAAAACTTCCCCGGCCTCGGTGTCGGCGCACAGCGCCTGGCCGACCGCATCACCGCCGCCTCCGGCGGGCGCCTGACCGTGCAGGTCTATGCCGCCGGCGAGATGGTGCCGCCGCTGCAGTCGCTGGATGCCGTGATCGACGGCACCGCCGAAATGAGCCATGGCGCCGCCTACTACTGGCAGAACAAGTCCACCGCGCTGAACTTCTTCACCGGCGTGCCCTACGGCATGACCTCGCAGGAGCTGTCGGCCTGGGTCGTGCACATGGGCGGGCAGGAGCTCTGGGACGAGGTCTATGACCAGTTCGGCGTCCAGGCCTTCCTGTCGGGCAACACCGGCGTGCAGGCGGGCGGCTGGTTCCGCGACGAGCTGACCGGTCTGGACAGCCTGCAGGGCCTGCGCTTCCGCACCCCCGGCCTCGGTGGCCGCGTGTGGGAGAAGATGGGCGCCACCGTGACCAACATGGCCGCGGGCGAGATCTTCCAGGCGCTGCAATCGGGGGCGCTGGACGCGGCCGAGTTTGTCGGCCCCTACAACGACCTCGCGCTCGGCTTCTACCAGGTGGCGAAGAACTACTACACGCCGTCGTTCACCGAGCCGGGCCTGGCGACGGAGCTGGTGGTCGACAAGGCCAAGTTCCAGGAACTGCCCGCCGACCTGCAGGAGATCGTCCGCGCGGTCTGCCAGTCCGAATACGACACCGTCACCTCGGACTTCATGGCCAACGACCCGCGTGCGCTGCAGACCTTGGTCAACGACCACGACGTGCAGGTCCGGGCCTTCCCCGACGAGATCGTCGAGGCCGGCGCCCAGGCCGCGATGGAGGTGATCGCCGAGCTGCGTGATACCGGCGACGAGATGACCAAGAAGGTCACCGAGCATTTCATCAGCTCGCTGAACCTGATGCGCACCCGTTCCGAAGGCAACGAGATGAGCTACCTGCAGGCGCGGAACCAGTACTTCTCGCTCTGATTTTTCTCTTTGAAAATCAAAAGGCCCGGACAATGTCCGGGCCTTTTTTGTTTCGGCCTGCGGCCGAAGCCTCCGGCGGGAGTATTTTCAGCTGTCGGATGAACAGGACGCCGCGCCCCACCTTATCCGACAGCCATAAATACTCCGGGGGAGACCGCCGCAGGCGGGCGGGGGCAGAGCCCCCTTTCCCGTCCCATTGTCCCCTCCGGCGAGGGGCGGCAGAGCCTCGCCTCCCTCAGCCCGCGATCACCGAGGGCAGCCAGGTGACCACGCCGGGGAAGGCAAACAGCAGCGCGATGGCCAGGATCTGCAGCATCACGAAGGGCAGGATGCCGCGGTAGATGGCCGAGGTCGGCACGCTGTCGGGGGCCACGCCGCGCAGGTAGAAGAGCGCGAAGCCGAAGGGCGGCGTCAGGAAGGAGGTCTGCAGGTTCACCCCCACCATGACGCCCAGCCAGACCGGGCTGATATCCATGCCCAGCAGGATCGGCGCGGTGATCGGGATCACGATGAAGATGATCTCGAAGGTGTCGAGGATGAAGCCCAGCACGAACATGATCGCCATGACCACCGCCACCGCCATCAGCGGGCCGCCGGGCAGGCCGGTCAGGAACTCATGCACCAGGGCGTCGCCGCCCATCATCCGGAAGACCACCGAGAAGACCGCGGCGCCGAAGAGGATGATGAAGACCATGCTGGTGATGGTGGCGGTCTGGACGGCCGTTTCATGCAGGATCTTCGCGGAGAGCTTCCAGCGGAAGGCGGCCAGCAGGGTGGCGCCGACGGCCCCCACCGAGGCCGCCTCCGTGGGCGTGGCGATACCGCCGAGGATCGAGCCCAGAACCGCCAGGATCAGCAGGAGCGGCGGCAGCAGCGCGGTGAAGATCTCGCGCTTCAGCTGGGCCTTTTCGGAGGCCGGCACGGGAGTCGCGGGGCAGCTTTCGGGGTCGGTTACCGCCTTGAAGATCACCCAGCCGATGTAGAGCGCGACCAGCATCACGCCGGGCAGCATGGCGCCCGCGAAGAGGTCGCCCACGGAAACCGGGGTGGGGGCGAAGTTGCCCTTGGCCATCTGCACCTGGGCGTTGATGCCCGAGAGCATGTCGCCCATGAAGATCAGCACCGTGGATGGCGGGATGATCTGGCCGAGCGTCCCGGAGGCGCAGATCACCCCGGTGGCCAGCGTCGGCTTGTAGCCCGCGCGCATCATCGCGGGCAGCGAGATCAGCCCCATGGTGACCACCGTGGCCCCCACGACGCCGGTCGAGGCCGCCAGCATGGCGCCCACGATCACCACCGAGATCGCCAGCCCGCCGCGCATGTTGCCAAACAGCTTGCCCATGGTCAGCAGGAGCTGTTCGGCGATCTGCGAGCGTTCCAGCATCACCCCCATGAAGACGAAGAGCGGCACCGCCACCAGCACCTCGTTGGTCATGTAGCCGATGTAGCGGTTGGCCAGTGAGCCGAAGTTCGACGGATCGAACACGCCGAAATACATGCCGAGGGCGGCGAAGAGCAGCGAGGTGCCGGCCAGGGTGAAGGCCACCGGGAAGCCCAGCAGGAGGAAGCCGATGATCCCGAGGAACATCAGGCCCGAGAGCGTTTCTCCGATCAGGACGGGATCCATCAGACGGCCTCCGTGGGATGGGTGGGATCTTCGCCGCGGCCATAGCGCAGGCGGGCGGGCACCAGGTCTTCGCGCCCTGCCAGCATCAGGATCGAGCGCAGGATCATCGCGATGCCCTGCAGCGCGATCAGCACCGCGAAGGCCAGGATAAAGGTCTTCAGCACGAAGAGGCCGGGCATGCCGCCGACGTTGGCCGAGCCTTCGCCGTAGCGCCAGGAGCGCTGCACGAAGGGCAGGGCGTAGATCCAGACCACGTACATGGAGGGCAGCAGGAAGAGCACCACGCCCACCAGGTCGATCACCGCCTTCTTCTTCGGCGCGGCCGGGCGGTAGAAGATGTCGACGCGCACGTGGTTGTCGCGCAGCAGCGCGAAACCGGCGACCCCGGTGAACATGGCGCCGTTCAGCCAGATGTAGAGATCCTGCATCCAGACATGGCTGACGGCGAAGACATAGCGCTGCACCACCACGGTGAAGCAGACGAGCACGATGCCCACCGACAGCCAGGACAGGATCGTCCCGACCACGGTGTTGATCGCGCAGATGATGGCGGCGATCCGCCCGAGGATATTCATGACGCGTCCTCTTGCTGCTGCGGGCCGGGCAGGGCCCGGCGGTTCCGCGCTCTATGCCCGGGGGGCGAGGGGAGTCCAAGCGGTACGAGGGCGGATCAGGTCGAAATGGCGTGAAAAAGACGCAGGCGGGGCTGGTCGCCCCCCGTGTTTCGCGCGCGAAACAGTTCCCTCCGGTCCGGGCGGAGCCCGGCAATCTCTCCGGGGGAGAGATTGAGGAGGGAACGGGCGCAGTCCAACGGGTCCGGACGCGCCGCCCCTGTGGAGGGGCAAATGCAGCTTGCTGCCCGGGGACGGGCGGTGTCTCTTGCCCTCTGCCGGCCTTCGGGGCTATGCCGACGGCCAATGAAGGAGCCCAGATCATGACCGCATCCGACCTGAAGAACGACGTGCTGGACGAGATGGCACGGGTGCTGTCGGTGGAGGCCGGGGCGCTGACGCAGATGGCCGGCGCCCTGGGCGCCCCGCACCGCGAGGCGATCGACATCCTGCGCGCCGTCACCGGCCGCGTGGTGGTCGCCGGCGTCGGCAAGTCGGGCCACGTGGGGCGCAAGATCGCCGCCACCTTCGCCTCCACCGGCACGCCGGCGCAGTTCGTCCACCCGACCGAGGCCAGCCATGGCGATCTGGGCATGATCACCGCCGGAGACGCCTGCCTGGTGCTGTCGAACTCGGGCGAGACCACGGAGCTGGCCGACCTGCTGACCTATGCCCGGCGCTTCTCCATCCCGCTGATTGCCATCACCCGCCGTGCGCAAAGCACCCTGGCGCGCGAGGCCGACGTGGTGCTTCTGCTGCCTGACGCCGACGAGGCCTGCCCCATGGGCATGGCGCCGACCACCTCGACCACCGCGACCCTGGCGCTTGGCGATGCGCTGGCCGTGGCGCTGATGATGGGGCGGGGCTTTGGCCGCGATGATTTCCGCGTCTTCCACCCCGGCGGCAAGCTGGGCGCGCAGCTGCTGCGCGTCGAGGCGGTGATGGTGCCCGCCGCCGAGCTGCCGCTGGTGACCGCAGAGCTGCCGATGCGCGAGGGGCTGGTGTCCATGTCCGGCAAGGGCTTCGGTGTTCTGGGGGTGACCGAGGACGGCACGCCCGGCAGCCAGCTCACCGGCATCATCACCGACGGCGACCTGCGCCGTCACCTCGATCGGCTGTTCGACGCCAGTGTGGGGGAAGTCGCCACCGCCGGGCCCAAGGTCATCGCCCCGGATGCCCTGGCCTCGGAAGCGGTGCAGGTGATGAACGAAAAGAAGATCACCGCGCTCTTCGTCGTCGATGAGGCGGGCCGGCCCCTGGGGCTGATCCGTCTGCACGACTGCCTGCGCGCCGGTGTGGCGTAACCTGTGGCCTGATCCCGCAGCCTGACCCTGTCGCCTGAGGAGGCTCCCATGGACACCGTCATCCTGATCCCCGCCCGCTATGCCTCGACCCGCTATCCGGGCAAGCCGCTGGCGGTGCTGACCGGCCCCGACGGGGCCAAGTCGCTGATCCAGCGAAGCTGGGAGGCGGCCATGGCGGTGCCCGAGGCCGATGCGGTCTTCGTGGCCACCGATGACGCGCGTATCGCCGAGGCCGCCCGCGGCTTCGGGGCCGAGGTCATCATGACCGGCGAGGACTGCCGCAACGGCACCGAACGCTGCGCCGATGCCCTGGCGCGGGGCGGGCTGTCGCCGGAACTGGTGGTGAACCTGCAGGGCGACGCGCCGCTGACCCCGCACTGGTTCCTCAGCGATCTCATTGCCGCCATGCGCCGGGACGAGACGCTGGATGCGGCCACCCCCGTCCTGCGCTGCGATCCGGAAACGCTGTCGATGTTCCTGGAAGACCGAAAGAACGACCGGGTGGGGGGCACGACGGCGGTCTTCGACGCAGGCCAGAACGCGCTCTACTTCTCCAAGGAAGTGATCCCCTACACGGGCGGCAAGTCCTTTGATCCCGGCGCCGTGCCGGTCTTCCACCACGTCGGCGTCTATGCCTACCGCCCGCGCGCCCTGACCGCCTATGGCCAATGGGCCGAAGGGCCGCTGGAAAAGCTGGAAGGGCTGGAACAGCTGCGCTTCCTGGAGAACGGCGCGAAACTGAAATGCGTCGAGGTCGACGCCAAGGGCCGCCTCTTCTGGGAGCTGAATAACCCCGAGGATATCGCCCGCATCGAGAAGGTCCTGAACGCATGAGCCCCAAGACTGTCGAGATCCGCGACCTGAGCGTCGCCAACGACCGCCCCTTCACCCTGCTGGCCGGTCCCTGCCAGCTGGAAAGCCTGGAGCATGCGCGCATGCTGGCGGGCTCCCTGGCCGAGACCTGCGCCGATCTGGGCATCCCCTTCGTCTTCAAGGCCAGCTACGACAAGGCCAACCGCTCGTCCCTGTCTGGGGTGCGCGGTCTGGGGATCGAGAAGGGGCTGGAGATCCTGAATGCGATCCGCGAGGAATTCGGCTGTCCGGTCGTCACGGACGTCCATGACGTGCCCCAGGTGCAGCGCGCGGCGGAAGTGGTCGACATCCTGCAGATCCCGGCCTTCCTCTGCCGTCAGACCGACCTGCTGCTGGCCGCCGGGGAGACCGGAAAGGCGCTCAACATCAAGAAGGGCCAGTTCCTGGCGCCCTGGGACATGAAGAACGTCGCCGACAAGGTGGTCTCCACCGGCAACGAGAAGATCATGCTCTGCGATCGCGGCACCAGCTTTGGCTACAACATGCTGGTCAGCGATTTCCGCTCGCTGCCGATCATGGCCGAGACGGGCTTCCCGGTGGTCTTCGACGCCACCCATTCGGTGCAGCTGCCCGGCGGGCTTGGCGCCTCCACGGGCGGGCAGCGCGAGTTCGTGCCGCCGCTGGCGCGCGCCGCCGTGGCCGTCGGCACCGCCGCCCTCTTCATGGAGACCCATGAAGACCCGGACAACTCGCCCTCCGACGGGCCCAACATGGTGCCGCTGGCGGAGATGAAGGGCGTTCTGAGCCGGCTGAAGGCCATTGATGAACTGATGAAGGCGGGTTGAGAACGGCGGGCTGAGGCCCACACCTTCGACACCGGATCGGGGCCGGGCAGGGCAGGGGGTCAGACCTCGCTGTCCGGCCCGGCCTCGTCTGTGTCCGGGGCGGCCAGCCACAGGGCGCCCGCCTGCATCCGCCGGATCACCCCGGCCTGGCCGCGTACGCCCATGCGGGCGAAGACCTGCTTCGAGGCGCTGCGGGTGCTTTCCAGGGTCCAGCCCAGATCGGCGGCCGCCTCGGCCAGCGTGCGGCCATCGCAGATCAGCTGCGCCAGCCGGGCCTCGGCGGGCGCCAGGGCGAAATGGCGCGCCACCACCTCCACCGGCAGGGCCGCGGCCCGGGGGCTACGGCGCAGCCGGGCCAGGCGGGGGCCGTCGGAGGGGGCGGTGATCCGCATCTCCAGCCGGGGCGCGTCGCTCAGGACCAGCAGGGCAGGGGGGGCGTCCGGCCCCGTGCGCGCCAGGGCCGCGCGCAGGGCCTGGGCGGTGGCCTCCTCGGGCAGGTGCAGCCGCCCGTCGCTGCCCAACCGGATCCCGGTGCCCGTCAGCAGATCCTCCAGCCCCGGCGCCCGGTCGAGGATCTGCCCCCCGGCGGAAAAGAGGATCCAGGCGGCGCCCAGGGCGCGCGCCAGGGCCTGCTCCTGCGCGGCGCGGGCGCGGGCGGCCTCGGCCGCCTGCCAGCCGGTCAGGGCGGGGCCGAGGTAGGGGGCGAGCGTGGACAGCTGGACCCCGTCGATGGCGCGGAAATCCTCCGCCCCCTCGGGGCGGGCGAGCCACAGCAGCGCGGTGCCCCCGGGGCCGGCGGGGGCGCGCAGCGCCCGCAGCGGCGCGCGGCGGGTCATCAGGCCCGGCAGGTCTCCCTGGGCATAGACCCGGCCCAGGCGCATCTTGTCGGTTTCCTCCAGCGCGGGCGGCGGCGCCCCGTGATGCCAGGCGGCCACCGGACGCCCGGCCTGTTCAAGGCGCAGGGCGACGGTTCCGGCGCGGGTGGTTTCGGCCAGCAGGCGCAAGAGCTCCGCCCAGCCCGGCGCGCCCGGCGGGGCGCTGGCGGCCGCGATGAGGCTCTGCAGGATCTCCGTCTCGCTGGCCATCCGCCTGTCCTGCTCCTGTTCCGGTCTGACCCTGTCCGCTGGGTCGTCTGCCTGTGCCTTGGGCGGAAAACCGGGAAAATCCGCCCATTCCGGCGGGAAATCGCGGAGGTCCTCCCTGATTTCGCCGGTTTGTCCGACCACCTCCCATTTGGGGGGTGCCGCTATCTAATCCCCCGCCTAGCTCTGGGACAAGACGTGATCTGACAGAGACGACCAGACAGGATGGCCATGACCAGCAAGACCCTGACCCACCTCCAGCGCCTGGAAGCGGAAAGCATCCACATCCTGCGCGAGGTCGCCGCCGAAGCCGAAAACCCGGTGATGCTCTACTCCGTGGGCAAGGACAGCGCGGTGATGCTGCACCTGGCCAAGAAGGCCTTCTACCCCTCGCCGCCGCCCTTCCCGCTGATGCACGTGGACACCACCTGGAAGTTCCAGGACATGTACAAGCTGCGCGACCGGGCCGCCGCCGAGGCGGGGATGGAGCTGATCGTCTACCAGAACCCCGAGGCCAAGGAGCGCGGCATCAACCCCTTCGACCATGGCGGGCTGCACACCGACATGTGGAAGACCGAGGGGCTGAAGCAGGCGCTGGACAAGCACGGCTTCGATGCGGCCTTCGGCGGCGCGCGCCGCGACGAGGAGAAATCCCGGGCCAAGGAACGTGTCTTCTCGTTCCGCACCTCCTCGCACCGCTGGGATCCGAAGAACCAGCGCCCCGAGCTCTGGCGGCTCTACAACGCCCGCAAGAACAAGGGCGAGAGCATGCGGGTCTTCCCGATCTCCAACTGGACCGAGCTGGACATCTGGCAGTACATCCACCTGGAAAACATCGACATCGTGCCGCTGTACATGGCCGAGCCGCGCCCCACGGTGGAACGCGACGGCATGCTGCTGATGGTGGATGACGACCGCTTCCCGCTGAAGGACGGCGAAGAGCCCGTCATGCGCTCGATCCGCTTCCGCACGCTCGGCTGCTACCCGCTGACCGGGGCGGTGGAGAGCACCGCCAAGACGCTGCCGGAGGTCATCCAGGAAACCCTGCTGACCACCACCTCGGAACGTCAGGGCCGCGCCATCGACCACGATCAGGCGGCCTCCATGGAGAAGAAGAAACAGGACGGCTACTTCTGAGCCCCTTTCCTCTCCGTTTCAGGCCCAACCAGATTTCAGGTGTTTCGCTATGACGACCCAAGACCAAGATCCCATCTACAAGACCGACGCGCTGATCGCCGAGGACATCGACGCCTACCTGGAGACGCACCAGCACAAGACCATGCTGCGTTTCATCACCTGCGGTTCGGTGGATGACGGCAAGTCGACGCTGATCGGCCGGCTTCTCTACGACAGCAAGATGATCTTCGAGGATCAGCTGGCCACGCTGGAGGCCGACAGCAAGAAATCGGGCACGCAAGGCGAGGGCATCGACTTCGCCCTGCTGGTCGACGGGCTGGCCGCCGAGCGCGAGCAGGGCATCACCATCGACGTGGCCTATCGCTTCTTCACCACGGAAAAGCGCAAGTTCATCGTCGCCGATACCCCCGGCCACGAACAATACACCCGCAACATGGTCACCGGCGCCTCCACGGCCGACCTGGCGGTGATCCTGATCGACGCGCGCAAGGGCGTGCTGACCCAGACCAAGCGCCACAGCTACCTGGTGCATCTGCTGGGCATCAAGAACGTGGTGCTGGCGGTCAACAAGATGGACCTGGTGGATTACAGCCAGGAGGTCTTCGACCAGATCGTGTCGGATTACCGCGCCTTCGCCGCCTCCATCGGCATCGAGGCCTTCGTGCCGATCCCGATCTCGGGCTACATGGGCGACAACATCACCGCGCCCTCGGAAAACACGCCCTGGTACGACGGCGTCTCGCTGCTGCCGCACCTGGAAGAGGTGGACATCGAAAGCACGAAGGAGCCCCAGGCGGCCCCCTTCCGCATGCCGGTGCAATGGGTGAACCGCCCCAACCTCGACTTCCGCGGCTTTTCCGGCCTGATCGCCTCGGGCGTCATCCAGCCGGGGGACCCGGTGCGGGTGCTGCCCTCGGGCAAGACCTCGAAGGTGGCGCGGGTCGTGACCTATGACGGTGACCGCGCCATGGCCGTGGCCGGCGAGGCGGTGACCCTGACCCTGGAAGACGAGATCGACTGTTCCCGTGGCCAGGTCATCGTGGCGGCGCAGTCGCCCCTGGAGGTGGCCGACCAGTTCGAGAGCACCCTCATCTGGATGGATGAACAGGAAATGGTGCCGGGCCGGGCCTACTGGCTGAAGATCGGCACCCAGACCGTTTCCGCCACCGTGCAGCACCCCAAGTACGAGGTGAACGTCAACACCCAGGAACACCTGGCCTCGAAGACGCTGGACCTGAACGCCATCGGCGTGGCGAACATCACCACCGACCGCGAGATCCCCTTCGCCCCCTATGGCGAAAACCACGACCTGGGCGGCTTCATCCTGGTGGACAAGTTCACCAACCAGACCGTCGCGGCCGGCATGATCAACTTCGCCCTGCGCCGGGCCCAGAACATCCACTGGCAGGCCACCGACATTGCCCGCGAGGATCACGCGGCGATGAAGAACCAGAAGCCGGCGGTGATCTGGCTGACCGGCCTCTCGGGCTCGGGCAAGTCCACCATCGGCAATATCGTCGAGAAGAAGCTGGCGCGGATGAACCGCCACACCTTCCTGCTGGACGGCGACAACGTGCGCCACGGGCTGAACAAGGACCTGGGCTTCACCGAGGCCGACCGGATCGAGAACATCCGCCGGGTCGGTGAGGTGGCCAAGCTGATGACCGATGCCGGTCTCATCGTCATCACCGCCTTCATCTCGCCCTTCCGCAGCGAACGCGAGATGGTGCGGGCGATGATGCAGCCGGGCGAGTTCGTCGAGGTCTTCGTCGACACGCCGCTGGAGGTCGCCGAGGCCCGCGACGTGAAGGGGCTCTATGCCAAGGCGCGCTCGGGCCAGCTGAAGAACTTCACCGGCATCGACAGCCCCTACGAGGCGCCCGACGCCCCCGAGATCCGCGTCGACACCACCGAGATGACGCCGGAACAGGCGGCCGATGCGATCATCGCGCGGCTGATCCCCTGATCGGCGACCCTTTCGCCCGCCCCTGCCCGGGGCGGGCGTTTCCCTTTGCGGGACCCCCGTTCAGACCAGTCATTTCCCCCCCGACAGATTTCCGAAGGAGAGAGCCTTGGACTACGAAAAGCTCGTGACCGTGATGCGCACCCTCGCGCTTGAGGCCGGCGACAAGATCATGGAGATCTACAATTCCGACGACTTCGAGGTGAAGACCAAGTCGGATGAAAGCCCGGTCACCGCCGCCGACGAGGCCGCCGATGCGCTGATCTCCGACGGGCTGCGCGCCGCCTTCCCCGAGGTGCTGCTGGTGACCGAGGAGCAATCGGCCTCCCACGGGCAGACGGCCCCCACCTTCCTGATCGTCGATCCGCTGGACGGCACCAAGGAGTTCATCAACCGGCGCGGCGATTTCACCGTCAACATCGCCCTGGTCGAGGACGGCACGCCTGTCCGCGGCGTGGTCTATGCCCCGGCGCGCGACCGGATGTTCTACACCCTGGCCGATGGCTCCACCGTCGAGGAGCTGGGCCCCTTCGGCGCAGAGCCGGGCGAGGTGAAGCCGATCCGTGTCGCCGACAGCGACAATGACGCGCTGATGGTCGTGGCCTCCAAGTCGCACCGCGACCAGGCCACCGACGACTACATCGGCAAATACGCGGTGAAGGACATGACCAGCGCGGGGTCGTCGCTGAAGTTCTGCCTGGTGGCCACGGGCGAGGCGGATCTCTACCCGCGCCTGGGTCGCACCATGGAATGGGACACCGCCGCCGGCCACGCCGTCCTGCTGGGCGCCGGCGGCCAGGTGGTGCGCTTCGACGACCTGACGCCGCTGACCTACGGCAAGGCCGATTACGCCAACCCCTTCTTCATCGCCTACGCCCCGGGCGTGGCGCTGAAGGAAGGCTGACCGGCGACCGCGGGCCGGCCGCCATGGCCGGGCGGCGGGAAAGGGTGCAGTGGCCATGTCCTCCTTGCGTGAGCGTCTTCGGGAGCGCCTTGTCGGGGCGTTTCTTCTTCTGGCGGCCCTCTGCGTTCTGCTGGGGGCCTTTTCCGGTCAGGTGCCGGATCCCTGGTTCTTCTCCGCCCTGCCGCGTTTCCTCGAGAATGTTCTGCCCTGGATCCTTGCGGCGGGGCTGGGTCTGTCGGGGCTGACGGTCTGCCTCGGGGCGCGCTGGACGGGGGCGCTGATGGCGGTGCTGTGCCTGCTGGCGGGCGGCGGGATCGCCTGGCAGCATCTGCGGCTGAGCGCGCCGACCGTGGCCGGGCCGGCGGACCTGAGGGTGCTGTTCTTCAACGTGGAAAGTTCCAACGACGCCAATGCCCGGGCCATCGCCGAACGGGTGATCGCGCAGGATCCCGACGTGGTGGTCTTTGCCGAGGCCCACCCGATGCGCCTGGCCCGGGACCTTCTGAAGGCCCATTACGCCTTCGCGCCGGACTGCCCCCAGGGGGGCTGCGCCATGCAGGTCTATGCGCATGAGATCCCGGACCGCTACGAGTTTCGCGACCTGTCGGGCGTCTACGGCACCCGCTTCTTCCATGCTGTCTTCGAGACGGGCCTCGAGACGGGGGGGCAGGGGTTCGACCTCTACGGGGTGCATCTGCTGAAGCCCTGGCTGTCGGGGATCGCCCCGTCCGAACGCAACAGGCTCATCCGCCGGCTGACGCGGGATGCGGAGGCGGGCCCGCGCCCCGCGGTGATGCTGGGCGATTACAACGCGGCGCCCTGGAACCACGCCCTGGTGGAGCTGATGCAGCGCACCGGGTTCCGGGCCGAACGGCGTCTGACGGGCACCTGGCCGCCGGCGGCGGGCGACTGGGGGGTGCCGCTGGACCATGCGCTGGTGCGGGGGGGCATGCGGGTGGTCTCGGTCCAGCCGATGGGAGAGGGCCTGGGGTCGAACCATCGCGGATTGCTGGTCAGCCTGCGCCGCGACGGGGCCGGGTAGCCGTCAGGTCTCGAAGAAGTCGACCGTGCCGGGGCGGACCAGGGCCGTGGTCAGCCGGCCCGTGGCATAGGCGCCGGTGTCGATGCCGATGCAGCCATTGGCCGGGGTGATGTCTTCCTGGATCGTATGGCCGTGGATCACCCAGGTTTCGTCCTGGCGGGCCAGCTCGCCGAAGTCGGGATGCCCCCAGAGCAGGGTTTCTTCGGGCTGCTCGTCGATCGGCAGCGCCGGGTCGGTGCCGGCATGGACCACCGCCAGGTTGCCGTTGCGCCAGATCAGGGGCAGGTCGCGCAGCCAGGCCTCTGTCTCGGGGCCCATGGCCTCGCGCAGGGCGTCGCGCGTCCGGCTCCAGTCGCCGCGCCGGGCCGAACTGGGCGAGGGCGGCACCACCTGGTAGCTGGCCAGGGTCTGCAGACCGCCGTAGCGCAGCCAGCGGCTGCCGTTCATGCCGGGGTCGTCGAGGAAGCTCAGCAGCATGGCCTCGTGGTTGCCACGCAGACAGATGACCTCGGCCGAATGGGTCTGCTGGTGCCGGCGCAGCCGTTCCAGCACCCCGGCGCTGTGATCGCCGCGATCAATGTAATCGCCGACGAAGACATGCGGGGTGCCCGGAGCGTGCCGCTCCATGTGGGCAAGAACCTGAATCAGCAAGTCCTCGCGTCCGTGGACGTCGCCTATGGCGAAAAACGGCCAGTCCGGGGCCAGGCGCGCTGAAAATGTGGGTTTTGCGTTACGCTGCTTGCGACGGAAGAACATGGTTGGAAAATAAGGCGTTTATTCCGATTTGCCATATCTGCCAGAAAGACGGGGACGCTGCACGTGGATTCGAGGTGATCCAGGTTCGCGCTCTGGTAATAGAGGGGCGGGGGCCGTAGTAGTCGATGAGAAGACGCGCGTCCTAAGGGTGGGAAGACGAGAATGCGGCTGCTTGGGCTGAAGAATAGGGCACTGATGCTGGCTGCGGGGGTCGTTCTGACCGGAACGACCGGATTGCAGTCGCAGACCGAGGTGGTCACCGAACGCCCGCTCAGCCCCTGGGACCGCCCGACCCTGAGCTTCTTCGGCACCCCCGGCCTGGTCGACATGCCGAGCGCGGACATGATGCGCGATGGCGATCTTTCCTTGTCGTTCAATGCCTTCGGCCCCACGCAACGCTATGCGCTGACCTTCCAGATCACGCCGCGGCTGTCGGGGACCTTCCGCTATGCGTTGATCCAGGACTACGACAGCGACAACCGGACCCGCTATGACCGCAGTTTCGACCTGCGCTACCGGCTGGTGGAAGAGCGGGGCTGGGTGCCCGACGTGGTCATCGGCCTGCAGGATTTCGGCGGCACCGGGATCTATGCCGGGGAATTCCTGGTCGCGGGCAAGACCCTGCCGGGCAACCTGAGGGTGAGTGCCGGCCTGGGCTGGGGCCGGCTGGCCACCCGGGATTCCTTCGACAACCCCCTGTCCGTCATCAGCGACAGCTTTGATCGCCGGGCGGGCTTTGCCGGCACCGGGGAGTTCGATCTCGACAACTTCTTCCGCGGCGAGGCCGCCTTCTTCGGTGGGATCCAGTGGCAGGCGACCGAACGGCTGTCCATGGCGGTGGAATATTCCACCGACACCCAGGCGCCCGAAGTCGACCGGGCGGAATATGACTACTCTTCGCCTCTGAACTTCGCCGCCACCTACCGGCTGCGGCCGGGGCTGGACCTGACCGGGGCCTGGATGCACGGCACCACCGCGGGGCTGATGCTGAACTACACGATGAACCCGCTGACCCCGGTGGAACCCTCGGGCACCGAGGCGGCGCCGCCGCCGGTGGTGCCGCGGCAATCGGCGGCCGCCCTGGGCTGGGGGGATGTCGGTCGCCTGGGCACCGGGCAGCCGCGCGCGGACGGCGGGCAGGGGCCCGACATCCGGGCCATGGCCCGGGCGCAGATGGCGGCCCTGGGGCTTGAACTGATGTCCTTCGAGCTGAGCCGCGACCAGGTGCGCCTGCACATGCGCAACATGCGCTACCCCGCCCAGCCCGAGGCGATCGGGCGCACCGCCCGGGTGCTCAGCGGCCTGCTGCCGCCCGAGGTCGAGACCATCGTCATCTACCTGGACGAAGGCGGCCTGACCCCCGCGGTGGTCACGCTGAACCGCTCGGATCTGGAAAGCCTGGAATTCGATGTCGACGGCAGCTGGAAGAGCTTCTCCCGGGCCCATATCCGCGCCGCCGAGCCGGGCGAGAACCTGCGCGCGGCCGGCGATGCCGTGCTGCCCGACACCTTCCCGCGGCTTTCCTACCGCCTCGGCGGTTTCGTGGAGCCGTCCTATTTCGACCCCGACAACCCGGTGCGCTACAATGCCGGCCTGCAGTTCGACCTGGATTACGAGGTGACGCCCGGGCTGCGCTTCAGCACGCTGCTGCGCCAGCCGCTGATCGGCAACCGCGACGAGGTCACCCGGACCTCGGATTCGGTCCTGCCGCATGTGCGCTCGGATGGCGGGCTCTATGACCGGGAAACCGATTTCGAGATCCGCAACCTTTACGGCAACTACAGTTTCCAGCCCGGCGGTGATCTCTACGGCCGGGTCACCGCGGGCTACCTGGAAAAGATGTATGCCGGTGTCTCGGGCGAGCTGCTGTGGAAGCCCGTGGACAGCCGCCTGGCCCTGGGCATGGAGCTGAACTACGTCCAGCAACGCGCCTTCGACGGGCTGTTCGGGCTGCGCGACTACGAGGTCGCGACCGGCCATGCCTCGGCCTATTACGACATGGGCAACGGCTTCATCGGCCAGGTCGATGCCGGGCGCTACCTGGCCAAGGACTGGGGCGCCACCTTCTCGCTGATGCGCGAGTTCAACAACGGCTTCCAGGTCGGGGCCTATTTCACCCTCACCGATGTCTCTTCCGAGGAGTTCGGCGAAGGGGCCTTCGACAAGGGGATCTGGTTCCGCGTGCCGATCACCTGGCTCAGCGGCACGCCGAGCAAGAGCGGCTTCAGCCAGACCCTGCGCCCGCTGACCCGGGACGGTGGCGCGCGCCTGAACGTGCCGGAACGTCTCTACCCGGCGCTGCGGGGCAGCCAGGTGCCGGAACTTGAGGAAGACTGGGGAAGGTTCTGGAAATGATGGCACTGCGCGTTCTGGGCCTGGCCTGCCTGCTGCCGCTCCTGGTCGCCTGCGGGAGGATCAATCCCAGCGAATTGCCCGGGGCGATGCAGCTGGAAGGCGGCAACGCGGTCTCCGGGTCCCGGACCCTCACCGATGACCGTTACGTCCGGCTGCTGGAACGGGCCGGCGAGCCCGGGGTGCGGGCGATGATGGCCGCCCGTGTCGATCGCAACACCAAGTCGCTGCTGATGATGGCCTCGCGGGCCGCGGACGGGACGGAAACCTGGCTGACCGCGGACGGGGGCAGCGTCTCCTTCCAGGACGGGATGCTGGTGGCCACCCGCAAGATCCCGCCGGACATGATCGCCGCTGATGTCTCCGAGGTCTCCGCGTTGGTTCACGCCCGCCGGGGCGGGCAGGCCGAGCGGTTCCACAGCTATCTCGACGGCAATCACTCGGTCTATATTCGCAGCTATGTCTGCACGGTGACCCCCGGGGCGCTGGAGCCCCTGGTGCTGCTGAACGGGTCGACCCGCACCGTGCGGGTGATGGCCGAACACTGCACCGGTCGCGACGAGACCTTCGAGAACTTCTACTGGGTCGATCCCGGGACCGGCGAGATCCTGACTTCATTGCAATATGCCTCCCGCGATGCGGGCGCCTTCCTGTTCCAGGAGGTGCGACGGTGACAGTACTTTATGGGAGAACCCCTCTTATGCGTGTTTTCGTAGCCCTGGTGACCATGCTCAGCCTGTCGAGCTGTGGCGTTGTCTACTTCAGCCCGGCCATGAACCGGACCAGCAGTGGCGATACCAAGGTCAGGGTGCTGCCGATCACCGCCGAAAGCGTGCTGGCGGCGAACAATGATGATTACACGCCGCTGCCGCTGCCCGCGGCCTTCCGCCAGACGGCAGCGCCAAGCGGCGGCCCCGTCGGCCTGGGGGCGCTGCCCGACCCCGTCTATGACCCGACGGACAAGCCGCAGGCCCTGGAGACCCGCGTGCCGCCGCCCGCCAACCCGGGCCCCTACCGCATCGGCATCAGCGACGAGATCACCTTCGCCACCCCGCGGGGCGGCTCCACGGCCGAGGAACTGGCCGGCCTGCTGGCGGCCCAGAACAGCCGCCAGGGCTACACGGTGCAGGATGACGGCTCGATCGCGATCCCCAACATCGGCCGTGTCGAATTGGCCGGGCTGACCCTGGACGAGGCGGAGAACCGTCTGTTCCAGGCCCTGGTCGAACGCCAGTTCGATCCGTCCTTCAGTGTCGAGATCTCCGGGTTCAACTCCAAGCATGTGTCGATCGGGGGCAGCGTCGGCAGCACCGGCGTGCTGCCGATCACCCTGTCGCCTCTCTACCTCGAGGATGCGCTGGTGCGCAGCGGCGGGGTGAACGTGCGTGACCTGGACTATGCCTCGGTGCGGATCTACCGCGACGGGACGCTCTACCAGATCCCGCTGACCGAACTCTACTCGGATACCGCGCTGCAGAAGATCCGTCTGGTCGACGGCGATGCCATTTTCGTCGACGAGACCTTCGAGCTGGACCTGGCCCAGGCCTACTTCTCCCAGCAGATCCAGCTGGCGCAGCTGCGCCGGACGCAGCGGACCTCGGCCCTGTCGGACCTGAACTCCGAGATCAACATGCGCCGGGCCCAGCTGAACGAACAGCGCAGCCTGTACAATGGCCTGGAGAGCCAGGGTGCGATCAAGCGGGAATACGTCTACATCACCGGCTCGGTCTCGAACCAGACGCGCATGACCTTGCCCTACGAGCAGCGCCTGACGCTGGCCGATGCGCTGTTCAGCGAGAGCGGGTCGGGCGGGGTGCCGATCGCCAATGCCGATGCGCGCAAGTTCTACGTCCTGCGCACCTCGTCGAACCCGAAGGACTTCGGCTCGGTCACGGCCTGGCAGCTGAACGTGCTGAGCGCCACCAACCTGCCCCTGGCGACCCGGTTCGAGCTGCGTCCGAACGACGTGATCTTCGTGGCCGAACAGCCGGTGACCCGGTGGAACCGCGTGATGAACCAGATCACCCCGACCATTGTGCGCCTGAACTCCGTGACACAGCAGTGATCTGACGGTGCCGGCAGGAGGGATCCTGCCGGCACCGGTGGGTCACGGGAGTGACCCCGGGGTGAGTCGCGGATAAAGGGTAAATGAACTATTAATACATATTATGTTAATAATTATGACCACCACGATGCTGCGCTGCGGCTTCTACGACAGCAAACGTGACCAGTTGCGCGCCATTTTTGCCCTCTAAAGGTAGATCTTTCGCAAGAACTCGCTGCTTTGAGCTGTTAGAGAACGGATGAGTTTGGCTTGTCATGTTCCCAACCTAGTAATCATGATAGCGTTGAACGTAGTTAAGGAGATTGTCCCATGTTCTTGTCTCGACCCCTTAAGACCGCAGCAACTTGTGTCGCCCTGTCCATGGCGCTGACGGCTCCGGCCCTGGCCCAGGAAGAAAACGTGACGCCCACGACCCCTGCGACGCCGCCGATCGATCCCAATGCCGTGTTCCAGATCGCGGGCTACGGGCAGCTGACCGGCACCGCCGTGATCGCCCTTGCGGCGACCCTTGGCGTGACGGTGGCCTCCCTGCTGGCCTCGGATGGTGACGGTGTGACCCCGTCGACCCCCTCGACCTGATTTTAAGACAGGCCCGGGCCCTACCGGCCCCGGGCCGACCTGGCTGAATGTGAAACGTCTTGCGGCTTTTGGGTTCGTGGGGTTTCCAGGCTATTGATTGAAGGCAATGAAAATTTGAAATCGTGGTGCCAGTCCCGGGGGATCTTCTGACCCCTCTCTCGAATACGGCCATGACACGGGGTGTCCCCCCCTGTCGTCATCGGAACCGGATCGGGCGGCACTGGAAGGAGAGATGGCGTGAAAACTTTTGGTGGTTCAAGTTTCACGGATTCCGTTCCCGTCCCCTACTTGGAGGGCAGCCCCTCGGCCAGGGCACCGGGCCTTTATGCCCGGTTCGGCAAGCGGCTTTTCGACATTGCCCTGGCGCTGGTCCTGCTGCCGATGATCGTCCCGATGATCATGGTGGTCTGGGCGCTGACGCGCTGCGACGGCGGACCGGGGTTCTACAGCCAGTACCGGGTCGGCCGGAATGGCCGCATCTTCAAGTGCTGGAAGGTCCGCACGATGGTGATGGATGCCGAACGCATCCTCAGCGAGCTCTGTGAGAAGGACCCGGCGATCGCCGAGGAATGGAAAACCAACCAGAAGCTGGAGAATGATCCCCGGATCACCCCGGTCGGCAAGTTCCTGAGGATGACCAGCCTCGATGAGCTGCCGCAGATCTGGAACATCCTGGTCGGCGACATGAGCTTCATCGGGCCCCGCCCCTTCATGACCAGCCAGGACAGCCTGTACCGGGCTGCCGGGGGACAGGCCTACTTCCGGCTGCGCCCGGGGTTGACCGGTCCCTGGCAGGTCGAGGGCCGTGGCGCCTCGACCTTCGCGGACCGGGTCCGTTTCGACGAGGCCTACCTGGCCCGCCTGTCGCTGAAGACCGACCTGCGGCTGGTCTGGCTGACGGTGAAGGTGCTGCTGAAGGGCACCGGCCACTGACCGGGCTCCGAAGGGCCTGACCGACAGGCGGCGCCGCCCGGAAGGGCCGCGCCGCTTTTCCTTTTGCGGGTCTTTTCCTTTTGGGCCGGTGTCAGGCTGCCGCGATCTCCGTCTCGGCCTGGTCCAGCGCCAGGGTGACGGCCGCCAGGTCGCCGGCGGCAAGAAGCGCCTCGCGCCCGCGGCGGCGGATGTTCTCCGCCGCCGCGATGGCGCCGCGATAGACGGCGCCGCGATCGGCCAGTTCCTGGGCCAATGCGCTGGCGGTCAGGCTGCTGCCGGCGGCCTCGGCTTCGATCAGCTGCTGCTCCAGCGTCGAGGGGCTGCCGCCCAGGTAGGCCCGGGCGGCACTTTCGCGGCTGAACCAGAAGGGAAGCTGCGCCGGCGAGAGGTCGGCGGTGATATCCTGCAGATGTGCCTCCAGCATTTGGTCCAGGCTGCGCAGGGCCTCCTCGCGCGCCTGTTCCAGGGAGGGCGTGGCCGGCAGCGGGCTGGTGGCCGGCGCCGGCAGCAGACCGTAGAGGTAGCGGGTGGTGCCCGCGTCGTCATGCAGGAGATCCAGCAGCACCAGGGTGGGATCGGATTGCACGGTGTCGTGGACTTGGGTGACGGGATCGCTCATCGGGCCCTCCTTACAGTCGGGTGATGCTGCCACGGAACTCCATGGCATAGGGGATATCGAGGACGACGCGGTTCTCGGCATTGATGCTGACCGTGTAGCCCCCGTCGTTCTGCAGCATGCTGATCGAGGTGGCATCGTTGTGCCGGGTGATCCGCCAGAGCCCGCCGCTGACGTTCCCCGCATAGCGCGAGCCGGTGACCTGCAGCAGGTAGCTGTGGGCGTTCAGCACGGTCAGGGTGGAGACATGCTGGAACGTGGCACCATAGTTATATCCGAAGCGTTCGCCCTGCGCGGTCCCGGGCACGGCGCTCTTGGTGTTGACCAGTTTGCCGGTCGTGGTGCCGATGGCGGTGATTGTCCCCGCCACGGTGAAGTTCCTGTCCGATCCGATATCGGTATATTCCCGGAGCGACCCGTAGTGGCTACCGGCTTTCAGGGTGTTGGCCCCGATGATCACCCCGTCGTTGTAGAATTCCTTGTAGAAGCCGTAGAGGCCGTGCACCAGGTTGTCTTCGATCCGCAGCCCGTTGCAGATGAAGGCATAGACGAAGTTACAGCTTTGAGGGGGGACATAGCCTTCTTCCATCTTCACCACGTTGTTTGACACCAGGCAATCCCGGATGGCGGTATTGGAGCCGTGCTGACCATCACCACCGAAATTGAAGACCGTGAAGTGGCTGGGATTTGTGATCACGTTGCCACTGGCCGTGACCGGCCCGGCCCCGATCAGCGTATCGGCATACTGCGTACTGCCCAGATGCGCATGGCCGCAGAACAGCAGGCCGCCCCCCTGCCCCACGTTGCCGGTGAAGGTCACGTCCTGGCAGTTGTAGAGATCGAAGAAGCTGTGCGGGGTCGTGCCGTTCGAGGCGTCAAAGGTATTGTTGGAAATGACGATGTTGCGGGCCTTGGAGATTTGATTGTACTCGCTGTCGGTCATCTCGGTGTAGAAGTGATTGCCCTGTATGCGGATCATGCCGGCGCCATGGCCGATGCGGGGAACGGTGGCATGGGTCCCGCCACTGATGCGCATGATATAGCCCGGGCCGGGCACATGCAGGGTGCAGCCTTCGATCGACACGTCATAACAGTGCAGCAGGCTGAAGGCCCCGGCGCACTGCCCCCCGTTCCGGCCATCGCCATAGACCTCGACATTGCTGATCCGGCTGCGCTTGATCGAGGTCAGGGCGTCTGACCCGGGATGCGTACCCTCGACCTTGGGGTTGTCCCCCGCGTGCACGGCCTGGGAGTAGGACAGGATCCGCAGGTCCCTCAGGAGGAGCTCGGCGAAGTCGTGCGGGGCGCTGAACAGCGCTGTCTTGAGGCTGGTGTCGTGGTTTTTCCAGGTGCCGCCTTCTATCTGCAGGACCGAAGTGCCCCCCTCGAGCGTGCCGTCGCCGTCCATCTCGAAGATGAAGGCCTCGGAGAGCACGTTGGAAAAGTTGGCCCGGGTCGAGAATTCGGCGGGCAGGGTGTGGATCGTCGCCGCATCGGAACACCGGATCCGCACATCACCGGCCGTGGTCCGCAAGGTCGCCCCCGACAGCTGCCAGTCTCCGGCCGGGAT
>NZ_JAIVMC010000019.1 GCF_020177265.1 Pseudooceanicola marinus
GAACAATGCGGTCAAATACGACAAGCGCCGCTACAAACGCCGCAATCGGATCGAGATCATGTTCGGCAGGCTGAAGGATTGGCGGCGTGTGGCGACCCGATACGACAGATGCCCGAAAGGCTTCCTGTCAGCCATCGCCCTCGCAGCCCTCGTTATTTACTGGCTATGAGTCCTGACCCTAGTCCTCCAGCTCGGCCGGATCGGCCGCGCGAACCGAGTGGATCTCGGCGATATGGTCGCAGTCCTGGGCAGCCTCGCGCGCAGCCCGGGCGTCGGGCGCCTCGAAGGGCACCTCGCGCGGCGGGTAGTAGTAGCCGTGGGCCTCGTTGCTCATGGTCACGAAGTAGCGGGGCATTCGGCCTCCCAGGTCGCATTGGTCTTCAGGTCGCGCCGCAGGTTCCAGGGCGCATGGGCCGCCCACCTGGGTGCGCCGGAACATCGAGGAGCCGCAGAAAGCCCCTGCCCCGATATTGTAGGCGGCCGAGACGAAGGCGGCTCGCGTCTGGTCCGGCAGCTGCGCCGGCTGGCGGGGTCGGATCCGCGTCTCGAAGGCGACCACCTCAGCCAGGAAGATCTCCCGGCATTCCTCCGGCCTCGCCGTGTCGCCCATCTTCACGCCGGCCGTGTGGCCGGTGCAGATCGTCGGGATGAGGCCACGCCGCTGATTGTTCAGCTGGCATCTCCACGCAGACCCATATCACTGACGAAACCAGTGCCCTTGACCGGAAAAGCACATTTGAGAAGAAAGTACTCGCAGCTGGACTGGCGAACCGGTGGCGTGCCCTAGCCCAATGGAACACTGAGCATCCATTCTTCCGGTCACGCCAAGGGCCATTGAACGCGTAGGCGTCCGAAACCTAAGACCGAACTAGCTTGTCTTACATGCAAGCCGCAAGATCCGTAGGCCGCCATCAAAATGACTGCGCTTCCGATTGGCCTGGCATCAAGTCAAGTGCGTCACCTAAAAACAAACTGATACAGGCAGCTAGTGCGCATTACGATCGACGCAGCTCTTGCCATCGGTGTTGCACAACACAATTCGACTCTTAGGAGGAGGCCGCACCGCGGCCCCAAGTCTGACGGATTGGAGGATTCCCCATGCTGAATGCCGTGTCGCGCCCGCTGGTGCGCCTGGTCGAGCGCTGGCTGCCCGACCCCTATATCTTTGTCGTCATCCTGACCCTGATCGTCATGGTCGCGGCGATGGTCTTCGAGCAACAGAGCCCCGTCGCCGTGGTCGAGATGTGGGGCGGCGGCTTCTGGGGGCTGCTGGCCTTTGCCATGCAGATGCTGCTGGTCCTGGTTACCGGCTTCATGATGGCTTCCACGCCCCTGGTGAAAGGCGGCCTGCAGAAACTGGCCGGCCTCGCCAGTTCGCCGGGCGCGGCGATCCTGCTGGTCACCTACACCGCCCTGGCGGCAAGCTGGCTCAACTGGGGCTTCGGCCTGGTCGTCGGCGCCCTCTTCGCCAAGGAGGTCGCGCGCAAGGTGAAGGTCGACTACAGGCTGCTGGTGGCCTCCGCCTACTCCGGCTTCATCGTCTGGCATGGCGGGCTGGCGGGTTCCGTGCCGCTGGCCATCGCGACCGAGGGACACCCGTTCGAGAGCATGATCGGCGTCATTGGAACCGACCAGACGATCTTCTCCTTCTTCAACCTGGCGATCGTCCTGTGCCTCTTCATCGTCGTGCCACTGCTGAACCGCATGATGCTGCCGAAGCCGGATGAAAGCGTCTATGTCGATCCCGAGCTGCTGACCGAATCCGAGCCCCCGGTGGCGAAGGGCGACACCCCGGCCGAGCGGCTGGAAGGCAGCCGGATCCTGACCTGGCTGATTGGCCTCTCGGGCTTCGCCTTCCTGTTCGACTATTTTATCAACGACGGGACGCTGACGCTCAATATCGTCAACTTCCTGTTCCTCTTCATGGCGATCATCCTGCACGGCACCCCACGCAACCTGCTGGCCAGCCTCAACGATGGCATCAAGGGCGGCGCCGGGATCGTCATCCAGTTCCCCTTCTATGCCGGCATCATGGCGATCATGGTCGACTCTGGGCTGGCCGAGTCGATCTCCTCGGGCATGGTCTCTCTCGCGTCCGAGGCCACCCTGCCCCTCTGGTCCTTCCTCAGCGCCGGCGTGGTGAACTTCTTCGTGCCATCGGGCGGCGGACAGTGGGCCGTGCAGGCCCCGGTGATCCTGCCCGCGGCGGCCGAACTGGGCGTCGATCCGGCCCGCGCGGCGATGGCCGTGGCCTGGGGCGATGCCTGGACGAACATGGTGCAGCCCTTCTGGGCCTTGCCGATCCTCGGGATCGCCGGCCTGAAGGCGAAGGACATCATGGGCTTCTGCACTCTGCACCTGGTGCTGAGCGGCATCGTGATCTCGCTCGGCCTGACCTTCCTGTAAGGCAAACGACTGCCCCGGGATCGACGCCCGGGGCAGCCGAAACTGGCCCAGGTGCCATTCACTCAGCCGCGCTTACAGGGCCGGCGCGTCGTGCCTATCGCCCCGGGAGGTCGGCGTTGAGACCACCAGGAAGATGACTTCGGACTCGCTGTCGTTCCGGGCCTGATGAGGGGAATTTGCAGGGACGTTGATGCCGCTTCGCGCGGGAACGGTCTGGCTCACCCCGTCCAGCTCCATCGTCAAGGACCCGGAGAGGACGTAGAAGAACTGCCGCGCTTTCGCATGATAGTGGCGAACTTCTTTCGTGTTCGCCGGCATGCGCTCTTCGATGATGAGCAGGTCGCTGCCCGAGGCCAGGATCCAGCCATCGCAATCCTCACCCCACTTGTAGTGCTCCGCGGTTTGCGAGCTGATCATCGGCGCCCCCCTTAATTAACGGGGACAACCTCTAAGATCAAAGCGGTCGTTCCACAATGCTTGGCCCGTTCCGGCAGCCTGACCGGCGTCGCCCCAAGGGGCGACTACACCGGACAGATGTGCATCACGCAGCGCACGCCCCTTTCAGTGAATTTCTGGAGAAGTGAACCACGATTTCCGGGACTCGATGCAGCATCATGCCGGGTGATCGCGGCAGAGGAGATGGCGCCTGAATTCGGCAATGATCCGACGCTGCCTTGTAAACCCGGTCCGCAAGGACCATGTGAGTTTAGCTTACGCTTTTCTCTTCGACATTCTGCTGCCTGAAACGGTTTCGGTTGATCGACTTGGATCGACTTTGCCGGGCTGCCGCATATCGCGGGCAGCAGACATCAGGAGGAGACCGACATGGCTCAAGGCACCGTGAAATGGTTCAACACCACCAAAGGCTTCGGGTTCATTCAGCCCGACGACGGCGGGAAAGACATCTTCGTGCACATCTCCGCGGTTGAACGCGCAGGTCTGTCCGATCTGCCCGAAGGCAAGAAGGTGAGCTACACGCTCGAGGCCGGCCGCGATGGCCGCGAATCCGCCGGATCGCTGGAGCTGGTGTGAAGCCAACTCTGGACGATATCCTCAACGGCGTTCCCGAACAGGGCGGCAATGGTGGCAAACCATTGTCGCCCACCAAGAAGGCCGATGCGCGGTCCGAGACGCAGCTCGACAAGATTTCGGCCAGCGCCAAGCGCTTGCTGACAGAAGAAGCTGAGCAGCGCGCGGACAAGATCGCGCGCCTCAGTGCCGCCCGCCGCGCGCTAGGGCGGGACGATAACACCTGATCCCCTGCGGCCCGCCAAGGGCCCGCACGAGATCAGTTCCAATACCTCTTGCGACACGGCCTGCCCGGAGCGCCCATCTCGGACCCAGTCCGACGGCGCCCCGGTGCAGCTCTTCGTGGCCGCCCCAGGCGGCGGCCGATGGCGCGAGGCACCACCGACACAACGGATCAGGGAGGATCACCATGGGCTATTCACAGCCAAAGAAGCAGTTGGATCTCAAGGAGTTCCTCAGCACGCCCGCGAAGAAGCGGCCCGGCGCCAAGACGTTCGGGTATCGAAGATTCCCCACGGCGCCTGCCGCGTCCCAAGACGACGCCCCGACCGGCGAGAGCGGGTCCGAGGAGCCTTCGGACGGCTGACCCACCAGGTCCACCGCAGCGGCTCGCCCGTCCGGGCGAGGCCTGCCCGGGCATTACCGGACGGGCTGTGCCCCGTTGGCCGATCTATCGCTCACTGCGCGAGACCAGACACGAATACAGGCGCCATTGCAGCGTCCCCGGACTGCAGCTGAGGAAACCGCTGCTTCCGGCAGATACTAGGATACGAAAATGATGGATATTCCCTGGGGCGAACCCTTCGCCCTCATCGACACGAACGGCCACAGCGTCGCCCGTGTCGGAACAATCGAAACCGCTCACCACTGGCTACGCCGCAAATGGCCGACCAGCGACACGACGCACCGAAAGGCTCTGGACCGGATCGAGGACGCCATGGACTGCATGGGTTCGGTCGTGGAGGCCAGACAGGCTTTCATAGTGGCGGCGCGCTCTGCCGGGTTCGTTACTGCGGAGCTTTCGTAGGAAGGCGCGACCCGGCGCCTTTCGCGGTCCCTCAAGGCGCCCCCATTTGCCCTGTAAACAAGATCCAAGAGCAGGCGGCGCTCCAGGACATCGCTAGGAAACACACCCCATGACCTCCACGAAACTCCCTCACGAGAACAACGAGACAGCGCGTCCCACGCAATTGAACCCGAATTCAGAGGCACTTACCTGGGACGACTTCATGATTGGGCTTTCTGAAGACATCCCGGTGACTGAGGCGCGCACTTCATTGGGGCGCCTGCTCCAAGAATGACAGGCCCTGGCCGTCGATCAACCTCCCAAAGGCAGGATCGGCTGCCCCCCAACGCCGCAGAATAGTCGGCCGGATCAGCCGCTCGGACCGAGTGGATCTTGGCGATATGATCCCAGCGTTGCGCAGCCTTGCGGGCCGCTCGGGCCTACAAGACATCAAATCGCCGCGTGCCCCCCGGCAACCGCAGGGTGGCCATCCGGCCGCAGAGCGGCACCTGCCCACGTTGGCCTCTCACCCCAGTCGCAGACTGTGGCGAAGACGCCCGGGACGGGGAACCAGACCCCACCCCGGGTCACGACAGGCTCTTGTCAGTGCTTCAACTCGCGGATCGCGTCGCGGATCCGCTGCCAGTCGCGGGCCTGGTCCGTTTCGCCGGACGCTTCGCAGGCACGGATCTTTTCCGCGACCTTCGCCTCGGCGGCCGGGCCGTGCGCACGGTAGAGCGCGCTCGCCTGCTGGGATGCGTTGATCGGTTGCATGGGTCCTCCTCTCTGCGGGCCTCTCTTGGCCCGGTGCAAGCGGTCTATCACATCCGCCCCTGTTTTTCATGACGCAGCGCAGCACGACGGCAAGGTCAGCGGGATACGGTCCACCTCCCATGGAAGCCCCCCGCTCCCGCGCCCCTGCCGCGGGCGGCAGGCAGGATCGCGGCGTCCCGCGACAATCGCTCTTGAGCCTCCCCGAGAGGCGCGGCAGAAGGCGCCCATGAGCGAGAATACATGCGAGATCGACCGGGCCGCGGGCACCTTCACCCTGAACCTGGAGACATGGGGCAACACCTACCCGCTGGACACGCTGGAACGGTGGCTGGCCTTCTACCGCGAGCAGCGCGACCTCTTTCCCAAGTCGCGCAATTCCTACGACAAGACGATCGCCCTGCTGGAAAACGCCCTGGCCGAGCGGGACGGGGGCTGACGCCTCCGCAGATGACCAACAGAGGCACGCCCGGTCCCGCCGCAGGCCGCCCGTGGCCCGCCCCGAAAGCCGTGCTGCGGCGATCTTGATCGCAGTCAGCCAATGGCCAACTGACGCCAAGGCGCGGCAGAAATGCGCCCGAGGTGATAGGAAAAACCTTTCTTGTGAATAGATTAACGCGACGGCGATTTCTGGCTAGCGTCGAGGCCGATCAGAAGAGGTGACCGCCCGCATCTGCACCGGGCTCTCGCACATCACCTCATGCGCCAGGAAAGGGGGATCCTATGAGTGCACCGGGAGGAACGGAGAGCGGTTCTACGCCGCAGAGCCACGGCACCGGCACGGGCGACCTGAGTCATTTCACCTTCATCGGCTCCGGCACGCTGTTTTCGGACGTGGTTCTACGCACGATCGACACCGAGTTTGCCGGCATTCACGCGACCAGATACCCGCAGCTCAACACCTGGGCGCTGACCGTGCTGGATCACCCGACCGCCCCGCCCCCGCCGACGCGTTTGCTGGTGGTGGATGAACGGCAGGTCGACGACCTGTTCCTGCTGCTCCGACGGCGTCCGACGGAGATGGAGGACACCCGGCTGGCCCTGGCCGCGCGCACCTCCCTGGGGGCGGCCAAACTTGTCCGCAGCGACGGGCACAACCTGGTGCAGCACCGCGTCAGCATCCTGCCGATGAACCTGCACCTGACGGCCTGGATCCAGCTGCTGCGACTGCTGGACTGTGGCGAACACTATCTGCCGTCCTGCGCGTTCGACCTCACGCCCCCCTATGCAGAGGGCGCGACACCCCCGGACGCCGGGGGAGAGGGTGACCACGCCTCGGCCGAGGCCTTCACCGCCCTGACGCCGCGAGAACAGGAGGTTCTGCGCCTCGTGGCGGCGGGCCGGCCCAACAAGGTCATCGCCCGCGACCTATCCGTCTCGGCCCATACGGTGAAACTGCATATCCACCGGATCATGGGCAAGCTGGGGGTCAGCAACCGCACCGAAGCGGCCATCCGTTTCCTGCACGAGGGCGCCGGCGACGGCCACGCCTCGGCACAGGCGCCCTCCCCCTCCAACAGCTGAACCCCCGCCGCACGCCCGCCCCACAGCCGCCGGGATGCTGCCCTGCGGCGCGAGAAATGCGGCGGCGCCGCACGGCAGCTGACCGGAATCCGGTCTGGCGCGAACGTCGAACTTCATGATTAGCTTCAATAATTGCCTGAGATCCGTCGGACACCCGAGGTCGGGAAAGAAGCGTCCAGCGGGGACCGTATTTTTCCGGAGCTGTGACATGACAGGTTCGAAACCGATTACCATTCGCCAGCTGGAGGTGCTCGACGGGATCGCCACCGCCGGTTCAATCCGCAAGGCCGCCAAGCTTCTCGGCCTGACCCAGCCCACCATCTCCGCGCAGCTCGCCAAACTGGAAACCGCGCTCGGCTCCGAACTGGTCAGCCGCGACCAGGGGCATCCCGGTGTCCTGACCGGGGCCGGCGAGCTTTGGGCGCGCACCGCCAGCAGCGTGTTGACTGAACTGGAGGAAGGCCGGACCCGCCACGGCGAGATCTTCGGCCATGAAGGCTACACGATGAGCTTCGCGACGATCCCTTCCCATGCCGGGCGGTCGCTGGGGATCGCGGCAGCGGTGGCGCGCGCCATCCCCGGCTTCTCCGAGGTCTCGGTCAGCCTGGCCCCGTCCAGCGCCGAGCTGCTCGACTACCTTGCCATTCGCAAGGCCAGGATCGGCCTGCTGGCCATGACCGAGGAGCTGAGGCAGACGCGCTCGCTGATGTCAGAAGAGATCTACACGGATCAGATCGTCTGGGCGGTGCCACGCTCGATCGACCCAGGGCTGGTGCGCGCGGTGCTGTCAGGCGACGCCGGGGCGCGGGACCTGCCGCCGGCGCTGCAGAAACGTGTCGTGGTAAGGGCCCCGCACGAATGGTCCGACGTCGGTGCCAACTGGTACAGGACCCGGTTGCCCGACGCCGCGCCCTCCTATGTCAGCGACCTGCACGTTGGCGCGGTCGAGATCGTCGCCGCGGGCCTGGCCACCTGCCATGTCTCGATGACGCTGCGGGCCAACCTGCCGGAACGCATCCACGACACCGTCGCCTTCTACGAGACCGGCCTGACCTCCCAGGCGATGGTGGTGGCCATGCCGCGCCACCTGATGGCCGTCCCCTCCTTCGCACGCTACTTCCGCAACCTGTCCGCCGCCCTGCGGGATCACTACGCCCGGGCCCTGTCACCTGCGGCCCTGCGGCCCGATGCGACGGCGCGTTTCATGCGCCATCGCGCCGGCGAAACCGGCGCGATGACACTGGAAAAAGTCCTGCCCCGGTCGGGACTTCCGGGGCAGGACCGATGCAGTGATGGGGGGACGATCACTGCATCGTCGAGCGACAGTAGTCAGCCACCTGTTCATCGTTGAACGGGGTGCCGCGCAGCTTGCGCGCAAGGATCACCCCGTCGTCACGACGAGAGCACGTCACATAGCTCGACAGCGGGCGCGGTGCCTGAGTGGTGGCGCGTCGCGGCGTCGTCGTGGCCGCGAAGGCCGCCCGCTGAACCTGGGTGGCCTGCCGCCGCTCGTTGGCGGTACAGACACTGTTGGGCGGAAGGGTGCCGACCTGCCGCAGGGCCTGGCAGGCCTCGGAATCACGCCGCGCGATCATGATCAGCGCCGCCTGACCCTGGCCCATCTGCGCCAGCAGGCAGGCCTCGTCCACGCGGGAGTTGCCCCCGGCCGCCCCGCCGCCGATCAGCGAGATGCCGACGCTGGAGGACAGCGAACAGGGATGCCCCGAGCCCATCGAGGGCGGCTGCACGGCCGGCGCGTTGCGCACGGTGTAGGACCCGCCGTAGCGATGATTGGTGGTGATCTCCCCCGGGGTCCGCTGATCGAGGTAGATCTGGGCGTTGGAATGGCCGCCCGCGGCCGAGGACGTCGAGCTGGTCGACACCTGGGCGGAGCTGGACGAACTGGAGCTCGATCCGCTGCTGGCGCTCTGGCCGGCGGCGGTCGTGGCCAGCATGGCCGAGACGAAGAGGGCGCCGGCAGCAGTGGCCAGCAACTTGGCGGGTACTTTCTGGATATCATTGAACATGGGTTTCTCCTCCCCGAACGCAGAGGTCTGGGTTGAGGCCGGAGCAGTACGTTCGGATAGCTGCTCCGGCCAGCCCGATCCGATGGGACACGGGACCGGGCTCTGGCATCAGGTCCTAGAACATGATGCCAAGGCCGCCGAAGGCGCCGCTGCTGCTGCCGTTGCCGAGGCTGTAGCCACCGGTGGCGCCTGCCGCACCGAAGCCGAAGACGCCGGCGGTCGAGGTGTTCTCGACCCCGCCGACCGTGGCGGTCGAGGACGACGAGCCGGAAATCGCGCCGCCCGGTCCGAGAACCGTGTAGCCTTCCGCGGTGCCAGCGCTGGCCAGTTCCATCGAGGTGCTGTTGGTCGCCCCGGCGAGACCACCGAAGGTCCCCGCGCCCGAACCACCCGATGCGATCACCCCGCTTTCGGAGCCCGACCAGGACCCGGTGCCCAGCACGACCTGTGCCGAGGCGCTACCCCCGGCCAGGGCGGCGGCAGATGCCAAGATAACGAAAAGTCTCATTTCAATTCCTCCTGCTGGTTTCACTTTCGCCCGACCGGCGTCGCCGTCGGCCGAACCGTCGAGTTGAGGTCTAAGCCTCGAAACCAACTTACTTTTCCGGATCAGCCGCCAGCAATTGACGTGACGGGCATCGCCCGTTTCGGGGAGGCCGGGATGCGGCATTGCCCGAAGGGTGTAACCCGATGGGGAGACGCCTCACCCGACCGGGCTACCCGGGGCCGTGGCACGGCGCCTCCTTCCTGCCCGGATGGGTCAGAACAGCGCCAACGCACCGCTTTTGGGGTCCCTCTCGCGACTCGGCGGAAGACGCCAGGGAGTCGCGGCATGCGGCCAGACCCCTCCTCGCAGTCTCGCGGCGGACGACGGGTCGGAAAACGACGGCCCTTGCCATTGAAAGAGCAGAATTAACCGGCGCCCGGGTCCAAAAATCGCCATCTTCTGACACAATAGTGAGCACCAGTTCAGAGAGTTCGCGGCGGCCCCACGGTCGCCTGTTTTCGACCCAGAGTGAGGCCAGTGCGCAGAATGCCATTGACCATGACCGATCCGATCCTGGTTCCGCCGCTGAAAGTGGTGGTCGCAGATGATGATGCCCTGCAGCGCGCCCATGCGTCCGCGCTGCTGCGGAAGCTGGGTTATGACCCCTACGAGGCCGAGGATGGCGCGGCGGCGCTGGATCTGGTGCGCCAGCTGGGCGCGCGAATCCTGCTGTGCGATCTCAACATGCCTGGCCTGGACGGTCACGAACTGGCCCGCAGCGTGCGCGAGGACAAGACCGATCACTACGTGCACATCATCATGGTCACCAGCCAGAGCCAGAGCGCGGAGCGCGAGCGCGCGCTGGAGGCAGGGGTGGACGATTTCATGGCCAAGCCGCTGGACCGCGCCAGCCTGACCGCGCGCATCCGCTCGGCCGACCGTCTGCTGCGCCATGAGATGCTGCTGGCCGAACGCAATCGCGTGCTGGCGGAGGCCAAGGAGCAGATCGAGGCGGACCTGCGGGCCGCCGCCAACGCACAACGCCGCATGCTGCCCGCGCCCGAGGCGCGCGTCGGCGACTGCAGCTTCCATTCCGCCTTCATGCCCTCGAACATCCTGTCGGGTGACATGTTCGCCTATTACCAGGTCGCGCCGGGCTACATCGGCTTCTACGCCATCGACGTGGCCGGCCACGGCGTGCATGCCTCGCTGCTGTCCGTGGCCCTGGGGCACCTGCTGACCGCTGAATACTTCCGCCGCCGCGCCTTCGACGACACCGGCGCGCCGAATCCCGCGGCCCTGGTGGCAACCCTGAACGAACGCTTCTTCCGCCAGGATAGCACCGAGTATTTCACCATGTTCTGTGGTATCCTCGAACAGAAGAGCGGCCGACTGCACTACTGTCAGGCCGGGGCCCCCTCCCCGGTCGCGATCGGCCCGACCGGCGTGACCCGCCAGATCGGCGACGGCGGATTCCCCGTCGCGCTGCTGGACATGGCCACCTTCGAGAACCGGTGTGACCAGCTCGACAGTGGAGAAACCCTGGTCGTCTATTCCGACGGCGCCACCGAGGCCGAAAGCCTGACCGGCGAGGCTTTTGGCGAGGCCCGGTTCCGGGGGGTGCTGGAAGAGGCCGCGACCCGGCCCGGCACCATTCCCGGCAAGATGGTCGAGGCCCTGACCCGCTGGCGCAACGGCCGCACCCTGCAAGACGATCTGACCATCCTCGTGTGCGAAAGGACCCAACAGAATGATCAAGTTTCACGGTGATGCCGCGGACGGCCTGGGCATCGTCGAGCCCGGCACCGACCGGCTGACCGCCGCCAACGCCACCTCCTTCAAGGACGACGTCCTGGGCCTGATCGAGGCCGGCACCAGCCGCCTTGTCATCGACCTCAGCAAGGTCGATTTCGTCGATTCCTCCGGCATCGGGGCGCTGGTCGGCCTGCTGAAGCGGATCGGCCACCGCGGCGAGATCGTCGTTTCCGGCCTGTCGGACAATGTCAGCCAGATGTTCCGCATTACCCGCATGGACCGTGTCTTTTCCAGCTATGACACCGCCGAGGCGGCGTTGCGTGCATTGAGAGAAAACGCCTAGTGCCGCTTCTGTCGCTGGAGATGCGCCCGGAATTGTCCGAGGTGGACATGGCCGTGACCTCCCTGAAGGAGGCTGCGGGGCACGCCCTGTCGGAAATGAAGCTGGCCACCTTCGAGATCGCCCTGTCGGAGGCGCTGACCAATGCGGTGCGTCACGGTCTGGTGTCGGTGGAAGGCAGTGCGGCGCCCGATCAGCCGATCAAGGTCACACTGTCGGACAGTCCGCGCGGGCTGCTGATCGAGATCATTGACGCCGGCGCCCAGGGCCCCGAGGATCTCTACGAAGATGTCGCCAGCCCCGATGCGATCGACCTGATGGCCGAAAGCGGTCGCGGCCTGTCGCTGATCCGGCATTGCGTCGATGACCTGACCTTCGAGCCCGCCCCCGGCCACAACCGTCTGGAGCTTCTCTTTCACCCGGACCTCGACACATGATGAACCTGCTGATCGAACCCGGATACCCTGTTGCCCTCCTGTCGGTGGTGCTGGCAATTGCCGCGCTCCTGCTGCAGGGCTATGCCTACCGCGCCCGCGGTCGGCGGCTGGCGCAGGTGGCCCAGGATCTGCAGGAGGCGCAGCGGATCGCCCATATCGGGACGGTCCGCTGGGATTTCGTCCGCGACGAGGTGGTCTGGAGCGACGAATACGCCCGGCTCCTCGGGCTGGAACCCGGCGGGCGCATGACCGGCACCCAGTTCACCGGCATGCTGCTGCCGGAGTATGTCGACCGGGTGGTGTCCAGCGAGGAACGCGCGCTGAAGGTCTCGGCCGAGACCGGCAAGCCCGCCCGGCGGGAAATCGTCTATCGCGTGCAAAGTCGTGACGGTCGGATCATGGATGTCTCCGCGCTGTCGGAGCTGAAGGCCGATCGCGACGGCCGGCCGCTCTACATGATCTCGACCATCCGCGACGTGACCGAGGAGCTGGAGCGGCAGGCCGAGCTGCGCAAGAGCGAGAGCAACCTGGCCGGCGCGCTGCGCGTGGCCGACCTCAGCTGGATGCGCAAGACCCTGAAGGATGGCAAGATCACCTGGTCGGACAGTCTCTATGCGCTGATCGGGCGCGATCCGGCGGAGGGGCCTGTGTCGCTGTCGACCCTGATCTGCGACGAGGATCTGCCCGCCTACCGCGCCGCGCTGAAGAAGATGCGCGCCGCCGAGCCCGCCCAGGACCCAAACCACAGCCGTCTGTCCCTGCGCCTGGCCCGCAGCAACGGCGAGGTGATCCACGCCCGGATCGAGCTGGAGGTCACCCATGATGCCGATGGTGAACCCGACACCCTGTCGGGGGTGATCCGGGACGTCACCGAGGACGTGAAACGCGAGGCGGAGCTGCATGACGCAGTGGCCGCTGCCGAACATGCCAATGCGTCCAAGAGCGAATTCCTGGCCGTCATCAGCCACGAGTTGCGCACGCCGATGAACGGGGTGCTGGGCATGCTGGGCGCGCTGAACGAAACACAGCTGGACGACGCGCAGCGCGAACAGGTGCAGATCGCGCGCAACTCCGCCAACTCCCTGCTGGTGATCCTCAACGACATTCTGGACGCCTCGAAGATCGAGGCGGGCCGCCTGCAGATCGAAGAGGAATCCTTCGAGCTGAACAGCATGGTGCGCAGCGTGATCCACCTCTACGCGCAGCGTGCGTCTGAGAAGCGGATCGTGCTGGACAGCCGGATCGACGCGGGCATCCCGCCCTGGATCCGCGCCGACAGCGGACGGATCCGGCAGATCCTGTCGAACCTCGTCAGCAACGCCATCAAGTTCACCGACAGCGGCCATGTGATGCTTTACGTCTCGGCCCTGCCGCAGACGGGCGGCGAACCGCTCCGCCTGCGCTTCCGGGTCGAGGACACGGGCGCCGGCATCCCGCAGGAATACCACTCGCGCGTCTTCGGCCGTTTCGAACAGCTCGGCGCCTCGGGCAACAACCGCCGCATGGGCACCGGGCTGGGCCTGTCGATCAGCCAGAGCCTGGCCGAACTGATGTCCGGCACAATGGGCTTCGACAGCACCGAGGGCGAAGGCTCGACCTTCTGGCTGGACCTGCCGGTCGAGCCGGCCGAGAATGCCCTGGAACGCGGCCCGGAAGAGCCTGCGGCCGAGAGCCTCGACGTGCCGCGCATGCGGATCCTCGTGGCCGAGGACAACAGCACCAACCAGCTGGTCGCCCGCTCCATGCTGGAACGCCTCGGACAGAACGTCGATCTGGTGGTCAACGGCGCCGAGGCGGTCGAGGCGGTGCAGAAATTTGATTACGATCTGGTGCTGATGGACGTGTCGATGCCGGTGATGGACGGCCCCACGGCCACGCAACGCATTCGCGCCCTGCCCACCGATGTCAGCGCCATCCCGATCTTGGCGCTGACGGCCCATGCCGGCGACGACCAGATCGGCTTTTACATGAACGCAGGCTTCAACGAGGTGCTGACCAAGCCGATCCTGAAGCACGAGCTGGAACGCGCCCTGGACCGCTGGAAGCAGTTCGCGCTGCAGAAAAGCGGCGCCGAGGACGGGATCGAGCTGCCTTCGCCGGGTGATGAGGACGTCACGACGGGATCACTTGGGCGCGCGCGCAGCGCAGGCGACAACGACGGCGGAGCGCCCGTCGCTGGCCGGGCGTCGGAGTTCTGCGATGCCGAGGCCCTGAACGAGAAACTGGTCGAGATGGATCACGATTTCGGCGCTGACACCGTGAAGGGCATCCTGAAGGCCACCGTCTCTGACCTGTCGCGCCATATCTCCACGCTGGAGGCGCAGCAGAGCGCCGAGGGCGAGGCGCGCGACGATGTGCTGCTGTACCGCTCCTTCCATTCGCTGGTCGGGATCGCCTCCACGCTCGGGTGCGGAAAGATGACCAACCATTGCCGCCTTCTGGAAACGCTGCCCGACGCCCGCGCCGATGCGCCCGAGCTGGTGCAGTCGCTGCTCGACCAGGTCCGCCTGATGCGCGACGAGGTTGCCGACCTCGCCGAAGAGAAAAGGAACTCGAAATGCGCCTGACGCGTCCCTCCACGCGCCCGATGCTTCCCCTGCTGTCCCTCGCCTGCGCCACGCTGGCCCTCGGCCTGGGCGCCGGTCCCGCCTCGGCGCAGGAAAGCGGCACCGCCCTGCCCCAGAGCCTGGCCCCGCTGACATCTGCCGAGGCGCCTTCGGAGCCGGTTGAGACGCATCCCCGCCCCTTTGGTCGCCAGGGCGAGCTGACGGAGCGCGAGATGGAGATGGCGCGCACCGCCTGGTCCTATTTCGTCGAGCGTTATCAGCCGGAAACCGGGCTGGTGAACGCCGTCGGCTCCTATCCCTCGACGACGCTCTGGGATACCGCTTCCTACATCAGCGGCCTGGTCGCGGCCTACGAGCTGGGCATCATCGACAAGCGCACCTTCGACACCCGCGCGACCAAGCTGATCCGCACCCTGCGCAACCTGGATCTGTTCCGCGGCGAGGCGCCCAACAAGGTCTACAACACCCAGACCGGCGAGAAGGTGAACTATGCCAACCAGCCCGGCGAGATCGGTTATTCCGTGCTCGACATGGGCCGCATGCTGGTCTGGCTGCGGATCCTGAAGGAACGCTATCCCTACCTGGCCAACGGCGTCGACAACGTGCCGATGCGCTGGAACTACTGCAATATCGTCAACGATGACGGGCGCCTTTTCGGGTCTCTGGTGCGAGGCGACGGCGAGACGCGCTATGTGCAGGAAGGCCGGCTGGGCTACGAGGAATATGCCGCCAAGGGCTTCGCCCTCTGGGGCTTCGACGTGACCGCGGCGCTGGATCCGCAGCCGCTGAACTACACCCGGATCTACGACATCGACATCCCCTATGACGGCCGCGACCCGCGCGTCTTCCACAACCAGAACTACGTGCTGACCGAAAGCTACCTGCTGGACGGCATCGAGCTGGGCTGGGACCTGCCGGTGGCCGACCCCGCCGGACCGGGCAACGCCAGCCACGGGTGGCGCGCCGAGTTCGCGCATCGCATCTTCGAGGTGCAGAAGCGCCGCTTCGAGGCGACGGGCGTGATCACCGCGCGCTCCGAACACCAGGTCGATGGCCAGCCCTATTTCGTCTACGACAGCATCTTTGCCGACGGCTACGCCTGGAACACCCTGGATCCGTCGGACACCTACCAGCCCGACCGCGCCGCCGTCGCCGCCAAGGCGGCCATCGGCATGTGGGCGCTGTGGGAGGACGAGTATACCGATCTGCTTTTCGAAACCGTGGCCGACCTCTCGG
This sequence comes from Pseudooceanicola marinus, assembly GCF_020177265.1. Taxonomy (GTDB): domain Bacteria; phylum Pseudomonadota; class Alphaproteobacteria; order Rhodobacterales; family Rhodobacteraceae; genus Pseudooceanicola; species Pseudooceanicola marinus_A. The sequence goes on from NZ_JAIVMC010000019.1 coordinate 15,586, forward strand.
AGGCCGAGGGTGGGTTCTACGAAGGCCTCTACGAGAACGGCAACGGCTTCATCCCGCTTCAGACCGCCAACAACAACGGCATCATCCTGGCCGCCCTCCTTTACAAGGCGCAGGGACCCGTGCTGCAGTATGCCAATGACAACACCAGCTACTGGGACACCGCCTGGGCCGGCACCGATATCCGCGCCAACAAGTGCCTGCCGGAAACCCAGGTGGTAGAACTGACCTGCTGCGCCTGCGAGGACCTCCCGCAGCCGAAACCCGCCGTCACCGCCGAGGAGTTCCAGTTCTGTCGCCCCGTCAACGGCCCCTACGGCCTGGGCGCCACTGAATGCGGCACGACGGAACAGAGCTTTGCCAAGCCTGAGCCGCGGTACATCCTGCCGCAGGCCTGCCGTGTTCCCTGGGGGCAGTGATGAGCAGCGCGAGCGGCAAACCGAGGCTTCTGTGGTTTGACGCCAATCGTGTCTGCGCCGCGATCGGCGTGGTGCTGATCCATTCGACCACCGACTTCAGCGGCCAGCCCTTCCCGGACGCCTCCGTGGCGGAACGGGCGGTGCCGGTCTTCCTGCGCTCGCTCGGAGAATTCTCCGGCTCGGAGATGTTCTTCTTCTTCTCGCTGTTCCTGATGGCCATGCGGGTGGACCGGCACCGCCCGCCCTACCGCCAGGCGATCATGACCCAGGCCGAACGGCTGCTGGTGCCCTTCGTCTTCTGGACGTTCTTCTATGCCCTCTTCCGGTTGGTGAAGGCCTATGCCTTCGACTACGAGGACTGGTATCTCGACCAGCTGAGCCAGACGCGGGTCTGGGTCTCCTTCTTCCTGCTGGGCAAGTCGCAGTACCACATGCACTTCCTGCCCACGCTCTTTGCCATCTTCCTGTTCTTCCCGGTGATGCGCCTGGCCTGGCGGTACCCGATGATGGGGGTGCTGCTGTTTGCGACCCTGGGCGCCATGGACCACGTGCAAAGCTGGCTGTGGTCGCTCGACCTCACTTCGCTGACCCGCGAATATCTGGTGCGCATCACAAAGGTCTGGGGCTACGTCGGCTACGGCTTTGCCGCCTTCGCGCTCTATTCTCTGTGGAGCGACGGCATCCCGCGCGGCGAGTCGAAGCTGATCCGGCGCGGCGCGCTCTACTTCGCCTCGATGGCCTATATCGCCACCCTGCCCTTCTTCGGCACCGCCCTCTTCGAGGGACACTGGGGGATCCGCACCGGCTGGGACTACTACGGCCATTTCCTGATGCCGATCTTCATGTTCGCGCTGTTCATGGGCGGGCAGTTCGCCGACTGGTCGCCGCGCTGGTCGCAGCTGGCGAAATACACCTTCGGCGTCTACCTGGTGCATCCGGCGGTGATCGACCTGTTCGACATCGCCGTGGCGAAGACCGGGCTGGCCGATCTTTTGACGCCGACGCTGCTGGTGCTGCTGCGCTATGCGGTGGCCCTGCCCTGCGCCTTCGGCCTGGCCATGGCCTTCGAGAAGGCGCGACCGCTGGCCTGGACCATCGGCCTCGGCCCCGCGCCCTGGAAATGGTCGCGCAAGCGCGGCACCGCGGAAACGAAGGGCTGACCTGATGGACGATTATTTCCGCGCCTTCGAGGATCGGCGCCCGCCAGAGCCGCTGCCCTATTCTCCCGCGCGGGAAATGCTGTGGCAGTTCCTGGCGACCCTCGCCCTGGTGGTAGGCGGCTGGTACGTCTGGTGGCGCTGGACCAGCTCCCTGAACCCGGACGCAATGTGGTTCGCCATCCCACTGGTGCTGGCCGAAACCTTCGCCTACGTCGGGCTGATCCTCTTCGTCTTCAACCTCTGGCGCGACCAGCCGATAGAGATCCGCGATCCCCCCGCCACCCTGGGCGACATCGATCCGACCTCGCCCGAGGGCGACCGGCCCCTGTCCATCGACATCCTCTTTGCCACCTACAACGAGGAACCGGAGCTGGTTCGGCTGGGCATTCTGGACTCCAAGGCCCTGAACTACCCGCACGAGATCGAGGTGAAGATCCACGTCCTCGACGACGGCAAGCGCGCCGACATGCGCCGCGTGGCCGAGGAAGAGGGCGTCGGCTACATCACCCGTGAGACGAACGAGGGCTTCAAGGCCGGCAACCTGCGCAACGCGATGGAACAGACCAGTGGCGACCTGATCGTCATCTGCGACGCCGACACCCGCCCCTTCCCGACGCTGCTGGAACGCACGCTGGGCTATTTCCGCGACCCCAAGATGGCCTGGGTGCAGACCCCGCAGTGGTTCTACGATCTGCCGGCGGGCGAGCGGCTGCATGACGTCATGCACCGTCGACTTGGCCTGCTGGGCCGCTGGACGGGGCGCGCGGTCGAGGGCGTGCTGGGCGAGATCCGCCTGGGCGAGGACCCCTTCGTCAACGACCCGAAGATGTTCTACGACATCATCCAACGGCGCCGGAACCACGCCAACGCCTCCTTCTGCTGTGGCGCCGGGTCGATCCACCGCCGCGAGGCCGTGCTGGAGGCCTCCCTGCGCAGCTTCGGCGCCAGTGTCGAACGCCGGGTCATCGCCGCCGAGGAAGAGATCACCCTGGAAAGCCGCGAGAACCGCGTCTCACCCGAGCTGCTGGAGGCGCTGCGCACCGCCGCCGTCACCGAGGAAGTGCTGACCCCCTACAAGTTCCACGTCTCCGAGGACATCTACACCTCGATCGTGCTGCACTCGGACCGTGAACGGGAGTGGAAGTCCTACCAGCACCCCTACGTCGAAAGTAAGATGCTGTCGCCGCAGGACCTGCTGACCTGGACCATCCAGCGCTACAAATACGCCGGCGGCAGCCTCGACATCCTGTTCCACGACAACCCGCTGTTCCGCAAGGGCCTGACCTTCGCCCAGCGAATGATGTACGGGGCGACCTTCTACAGCTACCTCGGTTCGATCTGGAACGTGGTATTCCTCTTCGCGCCGGTGATCTACCTCTTCACCGGAATCGCGCCGGTGTCGGCCTATTCCAATGACTTCTTCGCCCATGTGATCCCCTTCCTGGTGACGCTGGAACTGGCGATGATGGTGGGCACCTGGGGCATCGCGGGCTACGCGGCCAAGGCCAGTTACCTGTCCTTCTTTCCCCTGGGGCTGAAGGCGATATGGACGGTGCTGCGGGGCGAGAAGATCTCCTTCACCGTGACCCCCAAGGACCGCAACGCCGACACCTTCCTGCGACTGGTGAAACCGCAGATGGCGGTGCTGATCCTGACGGCGCTTGGCGGCCTCTGGGGCCTCGGCGCGCTGTGGCTGGGCGGCACCCAGCACAGCCTGACCGGGGTCGTGACCAACTGCCTCTGGGGTCTGAACAACTGCGTTGCCATGTGGGGCATGATCGCCGCCGCCCTCTGGCAGCCGCCCGAAACCACCGCAGACACCGCCGAGCCCACCCTGATGAAAGCCGAGGAGACCCCGACGTGAGCTTCCGCCAGAATCTGACCCGCGCCCGCGGCCATATCGTCTTTCTCGTCGCCCTTGTCTGCGGCCTCATTCTGGTGCTGCAGCTGGAAAAGCTCGGCGAGCCACCTGCGGCCAACGCCGGCGAAAGCGACGGCACTGACACCGTCGCCGCCGCACCCGAGATCGCCGCCCCCCTGCCCGAGGACCCGATGCAGCCCTTCGAAGACCTGGAGCCCCTGCCCCTGCGTGCCCCCGCGCCCCTGTCGGAGACCGACGAGGAGTATGCCCGCATCGCCTGGAGCTATTTCCGCAACAACACCAACGAGGAAACCGGGCTGGTCAACTCGGTCGACAACTATCCCTCGACCACCATGTGGGAGACCGGCTCCTACCTCGTCGCGGTACTGTCGGCCGAACGGCTGGACCTCATCTCCGCCGAGGAGGCGCACAACCGCATTGCCCGCGTCCTCGACAGCCTGGCATCGCTGCGGCTCTTCGACGACACCCTGCCCAACAAGGCCTACCACGCCCGCACGCTGGAGCTGGTGAACTACGCCAACGAACCCGTGGAACTGGGCCTTGGCTGGTCCGCGCTGGACATCGCGCGGGTCGTGGCCACCCTGGGCCTGGTGGAACGCAACCACCCCGAGCTGTCGGAGGATGTCGAGGCGCTGATCGACACCTGGGCGCTGGAGCGGATGGTCGAGGATGGCGAGCTGATCGGCATGAACGTGGTCGAGGGCACGCCACGCCCCAACCAGGAAGGCCGCGTCGGCTATGAACAATATGCCGCCAAGGGCATGATGCTCTTCGGGTTCGACACCTACCGCGCCTATGACGTGCGCCCGCAGCTGATGGTGCAGGAGGTGCTGGGCCAGCCCATTCCGGTGGACACAAGGCTGCACCGAGCCACCACGCCCGCCTTCGTGGTGAGCGAACCCTACCTTTTCGACGGGCTGGAGTTCGGCTTCGACGCACGCTCGCAGCGGTTTGCCACGGCGATCTACCGAGCGCAGGAAGCGCGCCATGCCGAGACCGGCCAGTTCACCGCGGTCACAGAAAGCCACCTGAATGAGGCGCCCTACTTCGCCTATTCCACCGTCTGGGGCGGTGGCGCGCCCTGGGCCGTGCTGACCTTCCAGGGGGAGCGGATCGACAGCAAGCGCACCGTGGCGACCAAGGCCGCCTTCGGCTGGGATGCCCTTTTCGGGACCGAATACACCGCCGCGCTGGTGGCCGAGATCGCCGAGACCGCGCAGCCCGGCAAGGGCTGGCCCGAGGGGATTTACGAACAGACCGGCGAGGTGAACACCTCCACCACAACCAACACCAACGCGGTCGTGCTGGCCGCGCTGTCATTCAAGGCCACCGGCCCCCTGATGCGGGACCCTGAATGAACCTGCGCCGCTCCGCCTCCCCCCGTCTCGCCGCGCTTGTCGCCCTGTCGCTTCTGCCCGCCGCCGGGATGGCCCAGCCCTGCGTCGGCCCGGCTTTCGACCAGCCGCTGCCCGGCGCCGAGAACGTGCAGCGCCGCTACGCCGACGTGCCCTCGGCGCGCTATCCCGGGATCTGGCAGGAGGGCCGCGTCGCCGGGTTCACCTACCGGCTGTTCATGGACCTCACGGCCGAGGTGAACGACGGCTCCGCCAACCCCGCCTGGCAGGTCTTCCTGAGCTGCGATCCCGCCTCCGGCCTCTGCGCCGAGAGCTTCGACGGGCTGGCGCCGATCGCCGCCTCGCGCACCGCCCAGGTGCTGGGCCGCTGCCTGCTGGGCGGGCCGGTCACGGCGGAGGATTTCGCCCCATCCGAAAATGCGCGCCCCGCCACCGGCCTGCCGCCCGGCGCCGGCGTCTCCTCCGACGCGGATCGGCCCGAGAACCCTGCCGCCGGCCTGGCCGCCGCAGCCGCGCTGGAGGGGCTGCGCAACCCCGACAACACGCCCACGCCGGTGATCCCCGAGGCGCCGGAAGACGACCGGCCCCTGGCCTTCGGCGAAACCGAGGCCCCCGCGCGGCCGCAACAGGATACGGTCCGGCTGGGTCCGAACCTGCTGCCCTCGGGACAATGCGGGCTGTCAGCGATAGACGAGGGGAGCTCTCCGGTCATGACGTTGCAGAGGCTTCTGCAGGAGGGAGGGTTCAATCCCGGCCCGGCCGACGGGATGATGGGCCCCCGGACCCGTCAGGCCCTGCAAACGGCCCTCGGGGACGCAGCCGCAGGGCTGACGGTCACTGAAGCCATCACGACGCTCGACCGTCAGTTCTGCGCGGAAATCGACAACGCCACAGCAGACTGACGCCCGCCCCGGTCGACCGACATGAAAAAGGCGGGGTCCGATACGGCCCCGCCTTTTTCTTTGCCATCCTCCCAGGCTTGGCTCAGCGCCCGGCGACGCTCGGCAGCCACAAAGCCAATTGCGGGAACAGCGCCACCGTGATCAGCGCCGCCACCTGCATCAGCACGAAGGGCATCGCCCCCTTGTAGACCTCGGTGATCGAGGCCCCGGGCACCGAGGAGCGCAGGTAGAACAGCGCCATGCCCACGGGCGGCGTCAGGAACGACGTCTGCAGGCAGATCGCCAGCAGGATCGCCACCCAGACCGGATCAAAGCCGAAACTGGTCAGGATCGGCATCACCAGCGGCGCCACGATCAGCACGATCTCCATCCAGTCCAGGAAGAAGCCCAGCAGGAAGACGATGAAGATGATGAAGGCCAGCACGCCGTGCGGTCCCAGCGGGAGGGCGCGCAGTGCCGCCTCGATCGTTTCGTCCCCGCCATAGCCGCGCAGCACCACCGAGAAGCAGGACGCGCCGAAGATCAGCATGTAGAGAAACGCGCTGGTGCGGCCTGTGTCATAGCAGACCTGCTTGAAAGCGTCGCGGTTCAGCTTGCCGTTCAGCGCCGCCAGCAGGGTCGCCCCCGCCGCGCCGATGCCCGCCGCCTCGGTCGGAGAGGCGATGCCCGCCACGATCGAGCCCAGCACCGCCAGCACCAGGGCCAGGGGCGCGAACAGCGCGCCGGTAAACTCGGCCAGGGCCTTCATCGGCGGCAGACGGTCCCCCTCGCGCTGATAACGCGGCATGGCGCGCGGCGCGATCACGGCAGTGGCGACGATGAAGAGGATGAACAGCAGGGCCAGCCCCGCGCCCGGCACGATGGCCCCCATGAACAGATCGCCCACCGGGATCCGGAGCTGGTCGCCCATGACAACCAGCATGATCGAGGGCGGGATCAGGATGCCGAGGCAGCCTGTGGCGCCGACGATGCCGAGGCTGACGGAGCGGTTGTACCCCGCCTGGAACATGGTCGGCACGGCGATGGTCGCCAGCAGAACGACCGAGGCACCGATGATGCCGGTGGAGGCTGCCAGCACCACGCCGATGGCCACGACCGAGATGGCCAGCCCGCCGGGCGCCGGGCCCAGCAGGCCGCGCATCGCCTTCAGCAGGCGTTCGGCCACGCCGGAGCGGTCCAGCATGAAGCCCATGAAGATGAACATCGACATGGGGATCAGCGAATAGCTGGAAATCGTGTCGAAGATCCGGTTGGCGACGAAACCGATCATCCGCAGCTCGGCCACGTCGGCGATCTGCAGCGGCTCGATCAGGGTGCCCAGCACGGCGAAGAGAACGCCCGTGCCGCCCAGCACGAAGGCCACCGGGTAGCCCGAAAAGAGGATCGCCATGAAGCTGGCGAAGAACAGGAAGATGAAGAGAGCGTCCATGTCAGCGGGCCTCCGACCAGGCGGTGCCGAGGCGTTGCAGGCTGCGGATCAGGATCGACACGCCCTGAAGCGCCAGCAGGGTCATGCCGGCGGCCATGACGCCCTTGATGATGTAGCGCGCGGGCAGCCCCGAGGGCATGGGCGAGCCTTCCTTCAGCGCCCAGGAGAAGGAGAAGATCTTCCAGGCATGCCAGGACACGAGGCCCGCGAAGGGCAGCAGCAGGAAGATCACCCCCAGCACCTCGACCAGGGCCTGGGTGCGCGGGCGCATGCGGGCATGCAGGACGTCGACGCGCACATGAGTATCGGTCTGGTAGGCCCAGGCCAGGCAGGACATGACCACCAGGGCGTTGAGGTGCCATTGCAGCTCTTCCAGCTCGATCATGCCGATGTTGAAGACGTAGCGCAGGATGACGTTCAGAAGGATGGTGACGACCAGCAGCGGCAGAACGAAGGAGCCGGCCTTGCCGGTCAGTTCCGCCACCCGGTCGATGAAGCGGGTCAGCGAGGAAAACATGGGGAGGGTCCCGAAAAGTCAGTGGGCGGGCCCTAAGGCCCGCCCGTCGTCGGTGGCACGCAGGATTATTCCTTGTGCGCGGACCAGGTTTCGACCGAGGCGCGGTAGCTGTTGAGGCTCTCCAGCACGCGGGCGAAGGTCTCATCCGCTTCGGCCTGCTCGGCCATCACTTCGTCATTGGCCTCCTCGAAGGCGGCCAGGACTTCCGGCGGGAAGGTCTTGATCTCGGTGCCCGCTTCCTCGAACTGGGCGATGGCGGCGGCATTGCCCGGCGCGGTCGAGGTCAGCGACCAAATGTTGGTGGACTTGCAGACTTCTTCGATCTGGCCCTGCTGGGCCTCGGTCATGCTGTCCCACTTGCCCTTGTTGATGATCAGCTCGTTGAAGGCGGCGGGCTGGTGCCAGCCGGGCAGGTAGTAGTAGTCGGCGACCTTCTCGAAGCCCATGGCCACGTCAATCGCGGGCATCGAGAACTCGGTGCCGTCGATCACGCCGCGTTCCAGGTTCGGGTAGATGTCGCCCCCGGCCAGCAGCACGATGGAGGCGCCCATTTTCTTCATCACCTCACCGGCGAGACCGGCAAAGCGGATCTTCTTGCCTTCCATGGCATCGACGCTGTCGATCTCGAAGGTGTACCAGCCGCCGGCCTCGGCATCCATCACGCCACAGGGGACGGTGACGACGCCCTGGGCCTCGTAGATCTCACGCCAGATCTCCAGGCCGCCGCCGTTGTACATCCAGCCGATGTAGTCGATCGCATTGGGGCCGAAGGGCACGCCTCCGAAAAGCTGCACGGCGGGGAAACGACCGGCGACATAGAGCGGCGAGGTATAGCCCGCATCCAAGGTGCCCTGCTGCACGGCGTCGAAGATCTGCAGGGGCGGCACCAGCTTGCCGGCGCCGTACAGATCGACCTCCAGCGCGCCGCCGGAGATCTCGTTGATCGTGTCGGCAAAGTGCTGGGCGTTCTGGCCGGAGGCCGGCAGGGTCAGCGGCCAGGCCGATTGCACGTCGAGGGACATGTCGGCGGCGGCAGCGGCGGAAGACAGAAGCGCGGCGCCCGCCAGGGCCCCTGCGACGTTACGGGCGGTACGGGAAAGGAAGTTGGATTTGGTCATGGGTCCTTCGTTTCTGGCTGTGTGCGGGGAAGACCGCCCGGGAGCGGTTGAGGTAGATGAGTCCGAGGGCGCACTCCGGGCAAATGGCGGGCAAGGCTGCTTCCGACGGAAACCGATCTTGCCCATTTAGATTGCGTGAATTTTCATGGTTTGCCGAAGATTGCGGCAAAATCGTGATAAAATTCACCCTTTTGCTCACGCGCCGTGGGTACCTTCGCGAATCGAAATCCGATGACTTTTCTAAGGAATTTGCGTGACCCCAGGCGACCCACGGATACGGACCGTGTCAGGCAGCCACTCCGAATCGAAAGGAAGGCCACGCAAGCGCAGATCCGACTATACTCGTTATATTTCAATATGTTAGAGGAAATCCAACTGAATATAAGCACGACTAATATACCTCTAGATCGAGGTACTTTCGGCCGAATCCAGGCCCTATTCCATGCCGTATGGGCATCGCTCTCCCGCAATGTTGGCGCTCAAAAACCGCAAAAACCCACCCCGCACAGATTTTGTGCAAATTGATCTAAATCATTGTTTCGCAGGGTTCATATTGGCGTCACACACCCCCTCAAATAGCACCCTGAGCGGGTCCCGATCACGAAGTGGGTTCCCCGAAAACGAATTTACGGTAATTTTCACTTAACTACTCTGAGTGAGCGATGATGACCGACACAGCCAACTCCATCGTGACCCGTCCCCTGGACCTCGGCCCCGAAAGCGGCCCGCGTGTCCTGGTGAAGGAATGCCTCGGGATCGAGGGGATCACCACGCGCTGCGGCTCTGCCGCTTTCGCCGAGGCTCCTGCCGAAACCGCCCATTCCCACGTGGTCGAGACACTGCTGGGCGCCGGCGCCCATGTCGTCGGCACCGTCACCATGCATGAGCTGGCCTTCGGGGTCACCGGCGTGAACGCCTTCGCAGGCACCGCCGTGAACCCCGGCTGGCCCGACCGGATCCCCGGCGGCTCTTCCTCCGGTTCCGCCGCCGCCGTCGCCGCCGGCCTGTGCGATTTCGCCGTGGGCACGGACACCGGCGGCTCGGTCCGTCAGCCCGCCTGCTGCTGCGGCGTCTTCGGGTTGAAACCCACCTTCGGCGCCATCGACCGGCGTGGCGCGATCCCGCGCGGATCGTCGCTGGACGTGATCGGGCCCTTCGCGGCCTCCGCGCCGATGTTGACCAAGGCCGCGTCGATGATGCTGGCGGGCTTTACGCCTGAGACCATCGACACCCCGCGCCTGGGCCGCGTCGCCCTGCCCGCCGAGGTCGAAGTGGCGCCCGAGATCACCGCCGCAACCGATACGGCGCTGGCCGGGCTGGAGATGGCCCAGGCCGCCCTGCCCTCATTCGCGGATGCCTACCGCGCCGGCCTGACCGTCATCAACTACGAGCTGGCGGGCGAGTTCGGCCAGCTGGCCCGGTCCAACGCCACCCTGGGCGCCGACATCCAGGGCCGCGTCCGCGCTGCCCTGGCGGTCACGCCCGAGGACATGGCCGAGGCCGAGGAAATTCGCGCCCGTTTCACAGCCGAGGTGGACGCCGCGCTGGAAGGGCTGGACGCGCTGGTGCTGCCCACCATGCCGACCGTGCCACCTACCCTGGACCAGGCGACGGATCCCCGCGCGCTGATCCCGCTCACCCTTCTGGTGCGCCCGTTCAACCTGTCGGGCCACCCCGCCGTCACCCTGCCGATCCGCACCGCGGACGGGCTTCCCGCCGGTCTGCAACTGGTGGCCCGCAAGGGCGCCGAGGCGCGCCTGTGCGCGCTGGCCGAGACCCTCGCGGATCGCTGCACCCCCGCCGACACCTCGAAGGAAACGCCATGAACAAACCCGACCCCACCCTGGGCAAGGCAGCCGAGCTGTCTGCGCTCTGCGAGGAGATCCGCGGCCGCCGGGCCGAGTTCGACACGCTGCGTCACATCCCCGATGACATCGTCGCGGGCTTCAAGAAGATCGGCGTCTACCGGGCCTTTGTCCCCACCCGCCTGGGTGGCGACAACATCGACCCGATGCAGTTCCTGGAACTGATCGAGACCCTGTCCGCCGCCGACCCGTCGGCCGGCTGGGTTGCCTCCTTCGGCGTCTCCTCGACCTACCTCGCGGCCCTGCCGCCCGAGACCTTCGACAAGATCTATGGCGAGAACCCCGATACGGTCTTCGCCGGCGGTCTTTTCCCGCCGCAGCCCGCCTACCGCGTGGACGGTGGTCTGGAAGTGTCGGGTCGCTGGTCCTGGTGCTCGGGCTCGATGGGCGCCGACCTGCTGGGCGGCGGCATCAAGATCGAGGGCGACGAGACGCCCCTGCCCCGCACCGCCGTCATGCCCAAGGCCAAAGTCACCATCGACGAGACCTGGCATACCATCGGCCTGAAGGGCACCGGCAGCCATGACCTGGTGGCCGACAAGGTGATCGTCCCCGAAGAATGGACCTTCATCCGCGGCTCGAAGTCGCAAATGACCGACCCGATCTTCCGCTACCCCGCCATGGCCCTGGCCGCCCAGGTGCTGGCCGTGGTCGCACTGGGGGCTGCGCGCGAGGCGCTCGACTTCATCAAGTCCGACGCTGCGCAGCGCGCCTCGATCACTGGCGCGCCGAACCCCGGCGCCCGCCCCTATGTCCAGGCCCACCTGGCGCGGGCCGAAGGCACCCTGGCCGGCGCCCGCGCCCAGTTCTACGACACCACGGCCAAGGCCTGGGAAGAGCTGCAGCACAACGACGAGGTCTCGCCCGAGACCAAGGTGCAGCTGCGCCTGGCCTCCACCGTGGCCGCCCATGACGGCGCCGAGGTGGCGCGCGAAGCCTTCCTGATGGGCGGCGCGGGAACGATGATGCAGGGCCACCCCCTGGGCCGGATGATGATCGACGCGGCCTGCGTCGCCCAGCACGCCTTCATGGGTGAAGGCACCTGGACCGCCGCCGGCGCCGCCATGTTCGGCGAGAAGACCCCTCCGGGCTTCCCCTGATCCCGAAACACCGCCGGGCCGCCCCAGGCCCGGCACCAGAAAAACCGGAACACCTACCGACAGGAGCCCCCCCATGAGCGAGACCAAACTGCGCACCCTTCTGTGCTTCAACAACCACGGCACCTTCTTCTCGCTGCCCTTCGACCAGATCGGCCCGGTCTGGAAGGCCACGCAGGAACTGATGTCCGGCATCGCCAAGCTGGACGGCGTGGAAATCGTCGGCACCTTCGACGATGACCAGACCTTCGTCGGCGCCTCCCAGGGTTTCCCCTACACCTGGTACATCATGGCCGACTTCCCGAACCGCGAAAGCGTTCAAGCCGCCTGTAACCTGCTGCGCACCATCGTGGTGGGCGAAGGCAACGACCGGCTGTGGAAATACATGACCGTCGAGGCCCGCATGGGCCGCGCCCTGGAGATCCCCGACCTGTGAGCGATCTGTCCGAAATCCACGGCGACATCCTGGCGCGGCTCGACCGGCTGGAGGCCGAAAGCGCCTGCCGCCGCTGCTTGTCCGACTACATGGACATCTGCGACCGGCTGGACGCGGACACGGATCTCGACGCCCTGGGCGCCCTCTTCACCGAAGAGGCCGTCTGGGGTGGCGCGGGCGACCGCTATGCCAAGGATTTCGGCGCCCACCACGGGCGCGCGGCGATCATCGGCTGGCTGGGTCAGTTCTGCACCACCCCGCCGCATTTCGCGATGAATGCGCATTTCCTGTCGTCCGAGGCGATCACCCACGGCGACGACGGCACCGTCACCGGCCGCTGGCTGATGCTGCAGACGCCGACCTTCCACGACGGGCAGAGCTTCCTGATGGCCGCCCGGCTGGAGATCGACTTTGCCTACGAGGCGGGCGCCTGGCGCATGCACCGCTTCTCCACCCGCAATCTTTACGCGCGTCCGGTCGGTGACTGGAACGCTCCCGCCCAAATCCCGGCGCCTGCCGCCGGCCATTGAAAGGAATTCGACATGTCTCTGGATGAATTTCCCAGCGGTCCGCAGACCGACGAGCTGATGAAGGGCGACCGCGTTGCGACGCCCATGTACGAGGATCCCGCGCTCTTCGACGTGGAGATGGAACGGATCTTCGGCAAGTCCTGGGTCTGGGTTGCGCATGAATCCGAAGTGCCGGGCAAGGGCAACTTCGTGCTGTCCTGGGTCGGCACCCAGCCGGTGATCGTCTCGCGCGACCGCAAGGGCGAGATCCACGTCCTGGTGAACCGCTGCCGCCACCGCGCCGCGACCGTGTGCGAGATCAAGAAGGGCAAGACCAGCTCCTTCCAGTGTCCCTACCACGGCTGGGGCTACGCCCTGAACGGCGACCTGCGCGCGATCCCCTACTCCGAGGGTTACAGCGACGACTTCAAGAAGGAAAACTTCGGCCTGAAGAAGCTCCGCGTGGAGACCTTCGAGGGCATGGTTTTCGCCAACTTCGACCATGACGCCGAACCGCTGGAAGATTTCCTGGGCAACGCCAAGCCCTGGATCCGCCTGTTCATGAAACAGGGCGGCGGCTTCCCGGTGAAGACCCTGGGCGAGCATCAGTTCAAGGTGCCGATGAACTGGAAGGTGCAGCTGGAAAACACCACCGACGCTTACCACTTCCCCATCGTGCACAAGTCCTTCCTGCAATCGCTGGACGGCGAGGCGACCGAGACCTTCTCCTTCATGGATGACGACGACGGCTACGTCGAAGACCTCGGCAACGGTCACTCCGTCATGGTGATGATGCCGGAACTGATCGATCTGGACGAGAACCTGGACGCGCCGATCCCCGAGCGGTTCAAGGAACTGGCGGCCGAGCTGGCGGAGCAGGGCTACGAAGACGAGAAGGTGCGCCGCATCGTGCGCGCCGTGGGTGGTTGCGGGTTCAACCTGAACCTCTTCCCGAACGCCGGCTGCTCGCTGTCCTTCTTCCGCATCCTGCGCCCCGTCTCGGTCAACGAGACCGAGATCCGTCACATCGCCCTCGGCATGGACGGTGGCCCCGAGGTCGCCAACCAGATGCGCATGCGCCTGCATGAACACTTCCAGGGTCCGATGGGCTTCGGCTCGCCGGATGACGCCGAGGTCTGGGAACGCGTGCAGCGCGGCTCCGCCGGGGCCGGCGACGTGGACGTGATGGTCAACCGTGGCCTGGGCCTGGAGAAGGAAAGCCAGAACGGCCTGCCCGTCGGCGACATCTCCGCCGAGACCGGCATGCGCGCCGCCTACAAACAGTGGAAGAAGGTGATGGACCAATGAAAGACATGGCCGCAACCGACGTGAAACTGCAGGACATCGCCGAATTCCTGTGGATGGAAGCCGATCTGCTGGACCGGCGCGACTACGACACCTGGCTGGACCTGTGGACCGAGGAAGGTCACTACGTGATCCCGGTCGACAAGGAAGGCGATGATTTCGCCAACCGCCTGAACATCGCCTATGATGACGCGAAGATGCGCAAGATGCGCGTCGAGCGGTTCCAGGCCGGTTTCTCGATCTCCTCCGCCCCGCCGGCGGATAGCGTGCGCACCCTGTCGCGCTTCGTGATCGAGGGCGCCGAGGGCGATACCGTCACCGTCCGCGCCGCCCAGCACGTGATCGAGGACAAGTTCGGCCGCCAGCGCATGTTCGCCGCCAATGTCACCTGGAAACTGAAGGTGACCGAGGACGGCTTCATGATCCGCGACAAGGTCATCCGCCTGCTGAATTCCGATGGGGTGCTGACGTCGATCAGCTATCTGTTCTGATGTCGAAACCTCTTCCCCTTGAGACTCAGACAGCCGTCATCACCGGCGCCGGAAACGGCGTCGGGGCGGAAATCACGCGTGCCCTCCACGCGGCCGGATACCGGGTCATCATCACCGACGTGGATGCTGACGCGACCTACAAGCTCGCCGAGGAACTGGACCTCGCCTCCGAGATGGCCCTGACCGCCACCCTGGACGTGTCCAAGCCCGAGGATTTCCAGACCGTCCTCGACAAGGTCGTGGATCGCTGGGGCTCGGTCGAGGTGCTGGTGAACAACGCCGCCGTGACCCGCGCGCAACCGCTGATGGAGATCGACCCCGCCGCCTTCAACGAGGTGATGGGCATCAACGCGGGCGGCGTCTTTGCCGGTTCGCAGATTTTCGGACGGCATTTCATTGAGCGCGGCTATGGCCGGATCATCAACATGGCCAGCCTGGCGGGCCAGAACGGTGGCACCACCACGGGGGCGCATTACGCCGCCTCCAAGGGCGCGATCATGACCCTGACCAAGGTCTTCGCGCGCGACCTAGCCCAGTACGGCATCACCTGCAACTGCATCTCGCCCGGTCCCATGGACAGCCCGATGGTGCACGAACTGGTGGGCGAGAACATGCCCCAGATGCTGAAGAACATCCCCGTCGGCCAACTGGGCGATCCCGCCTTCGTCGGTCAGCTTGTCACCATGCTCGCCGGTCCCGAGGCTGCCTTCGTCAATGGCGCCTGCTGGGACTACAACGGCGGCCTTTACATGCGCTGAGGGAGACATGAAGGACATGAGCGATACCAACACCATGATCCTGACGGTCGCCGAGCGTTTCGACGACCGCGGCGACATCATGCAACTGACCCTGAAGGGCGACGGTCCGCTGCCGCCCTTCACCGCCGGCGCCCATATCGACCTGCTGGTCGAAAGCCCCGAGGGTCCGATGTGGCGTCAGTATTCACTGGCCGGCAACCCCGCCGACCGTGACTGCTACAAGCTGGGCATCCTTAAGGATCCCGAAAGCCGGGGCGGCTCCAACGCCCTGCACCAGCTGGTGAAGACCGGCGAGAAGGTGCACGTGGAAGGCCCGCGCAACCACTTCCCCCTGGCGGCGGATGCCACCAACACCGTGCTCTTCGGCGGCGGCATCGGCGTGACCCCCATGCTGGCCATGGCCTGGGAGCTGCACGACCGCGATGCGCCCTTCACCCTGCATTACGCCACCCGCTCGGCCGAGCGGACGGCCTTCCTCGACCAGATCGAAAGCCTGCCCTTCCGCGCCAATATCGTGCTGCATCACGATGACGGCCAGGGCGCCGAACCGCTGGATCTGGCGCGCGATCTGCCCAAGGCGGAGGCAGGCACGCACATCTATGTCTGTGGACCGCAGGGCTTCATGGACTGGGTGATTGGAGAGGCCGAAAAGGCAGGCTATCCCGGGAAGCAGATCCACCGCGAATATTTCTCGGCGGATGTCGATGCCACCGGGGACAGCTTCGAAGTGTACTGCGAGCAATCGGACCTGACGGTCACCGTCGGACCGGATGAAACCATCGCCAAGGTCCTGGCCCGCGAGGGTCTGAAGATCGAGGTGAAATGCGAGGAAGGCATCTGCGGCACCTGTCTGACCGACGTGCTGGAGGGCGAGATCGACCACCGCGACCAGTTCCTGACCGAAGAGGAACGCGAGGACGGCGACCAGATCTGTTGCTGCTGCTCGCGCGCCAAGGGCCGCCTGGTCCTGGACATCTGACGGAGGACGAGCGCATGGAAATGAAGGATCTGTTCCGCGAAGGCATGTGCCGCCTGGGCGCCGCCGTCACGGTCCTGACCACCGACGGCCCCGCCGGGCGCCACGGCATGACCGCCTCGGCGGTCTGCTCGGTCACCGACACGCCGCCCACCCTTCTGGTCTGCGTCAACCGGAACAACCGCAGCCACGACATGTTCCTGGAAAACGGCACGCTTTGCGTCAACGTCCTGGGGCCGCAGCACCAGGACCTGTCGGGCATCTTCGCCCGGGCCGGCACCGAGGAACGCTTCGCCGACACCGGCTGGACCACCCATGCCACCGGCGCCCCCGTGCTGGGCGATGCCCTGGCGGCCTTCGACTGCCGGATCACCGGCCGGTCCGAGGTCGGCACCCATTCGGTCTTCTTCTGCGAAGTCGAAGAGATCGCCCTGAACGAGGGGGACCGGTCCGGCCTCATCTGGTTCGGCCGCGATTTTCACCACCTGCGCGCGGCGAGCTGATCGCCGCGGGCCACACGACCAACCGGGACAACCCGGGACCATGACCCGTAAAACCAACAGGGAAACGCCAACAATGAAACATCTTCTTGCCGCTACCGCCCTCGGTCTGTCGATGGCAAGTGCCGCCGCCGCGGACACCGTGCTGACCGTCGCCAACTGGCTGCCGCCGTCGCACCCGCTGGTCTCCGAAGTCGTCGTGCCGATGACCGAGCAGATCGCCGAAGCCACCGACGGCTCGGTCACTGCCAACATCCTGCCCGCCCCCCTGGGCCCGCCGCCCGCCCACTTCGACTTCGCCGTCAACGGCGTGGCCGACATCACCTTCGGCGTGCAGGGCTACAGCGCCGGCCGGTTCAAGACGACCAACCTGGGCGAGCTGCCCTTCCTCGGCGACAGCTCGGAAGCCACCTCGGTCGCCTACTACCGCACCTGGAAGGAATACCTGGAGCCCGCCGGCGAATACGACGGCGTAAAGGTCCTGGCCGTCTTCACCCACGGCCCCGGCGAGATCTTCGTGAAAGAGGGCGACGCCACCAACCCCGACTTCCTGGAAGGCAAGAAGCTCCGCGTCGGCGGTGGTTTCGTGCATGAGATCGCCACCGGCCTCGGCGCCGTGCCGGTCGAAGGCCCCTCCTCCAAGGCCTATGAACTGCTGAGCCAGGGCGTCGCCGACGGCATCCTCTTCCCCTACGAGTCGGTCGACTTCTTCGGGCTGATCCCGCAGCTGAACGTCGGTGTCTCCGTGCCCGGCGGTCTCTACAACACCTCGTTCTTTATCGTGATGAACCAGGCCAAGTGGGACAGCCTGACGCCCGAGCAGCAGGAACAGATCGACAGCGTCACCGGCGAGGCCCTGGCCCGCATGGCCGGCCAGATGTGGGATCGCGTCGATGCCAAGGGCCTGGAGAACATGGAAGGCAAGATCGAGGTCACCCCGGCCACCGAGGAACAGATGACGGCCTGGACCGCCATGCTGGAGCCGCTGGTCGCCGAGAAGATGGAAGAAGTGGCCTCCACCGGCGTCGACGCCGAAGCCGCCTATGACTTCTTCAAGGCCGAGATCGCCAAGGAAATGGCGGCCGAATGAAGCCCGCCACGTCTACCCACGTGTCCGAGGAGCCGGCAGCAGATCTGCTGCCGGCGTCCCGGAACCCCTTCGATCTGCGCATGATCCTGGCCGTGCTGGGCGGGGTGCTGCTGATGGTGCTCATGGGGCTGACGGTCGTCGACGTGATCGGCCGCTACCTCTTCAATTCGCCACTGCAGGGCGCCACGGAACTGACCGAGCTGCTGCTGGCCGCCACCATCTTCCTCGGCCTGCCGGCCGTGTCCCTGGCCAACGACCACGTGACGGTCGACCTGGTGACGGACCGCCTGCCCTTCCGCCTGCAACCCTGGCGCCTGGCGCTGACCGGGATCTTCTCCGCCGTCATCCTGGCCGTCGTCGCTTGGCGGATCTGGATCTATGCCGGACAGATCGGCGACTATGGTGGCGTGACCACGTCGCTGCGCATCCCCATTGCCCCGCTTGGCTACTTCTGCGCGGTCTGCACGGCCGCCGGTGCCTTCCTCTCCGTCGCCGTGCCCCTGCTGGATCTCGTGCGACGGCTCAAGAACAGGACCTGACCCCATGGAATACTGGCCCGTCGGCATGGCCGTCGTCAGCCTGCTGCTGCTGATCGGCGTCCCGATCTCCTTCGCCCTTGCGGGCGTCGGTCTCGTGGGCGTCGCCTCGATCATCGGCTGGACCCCCGCCTTCTCCCTCCTGGGGTCCACCTTCTTCGACAACGGGCGCGACTATTCGCTGTCCGTGCTTCCCCTCTTCCTGATGATGGGCAACTTCGTGGTGCAATCAGGCATCGCCGAAGAGCTCTACAAATCCGCCTATGCCTGGCTGCGCCATCGCAAGGGCGGGCTGGCGACGGCGACCGTGGTGGCCTGCGGCGCCTTTTCGTCGGTCTGCGGCTCCTCCATGGCGACGGCCGCGACGATGACCCGGATCGCCCTGCCCTCGATGCGGCGCTACGGCTATCCCGACCAGCTGTCGACCGCCTCGATCGCCGCAGGCGGCACCCTGGGCATCCTGATCCCGCCCTCGGTCATCCTGGTCTTCTACGGCATCATGACCCAGCAGGACATCGGGCGCCTCTTCATGGCGGGGCTGATCCCCGGCGTCATCGGCGTCATCGGCTATGCCATTGCCGTGCGCATCTCGATGAAGCTGCAGAACCTCGAACTGCCGACTGAAGAGAAACTGCCCCTGATCGACCGCATCAAGGCGCTGAAGGGCACCGCCGGGGCGCTGGTTCTCTTCGTCTTCGTGATGGGCGGGATCTATCTGGGTGTCTTCACCCCCACCGAAAGCGCCGGCATGGGCGCCGGGGGCGCGCTGCTGCTGGTGATCCTGTCGGGCAAGTTCAGCATCGACAGCATGATCTCGGTCCTCTTCGACACGATGAAGACCACGGCAATGATGTTCTTCATCCTCTTCGGGGCGCTGACCTTCACCAACTACGTGAACATGTCTGGCATGACCCGCGACATCCAGGAGTTCCTGACCCTCTTCGGGGATACGCCGCTGGTGACGATCCTGGTGATCCTGTGCATCTACCTGGTACTGGGCTGCGTGCTGGAAAGCCTGTCGATGATCATGCTGACCGTGCCGGTCTTCTATCCCATCGCCGCCGCGCAGGGGATCGACCTGATCTGGTTCGGCATCTTCGTCGTCATGGTGACCGAGATTTCCTACATCACCCCGCCCGTGGGCATGAACGCCTTCGTTCTGCGCTCGGTCGTGCCCGACGTGAAGCTGGGCACGATCTTCCGCGGGCTCTTCCCCTTCGTCGCGATGGACGTGGTCCGCGTGGCGCTACTGACGGCGGTGCCGGGCCTTGTCCTGCTGCTGACCTGACGGAGACTGAACTATGAAGATAGCCATCATCGGCGCTGGCAATATCGGCACCGCCATGGCCGCCCTGATCTGCAACTCGGGCGCCGAGGTCACCGTGGTGGCCCGCGGCGCGCGGTTGCAGGCGATTGCCGAGGGCGGGCTGGCCCTCGATGACCGGGGCACGCGGCATGACGCGCGCCCCAAGGCCACCGAGGCGCTGAGCGAGGTGCAGGACGCCGTGTTCCTCTGCGTGAAGTCGCAGCAGTTGGGCGCGGCGCTGGAGGCCAACCGCGCGGGCATCGGCCCCGAGACCCTGGTCATTCCCATGGTCAACGGGTTGCCCTTCTGGTTCTTCATGCCGGATGTGCGGCCCGTGCCCCACACCGACCCCGAGGGCATCCTGGCCCGCCTGCTGCGCCCCGAACAGGTGCTGGGCGCGGTGTTGCTGATGACCGTCTCGATGGACGAGACGGGCGTGGCGCTGTCAACCAATACCCCCACCCTGTCGCTGGCCCCCGTGGCCCCCGGCGCGGACGGGGCCAAGGTGGACGCGCTGATCGAAACGCTGAACGCGGGCGGCGTGGTCACCGACCTGTCCGAGGACATCCGCGCCAAGGTGCTGGTCAAGCTGATGGCGAATGTCACCACCAACCCGCTGTCGGCCCTGGTCGGGTGCACCCTGGAAGAGATCGGCCAGCGCGACGATCTCTGCGCCCTGGCCTTTGCGGTGGCGGACGAGTTCCGCTCCTGGGCCAAGGCCAATCTGGGCCGCGACGTGCCGCCCAACCCGTGGCTGCGCGACCTGCTGCTGGATGCCGGGCCCTTCGCCACCTCGATGCTGCAAGATGCCCGCGCGGGCCGCCCCCTGGAACTGGATGCGATCGCCCGCGCCGCCATGACCCTGGCAGAAGACCAAGGGCAGCCGATGCGCTGCCTCGCGGCCATCGTCCATGCCCTGGACACCGCCCCGACGCTGCCGCTGGACGGCACCGCATGCGCCGCCGCCCTGTCCGACCTCACTCCCCTCACCTCCCTGGAAAGGACCCCGTCATGAACGAGATGTCGACCCCGATGGACGGAATGACCGAGGCAGAGCTGCGCGTGCAGCTGTCGGATTTCTACCACCTTGTCAGCTACCTCGGCTGGACCGAGCTGATCTTCAACCACATCTCCGTCCGCCTGCCCGGCGCCGAGCACGCCTACCTGGTGAACCCCATGGGCCTGCACTACGACGAGGTGACGCCGGAAAACCTGCTGGTGGTCGGCGTCGACGGCAAGCTGAAGCGCGACAGCGAATACAAGCCCAACCCCGCCGGTTTCGCCCTGCACGGCGTGATCCACGAACACCGCCCCGACGTGGGCTGCGTGGTGCACACCCACACCACCCCCGTCTCGGCGATCACCATGAAGGGCTACGGCATCGACCATAACTCCTTCTACGGGGCGCAGCTCTACGGCCGGGTCGCCTACCATGCCTTCGAAGGCATCACGATCTACGACGAAGAGCGGGAGCGGATGCTGAACTCGCTGGGCGACAAGCACGTGCTGGTCCTGAAGAACCACGGCGTGGCCTGCATGGAAGCGGATAT
Organism: Pseudooceanicola marinus; assembly: GCF_020177265.1. Taxonomy (GTDB): domain Bacteria; phylum Pseudomonadota; class Alphaproteobacteria; order Rhodobacterales; family Rhodobacteraceae; genus Pseudooceanicola; species Pseudooceanicola marinus_A. Next base: position 36,784 of record NZ_JAIVMC010000019.1, read on the forward strand.
TCCGCTGACCTTCTTCCTGCTCTGGACCTTCCAGCGCGCGGCGGAAATTCAATGCGCCGCCGCCGCCATCCCCGGCCCCGACAGCCAGCTGCCGGAAGAGATCAAGCAGAAGTGCGCCGCCGACGCGCAGCGCCTGAAGGACAGCGCCAGCTTCGCCACGCTGCTCTTCGACGCCATGGTCCGCAAGATGAAGCGAGAGCGCCCCGAGTTCGCCTGAACTGACCCAAACTCCTGATCGACCCATCGACCGCCCGGCCCCCTTGCCGGGCGGTTTTGTTTCGCCCGTCTCCGCCCCCCGGCAGGAAGCGGCCGGCCTCGACCGCCCCTCTGGACACGGAAGCGTGAGCATGGTCTCACTTGGGAACGGATAGCCAAAAGAGGAGCCAATCCCGTGAAGTTAATTAGGAATCTGTTGATCAGTACCACGATATTGACCTTCGCAGTGCCCGTGATCTTGTCCGACATCACCGGCACCGGCACCGCCGAGGCGCAAGGCAACAGCGGCGGAAACGGCAATGGCGGCGGCAACGGTGGCGGCAATAGCGGCGGCAACGGAGGCGGAAATGCTGGAGGCAACGGCGGTGGGAACGCTGGCGGAAATGGCGGCGGCAACGGCGGTGGCAATGCCTCCGACCGCGGCAACTCCGGCATGAACGGCAACGCCGCAGCGGCCAACGGACGCGGCAACAGTGCCGTGGCGCCAGAGGATCGCCGCCCGCTCGCCGCGTCCCTGAAGTCGCTCAATTCCCTCAAGCGGAACATGAACGGGATCGTCAATTCCGCCGATCCGAAGATGGAGCCGGCGCGCGACTACCTTGAAGCCGTGGCGGCACACGAGGAGGCTGTCGAAGCCCTGGAAGACGCGCAGGAAGTCTACGCCGAGAGCTACGACGTGCTGGCCACCGCCGTCGAGGACCTGGGCATCACCGGCGCGCCTGAAACCTGGGCGGACGAGATCGAGGACCTGCGCAGCGAGCTGGAGGCCAATCCCGTCGCCGAAGGCGAAGAGGGCTACGACGACTACCAGGAGACCCTGGCCGATCTGGAAGCCGCCGAAGCCGCCCTGGATCAGGCCCTGGCCGACAAGGCCGTGCTGGATGCCGCCGAGGCGACCGAGCTGGAAACCGCTGCGGCCTCCGGCGACGAGGCGCTGCGCGAGGCCCTTGCCGCCGCCTACAGCAGCACCGGCAACGGCACGATGACCCCCGATGAGGTCACCGACGAGATGCTCGACTTCGCCAAGCGCGAACTGGGCGTCTGATCACGCCGACCCTGATGCATCGCCTCGCCGGACCGTCCGGCGGGGCGGCTTCCCCTTGCAAAGGGAACTCATGCCCCGGCCCCCTCGTTGACCCTGGACGCGACACCGCGCCCTGACCTCATCGATGGAGACCGTCCCATGTCCCGCAAGCCGACGCTGACCTCGTCCTCCGGCAAGCCCTACCCCACCAACGAGACCTCCAAGACCGCCGGCGCGCGCGGGCCGGTCCTGATGGAGGATCACTACCTGCTGGAGAAGCTGGCCCACCAGAACCGCGAACGCATCCCCGAACGCGTGGTGCATGCCAAGGGCTGGGGCCTGCAGGGCAAGTTCACCGTCACCCAGGACATCACCGACTACACCTGCGCCAAGCTGTTCTCCGAGGTCGGCAAGACCACCGAGGTGCTGTCGCGCTGGTCGACCGTGGCCGGGGAAAGCGGCGCGGCGGATGCCGAACGCGACGTGCGCGGCTTCAGCCTGAAGTTCTACACCGAGGACGGCAACTGGGACATGGTGGGCAACAACACCCCCATCTTCTTCATCCGTGACGCCTTCAAGTTCCCGGATTTCATCCGCACCCAGAAACGTCACCCCAAGACCAACCTGCGCAGCCCCGAATCCATGTTCGATTTCTGGGCCGGCCAACCCGAAAGCGTCCATCAGGTCACCATCCTGATGTCCGACCGCGGCATCCCGCGGACGCCAGCGCACATGAACGGCTACGGCAGCCATACCTTCAGCCTGTGGAACGCCAAGGGCGAACGCCACTGGGTGAAGTTCCACTTCAAGACCCAGCAGGGCCACGACTGGCTGTCCGACGACAAGGCCGCCGAGATCATCGGCCACACCCGCGAAAGCTACCAGGAAGAGCTGTGGCACATGATCCAGGACGGGAACTTCCCCAAATGGACCCTCTACATCCAGGTTATGAAGGAAGAAGAGGCGCTGCAGACCGACTTCAATCCCTTCGACCTGACGAAGGTCTGGCCGCACAAGGATTTCCCGCTGATCGAGGTGGGCGAGCTGGTGATGGACACCTTCCCGGAAAACTACTTCCAGCTGGTCGAGAATGCCGCCTACAACCCGTCGAACGTGGTGCCGGGCATCGGGTTCTCGCCGGACAAGATGCTGCAGGCGCGGATCATGTCCTACCCGGATGCGCACCGCTACCGCCTGGGCACCCACTACGAGGCCCTGCCCGCCAACGCGCCCAAGCTTGCCAAGGTGAACCACTACCACAAGGACGGCGCGATGCGGTTCTTCACCAACGACTTCGGCAATCCCGACGCCTACTACGAGCCGAACCAGTACGACGGCCCGGTGGCGGACGAGACCGCCGACGAGCCGCCCTTGCGCATCGATCCGGAGGCCGTCGCGGCCCGTTTCCCGCAGGAGGAGGCCGAGATCGACTACGTTCAGCCCCGCGCGCTTTATGCCGAGGTGATGGATGACGCTGAACGCGATCGCCTGCACCGCAACATGGCCGGCGGCATGGCCCCGGTCAGTGAGCCGGTGAAGGAACGCTGGCTGGCGGTTCTGAAGCGGGTGCACCCCGACTACGAGGCCGGCGTGCGCCGCGCGCTGGAAACGGGCGAGCATGGCGAACCGTCGCTGCCGGTGACCGACGACACGCCGACGAAGACGGAAGACGCCTGATGGACGCAGGACCCCGGCCCGTGTGGTCGGGGTCCGCCCCTCCTATCGAGGCGATTCCGATCGTGGGCGTCGCCCGGATCACTCCAGCTTGCGGTAAACCTTTTCCAGCAGAAGGTTCAGCACCATCTGCTCTTCGCGCGACAGATCCTCGAAGGCGGTCACGAAAACCTCGTCGGCAATGGACCGGGCATTGCGCCGCATCTCGTGGCCCGCGGGCGTCAGGCAGACCTCGGTCACCCGGCCGTCACTCGGCCGCGGCCCGGTCGTCACCAGTCCCTGCGCCGTCATCCGCTGGATGATCTTGGTCGCCGTGTTGGGCTTGATGATGCAGTAACTGGAGATCTCGGAGATCGACAGCGCCTGATCCTCGTAGAGAGACATCAGCACGCGCCAGTAGGCGACATCCATGCCGATGGTCTTCAGCCGCCGTTCCATCACCTGCATGTAGCGGTTGGACGTCTGGGTGATCCAGTAAAAGGGCCAGTTGGCCTTGTGAAATCCCGCCTCCTGCGGCGGGGGCACCGAACGGCTGTCGTCTGTCATCCTGTGTCTCTGTCTGGCCCGGGATCGGGTCGGTATCCCTGTCTAACGTACGGAACAAGCGACAGAAAGCCGCATCACCCCCAGACCATGGTAGAGCGGCAATGTCACAAGACAAACGCCTAAGGCAGAAGCGCCTGGGGGATTGCGGACGCGCCGCCCTTTCCGCAAGGGGCCGGACCGGCACCGGACAGGCGCCGATCAGCGCGCGATGATGATATCCGCCTGCAACCCGCCCAGCACCTCGCTTTCGCCCAGGCGCAGCGCCCCGCCATGGGCCCGCGCCGTATCCACCGCAATCGACAGGCCCAGACCGACGCCCGACCCCCGGTTCTGGTTGCGCGCGGTATCAAGCCGGCTGAAGGGCTTCACCGCCTCCTCGCGCTTCTCGGCCGGGATGCCGGGCCCGTCATCCTCCACGCGAATGCGCAGGGCCTTGGGCGTCAGGTCCACGCTGACCTCGGCGCGGGAGCCATAGCGTACCGCGTTGCCGATCAGGTTCTCGACCGCGCGCCGGATGGCCATCGGCCGCAGGGGCATCTCGCCCTCTCCGACCGCCTCGACCAGGGTCACGTCCTGGCCGGCCCGGCCCGCGTCATGGACGATCTCGCGCACCAGCTGGATCGGATCGACGCGGGTCTCGACCTCCTCGGCGGTGCCCCGGGCAAAGGACAGGAATTCGTCCAGCATGCGCTGCATGTCGTCGATGTCCCGCTCCAGTTCCTTGCGATCCGCTTCCTCCAGCATCGAGACCGCCAGGCGCATCCGCGTCAGGGGCGTGCGCAGGTCATGACTGACCCCCGACAGCAGCAGCGTGCGCTGTTCGATCTGCCGCTCGATCCGGGCCCGCATGTCGAGGAAGGCATGCCCCGCCGCCCGCACCTCCACCGCGCCTGCCGGCTTGTAGGGCACGTGGCGCCCCCGCCCGAAAGCCTCGGCGGCCTGTGCCATGCGGGTGATCGGGCGCAGCTGATTGCGCAGGTAGATGAAGGAGATGACCGTCATCAGCACGCCGAAGAACACCATGTTCACCAGAAGCTGGTGCGGATTGGAGGCCGACAGCCGCGTCCGGTCGAAATCGAAGCGAAGCAGCTCTCCCTCCAGCCCGGGCTGGACCAGGTAGAGGCTGACGTCATTGTCATTGGGCAGGTCCACGACGCGCAGCGCCGGCACCTCCTCGCGCAGGACCCGGCCGATGACGCGGCCCGACAGGTCGAACCAGCGCAGGCGGCCCGCTTCCGGAACCGAGGCGACCGGCACCTGCGAAACCTCCATCTCCAGTACCGCGGCGGCCTCGCGCCCCTCGCCCTCGATCGTCTCCTGCAACACCATCTTCACGTCGCGCCCGGCGGACCGGGACATCTGTACCGTAACCCCCTCGAAATGGCGCTGGATGAAGACGACCGAGACCACCAGCTGCAGCGTAACCACCGGCAGCACCAGGATCAGCGCCGCCCGCCCGTAGATCCCCCGGGGCACATATCGTTTGAGCCAGTCGAAAAACATGCGCTACCCTAGCCCCGGGCCGCACGGAGGAAAAGCGAGATGCAGGCAGAGGCCAGCGATGATCTGATCCCGGGGCGCGTGGTGACCCTCGCGCCGGGCGTCCGCCGCGTGCTGGCGCCGAACCCCTCTCCCCTCACCGGGCCGGGCACGAACAGCTACCTGCTGGGCGATGGCCCCGACATCGCCGTCATCGACCCCGGGCCGGAGGATGCCCGGCACCTCGACGCGCTGCTCTCGGCCCTCGGTCCCGGCCAGCGTGTGTCGCATATCCTGGTGACCCATGCACATCTCGACCATTCGCCGCTGGCCCGCCGGCTCTCTGCCGAAACCGGCGCCCCGGTGCTGGCCTATGGCCCGGCCCTGGCCGGACGGTCCGAGGTCATGGCGCGCCTCGCCGCGGCGGGTGACCTGGGCGGGGGCGAAGGCACCGATCATGCCTTCCTGCCCGACGTGGCGCTGGAGGATGGCGCCCGCGTCGCCGGGTCCGATTGGGACGTGGAGGCGATCTGGACCCCGGGGCATTTCGGCAACCACCTGTGTTTCGCCATGGGCGAGCTGATCTTCACCGGTGACCTTGTGATGGGCTGGTCCAGCACCCTCGTCTCGCCCCCCGATGGGGATCTGACCGATTTCATGTCCTCCTGCCGGCGCCTGCGCCACCGCCCGGCCCGCCTTTTCCTGCCCGGCCACGGGGCGCCGGTCACTGCTCCGCAGGACCGCCTCGACTGGCTGATCGGCCACCGAGAGATGCGAGAGGCGCAGCTGTTGCAGGCCCTGGCCCTGGGCCCCGGATCCGCCGCGGATCTCGCCGCCCGAGTCTACACCGACATCTCCCCCGCCATGCTGCCGGCAGCCGCCCGCAACGTCCTGGCGCATCTCATTGACCTGACGAGAAAATCCCGCGTGACACACGACGGCGACCTCGGTGCGGAGACGGTTTTCTCCCTCCCCTGACAGCCGGTACTGGACCCGCGCGCAGCGCTTCGAAAGACCCGGGTAAAAAATCCCGATTTTCTGTCCGAAAGGCTCTTGCCGACCCGGAATCGCATTGCTATACCCCGCCCACACCGCAGGGACGGCAGCGCACAGCGCCCCGCCCGACACCAAATGCTCCGGCGTAGCTCAGCGGTAGAGCAGTTGACTGTTAATCAATTGGTCGTAGGTTCGATCCCTACCGCCGGAGCCAAAGATTTCAAGGACTTAGCGCTGGTCCGCTAAGTCCTGTTTCTTTTCGAGTACAGAATAAATACAGCGAACACTGCGTAGATCGACGCTTCCGGGTTTCGACCTAGTCAGCTGCGTAGTTCTACACCTCAGTTCGGGAAGCATGAGTCTAGGGTCAGGACCCATTGATTTCCGCAGGTTGGCGTGATTCACGGCTCGAAAAACGAGCGGTGACATGTCTGACCTTTTCTGGCTGACCGACGTGCAGATGGCGCGTCTTGAGCCCTACTTTCCGAAGTCCCATGGCA
>NZ_JAIVMC010000020.1 GCF_020177265.1 Pseudooceanicola marinus
CGGCAGGCTGAAGGATTGGCGGCGTGTGGCGACCCGATACGACAGATGCCCGAAAGTCTTCCTGTCAGCCATCGCCCTCGCAGCCCTCGTTATTTACTGGCTATGAGTCCTGACCCTAGGCGACCGGGGCTACGACTTGGACTGGCTCCGAGAAGCGGTGCAATACAAAGGCATCGCGCCTGAACTCCTGGCCGGAAGCGGCGCAAGACCCGGATCAAACACCCGGCCTCCGATCCAGCCCACATTCCCAGTGCCGTCGCCAAGCGGATTTACAAAACCGTCACATTAAATGGTACAGAACACGACTTACTCGCTTCAGGCGCTATACCTCCGACCCTCTCAACGTTCTATAAAATATACATTTTTTATGGCGCATCGGCGAGAGATGTTAATAATTCGTTACAATATCATGGTAATGCCGCGGCATCTTGTCCCGTAATTCGGGACGATTTCCCATGAATTGCCTGATGCCGCACATTGCCCGGGCCCACACCGTTTCGCATAGCAGAGGCGCGACGACCCCCTTTTCCGCTTTCACCTCTTCGAGTTCTCAAAGGAGATTCCAAAATGATCCGCAAGCTCGCGATCTCTGCCTTTGCCCTGATGGCCGCCTCTGCTGCCTCGGCCGATGATCTGACCGTCTACAGCGCCGGGCCGAAACCGCTGTCCGCCGCGCTGGCCGAAGCTTTCACCGCCAGGACCGGCATCACCGTGAATCTGTTCCAGTCCAATTCCGGCAAGGTCATGGCCCGCTACGAGGCGGAAAAGGCCAACCCGCAGGCCGATGTGCTGATCTCCGCCTCCTGGGGCCATGCGATCACCCTGAGCGGCGCTGGTGAGCTGATGCCCTACACCTCTCCCAATGCCGAGACCGTGCCCGGCTCGCTGAAGGCCGACGACTATGTGGCCCAGGGCGCCGCTGCCATCGCCATGGTCTATAACACCACCCTGGACATGCCGGCGCCCGCGGAATGGTCCGACCTGACCGATCCGGCCTACAAGGACCTTGTGACGATGCCCGACCCGACCGCATCGGGGGCCGCACTGTCTCTGGTGCAGGGTCTGGCCACCCAGGACGCCGAAGGCACCTGGAAACTGCTGGGCGATCTGGCCGACAACGGCATGATCGTGCCCGGCGCCAACGCTGCTGCGCTGAATCCCGTGCTGTCCGGCGCCCGCGGCGTCGTCTTCGGCGCCGTCGACTACATTGCCATCGGCCAGAAGGCCAAGGGTGAAGCGATCGAGGTGGTCTACCCGGAAAACGGCACTGTCCTGGCCCCGCGTCCGATGATGATCCCCGCCACCACCGACCAGCCCGACGAGGCCAGGCAGTTCGTCGATTTCGTGCTGTCCGACGAAGGTCAGGCCCTGGTCGCCGACCGCATGATCCTGCCGGCGCGCACCGATGTCGAAGCCAAGCGTCCCGGCTGGGATGCCCTGCCGCTGATCGAGTTCGACTATGCCAAGGCCGCGGCCGAGGCCGCCGAAACCCAGGCTGCCTTCAAAGCCGCCGTTGAGTAACGGCATGTTGTCCGCAACTGCCGCAAAACCCTCGGGAGGCGCGCTGCGCGCCTCCCTCTTCTTCGCGACAATGGGCCTGGCCTTTGTCATCGTCGTCCTGCCGATCCTGGCGATCCTCCTCTTCGCGATCTTCCCGAAGCTGAACGAGCTGTCCTTCACCGGGGCCTTCGGAAACCTCGCCCCGCACCTGGAAGACCCCCGCCTGGTGCAGGCGGTCGTCAACTCCGTCTCTCTCGGTGTCGCGGTCTGCGCCCTGTCGACCCTGCTGGCCGTCACTGCGGCGATCCTGCGGGCAAGAACTGGACGGCGCGGCGCGATCTGGGACGTCGCCTTCCTCGTGCCCTTCCTGATCCCGCCCTTCACCGGCTCCTTCGCCTGGATACAGCTGGGTCAGCGCAACGGTTTTCTCGAACAGATCCTCGGCTTCAACCTCGCCCCCGTCCTCTACAGCTTCTTCGGGATCGTGCTGGTGATGGCGCTGAACCTCTTCCCGATCATCTATTTCACCACCTCCAGCGCGCTGCAGATCGTCGGCCAGCGCTATGATGAAGTTGCCCGCGTCTTCGGCGGCTCCGCGCCCCGCCGGCTGTTCCGCATCCTGCTGCCGCTCGTCGGCACCGCGATCGTGTCGAGCAACCTGCTGGTCTTCATCATGACGGTGGAGGAGTTCGGCACCGCAGAGATCCTGGGCCGCCGCGTCGGCATCGACTTCGTCGTCACCTACATCCATGAGAAGCTGAGCGACTGGCCCATCGATCTCCCCGGTGCTTCGGTGCTGTCGCTGATCCTGATCGTCATCGCACTGGGCGCCTATACCCTGCACCTGCAAATGACCCGTCGGACCGCCACGGCGGTAGACGAGGTGCAGGCCCGGGCGGGACAGTCGCAGGGGACCCCCCTTGGCACCGCATTGTGTCATCTCGCCCTGGGCACCCTGGCCTTCGTCGGCGTTGCCCTGCCCCTGCTGTCGATCCTCATCAGCGCGCTGATGCAGCGGATGTCGGGCGGTCTCGTCTGGTCCAACCTGAACTTCGGCGCCTTCGTCGAGCTGTTCACCACCCACGAAGAGGCCCTGAGCGCCATCGGCACCAGCCTGCACCTGGCCACGATCACCGCGGTGGTAACGGTCGCCATCGGCGTGCTGGCGGCTTTCTTCATTGTGCGTTGGCAGTCCGTGCTGTCGGGGCCGCTGGATTTCCTGCTGACCCTGCCGAACGCCATTCCCGCGATGACCGTGGCCGTCGGCCTGATCCTGGTGTGGAATCAGGCGTTCTGGCCCTGGACGCCCTACAACACATGGTGGGTGATGCTTCTGGCCTACACCTGCATCATGCTGCCCTACCCGGTGCGGATGATCACCAGCACCCTGCGCCAGTTGCCGATGTCGATGCAGGACGCTGCCGTGGTCTACGGCGCCAGCGACCTTGGCGTGATCTGGCGGGTGAACGGCCCGGCCCTGCTGGGCGTTTCGGTCGCCTCGGGCTTCATTGTCTTCTCCATAGCCTCGCGGGAACTGGTCACCTCGCTGCTGTTGACCCCGCCGGGGTTCGAGACCGTCTCGACCTTCGTTTTCCACCAGTTCGACCAGGGCTCCGTCCGCACCGCCATGGCGATGAGCCTGGTGTCCGTCGTCATCTCCGGCAGCTTCATCGCTCTGGGCAATGCCCTTGCCGGGCTGCGCTCCTTGAAAGGTTAACCCGTGATCCAGATCCAGACCCTGCGCAAGAGCTTCGGCCCGACAGAGATCCTGAAGGGCATCGATCTGGACATTGCCGAGGGCGAGTTCGTCACCCTGCTGGGCCATTCAGGCTGCGGCAAGTCCACCCTGCTGCGTATCATCGCCGGGCTGGAGCGTGCGGATGCAGGGCAATTGTCCTGCGACGGCGCGGTGCTGGATGACCTCGCCCAAGGCCGTTTCGTGCCCACCCAGGCGCGGCGCTTCGGCTTCGTCTTCCAGGACCACGCGCTGTGGCCGCATATGAGCATCGACGACAACATCGCCTTTCCGCTGCGCAGCGCCGGCTGGCGGAAGTCCGAAATGGCCGCGCGCGTGCGCGAGGTGCTGGAACAGGTCCAGATGGCCGAACATGCGGGTAAGTCTCCGCGCCAGTTGTCCGGCGGCCAGCGCCAGCGCGTCGGCATCGCTCGCGCCCTGGCCCTTTCGCCCCGGGTGCTGCTGCTGGATGAGCCGCTGGCCAGCCTCGACAGCAACCTGCGCGACGACCTGGGCCACGAGATCCGCAAGCTGTCGAAACAGTTCGGCCTGACCTGCATCAACGTCACCCATGACAGGCGCGAGGCGCAGATCCTGTCGGATCGCATCGCCGTCATGGAGGGCGGCCGGATCCAACAGGTCGGCGCGCCGCTGGACGTGTTTACCCGCCCCGGCACCGTGGGGATCGCGCGCTTCGTCAACGCCGGGAACATCGTGCCCCGCGCCTTCCTGGATGACGGCCCCTGGACCGACGATTGGCTGCTTTTGCCCCGCAACGCCTTGCAGGTCGCCCCCGCGGGGGGCGACGTGACGGCAAAGGTGCAGGACATGGTTTTCATCGACGGCCGCTTCGAGGTGAAAGTCGAGGCGCGTGGCCAGGAACTGACCTTCTTCTCCGACGCCCGCCCCAGCGAAAGCGGCGAGATCGAACTGACCGTCCGGCGCGAGACCGTCGTGCCGCTCTCGGCCTGAGGCGCAAATTCCATGCAGAGCCTCAACGATCTCAAGATCCTCGATGCGATCGACCGCTTTCGCTCCATCCGCAAGGCGGCGGAGCACATGACCCTGACGCCCTCGGCGCTCAGCCGGAAGATCCTGGCGCTGGAGGCCCAGTTCGGGGTGGAACTGTTCGAACGCACGCCGAAAGGTCTGCGCCTGAACCCGTCCGGGCAATACCTGGCCGTCTATGCTCGCAGCCAGCTGGCTGAATTCGAGAAGGTCCGCGGCGAGTTGCAGGCGATCCGCAAGGCAACCAGCGGCCATGTCCGCATCTGCGCCAGCCAGTCGGTGCTGGAAAGCTTCCTGCCCGTGCACCTGGCGCGCTTCCAGTTGCAGAACCCCAAGGTCACGGTGTCGATCAACCACTCCTCCTCGGCCCGGGCACTGTCGGACCTCCAGGACTACCAGTCGGACATCGGTCTGTGCCTGAACCTGTCCGATCACGTGGACCTGTCGGTGCTGGGCGAGGCCGAGCAGCAAATCTACGCGGTGGTCTCTGCCAGCCACCCGCTTGCCGGGCGGGCAGAGATCAGCCTGGCGGAGGTCGCGCAGCACCAGTTCGTCCTGCCGCCCCAAGGCTCGGGCCTGCGCCTGATGCTGGACCAGCACGCCAGCCGGGAAAAGACCTTCCTGAACCCGGCGGTCGAAAGCAACACCTATGCCTCGATCGCCAGTGCCTGCCGCAGCGCGGGCCTGATCACCTTTGGCCTGTCCCTGTATGAGCAGACGGAGGATGAGGTGGCCAATGTCTCCCTCATCCGGATCAGCCGGATGAAACCCGCCAACATCCGCCTGGTGAAGTTGCATGGGCGCACCCTGGCGCCGGCTGCCGACAAGCTGGCGCGCTACCTGACGCGGCGCATGCGCGGCGGCGCAAGGCCCGAGGGCGACCAGTCCCTGGGCCGAGACTGACGCCGGCGCGTCCCGCCGCCCCTTACGCCCCCGAAGACCCTCGGCGCACGCCTGCCCGCGCACCGCCATCAGAAGACGACCAAGGAACAGACCATGACGACCTGGATCATCTCGGATACCCATTTCGGCGACACCAGCCTGGTCGGCGCCCGCCCGGCATCGGGGAAGGTCGCCCGCCCGTTCGAGACCGTGAGGCAGATGGACGATTGCCTGGCCGACCTGTGGAATGACCGCATCGCGGAGAATGATAGGGTGCTGCACCTTGGTGATGTCCACGCGGGGGAGGGCTGGCGTGTCCTGCCGCGGTTGCGGGGGCAGAAGCACCTCATTCTTGGCAATCACGACAACCCGCTGGATGACAGGCTGCGCGCGGCTTTCGCGACGATTTCGCTCTGGGACGTGACCGCGGCCGCGAAGCTTGCCCTGACGCACCTGCCGCTGGACCTGTCCCGTTGTAGCGGGATGGCCGACCGGTTCACCTTGAACATCCACGGGCACCTGCACACCCGGCCAGCGCCGACGGACCGGCACCTTTGCGTCAGCGTCGAACAGACCGGCTACAAGCCGGTGAACCTGGAGGATCTGCTGGCGCAGCGGGCCGCCTGCGCCGACTGACCCAGCCGGCGGGATAGCCTAGCCCGTCCGGTCTGCGCCTCGGTCCCCCAGGGTCACGACGTGGGACACCCGATCCCCGTCGGGCGCAAAGTGATGCATCATGTACTGCGGCGGCTCGTCGGAGAAACGGAAGGCGACGCCGCTGCGCAGATCGAAGGCGATCTGGTGCGAGGCAGACGGCGCAACCAGCACTGGCGCGCCACCGCAGCCGCCCGTGATCGCCCGGTGCATATGGCCGCAAAGGATCGCCCGTACCCGACCGTGGCGCGCGATCAACTCGGCCAGCCTGTCGCGCCCGACCAGCAACCCCATCCCGTCCATGTCCTGCAGCCCGGTGGTAATGGGTGGGTGATGCAGGATAAGGACCACGTCACGATCGGCGCAGCTTTGCAACGCCTGCTCCAGCCAGGTCAGACGCTCCGGGCATAGCTCGCCATGCGGCGCCCCCTCGACCAGCGTGTCGAGCCCGAGGAAGGTCAGCGCGCCGAACGCGCGCTGAACACACAGATGGCCCGAAGCGGTCTGTCCCGTCATGTCGCGCAGCGCGGCCAGCATCGGCGCGCGCTTGTCGTGGTTGCCCGGCACTGCCAGCACCGGAAGCCCCAGGCGGCGGAGGCCGGCTGCGACATGGGTGTATTCCTCCGCCGTCGCATCCTCCCCCAGGTCGCCGGAGAAGACGATCATGTCGGGCTGAACTGGCTCTGCCGCCAGGCTGGCCACGAGCCGATCGAAGGCAGCGCCGGTGTCGAAGCGGTCGGCCAGCAGGCGCCCCTCCGCCAGAACGTGGGAATCAGTGATATGCGCAACAAGCACCATGTGCACCTCTTGGGATTTGCGGGGGAATCCGCAGGGTTCGCCGGCTGATCTAACCGATTTCAGTCACAATAATATGCAGACTAGGCGCCTGACCGCAAAGATAAGCGTCAAGTACTCGCGCTATTCACTAGAATACCCACAATTCGGGCAATCAAACCCCACAGGAGTCAAAAGTACCGCTTATCCTGAGAGGAGCGGTGCGATGGTCATAAACCTGTGACTTTCTGCCCATAATGGAAGGTTCACGGCGCCAGGATCTGTGAGGTCACGGATGGCGCGGCACTGAAGTACGACCAGAAAACCACATTAAGGAGTTTTAAAGGCATGAAGTCCACAAAACCCAACATGATGCGCCGTCGCCTGCTGGCCACCGGTCTCGCGGCACCCTTCGTCAGCGCCATGCCCGGTATCCTGACCCCGGCACGCGCCAACGACACCGTCAAACTGCAGTTCATGTATCCCGTGGGCGTCTCCGGCGATATCAACACGATCATTTCCAACATGATCGCCGAGTTCAACGCGACCCACGATGGCGTCGAGGTCGAAGCGATCTACGCGGGCTCTTACGACAATACCGAGCAGAAGGTGATCACCTCGCTGGGTGTGGGCGAACCGCCGGCGCTGTGGCTGCCGATCAACTCGTCGCTGCAGACCTTCCTGGGTCTGGACGCGCTGGAAGACATCACCGAACAGGCCAAGGCCGACGATATCTATGACGATTTCATCGGTGGCTTCCTGGATACCGCCGTGTCCGACGGGCGCCTTTACGGCCTGTCCTACCAGCCCTCGACCCCGGTGCTGTACTACAACAAGGACGCCTTCGCCGAGGCAGGTCTGGGCGACGCCCCCGTCACCTGGGACGAGCTGATGACCGCCGCCCAGGCGCTGACCATCCGCGATGGTGACGCGCTGAAACGCTGGGGCCTGACCATCGGCGGCGGCTGGCACGACTGGATGTTCGAGGGCTATTGCCGTCAGAACGGCCTGGTGCCCTGGGAGGCCGACAAGGTGCTGTGGGATCGCCCCGAGGCGATCGAGGCGCTGGAGTTCTGGAAGAAGATGGTCGACGCGGGCTGCATGGCCCCGGCCTCGACCTGGCAGGGCTCGGCGAACGACTTCATGGCCGGCTCCACCGCGATGCTCTACCACTCGACCGGCTCGCTGACCAACCTGCGCACCTCCTCGCCCTTCGAGGTCGGCGTGGCCTTCATGCCGAAGCGCAAGCAGTTCGGCGCCTCGCAAGGGGGCGGCCCCATCATGATTGCCAAGAACCAGTCGGACGCCAAGAAAGAGGCCGCCTGGACCTTCGCACGCTGGATGACCAACACCGAGAACCAGGCCGCCTGGAGCCGCGCGACCGGCTATCTGGCCGTGCGCAAATCGTCGTGGCAGCAGCCCGAGATGCAGCAGTACCTTGCGGAGGTGCCGCAGGCCGAAGTGGCGATGAAACAGGCCGAATACTCGGGCGCCTTCCTTCAGGTTCCGGCCTATTCCCGCGCCCGCGACAACCTGAAAAGCGCCATCGACCGCACCCTGGCGGGCGAGATTGCCCCCGAGGCGGCGCTGACCACGGCCACTGCCGATACCAACCGCGAGATCCAGCGCGTCCAGCGTCGTCAGGGCTGATCCCGCTACATGACCTGGGGGAGGCGGGCCGCCTGGCTCGCCTCCTCGTACCTGTTTCCGAGGGTTCCAAATGTCGTCATCCTTCGCCCGCGCGCGCCGGAACGAGATGTTGCTGGCCTATGCGCTGCTGCTGCCATCGCTGATCTTCCTGGCCGTCTTCACCTACTGGCCGATCATCCGGTCGGTCTGGTTCAGCCTGCATGACGTCCTGCTGGGCGATCCCGAGATCTTCTGGCTGGGGGCGGAAAACTATCTGCGCCTGCTGGATGACCGGCTGTTCTGGAAGGTGCTGGGCAACACCGCCTTCTACACGCTGACGACAATCCCCCTGTCGATCATCGTGGCCTTGCTGCTGGCGGTGGCGATGGACAGCAAGCTGCGGGGGATGGCGATCTATCGCTCGGCCTTCTTCTATCCGGTGATGATCCCCTCGGTGGCCGCGGGCATGCTCTGGGTCTTCCTCTACGCGCCGGGCTACGGTCCCATCAACGCGGCGCTGACGACCCTGGGCTTGCCCCGGCTGGACTGGCTGTACGACAGCGACTGGGCGCTGCCCGCCATCGTCATAATGAGCATCTGGAAATACTCGGGCTACTTCATGCTGATCCTGCTGGCGGCGCTGAAACTGGTGCCTTCGGACCTTTACGAAGCGGCGCGGCTGGACGGGGTCAGCGGCTGGCACCGGCTGATCCACATCACCGTGCCGCTGGTCTCGCCCACCCTCTATTTCGTCATCATCATCGGCACGCTGCACAGCTACCAGATCTTCGACTACGTCTATGTCATGACGCAGGGCGGGCCTGCCGACAGCACCAACGTGCTGACCTATTACATCTACCAGAACGGCTTCCAGTATCAGGACATCGGTTATGCCTCGGCGCTGGCCAATGCGCTGCTGATCGCCGTGCTGGGCTTCATCGGGCTGGTGTCCGTCACCCTGGGCCGCCGGGTCCACTATCTGGGAGAGCGCTGATGTCCGACGCGACCCTGACTCCCGCCGCAGACCGCCCCGCCGCCACGGTGCCCGCGCGCCGACCGCGCTGGCGAAAGACGCTGCGCGAGAACTGGCTGCACGCCGTCATGCTGCCGCTGGCCCTGCTGTGGCTCAGCCCGCTGGTCTGGATCCTGGTGACCTCGCTGAAGACCCAGACCGAGGTTTTCGACCAAAGCGCGGGCTTTTGGCCCGCGTCGCTGACCTTCTCGAACTATCCCAGCACCCTGTCGGTGGCGCCCTTCGGGACCTATCTGGTGAACTCGGTCCTCGTGACCGGCTCGATCCTGGCGGGACAGCTGGTGACCATCACCCTGGCCGCCTATGCCTTTGCCCGGCTGAGTTTCCCGGGCAAGAACCTGCTGTTCACCCTGTTCCTGTTGCAGGTGATGTTCCCGATCTACGCGATCTTCCTGACCAACTTCGTCACCCTGCGCGAAATGGGGCTGGTGAACACCATCCCGGCGATGATCGTGCCGTTCGTCGCCTCGGGCTACGGCACCTTCATGCTGCGGCAAAGCTTCCGCCAGGTGCCGGCCGAGCTGTCGGACGCCGCGCGTTTGGATGGCTGCGGGCATCTGTCGATCCTCTGGCATGTCTACCTGCCGCTGGTGAAGCCGACGCTGATTGCCTTCGGCATCATCTCGGTCGTGACCCACTGGAACGACTACATGTGGCCCCTGCTGGTGACCAACTCCGAGGGCATCCGCACCCTGCCGATCGGGCTGGGCCTGCTGGCCAAGGCCGACAGCGGCGCCGACTGGCCCCGGCTGATGGCCGGGACCACCATCGTTGTCTCGCCGCTGCTGCTCTTGTTCGTGATCTTCCAGCGCCGCTTCATCGACAGCTTCATGCATACCGGCGTCAAGTGACGCCACAGACCGGAGGCCCCCAATGGCGACCGTCCAACTGAACCAGATCTGCAAGTCCTACGGCGACCGGAAGACCGTGCATGACATCGACCTGACCATCGAGGACCGCGAGTTCATGGTGCTTGTCGGCCCCTCGGGCTGTGGCAAGTCCACCACCCTGCGGATGATCGCCGGGCTGGAGGAAATCACCTCGGGCCAGTTGCTGATCGACGGGCAGGATGTGACCGATGCCCAGCCCCAGGCGCGCGACATCGCCATGGTATTCCAGTCCTACGCGCTTTACCCGCATATGACCGCCTACCGGAACATGGCCTTCGGCCTGCTGAAGACCACCAAGCTGTCCAAGGCAGAGATCGACGCCCGCATCCGCGAGGCGGCCGAGATCCTGTCGATCACCGACCTGCTGGACCGCCGCCCGAAAGAGCTGTCGGGGGGCGAGCGTCAGCGCGTCGCCATCGGCCGCGCCCTGGTGCGCCAGCCCAAGGTCTTCCTCTTTGACGAGCCACTGTCGAACCTGGACGCCAAGCTGCGGAACCGGATGCGGGCCGAGCTGAAGCGGCTGCATTCCGAGTTGGGGCTGACCGTCATCTACGTGACCCACGACCAGATCGAGGCGATGACCCTGGGCACCCGAGTGGCCATGATGTCGGACGGATACCTGCAACAGGTGGGCGCGCCGATGGACATCTACATGAACCCCGCCAACACCTTTGTCGCCACCTTCATTGGCTCGCCCGAAATGGCGCTGTTCCCGGCGCGGGCGGCGGGCGGCAAGCTGGGCCATGACGCCTTTGTCGCGGATCTGGCCCGTGGCGGCGACCTGCCCGCCGAGGTGCTGATCGGGCTGCGCCCCGAAGAGGTGACCCTGTCGGCCAGCGGCATGGCCCGCGCCACCGTCACCCACCGAGAGCTGATCGGCGCCGAGGCCCTGGTCGAGGTCGCCATGGGCGGCGACCGCATGGTGGTGAAAAGCCCGGTGCAGGGCGCGCCCCTGCCGGGCGACGAGGTGGGCCTGGATTTTGACATGAGCCGGATGCGCCTCTTCGATCGCGGCACCGGACGCGCTATCCTCGCGCAAGACTGAGCGGAGGGGACATGGCACGCAGTCACAGACAAGAGCAGATCCTCGCGCTGCTGAAGGCGCGGGGGAAGGCGGCGATCACCTTCCTGGCGGAGGAATTCGACGTCTCGGATGAAACCATCCGGCGCGACATGAAAAGCCTCTCGGCCGACGGGCTGGTGGAGAAATTCCACGGCGGTGTGCGTCTGTCGATGCCGCGCACCGAGCCACCCTTCCAGCGACGCCTGTCAGAGAATGCGTCAGCCAAGGCCGCAATTGCCGCCGAGACTGCCCGCCACATCCGCGAGGGCGCGACTCTGCTGCTGGACAACTCCACCACCGCCTGCTTCCTGGCGCGCGAGCTGACCCAACGGGAGCCGATGACCATCCTGACCATCTCGATGGAGATTGCACAGATCCTGAACGCCGGGGACGCGCAGCACCGGGTGATCCTGCCGGGCGGGGAGCTGCGCAAGGCCGACCGCACGCTGACCGGAGCGGCCACGATCAGCTATCTCGGCGGGTTCACACCCAGCTACTTCGTCATGTCGGTGGTCGCCGGCTCAGCGCGCGGCTGCCAGGATTTCGACTTGTTCGAAGTGGAGTTCAAGCGCGCGATGATCGAGCGCGCCGACGAGACGGTGGTGATGATGGACAGCGGCAAGTTCAGCAAATCGGGCCTGATCCATGTTTGCGACTGGGGCCAGGTGGATACGCTGGTCAGTGATGCCGTGCCGCCCGAGATCGCCGAGCAGATCGACCATGGCCATGTCCTGCTGGCCCCCGACCTGCCGGAGGGCCGCCCCGCATGACCGCTCCCCTTGGCCGATACGAAGCGGTGGCGCGCGACATGCTGGCCGCCGCCCGGCCGCTCGCCCGGCAGCATTTCCGCACCCCGCTAGCGGTGGAACGCAAAAGCGATCTCAGCCCCGTCACTCTGGCCGACCGTGCCATCGAACGCGCCATGAAACAGGTGCTGGACGAGGCCTGTCCCGGCCATGGCATCCTGGGTGAGGAGTTCGGCAGCCGCGATGCGGACGCGCGGCACCTGTGGGTGATAGACCCGATCGACGGCACGAAAAGCTACATCGCCGGCGTGCCGCTTTTCGGCACCCTCATTGCCCTGCTGGAGGACGGCGTTCCGATCCTGGGTGTGATCGACATGCCGATTCTGGGGGAGACCTGGATCGGACGCGCGGGCGAGGCCACCCACCTGAACGACAGCCCCTGCGCCACCACGCAGGGCTGCAGGCTGTCGCAGGCAACTCTCTTTGCCACTTCGCCGGACCAGTTCGCCCCTGACGGCCTTGCTGACTTCGACCGGTTGAGCCGCGCCTGCACCGCCCGCCGGTTCGGTGGCGATTGCTACAGTTACGGCCTGCTCGCCTCCGGCCACGTGGACCTGATCCTTGAGGACGGGCTGGAACCCTACGATTTCCTGCCTCTTGTCCCGGTGATTGAAGGGGCGGGCGGGGTCATCACCGACTGGTCGGGCGCACCACTGACGCTGGCGTCGACCGGGCGCGTCCTGGCCGCGGCAACCCCTGCGCTGCACCGAGAGGCGCTGGAGGTGCTCCGGCAAGCCTGACGGCGAAAGGCGTCCTGCCACTTGCCTGAACTGCCGCCCTGAAAGGATGCGCAGTCTGAAGTTATCCCTGCATGGTGGTCAGCGATAATGGGGCTGAACTGGCGTCGCATGCCGTTCTGGGAGCGCAGGGAGACCGGAAGATCGGTCGCAAGCAATAGACGTTGGTGGATCTCTGCCTCAAGGACGCCCTGTCAGCCGAAGCAGTGAAAGAGCGCGGCGGCCAATAGAGGCGCGAAAGGCAGAGCTCACGGCGTTCCTGCTGGCAGCCGCGGCCCCCTTCGGCATTCCTTGATGGCGAGGTTCTACCGCTCGCGTGTACAAGCGCACTACGATGTGCTGCGGGATGAGGGTGAGGAGAAGCGCGCAGAGGCCGCCGATGTCATCCGGACGCTGTTCGAAGATCTCGTGCTGACGCCGGTGGAGGGCAAGGTGGAGATCGACGTTCGCGGGGATCTTTCTGGACCCCTTAAGCGTTCGACGCAAACAAAACCCCGCCGGATGGGCGGGGTCACTGTAAGTAAAGTTGGTTGCGGGGGTAGGATTTGAACCTACGACCTTCAGGTTATGAGCCTGACGAGCTACCGGGCTGCTCCACCCCGCGCCAATCTCCGTTGGGGCGTCGCCCCGTCGGTGAAGCACGATCTATCGTCTCGACCGGGGAGGTGCAAGGGGCTGCGAGAGGATTTTTGACAAAAACGTAAAACGGTAGAGGCAAACCGCAGTCGCGCCGGGGGTTCCGGAAATATATACATGAAAACAAGGGGGTGCCGGGTCGCGATGCGTGGGGGCCTACGCCTTGTGTCACGCTCCGGGATCGCGAAACCTCTGAGTGCGGCGGCCCGTGCCCGCCTTTGTCACCGGAACGGCGCGACTCGCCCCGGCTGAGCCTTGCTGCCTTGCTCCCCAGGAAAGGGCTGGATCGCGCCCCGGCCTCTCTCCTATGCTGCCGGACGGAGAGGAGACCGGGGGATGCAGATCGTGGAGGAGCGACGGGAGGCGGGCCAGGGCACGCTGACGGATCATCTGCGCGAGGCGCGGGTGCTGGTCGTCGATGATGAACCGGGCATGCGCAATTTCCTGGTCAAGGTGCTGACCCCCTATTGCCGTGAGGTGGCCGAGGCCGCCGATGCGGCCCAGGCGGGCGCCTGCCTGGCGGAGCGGCATTTCGACATCATGATTCTCGACAACATGATGCCCGGCCAGACCGGCATCGACTGGCTGGCCGAACAGCGCGAGCGTGGCGGGTTCACCGACACCATCATGGTCACCGCCTATGCCGACCTGGAAACGGCGATCGAGGCGATGCGCGCGGGCGCGTCGGATTTCGTGCTGAAACCCTTCCGGTCCAACCAGCTGCTGAACGCCGTGCGGCGCTGCATGCAGATGGCGGCGCTGCGGCGCGAAAACACGCTGTTGCGCCGCGAGCTTGAGAACACCGACCTGGGGCGCCGGCGGCGGCATGAGCTGGTCGGCGCCTCCCGCGCGTTGGAGGAGGTGCGCGCCACGCTCGACCGGTTGAAGGATATCGACACGCCCGTCCTCATCACCGGCGCCTCGGGCACCGGCAAGGAGGTGGCGGCGCGTCATCTGCATCACATCTCCGACCGCGCCGGGCGGCCCTTCGTGCCGATTTCCTGCGGGGCGATTCCGGCCGAGATGATCGAGATGGAGCTCTTCGGCCATGCCCCGGGCGCTTTCCCGGGCGCGGGGGAGGGGCGCGAGGGGCTGCTGGCCTCCGCCCAGGGGGGCACGGTCTTCCTGGATGAGGTCGCGGGGTTGGGGCCCGCGGCGCAAACCGCGCTGCTGCGGGTGCTGGAGGACGGGATGATCCGCCCCGTCGGCACGGAACGCGACACGCAGCTGGACCTGCGGTTCGTCCTGGCCACCTCGAAGGACCTGGCCCGCGAGGTGGCCGAGGGACGGTTCCGCGAGGATCTGCTGTTCCGCATCAACGTGCTGGAGCTGCGCATGCCGCCCCTGTCGCGGCGCGAGACCGACGTGATCGAACTGGCGGAGCTGTTCCTGGAGGAGCTGGGCGCGCGCCTGCGCCTGGCGCCGCTGACCATCGACAGCGCCACCCGCGCCGCCATGCTGCGCCACGACTGGCCCGGCAACATCCGCGAGCTGCGCAACTTCATCGAACGCTCGCTTATCTTCGGGCGCTTCCCGCTGGAAACCCTGGCGCCCGCGCGCGGCGAGGAGATCGCGCCGCTGGACGAGGTGGAGCGGCGACAGATCCTGACCGCGCTGGAGGCCGTGGGCGGCAACCGGACCGAGGCGGCCCGGCGCCTGGGCGTGTCGCGCAAGACCATCGACCGCAAATGCGCGGCCTGGGGCCTCTGACCCGTGGCCGTGGGGATCCGCCGCTCGGTGCGGATGCGCCTGCTGGTGATCGCGTTGCTGCCCATGCTGGTGCTGCTGCCGATGATGCTGGGCTCCACCATGCTGCGCTGGTCGGGCAAGATCGACGACATCCTGATCACCAAGGTCAACGGTGACCTGACCATCGCCGATCAGTACCTGGGGCGGCTGCTGGAAAACTCCGGCGAGCGGCTGGAGGCACTGGCGGGCTCCGTGGCCTTCGACGCGGTGCTGGACGCGCCGGAGGCCCGCACGGCCCTGCTGGCGGAGGCGCGGGCGGCGCAGGATCTGGATTTCCTCTACCTCAGCACGGGTGAAACCGATGGCGATTGGCCGGTGGTCCGCCAGGCCCTGCAGGGGCGGGCGCAAAGCGCCGTCGATATCATGTCCGCCGCGGCGCTGGAGGCCCGCGCGCCCGGCCTGGCCGAGCGCGCCGCGATTCGCCTTGTGCCGACCCGCGCCGCCCGGCCGACGCAGCAGGAGGTCGAGACGCGCGGCATGGTCATCCACTCCGCCGCTCCCGTCACCCTGCCCGACGGGCGCGCCGCCGCCCTGGTGGGCGGGCGCCTGCTGAACCGCAACCTCGGCTTCATCGACACGATCAACGCGCTGGTCTACCGCGAACAGAGCCTGCCCGAGGGCAGCCAGGGCACCGCCACGCTGTTTCTGGATGACGTGCGCATCTCGACCAACGTGCGTCTGTTCGAGAACGTGCGCGCCCTGGGCACCCGGGTCTCGGCGGCGGTGCGGGACCGGGTGCTGGCCGAGGGGCAGACCTGGCTCGACCGGGCCTTCGTCGTCAACGACTGGTACATCTCGGCCTATGAACCTATCGTCGACAGCCGGGGCGAGCGGGTGGGGATGCTCTACGTGGGCTTCCTGGAGACCCCGTTTCGCCAGGCGAAGCTGACCTCGGCCCTGACCGTCGTCGCGCTGTTCCTGCTGATCGCCGCGCTGTCGGTGCCGATCTTCCTCAGCTGGGCCGGGCGCATCTTCCGCCCGCTGGAACGGATGACGCGCACCATCGCCCGGGTGGAGGCGGGGGACCTGTCGGCGCGCAACGGCCCGGCGGGCGACAGCGGCGAGATCGCCCAGGTCGCCGGGCATCTGGATGACCTGCTGGACCAGGTGCAGGAACGTGACCGCCAGCTGCGCGACTGGGGCGAGAGCCTGGAGCAGAAGGTGGAGGCGCGCACCGCCGACCTGCGCCGCGCCAAGGCGGAGCTGGAAAAGACCACCGAACGCCTGATCATGTCGGAAAAGCTGGCCGCCGTGGGGGAGATCACCGCCTCCGTCGCCCATGAGATCAACAATCCCATCGCCGTCATCCAGGGCAACCTGGAGGTCGCCCGCACCCTGCTGGAAGACGAGGCCGCGCGGGTGGAGACCGAGTTCCGCCTGATCGACGATCAGGTCTATCGCATCGGTGCCATCGTCTCGAAACTGCTGCAGTTCGCCCGGCCGGAGGAATATTCGGGCGCCGCCAACGTGATTTCCCCGGCGGAGGTGGTGCGCGATTGCCTGGTGCTGACCCGGCGCCAGTGCGAGGCCGCGCGGGTGACGGTAGAGACGGATCTCGACAGCGAGGCGCGGGTGCTGATGGCCCGGACCGAGCTGCAACAGGTGGTGGTGAACCTGGTGCTGAACGCGGTCCATGCCATGCCGCAGGGCGGTGTGCTGCGTCTCTCCGTGCGGGAGGACAGGGAGGAGGGGCAGGCGGGTCTCATCCTGCTGGTGGAGGACACCGGCACCGGCATTCCGCCCGAAATCCTGACACGGATCTTCGACCCGTTCTTCACCACCAAGCGGGCGGAGGGCACGGGGCTGGGCCTGTCGATCTGCCAGACCCTGGTGAGTCGCGCCGGCGGTCGGATCACCGCGCGATCAACCCCGGGGCAGGGCAGTGCCTTCCGGATTTTCCTGCCGCGTGCCGAAAACGCCTGATCGGGACAGAATGTCCCGATCATCGGGGGCGTGGTGAGTGTGGTCGGACAGAATGTCCCACTCTGCTTTCGATGCCCGCCTGCCCAGTGTCAATGTGTCCAGTGGGGATATTGCAAGCCATTGATCTAGTTAATTATTCCATTTGACTGTTCAAGGGAATTTCCGCCAAAACCATCCCGAGGCCGCCGCACAGGTGGCCCGCGCCGACCGTCCCGCCGGAGGAGGGGGACCGCCGGCGTGACGCATCAGGCCCGCCCCCCGGGGACCGGGCCGGACACGAAAGAACGGGAGGAAAAATCATGTCCAACGCGCGCGCGGGCAGCGCCCTGGGGTTCCTGTACAAGGACCACATCGTTGCCGAACCGGGATATAACCGCTGGCGGGTACCCCCCGCTTCCATCGCCATCCACCTGTGCATCGGCTCGGTCTATGCCTGGTCGGTGTTCAACCCGGCGCTGACCCGCCAGTTGGGCGTCGTGGCCCCGGCGGCGGATGACTGGAGCCTGGGGTCCGTTGTCTGGATCTTCTCGGTGGCCATCGTCTTCCTTGGCCTGGCGGCGGCCTTCGCCGGCAAGTGGCTGGAAGACGTGGGCCCGCGCATGGTGGGCGTCGTGGCGGCCTTCCTCTGGGGCGGCGGCTTCCTCATCGGCTCGGTCGGCATCACCTCGCATCAGCTGTGGCTGATCTACCTCGGCTACGGGGTGCTGGGGGGCTGTGGCCTGGGGCTGGGCTATGTCTCACCCGTTTCAACCCTGATCCGCTGGTTCCCGGACCGGCGCGGCATGGCCACCGGCATGGCCATCATGGGCTTCGGCGGCGGCGCGATGATCGCGGCCCCGGTGAAGGGCTGGCTGCTGGCGAAATACGCCACCCTGCCCACCTTCGTGGGCGCCCAGGACGCCATCGCCACGGTCACCGAGAACGGCCGCGTCTTCGCCGAAACGGCGACGGGCAAGATCGAGGTCGTGCTGGCCAATGCGGCGCAGGTCGCCGCAATGGGCGGCGAGGCCGGGTATTACGCGGTCGGCACCGGCGACACCGGCGCCTCGCAGACCTTCGTCACCCTGGGCGTGGTCTATTTCATCGTCATGATGATCGCCGCCTTCCAGTACCGCGTGCCGGCGGCCAACTGGAAGCCCGAGGGCTTCACCCCGAAACCCGTCGCCTCGGGCATGGTCAGCCAGAACCACGTGCATATCGACCAGGCGCTGAAGACGCCGCAGTTCTGGCAGCTGTGGCTGATGCTGTGCCTGAACGTGACCGCCGGGATCGGCGTGATCGGCGTGGCCAAGACCATGATGTCCGAGATTTTCGGCACCGTGATGCCGCTGGTGGTGACCGCCGGCTTCGCCTCGACCTACGTGCTGATGATCTCGGTTTTCAACATGGTGGGGCGGTTCTTCTGGGCCTCGACCTCGGACTACATCGGGCGCAAGGCGACCTACATGTGCTTCTTCGTGCTGGGCACGGTTCTGTACCTGTCGATCCCCTATTTCGCCTCTGCCGTGGCGACCAACCCGGCGCTGATCTACCTGATCGGTTTCTACGCGGCGACGATGATCATCTTCTCGATGTATGGCGGCGGCTTCGCCACGATCCCGGCCTACCTGGCGGATATGTTTGGCACCATGCATGTTGGCGGCATCCATGGCCGTCTGCTGACCGCCTGGTCCACCGCGGGTGTTCTGGGGCCGCTGGCCATCACCTCGCTGCGGCAGATGTCGGTGACCAGCGCCATCCAGGACCTGGCGGGCAAGGTCGATCCGGATGCCTTCGCCCAGGCCTTCGGCGCGCCGCTGGCGCAGCTGGATCAACTGGTGGCGGCCAAGACGGTGACCATCGCCCGGCTGATGGAGATCGCGCCGGCGGGCACCGTCGATCCCACACCCAGCCTCTACAACACGACCATGTACTGCATGGCCGCACTGCTGGTGGTCGCCTTCTTCGCCAACCTCTTCATGCGGCCGGTGAAGGAACATCACCACCATGACGAGCCGGGGCTGGAACCCGTGCCGGGCGAATGATCTGGCCCATCCGGGTCACGCGGCAGCGTGACCGGCGTTGAAAGAAAGGGGGGCGTCCTGCGGGGCGCCCCTTTGCCGTTGGCGCAGGGCCGACGATGGGCCCCCGCGCCTGTGGCCTGACGCGTGATCGGGCGAAACCTGCCTGTTCACGAAAATATTTCCTGTCCGGGGCAGTATCGGCGCGACGGAAAGGTCATTCTGCCGCGTAACACTCGTCACACGTATCTTCCTCCGGTGGTTCCGCCGGGACGCAATTCGAAGTTCGGAGATCTCATGCCCCGCCCTGCTTCCGGCACGTCCGCCGCCCCGATCCACTGCCCCCAGGGTGCCCGGCCGGTCCGGCGCCTGGGGGCCACGCTCCTCTCTCTTGGTCTGCTGCTGCACGCCGTGCCCGCCTGGGCGCAATTCGGCGGCGGCGGCCCGACCGAGGTGGGCGTGATCGCGCTGGAGATGGGCGCCGCCCCCTACCAGGTGGTCCTGCCGGGGCGCGCCGTGGCCCATGACCAGACCGAGATCCGCCCCCGCGTCGAGGGCCTCGTGGAGGAGATCCCCTATCGTGCCGGTACCCGGGTCGAGGCTGGCGAGCTGCTGTTCCGGCTGGAAACCGACACCTACGACGTGGCGCTGGCCGCGGCGGAGGCGCAACTGGCCAGCGCGCAGGCGACCGAGACCGCGGCCCAGGCCCAGGTCGACCGCTACGAGCGGCTGGAGGGCGTGGGGTCAACCCAGTCCGATCTGGATCAGGCGCGGGCGGAACTGGCCTCGGCCCGGGCCTCGGTGAAGGCTGCGGAATCGAGCCTGAAATCCGCCCGGCTGAATCTGGAACGCACCGAAATCCGCAGCCCGATTGCCGGCATCGTCGACCTGGCGCAGGTCTCCGAAGGGGCGCTGGTCACGGCCAACCAGTCCCAGGCGTTGACCACGGTCACCACCATCGATCCGATCTACGTCGATGTGCAGGAAAGCTCTGCCCGGATGCTGCGGGTCCGCAAGCGGCTGGAGGAGGGGTCCCTGACGCGGACGGATGACCTGGACATCGGGCTGGTGCTGGAAACCGGCGACACCTACGAAAGCACGGGCCGCATGGTCAGCCCCCGCAGCGAGGTTTCGACCACCACCGGCACCGTCGATTTCCGCATCGAGTTCGACAACCCAGAACGGGTTATCCTGCCCGGCCAGTTCCTGCGGGTGACGATCACCCTGGGTGAAACCCAGGCCATCCTGGTGCCGCAGCGCGCCACCTCGCGCGGCTCGGACGGGGCGTTGACGGCCTTCGTGGCCGAGGGCGACACGGCGCGGCAGGTCACCCTGACCGCCCAGGGCACCTGGCAGAACGCCTGGATCGTCACGGACGGGGTGGCGCCGGGGGACAGGCTGATCGTCGACGGATTGCAGAACCTGCGCGACGGGGCCGCGATCAATACGGTGCCGGTCACCATCAACGCCGCCGGCCTGGTCGAGGACCAGGCGCCGGCCGACGTGGATGCGGGCGCCGATACGGCGGCGGGCGAGTAACCTTCCATGGTCAATTTCTTCATTCACCGCCCCGTCTTCGCCTGGGTGCTGGCCATCGTCACCATGCTGGCCGGTGGCTTTGCCTTCACGCGCCTTCCCGTCTCCCAATACCCCGAGATCGCGCCGACCACCGTGCGCATCTCGGCCAGCTACAACGGCGCCACCGCCGATGCGGTGCAGAACTCCGTCACCACGGTGATCGAAGATGCGATGACCGCGCTCGACGGCCTGCTCTACATGGAATCCTCCTCGCGCGAGGGGTCCTCCTCCGTCACCCTGACCTTCGACGAAAGCGTCGAGCCGGTGGATGCCCAGAACGAGGTGCAATCGCGGGTCAGCCAGGTCGAAAGCCAGCTGCCGGACCGGGTGCAGGACAGCGGCGTGCGCGTCTCGCGGTCCTCGTCCTCGATCCTGATGGTGGGCGCGCTGGTCTCGCTCGACGGGCGCTATTCCACCGTTCAACTGGGCGACATCCTGGACAACCAGGTGACCGGCCCGGTGCAGCGGACCGAAGGGGTGGGGGGCATCAACGCCTTCGGGTCGGGCTATGCCATGCGCATCTGGCTGGACCCGCTGTCGCTGGCCCAATACCAGCTGACGCCGGCCAATGTGACCTCTGCCGTGCAGGCGCAGAACACCACCGTTTCCGTGGGCTCGCTGGGCGAGTTGCCCACCACCGAGGGCCAGCAGTTCACCGCGACGATCACCGCCCAAAGCCAGCTGACCACGGTGGAGGAGTTCGAGCAGATCCTGCTGAAGACCGAGGAGGACGGGTCGGCCGTCTTCCTCGGCGATGTGGCGCGGGTGGAGATCGGGCAGGAAAGCTATGGCTCCAACTCGATCTTCAACGGCATCAACGCCTCGGGCTTCGGGGTGAACCTGGCCACGGGGGCCAATGCCATCGACACCGCCGAGGCGGTGCGCGCCACGCTGGACCGGCTGGAAACGGCCCTGCCCGAGGGGGTGGAGATCCGCTATGCCTACGACACCTCACCCTTTGTCGAGCAGTCGATCGAGAAGGTCTATCACACGCTGATCGAGGCGGTGCTGCTGGTGCTGGGCGTCATCCTGATCTTCCTGCAGAAATGGCGCGCCACGCTGATCCCGATCATCGCCGTGCCGGTGGTCCTGCTGGGCACCTTCATCGTGCTGGCGGCCTTCGGATACACGATCAACACGCTGACCATGTTCGCCATGGTGCTGGCCATCGGCCTGCTGGTCGATGACGCCATCGTGGTGGTGGAAAACGTCGAACGGGTGATGGAGGAAGAGGGGCTGTCGCCCCTGGACGCCACGGTGAAAAGCATGGGCCAGATCACTGGCGCGCTGATCGGTATCGCTCTGGTGCTGTCGGCGGTCTTCCTGCCCATGGCCTTCATGGGCGGCTCGACCGGGGTGATCTATCAGCAGTTCTCGATCACCATCATCACCGCCATGGTGCTGTCGGCGCTGGTGGCGCTGATCCTGTCGCCCGCGCTGTGCGCCACGATGCTGAAGCCGTCCCACGGCGAGGGGCCGGGCGTCGCGCGCTGGTTCAACCGCAACTTCGACCGCATGGTCGGCGGCTATTCCGCAACCGTGTCGCGCGTGCTGAAGGCGCCGCTGCTGGTGCTTGTGGCGATGGTCGCCATCCTCGGCGCGGCCTGGTCGCTGTACCAGAAGATCCCCGGATCCTTCCTGCCGGCGGAGGACCAGGGCGTGATGATGATCATCGTGAACCTGACCGAGGGCTCGACCACCGCGCAGACCCGCGCCGTGGTGGAAGAGGTCGAGGACTGGCTGCTGAACGAGCAGTCGGAGACGGTCGAGTCGACCTTCACCTCGCTGGGCTTCGCCTTTGGCGGCTCGGGGCAGAACCGCGCCATGCTCTTTGTTAAACTGCGCGATTTCACCGAGCGGGAGGAAACCGGCCTTGGCGCCACCGAGCTGGTGGCGGCGGGCAATGCCCGCTTCACCGGCAACCGCGCCGGGCGGATCTTCTTCATCCAGCCGCCGGCGATCCCGGGGCTGGGCAATACCTCGGGCTTCTCCATGTACCTGATCGACCAGGGCGGCAACGGCACCGAGGCGCTGCGCGCCGCGGCCACCACGCTGGAGGACATGGTGAACCAAGACGACCGGGCGCAGAACCTGCGCATCCAGGGCAACGATGACGAGGCGGTGTTGCGCATCAATCTGGATCAGCAGAAGGCCGAAAGCCTGGGCGTGTCTATCACCTCGGTCAACGCGATGCTGTCGACGATCTTTTCGGGGTCGAACGTCAACGACTTCAACATGAACGGCAACCTGCGGCCCGTCATCGTCCAGGCCGACGCCCAGTACCGGATGCAGCCCGAGGACATCGAGAAATGGTACGCGGTCAATGCCAGCGGCGAGACGGTGCCCTTCTCCGCCTTCATGGAGACCGAATGGGTCGCGGCCTCACCCTCGCTGGCGCGGTACGGAGGCACGCGGGCCATGTCGATCTCCGGCGCGCCGGGCGAGGGCGTCAGCTCCGGCGCGGCGATGGACGCGATGGAGGAGATGGTGGCGGAGATCCCGGGCGGCTACGGCGTGGCCTGGACCGGCCTCAGCTTCCAGGAACAGCAGTCGGGCAACCAGGCGCCCTTCCTCTACGCCCTGTCGGTGCTGGTCGTCTTCCTGTCGCTGGCCGCGCTCTATGAAAGCTGGTCGATCCCGTTTTCGGTGATGTTGGCGGTGCCCGTGGGTGTGCTGGGCGCGCTGCTGGCCGCCTGGGCCACGGGCGGGTCGAACGATGTCTACTTCAAGGTGGGCATCCTGACGACCATCGGCCTGGCGGCCAAGAACGCCATCCTGATCGTCGAGTTCGCCAAGGACCTGGAGGAGCAGGGTCGCGGCCTGATCGAGGCCACGGTAGAGGCCGCCAAGCTGCGCCTGCGCCCGATCCTGATGACGTCCTTCGCCTTCATGCTGGGGGTGGTGCCGTTGGCCATCGCCTCGGGCGCGGGGGCGGCGGCGCAGAACGCCATCGGCGTGGGTGTGCTGGGAGGCATGGCCGCGGCCACCTTCCTGGGCGTCTTCGTCGTGCCCAGCTTCTACGTCATCGTCCGCAAGGTCACCGACAGGCGGGTGCGTCGGGCGTCCTGAGCGGGACGCAGGCAAGTGAAAGGCCGGGGTGGATCGCACCACCCCGGCCTTTGCTGTCTGCGCGGCGCCAGTGGTCCTGGCCTGTGCCTCAGTCAAAGTCGAAGATCTCGCTCAGCAGCGATTTCCGCTTCTTCTTCTTATAGTACTTCTTGTCATAGCGCGGCTCGCCGTAATGGGCGGCGCGCGGATCGTAGCGGCGATCGCGTTCCTCGGCCGGGTAGGGCTCACGGTACTCCCGCACGGGGGTGGCGCGACGTTGCGGCTGAGGCTGCGGCGCGGGCGCCAGTTCCTCGGCGCTGCGCTCGATGATCTTGTCCAGCTCGCCCCGGTCCAGCCAGACGCCCCGGCAGGTCGGGCAATAGTCGATCTCGACTCCCTGACGGTCGGTCATCAGCAATTCGGTTCCATCCACCGGGCAACGCATGCGCCATCTCCTCCTGTTTCAAGCTTCCCTTCCAGATGGGCGCGGGCGGGCAGGGACGCAACCTCTGACCCTGTCACGTTAACCAAGTATCTGGAAAACTTGAGACTTATCCTTTCGTATAGATGACCGGCGCGGGGTAAACAGGGTATGACTTTTCTTGCCGGACAGCAGGGCAACGTCCCACCCGGCAGCGCAGGCAGCGGGCGCCGCCCCTGCCGACAGATGGGCCGAAGGCCCTGTGCATGAAGATCCTGATCGACGGTGTGGGCCGCAGATGCCCTCCGTCGGCGGCCATCTCTCTCTTCACATCGTCGATCCTGATCGAAGGGATGAAAAGGAGAACGGGATGCGCCTTCTGGTTGCCGATACCACCTGGAATATTGCGGGCCTGGCCCATGCCCTGCGCAAGGAAGGGTTCTACATCACCGAGGCCGGATCGGGCGCGGAGCTGATGGAGTTCGCCTCCTCCGCGGAACAGAACGCCATCCTGATCGATCCCGACCTGCCCGACATGGACGCGGGTGACCTGATCGCCCGGCTGCGCGCGGATCACCCCCGCATGGTGATCGTCGTGGTCAGCCGCCGAGTGGAAGACGCGATGCGCACCCGGTTCATGGTGCGGGGCGCGGACGAGCTGTTCGAATGGCCCGCCAAGCCGGTGGAGATCGCGGCCCGTCTGCGCGCCTATGTGCGCCGGACCTGCGGTTTCGCCTCGCCACAGTTGACCTCTGGGGCGCTGACGCTGAACGTCGAGGATCGTTCCGTCCACTGGGGGCAGATGCCCCTGCATCTGACCCGGCTGGAGTACGAGCTGATCGAGATGCTGATGCTGCGCGCCGGCGGCATGGTCACCCGCGAACAGATCATGCTGCAGCTTTACGCCTGGCAGGATGAACCCGATCCCAAGATCATCGACGTCTACATCTGCCGCATCCGGTCCAAGTTGGCGGCGATCGGCGCGCCCGAGGATGTCCTGGTCACCGCCTTCGGCCAGGGGGTGCGCATCCCGATGCTGACCCTGTCCGAGCGGCAGGAGGCGGCTGCCTAATCCGGGTTGCGGCAGCCCGCCCTGGCGGAGCCCGCCGCCTGGGCGCGGTCCCGGTCGTTAACGAAATGGTAAGAATGGCGACGTCAATTCGCGTCACTTTTCCTTCCTTATCAATTCATTAACCTTGCCACCCCAGGCTGTTCCGGACCGTTTCGGACCGGGGAAGGCCGCAGCACAGCGCGCTGACCGCCCCGGGCAGGGAGGCGCCGGTGACTCTCCGTTTCATCTTCGCAGGGATCCTCTGGCTGGCCGGGCTGCACGGAGCAGAGGCCGGGGCCTGGCCGCGCGGCAAGGGTAATCATTTCGCCTTCGCCGCTCTGCGCGGCATCGGCAGCGAGGATGGTAGCCTGACGCCGAGCTTTTCCTACTACCATGAATACGGGCTGACCGACCGGCTGACCCTGTCCGCTGATCTGGGCGGGGCCATATCGGGCTTCGAGAAGACCGTCATTGCCCTGTCGATGCCGGTTCCGCTCCCCGAGTTTCTGGGGCTGAAGGCGTCGATGGACCTGGGCTATGGCGAGATTGATGGCCAGCAAGTGATGCGCCCGGGCCTGTCCATCGGGCGCGGGTTCGCGCGGCCCGAGGGCTGGGCCTCGGTCGATATGGCGGCCGAGATTTTCCCGGAACTCCTTCTGGGCGACTGGAAGGTCGACATGACCCTGGGGATGACGGCGCGAAGCGGGCACAAGTACTACCTTCAGGTGCAATCGGGGCAGCAGATGGGGGATCCCTTCTTCTCGCGTGTCGAGGCCTCGGTCGCCTGGCGGCTGCGCGACGGACTTTACCTGGATGTGGGGGCCGCGGCAGGGTTGGTCTCGACCGATCCATACCGGGTCAAGCTGGGGGTCTGGCGGGAATTCTGAGCCCTGGCATGCGGACCCGTCTGGCGCCCCGGCCCGAGCTGCGCTAGACCGGGCTCATGTCCGAGCAGACCCCCAAGACCGATCCGATCCGCCCCACCGATGACGAGGCCCGCGCCCTGGGCCGTGGCCTGATCGACGAGGCTCCCTTTGCTGCCCTGGCCACGGTGACCGATGGCGCGCCGATGGTCACCCGCATCGCGCTGACGTGTGATCCGGCGGGCGTACCCCTGACCCTGGTCAGCCAGCTGGCCGCCCACACCGCGCCGCTGATGGCCGGTCGACCCGCCTCGCTGATGGTGGGAGAACCGGGCGGCAAGGGCGATCCGCTGACCCATCCGCGCCTGACCATCCAGTGCCGGCCCGAGGTCATCGCCCGTGACAGCGACGCTTTCGAGGCGCTTTCGGCCCATTACGTGGCCGAACGTCCGAAATCGAAGCTCTACATCGGGTTTGCCGATTTTCTGCTGGTCCGCTTCCACCCCGAAGAGGCGTTGCTGAACGGCGGTTTCGGCAAGGCCTTCCGCCTGACCCCGGCTGATATGGGCCTCTGATTTCAGGGTAATCTGACACGAAAAGGCCCCGCATGGCGGGGCCTTCTGTTGTTTCGTATCTGTCTGTCGGATCAGGCCGGATCGTCCATCCGCACCCTCAGGCTGACCGTGCCCTTGACCGCTTCCTGCCAGTGCAGGGTCACCTGATCCTTGTCCGCCCCCTTCTCGATCTCGACATAGGGCATGCCGAAATGGGCCGCGTCGGAACCGTTGGTGATGCGGCCCCTTGCCACCACCGCGTCGACGTTTTGGGCCCAGCCCCCGAAGGGCAGCTGCGGGGCGCAATCCACTGTCCAGGTGGCGGCGGCGCTGGCCTCCGTATGGGTCAGCGGCAGCGGGTTCACCGTGCTGACGGAGACGGCGTTGTACATGTTGCCCTCGAAGGTGACGTTCTTGTTGCGCCCGTAGTCGAGATCCGCGTGCGTGGTATCCACCCGTTCCACCCGGTCTATGGCGCCCTGGATGGTGCGGAAGATGTTGCCGTTGACGTTCATGCCGTTCAGGTAATGCCCCGGCCCGTAGGGCTTCACCACGATGAAGCTGAACCAGGGCGCGACCGAACTGCACAGGCAGATGTTGTCGGTGATGTTAAGCCCGGAGAAGCTGTACTCGCTGGAAAACTCCGGCGCCTGGTCGTGCTCGTTGCCCCATTCGATGAAGAAGTTATCGATGTAGTTGCCGTTGATCGTCGCCCGCGCGTTGGTCCGGCTGAGGACGATGCCAGGCACCCGGATGCCCGCGTCGGCGGTGTCGCCGCCGAAAAAGTGGTTGCCGGTGACGATGGTGCCGGTGCCGGCCAGGATGGCGAAATGGCGCATCTGCTGGACGCGGTTGTTGCGCAGCTTCACGTCATTGGCGTTGACGTTCAGTGCGATCGACACGCGGTCTTGGCTCAGCGTGCCGCTTTCGTCGGTGATGAACTGGCAGCGGTCGATCAGCATCCCCTGGCAGCCGGTGCCATGGCTGGTGATGCCGCGATCCTTGGGGCGGGTGATGAAACAGTCGCGCAGGTGGAAGATCAGCCCGGTCTGCGCCAGAAGGATGGCGCTGCAGTCGCCGGAACACTGGAACTCGATATCCGACATGGAGAACTTGTCGAGATAGTCGAAGCCGCTGAAATCCAGCAGGTACTTGAACCGCTTGAAGGTGAAGTTCTGCGTTCCGGCAGCGTCGTAGAGGGGCAGGGACAGCTCGATCTTCTGCTGCGCCACATCGACCGAGGTCACATAGACCTCGCGCCCCACGCCGCTGCCCTCGATCAAGGACCCGGGCTGGATGTTGGCCACGTTGGTCACCCCCGACAGCTCGGTCGGTTTTTCCGGGTCGTAGGTGCCCTGGCTGGCGGTGATGTCGGTGTCCCAGGCGCTGCCGCCGTTGCAATCGAACTGGCCATTGCAGATATGGCGGCGCTGCGCATAGCTGGTCTTGTTGGCCACAGCCGCCTGCATGTCGATGGGCTCGGTCACCTTGATGCGCCGCCCGCCCAGGTCCAGGCTCTCATGATCGGCGTTGTTCAGCAGTGACTGGAAGGCCTTCTTGAAGGCCAGTTCCTCGTCGCCGAAGGCGTCGATATAGGCGGGGAGGTGGAAGTTCTGGGTCAGCGACAGCATGGCGCTGGCGGGCATGGTGACGTGGCCGTCGAACTGCACGCGATTGTCGAAGGTCATGCTGTCGGACAGATAATAGGTTCCCTCGGGCACCTTGACCAGCCGCCCGTCGGCGGCGGCGTCGGCCGCCTCGAACGCGGCCAAATCGTCGGTCACCCCGTCGCCCGTGGCGCCGAAATCGCGCACGTCGACCCAGGCCAGCATGTCGCGCAGGAAGACATCCGTCACATCCTCGATGCGGATGTCGTCGATCCTCACGATGCCGCCGTTGGCGCCGGTCAGATCCAGGCCGAAATGGCCGTAGACCGGCTGCGTGCCCCAGGGCATGTCCACCCCGTCGCGGTCACCGGTGCCGACGATGGCGCTGACCTCGACCACCTCGCCATAGCTTGACAGGACCACCTCGGGGCCGGTTTCCACCAGGCCGGCCACATGGGTGTCGCCCACGTCCCCCGCCCAGCCGGCAATCCGCACGATGGGAAAGTTGCCGCTGACGGCCTTCACCCGCGCCGAGATGCGCAGGTAGCACCCCGGCAGGATCGGGGTTTCCCCCATGTGGCGCAGCTTCTGCGTCGACGATCCCTTCAGCAGTTCAAGGCAACCGGCGAAATCCTGATCGGCGGCGATGATCGCGGCGTTGGGGTCGCCGACATAGGTGTCGGAGCCCGGTGTCCCATCCCCCTTCGACCATTGCGCCAGACCGTTCTCGAATGCCGGCGGCATGAAATTGATGCCGTCCGTGATCGCCTTGTTCATGCCCAATCCCTTTCCTCTCGCGGCCCGGGCGGCGGCCCGCGGCGTCGGAGGGAAGAGGTATCAATGGCTGGTTAACGGCTCACGAGAGGACCGCGCGGCCCTTGATCGGGCGACGATAGGGAAACGAGGGTCAGCGGCGCGCGACGCGCGACGCTCGAGCCGGATCAGACGGAGGGTTTGGCGACGTCCATCAGGCGCACCGCGTCAATCTTCCAACCGGCCTCGGTGCGCAGCATGAAATACTCCAGCGTGAAGAGGCGGCCGCCCTGGTCCTCGACCTGCACGGGCTGCACCTGGCGCCGCTCGGTTTCAGGACGATCGGCGAGGAAGAAATACTCCCGCGGGCCGATCACCATCGGATAGCCGCCGCGCAGCATGGTCTCGAAATTCTCCACGGACCCGAAATAATTGCGGATCCCCGGGGAGGCGTGATCGAAGGCGCTGGCGAAATCGCCTTGTCGCAGGTCTTCCATCTGGGCGCCGATGGTGTCGCGAATGTCCTGGCTGGCCTGCGCGGGCAGAGCGAAGGTAAGGGTCAGGGATAGTGCCGTGAGAATTGCTGCAAGGGTTCGCATCGCGCCGCCTCCTCTCGTCCGATCACAAGAAGGATAGGTCGCCTTTACGATGCGTCAAGAAGCTTGCGGAAAACGCGGCGGATCCGCGCCGAGGCCCGGGCGTCGTAGGGTGCACCATGTGCCAGCACCGCACGTTCCGGCGCCCAGGCCAGGATCGCCTCGACCGAGCGGCGCAGCTCCGCCTTGTCGAAGGTGGCGTACATATCCGGCGGCATCCGTCCGTCGGGGGTGGTCATCCCCAGAAGGCGCACCAGTCGACCGAAGAGCCAGGGGAGTTTTCCCGGTTCGAAGTTCTCGATGAAGTCGGTCAGCACGACGGTGCGAGACGGGGCATGGAAAAAGACCGCTTCCTGAAGGACCTTGCTGCCGCGCACCAGGTAGCTGTCGATCACGCCTTCCCAGCCGGCGCCGGCCGACAGCTCTTCCGCCGGGCCCAACTCGACCTTGTGGGCTATGGCGCGGGCCCGGACGCCCGGCGCGACCCAGGCCCGGGCCTCGGGGAAACGGGCCTGCCAGTCGCCCAGGTAGGCGTAGTGGATGGCATTGGGCGCGATCAGGTGCGCAACCGGGCCCAGTTCCTCGACCCGCGCCAGCAGTCTCTCTTCGGGCTTGATCGGCGAATGAACCCAGAGGCCACCCGAGGGCAGGCGCACCAGGGTCATCCGGGTGGAAAAGGGCAGGCCGTAGAAGCGGATATGCGGCCCGTCGACGATCCAGATATCCGGCCCGAAAGGCTTCGGCACGTTCAGCGGTTCGTATCCCGTGGTTCTGCTCATGACGGCCCCTCCCTGCGGGTCCCCGGGTCAGAATGCCCAGTGGGGCGGGCTGGCGCAACCGCCGGGATCGCCCGGCCAGGCGAGGCCTCCGGCGCAGAGGCTTGGGGAAAAGGGAAGGAGGCATGGTGCCCTTTGCGCATTCCGGTCCAAGAGGGCAGGGAACAAGAAAAAAGGAGGGCCGGGGCCCTCCTTTCCGATTTCTGGCACGTGAGGCCCGGCCTCAGCCCTCGGCGAAGTCACCGGCGAGCGCCCGGTCGATCAGGTCGGCCGTTTCGGTCACGCCGTAAAGCGCGATGAAGCCGCCGAAGCGCGGGCCCTGGCTGGCGCCCAGCAGAACCTCGTAGAGGCAGGAGAACCAGGCCTTCATCGGATCGAACCGTTCGCGGCCCACGGTATAAACCACCGATTGCAGCGCCTCGTCGGTCATCTCGCCGTCATAGGCGCGAAGCGCGTCGCGCAGGGTTTCCAGCGCCTCGCGCTCCTGCTCGGTGGGCAGGCGGAAGACCTTCGTCGGCTTCACGAAGTCGTTGTAATAGGCCACGGCGAAACTGGCCGCCTGGTCCATCTGCGGGTTGCCCTCGGGGCTGGCCTCGGGCGCATAGCGGCGGATGAAGCCCCAGAGCGTTTCCTTGTTCTCGGCCCCGGAGACCGAGGCCAGGTTCAGCAGCATCGAGAAGGGCACCACCAGATCGGAGGCAGGCACATCGCCGTTGTGGATGTGGAACACCGGGTTCGCCGCCTTGCCCTTGGCATCCTGGTCGGGATAGGCGCGCAGCTGCTGGTGGTATTCGTCCATCGCCCGCGGGATCACGTCGAAATACAGGCGCTTTGCCGTCTTCGGCTTCTGGTACATGAAGTACGACAGGCTCTCGGTCGAGGCATAGGTCAGCCATTCGTCGATCGAGATCCCGTTGCCCGAGGATTTCGAGATCTTCTGGCCCTGATCATCCAGGAACAGCTCGTAGGTGAAGTGCTCGGGCTTCTTGCCGCCCAGGATTTCGCAGATGCGGTCGTAGATCGGCGTGTTGGTGCTGTGGTCCTTGCCGTACATCTCGAAGTCGACGCCAAGCGCGGCCCAGCGGGCGCCGAAGTCAGGCTTCCACTGCAGTTTCACGTTACCGCCGGTGACGGGCAGGGTCCACTCGCGGCCCTCTTCGTCGTCGAAGGTGATCGTGTAATCCTGCGCGTTCACCTCCTTCATCGGCACGTAGAGGACGCGGCCGGTTTCGGGGTGGATCGGCAGGAAGATCGAATAGGTCGCCGCGCGTTCCTCGCGCAGGGACTTCAGCATGACCTTC
Organism: Pseudooceanicola marinus; assembly: GCF_020177265.1. GTDB lineage: Bacteria > Pseudomonadota > Alphaproteobacteria > Rhodobacterales > Rhodobacteraceae > Pseudooceanicola > Pseudooceanicola marinus_A. The sequence goes on from NZ_JAIVMC010000020.1 coordinate 31,568, forward strand.
ATCACGTCGTCGTACTTCTCGACCGCGCGTTTCAGCACCTCGTCGAACTGGCCCGACTTGTAGAAGTCGGTGGCGGAGTAGAATTCATACTCGAACCCGAAGGTGTCGAGGAACCGGCGCAGCATGGCGTTGTTGTGGTGGCCAAAGCTCTCATGCGTCTCGAAGGGGTCGTAGACGCTGGTCAGCGGCTTCTGGATGTCCTCCTTCAGGCGCTCCTGGTTCGGCACGTTGCCGGGGATCTTGCGCATGCCGTCCATGTCATCGCTGAAGCAGATGAGGCGGGTGGGGATGTCGCTGATCACCTCGAAGGCGCGGCGGATCATCGTGGTGCGCAGCACCTCGCCGAAGGTGCCGATATGGGGCAGGCCGGAGGGGCCATAGCCCGTCTCGAACAGGACATAGCCCTTTTCCGGCGCCTTCTTTTCGTACCGTTTGGCAAGGCGGCGGGCCTCTTCGAAAGGCCAGGCTTTCGACTCCAATGCGGCTTGGCGCAACTCGGACATTGTTCTCTCCTTCGGGATTCGCCCCCGGACGGGACCCGGGCTTCCTATTGTGCGGATGCGGCAGGGTCAATAATGTGGCCCTGCTGCCCCGCAAAACAACGACTTCGCGAAGGACCGCCGCCGATGGCCACCGACATCCCCCATTCCCTTACGGCGCAGGATTGCCTGGTCCTGCTTATGATTTCCGTTTCGGCCTCGGACGAGACGATGCGTACCTCCGAACTGATCAAGATCGAGAACCAGGTGAACACCCTGCCGATCTTTGCCAGCTACGATGACACGCGGATCAAGCTGATGTCGTCGATCGTCTTCGATCTCTTCACCGAGGAGGATGGGCTGGACGCGCTCTTTGGCCTGGTGCGGAACAACCTGCCGGAGCGGCTCTATGAAACCGCCTACGCCCTGTGCTGCGACGTGGCGGCCGCCGACGGGACCCTGCGAGAGAGTGAGCTGCGCCTGCTGGAGGAAATGCGTTACGAGCTGGATCTCGATCGCCTTCATGCCGCCGCCATCGAACGCGGCGCCCGGGCCCGGCACCTGACGGCGTGACGCGGCGCCGGCGCGGATCCGGCGGACGGGCGTGCCACCGGGGCAGTTCGGGCCACCGCATGGCTGTGGCTGCTCCGATCCGCCGTGGCCAAGGGCCAGCTGGTCTTGCCCCTCTGTTCAGCTGCACTGAGGGGCCTTCATTTCCGCGCTGAAACAGGGATCGGCGGAGGGGCGCCAGCCTCGGGCGGACGGACGCCCATGGGCTGCGGGTCCGGAATACCCGCATTGATCGGGACGGGGTCTGCCCCATATCTTACCTATGACCTTGTTTCAGAAGTTTACCGGAATGCGCCGCTTCGTTCTCATCCTGGGCCTTGCCCTTCTCTGCCTCGTGCCCGTTCTGGGCGCCGCGCTGCAGCCCTCGGGCCTTTCGGCCCACACCCTGCCGGCCTCTGCAGAGACAACCACCCGTCTGCCGGGTCCGAGCGAGAGCCGCTAAGGCGTCGCTTCGACAGGGCCGGGGCCGTCCAATGCGACTCAGCCCTGCGCCTTGAGCGCCCCCCACCGTTTCAGGCAGTCCTGCTGAAGCCCCCGCGCCCGTGCGGTCCAGGCCCGGCCACCCCGGGGACGTTCCCGTTCGGCACGGCTGAGCGAGGCGCGTCTGGGCAGGTCGCCCGACACCACCGCAAACGCCAAGTCGTCGCCATCTGGGCGCACGACATAGCCCGCCAGCCCGCTGACGAAATTCAGGGTGCCTGTCTTGGCCGCCACCTCGAAGCCGGGCGCGGACATGGGGCGCCCCTGGTCATCCCTCACGTCGATGTCCTTCAGCAAGGGCTTCAACGTGGCATGCACCTGGCGGTCTGCCAGCATGCGCACCAAGTCGGCGGCGGGAAAGCGCGAGGCATCGCCCAGCCCGGAATGATCCACCATCGCCACGTCGCGCAGGCCATGGGTGGCGCGGGCCCAGTCGCTCATGGCCTGGGCCGAGGCGCGGATCGAGGCCGGTTTGCCGCCGCGCGCGGCACTGGCCGACAGGCCCAGCAGTTCCGCCGTCAGGTTGTTGGAATAATAGAGCATCAGCTTGGCGATCTCGACCAGCGGCCGGCTTTCGTGGCGCGCCAGTTCCGAGGCGGCGGGCAGGCTGCGCGTCTCCTCCGGCGTGTCCAGGACGATGCCGTTGGCCCGGGCCATGGTGGCGAAGACCTCGGCCGCGTAGGCCGCGGGCCGCCGCACGGGCAGCCAGCGCGCGCCGCCGTTGCCAAGCGCGCCCTGGGCCACGGTCCAGTCGTCGCGCCCCTGGCGGTCGGCGTAGGTGTAGACCGGCGCACTGCGGTCGACGACCTGCATGCGCGCGATCGTCACGTCGGGCCTGTAGTCGCGGGTGCGGGCATCCATGGTGACGGCCCATTTGCCGGCCTGCCGTTTCCACTCGAAATGCACCCGGTTGTAGTTCAGGCTCAGGGCCGAGACGCCGGGGTTGTACCCCACGTGGTCGGGCTGATCGGCGTCAATCAGGCGCGCCTCGGGCAGGGCGCCCCCGTAGTAGAGAAAGCGCCCGCGCACTTCACGCAGCCCAGCGGCCTTCAGCTCGCCCGCAAGGTCGGCCAGGTTGGTCGTGTCGAGGCCGGGATCGCCACCGCCGACCAGGATCAGATCCCCGTCCAGCCGGCCGTTGGCCAGGGTGCCGGTGCCCAGGACGCGGGTCGCGAAGCGATGTTGCGGCCCGAGGACAGCCAGCGCGTAGAGCGCGGTCAGGGTCTTGCCCACGCTTGCAGGCGGCAGCGGGGCATCGGCGGCGGCGCTTTCCAGCGGCTCGCTCGATCCCAGGCGCGCAACGGCCAGGCTGGAGACGCCGCTGACCCCGGCCGCATCGACCAGGTCCTGAACGGTCGGCGGCTCGTCCACGCCGTCAGGGCGCAGGCGCGGGCGCAGCGATGTGGCAGGGGCCGAGGCCTGCAGCGGCAGCGCGAAACTGGACAGCATCGCGCCCAGCAAGGCGCGGCGGGACAAGGACGTCATTGCAAATCGGGCTGTGTTGTCAAATCCATGGCTCCTGTCTAGCCGCGGCCCGGCGCGCGGGGCAAGGGAAAGGGCGTCACAGGGGCGTGGGTTTGTCGTCAGACAGCCCGTCCGGCGTCAACTGCTCCGGGGCGTCCAGCCGCCTCGCGCACGGATCTCTGTCGAGGAGATATCGACCATCGGCATGTCGATGAAACACCAGGCTGGCGGGGGGGAACCTGCCAGGCGGTGGCTCTCCGCGTCGCGCAGGCGCGCCGTGCGGGCGATCCGCGCGGCGCGGGAATTGCGCGCCGCCATCCGCTCGCCGGGGCGCGACAGCACGCCGATGGTCACGTTGTCCAGGATCCAGCGCCATTCCTGCCAGCGGTCGAACTGTGCCAGGTTGTCGGCGCCCATCAACCAGGTGAAGGCGACGCCGGGATAGCGGGCCTGCAACCCGCGCAGGGTCCGCGCGGTATACCGCGTGCCCATTTGTGCCTCGATGTCCGTCACCTCGACCCGGGGATGATCCATCACGCTACGGGTTGCGGCCAGGCGCTGCGCCATCGGCGCGGGGCCGTCGGATTTCAGCGGGTTGCCGGGGCTGACCAACCACCACACCCGATCCAGATCGAACCGTTTCAGCGCCTCGCGCGTGATATGCGCATGGCCCTCGTGCGGCGGGTCGAAGGATCCGCCCAGCAGGCCAATCCGCTGGCCGGGGCGCGCAAGGGGGCGTCGGGAGCTGGGCATCGGCGCTTCGTCGTCCTTCGTGTCGATGCGGCGCCGGGCCGGCGGAGCCGGGGCGCCCGCGGGCGGTTGCGCGATTTGCGCCGGAAGCGGGGGTAAAGTCAAATGGCGGCAAGGTGGCGCGGCCTGTGGTCAGGTGCGCGGCTAGACCGCCGCCGCGCCTTCCTCTGCATGGCGTGCCTTTGCCTCGCGCGCGCGGCGGCGGCGCCCGCGTTTGCGCTGAGGCCGTCCCTCCAGGAAGGCGCCCAGCAGGGAGAGCCCGGGCAGGTGGTCGGCCAGCACCTTGATCACCACCAAGATCGGCACCGCCAGCAGGGCCCCCGCTGCCCCCCACAGCCAGGCCCAGAAGACCACCGCGATGAAGACCGCCGCCGCGTTCAGGCGCAGGTGGCGGCCGACCAGCCAGGGCGTCACCATCTGTCCCTCGATCGAGGTCAGGCCGAGGTAGACCAGCGGAACCAGAAACGCGGCGCCAAGGCTGTCGTAGGTGACCACGGCCACCGCACCCGACACCACGACACCCACCATGGCGCCCAGGTAGGGCAGGTAGTTCAGCAGGAAGGCCGCCACGCCCCAGAGCAGGGCATAGGGCATGCCCATCAGGTGCAAGGCCACGCCAATGCACAGCCCCAGCCCCGCATTGATGACCGTGATCGCCCCCAGGTAGCGGGAAATCTGCTGTTCCACGTCGCGGCTGATCCGGGCGGCCCGTCGTTTGCGTCGGAAATCCGGGAAGGCATCCACCAGCCGGGCCCGGAAGGCATCCCCCATGGAGAGCAGGAACATCGCGAAGAGCAAGGACACCACCAGCACCGTGCCCGACGTGACAAGGGAGCCGAGCGCGGCCTGCAGGAACCCGGTGGCCGGGGTGACCACCACGCGGTCCTCCTCGTCGTCGCCGGCCTCGCCGCCGGCGGCCATCTGCTGCATCTGCTCGGAGGCGTCTTGAAGTCGCTCCACGTTCTGCATGACGTCCCAGAGCTTGAGGCGCAGTTCCTGCTGGATCTGCGGGGCCTCGGCGATCAGGCTCTGGGCCGGCAGTCGCAGCATGTAGAGGCCGGCGGTCGAGGTCAGCCCGATGGTCAGGATGATCGTCACAGCCGACAGCCCCTCGGCGACGCCCTTGCGCGCCAGCCAGCGCACCAGAGGCGACAGGGTCAGGGCGATGAGAAAGCCCAGCACCACGGGCAGGGCGACCGTCTTGGCGACATAGACCGACCACAGCAGGAACAGGATGAAAAGGCCGGTGAGCAGATACTGGATGTGGCTCAAGTGCTTGCGGATGCCCCGCATCTGGTCTGCCCGGCGCAGGGGGGGCGCGGGGGTATCGGGGTCCTGGGGCATTGGGGAGGCCGGCGCCGCCCCCTCGGCTACGCCCGTCCGGTCTGCCGAAGGATCGGAAGGCCCTGTTGACTGGCGCCTGACCGGGGCCGCGCTGTGATCATCTCCATCGGCACCTTGCGCCGCCTCTGCGGGCGGCGTGCCGGAAGTCTTGTCGGGCTGTTCGTTCTGCGAGCGATCTTTCGATCCGCCCTGCCGCCGCTCTGATGTCATGCCGCTCCCGCCCGACTTGTCCGGTGGGTCAACGCGGCGCCGCGCCCTGCGGTTCCCGTTCTGCGCGAGTTACCGGAGTGGCAGGTCGGAGAGGTCGGGCGGGCGTGGATCCTGGCCTTCTGCTGTGCCATGAGGATGAAAGGGCTGCCCGCCGGCACGGGCAACTGGTCAAGTCTCCTCCGCAGGGCCGTACGGAGTGTGACGCGCAAACCCTACCCGTGCCGACGGGCCAGAGGCGGCGCTGCGTGCTCCGCGGGCGACAGTTGGAACTGGTCCACCAGCCCGTTCAGCGCCTGGGACTGGTCGCGCAGGCGCATCGCCTCCGCGTTGGTCTCCTCCGCCATCGAGGCATTCTGCTGGGTCAGGTCGCTGCTGTGCGACACCTCCTGGCTGACTGACCCGATGCTCTTGGCCTGAGCCTCTGCCGACTTGGTGATTTCGGCCAGAAGGGTGTCGATCTCCGTCACCTTCTGCCGGGCCGTGGCCAGCGCCGTGCTGGTTTCATCCACCAGCTTCTCGCCCCGCTGCACCTGGGTCACCGACTGGTCGATCAGGTCACGGATGGTCTTCGCCGCTTCGGCAGAGCGCTGCGCCAGGCTACGCACTTCGGTCGCCACCACGGCAAAGCCACGCCCGGCCTCGCCGGCGCGGGCAGCCTCGACACCCGCATTCAACGCCAGCAGGTTGGTCTGCATGGCGATCGTGTCGATGACCGAGACGATCTGGCTGATCTCGCGCGACGACCCCGAGATTTCCTGCATCGCGGCCTGGGTCTGCTGCATGACCTCGGTCGATCGGGTGACCATGCCACGGGCCTCGGAGGCCGCGCCTGCCGCCTGTCCCGCACCGGTATTGGTCGCCTGAACCGTCTCGCTGATTCCGCGCAGGGCGCCGGTGGAACGGTCCAGCGCCGCAGCCTGCTCTTCGGTGCGCCGCGACAGGGCCTCGATGGCCGAGGCGATATGTTCGCTGCCGCCGCGCACGTCGCCGGAGGCGCCGCGGATCTCTTGCAGGGCCGCGTGCAGGGTCTCGGTCGCCTCGTTGAAATCCTGCCGGGCGCGGGCGATCTTGGCGGGTGCGTCCTCGCCGATGCGATAGGTCAGGTCGCCGCGCGCCAGGCTGGTCAGTGCCTGGGTCAACGCCTCCATCCCCTTGCGGTCATTCTCGGCCTCGACGTCGAAGAAGTGATGCATGGCCACGGCCACATCGGCGAAGATCGCCACCATCAGCTGTTTCGTCAGGGCCGCGCGCTTGCCCGCGCCCTTGCTCTCAGCCGCCTCCTGCAGGGCGACCAGCAGCTCTCCGGCATAGGTCGCATAGCCCTGAAGGTACTTCGGAAAGGAGATGTCGCGGGCGATATTCTCGGCCAGTTCCGACTGTTCGGCGAAATAGGCGGGGCTGAAGTCGCCGGTGGAGATGCGGTTGAACTTGCGCAGCTCCTTTTCATATAGATCGGGCGGCACCGCGCGCATGGTCGGATCGACCACAGAGTAGGCCTTCAGCAGAACGTCGCGCAGCTGCGCCGTGAGCATGGCGTTCAATTCCTGGCCCAGGCGCTTTTCCTCCGCGCTCCACGGGCGGGTTTCCTGTGCGATATCCAACCGACACTCCTTTCCGGGCGCTGCCCGCTGACCTGACCTGCCGTCCCGGGCACATCGAGGGCGACCCGCGTCGAGACGACGGGGGGAGACTCACCCGAAGTGTCTGAGGATGAGGTAAACGCCCGCACACTGCGGGGCGGCCCCTGCCCGCGGATTGGGCGATTTTCGCCGCCTAGGTGCCCTTAGGGCGCGCGTTTCCTCGAATTTTCCGCAATTCGCGCGGCCTTTGCCCGTGACGGGGGCCCCCGACCCGAAAGTGTTTTGACCCTGCGTCAACCTGGAGTACCGTCAAGTCACCCCATCCGCCTCCCGTCCCGGAGCCGGAACCCCAGGACCGCTGCTCTCGCCTCGCGGTCCCCCTCCGCCGGACGGTGCCGTGCCCGCATCGTCCGGCACACCTGTCCTCTCATGCCCACGATCCCAAACCCCGAACCTCGTCCGAGCGACCGCGGGGTTTCCGTCCTGCATCACGGCACGTCTGGGCGATTGCTCCTTGCCTCCGCTTTCTGTATCCAGCGCCAAACCCTTTTTCCCAGAGTCACGGAGTTCCCCCATGGCCGCCTACCAATACGTCTACCACATGTCCGGCGTCTCCAAGACCTACCCGGGTGGCAAGAAATGCTTCGAGAACATCCACCTGAACTTCCTCCCCGGCGTGAAGATCGGCGTGGTCGGCGTCAACGGCGCCGGTAAATCCACCCTGCTGAAGATCATGGCCGGCTGGGACAAGGACTTCCAGGGTGAGGCCTGGCACGCCGAGGGCGCCAAGGTCGGCTACCTGCCACAGGAGCCCGAGCTGGACCCGAACCTGACCGTGCGTGAAAACGTCATGCTGGGCGTGAAGGAAAAGCAGGACATCCTGACCCGCTACAACGACCTGGCGATGAACTATTCCGACGAGACGGCCGAAGAGATGGCCAAGCTCCAGGATGAGATCGACGCCCAGAACCTGTGGGACCTCGACAGCCAGATCGACATCTCGATGGAGGCGCTGCGCTGCCCCCCCGACGATGCCGACGTCACCACCCTGTCGGGCGGCGAGAAGCGCCGCGTCGCGCTGTGCAAGCTGCTGCTCGAAGCGCCCGACATGCTGCTGCTGGACGAACCGACCAACCACCTGGACGCGGAAACCATCGCCTGGCTGCAGAACCACCTGATCGAGTACAAGGGCACCATCCTGATCGTCACCCACGACCGTTACTTCCTGGATGACATCACCGGCTGGATCCTCGAACTCGACCGCGGCCAGGGCATCCCCTACGAAGGCAACTACTCCTCCTGGCTGGAACAGAAGGCCAAGCGGCTGGAGCAGGAAGCGCGCGAGGACAAGTCGAAGCAGAAGACCCTGGCCCGCGAACTGGAATGGATGCGCCAGGGCCAGAAGGCCCGTCAGGCGAAGTCCAAGGCGCGGATCAAGTCCTACAACGAGATGGCCAACCAGTCCGAACGCGAGAAGCTGGCCAATGCTCAGATCGTCATCCCGAACGGGCCGCGCCTGGGGTCCAAGGTGATCGAGGTCGAGGGGCTGAAGAAGGCCATGGGCGACAAGCTCCTGATCGACGGCCTCGACTTCTCCCTGCCGCCCGGTGGCATCGTCGGCGTCATCGGCCCGAACGGCGCCGGCAAGACGACGCTGTTCAAGATGCTGACCGGCCAGGAACAGCCCGACGAGGGCTCGGTCGAATACGGCGACACGGTGAAGCTCAGCTACGTGGACCAGTCCCGCGACGATCTGGACCCGAACGAGAACGTCTGGGAAGCCATCGCCGACGGCCAGGACATCATCAAGCTGGGCGATGCCGAGGTGAACGCACGGGCCTATTGCTCGGCCTTCAACTTCAAGGGCGGCGACCAGCAGAAGAAGGTCTCGCTGCTGTCGGGCGGGGAACGCAACCGGGTGCACATGGCGCGCCTGCTGCGCTCGGGTGGCAACGTCCTGCTGCTCGACGAACCGACCAACGACCTGGACGTGGAAACCCTGCGCGCGCTGGAAGACGCCCTGACCGATTTCGCCGGCTGCGCCGTGGTCATCTCGCACGACCGTTTCTTCCTCGACCGGATCTGTACCCACATCCTGGCGTTTGAAGGTGAGGGCCACGTGGAATGGTTCGAGGGCAACTTCGAGGACTACGAGGAAGACAAGAAACGTCGCCTGGGTCCCGATGCGCTGGAGCCGAAGCGGCTGAAGTACAAGAAGTTCTCGCGGTAAGTGGGGCGCCGTTAGAGGGTCGGGAATGTCATTTCCGACCCTTTTTAATCGCGGCAATAAGTGCCTGAAGGTCGGAGGGGTCTTCTTGGCGGTGGATCATACGGTGGCAGTTTGCACATAGCACTGCAAAGTCTTCAATCGGGTCTAGGTACCGTACGTCTTCAGGGACAAGGTCCTTGAAGGGTTTCAGGTGATGTGCCTCGATGTAATGGCTTCCAAGCTCGCCGTATGTTTGCTCGAAGTCAAAGCTGCAAGCTTCGCAGATGTATCCTTTTCGGTCTTTGACAATTTCCGGAACATTCCCCATCCGGTCATATCTTTGGTGTAAAGACATCTTCTTACGTTCCACGATGCTGCCCTCGTCACGGCCTTCAAATTCGACAAGGGCAGCTTGTCCTCCATTCCTTATTATTTCGTTGTAGGCTTGGATCATTATACTCAGATCGGCGAGCATCTGTTCTCCGTCTAGAGGGCGGGCTGTATCATAGGTTCTACCGTAGGCGTGGGCAGCAGTGTACTGACGAGCTTTCTTTGATCTCTTGTTGTGAAGATCGATCTTAGCTTGAGAGAGCCTATGTGGTAGCTTCCCGCATCTGTCACGCATGACTTGCGCACGTGTGGAGAGCTCAGAGAAAACTGCCTTTCCAGAACTGAAACCCCGCTCGACCTCTGTGACGCCCTGGTTCAGAGAAAGAACGACCGATCGCGCCTCTGGGTCGATCAGGTAGACCGGGTAGAATCCTTCTTGAGGAGTGCTTGTGACGAGCGGGTGGAGTAGAGCAAGCCAAGGAATGTCTGCCCAATTTCCCTTCCCTATGCTTCCTGTGATCATTAAGTCTGGAAACTCAAGCTTCAGAGCTTCTGGCAAGTCGATGACGAGGCGCTTGTGTAGAGAGTGTCCGGCAATTTTCTCCTTCTTGTAATCCAGGTAATTTGAAGCTGCGTCGAATAGAGTTTCTGAAATGATTCTCAAAATTCTTCCCTTTTATGAGATGTGCGCCTCGCTCGAGATCTCCTGGGTTTCCATATTATGCGTCCTTCTTAGCATCTAGACGTCTTTAGCTGAAATTAAATTGCTCTTTCTCTTGGCGATGCCTGCAGAGCTTGATCCCCTGACTAGGGTCAGGACCCATTGTTTTCCGCAGGTTGGCGTGATTCACGGCTCGAAAAACGAGCGGTGACATGTCTGACCTTTTCTGGCTGACCGACGTGCAGATGGCGCGTCTTGAGCCCTA
>NZ_JAIVMC010000021.1 GCF_020177265.1 Pseudooceanicola marinus
TCCCACGCCGAGGCCCCCTTCGGCGGCGTCAAGGCCTCCGGCCTCGGCCGCGAAGGCGCACAGGAAGGCATCGAGGAATACCTCGAAACCAAAGCCTTCCACTTCGGCGGACTGTAAGGCGCCCGAGTTCCATGACATCTCCCCGGTCCGGGCGCCCGCCCGACCGAAAACTGGCCCGCACTTCGGTGCGGGCCTTTTCTTGTCTGTCGGATGATCTCGATGTCGCGGAAGGCATGGCGGGCGCGTGGGCGCGTGGGAGGAGGCCCGCCGACCGCGCGGGGCGGACCGGATTATGAGCCAGGGGTCCGAGATACGCTTGCGCCCTATTTCAGCTGACTGTCCTTGGATCCGCGCCGGTTGATGCCAGCCCGCTGCGCCGGCTGCCCGTCGCGTTCGACCTGACAGTCGATGCACAGCTTCACCCCCGGCAGAGCCTGACGGCGCGCCTCAGGGATCGGCTCTTCGCATTCGGCGCAATGGGTTCGGCTTTCGCCCTGCGGGCCCTTCCGGGCCTGCATGCGTTTCAACTCGTCGCTGATCGACGCTTCGATCTGTTCACTGACGGCGCCATCCCGCGCCCAGCCACCAGCCATGACGGATCTCCTTCGGGTGAGACCCTGAAGATAGCATGCCTTGAGACGCTGAAAAGGGGGGCGGAGCGGGCTGCGCCCATGCCCCGCGCGTGCAACGGGCCGACCCCAGGGTCAGCCCGGGCCATCACACCAGGTCATCCAGCGGCAGGGCATGCCTTTGGATCGGGGACTTGATGACGATGTAACTGAAATACTGCGAAATGCCCAAGTTGCGTTCCAGAAGCGTCTCGACGATCTCCTGATACTCCGCCACGCCGCGGGCGGTGAACCGCACCAGGTAGTCGTAGCCCCCTGAAACGACGTGACATTCGGTCACCTGGGGGATCCGGCCCATCTCCTGCTCGAAGCGCGAGAACAGCTCCCGGCGGTGATCGCTCAGGGTGAACTCGGTGAAGACCGTCACCGTCTGCGAGACCTTGCTGAGGTCCAGGAAGGCGCCGTAGCCGGTGATGATGCCCGCCGCCTCCATCCGCTTGATGCGCTGCAGGCAGGGCGAGGCGGAGAGCCCCACGTGCTCAGATAGGCGAACGTTCGAAATCCGACCATTCTTCATCAACTCCCCGAGGATGTTGATGTCTATCCTGTCCAGTTTCAGTGTCACGTGGGGCTACTCGGTACTAGGTCTTTACAGATGTCAGGAGGCCTGACGCAGGGCTTTCTGGTGCGCGGTGACCAGGTCCGCCATGGAGTTGAAGCGGAAATCGTAGGAGGGCATCTCGCCCGGGTTCATGGTCGCGCCGAAGCCTTCCTTGTCGTGCCGGCGGTAGATCCAGGCCGAGGTCAGGCCGTGGCGGTTGCCGGGCTTGTGATCGTGGAACATCGACTCGGCGGTGTGCAGGATGTCCTTCTTCTCGATACCGCAACGCGCCAGGTGTTCGATCATGTACTCGAAGTTGCGATCCGACGGCTTGTACGAGCCCACATCTTCGGCGGTATACACGTGGTCGAAAGTGACTCCCAGCTTGTCGTTCGAATATTTGAACGACTGGGCATCAACATTCGAGAGCACGCACAGTTTGTAGTACTTCTGCAGGTACTGCAGGGCGCCGGCGGAATCCTCGAAGGCGGGCCAGTTCTTCACGCTGTCGCCGTAGACCTGGCATTCTTCCCAGGTGACGGGAATGTTCCATTCTTCCGCCAGGCGGCGGTAGACGGTGGCCAGCAGGCGGCGGTAGGGCATCGCCGGGGTCCAGCGTTGCTGGGTGCTCTCGTGGTAGGCGTGGGCCTCCAGGATCTGGTCGCGCGACTTCGGTTCCTTGAGCTGCGCGGTCAGGGGCTTCAGCCCCTCGACCATGCCGCTTTCCCAGTCGATCAGCGTTCCGTAGACGTCGAAGGTGAGGATCTTGTAATCGGAGAGGTTCATGGAATTGTCCTTCAGAAAGTCAGGGCGTTCAGGCTGGTTTCGATACGGTCGACGATCATGTCGATCTCATTGCTATTGATCGTCAGGGCGGGTGCAAGGCCGATGGTCCCATCGTTGAAGCAGCGGGCGATCAGGCCGTTTCCGAGCATCTCCTTGAAGAGTTTCGGAGAAATGCCGCTGTCGGCGGCAAAGGGGGTCTTGGCCTCCTTGTCCGCGACGATCTCCACCGCGGCCAGCAGGCCCAGGCCGCGCACGTCGCCGACCAGCGGGTGGTCTTCCAACCGCTTCAGCGCCTGCATGAAATAGGGCGACTGTTTCTCGGCGTTGGCGAGGATCCCGCCCTCCTGGTAGAGGCGGATCACCTCCAGGCCGACGGCTGCGGAGACCGGGTGGCCGGAGTAGGTATAGCCATGCCCGATAGAGCCGCCTCCCTCGGCGATCCCGTCGAAGACCTTGTCCGACAGGACGCAGGCGCCCATGGGCGAATAGCCCGAGGTCATACCCTTGGCCATGGTCATGATGTCGGCCTGAACGTCCTCGTGCTCCTGGGCGAACATCTTGCCGGTGCGGCCGAAGCCGGTGATGACCTCGTCCACGACGAAGAGGATACCCAGCTCGTCACAGGCCTCGCGCATGGCCTTCAGCCAGCCGTGCGGCTGCACGATGACCCCGCCGGAGCCCTGCACTGGTTCCGCGAAGAAGGCGGCGACCTTGTCGGCGCCAAGCGCATGCACGCGGTCCTTCAGCGCCTTCACCGAGGCCGCGATCACGGCCGCGTCGGAGGGGTCTTCGGACCGGTAGGGCCCGGGCGCCGGGATGTGGTGCTGAGTTGCCGTCGGCACCGAGAAACCGGCGTGGAAGGGCGCCAGGCCCGTCACCCCTGCCCCGGTCGAGGAGGAGCCGTGATAGCCCTTTTCCAGCGACAGGATGTGTTTGCGCTCGGGCTGACCCTTGGCGGTCCAGTAGTAGTCGATGAAGCGCAGCGCGCTGTCGACCGCGTCCGAGCCGCCCAGAGAGAAGTAGACGTGGTTCAGGTTGCCCGGCGTCAGCTCGGCCACCTTTTCGGCCATGCGGATCGCGGCCTCGGAGGCGAAGTCGAAGTAGCCGGTGGCATAGGGCAGCTTTTCCATCTGCACCATGGCGGCAGCGACGACGGATTTCTGGCCGTAGCCCGCGTTGACGCACCACAGGCCGGCAAAACCGTCGAGGTACTGCTGACCATGGTTGTCCGTCAGCCAGAGGCCTTCGGCATGGTCGAAGATCAGCGGGCCCTCTTCGGATTTCCCGGCCCATTGCGAGACGGGATGCACCCAGTTCAGACGGTCCGTGCGACCAAGGGAATTCGTGAGCATTTGTTCTTCCTCAGTTCACGAGATCAGATGACGAGACAGAGCCGGAAGGCGTCGTAGATCGCGGCATGGATGGAGCGCGAGGCCACGGCGTCGCCGATGTTGTACATGACGTAGCCCTTGCCCGGCTCTTCGGGCTGCTGCGGCTGGGGTTCCAGCGCCAGCAGCTGATCCAGGTGGGTTTCGCCGTTGTTGACCGACTGGCCGCGCATGTCCTGGTAGAGCTCATCGAAGGGGAGCGAGCCGTGATCGACGATCACGTCGTCCACGTCGTAGGTGAACCGCTCGCCGGTCAGCATGTGCATCATGGTGGCCTTCAGCCCGTTGCCCTCGCGTTCGACCTTCATGATCTCCAGGTCGATCTCGACCTTGGCGTGCAGGGCGGCCAGTTTCTTGCGGTAGGTCACGCGGGATTGGTATTCCATCTCCTGCGCCATGAATTCGTCCATGGTGGTCAGCGTCACCTCATGGCCCAGCTCGGCCAGGGTCAGCGCGGTGGAGGGGCCCTGGTGACGGCCGGTGCCATCGACGACCAGCACGCGCTTGCCCACGGTCTGCGGTTCGTTCAGCGCGTCCCAGGTGGATTTCACCAGGTCCTCGCCGCCCTCGGGCACGGTCGTGTCGGGCAGCCCCCCGGTGGCCATGATAACCACGTCGGGGTTTTCCGCCGCGATCTCCTCGTCGCCGGCGAAGACGTTGGTGCGTACGGTGACGCCCAGATGCTCCAGCTCGGCCTCGCGCCAGTCGACGATGGCGATCAGGTCCCGGCGCCAACCGGCCAGCTGCGCCAGCAGGATCTGCCCGCCGACCTTGGGGCCCGCCTCGAACAGCACGACCTCGTGGCCCCGCTCGGCCAGCACGCGGGCGGATTCCAGCCCGGCCGGGCCGCCACCGACAACGACGGCCTTCTTCTTCACCGGGGCCGGCGGCACGATGTGCGGCAGCTTGAATTCCCGGTTGGACGACGCGTTGTGGATGCAGTTGCCCAGACGATAGAGGCAATGCGAGGTGCCGATGCAGGGACGGATCCGGTCCGCCTCGCCCTGCTCCAGCTTCTGCACGATGTAGGGGTCGGCGATATGGGCGCGGGTCATGCCCACCAGGTCCAGCAGCCCTTCGGAAATCGCGTAGCGCGCCGTTTCCAGATCGGCGATGCGGGCGGCGTGGAATACCGGCAGCTTCACGTGCTTCTTGAACTCGCCCACGATCTTCAGGAAGGGCGCCGAGGGCTGCGCCATGTTCGGGATGTTGTGTTCCACCAGCGCCTTGCCGGTGTCCATCTTGCCGAAGATGCAGTTGAAGAAGTCGATCGAGGTCTCGGCCTGCAGGATCGTGGCGATCTCGACGCATTCATCAAACGACAGGCCGATGTTGTCGCCCTCGTCCACCACGTAGCGCATGCCGACGACAAAATCGTCGCCCACCTCGGCGCGGATGCTGTCGTGCAGTTCCAGCGCGAAACGCACGCGGTTCTGGACGGATCCGCCCCACTTGTCGGTGCGGTGGTTGGTCAGCGGCGAGAAGAACTGCCCGATCAGGTGACCGCCCGCCAGGGTTTCCAGCCCGTCGAAGCCACCTTCCTTCAGGCGGCGCGCCGCCTGGGTATAGTCGCGGATGATGCGGTGGATGTCATGTTCGTCCATCTCGTGCGCGATGGCACGGTGGCGCATTTCGCGCATCCGCGACGGGCCTTGCGCGGGCAGCCAGTGGCCGACGGTAGCATCGGCGCGGCGGCCCAGGTGCGAAATCTGGCACATGATGTTGGCGCCATGCTTGTGCACGCGGTCCGACATCTGTTGCAGGTAGGGGATGGCATCATCGTGGCTGACGTCCATCTGGTTGCCGCCCCAGTTGCTGTCGGGGCTGACCTGCGACGAGCCGCCAATCATCGTCATCGCCAGGCCGCCCTTGGCCTTTTCCTCATGGTAGGCCTGGTACTGCTCACGCGGGTAGCCGCCCCCGCCGGCCGTGGCTGCGTGGCTGGTCGAGATGATGCGGTTGCGCATCGTGAGGTGTTTCAGCTTGAACTCGGTCAGCAGCGGATCCCGGGTACGTGTCTGGGCCGGTTTGACTTGAGTGTTCATCTTGCTCTCCTGAAGGATATGCGGGGAGGACGGGCCCGGGGCGGCCCGCCCCTGACGTCACTGTCCGGCGCGGTAGGTCTGCGGCCCGGCGGCAGAGGCGGCGGTGACCTCCTCCAGCCAGCCCTGGCGCAGTTGCGGCACGGCAGCGACGAGTTGTTGGGTATAGGCGTGTTCCGGCGCGGCGGTTAGGCGATCGCGGGGAGCGCGTTCGACCTCGCGGCCCTTGTAGAGAACCATCACCTCGTTGCACATCGCCTCGACCTTGCCCAGATCGTGCGAGATGAAGAGGTAGCTCAGGCCCAGCTCGCGCTGCAGTTCGACGAGCAGTTCCACGACCGCGTTCGCCACCACGGTATCCAGCGCCGAGGTCACCTCGTCACAGATCACCAGGCTGGGGTTCGCTGCCAGGGCGCGTGCCAGGTTGACCCGCTGCTTCTGCCCGCCCGACAGTTCCCGCGGGGAGCGGTCGGCCAGCGAAGCCGGCAGGCGCACCATGTCCAGCAGTTCCAGCACACGCTTGCGCCGCGCCTCGCCGGTCATGCCGTGGTAGAACTTCAGGGGCCGGCCGAGGATTTCCGCGTTGGACTGGCGCGGGTTCAGCGCCGTGTCGGCCATCTGGAAGACGATCTGCAGATCCTGGCGGTCCTGCTTGCGCCGATGCTGGGCATTGGCCAGGTCAAGGTCCCGCCCGTTCAGCTTGGCCTGACCCTTCGCCGCAGGCAGCAGCCCGGCCAGCACCCGGCCCAGGGTCGACTTGCCCGAACCGCTCTCGCCGATCAGGCCCAGGGTCTGGCCCTTCTTGATGCGGAAGTTGATGTCTTCCAGCACCGGGTACTGCGGCATGCCGTTGCGGATCGCGCCGTAGCCCGCCAGCACGCCCGAGGCTTCCAGCACCACGTCGTGTTCGGGTTCGGGCTGCAGCTCCAGCAGGCGGGTTTCCGAGGCCGACAGAAGCTCCTGGGTGAAGGACGACTGCGGACGTTCCAGAAGGTCTTTCGCCGGGGCGTTCTCCATCACCTCACCGTCGCGCAGCACCAGGATGCGGTCGGCCACCTGGGCCACAACGCCAAGGTCGTGGCTGACGTAGACTGCCGTCACGCCGCGTTCGCGGATCATGTCCTTGAAGCCCTTCAGCACCTCGACCTGGGTGGTCACGTCCAGCGCGGTGGTCGGTTCGTCGAAGATCATCACCTCGGGGGTGTTGATCATCGCCATGGCCGCCATCATGCGCTGCAACTGTCCGCCCGAGACCTGGTGCACGTAGCGATCGCCGATGTTGTCCGCATCGGGCAGCGCCATGGTGTGCATCAGCTCCTTCTGGCGGGCGAAGGCCTCGGCGCGGGACATCGACTTGTGCAGGGTCGCGGCCTCGACGATCTGGTTCTTGATCCGCTTCACGGGGTTGAAGGCCGCCGCCGCCGACTGCGCCACGTAGGACACGGTCTTGCCGCGGAAATCCTTCAGCGCCGCGCCCTTCAGGCCGCGCACGTCACGGCCGCCGACCTTGATCGACCCGCCGGTGATGGCACAGCCCTCGCGGGCGTAGTTCATCAGCGACAGCGCGATGGTCGACTTGCCCGAGCCGCTTTCGCCGATCAGGGCGACGACCTCGCCCTTCTTCGCCTTGAAGGAGACATCGTTGACGATCTTGCGGCCGCCGGCCTCGATCACCAGGTTCTCGACCTCGATGAAGTGTTCTTCGGTCATCTTAGCGGTCCTTCTTCTGGTGCGAGACGGCATCGACCATCAGCGTCATCGAGACGGTCAGCGACAGCAGGCACAGCGCCGGGGCGAAGATCGCGGGGGCGCCGTAGCTGAGGCCCACCATGTTCTCGCTGACCAGCGCGCCCCAGTCCGCCTCGGGGGGCTGGATGCCCAGGCCGAGGAAGGACAGGCCCGACAGCAGCAGCGCGATGTAGATGAACATGATCCCGAAATGCGTCAGCAGGTTGGGAATGATGTTCGGCAGGATCTCGCGGAAGATGATGTGCATGTTGCCCTCGCCGCGCACGCGGGCGGCGTCGATAAACTCCATCTTCGAGACGTTGATCGCGGCGGAGCGCACGTTGCGGTAGGCCGAGGGGATGTAGAGGATGGTGATCACGATGATCAGCACTGGGATAGAGGTGCCGAAGCCCGCCACGGCCACCAGCGCGAAGATGGTGGAAGGCAGCGAGTTCACCGTGTCCATCAGCCAGGACATGGCGGTATCGACCGTCTTCGACAGCAGCGTGGCCATGACACCCAGGATCAGGCCGAACAGCAGCGCCAGGGCGGCGGTGACGAAGGGCAGGCCCACGGTGTACTTGGCCCCGGTCATGATCCGGGACAGCACGTCGCGCCCCAAGTAATCGGTGCCCAGCCAGTAGTCGGCGGTCATCGGGCCCAGCACGTTCCAGCTGTCGACGAACTCGCCCGGCTCATAAGGGGTCAGCAGATCGCCGAAGACGGCGATGAAAACCCAGAAGAGGAAGATCACCGCCCCGATCATCGACAGCAGCGGCCAGTTGGGCAGGCGCAGGCGGCGTCGTTCGGTCACGGAGGCAGAGGTGGTTTCCATGGTCATTCGGTCCTCAGCTTCGGATTGGCGAGAATGGCGATCAGGTCAGCGATCAGGACAAGCACCAGGAAGCCGGCGCAGAAGATCACGGCGCAGGCCTGCATCAGCGGCAGGTCACGCGACGACACGCTGTCGACCATCAGCTTGGTCAGGCCCGGATAGGCGAAGATCACCTCGACGAAGACCACGCCCGAGATCAGCGCGTTCAGCGACAGGGCCGAGGCGTTGACGATGGGGCCGGCCACGTTGGGCAGGGCATGCAGCACCGTGGCCCGCAGGCGCGACGCGCCCTTCAGCATAGCGGTTTCCACGTAGGGTTCCTGCAACTGGGTGATCAGGATGGCGCGGGTCATCCGGGCCATCTGGCCGATCACCGACAGCGACAGGGCCAGCACCGGCAGGGTCATCACGCGGAACAGCCCGCCGATGGTCTCCACGCGGCTGATGTTGGACAGCGCCGGGAACAGCCCGGACCAGACCGAGAAGACCAGCACGATGATCGTGGCGATCAGGAAGCTGGGCGTGGACAGGGCCAGGATCGACAGGAAGGTCGTCAGCCGGTCGAAGACCGAGTTCGGCTTCATCGCCGAGGCGATGCCCAGGATCAGGGACACGGGGATCGCGACCAGGGTCGACAGCCCCGCCAGCAGCAGAGAGTTCGGCAGGCGCGAGGCGATGACGTCGTTCACCGGCGTGCCATTGGCCAGCGAGACACCGAAATCCCCCTGAAGGATCCCTTTCAGCCAGTTCCAGTAGCGGACGATTTCCGGCTGATCGAGGCCCATCTGGCTGCGCAGGGCAGCCAGAGTTTCGGGCGTCGCGTCCTGCCCGAGGATCGACTGCGCCGCATCCCCGGGAAGGGCGCCGCTGACCCAGAAGACCAGCGTCGCCACGAGCCAGAGGGTCAGGACCCCCAGGACAAGTCGTTTCAGTATGAGTGAGATCATTCCTCGATCCAGACGTTTTCTGCGAAGGCGTAGCCCATCATGTTGCCCGTCGGGATGGGCTGCAGGCCCTTCAGCGAGGTGGCATGGGCGTCGATGTTCGAGAAGAAGACCGGGATACCGGTGCCGGCTTCATCGCGAACCAGCTGCTGCATGTCGGAGTAGAGCGCCGCGCGCTTGTCCTCGTCGGTTTCGACGCGGGCCTGCAGCAGCATCTGGTCGAACTGGGCGTTCTCCCACTTCGACGAGTTGTAGGCGCCGTCGGAGGCGTAGCAGAGCGAGAAGATCATGTCGGCGGCCGGACGCTGGGTGATCGTGCCGAAGCCGAAGGGCACCTTCATCCAGACGTTGGACCAGTAGCCATCGACCGGAACGCGCTGCACGTCGATGTCGAAGCCGATCTCCTGGCCCGCCTGCTGAAGGATCAGCGCGATATCCAGGGTGTTGGCGATCCCGGCGGAGGCGACCAGCGGCACGGTCTGACCCATCACGCCGGCCCGTTCCAGGTGGAACTTCGCCTTCTCGGGATCGTATTCGCGCTGTTCGATCGACGGGTCGTGATACTTCATCGTCGGGGCGATCGGCTGGTCGTTCGCGATCGAGGCGAAGTCGCGGTAGATCGAGCCCTGGATCGTCTCGCGCTGCAGCAGGTGCTTGATGCCCAGGGCGAAATCATCGGAGCCGACGGTGCTGTCGGTCTTCTGCATCGCCACGTCCGAGAAGGTGCCGGACTGGGTGACGAACAGTTCAATGTTCTCTTCACGCTGGATCAGCGGGGTGGAACGCGGGTTGATGCCGGTGGTCAGGTGGAATTCACCGGCGCGCAGGGCGTTCAGGCGCGAGCTTTCGTCGGTCAGGCCGAAGTACTCGACGGTATCGACGTGCTGCTTCCCGTCCTTCCAATACTCCTCGTTACGGGCCACGACCGAGCGCACGCCGGGTTCGAAGGCTTCCAGCTTGTAGGGGCCGGTGCCGATGCCCGCGTTGAAATCGGTGGTGCCCGCCGGGGTGATCAGCAGGTTGAAGGTGCCCAGGATCACGGGCAGGTCGTAGTTCGGTTCGGACAGGGTGATCTTCACCGTGTGCTCGCCATCGGCCACGACATCCTGGATCGACGCGACATAGGACCGGGCGCGCGAGGCGGTTTCGGGGTCCTTGTGGCGCAGGATCGAGAAGACGACATCTTCGGAGGTGAAGGGACGGCCGTCATGGAAGGTGACGCCGGAGCGCAGGTTGAACGTCCAGTCCGTCCCGTTGGAGGAAGACCAGTCAGTCGCCAGCTCGGGCTGGGGCGTCAGGTCGCCGTCGAGGAAGGTCAGACCGTTGTAGATCATGAAGCCGCGCGAATAGTCGGTGCCATTGCGGAACTTGGACGGGTCGAGACCCTCTGCCGTCGAGGCGGAGGAGCCGGCCACACGCAGGTCGCCACCGCGGACGGGGGTCGAGGCCAGGGCGGTGGTGGCGCGGGTGGCCGTGTAGCCCGCGGCGGCGATGGTCATGCCGGAGGCGACGAGCATCTTCATGACATCACGACGCGAGGCGCCCCGTTTCATGGTCTGCTGCATACGGGCCATGTCACGCGCGGACAGGCGGGGAGTCTCGAAATCGGTCATTCTGGGTCTCCGTGTTGGCGGGCTTGTTGGTTGGTCTGTTGATCTCTTTTCAGCGCCCTGACTGATGCCGACAGCATGGGCCTGGGCCCGCCGCAGAAATTCACGAAAAGCCTCCGGGTGACGGTGGATTCCATTTTTCTCCCCCCTGAATTCGATGAATCCGCCTGCTCATCCGGGTCTAGGAATAGGCTCATCCTCATGCCCGCATCGGGCCCGACACGGAAGGAAGACGCATGGATCAGACGAGATTCTATATTGATGGCCAATGGGTTGAGCCGATCTCGGCCCAGGTGGTCGACGTGATGAATCCGGCTGATGGCAGCGTCACCGGCCAGGTCGCCCTGGGATCTGCGGCTGACGTGGATCGTGCGGTGGCAGCCGCCCGCGCCGCCTTCGACCGCGGTCTTGCCCCCCTGTCGGAGCGGATCGCGCTGCTGCATCGGATCGCGGACGTGATGGAAACCCGCGAGGAAGACCTGGCGCAGGTCATCACCGACGAGATCGGCGTGCCGCTGTGGTATGCCCGCAAGGGCCATGCCGCCGCCGGCGCCGCCCATATCCGCATCCTCTGCGAGGAAATGGAGAAGTTTCCCTTCGAATGGATGCAGGGCGACACGCTGGTCACGCGGGTGCCGATCGGCGTCGCCGGGCTGATCACGCCGTGGAACGTGCCGATCAACCAGATCGTCATCAAGGTGGCCCCAGCCCTGGGTGCAGGCTGCGCGACGATCCTGAAACCGTCGGAGATCGCCCCGGGCAACGCGACCATCATCGCCGAGATCATGCATGAGGCCGGCGTGCCCGCGGGCATGTTCAACCTCGTCCATGGTGACGGGCCGGGGGTGGGCGACGCGATGTCCCGTCATCCCGACATCGACATGATCAGCTTCACCGGCTCGACCCGGGCCGGTATCGCCGTGACCCAGACCGCGGCCACGACCGTGAAGCGCGTGGGCCTGGAGCTGGGCGGCAAGTCGGCCAACATCCTGCTCGACGATGCCGACCTGGACACCGCCGTCGAGAAGGGCGTGCGCGCCTGCTTCATGAACTCGGGCCAGGCCTGTTCGGCGCCGACCCGGATGCTGGTGCAGAAGGACCAGATGGCCCGCGCGGCCCAGATCGCCGCCGGCGTGGCCAACAGCCTGCGCGTGGGCCCGCCCCGCGACGAAGACGTCAACCTGGGCCCTGTCGCCAGCCAGCAGCAATGGGATCGGATCCAGGGCTACATCGACACCGGCATCAACGAAGGCGCTCGCCTGGTCGCCGGCGGCCTGGGCCTGCCCGAGGGGCTGGACTACGGCGCCTACGTGCGCCCGACCGTCTTTGCCGATGTCGCCCCCGACATGACCATCGCCCGTGAAGAGATCTTTGGCCCGGTTATCGTGCTGATCCCCTACGAGGACGAGGCCGATGCGGTGCGGATCGCCAACGATACGGTCTACGGCCTTGCAGCCTACGTGCAGGGCGGTGATATTGCCCGCGTCAGACGCGTGGGCCGCCAGTTGCGCGCGGGCCGCGTGCTGTTGAACTACCCCGTGCTGGATCGCACCGCCCCCTTCGGCGGGTTCAAGCAATCCGGGAACGGCCGCGAACAGGGCAAATACGGCCTGGAAGAATTCCTGGAATACAGCGCGTTGATCGGTCATGGAACGGAATGAACAGATGCGGAGCAGCGTGATCTCCGCCAGCGAAGAGCGCGCCGCCCCCGGCCGCACCGACCCGCCCGCTTACATGGAGGCCTACAAGGAGGCCTTCGTCGAGGACACGGCGGAGTTCATCCATTCCTATGACCTGGCCCATGTTCTGATGCTGGGCGAACGGGGCATCCTGCCGGCGGAGATCGCGCTGGACGTGCTGGCGGGCCTGCGGGAGATGCAGGCCAAGGGCATGAAGGAATGCCGTCGGGCCGCCGGGGGCGGCAACCATGCGGGCGAGGCCTGGCTGACCCAGCACTACGGTTCGGCCGTCGGTGGCGCCATCGGGCTGGCGCGGTCCTCGGGCGACCTGTCGGCGATCTCGTTCCGGATGTACGCGCGCCACACCCTGATGGACCTGCGCGAGCAGCTGCTGACCCTGCGCGGCGCCCTGGTGGATTTCGCCGCGCGTCACGTTGATGCCGTGATGCCGGGCAACACCCATGGCCAGCACGCCCAGCCGATCACCTTCGCGCTCTGGGCGATGATGTACCACGATGCCCTGGCCCGCGATGGCGCCCGTCTGGCGGCGCTGATATCGCGGTGCAACCACTCCCCCGCCGGGGCGGGTATCATGGCCGGGACCGAGTTCCCGATCGACCGCCGCCGCGTGGCGGAGATGCTGGCCTTCGACGGCGTGGTGCCCAACACCCTGGATGCCGCCCTGTCGCATGACCTGGAAATCGAGTTCGCCTCGCTGCTGAACCTGCTGTGCTATTCGCTGTCGCGCATGGCCGAGGACCTGTTCATGTGGAACACCACCGAACATGGCCTGGTCACCCTGCCCGACTGGTTCATCGGCACCTCGTCGATGATGCCGCAGAAGCGCAACCCCGACGGGTTGCAGGACCTGCGCAACCTCTCGCCCCAGGCCCAGGCCACCCTGACCATGGTCATGGGCACCGAACGCGGCCCGACCGGCTTCCCGATCATCGAACGCCGCAACTCCGACCGGATGCTGCGCGGCATCGCCTCGGCGCTGCAACAGCGCCTCGACATCCTGCCCGAGCTGCTGGCCGACCTGAAGGTGGAAAGCGACCGGGCCGAGGCCCATGCCAATGCCTACTGGGCCTCCGTCACCGATCTGGCCGGCGCGCTGGTGCGCAAGAACCGCATCGACTGGCGCACCGCCCACGGGCTGGTGGCCGGCTTCGTGCGCGACTGCATCGCTCGCGACCTGCCCCCCTTCGAGGTGACCTCGGACGACTTCAACGCCTATGCCAGCCGCAACGGCGCGCTGCAGGTCACGTTGGACGATGCCACGCTGTCGCGCTGCATGGATGCCCGCGCCTTCGTCAGCCGCCGCGACACCTTCGGCGGCCCCGGCCCCGAGGCGATGGAACAGGCCCTGGCCCGTGCCCGTTTCGCGATGGATACGGAGGCCCGCGACATCGCCGACTTCCGCGACAAGATCGCCTCCGCCCAGGCCGAGCTGCTGAGCACGGTCGATACCGCCCTTGCCGGGAGGCGCTTCCGGTGAGCCTGACCGAGACCGCCCCCCGGGGCGGCGGGGCCAGGGTGGTCTGGTCCGTGGGCTATGTCCACGGGCTGAGCCATCTCTACATGCTTGCCCTGCCCCCGCTCTTTCCGCTGTTGCGCGAGGATTTCAGCGTCTCCCTGCCGCTGATCGCCGCGATCCTGGCGGCCTTCAACCTGATCACAGCCGCCACCCAATACGTGGCAGGCGTGGCGGTCGACCGCTTCGGCGGCATGATCTGCCTGCGCGCCGGGCTGACCCTGTCGCTGGCCTCGCTGCTGGCCGCCGCCATGGCCCCCGGGTTCTGGAGCTTCGCCGCAGCCTTCTGTTTCTGCGGCCTGGCCAATGCCGTCTATCACCCGGCGGATTTCCGGCTGCTGAACTCCTGCGTCGACAAGAGCCGCAGGGCCTTCGCCTTCTCGGTGCACAGCTTCTCCGGCAACATCGGCTTCGCCCTGGCCCCGGCCCTGCTGGCCCCGGTGGGCTTCGCCTTCGGCTGGCGCGCGGCGCTGCTGGTGGCGGTGCTGATCGGCCTGCCAGGGCTGCTGGCCCTGTTCCAGCTGCCCGGCGATGCGCCGAAAGGCGAGGAGACCGCCGCGAAACCCAAGGCCGGCCTGCGGGAGGTCGCCACCTCCGCCATCCTGCTGCAACTGCTGGTCTTCACGCTGTTCTCGCTGGTCTCCGGCGGAGTCCAAAGCTTCTCCGTCCTCGCCGGCGCGGCTCATTTCGGCTATGGCCTGACCCAGCTGAACGCGGTCCTGTCGCTCTACCTGCTGGTCGGCACCGCCGGGATCGTGGCGGGGGGCGCGCTGGTCAGCCGCGGCTGGAGCGAGACGCGTGCCTTTTCCGCCGGGATCGGGCTGGGCATGGCAGGCTGGGCCCTGGCCTGGTCGGGCATCGGCGCCCTGGCGGGCTATGCCGCCGGCATGCTGATGATCGGCTTCGCCATGGGGTTCATCCTGCCCGCCCGCGACCTGCTGGTCGCCCGCGCCACGCCCCCGCACCTGCAGGGCCGCACCTACGGCTTCGTCACGACGGGCATTAACGTCGGCCAGTTCGCCGCCCCTGCCCTGATCGCGCCCCTGGTCGAACACGACCACCTCAACGCCTATTACCTGCTGCTGCTGGTGGTGCTTGCCGCCAGCCTTGCCGCCGGGCTCGCCAGCCGCCCGCGCGGCTGACACCGCTCCACACACCCGAGAGAAAGGAACACCATGTCCCTGAAACCCACGGCCGACTATTCCAACTTCGAAGCCCTCGACCTGCGGGTCGGCAAGGTGGTCGAGGTGAAACCCTTCCCCCGCGCCCGCAACCCCTCCTACAAGGTGGCGGTCGATTTCGGCGGCGAGCTTGGCGTGAAATGGTCCTCGGCCCAGATCACCCGCTATTCCGAGGAAGAGCTGATGGGCAAGACGGTGGTCTGCATCGTCAACTTCGCGCCGCGCAACATCGCGGGCTTCCAGTCCGAGATCCTGATCATGGGTGCGGCCAATGCCGCCGGTGAAACCGTCGTGCTGTCCCCCGAAAGCGACGTCGAAATCGGCGGCGCGATCTACTGAGGAGCGAAGCGATGAAAATTCTCGTCCCCGTAAAGAGGGTGATCGACTACAACGTGAAGGTTCGCGTGAAAGCGGACGGTTCGGGTGTCGATCTTGCGAATGTGAAGATGTCGATGAACCCGTTCGACGAGATCGCCGTTGAAGAGGCGATCCGGCT
>NZ_JAIVMC010000022.1 GCF_020177265.1 Pseudooceanicola marinus
ACGCGCCCTTGTGGGGAGGCGACTGCTCGCATAGCCTTCGCTCCAAACAAGCAGAAGAACAAATAAGAGCATGTCCCAGTCAGACCTTTCCAACCTCATCTGGTCCGTGGCGGACCTCCTGCGCGGGGATTATCGGCAGTCCGAGTACGGTCGGGTGATCCTCGCCTTCACGGCCCTGCGCCGACTCGATTGCGTCCTGGCGCCGACAAAAGACGCCGTGCTGCGCGAGCAGGAGGAGAAGGGCAAAATGGGCCTGAACCCAGAGCCCTTCATGCGCCGCGCGTCTGGTGCCAGCTTCTACAACAGCTCGACGCTGGACTTGAGCAAGATCATCGGGGACCAGGAC
The DNA here is from genome assembly GCF_020177265.1 of Pseudooceanicola marinus. Lineage (GTDB taxonomy): Bacteria > Pseudomonadota > Alphaproteobacteria > Rhodobacterales > Rhodobacteraceae > Pseudooceanicola > Pseudooceanicola marinus_A. The sequence continues at coordinate 347 of NZ_JAIVMC010000022.1, forward strand.
AACGTCGGCCCGAACCTGACATCCTACATCGACGCGTTCTCGCCGGAGGTCCGCGACATCTTCGAGCGCTTCAACTTCGCCGAGCTGGTCGAGCGGCTGGTGAAGAACAAGCTGCTCTACATGGTGACCGAGAAGTTCGCCGGGTTCGACCTGCACCCCGAACGCGTCACCAACGCCCAGATGGGCCTCGTCTTCGAGGAGCTCATCCGCAAATTCGCCGAAGCGTCCAACGACACCGCCGGGGAACACTTCACCCCGCGCGAGGTCATCCGCCTGATGGTCAACCTGATCTTCGTCGAGGATGACGACATCCTGTCCAAGCCCGGCGTGGTCCGCACCATCTACGACCCAACTGCGGGCACCGGCGGGATGCTGTCGGTCGCCGACGAATACCTGATGGAGCATAACCCCAAGGCCGCCCTGACGATGCACGGGCAGGAGCTGAACGACATGTCCTATGCCATCTGCAAGGCGGACATGCTGATCAAGGGGCAGGACGTCCGCAACATCACCGCCGGGAACACGCTGTCCGAGGATGGTCACCCGGACGCGAAGTTCGACTATATGCTCTCCAACCCACCCTTCGGGGTGGAGTGGAAGAAGGTCCAGAAGGCCGTGCAGGACGAACACAAGCTGCAGGGCTACAACGGGCGCTTCGGCCCCGGCCTGCCGCGCGTCTCCGATGGCTCTCTGCTGTTCCTCATGCACCTGCTGTCCAAGATGCGTCCCGCCAAGGACGGCGGTTCGCGCTTCGGGATCGTCCTGAACGGCTCCCCCCTCTTCACCGGCGGCGCGGGGTCCGGCGAAAGCGAGATCCGGCGGCATGTGCTGGAAAGCGACCTGGTCGAGGCCATCATCGGCCTGCCCACCGACCTCTTCTACAACACCGGCATCGCCACCTATGTCTGGATCATCTCAAACAAGAAGCCCGCGCACCGCAAGGGCAAGGTGCAGCTCATCGACGCCTCCGGCCTCTGGCAGAAGATGCGCAAGTCGCTGGGATCGAAACGTCGCGAGATCAGCGACGAGGGGATCGACATTGTCACCCGCCTCTTCGGCGACTGCACCGAGGCGCGGATGGCCACGCTCTTCGATGCCGAGGGACGCGAGATCGGGCAACAGGTTGTCGAGGCAGGCCAGCCCGCACCGCAGGCGCCCGAGGGCGGCAAGGTCAAGCTGCGCCCCCTGTCGCTGCTCCTGCCCAACCGCGCCTTTGGCTTCCGCCAGATCACGGTGGAACGCCCCTTGCGCGACAAGGCGGGCGAGGTCGTCCTGGGCACACGCGGCAAGCAGAAGGGCAAGCCGCAACCCGACAGCGCCCTGCGCGACACCGAGATCGTGCCGCTGACCGAGGAGGTGGAGAGCTACTTCGCCCGCGAGGTGATCCCCCATGCGCCCGACGCCTGGATCGATCCCGAGAAGACGAAGACCGGCTACGAGATCCCCTTCAACCGGCACTTCTATGTGTTCGAGCCGCCGCGCGAGCTGGAGGAGATCGACGCGGAGCTGTCGGAGGTGACGAAGAACATTCAGCGGATGCTGGTGGAGTTGGCGGGATGAGTTTGCCGAAGCAACCACTTAGAAGCGGAAAGGTCTGGTGGCCTGAACTTCCATCCCAATGGGAACTCGCGAAATTAGGGCGTTCATTGCAGGAAATGCCCTGCTACGGAGTACTTGTGCCCGACCACGCACCTGACGGTGTTCAGATGCTCCGAATAAAGGATCTTACTGCGGACACATTCTCGCGTGATGATGTGGCAAGTATTTCAACTGAACTTTCAGATCAATATTCGCGCACATTGATATCGGAGGGTGATCTAGTTCTGACCGTCGTAGGCACAATCGGAGAAGCCAAAGAGGTGCCAAGGGATTGGGAAGGTATGAACTTATCTCGTGCCATCGCCCGTCTTCAAATTTCTGGCGACACAAACGCAGGATTCCTGCGTTGGATCTTCGCATCCACTCAATTTCGCCATTATACCGACCTGACTTGTGTCGGGACCGCGCAGCGTGTCCTCAATATGATAGACCTTTGGCGCTTTCCCATTCCACGTCCCCCTCTCCCCGAACAAAAGGCCATCGCGGCGTTTCTGGATCGGGAGACGGGAAAGATCGATGCGCTGGTGGAGGAGCAGCGGCGGCTGATCGCGCTGTTGAAGGAGAAGCGGCAGGCCGTCATCTCTCACGCCGTCACCAAGGGTCTCGACCCCGCCGCCCCCATGAAGCCCTCCGGCATCGACTGGCTCGGCGACATCCCCGCGCATTGGGAGATGGGGCCTCTGAAACGGCTCGCCGTGAAAGTTCAGACCGGCGGAACTCCAGCGAGCGTTGCTCTGGCTGAGGGCAATGACGATGAATTGCCTTGGTTCACTCCCGGAGACTTTACCGAGCAACTCGCCATCGCGACCGCATCGAAAGCCATTCCGAAGTGCAGCGCCGAGGAAGGCGAAGCGCGAATGTTCCCGGCGGGAAGTGTTCTTGTTGTCGGGATTGGGGCGACCTTGGGGAAGACCTGCATTGCTCGGGTGACTTGCTCAGCAAACCAACAGATCAATGCGATTATCCCTGCCACCGATGTTTGTGCTGAGTGGCTCGGGTACGCACTCCGAGCTCAGACCGAGCAAATGCGCGTTTCTTCGAATGCTTCGACGATTGGCATCATGAACCAAGAGAAGACAAAAGCTCTGTTGCTGGCTCGACCACCACTTATGGAGCAGAAAAAGATCGTGTCGATGATCAATGCGCTGGAAGAGCGTTTCGACGCCCTCACCGCCGAAGCCACCCGCGCCATCGCCCTCCTGCATGAACGCCGCGCGGCCCTGATCTCGGCAGCCGTCACCGGCAAGATCGACGTGCGCGATACCATCGACGACTCCACGGAGGCCGCATGAGCATCGACCTTATCATCGCCACCCTGCCCTCGAAGATCGCGGCAGAGCGCCAACAGATGAGAGACAATGCTGAGCGCCTGATTGAGAAAGGCAGTGCCGCAAAGCAGGCCGATGCAAGGAAGCTCCTCAATGCGCTCGACGAGCTTGAGGCCGAAGAACGCGAGACTTTGGCGCAGTGGGTGCGGGACACGCCCATAGGCGACCGCGTTTTGCGGGCGTTCGAGGTCGTTCCCCTGTCGGACACCGAAGCCAAGGTCATTCGCGCCTTGATGGACAATCCCGGATCCACCTCAGCGGAACTCTCCAAGGCCTGTGGGTGGCGGGGCCAGACCTGGCACGCTCACTTCGGCAAGATGTGCGGTGCACGGGAGGTCTATCTCTGGCCTGCGGAAATGTCCGCCCGGCGGGAGGAAAAGCTCTGGTCCGGGATCCTTGCAGATTTCGATGAAAACACGGCCACATGGACCATGAAGCCCGAGGTCGCCGACGCCTTCGCCACGATGAACCTGGGACCGGGCCGCAGCACCCCTTAAGCCGGAAGACGTAACGGTGCCTTCCAATTCTGGACAGGCGGCAAAGGCTCGGGCCATGCTGCGGCATCAAGTAAATTTGCAAGATTGAATTTGGAACCAGCAATATGATTGCCCGTATCGAAAGAGTAGCCCTGCGTGATGTCTGGCCTCATGAGGCCTATGATTTCACCCAGTGGCTGGAAGAGAATATCGACGTCCTGAGTGATGCTGTCGACATCAGCATCGTCAGCGCCGAACGCGAGAAGAAGACCGAAAGCGCCTTCAGCGTTGATCTGGTCGCCGAGGACGAAGCCGGGCACTCGATCATTATCGAAAACCAGCTGGAGAAGAGTGATCATGACCATCTCGGCAAGCTGATCACCTATCTCACCGCCATGCAGGCGACGACGGCGATCTGGATCGTCTCGCATCCGCGACCCGAGCATGTGGCCGCCATGACCTGGCTCAACGAGTCGACGAGCGCGGACTTCTACTTGCTGAAGCTGGAGGCCATCCGGATCGGAGCCTCTCTTCCTGCGCCGCTGCTTACGCTGATTGTGGGCCCTTCGGAGGAAGGCAAGTCGATCGGGCGCAGCAAGGAGGAGATGAGTGAACGGCATCAGATCCGGCACCGGTGGTGGAGCCAGGTTGTCCAGCACCCCGGGGCATACCGGCACAAGCACATCTCTCCGGGCAAGTACACATGGATTGGCCTTGCCTCGGGGCTTCGCGGGGTCGGCTACAATTACTCCGTCCGGAAGACAGGTGCGGCTGCCGAAGTCTACATCGACCGTGGCAAGGGCCGGCAGGCAGAGAACCTGCATATCTTCGACAGCCTACAGGCGCGTCAGGAAGAGATCGAAGCGGCATTCGGTGGTCCGCTCGTGTGGGAACGCCTCGACAGTCGCCGAGCTTGCCGGATCAGTGCCAAGGTGTCCGGAGGCTACAGGGACCCAGAGGAAAGCTGGCCCGAGACCCAGGATAGGCTGACCGATGCCATGAACCGGCTGATCGATGCGGTCGAACCACACATCAGGGCCATGCAATCTGTGGACTTCGCAGAACTGATCTTGGCTGGCGCCGATGAAGAGGAAGACGCATGAACCTTCACAAGGAGATCAGGTTCGAGGACGAGATCTGCGCCCACTTGGCAGCGCACGGCTGGGAGCATGATCCGGCGGACGCCAAGAACTACGACCGGACCCGCGCCATGTTCCCCGCAGATCTGCTGGAGTGGCTGAAGCAGTCGCAGCCCAAGGCCTGGGAAGCGATCTCAAAGATGGGAACAGATGTCGTCCTCGACAGGGTGCGCAAGCAGATCGCCACCCGGGGGACATTGGACGTCCTGCGCCATGGCGTCGAGATGCTGGGCGTTCGCGGCTCGCTGAAGCTGGCGGAGTTCAAGCCGGCCCTCGGCGAGAACCAGGAGATCATGGCGAGGTACCGGGCGAACCGCCTGCGCGTGGTGCGGCAGGTGCGCTATTCGACCGCCAAGCAGGACAGCATCGATCTGGTGCTGTTCCTGAACGGGATTGCCGTGGCCACGGTCGAACTGAAGACTGACTTCACCCAGAGCATCGGCGATGCTATCGACCAGTACCGTTTCGACCGCCCCCCGAAGACCCCGGGCCATGGCGCTGAACCGCTGCTGACCTTCGAGAGTGGCGCCATCGTGCATTTCGCCGTCAGCTCGAGCGAGGTCTTCATGACCACCAAGCTGGCGGGAAAGGACACCTTCTTCCTGCCGTTCAACAAGGGCGACGAAGGCGGTAAGGGCAACCCCCTGAACCCCAATGGCTACAAGACGGCCTACCTCTGGGAAGAGGTCTGGGAGCGCGAAAGCTGGCTGCAGCTCATCGGGAAGTACATCATCCCGGAGAAGGACAAGAAGGGGAACACGAAGAAACTGATCTTCCCCCGCTATCACCAGCTCAACGCGACCCGCAGGCTGGTGGCCAAGGTTCTGGAGGAAGGGCCGGGCAAGAAGTACCTGATCCAGCACTCAGCTGGGTCCGGCAAGACCAACTCGATTGCCTGGTCGGCGCATTTCCTGGCCGATCTGCACGATGCGTCCAACAAGAAGATCTTCGACACGGTGATCGTGGTCTCAGATCGCAAGGTGATAGACGGCCAGTTGCAGGACGCGATCTTCGCCTTCGAGCGGACGACTGGCGTGGTGCAGACCATCAAGGGCAAGGGTGGCAGCAAGAGTGGGGAGCTGGCTCAAGCCCTGGCCGATGGCAAGAAGATTGTCGTTTGCACGATCCAGACCTTTCCCTTCGCGCTGGATGAGGTGCGCAGGCTATCCGCGACCGAGGGCAAGACCTTTGCTGTGATCGCCGACGAGGCACACAGTTCCCAGACCGGCGAAGCGGCGACGAAGCTCAAGCAGACGCTCTCTCCGGAAGAGATCGAGGAGTTGGGCGATGAGGTCGGCACCGAGGATATCCTGGCGGCACAGATGTCCGCGCGGGCCAGTGACACCGGGGTAACCTACGTTGCCTTCACGGCCACGCCCAAGACGAAGACGCTGGAGCTGTTTGGGCGCCGCCCCGATCCTGACGCCCCCTCCGGCGAAGGAAACATGCCGGAACCGTTCGATCTCTACTCGATGCGGCAAGCCATTGAGGAGGGCTTCATTCTCGACGTCCTGCAGAACTACACCCCCTACAGCCTTGCCTTCCGCCTCGCCAACGAAGGCCAGGAGATGATGGAGGACGAGGTGGAGCGCAGCATGGCGATGCGAGGCCTTATGGAGTGGGTCCGGCTGCACCCTTACAATATCAGCCAGAAGGTCCGGATCGTCGTGGAGCATTTCCGCGAGAACGTCGCCCATCTGCTGGACGGCAAGGCCAAGGCGATGGTGGTGTTGCAGTCCCGTAAGGAGGCCGTGCGCTGGAAGCTGGCCATCGACAAGTACATCAAGGAGAAGGGCTATGACCTGGGGACGCTCGTCGCGTTTTCGGGCGAGGTCACCGATCCGGAGAGTGGCCCGGGGCCGTTTAGTGAGACCAACAACACGGTGAACCCGGATCTGAAGGGCCAGGAGTTGAAGGAGGTCTTCGCAGGCGACGGCTTTCAGGTGCTCCTTGTGGCCAACAAGTTCCAGACGGGCTTTGACCAGCCTCTGCTTTCGGCCATGTACATCGACCGGCGGCTTGCCGGGGTGCAGGCGGTACAGACGTTGTCTCGTCTCAACAGGGCTTACACAAACGGAAAGACGAAGAAGGACACGACCTATGTCATCGACTTCTCCGACAGCTCCGAAGAGGTTCTCAAGGCCTTCAGCCAGTACTACGGCAAGGCCGAACTGGAGGCCGTTACCGATCCAAACCTGATTTTTGACCTCAGGGCCAAACTGGATGAGGCCGGGCACTACGACGACTACGAGATCGACAGGGTCGTCGAAGTCGAGATGGACCCAGCATCAAAGCAGGGTGATCTGGCGAAGGCCATCGAACCCGTGGCAAAGCGGCTCTTGGATCGTTACGCGGCAGCCAAGGCGCGATGGAAGCTCGCCCAGGAGGACGGGAACGACAGAGCGGTCGAAGACGCCGGGGACGAGATGTCTCGGCTCGACATGTTCCGTGGCGACATGCAGGCCTTCCTGAGGATGTATGCGTTCCTCTCCCAGATCTTCGACTATCAGAGCACGGCAGTCGAAAAGCGCTCTATCTTCTACCGCCGCTTGGTGCCCCTGCTGAAGTTCGGTCGCGAACGTGAAGGCGTAGACCTGTCTCAGGTCACGCTCACGCACCACAAGCTGGCGTCGAAGGGGACACGGCGGATCGCCCCTGAAGGTGGACCCAAGCTCGCTCCGGTCACCGCTCCCGGGTCGGGGATGCTGCGCGATGAGGACAAGATCCGCCTGCAGGAGATCATCGAAAAGCTGAACGACCTGTTCGAGGGCGACCTGAGTGACGAAGACCAGTTGGGTTATGTGATGGGCACTGTCCGCGAGAAGATGCTTCAGTCGGACATCCTTCAGGCTCAGGCGGTAAGTAATTCCGAAGAGCAGTTCGCGTCGTCGCCCAACCTGGGGAGTGAATTGATGAATGCCATCATGGACAGCTACGCCGCTCACTCCA
>NZ_JAIVMC010000023.1:2500-5910 GCF_020177265.1 Pseudooceanicola marinus
TCTTCGCAAAGAATGAGTGTTGTCCAAGTCAAGTACACTAACCCGAGCAACTACGGTTGCTCATAGTCTGGACGTAGGTCCAGGCGGGAAAATGTATGACTTCTGATCCAGAACAGAGACGCAGCGGACGAACCAGCCCGCACGATACAATGCGTCGCGACAGTTTCCTGTCTTCTTCTGGATCGGATCAAGCGCGAGAAGGGCGTTTGGTGGATGCCTTGGCAGCAAGAGGCGATGAAGGACGTGATACTCTGCGATAAGCTAGGGGGAGCCGAGAATAGGCTTTGATCCCTGGATCTCCGAATGGGGCAACCCACCTGACAGTTCGATATTGTTACCGCAAGGTAATCAATATCAAGCTGAACCAGGTACTTCTTACCTGAACACATAGGGTTTGAAGAGCAAACCCGGGGAACTGAAACATCTAAGTACCCGGAGGAAAGGACATCAATTGATACTCCCCTAGTAGCGGCGAGCGAACGGGGACCAGCCGAGCCGTGAATGTGACCAGAACTGTTTGGAAAGACAGACCATAGTGGGTGACAGTCCCGTATGGGAAGCATGATCGGACGTATTAAGTAGGGCGGGACACGTGAAATCCTGTCTGAAGATCGGAGGACCACCTTCGAAGGCTAAGTACTCCTTGCTGACCGATAGCGAACCAGTACCGTGAGGGAAAGGTGAAAAGCACCCCGACGAGGGGAGTGAAACAGTACCTGAAACCGAACGCCTACAATCAGTCGGAGGCTCCTTGCGAGCTGACGGCGTACCTTTTGTATAATGGGTCATCGACTTGGTCTCACGAGCAAGCTTAAGCCGTTAGGTGTAGGCGCAGCGAAAGCGAGTCTTAATAGGGCGTCGAGTTCGTGGGATCAGACCCGAAACCGAGTGATCTAGGCATGACCAGGATGAAGGTAAGGTAACACTTACTGGAGGTCCGAACCCACACCTGTTGAAAAAGGTCGGGATGAGTTGTGCCTAGGGGTGAAAGGCCAATCAAACTCGGAGATAGCTGGTTCTCCGCGAAATCTATTTAGGTAGAGCGTCATCCGAATACCCCGGGGGGTAGAGCACTGGATGGGTAATGGGGCCCCACAGGCTTACTGATCCTAACCAAACTCCGAATACCCGGGAGTACTAGATGGCAGACACACTGCGGGTGCTAACGCCCGTAGTGGAGAGGGAAACAACCCTGACCTCCAGCTAAGGCCCCCAATTCATGGCTAAGTGGGAAAGCAGGTGGGACGACCAAAACAACCAGGAGGTTGGCTTAGAAGCAGCCATCCTTTAAAGATAGCGTAACAGCTCACTGGTCTAATCAAGTTGTCCTGCGGCGAAGATGTAACGGGGCTCAAGCCATGAGCCGAAGCTGAGGACTGCGTATGCAGTGGTAGCGGAGCGTAGTGTGACATAGCTCCATGCGTCCTTATCGGTCTTCGGACCGTATTGGACGCAAGGAGCTTTCTGTGAAGCCGGCCTGTGAGGGAACCGGTGGAGAGATCACTAGCGAGAATGATGACATGAGTAGCGACAAAGAGTGTGAGAGACACTCTCGCCGAAAGTCCAAGGGTTCCTGCTTAAAGCTAATCTGAGCAGGGTAAGCCGGCCCCTAAGCCGAGGCCGAAAGGCGTAGGCGATGGGAACCAGGTTAATATTCCTGGGCCAGTGGGATGTGACGGATTGTGAAGGTTGTTCACCCTTATCGGATTGGGTGGGCCGCTAATCAGTCCCAGGAAATAGCCCCACATGAGACCGTACCCTAAACCGACACAGGTGGACTGGTAGAGAATACCAAGGCGCTTGAGAGAACGATGTTGAAGGAACTCGGCAAAATACCTCCGTAAGTTCGCGAGAAGGAGGCCCGGGTTCAAGGCAACTTGGATCCGGGGGCACAAACCAGGGGGTGGCGACTGTTTACTAAAAACACAGGGCTCTGCGAAGTCGCAAGACGACGTATAGGGTCTGACGCCTGCCCGGTGCCTGAAGGTTAAAAGGAGGAGTGCAAGCTCCGAATTGAAGCCCAGGTAAACGGCGGCCGTAACTATAACGGTCCTAAGGTAGCGAAATTCCTTGTCGGGTAAGTTCCGACCTGCACGAATGGCGTAACGACTTCCCCGCTGTCTCCAACATCGACTCAGCGAAATTGAATTGCCTGTCAAGATGCAGGCTTCCCGCGGTTAGACGGAAAGACCCCGTGCACCTTTACTACAGCTTCACACTGGCATCAGGCACAACATGTGCAGGATAGGTGGTAGACTTCGAAGCAGGGACGCCAGTTCCTGTGGAGTCATCCTTGAGATACCACCCTTGTTCTGCTTGATGTCTAACCGCGATCCCTTATCGGGTTCCGGGACCCTGTGTGGCGGGTAGTTTGACTGGGGCGGTCGCCTCCTAAAGCGTAACGGAGGCGCGCGAAGGTTGGCTCAGAGCGGTCGGAAATCGCTCGTTGAGTGCAATGGCAGAAGCCAGCCTGACTGCGAGACTGACAAGTCGAGCAGAGTCGAAAGACGGCCATAGTGATCCGGTGGTCCCGAGTGGAAGGGCCATCGCTCAACGGATAAAAGGTACGCCGGGGATAACAGGCTGATACTGCCCAAGAGTCCATATCGACGGCAGTGTTTGGCACCTCGATGTCGGCTCATCTCATCCTGGGGCTGGAGCAGGTCCCAAGGGTACGGCTGTTCGCCGTTTAAAGAGGTACGTGAGCTGGGTTTAGAACGTCGTGAGACAGTTCGGTCCCTATCTGCCGTGGGTGTAGGATACTTGAGAGGAGTTGCCCCTAGTACGAGAGGACCGGGGTGAACGATCCACTGGTGGACCAGTTGTTATGCCAATAGCAGTGCTGGGTAGCTATGATCGGAAAGGATAACCGCTGAAGGCATCTAAGCGGGAAGCCCCCCTCAAAACAAGGTATCCCTGAGGGCCGTGGTAGACCACCACGTCGATAGGCCGGAGATGTAAGCACAGCAATGTGTTCAGTTGACCGGTACTAATGGCCCGATAGGCTTGATCCGTTCCAGTAGAAATCAGGAACGATCAGAAGTCACAGACCTGGACTGATTGATATCTCTCAATTGGATTTTTACTCGGTCTGGTGGTCATAGCACGAGCAAAACACCCGGTCCCATTCCGAACCCGGAAGTTAAGTGCCGTCGCGCTGATGGTACTGCGGCTTAAGTCGTGGGAGAGTAAGTCGCCGCCAGACCTAGCAAAAATCCAATACGATGTCTTAGAAAAACCCGCCGACCCAGAAATGGGCGGCGGGTTTTTCCTTGTATAAACGCCGCGTCCCCAGCCTACCCCAGACCCCGACCGAGCCGCACGCGATCGGGCAAAAGCCAGCGGCGCGCGCACGGACCCGCAGCCAGCACCGAGCCTCCGGCCCCCAGAACGCCGGGAGCTACCCGCGG
>NZ_JAIVMC010000024.1 GCF_020177265.1 Pseudooceanicola marinus
CCATGAGCAAGCAGCTCCTCGCGAGCGATGTCATTAGGTCGAGCCTCCTGGGTCTGTTGCTGAAGGAGGGTCAGCTTTGGGAGCTGCTGCGGCAGCGACGCGAGGGCAGCTAACGCGACCTGCCTTTGGGTGCCACCATTGCATAGACCGCGTCGCCCATGGCGGGGTGGACCTCTGGTGTCCCTCCTCCTCCGCGATGAAGATCCATCAATGAGGACCTATCTCCATGACACATGCTCCGGCGACAGCTGCCGAGGAGCCTGCCTTTCCCGTTCACACCTTCGGGGGGCAATATCCTAAAGACACTCCCTTATCAGATTCCCACCCCCCGAATGCCTCAGGTCTGGCTGCCCGAGCCATGCACTCGCTTGAGCAAGAGCTGATCGGCTATGGCATGGCCCCGTCCTCGTCGAGGAGAAGGGGACTTCTTGCTGCAGCGAAGATCCTCGAGGACATGGCTGAGGGATCTGCCAAGCCTCAGGTCTACCTGTCGAGCCTCGATCCCGGTGTCGGGAAGACCCTGCTCATCCGTCACGTCCTGAAGGCCCTGCTGTCCTCCTCCGCCCCGGAGCATGAAGGGGTTGCAGCCATCGTGTGCTTCCCCCTTCTGGAGGAGGTCCTGAAGATGAAGGACAGCCTGAAGGATCACGGTGACGAAGTCTCGATCTGGACTGGCGATGAAGCCACCAACGCCCAGACCGCGACAGCACCGTCACAGTCCCGCATTCTGCTGACCACGCAGAAGAAGATGGAGGCAGTGTGTCGGCGCCATGACCGCTTCGACCAGGTGCGTGGCTTCCACTATTGCGGGCGGCCTCGGGCAATCCGGATATGGGATGAGAGCCTGCTGGTAGGGACAGAGACCACGTTGTCCGAAGCCGACCTGCACGGCCTCCTTGCCATGGAGCCTCTTCGCCGCCAGGCCCCCCGGCTGTGTGCCGCACTGAAGACCCTGCAGCAGCACCTGGAGGACAGCCCATCGGACACGGTTTGCGCGGTCCCCTCGCTGGAGGAAATGGCAGGGCCAGATGAGGCCCAAGAGGTCTACCGGCTCATGGGGGACCCCTCAAAGCCCGGCAAGGAGCGTGACCGGCTGGAGTTGCTCGCCGAGATGGCGGACAGCGAGCGGCTCATCGTCAGGGACAACTTCGGGGATGCCAAGCTTGTCGGCTATCGCATGACCCTCCCCGAGGACCTGTCTCCCCTGCTGGTTCTGGATGCCTCGGGCCGCTGTCGGGCAACCTACCACTTCATGGAGAGCGTCCACCGCCTCCCCTCAGGCGTGAAGTCCTACGAGAACCTCAAGATCTTCCTGTGGCAGAGCGGCAGCGGCAAGGCCTCTCATCTGCAGGATGAGGAGGAGAAGCTAGTACGTGGTGTGGCAGAGGCTGTCCTGCAGCGCCCGCAGGAAGATTGGCTGATTGTCCTGCACAAGGATCTGCAGCCCCGCTTCCGTGACCGCCTCGAGGCTCATCTCGGGGGCAGGCTCTCGGGGGCGCTCCACCTTCTCACTTGGGGCAGGCATCACGGGACCAACGACTTCGCCCATGTCCCGAATGTGATCTTGGCCAGCCTCTTGCAGCTACCGCCCGAGGTCCACACGTCGCGGGTTCGCCTCAGCGCAGGCATGAGCCAGACCGCTCAGGTGAGCGAGGCCCAGAGCAGGGAGATGGCCCTTGGTGAGATGTGTCACAACGTCCTCCAGGCCGTCTGCCGCATGAAGGTGCGTAAGCTCCAGCAAGGTGGGACCTGTCCACCCTGTCGGGCTTACATCATCGCCGCCAAGCAAACCGGCCTGCGCGAGGCACTGCCCAAGCTCTTCCCTGGCTGCCAACTGAAGCGATGGACCCCCAGCGGGGCGACAAAGCTGTCGGGTAATATCCGCAGCGCTCTGCAGATGATCGACCAATGGAGCGACGAGGGCTTCGGGGATGAGATCACCTACAAGGAACTCGCCAAGGCCATGGGCAAAGACAAGAAGGACTTCACCAAGCAGGTCGCGAGGGATGATCGCTTCAGGGAAGAGGTGTCGCGGCGTGGATATGTCGAAGCAATACTACACCGAGACGGCACCAAGGGAAGAAGAGAGCTCAAGGGTATTGTTCTCGATGAGACATTCCCCGCAGATCCATCAACCACCTACACCCCGTGATCAACGGATGTTTAGGGGTCACAAGTCTGAGCGCCTAATCACTATAGCGACCGCTTCGCTTTCCCCCCGCCCGCCTTCTTGGGGGGAGAGGTCTCAGCCAAACAGCGCACCGCCCGGGCCATGGCCTCATGACCTCGCCTGCCGCCGTAGACCACACCGTAGACCAGCTGGTGCCTGTTGACGGCAGGAGGTCCAACGCGATAGCCCTTGTTTTGCTGACGCGAACCATCGCCGAGGTGCCTGTAGCGGGAACAGAACGAGGCAAGACCTCCGCCCCCGGGCACCAT
>NZ_JAIVMC010000025.1 GCF_020177265.1 Pseudooceanicola marinus
CCTCGGTCTCGAACCTGAAGACCGGGGCGACGGGGCCGAAGGTCTCCTCGCCCGCCAGCTGCATCTCGGTCGTCGCGCCGGTCAGCACCACCGGGTCGGCGAACTGCGGCGCCAGGTCACGCTGCGCCGTGGCGCGGGTGGCGCCTTTCGACAGGGCGTCCTCCACATGGGCGTTGATCTTGGTGATCGCCGCGGCGTTGATCATCGGGCCGATCATGGCGCCCTCTTCGGTGCCAGCCGCGACCTTCAGCGCATCGACCTTCTCCGCCAGCTTGGCGACGAAGGCATCGTGGATGCCCGACTGCACCAGGATCCGGTTGGCGCAGACGCAGGTCTGGCCGCCGTTGCGGAACTTCGAGGCCATGGCGCCCTCGACCGCCGCGTCCAGATCGGCGTCGTCGAAGACGATGAAGGGCGCGTTGCCGCCCAGCTCCAGGCTCATCTTCTTCAGCGTGGGGGCGCATTGTTCGGCCAGCAGGGCGCCCACGCGGGTCGAGCCGGTGAAGGAGAGCTTGCGCACGACAGGCGAGGCGGTCAGCGTCGCGCCGATCTCGGCCGGCTGGCCGGTCAGGCAGTTCAGCACCCCCGCCGGGATGCCGGCGCGTTCGGCCAGAACGCAGAGCGCCAGCGCGGAATAGGGGGTGAAGTCGGAGGGCTTGATCACCATGGTGCAGCCCGCGGCCAGGCCCGGCGCCACCTTGCGGGTGATCATCGCGATGGGGAAGTTCCACGGCGTGATGATGGCGCAGACGCCCACCGGTTCCTTCATCGCGAAGATCTTCTTGCCCGGCACCGGCGAGGGGATGATGTGGCCGTTGATGCGGCGGCCCTCTTCGGCGAACCAGCGCAGGAAGGAGGCGCCGTAGATCACCTCGCCCTTCGCCTCGGCCAGCGGCTTGCCCTGTTCGGTGGTCAGGATCATCGCCAGGTCGTCGGCGTGCTCCAGGATCAGGTGATACCAGTCCATCAGCAGGTCGCAGCGGTCCAGGTGCGTGCGGGCCTTCCAGTCGACCATCGCGGCCTCGGCGGCCTCGATCGCGCGGGTGGTCTCAGTGGCGGTGCAGTCGGGCATGTGGCCCATGGCCGCGCCGGTGGCGGGGTTGATGACCGCCATGTCATCCCGGGCGATCCAGTCGCCGCCGATCAGCGCGGCCTGACGGAAGAGGTCGTTGTCCTTCAGGTTCATGCTCATGCCTCCAGTGCGGCCAGCACGGCCGTGGTGATCTCTTCGGTGGAGCTGGCGCCCGGACGGGTGCCGATGCCCTTGGCGGTGGCGGCCTCGATGGCGGCCAGCACGGCGGCCGCGGCCTCCGCTTCGCCCAGATGCTCCAGCATCATGGCGCCGGACCAGATCGCGGCGATCGGGTTGGCGATGTTCTGCCCCGCGATGTCGGGGGCGGAGCCGTGGACCGGCTCGAACATCGACGGCGTCGCGGGGTCGGGGCAGATGTTGGCGGAGGCGGCAAAGCCCAGCCCACCCTGGATCGCGGCGCCCAGGTCCGTCAGGATGTCGCCGAAGAGGTTGGAGGCCACGATCACGTCCAGATCCTGCGGCGCCATGACCATCTTGGCGCACATGGCGTCGATGTGCATGTGGCTGACGGTGACCTCGGGGTACTCCTTCGCCACCTCGCGCGTCACCTCGTCCCAGAACACCATCGAATACTTCTGGGCGTTGGATTTCGTCACGCTTGTCAGGTGCTTGCGCCGCTGCATCGCCTGCTCGAAGCCGAAGCGGATGATGCGTTCGACGCCCGCGCGGGTGAAGACGGCGACCTCGGTCGCGACCTCGTTGGGCTGGCCCTGGTGGACGCGGCCGCCGGCGCCGGAGTATTCGCCCTCGGTATTTTCGCGGATGCACAGGATGTCGAAGCCCTCGGCCTTCAGCGGGCCTTCGACGCC
>NZ_JAIVMC010000026.1 GCF_020177265.1 Pseudooceanicola marinus
CTAGGGTCAGGACCCATTGTTTTCCGCAGGTTGGCGTGATTCACGGCTCGAAAAACGAGCGGTGACATGTCTGATCTTTTCTGGCTGACCGACGCGCAGATGGCGCGTCTTGAGCCCTACTTTCCGAAGTCTCATGGTAAGCCACGCGTTGATGATCGGCGTGTGTTGAGCGGCATTATCTTCATCAATCGCAATGGCTTGCGGTGGCGCGATGCCCCCGCTGCCTATGGGCCGCATAAGACACTGTACAACCGTTGGAAGCGGTGGAGCGACAAGGGTATCTTCGCGCTGATGATGGCCGGTCTGGCTGCCGAGCACGGTGAAGAAAAGACTGTGATGATCGACGCCACCTACCTGAAGGCACACCGCACTGCGACCAGTTTGGGCGTTAAAAAGGGGGGCGTGGACGCCTGATTGGTCGCACCAAGGGCGGCATGAACACAAAACTGCACGCCATCTGCGACAGCCAGGGCCGACCTATCAGCCTCTTCGTCACCGCCGGTCAGGTCAGTGATTACATCGGCGCACGGGCACTGCTCAGCAGTCTGCCGGATGTCGACTGGCTACTCGGAGACCGCGGATATGACGCCGACTGGTTCAGGGAAGCGTTGAAAGACAAAGGGATACGCGCCTGCATCCCTGGCCGGAAACAGCGGAACAATGCGGTCAAATACGACAAGCGCCGCTACAAACGCCGCAA
>NZ_JAIVMC010000027.1 GCF_020177265.1 Pseudooceanicola marinus
TTGTAGCGGCGCTTGTCGTATTTGACCGCATTGTTCCGCTGTTTCCGGCCAGGGATGCAGGCGCGTATCCCTTTGTCTTTCAACGCTTCCCTGAACCAGTCGGCGTCATATCCGCGGTCCCCGAGCAGCCAGTCGACATCCGGCAGGCTGCTGAGCAGTGCCCGCGCGCCGATGTAATCGCTGACCTGACCGGCGGTGACGAAGAGGTTGATAGGTCGGCCCTGGCTGTCGCAGATGGCATGGAGTTTGGTGTTCATGCCGCCCTTGGTGCGGCCAATCAGGCGTCCACGCCCCCCTTTTTGACGCCCAAACTGGTCGCGGTACGGTGAGGCTTCAGGTAGGTGGCGTCGATCATCACAGTCTTTTCTTCACCGTGCTCGGCAGCCAGACCGGCCATCATCAGGGCGAAGATACCCTTGTCGCTCCACCGCTTCCAACGGTTGTACAGCGTCTTATGCGGCCCATAGGCAGCGGGGGCATCGCGCCACCGCAAGCCATTGCGATTGATGAAGATAATGCCGCTCAACACACGCCGATCATCAACGCGTGGCTTGCCATGGGACTTCGGAAAGTAGGGCTCAAGACGCGCCATCTGCACGTCGGTCAGCCAGAAAAGGTCAGACATGTCACCGCTCGTTTTTCGAGCCGTGAATCACGCCAACCTGCGGAAA
>NZ_JAIVMC010000028.1 GCF_020177265.1 Pseudooceanicola marinus
GTCGATGAGCTGGTGGCGAAACTCAAAGAGAAGGGGATCGTGTAATGGCCGTTCTTCTGCTTGCTGAAATCTCCGAGGGCACGCTGGCGCTGGACGCCACCGCCAAGGCCGTGTCGGCCGCCGCGAAACTGGGCGACGTGACCGTGCTGTGCATCGGCGAAAGCGCCCAGGGCGCCGCCGAGGAGGCCGCCAAGATCGCCGGTGTCGCCAAGGTGCTGGTCGCCGAGGATGCCCTTTACGGCCACCGCCTGGCGGAACCCGTCTCGGCGCTGGTCGCCAAGCTGGGTGCCGACTACGACCATATCGTCGCGCCCGCCACGACGGATGCCAAGAACATCCTGCCGCGCGTCGCGGCCCTGCTGGACGTGATGATCCTGACCGATGTCACCGCCGTCGTCGACGCCGACACCTTCGAGCGTCCGATCTACGCCGGCAACGCCGTGCAGACGGTCAAGTCGCTGGATCCGAAGAAGGTGATCACCTTCCGCACCTCGACCTTCGACGCCGCCGGTGACGGCGGATCCGCCGCGGTCGAGGCCACCG